>CAVQYA010000002.1:0-947596 GCA_963718085.1 uncultured Chloroflexia bacterium | reverse complement strand
CACCGCGGGGATCCTCGTCCTGTTGTTGCGACGCGGCCGGCGCCGCACCGGGGCGGATCCATCGCGTGTGCGCCGTCGTCGTGCCGATGGTTCTGGCGATCCTCGTCGCCGCCGCGTTCGCAGCAGCGCCGCCGAGCGTGCTGCTCGTAAGCCTGCTCGTCTTGATGCCCACGCTGGTCTGCGCCCTGATGTTCCAGGACCCTTCGAACACCGGGCCGCGGCGGCTCGCAGCCGGCTTGGTGCTTGGCGCTCTCGTGCCCCTCGGACTGGCGTGGAGCTACCAATATGGGATCGTCGGTCTTGGCGTCGCCGTAACAAGCGTCGTGATGGCCGCCCTCGCAGGGGGTCGGCCGGGGCTCATCCAACTCGTCGGGGCGGTGGCGCTCGGTGGAGCCTCTCTGTTGCAGTGTTGGCCATGATCATCGGCGCGCCCGGACTGGCGGCCGTGCTGATGCAGATGGGTTACTGGGCAGGCGCTGGGATCTGGAGCTGGGAGGTCGACCTGCTGGATCCCGGCAGCATGCGATTGACGTTCGTTGTCGTTATGTACGCACTCGTCCTTATCGTGCGCATACAGCGTCTCGGCGTCGTTACGGCGCGTTCATGGCATCAAGAAGGCTCTACGTCACCCGCGGCGACAGTCGTAACGACTCTCGCCGCGGCAGTCCTCGGCGGTCGGGACCTCCTCGATCGTACTACTCGCTTCATACGCAAGGACGATTCTACTCTCGATCCTGGTCGTCGCAGCAGTCATCGCCATCACCCGCGTCTCGCACGGATTGGCGGCCCTCCTGCCCACCCGCCGCGTCCTAGTGATCGCCATGGAGTCCTTCCTCGTCGTGATCGCGTTCCAATTGTGATCGAGCGCGCCCGCAATTGAACGCACGTGCGCGCTCTCGCGTCGCCGCCATTCTGGATGTCCAGATCCTCGCAGGATGTCCGGCGGCGGTTGCCCACCTACGCTTCCGAGGCACCGTCAGCGCGCTGTCTCGTAGCATCTGAGAACCACCAACCCCCAGTGGCCTTCGCCACCGTCTCTTCCTCCCTGTGGAAGAGTTCGGCTATTCTTCTACACCGGACGAAAACGCCACCGACGAGGAGATGAACACCAAACCTCCAAGAGAGTCATGCACCTGTCATTCTGAGCGCGATCGAACAGGGGATCGAGCCAATCGACGGGCTCTCCGCGGCGTCGATCGTCCGCGACAGTGGCCTTGCTCCTTCGGAGTATCGTCCCACCGCCGAGGGCGCGGCGTGGGTGTGGACCTACACGGGGGACGGGTATCCTCCTCGAGGACCCGAGGCGCTCCGACTGGCAGCCGACGTCGAGTGGGCCACTACGTCGAAGAGCGCCTCGAGCCCGCGAGCGGGAACGGAACTCGTCGCGATTGGGGCCATCCGACCGCCGACAGCTGGCGCGAACCTTCAGGCCGTCTACGTCACGCTGGATGCTGACTCCCATCCCATCGCCGCGGCCCCTCTTGCGTCCGACGCAGATGGGGTATTGCGTTTCAACGCGCCAGTCCCCGACGCGCGATCTGACCCCGGGCGATCATCAGGCGCACCTTTGGGTCCTCCGAGACGGAGTGCTCATCCCGATCGGTCCCTCCGCCCTCGAATTCACAATCGCATAGCGCGGACGGACCACGGCAGCGCCCGCGAAGAGCGGCCGGCCACGGCGGTCCGGGGCCGCGCGCACGACGGCCGCGTGGCTTCCGTCGTCCCGGATGCGGGCGTAGAGGGTGTGGACGGCAGCGCGAGGCGGTCCAACCCTGGGCTGTGAGTCCCCGAAGGCTCAATCCGCCACCCTAGGTCGTTCTCGATCACCTCGCTGGAATCGGAATTGCCCAAAACTCTGACGGCTTACCGTACCTTCCACGCCGCGGTGCGTGCGGGTTCCCGGCCCTGCTATCGTCCGTGGCAGCCGACAGGAGGAATTGACGATCGACGGACGAGCAAGCCGACCTGGAAGGCTCCGATGTCCCCGACGAGATCTACCGGCGCCGTTTCCCGGAGGGCGACCACCGGGAGAAGCTGGCGTTGTGGCGCGTGCTGGCGCCGTACCTGGACCGCCTGATCCCGCCGGGGCCCGTGCTCGACATCGCCTGCGACCGGGGCTACTTCATCGCCAACGTCGCCCGGGCCGAGCGCTGGGCGACGGACCTTCGAGACACCGCGGGCGACCTTCCGCCTGACGTCCGGTTCGTCCGGGCGAACGGCCTGGAGCTGGCGGGCGTCCTGCCGGCCGGGCACTTTGCCGGCGTGTTCATGAGCAACTACCTCGAGCACCTGGCGACGAGCGGCGACGTGCTGCGCCAGCTGGAGGTTGCCCGCGACCTGCTGAGGCCGAAGGGCCGCCTCGTCGTGCTCCAGCCGAACATCCGGCTCGTGGGCGGGGCCTACTGGGACTTCATCGATCACCACGTGGCGCTCACCGAGCGCAGCCTCGTCGAGGCGGCCGAGCTGGCCGGGCTGCGAACGATCGAGGTCCGGACGCGGTTCCTGCCGTATTCCACCAAGAGCCGCCTGCCGAAGCACCCCGCCCTTGTCCGGGCCTACCTGGCGTTCCCGCCCGCATGGCGCCTGATGGGCAAGCAGACGCTCTACATCGGCGAGCGTCCCGGGTGACCACCGGCGGCTCCACGGGCGGCCTGCGCCTGCGGAGCCTGATCGTGGTCGGGATCGTCTCGAGCTGCGTCGCGATCGCGCTCCTCGTCGCGGCCGTGGATCCGTCCCGGACGCTCGCCGTCGTCCGGCAGGCCCGACCCGAGCCCCTCGCGCTGGCCGTCGGCATCCTGGCGGTCCAGGTCGTCGTGCGGTCCGCGCGCTGGCGACTGCTGCTCGGTCGAGGGCGGCGACGGGGCGGAGCTCCCGTTCGGGCTCGTCCTTCGAGCCCTCCTGATCGGGTACCTGGGGAACGCGGCACTCCCCGCGCGGCTCGGTGAGCCGGCGCGGGCCGGCGTGGTTGCCCGTGCCGCCAACCGCGCCTTCGGCAAGGTTCTCGGCACGGTGCTCCTGGAGCGGTTGATCGACCTCGTCGCGCTGGCCGTGCTGGTGCTCGTCGCCTCGATGTTCGCCCCGGTGCCCGTGCTGGTCGTCGGGGTCGCGGCGGTGACCCTCGCGATCGGGATCGCGGGCGGGCTGGTCCTGGGGGTCGTCGGGCAGCGGCTGGGTGGGGCCGTGTCTGCCTCTCCGGTCGGCCTGCGCCAGCGCGCCGCGGCGTTCGGGCGGCACCTGCTGGCGGGCGCGCTGTACCCGGGCCGGGGCGTGATCATGAGCGCCGGTGCGCTCAGCCTCGTGGCCTGGATGCTCGACGCCGGCCTCTACCTCGCGGCGGCAGCGTCGCTCGGGATCACCCTGCAACTCGGCACGGCGGTGATCATCGGCGCCGCAGGGGCACTTGCGACGGTGCTGCCCGCGGCCCCCGGCTACGTCGGGACCTACGACCTGGCAGCCGCGGCCGTCGGCGCGGGCCTCGGCCTGGATCCGGCGACGGCCGTGGCCCTCGCGGCCGTGGTGCACGTGGTGGCCCTCGTCCCGATCGCGCTGGCGGGGGCAGCCGCGCTCGTCAGCGAGACCGTGAGTGGGCGGTCGGTGCGGTTCTTCGGCGCCTGCGGCGGATCACGCAGGACGAATAGTCCGCGCCGCATGTCGCCGGTTCCCGGCGCGACGTACGCTGCGCGGCGGGGCGTGCCGAACGGTCCGCGGCGGCTCCCTCCCTCGCGACCCGGCGCCCACGGCGTCGAAAGTCGCAGCACCCATCGTCCAATGTCTGCTCATGCCGACGCTCGCCTGGCGCGGTCGTCGGGGCGCGATCAGCCGGCCGTCGGTCCGGCAGGCCCCGGCCTCGCTAGACCCACACGCAGCGCCCCGGACGCCCGGTGCGGAACCGAGGGCGAGGAGTAGGGTAGTGGGCATGACCGCACACGGAGACTCATCGGGGCGCCTGCGGTTCACCTCCGCCGGTCAATCGCTGGTGGTCATGCCCGATGCCGCGCGACCAAGGAATGGCTGGTGACGGCGCGCGCCGGCCCCACGTCGCTGCTGATCCGCCACACGCGCCTCCTCCGGGTCTTTGCGATGGTGCTGACTGGGTCCTTCGCTCTGGTCGGCCTGGCTGAGTACGTGGCCCTCCTGGTCAAAATGCAGCCCGGCGGCGATCTCGATCTCTATGGCGCAGCGCTGGAACGCTGGCTCGCTGGTGGCTCCCTATACCCACCTGCCCAGGTCGCGGGACCATATGACATCGGCACCACCGCCATCCTCTATCCACCGATCGCGATCCCGCTGCTGGCCCTCGGGCTGATCCTGCCCCGTCTCCTGTGGTTCGCGATCCCGATCGCAATTCTTGCCGCGGTGATCGCCTGGCACCGGCCGCGCCTGTGGGCGTGGCCGGTGATGGCGTTTGGCCTCTGCAACGCGACGACGGTCGCCGTCACTTTCGCTGGCAATCCCGGTCTATGGGTCGTGGCGGGGCTGGCGATCGCTACCATCTGGCGACCGATGGCCGTGGTCGTGCTCCTCAAGCCGTCGCTGCTCCCTTTCGCCTTGCTCGGAGCGCGTGACCGCGGCTGGTGGATCGGGATCCTGATCCTGGCTGTTTCGGCGCTCGCCTTTGCCCCACTCTGGCCCGACTGGATCGCGTCCATCCTCAACGGGCGCGGACCGCGATCCGGCGTGTTCTACTCGCTCGGCGACGTACCGCTGCTCGCGGTGCCGCTCGTGGCATGGGTAGCGGGCAGCTACACCACGAAGCGGACCCAGTCCGCGAACAGCTCGACCGACACCGCGGCGAAGGCGTTCACGCCCAGCCCGAAGTAGGAGAGCGTGAAGCCGGGGTTGATCGCGGACGCATACAGGCGGTAGCAGAGGCCGCCGTAGCTGACTCAGAACGCCACGCTCGTGTCCCACGAGATAACCCTCCGCAGGTACATCGGCTTGACGTACCCATTCTCATACCGGCTGACGGCGCTGAGACCCGTCCGCGGCGCGGGTTCTGGCGTAGCCTGTCGACGCCGTGATCGAGACCTACCGCCGCCACCGCGGCCCCCTGGCTCTCCTCGCCCTGCTCGTAGTGGCCACGGTCGTCTACTGGCTGTCGGCCCGCGCCTTCGACTCCGGTCGCCCCGACTTCTTCTACCTCGCCGACGCGTTCCTGCACGGCCGGACCTGGCTCGAGAGGGCGCTGGGCCCCTACGACGTCGTCATCGACGGCGCCCGCGTCTACGTTCCGTTCGCGCCCTTCCCGGCCTTCGTCCTGGCGCCGCTCGTCGCCCTCGTCGGGCCGCAGGCCGCGAGCGCCTGGGAGCCCGCTCGTCGAACTGCCTCCTGGCGACGGCCGGCCTCGCCCTTCTCTGGCGGCTCGCCGGACGGCTCGGCGTCGCCTCGGCGGGCGACAGGTGCTGGCTCGCTCGTCCTGTTCGGGTTCAGCACCGCAACGTGGTGGGTCACGATGCGCGGCGGCGTGTGGCACACGGGCCAGCTCGTCGCCTCCATTCTCACCTTCGCTCGGCCTGCTGGAGGCCTTCGGGCGCCGGCGGCCCCTCGTCCTGGGACTCCTCGCCGGGGCGGCGTTCAGCACCCGGGCCACGCTCCTGGCCGCCCTGCCGTACTGGGGCTGGCGCGCCCTGCCGGACCGGGTCCGGGAAGGGCTGCCGGCCCGCCTCGTCCCGGCCGCGCGCGTTGCCCTGCGCAGGGGCGCGTGGCTCGCGCTCGGGTTCGCGCCCGCCCTCGCCTTTGCGCTCTGGTACAACGCCGTGCGCTTCGGCAACCCCTTCGAATCGGGCTACGGGCTGGCTGCGCTGCCGGCCTTCCTCGAGGCGCGGCGGCAGCTGGGCGTCTTCTCGCTGGCGCACCTGTCGATGAACCTGGAGTACTTCATCTGGCATCTCGGCCGGTCGATCACCACGTTCCCGTGGTTCAAGCCCGACGGCCTTGGCATGTCGGTCCTGCTCACGAGCCCGGGGCTGCTGCTCGCCGTGCGCGCCGACTGGCGGCGACGGGAGACGATCGCCCTGGGACTCACGGCGCTGCTCGTCCTGGTCCCCAGCCTCCTCTACTACGGCGGCGGCTGGTGGCAGTTCGGGTATCGCTACGCGCTCGACTGCTTCCCGTTCGTCCTGGCGCTGTGCGCGATGGCTGCCGCACGCCACGGGATCGGGTGGCGCTGGAAGGCTGCTGATCCTGTTCGGGGTCGCGGTCAACCTCTACGGGGTGTACTGGAACTACAACCCGTGAGGCGAACCGCCCTGTGCCCCGGCGTGCGGCCCCGGCTCACGACCTCCAGGTGCCCGCCGTCATCGACAGCTTCCCCACCACGCTCCGGTAGAAGGAGCCCGGCTTGCGCGGGTCCATGACCGCCGTCATCCCGGGGGTCCGCACCGAGGCGAACGAGATCTGGTAGTCCCACGTCCGATCGGGGCTGCCCCAGAAGATGTCGAGCATCGTCCGGTCCGACGTGAAGAGCTCGCGGATGACGTGCGAGGCGCTGCCGTGCGTCTCCGCGAAAACGGCCTTCGCGCCGGTTCGCAGGAAGCCCGCGGCGAAGTTGTCGACGCGCTTGCGGGCGACCGTCACCGTGGGGTCTGCCCGCCCCGGCTCGGAGCTCCCCGCCGCATAGCAGAGGTGGTTGAGGAGCACCACCGCGTTGGGCGCGAGCTTGACCTGGGTGCGGACGTAGTACTCGCCGTAGTAGGTGGTTCGCACGTTGCCGCTGGTCAGGGACCCGTTCAGCCCGAAGCCGTCCACCTTGAGGGGATTGAGCGCGGCGTTGTAGGGATTGGGGAACCCGTTGCCGTGGCCCAGGTAGATGAGAAGGTTTGCGCCCTGGACGGCGGATCGCACGCGGGACCAGGTGGCGTTCGGGGTGTAGACCTCGACCACGGTCGCACCGTAGGAGCGGGCCTGGGCGGCGTAACCGCGGGCTGACCGAATGTAGGAGCTGGTCTGCGTCCCGACGGGTCCCACGATGACGGCGACCTTGATGCCGCCGGCGTAGACGGGGGCGGGGGCGACGGCGAGGCCGCCAGCCGCGAGCAGCGCTGCGAGGAAGCCGACGAGGACGCCGCGCCGCGGCATCCTGCTGGTCGGGGTGGGCTGGGAGGCGGCCGCCCGCTGGGCGACGGGGACACCGACCGACATGAGGCTCCTCTCTACCGGAACGCCACGCTGGGGCATGGCGACGATGGATGCGGCGCCGAGCTGCGTTGGGGACGCCCGTTGGGGGACGGGCAGTCAGGGCGGGTTCGGCGCGACCCCGCCCGGTGCCGCGTACCTTGCGCGCCCTCGCACCGCCCGTCCATCGGTCGCTTCGTACGGGGCTCGCGCGGCGGAAGGTCCCTGTCGCGGCGCCACGGGCTGCGGCCGGCCGCGATCGGCCAGGCAGCTGAGCGGTCCGGGCTCAGCGAACCGTCGCTGCGACGAGAGCGTGGGCCGGCACCCGGAGCAGGTCGGCCAGCGGCATTCCCTGCGCTCCGGCCAGCAGGACGCGGGCGTCCGGGTATGCTCGGTTGAAGGCGGCGAGTCCGGGCAGCGATCCCTTGCGCCGGCCCGATCCCACTTCCATCGCGAGGAGCCCGCGGGGCGATTCGATGACGAAGTCGACCTCGCGGTCGCGGTCTCGCCACCACGAGATCGTCGTGTCGGCGTCCGCCGAGTTGACCAGGTGCGCTCCCACGGCCGTCTCGACGACGCGTCCCCACTCCTCCGGCCGACCGCGGAGCTCCCGACGCGAGAGCCCGGTCATCGCGGTCATCAGCCCCGTATCGAGCGCCAGGAGCTTGGGGCTTGAACCGCGCTGCCGGATGCGGCCGCCAGAGTACTTCTCGAGCCCGGTCAGGAGCCCCGAGTCGCCGAGGATGCGAAGGTAGTGGGCCAGGGTCGTCGTGTTGCCGGCGTCCTGCATCTGGCCCACCAGCTTCTGATACGAGACGACCTGCGCCGAGTAGTCGCAGCCCAGCCGGAACAGCTGACGAAGGAGCGCCGGCTTGTCGATCCGGTGGAGGAGGAGGACATCCCGCGACAGCGTCGTCTCCACGAGGGAATCCAGCATGTAGGCGCGCCACCGGTCCGTATCGTCGACGAGCCCCGCCGCTCCGGGGTAGCCGCCGTGGACGAGGAACGTCTCGAGGTCCCAGCCGAAGGCCGCCTCCATCTCGCCGAAGGACCAGTGCGTCAGCCGGATCGTCTCGAATCGTCCGGCCAGGCTCTCGGTGAGCCCGCGCTGGACAAGGAGGGGAGCCGACCCGAGGAGCACGACCCGAACGTCCACTCCCGACGCAGCGTCCTCGTCCCAGAGCCGCTTCACGATCTCGGCCCACGACGGGATCTTCCGGATCTCGTCGATCGCGAGGATTGCCGTACCTCCCGCCGCGGCTGCCACCGCCCTGGCCGCGCCCCACTGGGCGTCCAGCCAGGCGCGGTCTCGGAGCCCCGGGTCGTCAGCGCTCGCGTAGACGGATGGGATTGCGAGGCCGGCCAGGGCCTGGCGCACGAGAGTGGTCTTTCCGACCTGGCGCGGTCCCGTGACGACCTGGATGAACCGCCGCTTCTCGCCAAGCCTTGCGACGAGGGTGCGGTGAGGTGGCCGCCGGTACGCCGGTGTCGTCAACGAATTACTCAACATCCTGAGCAATCTTACTCAGGCCGTCCAGCAGACCGTCATCGTCCCCACCACGGTCGTCGGTCCCCTGAGCGACCGATGCTATCCTCGGTGCCGATGACCCTCGCAGGCACGGACCTCGACGTTCCCTGTCCCCTCGCGCTCGTCGGCGAGGCGGGCGCAGCCGAGATCCCTTCGCGTCCGCCGGCAGTCCCAGGCTCCCTCGTCGCCGTCCGCCGGCCGTTCGACACGATCGACCCCGCCACCTGGGACGCGCTCGCAGCCGCCTCCCCGTGGGCCACCCCGTTCGCCCGCTGGGGCGTCCATCGCGCCTGGTGGGACGCCTACGGCGCGAACGCCCACGAGCAGACGCTCGTCGTCGTCGATCCGGCGGCCCCGGATCCCGAGGCACCCGTCGCGATCGTCCCGCTCATGCACCGCCACGAGGTGGAGCCGGACGACGCGATCCTGCGGACCCGCCTTCGGGGCGACCAGCGCACGCCGCTGACCGCGGTGGCCCCTACGGCCAAGGCGGTCTTCTTCGGGGCCAGCTACCACGCCGACTACGCCACTCTCCTCGCTCGCGCGGCCGACCTCCCCGCGGTGGCCACGGCTGTCGTCGACGCCCTCGCCACGGCCGGGAGCGCCCGCGACCCCGACCACTCGGCGCCCTGGGACGTTCTCGATCTCCGTCGCCTCCGCTGTGGCGACCCCGCCGCCGACACGCTGGCCACGGCTTTCGCGGCTCGCGTGGGCGAAGGCTGGACGGTCGTTCGCGAGCGCGAGGAAGTCTGCCCCGTCGTCACCTTCGAGCCGGGGCTGGACTTCGACGGCTACCTCGGGACGCTCGGCAAGAAGGAGCGCCACGAGGTCCGCCGCAAGCTGCGCCGGGCCGAGGCCGTAGGCGCGGTGCGCCTGGAGCGCTCGCTCGAACCCGTCGTCGACCTCGACGCCTTCGTCGACCTCCACCAGAAGCGCTGGGGCGCCCGGGGGCTGTTTCCCTCGACTACCGGCGGCGACCAGAGCCGGACCTTCTTCCGCCGCCTCTTCGAGCTGCTCGGTGACGAAGGGGCGATCCAGCTCCACTTCCTGGCCGTGGACGGTCGCCGGATCGCGGCCGCCGTCTGGTTCGAGGATGCCGATGCCTGGTACCTCTACAACGCCGGCGTCGACCCCGAAGCCCGCGAGCTCTCGCCCGGCGTCCTCCTGAGCGCGACGGCGATCGAGGCTGCGATTGCCGCCGGCCGGCGGCGCTTCGACTTCCTCCGCGGGGACGAGCCCTACAAGTACGAGTGGGCCGCGATCGACGAGCCCATCCAGCGAATCCTCGTCGTTCGAACGGGCGTGTAGAGATGGGTGCCCCCCTGGCCGACGACCCCTGTGCCAAGCCGAAGGACCGGCCGCCCGTCCCCGGCGGTCACCCCGTGCGCGTCGTGGAGCTGCTGGCGACCGGGACCAACGGCGGGGCCCAGGAGCACGTCTACTCGCTGCTCTCCCGCCTGGACCGCACCCGCTACGAGCCGACGCTGATCTCGCTCTCGCACGGGAGCGCCGAGCGCAGGATCGCCCGCCTGGGGATCCCGGTCCACGTGATCGAGGAGCCCGACGACGCGATCGCCGTCGGCGCCGTGGCCACCATGCTGGCCGACATCCGCCCGGATGTCGTCCACAACCACATGTACCGCGCCGAGCTCGTGGGGACGCGGGCCGCGATCGCCCTCGCCGAGGCGGGCCATCCCCGTCCCTTCGTCGTGGGGACCGTCCATTCCAGCCGCCTGCGCTCGCCCGAGGACCGCGAGGTCCTGCGGCGCCTCACGCCGCGCATGGACCACCTCGTCGCGGTGAGCCGGGCGATGGAGCGCAAGATCGCCGACGAGCGCCCCAGCGACGTCCCCGTCTCGCTCATCTACAACGGCGTGGACCTGGTCCGCTACGACCACACCGACCCCTGCTGCACGCTCCGCGAGGAGTACGGGATGCCCGGCGACGCCCAGATCGTCGGCGTGGTGGCTCGCCTCGAGCACGAGAAGGGCCACCCCACGCTTCTCGACGCGTGGCCGGCGGTCCTGGGCCGCGTCCCCGACGCGTGGCTCCTGGTAGTGGGAGAGGGGAGTCGTCGCGAGGAGCTGGAGGCGCAGGCGGCCGCCCTCGGAATCGCCGAGCGCGTCGTCTTCATCGGCCGCCGCGACGACATCCCGGCCGTCACGGCGGCCCTCGACGTCGCCGTGCTGCCCTCCTACCGCGAGGCCCAGGGCCTGACGATCCTGGAGGCGATGGCGCTCTCGCGCCCGGTGATTGCGTCGGCCGTCGGCGGGATCCCCGAGATGATCGAGGACGGCCGGACGGGGCTCCTGGTCCCGCCGCACGACCCCGGGGCGCTCGCCGCGGCGATCGTCCGCCTCCTCACCGACCACGCCTACGCCGACATGCTGGCGAAGGGCGGCCACGACCTGGTCCACGAGCGCTTCTGCGTCGAGCTGATGGTCTACGCGATCGAGGAGATCTACGACGAGGGCGCCCGGGCGGTCCGGTTCGCGGAGGTCGCCGCGGCCGTCTGAGCCAGGCACGAACGGCCAGGGACGGCGCCCGGGTCGCTGCTAGAGTCGCGGCGTGGGATTCCTTCAAGGATGCGAGTCACCCGCGAACGCCGTGGCGCGCGGCAGGGCATGAGCCGCGACCGCCTCTGGCGTGCCTGGCGGTCCTCCTGCCGGCCTTCGGCGCCACGATCGCGCCGCTGCCCACCGGGGACCTTGCCTACCAGGTCCGGGCGGGGGAGCTGATGCTGTCGTCGGGCGCCGTCCTGCGCGCGGATCCCTTCACCTTCACGGCGTTCGGGGACCCCTGGCTCAACCAGCAATGGGGGACCGGAGTGGCGGTGGCGCTCGTCCACGGCGTCGCGGGTTGGGGCGGCCTCGCCCTGCTCCGGGCGCTCTTGATCGCGCTCGTGGTCGCCCTGGTGTTCGTCGGGTCTCGTGCCGGCCTGGACCGCCGGCGGGCGGCGTTCCTCACCCTGGCCGGCTTCGTGCTCGGCGTCGGGGCCTTGGCCCTGCGAGCGCAGCTCTTCGGGATCGTCTGCTTCGCCGCCGTCGTGGCGATCCTGGCGGTGCGCGAGAAGCGACCACGTGCCTCCTGGCTGCTCCCGCTGATCGTCCTGGTTTGGGCGAACCTCCACGGAAGCTTCTTCCTGGCCCCCCTCGCGATCGGCCTCGCCGTGCTCGACGACATCGTCCGCACGCGGCCGGGGCGAGGCACGATGCTCGCCGTCCTGCTGGTGTCGGCGGCCTCCACCTGCGTGACCCCGTTCGGGCCGGAAGTCTGGCGGTACGCGGTCAGCCTCTCGACCAACGCCACGATAGCCAGCCTCATCTCCGAGTGGCAGCGCACTTCGCCGCTCTCCGTGCTCGGCGTCCTCTACTACGGATCGGTGCTTGCGGCGGCACTCGTCGTGGTGCGGGCCCACCGTCGCGGCCGCGCGATCGAGCCCGGGCGTGCGCTGTGGCTCCTGGCTCTCGCCGCGCTGGGGGCCTACGCCGAGCGCGGCGTCGTGTGGTGGGCGCTGGGGGCGCCCGTCGCCCTCGCCCCGCTCGCCGCGGCCGCGTTCCCGCGGCATGAGCGGGCGGCCCGCGAGGAGCCGCGCGGGCTCCGCCGCCTCAACGCGGTGATCGCCGCGGGCGTCCTGGTCGCGGCCGTCGTCCTGCAGCCGCTGTGGCGCCCCGGGGATCCGCTGACGGGTCCGGCCGGCGCGCTCCGCGATGCGCCGGGCGGCCTTGCCCGCGCCCTTGCGGCGACGGCGGACGCGGCCGACCGGGTGGTGGTCCCGCAGGCCTGGGCCTCCTGGTTTGAATGGGCCGCCCCGGGGCGGCTCCTGATGGTGGACAGCCGGATCGAGCTCTTCGACGATGCGACGTGGAACGACTACCTTGCGATCGCCGGCGGGCGGCCTGCCGCCCTGAAGGCGCTTCGCGGAATCGGGGCCACCGTTGTCGTCGTGGACCCGGTCATCCAGCCGGACCTCGAGGTCATCCTCCGAGGGCCCGCCTCCGGATGGGCCGTCGCGTTCGAGGACCCCGACGGCGCCATCTTCACTCACGTCCCGTAGATGACGAAGTCCGACCCCTGACCGGGCCTGCAAGCCGGGGGCTCAGGCGACCACTGGTCGGTCGAACGGGTCCGAGACATCCTCGTGGCGGCCCAGCCAGGCCACCACAGGCACGAACATCAGCGGTAGGTTCACGAGCGCGTACGTCCAGCTCAGCGAGGAGTTCCGCATCGCCGTCGTGTAGTCGAGCCAGAGGGCACCGAACGGCACCGACGCGAGCGCCAGGATCGCGAGGGCGGCCCACCATCGCCGCCTTCCCGCTCCGATGAAGGCAAACGGCGCAAGCGATGGTTTGAGCAGCACGAGAACGCTCGGCCAGCCCCACCTCACGCCTGCGGCAATCCCTGCTGCCACCCACATGTTCGTATTGCCGTAGATGAGTTGCGAGACGGTCTGTGGGTAGGCGATCCCCGCCGCGACCAGAGGCCAGGTCCAAAGAGCCGGCCGCAGTCCACGGATGGCGACCGTGAAGATGCCTGCCGGGAGGAGCCACCAGAGCAGCGACGGCAACCAGACGAACGGGAGAAACAGAAGCAGTGCCGTGGGCGGGTAGAGCACGTCCACGAGGGTCTCCACGACGTACGGACCGGTCAGCTGGCGCTCCAGGTAGAACTGCCCCGTGTCGAGCCAGTGCGCGGTGATCGACCGAAAGAACGCGAGGTCCGCCCCGATGGCGTTCTGGCTGTCGATGTAACCCCACAACCAGACGAATTCATAGATGCCGGCCACCACGAAGACGCCCGTGGCGGTCAGCGCCAGGATGCGCGTAGCTCGCCGAGGAGCCGTCACGCCGACAGTCTACGGTTGCTTGCCGCGGAGTCTGACGGAACTCGCTATGGTCGGTCCACCATCAGGCTTCGGTTGAGCCGACGGCAGCGCGCACGGAGGATGTCGCTTGGGACCGCAGATGAACCACGAGCCTTCGTTGCCGGTCGATCCGCCCCTTGCCGATGGACTCGACGTCGTCGTCCTCGGCGGTGGCGGTCACGTGGGCCTGCCCCTCAGCCTCGTCTTTGCCCGGGCCGGCGCGCGCGTCGGGATCTACGACACCAGTGAACGAACCCTCGAGCAGATCGGCCGTGGCGAGATGCCGTTCCTGGAGAACGGGGCGGACGCGCTTCTCGCCGAGCTCCTCCCGACGGGCCGCCTCTCCCTCAGCGCGGATGCCTCGATTCTCGGCCGAACGGACACGGTCGTCGTCGTCATCGGAACGCCCGTGGACGAGTTCCTGAGCCCGTCGATGACCGTCTTCGAGCGGGCGGTCGACCAGATCGCGCCGCACCTGCGCGACGGGGCCCTGGTCGTGCTGCGCAGCACCGTCTACCCGGGCACGACCGAATACGTGGCCGGGCACCTGGCGGCGCGCGGCTGCCGCGTGGACGTGGCGTTCTGCCCGGAGCGGATCGCCGAAGGGCATGCCCTCGAGGAGATCGGGAGCCTGCCCCAGATCGTCGGTGCGGATGGTTCCGCCGCCGGCGATCGGGCCGCAGCACTGTTCGAGCGGCTGGGCGTCCAGATAATCCGGACGACGACGAAGGAGGCCGAGCTGGCCAAGCTCTTCACGAACACCTGGCGCTACATGAAGTTCGCGATCGCCAACCAGTTCTTCATGGTCGCCCACCAGGCGGGCGTGGACTACGCGAACGTGCTTGACGCGATCCGCCGCGACTACCCGCGTGCCGCCGACCTCCCGGGCCCGGGCTTCGCCGCCGGTCCCTGCCTCTTCAAGGACACCATGCAGCTGGCCGCCTTCACCAGCGACCATTTCCCGATGGGCCAGTCGGCGATGCAGGTCAACGAGGGGATGCCGGCCTACATCGTGAGCGCCCTCGAGCGGCGCCACGGGACGCTGCGCGGACGAACCGTCGGGATCCTCGGGATGGCCTTCAAGGCGGAGTCGGACGACAACCGGGCCTCGCTGAGCTACAAGCTTCGCAAGCTCCTCTCCTGGGCGGGCGCCCGGGTCCTGTGCACGGACCCCTACGTGGCCGATCCGCGCCTGGTCCCGCTCGAGACGGTCGTCGCCGAGGCCGAGATCCTCGTCCTCGGCGTTCCCCACCGCGCCTATCGCGACCTGGACCTCGGGGACCGCGAGGTCGTCGACGTCTGGGGCGCCATGGGACGCGGGATCACGCTCTGATGCGGATCCTCGTCACCGGCGCCGCCGGGTTCATCAACGGCTACCTCGTTCCCGAGCTGCTGGAGGCCGGCCACGAGGTCGTCGGGCTCGACAACTTCAGCAAGTACGGCCCGACGCGCCGCAGCTTCGACGACGACCCGCGGTACAGGCTCGTAGAGGGCGACGCGAAGGACCCGGCGCTGCTGCGCGAGTTGATCCGGGGCTGCGACCAGGTGGTGGCCGCGGCCGCGATGATCGGCGGGATCAGCTACTTCCACGAGTTCGCCTACGACCTGCTCGCCGAGAACGAGCGGATCCTGGCCGCGACCTTCGACGCCTCCATCGAGGCGCACCGGCGCGGCGAGCTGAAGCGGATCGTCGTCCTCAGCTCCTCGATGGTCTACGAGTCGACATCGATCTTCCCGACGCCCGAGGGCGCCCAGCTGACCTCGCCGCCGCCGATCTCCACGTACGGCTTCCAGAAGCTCGCCTCGGAGTACTTCGCGAAGGGTGCCTGGCAGCAGCACCGCCTCCCGTACACGATCCTGCGGCCGTTCAACTGCGTCGGGATCGGGGAGCGCCGGGCCGTCCGGGACACCGACGTCATGAGCGGCAACGTGAAGCTCGCCCTGTCCCACGTCGTTCCCGACCTCGTGCTCAAGATGCTGCGCGGGCAGGACCCGCTGCACGTCCTCGGAGATGGCACGCAGGTCCGCTGCTACACGTACGGGGGCGATCTCGCCCGTGGGCATCCGCCTGGCGATGGAGTCCGGGGCGGCGGTCAACGACGACTTCAACCTCTCGACGCCGACCAGCACCACGGTCCTGGAGCTCGCTGAGCTGGTCTGGCGCAAGGTGCGCGGCGACGATCGCCCGTTCGCATGGGTGCCCGATCCGCCGTTCGATCACGACGTCCAGCACCGGGTGCCGGACGTGACGAAGGCGCGCGACGTCCTGGGGTTCGAGGCGCGGACGACGCTGTCGGAGATGCTCGACGAGGTGATCCCCTGGATCAGCGCCGAGGACGCGGCGGGAGCTATCTGACCTGGCTGCCCTTGGCCTCGGGATCAGCGCGATCGCGGTCTGGCTGTGTGTCCGATCCGTCGACGTGAACGAGGTCGTGCGCCTGCTGTCGCAGGCGGATCGCGGACCCACCCTGCTCTTCCTCGTGGTTCTGGCGACCCAGACGCTGGTTCGCGCCGCCCGCTGGAGCTTCCTTCTCCCACGGCGCGACGCGCGGCGGATCGCCGTCCGCCGGACCCTTCCCCCGCTGCTCGTGGGGTATCTCGGGAATGCGGTCCTTCCCGCGCGCCTCGGCGAGCCCGTGCGGGCCCTGCTGGTGGCGCGACGCGAGGACCTTCCGGCCGCGGCGACGTTCGGCTCGGTCATCCTCGAACGCATCATCGATTCCGCCACGGTTGCGCTCCTCGTCCTCCCGGCAGCGTGGATGGCGGGAGCTCCGATCTGGGTCGTCCAGGTCGCGGCGATCGGCGCGGCGGCCGCAGGGGTTCTCCTTGCGGTGCTCTCGTTCGTCGGCCTCGCGGGCCCAGTTCGGGCGGTGGATCGCCTGGCGGCACGAGTCGGGCCGGGCGTTTCCGGGTCGATGGTGGCCGCGTTCGCGGGCCACTTCCGCGAGTTCTCGACCGGCCTCGGCGCGTCGAACCGCCGACCCGTCGTCGTCTTCGCTGCCTGCCTCAGCCTGCTGGCGTGGGGCTTGGATGCGACGCTGGTCTGGCTGGCAGCGTTGTCGATCGGCGTCACGCTCGATCCCGCCCAGGCCATCCTGATCGCCGGGGTGGGCGTGTTTGCGACCATGATCCCGGCGGCGCCCGGCTATCTCGGTACCTACGAGCTCGCGGCCAGCGTGACCGCGGTGGCGCTGGGCGTAGACCCTGAGTCGGCCCTGGCGATCGCAGTCCTGACGCACGCTCTGGTTGTTCTTCCGATGGCGGTCGCTGGAGCAGTCGCGCTGGCCGCGATCCAACGCCAGGGGCCCCGCGACCCAGCCGCTGTCCATGCCGTCACCGTTGACAGCGAACCATCTCGTGCGATCCGGCCCGTCCGATGAGCGCTACAGACGCCACCCCGGAACTCACGGTCGTCATGCCGGTCTGGAACGAGGGCGAACGCGTGTTGCCCACAATCCGGGCCTTCGCCGCGTCGGTGCGGACGCCGTACGAGCTCCTGGTGGTCCACGACATGGCCGAGGACAGTACGGTCCCGGTGGTGGAGCGGCTGCGCGCCGAGATCCCGGGCTTGCGAGCGCACCACAACACGCTTGGTCCCGGCGTGCTCAACGCCATGAAGGCCGGGATTGCCGCCGCCCGGGCGCCGTACGTGCTCATCACGATGGCTGACGGTTCCGACGAGTACGACGACGTGGATCGGATGGTCGCGCTGGCGCGCGACGGCGCCGACGTCGTGGCCGCAAGCCGCTATATGAGGGGCGGGCGCCAGGTCGGCGGGCCGCGCCTCAAGCGCTTCCTTTCGCGAACCGCCGGCCTCTCGCTCCACTGGGTCGCCGGCGTCCCGATCCACGACCCGACCAGCAACTTCAAGCTCTACTCGCGCCGGTTCCTCGACGCGACGCCCATCGAGAGCGAGGCCGGGTTCGAGCTCGCCATCGAGCTGTCCGTGAAGGCGACGCTGCAGGGTCGCCGGCTGGCCGAGGTTCCCACCACCTGGCGCGATCGGACCGGCGGCGAGAGCCGGTTCCGCCTCCGCAAGTGGCTGCCCCACTACCTCCGGTGGTACGTGGCGGCGTTCAAGGGCCGACTGCGGCGGGGTCGGACTCTCGGCGGGTGACGCCCCGCCGGCGCAGCGTCTCCACGACAAACATCGTGACCGCGAGAATGGCGACCGAACCGGCGAGCCCCACGAGTCCTGCACCATGGATCGGCGCACCCGGGAGTGTGCCCGGGGGTATCGCGACCAGCAGGTTCGCCGTGACCGCGACCGCGAGTGCCAGCCAGGCAGCCCGGTCGCGGGTGCTGGTTGCCAGCACGACCGGCAGCAGGAAGATGACGGCGCCGTACGAATAGCGCTCGTGCATCGTGGTGAGCAGCGAGAAGGCCACGAGGACAGAAGCCGCGAGACCGAGGAGAAGTCCTTCGCGGGTCGGCCTGCGGAGGACGAGCAGGAAGACCGCGATCTCCGCGAGCCCGGCCATCACGAAGCCGAGGAGCCGCGGCGTGAGGGGCCCGAGGAGGGCTCCGGTGTCCGCCAGGAAGTTGCCGCCCGCCGCAGGCTCCTGGACCAGCCACCAGAGGTTCCACCCCCGGAGCGAGAGCACGGCGAAGACTCCATCTTGATAGTCGCCGAGGTTGGCCAGGTACCTGGCGGGGCCGTCGTCCGCCAGGAACGGCAGCCAGGTCGCGGCAGCTGCTGCGACGGTCACGAGGCCGATCGCCGCCGCCCGCCGCCAGCCATACCGACCGAGCGCGTATGCCGCGAATGGCACGAGGAAGGGCAGGGCCTGGGGCTTCGTCATCAGGGCCAGCCCCAGCGCGACGGCGGCCGGCAGCGGGCGGTCGGCCAGTACGAGGATCACGGCTGCCAGGCCGAGCAGCACATAGATCGACTCGAACTGGCCCCACCAGGCGCTCACGTACCAGGTGACCGGCACGATCGCGATGAGCAGCGCCCCGGCAACAGCCTGCCGGGGCCGGTTCCGGAGCAGGTACGCGACGCCGAGGGCAAGGCCGAGATCCGCTGCCGATGCCGGGACCTTGAGCGCGATCCGCGCCACCGTGTCGCCCGCGTCCGGTGACGTCGCGAAGGCCGGGACGAGGTGCGCGAGCGTCCAGAAGACGTACACCATCACCGGCGGGAAGGACAGGTCGAGCCGGAACGCCTGGCCGAGCGGCAGATCGGTCGCCAGCGCGTGCACCCAGCCGGCGAACAAGTCCGCGTCCGGCCGCAGCCCCTGCGCCGGGAGCAGGGTCATTCGAAGGGCGATCGCGAGGGCGAGCCCGGCGCCCAGCGCCATGGCCTCCCGTCGTCCCCAGGCCCGACCGTCCGTCTCGCGTGGATCAGCGGCGCTGACCGGCTGGATCGGTGGCACGCTCGGGGCCGTCATCGTCTCAGAGCCTGGACGTCGCCCAGTACCGCTCGGCGAAGCCCGGCAGGCCGCCCAGGCTCGCCACCTTCGCCCCGAAGCCGCGGACGGCGTCGCCCGCCTGGTCGGCGCCGCCGAAGAGCCGCTCCAGCTGGCTCTCGTAGAGCGTGAGTCCCGCGATCTTGCGCTCGACCGTCGCGGTGATGTCGGCGTACTCGGGCGCCAGGCCCACGTCTGCCGGCAGGCGGTCGAAGGCGCCCGCCGGCAGGTCGTCGAGGCCGCGGAAGTCGTTCCACCAGGCGTACGGGAAGTCCTCGTAGAAGGTGACGACCCCGGCGTAGTCCCGGCCCGGCCTCATCTGGCTGCGACGCACCTCTCGCCGGTCGTGCATCACGTCGCGCCCGTCAGGCATCACTTCACCCCGCCCCCGCGTCACCTCGCGCCGGCCCGGCATCACTCCGCCCCGACTCACCTCCAGCAGGGCGACGCCCACCTCGCGCACGAGCTGGTGGTCGACGTGGTCGCCCACGCCCAGCGGCAGGTAGACCTTCTCTGGTTCGAGGCGGCCGATCTCCGCGAGGAGGAGGTCGATGGGGGCGAGATCGTCGGCGCGCGGCGCCGCCAGGAGCTGTGCGTCGCCCTCGTAGCCACGGAACACCGCGTCGGGGAGGTTAAGGAGGACGATCGACGCCCGGGCGAAGGAGGCGTAGCGCTCGTCCTCCAGGCGGCGGGCGGCCATGAGGTCGCGGGCCATCTCCGCCCCGACCCGCTCCGCGATGGGGCGGGTGCAGGCGGCGGAACGTCGTCCCTCGGCGGCCGGCCCGCCGCGATGCCGGCGCGGGCCGGCG
Source organism: uncultured Chloroflexia bacterium (assembly GCA_963718085.1). Classification (GTDB taxonomy): domain Bacteria; phylum Chloroflexota; class Limnocylindria; order Limnocylindrales; family CSP1-4; genus CTSoil-043. Next base: position 927,874 of record CAVQYA010000002.1, on the reverse strand, counting down.
ACCCGAGCGTGGGCCGGGCCTCCATCGACCCGAAGCCGAGCGCCTCGCGCTGGTAGGTCGTCAGGCCGGCGGCCGCTCCGATGCCCGAGAAGACCGTGACGATCGTCACGGTCTTGCCGGCCTCGCGCAGGGTCGCGATCAGGCCGCCGCACGAGAGGGCGACGTCGTCGGGGTGCGGGGCGACGAAGACGTGGGTCACGGCCCGGCGAGTATACCGACGGGTCCGTCAGCGAAATCCACCCTCGCCGATGAGGGGGACGAAGATGCAGGCCCCGTGGCGGGTCGTGCGCAGGTGGGACCCGTCGCGCTCGACGAGCAGCAGCTCCTGCTCGTGGCGACTCCCGACCGGGATCACCAGCCGGCCGCGGTCGGCGAGCTGCGCGAGCAGCGTTTCCGGGACGTCCGGGGCGGCGGCCGCGACGATGATCCGCGGCCAGGGGTCGTCGATCTGCTGCGCGCCCCCGCCGGCTCGGCGGCGAGGCCATGTTCCGAGGCGATGCTCGGCCACCCTGCCTCGCCCTGCAGTGACGCACTGCTCCATCGCGCTGCGTCAGCCTGGCCCGCGGCTCCGCCCGGCCCCGCGGCGCTGCCGTCGCCGACGCGAATCTCCACGCCTTCGCCGAAGCCCAGCGCGTCAAGGCGCGCTCGGGCCGAGGCGGCCAGCTCGGGCACGCGTTCGACGCTCGTGACCCGGCAGCCCATCGCCGCCAGCACCGCGGCCTGGTAGCCGGAACCCGTGCCGACATCCAGCACCCGATCACCGGGCTCGGGCCCGAGCAGCTCCGTCATCAGGCCCACCATGAACGGCTGGCTGATCGTCGCGCCATGCTCGATCGGAAGGGCCTCATCCGCGTAGGCGAGGTCGCGCAGCCGGAAGGGCACGAACGCATGGCGCGGGACGACGGCCATGGCGGCAAGCACGCCGGGTGCCCGAATGCCGCGGCCACGCAGCTGAGTCTCGACCATGCGCGCGCGGGCGACCGCGAACGACTCGTCGTCGCCAGGGCCGCGTGGGCTGTGTCCGCCGAACAGCCGGTTCACGATCCCGAGGATACGTCGTGCCGTCGGCCGCGCGGCCGCGCTTGGCGCCGCGGCCTCCGGGCTGATCTAGGGAGCGGCCGAGGCGGACGGCGCAGGCGACGCGCTGGCTGCCGGGGTCGCCGAGGCAGACGGCGCAGGGGACGTAGACGCGGCAGGCGTCGCCGACGCCGCCGGAGGGGCGCTCGCAGGATGCGACTCGCTCGGCGCGGGTGTGATGGACGGCGCTGGCGTTGACGACGGCGCGGGCGTGGCCACTGGAACCGGGGACGGCGTCGGCTTCGGGACGAAGAGGCCGCCCTTCCCGAGGAACAGGGCATTGAGGAAGATGAGCCCGAAGATGGCCGCGATGCCGATGACGAAGACCTTCGAGATCCGGTCGTCGATGTGGACGGCGCGATCGGACGCGGTCGTGACGTGCTCCGGCTGGGCCGCTCCTCGCCGCGCGACGCGTCGGCCGGCGCCTCCCGCGCCGGAGGCGAGCGCCCCCGTCGCGCCCGGGACCACCGCGCCGGAGGCAGCGTCGGCAGCCTGACCGCTGTCCGCTTCCTCCTCTTCGTCCTGGTCGAGCTCGTCGTAATCGGACTCGGCTGCGACCTCGTCGAGTCCCTCGGCAGGCACCGCGCCGATGGCGGCAGTCTCCGCAGTCCCGGGAGCGTCGGCCCCGGGCTCGGTCGTCTCCTCGGGCACGCGCCCGTTCGGCTCGGTCATGGTTGCGTCGTCACTCCTTGGTGCCGCCCTCCGGGGCGGCGAGCGCGAGGGGCGGGGCTGCCCGCATACGTGCTCCGGCCCGGAAGTGTACCGGAGCGCCGCCCCGCGGTGCGCGCGCCGCTCGAAGCGGTGCGCTCAACGGGCGCGGGCGTGAGAGCGTCGGGCATGGCAGACGTGCCGCGTCGGGCGAGGGTCGGGCCCGGCAGAGTGGCCGCGCCGGGAGACCGTCAGGCTTCGCGAAGCGGTCGGCTCAGCAGCCCGGCCAGCCCGGCCAGCACCGTCACCACCCCGAAGATCCCGAACACCAACGCCGGGCCCAGTGCGTCGCTCATGATGCCGCCCACGGCCATCCCGATCGTGATCGACCCGAAGACGGCAGAGAAGCGGAAGGACACCACGCGGCCGATCATGTCGTTCGGCGTCCGTTCCATGAACAGGGCCTGGGTCGGGATCACGAAGACCATGTTCGCGGCGCCCATCCCCAGGGCCAGGCCCATTGCCATGCCCAGGTTGCCCGTGAGGGCGAGCCCCGCGACGCAGGCCCCGTAGACCACGTACCCGACGATCACCAGGTGGCCCTTCGCCAGCCGCGTGCCCAGCAGGCCGATGCCGAAACCGCCCACGAGGTTGCCGATCCCCATCGCCATCTCGATGAACCCGTAGCGAGCTCGGGGATCGACCAGGTCCGAAGGGATCGCCTCCCGTGCGTAGATGGCCATGATCCCGATCGTCACGCCGATCGAGAACTGGCAGACGACCGCCTGCAGCGTGTTGACCAGGAGCACGGCGTCGCCGCGCAGGAATCGCCATCCGGCGACGAGGTCGTCGCGGATGCCCCGCAGGCCCGGAACCGCCTCGGCGGCCGTCCGGACGACGGCCGGGATGACCATCGTCAGGATCAACGCAGCCGACGCGAGGTAGGTGACAGCGTCCACCCAGAACGCGAGCGTCAGCGAGCTCCCGAGGAAGGCGACGAAGAGTGCCGCCAGCGGGTAGCCCACGACGTCGGCCAGCGAGTCGCCCAGCCAGATGGCCGAGTTGGCGGCCACCAGCTCGTCGTCCTTGACGATCCGCGGGATGACCGCGGTTCGCGCCGGCCGGAAGAAGATCGAGACGGTCGTGAGGGCGAAGACGAGCGGGTAGACGAGGAGGACGCCGGCGGTGGCGGCGACCGGGATGAGGAGCACGATCGCCGCTCGCAGCAGGTCCGAGGCGATCATCACGCGCTTCTGGTCCCAGCGATCCACGAGGGCGCCGGCGAGGGGGCCGAAGACCAGGTTGGGAATCGTCGCCGCCACGAAGACCATGGCGACGGCGAAGGCACCGTTCTGGGTCGCCTCGCCGACCAGGGCCACGAGGGCGAGCTGGTGGAGCCGATCGCCGAAGAGGCTGACGAGCTGGCCCATCCAGAGCGCGCCGAACGATCCGTTCTGGGCCAGGCGGACGTAGGGGTGCCCCAGGGCCCGCGCGATGACGCCCCGGCGCCCCGCGTGGAGGCCACCCGGCGCGTCGGGTGTCGACGTTGGCGCCGGAACAGCGACCCCTGCGCCCGAGCCCCCCAGGAAGACCGGCCGCTCCAGGCCGATGGTCTCGGTCAGGCTGGACGCGAGGCCCGTGGCGGGCCGAACCCGCTGCCCGGCCCCCATCGCCGATGGGGCCGCAGTCGCCACCGTCCCGTCCATGGCCGGCTGCGCGCCAGCCGCCGGGCGCGGCTCGCGCTGGAGGCTTGCGAAGACGAAGAACGCAAGGCCGGCGGCGAGCAGGACGTCCCCGACCGAGAGCACGTTCGGCAGGAAGGCCAGCGGGATCGGGATGACGTCGCCCAGGGGCCCGGCGCGGAGAAGGAAGTCGAGCGGCGGCTGGAGTGCGATCACGAAGTGGATGGGGGAGGCGATCCCCGCGGGATCCAGGCCCGCGGCCGCCAGGGCCTGGTCCCAGACCGGCATGAAGCCGCCGTTCACGATGATCGCGGTCGCGTTCAGCGCCGTCCCCACCAGGGCCAGCCCGATGCCCGGGAGCCTGCGGTTCGCCCACAGCGCCACGACGAGCACCCCGTACGCGGCCGCCAGGAGCGGCAGCCGGAGCTGGTCGACGAGCGCCACGTCGCGGAGAAGGGCGGCTTCGGTCCCGAGCCGGAGCGCCAGCGACGCGAAGATCAGCAGCGTCCAGCGAAGGCGGGCCGCGAGAAGGTTGTCGAGGCGCCCGCCGGCGGCGAGCCCGGCGATCAGCCCGAGGACGATCCCTAGGAGAAGCACCCCGGGATTGTGTCAGGACGCCGGGTCGGGGGCGGGCACCGTCCCACCCGCGGAGGCCGTGCCCGCGGGCGCCATTCCCACGGGGGCCGTGCCCGCGGGGGAGGTGCCCGCGGGCGCCATTCCCACGGGGGCCGTGCCCGCGGAGGCCGTGCCCGCGGCGTCAACGCTCCCAGCCTGTGCCAGCCGGTCGGCCGCGTGGGCAAGGAGCGGGACCAAGGGCCGGGGCTCCGTCGCGCGCCCCGAATCGTTGATGCCGGCGGCCCAGTGGGTCTTCGTGAACGCGTCCACGATCGCGGGGTCGAACTGGATCCCCGCGAACTTCCGGAGCTCCGCCATCGCCTGCTCGCCCGTCAGCGGCTTCATTCGGTAGGGCCGCGCCGCCGTCATGGCCTCGAAGGCGTCGGCCACGTGGAGGATCCTGGCCAGGACCGGGATCTCGTCGCCCATCAGGCGGTCGGGGTAGCCGGACCCGTTGTACCACTCGTGATGGTGCCGGATGATCGGGAGTTCGGGGGCCAGCTTCGTCACCGGGGCGATGATGTTCGCGCCGATCACCGGGTGGGCGTTCATGATGGCGCGCTCTTCCCGGGTCAGGCGGTCCGGCTTGTTGAGCACGGCGTCCGGCACGCCGATCTTCCCGATGTCGTGGAGCAGCCCACCCCATTCGAGAGCCTCAAGCTCCTTCTCGGACCGTCGCATGACGCGCCCGATGTCGACCGAGATCTGCTTGACCCGCTGGCTGTGGCCCGACGTGAACTTGTCCCTCGCGTCCACCGCCTGGGCCAGGCTCGCCACGGTCTGCGTGAACATCTGCCGCATCTCGACGATCTGGTCAAGAGCGCCCCGCATGATCCAAACGGGAAGGGCGAATAGAAGATGCCGCCCACCACGCCACCTTGAAAGTGGCGACTGCCATTAGCCATGCAAGGGGGGACAGGGCAACCCAATTGCCGAAGAACGTCGGGACATCGCCCAGCAGCACCATTCGCGGCGACTGGCCTGTTCGCAGCGCCACAGTGATCGAGGTGAACGCAACGTTGAGCGCGAAGAACACGGCGGCGCCAGCCATAGCGGCGGCAAAATCGGCGATCGGTGTCACGTTCGGATCGGAGCCACCTCGAATGGCAGAACTCACCACGCCGCCGATCACCGCAGGAAGGACAAGGCCCGCGTGGTTCGCGAGGGTGCCATACCAGGGCACCCGACCCGAGAGTTCACGAAGCTCCGTAGTCCCCAACAGGGCAACCCATCCTGCCGCGGTCGGTCCCCCGAGGCTCATCGCAGCAACCAGGGTCGCGATCGAGGTGTTGATCAAGGATCCCCTACGGCATCTGCACCGGGACTGCCGACGCGAGCAACGTCATCGCCGTCCAGAACGCGATACCTGCGAGGACGTCGATCTTCGAGTCGTCGAACCACCCGACGGCGATCCGCGAGTCGACGGGAATCACAAGGCTCGTCACCGCCAGTGCAAGCGCACTGAGAGCAACGAGCCCAGTGATGTATGTCTTGAGGCTACGAGGCATTAGCCTTCAGGTCGCATCTGACAGCCACAGGCAGAATCTACCGTGCCCATTCGGCGACCTGTATGGGACCTAAGTACCTAGAGCCCCTTCAGCGACGCGCCGCCGGCAAGCATGGTGGCGGCCAATGTGGTGACCGCCACCAAGAGGCGCAGGAGTCGGTGCTTCATCACTCGATAACCTGACTGCCTCACGCTAGCCGCTAGAAGCCCTTGGAGCCGGACTCGGGAGCCATCGCGTGCCCTCCTATGGCCTCCGTGCTCGACAGAACACAGAAACCGACCAGACTGGGGTCGGTCGGTTGCACTACTCGCTCCGCCCCGCCCTAAGTGCCCATTTCAGGCGAGGCATCTGCGCGTCCGATATTGACATTGCCTTCCAGTACCTAAGTACCAGTCGACGGCGGGACCTTAGTCCGTGTGTTGCGAGACGGTCAATACGCAAGGTTCCCTATCTGCACTGGACTGCACACGATCTACTGGTCGTCACATTTGGTCAAGAGGGGGCGGCTCGATCCCGAGCTCGTCGCGCATCACGGTCGTGTAGTGCTGGTATTGCTCCGCCGCGGCGGCATGCGCCCCGAGGAGCCGGTACATCTTCACCAGGCTGGCCTCCACCTGGTCGAGCGACGGATCGGTCTCGAGGAGCGCTCTCGACAGCTCCATCGCCTCCGAGAACCGGCCGGTCGCCGTGCTGAAGGCGATGGCCCGCTCCATGACCTCGAGGTACTGCGCGTGCAGCGAGTCGCGATGCATCGACGCCCAGTCTTCATACGAGAAATCGAGCGCGAACTTGCCCCGGTATTCGCTGGCGAGGGCGAGCACGGCCGGAACGGGCGGCTCCGGGCCCAGTCCCCGCATCTGCTCACGGCAGCGCACGCTCCGGCTCGCGATGAGCTCGGAGTCCAGCCAGATGAGCTCGGTGTCCTGGCTGAGATAGCCGGGAGACAGGTCGTCGGAGTAGGACGGCTCGATGATCCGACGCAGGAAGTAGACGGTCTGGTGAAGCGAATTGACGGCCTGGTCGGGGTCGGTATCGGGCCACAGGGCATCGAGGACCTGATCGCGCGTGGCCGACAACCCGGGCCTGCTGAGGAGGAAGCAGAGCAGTGCCAGGGGCTTGCGCCTCATCTCCGAGCCCGGGATGACACGCCCGCCGACGCGAACGATCACCCGGCCCTGGTCCTCGACCCAGACCCGGTCCGCCGTTCGCCGGGCCAGGTCTCGCCCCAGGAGCGGAGCCCGGTAGGCGCCCTTCAACTCCCGGCTCAGCGTGCGGAGGCGCCGCACGTCGGACCTCTCGCCGACGTCGTCAAGGATTGCTCCGGCAGCCCAGCGGCCCCGCGCCGGTCCAGCCTCCACGACCGACCGGAGGCCACGTCGCCAGCGACTGGGCTGGCGTGAGGCGGCCTGGCCGACCACTTCAAGGGCGCTCTCGTCGAGCGCGCCGAGCCGCGACAGCACCACCTCGGCATGGGCCGTGACGACCCCGGGCTCGACGGACCAGAGGGCGGCGACTGCGGATGACGCGGGCCCGGCGCCGGCATCCAGGCTCTCCATCAGCTGGATGGCGCGGAGAGCTCCCGACGCTCCCTGCAGCTCCGCCTGCGCCCTCGCCTCCGCGACGAGGACCGCCGTCGCGGCGCTTCCCGTGAGGAAGGCGGCGACGGCCCGGGCGAGCTTGACCCTGACGTAGAAACCCGGGTAGCCGGTGTGGCGGCCCTCCGCGATGGACTCGAGTGCCGTTCGCGCCTCGTCCGGCAGGCCCAGTCGGTTCAGCGTCTCGGCGCGGAACAGCGCGAGGTATGTACGTTCAGCCTCGGTACGGGCGCCAACGGTCTCCGCTTCGGCGAGAAGGGCACCGCCCCGATCGGGGTCGATGTAGGTGCCCACCACATCGGCTGCCTCGAGGAGGGTCTCGAAGCGCCCCTGCCGGAAGGGTGATGCGAGGGCCTCGTCGATCGCGGCCAAGGCGGCGTCCGTGTCACCGGAGTGCGCGTGCGCCCAGGCTGCGACGGTCCGCACGGTGTCCATCTCGGGCCCGGCTGAGGTGGCGGACAGAGCCTCCAGCGCAACTCGAGCACTCGCCAGAGCCAGATGGGCGTCTCCGCGCCCCCGCGACACCCATGCGAGGTTGAGCTGCGAGATGCCGTAGTAGTGAAGGTGTCCCAACCGGTGCGCCGCGTCTGCCAAGTTGGCCAACACGGGACCCGTGGTTGCCAATGAACCCGCGACCATGGCATCGGCACAAGCGAGAAATGCGTCGGCGATGGAAGCGTAGACGGTGCCAAAGCCCGATTCACGCAACCTCAGGGCGTGCTCGATGGCCGTCGCGGGCTCACCGACACTCCACTCCACAGTCGTAAGCGTGGCGAGCGCGACCGTGAGGCTGATGGTGGGGTCACCCTGCGTCGAGGCGATGAGCGCCCGATCGGCCGCGTCCCGGGCCCGCCCGATGTCGCCCTCGCGGAGGAACGCGCGAGCGGCCAGGGCCTGGGCCCAGCCTCCATCGTCGGGCACTCCGCCCGCGACGATCAGGTCGACGGCGGCCTGCGCGCCACCCGCGCCGAGGATCGCCTCCAGTGACCCGGCGAGGACTCTGGCGACGTCGTCGCTCCGCCCCGCCGCAGCGTAGTGGTGGCCGGCGAGCCACCAGCTGTTTGCCTCGGCGCTCGCGGCGATCCGGGCGTGGATCTCGGCGATGCCGTCCGACCCGACCGCCTCGTGCAGCCGCCCCTCGAGGAAGCTGCGCACGAGGGGGTGGAGCAGGCGGCCGGCCTGGCCCGTGCGGCCGCGCCGGGACAGCAGCCCCGCCTCCTCGGTGACGTCGAGGAGACGTCGCGCATCGAGGAGCGAGACGCCCGCCGCAGTGGCCGCGAGCTGGGGCGTCGCGACCTGGAGGAGGGCGCAGCGCTCCAGGAACCCCTGCAGCTCGACCGGCATCCGGCCGATGACCTCCTCGGCGAGGTAGTCGTGGAGGTCGCCGTGGCGTCCCGACAGGCTGCGAATCACCGCCCGGATCTCGTCGCGGGGCCGCCCCCGAACGGCGGTCTCCACGAGGCGCAGCGTCGCTGCCCAGCCCTCGGTCGTCCTCGCCAGGTCCTCGAGGAGATCCGCCTCCAGCGGGTGTCGATAGGTCTCCCGGAAGAGCCGTTCCATCTCGGCGCGGTCGAACCGCAGGTCGGCCGTCGAGAGCTCCGCGGTCTCACCCAGGGCCCGGAGCCTGGCCAGCGGCAGCGTCGGCGACTGCCGCGTGGATATCACGAGTGTCAGCCTCTCGGGACCGCGCACGAGCAGCTCGCGGACGATCTCGCGGATCTCGGGAACGTCGTCCACGACCTGGTAGTCGTCCAGGAGGAGCGCAGTGCCCTCGCTCACCCACGCCCGGATCTCGGCCAGGAGCGTGCGGACGATCGCACCGCGATCGCCGATGCCGGCCCCCAGCTCGCGGATGAGGGACATGGTATTGGGCGCGAACTCCGGGTCGATCTCGCGCCCGGCCGCCACGACGTTGTTCACGAAGACGACCCAGTCGCGGTCGGTCTCGTCCAGGCGATACCAGAGCGTGCGGACCCGGGTTCGCCGGCTCCAGTCCGCGAGGAGCGTCGTCTTCCCGTGACCTGCGTCCGCCACGATCAGCACGAGCCGCGAGTGGATCTTCGCGGCCATCCAGTCCAGGAGGCGCTGCCGCTGCAGGGTCTCCTCGGGGAGGAGCGGGGGCTGGACCTTCCCGATCTGGACGGGGAAGGCGAAGACGTCGAGCTCGCTCACCGGCTGCGCGTCCGTGCCCGCCGGGATGGAAGCCGGGGTGGATGGGGTGACGGCTCGCTCCCGGACCGTTCGCTCACGAATTCGGGAGGGCTGGCACCGGCCGACCCGCGACCGGCCGCCCGGGCCCGACCGCGACCAGGTCATGCTGCCTGCCCGGACGCGCTCCGCGCGCGGTGGCCGTCGCGAGATCCGGGGGGAGCGGTGCCATGCGGCCCATGCTGCCGCAGGGCGCTCACCGGCCACTTATCTGCCGGCTTCGACCGCCTCCCGGCGTCAGCCGTCGTACTCGAAGCCGATCTTGAGGTCGACCCGGTACTCGACGATCTCACCGTTGTCCACGACGGCCGTCGACTTCACGACCTCAACGGTGCGGATGTTGCGGACCGTCCGCGACGCCGTGGCGACCGCCTGGCGCGCCGCGTCGCTCCACGAGCTCGGGCTCGTGCCGACCATCTCCCGGATGATGATGACGCCCATCGCCGGCCCTCCAGGCTGCGGGCCGCGCTCAGGTGCCGGCCGTCCGCCGGAAGTCTAGGCCGGGGGGACCCATCGGGCGTGCGGCAGGCCCGACGGGGGGCGCATAGGTCGGCCGGACCCGCTCGAAGCAGGAGCTGCGGCAGGCGAGCCTGTCCGTCCGGGCGCGAACGGGACGACCTCCTGGCCGCCGCAGTGGAGGCTGTCGACGGGTTCCCGGGAACCCGCACACCGCCTGCGTCGTCTGGTGGGCCATGCTCAAGCTTACCGGTCGCCGTCTCCTCGCAGCGGGCCTTGCGTCCGCCCTGCTCCTCGTTGCGTGCTCCGGCGGTTCGTCACCGACCGCCACGGCCCAGCCGGCGACGACCGATCCGTCGGCCACGCCGCCCGGCCCGCCAGCGGCGTCGCCCACCTCTCCGACCGGCAGGATCGTCCATCCGACCGGCGCCGCCGAGCTGGTCCTTCGCTTCGACGAGGGCGGCGGCTTCGTCATGCCGACCTTCGCGATGATCTCGCTCCCGTACTTCTCCCTCTACGGCGACGGGACCGTCATCTACCGGCCTGCCTCGACTCCGTGGCCCGAGCAGAAGCCCGGCGAACCGATGCGGTTCCCGCCGCTCCAGGTCGCGACCATGACCGATGACCAGGTGCAGGCGCTGCTCCGCGACGCCCTCGGCGGCGCGGGGCTGGGGGTCGCGCGTGATCGCTACGAGAACAACCAGGTCGCGGACGCCCCGACGGCCGTCTTCACTGTCAACGCCGACGGACGACAGCGCCGCATCAGCGTCTACGCGCTCGGGCTCGCGGTCGACGACCCAGCGAACCCGGACACGGCGATCCTGGGCGCGATGGCCGCCTTCGCCGAGCGCCTGCGCAACTTCGACCAGGAGGTTGCGAAGGGCAACGGGACCGCGGCGGGACTCTACGCACCCAGCCGGTTCCGCGCATCCATCCTGGAGGGAGGCCCGGGCGGCGCCGGGCCCGTTCGGCCATGGCCGTGGCCGACCTTCGGCCCGGACGGGTTCACCACGATCGACGATGGGACCGGGTTCGGGTTCCCGTCGCGAGTGATCAGCGGCCTCGAGATGTCCCTCCTGGGAATTGACAAGCCGGAGGGCGGCGTCTCGGGGATCTCCCTGCGGGCGCCGAACGGCACTGTCTACGGCCTGGGGATCCGGCCCCTGCTGCCCGACGAGCGACGCTGACCTGGTTCCGCCTGCGGCAGGGCGCTGCCACGGCGCCACGCTACCTATGGCGTCGCGCCGCCGTAGCGATCGCCGGCGTAGCTCACGAACCGCGTCTGACTCTTCTTGAACCAGAGATCGATCTCGCCGGTCGGCCCGTTGCGGTGCTTCGCCAGCCGCAGCTTCACGACCTCGCCATCGGCGTCGTGATCCTCGGACCCGCGATCCTTCTCCCGCCAGAGGAAGATCACGAGGTCGCTGTCCTGCTCGAGCGCCCCAGAATTATGGGAAACCAGCCCATCTGCAAGCCAGCTGGATGGCCCCGGAACGGTGAGGTCGAAGACCTCCTCGACGCCGGCGGGCTCGATCGCGACCACGCGGTCCCAGAAGAGCGGCTGGGCGACCATTCGCTCCAGCTCCGGGTCGTCGAGCAGGGTCGCGTACCCCGCCGCCACCGCCCGCGATGGGTGGAAGGACGTGTGGGCCGACCCCGCGAAGGTCGTTCCGCGCATGGTCGCCATGCCCCGCGTCGTCAGGCCGAGCTCCTCCCTGCGGTCACGCACCCGGTTGAAGAACGCCGCCGGCAGGGTGTCGACGTTGGTGTTGGAGCGAACATCGGCCAGCGCCGATGCCAGGCGCTCTGCCTGCGGCGCGCGCGGCCCGAACCCGCCGACGAGCTCGAGGAACCTGCTCAGGTCGGCGATGCCCGACACCCGCACGTGGTAACCGGGCCGGTAGCCGGTCTTGGTCACCGACGAGAGGCGTGCGACGATGCCGAGCCGCAGGAGTGCAGCCGCGACATCGCCAGCGAGCCCCTGGCTCGTCGTCGCGTAGGACACGTTGTGGCTCGACCTGGAGCCTCGAGGTGCCGGCCAGATCGTTCCGTCCGTCGCCCAGAGGTGGCGGAGGAGCAGCGCCAGCTGTTCGTTCGAGAGTCGGAAGACGGCCTCCGGCAGGCGCTTCTCTGGCGAGCGCTGACCAAACACCCCGAGGTCGCGCAGCCACTTGTTCACGCCGGCCGGGTGCCAACGGTTGCCGTTGCCCGAGATCAGGAGCTGGTGCCAGCTCCCGCGGCCGGCCATCCGCGTGACCTTGGAGCCGAATGCCGAGGAGGCGGCGTTCGCCACCGCCGCGGAGTTGGCCTCGCTCGCCGTCGTGTACCGCATCGGCCTATTCGACAGGTAGCTCCCGTCCCCGACGAGCTGGCCGAGCAGGATGACGTGCTGGTCCGGCCACCGCTCGACTGCTGCGGGTTCCGGGAGCGGCCGCGCCAGCGCCAGTCGTTCGCCGACCTCCATCTCCTCGATGCGTCGCCAGCCGAAGCCGGTGAGCAGCCGATGCTTCCCGGTCGCCCGGACCGCACGTCCGCTCGCCATGCGCACGGTGAATACCTGCCTCGGCCCGACCGACCAGACGAGGTCGGACCGGGTAGGGGCGATCCGGCCGTCCTCGTGCCAGGCGAGAACCTCGGGCGTCGTGCCCACGAGGTCCCGGATCGGTACCCGACGGCCGTCGGCGAGGATCACGAGCGTATCGCCCGTCACGCACTCTCTGAGGTCGGACAGCCTCGGTTCCGGGGTGTTGCGGGCCTCCGGCTGGCGGGAGAGCTGCGACAGGGCGAGGACCGGGACCTTCAGCTCTCGCGCCAGGGCCTTGAGGCCGCGGCTGATCTCCGAGACCTCCTGGACGCGGTTGGCGTCCTTCGTCGTCGTCGACGACTGCATCAGCTGGAGGTAGTCGACGATCACGAGGTCCAGCCCGACCTCCGCCTGCAGCCGGCGCGCCTTCGTCCGGAGCTCCATCGTGCTGATGTTCGGCGTGTCGTCGATGTAGATTGGCGCTTCCGACAGCGCGGTCATCGCCTTCGAGACGCCGACGAAGTCCATCTCGTCCAGGAAGCCGGTTCGCAGCCGCTGGCTGTCGATCCCGCCGACCGAGGAGAGGAGCCGCAGGACCAGCTGCTCCTTGCTCATCTCCAAACTGAAGATGCCGACCGATCGGGCGGGCGCGTGCCCGATCGCGGCGTGCTCGGCGATGTTCAGGGCGAGGCTCGTCTTGCCGACCGAGGGGCGCGCCGCGAGGATGATGAGGTCCGAGGGCTGGAGGCCGGTGGTCAGCGCGTCGAGGTCCGGGAAGCCGGTCCGGACGCCGCTGATCTCGCCCCGGTGCGTGTGCAGGTCGTCGAGGCGGTCGAAGGCCTCGTGGAGGAGCTGCTTGAGGGGGGTGAATCCCGCGGCCAGCCGCCGTTCCGAGACCGCGTACAGCTCGGCCTCCGCGCGGTCGATAGCCTCCTGGACTTCCGGAGAGTCCTCGTACCCGATCCCGGCGATGCGCCCCGCTGCCGCGATGAGGTTCCGCAGGACCGCCTTGCGCTCCACGATCCGGGCGTACTGCGAGGCGAAGACGGCCGTCGGCGTCTGTTCCGCGAGCGAGGAGAGATAGCCCCGCCCGCCGATCGCGTCGAGGTCCCCGACCCGCTCGAGCGCCTCCGCGACGGTGACGATGTCGATCGGCTCGCGCCGTTCCCAGAGGTCCACCATGACGCCGTAGATCTTCCCGTTCGCCTGGCGGTAGAAGTCGCCGGGCTGGAGGACGTCGGCCACCTCGATGATGGCGTCGCGGTCGATGAGGAGGGCGCCGAGGACGGATTGCTCGGCCTCGAGGCTCTGCGGGGGAAGGCGGTCGAGGGACAAGGGTGCTCCACGTGTGGATCGTCGGCCGAGGACATGGTGCCGCGCCGCGCGCCCCGGCGCGATAGGGTTGTCCACGAGTCCGGCCGCGGCATTTCCCGACGACCGGCGGGCGGGCCGGATCCTGTGGACTGCCTGTGGACGACCCGGCCCCGGCCCGTCAGTCGAGCCGGCGAATGACCCCGATCAGCTTCCCCTGGATCCGGACGTCGTCGTAGAACTGCGGCGGATACTGCGGGTTGGCCGGTTGGAGGCGGAAGCGCCCGTCCTCCTTGAAGAAGCGCTTCAGGGTGACGGCGTTCTCCTCGACCTGGGCCACCACGATGTCGCCGTTGCGGGCTGTCTGCTGAGGTCGGATGACGACGTAGTCGCCGTCGGCGATGAGGGCCCCGATCATCGAGTCGCCGCGAACGCGCAGGAGGTAGGCGTCGCCGGACGGCGCGAGGAGGTCCGGGACGGCCCGGTACTCGTCCGCGGTGGCGTACGCTTCGATCGGCCCGCCGGCCGCGATCTCGCCGATCACCGGCAGGAGGTGCGCCTCCACCGCGTGCGACTGCGGGGTGAGCTCCGCCGAGAGGCCCATGTGCAGAGCGGCCTTGGGCGTGAGCCGGATCATCCGGGACTGGGCGACCCCGCGGTCGAGGAATCCATCCTCCTCGAGGCCCCTCAGGTGATGGTGGACGGCCGACGTGGAGGCGAGCCCGACCGCGCGCATGATCTCCCGAACCGACGGCGGCACGCCGTTGGCCCGGATCATCGAGGCGATGTAGTCGAGGATCTTCCGCCTGCGCTCGGCGTCGTGCCTGGTCACGAGTGCTCCTTTCCCGATCGTCAGGCGGAGCCTACAGAACACCCGTTCGATTGTCAAGCCCGCCGCGAGGGCGCTCGACACCGGTGCGCCACTGCGATGCCCGGCGCCTCCTCGGGCGTCGTGACGATCCCGGCCAGCCAGCGGCTCACGACCTCGATGCGCTGCTGCTCCTTCGTGGTCAATCTCAGGTTCTCCTTCATGGGGTGAGACTGACAAAGTCACTGAGCAGTTGGCCCTGACAGATTCACTGAGCAGGGACAGCCGCGCTGCCCCGCGGGACGGGACTGCTAGACTCTCCGTTCGCCCGCGCGCGGCGCGCGGGCAGAAGACGGAACGGAGCAGACCGACGAGGATGAGCGACTCCAGGAAGCGGGCGACGAGAGCGGCGCCGCGTCGGCGCGGCGCCCGCCGGCGGGCGATGATCGGTCGCACGATCACGCTGCTGGCCCTGCTGCCGATCGCAGCCCGGCTTCCGCTCCACACCCGGGTCATGGCCGGGCTCCTGCGCGACCCCCGGGTGCCCGCGGCGCGGAAGGCCCTGCTCGCCGCCGCCGTCGGCTATGCCGTTCTGCCGGTCGACTTCATCTGGGATCGGATCCCGTTGTTCGGCGTGTTCGACGAGCTCGTCGTCTCGGCGCTCGCCGTTGACACGTTCCTGGCCGGGGTCCCCGACGCCGTCCTCGCCGAGCAGCTGGAGGCGGCCGGCCTAGAGCGGGCCGCATTCGACGAGGACGTGCGCCGCGTGAGGCGGCTCGTCCCGCGCCCGATCCGCCGCATCGTCCACCAAATCCCGACCGCGTTGCAGCTCGGGGCCCGCGCGGTCCGCCGGGCCGGGCTGGAGACGCGCGTTCGGGGCCTGTTCGACAAGGAGGGTTCTCCCGCGTGAAGGTCATCCTGACCACCGACGTCGCCAAGCTCGGCAAGAGCGGCGAGCTGAAGGACGTGACCGACGGTTACGCCCGCAACTTCCTCATCCCCCAGAAGGTCGCCGTGCCGGCCGCCGGCGGCGCCTACCGCGCCTGGCAGCACGACATCGCCAGCCGCGAGGAGAAGCGCCAGCGCGAGCGCGGCGAGGCCGAGATCGCGTCGAACCGGATCGCGTCGACCACGCTGACGATGGGCGTCAAGGTCGGCGAGGGCGGCAAGCTCTACGGCTCGATCACCACGCAGGACATCGCCGACGCCCTCGGCCGCCGCGGGATCAAGGTCGACAAGCACAAGATCGACCTGGAGCAGCCGCTCAAGTCCCTCGGCACGTACAAGGTCGCCGTCAAGGTCTACGCGGGGCTGGTCTCCGAGGTCACGGTCATCGTCGAACCCAAGGGCTGACGTCGCGGCCGAAGGACTCTCCACTCGGCCCCCGACACCACCGGCTGCGCCGCGATGATCGCCGCGCTCGCCGTCCTCGCGGTCGCCACCATAGGGGGGACGGTCGCAACCTACTGGTACGACCCGGACGCCCCCGCGGCATCGCGCCCGTTCACCGGCGCGGCCACGGGCCTCGTCGCCCTGGCGGGCATCGGCCTGCTCGCCGGGTTCGCCCTCGGCCTGAACCCTGCGAGCGTCCTCCTGGCCACGGCTGCGGTCGCCACTCCGGTGGCCCTGTTCGCGCTTCCCCGGTTCCGGGATGCCGCCCGCAAGGACCTCGCCGAGATCAGCGCCCTGCTCCGTCGAGGCGCCGCCGCGCGGCTTCCGGCCATCCTGGCGCTGGCCGGGATCACCGTCGCTGCAATCCTGGTCTGGCTCGTCTTCGACCGGGCGATGCTCGAGGGGCCAGATGGGATCGGGACGGGCTACGTCAACAACCTGGGCGATCTTCCCTTCCACCTCCAGGTCGTCGCCAGCTTCGGCTGGGCAGGGAACCTGCCGCCCGAGGACCCGACCTACGCCGGCGCGGCCTTCACCTACCCGTTCCTCGCCGACTTCCTCTCGGGGATGCTCGTCCTCCTGGGCGCATCGCTCCGCGAGGCACTACTTCCTCCCGAACCTGGTCTTCGGTGGGGCCCTCGTCGGCGTTCTGGTGCGCTTCGCCGCAACCCTGACGCGCGACCGGATCGCCGCCTGGCTCACCCCGCTCCTGGTCCTCCTCGGCGGCGGTCTCGGCTGGGTGATGCTGTTCGAGGACGCGCGGACCGGCAGCTCGGGGCTGGTCGGGGCGCTCCTTGCCCCGCCGCACGACTATACGATCCTGCCCGACACGGTCTGGCGCTGGGGCAACGCGATCACGACGCTCCTCGTGACCCAGCGGAGCCTGCTCATGGGGCTCCCGCTCACGGTCGTGGCGCTGACCCTCCTGTGGCTGGCCCTCGCGCCGGCCGGGACGCCCGATGCGCGGCGGCTGCGGACGATCCGGCTGGCGGTCGCCGGGCTCGCGACCGGCGCGCTCGTCATCTGCCACACCCACTCGTTCGTGGTCCTGCTCGGCAGCGCGTTCCTTCTCGGGCTGCTCTTCGCGGAGTGGCGGGACGGCCGCTGGCGTGGCTGGGTGGTCTTCCTGGTCGCCGCCGCAGTCCTGGCTGCGCCGTCGGCGCTCCTCCTCGTCGCGGACTCATCGGCCAGCGCCGGCACGTTCTTCGGGATCGCCCTCGGCTGGGACCGCGGCGAATGGGATCCGGTCACGTTCTGGCTCCTCAACGCGGGGCTGTTCATCCCGCTCCTTTGCGTCGCCCTCCTCGCCGGACGGGTGCCCTGGGGCGCGGGACCACCGCTGGTGAACGGCCGGCTGCTCCGCTTCTGGCTGCCCTTCGTCGCCTGGTTCGTCGTTCCCAACGTGGTCAAGCTGGCGCCCTGGACCTGGGACAACATCAAGGTCCTGTTCTACTGGTGGGTCGGGTCGGCGCCGCTGGTGGCCCTGGTGATCGCCGCCCTGTGGCGCGGCCGCTGGCGTGGCGTCCCGCGGACGGTCGCGCAGGTCGCGGCAGCGGGGTCGCTGGCTGGCCTCCTCCTGGCAGGCAGCCTTGACGTGTGGCGCGTCGTGAGCGGCCAGACGTCCTACGGGCAGTTCGACGCGGACGGGGTCGCCTTCGCCGAGCGGATCAGGGCGGCGGTCCCGCCGGATGCGCTCGTCCTCCACGCGGCGACCTGGAACCCGCCGGTCTACCTGACCGGCCGCCGATCGCTTCTCGGCTACCCGGGCTGGATCTGGGCCCACGGCCTGCCGTATGCCGACCGCGAGCGCGACATCGGGCTCATGTACGCGGGCGGTCCCGATGCGCTGCCGCTCATGCGCGACCGTGGGGTCCAGTACGTGGAGGTCACCCCGATCGAACGACAGATGCTCGAAGTCGACGACGCGCTCTTCGCCGGCTTTCCGCTGATCGCCGAAGTCGGCGACTACCGCCTCTACCGGGTCCCGCAGTGAGCCGCGGGGACCGCCGGCGTGACGCGCGCCGGCGTCACGGGGCCACGGCCGCCGGAGGGCCGGGATCGCGTCCCGGCGTGCCCTCCGCCGGCCCTGCGGCGGACCCGCCGCCGCTCTCCCCGGCCGGCCCGCCCCGCTCTCCCCGGCCGGCTCGCCGCCGACTCCGCCAGAAACGGTCTCGGCGGATCACGCGGCGGCCGCGGGCGCCGGGGTTCCCGCCGGGCGGGGCCCCCTCGCGGTCGGCATCGGCGCGGTGATCCTCCTGTTCCTGGTCGCCGGTGCCCTCCGCCTCTGGGACCTCCCGCTCGCGCCGTTCCACAACGACGAGGGAGTCAACGGCTGGTTCACGACCCAGCTCCTGCGCACCGGCACGTGGGCCTACGACCCTGCCAACTACCACGGCCCCACCCTCTTCTACGCCGCGGCCCTGTCCGGGCTGCTGGTTGGGCTCGGCGACGTCTCCATGCGCCTGGTTCCCGCGGCCTTCGGCCTGGCCACGCTCGGGCTCGTCCTCCTCGCCGGGCGCTGGATCGGACGCGCCGGCGCCCTCGCCGCGGCCGCGCTCCTGGCCGTCTCGCCGGGGATGGTCTTCTTCTCCCGCTACGCGATCCACGAGATGCTCCTCGTCTTCTTCACGCTCGCCTTCGTGCTGGCGGCGATTCGCTGGTGGGAGACCGGCCGCTCGCGCTTCCTGCTGACCGCGGCGGCGGCGCTGGCCGGCATGTTCACGACCAAGGAGACGGCGATCATCACCGTCGTCGTCCTGGGCCTCGCCGCGGCCTGCGTGGCGATCTACGAGCAGATGGCGCCCCGCGTCCTCCGCCGGCCGGTGCGGTTCGCGCCCAGTCCCGGCGCGCCGCCGGCAGTCGATTGGGCGGTCGCGTCGGCGGACGTGGCGCCCGGAAGGGCACGACCTCGCGCAAGTCGCACCCGGCCGGTGGACCCACTGGCCCGCTTCGGTGGCCGGGACCGACTCATCGGCTCGCTCGCGGCCGCGGCCGCGGTCTTCGCCGTGATCTGGGTGACGCTCTTCTCGTCCCTCTTCACCAACTTCCCGGCCGGCGTGCTGGACTCCTTCCGCAGCCTGGCGATCTGGACCCAGACGTCCGGCGCCACGCAGGTCTCGGGGCCGCTGACGTACGCGGGATGGATGGTCGAGGAGGAGTTCGCGCTCCTTGCCCTCGGGCTCGCCGGAGCTGCCTGGGTCGCCTGGGAGGGTCGCAGCCGGATCGCCATCTTCTGCGCGGCCTGGGCCACCGGCCTCTTCGTGGCCTACTCCCTCATCGGCTACAAGACGCCATGGCTGATGCTCGACTGGCTCGTCCCGTACGCGATGGTCGCCGGCCACGTCCTCGGTCGCGCCTGGCAGGCCCGCCGGAATGTCGTCCACCTGGGTGCGGCGGCCGCTCTCGGCGCCGCGCTCGTCCTGGGGGCGGTGCAGGCGGTGACTCTCGCCTTCCGCGACTACGACGCGGAGGAGAACGCGTACGTCTACGCCCAGACCAGCCGCGAGGTCCTGGACCTCGTGGCTTGGCTGGATGCCGAGGACCGGCGGCTGGGCACCGGCGGGCAGCTCGGGATAGTCGTGATGTCACCCGACTACTGGCCGCTCCCCTGGTACCTCCGCATGGACCCGAAGGCCGGCTTCTACGGCGAGGTGGTCGACGTGGTCGCCCCGGTCCAGGTGGTGAAGGTCGACCAGCTCGAAGCCCTCCCGGCCGGGTTCGCCGACCGCTACCGCGAGGACGCCCACTACGCGCTGCGGCCGGGCGTGGAGCTCGTCGTCTTCGTCGAGCGCGGCCCGTGATCCGGGCCCGTTCGCGTCCCGCCCGTCAACTGCGCAGTCGCCAGACCTGCACCCCGTCGGCGTCGTAGACGGTCTCGAAGAGCGGGCTCGACGAGAAGTCGGTCAGTTCGCCGCCGGAGCAGTCCGGCGGCCCGCCGGACGAGAGCGCGAACGTCGCGCCGTAGCGGGCCATGACCGCGGCAGCCCTGTCGGGACCGTCGCAGTACGCGGCCTTGACGTCGGCCTCCCGCGGCGCGGGGTCGTAGCCGAGGTTGGCGGCGTACGGCCCGAACGTGGTGATGCGGAGACGGCCCGCGTAGTCGACCGGGCTGTTGATGAAGGCGTCGGTCAGGAAGACCGACCGCTGCGGGGTGTTGGCGGCGATCCAGCGTGCCGCCTGTTCCTGGGCGGGGCTGAGCGCGACCGACTCCGACAGGAGATGCCAGGTCGTCACGAGGGCCGGTGAGACGGCCGCGGCCGCGAGGACGAGGCCGATGACGAGGGTCGCCCGGCGCCGCAGCAGCCAGCCGCCGAGGATCGCCACGGCCACCCCCATGACCTGGAAGTACTTGTTCATGTCGAAGTCGACCGCGCCGGCCACCAGGACGTTCGGCACCACGAAGAGGGCGGCCGCCCATGCCGCCAGGAAGGCGCGGGCGGGGGGTCGGGCGACCAGCAGGGCCAGCACGCCAAGGAGCAGCGGCAGACCCAGGTTGGTGGCGTAGAAGAAGAGGACCGGCCCGATCCCCTCGTCGAACGGCGCCTCCTTCCAGCCGACTACCAGCCGAATGGCGCCGCGGTCGCGCTGCAGGAGCGCCGGCCCCACGATGAAGGGGAGTGCCAGGACGACCGGGGCGAGGAAGAGCGCCGCGTCAACGAGCCAGCCCCGCCGTCGCCATGCCCGCCGGGCAAGGGCGAAAAGGAAGACGAGGAGGTACGTCGCGGGGAAGAAGTAGAAGTGGAATGGCGCGAGGAGAGCGGCAAGGATGCCGGCCAGCCCCATCCCGACGCGGTTCCGGCCGAGCGAAACGCGCACCAGGAGGAGCACCGAGAGGAGCCCCGGCAGCCCGAACGTCGTCGCCCGGTGGGGGAAGAGTCCGGTCCCCAGGATCGAGGCGATCTTGAACTCCGGGCTGCCGGCCGCCCAGGTGTTGTCGTAGGAGGACCGCTGGACGAGGTCCCACGGGGAACCGACCCCCGCCTGCACGTCGATGACGAGCCGGATCCAGCCCATCCCGCCGCCGGTCAGGATGATCAGCGTCGCGATCGTGGCGGCGCGCCGGCTTCCCGTGAGGTGCCGGGCGAGCTCCCATGCGACGAGCGCGAGCGCGCCGGCCATCAGTGCGCTGGACGCGATGAGGACCGGGATGACGTGCGAGCCGGCGACCGTTGCCGCGATCGCGCCGTGGAAGTCGGCGAACCAGTGGTACGTCAGCGGGACCCCGGCGAAGTAGGGGACCTGGGGCGGGAAGTTGCCCTCGACGATGCTCTGGCCGATGGAGACGTGGACGAGGAAGTCGCTCCAGTTCCAGCCGCCGGAGACCCATCCCGAAGGGATCTCTCGCCACGCGTTTGCGGCCAGGACCGTCCCCACGAGCAGGACGGCGAAGGCGGCCAGCGCGAACGGCGCAGGCTCGCGGCGCGCGGCGGCGAGGGCGCGCCGGGGATCCAGCGATGGTGGCGGAGCGAGGCCCGGCAGCGACGCCGCGGCCAGGACGAGGCTGGCCAGGGCGAGCACCCCCCCGACCGCGAAGGCCCCCGGCCGGTCGAATCCGCCCGCCAGCAGGCCGACGACGTTGGCGACGTGGGCCGCGATGTAGACGGAGAAGACGGTGCCGACCCCCATCCGACCGGCCGGGCCCAGCCGGGGCACGGCGCGGGCGACGAGCAGCCAGCCGGGGACGATGAACAGGAACGGCCAGACGACGAGGATGGCCGCCGGGGTCGCGAACCAGGCGAGGACGAAACCGATCGCGACGACGACGACCGCTTCGAGCGGGCGGTCGCGGACCATCGACCGGCCGGCGTCGAGGGAATTCGCGGCGGGGCGTGCTCTGGGCATCACGTCGAGGCGATGATAGGCACGTGCGAACCAGCCCCACGATCCTCCACGTTGACCTCGACGCGTTCTTCGCGGCCGTGGAGCAGCGCGACCGGCCCGAGCTGCGCGGCCGGCCCGTGATCGTCGGCGGCGACCCGCGGGCCCGCGGCGTCGTGTCGGCCTCGAGCTACGAGGCCCGCGCCTTCGGCGTCCACTCGGCGATGCCGCTGCGGACGGCCGCCGCGCTCTGCCCGCAGGGCGCGTTCCTGCCGGTCGACGGGGCGAAGTACCGGCGCGAGAGCGGGCGGGTGATGGAGATCCTGGGGCGGTTCACGCCTCTCCTGGAGCAGGTCTCCATCGACGAGGCGTTCCTCGACGTGGCGGGGAGCGAGGCCCTCTACGGCCCGCCGGAGGCAATCGCCCGGCGGATCAGGGTCGCGGTGCGCGACGAGGTCGGGCTCACGGCCAGCGTCGGCGTCGCTACGACGAAGCTGGTCGCCAAGATCGCCTCGGACCTGCGCAAGCCAGACGGGCTCGTGATCGTGCCGCCCGGCGAGGAGGCGTCGTTCCTCGCGCCGCTCCCCATCGGGCGGCTGTGGGGCGTGGGGGAGCAGACGCGCGCCGTCCTTGCCGAGCACGGCGTGCGCACGATCGGCGAGCTCGCCCAGCTGCCGGTCGACGTGCTGGTGCGCCGCCTGGGGGCCCACGGGGCCACGCTGCACGACCGGGCGCGCGGGATCGACCCGTCGCCGGTCACCGGTGAGGTGGCCGCGAAGTCGGTCAGCCACGAGCACACCTTCGACGTGGACACCGCGGACGCCGAGGTGATCGAGCGGACGCTTCTCGCCCTGGCCGAGGGCGTGGCCTCGCGCCTGCGCGCCGGCGGGGTGCGTGCCTCGACCATCGCGGTCAAGGTCCGCGACAGCGGCTTCCACACGATCACCCGCCAGCGGACCCTCCCCGAGCCGACCGACCTCGCCGACCCCATCTTCCGGACGGCCCTCGAGCTGGTGCGCCCGGAGGCGCGCGGGCGGCGGATTCGCCTGCTCGGGGTCGGTGCCCACGGCCTCGGCGAGCCGGCCCAGCTCGGGCTCTTCGCAATGGAGGATCCGCGGCGGCGGAAGGCCGTGGAGGCGCAGGACGAGATCCGCCGCAGGTACGGCAGTCGCGCGCTCACCCGCGCTCGCCTGCTGGGCGACCCGCTCGCCGATCCCGGCGGTCGCGACCCGCTGCAGCCGCTCGAGGGCCGCCGGGTCGGGCGGGCCCGGCCGAGCGCGGACGCGGGCGCGGAGGGTGGGCACCGGCCCGAGGACGACGACGGCTCGAAGCGCTGACCTCGTGTCCGGCCGCGCCAGCCGGCCGCGCCAGCCGGCCGCGCCAGCCGGCCGCGCCAGCCGGCCGCGCCAGCCGGCCGCGCCAGCCGCCTGCGCCGCATGCCGCCTGCGCCGCATGCCGCCTGCGCCCAGGAAGACGTGGGCGGTGACCCGAATGCCTGGGGGAGCGGGGAAGCTGCCCCCGATTCGATGTCCGTGTACGCATCGTCCGCGCATCACGGGGCGTCGACGCGCGAAGAGTGGCCCGCCGCGAGGATCGAACCAGCCCGTCCGTCGGCCAACTCCACAGGCCCCGTAGAGCCGACTCCTGATGCGCCGGCGATGCACCCACGGGCATCAGATCCGAGGTCCGCGTCCTTCCTCTCGTCGCGTCCGCCTCCCGGCTGCGCCCGCCGTCGAGGGACGGAGCGACCTCCTCCTTCCGGCGTGGACTCCGTGCATCGGTGAAACGACTCGCCGAGGCGCCGGCTCACGGAGCGATCGAACACCTGTGCCAATCAAGGTGGCACGGCTGGCCGGGAGATTCACCTAGTTCCGACGAGGGCTTGACATCGAACAGGTGTTCGATCTAGAGTCGGGGACAAGTCGAACAGGTGTTCTGTCTACCGCACGCGCCGGGCGACCCTGGGCCGCCGAGAAGGAGCAACGTCGATGGCAATGACCCGCGTCGAGCCGGTCGAGGTCCGGGTGCGGACCAGCTGGCTCTCCGGGATCCCCCGGGAGATCCACTGGGGCGAACGGACGATCCCCGTGACCGCGATCGCGGCAGTGCGCCGTGAGCGATCCGCCTACCCCATCGAGATCGGACCGCGCACGACCTTCGAGGTGGACACGCCGGGAGTCCGTCTCGCCCTCACGTTCCGGCATCGCGGCCGGCGCTGGCTCGTCGAGGGCCTGGACCGGGAGGTCGTCCGGGCGGCCTGAGTCTGCGATCGCGATCGCACTTCTCGACGGCGCCGGCCTTCCGCGCGGCGCTGCCAGGGTGCCGGCTCCCCGGCGCCCGCTCCCTCGGGCCCGGGGCGGGCGCGACCGGTACCGCGTTCGCCCCGGGCCCGGCCACGCCGCAGCTCGGGTCGGCCGGCCCGGGTGGCGGGGCGGGACGGCCCTGTCCGGCCGTGACTTGCCTCCTACAATCGACCGCATGTCGGAGACGATCGCGCCTGGATTCGGGTCGATGACCCTCGACGGGTTCATCCAGCTGCTCGGTTCCGCCACACCCAGCCCCGGTGGCGGGGCCGCCTCGGCGGTGGCCGCCTCCTGTGGCGCCGCGCTGGTGGCGATGGTCGCATCGCTCTCCGTCGATCGTCCGAAGTACGCCGCGTACGCCGCCAGCCACGCCCGCCACGGAACCGCCGGTCGCGCGCTCGCCGCCCGGCTCCTGGCGCTCGCCGACGAGGACGCGGATGCCTACGCGGCGTTCGCCGCCGCGCTCAAGCTCCCGCGCGAGACGGACGCGGAGAAGGGCGCCCGCACGATCGCGATCAGGACTTCTGCCCGCGTGGCCGCCGAGGCTCCCCTGCGCACGCTCGAGGCCTGCCGGGACGTGGTCGCCGGGTCCGAGGGCCTGGCCGGCCGTAG
Organism: uncultured Chloroflexia bacterium; assembly: GCA_963718085.1. GTDB lineage: Bacteria > Chloroflexota > Limnocylindria > Limnocylindrales > CSP1-4 > CTSoil-043. Next base: position 903,318 of record CAVQYA010000002.1, on the reverse strand, counting down.
CAACCTGAACGCCGCGAGCGACCTCGCCGTTGCGTCCCGCCTGGCCGAGGCCGCGGCTCACGGCGCGGCCGAGAACGTCTTCGTCAACCTGCCGTCGCTCGGGGACTCGGTTCTCGCCGACGAGATGCGCGGACGAGTGGAGACGCTCCTCGCCCAGATCGAGGATCTAGCCGAGGCGACCCGCGCACACGTCGAGCGCGGAGAGCTCCGCGACCCGGAGGACGACGAGGGCGGATCGGTCGCCGGCGGAGGGAGCGACAAGACCCGCCACTCGGCCGCCGCCGGGCCGGCCTCGTGACCCTGCTTGGCGTCGGGCCGCGCCTCCTGGGGGGCGGTCCGATCGCCGCCGACGGGCCGGCCTCGTGACCCTGCTTGACGACGGCGGGCCGCGCCTCCTGCGGGGCGGTCCGATCGCCGCCGAGGTCCGGGCGACCGTCGCGGCCGACGTCGCCGCATTCTGCGAGAGCCACGGGTACGCGCCGGAGCTCGCCGTCGTGATCGTCGGGCGCGACGCACCCTCCACCGTCTATCTCCACAAGATCCTCGACGGCTGCCGCCTGGTAGGGATCCAGGATCGGCTGGTGGAGCTGGGCGACGACTGCACGGCCGAGGCGCTGGGGCGCGAAATCCTCGCCCTGGGCGCGGAGCGCAAGGTCGCCGGCATCATCGTCCAGCAGCCGCTTCCGGCCGGGATCCCGCTCCGCGTCGTGATCGACACCCTCGACCCGGCCAAGGACATCGACGGCATCCACCCCCTCAACGCGGGGCTCCTTTCGCTCGGCTACGACGGCTTCCTGCCGGCCACGGCCCACGCGGCGGTGGAGCTCCTGAAGCGCTCGGGCGTCGAGCTGGCGGGCCGCCGCGCCGTCGTCGTCGGTCGCTCCAACGTGGTCGGCAAGCCGGCCGCCTTCCTCCTGCTTCGGGAGCACGCGACGGTGACGATCTGCCACTCGCGGACACCCGACCTCGCCGTGCACCTGCGCGAGGCAGACGTGGTCGTGGTCGCCGCCGGCCGGCCGGGCCTCGTCACGGGCGACATGCTCAAGAAGGGAGCCGTCGTCGTGGACGTCGGCATCAACGTCGTGGAGGGACGCCTCGTCGGCGACGTCGACTTCGACTCCGCGGCGCGCGTCGCCTCGGCGATCACTCCCGTTCCCGGCGGCGTGGGCCCCCTCACGAACGCGATCCTCCTGACCCACCTGGTGTGGGCCGCCCGCAACCAGGCCGAAGGCAGGACCGCGCCCGGCGCCGGCTCGCTTCGCCCCTCCATTCCCACGTCGCAGCCCGCGCCCTGAGCGCGGGGGAGGCCCCCATGTCGTTCCCGTCGGACCTGGACATCGCGCGCTCCGTCACCCCGCGGCCCATCGGCGACGTCGCCGCGGATCTCGGCCTCCGCCCCGACGAGATCGAGTACTACGGGCCGACGAAGGCGAAGGTGACGCTCGCCGCGGTCGAGCGCGTGGAGCGCGAGCGACCGCGGGGCAAGTACGTGGTCGTCACCGCGATCACGCCGACGCCGCTCGGCGAGGGCAAGACGACGACCACGGTCGGCCTCGCCCAGGGCCTCAACCGGATCGGGCGGAACGCGGCCGTCGCCATCCGCCAGCCGTCGCTCGGCCCGGTCTTCGGGATCAAGGGCGGGGCCGCCGGCGGCGGGTACTCCCAGATCATCCCGATGGAGGACTTCAACCTTCATCTCACCGGCGACATCCACGCCATCTCCGCGGCCCACAACCTTGCCAGCGCCTTCCTCGACAACCACCTCCACCACGGCAACACGCTCGGCATCGACCCCTTCTCCATCCGCTGGCCGCGAGTCGTCGACATCAGCGACCGGGCGATCCGGCGGGCGGTCATCGGCCTCGGCGGCAAGGAGAACGGCGTCCCCCGCGAGGCGGAATGGGTCATCACCGTCGCCTCCGAGGTGATGGCGATCCTCGCCCTCTCGCACGACCTCTTCGACCTGCGGGCGCGCCTCGGCCGGATCGTCGTGGCCACGACCCGCGACGGCAAGGCCGTCACGACCGAGGACCTCGGCGTCGCCGGCGCGATGACGGTCCTCCTGCGGGACGCCATCAAGCCGAACCTTCTCCAGACGCTCGAGGGCGGCCCGGCCTACGTCCACTGCGGGCCGTTCGCCAACATCGCCCACGGCAACAGCTCGATCCTGGCCGACCGCGTCGCTCTCGCGACGAGCGACATCGTGGTCACGGAGGCCGGCTTCGGGGCCGACATGGGCGCCGAGAAGTTCTTCGACATCAAGTGCCGGGCTTCGGGACTGCGGCCGGACGCCGCGGTCGTCGTGGCGACCGTGCGGGCCCTCAAGATGCACGGCGGCGTCGGCCGGATCGTCGCCGGCAAGCCGCTCGACCCGGCCCTCACGACGGAGAACGTCGAGGCCGTCCGCAAGGGCTGCGCGAACCTCGCCGCGCACGTCGAGATCGTCCGCTCCTACGGCGTCCCGGTCGTCGTGGCCATGAACTCCTTCCCGACGGACACGCCCGCCGAGTACGAGGTGATCCGCGAGATCGCCCTGGCGGCGGGCGCGCGCGATGCCGTCGTCGCCACCAACTGGGCCGAGGGCGGCAAGGGCGCCGAGGCGCTCGCGGCGGCTGTCTGGGAGGCTGCCGAGCAGGCGGGCGGGGAGTTCCACCTCCTCTATCCCGACGAGATGCCCCTGCGGGAGAAGATCGAGACGATCGCGACGAAGGTCTACGGCGCGGATGGTGTCGACTTCGCGCCCGCCGCGGCCAGGGCGCTGAACGAGTACGAGGGGCAGGGGTTCGGCCACCTCCCGGTCTGCGTGGCCAAGACCCACCTCTCGCTCTCCCACGATCCGAACCTCAAGGGCCGCCCGACCGGCTTCCGTCTCCCGGTCCGCGACGTGCGGCTCGCCGCCGGGGCCGGCTTCATCTACCCCCTCGCGGGCGACATGCGGACGATGCCGGGCCTTCCCTCCCGGCCGGCCGGCGAGAAGATCGACATCGACGCCGACGGGAACGTCGTCGGGCTCTTCTAGGCGTGACCGGGCCTGGGGCGACCGGGTCGAGCCTCGATCGTCCGGCCCACGACGACGGGCGGGCGGGCGTCCGGGCCGGCGGTCCGGGCATGCCGGCCGATCCTCCCGGGCCGAGCCCGCACCACGGCCCGACTGCCACCGAGGCCCGCCTCGACGCGCTGATGCCCGCCGAGATGGCCGCCAAGGCCGCCGAGATAGGCGTCCGCAAGGCCGCCCTCGGGGTCGGCCCCACGTTCGTGCTCGCCGTTCTCGCCGGCGCTTTCATCGCCCTCGGCGCGGCGTTCGCCACGACGGTCTCGGCGGGAGCGGCGGGCCTGCTGCCGTACGGGATCGTGCGCCTGGTCGCGGGCCTGGCCTTCTCGCTCGGCCTGATCCTCGTCATCGTCGGCGGGGCCGAACTGTTCACGGGCAACAACCTGCTCGCGATGGCCTGGGCATCGCGACGGATCTCGACCCTTGCCGTGATGCGCAACTGGGCCATCGTCTACGTCGGGAACCTCGTCGGCGCGGTCGGCACGGTGGTCCTCGTCGTGGCAGCGGGGCAGTATGCGTTCGGGGGCGGGTCGGTAGGCGCGGTCGCCCTCGCCACGGCCGCGACGAAGGCCGGCTACGGCCCGCTCCAGGCCTTCGCCCTTGGCATCCTCTGCAACGGCCTCGTCTGCCTGGCGGTGTGGCTGACCTACTCCGCCCGAACGACGACGGACCGCATCCTGGCGATCGTTCCCCCGATCACCGCCTTCGTGGCCATGGGCTTCGAGCACTCCGTCGCGAACATGTTCTTCATCCCGGCCGGGATGCTCATCCGGGCCGTCGCCCCGGACTCCTTCTGGATGCAGATCGGGGGAGCGCGCGAGGACTATGCGGTCCTCGACTGGGCCGGCCTCCTGGGCAACCTGCTCCCGGTCACGCTGGGCAACATCGTGGGCGGGACGATCCTCGTGGGGGCCGTCTACTGGCTGGTCTACCTGCGCGGGAAGCGCTGACCCGGCCGGCCGCGCGGCCGGGGAGAGATCGCTCAGGGTGCCGCGAGGGCGCGCTCCACCTCGGCTAGCTCGTTGCCCGTGACGTGGGCGCGCGCGGTGTCCCGGAGGAGGCGCTCGATCGTTCGGCCATGGTCCGCCAGGAACGCGCGCTCCCCTTGGCCCGGCGAGGCCACGGTGCCGCGGAAGGCGACGACGGTGCCGCCGGGTCCGCTGATCGTGAACCCGCGATAGCCGAGGCCGCCCAGGGGCGGCGTGCCCACCGCACCTGGCAGCGCAGCGAGGGCCGCCTGCAGGGTGGCGGCTTCCGCGTCCGTCAGCACCCACGCCGGATCGACCCGGCCCGAGTAGATGCCGAGGGTCACCTGCACGGGTCCAGGCGGGCCGCCGGTGGCGGAACCATCCGTGGCGGACGGCCCCGCGGTCGGGTCAGGCGTCCCACTCCCACTGCAGCCGGCCAGGAGCAGCAGGAGCCCGAAGCCGCCGATGAGGCGCCAGGCCGACACGGCCGGAGCGATGTGCCGCCCCCGCACGGCCGACACGCGGCGCACCGCCCGCACGGCGCGATCCTTCAGCGGGGATCCGTGTTGAAGGGGTCGGCGTCAGGCTCCTCGTCGTCGAATTCGCGAGGCTCGTCCCCGCGCTCGCCGTCCCGGTCCACGCGGTCCGCGCGGTCCGCGCGGTCGTCGTCGCCGTGGCTGAACGGTGACCCGACGACCTCCTCCCACGGGGTGAGCAGCAGGTCCAGCTCGTCGTCGGCCAGGAGGTCTTCGAGGACCACGCCGTAGGCCGCGTCGAGGACGATCGGCACGGCAGCGAGCCGGGGGGCGATCTCCGAGGTGCTTTCCCCGGAGCCCGCCACGCCCGCGGGAAACCAGTGCGTCGTGCTGGACGCCCACGCCGCGACCTCGTCACCGATCGCCCGGATGGCGCCAAGCCGATTGCCCGACTTGGCGATCTCGCGGAGTCGCGCTCGCAGCTCCGTGCGGGCCGTGACGTCCGGGTCGTCGTCCGCCGTCCCGACGGTCCCTCCCCCGGCCGCCGCCAGCGCGGCGACCGCACCCGGATCCAGGCGGTCGAGGTCCTCGAGCAGCCGCTCGGCCGCGGCCGTGTTCGGACCGTACGTCCCACTCATGACGTCCTACAGGACCGTCGAGACATAGAAGCAGACCGCGACCGCGAGGCCGGCCCCGACGCCGAGGAGCCCGGCGCCCCAGGCGAGCCAGTCGATCGGCCCGAGCGACGCGCCGTGCTCCTCGTGCTCGCCGTGGCCGGCGTCGTCGGGCCCATGGTCGGGCGGATGGTCGTCGTGGGTCGTCTCGCTCATGTCCGCATTCTAGCCCCGCCGGTTCGGCCTTCCAGCCCGCCTGCGTCGACGTTCCGCGCGGCGGCACCGGATAGACTCGACGGCGATGCTCACCCTCGTACTCACCCGCCACGGCCTGACTGACCGCTCCGATCCCGAGCAGCACCTCGGCCAGGGGATCGACATCGGGCTCTCGACCGCCGGCCGGGCCCAGGCGGCCGCGCTCGCGGCGCGGATCGCCGACGAGCGCTTCGACCGGATCGTGAGCAGCCCCCTCCGCCGGGCGATGGAGACCGCCGAGGCGGTGGCCCGCGGGCGAATAGTCGAGGCCGATCCACGCCTCAGTGGAGATGGACTACGGCGCCTGGGAAGGGCTGACCTACGAGCAGATCGACGCCGTCGATGTCGCCGGACGCGCCCGCTGGATGGAGGACCCCGGGGCCTGTCCGTGCCCGGGAGGCGAATCCGGCGCTGATGTCGCCGCCCGCGCCCGCTCGTTCCTCGTCGATCTGCAGGCGATGGGCGGCCGGAAGGCCGGGCGATGACCCGGTGGTTCTCGCGGTCGCGCACAGCACCTTCAATCGCGTGCTCCTGGCGGTCGCCGTGAACGTGCCGGTGCGCGAGTACCGGCGGCGGTTCACCCAGGGTCAGGCCAACCTGACCGTCCTCCGCTGGCCGCCCGGGGCGTCGCCGGACCGGGCCCGGGTCCTCACGGTGAACGACACTTCGCATGTTGCCGCGCCGGGCCAGGCGCCATGGGAGCCGGCCCCGGGGGCCTGACGACCCTTCCGGCCTGCCGGATCAGCGCTCGTCGGTGCGGATCTTCTCCGGCACGAGGTCCGCCCGCTCGCCGAGCAGGTGGCCGCGGATCTTCCAGGCCGCGACGCCGCCCGCGGTGACGACCAGCGCGACGACTACGAGCTGCTCGAACGGCTTGAGGATCGCCTCGATCGTCGACCAGCTCCCGCCGAGGAACGTGCCGGCGCCGACCAGGAGGATGACCCAGGGCAGCGAGCCCAGCGTGGTGTAGACGACGAAGGGGAGCAGCGGCATCCGGGCGACTCCGGCCACGTAGCTGACGAGAGAGCGCACCACGGGCACCATCCGGCCCGCGAAAGCCGCCTTGCCCCCGTGGCGCCGGAAGAACGCCTCGGCCCGGTCCACGTCGGCCGGCTTGATCAGCATGTAGCGGCCGAACCGGAGCAGGAACGGCCGGCCGGCCCAGAAGCCGATCCCGTAGGCGATCAGCGCCCCGAGCACCGACCCCGCGGTGCCGGCGATCACGAGCATGACCTCGTTCCAGCGGCCCCCCGTGAGCGGCTCGATGGCGAACGGGTCGGCCACGAGGAACCCGGCGAGCGGCAGGACGAGCTCCGACGGGATCGGGATGACGACACTCTCGAGGGCGACGACGAGGGCCACGCCGAGATAGCCGATCGCGCCGTAGGCGGCGACGATCAGCTCGCGGACGGGACCGTCGAGGAAGTCGAACACGGGCGGGAGTGGTGCCTCCGGCCCGCGCTACTCGGCGTCCGTGTCGACGCTCCGCCGACGGCCGGGGCGCGGCCGTCCGAGGCGCAGCCACACGAAGCCCAGCACGAAGACGACGACTGCGACGGCGATCGCCAGGTCGAACGGCTGGAGCAGCGCCCGGATCTCCTCCCAGCGTGCGCCGAGCTGGACGCCGGCCCAGACGAGCGCGATGGACCACAGGAAGGCACCGGCGGTCGAGTAGACGATGAACTTCCGGATGTCCATCCGGGCGACGCCCGCCGGGAAGCTGATGAAGGTCCGCACGATGGGGAGGAGCCGGCTGAAGAACGCCGTCTGAGCGCCCCACCGCGCGAAGAAGCGGTCGGCGATCTCGATCTCGTGCTGCCGGATGAGGAGATACCTCCCGTACCGTTCCAGGAACGGACGACCGCCGTAGGCGCCGATCGCATACCCCACCAGCGAGCCCAGCGTGTTCCCGATCGTGCCGACGATCACGACGATCCAGAAGCTCCACGGCTGGCCGCTGATCGGCTCGAGCTGCGAGGCGTCCGAGACGAGGAACCCGGCGAACGGGAGGATCAGCTCGGAGGGGAGCGGCACCATGGCCGACTCGATGGCCATCGCGAGCAGGACCCCGGCGTAGCCGACTGCGCCGTAAAGGGTCTCGAGGAAGGGGATGACGATCCGGTCGATGAAGGCAAGCATCAACTGGGGAGGATACGCGAGCCCGCGGGCGGGGGCGGCCCGCGTGCGGGGCAGTCCGCCCGCAAGCGGGGGCGGTCCGCCCGTGGGTGCAGGGGCGGACCATCGATCGACCGGCCGGCGGCTGCCGGCGCCGCTATGCTCGGCGCTGTGAGCGATCGACCCCCGCGCGCCACCGACCATCCCGCCGGCGCCGTCGTCCTGACCGGTGCGGACCTGACGATCGCGGACGTCGAGGCGGTGGCCCGCGGCGGTGCCGTCGCCGTCCTCGACGGCGCCGCTCGCGCCCGGATGGACGAGGCACGGGCCGTCGTGGAGCGGCTCGTTGCCGCGGGCGAGGTCGTCTACGGGATCACGACCGGTTTCGGCGACCTGGCGACGACGTTCATCCCGCCGGCCGACGCGCGCCGGCTCCAGGAGAACCTCCTGGTCAGCCACGCGGCCGGTGTCGGGCCGGCGCTGCCGCGCGACGTCGTGCGGGCGATGCTCCTTCTCCGCGCGAACACCCTCGCCCTCGGCCACTCGGGCTGCCGGCCGGCTGTCGTCGACCATCTCCTCCGGTTCCTCGAGCTCGGGATCCACCCGGTCGTGCCCGCCCAGGGGAGCGTCGGTGCGTCCGGCGACCTGGCTCCGCTGGCGCACCTCGCGCTGCCGCTCATCGGGCGAGGCGAGGTGGAGCTGCGCGGCCACGTCATGCCGGCCCTCCTCGCCCTCCGGGAGGAAGCGCTGGACCCCCTCGTCCTCGAGGCAAAGGAGGGGCTCGCGCTCCTGAACGGAACGCAGCTGATGAGCGGAATCGGGGCGCTGCTGCTTGCCGACGCGGACCGGCTCACGCGGACTGCATCGGTCGCCGCGGCGCAGTCCGTCGAGGCGCTGCTCGGGACGGACGTCGCCTACGCAGCCGCCTACCAGCTGGCGCGGCCGCACCCCGGCCAGATCGCCGTGGCCGCGGAGATGCGCCACCTCCTGCGCGACTCCGGCCTCATGTCCCACCACCACGCCTCGACGCACAAGGTCCAGGACCCCTACTCGCTCCGCTGCGTGCCCCAGGTCCACGGCGCCGTCCGCGACGCGCTAGACCACCTCCGGCGCGTGCTGGACGTGGAGATGAACGCGGCGACCGACAACCCGCTCATCTTCCCGGAGGGCGGCGTGGCCGACGCGGAGGCTGCGGCGACCGGGGGCGGGCTCGTCATCTCCGGCGGCAACTTCCATGGCGAGCCGATCGCGCTCGCCCTCGACTTCGCGAAGCTGGCCCTCGCCGAGCTCGGGGCGATCAGCGAGCGTCGCATCGCGCTGCTCCTGGACGCTCGCCTCAACGGAGGCCTGCCGCCGTTCCTGGCCCCGGCCAGCGGCCTCAACTCCGGGATGATGATCCTCCAGTACACGGCAGCCGCGCTCGCGTCGGAGAACAAGGTCCTCGTCCACCCGGCCTCCGCCGATTCCATCCCGACCTCCGCGAACCAGGAGGACCACGTATCGATGGGCGCCACGGCGGCGCGCCACGCCCGCGACGTCCTCGCCAACGTGGAGCTGATCCTGGCCCTCGAGCTCCTCGTCGGGGCGCAGGCGCTTGACCTTCGGCGGGCGTCGGTCGCGGCGGCCCTCGGCGTTGCCGTGGAAGGCGCGCAACCCGGCTGCGGAGAGACGGCGCCCGGGACCGGCGTGGCCGAGGCGCACCTCCGGATCCGGGCGGCCGTCGCGCGCCTGGCCGACGATCGCGAGATGGCCGCCGACATCGCCGCCGCCGCGCGACTCGTGCGCACGGGGGCGCTCGCCGATCTCGTCGACGGCTGACGCCGGCGCCGGCACAGGGCGGACGTGGCCGAGCTCCTCGTGACCGGGATGGTTCTCGGCCTCGCCGCCGGGTTCGCTCCGGGCCCCCTCCTCGCCCTGATCCTGGCCCAGGCGATCCGCTACGGGACGCGGGAGGGCCTGAAGGTCGCCGCTGCGCCGCTCCTGACGGACGTGCCGATCGTGGCGGCGGCCACCGTGCTTGTGGTCGTGGCGGCGGCAACCGCCGACGCCCTGCTCGGCGCCATCTCCCTTGCCGGGTCCGTGTTCGTCGGGTTCCTCGGGGTGGAGTCCATCCGGACTCGCGGGATCGAGGCCGGCCGGCCCGACGAGGCGCCGCGCTCGTGGGTGCGGGGCGCGCTCGTGAACGCCCTGAGCCCCCACCCCTACCTGTTCTGGATCACCGTCGGGGCGCCCACGCTGATCCGCGCGTGGGGCCAGGGACCCCTCGCCGCGGCAGCGTTCCTCGGCGGCTTCTACGCCTGCCTGGTCGGCGCGAAGATGCTCCTCGCGGTTATCGCGGGGCGTTCGGGTGGACGGCTGCGAGGTGGCGCCTATCGCGCCGTGATGGCGGTCCTCGGCGGACTGCTGCTGGTCTTCGCGGCGCGCCTCGCGATCGAGGGTCTGCGCCTGCTGGGGGTCATCGGATCCTGACCGTCAGCGGTGGACGACGGTGCGTATACACGCACGGTCTGGCCCTCAGCGGCGGAGGAGCCGTCGGCAGGCACGGATTGCGGCCACGGACAGGACCACCGCCAGGGCCTGTCGCCAGGCCCAGGCGAGGCCGCCCGGATCGTCGGGACCGGCGGCCAGCAGCGAGCCGTCCGCCGGCGCGATCCGGACGAGGGGCACGTACGACACGCACTCGAGGATCCGCTCGTCGGTGGAGGTCGGCGGGAAGCAGCCGATCATCGCCCCGGGCAGCGCCATTGAGCGGCAGAGCGCCGGGATGATGCGGGCGCGGTCGCTGGGATCGGGCGCCTCGTTTGCCTGCGCCGCGAGCGGTGGCCGGCCGGGCAGCAGGAGCGTGACCCGTGGGTCGTCGAGGATGTTGCGATACCAGAGCGTCGAAGGGCCGTAGCCGGCCATCACCCAGGCGGCGCCGTCGGCCACCATGTAGCCCAGCGGCGTGTGGCGTGCAAGGCCGGAGCGGCGTCCGGTCGTGGTGAGCAGGCACTGCCAGCCCGTGAGGGGGCTGCCCAGCCACGCTGCCAGGCCGGCGCGGTGGAACGGGACCATGCCGTACCGGTTGCCGTACTTGAAAGCCGTGCGGCTGGCGTCGGAGATGGCCTGGCCGGCAGGTCCCAGGGTTGGCGGCGCCGGCAGGGCGGCGTGCTCGGGGGACGCGTTGTCGGGTGTCGGCGGATCGGCGGGAGGATCAACGGTGGCGCTCATGCCGGCAGCGTAGCCGCTCGCCGCTCGGCCGGCGCGCACCCGGCGACGCCCGCGCAGGTTTCCCCCTCTCGCCGCTCGGCCGGCCACCACCTGGCCGCCCTCGCGCGTTCCGGCGCGCCCCGCCCCGCGCTACCCTCTGTGCATGGAACGGATCCGCCTCGTCGACGTGACCGACGCGACCGCCTTCGGGCTCCTCCCGCCCTGCGCCGACCCGTCGTTCGACCACCGCACCTGCGACTACTGGGAGGACGCCGATCGGGGCTCGAAGGCCCACCGGGCCAGCTGGCTGCGGACCGGTGACGGGTCCGCTTCGGAGGCGCCGGCCGCGCGCAGGCCATCCTCGAACCCGTTCCTCGCGGACCTCGAGGCCCGCGACGACAACCCGTTCGCCCTGAAGCGGAGCGCCCCCGTCAACCTGTTCGCCCTTGACGCCGACGACGACCCGGCGGGCGACAACCCATTCGCGCCGAAGCGCGCCGCGAGGCCGACTGTTGGACCGGGCGCCGCCCCCAAGCTCGCCCTGCTGGGGCGCGGCCTCGCCGTCTTCGGCAGCTACGCCAAGGTGCTGCTCGTGGACGCGGCGGACGGTGCCGGCGAGCGTCCCGCTGCCTACGCCCAGTTCGGTCCGCTCTCCGCGTACCCGCGGGCGCTTCGCCTCCGCGACCTCTACCCGAGGCTTCCCCAGACTCCACTCCCCGCGGTCATCACGTGCGTGGCGGTCACGGCGGACTCCCGGGGGCACCGCCACGCCCTCGCGCTCGTGGAGGCGGTCTGCGTCGACCTGGCGGCGCGCGGCTTCGCCGCCGTCGAGGCGTATCCCGAGATCGGCCCGGCTCCGGACGCGACTTCCGCGGCGACCCCCGCCTTCTGGGAGCGGGCCGGCTTCACCGTCGTCGTCGCCGACGAGCGCTACCCGGTGGTCCGCCGCGAGCTCTGATCGTGCTCGGCCGAGGCGCGGCCCCCGGCCTCCGGCTCGGCCGGCTCGGGGCGTGGATCCGTCAGCGCAGGCCGCGGCGCCGGAAGGCGTTGGCGTGGGCCGGGAAGCCCTCGTGGTCGGCGAGCGCGGTGGTCGGCCCCGCCAGGCCCGCCAGTGCCTCGGGGGTGAGGCGCGCGATCGATGTCGTCGTCTGGAACGTGCGGGCGGTGACGCCGCCGTTCAGCTTGGCGAAGCCGCCGGTCGGGAGCGTCGCCGGGATCCCGATCGAGTAGCTGCTCGCTCCGATCGGCGTGTCCTGGCCGAGCAGGATCTCGCCGGCGTAGTGCAGGTGACGCAGGGTGATCTCCGGATCGGCGGTGGCCACCTGCATGTGCTCCGCCGCGTACTCGTTGGCGAAGGCGATCGCCTCGGCCATGGTGTCGAACAGCAGGACTCCACCGAGGTCGCCGAGGACGGCGGTCGCGTACGCTCGACGCGGTTCCGGGAGGGCGGCCACCTGTTCGGCGACGGCGGCTTCGAGCGCCGCAACCAGCCCGGGGGCGTCGGTCACGAGGAGTGCCGCGGAGTCCGTGCCGTGCTCGGCCTCGTTCACGAGGTCGAGGGCGAGGCGCCAGGGGTCGGCGGTCGAGTCGGCCAGAAGGAGGCTCTCGGACGGGCCGCAGAGCATGTTCGTCGCGGTGCCGAAGCGCTGGGCCAGCACCTGCGCAGCTGTCACCGCGGGGCTGCCCGGCCCCACGATCTTGCGGACCCGCGGGAACGTAACCGTCCCGAACGTCAGGGCGGCGATGCCGGCCGGGCCGTTTGCCCGGAAGACGTTCGCCAGCCCCAGCTCGTGGGCGACGGCGAGCGTCGCGGGATCCACGGCGCCGGTGCCGGGCATCGGCGGAACGAGGACCGCGATCTCGGGGACACCCGCGACGACCGCCGGGACGCCGACCTGCACCAGGACCGACGGGAAGCTGCCCTTGCCGGCGGGAACGTAGAGGCCGGCCGACGGGATCGGGGAAACCTGCTCGCCGAGCTCGAAGCCGGGCCGAACCTCCGCGAGCCAGCCGATCGCGGTCGCCCGGACCTGGGCCTCGTTGAAGAGGCGGCTGTTGCGGATCGCCTCGCGAATGCCGGCCAGGAGCGCCGGGTCGATCGCGGCGTGGGCGGCGGCCATCTCCTCGGGGCGGACGCGGAGGTCCGCGGGCGCGAAGCGGACGCCATCGAAGCGCTCCGTGGCGTCGAGGACGGCTGCATCCCCGCGGGCCCGGACGTCCTCGAACAGGGATTCGATCGAGCGCTGGAGCCCGGGCTCGAAGATGGCGGCGGTCGAGCGGGCGAGGAGGCGAGCCTGCTCGGTGGCGTCGAGATCGGCCCAGCGGCGGACGGCGAGGATTCCCATGGTCGTCGCGAGCGTAGCGGATCGCCCGGTCCGGCTCCCGCGCGGGACCGGCTGCGGGCCGTCCGGCGCTCAGCCGCCTGAGGCCCGGGTCGCATCCTCCCGCGCGGAATCGCCCTGTACGGCCGCGCCACGCCGCGCGAGACTCTCCCCATGACCACGACGCCCGCCGCCCACGACTCTCCGCCCCTCCCCGGTGCTCGCCCCGTCCGCGCGCCGCGCGGCACCGAGGTCTCCTGCCGCGGCTGGCAGCAGGAGGCGGTCCTCCGGATGCTGATGAACAACCTCGACCCCGAGGTCGCGGAGAATCCCGACGCCCTCGTCGTGTACGGCGGGACCGGCCGCGCCGCCCGGAGCTGGGAGGCCTTCGACGCCATCGTCCGCGAGCTGCGCGCTCTCGCCGACGACGAGACGCTCCTGGTCCAGTCGGGCAAGCCGGTCGGCGTCTTCCGGACGCACCCGTGGGCGCCGCGGGTGCTCATCGCGAACTCGAACCTCGTCGGGAAGTGGGCCACCTGGGAGCACTTCCGGGAGCTCGAGCGGGCCGGCCTGATGATGTATGGCCAGATGACGGCGGGCTCCTGGATCTACATCGGGACCCAGGGGATCCTGCAGGGCACCTTCGAGACGTTCGCCGAGCTGGCCCGCCAGAACTTCGGCGGGACGCTGCGTGGGCGCGTGGTCCTGACCGCGGGCCTCGGCGGGATGGGCGGCGCCCAGCCGCTCTCGGTGACCATGAACGACGGCGTGGTCATCGCCATCGAGGTCGACGAGGCGCGGGCCCGCCGCCGCCACGAGATCGGCTACGTGGACCAGGTCACGGATTCGCCCGAAGCCGCGCTGGCGCTCGCCCGCACCGCCGCCGCCCGCGGCGAGCCGCTCTCGGTCGCCCTCGTCGGAAATGCCGCGGAGATCGAGCCCGCCTGGGCGAAGGCGGGCGAGCGGTTCGACGCCGTCACCGACCAGACGTCCGCCCACGACGCGCTGGGCGGCTACGTGCCGCCGGAGATGACCCTCGCCGACGCGCTCGTGCTGCGGCGAACCCAGCCGGACGTCTACCAGCAACGGGCGCTCGACGGGATGGCAGCCCACGTCCGGGCCATGCTCGCCTTCCAGGCCCGCGGCGCGGTCGTCTTCGACTACGGCAACAACATCCGGGCCCAGGCCCAGCAGGCCGGCGTGGCCAACGCCTTCGACTTCGCCGGCTTCGTCCCCCTCTTCATCCGGCCCCAGTTCTGCGAGGGCCGCGGCCCGTTCCGCTGGGTGGCCCTCTCCGGCGATCCGACCGACATCCTGCGCACGGACGCCGAGATCCTGCGCCTCTTCCCGGACGACGCCGGGCTGCGGCGCTGGATCGAGATGGCCCAGGCGAAGGTCCCGTTCCAGGGGCTGCCGGCGCGGATCTGCTGGCTGGGTTACGGCGAGCGCGCGAGGGCCGGCCTGGCCTTCAACGAGCTGGTCCGGCGGGGCGAGGTCCGGGCGCCCATCGTCATCGGGCGCGATCACCTGGACTCCGGGTCGGTGGCCTCGCCGAACCGGGAGACGGAGGCGATGGCCGACGGGACGGACGCGGTGGCGGATTGGCCGCTCCTCAACGCGCTGGTGAACACCGCGGCCGGGGCCACCTGGGTCTCGATTCACCACGGCGGCGGCGTCGGGATCGGGTACAGCCAGCACGCCGGGATGGTCGTGGTGGCCGACGGGACCGACCTGGCCGCCCAGAAGCTGGAGCGCGTGCTCACGAGCGACCCGGGGATGGGCGTCATCCGCCACGCCGACGCAGGCTACGAGCGCGCCCTCGACGTGGCCCGTGATCGGGGCGTGCGCGTCCCGATGAGGAACGGAGGCGCGCGGGGCTAGTCCCGGAGTCCGCCTTCGGTCCACGCGGCGGCGCCTGTGCCACGATAGGGACATGGCGCTCGTCGAATCCGTTCCCAACGTCTCCGAGGGCCGCCGCCTCGACGTGGTCGACCGCCTCGCCGGGGCGCTGGAGTCCGTGCCGGGCGCCCACCTCCTGGACCGGACGAGCGACCCCTCCCACAACCGGAGCGTCTTCACGCTGGCCGGCGAGAGCGACGCCGTCGCCGACGCGCTGGAGCGGCTCGTCGCGGTGGCGATCCGCGAGATCGACATGGAGCGGCAGACCGGCGAGCACCCCCGGATCGGCGCGGTGGACGTGGTGCCGTTCGTGCCCCTCGGCGCGACGACGCTCGACGACTGCGTGGCCCTGGCCCGCGCCTTCGGGCGCCGGATCGCGACCCGCTTCGACCTCCCCGTCTACCTTTACGCGGCCGCCGCCACCCGGCCCGACCGGGTCAAGCTCGCCGACCTGCGCCGCGGCCAGTACGAAGGTCTCCGCGAGGAGATATCGACCCCCGGCCGCGAGCCCGACTTCGGGCCGGCGCGGACGCACCCGCGCGGCGGCGCGACCTGCGTCGGGGCGCGTCCCTTCCTCATTGCCTGGAACGTCAACCTGGTCTCCGCCGACCTCGAGCTCGCCAAGCGCATCGCCCACCGGATCCGGGAATCGTCGGGTGGCCTGCCGGCCGTGCAGGCGAAGGGCTTCTTCATCGAGGAGTTCGGCTGCGCGCAGGTCTCGATGAACCTCCTCGACTTCGAGCGGACGCCGCTCTGGGCGGCGTGGGAGGCGGTCCGCGGCGAGGCGGCCGAGGACGGCGTCGAGCTGGCCGAATCCGAGCTGATCGGGCTGGCGCCGCTGGCGGCCTTCCAGGCGGTGGCCGACCGGGCCGGCACGGCCCGCGAGGCAACGCCGGAGGAGCGGGTCCTGGCCGCGTGCCGCTTCCTGAAGCTTCGCGACGCGTCGCCGCTCATGGCCCTTGAGCTGCGGCTCGCCCGGGCCGCGGACGCGTGATGACGGAGCCTGGCGGCGGAATGGCGGCGAGCCGCGCCGCCGACGGCCCTGCCGGCGTCCGCGCCGCCGACGGCCCTGCCGGCTCACGCGTCGCCGACGCCCCGGCCGGCGTACGCGCCGCTGGCGAAGGGGTCGGAGCTCGCGCCGCGGGTGTGCCGGCCGGTATGAGGTCCGGTGACCTTTCTGGCGACCCGGCCCGCGGGCTTCTCGTGGTCGGCGCCGCCGAGGTGGCCACGATGGCCGGCGGGCCACGGCGAGGCGCCGCGCAGAGGGACCTTGCGATCGCCCCGCCCGGAACCGCGATCGCCTGCCTGGACGGCCTGATCGTCGCGGTGTCCTCCGAGGCGGAGGCGTCCGAGGCGCTGGCCTCGGCCCTCGAGGCCGGCGGGCGCGACCCCGGCTGCTTCGACCGACTCGACGCGTCCGGCGCCACGGTGACGCCCGGGCTGGTGGACGCCCACACGCACCTGCTCTTCGCCGGCTCGCGCGAGGACGAGGTCGCCATGCGGGCGCGCGGGGCGACCTACCTGGAGACCCTGGCCGCCGGCGGCGGGATCCTCTCCACCGTGCGGGCCACGCGGGCCGCCTCCGAGCAGGTGCTCCTGGCCCACGGTCGCCGCTGGCTGGGGCAGATGCTGCGAACGGGGACGACGACGGTCGAGTCGAAGTCGGGTTACGGGCTCGACGTCGTGACCGAGCTGCGCCTGCTGGCAGTTGCCGGCCGGCTGGCGGCCGAGGGTCCCGTGGACGTCGTTCCGACCTTCCTGGGCGCCCACGCGGTGCCGCCGGAGATCCGGGCCGCCTACCCGGGCGACCCGGCCGCGGCGACGGAGGCCTACGTGGCCGCGGTCATCGCCGAGCAGCTCCCGGCCGTCGCGGCGCAGGGGATCGCGCGCTCGTGCGACGTCTTCTGTGAGGCGGGCGTCTTCTCGGCCGACCAGGCGCGCCGGATCCTGCACGCCGCCCGCGCCCTCGGGCTCGACATCCGCCTCCACGCCGACGAACTGGCCCCGTCTGGCGGCGCGGAGCTCGCCGCGGAGCTCGGGGCGCTCTCGGCGGACCACCTGGGGGCGCCGTCGGCAGCCGGGATCGCGGCCCTCGCCCGTGTCGCCACGGTGGGGGCCGCCGCGGACGGCAGTGCCGCGGCGGCGGCCGGGGGCGCCCGGCCCGTGGTGGCGGTGCTGCTCCCGACCGTGACCTGGTTCCTGGGGCTCGATGCGCGTGAGCCCGCCCGCGAGCTGATCGAGGCGGGCATCCCGGTCGCGCTGGCGACGGACTTCAACCCGGGCACCTCCCCGGTCACGAGCCTCCCGCTCGTCATGACGGTGGCGGTCCTGGCGCTGCGGCTCGACGCGGCGGAGGCGCTCGTCGCCACCACGGTCAACGCCGCGGCCGCCCTCGGCCTGGCGGACCGGGGCGTGCTGGGTGCGGGGCTGCGCGCGGACCTGGCCATCTGGGACGTGCCGACGCACGCCCAGATCGCGTACTGGGCAGGAGCGGATCTCGTGCGGGCGGTCGTCGCCGGCGGACGTGTCGTCGTCGGCGGGCGGGACAGCGTCGCCGGGGCGTAGGCGGCGGGCCGGGACAGCGTCGCCGGGGCGTAGGCGGCGAACCGGGACGCGATCGACCGCGGCGGACAGGGACGCGACTGAGCGCTGGCGGCCCGCTAGCCCTTCCCGCGCGCCTCCAGGAGGACGGTCGTCGTCTCCTCGGGGAGACCGCTCGAGGTGATCGAGAGCCGCGCCTGGCGTTCGCCGGCCGGCGTGCCCATCTCGTGGAAGAACCGCTCGAGCAGCGGCTCGCAGGCCGCCTCGTCCTCGCAGACCGGCATCGGGACCACGATCTTCGGGTCCAGCTGGGCGACGAGCTCGGCGGCCTTCGTCGGCGAGAGCTGCCCGCCGATCGGGACGCAGGCGACGTCGACCGGGCCGATCTCCCCGAGCTTCTCCTCGGTGAGGGTGTGGGCGATGTCGCCGAGGTGCACGACGTGCACGCCATCGACCTCGACGACGAAGACCACGTTCCGTCCGCGCTCGGCGCCCCGCTTGTCGTCGCGGAAGGTGCGGACGCCGTTGACGAGCACGTGCCTCACTTCGTACTCGCCCGGGCCGTCGAGGACGAAGGCCTCGTCGAGGCTCGTCGGAAGATGGGTCGCCCCGTCATTGGCCGTGTGGCCCTTCGCCCTGGGCAGCGGCGTGTCGTCGGGATGGCTGTAGGTCACTATGTCGGCGGTGATCCCGCGCCCGGTCGGGCCGACCACGGCCTGGTAGGCATCCGCGACCACGACGGCGTCCCGTCCCTTGAGCCGGATGCAGGTGCGCCCATACCAAGTCAGTTCCATGCCGAGGATTCTGCCACGCCCGGCTTCGCCGCGACTGCACTCGGCCTGACCGCGGGCTCACCGCCGCCAGGGCCCCCGCCCGCCTCCCGGGCCCACGGTCGCCAGATCGGCCCCGCAGGTCCGCCGGGGATCCCGCAGGCCAGCCGGGGATCCCGCCGGCCCGCCCGGGCTCCGGGGATCACGACCGCCGTGCAAGCGGCCCCCCAACCGGCCCACCCGGGCTCCGGGGATCACGACCGCCGTGCAAGCGGCCCCCCAACGGGCCCGCACGCGCACCGGGAAACGGAAAGACCGGGAGCGCCTGCCCATCGGCGCCCCCGGTCGAGAGAGGGAGGGCGGATCTGTGGGAGTCGGAGGGATCGACTCGATCCCGCAGGTCCGAGGCACAGCCTAGAACGGGCAAGTTCAGGGACAACACCCGGGGAGGTTAAGAAACCGTCATTCACCTGCCCCCGTGCCAGAATTGCGGCGATGCGCCGTCTCGTCGCCGTGTTGGCCGCCCTCATCCTGGCGCTTGGCGCCTGCGGCGCCCCTCCGCCGTCCGCTTCGCCCTCGCCGGTCGCCACCTCGTGCCCCAGTGCGTCGGCCCCCCCGGCGACCAGCGGCGACATCGCCGCCATCTTCCGCGCCATCCAGGACCAGGTCGTGGCCGATCGCTGCCTGGAGGCGGAGCAGCGCCTGGAGCCGATGGTCCTCACCAAGGCCGAAGCCAGGACCCGGCTCGGGGAGCAGTTCCGCAAGGACAACGCTCCCGACTCGATCGCGGTGGCGGAGGGGACGCTGAAGGCGCTCGGCCTCCTCCCCGCCGGCGCGTCGCTCGGCGACCTCTACGTCGAGCTGCTCGGCTCGCAGGTAGCGGGCTTCTACGATCCGGCGGCCAGGGAGATCTTCGTTGTCTCGGAGTCCGCGAAGGTCGGCGCCACCGAGAAGGCCACCTTCGCCCACGAGTTCACCCACGCGCTCCAGGACCAGCACTTCGGCCTGGAGGAGATCGACGTCGATGCGGTGGGCCGGGGGGACCGCTCGCTGGGCAGGCTCGCCCTCGTCGAGGGCGACGCCACGCTCCTCATGACCCTCTGGGTCAGCAGGCACCTCACCCCGGCGGAGCTCCGGGATCTGCTCCAGGTCGATCCCGCGACGCAGGCCCAGCTCGACGGGATGCCGGCGATCCTTCGCGAGACGCTGCTCTTCCCCTACCTCCAGGGACTCGTCTTCGTGAACGGGATCTGGATGAAGGGCGGCTGGGAAGCCGTGGACGAGGCATACGGTCGCCTCCCCGATTCGACCGAGCAGATCCTCCACCCGGCGAAGTACGACGCGGGCGAGAAGCCGGTGGAGGTGCCCCTCGACGGAGCCGCGCTCGCCGCCGGGATGGGTGCCGGCTGGAAGGAGACGCCGGCGGACACCCTGGGCGAGTTCCAGCTCTCTGTCTGGCTCCGCGAGAACGGCGTGGAGGCGTCGGCCGCCGGCACTGCGGCCGCAGGTTGGGGCGGCGACCGCTACGTCTACCTCCGGGGACCGAACGGGGCCTACGCCCTGGCGCTGCTCACCGCGTGGGACTCGCAGCCGGATGCCGACGAGTTCCTCGCCGCGGCCTCGGTCGCGGTGCGCAGCATGCCGGGAGCTGCCGAGGCGCTGGTCGTGCCGCCGCAGGGGACCGACCGCCTCGTCGACCCGGTGGCGGTGCTTGTCGCGAGCGACGCGTCGACGCTGGCCCGGATCTCGCAGCTGGCGCTCGCCGGCACCCCCTGAAGTCCGGACCGCGGGCGCGGCCGCCTGGCCCGCGCTTCGCCAAGCCCCGGGGCAGGCGTCACGGGCAGCGCCGCGGGGCCTCGGGAAGCGGGGCGGGGGCGCGGGGAGCACGGCCGGGCCTCCGTTGCCGAGGCGGCAACAGGTGCGCCTCGCCGTCTCACGGGCCGAGCCGGTGCGGCCGGTGTGCAGGCCGCAAGGGGCGGCACCTGTGGGCTGCCCGCCGTTTGTTGCGCGCTGTGCACCAAGGGCCGGCCGGGCCTGCCGTGGCCCTTGTGCCGGGCCCGCCGTGGCCCTTGTGCCGGGCCCGCGCCCGCGGCCCCGCCGGGGCCTTCGGCTCGGCAGGGCCAATCAGTTGCGCGCGGTGCACCAAGGGCCGGATCGACGTCCGGCGGGCCCGCGCCGACGGGGCCCGCGCCCGCGGCCCCCGCCGCGGCCTTCGGCTCGGCCGGGCCAATCAGTTGCGCGCTGTGCACCAAGGGCCAGCCGGGCCCGCCCGTGGCCCTTGTGCCGGGCCCGTGCCCCCGGCCCCCGCCCGGACCTTCGGCTCGGCAGGGCCAATCAGTTGCGCGCTGTGCACCAAGGGCCAGCCGGGCCCGCCCGTGGCCCTTGTGCCGGGCCCGTGCCCCCGGCCCCCGCCCGGACCTTCGGCTCGGCAGGGCCAATCAGTTGCGCGCTGTGCACCAAGGGCCGGTCGCGGTCCGGCGGATCAGAGTCCTCCCCGCCCGAGTCCTCCCCGCCCGATTGATGCCCCCATGATGCGGCCAGGGGCATCAGATCACGGAGGTCCCCAGCGGTGCCTGCTCCTCCCACTCGTTAGAGCGCCGTGCCCACCGCCTCGCGGCCGGCGCGCTACATCGATTCCGGCGCCGAGATCCCGAGGAGGCCGAGGGCGCCGGCCAGGGTGAGCTGCGTCGCCCGCACGAGTGCCAGCCGCGAGCGCGAGCGCTCCGGGTCGGACGTGTCCACGACGCGCGCGTCGCGGTAGAAGGCGTGGAACTGCGTCGCCAGGTCGGCCGCGAAGGCCGTCACGCCCTGCGTCTCCTCGACGGCTGCCGCGTCCTCCACGACCTCCGGGAACCGGGCGAGAGCGCGAACCAGCGCTCCCTCGGGCGTCGAGCCGTCACCGCCCAGCGAGCCGGGCGCGACTTCGTCCGCGGGCACCAGCCCGACCGCGGACGCCTTGCGGACGATCGAGGCGATCCGGGCGTGCGCGTACTGCACGTAGTAGACGGGGTTCTCGGCCGACTGCTTCTTCGCCAGCTCGATGTCGAAGTCGATGCCCGAGGTGTGCCCCCGCGCGGCGAAGAACCAGCGCGCCGCGTCAACCCCGATCTCCTCGAGCAGCTCGTCGAGGGTGATGAACTCGCCGGCCCGCTTCGACATCGAGACTTCCACGCCGTCGCGGACGAAGCGGACCCAGGCCATCAGGATCACCTGGACCGCATCGCGGTCGAAGCCCATCGCTCCCGCCGCGTTCCGGAGCCGGGCCACCGTCCCGTGGTGGTCGGCGCCCCAGATGTAGATGAGGTGGTCGAAGCCGCGGCTGAACTTCTCGACGACGTAGCCGATGTCGGAGCCGAAGTAGGTGTAGTCGCCGCTCGACTTGCGGACGACCCGGTCCTTGTCGTCGCCGAAGTCGGTCGAGCGGAACCAGAGCGCGCCATCCTGGTCGTAGAGGTGGCCCGACCCGCGAAGCCGCTCCACCGCCCGCTCCACCCAGCCCTCGCGGTAGAGCGAGCCCTCGCTCTTCCAGACGTCGAAATGGACGCCGAGCGTGGCCAGCGACGCCTCGATCCCGGCGCGGACACGTTCGGAGGCCCACACGCCGGTGATCCAGGCGGCGTCGCGGGCCGCCGGTTCGGCGCCCTCGCCGTCCCCGGCCGCCTCGGGATCGCCGCCGCTCCCGCCCGCCTCCGCGCCCTCCGCGGCGCTCCAGAGGTCGTCCGGGATCTCCGAAGCCAGGTCGTGGACGTAGGCGCCGCGGTAGCCGTCCTCGGGGAGGTCGGTCCCGCGGCGGATCGCGACGACCGACCCGCCGAGGTTGCGGACCTGGGCCCCGAAGTCGTTGAAGTAGTACTCGCGTGTCACGGTGTGGCCCGCCGCCTCGAGGACGCGACAGAGGAGATCGCCCACGAACGCCCCGCGCGCGTTGCCGATGTGCAGCGGCCCGGTCGGGTTCGCGGAGACGAACTCCACGTTGACGCGCCGCGGGTGCGCCGCGCGGACGCGACCCCAGGCGCCGGGATCCGCCAGCACCTCGCGCACCACGCCCTCCAGCGCACCGTCGGCGAGCCGCAGGTTCAGGAAGCCCGGTTGGGCCACGGCCACGGACGCGATCGGCGAGCCGGCCGCGCCGGCCCGCGCCGCCAGCTCCGCGGCGATCGCCTCGGCGATCCGGAGCGGCGGCATCCGGTAGGGCCGGGCCAGCTTCATGGCCAGGCTCGTGGCGAAATCGCCGTGCTCGGGATGCGCCGGTCGCTCGACGTCCACGACCGGCAGCTCCACGCCTGCGGGCGCGATCGGGAGCGTGCCGGCCGCGACGGCTCCCTCCCACGCCGCGGCGATTGCCGCGCGCACGCGGGCTCGGAGAGTGGTCGGGCCGGAGGCGCGCTCGTGCATCGAGCCATCGTAGACGAGGCCAACCCGGATCGACGGTCGCAGGGTGGACGCCGGCGTGGGCCCCGGAGCGTCCGCGGGCGCCCTCTCGGTTCACGCCCCGCTGGGCGACTGCAGGTCAGCCGGTGATCGGGATGCGATCCCCGTCGCCGACCAGCATCACCCGGCCGTCGTACTCGGCACGAGCCGCCGCCAGCGTGGCCGCCGCGTCGCGGTTCATCTGGAGGTGCGTCAGGAGCACCTGGGACACCCGCGTCTCGGCGGCGAGGCGGCCCGCGGCCCGCCCGTCGAGGTGCAGGTCCGGGACGGGGACCGGGCCCGGCCCGAAGGCGACCTCGCACAGGAGAACGTCGCCGGGGTGGATCAGCGGTGCCAGGTCCGCGGCCCGACCGCAATCGCCCGAGTAGACGATCGCCGGCCCGTCGGGGGCCGCCGCGAGCGTGACGCGGGTCGCGAAGCTGTCGGCCGTGTGGGTCACGCGACGGCTTTCGACGACGAACGGACCGACCCGCAGCCGACCCTCTCCCCGGTCCTCGATCTCGAGGATCCCGGCGGCGAAGTCGGCCTGGCCGGTGGCGCCGTCCAGCCGCTGCCGCAACCCCGCGGACCCGATCACGCGCACCCGTCGCGGCGGGGTGAACTCGTAGCGCAGGTAGTGGCGGAGCGCGATCAGGTCGATGAAGTGGTCGGGGTGCAGGTGGCTGACGACGACCGCCTCGAGCGTGCTGGGCTCCAGGCGGCCGGCGATCCCGGCGAATCCGCCCTGTCCCATGTCCAGGCAGATCGCCGCCCCGCCGTGCTCGACCACGTAGGTGCTCGACGCCGTGCCGGGTCGATCGGGGTAGGCGGCGCCGGAGCCGGCGACGAGGAGGTCCATTGCAGGGCAGGGTAGCCGGTCCGCGTCGGCTTCGGACACCCGGGCGCTGCGACGCGACGGCGGCAGGTCCCGGTGGCCCGCCCGTCGCGGCTTGCGGCGGCCCGTCGCGGACGGCGGCAGGTCCCGGTGGAGCGCCCGTCGGGTCCGGCGACACGCCCGCCGGGGCTCGCGGACGTCGGGCAGCGGCGTGTTCGTGCGGACGGCGGCGTGCTCGACCATCGGGATGGCGTCAGGGGGCCTCCGCAGGCCTCGCTTCGCTCAGCCATGCCGGGATCGGCACGCGGTCCATCGGCCGTGATGCTCCCGGTGCCCGGCGGATGGCCAGCTGCTCGAACCCGGCCGCCGCGGCGATCCCGTAGGCCCGGGCCAGCCCGAAGGCGAACGAATGCGCGCGGTGGGCGTCGGAGCCGGCCGTGACGACCTCGCCGCCCAGCTCGCGGAAGCGGGCGACGGCCCAGGCCGGGGGGTAGGTCTCGCGGGGTGCCTGGCGGAGGCCGGAGGCGTTCACCTCCAGGCCGGTACCGGTCTGCACGAGGGCCCTGAGCACGGGTTCGCAGGCCTCCGGCGCTGCGGCGAAGGCCGCGGGGGGAACGTGCCCCACCAGGTACTTCTTCACGTAGTCCAGGTGTCCAAGGGAATCGAAGAGCTCGCTCCGGATCGCGGCCCCGACCTCGGCGAAGTAGGGGGCCACGATCTCCGCGAAGGATTTCCCGGCGACCCACGCCGCCACCCGCGCCCCGGTGTACGGGGAGTGCCGCATGACGTGGACGGACCCGATGACGAA
The DNA here is from genome assembly GCA_963718085.1 of uncultured Chloroflexia bacterium. GTDB lineage: Bacteria > Chloroflexota > Limnocylindria > Limnocylindrales > CSP1-4 > CTSoil-043. The sequence continues at coordinate 879,065 of CAVQYA010000002.1, read as the reverse complement.
GTCGTAGGGATGGCCGGCCAGGTGCTCGCGGATCTCGGCCTCGCGATGCGACTCGTAGCTGATCTCGACGCCGAAGCGGACGGCGAGCCCCCGGTCGGCCCACCGCTCCGCGGCGTCCCGGACCGTCCGCTCGCGGGTGGCGAAGTCGGCGAAGGCGTAGGCGGGCGCGCGGGGGTCGAAGTCGAGGTGGTCGGTGATCGCGATCTCGGCGATCCCGCGCTCGATCGCGGCCGCGCAGTAGAGCTCGATCGGGACGTCGCTGTCGGGCGAGAGGTCCGTGTGGAGGTGGGCGTCTAGCGGCAGGTCGCGATCGACCTCGGGCCCGGGCGCCGTCGCCGAAGCCATCGCGTGCGTCATCGCGCGCACTGCCGCCGCCGCCTGCGCCGCGGCGGGCCCGGCTGCCGGCACGGCCGCGGTGGCCGGCGCCTCCCCTGCCCCGGGGATCACCCCGCGACGATCCCCAGCTCCCGGCCGACCCGGGCGAAGGCGTCCAGGCATGCGTCCAGCTCGTCGTCCGTGTGGGCCGCCGTCACGATCGTGCGCAGCCGGCTGCCGTCGAGGGGAACGGTCGGGAAAACCACCGACGTGGCCCAGACGCCCTCGTCGAGGAGCCGGTCGGCGAAGCGGATCGCGAGGCCCGAGTCGCCGACCATGATCGGCGTGATGGGCGTCTCGGAGACGCCGGTGTCGAAGCCGAGCGAGCGGAGCCCCGCCTTGAAGCGGTGCGTGTTCGCCCAGAGCCGCTCGATCAGCTCGGGCTCCTCCTCGAGGACCCTGATCGCGGCCAGGCAGGCGGCGGCGACGGCGGGCGGGTGCGAAGTCGAGAAGAGGAACGGCCGGCCGCGCTGGATCAGCATCTCGCGGAGCGCGAGCGGGCCGGCCACGTAGCCGCCCAGGACGCCCATAGCCTTGCTGAGGGTCCCGACCTGGATCGCGACGCGCCCGTGCAGGTCGAAGTGGTCGACGCTGCCGCGCCCGTTGCGGCCGAGCACGCCCGAGGCGTGGGCGTCGTCGACGAAGACGGCGGCGTCGTGCTCCTCGGCAGCGGCCACGATATCCGGCAGCGGGGCGATGTCGCCGTCCATGCTGAAGACGCCGTCGGTCACGACCAGGATCGCCCGGTACGGCCGGCCGTCCGGCCGCCCGTCGCGGCGCGCGGCGGCCAGGAGCTCCCGCAGGTGGGCCACGTCCTTGTGGCGGTAGACCACCCGGGGCGCCTTCGCCAGGCGCATCCCGTCGATGATCGAGGCGTGGTTGAGCTGGTCGGAGACGATGAGGTCCGGCTCGCCGGCGACCACCGGGATGACGCCCGTGTTGCAGGTGAAGCCCGACTGGAAGGTCAGCACCGCCTCGACGCGCTTGAACTCGGCGAGCGCCGCCTCGAGCTCCTCGTGGAGGGCCATCGTGCCCGAGATGGTGCGCACGGCCCCGGAGCCGGCGCCGAAGCGCCGGGCGGCGTCGGCTGCGGCCTCCACCAGCCGGGGGTGCGTGTTGAGCCCCAGGTAGTTGTTCGACGCGAGGCTGATCACCGCCCGCCCGTCGACCGTGACCCGGGTCCCGTTGGCGGTGCTCATCACCCGCAGGGGCCGGTAGAGGCCGGCCGCCCTGAGCTCGTCGAGCTCGGTCGACAGGTGAGCCAGCGGGTTCGCGCCGGTGGTCATCGCCCTATCTCCTCCCGGTCCTCGTCCCGGATCGGCGCCCGGCCCGTGTCACGCATCCACGTCCGGCCCGCGTTCCCGATCGGGGCCCGGCCCGCGTCACGCGGTCCAATCCATGATCACCTTGCCGGCATCGCCGGAGCGGGCGGCGGCAAAGGCGGCCTCGTGGTCGCGGAACGAGAATCGGTGGGTGATGGCCGGCCTGATGTCGAGCCCCGACTGGAGCATCACCGTCATCTTGTACCAGGTCTCGTACATCTCCCGGCCGTAGATGCCGCGCACGGTCAGCATCTTGAAGACGATCTCGTTGACGTCGATCGAGATCTCCTCGGTCGGGATCCCGAGGATGGCGATGGCGCCCCCGTGGGCCATCGCCCCGATCGCCGACCGCAGCCCGGCGGCGCTGCCCGACATCTCGAGGGCGACGTCGAACCCCTCGACCATACCCAGCTCGCGGGCGACGTCGCGCAGGTCGCGCTCCCGCGGGTCGACGGCCACGGTCGCCCCCATCCGCTCGGCGATCGCCCGGCGGACCGGGTTCGGCTCCGAGACGACCACGAAGCGGGCGCCGGCGTGCCTCGCCACGGCGGCCGCCATCAGGCCGATGGGGCCGGCCCCCGAGACCAGGACGTCCTCGCCGAGAACGGGAAACGCCAGCGCGGTGTGGACGGCGTTCCCGAAGGGGTCGAAGATCGCCGCGACCTCCTCGTCGATCCCGGCCCAGTGGTGCCAGATGTTCGTCATGGGGAGCGCCACGAGCTGGGCGAACGCGCCGTCGCGGCCCACGCCGAGGCCGATCGTATGGGCGCAGAGGTGGCGCCGGCCGGCCAGGCAGTGGCGGCAGCGGCCGCAGACGACGTGCCCCTCCCCCGAGACCAGGTCGCCCGGCCCGAAGTCGCTCACGTTCGAGCCGACCTCGGTGATCTCGCCCACGAACTCGTGGCCGATGACGAGGGGCGGCACGATCGTCTTCGCCGCCCACGCATCCCACGACGCGATGTGCAGGTCCGTCCCGCAGATCCCCGTCCGTCGCACGCGGACGAGGACGTCGTTGATCCCGATTCGGGGTTCGGGGACCTCCCGGAGCTGCAGGCCGGGTCCGGGGGAAGTCTTCACGAGGGCGAGCATCCGTCGCCTCCCTGTGGGCATGTCCGTCGCGATCCCGCTCTGGCGCGGTCCCGTCGCGCCGCCGGAGGCGCCGCGTCGGGGCCCTGCATCCGCGGTCCCGCACGGCGGTCCCGCATCACGGCCCGGCGTCGGCGCGACTTCGGACGGTCCCCCGATTCTGCGCCCTCCGGCGGTCTCGTGCGCGGAAGCCGGGCGCGCGCTCGGCCGTGGCCGCGCGCAGGGCCCGGCCGCCGGTCAGCCGCGCGCCAGGCTCGCCAGCAGGAGCGCCGCGGGCGAACCGGCGGGAGCTTCACCATCGGCGTCGACCACCGGGTTCGTCAGCGACCCGATCATCTCGACCTCGACGCGGACCACGTCGCCGGGCACCAGCCAGACCGGCGGCTCGCGGTAGGCGCCGACGCCCGCCGGCGTCCCGGTGATCACCAGGTCGCCCGGCTCGAGGGTGATGCTCCCGGAGATGAAGGCGATCAGGTCCGCGACCGGGAAGACCATGTCGGAGGTCGGCTGGTCCTGGACCTTGATCTCGCGACCGGCGGCGGGCCCGGAGGCCTGGGTGTGGAAGCCGCGGACGCGGAGGTTGCCCACGTCACCGATCTCGTCGGCGGTCACCAGGCAGGGACCCAGCGGGAGGAAGGTGTCGGAGCCCTTGGCCCGCAGCCACTGGCCGTCGCCCCGCTCGCCCTCCCGGAGCGCGGGCTTGACGCCCTGCAGGTCGCGGGCGGTGATGTCGTTGGCGGCCGTGTAGGCCACGACGTGCGAGAGTGCCTCCGCGGCCGTCACCCGGCGTGCCCGCCGCCCGATGACGACGGCGAGCTCGGCCTCGAGGTCCAGGCAGTGCGTCGTCGCGGGATGGATCACCGGGTCGCCGTCGCCGACGATCGCGTTGGTGAACTTCGCGAAGAGGGTCGGGCGAGTCTGCGACGGAAGGCCCTGCTCCCGGACGTGGGTCGAGTAGTTCTGGCCGATGCAGACGATCTTGCCGGGCTCGAGGGGCGGAGCCAGGCGGAGCGACGCGACCGGAACGCCGGCCAGGCCGTCCGCGAGCGCGCGCTCGAAGGCGGCGCGGGTCTCGACGAGGAACTCGTCCTCGGCCAGGAGGCCTCGCGGGTCGAGGAAGGCGAGCTCCTCGCGCAGGCCGGCCCGCTCGGCGAGGACATCGAGGGTCAGCACGCGGTCGCCGACGAGGATGCCGGTCACGGGCAGGTCGAGGTCGTCGAGGTGAGCGACGAGGCGCACGGCAGTTCCTCTCGGCAGGCGTGGCGCGGGCGTCGCGGAGGGGGACCGCCGACGTGCTCGCACCCGGGATCGAAAGGGTAGCCGAAGACGTCGATCCGGTGGGCGGGGGGACCCGGCGAGACTGGGCCAGCGGCCGCAACCGGCGGCCTCGAGGTCTTTGGCCGGTGCGGTATCGTCGCGAGCGTTCGCCGCGCTCGCCGGCGCGGCCAGCCTCGCACGCTCAAACGACACGAACGACGGAGACCCATGCCCATCGACATCCCCGGCTGGGTCCGGGACGCCGTCTTCTACCAGGTCTTCCCGGACCGCTTCGCGCGGTCGGCGCGGCTCGTGCCGCCCGGCCCGCTCGAGCCCTGGGACGCGCCGCCGACGGCGCACGGCTTCAAGGGCGGGGACCTGTTCGGGCTCGCCGAGCGGCTCCCGGAGCTGGCCCACCTCGGGATCACCGCCCTCTACCTGAACCCGGTCTTCGCCTCCGCCTCCAACCACCGCTACCACACGTACGACTACCTGGCGGTCGACCCGCTCCTCGGCGGGCAGGCGGCGCTGCGGGAGCTCCTCGACGCGGCCCACGCCCGGGGCATGCGGGTGATCCTCGACGGTGTCTTCAACCACGTCGGGCGCGGCTTCTGGGCGTTCCACCACGTGCTGGAGGCCGGCGCCGACTCGCCGTACCGCGACTGGTTCCACCTTTCGCCGGCGGTCCTCGCGCACGAGCGCGGGCTGCGCGCCTACCCGGAGGCGACGCCCTCGTGGGAGGAGGTCGCCGCCGACCCGCGGCCCTACACCTCGGGCGACTGGAGCCTGGACCACCTCGGCTACCGCGCCTGGTGGGGCCTCCCTGCGCTGCCCAAGCTCAACACCGACAACCCCCACGTCCGGGAGATGCTGTGGGGCGTCGCCGAGCACTGGCTCCGTTTCGGCGCCGACGGCTGGCGGCTCGACGTGCCGGGCGAGATCGCCGACCCCGTCTTCTGGAGCGAGTTCCGGCGCCGTTGCCGGGCCGTCAGGCCCGACGCCTACCTGGTCGGCGAGATCTGGGACGTGGCCCCGGAGTGGCTCGCCGGCGATCGCTTCGACGGGCTGATGAACTATCCGCTCCTCGAGGCAATCCTCTCGTTCGTGGGGGGGCCGTCGCTCGACCAGGGCCTCGTGGCCGGGCACCACGAGCTGTCTGCGCACGTCCATCCCGGCGACGGCGCAGCCTTCGGGCGCCGCCTGGAGGAGCTCCTCGGGGCCTACGCGCCCGAGACCAACGCGGCGATGCTGAACCTCCTCTCGTCCCATGACATGCCGCGGGTCCGCTCGCTCCTGTCCGGCGACCTTGCCGCGCTCCGGCTCGCCGTGCTGCTCCAGATGGCTCTCCCGGGCGCGCCGAGCGTCTACTACGGCGACGAGGTCGGGATGGAGGGCGGCAGCGACCCGGACTGCCGCCGCGGGTTCCCGGAGGGCGCCGAGGGCCGCGACGATTCCGTGCGGGCCTTCCATCGCGCGGCGATCGCCATCCGCCGGGAGCACCCCGCCCTGCGGGCGGACCGCGTCCGGGTCGCCGGGACCGCGGGGCCGGCGATCGCACTCGTGCGGGGTGGCGCCGGCGATCCGACGGCCCGGGAGGAGACGCTCCTGGTGGTCCTCAACGCCGGGACCGAGGCGATCACCCTCGAGATCGGGGTCCCGGAGCTGGCCGGGCGCGACCTGGTCACGATCGCCCCGGCTCTCGCCGGGCGCGACCTGGTCACGATCGCCCCGGCCCTGGCGATCGACGGCGCCTCCGCCGCCCAGGACGCGGTCGCCGTGGGGCCCGACGGAGCGGCGACACTGTGGCTCGCCCCGCGGACCGGGCTCGTGCTGGGGCCGCGCTGACGACTGCGCTGACGACCGCGCTGACGACCGCGCCACCGCGTCCGGCGCCCCCGCGGGTGACCCCGGGTCCGGCCCTATACTCCTCTGACGTGGCCGACTTCCCCTTCGCCCCTGTCCGCCCCGAGCTCTCCGAGCGGCTCGTCGCCGCGCTCGACGCCGAGGGCAAGATCGCGCGTGCCCTCGTCGCGCTTGGGAACCCGCGACGGGGCCGACGTGATCGTGCTGGGGGACGCGCCGGGGACGCGCCGGCCCCCACGGCGGCGCTCCGCGATGCCGGTGCCCGGGTCATGGTCATCTCTCTTCCCGCGGGCGTCGATCCGCTGCACGAGACCGCAGTCGCCGACCTGCTCGACCGCCTCCCGGAGGACTCGGCGGACGTGCTCGTCGGGCTCTGGTCCGGTTTCGCCGGTCCGTGTCCGGCGTCGGTGGCGGCCGCCGACCGCGTCCTGCGCACGGGAGGTCGCCTCATCGTCGTCCAGGACTACGGTCGCGACGACCTCGACGAGGTCCGGGGCGCCGAGCGCACCGCAGAGCTCGTGCGCTGGAGCAGGCGCGACGGTCCGTTCCTGAGAGACGGCGGGTTCCGGATCCACGTCGTGCACTGCTTCTGGACGTTCGCCACGATCGAGCTGGCCCGGGAGCTCCTCGTCGACGCCTTCGGCGAGCGCGGCGACGCGCTGGGCGCCGCGCTGCCGGCGTCCGCGTCTCTCGTGGAACGTCGCGATCTACCACCGCACGCGGCCGGCGGCATGAGCGGCCCGGGCCACGTCTCCCGGCGCAATCCCGACGGGACGCGCGCGCGCATCGGCCCCCACGTCGGCCCGGTGCGGATCACGACGACGCGGGTCATCCTCCTCGTGGCGGTCGCGGGGTCCATGGGCTACCTCGCCTACGCGTTCACCGTGCGCGACGCCACGCAGATCCCGATGCTCGCTTCGGGCGCGGCGGTTCTCGGGATCGTCTTCACCGCCCTCGCGATCGCAGCCGCCATCGCGACGCTGCGCGCGGCCCGGGGCGATCGCCCCGGCCGCTCCGTCCTCGCTGCCATCGTCGGCGGCGTGGCAGGCATCGCGGCCTGTGGCTGCTTCGCCGCGGCCGCGGTCCTGGCCCTCCTCTGGGGTGGCGGCTGACGGACGCGGCTGCCCGCCCGACGCGGCTGCCCGCCCGACGCGGCTGCCCGCCCGACCGACGGCCGACCGACGGCAACGCGCCCCCTGATAGACTCGGCCGGCTACGCCCCCATCGTCTAGAGGCCTAGGACGCCACCCTTTCAAGGTGGAGATCAGGGGTTCGAATCCCCTTGGGGGCACTCCCGCTGTCTTTCGAAGAACGGCCGGGCTGGCGGAGTCCAGTCGATCGTCTCCAGCTGCCGGTCCCGCACCACCACCCGCTCGACCACGATCCGACAGAGCTCCTCGCGGCGCGCCGCCGAGGCCGCCGCGATCGCGTCGGGCAACGCGAGGACGCGCGCCCGGTAGGCATCGAAGGCCAGGATCCGGTCACCGTCCGGCAGCTCCGCGAGGGCGGCCCGCGCCGCGTCCCGTTCGGCCTGGTAGGCCGCGTCAGTCAAGTCACCCCAGGCGTGCTGCTTCTTCAGCTGCTCGAGGCGCGTGAGGAGCCGGGCCCGCTGGCGGCCCGCGACCGCGACCTCGGGGGTCTCGAGGCGCCGCCGCAGCTCGGCCCGCGCCGCGTCGATGACCGCCTGCGGCAGCACGCCGCCGGCGATGCTCGCCAGGACCTCCTCCTCGATCCGGTCGGCGGGGCAGCGTCGGGCGCGGCAGCCGAGGGTCGGGCAGCGGTAGTAGCGGCGCTCGGTGCCGCGCTGGAGGTGCGCCTCGCCGCGCATCCGGGTCCCGCAGGTGCAGTGGAGCAGGCCGCGCAGCACGTAGTGAGCGGAAGGGTCGCGGCTTGTTGCCCACCCGGGTGCGCGACGCGATGGCGGCCATCGTCCGGCGGTACTCCGCCTCGGTGAGGATCGGCTCGTGGTGCCCGGGACGCTCGTCACGGCCGCGCTTCTCGACGACGAAGCCGAGGTACATGCGGCCCCGGCGCACGATGTCCTTGACCGACTCGCGGGTCCACATGCCGCCGCCGCGGTGCGGCACGCCCTCGCGGTTCATGAGCTCGGCCACCTCGGCGAGCGACCGCTGCGCGAGCTCCTGCCAGACCCGGCGCACGACCGCGGCCTCCTCGGGCACGATCGACGAGCTCGCGGGGGTGGACGAGACTGCCGTCACCGTCGCGCAGGCTGCGGTAGCCGAGCGGATCGTGACCCCGGTGCCGGCCATCCTCGAAGAGGCGGCGCTGGATGCGCGTCATGCGCTCCGAGTCGAGGTCGCGCTGCAGCTGGGCGGCGAGGCAGACCGGTCGGCCGCTTCGGCTGGCGGGCGCATTACCGGGAAGGGATCTGGATCGCGATCGGCGCCGAGCTCGACACGCAGGGCGACCGGTGGCCGCTCCTGCGCGGCGGCGCCTTCGACGGATCAGCCCATCGAATGCGCGCGTCGGCGACGGCCTACTTCGCGCACGCCCAGAAGGTGGCCGCGTCTCGCTTCTAGGTGTCGCCGAGGCGTCGGGTTGCCGAACCTCAGGCCTGAACGATCTCGGGGCGCGTGCCCGAAGCACGCGGGCGCCCATTGCCGGTCGGCAAAGCGGATCGACTACATTGGCAACACGCTCCGGTACGTTCGGTACTTCGATGACTTCCCCCCTTCCCGCTCACGAACGCTTGGGACGACACGACGATCGTCGATCGGGTGCATGCCGCTGATCCAGCGCGAGCGCCGTCCGCAATGGGGTACCGTTGGCCCCGCTGCGCGACAGGAGCCGGGAATGGATGCATCGAACGATGGCCGGTGACAGGGGCCCCGCCCGTTTCGGCCGCGTCGCGCTGCTGGTCGTCCTGTGGGTGGCCTTCCTGTGGCCCGGAATCCTGTCAGCGAACGCCCGTGCGGCACCAGGTGATCTCGTGGTGAACGTGGGCGTCTACGAGAATTCCCCGAAGGTCTTCACCTCCGAATCCGGCGCGCCATCGGGCATCTTCATCGACATCATCGAGAGCATCGCGAAGAGCGAAGGCTGGACGCTTCACTACGTGTCCGGCACCTTCGCAGAGGGCCTGGCTCGCCTGACGACCGGCGAAATCGATCTCATGCCCGACGTGGCCTACTCGGCAGATCGGGCGAGATCGTATTCGTTTCACAAGATCTCCGGTGCTGTCCTCCTGGTCCCAGGTGTATGCCCGCCAGGGCAGCGGGATCCGGTCGCTGCTGGATCTGAACGGTAAGACGAGTCGTCGTCCTGGAGGGCTCGATCCAGCAGGCGACGTTCGCGGGGATGGTCGGAAGCTTCGGCCTGAGCGTCACCCTCGTTTCCGCGCCCGACTACGAGACTGCGTTCGAGATGGTCGTCAACGGCGAGGCCGACGCGGTCATCACCAACCGGTTCTATGGGTTGATGCATGCCAGAGACGTGGGGCTAGAAGATACCGCGGTCATCTTCGACCCTTCCGATCTCTTCTTCGCCGCATCGAAGGGCGACCCCAAGCAGCTGCTCGATGGCGATCGACCGCGATCTGCTGCAGTCTCAAGGAAGACACGCAATCCGCGTACTACCAGTCGCTCAAGAGATGGACGTCCGAGAAGGTCACGTTCACCTTCCCGACATGGCTGCAGATCCTCGGGCTTGTTCTGGGTCGTCGCTCTCTTCATGAGCCTCGTGGGAGCTCTTCTCTTCAGGCATCAGGTGAACGTGCGCACCCGCGAACTGAGACAGGCCAACCAGGAAATGGAGCAGCGCGTGGTCGAACGCACCGCCGAGCTGGCGGTCGCCAAGGAGCACGCCGAGGTCGCCGACCGGCTGAAATCGGCGTTCCTCGCCACCATGTCGCACGAGCTTCGCACGCCGCTGAACTCCATCATCGGATTCAGCGGGATCCTGGAACAGGGATTGGCCGGCCCCTTGAACGCGGAACAGGCCAAGCAGATAGGCATGGTTCGCGGGAGCGCCAGGCATCTCCTGGAGCTCATCAACGATGTGCTCGACCTCTCGAAGATCGAGGCGGGCGAGCTGGAGGTGAGCAGCGAGGTGTTCGATCTGCGGGCGTCGGTCGAGCACGTGGTCGATACGATCAGACCGCTGGCAGACAGGAAGGGGCTGACGCTCTCCGCCGAACTGGCTCCTGCCCTGGGCGAGATCACGAGCGACCGGCGCCGGGTCGAGCAGATCCTGCTGAATCTCCTTGGCAACGCGATCAAGTTCACCGAGACAGGCGGTGTCACGCTCGTGGCAGACGTGGATCCGGGGGAACGCGTGCGCTTGAGCGTGCGCGATACCGGCATCGGCATCAGGTCCGAGGATCTGCGAGGGCTGTTCCAGCCGTTCAGGCAAGTCGACACCGGCCTGGCCCGCAATCACGAGGGCACCGGCCTGGGGTTGGCGATCTGCCGGCGGCTGGCGGACCTGATGGGCGGCGATATCCGCGCCGAGAGCGAGCATGGTGTGGGCAGCACCTTCACGCTCATCCTGCCCGATGAAGGGAGGAGGCCTTCGTGCCAACGAAGATTCTGCTGATCGAGGACAACGAGCAGAACCGCTACCTGGTGACGTTTCTCCTGGAGAAGCACGGCCATGAGGTCGTGATGGCTCCCGACGGGCCCGCGGGAATCGAACTCGCCGGCCAGGAGCGCCCGGCCCTCATCCTGCTCGACATCCAGCTGCCGGGCATGGACGGCTACGCCGTGGCCCGCGCTCTACGCGAGATCTCGTCTCTGGCGAGCACCCCGATCGTGGCCGTCACCTCATATGCGATGTTGGGCGACCGGGAGAAGGCTCTGGCCGCCGGTTGCGACGGGTATCTGGAGAAGCCGATCAACCCAGACACCTTCGTTTCGCAAGTCGAGGGCTACCTGCGCCCGCAGGACGTGGGAGGCTCACAGTGACACGTCTTCTGGTCGTGGATGACCACGACGAGAACCTCTACCTCCTGCGAGTGCTTCTGGAGAGCCAGGGCTTCGGGGTAGAGTTGGCGCACAACGGGGCCGAGGCCCTCGAGAAGGCCCGCCAGGATCCACCCGATCTGATCATCTCGGACATCCTCATGCCGGTCATGGACGGCTTCACGCTGTGCCGCCACTGGAAGGCGGACGATCGCCTCGGCCGTGTTCCCTTCATCTTCTACACGGCGACGTACACCGATCCGAAAGACGAGCAGCTGGCCCTGGATCTTGGCGCGGATGCCTTCATCGCCAAGCCGGCCGAGCCGGAGGACTTCCTGGCCGCGGTCCTCGCCGTTCTCGCTCGGGCCGAAGCCGGGCAACCGGTCTCGCCGAAGGAACCCCGGGGCGAAGACAGGAGCATCCTCAGGCACTACAGCGAAGCCCTCGTCCGCAAGCTCGAAGACAAGATGCTGCAGTTCGAGAAGGCGAATGAGGCGCTCGAGCAGCAGATCGCGGAGCGCATGCAGGCGGAGGAGGCGCTGCGGGCCACCATCGCCGAACTCGTCGCGGCGAACGTGGAGCGAGCCTGGCTTGCCTGGGCAATCGAGCAGACCGCCGATGCGGTCTGGATGCAGGATGTCGACAAGACGGTTCGGTACGCCAACCGGTCATTCAGCCGGCTGTACGGATACGAGCCCGACGAGATCATCGGTCGCTACGCGGGGATCCTCAACAGCGGCCGCCAGGAGCGGGCCTTCTTTGATGAGATCTGGGCTTCGGTGGTGGCGGGCAAGACCTGGACGGGCTCGATCGTCAACCGGCGGAAGGACGGCACCCTGGTCGAGGTCGAGGCCGTGATCTCGGGGATCCGCGACGCGGCCGGCCGCCTCGTCAACTACATGCAGACAGACCGGGACGTCACCCGGGAGCGCATCCTCGAGAGCGCGCTCGCGCGCGACGCCCGTGAGCGGGAGACGATCGAGGCGGCTCTCGCGCAGATCGATCCGGCCGATCAGCCCGAAGTGATCGCCGCCACGGCCTGTGCCGAGATCGTCAGGCTTCCGGGGATCGACTCGGCTTGGGCGATAGGGCTCTGGGGCAACCACGGGAGGGTCCTCGCCGCCGCGGGACGCATCGGACTCGTTCTGGCGGCCGGAACCGCCGTTCCCGACGTCCGGGCGCGCCACCTTCGCGAGCGGGCCTCGACCGGGCCGTGGGTCGAGGCCTGGCAGGCCCGGCCCGACGACGGCGCCTTCGGCGACGCGATCACCACGACCGGCCTGCGCAGCACCGTCTCCGCTCCGCTCAAGAGTCCGCATGGCATCGTCGGGGTCATCGGCTTCGGCGCCCACGATGCGCTGAAGGCAGACCAGATCATCGAGCGGCTGCCGGCCCTCACCACATTCGGCGCGATCGTCGGGGCGCTCATCGCTCCCGGGCTCGAGGCGCGCCATCGCGAGGAAGACGCCCGGGCGAGCGTCCACGCGATCATCGACGCCGCGGACTTCACTCCATTCTTCCAGCCCATCGTCGAGTTCCGGACTGGAGCAGTCGTGGGCTACGAAGCCCTCAGCCGCTTCGGCAACCGGATCCCGCCGGACGCCACCTTCGCCCTTGCGGTCCGCGTCGGGCTCGGAATCGAGCTCGAGATGGCCACGCTCCGCGCCGCCCTCGAGGCGGCAGCGATCCTTCCGTCCAGGGCGTACCTCAGCCTGAATGCCTCGCCGGTGCTCGTCGGATCGGGGGCGCTCCGGGCGCTGCTGGGCGGACGCGAGCGAGCGATCGTCCTCGAGATCACCGAGCACGTCGTGATCGACGACTACCCGGCGCTCCGCCACGAGCTCGACGCGCTCGGCCCGACCGTCCGCCTGGCGGTCGACGATGCCGGCGCCGGTTACGCCAGCCTCCGCCACATCCTCGAGCTCGCGCCCAACTTCGTGAAGCTCGACATCGGGCTCATCCGCGGGATCGACGCCGATCCCGCCCGCCAGGCGCTGACCGCCGGGATGGGTTATTTCGCGGTGAAGCGCAAGCTTCGGCTCATCGCCGAAGGGATCGAGACCGCAGCCGAGCTCCAGGCGCTGCGCGAAGTCGGGATCGGATATGGCCAGGGCTACCTCCTTGGCCGTCCCCAGGACGGTCGGAGCCCCGGACCCTGGCCGTCGAAGATCGTCCTCCCGGCGTCGTAGCCACCCCGAGCCAGCAGGAAGCCCGAGACGTCCTGTCGCCGCGGCTCCGGTCGTTGACCGACGCGATGGGTTCATAGTGTCGATCCTCCTGGGAGGCCTTGTCCTGCCAAGCGACGGCGTACGATTGATCGAACTGATGGCTCGTTCTCTTCGGTGGATATCGATGGATTCGCCAAGCGTTGCGCCCGCGAATAGACCCCCGGGACAAATCCACGGGCGTCGTCATGCCGGACGATTGAGCATCCCTGAGGGCGACCTCAAGGCCGGGGACGATGCCTACGCCGCAACGGCAGGAACGTGGCTCCGGATGGCCGCTGACACGAAGCACAGCGTGCTCGCACGGACGCCGCTCGTGATGGCCCTCTATCTGCTGTCGCGCGAGGATCCATCCCGGCCCTGAACCACAGCGTGCCACGCGGCCACGCCATTGGACCGGGTCCGCCCGGGCCGGTCATCGGGGTCAACCGATACCGCGGAGTTGCACGTTGGGATCTCGCGCCTCGTGCGTCTCGGCCGTCACGCGCCGCCGGTGGCGGCGGACCTTCATCCGGTTGCCGCAGACGGCCATCGAGCACCACGCGCCCGACCGGTTCTTCGAGCCGTCGTAGAACGCCCAGCGACAAGCCTCGTTCCGGCAGACCTTCAGGCGGGCCCACGAACCCACGAGGTCCGACGCCACGACGTCGGCGAGGAGCCGGCCGAGCGCCGCGTCAACGCCCCCGCCCTGCGGCTCGAGGGCAGGGCGACCGTCGGGCGCGAAACGAACCGCAAGCGGTGCGGCCGCCGCGATGGCGTCGAGCCTCGCCATCGCCTGCGGGTCGACCCCGTGCCCGGCATTGCCGGCCAGGAGCTCCCGCAGCGCCTCGCGAACGGCGAGCGTCCGGGAGAGATCGTCGCGGGTCAGGCGGGCGTCGCCGCCGGGCAGATCGTTGACCGCGAGCCACGTTCGCAGCGCAGCCGGGTCCTCGAGCTCGTCGACCCCGCCTTCGAGGTCGAGCGTGTTGACGAAGGCTCGGATCCTGAGGATGGCCCCGGACGCGCCCGCCCGCCCGCCCGCCTCCGTGGGCGAGTCGACAGGCGCCGACCCGGCGATCTCGGTGGACGCGAGATCGAGCCCGACACGTTGCGCGGGATGCTCTGCGAAACCGGTCATAACACTTGACAGGTTAGCACCTTTCGCTTACGCTGCAAGACACCGGCATATAGTGAATGAGGGTTACCGTGACTGGGGCCGAGCGAGGCTGGCCGGGGTGAGGACGCCGAGGATGCAGGACTGGTCAACGCTCCACCGGATCGCCGAGGAGAGGTGCCGCGATCTTCGCGCAGAGGCGGACCGGGAACGCCTTGCTCGTGCGATCGCGCCGGTTGCCGGGCCGAGGGCAACGCGTCGGGCGGCCGCGACACGACCGACCCTGCCGGTTCGCGCTCGATGCTGGAGGCTCCAGGCCCGACGCCTGTCGATCACGGTCACGCTTCGAGCGGAGGTCCCCTGACGATGGGCGATCGAATCTCGGGCGCCAGCGCCTTGCCCTTCGGCGGGGCCGCCGACGCCGGGGCACTGGAGCGCCCGACCGTCGAGGCGTGGTGGGCGCTGCGATCCGACGTCGCCGACGCCGGCGCGTGCCGCGAGGAGGGCGACTGATGATCGCAAGGACCTGGCGCGGGGCGACGGTCGGGATCGACGCCGAGCCGTATGCCGCATACCTGCGCGAGACGGGCGTCGCGGATTGCCGGGCGCTGCCCGGCAACCTTGGCGTGCTCGTCCTCCGTCGCAGCGTGGGCGAACGGGCGGAGTTCGAGTTCATCTCCTTCTGGGAGGACGAGGTGGCGGTCCGGCGCTTCGCCGGCCCGGATCCGGAGCGGGCGGTCTTCTACCCGGCCGACGACGCGTTCCTGGTGGAACGCGAGACGCTGGTCACCCACTGGGAGGTGGTCGAGACGGCAGCCGTCCCGGGAGGGCAGGGCGTGCGCGACCCAGCGGGGTCGTCCGCACCGCGACGGTAGCGGCCGGCCGTCCGACTGTCAGCCCAATTCCCCAGCCCGATCATCGTCGCGAAGACCGGGAGGCCGACGACAACCGCCCGGTCGGCGACCTCGCCGATGACGTCGGGAGAGGGGAGCTTCGCGAACTATGCCCGCGTAGCGAGCGTCACGACTACCGCCAGCGCCAGTGCGACGGCGACCGTCAGGACAAGCAACAACCCCCATCGCCGCGAGACTGCTCTCTTCTGGATCCGGTACGAGGTGCCAACCAGACCGCCCAGGACGACGAGGCCCAGGAGATCCCAGGGCGCCTCCCCGCCCGCGAAGCTCCGGTACGTCACGATTGCGAGCAATCCAAACGAGAGCACGAGGTACGACAGGCGGTCCGCGGCCTGGTCGACGCTGATCTCCCGCTCATCGCGCACCACCAAGTGGTTCATCGGTCGTCTCCTTCGAGCCGGAAGAGTTCATCGACGCGGACACCCAGGACCCGGGCAAGCCGGAACGCCAGCAGTGTGGAGGGGCAGTACTGGCCGGTCTCGATCGAGCTGATCGTCTGGCGACTGACCCCGGCGGCCCGGGCAAGCAGCTGCTGCGAGAGGTCCAACTCCGCGCGCGCCACTCGGAGTCGGTTCAAGAGGCGAGGTTCGCGTTCGGTCGGCATCGCCGCCCATCATCAGCGCCGCGGGCAGGGATGTCAAATACACTTGGCATTGTGCCAAGTGTGGCTTGCTCACCAAGGGACGATCCCGTTCAGGGGGTATTGCTTGCGCATTTCGTTTGCGCTTCGTGGCGCGCCATGCGGAGATGATGCGGGACGACCCGGGGTCCGCGGAAGAATGTGCGATCAGCTGGCGGTGCGCACCCGATCCTGTGCGACGTTGAGCCCAAGTCCCGACCGAGCCACAGAGACGAGCAGGCGACCGGCGCTCACCTGGCCGCGACGACCGTTCGCCCAGTGCCAGTCGAGGACGAGGCACCTCGCCGGTATCCCGCGCTCGATCTCGGCGAGGACCGCTGGCCAAGCGTCGAACGTGGACGAGAATTGTCCCACGACCTTGTTCGAAGGGATGAGGCGGAGCGAGTACCCGATCGCTCCGTCGATCCGGATGTCGAGGCCCTCGCCAGGGCGCCGGGAGTATCGACCAAGCTCGCCCTTGCTGAAGTCGTACTCGGGGGAACTGTCCACGTCAGCGTTGTCCGTACGCATCTCGTTCGCGCTTCGTGGCGCGCCATGCGGAAATGATGCGGGTGGAGTTGGGATCCGCGAAAGAAGGCGCGCTCAGCTGGCTGCGCGCACGCGATCCTGTTCGACATCGAGCCCGAGCCCGGACCGAGCGGTTGATACAAGCAGCCGCCCGGAACTGACTCGGCCGCGCCTGCCATTCGCCCAGTGCCAGTCAAGGATGAGGCACTTGGACGGCATCCCGCGCTCGACCGCGGCGAGTACCGCCGGCCAGGCCTCGCGCGTCGACACGAAGCGGCCGAGGATCTTGTTGGAGGGGGTCAACCGGAGCGAGTACTCGACCGCTCCGTCGATGACGATGCCGAAGCCTGCGGCTTCCATCCGGGCATACCGCCCGATCTCCACTTTCCCGGATTCGAGGATGTCGGCGAAGTCGGGGTTACCGTCGTC
This sequence comes from uncultured Chloroflexia bacterium, assembly GCA_963718085.1. Classification (GTDB taxonomy): domain Bacteria; phylum Chloroflexota; class Limnocylindria; order Limnocylindrales; family CSP1-4; genus CTSoil-043. The sequence goes on along the minus strand of CAVQYA010000002.1, from coordinate 862,435 downwards.
GTTGGTACGCATCACGTTCGCGCTTCGAGGCGCGCCATGCGGAAATGATCCGGGGTCGCACCCCGTCCTCGGAGGTTACCACCACCAGGATCCTGCCGAGGTCCGAGTAGCCGATGGTCTTGAACCGGGGCTCCTCAGTTGAATGGAGTTCGTCGAACCAGGTGAACTTGAGGTACCCGCGAAGCACCGTGCGGGCCTCGTCGAACGAAATGCCGCGGCGCCGGACATTCTCTATCTCCTTGTCCGCATCCCACGTGTAGTCGATCACGCACTGGACCCTACCGATCGCCCCTCACCCACGGCTTACACGGGCGCCGACGCTCGACTGGATGCCAGATCGGGCCGATATCGGCCGGTCGGCAGGCCGGACCAGTGCATGACCAGAGGACGCCGCGGCTGAGCTATCGTGGGGCGATGAGCACGACCCACACGTTCTTCCCCAACCTGGCTGCCGAAGCCCCCGTGCCGGCCCGCGGGATCCACAGCCAGACGCTTTCGGACGAGGCCGGAGTCGAGCTGATCCTGTTCGCTTTCGCCGCGGGCGAGCAGCTGTCCGAGCACACCTCGGCTCGCCCGGCGATCATCCATGTCCTTTCCGGCGAGGGCGACCTCACGGCCGGGGACGATGCCTACGCCGCAACGGCCGGAACGTGGCTCCGGATGGCCGCTGACACGAAGCACAGCGTGCTCGCACGCACGCCGCTCGTGATGGCCCTCTATCTGCTGTCGCGCGAGGATCCATCCCGGCCCTGAACCACGGCGTGCCACGCGGCCACGCCATGGGCAGATGGTGTCGAGGCTGGACGGCCCTTGTTGCCATCGTGGCAAGGCCCGTCAGCCAATGTCGGGCTCCGCAGCGGATTGTGCAGCGCGGGTCGGGCAATCCCAGGCGGAGCTCGCGAACGGCGAGTTGGCCATGCGAGTTCGCTCCGCCGAGCGTTGCGACCTCCCTGGAGGATGGACGCGGACCGGTCAACCGGAGGCCGTTCGGCTCTGCCCGGCGTCCTGCCACACGCCTACGGTCCGCCACGGGAGGCGAAGCGCATGAAGTCGATCGCGATCATGGCGGCCGCGATTGCGTTCCTGGCGCCGCAATTCTGGCTCCCCCCGCGGACGCGACGACGACCTGGACGGCCCGGATAGGGTCGTCCTACGGCGACGCAAGAGTCGTGATCGGAACCTCGACCCGCCTGAGCATCGCCGCCAGGAACTTCCGCGCGAGGACCACGTATGCGGTCTCTCTCCGGCGCGGCACCTGCTCCACCCCCGGCACCGTCATTCTGTCCAGGCGCATGACGACGTCGAGCTACGGCAAGATCGCCACGACCTTCGCCCTCACGACCAGCCAGGCCAGGATGGTGAAGACCCCGATGTCGATCCTGGTCGGCACGCGCCGCGGGTCGTTCAAGCTGCCGACACCGACACCGACGCCGACACCCGCGACGACAGGCACGCCTCTCCCAGTGGACCTGGACACGTGGTGCGACGGGGCCTTCGACACCTGCGCATCGGCGTACCTGGAGTGGTCCGGCTCCGTTCCGACGCTCAACCAGTCGGTGGACATCATGCAGCTCGGCCGCACGACCTTCGCCGCGCTCGCGTGGGACGGTGGCTACATCGGGGTCCAGAATGGCGGCAACGCGGTCGGTGGGAGGTTGGGCCGACAGCCCTCTTCAGCCTGGGCGGCACGGGCGTGACGATCCGCCCGCTGACGAACGGCACGCCGAATCCCATCTGCGAGGGTGGCTTCGACACGGGCGCCGGTGCCAGCTGTCGCATCCACCTGGCGCGGCAAATCGTGAACGGAGACAGATACGTCTATCGCGTGACGCAGGTGACCGACGGCTGGCTGCGCGGCGAGATCGTGCTGCCGGGCGGCAGCGTCCTCTGGATCGCGGACCTCAAGCCCGGGCCTGCCGCTCCCGCGAGCTTCACGCGCCTCTACAGCTTCATCGAGTACTTCGGTCCCCGAGTTCTGGTTCCTGGCGATGCGCCCAGGTCGACGGTCACCTTCTCGCGACCCGGTGACGGCATCGAGTTCGGCCGGGCCAGCCGCATCGCGGGCGTGTGCGCCGCTGCCTACTACAACGATGTGCCTTTCGGCATCACGCTGGCCACGTTCGGTACCGGGAGCTGCGGCCCGGGGTGACGTTCCGCGCCGCCTGCCACCAGCCGGCTCAGCGGTCGCCGAAGAGCATGCGGAGCGTCAGCTCGTCCGCAAATGGGGCCGCATACGCCGCGCCTTGGGTCACGACCGGAATACCGGGCTGCCGAGCGGGCTGCCGAGCGCGAGCCTCACGCCGGCTGGCGGCGCGCTCCCGCTTCGGCGCGGTCGAGGGCCACGCAATCGGCGGATCGTCGTGGAGGACATCGAACTGGCTGCACATCGCGGGCTGATCGTGCCGCGGCGGGCGCCTCCTGTCCCTGGGCTGTTCGGCGGGGGCCACACGTCCAATCTACCCAGAGTGAAACGCGCGATGGGTGATGACAGCGCCGATCGCGCCCGACGCCGGGCCGTGGGCTCCATTGCCCGGCCGCGGGGCCTGTCGGGCGCCCGCCAGCTCGACGGCGGCCCGGGGGCCTCTGCTATTCTCCGTCCGTGCCGTTCGACATCATGGGGATCCGGATCCCCACCCTCGAGGAGGACAATGTCGCGACCCGCTGTCGCGGGTGCAGCGGCGTCATCGAGGGCACGCCGTTCCGGGTCAGCGTGATGGACGTGGTGGCGACCGAGGTCGCCCGGACCTGGGCGGGGACGGCCACCATCAATCCGGGCCCCTACCAGTTCCACCGCGACCCGGCCTGCACGCGCGCCTGGATGCGTGACCGCGGCTACCTCTTCTGCCGCCGCTCCGCGGTGCGCGAGCTCATGCGCCCCATCGCGGTCCCGGGCGACGAGCCGCGGCTCGGCCTCTGCGACGGGCTCCACCGGGACGACCACGAGCTCGTCCCGGCCTGACGGCGGCCCGTCCGGCCGGACGCCGAGGTCCCCACCCGTGGCCTCCACCGTTTCCGCCATGACCCTGCCGGGTGCTGGCAACGGCGGAACGGCGCGGTGAGCCCGGCCCGGGGCGCCCCCGGCGGAACGGCCGCCGTCGCGCTCGCGGCCTGCCTCTTCGGGACGCTCGGGCCCATCTCACGGGCTGCCTACGACGCCGGGCTGACCCCTCTCGCGTTCATCTTCTGGCGGGCCGCCATCGGGACCGTGGCCCTCGGCGTGCTCCTCGGGTTCCTCCACGCCCGCGGCCGCGACCGGGTCCGCTGGCGGGCGCTCCCGCCTCGCGCCCTCGCGGCGCTGGGGCTCGCCGGGGGGACGGGCGTGGTGCTCAACCTCGCCATCTTCTCGGCCTTCGAGCGGATGAGCATCGCCCTGGCGCTTCTCGGGCTGTACACGTACCCGGCGCTCGTCGCGATCGCCGCGGTGGCCCTCGGCGAGGAGCGCCTGACCAGGATGCGGGCAGCGGCCCTCGTCCTGGCCCTCGCCGGAATGGCCGTGGTGGTCCTGGGAGGAGCGACCGCGGGCGTCGCGTTCGATGCCCTCGGCTTCGGCCTTGCCCTGCTCGCCGCGGCGATGCAGGCGATCTACGTCCTCCTGGGCCGGCGCGGCTTCCGCGCCATCCCGTCGGAGGAGGCGACGTTCGGCGTGATCGCCGTCACGGCGGCCGGCTTCCTTGCGCTGGTTCTCGCGACGGGCGCGGGCGAGGTTGCGACCCTCCCCCTGCGGGATCCCACGGCCCTGCCCGCCCTCCTCTGGGCCGGGATCGGCGGGGCCGCCATACCCGCGGTCCTATTCCTGCTGGCCATCCGCTCCATCGGGCCGACGAAGGCGTCGATCGTGGCACTCCTGGAGCCGGTCTTCGGGGCTCTTCTCGCCGCTCTGCTCCTGGCCGAGGGGCTGGGCCCCGTCCAGGTCGGCGGCGGGGTCATGGTGCTGGCGGCCGCGGCCCTGCTCCAGCGCGGCGGCGAGGACGCCGAGCCCCACGAGGCGGCGAGCGGAGCCGCCTGAGCGCCAGCCGGGCCGCCCGGAACCCGCGGGTATACTTGGATCCACCCCGCCCGGGCTCCAGGCCCGCCCAACCCCTCCCACGACCGAGGTCCAATGCGCGTTCGCAAGGCCGTCTTCCCCGCCGCCGGGTGGGGCACACGCTTCCTTCCCGCCACCAAGGCCCAGCCGAAGGAGATGCTTCCCCTCGTCGACCGGCCGGTGATCCAGTACGCCGTCGAGGAGGCCGTTGCCGCGGGCATCGAGCAGGTGATCATCGTCACCTCGAGCCAGAAGCGGGCGATCGAGGACCACTTCGACACCAACTACGAGCTCGAGCACCTCCTCGAGGAGCGCGGCGAGATCGAGATGCTGCGCCAGATCCGCCACATCAGCGATCTCGCCCAGATCGCCTACGTTCGCCAGAAGGAGCAGCTCGGCCTCGGCCACGCGGTCCTGATGGCCAAGGAGATCGTGGGCCACGAGCCGTTTGCCGTGATCCTCTCGGACGACGTCGTCGTCGGCGAGCGCCCCTGCATCGGCCAGCTGATCCACGCCTACAACCAGACCCATGGCTCGGTCGTGGCCGTGATGGAGGTGTCTCCCGAGGAGACTGGGCGCTACGGCGTCATCGGGGGGACGCAGGTCGACGGCTTCGGCGGCCGCCTCTGGAAGGCCGACCGGGTCGTCGAGAAGCCCGCGCCCGGCGAGGCGCCCTCGAACATGGCCATCATCGGCCGCTACGTCCTGACGCCCAAGATCTTCGACAAGCTGGAGCAGACGCAGCGGGGCGCGGGCGGCGAGATCCAGCTGACCGACGCGATCAAGGCGCTCATGGAGGAGCAGTCGGTCCACGGCTACGCCTTCGAGGGAACCCGCTACGATGCCGGCACGCCGATGGGCTGGCTCAAGGCATCGGTCGAGCTCGCGCTGGCGCGGCCCGACCTGGGCCCCGAGCTCGCGGACTACCTCCGCGGCCTCGAGCTCTGATCCGTCCGGCGGACGACCGAAGCCAGGGAGAGCCAGGAGTGGCAGCGCTCGGCGACGTGCTCGGCGGCCGGTATCGGCTCGTCGAGCTCCTGGGCCAGGGCGGCATGGCGAAGATCTACCGCGCCATCGACGCCCAGCTGGGCCGCGAGGTCGCGGTCAAGGTCCTCCATCCCGAGTACGGGCGCGACCCCGACTTCGTCGCGCGGTTCAAGCAGGAGGCCCAGTCGGCCGCCTCCCTCAGCCACCCGAACATCGTCGGCGTCTACGACTTCGGCACGGACGCCGCCGGCCCGTACATCGTCATGGAGCTCGTGGACGGCGAGGACGTCGCGACGCTGCTCGCCCGCAACGGCCCGCTCCCGCCCCGCCAGGCCGCGCGCCTTGCGGCGGAGGTTGCCCACGCCCTGGCCGCCGCGCACGCCCGGGGGATCGTCCACCGGGACGTGAAGCCGGGCAACGTGCTCGTCTCGTCCGACGGCCGCGTCAAGGTCACCGACTTCGGGATCGCCCGCGCGTGGGCGGACGCCCGCCTGACGCTGCCCGGCGTGACCCTCGGCTCGGTCCACTACTTCAGCCCCGAGCAGGCCCTCGGTGAGCAGGCGACCGAGGCCTCCGACATCTACAGCCTGGGCATCGTGCTCTACGAGCTCCTCTCGGGCCGGCGCCCCTGGGAGGGCGACAGCGCGGCGGCCGTGGCGATGGCCCGCATCTCGGCTCCGCCCCCGCTCGTCTCGGCCGTCCGACCGAGCGTGCCGCCGGTCCTCGAGGCGATCGACCGCCGGGCGCTCAGCGCGGACCCCGCCGCCCGTTTCGGCAGCGCGGCGGCGATGGCCGAGGCGCTGGAGGGCTTCCTCGACGGGGGCGCTCCGCGGCCCGTCCGCGCCGCCGCGGCCGTGGCCGCGGGCGCCACGCTCGCCCGGCCCTATCCGCCCGACGCCTATGCCGCCCTGCCGGTCGGAGTGGCTCCGCCCGTTCCGCCGCCGCCGTCCGCTCGTCACGACGAGCCCGAGCCCGAGGAGCCGGCGGGGACCAGCCCCTGGATCTGGGTGGCCGGCCTGCTGGGCCTCGTGATCCTCGTCGCCGTGGGCTTCATCCTCTTCCGCATCCTCACCGCGGACGGCCCGGCGGCGACGCCCGGTCCCGGCACCGTCACGCTCCCCTCGTTCATCGACCAGTCCTTCGACAACGCGACGGCGACGGCCCAGCAGCTCGGCGTCGTCCTCGAGCCGACCTACGTGAAGCGCAACGACAAGGGCGAGGGCACGATCGTCAGCCAGGACCCGCAGGCCGGGGCCGTGATCGACAGGGGAGCCTCGGTCAAGGTCGAGGTCGTCTCGGGCAAGGACATGGTGGCTGTTCCCCAGCTGACCGGCATGGCCGAGGCCGACGCGGTCCGGGCCATCATCGACGCGAAGCTGGTGCTCGGGGTGCGCACCAATTCCTTCGACCCGGCGATCCCGGCCGGCTCGGTCATCGGAACCGCGCTCCCTGCCGGCTTCGACGTGCCGACCGGGACGCAGATCGACTACGAGGTCTCGAAGGGGCCCGAGCCGTCGCCCAGCCCGTCGCCCAGCCCGACGCCCGACCGACCCGACCCCGACACCGACCCCCGCCCCGACGGTCGCGGTCGGGACGTACGTGGGCCTGACCGTCGAGCAGGCGACCGTGCAGGCCAACGCGCAGGGGTTCGAGGTGCGCTTCAACCCCGCTGGTGCCCCTGCCGACTGGATCGTCGTCGACCAGCAGCCGGTCGCCGGGGAGGCGGTCGCGTACGGATCGATCCTGCGCCTTGCGGTGGTCGCCCCCGCGACTCCCGCGCCGACTCCCACGCCGACTCCCACGCCGACCCCGGAGCCGACGCCGACCCCGACGCCGGCGCCCTGACCCGGCCCGCGGGGCGGGTCAGGCCTCGACGTCGGCCCAGATGCCGCCGGGCACCGCGAACGGCCCGGCCCGGCCCCGCGGGGCGGGTCAGGCCTCGACGTCGGCCCAGATGCCGCCGGGCACCGCGAACGCGGGCCCGAGCGGATCGACGACCAGGGAGCGCGTCATGGCCCGCGGATCGTCCGGCGGGGACGGGGCGCCAGCACCCCCGCAGCTCGTTGCCCCGGAGCGGGATGGCCCGCGGTTCGAGGCCGCAGGTCCCGCCGATCAGCGGCGCCACCGAGCGCCGGTAGTGGACGCAGGTCGCGCAGCTCGTGCTCGACCGTCGGCAGACCCAGCAGCGCGCGGCCTCGGGCTGGGGCGTCCGGCAATGCGGGCAGCGCCAGTTCGGCATGGCTGGATGGTAGCTGCGCGCGCACCGAATGTCGAGGGGTTCTGCGCGCGCACCGAACGGGCGTGCGATCGCGCGCGGCGTGGTCCGGTCCCGGTTCCGGGGCGCCGCGCGCCTACGGGATGATGGTGATCGAGATCTGCGCCGACGCCTCGCCGAAGTCCAGCGTGCTGACGAACGCCGTGGCGAGGCCACTTCCCTCCGTCGCGCCGGCCGGGATCGTCGTCCGGAACGTCGCCAGGCCCGTTTCGTCGCTCGTGCCGTCGCCGGTGATGGCGGGGACGCCGGGGATCGAGAGCGTGAAGTTCACGAGCTGCCCGGAGAGCAGGCCGCCGTCCGGGTCGGTCACCAGGACGCGGAGCTCGAGGGTGCGCGGCAGGTGGGCCGCGCTGATCCGGTAGGCGGAGGCGCTCAACGCGAGGTCCAGGCTCCCCGAGCCGCGGCGGACGGCGAGGACCGCCGTCCCGATGTTGCCGGCCGGGTCCGTGGCGGTCAGGGCGATCCCGTTGTCGCCGGAGCGAAGGGTGATCACGAGGGTGAACGCGCCCTTCCCGTCGGCCGTGACCGTGGCCGACGTCCCGTTGGCCTCGTTGCGGGCGACGACGACGGAGTTGCCCTGGGTCTTCCCGGTGATCGTGGCGGTCTCGCCGTTGATGGTGGCGCCGCTCTCGGGTGAGGTGACCGTGATCTTCGGCTTGGACGTGTCGAGGACGTAGGTGACGACGGGCGACGTCTCGCTCTCTCCGCCCGGGCCAACGAGCGTGGCTGTCACGTCGTTGCGGCCGGGCTCGAGCGGCAGGTTCTCCACGACGAACGAGGGCGTCCCGCCGACCGCCATGTCGCGCACGGCCACGGGCTCCTGGTCGGGCAGCGCGACGTAGATCCGGACGAGGAACCCGTCGCGCCCGACCACCTCGAGCGGCACGGTCCCGACGATCGTCGCCGTCGGCTGGTTCGTGTAGGCGCGCGGGGGCGCCACCAGCGTCGGCGGGGCCGGGATCGGGGTGAGGGTCGGGCTGGCGGCTCGGCCTCGTCACGACCGTGTCGGCGATCCCCCCGAGCGCCGTTCCGATCGCCGAGACGACGCGGGGCAGGACGCCGGTCACGGTGGTGACGACGACGGCCGCGAGGGCAACGACGGCGACCACAAGCGCGATCCGCGCCGGCAGTGGCAGCCCGCGGGCCGGCTCGGGGGGGCGCTGCCCGACTGAGCGCGCGACGACGGGGCGGCGAGGCGACGGGAGGAAGCTGGCGTGGCCGGCCAGAGGATGGCGGGCGCGGGCGCACCTGGCTCGGCCGGTCGCGGCGGGATGTCATCGCGAGGCATTGTCGCACGGCCCGCCCCGGTGGCCGGCGCCGCCCGCGGACGGTGCGGTCCGGTGTACGCTGAGGGTCCCGGCGAAGGTCCGGGGGCGTTCCGGCGAGGAAGGTAGGCAGTGACAGAGCGCGAAGCGCCGCGGCGAACCTCGATGCCGGCTGCGATCACGCGGGCCGAAGGGCCCAGGGTGCAGGGCGCCCGGCGTCCCGCTCCCGCGGCGGGGGCGGGCCCGATGCGGACCGTGATCGGGGTTGACCCCGGCGCCCGCCCGAAAGCCGCGTTCTCGCCCATCGCCGCCGGCCCGGGACGGTTCCCCGCTCCACGCGGCGGGCCCGCGCACGCCACCCGCCCGATGTACCCCCCGATCGGCCGCGCCATGACCTCGCCGTGGTTCAGCGCGGCCGCGCTCCAGGCGAACGCCGCCGACGCCCGCCCCCGTCTCCGCTCGCCGGCGGCGGGCCACCAGGGCACCGGCGCCGCCGCGCTCCCCCGCTCGGCCGGCGGCGCGCGGCTGGGCTTCGGGATGCCGAGCCTGCGCCGCAACGTCTGCCCGCATTTCTTCATCAGTGGCGCCCGCGGGGCGATACCCATCCAGGCGCCCCATCTCCTCAAGGCGCTCGTGCGCCAGGAGACGAACGTGTCGCGCTGCCAGGTGCGGGGTGGGGTTCACCTGGACCAGGGCTACGTCAACGACGTCTGCGTCTCGGCGCGCTTCAACCAGTGCGTCTTCTACGAGGACGAGCTGTCCCGGTGACCCCGCCGGGGGCGCCCGGGCTCCGGAGCCTGACCCCGCCGGCTCGCCCCGCTTCCTACGCGGAGGCCGTGGCCGCCCTGCAGGCCCGCGGCCGTTTCGGGATCCGGCTGGGGCTGGGCCGGACCCGCGCCCTGCTGCGAGAGCTGAGTAGCCCGGAGCTCGGGATCCGCGGCGCGCTCGTCGGCGGCACGAACGGGAAGGGGAGCGTGGTGGCGCTTGTCTCGTCCTGCCTGGTTGCCGCTGGTCGGCGGTCAGGTGACACGCCGAAACCCCACCTGGTCACGTACCGGGAGAGGCTCCGCGTCGCCGGGTGCCCGATAGACCCGGAGTCTTTCGCGGACCTGGTGCGCGAGGTCCTGCCCGCGGCCGACCGCGTTGCCCGTCGCCACGGTCCGCCAACGGAGTTCGAGCTGATGACCGCCCTCGCCTTCACCTGGTTCGCCGGCGAGGCGGTCGACCTGGCGATCGTCGAAGTGGGACTAGGGGGCAGGCTCGACGCGACGCACGCCTGGGACGGCGGCGTCGCCGCGATCACGAACGTTGACCTCGACCACACGGAGTGGCTGGGCCCGACCGTCGCGGCGATCGCCCGCGAGAAGGCGGCGATCATCCTGGGCGGGAACCGCGCGGTGACCGGGGTTGCCGGCGAGGCGCTCGCGATCGTCCGGCGCCGCGCCCGCCGGGTCGGGGCGTCCCTCGTCGAGGTGGCGCCGGCACCCGTCCGCGCGATGGATCTCGCGGGTCTCGTCGTCGACCTGCCGGGCCTTGCCGGGACGCGGGTCGGCCTGCTGGGTCGCCACCAGGCGGCGAACGTCGCGGTCGCGGACGCCGTCCTCGACGCCCTCGGTGGGGCCGGGATCGCCGTCGTGTCGCCCGCGGCGCGGCGGGCGGGCTACGCGGCCGCACGCTGGCCGGGACGCCTCGAGCTGGTGGCGCTTCCCGGGGCCGGTCCGGCCGGCGCCGACGCGGAAGTCCTGCTCGACGGCGCCCACAACCCGGCCGGGGCGGCGGCCCTGGCGGCGGCCCTGGACGAGCTGCGCCCGCTCCTGCGCGGCGGCGGAGCGCGTCCGGCCCCGGTGACTCTGGTGCTCGCGATCATGGGCGACAAGGACGTGGAGGGTGTCCTCGGTGCGCTCGCCTCTGCCTCCGCCCTCGCCGGGGCCCGGGTCGTGGCGACGCAGGTCGAGGGACCGCGGGCGCTGCCCGCAGCGGATCTCGCGGCGCGCTGGGCCGCGGTCGCGGGAGCGCGGTCGGGACCGGTCGCGGTGATCCCGGAGCCTGCTGCGGCCGTCACGGAGGCCATCGCCCGCGCCGAGGGTCCGGTGGTGGTCGCCGGGTCGCTCTACCTGGTCGGGGCGGCGCGGGCGCTCCTCGTCGACGATCCGGACCTCCGCGACCCGGCGTAGGATCGCGCCGATGAGCGAACCCCTTCGCCCGCCCGACCGTGCCCTCCCCGCCGAGCGCGGCGTCGTGGCGCCCGACCCGGACCTCGGCGGTGGCGCCGCGACCCCCTCGTTCGCGTTGCCGCCGGACGCCGGCGCCGGCCTGCCGGGGACGCCGGCGCCGCTGGCGATCGGCCCGCGGACCTTCGCCTGGGGAACTCGCACGTTCGTCATCGGGATCCTCAACGTGACCCCGGACTCGTTCTCCGGCGACGGGCTGCTGGCGGTCGGGAGCGATCCGGTGGCCGCGTCCCTCGCCCTGGCCCGCCGCATGGTCGACGAGGGTGCCGACCTCCTGGACGTCGGCGGCGAGTCGTCGCGGCCCGGCCACGCCGTCGTTGACGCTGCCGTGGAGGCCGCCCGCGTCGTACCGGTGATCAGGGCCCTCCGCGGTGCTCTGCCCGACGTCCCGCTCTCGATCGACACCACGAAGCCGTCGGTGGCCGCCGCCGCGGTCGACGCCGGGGCGAACCTCCTCAACGACGTCTGGGGCGTCGCCGCGGACGACGGCCTCGCCCGCGTGGCGGCCGAGCGCGGGATCCCTCTCGTGGTGATGCACAACCGCGCCGAGCCCCGCTACATGGCGCTCATGGCCGAGATCGTGGCCGATCTCCAGCGCGCCCTCGAGCGCGCGGTCCGGGCGGGCGTTCCCTGGGAGCGCCTCATCGTCGATCCCGGGTTCGGGTTCGGGAAGGCGCCGCCGCACAACCTCGCGCTCCTCCGTGAGCTCGGGACCCTGCGCGCGCTGGGCCGCCCGGTCCTCCTCGGAACGTCGCGCAAGTCGACCCTCGGCCGGGTGCTCGACCTGCCGCCGGACGAGCGGGTCGAGGCGACGCTTGCCACTACGGTTCTCGGCGTGGCGGCCGGCGTCGATCTCGTGCGCGTCCACGACGTGCGGGCGAACGTGCGCGCGGCACGGATGGCAGATGCCGTCGTGCGCGGCTGGCGTCCCGCCGCCTGGGAGGGCGACCGGTGAGCGACCGCATCGAGCTGCGGGCGATGCGCTTCGCCGGCCGCCACGGCGTCCTCCCGTTCGAGGCCGAGCGGCCGCAGCCCTTCGAGGTGGACGTGGTCGTCGAGCTGGATCTCGCCCCGGCCGGCGCGACCGACGACCTGGCGCGCACCGTCGACTACGGAGCCGTCTTCGCCGCGGCCCGCGCGGTCGTCGAGGGCCCCCACGTGTCCCTCATCGAGACGCTCGCCGAACGGATCGCCGCCGACGTGCTGGCGGGCAGCCCGCCCGCCAGCGCCGTCACGGTCCGGGTGCGCAAGCCGGAGGCGCCGCTCCCCGGCGAGCTGGCCTGGGCCGGGGTGGAGATCCGCCGCACACGCTGATCCCCGGTCCGCCCGGACCGGGGATCAGGGGAGGGAGGGATGGAAGCGGTCGCGCCCGGGGAGGAGGCCGGCGCGCCGCCTTCGTTACTGGACCGCGGCCGGCCGTGTCCCGAGGGTGAGCGTGAGGGTCAGCTTCTGCCCGCCCCGGAGGACGTCGAGAGCGACCGTCCGCCCGGGCGCGTACTGGGTCAGGATGTCGTCGAGCGGGGTGTGCCCGTCGATCGCGGTCCCGTCCACGGCCGTGATGATGTCGCCGTCGCGGAGGCCGGCGGCCGCCGCCGGGCTGCCCGCCACGATCGGATCCTTCGGCTGCCCGTTGGCGTCCTGCGCGGTCAGCCAGGCGCCATTCTCGACCGGCAGCTTGTTGGTCCCGGCGACCGCCGGGGTGATCGCGATGTAGAAGACCCCGATCCACGGGCGGGCCAGCTCCTGGCCGGCGAGCGCCTGCTGCATGATCGGGCGGGCGATGTTGATCGGGATCGCGAAGCCGATCCCCTCGGCCGTCTGGGCGACCGCCGTGTTGATGCCGATGACGTTGCCGGCCGAGTCGAGGAGGCCCCCGCCGGAGTTGCCGGGGTTGATCGCGGCGTCGGTCTGGATGAGGTTGCGGATCACGGTCCCGTCCTGGACCTGGATCGTCCTGCCGAAGGCGGAGACGATGCCCGAGGTCACCGAGTTCGTGTAGGTCCCCAGGGGGCTGCCGATGGCGATGGCCAGCTGGCCCACCTTGGCCGTCGAGGAGTCGCCGATCGGCGCCGTCGGGAGGCCGGTCGCCTCGACCTTGACGATGGCGAGGTCCGTGAGCGTGTCGATCCCGTAGACCGTGCCGTTGAAGACGCGCCCATCCTCGAGGGTCACGGTGAGCGTCTTCGCGTCGGCCGCGACGTGCTTGTTGGTGATGATCCAGCCGTTCGAATCGAAGATGACACCGGAGCCGACGCCCGACTGGGGGATGCTGCCGAACGGGTCGTTGGGATTGCCGGCGGCGCCGCTCACGGCGATCGTCACGATCGCCGGTGAGACCTTCTCGGCCGCGCGGGTGATCGCCGAGCTCTCGTCGATCGCGACGGGGAGCGGCTGGGTGGCCTGCTGGCCCAGGGCGGCCGGGGCGGCCGTGGCGGCGGGATGGTCGAGGGCGCCCGTCGCCGAGAGCACGCCGTACGTGCCGAGCGAGCCGACGACGGCCGCCGCGAGGGAGGCCGCGAACACCACGCCGGCGGCCCCGCCGCGGCGGTGGGCGGTCGTGCCGGCGGCCGGGGTCGCGCGGCCGCCCGGGGCGCGCTCCGGCTCGTACCAGGTGCGGGGTGTCGGCGGGGCGACGTTCTCCGCGTCGTCCTCGATTGCCACGTCGGTCCAGGCCGGGCGCCGCAGAGCGGCCGGCGAGTACGAGGTCTGCGGCGTCGGCCTCGTCGGGCACGGCGGGTGGATTGGCCGGCGACGGTGCGGTCGGCTCGAAGGGATCGGTCATCGGTGGATCGTGCTCCACGGCTGGATCTCGGGTGCCGGCTGGGAGACCGGCCCTTTGCTGTCTGTCGCCAGCATCGCGGTCCGGAGTTGCGGCTCGGCCGCCGCCGCGATGAAGAATTCGTCACATCGGCGCGTCGCGGGGACACTGGGGGCTCGGCGGGATTGCCATCGCCGCGGGCGCCGGGATCTCCTCGCCGTGCTTCGGATCGCGCGGCAGGATCACGGTGAAAGTCGTGCCGGCCCCCACTCGGCTCTCCACGGCGACGCGGCCGCCGTGCATGTCCACGATCGATTTCACGATCGCGAGGCCGAGGCCGCTTCCCGACCCGCGCGCCTCGTTCGCCAGCGAACCGCGGTAGAAGCGCTCGAAGACGTGGGGGATCTCGCTGGCGTCGATCCCGACCCCCGTGTCGCGCACCTCGAGGCGGGCGCCGTCGCGGTGGGGCTCCATGGCCAGCACCACGGAGCCGCCGGGCGGGGTGAACTTGATGGCATTCCCCAGCAGGTTCGCCGCGACCTGGCCGATCCGCTGCGGGTCGTGCCGGACGCGCACGGGATCCGGCGGGAGGCGCAGCTCCATCGCCACGCCGCGCCGTCGCGCGGCCGGCTCCGCCTGCTCGAACGCCGATTCAAGCGTGGAGCGGAGGTCGTCGGGCCGCAGGTCGAGCTGGAGGAGGCCCGACTCGAGCTTCGAGAGCTCCAGCAGGTTGTGGGCCAGCCAGTCGAGGCGGTCCAGCTGCTGGCGGCTGGTCGCGAGGAACTCGGCCCTGGTCGCCGGGTCGCTCCCCGCCCGGCCCTGGAGAAGCTCGGTGTTCATCTGCAGCGCGGCCAGCGGCGTGCGCAGCTCGTGGGAGACATCGGCCAGGAAGTCGCGGCTCCGGTCGCGGTCGCGCCGGATCAGGTCCACGGACTCCTCGAGGCGCTCGGCCATCACGTTGAACTGGCGGGCGAGGTCCGCGACCTCGGCGTAGGACGACTCGAGCTCCGCGCCGGGCACCCGCCCCGACAGGTCGCCGGCGCCCAGGCGCCGGGTCGCCTCCCCCAGCCGGCGGAGTGGCCGCGTGAACCGCGCGGCAACGTAGGTCGAGATGAGCAGCGTGGCGAAGAGCGCCCCCAGCACGGTGATGACGATCAGGCCGGTGATCGTGGCAAGGGTGGAGGCGCGGGTGGTGTAGGGGTTGGCGAGGATGGCCTCGATCCCCCAGGGCTCGCCGAGCGCCCCGTCCTGGAGGGGTCCGAAGCGGTTCGTCGCGGACAGCGCCTCCCGGGCCTGGCCCGGCTCGGGGCGGGCCGCCAGGGCACGGCCGTAGGATCCGGCGCCCGCGGCCGTGATGATGACCTCCCCGGCGCTGGTGGCGGTCGCTCCGCCGATCCGGATCTCGACGTCGGCCAGCGCCACCTGGTCGGCGAGGAAGGCCAGGAAGACGTCGCTGCCGATGGCGCTCGCCACGTCGGGGTTGAGCGTGTTGCCGGCCCCCAGGACCGGGGCGTTGCCGGCCGCCGACCCCGCGAAGAGGGCCACGATCCGGGCCACGACCGACCCCCGGCCGCTCAGGGCGTCCTGCTCCTGGTCCCGGAAGTAGCCGTCGAGCCGATTGACGACGATCGCCGAGACCGCGAGCAGCGAGAGCGCGACGACGGCCACGAAGGCGAGCGTCAGCCGGGCCTGGAACGTCCGGCCGGTCGCCGGGGCGGCCGCCGCCGTCGGCGCGCGGGAGCCGGGCCCCGGGGCCCGGGAGCGCGTCCGGGTCAGCGGTCGGCGAACGCGTAGCCGGCTCCCCGGACGGTCAGGACGAAGACCGGCTGCGACGGGTCGTCCTCGATCTTCTCGCGCAGGTGGCTGATGTGCACGTTGATCGTCTTCTCGTCCTGGTCCAGGGCCTCGTAGTCGCGGAGCAGCTCCAGGAGCTCGCCGCGGGTGTAGACGCGACCGGGCCGGCTGGCGAGGTGACGGAGGATCTCGAATTCCGTCGGCGTGAGGCCAAGGCGCTTCCCGCCCCGCTGGACGCGCCGGCGCTCCAGGTCGATCACGAGGTCGCGATGCCGGATGACCCGCCCGCCCGCCGCGTCCGCCAGGTCGCCGTAGGCGCGCCGCAACAGGGCCCGGATCCTGCTCATCAGCTCGCGCAGCCCGAATGGCTTCGTCAGGTAGTCGTCGGCGCCCAGCTCCAGGCCGATGACCTTGTCGACCTCGTCGTCGCGGGCGGTCAGCACCAGGACGGGCATCTTGGCCCCCGAGGCGCGGAGCCGCCGGAGGGCCTCGAAGCCGTCCATTCCCGGCAGCCGGACGTCGAGCACCACGAGGTCGGGAGCCTGGTGGACGGCGAACTCCAGCCCCTCTTCGCCCGAGCGGGCCACGGACACCGTGTACCCCTCCTGGGCGAGGGCGTACTCGATTCCGCGGGCGACGGCGTACTCGTCCTCGATGATCAGGATCGTGGCGGCCATGGCGGCGGGATCGTACACCCGGCGCGCGGCCGAGCCGTGCTACCCTGCGGGGGATCGGGCGCCCGGCTGCCAGGACGGCCGTGCGGTCGCCCCGGAGCGCGCCGGCCCGGCGTTGCCTCCGACGCAGACCAGCCAGCACCAGAGGACCACGCATGAGCTCCACCCGCCCCGCGCTCGCCGCCGAGCGCCGCACCGCCCTCGGCAAGGCCAATGCCGGCCTTCGCCGCGACGGGCGCCTTCCCGCCGTGGTCTACGGCCACGGGATCGAGTCCGCCGCCGTCTCGCTCGATGCCCACGAGTTCGCCGTCCTGCGCCGCCACGTCGGCCCCAACGCCCTCATCGACCTCTCGATCGACGGCGCGAAGGCGAAGCCGGTCCTGGTCCACGGCGTCCAGATCCACAAGGTCAACCGGTGGCCGATCCACGTCGACCTCTTCGCGGTCCGGATGACCGAGGAGCTCACCGTCGACGTCCCGGTCCACGGCACGGGGGAGTCCGAGGCCGTCGTCAAGAACGGCGGGACGCTTCTCAACGCCAGCGGCAGCGTGAAGGTCCGGGCGCGGCCCGACCACCTGCCGCAGGTCATCGAGGTCGACCTCTCCGTCCTCGTCGACTTCGACGCGGCGATCCACGCTCGCGACCTCCCGATCCCGGCAGGCGTCACCCTGCTGACCGATCCCGACGAGATCGTCTTCAAGGTCTCCCCGCCCCGCGTCCAGGAAGTCGAGGCCGCCGCGCCCGTTGCGGTCGAGACGGCTCCGGACGAGGCCGCCGCGGAGAGCACCGAAAGCTGAGCCGCGCCCCGGGGCGAGCCGCGACTCGCGCCGGCACCCGCACCCGCACCTGCACCCGCGAACACGAGCCCGGCCCGGCGGCCGGGCTCGTTCGGTGGTGGGCACCCCCGGCGCCTCGCACGCGGCGGCCGGGCGTCGTCCCCTCCGCCGGCCCTGCCCGCGGCCGGGCCTGGACGCTCCCCGTCCGCGCCGGCGCCCGCTCCGCCGGTCAGGCGACCTCGCGCCGGATCGTCCGGGTGGCGAGCAGGGCGACCAGGACCGCGATGCCCGCCAGCACGGCCAGGTCGAGCTGGAGGGTCGGGTCGTCCAGGCCGGCGCCCCGGACGAGGACGCTGCGCAGGCCCTCGATGCCGTAGGTGAGCGGCAGGATCCGGGCGATCGGCTGGAGCAGGTCCGGCAGGGACGCGACCGGCCAGATGAGCCCGCCCAGGAGGCCCTGGGGGACGATGACGATCGGGATGAACTGGATCACCTGGAGCTCCGTCCGGGCGAACGTGGAGAGCATGATCCCCAGGTTCGACGGCGCCGATGGCGAGGAGCAGGACGATGGCGAAGACGAGAAGCGGGCTGCCCGCGTTCGCCACCCCGAGGCCGAGCGAGAACGCGCCGATCGGCCCGAGCGCCGGGACGTGCACGTCCGCGAGGGAGAACGTCAGCAGCACGATCACCTGGATCGTGGCCAGGATGCCGAACCCGGCGACGTAGCCGACCACGATCTCGACCTTCGTCACGGGCGTGGCGAGCAGGCGCTCGAGGGTCCCGCCGGTGCGCTCGCGCAGGAAGCTGACGCCCGTGAGGAGGAACACGAAGAAGTAGGCGAAGAAGCCGAGGAAGATCGGGCCGAGAGCGTCGAGCTGCGTCGCGCCCGGAGAGCCGTAGACCGTTGCCCGCACGAACGACGGCACGGACGCGCCACCGGCCCCCGCGCCGAAGGCGGTGGCGACGACGCGCTGGACGGCGACCACCGCGCCGCCGTCCTTTGCCGGATCGATCCCCTGGGTGATGATCGTCAGGGTTGGCCGGCGGCCGGCGAGGATGTCGGCCTCGATCCCGGCCGGCACGATCAGGGCCACGTCGATCGCGTCGTCGCGGAGCTGCTGTCGAGCTGCCTCCTCCGTGGCGGCCTTCCCGACGTAGTCGATCGTCCCGTCGGCCGCAGCGGCAGAGAAGGCGGCCTCCACCCGGCCGGCGATCTGCGGGGCGAGGACGACCGTGCCAACCCGCGGGGGCACCGCCTGGCCGGCGGTGACGATCCAGCCGAGGAGCCCGGTCACGAAGACCGGCACGATGAAGAGGAGCGCCACCGTGCGGTGGTCGCGCCGGAACTGGGACAGGATCCGCCGGGTGATCGCGGCGACGCGGCGGCCGCTCATCGGCCGCGGTTCCCGGCCGAGACCGCGAGGAAGGCCGCCTCGAGGTTGTCGGCCCCGGCCCGCGCCCGGATCTCGGCCGACGTTCCGCGCTCGATCACCTTCCCCGCGAGGACGAGGAGGAGCTCGTCGCAGCGGTCGGCCTCGTCCATCACGTGGCTCGTCACGAGGAGGGTCGTTCCGGATGCCGCGAGGTCCCGGAAGTGGCTCCAGAACTGGACCCGGAGCGCCGGGTCGATGCCCACGGTCGGCTCGTCGAGGAAGAGGACCGGCGGGTGGTGGACGAGCGCGCAGGCCAGGGAGAGCCGCCGCCGCATCCCGCCCGACAGCTCGAATGCGGGGGTCCCCGCCCGGTCCGCGAGCTCGACCAGCTCCAGCGCGGCGGTCAGTGCCGGGCGTCCGGTCGTCCCGTAGAGCGCGGCGAAGAAGCGGATGTTCTCGAGGACCGAGAGCTCGGGGTAGATGCCGTCCGCCTGGGTCATGTAGCCGATCGAAGCGAGGCCGTCGCGGGACGGCATCCGGTGGCCCAGGACGCGCGCCTCGCCGGCCGTCGGCCGGGCGAGTCCGGTAAGCAGCCGGATCAGGGTCGTCTTGCCCGAGCCGTTGGGGCCCAGGAGCCCGTATATCCGGCCGGGCGCCAGGGCGAGGTCGATCTCGTCGACCGCCGTCAGGGCCCCGAATTGCTTCGTGAGGCCGATCGCCTCGACTGCTGCGTCCATCCCTCTCCCGACCGGCCGGAAGCCCGGCGCGATGGACCCTACTGTAGTCGTCCGGGCCACGGTTCGGACGCCGCGGAGGCGTGGGCCCGGCCGGCCGCCCGGGGCGGGAGCCGCCGCCCGGACGGCACCGAGCCCCGCCCGGCCCCGGCGGGTCGCCAGGCCAGCGCGACCCTGCCCGCGATCCGACCGGCACGGCATATCGCGTCGAACCGCCCTATCCGCAGCGTACGCCCGGGTCCACCCTGTGGCCCGTGACACGGAGCCGACCCCGCATTCGGCCGACTCGCGAGCGGGAGTGAGGCGATGGAACGGATCCTTCTCGCCTACGACGGGGGAGAGCCGGCGCGCCGCGCCCTGGAGACGGCGGCCGAGCTGGCGATGGCCTTCCGGGCCTCCCTCAGCGTGGTCTCGGTGGTGCCCGTCGGTCCCGACGGGCGGCCGACCGAGCCGTGGGACGGCGGCGAGGCCCACGCCCGCGAGCTCCACGAGGCGCAGCGCGCCCTCGCCGAGCACGGGCTCCACGTCGACCTGCTCGAACCCCTGGGCGATCCGGCCCGGACGATCGAGCGGATCGCGACGGAGGGTGGCTTCGATACCATCGTCATCGGCTCGCGGGGCCTCAGTGCCCTCGACCGCGTCCTCCGGGGAAGCGTCTCCGAACATGTCGTGACCCATTCATCCGCAACCGTGGTGGTGACCCATTGACTCATCTCGCCGCGCCCCCCGATCCGCGCACTCCGCTGCGGGTGGCTTTCCGTGGCCGCTCCCTCCTGGGACGGCCGCTCTACAACAAGGACGCCGCGTTCACCGACGTCGAGCGTGACTGGTTCGGCCTCCACGGGCTGCTGCCCACGCACGTCATGACCCTCGAGGTGCAGCTCGCCCTGGAGCTGGAGCATGTCCGGCGCAAGGCCGACGACCTGGAGAAGTTCATCGGCCTGGCGGCGCTCCAGGATCGCAACGAGACGCTCTTCTTCCGCCTCCTGGCCGAGAACCTCGAGGAGTTCCTCCCCATCGTCTATACGCCCACGGTGGGTCGCGCCTGCCAGGAGTACAGCCACATCTTTCGCCGCCCGCGCGGCGTCTGGATCACGCCGAGCGACGTGCACCGGATCCCCGAGATCCTGCGCAACGCCTCGCAGCACGAGGTCCGCCTCATCGTCGCCACCGACAACGAGCGGATCCTGGGCCTGGGCGACCAGGGCGCGGGTGGCATGGGGATCCCTGTCGGCAAGCTCGCGCTCTACTCGGCCGGGGCGGGGATCTACCCGGCCTGGACCCTGCCGATCTCGCTCGACGTCGGGACGGACAACGAGGCCCTGCTCCGCGACCGGTTCTACCTCGGCTGGCGACGCCCGCGGCTGCGGGGGCCCGAGTACGACGCCTTCGTGCAGGCCTTCGTGGACGGCGTCAAGGTGGTCTTTCCGCGCGCGATCCTGCAGTGGGAGGACTTCAAGCAGCACAACGCGATCCGGATCCTCGACCGCTACCGGGAGGCCCTGCCGTCGTTCAACGACGACATCCAGGGCACCGCGGCGGTGGTCCTGGCCGGCATACTGGCCGGCCTCGACCACCTGGGGCGGCCGCTCGCCGGCGAGCGTTTCGTCTTCCTGGGAGCCGGCGCCGCCGCGATCGGGATCACCCGCCTGATCCACGCCGCCCTCCGCGAGGAAGGCGTCGACGCCACCTCCATTCGTCGTTCGACGGTCCTCTTCGACACGAAGGGTCTCGTCTACACCGCCCGCCCGGGCCTCGAGGACGACAAGGCCGCCGTTGCCCTGCACGACGACGACCTGGCGGCGCTGGGCCTCGCCCCGGACGGGTCGCCCGTGGACGTCGTGCGGGCGCTGCGTGCGGGGACGCTCGTCGGGACGACCCAGACTCCCGGAGCCTTCACGGAGGAGCTGCATTCGAACGCTCGCCGAGGGCTGCCCGGCCCCCCTCGTCTTCCCGCTCTCGAACCCCACGAGCAAGACGGAGGCGACCCCGGAGCAGGTGGCGGATTGGACCGACGGGCGCGCGATGTGCGCCACCGGCAGCCCGTTCGCGCCGGTGGTCCGGGGCAATCGAACCTGGGTCATCGGCCAGGCCAACAACTCGTTCATCTTCCCGGGCCTCGGCCTGGGGGCGATCGTCGCCGGTGCTCGGATCGTCGGAGACGCCGACTTCCTCATCGCCGCCCGGACGCTCGCCCGGATGGTCGAGCCGGATCGGCTTTCCAGCGGGGCGCTCTATCCGCCGGTCTCCGACCTGCGGGCCATCTCGCGGGCGATCGCGATCGCCGTGGTGCGAGGAATGGGCACGGTCGACGGGGAGCCGCTCCCCGCCGGCGACAGGAGCATCGCGCTCGCCGAGAAGGCGGTCGACGCGGCGATCTGGTGGCCGGACTACCCGGCGTTCGAGCCCGCCTGACCCGGAACCGGGGGCGCACAGCGCGACCTCGCGCATAATCCGCGCGTGCGCCTCCCATTCCAGCCACCGCTCGAGCCGATGCTGGCGAAGCCCCAGCCGTCGCTCCCCGACGGCCCGGGCTGGGCCTATGAACCGAAATGGGACGGCTTCCGGGCCGTCGTCTTCCGCGCCGGCGACGAGCTGCTGGTGCAGAGCCGCGACCTGCGGCCGCTCAACCGGTACTTTCCCGAGCTCGAGGCGCCCCTCCGCGCGGCTCTCCCCGAGCAGGCCGTGGTCGACGGCGAGATCGTCATCGCGGGCCCGCGCGGGCTCGACTTCGACGCGCTCCTCCTGCGGATCCACCCGGCCGCGTCGCGCGTCCGCCTGCTGGCGGCGGAGGCGCCGGCCGGCTACGTCGCCTGGGACCTCCTCGCCGTCGGCGACGAGGACCTTCGCGACAGCCCGTTCGCGGAGCGCCGCCACCGCCTCGCGACTCACTTCCGGGCCGGCGTCCCCGGCGTCCACCTGACGCCGACGACTGAGGACCGCCTGCTGGCGGCGGACTGGTTCACCCGGTTCGAGGGCGCCGGCCTCGACGGGGTCATCGCCAAGCGCCTCGACGGCGCCTACCAGTCCGGGAAGCGGGGGTGGGCGAAGGTGAAGCACGCCCGGACCGCGGACGTGGCCGTCGCCGGCTTCCGCTGGCACAAGGACGAGGTCGGGTCGGGGGTCGGCTCCCTGGTCCTCGGGCTCCACGACGAGGCGGGAACGCTCCACCATGTGGGCGTCGCGTCCGGGTTCACGGCCGCCCGGCGGCGGGAGCTGGTGGAGGAGCTGGCGTCCCTCCGCCCGGGCGCGCTCGACGGCCACCCGTGGCGCGAGTGGGCGACCGCGGAGTTGGCCGAGGCGGTCCCCGGGCGCCGGATGCCGGGCGCGCAGAGCCGCTGGAACCGCGGCAGGGACCTCAGCTGGGAGCCGCTCCGGGTGGAGCTCGTCGCCGAGGTCGCCTACGACCACCTGCAGGGCGATCGCTTCCGGCACGCCACGCGACTCGTCCGCTGGCGGCCCGACCGCCGCCCCGACGACTGCCGCTACGACCAGCTGGAGACGACCCCGCCCTACGAGCTCGCGGACATCTTCGGGACCCGAACCGGGTGAGCCCGGGCCCGGCGAGCGGCGACCTGAGCGAGGCGGCCCGGTGAGCTACGGCCCGGTGAGTTACGGTCGGCCGCCGCGGCCGCCGCGGCGCGAGGGGCGCGAGCCGCGGCGCGGTCTCCGCCGGCTCTCGATCATGGCCGGACTCGCGGTCCTCTTCACCGTGAGTGCCGTCGCCGGCTGGGCCGTCGCCGACCCGAGATCCTTCGCCGCCGCCTTCGACGGGGTCGGGCGCAGCCCGGACGACCCCCTCGACGCGGCCGGCTCGACGGCGCCCTTCGCGACCGCGGCGCCGATCTCGACGTCGACGCAGGCGCCGGGGCGATCGGCGGATCCGACCGCGTCCTCGGCGGCGCCGTCGCCCGTCGCCCCGTCGGCGGCCCCCGTGACGTCACCCGTCCCCGCCGTCCCGGCGGCGATGGCAGCCCGCCTGGACCGGGCGCTCGCCTCCGCCCAGAAGTCGCTCCTCCTGCCGGGCGTCGAGGCGACCGTGATCTTTGCCGACGGCTCCACCTGGACCGGCGTCCGCGGCATGGCCGACGTGGCGGCCGGACGCCGGGTGGACGCGAAGACGCCCTTCGCGGTCGCCAGCGTCACCAAGACGTTCACGGCGGCGCTCATCCTGCGCTACGTGGACCAGGGCCGGATCGGCCTCGACGACCCGCTTGCGAGATGGCTGCCGGACTGGCCGAACGCCCGGAAGATCACGATCCGGATGCTCCTCAACCACACGAGCGGGATCCGCGACTTCTTCAAGAACCCGGACTTCGACGCCGTCCTGAACAAGGCCAAGAAGCGGGCCTGGACCACTGCCGAGGTCCTGGCGCAATACGTCCGGCCCGGCGCCGTATTCCCCCCGGGGCAGGGCTGGTCGTACTCGAACACCAACTACCTGCTGCTCGGCGTCGTCGCCGCCCAGGTCGGGGGCGCGTCCTGGGACGAGCTGGTGCGGAGCGAGCTCATCGCGCCGCTGGGGCTGGAGTCCACCTACGTCCAGGGGGCCGAGGCGCCGCCGGCGCCCCCCGCCCGTGCCTACCGCATCATCGCCGGCTTCCGCGGCCCGACCCCCCAGGCCCGGAGCGACGGGACGGACCTGGTGCCGTTCACCTCCGTGGTCACGGCCGCGGGCTCGGCCGGCGCGATCGCCTCCACCTCGGCGGACCTGGCCCGCTGGGCGCGCGCCCTGTACGGGGGCAGCGCGGTTCTGAGCGCCGCGACCAGGCGCGAGATGCTCACCTTCGTGAAGACCTACGCCTACGGGCTCGGCACCTCGTACGGCCTCGGCGTCAGCAGGGTGAAGCTCCAGGGACGAACCGCCTACGGGCACACCGGCGCGCTGACGGGGACGCGCGCCGCCATCCGGTACTTCCCGAAGGAGAAGGTCTCCGTCGCGGTCCTCTTCAACCGCGAGACGTTCGTCGGCGACGACGTCGAGCGGATCCTGGCGCGGGCGCTCTTCCCCCAGCCCGCGGCGACGCCCTCGCCGTCACCGGGGGCGAGCCCGAGGCCCACGCCGGCGCCCTGACCCGGACCTGTCGAGGGGCACTTCGACGGATCAGCCAGCTACCGAACGGATCCGGTCCGTGTCCCTCGGGATGGCGTGCTCGACCCGCCGCCAGCCACCGTCGCGCCAGACCTCGTACTCGCGGAAGGCGCACGGGACCCCACGCGCGGTCAGCGGGTCGGGGCCGTCCATGAGCTGGAAGTGGAGGTGGGGAGCCGTCGAATTGCCCGTGTGCCCGACCCGCCCGAGAGTGTCCCCGACCCGCACCTGCTGGCCGGCCTCCACCGCCACCGAGCCGGTCGTGAGGTGGGCGAACCCGGCGTAGACGTCGTCACATTTGAGGATGACGTAGTTGCCCATGACGCGATGCAGGTGGTGCGGGGTGGGGCGGAAGGTCAGGCCATTCCCGAGGGCCAGCACGATCTCCCGGATGGGGTGGATCCGGCCTGCGCTCCGGGAGCCCGTCCCGGGCCGCGATCACCACCCCGTCGAGCGGGGCGTGGATCGGCTCGCCCCAGCCATGGCACTCGCGCGTGGGCACGCCGACGAGCAGCGTCCGCAAGCCGCCGGCGGGATGGTATCGGGCGCCCTTTTCAGGATCGAACCGGATGAGGTCGAACGCGTAGCGCTGGCCCAGCATGTCGGTGCCGTGGCTCGGGATCCGGCTCGCAGGGGTATGGACGGCCCTCCACTCGCCGCGCAGCGGGAAGTCGACGATGCGGGCGTTCTCGAGCTCGGCCTGGACCGCAGGTGCTGCCATCGCGGGCATTATCCGATTCCGCGCGGCAGGAGTCATGCCCCGAGCAGCCTCAGTCCCCGCTGACGGCCGGTGCGTCTCGCGCGCTCGGCCGGTCAGCCAGCAGGAGGAGCGTCCGGCCGTGAGGACGAGGGGCAGCCCGTCATGCCTGGTCCTTCTCGACGGCGGCCGCCTCGGCCTCCGGCGGCTCCGGCCGGCCCGTCGCGAGCGTCGACCCGGCGATCGCGAGCGCGAACCCGAGCAGCATCGCGGGCGTGAGCGTCTCACTGAGGACGAGCACCCCAAGCACCGCCGCGACGGCGGGATTGACGTACGTGATGACGGTCGCGCGCACGGGACCGACCTCGCGGATGAGCGCCGCGAAGACGAGGAAGGCGACCGCGGTGCAGACGACCGCGAGGACGAGGATCGAGGCGAGCGCGGCCTGGCCGGGGGTGGCCGCAGGCCAGTCGAGGATCGCGAACGGCGCATACACGAGGGCAGTCAGCGTCAGCGACAGCGCCATGATCCCCAGCGAGGACACGCCGACGAGCCGGCGCGACAGAATGAACGGCCCCAACGCGTAACACACGACGACGACCGCCACCTGGACGATCGCGATCGCATTGTCGGCCTCGAAGTCGCCGCCCGCGATCGCCGCGACGCCCACAAAGCCAACGAGGAGCCCAATCAACTGGCGGCCGCCGACACGATCGGGGCCGCCGAGGATCGCGGCGATCGCCGCGCCGACGAGGGGAACGCCGGCGATGAGCATGCCGGCGAGCGCGCTCGAGATCTTCTGTTCCGCCGAGCCGAGCAGCACCCAAGGGACCGCGATCTCGATGGTCGCGAACCCGACGACCCACCGCCAGTGGCGGAGCACGGTCGGCAGGTCGCCCCGGATGAGCGCGACGGGCAGCAGGATCGCTGCTGCGAGCCCCGTGCGGGCGAACACGAGCACGGGCGGCGTGACCTCCGCCACGGCGACCCGGATGAGCAGGTAGGGGACGCCCCACACGATCGACATCGTGGCGAACAGCAGGAGGCCGCGACGGGTCACCGGCAGGGACACGGGCGGATCGGCACGGGCGGATCATTGCAGACCCCGCTGCCGGAACGCCCGGTGTCCCGTGGCCCGGCTCGGCGATCTTCCATTGCTGCCGTCATCAGGGCCATCCTCCCGGGCAGGCCCGGCACGCGTTCGCGTGGGTGCGCTGCGATACTCGCGCGATGTCCCTCGTCGCGACTTCCCTGGAACGTCGCCGGATCGCTGCGATGCGGCTGACAGCCCACCACCTCGGCAGCGCGCGTTCGGCATCGCCCACGGACGCGGTGCGCTGGATGCTGGCCATCCAGGCGCAGGAGCTGCCCGGCGCGAAGTGGTCGCTCGGGTTGCGCACGCATGGCGGCACGGAGGCCGCCGTGGACGCGGCCCTCGACGAAGGTGAGGTTGTCCGCTCGTGGCCACTGCGCGGAACGCTCCACCTCGTCGCCGCCGAGGACGTCGCCTGGCTCCTCGCGCTCACGGGATCCCGCCAGATGAGCCGCGCGGCGTCTCGCCGCAGCGCGCTCGGGATCACGGACTCGGACATCGAGCGCGCTGAGGAGGCGGTGCGGGCGGCCCTGGCAGGCAGGCGCGCTCTGCCCCGTGACCAGCTCCTCGCTCGGATCCGGGCAGCCGGCGTCGCGACGGATGGCCAGCGGGGCTACCACCTGATCTGGCACCTCGCGCACGCTGGGACGCTCGTGATGGGCCCCACAGACGGCCGGGGCCAGGCGTTCGCGCTGCTCGAGGACTGGGTAACGATCCCGCCGGCCCTCGACCGCGACGAGGCCCTCGGCGAGCTCGCCCTTCGCTATCTTCGATCCCACGGGCCCGCCAGCGACGCGGACCTGGCCCGGTGGGCGGGTATCGCCCTCGGCGAGGCGCGGCGAGGACGCGACATCTGCGGCGCCGCGCTCGCGACGATCGAGATCGGCGGTAACACCTACCACGTCGACCCTCAGACGCTCGATCGCGTGACGGGTGCCTTCCCCTCGCCGGTGCCCCGAGTTCTCCTGCTGCCAGGGTTCGACGAGTACCTCATCGGGTACGGGGATCGATCGGCGGTCCTGGCACCCGAGCATGCCGACCGCATCGTCCCCGGCGGCAACGGACTCTTCCGACCGACGATCGTCGTCGACGGCGAGGTGGTCGGCACCTGGAGCCGGATGGTCCGCGCCGGCGAGATCAGCGTCGTCCCCCAGCTGTTCGACCGCCTTGGCGCCGGGCTGCTGGCGGGCCTCGCCGACGCCGCCCGGGCGCTGGGATCGTTCCTGGGCCGGGACGCCCGCTTTCAGCCCGATGGCTTCCCCGGCCAGTCCACTCCCGCCCAGGGGTCGTAGTCCGGATCGAGCTCTTCCTGGGGCGGCCGAAGATCGGGCGGGACGTTCTCCAGGTTGAGGCGGATCCGGGTCCACGTCGTGGAGCGGCCGCGCATCGCGTCGACCAGCACGTCCGCCGGCCGGAGGTGGGGCCAGGCCTCGGGGTGGCGCGCCTTCCAGCGCTCGAGGCCGGCGATCGCGTCGGCCTGCTTCGCGGCCCGCCCGATCTCGATGAGCGGCTTCGTGCTCATCCGCCGTCTCGACGGCGCGACGCGCGGCGGCTCGTCGGCCGTCTTCGCGTAGTTCGGCGGCCACGGGGCATCGCCGAGGCCCGCGATCTCGTGGCGGGCCGAGAGCTCGAGCAGGCCGTCGAGGCTGCCGGCGGCCCCGTCGATGCCGGCGTGGGGGTCGCCGTCGCGGGCGAACAGCTCCGGGACCGTGCGCAGGGTGAAGGTCGCCGCGTCCACCTCGGCGACCTCGTCCCAGCGGAGCGGCATGGAGACCCGGGCGTCGGGCCGCGGCCGGACCGAGCAGGCGGAGGCGACCGTGCGGTCCTTGGCGTTCTGGTTGTAGTCGATGAAGACGCCGTGGCGCTCCTCCTTCCACCACCTGCTGGTGGCGATGTCGGGAGCGCGCCGTTCCACGTCTCGGGCCAGGGCCAGGGCGGCGCGGCGGACCTCCGGGAACGTCCAGCGACGCTCGATCCGGACGTTCACGTGGATGCCGCGCGAGCCGGACGTCTTCGGCCAGCCGGCGAGGCCTGCGTCGGCGAGTGCCTCGCGGACGACGAGGGCGACCCGCCGGACGTCGTCCCAGGGGACGCCGGGGACGGGGTCGAGGTCGACCCGCAGCTCGTCGGGGTGGTCGAGGTCGTCGGCCCGGACCGGGTGCGGGTTGAGGTCGAGGCAGCCGAGGTTGGCGACCCAGGCCAGGCCGGCGGCGTCGTCGA
Organism: uncultured Chloroflexia bacterium; assembly: GCA_963718085.1. Lineage (GTDB taxonomy): Bacteria > Chloroflexota > Limnocylindria > Limnocylindrales > CSP1-4 > CTSoil-043. The sequence continues at coordinate 834,442 of CAVQYA010000002.1, read as the reverse complement.
CCACGATCTCGTCGGCGGTGCGGCCCGACGGGAAGGCGAGCTCCACGGTCCGGAGCCACTCCGGGCGCTTCTCGGGCGCCCGCTTCTGGAAGAAGAAGTCGCCGCCGGCGCCGTTCGGGTAGCGCTTGAGGGCCATCGGCCGGCCGCCCGCGCCGCGGAGGGCGCCTTCGGCGACCGCCACGTAGTAACGCACGAGGTCCAGCTTGGTGATCGGGCCGCCGGCGGCCTCCGGGAAGAAGACCTTGTCCGGGTTGGTGACCGTCACCTCGCGGCCGGCGACCTGGAGGATCTCGTTGCGCGACGCCATGTCGCCGAGGATACGGCGGCCCGTCGATTGCGGTCCAGGGCGGCACGGCGCCGCCCCTTGACAGGCACACGACCCTGACGGCAGGCGGTCGCGGGCCTCCCGTCGAATTCGGGCCCCGGCCGTTCGTCGGATGACTGAAGGGGCTGACGCCTCCGCCGCCGCCACAGGGAGATCTTGATGCAGTACATGCTCCTCATCCACATGGCCGAGCCTGCGCCAGGCAGCGGCGAGCAGGCGATGCCCGACATGGCACCCTGGAACGCCTACACGGACTGGCTCCGCGAGAAGGGGATCTTCAGGGCCGGCGACCCGCTCGCGCCGTCCAGCTCGACGACCACGATCCGCGTCCGGGACGGCCAGCGCCTGATCACGGACGGCCCGTTCGCCGAGACCAAGGAGGTCCTCGGGGGGTACTACATCGTCGAGACGGACGACTACGACCTGGCCCTCGAGGCCGCAGCGCGCTGCCCGGGCGCGCTCTACGGCGCGATGGAGGTCCGCCCGATCATCGAGATGTGAGGAGCGCACTGCGTTGACCGCATGACGGGCCGGGAGGGTGCCAGGGAGTCGCCCGACGCCGTGCGCTCGCGGGTGGAGCGGACGTTCCGGGAGGAATCGGGCCGCGTTCTCGCGACGCTCATTCGCCTGCTGGGCGGCGACTTCGACGCAGCTGAGGAGGCGGTCGCCGACGCCTTCGTCGCCGCCCTCGAGACGTGGTCGCGCGACGGCATCCCCGCGAACCCCGGCGCCTGGATCACGACCACGGCGCGGAACCGGGCCCTCGACCGGGTCCGCCGCGCCCGCCGCGGAGCCGACAAGCTGGCCGAGCTCGAGCGCGTGCTCGTCGCCGGCGGAATGGAGTCGACCGTGCGCCTTGGCAGCGAGGGCCGCCTCGCCGACGACCGCCTGCGCCTCATCTTCACCTGCTGCCACCCCGCGCTCGCCCTCGACGCGCGGGTGGCGCTGACGCTGCGCACGCTCGGCGGCCTGACGACCCCCGAGATCGCCCGGGCATTCCTGGTCCCGGAGGCGACGCTCGCCCAGCGGATCGTGCGGGCGAAGAAGAAGATCCGCGACGCCGGCATCCCCTACCGGGTGCCGCCGGACGATCTCCTCCCGGAGCGGCTCGACGGCGTCCTGGCGGTCCTCTACCTGGTCTTCAACGAGGGCTACAGCGCGACCAGCGGCGACGCGCTGGTCCGGCGCGAGCTCTGCGCCGAGGCGATCCGGCTCGTCCGGCTGCTGGTCGCGCTCATGCCGGACGCCGGGGAGGCCCGCGGGCTCCTTGCCCTCCTCCTCCTGCAGGACTCGCGCCGGGAGGCGCGGACCGGGCCGGCCGGCGATCTCGTCCTGCTGGAGGACCAGGACCGGACTCGCTGGGACGCGACCGAGATCGCGGAAGGGCTGGGGATGGTGGACGGGTCGTTCCGGGACCTGGCGGCCGGCGCCCTGCCAGGCCCTTACCTGCTGCAGGCGGCGATCGCCGCCTGCCATGCCCGCAGCACCAGCCCCGCGGCAACCCCCTGGGGCGAGATCGCGTCCCTCTACGGCATCCTGGAGGCCGTGGCCCCCGGCCCGGTGGTGCGGCTCAACCGAGCGGTCGCAGTGGCGATGGCCGATGGCCCCGCGGCCGGGCTCGTGCTGGTGGAGGCGCTCCGCGCGGACGGCGGGCTCGCCGAGTACCTGCACCTCCACGCCACTCGTGGCGACCTCCTGCGGCGCCTGGGTCGGCGCCCGGAGGCGGCAGCCGCCTACGAGCGCGCGCTCGACCTCGCGACCAACGACGCGGAGCGGGCCTTCCTCGCCCGCCGTCTCGCCGAGGTGCGCGCCGCGGGCTGACCGCGCCCGGCGGGATCGGGCGTTGCGCAGCGGCAACCAGCGTACGCAGCGGCGAGCAGCGTGCGCAGCGGCGGGCCGCACCCTCGGCGCTGCGCGTCACGCCCGCGCGCGGCGGGCTGACCGCGCCCGACGGTGCGCGCGTCGCGCCTCGGCGCGCCGCCTCAGCAGGAGAAGGTTCCGCGGACCTCCGTGCCGTCCGCCAGCCGGCCGTTGAACGAGCCGCCCGAGAGGTTCCGCGCCAGCTCCACGACGAGCCCGCCCCGGTCCATCTTCGCCGCCGCACCCCCGTGCCGCCACGTGATGACGGCGTCGTCCCCTCCGAAGGTCCCGCCCTTTGCCGCCACCCGCGACGCCGCCGGCGTGTACGGGCTGCGGCCGACGACGAGGCCGAAGTACTCGGTGCCGTTCGGACGGCCGATGTTGAGCGCAATCCACGCGTCGTCGGTGCCGCGTGCACAGTAGCCCCCGTCCCACGCGGCCTTGGCCGGCAACGTCAGGCGGGCGCTCCCCGTGCCGCCGGTGAACGACGTCTCGGGGACAGGCGCGGGGGTCGGGGAGGCGGGCCCCGGGCTCGGCGTCGCCCCGGTGCCGCAGGCGGCGACGAGGAGCGCCGCGCCGACGACCAGGGAGACGACGCGGCTCGGAGCGCGCCGGCTCAGGGCGCGCCGGTTCAGAGCGCGCCCCACGCGGCCAGCGCGCCCAGAGTGGCGAGCGGGGCATCGAGCGTGTCGCCGAGGCGGGACATCGCGGACCTCAGGATCGGGGGTAAGTGACGGACCGATTGCCAGTCTACCTGTGGAACGGCCGCCGGTCAGACGGCCGCAGGTCGCGGCGAGCATGGCAGGTCGCGGCACGAGGGCTCCATGCCGCCGGGCCGACAGCCGCAGGCCGCGTCGGCGCGCGCGGCAGGTCGCGGGTCACGGGGCCGCTGCCTATCGGGTCCGAAGCGCCAACTCGAGGCGATCGACGAACGCGCCCTGTGCCTCCTTGAGTCGCCGGCGCGCCTCGGCCGGCTCGAACCACGCCACGCGATCGAGCTCCGGGAACGCCGTGAACTTCCCGATCAAGGGTGGCCATGTCATGGAGAAGGTGTTGCTGACCGCCGTCGCGGGATCCAGGTCGCCCTCCAGGGCCCAGGCGTGGACGCGCTTGCCGCCCTTCTGGACGACCAACCCGAGCGGGATCGCCGGCCCGGCCGGAGCAGGGACGCCCGTCTCCTCCTCGAACTCGCGTCGCGCGGCTGCCTCGAGGTCTTCGCCACTGCCCACCTCGCCCTTCGGGATCGACCAGGCCCCGAGGTCCCGTCGGGCGTGGAACGGGCCGCCGGGGTGCCCGACGAGCACCTCGATCCGCCCGTCAGGCGTCCGGCGGAAGAGGAGGATCCCGGCGGAGACGCGATCGGTCACGCGAACGATCGTACGCGGGTGCGGCATGATGGGCTCGATAGCGGCGGCCGAGGGCCCGCTGCGGCGGCGCGTGAGGAGAGGGCGTGGCGGACCCGGTGCTTGGCGGAGCGGCTAACGGCCGCACGCCCGGCCGTCTCGCCACGTGGCTGCCCACGATCGGCCGTCTGCGCAGCTACTCGCCGGGCTGGTTCCGCGACGATCTCGTGGCCGGGATCACGCTGTCGGCGCTCCTGGTCCCGGTGGGGATGGGCTACGCGGAAGCCGCCGGCCTGCCCGCCATCGCCGGGCTCTACGCCACGATCGGGCCGCTCCTCGCCTACTTCCTGGTGGGCCCGTCCCGGATCCTCGTGCTGGGGCCTGACTCGGCGCTCCTGCCGCTCGTCGCCGCCACGGTCGTCCCGCTCGCCGCCGGCGACCCGGCGCGGGCGGTCGCCCTGGGGGCTGCCCTGGCGGGGATGGTGGGGATCCTCTGCCTCGCGGCCGCGCTGGCGCGGCTCGGCTTCCTGACCGACCTCCTATCGCGCCCCGTCCGCGTCGGCTACATGAACGGGATCGCCCTCACGATCCTGGTGGGCCAGCTGCCGAAGCTGCTGGGCTTCACCAGTGACGCGCCGGACTTCCTCGGGGCGGCGAGCGGCCTGGTTCGAGGCGTGCTGGACGGTCGGTCGGTCATGCCGGCCATCCTCGTCGGCGGAACGGCCCTCGTGCTCATCCTGGGCCTGCGGCGCGTCTCCAGGCGCATCCCCGGAGTGCTCATAGCCGTCGTCCTGGCCGGGCTCGCGGTCGCCCTTCTCGGCCTGAAGGAGAGCCTCTCCGTCGTCGGCGAGGTGCCGCGCGGCCTGCCATCCCTGGGCCTGCCGCCCGTCTCTCTCGACGACATCCTGGCCCTGGCCCCGGCCGCCTTCGGCATCGCCCTCATCTCTTTCGCCGACACGAGCGTCATCTCCCGACTCTTCGCGGCGCGCCGGGGCGACCACGTCGACGCCGACCGCGAGCTTGGTGCGCTCGGCGTGTGCAACATCGCGGGCGGGCTGATGGGCGGCTTTCCGGCGAGCGGCAGCGCGACGCGCACTCCCGTTGCCGAAGCGGCCGGGGCGCGCACCCAGGTGACGGGGCTCGTCGGCGCAGGGGTGATCCTCGCCATCCTCCTCGTCGCGCCTGGTCTCCTGGCGCCGGTCCCGTCGGCGGCGCTCGCGGCGGTCGTCATCTCGGCGGCGCTCGGCCTGTTCGACTTCGCGGGCCTGCGCCGGCTCTGGCGCCAGCGGCCCTCGGAGCTGGGCGTGGCGCTCGTCGCGTTCCTGGCGGTGGCCCTCCTCGGCGCACTGCCGGGGATCGGCGTCGCGGTCGGACTCTCGCTCCTCAACTTCATCCGGAATGCCTGGCGGCCGCACGGCGCGATCCTGGGGCGGGTCGCGAACTACAAGGGGTACCACGACATGGGGCGCCACCCGGAGGCGCGGCAGGTGCCCGGCCTGATCCTCTACCGCTGGGACGCGCCCCTCTTCTTCGCGAACGCGGACCTCTTCCGGGAGCGCGTCCTGGAGATCGTGGACGGCGCCCCGCCGCCGGTCCACTGGTTGGCGGCGTCCGCCGAGCCGGTCACGGACATCGACACGACGGCGGCGGACACGCTCGACGAGCTGATCACTGAGCTCGCCCGCCGCGGCGTGGAGCTCCACTTCGCCGAGCTGAAGGGGCACGTCCGGGACCGCCTCGGGACGTACGGGATCCGCGATCGCCTCGGGGCCGATCACTTCCACCCGACCGTGGGCAGCGTCGTGAAGGCGTACCTGGCCCGCCACCGCGAGGTCGCCTGGCGCGACTGGGAGGACGAGCCCGTGCCACCGGGCGGCGAAGAGGACCCCGGCGATGCCCCGGCGTCCCGTCCGCCGGCTGGCCGGTTGCCGGCGTCCGGTCCGCCGGTTGCCGAGAGGCCGGCATCCCCGGCGTCGTCGCCGGCGGCCAGCCCGTCGGCTGCCGCGACTTCGTCGGTGCCGCCCTCGGCGCCGGCACCCCAACCGCCGAGGCCCGACAAGCCGCCCGAGGGGCCGCCTGACCAGCCGCCGGGCCCGCCCGAGGGGCCGGCGGCGAGCGGCGGCGTGCGTGGCGGAGGCCCCCTCAGGCCGTCCGGCTGAGCCTGGCGAGCCAGGCGGCCACGCTTCCGGCCGCGAGTCGCGTCTCCAGCGTCTCGGCGACGATCCCCGCGACGCGCCAGCCGGCGGACGCCCGGAACGTGGCGCGGAGCTCGCGGCGGGTGACCCGGCGCGGGCCGTAGCCGAACGGGTTCCGGTCGCTCCAGCACAGGACGAAGGCGCGCCCGCCCGGCCGGATCGCGGCCGCGAGGCTGGCCGCGTACCGCGGCCGATCCTCGTCGGCGAGCGTGTGGAAGAGCCCGACGTCGAGGGCGACGTCGAACCGGCGCCCGAGCGACGCGAGGTCCAGGGCGTCGTGGACGAGGAACTCCGCGGCCAGCCCCCGCGCCGTGGCCTTCGCGGCGGCCCGCCCGATCGCGGCGGTCGCGAGGTCCACTCCCACGACGCGGTGGCCGTGTCCGGCCAGGAAGAGCGCGTGCTCGCCGGTCCCGCAGCCGGCGTCGAGGACCGCCGCGCTCGCGGGCCCGAACGCGCCCGCGTCGAGCAGGCGCAGCACGGCCGCCTGCGGCCGCCCCAGGTCCCACGTCGGAGTGCCGCCGTCCGAGTAGGCCGTGTCGAACCAGGACACCGAGGTCAGCGCGTGGCGCCGGGCGGGGCGGGTGCGCCGGGCTGGGCGGGTGCGCCGGGCAGGGCGGGTGCGCCGGGCAGCTCCGCGGCGGCTGCCGGGCGAGTCAGGCCCACGGCGACTGCGGCACCGGCGCGCGCGTCCGGCACGGATCCGAGCGATGGCAGCTTCGGCTTCGGCAGTTCACACGATCCCACGGCGCTGAGCAGGATGAGGCTCGCGAGGAACGCACGCAGCCGGGCGGAGTGCAGCGGGCCACGAGGGCGTGGGACGATCGACATCGGCCGAGGGTACACCCGCCGGTGACCCCGCCTGCGCCGCACGGGCGCAGCAACGGAGGCCGGGTCATCCGGAGATGGCGGCCCGTCTGGTTCGGCCCGCGGCAGAAGCGCGACCTCGATGGACGGTCGCAGTCGCTGAGGCACCTTCGTGACAAACGGCATGTGTTGCCACGCTCCATAATGTGACATTGTTGGCTGTGAGGAGTGAGTGGTCTCGTCGGACCAGTTCGGCGCTTCACCATGCATCGGCAACGCACCTGCCGGCCCGGGCGCGAGTCAATCGAGCCCCGGCCTCCGCCAACCTGGAAGGCCGGTAACTCCTCGTGGAGATGCTCCTCCTCCTGACGCCGCTCCTCTTCGGGCTGTCGTTCCTGTCCGGGATGCTGGGTCTCGGGGTCGCCTTCATCGCCATCCCCGTGTTGGGCCTCTTCGGCTTCGACCTCAAGGACGTCATCCAGCCCTGGGCGCTGCTGCTGAACGGGCTCACGGCCATCAGCGGCGCGATTGCCTTCTGGCGGGCCGGGATGGTCGACAAGCGGGGTGCGCTCATCCTCGTGATCATCACGACCATCGGGGCGCCGGTCGGGGTCTGGCTTCTCCAGTTCGCCTCGACGGATCTCATCTGGTGGCTCTACGTCGGCGTCCTGGTCTTCCTCGCGATCCGCATGGCGCTCCCGAAGGGCGCCTCGACCGAGGTCGTGGCCGAGATCACCGATGCCGCGCGGGCGAAGGCCGCCGGGGCCGCGGTCCCGATCTCCGTTTTCGCCGGCTTCCTGGGCGTTGGCCCGGGCTTCCTCCTCATGCCGACCCTGACCCTCGTGGGATACAGCGCCCGCCTCGCGGCCGCGACCAACTCGGTGGCCGTCACCCTGCCCTCGTTCTCCGCCTTCGTCAGCCATCTCCGGACGGCCTCGTTCGATTGGCCGACCGTGATCGTCACCTCGATCGCCTCGGTCATCGGGGCGTGGCTCGGGGCCCGCTTCACGGCGGGCCGCGTCAAGAGCGCGACCCTGTCGCGCATCTTCGCGATCGCGCTGATTGCCCTTGCCGCCCAGCGCGCCTGGATCCTCGTCTCGTGACGGCCAACGACAGCCCAGTGGAGGCCCACCATGTTGCGTGAGCTGCCGGTCCTCGAGGACCTGCGAATGAACCTCGTGGCCCCGGACGTCGGGGAGGGGGCGGCGGCCGCCGCGCTCCTGGCCGACTCGATTCGGGCGAGCATCGTGCGGATGCTCCGCGATGGGCCCGTCTGTGTCTGCGAGATGGCCGCAGCCCTCGGCTCGCGTGAGAACAACGTGAGCAACCACCTGGCGCGGCTGCGCGACGCCGGCCTCGTGCGGGCGAGCCGCTACGGGGCGGACACTCGGCGGGTCTACTACGAGCGCGACGATGACGCCTGTCGCCGCGCCCTCGACGCACTCCGGGAGGTCCTCGGGTGACGACGGCCGCGACCCGCCGCCTGCACCTCCCATTCTGGCCGACGGCCGCCGCGGCGGCGCTGGCCTGGCTCGTCGCCTGGTTTGCGAACCTGCCGCTGGCCAATTGGGCGGCCTACGACCTCCTGGGGCTCGAGCGGGGCTCCCACCTCGGCGACGCGGTCGCCTTCTTCCTCCTCGACGTTCCCAAGGTCCTGCTCCTGCTCCTCGGGATCATGACCGCGGTCTCCTTCCTGCGCAGCTACTTCCCGCCCGAGCGGATGCGGGCCGCGCTCGCCGGTCGCGGCACGGTCCCGGCGACCGTCGGCGCGGCCGCGTTCGGCATCGTCACCCCGTTTTGCTCGTGCTCGGCGGTGCCGCTCTTCATCGGCTTCGTGGAGGCCGGGATCCCGCTGGGCGTCACCTTCGCCTTCCTGATCAGCAGCCCGATGGTCAACGAGGTCGCCCTCGTCCTCCTGTGGGGCCTCTTCGGGCCGGGCGTCGCGCTCCTGTACATGGGCGCCGGGCTGGCGGTCGCGATCGTCGGCGGGCTCGTCCTCGGACGTCTGCCGCTGGAGAAATGGATCGAGCCATGGGTCCTCGCGGTCCGGGCCGGGGGCGGCGCCACGTCGCTCGACCTCCGGGTCTCCGTCGAGCAGCGCATGCGTGACGCCTGGACGTCCACCAAGGACCTGGTCCGCAAGGTGCTGCTCTACGTGATCATCGGGATCGGGATCGGAGCCTTCATCCACGGCTTCGTCCCGACCGAGCTCGTCGCCCAGATCGGCGGGCGCGAGAACCCGTTCGCGGTCCCGATCGTGGTGGCCATCGCGATCCCGCTCTACTCAAACGCGGCCGGCACGATCCCGATCGTCGAGGCACTCCTGGGCAAGGGGATGCCGCTGGGGACCACCCTCGCGTTCATGATGGCGATCGTCGCGATAAGCCTGCCCGAGTTCGTGATCCTCCGCCGCGTCATGCAGCTCCGCCTGATCGCCGTCTTCGCCGGCGTCGTCGTCGCCGGCATCCTCACCGTCGGCTTCCTGTTCAACGCGCTCGGAATCTGAGAAGGAGCTCCTGCGATGAAGAAGATCGAGGTCCTCGGACCCGGCTGCAACAACTGCAAGAGGCTCGAGGCCGTGGCCCGCGAGGCAGTCGCGATCGCCGGCATCGAGGCCGAGGTCGTCAAGGTCACCGACTACGCCCAGATTGCCGCCTACGGGGTGCTGTCGACCCCGGGCCTCGTGATCGACGGCAAGGTGGTGAGCACGGGGCGGATCCCCTCGGCCGGAGACGTCGCGGCCTGGCTTTCCGAGTGAGCACTGGGCGGCAGCGCCGCCCGGGGGACCTGGCGGGGGCCGCTCCGGATCGGCGCGACTCCGCTTCGGGTCGCCGCTCGGCTTGGGTGGTCGCCCGGTAGATCACGCCGGCCACTCGACCCGTTGCGAGCAGGAGTTATGCAAACGCACGTTGTACTAATATCGGTTAGTATGACGTCGATGGACACGCACCCGTCCCACCCGATCGCTCCCTCGGTCGCGTCCGACGTCCTCGCCGCGCTCCAGGCCGTGGCCGAACCGACTCGCGCCAGGATCGTGGCCCTCCTGGGGCACGGGGAGCACTGTGTCTGCGACGTCGGGGAGCTGCTCGGGTTGAGCCCGGCCCTCGTCTCGCACCACCTGCGGACCCTGCGCGCCGCCGGGCTCCTCCGGGAGCGCCGGAGCGGGCGCTGGGTCTACTACTCGCTCCACCTCGACCGTCTCGCGTCGCTCCGCGGCGCCCTCGCCGACCTGCTGACGCCCACCGCTGCCGCGACCGCCGCGTGCCTCTGCTCCGACTGCGGCCCGAGCAGGACCGCCGTGCCGCAGCCCGGGCCCCTGCGCCGGCTGCCGCTCCTCGCCGAGGTTTCTTCGTGACCTGCTCGGTGCTCGTCGTCGGGATGCCGTCGCCGGCGGGTTGCGCGTCGACGAAGACGTGGCGGGCCGCCGCCGCGCTCGTGGAGCAGCGCCTGGCGGAGCGGTTCGGGCCGGCGGTCACCTTCGAGTACGCCGAGCTGTTCGGGCCGGAGATGGCCCGCCACCCGGACGTCGAGGCGGAGATCGCGGCCGGCGAGGCCGTCCCGCCGATCGTGATCATCGACGGGGCCCGTCGCTTCGCCGGCGGGAAGCTCAACATCTCGGCCATCGAGCGCGCGGTCGCCGAGGCGCTGTACCCGGTGTCCGCCACCACGCCCGCAACGGAGACGGCCGCCAGGTCGGCCCATGAGGCGGCTCGTCATGCGTGACCTGGCGCCCGACCTTCCGGCGTCCGACATCGCGCCCGTAGCCGAGGCGGCCTGCTGCCCGGGCGGCGCGTGCGGTCCCATCTTCGAGACGCCGCTCCTCGAGCTTGCCTTCAACCGCGTCCGCGACTTCGTCCGCAGCCGGAACGCGGCCACCGTCGCCGACGCCACGCCGGCGGACCTGTTCCCGTCCACCGCGCCGGCGAACCCCACTCCCGGCCCCCGTGCCGGCGCCGGCCGTCGCGGCTCCGCCACCTCGCCCACTGAAGGACGCGCCCCATGACTGACCAGGTGCCCGGCCTCGCGGCCGATGTCGAGATCTTCGACCCACCCCTCTGCTGCCCGACCGGGCTCTGCGGCCCCGTGCTCGACACGACACTCGTCGACCTCGGCGAGGCGATCTTCGCCCTCGAGGCCGAGGGGCGGACGGTGGTCCGCCACATGATGACGGCGGATCCCCAGGCGTTCATGCGCAACCGCGAGGTGTACGAGCTGATCCGGCAGCGCCAGCTCGCCGTCCTGCCGATCACCGTGATGGGTGGCCGCATCGTCAAGACGGATGCCTACCCGACGCTCGAGGAGCTCAGGGGCGAGCTCGCGCGCAACGCCTGAGTGCGCAGGGCACAGGACCCCCGCGAAAGGATCCCCAACGTGACCCAGTTCCTCTTCTTCTCCGGCAAGGGCGGCGTCGGCAAGACCACGATGGCCTGCACGACGGCAATCGCCGAGGCCGATGCCGGCACGCGCGTCCTCATCGTGACGACGGACCCCGCATCCAACCTCGCCGACGTGTTCGAGCAGCCGATCGGCCACGCGATCACCGCGATCGCCGGCGTGCCGAACCTGTGGGCGATGGAGATCGACCCGGACCGCGCGACGGCGGAATACACCGACCGGACGCTGGCGCCGATCCGCGAGATCTTCCCGCCCGAGATCGTGCGGGTCATGGAGGAGCAGCTCGCCGGGCCGTGCACGGCCGAGGTCGCGGCCTTCGATCGCTTCGCCGACTTCCTCGATCCGACGGCCCCCGCGTCACCGCCCACCGGCGGCGCCGGCTTCGACCTGGTGATCTTCGACACCGCGCCGACCGGTCACACCGTGCGCCTGCTCGAGCTGCCCGAGGCCTGGTCGAAGAGCATCTCCGAGGCCGAGGCGGGTGCGGGCCAGACGTGCATCGGGCCCGCCGCGGCGATCGCAGATGCGAAGGTCAAGTACGAACGGGCGCTCGCGGCGCTTCGCGACCAGTCGCTGACGCGATTCGCCTTCGTGCTCCACCCGGAGGCAACGGCGATCGCCGAGACGCGGCGCGCCGGCGCCGAGCTGGCCCGCCTGGGGATCGTCACGACCGAGCTGATCGTCAACGGGATCCTGCCGGCCGAGGAGGCGTCGACGCCGTTCTTCGCCGCCCGGATCGCGATGCAGCACCGCTACCTCGCAGAGATCGCCCGGCAGCTGCCGATGCCCACCCGGCGCATCCCGCTGCTCGACGGCGAGGTCCGTGGGGTCGCCCGCCTGCGCGCCGTGGTGCCCCTGCTCGCCGACGAGCATGCCGCGCGCCCGGCCTTCGGCCACGCGGAGGCGCGGTCGACGCGCAAGTCGGCACACGACGACGAGGCCGTGAGGAAGGCCCTGCTGCCGGACGGTGGCCCCCGGACCGTCTTCTTCGCCGGGAAGGGCGGCGTGGGCAAGACGGTCGCCTCGTGCGCCACCGCCGTCTGGTCGGCCCGCGCAGGGCCATCGCACCCTGCTGGTGACGACCGATCCCGCGGCCCACATCGGGCAGGTCCTCGGCGCGGCCGTCGGGACCGAGCCCGCGCCGGTCGACGGCGTGGACGGCCTGTGGGCGGCCCGCGTCGACGCCAAGGCGGCGGCGATCGCGTACACGGACCGGATCATCGCCGACGCGGTCGCCCGCGGCCGGAGCCCCCAGTCGGTCGCGGCGATGCGCGAGGAGCTCGACTCGCCGTGCACCGAGGAGATGGCGGCGTTCGACCAGTTCATCGAGCTCGCCAGCCGCGACTCGTTCGACGTCACCGTCTTCGACACCGCGCCGACCGGCCACACCATGCGCCTACTCGAGCTCCCGATCGACTGGAGCCGCCAGATCGACGTCAAGGTCTTTGCCTCGGTCGACACGGCCGCCGCCGACGATGTCGCGAAGGCCCGCTTCGGCGGCGTCATCGAGATGATGCGCGACCCGGCTCAGAGCACCTTCGCCTTCGTCATGTACCCCGAGGCGACGCCGATCGTCGAGGCGAGCCGGGCGATCGCCGAACTCGCGTCGCTCGGGATCCCGCTCGGGCTCGTCGTCGCCAACATGGTCCTGCCCGACGAGGCCTCGCGGACGCCGTACGCGAGGGCCCGCCGGCAGATGCAGCAGGCGTACCTCGCGGACATCGAAGCGCGCTTCGATGCTCCGGTCCTCGAGATCCCGCTCCTCGACGGCGAGGTCGTCGGCCTCGAGCGGCTCGGCGAGCTGCTCGAACGGACCCTCGCTCCCACCTCGCTCGTCGCCTGACTGGAGGCCTGACCACGATGCTCCTTCCAACGACCCTGGATCCGGCCGGTCTTGAGGCCGCCACCCGCGCCGCCGAGGCCGAGGCGCTCGCGGCGGCGGGCACGTTCGGGGCGATCCTCCGCGCCAGTCCCGAGTTCGGCGCCCTCCTGGCAGCCGAGAAGGCTCTCTCCACGGACGCGGCGGCAAACGCGGCGATCGAGGCATTCCAGTTGCGCCAGGCGGCGCTTCGCGTGGAGCTGATGATGCGCGTCCTTCCCGCCGCCCAGCGTGCCGAGCTGGAGCATCTCCAGGCGGCCATGCTCGCGGTCCCGACGGTCGCTTCATATGTCGCGGCCACCGCGACGTTCCAGGCCGTCTGCCGCGAGACGGCGGCGGTCGTCAGCGCCCAGATCGGGATCGATTTCGCCGCCAACTGCCGCTCCGGCGGCGGCTGCTGCGGCTGAAGGGGAACGATGATGCTCAGCACCGACCTCAACGAGGCGGCGGTCGAGTTCGGCCGAATGCTCCGCCAGGCGCCGGCGGTCGCCGCCTATCGCGCTGCCGCCGATGCCCTCGGCGCCGACATCGCCGCCCAGCTGCTGATGGCCGACCTGCGCGAGCACCAGGAGAGCCTGGCGCGCACCCAGCGGGCCGGCCTGACCCCGAGCCGGGAGCAGATCGACAGGCTGCGCCTGTGCCAGGCGGCCGTCCGCGCGAACCGGACGATCATGGCCCACCTGCAGGCCACGAACGACGTGAAGGCGTTCCTGCCGGCCGTCGCCCTGGAGGTGAGCGCGGCGCTGGGGACCGACTACGGCAGCCTCGTCGCGTCAGGCAGCTGCTGACGTACCGCCGGCCGGATCCGCGCCTCCGGCGGCCCACTCCGCCCCCCGCGCCGGGCCGAGCGTCCCTTGACGCAGGGGAGGTCCCGGGAGCATCGTCGCCACCGTGAGCGGCATGATCGGCACCTCCGTGCCCCGCCGCGCAGGACATCGTCCACTTCCCAGGGACCCGGGGCATCTGTCACAACGCTTCGGCCACGGCGGCAACGCAGGGGCATCGCCCATGATCCAGGCATGCATCTGGCCCCTGGATCGGGCGACCACGAGGCCAGTTCATTGACCCCCAGAATCACCCCAACGCGGTTCGCGGCAGGGCCGGGACCCACATCGTGAAGGACGAGCTGCAGCCATGACGACGCAAGCGCCGGTCCGGGCCCCCCACGTGACGCCTGCCCCGTCCACGCTTCCGGCGGCGGTCCCACCCGAGGCGTCGCCGGCCCGGCGGATCGACGATCCCGCCGCCGACCCGCGGTCCGTGACCCGCGTGGATGCCGTTCCCAAGCTGCTCGGCGCCACCCGCTACACCGACGACTTCGTGGTCCCCGGGGCATGGCACGGCAGCACGGTCCGGGCGACCGAACCGCACGCCCGCCTGCTCGGAATCGAGCGGGACCCCGACTTCGACTGGAGCCGGGTGGTCGTGCTCACCGCCGCCGACGTGCCCGGCGAGAACGTCATCCACCTCATGAAGGACGACCAGCCGGTCCTTGCCGCCGACGAGATCTGCCACGTCGGCGAGGCGGTCGCCCTGGTCGCGGCCCCCACCCTTGCCCTGGCGCACGCCGCGCGCGACCACATCCGGCTTCGCACGGAGCCGCTGCCGGCCGTGACGGACATGCTCGCCGCCGACCACGTGTTCGTCGAATATGCCATCACCCGGGGCGACCTCGAGGCGGGTTTCGCCGCGGCGGACCTGGTCATCGAGGGAACCTACCGGGTCGGCCACCAGGAGCACATCTACATCGAGACCCAGGCCATGATCGCCGTGCCGCGACCGGACGGCGGCGTCACCGTCCATGGCTCGCTGCAGTGCCCGTACTACGTCCACGCCGCCATGAAGCGGGCACTCGGCCTCGACGCCGAGCGGTGCGTGGTCGTCCAGGAGGACACCGGCGGCGCGTTCGGTGGCAAGGAGGACTTCCCGTCGGGGCTCGCCATCCACGCCGCCATGCTCGCCCTGGCGGTCGGGCGCCCCGTGCGCCTGGTCTACGACCGCCACGAGGACATCTCCGTCTCCACCAAGCGCCACCCCGCGGTGGTCACCCATCGCACGGGCGTCACCCGCGACGGCCGGCTGGTCGCCCAGGACATCGACATCACCTTCGACGCGGGCGCCTACGCGACGCTCTCGTCGGTGGTGCTCTCCCGCGGGACCCTGCACTCGGGCGGCCCGTACGCCTGCCCGAACGTGCGCATCCGCTCGCGTGCGGTGCAGACGCACACGCCTCCCACCGGCGCCTTCCGCGGCTTCGGCGCTCCCCAGACGGAATTCGCCGCGGAGATGCAGGTCAACCGGATTGCTGAGGCTCTGGGCGTCTCGCCAGGGGAGCTGCGGGCGCGCTGGGCCTACCAGCTCGGCGACCAGACCCCGACCCAGCAGGTGCTGCGCGACAGCGTCTCCGCCCGGGAGACCCTGGCGGCGGCGCTCGAGGCCGGCGACTTCGAGACCCGCCGCAGCGCGTTTGCCGCGGCCCGCACCGTCGACCGCGCTGCCGGCGGGGCGCGCAGCGCGCCCGGGATCGGTGTCGCCATGGGCTGGCATGGGGCCGGTTTCACGGGCGGCGGCGAGAAGTACCTCGCCAGCATCGCCGCCGTGGAGCTGACGGCCGGCGGTCGCGTCCGTGCCCTGAGCAACCAGACCGAGATGGGCCAGGGGATGCGTACGGTGTTCGCCCAGATCGTGGCGGATCGGCTCGGGATCCCGTTCGAGGACGTCGAGGTCGCCCGCCAGGACACCTCGGTCGTCCCCAACAGCGGTCCGACCGTCGCCTCGCGTACCACGATGGTGGTCGGCGGCCTTCTCGCCCTGGCCGCCGACAAGCTCCGGGCGGCGGTCGGGGTACGTGCCCCCGGCCCGTTCTCCGCCGTCTATGCGGAGGTTGCCCGGACCCACGGCGCCCTCCGCTTCGACGAGCAGTTCACCGGCTACCCGGACATCACCTGGGATGACGCGACCTATGTGGGCGACGCCTACCCGGCGTTCTCCTGGGCTGCCGCCACGGTGGAGGTCGAGGTGGACCTCGACACCGGCGAGGTGGCGGTGCGGCATGTCGTCTCCGCCGACGACTGCGGCACGGTCATCAACCCGATGATGGCGGCCGGCCAGGTGGAGGGCGGCTCGCTCCAGGCGGTCGGCTACGCGACCATCGAGGAGATGAAGCTGAAGGACGGCCGGTTCCTCAACGATCGGCTGTCCAAGTACCTGATACCCACCGCCCTCGACGCGCCGAGGATCACGGCCGTCCTGGTAGAGAACCCGTTCGGGAACGCGCCGCACGGCGCCAAGGGGCTCGGCGAGCTGCCGATGGACGTGGTCGCCCCGGCGGTCGTTGCCGCCATCCACGATGCGACCGGCGTCTGGATCCACGAGCTGCCCGCCACGCCCGAGCGGATCCTCGCGGCGCTCGACGCGGTCGACCGCGGCGGAGAGGAGGCCCGGTCGTGACGACCGCCGCGCCCACCCGGGCGACCAGCTTCACGGTCAACGGAACCCCGGTCGAGGTCGCCGGCCCCGGCGGACTGCGGCTTGCTGGATGCCCTGCGCATCGACCTCGGCCTCACCGGCACCAAGGAGGGCTGCGGGGAAGGGGAATGCGGCGCCTGCACGGTCCTGGTCGACGGGACGCCGGTGGTCAGCTGCCTGGTCCCGGTGGGCCAGGTGGAGGGCCGCGACGTCCGCACCGTCGAGGGGCTCGCCCGGGACGGGCGGCTCGACCCGATCCAGGCCGCGTTCGTGGACTCGGGAGGCGTGCAGTGCGGCATCTGCACGCCCGGCATCCTGATGTCGGCGCGGGCGTTCCTCGACTCCGGCGCCGACCCCACGGACGCCGCGATCCGCGAGGCGATCGCCGGCAACCTCTGTCGCTGCACGGGATACATGCAGATCATCAAGGCGATCGCCAGCGCGGCGGCGACGGCTCCGCGCGAGGTGCCGGGCGGGCTGCCCAGGGTGCCCCGCGAGCTTGCCGGAGCCGCGACCCGCACCGGCGTGGAGGCCGGGTCGGACCTGCGGGTCGGGCCCGCCTTCGTGCGCCCGACCACCCTCGGCGAGGCATACGCGCTTCTCGCCGCGGGCTCCTGGCGGCCGATTGCCGGCGGAACCGACGTCATGGTCGAGCTCGCGGACGACGTCTCGGCGGCCGACAAGGCGCTGCTCGACCTGACCGGGATCGAGGAGCTGCGCGGGATCAGGGTCGAGGGCGACCGGCTCGTGGTCGGCGCGACGGCGACCTATTCCGACCTGCGCCGGTCGGAGCTGGTGCAGGCGCACCTCCCGGCGCTGGCGCAGATGGCGTCCGCGTTCGGGGCAACCCAGCTCCAGAACCAGGCGACGCTCGGCGGCAACGTGGTGAACGCCTCGCCGGCGGGCGACAGCCTGCCGCTGGTGCTGGCCACCGAGGCCGTCCTGGTGGCGGGCGGAGTCGGCGGCGAGCGGGCCATTCCCGCGGCGTCGTTCTTCACCGGCTACCGGCGGACGGCGCTCCAGCCGGGAGAGCTGCTCCTGCGGATCGAGTTCCCGCTCGACGAGCGCCGGCATCTGCGCTACCGCAAGATCGGCACGCGGCGGGCACTGGCGCTCGCCAAGGTCGCGCTGGCGGTCTCGTGGCGGCAGGAGGATGACTCGGCTGCGTGGCACGACGTTCGCGTCGCGGTCGGCACCATCACCGACGTGCCGATCCGGGCGCCGAGCGCGGAGGCGGTCCTGGAGGGTGCAGTCCCGGGCGCCGCCGTGGCCGACCGGGCCGCCGCGGCCGTCCTCGTGGACATCCACCCGCGGGACGGCCTTCGCTCGACGGCCGCCTACCGCAGGTCCGCCACGGCCCGGGTGCTGCGGCGGATGGTCCTGGACGCGGCGGGGCCGGCGGCGGGGTAGGCGGCGCCGCGCACCCGCCCGCCGCGACGCTCCACCGGGCGCCTGCTCGTCGACGAGGAAGGACACGATGATGCTCCGCAACGACCTCGGTCCCACCAGGTGCTCGAGGAACGACGTCTCGAGGCACGCGAACCTGGGGATCCGGGGCGTGGCGCTCGCGCTCGCGCTTGCCTTCGCCCTGCTCGCGCTCGCGGGCTGCGGCGGTGGCGGCACGGCATCACCGGGCGCGGTCGACAAGGGCAGCGGCGCGCCCGTCGCGACGACCCCGCCGGGTGCCACCAACCAGCCCGCGACGGGCCAGCCGCAGAGCCAGGAGATACCGCCCGGGCGCGAGATCTCCGTGGGCGGCGCGCCGGCGCAGTACACGTTCCGCGAGGAATGGCGCAGGGCGCTGGCGGAGGCCCGGAGATGGCGCAGCGGGGCGTACCTCGTCAAGGCCGTCGGCCAGGACGTCAACGACGACGGCGTGCCGAGCTACTGGGCCCTCGCCTTCATCGACAAGGCCGAAGCAGACGCCGTGTTCAGGGTCGAGATCGATCCGTGGGGCAAGATCACCGAGACCGAAGAGGTCACCGGCGAGGGCGTGATCTCGTTCGTCGACGAGTACACCAAGCGGATCCCCTACGACGTCATCGACAGCGACGAGGCGGTCACGATCGGCAAGGCGGCCCTGGCTGCACTCTACAACCCCGCCAGGACGAGGGATCCGATCATCGTCCTCGGCACCAGCTCTCTCACCGGCGGCGCCGTCTACTGGACCTACATCCTGTTCTACGAGTCGACCGCCGAGTACGTCTCGGCCCAGATCGACCCCCTCACCGGCGAGGTGATACCAGCCAAGTGAGCGAGGCGCTCACGAGCTACTCCGCGCAGCCCGGAGGCGCCACCCGCGAGCCACCGGCGGCGGCCGTCGGGATGTGCGGCAGGGAGCCGGTCACGCCGGCCAGCAGGGTCGCCATCACGGCGGCCGGCCCTAGCGACATGCGCTCCCCTTCGGCGGCCCCGGTCGGCGTCGCCTCGACCAGGGAGAAGGTATCGCGGTCGAGGACGGCCCGGAAGCCGGGCGCCGCGTACTCGATCCGGCCGCCCCGGCGATCGGAACCGCCTGGGCCATCCCGGCCGTCGGGGCCCTCCGCGCCGCTCGGGCCATCCCGGCCGTCCGGGCGCTCCACGGCGTCTGGGGCGTGGATGGAGAGCCGGTGGGTCTCGCCGTCGAATCGAGCCTCGATCACCCCGTCGCCGAGGAGCATGAAGGCGTTCGACGACTGCGCCTCGAAGTCCGCCCGGTCGAGGTAGAGGCGCGGCTTGTCGCGGTACGGCGTGCCGGACGTCGGACAGGCGGTCACGCAATTGCCGCACTCGTTGCAGAAGTCGGTCAGGACCGCGATCTGGAGCCGCTGGCCGGCTACGAAGGGCGTCGATGCGTCTGCCACCACGGCACCGTTCGAGACAAGCAGCGTCGGCAGGTCGACGCGTACGGGCGCCATCTCGTAGGTCAGCAGGGCCATGTTGGGACAGACCCCGACGCACAGGCTGCAGACCTGGTCGCAGTCGAGGCAGCGACTCGCCTCGCGAACCGCCTCCTCGGCGGAGTAGCCGAGCACCGTCTCGTCGAACCCGGCGCGCCGGTCGACCGCGCTGGAGCGGATCGGAACCCGGTACTCGCGTCGGGCGCGACGGACCATGAGCGCCTGCAGGTCGACCGGCAGCGCGCCCACGTCCGGAGCACTCCCCTCGGCCGGCCGGATCTCGGCGCGGCCGTCGATGGCCGCGCCGGCGCGGTTCCCATTCGCCGGCTGGGTCCCGACGCCGCCGTGTGCGGCGGCGATGGCCGCGGCGACCCGCTTGCCGTCGGCGGCGGCCTTGACGATCGAGGCCGGCCCGTGATCGGCGACGTCACCGCCGGCGAACACGCCCGGGATGGAGGTCTCGAGGGTCTCCGGGTTCACGGCGATGAAGCCGGCCGGCGTCAGCTCCGGCGCGTGGTCGCCGAAGAAGTCGAGCACCGGGTGCTGGCTGATGGCGAGGACCAGGGTGTCGAGGCCGATCTCGAACTCCGATCCCGGAACGTCGTGGGGAACCTTGCGTCCCGCGGCGTCCCGCGTCCCGCGGTACTCGGTCCGGGTGCACACGATTCCCGCCAGCCTGCCGTCCTCGACGTGGAGGCCGACGGGTCGGGCGAGCTCCACGATCTGGATGCCCTCCTCCCGGATGGCGTGGATCTCCTCCGGGTCGGCCGGCATCTGGTCGACGGTTCGGCGATAGATCAGCGACACGGACGACGCCCCGACGCGGCGCGCGGATCGCACGCAGTCCATGGCGGTGTCGCCGGCTCCCACGACGCCCACGCGCGCCCCGATGGCGATGGGCCGGCCCTCCTTGACGCTGCGCAGGAAGGTCACGCCATCGATGACGCCCCGGGCATCCTCGCCCGGCAGGCCGAGCGTCTTCGCCCGCTGGGCACCGACGGCGACGAAGACCGCCGCGAACCCGTCGTCGCGCAGGTCGTCGAGCGTGAAGTCGACGCCAGCATGCGTGTCGTAGCGAATCTCGACGCCGAGGCGCTCGAGGACGGCGAGGTCCTGGTCGATCTGCGCCTGCGGCAGGCGGTAGGCGGGAATCGCCCCGCCGACCATGCCGCCGGCGTACGGTCGCGCCTCGAAAATCGTCACCCCGAAGCCGGCATTGGCCAGCCATTCGGCGGCCGCCAGGCCGGCCGGTCCGGCCCCGATGATCGCCACGCGGGCCGGCGGGCCGGGAATGTGCGGGAGCGGCGGCAGCATGTCGCGCTCGCCGGGGAGCTCGGCACGCTTGGCGGCGTCGGCCGGACCGGCGGCCGGAAGCGCGGCAGGGAGTTCGGCCGCGACCAGCGTCGGCCACTCCATGAGAGCCGTCGGCCGACCTTCCTGCTCCATGATGAAGCGCTTGATCTGCCGGATCGCCAGCGGCTGGTCGAGGTGGGTGCGGATGCAGGTGTTCTCGCACAGGTGGTCGCAGACCCGGCCCAGGACCGCCGGCAGCGGGTTGTCCAGGCGGGTGATGCGGACGGCTTCCCGGAAGTCCCCGGAGCGCACCGCGGCCATGTAGCGGGGCACCTGCTGGTCGACCGGGCACTCGTCGAGGCAGGGCGCCGCGATGCAGTCGAAGAAGTCCAGCCGGCGGGGCGTCTTGGACCGATCCATCCGGAACGACTGCTTCCTGTAGCGCCAGTCGCCGCGTACCCGGTCGGCATAGGCGCGCAGGTTGAACCGCGCGCACGCCGCGACGTCGCCGCCGTCGCCCTCGAACCCGCCCGCCCGTGCCGTCCGGCAGACGAAGTCGCCGGTGTCGAGCGCGCCGACGGCATCGAAGGCCGTTTCGACGTTCTCCATGTACTGGAGCATCCGCAGGTAGCCGCCCGACTTGAGGAGGTCCGAGCAGACCGTGACGGTGCGGATGCCGGCGCCCAGGAGGTCCGCGACGTTGAAGCAGTCGGCGCCGCCGGCGAACGAGAGCGGCAATTCGCCGCCGAACTCCTCGCTGATGGTGGCCGCCAGGTTCGCCGTGACCGCGTGGAGCGGCCGGCCCGACAGGTACATCGTCGGGTCCCGGTCGAAGACCCCCCGCCAGTTCTCCACCTCGAGGGTGTTGGAGAGCTTGAGGCCGAACGCCAGGCCCCGGGCCGCGGCCGCCCGCCGGAGGTTGTGGAACATCGGGACGGCGTCGGCGTACTTCAGGTCGTGCCCGAAGGCCTCGTCGGGGATCGGCACGTCCGTGAAGCCGAGATCGTCGTTGACGATGCCCCGCACCCGCTCGGCGCCCAGCAGCGTCGGGTTGCACTTGACCGAGGTGTGCAGGCCGCGCTCCTCGAGCAGGTAGAGCGAGATCCTCTCGATCTCGTCGGGCGGGCACCCGTGCATCGTCGAGAGCGTGATCGTGTCCGACAGGCGGGCGGGGATCTCGATCTCGCGGACCGCCGGGTAGCGCCGGGCGACGATCTCCACGTAGGCCGGGAGGTACGCGGACGCGTCGGCCATGGCGTCGAGGTACCACTGCACGTTCGGCCTGAGGATCCCCTCGAGGTTGTAGCCCACGCTCATGTTGAAGACCATGCCGGGGCGCTCGCCGGGCCAGCCGAGCCTGTGATGCAGGGCGTGGATCAGGACCCAGGCCCGCAGGTACTCGTCGAAGGACTCGTGGACCTTGAGCTCCTGCGACCACTCGACGTTGTAGCCCTCGTCCGCGACGTCGATGCAGGGCTTGTTGACGTCGAGCTCGTCGAGGGTCTGGATCGTCTTGAGCTCGATCAGCCGGGCGCCAACCAGCCACGAGGCGATGATGTTCTGGGCCATCTGGGTGTGCGGACCAGCCGCCACCCCGAATGGCGTCTCCAGCTCCACCCCGTACTCGCGGCGCCGGAAGCGGTGGTCGGGGCGGGGGACGAAGAAGGCCGACCGGGGGACGTTGAAGAGGGAGCCCTTCTGTTCCAGCTCGGTGAAGACCCAGTCGGTGAGCTGCTCCATCGAGATGGGGTGGAACCGGTCGGACATCGGGTGATCCCTCGTCAGCGTGCGCGGGCGGGCCGCAACTCGGCGGCTGCGGGCGTGGCGGGTCGGACTTCTACTCGATCAGATGCGTCGCTGGTGAACCGTATCGCGAGTCCGAGGCGGGCGGATGCCCGGCTCGCGCCGGCCCACCACCGATCCCGAGCACGAATCACCGGCGTGAAGGCTCGCGCGGGCCGCCACGAGGATCGCCCTGGCCGGCGGATCGTCCACACGGTTCGCGTGGCGCGCATTTGATCGGAAACCGGACCTGGCGACGACGATCCGCCCGCCTCGCCACCGCGGTCGGCCAGAGGACGAGTCGGAGCCGGCCGGCCAGCGCTCGCCAACGGCCTCCGCCGCACGCACGGCCCTCCTCGCGAGGGCGCCTCAGAGGCGGGCATGCAGGCGGGCGGCCTGCTCCCGGGCCTTGGCGCGGATCTCGTCGGCGTCCACCCGGGTCGGCCTGCCGTCGGCGAAGACCACCTCGCCGTCGATCGTGACCCGGCGCGGCATGATCCCGGGGGTGAAGGCGACGTGCCAGGGGTCCATCGGGTCGTAGGACCAGGTGACCTCGTCGAGGCGCGCCTCGGGCACCAGGCTCCAGCCGGTCTCGAGCCACGACCAGGCCGTGTTCGGCCCGCAGGTGACGTCGACCGAGCGCTGCATCACGTACGCCAGCCGGAACGCCTCCAGGACGTTCCCGCCGATCCCGTCGGTGCCGAGGGCCACCGGGTTCGAGAAGCGGGCCGGATCGGCGTACCCGACCGCGTTGTTCAGGTTCGACATCGGGTTGTGGAGGATCGTCCCCCGGAGGGTGTGATCGGTCGGCAGGTGGACGCAGTGGGCGAGGAGCCAGTCGTCCCGGGTCAGGCCGGCGAGCCGGCGCGGCGCGTCGACGTCGCCGATGCCCTCGCAGACGTGGACGTGGACGCCGACCCCCAGGTCCGCGGCCAGGCCGGCGGCGGCGCCCAGGGATTCGTCCGAGCAGGTGAAGGCGGCATGGATGCCCACCAGGCCCCGGCCGCCGGCCCTGATGAAGCGCTCGTTCTCGGCGAGACCACGCCGGGCGCCGTCGGGTCCGTGGCGGTCGGTGATCCCGTAGGCGAGCAGCGATCGAACCCCGACCTCGGCGCACGCCTCGGCGATCACGTCCAGGCTGCCCTCGATGGCGTTGGGGGACTCGTGGTGGTCGACGATCGCGGTCGTGCCGTTCTCGAGGGCCTCGAGGGCGCCCAGCATCGCCGACCAGCGGATCATCTCCAGGTCGAGGGCCGCGTCGAGGCGCCACCAGACCTGCTCGAGGATCTCCCCGAAGCTCGTCGGCACCTTCGGGGGCGCCGGCATGCCCCGGGCGAGCGCCGAATAGAGGTGGTGGTGGGCGCACACGAGGCCCGGCGTGACCGCCGACATCGCTACCTCCCCGCCGGTTCGTCGACGAGCGCGTCACCGGGCGTGGTGCCGCCTCTGCCGCCGTCCCCCCGCCGACCGCACCACCGGCGTCCCCGCCGGCGTCCCCGCCGGCGTCCCCGCCGCCGCCCGCTCCACCGCGCCGCCGCCGCGACCACCGGCACGCGGCAGGAGGTCCAGCCGCGGCAGCGCCGCCCGCGCGGCCGGCGAGTCCCGCATCGGGAGCGCGGTGCGGCGGATCCCGTCGAAGGCGAAGAGGGCGCCCGCGACCGCGGCCGGGGTCGGCACGAGGACCGCCTCGCCGGCGCCCTTGGCGCCGTACGGTCCCTCCGGCTGCGTCTCCTCCACGATGATCACGTCCACCGGCGGCATCGCCGCGGCCGGCAGGATACCCAGCGACTTCAGGGTGACGGTGGCGGGCACCGAGCCCTCGCTGACGAACGCCTCGCTGAGGGCCAGCCCCAGGCCCATGTGGACGCCACCCTCGACCTGGCCCTCCAGGAGTGTCGGGTTCATCGCCCGGCCCACGTCGTGTGCCGCGACCACCCGCGCCAGGCGGCCGGCGTCGTCGAGGATGACGACCTGCGTCGCCCAGCCGTACGCAAGGTGCGTCACCGGATCCTCGACCCCCGGGCCGAGAGCCGTCGTCCGGTCCGAGACGAACTCCCCGCCGAACTCGCGGCCCGCCAGGTCCTGCGGCAGCCCGCCGGGATGGAGCGCGTCCAGCGCGGCGCGCAACCGCCGCGCCGCGTCGGCGACCGCCTGCCCACCGAGCGTCGTCGCCCGCGACGCGGTCGTCTCGCCAGTGTCGAGCTCCTGCTCCGTGTCGACCAGCACCCGGACGGCGGCCGGGTCGACTCCCACCTCCTCGGCCACGATCTGGGCGAAGACCGTGTGGACCCCCTGGCCCATCTCCGTCCACGAGTGCCACAGGGTGAGCGTCCCGTCCGTCTCGGGCCGCAGGATCGCCCGCCCGCGCTCGACCATCCCGTTCCCGATCCCGACGTTCTTGGCGCCGCATGCGATCCCGGCGAAGCGGGCGCCGCGGTACGCGTCGCGCACGGCAAGGAGCGTCTTCTCGAGGCCGACTCCCGGGCCCAGCAGCTGGCCCGTCCCGAAGCGGTCGCCGGTGCGGAGCGCGTTGCGCCAGCGGATCTCCCAGCCGTCGACGCCGACGTGCTCGGCGAGCCGGTTCAGGAGCCCGTCGATCGCGAAGGTGACCTGGGGGACGCCGAAGCCACGGAAGGCGCCCGCCGGCGGGTTGTTCGTGTAGACGGTGCGGGCCTCGACGTCGACGTTCGGGACCCGGTAGGCGCCGCAGGCGTGCCCCGCCGCGCGCTCGAGGACCTTCGCCCCGACGCTGGCGTAGGCGCCGGTGTCGCCGACGATCCGCGCCCGCACGGCGACGAGCCGGCCCTCCGAGTCGCAGCCCACCTCGTAGTCCATCGTGAGCGCGTGGCGCTTCGGGTGGAGGCGGAGGCTCTCCGGCCGCGAGAGAGCGGTCAGCACCGGCTGCCCGGTGACGTGGGCGAGGAGCGCCGTCTGTCCCTGGACGGAGAGGTCCTCCTTGCCGCCGAAGGCGCCGCCGGTCGCGACCTGGGTGACCCGGACGGCCGTCTCCGGGAGGCCGAGGAGCCCGGCGACCTGGCGCCGGTCGTCCCAGGCGCCCTGGCCCTGGGAGAAGAGACGGAGGGTGGGGCCGGCCGTGGCGCTGCTTCCCGTCGCGGCGTCGTCGCGGGCCGGTGCGCCGTCCCCTCCCTGGCCGCCCATCCCGGCGCCCGGCACGGCGAGGCAGGCCTCGGGCTCGAGGAAGGCGTGCTCGACCGCGCTGGTCGTGAAGCGGTCACGGACGACGTGGGCCGCGGACGCCAGCGCAGCTCCCGCGTCGCCGCGGCGGACGACGGACGTCTCGAGGAGGTTGCCGCCGGCGTGGACTGCCGGGGCGCCGGGTTCGAGCGCCGCGAAGGGGTCGCTGACCGGAGCCAGCACCTCGTACTCCACGTCGATGAGAGCGGCCGCGGCACGTGCCTCGCGCCGTGTGCGGGCCGCCACGGCGGCCATGACGTCGCCCACGCAGCGCGTCGTCTCGCCCTCGGCGACGAAGACCGGCCAGTCCCTGGTGATCAGGCCGACGATCCGCTGCCCGGGGACGTCGGCGGCAGTGACGACCGCGACGACCCCCGGCGCGGCCGCAGCGCGGCCCGTGTCGATCCGTCGGACCACCGCCCGTGGGTGGTCGCTGAAGCGGAGCGCGCCGTGGAGCATCCCGGGGACGGTCATGTCGGCGACGAACGGCTGCTCGCCGAGGGCCATCGCGTGGCCGTCCACCCGGTCGGCCCGCGCGCCCACGCCGCCGGCTCGGCTTGCGCCAATGTCGCCGGCCCGGCCCCCGTCGGCCACGCCCGCGCCACCCGCCTGGCCGCCAGCGGCGACGTCCTTGCCGCCACCCGCCACGCCCCGGCCCCCACCGGCCGGACCCTCGTCCCGTCGCTCGGCGGCGACGCGCTCGATCGCGTCGATGATCTTCACGTACCCCGTGCAGCGGCAGAGGTTGCCGGCCAGGGCGCGGGCGATCTCGTCGCGGGTGGGCGCGGAGGCGCGGCGCAGCAGCCCCTCGGCCTTCATCACGATCCCCGGCGAGCAGAAGCCGCACTGGCTGGCGCCGGTCGTCACGAACGCGTCCGCCCAGCCCGAGCGGATGGCGGGCGGCAGCCCCTCCAGGGTCACGACCTCGCGGCCCGCGCACCGAACAGCTTCGCGGGCGCACGAGACGACCGGGCGCCCGTCCACCAGGACCGTGCAGGCCCCGCACGTTCCCTCCGGGGCGCAGCCGTCCTTCATCGAGCGCAGCCCGAAGCGCTCGCGGAGGATCTCCAGCAGGCTGGAGCCCGGTTCGGCCTCGATCGAGACCGGCCGGCCATTGAGGATGAAGTCCATCGTGCGACCCCGGTCCTGCAGGCTGGGACCAACTGGCCCTTCCGAGTACCCTGTAGGTACTCGAATCTTGGCGACGCACGCCCGCCGAGGGGCGTGCCGTCCGGCCCGAAACGCGCGCCCGGGCCGGCTCGAACGAGGATACGCGCGATCTGGGCGGCCGACGTCGCCCCGGAGGAGCGGCAGATGACGGCAGCCCCGGGCGGCGTTCCGGCGGACAGGACCGCGTACGAGCGGACAGTAGGACGGTTTCGCGAGACGCGGACCGTTCTCCCAACCTTCGCCGAGCTGATCGACCCGCCGACGATCCCGGCCGCGCGGCGGGCCGCCCTCGCCGGCGTCGACCCCG
Source organism: uncultured Chloroflexia bacterium (assembly GCA_963718085.1). GTDB lineage: Bacteria > Chloroflexota > Limnocylindria > Limnocylindrales > CSP1-4 > CTSoil-043. The sequence continues at coordinate 807,547 of CAVQYA010000002.1, read as the reverse complement.
ACGCACCCGACGCGCGGAACCTGTTCCGGGTCCACTGGCACAACGCCGCGGACCGCCGCGGCGTCCTGGCGGCCCCCGATCACGTCGTCCTCCCCCCCGAGCTGACCGGCGTCGAGGCGCCCATCGTCGTCGCCCTGGGCGACCGCTTCCCGATGATCGCGGCCCACAAGGTCCTGGCGGCGTACGCGTGCCTCGTGCCGCGGCTCGTCACCGGGGAGTTCGACCCGACGACCCAGCGCGCGATCTGGCCCTCGACCGGCAACTACTGCCGCGGCGGCGTGGCGATCTCGCGCATCCTCGGCTGCCGTGGCGTGGCCGTCCTGCCGGAGGGGATGAGCCGCGAGCGCTTCGCCTGGCTCGAGCGCTGGGTCGCCGACCCGACGGACATCATCCGGACGCCGGGCACGGAGAGCAACGTCAAGGAGATCTACGACACCTGCGCCGAGCTCGAGCGCGACCCGGCCAACGTGATCCTCAACCAGTTCTCCGAGTACGGGAACCACCTCGTCCACTGGGCGGTGACCGGCAGGGCGCTGGAGCGGGTGGTCGAGGTGCTCGCCGACCGGACGCCGGGCCTCCGGCCGGCCGCCTTCGTGTCGGCCACGGGATCCGCCGGGACGATCGGCGCCGGCGACTGGCTCAAGGACCGCCACGGGACGAAGATCGTGGCCGTCGAGGCGCTGGAGTGCCCGACGATGCTCCGCAACGGCTTCGGCGAGCACAACATCCAGGGGATCGGCGACAAGCACATCCCCCTGATCCAGAACGTGATGAACACCGACCTCGTCGTCGCCATCTCGGACCGGGCGACGGACCGTCTCCTCGTCCTCCTGAACACGGCGGCCGGGCGCGCCCACCTGGCGGCCCGCGGCGTGCCCGAGGCGGTGCTGGCGGAGCTGCCGTCCCTCGGCATCTCCTCGATCTGCAACGTCCTGGCCGCGATCAAGACGGCGAAGCAGCTGAACCTGGGCCCCGACCAGGCGGTCGTCACCGTGGCCACCGACGGCGCGGCGATGTACCTGACCGAGGTCGAGAAGATCCTGGCCCGCGACTTCCCGGGCGGCTTCGGCGCCGCCGAGGCGGCCGAGACGTTCGGGCGCTACCTGCTCGGCGCCGGCACCGACGACCTCCTGGAGCTGACGCCGGCCGAGCGGGAGCGGATCTTCAACCTCGGCTACTTCACCTGGGTCGAGCAGCAGGGGGTCTCCTTCGCCGACTTCGTGGCCCGCCGCGAGCAGGCCTTCTGGCGCGACCTCCGGGCGAGCGTCCCGGCCTGGGACGACGCGATCCGGGAGATGAACGCGCGCGCCGGGGTCGGGGTGGGCGGATGACCCAGGCACGACCCGAAGCCGCCGGCGCCCTGCCGGCGGCGCTCGTCGGAGATCGACCGCCGACGGCGCTCGTCTGCGCCGGATGCGGGCACCGCGTCACGGACGGGGCACCGCTCGCCTTCGCCTGCCCGGCCGCCCGGCCGGGTGACGACGTCGACCACGTCCTGGTCCGCGAGCTGGAACCCGCGGCGGCCGCCGCGGGGGCGTTCGGCGACGACCCCGCGAGCCCCAACCCGTACGTCCGCTGGCGGACCCGCTTCCACGCCTACCACCGGGCGCGGGCGATCGGCTGGAGCGACGCGGACTACGGCGCGCTCGTGGAGCGCCTCGACGCGGCGGTGGCGATCGTGGACGGCCACGGTTTCCGGGTCACGCCGTTCGCGCGGAGCGACGCGCTCTCCGATGCGCTGGGCTTCACCGCGGCCGGCGGGGTCTGGGTCAAGGACGAGACCGGCAACGTGTCGGGCTCGCACAAGGCGCGCCACCTCTTCGGGACGCTGCTGGAGCTCGCCGTGGAGGAGGCGCGCGCTCGCGGCCGCAGGCCGGCGCGCTGCGGGCCCGTTGTCGGCCGCGAGCCGGGGCGCCGAAGCGGGCGCGAGCTGGGGCACTGCGGGCGCGACCGGAGCGCCGCCGGCTGGCGCCGCCGGCCGTGCGCGCGCCGCTCGCCATCGCCTCCTGCGGCAACGCAGCGCTCGCCGCGGCGGTCGTGGCCCGCGCCGCCGAACGCCACCTCGACGTCTTCATCCCCCCGGACGCCGATCCGGTCGTCGTGGACCGGCTCCGGTCGCTTGGCGCGACGTGCACCGTCTGCGACCGCGAGCCGGGAGTCGCCGGCGACCCGACGTACCACGCCCTCCTGCGGGCGATCGTCGCGGGCGCCGTCCCCTTCACCTGCCAGGGAAACCTGAACGGCTTCGCGATCGAGGGCGGGGAGACGCTCGGCTGGGAGCTGGCGGCGGCGGTCGGCGTCACCGGGCGGGCCCTCGCGCCTGGACCGCATCGTGGTCCAGGTCGGCGGCGGAGCCCTGCTCTCCTCGGTCGTCGCGGGCGTGCGGGCAGGCGGTGCGGCGCGGCGATGCCGTCGCGCTTCCCCGGATCCACGCGGTCCAGCCGGCGACCGTCCACCCGCTCGCCCGCGCCTTCGAGCGCGTTCGGGCCCGGGTGGCCGCCGGCGAGCCGATCGACGCCGCCGTGGCCGACGCCGCCCGCCACCGGTCGGCCTTCATGTGGCCCTGGGAGCAGGAGCCCCACAGCGTCGCCCACGGGATCATCGACGACGAGACCTACGACTGGCGGGCCTGCATCTCGGGCATGCTGGCCAGCGACGGGAGCCGCCGTGGTCGTGGACGAGGCGACCTTCGAGGGGGCGAACGCCCTGGCCCGGACGACCACCGGGATCGATGTCGACCACACCGGGACGGCCGGCCTCGCCGGCCTCCTCGACCTGGTGCGGACACGGGCCGTCGGGCCCGACGAGACCGTCGCGGTCCTCTTCACCGGCGCCGTGCGGCGCCCGCCGACGCCGGCGACCGGCGATCATTCACTCACCCGTGAGGCGCACCGGCGCCTGCACTCCCACCAAGCCACAAGTGGAGGAATCTGATGCGGAGCTTCCTGGGCCGGGACATCCTGTCCCTCAAGGACTTCAGCCGGGACGAGTTCTTTCGGGTCTTCCAGGTCGCCGACGACCTGCGGCCCTTCGCGCGCGACCGTCGCAACACCGACCTGCTGAAGAACAAGACCCTCCTGACGGCCTTCTACCAGCCCTCGACGCGGACGCGACTCTCCCACGAGGCCGCGATGCACCGCCTGGGCGGCCAGGTCCTGGGCTTCTCCGACTCGAAGATGACGCGTGCCGGCGACTTCTACCAGGAGTCGATCAAGGACACGTTCCACATGCTCGAGTTCTACGCGGATGTCATCGCGATCCGCCACTTCATGCAGGGCGCGCCACACGAGGCGGCGAAGTGGGCGTCCGTGCCGGTCATCAACTGCGGCGATGGCTGGGGCGAGCACCCGACCCAGGTCCTGACCGACCTGTACACCACGCTGCTGGAGAAGGGGACCCTTGACGGACTGACCTGGCTGCTCGTCGGCGACATGCGGATGCGGACCATGCATTCCATCCTGTACGCCCTCTCGCAGTTCGACGCCAAGGCGATCGTCGTCGGCCCGCCCGACATGTCGCTGCTCCCGGAGTTCAAGGCCGAGATCGACGCGCTCAACGTGGACTACCAGGAAGCGGGCGACGTCCGCGACGTCATCGGCGAGGCGGACGTGATCTACATGGAGCCGGTCGTGCAGGCCGACTACACGGCGTCGCGCGTCGAGCGCAGCGGCGATACCGGCCTCACCCCGCCGGAGTACGTCGTCACGCGGCAGCTCCTGCGCGAGAAGGCGAAGCGCTCCTCGATCATCCTTCACTCGCTCCCCCGCATGGATGAGCTCCCCGAGGACGTCGACGCCACGCGCCACCAGCGCTACTGGGCCGAGGCGTTCAATGGGGTCGCGCTCAAGATGGGACTGCTTGCGCTCATCCTCGGCGCGGCGGAGTAGGGGCGCGCGATGCAGACGAACCTGCGCGGCCGGGATCTCATCAGCCTCCAGGAGTGGACCAAGGAGGAGATCGACACCGTCCTCGAGGTCGCCCTCCAGTTGAAGCGGGAGCGGGCCCTCGGCATCCCGCACCCGCTCCTGCGGGACCGCGTCCTGGCCATGCTCTTCTTCTTCTCCTCGACCCGGACCAGGGCCTCTTTCGAGGCCGGGATGGCCCAGCTGGGCGGCCACGCCCAGTTCATCGAGAGCCGGACCACCCAGATCTCCCACGGCGACACACCCAAGGAGATCGGCGAGATCCTGGGCCGCTACAACGACGGCATCGCGATCCGCAACGTCGACTGGGGCGTCGGGAACCAGTACATCCGGGACGTGGCCGCCGCCAGCCGGGTGCCCGTCCTCAACATGCAGTGCGACCTGTTCCACCCCCACCAGTCACTCGCCGACCTCCTCACGATCATGGAGCAGAAGGGCGACCCGCGGGGCCGGACGATCGCCATCAGCTGGGCCTACGCGGCCAGCTACCAGAAGCCGATCAGCGTGCCCGTGGACCTCTCCCTCCTGACCACTCGCTACGGCATGAACGTGCGCCTGGTCCACCCGCCGGAGTTCAAGCTCCCGCTCGACATCGTCCGCCAGGCGAGTGAGAACGCCCGCCGCTCGGGCGGGTCGTTCGATCTCATGGACGACTTCGAAGCCGGGATGCTCGGCGCCGACGTCGTCTACGCCAAGAGCTGGGGTGCCCTGCTCACGGCGAAGGACGAGACCGAAGGCGCCGAGATCGCGAAGAAGTACACGGACTGGATCGCCGACGAGCGGCGAATCGCGATGGCCGCCGAGGACGCCATCTACATGCACCCGCTCCCCGCCGACCGCGGCGTCGAGGTCGCGGACGCCGTCATCGACGGGCCGCACTCGGTCGTCTACGACGAGGCGGAGAACCGGCTCCACGTCCAGAAGGCGGTGATGGCCCTCACGATGCGGTAGGCGGTTGCGGCGGGGGGCGTGACCGATCGGGTGGCGACGGGCGCGCCCGCGACCGCGCCCCGGCGCCCGGCGGACGAACACCCCCCGCCAGCCCGGGCGCGTCCGCCGCCGCGCCGCCTAGCGGACGAACATGTCCGCCTGCGAGGCGAGCGCCATGAGGCGCGCGTAGCCCGGCTTGATCTGCTCGTTGATGACCCGCAGCCGCTCGTCGAACGGGCAGAAGGCGCTCTTGATGGCGTTGAGCGTCAGCCACTGCATCTCGGCGAGGTCGAGGCCGAAGGCGCGCGCCAGGGCCTCGAACTCCGTCGAGAGCGTGACCCCGCTCATGAGGCGGTCGTCGGTGTTCACCGTGACCCGGAAGCGGAGGCGGCGCAGGAGGTCGATCGGGTGCTCCTCGATCGAGGCGACGGCGCCCGTGTGGACGTTCGAGGTCGGGCACATCTCGAGGGGGATCCGCCGGTCGCGAACGTACGCCGCCAGGCGCCCGAGGGCGACCCGGCCGTCCTCGCCGACCTTGATGTCGTCGACGATTCGCACGCCGTGGCCGAGTCGCTCGGCGCCGCACCACTGGAGCGCCTCCCAGATGGAGGGGAGGCCGAACGCCTCGCCGGCGTGGATCGTGAAGTGGAAGTTCTCGCGGGCGATGTAGTGGAAGGCGTCGAGGTGGCGCGTCGGCGGATAGCCGGCCTCGGCGCCGGCGATGTCGAAGCCGACGACTCCCTCGTCGCGGTGGCGGACGGCAAGCTCGGCGATCTCGAGCGAGCGGGCGGCCGTCCGCATCGCGGTGACCAGGGCCCGCATCTCGATCGGGCGGCCCTCGCTCCCGCGCCGGAAGCCGCGGAGCACCGCCTCGACCACCTCGTCGAGTGTCATCCCGCGCTGCAGGTGGAGCTCCGGCGCGAAGCGGACCTCGGCGTAGACGATCCCGTCGTTCGCGAAGTCCTCGGCGCACTCGGCGGCCACGCGCTCCACGGCCTCGGGCGTCTGCATGACCCCGACGGTATGGTCGAAGCCCTCGAGGTAGAGCTCCAGGCTCTTGCGGTCGGCGCCGCGACGGAACCATGCCGCCAGCTCCCCCGGGTCGGTGGTCGGCAGGCCCGCATAGCCGCCGTCCCGGGCGAGCTCCACGATCGTCTCCGGGCGGAGGCCACCGTCGAGGTGATCGTGAAGCATGACCTTCGGCGCGGCGCGGATCGTGGCCAGATCGAGACCGCCGCGCCGGGTCGTGTCGTTCATCCCGGGACCTCCGCTGTGCCCACCTTCTCGTCGACGAAGCGTACACCCCGTGGCGGAGCCCCCGCGCCTCCCGGAGAGCTCGACGAGCCGTGCGCGGCACGGGTCCCTCGGCCGCCGGCCGGCCGATCAGCGGACCGGGTGGCACGGGTCCCTCGGCCGCCGGCCGGCCGATCAGCCGGACGCCTTCGTCTTCCGACCGGCGGCAGGCAGTTGGGCCGGGCCCGATCGCCCGGTCCTCGACTGTCGGCCGATCAGCCGGGCCCGATCGCCCGGTCCTCGACCTCCCAGGCGTGGTCGAGCCGGTGCCAGGCCGCGCGGCGCACGTACCAGCGCGGCGTCCACAGGCTGACGGCGCGACTGGGATTCTCGACCGCCAGGCCGAGTGCCCGCGCCCGGAGGGCGTCGCGGGCCGCCGCGTGGAGCGCGGCCATAGACGCGGACCCGGCCGGGCCCTTCGGCGGGCGGCCCCCGAGCTGCACGAGGTAGGCCTCGTCGGCGCCGCGGACGTGCTCCACGATCTTCGCCAGGTCGCGCCCGCCGCCGCGCGGTCCCTTCCGCAGCTCGACGCCGGCGTGGCGGACGGCCGCCGCCTCGAAGGCGGCCCAGGCGCCCTCGAGGATCGAGGCATGGCGCTCGAGCTCCGCTCCTTCGAGCGGCGCCTCGTCGCCGGGGAGCCAGACCGACGGCGCCCCGAACTCCGTGCCGGCCGTGCCCGGCAGCCGATCAACGACGACCATGGCGGACCGATCCACCGGGGGTTCGAAGGTGACGCCGGCCCCGGCGATAGCTGCTGCGTAGCGAGGCCCGGCGCGCAGCAGGGCGTCGAGCGCCGCGTCGGCGTCGCGGGCGCCGCGCGTCCAGCCTGGCCAGTCGACGGCGACGGCGAACGCCCGCGTGGGCACGACCTCCAGGACGACACGCAGCGGTGGCTCCATCGCCAGGCGATGGTACGGCGGGCGACGCGGCGGTGCGGGTACCCCGGATCGCGGCCGCGGGGCGTCGAGCCGTCTAGGTCCTGCCGGCTCCGATCGGCTCGGCATCGACGAGGCGAAGCATGTCGATCGTGTCCGCCAGGTGGCCGTTGAAGATCCGCCGGGCGACCTCGAGCAGGTCGAACAGCTCGCGGTCGCGCACGGTGTAGATGACCGTGGTCCCGCGCCGCTCCGTCACCACGATGTTGCGGCTCCGGAGGACGGCGAGCTGCTGCGACACCGAGGAGGCCGGAGTCCCGATGGCCTCCTGGAGCTGGCCGACGCTCATGGGCCCCTCGCGCAGCAGCTCGAGGATCCGGATCCGCATCGGGTGGGCAAGCGCCTTGAAGAACTCGGCCTTGAACTGGCGGAGGCCCTCGGGGTCGTCAGGACGCTGGTTGCGAGACATGCGGGAACAGTACCGGGCCCGGCGAACCAGCGCAACTACTGAATGTTGCAAGAAATAGCGTATTTCGGTATGATCGACTTCCAGCCGCAGCCAGGCTCGGGAGCGTCGAAGGCGCTCGCCGCGCCCGCCGATCGACCTGGGAGGGTTCCATGCAGCTCGCCGGTCTCCTTGAGGAAGCACAAGGGGCGTCGCCCGCTCGCCGGATCCAGTTCCGGGACCAGATCGCCCCCTTCGGCAAGCGGGCGATCGACGGCGTGGAACCGTGGCTGGCGAACGACGTGCTCGCCGCGTTTGCCGTCCGGGTCATCCTGTGCGTCGGGCAGCAGGGCGAGCGGGAAGCCGCGGCGAAGGTTCTGCGATCCGCCCGCCGTCGGGCTGCCCGCCCCGGTCCTGGGTGACATCGAATGGGCGCTGGCCGCCCTGCGCCTCGTCGCGCGGCAGGACGCAGCGGCGAAGAAGGCCCTGGCGGACCCGACGGCCGCGCCGTCCGGGCAGGCCAGGCTCGTGCAGCCGTACTTCTCCCCCGTGGCGCGCCGTCGCCGGCGCTGACCGGGCCGCGGGCCGCCTGCGCACTCCCCCGTGGCGCGCCGCCGCCGGCGCTGACCGGGCCGCGGGCCGCCTGCGCACCTCGAACGCGCTCCCGCCGCCCATCAGCCCGCCGATCGAGCTTCGATTCGTGCCATCGTTCAGCGCGCGGCGTTCTCACCCTGCCGGGTCCGCGGACGGCTCTGCCCGCGCTGGTCGACCGCCAGGAGCATCCCCTCGATGATCGCCTCGGGCCGCGGCGGACAGCCGGGCACGAAGACGTCCACGGGAAGGACGTCGCCGACGCCGTCCCGCCCCGCGTACGGATCCGGCGAACACACCGCCGCTGATCGCGCAGGCGCCGACGGCCACCACCAGCCGGGGCTCCGGCATCGCCTCGTAGGTCCGTCGAGCGGCCTCCTCCAGGTTGCGGGTCATGATCCCGGTCACCAGGAGCAGGTCGGCGTGGCGCGGCGAGGCGACGAAGTCGATCCCCAGGCGCTGGACGTCGTGGTACGGAGTTGAGCAGCGCCGCGATCTCCCAGTCGCAGCCGTTGCAGGAGCCCGTGTCGAGGTGGCGGACGTGGAGCGATCGCCCGAGCTGCCGCGCCGAGCGATCCCGAGCACGCGCGGCGGCGGTCGTCGCTCGAGCCGGCGCGCCGGCTCGAGCCGCGCGACCCGGTCCAGGCTCATCGTCCGGCCGCGCTCGACGGCCGGTGCGGAGCGACCAGGTCGTCAGCGATCGCGCGCCGGCCAGCTCGACGCGCGAGCCCGAGCCGGATCGCCGCCGCTCGGACAGGCCAGCGCGCAGGCGCCGCAGAAGACGCAGCTTCCCGCGTCGATCGACCAGCCGGTCTGCCGCCAGCGTGATCGCACCGGTCGGGCAGGCGGCGACGCAGGCGGCCGTCCGCTCGCACCGGCCCGGGATCGACCTCCGGAAGGCCGCGCACCGCCGGCTGCGAGCAGGGGCGGCGCGTCCGGGTAGCGCGACGTGACGACCGGTTCGCGGAGCGGCAGGAGCAGGCGGCGGAGCGACGTCGAGGGGCATCGGTCAGCGATCCGTGCAGGCGTAGCAGAGCTCGAAGCTCTTGTTGATGAGCGGGAAGTCCGGGACGAGGTTGCCGGGGGCTGCCGCTGCCACGACCGGCCAGTTCGCGAACGAGCCGGACCGCAGGTGCAAGCGCTCGACGCGGCCGTCTGGCCCGGCCATGAGCCAGGCCCACGAAGCCCCGCGTGGGCCCTCGACGCCCGCGACCGTGGACGCGCCGGGCGCCGGACGTGCGCGCCAGCGGGGCGCGGATCGGGCCGCCGGGAAGGCGGGCGAGAGACTCGCGGATCAGCCCGGCGAGACCGACGGCCTCCTGGGCTCGGACGTGGAACCGCGCCGCGACGTCACCGGCCGGCCTGCGGTGATCGACGGGACCTCGAGGTCCTCGTAGCCGTCGGACGGGCGGTCGCGGCGAAGGTCGACGGGCAGCCCGCTCGCCCGTGCCGCCACGCCGACGGCGCCGAGTCGGCGGGCGTCCTCGCCGCGCGACGATGCCGGTCCCGTGGAGGCGTCCGCATGAAGCTCTCGGACCGGACGAGGAGGCGGACGATCGCGCGGACGTCGTGGTCGATCTCCTCGCACCGAGGCGCCCAGTTCGCGCGAGGCCCCCGCCGTCAAGGTCGCAGCGCGAAGCCCGCCCGGCGCCACGACCCCGGTGAGGTAGCGATGGCCGGTCAGTGCCTCGTTCAGGCGCAGCAGCCGCTCCTTCTGCCAGCCGAGACTGCGAGGTCCCGAAATGGAACCCGACGCCGGCGCAGATGTTGCCGAGATCGCCGACGTGGTTGTAGAGCCGCTCGAGCTCTGCCAGCAGGATCCGGGCCAGCCGCGCCCGGGGCGGGATGACGGTGCCGGTCAGCCGCTCGACGGCCCGGCTGAACGCAGTCGGCGTGGGTGACCGTGCACACGCCGCAGGCACGCTCGACGCACGAGCAGCGCGCCGTCGAACGAGCGGCCCTCGACGAGCTCGCTCGAGGCCGCGGTGCGTGTAGAAGAGCCGGGCGTCGAGGTGGAGGACCGACTCGCCGACTGCCGAGAAGCGGAAGTGGCCCGGCTCGATGATCCCGGCGTGGATCGGGCCGACCGGCAGCTGGTAGACCCCCTCGCCCTGGGCGACGAACGGCCGGAACGGGGCGCCGCGCCGGCGGCGGCACCGCCGGCGGGACCTTCAGGAGCGGGTGGGCCGGACCGCATTGCCGGCTCGTGGATGACGAGCGGCCGCAGATCCGGGTGGCCGGTCGGCACGATCCCGAAGAGGTCCCGTACCTCGCGCTCGTCCCACTGCGCAGCCGGCAGGAGCGACGTGAGCGACGGGTAGGACGGCCCGTCCGCTGGCGAGGTCGGCCCGCAGCGCGGACGAGCGGGTCCGCCCGGGAGGTAGAGGACCTCCTCGACGGCCAGTGCCGGCGCCCGGGTCGAGTCCCCGAAGGTCGAGGCCGAGCGAGCATGACGTGGCGGGCGCCGAGCTCGGCGAGCGCCCGGACGGTCGGGCACGAGCTCGTCGCGCGACACGGGAAGGAGAAGCTCGTCGTCCGAGCCCGAGAGCGAGACGTGGCGGGCGAGGGCAGCGCCGACGGCCTCCGCCGCCGCCGTCGCCCCGACAGCCGCCGCCCCGCCCGCGGTCGCCCCGACAGCCGCCGCCCGTCGGCGCTTCGTCCGCTCAGCCACCGGACGCCCCGACGTACCGAGCACGGCGCGGACCGCGTCGAGGGCGGCTGCCAGCGGGCCGGGCGTCCACAGCCCGAGCACGGCCACCGCGAGGAGTGGGACCGCGAGTCGCAACCGCCGTCGCCCGGCCCGCGGCGCCGGCCGCGACGCCGGGTCCGGCCTGCCCCCAGAGGAGGCGGGTCCCGTGGAAGGCGAGCGGCGACGAACGCCACCGCGAGCAGGCCGGCGGCGAGGGCGGCGGCGAGCGCATAGCCCTGCAGCACGCCGCCGACGACGATCGCGAACTCGGTCACGAAGATCCCCGAGGGAGGCAGGCCGCCGAGCAGGATGATCCCGCCGCCGACGGCCCCGCCCGCGACGGGCGCTCGGGCGAGCGTTCCGCGGATCCGCGAGAGCCGGCGGCTGCCGTACTGCTGGACGAGCTCGCCGGCGGAGAGGAACGAGCGTCGCCTTGGCGACCGCGTGCAGGCCGACGTGGAGGACTCACCCCGAGCGAGCGCGAGCGGCCCGCCGAAGCCCAGCCCGAGCGCGAGGAGGCCCATGTGCTCGATGCTCGAGTAGGCGAGCAGGCGCTTGAGGTCCTCCTGCACGACATGAAGGGCAGGGCGACGGCCAGGCTGAGGAGCCCGAACGCGACGAGCAGGTTCGACGAGAAGGCCGGGCCCGAGCCCTCCGACCGCGACCAGGTGGAAGCGCACCAGGGCGTAGAGGGCGGCGGTCGAGCGAGACACCGGACAGCAGCGCGCTGACCGGGCTCGGTGCCTGGCTGTGCGCATCCGGAAGCCACGTGTGGAACGGCACCAGGCCGATCTTCGTGCCGTAGCCCGCCAGCGCGAAGACGAAGGCCAGGCGCAGGAGGCTCGGATCGAGCAGGGGAGCGATCGAGATCAGCCGCGTCCAGTTGAGGGCGTCCGAGCTCTCGCCGAGGACCCGCACCGACGAGGCGTAGGCGAGCAGCGTCCCGAGCAGGGCGAAGCCGACCCCGACCGTGCCGAGGATCAGGTACTTCCAGGCCGCCTCGATCGCGTCCGGCGTCCGGGTGATCCCGACGAGCAGCGCCGAGACGACGGTCGTGGCCTCGATCGCCACCCACAGCAGGCCCAGGTTGTCGAGCGAGGGGAACGGCGAGCAGGCTGGTCACGAACCACAGGAAGAAGCGCGTAGAAGCGGCCCTCGTCGCGCGGCCGGAACGCGCCGGCGGCCAGCTCGTGACGCACGTAGCGCGGCGAGGCGGCCATGGCGAGCCCGGCGACGATCGCGGTCAGCACCAGCAGCCAGGCGCCCAGGGCGTCGACCACGACGAGCCCGTCGAAGGCGCGCAGACGACCGCCAGCCAGGGCGAGGGCGCCGAGGGCGCAGCCCGAGAGCACGGCGACGCTCATTCGAGCCCGTGGCGACGAGCTCCACGGCCCGGCCCCGCCGGCGCCAGGCGACCAGGCCCGCCCAGCAGCGGGGCAAGCAGCATGGCGGCGACGAGCAGCTCGTTCATCCGCGCAGGTTCCGCAGGCGATCGGTCGAGAGCGAGCCGAGGACCGTCAGCATCCGCCGGGCGTAGACCCAGATCACCACGACGGCGACGAGGAGGTCGAAGGCGATCCCGAGCTCGATCACGAGGGGCATCCCGTAGGTCAGGCTGAAGGCGGTCAGGGCTGAGGCCGTTCTCGAAGACGAGGAGCCCGACCACGATCGAGAGGCCCTTGCGCCGGGTCATGGCGACAAGGAGGCCGGTCAGCACCTCGGCGACCGCCGCCGGCAGCGCGCTCGGCGCCTCGAGTCGACCGCCGAGCGCGGCGCCGTCGACCGCCGCCGTCGCGGCGAAGACGATGACGATCGCGACGACGAGCGAGACGCGCGGTCCGAGGTACGGATGGCGTTCGACGCGGACCGGGCTCTGGCGGAGGATCCGGCCGAGGATCAGGGGGACCACGATCCCCTTGGTCGCGAACGTCAGGAGACCCCCGACGACGAGATGGGCGGTTCCCGTGGCCAGCCCGACGCGCCACGGCGGCGGCGCCGAGAAGGATCGCCCTGGACGGCCACGAGCCAGATCGCCCGGCCGATCGACCGCGTGCCGGCGATCAGGACGCCGACCAGCACGATTCCGGCGGCGCAGGCATCGAGCAGGCGGGCGGCGGCCAGCGGGTCGAGGATCATGGCGCCACGAGGATCCGAGCCGCCGAGGCCGACCAGCGCGAGGAGCGACGCCGCGCCCGAGCAGATCGGGCAGGGCGAGGATCCGCATCTTGGCGACGGACGCATCGAGGAGCGCCAGGGCCTGCCCCACGAGCAGGAGCTTGCCGAGCCCGACGACCGTCCCGACGAGGACCGGGCCGAGGGAGATCTCCGTCGCCGCTCCGAACGGCAGCGAAGACCGCCACGAAGAGCGCGGCCGAGCAGCACGAGCTTCAGCTCGGAGGCGAAGACCAGGAGCGCCAGCGAGCGGCCGGACGCCTCGAGCAGCATGCCCTCGTGGATCATCGTGAGCTCGAGGTGGGTGTCGGGGTTGTCGACTGGCTGGTGGCCGGTCTCGGCGACGACGACGATCGCGAAGGCCACCGCGGCAAGGAGGTGGGTCGGACCCAGCAGGCCGAGGCCCGCGCGGAGGCCGAACGGCGCTGATCGTGCCGAGGTCGCTCGACCCTGCCGCGAGCGCGGCACCGGCCAGCGCGAGCACGAGCGCCGGGCTCGGCCAGCGCGGAGATGGCGACGTCGCGGCTGCTGCCCATCCCGCCGAACGCGCCGCCGGCGTCGAGCGCCGCGAGGGCGAGGGCGAACCGGGCGGCCGCCAGCAGCCCGACGACGACGAACAGGTCGCCCCAGCCGACGAGCGGCGGCCGCCCGGCAGCGAAGGGGACGAGGAGAGCGGCGACGAGCGATCGACTCCGAGCACGAAGACCGGGGCGTGCCGCGCGACCGGCCCCGCCGTGCTGCTCTCCAGGGGCGCCTTGCCCCACCACTTGGCGAGGTCCCGGTACGGCTGGACGAGGGCCGGTCCGCGGCGGCCCTGGAGCCGCGCCTTCGTCCGCCGGATCGTGCCGGCGAGAAGCGGCGCGAAGGCGAGGAACGACGGCGAGCTGCAGGCCGCGGCGAGGACGATGGTCGCTGACCGCGTCCCACCGCGCTCATCGGGCCCACAGGAGGAGCACGAGGACGGCGATCACGATGTAGGCCAGGTAGAGCTGGATGGCCCCGCCCTGCAGTCGCCGGGCGAACTGCGCCACCCGGAGGCTCAGCGCGGTGGGCCGGCCGGAAGACCCGGTCCTCGAGGAGGAGCGTGATCTCGCTCCGGTACCGGATCGAGGTCGGGGAAGGCCGTGCCCGGGTGGTACTCGACCTCGACCTGCGCGCTCGGGGAGGAGGAGCCGCGGAAGAAGAGCCGGATCGGCTTCGCGAAGCTCGGTCGCCGTGTACTGGAAGGCGGGCTCGGGCGCGATGCCGCACGTCCAGGTGTCGACCCGGCGGGCTCGCTGCCGGCGAGCGGGACGCGATGAACCCGAGGCCCGCGATCGTGCCGAGCAGGAGCAGCCCGACGGCGAGCGCCGCGAACGTCGGCCGCCGTCCCCCGACCCGGGTGCCGAGGTCAGCGCCGCGACCGGCGATCGGGAGCCCGGGAGCGCTGGCGGCCCGCAGGACGGCGCGGGACACGGTCGTCAGGGCCGCCCACCACGGGGCCGGCGCCGAGCCCGAGGGCCAGGCAGGCAGCCGGCGAGGAGCGCCATCGCGGCCTGGGCAGGCCGCGCTCGCCTCGTGGGCCGCCGCGGCCGCCGCGCTCCGCGGCAGCCCGAGGAACGTGACCCCGGTCGCCTTCACGAAGCAGGCGACGGCAAGGGCCGCCGTCAGGGCCAGGGCGCCGATCGTCGCGCGCGGCCGCGAGCGGATCGAGCGGCGGGATCGCGTCGCTGGCCGAGCGTCCCGAGCAGGCCCTGGAACGACGAGCCACTCGCTGGCGAAGCCGTTGAGCGGCGGGCAGGCCGCTGATCGCCGCGGCGCCGACTCCGAAGGTGAGGGCCGTCAGCGGCATGCGCTCGGGCCAGGCCGCCAAGCCGGTTGAGGTCGCGCAGGCCGGTCGCGTGCAGGACCGCCCCCGCGCCCAGGAAGAGCAGCGTCTTGAAGACGGCGTGGTTGACCGAGTGGAAGAGCGCGGCGGTCAGCGCGAGCGCCGCCAGCTCCGTGGCGCCGTGGGCCCCGAGGACCAGCGCGCTGCCGAGGCCGAGCAGGATGATCCCGATGTTCTCGATGCTGTGGAACGCCAGCAGCCGCTTGAGGTCGTGCTGCATGAGGGCGTAGAGGACGCCCGAGCACGGCCGACAGCGCGCCGATCGCCGAGGACCAGGAGCCCCCACCAGTCCGGGCCGCCGCCGAGGACGTCGACGACGATCCGGACGAGCCCGTAGATCCCCATCTTGATCATCACCCCCGACATGACCGCCGAGACGTGCGACGGCGCCACCGGGTGGGCCCGCGGCAGCCACGCATGCAGGGGCATCGCACCGGCCTTGGTGCCGAACCCGACCAGGACCAGCAGGAAGACGACGTCGCGCAGGCCGCGGAGCCAGCGCCCCGCTGCCGGTCCGCCACGCCTCGAAGTCGAGCGCGCCGCCGTTGCCGGCTGCCAGGATCGCGAAGGCGACGAGGAGTGCGGCGGTCGCCACGTGGGTCATCGCGAGGTAGAGGTAGCCGGCCGAGATGACCGCCCGGCTGGGGCGAAGGCCCACGACGAGGAGCGGCCGACAGGAGGGCCATCAGCTCCCAGGCCAGCAGGAAGGCGAACGCGTTGGCGGCGCCCCGAGGACCAGCACATGCTGGCCAGGAAGAGGGGGAAGGCACACCCTTCGAGGCGAGTCCGCGCCCGCGAGCCGACGATCGACAGGGACGCCGCCGTCGACCGAAAGGCCGAAGGCCACGAGGAAGACGCCGCTCAGCCCGTCGTATCGCAGGTCGATCGGGGCCATCCCGAGAACCTGGCCGGCGCTCACGGAGAACGTCGTTCCGGTCACCACCAGGGCACCGCCGAAAGCCGTGGCGAGGATCCCGCCGACGGTCGCCACGATCGGCGCCAGGCGCGCGGAAAGCCGGGAGAGGGCGACGATCGCCGCCGCCGCGAACGAGGCCGCGGCGCCCGCCCAGAGCCACGCGACCAGGTCGCCGGCGACGACGGGATCTGACGCGGGGATCACGCGCGGCTCCACCTCGAGACGGACGGTCCGCCACCGATCGTCACGGCGGCGCTGCAGCCGCAGTATATCTCCAAGAAACGCGATATTGCAGGACTATGATGGTTGCCCTGGTCAGGGGATCACGCGGACGGCGGCGTGACGCCCATCCGCAGTGTGGCCGAACGGGGGACGCCGCGGCAACTCCGAGCGCGCCATCTGGTCGCTCCTGCGCGGCCTCCGACCGGGACGGCTGCCTGCTGCGGAACCGTGCCGGTCAGGGTGCGGGCGCGACGATCGGGTCGGCGGCCGCGGGACGCAGCGTCGTGGTCGACGCCGTCCGGTGTCCCGACGCGGTCGACTCGTAGCGGAATGTCACGGCCGAGCCGTCGACGGTGATCGTGACGGCGACGGGGTCGCCCTCCAGGCCGAGCGCAGCTGCGGGGTACGTCGCGGCGAAGGACGCCAGCCCCCCGGTCGAGGGGGCCGTCGCTAGGGTCAGCGGGTCGGAGAGGACGTCGAGCGGGGCGGCGGGTGCCTGGTCGGTCCCGAGGAGCACCCACGCCGCGCCCGGCTCGCGAGCCCACGCCCGCGGGGGAACCTGCAGGTATTCGACCGTCCGGTCGGCGGTGGTCACGGTGAGTTGGCTGGCGGCGCCGACGGAACGGCCTGTGGCCGAGACGACGACTGTCCCGTCAACCTCCACCCGCGTCTCGAACGCGGCTGCCGTGCGCAGGGACTCCAGGGCTGCTCCGAGAAGCGCGGTGGCGGGCGCCGCCGCCCCGCTCGGCGCCGGGGGCACGCTCGCCGGTCCGGGCGCGAGCGGGGACGCACTCGGCCCCACCGACCCGGTCGCTGCCGGTCCGCAGGCGGCGACCGCCAGAACGAAGAGGATGGCCCCGCCGAAGCGGAGCCATCCTCGGGTCGCTCGCCCGGGAGGCGAAGTGCTCAATGGCCGTCCTTGCCGTTGCCCTTGCCGTTGCCGTCGTGGGAGCCCGACGGGTCGGGCTTCTTGTCCTTGTCGCCGGCCTTGTCGGCCCCGGGCGCCACGGGCGTGTTGACCGTGGGCAGCGGCGCCGGAGTGTTCTTGCACTTGCCGGTCCTGGCCTCGACCTTGAGCGTCCAGGTGCCGTCGTCCGACTTCTGGAGGCTGACCTTGACCCTGGCCTTGGTGCCGTCGAAGCGGACGGAGAACCCGTGCTCGCCCGACTTGACCGTCGTGGTCCCACCGGTGGCATCCACGAACGAGACGGCGCCGGTGTCAAGGACGTTGTACCTGATGCCGACGGCCTTGCCGTCGCAGAGCGCGCCGGTCCACGTGTGCAGTCCGAGACCGATCTCGGCGAGGGTGCCGGACAGCTTCTGGCGGTCCTTGCCGGACAGGGTGATCTTGAGGCTGGCCTTGTGGGTGCCCTCGGTGTCGACCGAGACGCTGATGCTCAGCTTCTTGGTGTAGCCGTTGGCGCTGAAGGCGACCCTGACCGAGGCGCTGGCTTCGTGGTCCTCGGTCTCCGTCTTGGGCGGATCCTGCACGACGGTGATGCCGGCAGCCGGCGTCACCGAGTTGACGGCGATGGTCGGAGTCCCGTCCGCGGCCTTGCCGACCGTGTAGGCGACGGTCGACTTCGTGCCGGTCGCGAAGACGTCGGCGGACCACGTCCCGGCCCCGAGGAGGCCGTCGAGCGTGCCGGCCGAGGCCTTGACGGAGAGCTTGTCGCCCTTCGCCTTGATCGAGACCTGGGTAGTCCCGTCGCCCTTGGCGAAGGTCACCGCGTGCGGTCCAAGCTTCGTCGCCGAGTAGGTCCCGATCGGGTTGAGGTTCACCTGGCTGACGTTGCCGGTGCCGTCGAGCTTGACCTCGACCGTCAGGGGCCCGCCGAGAAGCGGCGCCAGCGGCAGCGTCACCGACATGCCGCCGGTCTGGGCGATGGCAGCCGACGTGTTGCCGAGGACGGTCATGGGCAGCGCAAGGAGCGCTGCGAGGGCGAAGCCGATCGGCACGGCAAAGAGCTGCTTCTTGAGTCTCAACATTGGCGCTTGTCTCCTCCTGTGGGGAGCCGGGACCAGCGGGGCGCCGTCCGAAACGGCGGTCGCCCCCGCGGGCCTGCGAAGCCCGGCTCGGTGGATGGCGCTCGTCTACCCTAACCCATGGGCACCAGGCCGGTGCCGAACGATGGGGCCAGTCGCCTGCGAGATTGGTACCGCGATCTGCGGACTGTGCCAACCGGCCGACCGGCCGCAGCGCGACGGGTAGACTTTCCGATCGCGGGACGGCCCGCGCATCGGGAGCATGAAACGTCGAGGTGCAGAGAGTGCGGCGATACGCCACGCGGTTGCCGGTCGCGGCGCTGCTCGGCGCGCTCGTCGCCGGGCTCCTGGCCGGCTGTGCGGGGACGTCGCGCGAGGCCACGCCCGTCCCCACCCCGGCGCCGTCGGCGCTCCCGGCCGGCACCTACACGTCCGCTGCCTTCCGGCCGGCCTTGACCTACACGGTCCCCGCCGGGTGGCGGGTCGCGTCGGACTCGTCCGACTACTTCGCGCTGCAGCCGGTCGGCTCCGAGGTCACCGGCATCCACCTCTTCCGGGACCCCCTCGCGGCATCGCAGGACGCGGCCTGCCCGACCATCGCGGAGCCGGGCGTCGGGAAGCTCTCGCTCGAGCTCGCGACCTGGATCCGGGGTCTCCGGGGAATCATCGCCAGCAGCCCGCGGATCGTCACCGTGGGCGGGTTGCGCGGCGTGGAGCTGGACCTGGCCCTCAACACTGGATGGACCGCGTCGTGCCCCTTCGCCGAGGGCGTTCCCACGGTGCCGCTCTTCGTCGGGGCGGACGGCAGCCTTCGCTGGGTGGTCGCCGGCAACGAGCGCCTGCGCGTCGACCTCCTCGACGTGCCGGGTGGCGGAACGGTGGTCGTGGACGTCGATGCCTTTGACGGCACGCTCATGGACGGCCTGCTCGCCGCTGCCGCTCCGATCGTGCAGAGCTTCTCCTTCGCCACGCCCTGACGCCAGCGGGTCGCCCGCGAGGGGAGCAGTCGAGGCGGAGTCGAGACGGCAGCCGGGCCGGCCGCCGGGGAGAAGGAACCCGGGGAGACGGAAACCGGGGAGAAAGGGCGGGGTGCCGGCCGTGGAGGGACCTCGAATGGCACCCTCCGGCGCGTCCCGGCTCGTCCCGGCAGGGCGAGGGGTTGCTGTGGGCATGCGACCTCCTCCGCTGCGGGGACATGGTTGTCCGCTCTCACCCAGTTAGAGGCACCGGATCTCCGATCGGTGTCAGGGAGCGGGCGAATGGCTCGTCCATGGGATGATGTCCGCCGATCGGCAAGCCGCTCCGAGAGGAGGAGTGGAGCCGGCTCGGCGATACGAATCCACGCTATGGAGGCACGAGGGGGTGGAGCGCCAGGTCGCCTCTGCGGACGCGCAGGACCGCTACGAGCGGGTCGTCGCGGAGCTCACCCAGGCGGTGGGCGCGACGGCAGGCAGGATGATGGGAATGCCGACTCTCTATCTCGGCGGCAAGGCGTTCGCAGGCCTGTTCGGGGACGCCATGGTCTTCAAGCTCGATGGCGAGGCGCACGCGTCGGCGCTCGCCCTCCCGGGGGCCGCGCTGTTCGATCCTTCCGGGATGGGGCGGCCGATGAAGGCCTGGGTGCGGGTCCCGCTGGAGCAGGCATCGGAGTGGCCGAGCCTTGCCGGCATGGCGAGGCAGGGACTGGCGACCTAGTCCGGGTTCGTCAATCCCTCGGCGGGCGGGCCCTCGGCGCCCGGGCCCGCCGGCCTACGCGAGAGCCTTCCTCACCGCTGCGACCCGCTCGGCGTAGTAGTAGGCGCAGCCTGCCTTGACGAAGTCCGGCTCGACCTTGAGCTCGGTGAATGCCTTCTTCACGGCGACCGGGGTGGCTCCGATCTCCTTGGCGATCGCTCCTGCCGAGAGGCCTTCTTTTCCGCTCGCGTCCTTGACCATGGGTCGCCCTCCTATGCGTTGGCGACCACGATACCGCGACCGCCGACTTCGCCGCGCGGTGGCCTCGCCGCACCCGGCGGCACTCAGCCCCTGGGCGACGGCCCCGATCAGCCGGGCAGCCGCTGGACGGTCCGCGTCGTGGTCAAGGAAGCCAGCGTGACAGGGGTGTTGCGCGGCGGCCCGGTGCTGGTCACCATCTCCCGATCGGCGATGGCGGCCGAGCCCGGTCGGCCTACCGGCACCGCCACCGCCGCGGGGAGGGTCGAGGTCCCGGCGCCGGGACGATCTCACCCGAGCGAGGAAGGAGCCTGATGAGCCTTCGCGAGCTTCAGCAGCCGATCAAGGAGCGCTACGTCGTCGATCCTTCAGCTGCCAGGATCACCCTGCGGGCGACGGGCACCGGCGGCGACGGGGCGATGAGCTGCTCGGTCGACATCGGCCGGGCGCTCTACGCGGCGGGAGCGCATCCGGGCGTCGGCGGCGCCGGCATGTCCGCCTGCTCGGGCGACCTCATTCTCGGCGCCCTCGCAGCCTGCGCGCAGCTCACCTGCCAGATGGTCGCGGCCAACATGGGCCTCGAAGGCGTTTCGGTCGGCGTCACGGTCGAGGGCGACCTCGACCTCCGGGGCACGCTCGGCACCCCGGGTGTGCCGGTCGGCTTCGACGCCATCCGCCTCCACTTCAGCCTTACCGGAGACGCGGTCCCGGAGAATCGCCTGGCGAAGCTCATCGAGCGCACGGAGCGCTACTGCGTCGTTCTGCAGACGCTCCTGGCGCCGCCGGCGATCGAGACGCGCTGGGAAGGTGGCTCCATCTCAAGGTCCTGAGCCCGCTCCCGGCGGACCCCGCTCGGGGGGCCCGCCCGCGCCGGCGATGCGAAGTCCGTGCTGGTGGCCAGGGGGCCGAGGCGACGAACCGGAGCGCCCGACTACTCCAGCGGTTCGAGCACGAACACCGGGATCTGCCGGTCCGTCTTCGCCTGGTAGCTCGCGTAGTCGGGCCACGTCTCGATCGCGCGCTCCCACCAGGCGGCCTTCTCCTCGCCCGTCACCTCGCGCGCCGTGTAGTCGCGCCTGGTCGCGCCGTCCTGCAGTTCGACGTGCGGGTTCTTTCTGAGGTTGTGGTACCAGACGGGATTCTTCGGGGCCCCGCCGAGTGACGCGACCACCGCGTAGACGCCCTCGTGCTCGACGCGCATCAGGGGGGTCTTGCGGAGCTTGCCGGACTTCGCGCCGACCGACGTGAGGATGATCACGGGCCTGCCGCGGTTGTCACCACCCTGCTCGCCGTTCGTCGCCTCGTACAGCTCGACCTGCGCGCGCGCCCGCGCGGACGCGCTCGGCTCGTACTGTCCGGTGAGTGGCATGTTCCTGCTCCGTCTCTCTTCTCGGCATCGCGGCCGCCGGTTGCCGGCGACTCAGGACGCGGGTTTGCGGGCGCTGTTGAGGGCGACCGCCTGGCGAACGAGCGCCTTGAAGGCGGACTCGTCGACCTCTTCACCTTCGCGGATGTCGATCGCGCGGCGTGCGTTTCCGTCGAGACTCGAGTTGAAGAGGCGGGCCGGATCCTCCAGGGACGCGCCCCTGGCGAAGGTCAGCTTCACGACGCTCCTGTAGGACTCGCCGGTGCAGATGATGCCGTCGTGCGACCAGACCGGGGTGCCCGGGTTGGAGGCCTTGACCCACTTGATCTCCTCGACGACGTCCGGGTCTGCTTCCCTGATGAGCTTGCGCATCCTGCCGAGGGTTGCCCCGCGCCAGTCCCCGAGTTCGGCGAATCTCTTCGAGATGAGCTCCGATGCCGACTGGCTTTGGCTCGCGCCCGACTCTTTCATGCGCTCATCTCCTCCAGTGAGGCGGCTGACGCGGCGTGCGGGAGAAGCACCTGGCCACCGGCCGGCGGAGCCAATCAATGACCGCCGCGGCGAGCATAGCGAGCCGTTGCACGCGGCGGGGCCGACCGTTTCCACCCGAACGGCGCGACGCCGGTCGCTGCCCCGGGCAGGTAGACTACCGCGCGAAGGGGAGTAGTCCGGCCGCCATCCCGGCGGCCAGGGGAGATCGACACACCGGCTTCGGCCCGGTCCCCCACCTCGACTCGAGGCGGATGAGACCTTCGACCAGGTCCTCCTGGTCGAGGTTTCGCCGCGCCCAGGGGCGACACCTCGAGAGAGTGGAGGTGGCGATGATGTGGCGCAGGCTCGGGCTCACCGCGGTGTTCGCCCTCCCCGCGATCCTGGCGCGGCTGGCAGGGCTCGAGCTGCCCCCCGGCATCACCGTCCTGGTCTACGGCGCGGGCGTCGTCGCGTCGGCCGTCGTCCTGTCCTGGGCCGCGGAGGCGGCCCAGGTGGACATTGCGGGCAGCCTCGCCATCGCCATCCTCGCCCTGATCGCCGTCCTGCCCGAGTACGCGGTCGACCTCTACTTCTCGTTCACGGCCGGCAGCGACCCTGCCTACACCCAGTTCGCCGCCGCGAACATGACCGGATCGAACCGGCTCCTCATCGGCATCGGCTGGCCACTTGTCGCCTTCGTCGGGTTCTGGGCGATGCGGCGGGCGCGACGGCGGGACCAGGAGCGGCCGCAAACGGGCCCCGCCGCGTCGGACGATCGGAGGCTCGCGATCGTCCTGCCGCCCCGAAACCGCGTCGAGCTGGCCTTCCTCGCCGTCGCCAGCGCCTACGCGTTCCTCATCCCGCTGACCCGCTCGATCGCCTGGTATGACGCCGTGGTCCTGCTGGCGCTGTTCGGGGCCTATCTCTGGCGGGTCACCCGCGAGGGACGCGGCGAGCCCGAGCTGATCGGGGTCGCGGCCGACATCGCCCTCCTCCCGCAGCGTCAACGGCGGGTCCTCGTCACCGGGCTCTTCGTCGCCGCGGCAGCGATCGTGGTCATGGCCGCGAAGCCCTTCGCCGATGGCCTCGTGCAGACGGGCGAGACTCTCGGCATCGACCAGTTCCTGCTGGTCCAATGGCTGGCGCCACTCTCGTCGGAGGCCCCCGAGCTGATCGTCGCGACGATCTTCGCCTGGCGGCTCCACGCCGCCGACGGCCTCGGGATGCTCCTCTCGGCCAAGGTCAACCAGTGGACCCTGCTGGTCGGCAGCCTGTGGGTCGCCTACGCCCTCGGTGGCGGGGGCGGCGCACCCCTGCCGCTCGACGATCGCCAGACCGAGGAGTTCCTCCTCACGAGCGCGCAGGCTCTCCTCGCCTTCGCCGTCCTCGCCGACCGGCGCTTCGGGCTGTGGGAGGCCGGCGCGATCTTCGGGTTGTTCGTGCTCCAGTTTCCCTTCCCGACGACGGACGTCCGGCTCGTCTTCTCCGCGATCTACGTGGCAGTCGCACTCGCCCTCCTCGTGAGGAAGCGGGGCTACCTGCCGGGGATCATCGCTAGCATCGGCCGCTGGGAGCATGGGCCGCTGGGAGCAGCCGGGGTCGCTGCCGCAGCGCCTGCGGAGGACTGAGCCCGAAGCTCGCGGCCCGGACCTGAGCAGGAATCCGGGTGGGCGTCGGCCGGCCGCCGTCGCCGACGAGACGCTCGCCGACGAGACGCTCGCCGCCGCGCGTGCCGCCGCGCGTGCCGCCGGGAGTCCGCCGCCCCCCCGCGCGCGCCGTCAGGTGTCGGAGCGGCGTGCTCGGATGCGGGGGCCAGCACTTCCTTGCGCGCGAAGACGCCCAGGAAGCGAACGCCGCAGAGGAAGAGCGCCAGGCCGAGCCCGCTGTAGAAGAAGGCGATCATCCAGTCCGGCATGAGATGCGAGAACCGGAGGGCCATGCCCCCGCCCATCATCACCGCCATGACTGCCCACGACGAGGCGTTGAAGAAGTGCCAGAAGGGGAGCCGGTCCTCTGCCCGCGCGCGGATCCGGCCGGTGTGCTTCCGGACGAGCCGGGAGAAGACGAAGAAGTAGAACGCGAGGAAGATCACCCCCGCGAGCGGGACGAGGACCAGGTGCTCGGGCGCCAGCCCGAGCTCCAGCGGCAGCCCGATCATGGACACCATCGCGCCCGCCGCGCACCACACGAGGCCGGCGATGAGCATCAGCTGGTTCTTGGGGACGCTGACCACGCTCACGATTAGAGGACTCCTGGCGCACCTGTCGACGGGTGGCGGGATTGTAACCACACGCCCGTGAGGCCGCGCCGGAACGTCCTCGGTCAGCACCGCCTGGAGCGGGATCTCGTGCGGCTCCGCCACGAGCCGCGAAACTGGAGACGTTGTTGAAACCGACGACCCGGGGCATGACAGGCTCCTGTGTGCTCCGCGGCTTACCGGTCGCCGACGCCCGCGTCGACCGCAGGCGGGTCGATCAGGCCCACGAGATCGTCCGTGCCCAGCGATCGGGCGTGGTCTCCGGCAAGCACGAGCACCCGGGCTCCGCTCGCCTCGAGCCCCACGAGCAGCAGCCGCGGCCGGTCGAGCAGCAGCGCGAGCGCCGACTCCGTCTTCACCGACCCGAGGTCGAAGAACAGCGCGTCGGGGTCGAACGCGCCGAGCGCTTCCGCGAGCGTCTCGCCCTCGACGGGCACGACCCGCAGGCGTGGGCGGCTCGACAGCCGGTGCCCGAGCCCGTCGAGCATGAGCGAGCGCCCGTACAGCGCGACGGTGAGTGGCTGGCTCATCGCCCTCTCCCGACTTCAGCGAGGGGTCCGGACGATGACCAGGGGAGCGGTCACGCCGCTCCCCTGGTCCCTGCTCAGGCGCCGGTCATCAGCGGCCCTTGCCGGCTGGATTGACGGTGAAGGCGACCTCGGTGTGACCGAACGGATCGCCGAGTGCCGTGAACACCAGGTGGTA
Organism: uncultured Chloroflexia bacterium; assembly: GCA_963718085.1. GTDB lineage: Bacteria > Chloroflexota > Limnocylindria > Limnocylindrales > CSP1-4 > CTSoil-043. The sequence continues at coordinate 782,907 of CAVQYA010000002.1, read as the reverse complement.
GTGGGTGGGGGCACATCTGGCCGCGGCGGACGGGACGTTGAGGGTGTACTCGTAGTGGGCTGGAGTCCTTCCCTTGGTCGCGATGAACCTGAAGCTGCCGCCCGGCCGCGGCGTCCAGGCCGGGCTCACCCCGGTGACGGTGAGCGGAGACGCGGCCGAGGACAGGTTGCGCCCTCTCGCGTCGACGAGCTGGACCTCGAAGGTGATGCTCCGGCCGGCGGTCACCGTCCTGTTCTGGGTCAGCACGGCGACGCCGTAGGTCACGTTCTGGGGGATCGCCGACGAGGTGCTGGCGCCGAAGGTGCTCCCTGCGGCAGGGGTGAAGGAGGCCGTGACGGCGTGCGCGCCGAGCGTCGCGGCCGTCGTCGTGCAGGTGGCGACGCCGCGCGAGTTGAGGGACCGGGCGGTGCAGCCGGCGACCGGGACGTCATCGAGGTAGAACGCGACCGTGCCGGCGCCCGGGTTCGGGGTCACCCTGGCCGTCCACGTGACGGATCCGTTCACGAGGACGGTCGTCCTGGAGGTGCCGAGGTTGACCTCGGTCGGGATGGTGATGACCGCCGTGTCGACGTGGTGGCTGACGGGCGACGCCGATGCGTCGCTGGCCGCGAACATGCCCGTGCCGGAGTAGGCCGCCGCGACCGCGTGGTCGCCGGCGTCCGCCTCTTCGTAGGTGATGCTGCAGGTCGCGACATACCTGGTGATGTCGCTGCCGATCTCGACGACCGGGGTCACCGCCGCGTTCCCGCATCCGGCGATCGTGGCGCCGTCGTCGGTGAACTCGACCGTGCCGTCCTCCGCCGGGCCGGCCGCAACCGGGGTGACGACCGCGGTGAAGTCGACCTGGTCGCCGGCGAGCGAGCTGTCGCTCGACTGGCTGATCGTGGTCTGCGTCGGGACGAGGACGACCGAGTGAGTGACCGCGTCCGACAGGCTGCCCTCGAACGCCGAGTCGCCCGCGTACCCAGCGGTGATCTCCTGGCTCCCCATGAAGTAGAGGCTCACCGTGCAGACGGCGATGTTGGACGCCGTGTCGCTGCCGATCTCGGTGACGAGCGTGAGCGGGACCTGTTCGCAGGCTCCGAACGGCGAGCCGTCATGCATGAAGGCGACGGTCCCGGTGGCGGTCGTCGGCGTGACGCTCGCGGTGAAGGTCACCTCGGCCCCCAGGTAGGAGGTCTCCGACGACTGGGTCAGCGTGGTCTGGGTCGGGTCCTGCGGCGGGGCCTGGACGTCGTGGTGCGCGGCGTCCGAGGTGCTGGACGCGAAGGAGTCGTCGCCCGAGAAGGTTGCCGTGATCGAGTGCACGATGCCCTGGTCGTCGGTGTCGAAGATCACCCCGCAGAGGGCGTGTGCCGTCTTCTCACCGGTCTCGTCGCTGGAGGCGAACCAGATCTCGAGGCCCTGGCAGCCGGCGATGGGCTCCCCGTCGTCGCTGAACGAGACGCTGCCGGGGTTCACGGACGATGGCGTGGGCGAGATCCTCACCCCGAACCCGACTTCCTCGCCGGGGTAGGAGACGCCGCCGGACAGGTCTTCGACGAAGGTCTCCGTGGAAGCCCCCGCGACCTCGAGGGTGATGGTGTCCGAGCTCCCCTCGATCGTGTCGGTGCCGGAATAGGTCGCCGTGACCATGTGGCTGCCGGTCGCGGCATACGTGACGGTGCACGTCTGGAAGATCGACGTGACCACGGGACCCAGGATCTGGACGAAGGCCGGCTTGAGCGTCTCGCAACCGGCGATCGCGACCCCGTCCTCCTCGAACGTGATCGTCCCTTCCTGGACCGCCGAGATGTCCAGCGAGAGCGGCGTCAGGTTGGCGGTGTAGGTGGTCTGGGCTCCAATCTCAGACGGAGCGGGCGAGGCGGTGAGCTCGAGCGTGGTCGCCGTCTTGTTGGACGGCTCGATCACCGTCACGTTCGAGTCGGACGAGACCGCCGCGAACGCCGGCGGCGCGAAGACGATCGCCTGGGCGGGCGCCACGAGCGCCGCCGAGATGACCAGGGCGGCGGCCCGCGACAGGGCCCGCACTCGTCCGGGTCGAATGTGCAGGGTTCGCATCGGATCCTTCCTCCACCTTCAGGGGGCCGCGCTCAGCGAGGCCGTTCGACTGCACCCGACCTTAGGGACCGGGCAGGCGGGAAGGAACTGTCGGATGCGGCAGGATTCGGACCGAGATCCCGGCGCCCCTGTCGCTTGCGACAGGGGCCATGGGTCAGCCGGGCTGGTCGAGCAGGCGGTGCTCCGCCGCGTACGCGATCACCTGGCTCCGGTGCTCGAGGTGCATCCGCGCCAGCATCTCGCTCATGTGGTAGCGCACGGTGCGCTCGCTCACGTCGAGGAGCGTCGCCGTCTCGCGATACGTGCGGCCGGCCGCCACCGAGCGCAGGACCTCCAGCTCGCGGGGCGTGAACGGGTCGCTCGCGTCCTCGTCCGCGGACGTCGGCGGTCCGCGGCGCGCCGCGGGTTCGGGGCCCGTTTCCGGGCGCACCTCCGCGCGCCTCGCCGACCGTCGTGCGAACTCGGAGAGAAGCAGAGCGGCCAGCCCGGGCGAGAAGGGGGGCACGCCCTCGGCGACCTGCCCCAGCGCCTCGACGAGCTCCTCGCCGCGCATCGACTTCAGGAGGTAGCCGAAGGCGCCGCCCGCGATCGCCTCGTAGAGGTGCTCGTCCGCATCGGAGGTGGTGAGCATCACGACGCGGGTCCCCGGGCGCTCCACCGCGATGGCACGCGCGGCCCCCAGGCCGTCGCAGCGTGGCATCTGGATGTCCATCAGCACGACGTCGGGCCGGTGGACCCGTGCGCGGGCGATCGCCTCGAGGCCGTCCGACGCGGTCGCCACGATCTCGTGCCCGTACGCCTCGAGCAGGTCCGTGAGGCCCTCGACGAAGAGACGGTTGTCGTCGGCGAGCAGGATCCTCATCGCGCCCCAGCCCGTTCGCCGACGGCGAGCCGCCCGGGCGCATCGCTGGCCGGCGGCGCGCCACCGGCCGCCCCATCGCCGGTCTCCGCCGCGGCCACCGGGAGGCGAACCGTCACGCGCGTCCCGCGTCCCGGCGCCGAATTCGATCTCGAGCGCGGCACCCAGCTCGGCCGCGCGCTCGCGCATGAACCGCAGCCCGTAGTGGCCGTCGCCGCCGCTTGCCGCCTGTCCGCCGTCTGCGGCCGGCTCGAACCCCCGCCCATCGTCCTCCACCGACAAGCAGAGCGAGGAACGGCTGCGCTCGATCGACACGCGCGCCGCGCTGGCCTCACCGTGGCGGATCGCGTTCGTGAGCGCCTCGTCCACGATCCGCAGCAGGTCCTGGGCAGTCTCGGGTGGGACGCACTCGCCGGCCCCGGACGGCGTCACGGCGAGCGATGTATCGATGCCGTAGGCCCGGCGCAACGAATCCAGCCGACCCTGGAGCGTGGCCAGGAAGTCGCCGCCGGCCGCCGATGGTCGCGAGAGCTGCGCGATGGTCCGGCGGACGTCTGCCTGGGCGTCCGACGCGACCACCGCCAGCCGGTCGAGCCGTCCGTCGACATCGGCCCGGCTCCCGTCGGCCTGGCCCCCATCCGCGAGGAGCTTCCGGATCGTGGCCGCCTGCAGCCCCACGTAGCCGAGCACCTGGCCAAGCGAGTCGTGGAGATCGCGGGCGAGCGATTCGCGCTCGTGGGCGGCGGACAGCGCCCGCTCCTGCTCGACCAGCCGATCCTGGGCCGCCCGGAGCTCGGTGAGGTCATGGAGCATCGCGAGCCGGCCCATCCGGCGACCCTGCCAGTCACTCAATTCCACCCCGCTGACCTCGACCGTCCGATTGCCATGCGGACTCTCGAGCACCACCTCCGTCGTGGGGCTCCCCGGGTCGCGGGATACGACCGACGCGAGTGCGGGATGGGACTCCAGGACGCCGCTTCGCGGGATCCGGCCGCCGTTTCCCGCCGCCGTCCCCAGCACGCGCCGCGCGGCGTCGTTCATGTCCGCGACCCGGCCCTGCGCGTCCAGCACGAGGATCCCGTCGGGCATCCGCTGCAGGATCATCTCGCGAGCGACCGGCAGAAGGTCGAACAGCCGCAGGCGGAACAGCGCCACGACGTACATCAGCGAGGCGAAGTCGACCGCTGCGGCCATCGACTCGACCTTCGGCACCCCGCCGATGTTCAGCACGCCGAGCGGGTAGATGACGCGGACCCCGAGCTGGCCAAGGACGATGAGCGCGACCGGGGCCCGGTGGGGCGTTGATCGGACGAAGAGCAGCACCAGGACGCCCGTGCCCACCAGCGCGAGGGCGTAGCCGTAGACGCTGACCACGGCGCCCAGCGGGCTCAGCTCGCCCCGCATGCCGTTGTCCCACCAGAGGTTCGTCCACAGGAGATGGCCGTCGCCGACCATGAACAGCGGCACCACGGCGACAACCACCGCCACGAGCACCGCCACGATCGGACGCCTGAGCCAGCGCTCGAGGCCCGCGTATTCCAGCGCAAACCAGAGCGCCGCCGTCATGCCCGGCACGAGCAGCGCGTCCCGGAAGCGGAACCAGGACTCCTTGGTGGAAACCGCCGTTGCCGCCAGCTCCCCGGCGCTCGCCAGGCACCAGAGCGAGAACAGGCCGATGACCACCGCGAGCGCGAGTGCCCCCGGCGTCCGGCGGCGTCGCCAGAGATATCCGGCCAGCGCGACCTGGAACGCGGCCGACGCGAGCAGGGGCCAGATCCAGGGCGTATAGGCATAGCCGGTCACGAGCGAACCTCACGGGATCGGATGCGTCACCCCATGCGCAGCGTGAGTATCACGTTTGCGAACCGTCGCTGTCGGCGGATGCCGGCACGTGCGCGAACCTGCCCGGGGGGACCACGCCCGGCAGGCGCGCCATGCAGCCCTGGGCGTGCGGGTGCGGGCGGCCCGGTGGCAAGGACCGATCCGGGCGACGCAGGTCGCCGCGGCCCGGGTTCCCGGCCTCGGTCGCCCGGGTTCGAGAGGCCGGCTCGGGGTCATCCTCGGCCTCGCCGGCGGCGGGAGGAGTCAGCGCCCCTCGATCAGGCGGCGCTCGATCGCGTCGGCCGCGGCGGAGGCGCCACCGGCGGCCCTGAACGCCGCGGCGACGCGTCCGGCACCCTCCGCACACCCCATGGCCTCGCGGACCTTGTCCCGGAGCCGCTCCGGGGTGAGGCGGCCGGCAGGAAGGCGCGTCCCGGCGCCGGCGATCTCGACCCGCCGGGCGACCTCCGGCTGGTCCCTTCCGAACGGCACCGCGCACACCGGCACGCCCCGGGCGAGGGCCTTCTGCGTCGCGCCCATCCCGCCGTGCGTGATCGCACAGACGGCCCGGTCCAGGATCGGCCCGTGGGGGACGAAGCGCTCGACGCGCGCGTTGGCCGGCACCCGCAACGAGCCCGGATCACCGGCCGGGAGCGTGGCCACGACGAAGACCGGCTCGTCGGCGAGGCCGTCGAGCGCGGCCTGGATCAGCCGCCCATCGCCCTGGAACTCGGACGAAGTCGTGACGAGCACGATCGGCGCCGTGATGTCGCCGAGCCAGGCGGGCGGTTCCGACGCGGGCTCCCACTCGCACGGGCCGACCATCACGACGTTGCCCGGCCAGTCGCGCCGCGGATACTCGAACGGCTCCGCGGTCAGGTAGAGGAGCAGCGGTGGACGCCCGAACATGGCATCGACGTCTGCCACCGGCGCGAGGCCCAGGCGCGCCCGCACGGCGTTGTTCTTCGGGACCATCGCCCGCTCGAGGGTGCCGAGGACCAGGGGGCGTGCGACGCGGTCGCGCAGCCGCCCGAGCGGTCCCCGCGCCGGCGGGAAGCCCGGCCCGAACGGCGGCGCATCGCGCGAGCTGATCGCCAGGGGGTAGGGACAGAAGGCCGCCCACGGGCCGCCCCACGCCTCCGCCGCCGCCAGGGCGCCCCAGCTGTTGATGTCGACGACGACGGCGTCGGGGCGCTCAGCGGCGATCGCCTCGCTCAGGTCGGGGGCGTCGTGCTCGGACCGGGCGACGAACGTGGCGACCGAGTGCGCCAGCGCCGACCGGGGGTTCGACGCCTGCCAGTCGTCGTGCCGGATCGCCTCGACGCGCTCGCTGACCGGCTCGGCGTCGAAGCCCTGGTCCCGCATCAGCTGCACTTCCGAGGCGAGGGTCCGCACGGCCACCTCGTGGCCGCGCCGGCGCAGCTCGCCGAGGATCGGCGTCAGCGGATAGAGGTGGCCTCGGGCCGGCGAGGTGTAGGCGAGGACGCGCGCCATCAGGATTCCTCCAGGAGCGGTTCGAGCAGTTCCTGCAGTGCCAGCTCCGTCTCCCGCCGGCCCAGGCCGGCATCCCGACGGAGCAGCTTCCAGGTGTAGACGTCGCAGACCGCGACCAGCTGGGCGAGGCGCCGCTCGCGCACCGAACCGGACAGGCCCGCGAGGGTGGACGCGAAGACGGACTCGCACCAGGCCCGATGGACGCGACGCCCGGACTCGGCGACGTCTCGCAGCGCCGGGTTCCGCACCTCCTCGGCGAGCATCGCCAGGACGCGGTCGCCCATCGCCTCGTAGTGGGTGACGAGCTGGGCGACGGCCCCCCGGGCGTCCGCCACGGCGGCCGGATCGCGCTCGGCCTGCACCCGCCGCGACTCCCGCTCGATCGCGGCCGCGACGAGCCCGTCCCTGCCGCCGAAGCGGCGGATCACGGTCTGGACGGAGACGCCGGCCCGGCGCGCGACGTCGTCAAGGGAGACCTGGTCGGTCGGCCGCTCCCAGAACGCGGCGACCGCGGCGTCGAGGATCCGCTCGCCCGTGGCGATCGCACCCTCGGCGCGGGCGACCATCCGATATGCTCGGCGTCCGGCTTCTTTCATGTCACACAGACTAACATGGAAATGAGGATCGAGCGATGGGACCGCGGTCTCTCAGCCCGGCTCCTCGCGGCGGACGGTCGTGACCCGATCGATGCTCCGATCAAACGACGCGATGACGCCGACCACGGTTCGCTCCGCGCTCGCGACCAGGCAGGCGTCGGCGAAGTCAAGCCGGTGGACCTCGTAGACCTCGACGGCCCGCTGGAGAAGATCGGCGTCGAGCACCCGGATCGCGGGGAACGCCAGCACGGCCCGCAGGGTCGTCGCCACCTGCGCCCGGCGCACCTCGTAGAACGATTCGAGGACGCAGGCCACCTCGGCGAGGATGAGGTCCGGGAGCAGCAGCTCATCGGTCTTCCCGCGCGTTCGCCCGGAGCCCGGCCCCGGGGGCCGGGCTCCGGATTCCGTCATGCGGGAGCCGACGTGCTGACCTGAGCTGAGGGTCCGCTGCTCGCCTCGTCCTGGTGCGCTTGTCGTCCGGCGCCGGCGGAGCGCCGAACGTATCCGTCGCGGGTCCGGAGTCCCTTGGCGAGGCCCCAGTCCACGACGATGTGACTGAGCCACGCCAGGGCGCCCACCAGCCAGAACGGGGACAGGACGCCGGTGGCGGCCAGACCTGCCACCGCCAGGGGCAGGACCGGCTGGTGCATGGCGTTGAAGAGCGGGACGGCTCGCGGCGCCAGCTGACCGCGAGCAAGCGACTGACCAATCCCGGCGAGAGCCGGGAGGTGGGGCACGATCCCGAACAGCAGGAGCGGGACCAGCCCGACGCCAAAGGTCGTGGACTGCGCGTTGGCGAAGAGGGCGATGCCGAGCCCGGTGACGATCCAGAGGTGGCGGAGCGCCAGCCGGCGAGGCGGGTGAGCGTCCGCGGTGGGCACGGTCTCGACGGTCATGGCCGAGACGTCCGCCGGGACGGTGGCCTCGGACCGGGCGTGCCGCGGCTCGAGGACGATCACCGCCGTGGGGGTGGGCCGCAAGGCCGCGGAGGCGTCGATGTCGGGGGCCCAGCCGGGATAGTCGCGGAACCTGGCCCAGAGCCGGTCGCGCTCCTCGCCCGACGCGGCGCGGGCTCGCACGGCGCGGGGACCGTCGGGCAGCTCAACCGTGGCGTCGGGGTTCGCCTGGAGGTTCAGCCACCACGCCGGCTCCGTGCGCCCCCAGCCGTTCATCGCCAGGGTGACGAGGTTGGCCCCGTCCTCGTAGTACCCGACGATCGCCACCCGGGTTGCCCCGGAGCGACGCCCGAGCGTGGTGAGGCGCATCATCCCGAACCGCTCGCCGGCCTCGGGCCGGCTGAGGCCGAACCGGCGGCCGCTGAGCCGGACCATCGCACGGTGAAGCAGCCAGAAGATGCGGAGAGCGAACCGGGGAACGGTCCGGATGGGCTGCCGGTGGTCGGCGAGATCGCCGATGGTCTGGTTGGACATCGTGGTGTCTCCTCTACCTGTCTCGTGGGGCTGATGACGCCGGGCCGACAGCGGAAGGGAGAGGGCCCCGGAGACCGGCTCCGGGGCCCCTCCCGTCAGGCGGCGAGCGCCCGCGCGATCCCGACGGTCCGGCTTTCGAGCGCCTGGACCGGGGCCGACTTGAAGCCCTTGAAGACCAGGTAGAGGCCGAGGAACGCCTCCCAGATGACCTCGGGGATGGTCGCGATGCCCTGCACCACTCCGCCCTGCGGGATGAAGCCCAGCAGCACGGCGACTCCGGAGGCGGCGAGCATCGTGCCGCCGACGAGGCCGACCAGTGCCATGCGCCGACCCACAAGGCCCGAGCGGTACATCAGGTAGCCCAGGATCATCCCGGTCCCGACGCCGTCGGCGAAGCCGGGGCCGAGCAGGAACGTCCAGTCATGGATGGCGAGGAGCGACCGCCCGATCACGGTGAGCGAGCCCGCATCGGCGCCCGCCGCCACGCCGCGCATGCTCTCGATCGTCAGCACGCTTAGGAGGCCGACCAGGATGAACGTGCACTCGACGATTCGGGCGGCGACGTAGCCGAGCGAGAGGGCCTCGTTCTGCCGCTTGAGGAACGGGAACAGGACAACCGCGCAGCCGATGTTGGTGATGATGAGCATCAGCTCGAGGAACGCTCCGAGGGCCACGCGGCCGTCGGAGCCGGCGCCGGTTATGTAGGCGGGATCGCTCAGGGCGGGCCCGTAGGCGAAGACGGCGCCGATCGAGGTGATGAAGGTGAGGATGAACAGCACGCCAACGGCGAGCGCGGACTTGCGAGCGAAGGTCATGGCGGGTTTCCTTCCGGTGCTGAGGGACGCTGGGAACCCAGCGGGTTGGGGGTCGGTGGGCCTCGTCAGGTGGCGGACGGGTCAGGCTCGACGCAGATCACCGAGACCAGGGGCAGGCCTGTGTCCCGGACCTTGCAGAGCACCCCGTGGAGGGCGGCCTGGTCGGCGATGGGTCCGTGGATGACGGTGGTGCCGTCGCTGTCGCGGCGGAGGCCCAGCCCGTCGAACCAGGCCACCCACCGGGCGTCGAGGTGGCCCTGGAGGCGGATCTCGTACCGCCCGGGCTCGTGGCGGTCGCGAAGGTTGCTCATTGCGCTCCTTGTGCTGGGTCCGAGTGGGGTGGCTCGCCGGCCGGGCCGTCGGGCCTTGGTCCATCGCAATGTGGGCGCGCACGTGGTGAGCGCGCATCACCACATCTGGTGATTCGAGTGGTGATTCCGCGGCCGGTGAGTCGCCGGCGAAGGCTCAGGCCCGGACGCCCGAGAGCACGAGCGCCGCCGCGTTCAGCCCGACGCCGCAGACGGCGTGCGTGGCGAGGTTGCGCAGGCGCGCGGCGACGTTGCGCAGGCGGACGTCAGCGGCGGCTTCCCGAATGCAGGTCAAGCTCGGCGGCGCGGCGGACGGCTTCGCGACGGCTGTTCACGCCGAGCTTGGCGTAGATGTTCCTGGTGTGCGTACGGACGGTGTTGAGCGACACCACGAGCTCCCGCGCGATGCCCGGGCCGTTGAGGTCGGACCCCAGGAGGCGGAGGATCTCCAGCTCGCGCTCGCTCAGGGGCTCGGCCAGCGGCTGCTTCGACGCCCTGCTCGGCTCAGATCGCCCGAACGCCGTCAGCAGGCGGCGGACGTGCGCCGGGGCGATGTCGCGCTTGCCGGCTGCCTCGAGGAGCGCCGCCATCTCGGGTCCCTGATCTGCGAAGACGCGCAGATAGCCCTCCGGCTCGGCCAGCGCGAGCGCGCGCTCGAGCGGGACCAGTGCGGCGCGGATGTCGCCAGTTGCGCGAACGGCCAGCGCCTGGAGCACGAGGATCTCGATTACGCTGGCCGTTCTGCCGCCGTGCTCCGCGGACCGCAGGAGGCGCTCGAGGAAGTCCAGCGCCGCCGGCATCGAGCGGTCCCGCGTCCCGCCCGGCGCCAGGAGAGCACGCGCGAGCGTGATGTGCTCGAACTCCCGCAGATGGTCGGGGTCATCGTCGGCGGATAGGCCCCGCTCGCGCGCCCAGGCCAGCGCCTCGCCGACCTGCCCCTGCGCAACCCAGATGCGCGCCTTCGCGGCCGCGACCGGACGCACGTCCGGCGAGAAGTCGCCGACGTAGCGGCGCTCGGCCTCCGTCAGCAGCTCGAGCGCTCCGGCGAGGTCGCCCTCGGCCTGTCGGATTGCGGCCAGCGCCACACGCGACCGATACGGGTTCTGCGGGAGGCCGTTGTCCTCGCCCAGATCGTGGCCGGACGCGAGCTCCTTCCGGGCGCCCTCGATGTCGCCCCGCTCGAGGCGGACGGTGCTGATGCCGACGTGCATGTCCGCCGCGCCCCGCAGCGCATAGCCGCCCCCGGTCGCAAGCGCCAGCCCGCGCTCGAGGACGCGCAGCGCCTCGCCCAGACGGCCCTGCGCGAGACGGATGTCGGCCAGCGCAAGCCCACAGCCGATCACGTCCGAGAGGTGCCCGGCCTTCTCCAGGTCCGCCATGGCGGCGGCGTACCACCGGGCCGCGCCATCGAGGTCCCCGGCGGTCCACGCGGCGAGCGCCAGGAGTCCGGCCGCGCCGCCCCGGGAGCGGTGGTCGTCCTCGGCCACGAGGTCGAGCGCCCGTCGAGCGTGGGTGACGGTCCCCGGGACATCCCCGAGGATCCGTGCCTGGCCGGCGCGGTGCACCGCGACCGAACCCGGCAGGTGGCGGAACGCCACCTCGTCCACGACGATCATCCCCGCTGCACGTCCGGCCGCCGGGTCCGCGGCCCCGCCGGTGGCGTTCAGCCACTGCTCGGCGTCGCTCAGCCGCGCCTCGACGCCCTCGACCTCGCCCCTGACCAGGTGCGACCCGGCGGATGCGTTGCTCAGCACGGGTCGGACCCGCAGCACCTCGTCGGGGAGCGCCTCGAGCCAACCGCGCAGCGTGGCCTCCTGCCGCTGCCTGACCATCGCCGGGATCGCGAGCTCCACCAGGTCGGCACCCCGCCCGAGGTCCCCGCCGGCCATCGCGTGGCGGATCGCCTCGGCGGTGTCCCCCGCCCCTTCGTACCAGATGCTCGCCCGGCGGTGCAGCTCGGGCACCTCGCCGGGCTGCTCGTCGAGCAGGCGGGCCCGCAGCACGTCGGCGAAGAGGTGGTGATAGCGGTACCACTGGCGACGGTCGTCGAGTCGCACGAGGAACAGGTTCCTGCGGTCCAGCGCCTCGAGCATCCCCCTGCCGCCGCCGTGGCCGGTGACGGCGTCGCACAGCGGCCCGCTCAAGAGGCGCAGGATCGAGGTCCGGAGGAGGAACGTTCGGACGTCGTCGGGCTGGCGGCGCAGGACCTCCTCGGCCAGGTAGTCGACGATGTAGCGGTCGTCCCCTGAGAAGCCCTCTATGAAGCCGGTCACGTCCTCGCGCCCCTGGATCGAGAGCGCCGCCAGCTGCAGGGCGGCGATCCAGCCCTCGGTGCGGCCCTCGAGCGCCGAGACGTCGCCCTCGGCGAGGCCCAGGTTCATCATCCCGTTGAGGTAGGCGGCCGTTTCGTCGGCCGTGAAGCGCAGGTCGGCCGCGCGAATCTCGGTCAGCTCGCCGCGCGCACGCAGCCGGGCCAGGGGCAGTGGGGGATCGGCGCGGGTGATGATCACGATGTGCAGCTGCGGGGGCAGGTGGTCCAACAGGAACGCCATCGCCTCGTGGACATCTGGCGCATCGATCACGTGGTAGTCGTCGAGTGCGAGGATGGTCTCGCGTGGAGCGGTGCCGAGCGCGTTGAGCAACTGGGCGAGGACCGTTTCGATCGGCGGCGGCTGGGGCCCCTGGAGCAGCGCCAGCGCAGTGGCGCCAACGCCCGGTGACACCTTCTGCAGCGCGCTGATGACGTAGGACCAGAACGAGGAAGACTGGCTGTCCGCCGGGTCGAGCGAGAGCCAGGCCGCCGCGGTCTCGGGGGCGGCGCGCGACGCCAGCCACTCGGCCAGCAGCGTCGTCTTGCCGAAGCCTGCCGGCGCAGAGATGAGCGTCAGCCTGGACTCGGCGCCCCGGTCCAGCCGCTCGCGCAGCCTCCCGCGCGCAACGATCCCGCGCCGCGGCCTGGGGACGAAGAGCTTGGTGTCCAGCAGCGGGCTTGCCATTCGGTGCCAACGTAACAGCCCGCGCGAGGGAGTGGTACGTCGGGGGTCGATGCGGGGCGAGGTGTGACGCCTTGACGAACGCCAAGTTAGCGTCTACAGTCGTTACAACATAGCACGCCACAGAGTTCCAAATGAGCGCCTCCAACCCCGACAAGTCCCTTGGGCGAATCCGCGACTACATCCCCAGGTTCGCCGACGCGGAGCTGGCGAGTCGGCTCCGAGCGACCGGAGCCGTCCTCGTCGAGGGGCCTCGAGGCTGTGGCAAGACCCAGACCGCTCTCCAGGCCGCGAAGAGCGCGGTGCGTCTTGACCGGGATCCGGCGGCACGCAGGGTCGGTGAGCTGAACCCGGCGCTCCTGCTCGACGGTGAGCGGCCTCGACTCATCGACGAGTGGCAGCTTGTGAAGGACGTCTGGAACGAGGTCCGCGGCGACGTCGACGACCACCCCGAGGAGACCGGCCGCTACATCCTCGCCGGCTCTGCGGTCCCATCCGACGACGAGACCCGGCACACGGGGGCTCTGCGGATCACGCGCCTGCGGATGCGCCCCATGTCGCTCGCCGAGAGCGGGCACTCCAGCAGGGCCGTGTCACTGGCGGGCCTGTTCGCGGGCGACACAGCCGTGGCGGCGGACCCCGGCCTCGACATTCGCGACATCGTCGAGCGGATCGTCGTCGGCGGCTGGCCGGCGCTGCTGCGTCGGGACCCGGCGGATGCCATGGTCGCCACGCAGGGCTACCTCGACGAGACGTGCCGCGTCGACCTCGGCCGGCTCGATGGTCCGCGCCACGACCCGGAGAACGTCGCTCGCCTCCTCCGTTCGCTCGCACGGTGCGTGGCCACGGAAGCCTCGGCCTCGATCATCGGTGCCGACGTCGCCGGAGCCGACGGGCCGCGCGCGATCAACTACCACACGGTCATCGACTACATCAAGGCGCTCACGCGCCTGTTCATCGTCGAGGACCTGCCTGCGTGGTCTCCGTCGCTGCGCTCACGGGGCGTGCTTCGCTCGTCGGTGACGCGCCATTTCGTCGATCCCTCGCTTGCGGCTGCCGCCCTGGGAGCCGGCCCCGACCGGCTTCTCCGCGACCCCGAGACCCTCGGGTTCCTCTTCGAGTCGCTCGTCGTCCGGGATCTGCGCGTCTACGGTCAGGCGATCGGAGCCTCCGTGTCCCACTACCGGGAGAACACGGGCGCGGAGGCTGACGCGATCCTCCAGATGCGGTCCGGCCAATGGGCAGCGGTCGAAGTCAAGCTCGGCCAGGGCGACATCGACAAGGGCGCCAACAGCCTGCTCAGGGTCGCCGCGAACGTCGACCCTGAGCGTCACGGCAGGCCTGCGTTCCTGGCCATCATCACCGGCTGGGGCTACGCCTACCGGCGGTCCGACGGCGTCTTCGTCGTCCCGGTCGGCACCCTCACGGCCTGACAAGGCGCCCCACGCACCACCAGGCGAGTCTCGCGCCGGGGCGCGCCCGTCGCGGGTTCAAGTCTCCCGCGGCGCCAAGTCGGCCCGTGCGGCTGGCTCCGCGCAGACCAGCCTGGAGCTGGCTTAGTTGAAACATGATTAGTTTAAGTTGAGTTAAACTAGCGCCATGGCACGACGCTTCGTGGACCGGGTGATCGAGCAGCGAACGCTGGCGGAGGCGTGGGCTTCCGGGGTGCCGGAGCTCGTGGTCCTCCACGGGCGCCGCCGGGTCGGCAAGACCGAGCTCCTGGCCCGATTCGCCGCGCGCCGTCCCGTGGCCTTCTTCGTCGCGGCCCAGCAGCTTGCCACTGACCAGCTGGCCGACCTGGGCCGGGCGCTCGGTCCGCTGTCCGTGGATTTCCGGCGCGGTCGACCGCCGCGCCTCGCGCTGCGCGACTGGGAGGAGGCGCTCGACGTCGTGGCGGCGGCCTCCGTCCGTGGGCGCGTTGGCCTGGTGCTCGACGAGTTCCCGTACCTCTGCGACGCGGAGCCGGCGCTCCCATCTCTGCTCCAGCGATGGTGGGACAGGACAGGATCGCGGGCCGACGTGGTCATCGTCCTCTCCGGCTCGGAGCAGGCGATGATGCAGCGGCTGACCTCCCACGACGGCGCCCTCTACGGACGGCCGACACGATCGATCTGGCTCCGTCCGTTCGACTACTTCCAGGCGGGCCGCTTCGTGGCCGGCTGGGGTCCGGAGGACCGAGTTCGGGCGTACGCGGTCGCCGGCGGCATCCCGGACCATCTCGAAGAGCTGTCGACCGACCGGCCGCTCCGCGACGAGCTGCTTCGGCTCGCGTACACGCCGGACGGACGCCTGTTCCGGGAGGCGCCCGACCTCCTCCGCGCCGAGTTCAACGAGCCGCGGACCTACGAATCGATCCTTCGGGCGATGGCGGGCGGCGAGCACCAGCCGTCGCGGATCGCGACGCTGGCCGGCATGAAGAGCGCAGCCACTGCGGCTCCGTACCTGGAGCGCCTGATCCGCCTGGAGCTCGTGGAGCGGCGAACCCTGCCCACGGAGGCCTCCGACCCGCGGCCGCGCATCAGCCGTTACGTCCTGACCGATCCGTACCTTCGCTTCTACTTCGCGCTGGTGGACCCGTGGCGCAGCGCGATCCTGCTTGGCCAGGGCGCGAAGGTGCTCGACGACCTGTGGCCCGTCGCCCTGGACGCGCACGTGAGCCGGGTCTTCGAGGACGTCGCCGCTCAGTACCTGCGCCGGCTGTCGGGCGCCGGAGAGCTGCCCGTCATGGAGGCGGTGGGGCAGCACTGGATCGACGCCGGCGATGTCGACGTCGTCGGGGTGGCCGGGGGCCGGGTGCGCGTCGCCGGGTCGGCCAAGTGGACACGCGGGTTCGTGAAGCCGGCGCATCTTGCCGACCTGAAGCGTGACGTCGCCGTGATTGCCCCGGGCGCGGACCCCGCCCTGCTGCTCTTCTCGCGGTCGGGCTTCGACCCGGCCCTGCGGTCCGTTCCCGGCCTGCGCCTGGTCGGGCCCGCAGACCTCTATCGCGCCAGCCTGGACTACGAGGCCGCCACGCCATCCGGGAGGACCTGATGGCGATCACCAACGAGGAGCGGATCGGCCGGATGCTCGACGGGCTGGCCGCGTGGTGGTCAGACGGTCACCGGAAGAGCACGAAACCCGGCCTCTCGACCGGGTTTCACGTTCAGATCGCTGGAGCCGACACTCGGATTTGAACCGAGGACCTGCTGTTTACGAAACAGCTGCTCTACCGCTGAGCTATGTCGGCGCGGCTTCGACTCTACCACGCCTTCGGCCGACCCCACCGCCGGGCCGACTTGACATCAGATGCGCTACATGGAAGCATCACGCATCATGACGCGCACCACCATCGACCTCGACCCGACCGTCCTGCGCCAGCTGAAGGCGCGCCAGCAGCGCGAGGGGAAGACGCTGGGCCGCCTCGTGTCCGAGCTGCTGAGCACGGCGATGGAAGAGGATGGCGGCGAACCGCGGACGCCCGCGCCGCTGGCCTGGTCGTCGCGACCGATGGGGGCGCTGGTCGACCTCGACGATCCGGAGGCGCTCCGCCGGGCGCTGGACGCCTCGTGAGCTGCACGATCGACGCCAACGTCCTCCTCTACGCGTCGGACGAATCGTGCCCGGTTCACGCCCGGGCCCGGGCCTTCGTCGGGCGCCTGGCCGACGGTCCGGAGATCGCCTACCTCTTCTGGCCGACCGTGATGGCCTACCTGCGGATCGCGACCCACCCCGCCGTCTTCGCCCGACCGCTGACGGCCGCCGAGGCGATCGGCAACGTCGAGCAGCTGCTCGTCCGCCCGCACGTCCGCACCACCGGCGAGCAGGAGCGCTTCTGGGACCGCTACCGCGAGGTCTCGGACGACGCGGTGCCGACCGGGAACCTGGTCCCGGACTCGCACCTTGTCGCCCTCATGCTGGAGAACGACGTGCGGACGATCTGGACGCGCGATCGCGACTACCGCCGCTTCCCGCGAATCGAGGTCCGCGACCCCTTCGCGTAGCCGATCCCCCGGAGGTACCCGCCCATGCGCGCGCTCGTCGTCTTCGAATTGATGTTCGGGAACACCGAGGCGATCGCCCGCGCGATCGCCGAAGGGCTCGTGGTCGGGCTCGCGGGCGACCCGGGCGGCCGCGCCGGCGACCCGGGCGACGCGACCGTCGAGGTCGTCGAGGTGGGTGCCGCCCCTCCGACCATCCCCGCCGACGTCGGCCTCCTCGTGGTCGGCGGCCCGACGCACGCCCACGGGATGTCGAAGCCCGAGTCGCGGGCTGACTCCGCGCGACGCGCCGGGGAACGCCTGGTGTCGAGGGGGCGCGGCATCCGGGAGTGGCTGGAGACATTGCGGGGCGGCTCCCCGACCGTCGCGGCCGCGGCGTTCGACACGCGGATCAAGGGACCGGGCCTCCTGTGGGGATCCGCCGCCAAGGGCGCCGACAAGGCCCTCCGCGGCCTCGGCTTCCGCGTGGTCGCCGGCCCCGAGAGCTTCCTCGTCGACGGGCCGACCGGGCCGCTCTTCGACCGCCTGGTGGCCGGCGAGGCGGATCGCGCCCGTCGCTGGGGCGAGATGCTGGGGCGGGAGCTGCGCGGCGGGGGTCTGCCGGGCGCTGACGCGGTCGGGGCCCGCGCCGCTCCTCCCGCCGGGCGCCCGCTCAACCCGCGCTCTACGCCGCCGATCCCGCTCCGCGCAACGCTCGCGCTGAGCTCGCGCGCCGCCGCGATCCCCGTGCGCGCCCGTCCCGCGCTGCGCCGCGCCCGCGCCCGTCCCGCGCTACGCGGCGCCGCGGCGCGTGTGCAGCACGACCCGCGTGAACGGGATCCGGATCTCCCGGAAGACCTCGATCGAGACGAGGAAGCCGGCGAACAGGAAGACGACCCCCGCCAGCTCGCCGAGGAAGAACGCCTCGGTCATTCCGAAGCGCGCCAGGCTGCCGGTGAGGGACGGCACGAAGCCGCCGATCGCCAGGAGGATGGTTGACGGGACCCGGCTGTGGAGCTCGCCGCGGGAGAGGGCCACGACCGCGCCGGGGACCGACGCGACCAGGTTGACCGCGATGGCGAACGGCGAGACGGCGAGGTTCGCCAGGAAGCGCGCGAGGCCCTGGTCACGCCGGAGGTCGTACCGGACGAGGCGCTTCTTGGGCATGAAGACGTAGGCGGAGTAGAGGGCGCCCAGGACCAGGGCGAAGCCGCCGGTGATGTTGAAGAAGGGCGTGAGGAGCCGGACGTAGCCCGGGAAGAGCTCGCCGCTGGGGATGCCGGTGGTCGCGTCGAGGGCGTAGCCGGGCGCGGCGAGCGACGCGAGCATCACCATCGGGATGGAGGCCAGAGTCCCGGCCACGATCAGCCCGCCCGCGAGGTGCGCCCAGCGGCCTTTCGTCCGGTAGGTCTCGACGGCGATCACGGCCGCGGCGACCACCGCGATCAACAGGTAGAGGTACGGGGAGGCGCCGCTGTCGGCGTAGTCGTTCTTCCGCCAGGAGAGGAACGTGAAGAGGCCGGCCAGCAGGAGAGAGATGGCCGCGCCGTAGCCGAAGCGCGTCTTGGCCAGCAGGTACATCGTGCCGAGGCCCAGCCATCCGGCGACCCAGACCGCGCCGGTCAGGTACCAGGCGCGGTAGAGCGGCTCGCTCCAGCCCAGCGCCCCGCCCAGGAACTCCGTCCCCGCGGAGACGCCGTACATGAGCATCCCGATCGTCCAGATCAGCTGGTACGGCCTGCGCCGCTCCCGCCACTGGTCGAGCAGGAAGACGGCGAACACGAAGCTCAGCAGCGACGACGCGAGCGGCAGGAAGACGTTCGGCTCCATGGATCCTCTTCTGTGTCGTGCGACCCTCCGCACGCGGGGGACGCGGAACGCTGGTGGATCGCCCGGCTCAGTGCCGGCCTCGACACCCCAGGGCCCGACCGGCTCGAACGGCAGGTGGGAACCTGGAGTGCCTCAATGTAACCCGGGACCCGTTCTTGGGGCGCGGGCGGACCGTTCGGGAGCATCGACCGGCAGGGGTACCCAGTGGCCGGCCTGTGCGCGGCGCGCGATGTGGGCCGGGGCGCGCCGCCAAACGCGCGGCCAGCGGCGGCCACGAACGCGACCATTAGCAGGCGGCATGCTCGAATCCGGCCCTGTCGTGCTCGGGGTTCGCGGCCAACCGCACGTTCGGCGGGAAGTCCGCGCTCGCGACGCCCGAATTCGAGCAGGTGGCCTGCTGGAACTGGGCCAGGAAGGGACCCGGTCCCCTTGGAGCCGGCCAACCGGGGCGGATCCCCGTGGTCCCGGCCACGAAGGGGGGTCGTCGATCCTCAAGCGCGACCGGTCCCCGTGGCGCGACCGATCCCCGTGGAGCGCCCGGCCCCGGAGGGCGACCGATCAGATGCGGTCCCACTCGAACATGAGCAGGTCCGGGTTGTCGGGCGCGACGCGCACCGGGAGCGAGACGCCGACGGCGATCCGCCCGACCTTC
Source organism: uncultured Chloroflexia bacterium (assembly GCA_963718085.1). Classification (GTDB taxonomy): domain Bacteria; phylum Chloroflexota; class Limnocylindria; order Limnocylindrales; family CSP1-4; genus CTSoil-043. The sequence continues at coordinate 764,089 of CAVQYA010000002.1, read as the reverse complement.
GCGAGGGGCACCATGGCCGCCGAGGGTTCCGTGGCGAACGGCGCGCGGCCGGGGATCGACACGGTCGTGGTCATCGTGAAGAGGCGGTCGTCGCCCACCGTCTCGCCGCTGTCGATGAGGCGGTCGATTCGCGCCGTGCCCGCGAGGCCGTTCGCGCGGAGCCAGGCGCGCAGCTGCTCGATCGAGAGGCCGGCCTGCGCCGCCTGGCCGTAGACGGGAGCGGCATCGCCGGCTCCGGCGGCGGCCATCGCCGCCGCGACCTGGCCCAGGGTCTCGTCGACGCCGGCGCCAGAGCCGCCGCCCGCGCCGGGATCGCCCCGCCCGCGGTCGGCGAACCCGCCCGCGCCCGGCCCGCCGCGCAGCCCGCCTCCGGCGGCGTAGAGAACCGTCCCGGACCTGGCGATCTCGGCGAGATCGAACCCTTCGAGCGCCTCGAGCCCCACGTTGGGCTGGTCCCACTGGACGACCACCGTGTCCGGCTCCGAGGGGTTCACGCGGACCGGCAGCGACCCCTGAAGCCGGTTGAGCATGATCAGCGGGACGATCTCCTTCACATTCGCCCGGTACGGCGAGCGGCCGGGGATGGTCACCAGGAGGTCCAGCTCCACCTGCGGCTGGTCGTTGATCGTCAACCCGGTCTGCCGCAGGCCCATGATCTGGCCGGTCCCGGCCACGCCCGTGGCGCTGATCCGGTCCTTCTTCGTGGCGCTGCGCATCCAGAGCAGGCCGGCGAGCAGCAGCACCACGCCGACGCCGCCCAGGATCCCGGCCGTCAGCAGCATCGCGGGGCCCGCTTCCTGGCACGCCCCCGAGGATCAGCCAGAAGCCGGCCGCAAGAACGAGCTCGAAGAGCGCCACCACGATGAGCATCCGGCCGCCGCGCCGGCCGAACGTCGAGCTCCGGTACATCCATCGCCTCCTTCCGGATCGTCCGCTGTCGTCGTCTCGTCTACGGAGTCGCGAGCCCCTCCGCCGCGAGCTCCTCGGCCGCCTCGGACGGGAGCCAGAACCAGCGCAGGTGCTCGAAGTCGGCGCCGACGTCGAGGGGGTCGGCGGCCCCGGCCGGGGTCGGCGGCGGGGCCGCCAGCAGCGCTCGCGCCTCCGCGAGGTAGTCCGCCAGGCGTGACTCCGGCTCGCGGTGGCGGTGCGCCGCGTAGCGCATGGCCCCGTCCTCGTAGCGGACGTCGAGGAGCGAGAGGGGCGGCTCCGCGGCTCCGCCGCGGTGCTGCCAGAGCCCGGTCGGGGGATCGAAGCGGTACTGCGGCAGGAGTCGCCAGCCCTCGCGGGCCACCAGGTCGACCGCGTCGAGGATGAACGCGAAGACCGCCTCGCTGATGAAGTAGTTGAAGTTGACCCGCACCCAGCCGGGCTTGATCCCCTCGCAGCCGCGGGCTGATCTCGCGCTCGAACTCGTGCGAGCGCTCGAGGTCGATCCCGAGAAGCCGGTGGCCGTAGGGCCCCGCACAGGAGCAGCCGCCCCGCGACTGGATGCCGAAGAGGTCGTTGAGCAGCGCGACCACGAAGTTGTGGTGCAGGTAGCGGCCGCGGTGGCGAACGACGAAGGAGACGATCGAGAGGCGCGGGAGCGCCGGGTTGCCCAGGATCTCGAGGGCCGGGTTCGCCCCCCATCGCTCGATTGCCCGGCCGATGAAGTCCTCCTCGCGGGCGCGGATGGCCTCGACCCCGACGGCCTCCTTCAGCTCGAAGACGAGCCCGGCCCGGATCGATTCGACGATCGCCGGCGTCCCGCCCTCCTCGCGGCGCTCGACGTCGTCGAGGTAGACGTGCTCCGTCGGGTTGACGTAGGCCACGGTCCCGCCGCCCGGGCACGGTGGGCACGCGGTTGCGGAAGAGGTCGCGGCGGGCGACGAGGATGCCGGGCGTGCCGGGGCCGCCGATGAACTTGTGGGGCGAGATGAAGATGGCGTCCTTCGTGTCCAGGGCGGCGTCGGAGCGGCAGGGGCGGTCGGTCGGCGCGGTTGTCGGCGGCGCGAGCGCCGAGAGCCGCCTCGGCGCGGTCGCCCGGGCCGCTCCGTCCGCGTCGTCGCGTCCGGCCGGGGCCGCCGCGGCGCCATCTCGATTGCCACGTACGGCGCGGCGGCCGCGAAGTCCCAGAACGAGAGCGCGCCGTGGCGGTGGAGGAGGACCGAGATCGCCCGGGTGTCGGAGAGGATGCCGGTGACGTTCGAGGCGGCCGAGAAGCTGCCGATCAGGAGCGGCCGGCCGGCGTGACGGACCAGCTCGGCCTCCAGGCGGGCGAGGTCGATCCGCCCGTCGGCGTCCTCGGGGATCGTGACCACCTCGGCGATCGACTCGCGCCACGGCAGCTCGTTGCTGTGGTGCTCGTAGGGGCCGATGAAGACGACCGGACGCTCGGCGGCCGGGATCCGCGCGGCGAGGCCGTAGCGCGCGTCGAGATCGGCCGGCAGGCGCAGCCCCAGGACGTGGACGAGGCGGTCGATGGCGCCGGTCGACCCGGAGCCGACGAAGAGGACGACGTGCTCGTCGGTGGCGCCGACGGCCTCGCCCACGATCCGCCGCGCCTCGGCCCGGAAGCGCGTCGTCTGGAGGCCCGTGCCCGACGACTCGCTGTGCGTGTTCGCGTAGAGCGGGAGGACGGCGTCCCGAAGGTAGTCCTCGACGAAGGTGAGGCTGCGGCCCGACGCCGTGTAGTCCGCGTACGTCACGCGGCGCACGCCGAACGGCCCCGCCACGGCCTCGTCGTCGCCGATCACCGAGCGGCGGATCGTCTCGATCAGGGCTGGCGCGTCCACGGTCAGATCGTAGCCCGCCGGGGAGCCGGCGCGATCGCCGAAGCCGTCGGCGCCGCCGGCGCGATTGCCGAAGCCGGCACGATCGCCGAAGCCGGCACGCGGAGCGAGCCGGCGCCGGTGGTCGACGAGATGGCGCCGGCGCGTCCGGTGACTACCCCCGGGCGACCAGCCGGCGGCCGTCCACCCAACCCGTCCAGCCGTTGACGGCCACGACTCGCGCCCAGTCGCCGGCCAGCTCGACCACGACCAGCTCGAGCCGGCCGCCCAGCGTCACCGCCGGTGGAAGCGACGGATCCGGGGCGGCCCAGGCGGCCATTCCCTCGTCGGGGACGCGATGCGTCGGAGCCCAGGCGGGTGCGGACGGAGGCGGAGGCGGCGGCGGAGGCGCGACCTGCGCCGGCTGCGGCGACCACGGGCGCGAGCCGCGGCGACCTGCGCCGGCTGCGGCTGGACCACGGGCTGCGGGACCGCGGCGACCTGCGCCGGCTGCGGCTGGGCGACGAGCTGCGGCTGGACCACGGGCTGCGGCTGGACCACGGGCACCGGGGCCGCCACGACCGCGACCGGCGCGACGAAGACCGGCAGCGCGTCGTATTGCGCCTTCAGCCCCCACACCAGGTCACGCTGCTGCCTGACGTCCGAGTGATCCCCGGTCCCGACCCGGCTCTCGACCATCGCCAGGTTGATCTGCTGGCGCTGGATCTGGCCCTTGAGCCGCCCTCCCGCCGGCCCCTTGAGCCGCCCGGCCGCGCGACGCGCGCTCCACCGGGAGCGGAGCCCGCCGAGCTCGTGCAGCTCGCCCGCCGTGATGGTGCCGTCCTGGACCTCCGCGGCAACCAGGCCTTCGAACCACTTGTGCTCTCGCCTGCCTGGCGAGGCGGACCAGGAGCAGGAGCCCGATGAGCATCGGAAGGCCCTTGACGATGGTGAACGTCGCCCAACCGACGGGGCCGCCGTCGCCCGAGGAGCTCGCCCAGGAGCGGTGAGTTCCAGAAGAAGTGCGCACCGACCCCGGCGGCGGCCAGGGCGATCGCGACCTGGACGCGCCGCGACCAGGCGACATCGGGGCGGGTCTGGTAGAAGGCCACGCCCATCCCGATCAGGCCCGTGTACAGGAAGTGGCTGTATGGTCCGGCAGCCGAGGATGCGGATGAGGAAGATCTGGAAGAGGCCGTCGATAGGACCCGCCCGTGGCGACGTACGCCCTGACGAAGTAGAAGACGTCCTCCACCAGCAGGAAGCCGAGGCCGATCATGGCGCCCCAGACGAAGCCGTCGAGGACGTCGTCCATCTCGGCGCGGGCGATCGACACCAGGAGGATGAGCCCCAGCGCCTTGAAGCCCTCCTCCACGAAGGGCGCCGTGAGCGCCGCGCTCCATTCGGACGTGAAGGTCGGGTTGGCGGTGAACTTGAAGATCAGCTCGGTGAGCGGGGTGTTCGTGTAGAACGACAGTGTGGTCGCCGCGATCCCGCCCCACAGGAGCGCCGCCACCAGGATGCTCAGCGGCTCTCGCTCGTAGAGGTCCATCAGGTAGATGACCAGCAGGACCGGGATCGCGTACGGAAGCAGGAGGAGCAGGGTGATGAACCACGCCGTCGGGGCGACCTTGATCATCTCCAGCTGCTGCCCCAGGGCCACGAACCCGGTCACGGCCAGGGTGACGACGAAGAGCCAGAACGCGGGCTGGCGGCGCTGCCAGAAGGAGGTCTGGTAGCCCCAGCGGGGCGGGACGCCCTCGCCGAGGGTCGTGGGCTGGGCGCTCACTAGCCGCCTCCCTTGATCTGGACGGTGCGGAGGAGCTTGTCGGCATCGTCGGACACGCTCTGGAGCCCGCCCGACGGTGCGATGACGTTCACGGCGACGCCCGATCCTCCGGCGGCGCCGGCGACGATCGCCCCGTCGACCTGCGAGCCTTCGAAGACGCCCGTGTACTGGAAGCCGGCAGCCGGAATGCCGTTGCCGATCTGGAGCGACTGCGGTTCGTTGGCGGTGAACTGGCCATTCTTGAAGAAGGCGTCACGGTAGGCGACGACGAGATCGTTGGGCGACTTGGCCCACGACATCGCGAGGACCACGATGACCCCCGCGCCCTTCTGGAGCACGACCTGGCCGGATTGCGACCCGACGACCGACCAGCCGTCCGGTGGGTAGACGGTGACGCCGGATCCGACGGCGAGGCCCGTGCCGGGCGCCACCGGCTGAGGCTGGACCGGGGCCGCCGTCGGCTGGCCGGGGTTCGGATTCGGCTGGGCGGGCACGCCCGGTCCGGGGTTGACGGCCTCCGTCCGCGACGGCAGCGGAACGACGGCGTTCACGAGGTTCGCGCCGAGGACCGTGCCGATCAGCAGGATTCCCACGGCGATCGTGGTCCGCCACCCGCGGGGATCGAGCCCGGCGAACCAGGAGCCGGCGCGGGTCACGATCGCGGCGGTCATGGGCGGGGGCGCGTAGGCGGCCACGGGCGGGGGCGCGACGTATGCGGCCGCGGGCGGCGGGGGCGCGTAGGGAGCTGCGGGCGGGGGCGCCGACATAGCGACGGCGACCGGCGGGGCCGGTGCGGCGACCGGCGGCATGGCATAAGCGGCCGAGGGCACCGGAGCGGGAATATCGGGCTGCGGCGCCACGGGCGGTGGTGGCTCGGGCGGCGAGGCCGACGGGCCGGTTGGCTCCCCGGCGGGCAGGTCGGTCATTCCCCACTCCCTCTCGTCCCTGCAGGCGCCCTACCCCGTTCGCCTCCGTCGGGCGGCGGCGCGCATAGGGTACGCCGCCGACGCCGCAATCGCGACCCCGGATCGCGCCCCGACGGAGGGCGTTCGGCGGTTCCGCGGAAGCCGCCCGGCGCCGCAGCCGCCAGCCGAGGCGACGGGCCCCGGGCCGCCGGTCACGGGTCGGGCAGGTCCGTTCTCCCCCGAACCGGGGGCCAACACTCCCTGACACGCCCCCGCCCCCGGCGGTACAGTGGCGCGACCGCAAGACCGCACGAGGGCCCACCGCCGCATGAGCCTCGTCATCACGGACCTCCAGAAGTCGTTCGGCACCGTTCGGGCCCTCGACGGCATCAGCTTCACCGTCGATCCCGGGCAGGTCTTCGGGTTCCTCGGCGCCAACGGCGCCGGCAAGACGACGGCGATGCGCATCGTCCTCGACATCCTCCGCGCCGACGGCGGCAGCGTGACCTGGAAGGGGCGGCCCTCGACCGACCTGCCGCGCCGAACGTTCGGCTACCTCCCGGAGGAGCGCGGCCTCTACCCGCGCATGAAGGTCCTCGACCAGCTCGTCTTCTTCGCCGGCCTCTACGGCGTGCCCCGGAAGGCCGCCGAGAAGGAGGTGCGGACCTGGCTCGCCCGCTTCCGCGTCCCCGAGTACGCGGACCGGCGCGCGGAGCAGCTCTCCAAGGGCAACCAGCAGAAGATCCAGTTCATCGCCGCGATCCTCCACGACCCCGAGGTCCTGATCATGGACGAGCCCTTCTCGGGGCTCGACCCAGTGAACGTTGGCCTCCTCAAGGCGGCGTTCCTGGAGATGCGCGACCGCGGCAAGACGCTGGTCTTCAGCACCCACCAGATGGACATGGTGGAGGAGCTCTGCGACGCGATCGCGATCATCGACAGCGGCCGGCTGGTGGCCTCCGGCACGACCCGCGAGGTGAAGCGCTCGACCGGCAAGCAGGTGGTCCGGCTCGCGACCGACGGCGACCCCGACCTCGACTGGCTCGCAGAGATCCCGGGCGTCACGGTCGTGAGGCCCGGCCGCGACTACAGCGAGCTCGAAGTCCGCGGGGCGACCGACCCGGAGACGATCCTCCAGGCGGCCCTCGCTCGCGGCGAGCGGGTCACCCGCTTCGAGATCGCCGACCCGTCGATCGAGCAGATCTTCGTCGAGCGGGTGGGGCGGGCAGTCCGCGAAGAGGTCTCGCTGGCCGGGGTGGAGAACGGGTCCGGCGCCGCTCGAGCCACCGAGGACGGCCGGTCCCGCGGCGCCGACGGGACCGCCCGATGAACGTCACGGTCCGCAACACCCTCGCGGTCGCCCGCCGGGAGTTCTTCGTCCGGGCCCGCACCCGCTCGTTCATCATCGGCACGGTCTTCCTCGCGGTCGCCGGCGCCGCCATGGCCCTGGCGCCGATCGGGATTCGCTGGTTCGAAGGCGACAGCGGGACGAAGGTCGGCATCGTGAACCGGGCCGAGCCGGCCCTCACGTCAGATCCCGTGGCCCGACTCAGCATTCTCCTCAACAGCGCCACGCCGAGCGGTGAGAAGGGCTTCGAGGTCACCGCCTCGGCCGACGAGGCGACCGCCCGCGCCGCCGTCGAAGATGGCGACCTGGCCGCCGCCCTCGTCATCGAGCGGGCGCCGGGCCCGGACCTCACCTTCGTCGTGATCTCCAAGGACCCGGCCGGGCGGCGCAACCCGGAGCTCCTTCGCCAGGCCGCGTTCTCGCTCACGATCGCCGACCGCCTCGACCGTCTCGGCGTGGCCCCCGGCGACCAGGCGACGCTCTTCAGCCCGCCCGCCGTCGCCGTCGAGCCACCCAAACCCGCCGCGCCCGGCGAGCCGACCACGAGCGCCCAGATGGCCGCCACGGGGATCGTCGGCCAGATGCTGATCATCTTCCTGCTCCTGGCGGTCGTCCTCTACGGCCAGTGGGTCGCCATGAGCGTCGCCGAGGAGAAGAGCAACCGGGTGATGGAGATCATCATCAGCGCGGCGACGCCGTTCCAGCTCCTCGGCGGGAAGGTCCTGGGGGTCGGCGGGCTGGGGCTCGTCCAGCTCCTGGCTGCCGCGATCCCGGCGATCCTGGCCTTCGCCCTCCAGGGCCCGATCGCCCAGGCGATCCTCGGCGCCCCGTCGTCGGCGCTCGAGCTGCCGCAGGTGCTGACGCCCGGCGTGATCGGCGCCTTCGTCCTCTTCTTCATCCTCGGGTACCTGCTCTACTCGGTCCTGTACGCGGCGGCCGGGTCGCTCGTCTCGCGGATGGAGGACGTGAACAACGTCGTGGCCCCGATGTCGATGATCGGCGTCGTCGGGTACCTGATCGCCATCTACGTCTCGATCGGCCTGCTGCCCGCTGACGCCGCGTGGGTGGCGGCCCTCTCCTACGTGCCCTTCGTCAGCCCCTACCTGATGCTGTCGCGGGTCATCGCGGGGCAGGCGGGACTGCCCGAGGTGGCGCTCGCCGCGGCGATCCTCGTCGTCTCGATCATCGTGATGCTCTGGCTGGCGGCGCGGGTCTACAGCGCCGGCGTCCTCATGTACGGGCAGCAGCCCAGCTTCCGGCGGCTGCTCGTCACCGCGTTCGGCCGGCGGAGGTAGGGCGGCCCGGTCACCGGGCGTGCGGCGTCGCGCGTTCCGTCCGCCGTGCCCCGCCGCAGCATTCGGTCGCCGCCCCGCCGCATTCGGTCGCCGCCGCGGCCGCATTCGGTCGCTGCCCCGCCGCCTCCCGGCGGTCGCACCTCAGTAGCGGCGCGCGCGCAGCTCCACCGAGAAGTCGACGTAGCCGCGCAGCCAGGCGAGCGCCTCGCCCCAGCCCTCGTTGGCCTCGGCCCAGGCATCGAGGACGCCGGGCACCCGAAGGTCGAAGGGTCCGTCCGTGAGGGTCATGAGCGTCCCGTAGCCGGCCGGCTCCAGGGCGATCGCCACGGTCGTCTCCCAGGCGTTGTCGGGGAGCCACGGCCAGCGGAACTCGAAGCGGCGATCGCTCTGCAGCACCGTGACGTCCCACGAGACTCGCTGGTCGGGGAAGACGAGGATGCTCCGCGTCGCGAGGGCGAGCGAGCCCTCGACCCGCTCCGGGAACCAGCGAACGATCTCCTCGGGGTCCGTCCAGCAGCGGTAGAGGCGGGACGGCGGGGCGTTGAAGCGGCGGACCATCCGGACGGTCCGCGGCACGCTGAGCGGGTCGATCTGGGTGCGGACGTCGTCGGTGGTCACGGGCCAGGCCTCCAGGCGGTTCGCGGCGAGCGGATCGGCAGGGCGATCGCCGTCGCGGCCACCGTCAGGGTACTCCCGGACTCGACACCGGCCGCTGCGCCGGCCGGCCTCTCCCCGACAGGAGCGAGGCGGGCACTCCGCGAAGACCGGTCCCCGAGACCGGGTCCCCGCGACGTGCCCGCCTCGTCGCTGCCCGGCGCTGCCGCCGGGAGAGTCCAACAGGGGCCACGGGGAGACCGAACGCCCCTGCGAGGGCTCGCGTGATGGATCCAGCCGGGATCGCCCCGCGGCTGCGCAGCCCTCCGTGGCTGCGGCTTCCCGCCACCGGCGAGATCCGGCGGCTCGATCATGGTTGCCGCCTCACTTTGCGGCCAACCTTGCATTCGCCGGGAGAGGTGCGGAGCGTCAACGGCCATCGCCGGCGAGGCCTCCGGGCAGGCCGGACGCCGGCGGCAGTGCTGGATGGCGCCCGACCCGCCGGCCCCGCCGGCGCCGGACACGCCGGGAAGCGCCGGACCCGCCGGCGAGGCCGTCAGCCCTCGGTGGGAGCCTCCGCCGGCAGCACGAGCGTGAAGGTCGCGCCCGAACCGGGCGTGGACGGCTCCAGCACGAGGTCCCCGGCGTTCGCCCGGGCGAGGGCTCGGCCCACGTAGAGCCCCAGGCCGGTCCCGTCACGATCCTCCGAGCGACCCCCTCGCGAATAGCGGGCGAACAGGCCCTCCCTGTCGGCCTCCGAGACCCCCGGGCCCCCGTCGGCCACGGTGACCGCAACCCGCCCCGCGGCATCGTCCACCGCCACCCGGACGCGAACCCCGGCGCCGGCCCCGTACTTCACGGCGTTGTCGAGCAGGGCCCACAGGACCTGGTCCACCTGGTCGGGGTCGGCGACGGTCAGCCATCCGCCGGCCTCGTCGACGAGCTCGAACGACACCGCCGCCGCCCCGAGCGCCTCCCACGCCCGTCTGACGCGCGGACCCAGGGCGAAAACCTCCGCCACCGGTCGGATCACGCCGGCGTCGAGGCGGCTGACCGTGAGGAGCTGGCGAACCATTCGCGAGAGCCGCTCGCTCTGCTCGGCGATCACGCCCGGCCGCCGGTCGACGGTGCCGGCCTCCGCGTGGTCGGCGGTCAGCTGGTCGGCGTAGGCGCGGATCCGGGCAAGGGGTGTCTGCAGGTTGTGCGATATGCCGCGCAGGAAGTCGTCCTTCTCCGCGTCGAGGGCCACCAGTCGCGCGTTCTGCTCCTCCACGCGGGCCAGGAGCTCGGCGTCGCGAAGGGTGACGGCGACGCTCGCGGCGAAGAGCTCAAGGAGGTCCTGGTCGGCGGGCTTCCAGCGGGCGGTGGCAGACGCGTGGCCGGCGAGGACGCCGGCGACCTCTCGGCCGGCGCGCAGGTCGGCACGGACGGGGTGGGGTTCGCCGGGGACGCGCTCCTCGATGGCGATGCTGTCGGGGTCGCCGAGGTCGATCCGGGCGTCGATCAGGCCCAGGGCCTCGCGGGCATCGGCTGCGGCACGCGCCAGCAGGGCCGCGGCCCCGTCGGCGGGCGCCCAGGCCGTGATCGCGTCGACCGCGCGGGCCACCTGCCGATTGCGCCGCGCGACGTCGGCGGCGAGCTCCTCCTGGCGCTCGGCGAGCCGGCCGAGCTCGTCGTCGGGAAGTGGCGGAAGAGGCTCCACGCGCTCGCCGGCGGTGATCCGGTCGAGCCGCGTCTCGAGCGTCCGCAGGGGCCGCACGACGGCGCCGACGAGGAGGCCGCCCACGGCGAGGCCCACGAAGGCGGCGACCACGAGGGCGATCAGGACCAGAGTGAGGGCGTCGGGGTTCCCGGCGACGACGACGAGGAGGCCGAACGCGAGGACCGGCAGGACGGCGGCGACCATGACCGCGATCGTGATCCGCGCGCGGAGGCCGCTGCCGCTCACGCCGTCACGACCTCCAGGCGATAGCCGATGCCACGGACGGTGACGAGGTGGCGGGGCCGGTTCGGGTCGGCTTCCAGCTTCGTCCGCAGGCGGCGCATCGAGACCCAGACGTAGGAGGGATCGGCGTTCTCCGTGTCGGCCCAGCCGCGCAGCAGGAGAGTCTCGGTCGAGACCGTCTTGCCGAGGTTAGCGGCGAGCGCGTAGAGAAGCCGCGACTCGATCGGAGTCAGGGCGACCTCCACCCCGTTGACGGTTGCCGAACGGCGATGGAGCTCGAGGGCCAGCGCCGGACCGAGCACCACGCGCTGGCCCGGCAGCCGGTCCCCGAGGCGGCGAAGGACGCGGTTCACCCGGGCCCGCAGCTCCGGGTAGTGGTAAGGCTTCGTGACGTAGTCCTCGGCGACCTCGTCGAGGAGCTCGGCCTTCGAGTCGGCGGCGTCGATGGCCGAGAGCACGATGATCGGGATGTCGGCGCGGGCCTTGATCTCGCGGGCCAGGGAGAGGCCGTCGAGGCGCGGCATCATCATGTCCACGATGGCGAGGTCGGGCCAGCCCGACGCCAGCCGGCGCAGCGCCTCGATGCCGTCGCGGGCGGTCGCCACGTCGTAGCCGTCGGCCCGCAGCTGCTCGGCCAGCACGACGAGCAGCTTCGCGTCGTCGTCGACCAGGAGGAGCCGGGCCGGGCGCTCCTGCCCCGCCGGCCCGCCGCCGATCATCATGGGGCGAGCATACCGCGTGCCGGTATCCGCTCGGCCGCCGCTCCGCCCGGTTCGGCCTCCGCAGCGCCTATGGCGCCTTCGGGTCGAGGTAGCGGCAGCGGGGAGCGAGCGGGCAGCGGTCGCAGGCGGGACGGCGCGCGTCGCAGGTCCGGCGCCCGTGCTGGATGAGCAGCACGTGGGCCGGCGTGGACGTCCTCCGGCGCGAGCAGGTGCCAGTAGACCTCGTGCTGCTCGTCGGGCCCGGCCTTCGGCGGCACGAGGCCGATCCGGCGGCTCACCCGCTCGACGTGGGTGTCCACCGGCATGAGCGGCTGCCCGAAGCAGAAGAGCAGCACGATCGACGCCGTCTTCCTGCCGATCCCGGGGACCCGGGTGAGCCAGTCGCGGGCTGCCCGCGGCTCCATCGCCGCGAGGAAGCCGAGGTCGTAGCCGCCGGACGCCTCGCGAACGTGGCGCAGGGCGGCCTGGATGCGCGGCGCCTTCTGGAGGGCGAGCCCGCCGGGCCGGATCACCTCCATGAGCTCCTCGAGCGGGGCGTGCTCGACCGCGGCCCAGTCCGGTGCGGACCCGGCGGCGAGCCCGCGACCGCCCCAGCCTTCGGGCGGCGCCTCGGTGCCGTCGGGGCCGACCACGCGGTGGACCGTGACCGGCCCGTCGGCCGGGTAGGCGGCGCGGAGCGCCTCGAAGGCCCGCTCGGAGTTCACGTCGGCCGTGTTCTGGGAGAGGATCGTGAGGACGAGCTCCGAGACCGGGTCCAGGCGCGTGTCGCGGCGGGGGGTGCCGTAGAGGGTGGCCAGCTCCGCCAGCACGAAGGGAACGAGACCGGGGCGGCGGCGGTCGAGGGCGCGCGCCCACGTTCGGGCTGGGTCGGGCGGCTTCCGGGGACGCTTCAGGGCCGCCGCCCCAGACGAGGTGGAGGCCCGCCGGCTCACGTGTACTCCTCGAACTCGGGGAGTGGGTCGTCGAAGTCGTCGTGGATCACCACCTTGCCCCGGTCCTTGCCGGGTGTGCGCGGCGGACGTCTCGTCACGGTCAACCTCATCCCCAGCCCGACGAGGCGAGCCAGGCGCTCGCCGCAGCGCTCGATGGGGAGCGGGCCGGCAGCCATCGCCTCCTCGATGGACTGCGGCCGCTCGACGACGGGGACGGTCAGCGTCCCCAGGGCCGCGAGGGCCTCGATCCCCTCGGGCTCGACTCCGCCGCCGACGGCGATGCACGGGACGCCGGCCGCGGCCGCCCGCCGGGCCACGCCGAGAGCCGTCTTCCCGAATGCCGTCTGGCCGTCGATCCGGCCCTCCCCGGTGATCACGAGGTCGGCGCCGGCGAGCTTCCCGGCGAAGCCCGTCGCCTCCATCACGAAGTCCACTCCCGGCACGATCGAGAATGACCGGAAGCGGCCGTGGAGGCAGGCCAGCCCGAAGACGGTGCCGCCCGCGGCACCCGCCCCGGGCGTGTCCCGCTCGCGCCGCCCTGTCGCCGCCTCCAGCGCGTCCGCCCAGCGCTCCAGGGCGGCGTCGAGGTTGCGGACGTCGACCGCGCCGGCGCCCTTCTGGGGCCCGTAGACAGCAGCCGCGCCGGTCTCGCCGAGCAGCGGGTTCGTCACGTCGGAGGCGATCCGGAGATCGACCTCCGCCAGGCGAGGGTCCAGCGCGTCGAGGTCGACGGCGAGGTCGAGGTCGAGGCCGAGGTCCGGCTCCGGGGTCACGCCGAGCCCCAGGGCGGCCAGGATTCCCCGCCCGCCGTCGGTGGTTGCGCTGCCCCCGACGCCCAGGTCGATCTGCCGGATCCCCGCGTCGAGCACCGCGCGCAGGACCTCGCCCGTGCCGAAGGTCGAGGCCGCGGCCGGGTCGCGCTCACCCGCGGCGAGGCGCGAGAGGCCCGACGCCGCCGCAAGCTCCACGACCGCGCGGCTCCCGTCCTCCGACTGCAGCCAGCGCGCCTCGATCCGGCGCCCGAGCGGATCGTGGGCGGCGGCGCTCCGCCATTCCCAGCCGCCGGCCACCTCGATCGCGACCAGCGTCCCCTCGCCGCCGTCGGCGAGCGGGGCCAGCCGGACTTCGTCCTGTGGTCGCGCTCGCTGCCAGCCGCGAGCCAGGGCCAGGGCAACCTCGACGGCCGTCAGCGACCCCTTGAACGAATTCGGCGCCACCAGGATTGCCAGGGGGCGGGCGTCGGCCCTCCCGGCCCGAGCGTCCGTACCCCTCACCCGCCGCCCGCGCCCGCCCGGCGTTCCAGGTACTCCGGGATCCGGATCATCGGGGGCCGCTCGCGATCGGCGAGCTCGATGATCTCGAGGCCCAGGTGGTCCCCGCCGAACCGCGGCAGCTTCATCGTCGAGCCCAGCTCCGCGAAGAGGCGGGCCTTCCGTCGCTCCTCGAGCCGCTTCATGACCGCCTGGAGGATCACGAAGCTCATCCGCGAGAGCCCCTCCAGCTCCTGGTTGCGGTGGACGCGCCGCTCGAGGTCCACCTGGCCCAGGCCGGCCAGGCCGACGCGCTCGCTGATGTCTACGAGGTGCCCGATCTCGACGGCATACCCGGTGAAGAAGGGGATCGTCTCGAGGAGGCTGCGCCGCCCGGCGTACTCGCCCGCCAGCGGCTGGATGAAGCCGGAGAGGTCGGGGAAGAAGAGGTTGATGAGCGGCCGCGCGACGAGCTCGGTGACGCGCCCGCCGCCGCCCTCCTTCAGCACTCCGTCCTCCACGATCGGGCGCTGGTAGTAGCCCTTCACGTACTGGATCCGCGGCTCGGCGAGAAGTGGCCCGAGCGTCCCGTAGGCCATCCGCGGGTGCCAGTTGCGGACGTCGGTGTCGCACCAGGCGACGAGGTCGCCGCTCGTCTCGAAGAGGCTCTTCCAGAGGGCTTCGCCCTTGCCGCGATACGAGCCGTAGCGGGGCAGCACGTCGGCGTGCTGGACGACGCGGGCGCCCTCGCCCTCGGCGATCTCGCACGTGCGATCGGTCGACGCGGAATTGATGACGAGCAGCTCGTCGACGAGCGGCACGCCATCGACCAGGACGCGCCGGGCGCGGGCCACGATCTCGCCGATCGTCGCCTCCTCGTCCAGCGTCGGTAGGACGAGACTGACCGTAAGTCCCTGCTGTTGCTTGAGTTCCACGAGGCGGCGCAGGTTGCGGTACTCGCCGTGGTGGAAGTTGGACTCGGCGAACCAGCGTTCGACGCGCGCCGGGACGGCCCGGGATTCCTCCGCGGCACGATCGGCGGCCGCCAGCGACTCTGCCCGGCCGGCCAGCTCCTCGAACGTGGCCTGCCCGATCTGCTCCCGCGTCTTGACGACGATTACGGTGGCCGTCGCCCGGGTGGCGATCGCTTCGGGCAGTGCGCCGAACAGGAAGGCGTCGGCCGCGGTGCCCCCCGGCGCGGCCGAGGCGCCCATGATCACCACGTCGGCCTTTTCCGCCTCGCGGAGGATGGCGTTCCGGACGTTCGGGGCCTCGCGCAGGAGCCCGTCCGCGTGGCCGCGGGCATGCTGCTTGAGGAACGTCGCGAGGGCCTGCTCGGCCTGCGCCCGGACGCTGCTCGTGACGCCCGGCGGGATCACGTGGAGGACGGTGATCCGGGCGTCGTGGCGGCGGGCGAGGGCGTCGGCGAACTCGAGGGCGAGCTCGGCGTGGGGGCCGCCGCGGACCGGGACGAGGATCCGCCGGACCTCGCCGAACGGGCGCTGCTTGACGACGGCGATGTCGCAGGGCGGTTCGCGGACGACGGCGTCGATCGTCGGCGAGAAGACGGGGCCGCTGGCGGCACCGCGGCTGCCGGTCCGCCCGCCCCAGCCGAAGATGAGAAGGTCGGCGTCGACCTCGTGCGCCGCCTCCACGATCCCCTCCGCCGCTCGGCGCCCGATCCGGACGAGCGGCCGGATCATCGTGCCCTGGGGGGCGTAGTCGAGGACCTTCTGGAGGAGTCGCCGGGCCTGCCGCGCCAGTGTCGCGCCGTCGGAGAGGGCGACGTCCTCGGGGACCTCCACGATCCCGAGGACGGTCAGCTCGCCGGTCCGCGGGTCCATGATCTCCGCGCCGATCCGCACGAGGTCCTCGGCGGTCGCCGGATTGGCGACGGGGATGAGGATCCGCGCCGGGAGCGGCGCCCGCGGGGTCACGCGCGCCCGCCCGGCTGGCCGCCGGCGTCGGCCTCGGCGGCCCGGGCGGCTTCGTCCGCGACGCGCCAGCGCTCGACCAGGTATGGCTTGCGGAGCTCGAAGGCGCGGGCCTGGCGCTCGACGCGTTCCTCGGCGTCGTCCTGGCCCAGGTGGCGGCTCTCCACGACGAGGCTCCCCACGCGCCCGAAGTAGAGGGGCACGAGGGCGGCCACGAGGCGCTCGATCGGGATGGCGCCGAAGCGGGCGGCGACGACCAGGTCGTAGACGATCCCGGCCCACAGCTCGTCGGGGAAGTGGAAGCCGGCGACGGCCTCGCTCATCTCGTCCGTGGTGACGCTGTTCGTGCCGCTCTCGGTCCCGCCGATCCCCAGGCGCCGGGCGGCCCGCTCGGCGAGCTTGCCCGCCTCGATCGCCAGCTCCTCGACCACCGCGGCGTGGTCGGGGGCGAGCATCGCCCGCCAGGTCTCGGCCAGGGTCACCCGCCCGGCCCCGAACTCCGAGAGGAGGCGCAGCGTGTTCACCTGGAGCGGGCTGGGCTCGACCCAGCGCTCGAAGCCGTAGGCCGGGACCTCGTGGCTGCCGTGGATCTCGAGCCACGCGTCGGCGTGGCGGCCCGCCAGCCCGAGGATCGTCCCCACCACCTGGCGGAACATCGGCCCGAGGTCCCCCGAGGGGTCCTTCGGGTCGTGGACCTTGGCCCCGAGCCGCGTCTCGCAGACGGCGAAGCCGCCCACGAGCGCGTGCGTCGTCATCCAGACGTCGATCCCGAACTTGCTGACGTCGGCGGTCCAGTCCTCCTGGGCCAGGTAGTGGCGGACGAGGTCGCCGGAGACGCCGAAGTCGCCGCCGATCGGCTGCCGGATCCGCCGGCCGTAGAGGGCGCGCGTCAGCGGGTAGGTGACCGTGTTCGTGATCGTGCCGTCGTACTTGTGGCGGGCGTAGAGCGGCGTCACGTAGTCGAAGCCGCCCTTGAGGATGGGCCCGGCCAGCAGCTCGATCCACTCGGGGGTGATCGAGCGGAGATCGGAATCGACGACGACGAGGGCCCGCGCGTCGAGGGCGGCGGCGATCTCGAAGATCGTGCGCAGGGCCGCTCCCTTGCCGCCGACGCCGTCGACCTCGGGGTAGGTGAGGGTCAGGCGTTCGAGGCGGTTCGTCGGCCGGACGAGGAGGATCCGCTCGACGTAGTCCGGGGGCTCGGTCTCGGCCACCACGCGCTGCGTCCCGTCGGGCGAGCCGGCGTCGGCGTTGACGAGGAGGGGCCGCAGGTCGGCGAAGTACTGGACAAGCCCGGCCTGTGCGGCCCGGGTCACGTGCCCGATCGTCGTTGCGTTCTTGAAGCTCGGGATGCCGACGACGAGGTCGGCCCGGCCGAGGCGTTCGACCTCCGCGCTGATCGCGGGCGTCAGGACGGTGGGGGCCACCGGCTCACCGTACCACGGGTGACGGGCGGGTCACCGGCAGGGCCTCAGCGCCGCGGCATGGCGACGAGGGACCAGCCGTCGTTGGGCGTGCCCGGGTGGTAGCGGCTGTTCGCCTCCTTGTAGGCGAGGCCGCGGAAGCCGGTGGACCGCCAGGTCCTGATGAAGCTGCCGGCCGGCTCGCGGACGAAGGGCGTGCGGCGCACGTGCAGCCCCTCCGGGAGGACGCTCTCCAGGAGGCGCTTGCGCTCGAGGAGGGGAACCTCGAACAGCGGCTCGTCGTCGATGGCGACCAGGTCGACCGCGACGAAGGCGATCGGCGCCGGGCCCTCGGCCGCAGCCGCCTCGACCTGGGCGATCGTCCGGGCCGTGGACCCGCCGGGGACTTGCCCCCGGCCGCCCATGTGGTCGGCCACCTGCTTTCCCAGGAAGAACTGGGTCACGTGCTCGCCCATTCCGGGACTCTCGTCGACCTCGAGGACGACTCCCGCCCCGTCCCGCAGCGCCTGGTCCGTGAGGTACCCGTCGACGACGACCGCGCTTGCCAGCCCGGCGGTCGCCAGCGCGGCCACGATCTCCCGGTGGTCGGACGCCAGGTCCGCACCCCTGGCATCGACGAGGTGGACGCCCGCGGGCGCGACGTGGGCGAGGATGCGAATGCCGTCCCAGGCCGGCTCCACCAGCGGATCGCGCAGGTCCCGTGGCTTGCGCCGTCCGAACGACTGGGGCCGCCAGCTGCGGGGGTCGGGTTGCATGACCTGATCGTAGCAGCGCCGACGCGCCCGCCGGCGCCGTGCGCCGGCGCTCGCCCGCCGCCGCCGTGCGCGGCCCTCCCGGAGCCACCGACCGCGGCCTCCCCCGGGGGCTTCCGGTCGCCACCCGCGCCCGCTACGATCCCGCCAATGGCCGACGTCGCCGCGCCCGCCTCGACCGCGTCGCCCGATCAGCCGCGGGGTGGACTCGGTGGCCGCCTGGCCGACCTCACCCCGTCGGGCCGCGCCCGGGTTCCCGCGGCCTGGGCCCTGTACGACCTGGCGAACACGATCTACAGCGTCGCGGTCGTCTCCACCGCGATGGCGCTCTGGTTCATCAAGGACCGCGGGCTCGGCGAGGACGGCGGCCAGCTCGCCTACACCGTCTGCATCGTCGTGAGCGTGGGGCTGAACGCGGTCGTCTCGCCGCCGCTCGGTGCCCTGAGCGACCGCGGCGGAAGGCGGCTGCCGTACCTCTTCGTGTTCACGGCGGTCACGGTCGTTGCCTCCGCGCTGATCGGGCCGAGCCCGGTGATCGTCGGGGCGATCCTCTTCACGGTCGCCAACTTCTCCTACCAGGCCGCGCTGATCTACTACGACGCCACGCTCTCCACGGTCTCGTACCCTGCGTCCCGTGGCCGCCTGTCGGGGATCGGGGTGGCGGTCGGATACATGGGCACGCTCCTGATCGCGATCGTCCTCCTCGTCCTCGACATCCCCCGCGAGCAGATCTTCCCGGTCCAGGCGCTCCTCTTCGCGGTCCTCGCGATCCCGATCTTCCTGATCGTCCGGGAGCCGAAGCGCGAGACGCCCGCCTTCACGCGCGCCGACCTCGTGGCGTCGTTCACGCAGGTGCGCGCAACCGTCGCGCACGCGCGCGCCATTCCCGGCCTCGGCCGCTTCCTGCTCGGCCGCTTCTTCTACTCGGACGCGGTGAACACGCTGATCGTCTCGATGAGCGTCCTGGCGGTGGCGATGGGCCTCGAGGAGGTCTACTTCCTCCTGCTCCTCGTCCTGACGGTGGTGGCGATCCTCGCGAGCTTCGCCTGGGGCCGGCTCGTCGACCGGTTCGGGCCCCGAAGGACGCTCCTCTGGGTCCTCGCGTCCTGGGCGCTCGGGCTCTTCCTCGCGGTCTTCGCGCTCGGCATGCCGGGGACGCCCCTGGGCGTCGGCCTGATGGTCGCCGCCGGCGCGATCGCGGGGAGCGGGCTCGGCGGCGTCCAGGTCGCCGACCGCGTCTTCATGCTCCGCCTCTCCCCGCGGGAGCGGGTCGGCGAGTTCTTCGGCCTGTACGGCCTCGTCGGCAAGGGCTCGCAGGTCGTGGGCCAGATCCTCTTCGGGATCACGATCGGGCTGCTCTTCCGCCAGTTCGGGAACGGTGCCTACCAGGTCGCGATCCTGACGCTCCTCGTGACGATGGTGATCGGCTACCTGCTCATCCGCCCGGTGAGCGATCGCCCGATCGCCGAGCCCGGGGCGCCAGGTGTGGAGGCGGCACCCGCCCCTGCGGCGGCCTAGGGTCTCGATTCGCAGGCTGATGGCGTCTTCGCGGCCGCGCCCCCGTGCTTCCCGCCGCAACGGGCAACCGTCCAGGAATCAGCGGGACGCGACACCAGGCGCCGCGTCCGGCGAGGCCCGGGCCGCCCCCGGCTCATCCGGTCCCGGACAACGAACAACGCCCCGGCCGGAAGCCGGGGCGTTGCGTGGGACGCGCGAGTTGCGTGGGACGCGGGACTGGTGGCGGCCCGTGCAGCCGCTCGGTCAGCCGATATGGTGGGCAGCGTCGACGCAGGCGACCGCGCAGCCGCGGGCGTCGCGTCCGGCGGACCCGCCGAAGTGGAACCAGCTCCGGGAGTCGGTGACGCCGGAGTCGTCCGCGGATTCGCGGGTGGTGAGGCGGCAGCCGCAGGCGTCGCAGGTCACGGTTGCGCCGGCCACGCGGGTTGCGGTCGCAACGACCGAGCGGAGGCCGCGGCTGTAGGTGGGAAGGGTCATGTCGATGGCGGTCATGGCGGCGTCCTCGCTGGCGACCGGGAAAGGGACGGCACGGCAGCGGCCGCGGGGCTCCGACCCGGAGGACTGCACCGTACGCGGGGCGGGGGCGCCGGTCAGTACCGGCCCGGGGCCGCTTTCGTAGCGAATTGGTTACCGGCCCGGGGCCGCAGCCGGGCGCCGGCCGGGGTCGGCTCTGCGGGAGGGCAAGCAGTCGCCGTCCCGCGCTCGCCTGCCCTCAGTGCCCGTAGCGGCCGGGATGCTCGCGCCGCCAAGCCCAGGCGGACGCGGGGTGCCGGCGGGACCTCAGGATCTGTAGCGGCCGGGATGCTCGCGCCGCCAGGCCCAGGCGGACGCGACGATCTCCACGAGATCGGGGTGAGATGGTTCCCAGCCGAGCACCGCCCGGGCGCGGCCCGCGTCCGCGACGAGGACCGGCGGGTCCCCGGCGCGGCGCGGTCCGATGCGGTGGGGGACGGGGCGATCGGTGGCCGCTTCGACCGCGGCGACGACCTCGCGCACGCTGAAGCCGCCGCCGTTGCCGAGGTTGAGAGCGATGGCGGCAGCGACGCCGCTGATGCCGTCAGAGGCGCCATTGCGTGCGCCGCCGCTCACGCTTCCTCTGCCAGAGCCGGCGTTTGCCGCCGGATCGCCCGCATCCGGCGTGGCGTCCGTGCGGGGATCGTCCGGGGCGGTCGCCTCGAGGGCGAGAAGGTGAGCCTGGGCGAGGTCCTCGACGTGAATGTAGTCCCGGATGCAGGTCCCGTCGGGGGTGGGGTAGTCCGTTCCGAAGACGGTCACCTCGCCGCGCCCCTCCACGGCCGCCAGGACATTGGGAATGAGGTGCGTCTCAGGTTCGTGGACCTCGCCGTTGCGGAGGGAGGCGCCGGCGACGTTGAAGTAGCGGAGGCTTACGCTTCGGAGGCCGTAGGCGCCGGCGTACCAGCGAAGGGCTCCCTCGAACGTCCGCTTGGTCTCGCCGTAGGGGTTGATGGGTGCGTGGACGGCGTCCTCGCGGATCGGGACGCTGACGGGCGTTCCGTAGACGGCCGCCGTCGAGCTGAAGACGAAGCGTCCCACGCCGGCCTCCCGCAGCGCCTCCAGCAGGGTCACGCCTCCGGCGACGTTCTCGCGGTAGTAGAGAGCCGGGTTCGCCACCGATTCGCCGACCAGCGAGCGCGCCGCGCAGTGGAGGACGGCGTCCACCGGGGTCTCGGCGAGGAGCGCGCGGATGGCGTCAGCGTCCCCGTAGCTGCCCTCGACGAGGCGCGCCCCGGGGGCGACGGCCTCGCGGTGGCCCTTCGAGAGGTCGTCGAGGACTACGACGTCGTGGCCGCCGGCGACGAGCGCCTCGACCGAAACCGATCCCACGTAGCCGGCGCCGCCGGTGACGAGCACGCGCATCATGATCTCCGGAGGATGCGCCGCAGGAGCCCGGGGCGCGCGGGGGCCGCCTGGTGCGCGGCGGCGGGTGGTGGTTCCATCTCGGCGGGAGGTGCCGGCTCGGCCGGAGGTGCCGACGCGGCCGGAGGTGCCGGCTCGGCCGGAGGTGCCGGCTCGGCCGGAGGTGCCGACGCGGCCATGTCGCGGTAGAGGGCCACCTCGTCGAGGCGGTCGACCATTCGGCGCGCCATGGCGTTCTCGGGGTCGATCTCCAGCGCTGCCAGGGCCAGCGCGCGGGCGCCGGCATCGTCGCCGCGCTCCAGGGCCACCCGCGACAGGCCGACGGCGGCGATGCCGTTGCGGGGGTCCGCCTCCAGCACGGTGCGGTAGGTCCGCTCGGCTCGGTCGAGGAGCCCGAGGGCGAGCGCGTTCTCTGCGGCGAGGAGGAGCTCGATCACGGGCGCGCTTCCCGCGGCCGATCCGGCGGCCGCCGAGCGTCCGACCAGGCCGCGTCGCCCCCATCGGCATCGCCCGCGGCATCGTCCGCGCGGTCGCCGGCAGCATCGCCCTCGACATCGGCCGCGTCGCCGCCATCGACATCGCCGGCAGCATCTTCCGCGCGGTCGCCGGCAGCATCGCCCTCGACATCGGCCGCGTCGCCGCCATCGACATCGCCGGCAGCATCTTCCGCGCGGTCGCCGGCAGCATCGCCCTCGACATCGGCCGCGTCGCCGCCATCGACATCGCCGGCGTCCCTCTCGGCGATCTCCCGGGCGATCGCCAGGAGGCGCCCGCGTTCGTTGAGCATCGGGTCGGCGAGGACGCGCTCCAGGAGCGCGTCGAGCAGGCGGCCCACCGCCGGGCCGGGTGCCAGGGCCAGTGCCCGCATGAGGTCGTCCCCGCCAGCCGCGAGGTCGCCGCGCTCGAGGGCGACGTGGTTCGCCACCTGCGCCCGGCACCGCTCGCGCAGCTCGTCGAGGCCGTCCACGTTCGATGGGAGGCCGCTTCCCACGTTGTCGGCCGCGCGGAGGTCGAGAAGGTCGTCGAGCTCGGCCAGGCCAACCCGCCGGATGAACCGCCGGATCGCGGCGTCCGTCCACTCCGGGGCGTACGAGAACATGTGGTGGCGGACGAGGCTCGCGACGCGCGCCGTGAACGCCCGGGGCGCCCGCAGCCCGGCGAGCCACTCTGCCGCGAGCTCCGCCCCGACCGTGTCATGGCCCACGAAGTGGCCGTCGGCGAAGGTGGACGGCTTGCCGATGTCGTGCAGCAGGGCTGCCGTGCGGGCCAGCGGGAGGCCCTCGACGAGAGTCTGCGCTGCCGCGTCGACCGTGCGCCAGGTGTGATCCCAGAGGTCGTCGCCGGGGATCTTCGCCTGGGGGATCCCGCGCTGGCGCGCGAGCTCCGGGGCGACGACGCCGAGCAGGCCCGTCTCCTCGGCGAGCCGCAGGCCGATCGACGGCCGTTCCGCCGCGAGCAGCCGCATCAGCTCCACGAACGTCCGCTCCGCGGAGACGTGGAGGGCGAGCGACCCCTCGGCGGCGATGGCGGCGCGCGTTGCCGGCTCCACCGTGAAACCGAGGGTGGCCGCGAAGCGGACCGCTCGGAGCATCCGCAGGGCATCCTCGCGGAAGCGCGCTCCGGGATCGCCGACGGCGCGGAGGACGCCCGCCTCGAGGTCGGCCCGGCCGCCGAAGCGATCGACGACGGAGCCCGGCAACCCGTCGTCGTCGAGCGGGATCGCCATCGCGTTCACCGTGAAGTCGCGTCGCGCGAGGTCCTCGTCGAGCGTGTCTCCGAAGGTGACGTCGTCGGGCCGCCGGTGGTCGGAGTAGGTGCCGTCGCGCCGGAAGGTCGTCACCTCGTGGGCCCCGTCCGGGAGGGGCACGGCCACCGTCCCGAAGCGGTTCTCGTAGCGCGCTCCGGGGAAGAGCTCGAGGAGTCGATCCGGCCGCGCGTCGGTTGCCACGTCCCAGTCGAGCGGCTCGATGCCGCGGAGGAGATCTCGGACGCAGCCGCCGACCAGGTGGGCCTCGTAGCCGGCCGCGCGAAGTGTTCGGGCGATCAGTCGGACACCCGCGGGCACGGCCGCGGCGTCGGCGGGCACGGCGTCGTAATCGGCCGGCACGGCCGCGGGAACGGAACGGGCGGCCGCGCCGCCGCGCGGGCAGGCACGCCCGCGGGCACGGCGCCGGCGTCGGCGGGCACTGCGGTCGGAATCGCGCGGGTGGCCGCGGCGGGCTCGGCGTCGGCGTCGGGCAGGCGCGCCTGCGGGCAGGGCCCGGGTGGGCGGGGCGGGCACGGCGTCGGCGTCGGCAGGCGGGGCTGCGGCGGGGCGACGGTCGCGCGGGGTCAGATCGCCGTCCGTCAGTTCGGGTCCAGGAAGAGATAGCCGCGCCACGGCTCGTTGCGCTCGTCGGCGAGATAGGGCGTGAAGAGGGAGTAGACGTCGCTCCGCGGCTCGTGGGGCGGGCGAAGGAGCCGGATGCGCGCCTCGTCCGGCGTGCGGCCGCCCTTGCGGTGGTTGCAGACCTTGCAGGCCGTGACGAGGTTCTCCCACGTGTGGTTTCCGCCGCGGTGGCGCGGGATCACGTGGTCGAGCGTCATGTCGTGGCCCTGCCGCCCGCAGTACTGGCACGTGTGGGCATCGCGGGAGAAGATCTCGCGCCGACTCAGGCGCACCCGCGGGCGGGGGCGCCGGACATGGTGCTGGAGCCGGATGACGGAGGGGGCCCGGTACGCGGCGCGCGGCGTCCTGATCGTCTGGTGGTCGTACTCGACGACCTCCGCCTTAGCGCCGAACACGAGCCGGAAGGCGCGCGGCAGGTTGCAGACGTTCAGCGGCTCGTAGTTCTGGTTCAGAACGAGCACGACACCGTCCATGGTGGCCGGATCGTAGCAGGAGGCCGCGTCGGGCCGTGCCCGAACGCGCCGGAGGGGCATTGCGGCGTGCGCCATCGGGCCGCTCAGACTCGTGCCGGTGCGCCGCAGTCACCGCTCGGGCGCCGCGGGCCGCCACCGCGAAGGCGTGCCCGGCCCGGGAGCAGCCGGTCGTCGATTGCTGCCGTCGACTACCGCGCCGCCGTCACCGTCCGGACCCCGCGATCCGCCACACGGAAGGCGCGCCCGTGGCCGGCAGCTGCCGGCCGTCGATTGCCGCTGTCGGCTTCCGGCCGCCGACTACCGCGCCTCCGTCAGCGGCCGGGCGTCACCATTTCGATCAGGTGCTCGCGTGGCGAACCGGAGGGCAGCTCGCTTGCCGCGCCAGCGGGAGCGAGTGGCGGCCGGCGCCGCCACCCGGCTCGTCAACGGAGGTCGACTCGATCAGAAGCTCGCACGGCTGACGACGTGATCTGATCCGGAGCAGCGGCGGCCAACTTGCCGCGCCGCGAGGCCGGCCGATCGGTCGCACGGTTCACGTGGCGAGCATTTGACAGGATCCAGCGGGCGCGAGGGCGGGCGAGTGGGCCGACCGGCGTGTCTCCGCGGTCGACTGTCAGTCGCCGGGTTCGACTACCAGCCGACGCCCTCGGGAGCCTTGTCGCGGCGCAGCCACACGATGAGCGCGATGACGAAGCGCAGGATCAGGCTGACCCCGTACATCGCGCACCAGATGCAGACGGCCTCGATCACGAAGACCTGGAGGAACATGAAATAGGCTTCGAAGGTCGCGCCGACGAGGCTCAGCCCGTAGTGGACCGCCAGGAGTCGTCGATCGCCGGTCCGCCACCAGCCGAGCGCGGCGACGAGCAGGATGATCGAGAGGCCGACGCCGAATACCGCGACGGGGATCGGTCCGATCCACGCGTACTCGCTCTTGGCCACCTCCTCGCACCCGGCGATGGGACCGCAGACGGGGACGCCGCCCCCCAGCTCCACCACCGAGAGATACGAGGCGACGACCAGCCCGAACGCGTCGAGAGCGGCGAGGATCAGGCCGGGGTGGATGTGGCGAGATCGAATGGCGAAGATCGCGACCGCGAAGGCGGCGACGGCGACGACGACCCAGAAGAGGACCCAGGCAAGCATGACGTGCAGGGTAGCGAAATCGGGCGATTCCGGTGGAGGGGCCGTCGGCCTGTCGTCGGGGGCCGCGCGGCGTGTTCACGTCTCAGCCCACGGCGCAGACGGGCGACCGGACGCGCCCGGCGCAATCGAGCCCGCGGCCCCGGCCAGTCCGGACGTCCGCGTGGCGCCCCGTGATCAGGTCCGCGCCGGCGTCACCTCGACCCGATCGCCCGGTGCGACCGAGCCCGCGGGCGACGGCTCGCCCCGAAGCCCGCGCGGCGCCCCGTGATCAGGTCCGCGCCGGTGTCACCTCGACCGGGTCGCCCGGTGCAACCGAGCCGGCGGGCCACGGCTCGCCCCGACGTCCGCGTGGCGCCCCGTGATCAGGTCCGCGCCGGCGCCACCTCGACCCGATCGCCCGGCGCAACCGAGCCCTCCCGGAGCACGCGGGCAAACCAGCGTGTGTCCTCCGGGCACACCTTGTGACTGATCCGGGCGATCCGGCGATCGGCGAAGAAGTGCTCGAGCGTCGTGCAGGGCGGGCAGGGCTTCGTCAGCTCGACCTCGAGGCCGCCCTCGCCGATCGTCAGCCGATCGCCCGCGGCCAGCGCCGCCCAGTCGAGGCCCTCGAGCGTCAGGTTCTCGCCGTAAGCACCTGGGAACGCCGTGTGCCCGTCCGCCGCGACACGCGCGATAGCCTCGACGCAGTAGAGCAGGACGGCCTGGTCGACGCCGCCGTGGACCGGCTCCGGCTCGCGGTGGCCGTCGCCCTCGAGGCCCAGGACGTGGACCCGCGCGCGCTCCACGGGAAGCTTCGGCACGCCGCCCTTCGAGACGTTGACCTGGTTGACGCGGCCGCTGCGGCCGGGGACGCGCTCGCTCATGGAGCGGATGATGCCCGATCCTCCGGCGTCCGCGCCGGGGCCGCGGCGGCGATCTCGCGGGCCCGCTGCAGCACGGCATCCAGCATGGCGGGCGTCAGGCGGCCGGTGAACGTGTTCTGCTGGCTCGGGTCACAGGTCCAGGAGCAACATTCGGTTCCCGCATTCGGTTCCCGCCCCGACGGCCCGTTGTCCGTGCCGGGACGCCGTCCGGGCGCCACCACCGCCACTGCTGCCAGGCGACCTCTTGGTCACAGGCGCCAGGCATGTCGCCAACTTGACCGACAACCCGGTCGGCGTAGAGTGTCGATGAGCGGCATTGGGTCAAGGCCGTGAGGTGGGGCGATGCGACTTGGCATTCGGTCCGTTCCATGGTTCCTCGCGGTCGCGGGACTCGGCCTCCCCCTGGTGGCCGGCGGCTTCGCCGGTTGGCCCTACGTGGTCCTGTGGAGCATCCTGCTGAGCGTTCCATGGATCGCAACGCGAGGCCAAACGACCCGTCGCCGTGACCGGATCGTCCTCCCGGCGATCCTGCTGCCCGCGCTGTTCATGCTCGGATTCCTTGGCGGCTGGTATCTGATCCCCGCCGACGTGTCATGGCTGTTCATCGAATTCGGCGACCGACGCCGCGACACGGCTCCCAACGCGCCCACCGCTCCCTCGTAGGAGACGAACGCGAGAGCACCGCGTCGGCGACGGGCGTGCGCCGATCCGGGAGGGGGTCCTCGCTCTCATCGGCGGCTGACATCGACGCCGGCGAGCTCGATCGCTCGCCCCAGGACGGCGTCGAGCATCGGCGCCGTCAACCGTCCCGTGAAGACGTTCTGTTGCGACGGGTGATAGGCGCCCAGGAGGGTCCGGGAACCGGCCGCAACCTCGGCGGCGTGACCGAAGCGCGGGAGGGGGCGACGGACCGGGCCGCCCGTCGCTTCGATCGCCCGAAGCGCAGCCTTCCAGGCGAACCCGCCGAGGGCGACGATCACTCGCAGCTCCTCCAGCAGCGCAAGTTCGTGGTGCAGGAAGGGCGCGCAGCGGTCGCGCTCGTCGGGGAGCGGCCTGTTACCGGGCGGGGCGCAGCGGACGGCCGCGGCGACGTAGGCGCCGTTGATCGCGAGCCCGTCGGCAGGGCCGGTC
This sequence comes from uncultured Chloroflexia bacterium, assembly GCA_963718085.1. Classification (GTDB taxonomy): domain Bacteria; phylum Chloroflexota; class Limnocylindria; order Limnocylindrales; family CSP1-4; genus CTSoil-043. The sequence continues at coordinate 737,051 of CAVQYA010000002.1, read as the reverse complement.
GAAGTGGGCTGGTTCGCCAGCCCGACACGATGGAGCGCGGCGAAGAGGAAGTCGCCGCTCCGGTCGCCGGTGAAGACCCGGCCGGTCCGGTTCCCGCCGTCCTTGGCGGGGGCCAGGCCGAGGAGCAGGATGCGGGCCTTGGGATCGCCGAAGCCGGGGACCGGGCGGGCGCGATACGCCTCCCCTCGGAAGCGGGCCGGCGGGCTGGCTGCCGAGGCCTCGCGCCATTCGACGAGCCGCGGGCAGGCCCGGCACGCGACGATCCCGTCGGCTAGTTCGGCGAGGGCGTGGGGTTCGCGCATGCCGCCAGCGTAGGCGCCTCCGGCCGAGGCCGAGACCTTCGGTATGCGAAGAAGGACTACCGCGCCGCGCAACCGGCCGTTCGGTGAGTCTGCAACGGTGGCGTGGGGGTGATCAGCGTCCCGCTATGCGCGGGATGCATATTCCCCGACTCAACGTAACGGTCGACCGCCGGATCGCGTTCTGGTAGACGTTCTCGGCATACGCGGCGCGCCCGGCACCACGACCGCGCGGCACCATGGCCAGGGCAGGGTCGGTCCGAAGCCGCCAGAGCGCGCCGCGCCCGCACCCGCGCCCGCACCCGCCGCACCCGCCGCCCCGCGCCGCACGCGCCGCCCCGCCCCCACGACCGCGCGGCACCATGGCCAAGGCAGCGTCGGTCCGAAGCCGCCAGAGCGCCCCCCGCCGCGCCGCGCCCGTGCCCGCACCCGCGCCCGCCTTCCCGCCCGCCGCGCCGCCCCGCGTGCTCCGCGCCCGTGCCCGCACCCGCGCCCGCCGCCCCGCCCCCCGTCCCGCCCGCCGCCGCCGCCCGCCCCGCGCCCGCCGCGCACCCGCGCCGCCCGCACCCGCGCCCGCCGCCCTCCCGGCCCCCCGGGACCCCTCCGCTATACTCGGCTCACGTGCGCGGGCGTCGGCGCGACCCGTACGGGCATGACCCCGCGGTCGGCCGCTCCAGGAACCCGCCCGAAAGACCAGGGAACCCAGACACACATGACCGTCGAGACCTCCACCTGGGCGACCAAGAAGGGGCTCGCCCAGATGCTCAAGGGCGGCGTCATCATGGACGTCGTAACGCCCGACCAGGCGAAGATCGCCGAGGAAGCCGGCGCCGTGGCCGTCATGGCCCTGGAGCGCGTCCCGGCCGACATCCGGGCGACCGGTGGCGTGGCCCGCATGAGCGACCCGTCGATGATCGAGGGGATCATGGCGGCCGTCAGCATCCCGGTCATGGCCAAGGCCCGGATCGGCCACTTCGTGGAGGCCCAGATCCTCGAGGCACTCGGGGTCGACTACATCGACGAGTCCGAGGTCCTCACGCCCGCCGACGAAGAGAACCACATCGACAAGCACGCCTTCAAGGTTCCGTTCGTCTGTGGTTGCCGCGATCTCGGCGAAGGCCTCCGGCGGATCGCCGAGGGCGCCGCGATGATCCGGACCAAGGGCGAGGCCGGCACCGGCAACATCGTCGAGGCCGTCCGCCACATCCGGACCGTCAACGCGGAGCTCCGCCGCCTGTCTTCCATGCGCGACGACGAGCTCTTCGCCGCCGCCAAGGAGCTGCGGGCCCCGCTCGAGCTCGTCCGCGAGGTTGCCGCCGCGGGCAGGCTGCCGGTCGTCAACTTCGTGGCGGGCGGGATCGCCACCCCGGCCGACGCGGCGCTCGCGATGCAGCTGGGCGCGGACGGCGTCTTCGTCGGCTCCGGCATCTTCAAGAGCGAGGACCCGGCGCGGACGGCGAACGCGATCGTCCAGGCGACGACCCACTTCGACAACCCGAAGATCCTGGCCGAGGTCAGCAAAGGCCTGGGCGCCGCGATGCGCGGCATCGCCCTCGAGGCAATCCCCGAGGGCGAGCGCCTCGCGGTGCGGGGCTGGTAGCGACGACCCGGCGCGCAGGACGCGCGGGAGCTGCCCGGTGAGGATCGGCGTGCTGGCGCTGCAGGGCGCCTTCCGCGAGCACGTCGCCACGCTCGCCGCGATCGGCGTCGAGGGCGTGGAGGTGCGCCTGCCGGCGGACCTTGTCGGCGTCGCGGGGCTGATCCTTCCCGGCGGTGAGAGCACGACGATGCGCCGTCTCATCCGTCGCTGGGGGCTGGCCCAGCCGATCCTGGACCTGGCCCGCTCGGGCGCGCCGCTCTTCGGGACCTGCGCCGGCATGATCGTCCTGTCGAAGTCGATCTCAGGCGGCGAGGAGCCGGTCCTGCCGCTCCTCGACGTGGTCGTGGAGCGCAACGCCTTCGGGCGGCAGCTCGACTCGTTCGAGGCCGACGTCGCCGTGCCCATCCTCGGCGATCGGCCGGTCCACGCCATCTTCATCCGGGCCCCGGTCATCGAGGCGGTGGGCCCCCGGGTGGAGGTCCTGGCCCGCCTCGACGACGGCCGGATCGTGGCCGTGCGCGAGGGGAACGTGATCGCGACCTCGTTCCACCCCGAGCTGGCCGGGGAGACCCGCTTCCACCGCCTCGTGGCCACGATGGCCGCCGAGCACGCCGACCCCGGCGAGGGAGCGGGCCGCCGTCATCACCCGCTCCGCCGCGCGAGGCCCGCCGCATGACCGGCCGCCATCCCCGCCGCATGACCGGCCGCCGTCATCACCCGCTCCGCCGCGCGAGGCCCGCCGCATGACCAGCCGCCATCCCCGCCGCATGACCGGCCGCCGTCATCACCCGCTCCGCCGCGCGAGGCCCGCCGCATGACCAGCCGCCATCCCCGCCGCATGACCGGCCGCCGTCATCACCCGCTCCGCCGCGCGAGGCCCGCCGCATGACCGGCCGGTCGGGCCAGCCACCGTCCCGCGCGGGAAAGGTCCGGGCCGCCCGTCTGACGGACCTGGCCGCCCTCGGCGAGCTGTCCCGGCTCGCCCAGGCCGACGATTCGGGCGCCCGCTCACTCGGCCTTCCGGTTGCCGGTCCGCCGATCGGGGTCTTCACCCTCTTCCGCCTGCCGCTCGGCGCCTTCCGCCCCCACGACCTCCTCTACGTCCACGAGCAGGACGGCCACCTGTGCGGGCTCCTCCGCGTGGAGCGCGACGGCCACCGCGACGAGTGGACGATCGTGGAGCTCGACGCCATCGGGCTCGGCGACGCCGGCGACATCCGATACCGCCTCGTCCAGGCCTGCCTCCGCGAGGTGGCGAAGCGCGGAGCCACGCGGTTCCACGTCGCCTGCGCCGACGCGGACGGCAACGTGGAGCTCTTCATGCAGGCCGGCTTCGCCCGCTACGGCCAGGAGATGATCTGCGTTCGCGGCTCCGAGCGCCCGCTCCCGCCGCCGCTCACCGAGGAGGAGGCCGGCCGATTCGGCATCCGCCCCGTGGGGCAGACTGACGCGGTGGCACTCTTCCGCCTCTACAGCGCCGTCACTCCGGCCCCGGTGCAGCGCCTCGAGATGAACCGGATCGCCGACTGGGAGCTCCACGGCAGCGGCTCGCTCATGCCGCGCTCCAGCCTGACGCCGATCCTCCGCTTCGCCGACGTCGAGTCGTTCCTCCAGGAGGCTCCCGAGGGCGCTGCCGACCCGACGGCCGTCATCGGCTTCGTCCAGGTCGGCGTGGCGAAGGAGGACCAGCCCCACTATCTGCGGGTCCTCGCCCGGCCCGGCATCGACGCGGCGCCGCTCGTGAGGTTCGGGCTCGGCGTGATCGCCGCCCGCACCGAGCGCCGCGCCAATCGCCACGACCACGGCATCATCGCCCCGGTCCGCACCTACGAATCGCCGCTGGAGCACCGGCTCGAGGAGGAGGGGTTCGCGACGACCGCCACCGTCACGCTCCTGATGAAGGAGACACTCGTTCGCGTTGCCGAGCCGGCCATGTTGCCGGCTGTCCGCTGAGAGGACCGCACGTGACCGACCGCCGCTTCCGCGAATCGATCGACGACCTCGACGCCCTCCTGGCCGCCCTGCCGCCGGAGATCGTCGCCGCGATCCATGCCCTGCCGGAGCGCACCGACCTCATCGAGGTCGTCATGGACCTCGGCCGCAGTCCCGAGGCCCGTTTCCCGGAGAGCGAGGTGACCCTGCTCGACCGGGAGATCAGCGAGGCGGACATCGCCCACGTGGTCGAGAAGATCGGCCTGTTCGGGGACGACAACCGGGCCGGGATCGAGCGGACGCTCCACCGGATCAGCGCGATCCGGAACCGGACCGGGAAGATCGTGGGCCTCACCTGCCGGATCGGGCGGGCCGTCTACGGCACGATCGAGATCATCGAGGACTTCGTCGGGACCGGCAAGTCGATCCTGATCATGGGCCGGCCCGGCATCGGCAAGACGACGATGCTCCGCGAGGCCGCCCGGGTCCTCGCCGACGACCTCGGCAAGCGCGTCGTCGTGGTCGACACGTCCAACGAGATCGCCGGCGACGGCGACATCCCCCACCCGGCCATCGGCAAGGCGCGCCGCATGCAGGTGCGCACGCCGGCCCTCCAGCATGAGGTGATGATCGAGGCGGTCGAGAACCACATGCCCCAGGTCATCGTGATCGACGAGATCGGGACCGAGCTGGAGGCCCAGGCCGCCCGCACGATCGCCGAGCGCGGCGTGCAGCTCATCGGGACGGCCCACGGCAACAACCTCGACAACCTGATGCTCAACCCGACGCTGTCGGACCTCATCGGCGGGATTCAGAGCGTGACCCTCGGGGACGACGAGGCGCGCCGCCGGCGGACCCAGAAGAGCGTCCTGGAGCGGAAGGCGCCGCCGACCTTCGACGTCATCGTGGAGATCCAGGACCGCGAGCGGGTCATGGTCCACGCCGACGTCTCCGAGACGGTGGACGCGATGCTCCGCGGCGACCCGGTGGCGGCCGAGCAACGCTGGAAGGACGAGGCCGGGGTCCACAAGTCGCAATCGCGGCCCCGCCCATCGCCACGCGAGCAGCTGGGGCGCGACGAGCTCGGCCGCGCGCGCTTCGCGGGGCTCGCCGGGTCGTCCGGCTGGCGCCCGGAGCCCGGCTGGCGCGGGGCGAGCGACTACCGGGCCACGCCCTGGGACCCGGCGAGCGGCGCCCGGCCCGGATACCGGCCGGGCACGTCGGGCGGCTGGCGCGAGTCCCGGGGGCGCGCGACCGAGGCCGGCGGCCGAACGCTCCCCGGCGAGCGGATTGCGCGTCACGACGAACGCGACGTGCTCCCGGCAACAGGCGGCCCCCGCGCGACCGGCCCCGGCGGCTCCGGCCCCGCCGGCGCCCCGCGCGCGTCGGGCCCCGCCGGCGCCCCGCGCGCGTCCCGCGCCCCGCGCCCCGGAAGCGGTCCCGGCGATTCGGTCGGGTCACGAGCGAGCCCCGGCGAAGCGCCCTTCGTCGCCGGCGAGATCGCCGACCGCGGACCGGTGGAACGCGCCGCTGCGGCCGCGGCCGCCCTCGAGGTGCGCGCCCGCGACGCCCGCGAGTGGGAGCGCCAGGCGCAATGGCGCGACCAGGCGTCGCGGGCCCTGGAGGCGCTGAGGGCCGAGGAGGGGACCGGCCCGGCGAACGTCGCCGACCTCGCGGCCGACGACGAGCGTCTCGCCGACCGGGCGGTCGCCGCGGCGGTGGACGAGGAGGGACCGGCGCTGCGGGTGGAGAGCGGGATCCTGCCGACCCTGCGGGTCTTCCCCTATGGAGTCAGCCGGAAGCGCCTCGAGCAGGCAATCAAGGAGCTCCAGCTGCCCGTGATCGTCGCCCGCCTCGTCGACGAGGCCGACGTGGTGATGACGCTGCGCAGCGAGTACCGCCAGAAGGGCCCCACGATCCGCGAGGCGGAGGACCAGGCGCTCCCCGTCTACGTGCTCAAGGCCAACACCATCGTCCAGATGCAGGCGAGCCTCACCTCGATATTCGCCCTGGAGGTCGATCCGCGGGAGGCGGCGCTGCGGGAGACGGAGGAGGCGATCGGGCTGGTCTCGCGCGAGGCGCAGGCGGTGGAGCTCGCTCCCCAGAACGCCTATATCCGGCGGCTGCAGCACCAGATGGCCGAGCGCGCCAACGTGGTCTCCCGTTCCCGCGGCCGCGAGCCGTACCGCCGCGTGCGCCTCTACCCCGACGAAGCGCGCGCCTGGCGGTAGGCGCCCCGTGACCGCCGCCGCCCCGCTCGGGACCGCCCCGTGACCGCCGTCGACCAGCCCGCCGCCACCCTGCCCGAAACCGCGGCCGCGCCTCCCGTCGCCGGCCTGGGGCCGACGTCTGCCGCCGCCCCGCTCGGGACCGCCGACCGGTGACCGCCGTCGACCAGCCCGCCGCCACCCTGCCCGAAACCGCCGCCGCGACTCCCGTCGCAGACATGGGGCCGATCGCCTCCGCCCCGCCCGCGTCGCCCCGTGACCGCCGCCGACCAGCCCGCCGCCGCTCTCCCCGTCGCGGACCTGGGGCCGACCTCCGCCGCCGGCCTTTCGGACGACGAGGCCGCCCGCCGCCGCGCCGGCGGTCACGGCAACTCGGCGCCTCCCGCCACGAGCCGGACCTACCTCCAGATCGTCCGGGAGAACGTCTTCACCTTCATCAACAACGTCATCTTCGTCCTGGGCGTCCTCCTGATCCTGGTGGGGCGGCCCATGGACGCGCTCGTCTCGATCGGCGTGATCGGGACGAACATCCTCGTGAGCGTGGTCCAGGAGGTGCGAGCCAAGCGCACCCTGGACCGGATCGCCCTGCTGACGCGTCCCACGGCGACGCTCGTGCGCGACGGCGCGGAGCGCGCGGCGCAGCCCGAGGAGCTGGTCGTGGGCGATCTCCTGCGCGTGGGTTCGGGCGACCAGGTGGTCCTCGACGGGCGCCTGTTCGACGGGTCGCTGGAGGCCGACGAATCGCAGCTGACCGGCGAGTCGGACCTCGTCCCGAAGCGCCCCGGCGACGCGGTCTACTCGGGCAGCTTCGTCGTCAACGGCGGCGGCCGCTTCGAGGCCACCGCCGTGGGCAGCGCGAGCCTGGCGAACCGGATCACGGCCGGCGCCCGCACGTTCCGGCGCGTTCTCACGCCCCTCCAGTCCGAGATCAACCTCGTGATCCGGGTCGCCCTCGCCGTCGTCGTCTACCTGGAGATCGTCCTGCTCCTCAACAACTTCCTGAAGCTCGAGGGGGCGGGCAAGACGGTGGGCGAGGCGGCGCTCCTGGCCGGCCTCGTCCCGAACGGGCTCTTCGTCTCGATCGCGATCGCCTATGCGCTTGGGGCGGTCCGGATCATCCGCTTCGGCGCCCTGGTCCAGCAGGCCAACGCCATCGAGTCGCTGAGCAACGTGGACGTCCTCTGCCTGGACAAGACCGGCACCCTGACGGCGAACCGCCTGGAGGTCGAGGAGATCGTTGCCATCGCCGGGAGCGAGGAGGAGCTGCGGGCGACGCTCGGCGCGGTCGTGGCCAGCGCCGCGGTGCGCAACAAGACTGCCGAGGCGATCGCGGCCGCCTGTCCGGCCGAGCCGCGGCCCCTGGCCCTGGACATCCCGTTCTCATCGGCACGCAAGTGGAGCGCCGTGGCGTTCGCTCCGGACGCCGCCGGTCCGGCCGACGGCACCCGGCCCGCGGACGCGGCCCCGCCGGCTGACGGAACGGGGCCCGCCGCCGGGCCGGCCGACGGCACCCGGCCCGCAGACGGCCCGGGGCCCCGCGGGGTGGTCGCGATGGGGGCGGCGGAGTACCTCCGGCCGTCGCTCGCCGGCATGGACGACGGCGGCTGGGAGGCGCTGCGGAAGCGCCTCGACGACCATGCTTCGCGCGGCCTTCGGGTCCTCGTCATCGCCGGCTATCCGGACCCCGGCGGACTGGCCGGGGAGGGCGACGACGCCCGGCTCCCCGACGGCATGGCCGTCCTGGGCCTGGTCGTCCTGCGCGACGAGCTGCGCAAGGAAGCCGCGGCGACGCTCGCCCGGTTCGCGGCCGCCGGCGTCACGGTGAAGATCATCTCCGGCGACGACCCGGAGACGGTCGCGGCGCTTGCCCGGCAGGCCGGCCTCGGCCCCGAGATCCGCACCATCTCCGGGCCCGAGATCGAGGCACTGGATGACGCGGCACTCTCGGCGGTCGCGGCGTCCACCACCGTCTTCGGGCGGATCACGCCGGCCCAGAAGGAGCGCCTCGTCGACGCGCTCCGCGGCCGGGGCCACTACGTCGCCATGATCGGCGACGGAGTGAACGACGTTCTCTCGCTCAAGAAGGCGAACCTGGGGATCGCCATGCAGAGCGGCAGCCAGGCGGCCCGCGGCGTGGCCGACATCGTCCTCACCAACGACTCGTTCGCCGCCCTGGCGCCGGCGGTCGAGGAGGGCCAGCGGATCCTCAACGGGATGCAGGACATCCTGCGGCTCTTCCTCACCCGGATCACCACGGTCGGGCTCCTGATCATGACCTCGCTCATCATCGGGCTCTTCCCGCTCGACCTCCGGAACGGGTCCGTCCTGACCCTCTTCACGGTCGGCATCCCGACGGCGATGCTGGCGATCTGGGCCCAGCCGGGCAAGCGGGTGCACGGCACGCTGGGCCGTTCCCTGGCCAACTTCGTCGTGCCGGCCGCCGTCCTGTCGAGCCTGGCCGGGCTGGCGGTCCTCTACGCGATCCTCTTCCTGCACGTCGGCGTCTCCGGCGCGATGGGACGAGCCGTCGACCAGGCGACCTTCGACGCCGCGGCCAGGGTCGCCCAGTCCGGGCTGACCACGTTCCTCGTCTTCGCCGGTCTCGTTCTCGTCGTCTTCGTGGAGCCGCCCGTCGCCGCCCTCGCGGTAATCGAGCCGCGTTCGCCGGACCGCCGCCCGACGATCATGGCGATCGTGCTCGCGGTCGCCTACCTGGTCGTGCTCACGATCCCGGCGGGCCGGGATGTCTTCGCGCTCCAGCCGCTCGGCGTCGCGGAGCTGGGCACCGTGGCGATCGCGGTCGTCGCGTGGGCCCTGCTGCTCGTGCTCACCTGGCGGCATCGCGTCGTGGACCGCTTCCTGGGGATCTGAGCGGAGGCAGCGACGACGGCGGTGCGCCTCGCGCCCCTGACCCGGCGACCCTGCCGGCGCGCCACCCGCCCCTGACCCTGCCGGCGCCGTCCATCGCCGCCCATCGCCGCCCATCGCCGGCCGGCCAGATCCCAGCATGTGGCGTGGCTCGCCGGTCGCGCGGTCGGGCGCCTGACCTTCAACCCGCCAGCGGCAGGGTCGGGATCACCCTCTCCGACGTCGGCGTTGCGTAGAGCTCAACACCTTGGGCCCCGGCGGTCCAACCCGCCAGCGGCAGGGTCGGGATCACCCTCTCCGACGTCGGCGTTGCGTAGAGCTCAACACCTTGGGCCCCGGCGGTCCACCCCGCGGTCCCCGCCGCCCGCCCGGCGGTCCCTGCGGCAGGATTCGAGCGTTCGCCGGCGGTGTTCCTGCCGCGGCCGTGCGAGGCGACTGGGCAGGGCGTTCCGGATGGCAGCATTCGTGCGCTTGACCGTCGAGAACGTGCCGACGGCCACCGACCGATCGCGCGGTGCTGCGCGGTGTTGAGTTGCGCGCAACGAGGTGCGGGCGGACCGACCCCGCCCGCGTCAGGCCGGCTCGACCGGTCGCGCGGTGCCGCGCGGTGTTGAGTTGTGCGCAACGAGGTGCGGGCGGATCGAGCCGCCCGCGTCAGGCCGGCTCGACCGGTCGCGCGGTGCCGCGCGGTGTTGAGTTGTGCGCAACGAGGTGCGGGCGGACCGACCGCGCTCGAACGTCAGGCCGGTTCGACCGATTGGCGGATGAGGGTCCGCAGCTTCTCCGGCGCGGAGCGGGCCGGGTCGCCCAGGTAGAGCTCGTGGTGGCGGCCCCGGGGTCGAAGCCCCGCCGCCTCGATCGCCGCGTGGAGCCGCTCGATCATCGGGCGCTCATCGGCGTAGGGCCCCAGGTAGAGGACCTGGGCCACGTTGCCCTCGGCGAACGCCTCGATCCGCAGGTCCGCGGCGACCTCTGGCGCCACCTTCGCCCGGCCCTTCGCGAGCGCGTCCGCCAGCTCTTCGTCCGTGGCCTCGTCCGGCAGGACGATGAAGAGCGTCCAGCGCCACGTCCCGCGGTCGGGTCCCAGGATGACGTCGAGGTCGGTCGCACGGTCGGCCGTCCAGTAGAGGCCCTCGAGCATCCCGACGCGACGCTCCACGCCACGCCGTTTCAGCGCGAAGCGCAGCGAGTACGCCGTCGTGTAGAGACCAGGCATGCGGGCGCCGAACGTCGCCTCGCCGGGCTGGTCGTCGCCGTCCACCATCACGGCGCGGACCGGGGCGACCTCCAGGAAGCGCACGAGTCCGGGCCGTCCCGCCAGCTCGCCAACGCGGTCGGTTGGCCGCTCGAAAGCGGCGGAAGGACTCCCGGACGCCAGGGCCGCCCGGGTCACCACAGCCGGACGCGCTCCGGGTGGATGCGAATCGGAAGCGAGAACTCGTCCGCCGTCTCGCGTTCGTCCATGCCCCAGTGGGCGAGCGGCTCGTGGTACTTCGCCGCGTACGCCGGGTGGACGTCCGAGCGCTTCTCGAGCGGCGTGACCTGGGCGCGGCCCTCGATGACGACCACGTGATCGCCGTAGGGGTCGCAGTTGAGGTGGAACGACACGGCTCCGCTGGCGGCGATGTTGCGGACCTTCGGCGTGTCGGGGCGGCTGTAGAAGAGGATTCCGTCGCCGTCCCAGAGGAACGAGATGACCGAGGTCTGGGGGCGGCGATCGGCGGCCACGGTCGTCAGCCAGCCGACCACGTCATTGGCGAGGTGGTCGCGCGCCGCCGCGGCATCGGTCCCGACGAGCGCACCGCGCACGGCCTCCGGGAGCCCGCGGCCGAGCGGGAAGGGCCCGGCCGCGCCGGGGCCGTGATCGTTCATGGCTCCTCCTACAGGCCGAATTGTCCCACGGCAGTCGTGGCGAGCTCGCGCCCGATGGCCAGGCTCGCGGTAGCCGCCGGCGACGGCGCGTTCTGCACGTGCAGGACGTGAGGGCCACGGGCGATCGCGAAGTCCTCGACCAGGGAGCCGTTGCGGCGCAGCGCCTGGGCCCGGATCCCGGACGGCCCCCAGCTGAGGTCGGCGAGGGAGACACCCGGCGTGAATCGCCGGAGCGCCCTCAGGAAGAGGCGCAGGGAGAGGTCGCGGACCATCTCGGCGGCCCCCGCTTGCCAGTAGCGGCCGGCGAGACGGAGGAAGCCGCGGTCGCCGAGGATGCCCGCCAGCTCGCGCGGGTCGACGTCGCGGCGGCGGTAGCCCTCCCGGGCATACGCGAGCACGGCGTTCGGGCCGGCCCAGACCTCACCGTCGATCCGGCGCGTGAGGTGGACTCCCAGGAACGGGAAGCGGGGGTCGGGCACGGGGTAGATGAGCGAGCGGCAGAAGTGCCGCGCCGACGGCCGCAGGACGGCGTAGTCGCCGCGGAAGGGGATGATGCGGATCCCGCCCGCGTGGCCGGTCATCGCCGCGAGATGGTCCGCGTGCAGGCCGGCGCACGTCACGAGGTCGCGGGTGGCGATCGCGCCCGCCGTCGTCTCGAGGACCAGGCCGTCGTCGGCTCGGCGGATCGCCGTCACCTCCACCCCCGTCCGGATCTCGCCGCCCCGGGCGACGACTGCGGCGCCGAGGGCGAGGGCAAAGCGGCCCCAGTCGATGATCCCGGTCCCGGGGACGTGAAGCGCGCGGAGGCCCCGGACCTCCGGCTCGACCTCCCGCATCGCCTCGGGCCCCATCTCGCGGAGCGCGACCCCGTTCGCCCGGGCGCGCTCGGCGAGGGCGGCGAGCCGGGGGAGTTCGGCCTGCTCGGTCGCCACGATCAGCTCGCCGCAGATGTCGTACGGGATCCCGTGCTCGTCGGCGAAGGCGAGCGCGTCGCGCATCCCTTCCGCGCACAGGCGGGCCTTCAGGGAGCCGGACGCGTACGTGTTGGGGGAGTGGATCACGCCGCTGTTGCGCCCGGTCTGGTGAGCGGCGAGCCTGTCCTCCTTCTCGAGGACGACCAGCCGCAGCGCCGGCCGCGCCTCGAGGAGCCGGTAGGCGGTGGCCAGGCCGACGATCCCCCCGCCGACGACGACAAGGTCGGCGCGGCCGTTCATCGACGGTCGGCTCGGGCATGCCGCAACGCGTTCATCGGTGGGCGGCTTCCGGGCGCTGGTCGGCGCGGCCGGTCATCGGCGACGCGCTCCGGCGCATTGCAGGGCGTCCATCGGCGTCCGGCTCGGGCAGGCTGGGCGGCGCGGTGCCTGGCCGGCATGGTGGTCCGGGTCAGCCCAGGCGGAGGGCGGAAAGGACGTCCTTCCCGAAGGCTTCGATGAACTCGGCCTGGTTGCGGCCGACGTTGTGCACGTGGACCTCGTCGAAGCCCATGTCGACGTAGTGCTGGAGGTTGGCCGCGTGGACGGCGAGGTCGGACGAGATCAGGACCCGGTTCTGGAAGTCCTCGGCCCGCACCATCTTCGCCATCGCCGCGAAGTCCTCGGGGTTCCTGATGTCCTGCTTGGCGAAGGGCATCCCGCCGTTCGGCCACTCGCGGACGGCGTTCTCGGCCGCCTCGTCGTCGGTCGCGGCCCAGCTGACGTGGACCTGGAGGAGCCTCGGCATTCCCGCCGGGTCCTTGCCCGCCTCGCGCGCTCCGTCGGCGAACCTCTCCCAGAGCATGCCGATCTTCTCGTCGGCCGCGCCGACGGTGATCATCCCGTCCGCGAACTTGCCGGTCTTCTTCGCGTTGAGCGGACCCGCCGTCGCCACGTAGATCGGGACCGGCCGCTCCGGCCGCGTGTAGAGCTTCGCCGACTCGAGGCGGAAGTGGTCGCCGCGGTGGCGGACGACGTTCCCTGAGAAGAGCTTCGAGATGACCTCGATCGCCTCGAACAGCATGGCCGAGCGGGTGCCGATCTCCGGCCACTGGCCGCCCACGACATGTTCGTTGAGGGCCTCGCCGGCGCCCAGGCCAAGCCAGAAGCGGCCGGGGAACATGGCTCCGAGCGTCGCCGCGGCGTGGGCGATGACCGCGGGGTGGTAGCGGAACCCGGGGCATGTGACGGCGGTGCCGAAGGGGAGGGTCGTGCTGGTTCCGAGGGCGCCCATGAAGCTCCAGGCGAATGCCGCCTGGCCCTGCTGGGGCGTCCAGGGGTGGAAGTGGTCCGAGACCATGAAGCCGGCCGAGAAGCCCGCGGCCTCCGCCTGCGCGCACCAGTCGAGCAGGTCCGTCGGGTGGAACTGCTCCAGCATCGCCGCGTACCCGATCTTCGCCATGCTTCCCCTTCCGGTTGCGTACCCGCGGCCCCGGTTGCGTGCGCCTGCTCTCGGTTGCGCCCGGTGCGCCTACCGCTCCGTACCCGTTAGGCTCCCGCCGCCGCGGGCGGCCACCGGGTACGGATCCATGGTTCCCGTTGCGCCCGTGCGGTGCGACGGACCGCCGTCGCGCAGGTGGAGCGTAGGGCAATCGCCGCGTGCGCGGGGCGGCGCAGGCGGTGATGACGGCCCCGACTCCCACACCGCGCTGGCTGGACGCCGCCTCCACCCACCCTTCTGCCCAGATTCGACGACGCCCGGCATGCCTACGACACTCGCATCCCATTTCCGCTCGAGCTCGCCTGGCGCGACCCACCACATGCCTGGCATCGATGCCCTGGGTCGGGTCGGCCTCGACCGATGCGCCCGTGATGCGGCCAGGGGCATCGAATCCGGACCGGGTGCCGCCGCACTCCGTTCCCGGTCTCCATGCCGCTGTGGTGACACGGCTCCGTCTACACTCGCCCGATGAGCCACGGCCAGCGCAACCCGGTGCCCCACGGGCTCTCCGACCTTCGCGCCGCCGCCGGCGTCGAGGATCGTCCCGGCGCCATGGACCCGCGCGCGGGTCGCGGCGTCCCGACGTGGCTCGCGGCGACGCTCAACTTCTGCTCCCGGTGCGGTGCGGCGCTTCGCCTGGGACCCCTGCCGGCCGAGGATCGCGACCGCCTCGCCTGCGAAGCCTGCGGCTACATCACCTACGTCAACCCGCGACTGGTCGTGACCACTCTGCCGGTGACCGACGCCGGCGAGGTCATGCTCCTCCGCCGCGGAATCGAGCCGGGCCGCGGGCTCTGGGCCCAGCCGGGCGGCTTCATGGAGATCGACGAGACCGTCTACGAAGGCGCGATCCGGGAGACGCTCGAGGAGACCGGGCTCCTCGTCGAGCCGGGCGAGATCGTCGGCCTCTACACGCGCCCGGAGGCGGCGATCGTCGTCATCGCCTTCGTTGCCCGCATCGTCGGCGGCGAGCCCACGGTCACGCCCGAGGCCCTCGAGGTTCGACCGTTCACGCCCGAGGCGATCCCATGGCCTCAGATCGCCTTCCGGTCGAGCGAGTGGGCCATTCGCGACTGGGTCCGCCGCGTCCGGCCCGACCTCGCGCACGACGACCCGGACGCCCGATGAGCAGGCACCCCCGATGAACGAACGCCACACGCCACGCGAGCGAGGCTCGATGAACGACCGCGGCACCTCCACAAGAGACGGTCGGACCCCGGTGAGCGCCGCGGTGTTCCTCGGCGCCGCCGCCGGCTTCCGCGTGGAAGAGCTCCTGCTGGATCCGCCCGGCCCCGGCGAAGTGCGCGTGCGGATGCTGGCCTCGGGCGTCTGCCACTCCGACCTGCACGTGCTCGACGGCGACTGGGATCGGCCGGCCCCGGTCGTCATGGGCCACGAGGGCGCCGGGATCGTCGAAGAGCTGGGACCCGGCGTTGGCGCGGCCCCCGGCGACCCCGCCGACGACGCGAACCCCGGCGCCGCGCGCCCCGACGAACGCGGGCTCGAAGCACTCGGGCCCGATGCTGGCGCGCGACCCGCCCGCACCGGCCGACCCGCCGTCGGCGACCTCGTGGTTCTCGCCTGGACCGCACCGTGCGGCGCCTGCCCCGCCTGTGCCCGCGGCGAAGGCGTTCCTCTGCTCCGACCCCCGGGGCGCCGGCCACCGCCGGACGCCCGAGGCCGTCCGCCTGCGCCGACCCGACGGGACGCCCGTCGGGGTCTACTCCGGGATCGGGACGATGGCCACCCACCAGGTGGTCGCGGCCGAAGCGGCCATCCCCGTCGACCCGGCACTCCGAGCCGCCGAAGCCGCGCTCCTCGGCTGCGCCGTGACGACAGGCGTCGGGGCAGTGACACAGACGGCTGGCGTCCGAGCCGGCGAGACGGTCGTGGTGTTCGGCCTGGGGGGCGTGGGGCTCTCGGCCGTGATGGGCGCAGTCCTCGCGGGCGCGGCCCGGGTGGTCGCGGTCGATCGTGTCCCGGCCAAGCTCGAGCTGGCCCGGGCGCTCGGCGCGACGGGCGCAGTCCTCGCGGCGGACGGGCCTGCCACCCGCTCTGCGCTCCTTCGGCTGCTGCCCGAGGGCGCGGACCACGCCATCGAGGCGATCGGCCTCGCCGCCGCCGCCGAGATGGCCCTCGAGATCGTGCGCCCGGGCGGGACCGTCACCCTCGTCGGGATGACGCCGCAGGGCGTCCGCGCCGGAATCGACGTCTACGCCTTCGTCGAGCGCGGGATCCGCCTCCTGGGCAGCAACTACGGTTCCGCCACGCCGGCCACGGCCTTCCCCGAGCTCGCCCGCCACGCGGTCGCGGGACGGCTGCCCATCGGCCGGCTGATCGAAGAGCGGATCGACCTCGACGACCTCGTCTCGCGCCTTCGAGGCGCTGCGCCGGGGTGACGGCGCCCGCCGGGTCGTCGTCTTCGACCCGTCCGCCTGAGCAACATGCGCCGCCGCGCGCTCGCCGGTGCGGCGGCCGGTGTCTCGCGTGCGCGTCTTCGACCCGTCCACCCGGGCCGCAGCCGTCAGTCGGCCCCCCGCCCGCCCGGGCCGGGCTCCGGCCCGTACTGGGAGTGCCGCAGCCCGGACGTGATCGCCGCGAGCTCGGGCCCGGAGACCCCCATGCGCTGGAGTGCGTAGCGGGCGAGCTCGACTCCGGCCTCCACCTCCGGGTCGGCAACCCGGCGCACGCCGATCTGCCGCAATGTCGCGCGGTCGCCGGCGCCGCGGGCGCGGGCCGCGATCGAAAGGTTCGGGTTGATGGCGAGCGCCCGCTCCCCGGCGAGGCGGGCGGCCAACGGGTCCGCCACGGCAACAACCAGGAGCCGGGCCTCGGCGAGGCCGACCCGCCCCAGGATGGTGGGGCTCGCCGCGTCGCCGTAGATGACCTGGGCCCCCAGGCGCGCCGCCTCGTCCAATCGACGCCGATCGCGGTCGACGACCACGCAACCGAAGCCTCTCGTCCGTACCGCGCGGGTCACAAGGATGCCGACCCGTCCGGCCCCCAGGACGACGACGTGGGGACGCCCGTCGGACGCGTAGGCTGCCCCCGCCCCGTGGCCCCCGCCCCGCCCGCCCAGCGGGTCGACGTCGCCCTCGCCGGCGTCGGCCGTCGTCGCCCGCCCTCCCTCCAGCCGCGCGGCCAGCCAGTCGCCGCCCCGCATCGCAAAGGGCGTCAGGACGATCGAGACGACCGCGGCTCCGAGCAGGGCGTCGTAGGCGGACTTCGACAGGATCGCCAGCCCCAGGGCCTCCTCGGCAAGGATGAAGCTGAACTCGCCGACTTGGGCGAGCGTCGCCCCCAGGAGGACGGCAGAGCGCGCCGGCAGACCGAAGAGCCGCGCGAAGGCGGCGGCCAGCAGGCCCTTCACGCCGACGGCGACCACCACGAATGCCATCACGAGGCCGGCCTGGTCGGCAATGCCGGCCGGGTCGACGAGCATGCCGACGGACACGAAGAAGAGGACCGCGAACAGGTCGCGGAAGGGCACGATCTCGGCCACGGCCTGATACGAGAGCTCCGACTCCGCGATCAGGAGGCCTGCCACGAAGGCACCGAGGGCCAGCCCGAGCCCGAATACCGCGGAGGACGTCACGGCGGCCACGAGAGCAGTCGCGATGACGGCGAGCAGGAAGAGCTCCGAGGAGCCGAGCCTGGCGACGAGCCGGAACGCGGCGGGCAGGAGGCGCGTGCCCACGACATAGGCCAGGCCGAGGAAGAGCGCCACCCGCCCGGCGGCCATAAGCAGAGGGCCCACCGGATCGCCCCCGGTGAGGGCCGGAAGCGTGGCCGCGACGACGATCGTGACGAGGTCCTGGACGAGCATCCATCCGACGAGGGCACGGCCGTGGACCGCTTCCAGCTCGCCGCGCTCCACGAGAAGCTTGACCACCACCAGGGTCGACGAGATCGCGAGGATGACCCCGACGACAGCGGAGCTTCGGGCGTCGAATCCGAGCAGGCCCGCCGCGATGGAGCCCGCGACCGTCGTGGCCGCGACCTGCAGCAGGGCTGCGCCCACGGCGACACCGCGGACGGCGACCAGGTCGCGGAGTGGGAACTGGACGCCGAGGGCGAACAGGAGGAGGACGACGCCGATGTCGGCGAGGACGGTGATCTGCTGCTGGTCGCCCACGAATCCCGGAGTGAACGGCCCGATCGCGATCCCCGCGATGAGATACCCGACGACGGTCGGCTGGCGGAGGCGGGCGGCGACTGCCCCGCCTAGGAGGGCGGCGAGCACCGCGCCGCCCAGGTTCAGGATGAAACGAAGATCCTCGCCCAGCGCGACATCCGGCGACGGCGGCATGCGCCGATTATCGCCGTCCCCGCGAGGCGACCGCGCCTCTTCACAGACGGGCTGACCGGCTTCGCCAATTTGACAAACGAGCACAATGAGCACAATCTGACAATCAGGATGTCGTCATGAAGGGATGGCTCACTGTTCCCGAGGTCGCGCGTGACCTGGGCGTGTCCAGCCAGACCGTGCGGAACTGGGTCCGCCGCCAGAAGCTGACGGCGATCCGAGGCGTCGAGCGAGGCGTCTATCGGATTCCCGGCCCCGAGCTCGCGGCCTTCAAGCGGCGGAACGCGACTCGGATCGAGCCTCCGTATCCTCCCGTCGAGACGCGAGACCTGACGTCGCCGGAGTCCTTCTTTCAGGCGCGGATTGCCCCCACACTTGAGCAGGCCGATGAGCCGAGCGCCGACGCGCTCCTCGTTCGCGTCGCGACCGAGGAATCCCTGCGACAACGGTTCCCAACCTTCGCCCGCGACTACGCGCAGTACGTCGGCCAGGTCGCCGCCCAGCTCGAGTCAGCAGCTGCTCGTGGGGAGACAGCGGAGGCGGCCGGTATTCCATCCCGAGCCCAGCGTGTTGCTGCCCGCCGGGCCATGCTCGCCTTCACGGCCCGCCGACAGCGACCCGGCTCCGGCAGCATGCTGCACGAGATGATGAAGGGGAGGAGGCCTGCGATGGAGTGGTGGCGCAAGGCGGCACGGCTGCTCATGGAGAAGGACATTCCGATCGCGGTGACTGGAGCGGTCGCCGCGAACGTCTACATGCCACCGCGACACACCGGCGACCTGGACGTGGCCCTCCCCATCGCCTGTCTTGCCGAGGCCGGGATGGCCCTCATGGCGGGTGGCTGGAAGCTCCTCGACAAGCGCAGTCTCTACGAGGACCTCGCCGGGACGGCCTGGCGGCTCGGTCGCAGGGAGCTGGACCTCATCGGCCTGCCGGGGGCCTGGGGCAGCGCCGCGATCGGCACCGCCCAGGGCAATCGCGCGGTGAGCGATCTCCCGACCCTGACCCTCCCCTACGTGGTGGTGATGAAGCTGATCTCCGCCCGGCCCCAGGACAGTGCGGACATCAGCCGCATGCTCGGTCCCGCTCCGGGCGACGTGCTCAACGCGGTCCGCGAGGTGGTCATGCGCTGGCGGGCCTCCGACGCCGACGACCTGGAACAACTCATCGCCGCGGGCAGGCTGGAGTTCGGCCCACGATAGGTGGCGTAAAGGAGTCAAGCACCGGCTTCTCATCGTCGCCTGCCGGAAGCCCTTGACGCCCGGTCCGGTTGGGCGTAGCGTGTCCGGACAATGTCCGTACACAAGGCGCCATCGATGACCGCCAACCTCGACGCCCGCAAGGCCGAACGCACCCGCCGGAATGAGCGCCTCGATGTGCGCGTGAGCGCGGACGAGCGTGACCTGTTCGAGGCTGCGGCCACCCTGTCGGGGCGCAGGGTCGCCGATTTCGTGCGTGAGACTGCGACGACCGCGGCGCGGATGCTACTCGCCGATCGAACTCGCTTCACCGTCGCGCCCGATCGTTGGGCGGCGTTTTCCGACGCGCTCGACCGCGAGCCGCGCTACCTTCCGCGCCTGGGCGCATTCCTCGCCGAGCCGTCGGTCCTCGACAAGCCTCGGTGACCTACGGGCCGGTCGTCCCGATAGCGACCTCGCACGTCACCGACCGCTTCGACTGCGGGTCTGGCGCGCAAACCGTCTGGTTGCGCCGCTACGCACTCCAGGCCCACCGGACCGACTCCTCGCGTGTTCGGGTGGTGACCCACGATGGTGACCACGATGTCGTCGGCTACTACGCGCTCTCGGCAGGCGCCGTGGAGCCCGCGGGAGTGCCGGTCCGCGTCGGCAAAGGCATGCCGCGCTACCCGATCCCGGTCGTGATCCTCACGCGCCTGGGCGTGCATCTCGACGAGCAGGGCAAGGGACTCGGCCGCGCGCTGCTGCGGGACGCTCTCGTGCGAGTCGCCGCGGCTTCCGAGGAGATCGCCGCGCGCGCCCTGCTCGTCCACTGCGAGGACGAGGGTGCCCGGAAGTTCTACGAGCGCTTCGGCGAATTCGAGCCGTCACCCGCCGACCCGCTGCACCTCTACCTGCTCATGAGCGACCTTCGTCGGACCCTGTTGCCGCGGCAGCCCTGACCCGCGCCGCCGCCGGCTCACCAGAGAAGTGGATACTGGCGGGCAACACCGCGAGATGATGCGGCGCCCAGGCGAGGGATCGACGTGGCCGACAACCTGACCGGGGACGCGGCGCCGAACCGGACGGCGGATCGGGCGCCCGACGGCGCACCGGCGGCGGCGCCCGACGCAGCGACGGTCGAAGCGCCGGACCTGGTCCTCGTCGAGCACCCCGCCCGCCGACGCGGCCCGGACGGGACGCCCGTCGAGCCGCCCGAGCCACTCCCCGGCGTGGCCCTCGTCACGCTGAACCGGCCGCGTGCGCTCAACGCCCTGAGCTTCGCCCTGCTCGTCCGGCTCGCCGAGGTCGTGGAAACGCTCGACGCCGACCCGTCCTGCCGGGCCATCGTGATCACGGGTGCCGGGACGCGGGCATTCGCCGCCGGCGCCGACGTCGCGGAGCTGGCGACACAGACGGCTGAGAGCCTCGCCGAATCGCCGGGCTTCCGCGGCTGGGACCGGGTGGCGGCCGTGGCAACGCCGACGATCGCGGCGGTCCGCGGTTTCGCCCTCGGCGGCGGCGCCGAGCTGGCCCTCGCCTGCGACATGCTCGTCGCGGGCGACGACGCGACCTTCGGCCAGCCGGAGATCAACCTGGGCATCATCCCAGGCGCTGGCGGGACCCAGCGCCTGGCCCGCGCGATCGGCAAGGCCCGGGCGATGGAGCTCGTGCTCACGGGTCGCCGGGTGAGCGCGGCCGAAGCGGGTCAAATGGGCTTCGTCACCCGCGTCGTGCCGGCCGCGGAGACGCTCAAGGCCGCCCTCGACCTCGCCGCCGCCGTCGCCGCCCAACCCGCCGAGGCGGTCCGCGCCGCCGTCGCCGCCGTGCGAGCCGCGTTCGAGGGCCCGCTCGCCGACGGCATCCGTGTCGAGCGCGACCTCTTCCGGGCGCTCTTCGGGACGCCGGACCAGGCCGAGGGGATGCGCGCCTTCGTGGAGCGCCGCGAGCCACTGTGGCGCGCACCCGGAGTCTCCGCGATCCCGCCGGATGGGTCATCCTGACGAGGCCGCTGTCGGAAGACGCAACCCGCACGGACGAGGCAGCCCGCATGGACGACGCCAAGCGCCACCGCCGCCTATTCGCCGATCTCGCTCAGCGCCGAGCACTCGTGGGAGGCAGCGGCCCCGATCCTCTATCCCGTGCTCCGGCCGGCCGGCACGCTGGGACTGCGACTCGCCACGATCACGACGCCCTCGAGCGCGGCCGGGAACGTGGACCCACTCCTCGACGACGGCCCGGTCGACCTCGCGATCGCGTACGCGGTGACCGCGGGCGGTTTCGACGTCCTCGCCAACGGCGAGCACCTGGCGTCCTGGAACGTCTCGCCGGCGACGATGCGCGCCGCGGCCTACGGCAACCTGGCGGCGTGGGCGGCCGGAGCCGCCTGGTCGATCGACGCCTCCGACAGCCGCCGCGTCATCTCGTCGGACACCGGCGACGGCTGGGATGCCAGCCGCATCCTCCTGCCGGAGGCGATCGCCCACCTCGAGGCGGAGCTGGGAGGCGGGGGCGACCGCGTGCTCGTGGGCCTGCCGGCGCGCCATCTCCTCGTCGCGGGCACCCTCCGGGCGGACGACCCGGAGTTCGCGATGCTTCTCGCGGACTTCGTCGAGGGGTACGCCGGCGAATCCGACGAGTCGATCGACCGCCGCCTCTTCGAGGTCCGCGCGGGCCAGGTGACGCTCTTCGAGTCGTCCGCCCCCGCCTGACCGGGACCGGCTCGGCGGGTGCGTCTTCGCCCTGACACGTGCAACCGCACCGGTACGAATGGTTCATGGACGCAACGGCACTTCCTGGACGACGCTGGCGCGAGCGAGCCTGCAAGCTCGCGTTCAAGGTTGACCGGCCTAGACTCCGGTCGCCGCCGCAGGCCCCAGGCCTGTTGTTGGCCATCAGAGCACCCGTAGCCGAGGAAACGGACCGATCGTGCCGAACTCGAAGCCGCTCTCGTCTCGCCGCCGCTCCGGTCGCGGACGCGGCCAGGCCCTCGTCGAGTTCGCCCTGGTCATCCCCATCTTTCTCCTGGTGCTGTCGGGCATACTCGACTTCGGTTTCCTGCTCTACTCGAGGATGACCGTCATCAACTCGGCCCGCGAAGGCGCCCGCGCCGCAACCGTGGCTGCCGACTCGACGCAGATTCCCACCTTGGTCGACCAGCGAGTGCGGTCCGCGGCGACGGGCGCGGGGCTCGTTTCGACGAGCCCGACGATGACCGTCACGACCACGTGCGTCCCCACCAAGACGCCGACCTCGTGTTCCTTTGCCACCGAAGCCGGCAACCAGTCGGGCGACTCGGTGAGTGTCACGGTGGACTACGCGTACACGAGCCTCTTCCCGCTTCTCTTCGGGTCGCAGATACACCTGCTCTCAACTGTCCAGATGGTCCGCGAGTAGCGACTCGTGCGACGGATCGACAGGCCGCGCACGGGCACCGGAGGATCAGAGATGCTGAATTCACGACGCGATGGCGAAAGGGAGCACGGGCAGATCATGGTGCTGTTCGCCCTGGTCCTGGTCGTCATCCTCGCATTCGCGGCGATCGTCGTGGATCTCGGCGTGCTCCGGAACAACCGGCAGATCCTAGTGAACACGTTCGATTCGGCTGCCCTGGCGGGCGGGTCCACGCTTCCGGTCAATGGGGCGGCGGAGGCAACGACGGCGAACGACCTAATCACTCAGACGATCCAGGCGAACTACCCCGGCCTGCCGGACTCCGCGTACTCGATCACCTACAAGTGCCTGATCGGCGTCACCGACCTCGGGCAGCCCCGGCTGGCGGATATCCCGGCGGCGTGCAATCCCACCCAGGCGGTCGGGCACACGCCGGTTGTCGGCGACTTCACCGGCGCCGGCGCGACGAGAGTCGCAAACTGCAGCCCCTCCCTCGGCGATAAGTGCAACGTCGTCGTGATCACCGGCAGCGCGACCACGCCGTTCTCGCTCGGCCCGGTCGTCGGGGTCGGGAGCGGGTCGACGGGAGTGATCGTTTCGGCCGCATGCGGCGGGGTGTGCGGGGCGTCGACGCTGACCCCGGTCGACGTCGTGCTCATCGTGGATCGCACGGGAAGCATGGCCGACGATCCCGGGCACAACGTCTACTACACAACGAACGCGAAGGCGGCTGCCAATGCGCTGGTGGCCCTCTACAATCCCGCCGTCCAGTGGCTGGGGTTGAGCCTGCTTGGCCCGAGCAAGACCAAGAATTCGTGCCTCACCACACTGGACCCCTCGGCCACCCAGTCGAACATGGGATTGGCCACTTATCCGACGGCCCTTCGAAGGTGGGTGCCCATTGGCCTGAGCGGCGCAGGTTCCACCGTCAGCCCGACGTACGCGAAGGTCAGCGCGGGCATCGCGTGCTACAACACCAACGAATACACCGACATTGCCGACACGATCGCCGCGGCCCAGTACGAGCTCCTGAACAACGGCCGGACCGGCGTGCGGAAGGGCATCATCCTCATGACGGACGGCCAGCCGAACGCAAAGGCGTCGTCCGGGCTCTACACCAGCAGCCTCGCCTGCAACAACGCGTCACTGGCGGCGACCGCCGCCAAGAACGCGGGCATCGAGATCTTCGCGATCGCGTTCGGTCTTGATGGCAGCAACAACCCGGGGTGTGACAAGGACTCATCGGGCTACTGGCACAACAAGACCGCCGTCGAGCTACTGGTGAGCATGGCTTCCAAGGACGCGATTACCGGGGCGCCCGCGGTCAACGGTGGATGCCCGGGCACCTCGAACACGGACGGCGACCACTACTTCTGCCTCCCCAAGACGCTCGGTTCGACGGCCGACCTGTCGAAGGTGTTCGAAGCTGCAGGGAGCCAGCTGGCCAAGGGCGGGGCCAAGCTCCTCCAGCTGTATCCGACGCCGGTGATCACGGGCGTGAGCCCGAGCACGGGGCCCAAGACCGGCACGACCTCCGTCACGATCACCGGCAAGTACTTCACCGGCGCGATCAGCGTCCAGTTCGGCGGGGCACCGGCCGCCACCTTCAGTGTCACGAGCGACACGTCGATCACGGCGACGGCTCCTGCCGGAGCGGCGAACCAGGTCGTCGACATCATCGTGACGACGCCGGGCGGCATGACTCCGATCGTGCCCGCGGACCAGTACACCTACGGCCCCTGAGCGTCGTCTCGACGCCATCACGGAGGGGGGCAAGGCGGCACGGGACGACGCCCGCCGCGGCCATGACCGACGCCGCGCAGCGACCGGGGAACTGAAGAGGCTCGCCGGAGACCGGCGGGCCTCTTACCGCGCCGAGGTCGATTGCCGGTGGTCTCCCCGACGCCCGGGCGCTGGGGCGATACTCGAGTCCGACCCACGCGCCTCCCAATCTGGGGCAGCCGGGTACCCGCGCGGGCAGGCGCGTCGGCGCCTGAGCCGATCGGTCGCCCGCTCGTCGAGCTCCGCGCCGGCAGGCGCATGGGCTTCCGGGGCCGATCGACCACCGCCTCGTCGAGTTCCGTGCCGGCCGGATGACGCTCCTCGACTCGTCCGTCCCAGCTGACCGCGTATGCCGGGGGCCCTACCGGCAGCCGTGCCGGTACGAATGGTTTATGGACGCGACGGCACCGCTGGATGATGCTGGTCGCCAGCGAGCCTGCAGGCTCGTGTCCGAGGTTGACCGATCCAGGCTCCGGTCGCCGCCCCGGGCTCCGGCCCCCTGGTTGCCCATCCGAACACCCCAAGACGAGGAAGCGGACAGACCGTGTCGAGCCCGAGACCTGGCGCGTCTCGCCGCCGCTCCGCTCGCGGACGCGGCCAGGCCCTCGTCGAGTTCGCCCTGGTCATCCCGATCTTCCTGCTGCTCGTGGCCGGCATGATCGACTTCGGCCTTGGGCTCAATGCCTCCATCACCGTGTCGAACGCGGCCCGCGAGGGCGCCCGGCTCGGCGTGGTGACGAAGCTCACGGCGAACGAATTGGACTTCATCGGCCCGACCGGCACGATCCAGACGCGGGTCAAGTCCGTGCTGGGGTCGGGCCTCGTATCGGGTGCGACGATCACCGTCACCTGCGAGAGACCGGCCGTTCCGCCGGCCACGACTCCGACGGCATGTGTGTTCGCCACCGGACAAACGAACCCTCCCACGGCGAAGACCGGCGATTTCGTCGTCGTGACCGTCTCATTCGGCTACCCGATGATCTGGCCATTGGCCTTCGGGACGACGATCGGGCTCTCATCGACGAGCAGGTTCAGGATCGAGTGATGAGCCATCTCGGCAACACGGGCGCCGGGCCCCAGGGGACAGGAGAATCGGTCATGGGACACTCTCGGAGCCGCGACGAGGCACAGCGCGGGCAGATCCTCGTCCTGTTCACCATGATGATCGTCCTGCTCATGGGGCTGGCCGCCATCGTCGTGGACGTGGGCGTGCTCAGGCGCTCCTCGGCGAACCTCGCGACCTCCGTTGACGCCGCTGCCCTGGCGGCGGGAGCCCAACTGCCGGCGACGAGCGCCAACGCCACGGCGATCACGGATTCCGCCGTGAGCTACCTCAATGCGAACTACCCGGGGCTCGGGGCGACCGCCAGCTGGATCAACTACCTGTGCCTCGTTCCGCTGGCAAACGGCCTGCCCGACGGGACCCAGATCCCCATCGTCTGTGATCCCGGGTCCCCGGCGAAGACCTCACTCAATTGCACCGCGTGGAGATGCGGCGGGGGCGTGGCCACGGCTCCGTGCATCCCCTCCGGGACGAACACCTGCAACGTCGTCGTCGTGGGCGGCGCCGCCACCACCGACTACAAGTTCGGGCCCGCCATCGGGGTCGGGAGCGGGAGCACGGGGACGATCCAGTCGGCCGCCTGCGTCGGCTCCTGCATGGGCCCGCCCACGGTCCCCGTCGACCTGGTGATCATCGTGGACCGCACGCTGAGCATGAGCGCAGCGGACATCGCGAACGTCCAGCTCGGCGCCAACGCCGTCCTCAAGGTCTACGACCCCGCCCTCCAGCGCGTGGCAATGGGCACCATCGGTCCCAGCCAGACCACCGCCCTCAACGCCCCCAAGCTCGCCAGCTGCCCCAACAACTCCTCGCCCTGGAAGGGCACGAACGTCTACGGGGTCAACGCCAGCTCCATCAACTTCTTCGGCCCTCCGCCGACGGACCTGGCCAAATGGATGCCGCTCGGGTTCAGCGGAACGGATTCGACGCCCGGCGCCCCCGCAGTCACGTTCAACGAGGCGTACTCGAGCGGGGGAGTCGTCAACACGAGCAGCACGCTGGGAAAGGCCATCTCCTGCATCGTGTCGGTGACGATGGGCACCAACCTGGACACGCCGATCAGGATGGCCGCCAACTACCTCCAGACATACGGTCGCCCCGGCGTCAGGAAGGGCATCATCCTGGAGACCGATGGCACGCCGCAGGCCGGCGACGGGAGCGCGCACTACACGTGTGCCGCCGCGGACGCGTCGGCCACGTACGCGAAGGGCCTGCCCGACAAGATCACCATCTACACCATCGGCTACGGCCTCAGCGGCGCGACGTGCCCGACGAGGTCGGGGAGTGGTGGCAACGTCAACGCGAACGAATCGATCTTCTGGGCCGGTGATCCGACGACAGCGCTGCTCTCGAGCATGGCATCCGATCCCTCCAAGTTCTTCAACGCGCCGGCGAGCTCGGCCGTGGAGGCGGCGTTCAGGAGCGCCGCCCAGGACCTGGCCTCGGGGACGCGCCTCATCTCCCTGCCGTAGCCGGCCGCATCGCGCGGGTCGTCTGCGCCGTCCACGCCGTGATCACCGGCTGGGGCTACGGCCATCGGCGACCGGACGGGGTGTCGGTGATCCCGATCGGCGCACTCGTGCCCTGAACCACGAAGGCCGGCCATCAGCCGTCCGCCGTGGTTCGAGGCGCGCTCCTCGATCAGCACGACGAGCCGGCTCATGACCGTGCTGGTTGCAGAACCAGTAGCGATGCGGCGAGAGGGCCAGAGAGCGGGAACGGCGAGCTCCGGCGCTCCGACCTGCGGATCCTCTCAGATGAACGTGTGGCGAACCGTATGACGTGGCGGCGGGGATCCACCCAATGCCGCGCGCCAGCGTGGGCCTCGAACCCTGTCACGTGCTCGTCAGGCGCGTCATCTGATCGGATTCGGCCACCCTGGCGGGGCCCGTGGCCGCTCGGGAGGCCGCCCGCACCGGTCGTCGCGACGATCGAGCTGCAATACGGTTTGCCAGGGGAGCATCTGACAGGAACGAGAGCGCCCGGAGCGGGCCGGGCGGGCTCCACCGTCGGAGCGGGTGCGCGACGCGCGGTTGGGAACCGGGGGCCAGTGATACGCCGGTGGCACAGCGGGCGCGCAGGCTCGGGACGTGGGACACCAGCGCACGGGACGCCGGTTGCGGAACGCGCGTCAATGGCTCCGCCGTCCCAGCCCACAGCCCCGGCACGGCCGGGGGTGGCCTAGAATCACCCGCATGACCCGAGACCCGAACCGCCCGCTCCGCGAAGCCTGGATCGTCGATGCCGTCCGGACGCCGATCGGCCGCTACGGCGGCGCCCTGGCCGGGGTGCGGCCCGACGATCTGGCCGCGCTCGTACTGAGGGCGATCGTCGATCGGACCGGTCTGGACCCCGCGGTCGTGGAGGACGTGATCCTCGGCTGCGCCAACCAGGCCGGCGAGGACAACCGCAACGTGGCCCGGATGGCGCTTCTCCTGGCGGGCTACCCGGTTGAGGTTGCCGGCCTGACCGTGAACCGCCTCTGCGGCAGCGGCCTCCAGGCGATCAACTCGGCCGTCCACGCGGTCGCCGTCGGCGACGGCGAGGTCTTCGTGGCCGGCGGCGTGGAGTCGATGTCGCGGGCCCCCTTCGTGATGCTGAAGCCGGAGGCGGCCTTCGAGCGTGGCACCCGCGAGCTCGTCGACAGCACCCTCGGCTGGCGCTTCGTGAACCCCAGGCTCGACGCCGCCTACCCGGCGATCTCGCTCGGGGAGACTGCCGAGTGCGTCGCCGACGACTGGCACGTCTCGCGGGAGCGCCAGGACGCCTTCGCCGCCGAGAGCCAGCGTCGCGCCGTCGCCGCGATCGAGGGCGGCCGCTTCGACGGCCAGCTCGTGGCGGTGCCGATCCCCCAGCGCAAGGGCGACCCGCTCGTCTTCGCCCGCGACGAGCACCCGCGGGCCGACACCACGGCGGAGGGACTGGCCCGGCTGCGGCCGGCGTTCCGCGCCGGCGGGACCGTGACGGCCGGCAACGCGTCGGGGATCAACGACGGCGCCGCGGCGGTCCTCGTCGTGGACGCGGAGCGCGGCCGCGCCCTGGGCCTGCGCCCGATGGCCCGTGTCCTCGCGACCGCCGTCGCCGGCGTCGACCCGCGGATCATGGGGATCGGCCCCGTCCCCGCGGTGCGCCGGGCGCTCGAGCGGGCGGGGATCGCGGTCGCCGACCTGGACGTCGTGGAGCTCAACGAGGCCTTCGCCTCGCAGTCGGTCGCCTGCATGGACGAGCTCGGCCTGGACCCCGCCGTCGTGAACCCGAACGGCGGGGCGATCGCCCTCGGGCACCCGCTGGGTGCGTCCGGCGCGCGCCTCGTCACCATGCTCGTCCACGAGCTCGCCCGCACAGGCGGCCGCTACGGGCTGGCCGCGATGTGCATCGGGGTGGGGCAGGGGATCGCCACGGTGGTGGAGCGGGTCGATGGCTGAGCGCGGTCACGCGATCCCGGCGTGTAGCGAGCCGATGGCTGAGCGCCGTTACGCGATCCCGCCGCGGGGCGGACGGATCGCCGCGACCCGTGGGGCGATCCCGGGATGTAGCAGCTGGATCGCCGGGCCCCGTCACACGATCCCGGCGCCGCGGGTCTAGGCTGCGGTGCCAACCCCCGTGCCGGAGGACGCCGTGCCTCACGATCCGCAGCCCGCGTCAGCCGCCCCCGGCCTGTCCGTCGGCGCGGGCGCCGGGGTGATCGCCCGGCTTCGGGCAGTGGGCCGGCTGGCGGGCAGCGTGGCCCTCGCCCCCGTCTACCGGACGTACGCGGCGCGGCTCCGGGCGGAGGTCCTGGCGCATCCCGTTCCTCACCACGTGGCGCTGATCATGGACGGCAACCGGCGCTGGGCCCGTGAGCTCGGTTTCACCGAGATCCGGGCCGGCCACACCCACGGTGCGGACAAGGCGGTGGAGCTCCTGGACTGGTGCGCCGCCATCGGCATACGCGAGGTGACCCTGTGGGCCCTCTCGCTGGAGAACCTGGAGCGGTCCGCCGAGGAGGTCGTCGCGATCACCGAGATCGCCCGCGAGACGCTCGAGGCGCTCGCCGCGCGGGATCGCGTCCGCCCGATGGCGATGAGCCTGCAGGTGATCGGGCGCCGCGACCTCCTCCCGGAGCGGCTGCGCGAGGCGGCGGAGCGTGGCGAGGCGGAGACCCGTGGCCGGCCGGGCTTGCGCGTCACGCTCGCCCTCGGCTACTCGGGCCGCGACGAGCTCGTGGAGGCGGCGCGGGCCGCCGTGCGCGCCCTCGTGGCCGAGGGCACAGCCCCCGACGCTCTGGCCGACGCCCTGACCGCGGAGCGGCTGGCCGCCCAGCTCTACACGAGCGGCTCGTCGGACCCCGACCTGATCATCCGCACCTCGGGCGAGGTTCGCCTCTCCGGCTTCCTGCCCTGGCAGAGCGCCTACAGCGAGTTCTACTTCTGCGACGCGTATTGGCCGGCTTTCCGCGAGATCGACCTCCTGCGGGCAGTCCGGACCTACCAGCAGCGAGCCCGGCGCTTCGGCCGCTGAGCCGATCTCGTCGGCCGGTCGTCTCCGTCTTGGCTGAGCGCCGGCCCGCGTCCCTCACGCGCAGGGTTTCGGCGGGCGTTTGTCGAAAACCGGGGGACGCCCTAGCATTGGACCGGACCTGCCCCCTTTCGTCCCGAGGAGGAAGCCCCCGATGATCGAAAACCCCGCGGCCGTCGTGAGCCTCACGGACGCCGCCGCCGGCAAGCTCCGCCAGATCACGGCCGACGAGCCGAACCCGGACGCCGGCCTCCGCGTCTACGTCTACTCGGGCGGCTGCTCAGGCTTCCGCTACGGGATGATGATCGAGGATGCGCCTGCCCCCGAGGACCACGTCCTCGAGGCGCAGGGGATCAAGGTCTACGTCGACACGAAGAGCATCGACCTCCTGCGCGGCTCACAGATCGACTACGTCGACACCCTGATGGGTGCCGGCTTCACCGTGAACAACCCGAATGCGGTCGCGGCGTGCGGTTGCGGGTCTTCGTTTCGAACCGCCGAGTCGGCCGGCAGCCCTGGCGCCTGCCACCACTGAACCCCGGCCGGGGTCGCCCGGTTTCGTTCGCCGCCACCCGACGCCGCCGGCACGCCCGGCGGCGTTTTCGCGCTCCGACAATCGCGGCGGCCTCTTCGACTACCTGGCCCGACCCTGCCTGACCCGGCCTCAGCCACTCTGGCCGGGATCGCCCGGCTGCGTTCGCCGCCCGCCGCCCGCCCCGCCGCTCGCGCCCGGCCCGACCCGGTCTTCAGCCGCCGGCGTGCGCGATGACGTCGCGGGCGAGAGCCGTCAACTGGGGCGCAAGCAGATCGTGCGTCTCGATGCGGAACCAGAGCGCGCCCGCCTTGACCTGGACGTTGCCACCGGCGGTCCATGCCGTGTCGCCGAGCCCGGCCACCGGCACGGCGTCGGTCCCGTCCGCCTCCTGGAAGTGGGGCCACGAGAACTCGTCGAGCTTGGTCACGAGGACCGTGTCCGACCCGCTCTCGGGACTCGTCACCTCGTACGCGCAGTTGATGGCATCGCCGTGGCCCGGCGTCGCCGTCCACGGTCCGCCCCACCGGTCGACGAAGGCGGCCACGACCTCGTCGGTCGTCAGCGCGGTGCACGGATCGAGAGTTGCTCCGGATGCCGGGCTCGTCGCCCCGCCGGCCGGGCTCGGGGCTCCGCCGGCCGGGCCGGAGCCGCCGGCTGCGGTCGGCGCGGGTGTCGACGCGGACCCAGTCGCGGGGGTCGGGGTAGAGCCTCCGCCGCAGGCTGCCACGACCACGATGAAGCTGGCGAGCAGGACGATCAGCCGGGGACGCATCTGGCACCTCGATGCCTGTTCGGGTGGGCGGCGCCGACGCCGCGAGTGCGCGACAGACTACGCCGGGTCCGACGGGCTGTCTTCCGACGATCCCGCGCCCTGGTTCGCGTCGTTCCCCGGAGTCGCGCCTCGTGCCGCGCCGCGTCACGACCTCTCGCGCGGCGGTGCCAGCGAGATCTCGCTTGACGGCCGCCGCCGAGGCTCGTAGCGTCGCGCCCAGGGGGAAGGAGCCGGCAGCCAGGAGCGGAGGACCGCGTGAGCTTCCTGCAGAGGGCGAAGGAGAAGGCCTCCGAGGTCGCGCGGGAGGCGGCCGACGTGTCGTCGCGCGCCGCGAGCGCCGTCTCCGCCAGGGCCCATGACCCCGCGACGCAGGAGAGGGTGAAGACGGGGCTCGCCTCGGCCGGCAAGGCCGCCGGCGATGCGGCGAGCGCCGTTTCCGCGAAGGCCCATGATCCCGCGACCCAGGCGAAGGTCAAGGGCGGCATCACCGCGGTCGGCCGGGGCGCCCGGACCATGGTCGAGCGGATCGACCCGGGGGTCCTTGCGAGCATCATCATCAAGGCGACGGCTCTCCAGGAGAAGGCCAACGCAAGCCTCCGCGCGAAAGGTTCGATGTACCGGATCGGCGAGATCCAGGTCACCGCCTCGCTGCCTCCCGGCATCTCCTTCTCGATCGAGCGGATCGGCGACTCCGAACACGACGGGAGCTTCGGAGAGCGCCTGCTGAGTTCCACTGAGCTGCTCGCCGAGGAGAAGGCTGCCGGGGAAGAGGCCATTGTCTCCCTCGATACGCAGGAGCAGGCGGCGATCGTCGAGGGGCTCGCCGACGCGGAGGCCTCGATGGATGCCACGGTCGAGGTCCTCGGGGGTGCCGCCCCGGCCGGGGAGGCGGGCGCGGTCGAGCTCGCGGCCCCGGTCGAGCGTTCTGAGGGCGGGCCGACCGAGCCGACGGCCACCTACGAGGCGCTCGCGGCGACCCCGGCCGAGGTGTGGGCTCCGGCCGAGCCGGCGGGCGCGGCCAATCCTGCTGGGGCGGAGCCGGCCATCCCGGTCGAGCCGGCGACCCCAGCCGAGTTGTGGGCCCCGGCCGAGCCGGCGGCCGCCGTCGATACTGCTGTGGTCGAGCCGGCGGGCGCGGCCGAGCCACCTGCCCCGGTCGAGCCGGCGGGCTGACGAGACGGAGCGTCCGTCGCCTGGCTGGCCCCGAACCAGTCCCAGCTTCGACGACGGTCGCCGATATCTTCAATGTGAGCGGATGACGGACTGGCCGTAGACCAGTCTGGAGACGAGATGACACGCAGGGGTTCGTACGAGGCCAAGAATTGCCTTCCCCGCCTCCTCGACGAGGTGGCGCGGGGGGAGACGATCACGATCACGAAGCACGGGGTCCCCGTGACCGAGCTCGCCCGACCCGCCGAGAGCAGCATGGCCGGGGTGGGCGCGGCAGCGGCCGGTCTCCGCGTCTTCCGAAGCACGCACGATCTCCGAAGCCTGACGATCCGGGAGCTGATCGACGAGGGCCGGCGCTGATGTTCGTCGTCGATGCCTCGGTGGCGCTCGCCCGGGGAGGGTTTGCAGCATGACGGCACCGGAACCCCGCCCTTCTCCTGAAGCGATCGGGCTCGAACCCGGCGCAGGCACTGCGCCACCTCGTCGCGGGCGGCTCGGGCGAGGGGTTGTCGCCGCCGCGGCCGTGATCGCGCAGGTTGCGCTCCTCTTCTACTACTGGTTCGCCCCCGCGATGATCGCCGGAGAGCCCTGGGCGTACGCGTTCGCCCTCGCCTGGTGGATCGAGCTCGTCGCCACCGTCGTCCTGGCGGTGCGCAGGCCACTTGTGGCACCGCTGGTCCCGCTGGTCTCCCTCGTGCTGGGCATGCTCGCCCTTCGACTCGGCGAGCTCTACCTCGGGTTCACCGGCTGACTCCCGGTCGATCGGGCGCCTCGCGGACGAGGCAGCCGAGTAGCATGGTCGCAGCGGACCCGGATGGGCCTGCGGCCGGGCCAGCGTCCCGCGAGCGGAGCAATCCGCCGGAACGCCATGCCGACGACGAAGCGCCGATCTGGTGGAGCGGGATTGCCATGAGAGGGACGTCGGGCCGCAGCGTCGTCGCGCTGGTGCTGGTCGCCAGCCTGGCGCCGGGCGCCTGCGCCGCACCGGCCCCAGCCTCGATGCTGCCCCTCGGCCCCTCGCTCGCTGACCCGACCCCGGGCGCGGACGATCCGCAGGCCGGCGAAGTGTCGTTCGTCCGCTGGTCGGATCCCGCCGGCTTCATCTCCACGGAGGTCCCGGCGGGCTGGACCGTGGAAGGGGGCCTCGGTCAGGCGGGCCTCACCGACGGCCAGTTCACGATCTCCGCGCGGTCCGGGGATGGCCGGACGCAGATCTTCTTCGCCCACAACCTCATCGTCTTCATGGAGGCGTACTACGGGCGCTACATGCCCGGCTCGGAGACGATCGAGCGACTCCTCCTGCCCGACTTCGTCCGGCGTGAAGGCGTCAAGGATGTCCGGGTGACCTTCCGCAGCGCGAACACCCACGTCGACTGGCCCTCCGCGGGGGGTTCCATCCCGCTCGACACCGGCACGCTCGGCTTCCTGTACGTCGACAGTGCGTCGCGCGTGCAATACGGCGCGGCGATGGTGCAGACGCTCTACATCGCCTCGGTCGGCACCCCGGGTGCGTGGCGTCCTCGCCTGTATGCGGCGGCCGTGGCTCCGGCGGACGACGCTTCGCAGGCCGTCGCCCGCGTGGCGATCGAGCGGCTCGTCGCCCGGCTCGAGCTCTCCGACCAGTTCATCGCGCTGTGGAACGAGGGCTTCTCGCAGACCCAGCAGGTCGTGCGGGCCTACAGTGACCAGATGGCCCGCATCTTCCGCAGCTCGAGCTCTGCTGCGGGGACCGGCGGCGATGCGATGGACGACTGGGCGACGTACATGCGCGGGGGCGAATACGCCACGAACCCCGAGACCGGCGACAGCTACTGGGTCACGAACGACACCACCTACCACTACGTCAACGACCAGGGAACGGTCGTCGGCAACGACACCGGGACTGTTCCCGCCGACGGTGGCAACTGGACCCAGCTCACCGTCCCGTAGGCGTGCCGGGGTGACCCCGCAGAAGCGGCGCCTCCGCGCCGGGCTCGGTGACCGTCAGGCAGGTCCGGCGTGCGCGGCCTCCAGGGCCGCGACGTCGATCTTCCCCATCGCCAGCATCGCCTCCCGGACGCGTGATGCCCTCGCCGGGTCGGGGTCCTGGAGCAGCTCCGGCAGCTGCCGCGGGATGATCTGCCACGAGAGGCCGAAGCGGTCCTTGAGCCAGCCGCATTGCCCCGGTTCGCCGCCCTCGGTGAGCCTTCCCCACAGGTAGTCCACCTCGTCCTGGCCGTCGCAGGCGACGAAGATGGAGATCGCCTCGCTGAACCGGAAGTGCGGCCCGCCGTTGATCGCCAGGAACTCCTGGCCGTTGATCCGGAACGTCGCGGAGAAGAGAGGGCCCGTCGCCGGGTCGCCGGTCCGGCTCACCTCCACGATCGTCGCATCCTCGAAGACCGACGTGTAGTGGGCCAGCGCCTG
Organism: uncultured Chloroflexia bacterium; assembly: GCA_963718085.1. GTDB lineage: Bacteria > Chloroflexota > Limnocylindria > Limnocylindrales > CSP1-4 > CTSoil-043. The sequence goes on along the minus strand of CAVQYA010000002.1, from coordinate 702,738 downwards.
CTCGAGATCGTCGTCGAACCAGAGGAACGGGGTGAGCTTCTTCATCGGATCTGCCTCATGCACTCGGACGTCGCGTTGGTGCGCGTCTGGCTTGGCGCATCGGGACGCCAACGCGTCGTGCCCGTAACGATATCCGCGGTGCGCACCGGCTCCGCAGACCCGGGTCGGCGCGGCCGACTACTCGCTGAAGCGCTCGTCATTGCCAACAGAGGGAATAGCAGTTCCCGCCTGTTCGGCGGTATACGCTTGACAAGCAAGCGGATACGTTGGACACTCCCGGCGATTGAATTCTGCTTGATTGGCAAGCGAATGACGCTGCACCTGACGTACGACCCGAACCCCTGCATCCGCGAGCGCCTGGATCGCTGGGACACCGCGATCCGGCGCCAGGTCGACCTGGCGGCCGGCAGCTGGCGCATGCTCGTCGTCTGGGAGGCTGCGCGGGACGCCAGCGTGTCGGGTAGCACCGGGATCGAAGGGAACCCTCTGAGTCCGGCCCAGGTCGAGGAGGTGCTCAGCGGCGCTGCCATCGACGCCGACGACGTCCACGTCCATGAGGTCGCCAACTACAACCGGGCGCTCGACCTGGCACGGGCGGCGGTCGCCCGAGCCGACTTCGAGTGGACGCACGAGATCATCCACCAGGTGAACGCCGCCATGATGGACGGCCTCCCCCGCGACACGCGTGGCGACTATCGCGGTTCCGGGGACGAAGTGCATGTGGGTGTCCACACCGGGCCCAGCCCCCTCGTGGTCGGGTCGCTCATGTCGGAGCTCATCGACTGGCTGCGTCGGTCGGGTCGGATGTCGACGCTGATCAGGTCGGCGCTGCTCCATCTGAACCTCATCGCGATCCACCCGTTCAACGACGGGAACGGGCGGACCGCGCGCCTCCTCGCCGCGATGGCCCTCATGGAGCACGGCATCCCGGCGACCGAGCTGATCTCGATCGAGGCGTACCTGCGGCGGAACCGCGACGAGTACGTCGAGGTGCTGCAGACGACACTGGGGACCGGCTACGACCCAGACAACCACTCAGCCACCGACTGGCTCGACTACTACACGCGCGTCTCGCTTGACCGCTTGGACGTCCGCGATCGCGTCCTTGACGCCCTGCCCGGCGACCTCGGCGTCGTGTTCGCCGCACTCCAGGACGCCGGGGATCCGGCCGACTGGGCTTCGCTCCTTCTCGCCGCGCGCGTCTCGCGACTCCGGACCGGGCGCGTGGCGACGATGACCGGCCGATCGGTGTCGGCGGCGCGCGCGATGCTCGCACGGATCGTCGGTCGCGGCTGGCTGGTGCCCCGTGGCCGGACGCGCGGCCGCTGGTACGCGCCGTCCGAGCGCCTCGACGGCCTTCCGCTCCGCGTCCCAGCCCTGATGCGTCACCTGGCCGACGGAGCGCAGCTCAGCCTGTTCGACGCCTGACCACCGACGACCAGGTCGGCCTGGCCAGCGCAGTCAGTCGCCGCTGAGGCGCTCCTCCCCCCAGGGGTCCGCGTCGTTGTGGTAGCCGTAGCGCTCCCAGAAGCCCTGCACGTCGTGGTCGAGGAACTCGAGGCCGCGGATCCACTTGGCGCTCTTCCAGAAGTAGCGCTTGGGGACCAGGAGGCGCAGCGGATAGCCGTGCTCGGGTTCGAGCGGCCGGCCGTCGTAGGTGTCGGCGAGCAGGACGTCCTCGTCGTCGAGGACCGCGAGGGGCATGTTCGTCGTGTAGCCCTGCTCGCAGTGGGCCAGGACGTGGGTGGCCTCGGGGCGGAGGCCCGCGAGGTCCAGGATTGCCCGGATCGGGACGCCCTCCCAGGTCGTGTCGAGCTTGGACCAGCGGGTCACGCAGTGGATGTCGGCCTTCACCTGGGCGCGCGGGAGGGCCCGGAACTGCTCCCAGGTCAGCGTGACCGGGGCCTCCACCAGCCCGAAGACGCGGAAGTCCCACGCGGCGAGATCGGCCGCCGGGACGCTGCCGTAGTGGAGCACCGGGAGCTTCTGGGTGAGGTACTGGCCGGGCGGCGTGCGCTCGGCGGCATCGGGACCGGTGGTGCGGTTGCCGAAGAGGCGGTCGAACATCACGACACTCCTGCGAGAGGCCGCATTGTCGCGCAAACCGCCGAAGGGTGGCCGGGACCCCGCGGGCCGAAGGGTGGCCGGGGCCGTCCGCGGGCGCAAGGCAGGCCCGGACCGCCGAGCGCTCGCCCCCCGCCCCGCCGATCCCGGTACGCTTCGCGGCGTGCCGCCTCCGACCGATCCCGCCGCCCGCTCGCTCGCCGCTGGCGGCGCCGACCGCCTTCCCGCGCAGCCGCCCGAGGCCTCGCCGCCGTCCGCGCCGACTCCGGGCCGCCGCCTCGTCATCGTCATGCCCGCGTACAACGCCGCCCTTACCCTCGAGCGGACCTACGCGGACGTGCCCCACGAGATGGTCGATCGCCTGATCCTCGTCGACGACGTGTCACGCGACCAGACCGTGGAGATCGCCCGGCGGCTCGGCCTCGAGGTGATCGTCCACCGTCAGAACCGCGGCTACGGCGGCAACCAGAAGACCTGCTACGACGCGGCGCTGGTGGCCGGCGCCGACGTCGTGGTCATGCTCCACCCCGACTACCAGTACGATGCCACCCGGATCCCGGCCCTGGTGGAGCCGATCTTCCGGGGCGAGGCCGACCTGATGCTGGGCAGCCGCTTCCTGGGCGATCCGCTTGCCGGCGGGATGCCGCGCTGGAAGTACGTGAGCAACCGCTTCCTGACCGGCCTCGAGAACCTGGTCTTCGGCCTGCGTCTCTCCGAGTACCACACGGGCTTCCGGGCCTACTCCCGGCACCTGCTCGAGACGATCCCGTACCACCGCAACAGCGACGACTTCGTCTTCGACCAGGAGCTCGTGGCCCAGGCCGTCGCCGCCGGACTCACGATCGGCGAGATCGCCGTTCCCACGCGCTATTTCGCCGAAGCAAGCTCAGTCGGCCTACGCCGGAGCATCGTCTACGGGCTCTCCACGCTGCGAGTCTGCGCGCGCTTCGCGCTCCACCGGATCCGGGTGCGGCCGTCGCCGAAGCTGACGCCGCGCCGCCGGGACCCGGCCGGAGACCCCGGCCCGGCGGGCGGCGACCCGTCGGACGACGCCGTTCGTCCCGCGAGCCCGCCCGGCCTGCCGGACGACACCGTTCGACCGACCGGCGACCCCGGCCCGGCGGGCGGGCCGGACGTTCCCGGGTGAGCAGGCCGCTCCTCCGGGCGCTCCTCGGCCTGGCAATCTCGGTGGTCGCGGTCGCACTCGTCGCCCGCCAGGTCGACCTCGGCGCCGCCTGGGAGGTGCTCCGGGATGCTGTTCCGGCGTGGGTGGCGGCCGCCCTCGCCTGCATTGCCCTGGACGTGACCCTGCGTGCGATTCGCTGGCGGGCGCTCCTGGCGCCGGTCGCCCGTCTACCGCTGCCGTCGGTCGCCGCGTCCCTCCTGGTCGGCTACCTGGCCAACAACCTCCTCCCCGCGCGCCTCGGTGAGCTGGTCCGCAGCCATCACCTCGGGGATGGGACCGGCGTCTCCAGGGCAAGCGTGCTGGGCACGGTCGTCGTGGAGCGCGTCGTGGATACCGGCGTTCTCGTGACGATCGCTTCCGTGTCGATCGTCGTCCTTTCCGTGCGGGGGCTCGTCGCGAGCGCCGTTCTGCTCGGGCTGGCCGCGACGGGCCTCCTCGTGGCGGGTCTCGCGCTCGCCCTCGTCGCCCACCGGCTGCCGTTCGCCGACCGCGTCATCGTCGCGGTGGAGCGCCGCCCGGCCGTGGCCCGGGCCGCCACGCGGCTCCGCGGGGGCCTCGCCGTGGCCGGGCGCCCGCGAACGATGACGAGCGCGATCGCATGGTCGGTGCTGGCCTGGACGGCGACCATCGTCGCCTTCGCCGCGGCCGGCCAGGCGATCGGCGTGGAGCTGACCTGGGGACAGGCGGCGCTCCTCGCGGCGGGCGTCTCGCTTGTGACCGCGATCCCGGCCGGGCCCGGCTACGTCGGCACGTTCGAGCTGGCGGCCGTGGAGATCGCCCGGGCCGTCGGGATTGCGGCGAACCCCGCGTTCGCGCTTGCGCTCCTCGTTCACGCGGCTATCCTGGCGGTCACCTCGGTCGGGGGAGTCGTCGCGCTCCTGGCGGCCGGGCGCACCCGCGGCACGCGGGCCTGAGGCGTCGATCGGCAGTCCGCGCCCGGCGGTGCCGGCCCTCGGCTCCCGTCTGGATCATGGCCCCCAAAGTGATGACCGTGGCCGCATCAAGGGCGCATCAGGCGGGCATCCGCGCCGCGGTGCGTCCGTGCGGTCGTGCGCCCTCGGCTCCCGTCTGGATCATGGCCCCAAAGTGATGACCGTGGCCGCATCAAGGGCGCATCGGGCGGCGACGAGCCTCCTCGGCAATGGCGGTCGGCCGGCCGACATTGCCGCTGGCAGGGCCGTTGCGCAGGCCGCACGGCGCCGTACGTGCCTCGTGTCCGGCTGATGCCTCGACGATGCGGCCACGGTCATCAAACGACGGGGCTCCAGTCGGGTCCCGCGTCGTCGAGACGTGCCTCGTGTCCGGCTGATGCCTCGACGATGCGGCCACGGTCATCAAACGACGGGGCTCCAGTCGGGTCCCGCGTCGTCGAGACGTGCCTCGTGTCCGGCTGATGCCTCGACGATGCGGCCACGGTCATCAAACGACGGGGCTCCAGTCGGGTCCCGCGTCGTCGAGACGTGCCTCGTCTCCGGCTGATGCCTCGACGATGCGGCCACGGTCATCAAACGACGGGGCTCCAGTCGGGTCCCGCGTCGTCGAGACGTGCCTCGTCTCCGGCTGATGCCTCGACGATGCGGCCACGGTCATCAAACGACGGGGCTCCAGTCGGGTCCCTCGTCGTCGAGACGTGCCGCCCCCGGCATCCCTGGTTCAGGATAGTTTCAGGCTCCCGGACCACGCTCCACCACGACGCATGCGGCTGCCCATCTCGCGCCGCGCGAACAAGTACCGGATGGAGCCCAACGGATGCGCTGGAAGACGATCGGGGCCGTGCTCCTCGTCGTGGTCGGGATCGGAGCCGCGGCGATCGCGGTGATCGGTCCCAGCTTCGGCGGAACCACGGCGACGCAGTACCTCACGAGCCAGGCCACGGTCACCGATGTGGTCGACCAGGTCGCCGCGACGGGGACGATCGAGGCCGGAGCCACTTACAACCTCGCCTTCGGCAGCGCCTCGTCCGTGGTCACGAGCGCCACGACGGCGGCTGCCGGCTCGAGCACGGGCGGGACCTCGTGGATCGTCGATACCGTCGACGCCACGGCCGGCCAGGCCATCAAGGCCGGCGACGTGCTCGCGATCGCGGACACGAGCAGCGCCGAGATCAGCCTCGCGGTCGCCGAGGCGAACCTCCTGGCGGCCAATTCCCGCCTGGCCACCGACCAGGGCGGCCTGACCGCGACCGACAAGGCGTCGGCCCTCCTCCAGGTGACCCAGGCCCGGCAGCAGCTCGCAAACTCCCGCACGTCCGCCTCCCAGTCGGCGGCCCAGAACAACCTGAAGCTGGCGGAAGCGAAGGCGGCGCTTGCCGATGCCGAGGCCGCACTCGCAACGGCCAAGGGGGGCCCGACTGCCGACGTCGTGGCGGCGGCGGAGGAATCGCTCGCGGCGGCGAAGATCTCGCACGACAGCACCGTCCAGTCCGTGGCCGACTCGAGGGCCCAGAACGCGCTGAAGCTCTCCCAGGCGTCCGCCGACCTATCGACGGCATCGACCAATCTCAGCCTGGTCCAGGGCACCCTGTCGACTGCCCGGAGCAGGCTCTCGGCCGCCCGGGCCACGCTGGTTGCCGCCCGCCAGGTTCTCGCCGCCGCCCAGGCCGCAGACCCCCAGGACCCGGCCGCGATCGCCGCCGCTCAGGCAGCCGTTACGCAGGCCGAGACCGCCGTCAACCAGGCCGACGGTGCCGTCACGCAGGCCGAGGGGCCGGTGACGCAGGCCCAGCAGGCGCTGACCTCGGCCCAGGGCAGCTACGAGTCGACGAACCTGCAGCTCACCGCCCAGGAGAACCAGCTCACGACGCAGCTCGCCCAGGCCGAGCTGTCGTGGACCTCTGCCCAGCGCCAGTACCAGTCGAAGATCGCCCCCACCCAGGCGACGATCGACGCGGCCGCGAAGGCCGTCACGCAGGCCGAGCAGAGCCTGGCGAGCCTCAAGCTGTCGATCAGCCAGTCGAACGCGCAGGGATCCCAGCAGATCGCGTCCGCCCAGCTCAGCCTCCAGTCGGCGCAGCTCGCCTACACGACCAGGACCAGCCCCCTCGACGCGGCGACGATCGCCTCCGACAAGGTCGCGGTCGCGCAGGCCGAGCAGGCCGTGGCCGACGCGAAGCTGGTGATCGAGCGCGCGACGCTCGCGAGCCCCGTGGACGGCTTCGTCGTAGCGGTCAACGTCGTCGCCGGCTCGACGGCCAGCGGCACGGCGCTCGTCGTCCGGTCCGTGGACCTCGGCGTCAGGGCCACCGTCACCGAGGCCGACCTGCCGAGCCTGCAGGTCGGCCAGGAGGCCACGGTCACGATCACCGCCCTCGGGACGGACGTCACGGGCACGGTGACCTCGATCGACCAGGCCGGGACCTCGTCCGGCAGCGGCGTGGTCAGCTACGCGATCATGGCCACGCTCGCCGACGCCCCGGCCGGCACCGGCCCGGGATGAGCGCGGAGCTGGCCGTGACGACCGCCTCGGCGACGAACGTCCTCGCGGTGCCCGCGATCGCCCTCGGCACGGCGATCGACGGGTCGTACACCGTGCGAGTGCTCGACAGCTCGGGTCAGCCGCAGTCCGTCGCCGTCGAAGTGGGGCTCATCAGCACGTCGCTCGCCGAGATCAAGTCGGGCCTGGCCGAGGGCACCGCCGTCGTCACGGGGACGGCCAGCGACCGGACCAGCTCCGGCACGACCACCACCACCCGTCTCCCCGGCCTCGACGGCGGCGGCGGGTTCCCCGGCGGCGGCGGCGGGTTCCCGGGGCGACAGCCGTGACCGGGCCCGCCGACGCGGGCTTCGGGGCGATCCCGCCCCCGTACGCCCTCCCGCCGGTCGAGTCGCCGGACCCCGAGGCCGCCGGCGCCTGGCTCCGCGCGGACGGCACCCCCGTCATCGCGCTGCGCGGCATCACCCGCGTCTACTCGACCGGCCGCCTGGAGGTGGCCGCCCTGCGCGGCGTCGACCTCGACGTGCACGCGGGGGACTTCCTGGCGATCGTCGGGCCGTCCGGGAGCGGCAAGTCCACCCTCATGAACATCATCGGCTGCCTGGACCGCCCGACCGACGGTTCGTACCACCTTGCCGGGACGTCGGTCGAGACGCTCGACGACGACGACCTGGCGCGGGTGCGCGGCCGTGCGATCGGCTTCGTCTTCCAGTCGTTCAACCTGCTCCCCCGGACGAGCGCCCTCGAGAACGTGGCAACGCCGCTCCTCTACCAGGGCGTCGGCCGCCACGAGCGGACCGAGCGTGCCAGGGCGGCCCTGGAGCGGCTCGGCCTTGGCGACCGCCTGGACCACGAGCCTTCCGAGCTCTCCGGCGGCCAGCAGCAGCGGGTCGCGATCGCCCGGGCGCTCGTCACGCGGCCGGTCCTCATCCTTGCCGACGAGCCGACCGGCAACCTGGACTCCGCGTCCGGGTCCGAGGTGCTGGGCCTCCTCCACGAGCTGAACGAGGCCGGCACGACGATCGTCCTGATCACCCACGACTCGGACGTCGCGGTCGCGGCAACGCGGCAGGTCCACGTCCGTGATGGCCTGCTCGTCTCGTGAGGTTCCTCGAGCTCGTCCAGCTGGCGGTCTCCAGGCTCGCGGCCGCCCGCCTGCGCGCCGTCCTCACGATGCTCGGCATCATCATCGGGGTCGGCTCGATCGTGGCCCTCGTGGCCGTCGCCCAGGGGGCGACGAGCGGGATCACGAGCCGGATCCAGAGCCTCGGCACGAACCTCCTCACGGTGGAGCCCGGCTCGACCACGAGCGGCTTCGTCCGCCAGGGCGCCGGCTCGGCGACGACCCTGACATTGGGCGACTCGGAGGCAATCGCCGCGCTGACCGACATCGCCGCGGTCGCCCCCCAGGTCTCGACACAGGCCGTCGTGGTGGCCGGCACGAAGAACACCACGACCTCGATCGTCGGCACGACGGCCGACTACCTCGCGGTTCGCACCTACTCGATCTGGCAGGGGTCATTCCTGACCCGGGTCGCCAACGACAATGCATTGCGCATCGCCGTCCTCGGGTCGACTACGGCGGACGACCTCGGCCTCGGGAAGGACGCGGTCGGGACCGACATCCTCGTCGGCGGGATCCCGTTCCGGATCGTGGGGATCCTGCAGGCAAAGGGCACCTCGGGCGGGCCCAGCCAGGACGACCAGGTGCTCGTCCCGATCTCGACCGCCCAGCGCTATTTCGTGGCCGGGACCAAGGTCCGCTCGATCGCCGTGAGCGTCGCCTCGGCCGACGCCATCACCCTGACGAAGGCCCGCCTGACGGCCCTGCTGCAGCAGCGGCACGGCACGAACGGCACGAACGACGACTTCAGCATCTCCGACCAGGCCCAGCTGCTCGACACCTTCTCGTCGGTGACCGGGCTGCTCACCCTGCTGCTGGCGGGCATCGCCTCCATCTCGCTGGTGGTCGGCGGCATCGGGATCATGAACATCATGCTCGTCAGCGTCCGGGAGCGGACGCGCGAGATCGGCATCCGCAAGGCGATCGGCGCCCGCGGCTCCGACATCCTCCTCCAGTTCCTGATCGAGGCCCTCGTCCTCTCGCTTGCTGGGCGGACTGATCGGCATCGTCCTCGGCGTCGCGGCCTCCGCCGTCATCGCCGCGATCGCCGGCTGGGGCTTCTCCTTCAGTCCGATCACCGTCGTCGTCGCAGTCGGCTTCAGCCTGGTCGTCGGCGTGGTCTTCGGGGTCTGGCCCGCGCGCCAGGCCGCCCGCCTCGATCCCATCACCGCGCTTCGCTACGAGTAGGAGACTTCGATGACCGACCCCCTGCGTCCCGCCGGGGACGTGCCGCACTCTGACCCCGTGCGTCCGGCCGGCGACGCGCCGCACTACGAGTCCGTGCAGCCCGCCGGCGCCTCGCGCCATGACCCCGCCTGGGTTGCCCCGGGCGTGCTGCCCCTCGCGAGCGTGATCGCGAAGCCGGCGTCTTCGAGTGGCCGGGGCACCTCGCTCCTGCTGGTGCTCGCCGGCGCGATCGCGGTCGGCGGGCTTTCCTTCGCCGGCGGGCGCCTCACTGCTCCGGCGGCCGCCACCACGAGCCGGCCCGGCACCGGGCAGCTCCCCGGGAACGGCCAGGGCGCCGGGGGCGGCCAGGGGTTCCCCGGCGGCCAGGGGTTCCCCGGCCGGGGCGGCGAGTTCGGGGGCGGGATCTCGGTCTCGGGGACGGTCTCGGCGGTCTCGGCCGATTCGATCACCGTCAAGCTGGCATCGGGGACGTCGATCACGATCCCCCTCGACGGCAAGACGGCCTATCACACCGCGACCGCCTCGTCGGCCGCCGCCGTCACCGTCGGCAGCGAGGTGAGGGTGACCCCCGGCGGGGGGACAGCGAACCCCGGAGCCTCGTTCGACCCGGCCGCCAGCCGGGCACCGGATGCCAGCGCCCGGCCCGGCGCCGGTGCGATCAGCTTCGGCCCTGCCACGGACGTGACGGTGGTCGCGCCGTAGCGGCCGCGTGGCGGCCCGAGAGGCGACTGGGATGGCGGCCCTCCCGGCCGTCCTTGGGGCATCCGTGCGGTCGTGCAGTCGCGCGCCCGCGCGGTTATGCGCCCGCGCACGCCCCGTCTCGATCATGGTCCCCGGAATGATGACCGTGACCGCATCAGTGGCGCATCGGGCGGGCAACGATGGTTCCGCCTCGGCAACGGGGGCGGGCCGGCCGACATTGCCGTTGCGCAGGACGCATGGGGCCGTACGTGCCTGATGCCTCGACGATGCGCACACGGTCATCACGCGACAGGGCTCGACCCCCGTGCCCTCCAGGAGTCGGTGATCCCATTCCTGGCTGATGCCTCGACGATGCGCACACGGTCATCACGCGACAGGGCTCGACCCCCGTGCCCTCCAGGAGTCGGTGATCCCATTCCTGGCTGATGCCTCGACGATGCGCACACGGTCATCACGCGACGAGGTTCGATCCCAGCCTGACCCGACCTTGACGGTCGCTGCCAGCGTGCATCTGGCGATGATGGGCGAAGGAGGCGGCCGATCCGCCCGGCGTATCAGGCGTTCTCGAGCTCTCGCGAGATCGCCCGGAGGATGAAGCGGGTCGCCTCGGCTGACTTGGCGCCGAGCCTCGCGCCGGCGCGCTGGTCCGCGTCACCGCCGGTGTCGAGGACTGCCGCGAGATCACCGAGCATCCGGTCGAGCGCCGGCGTTCGGGTCAGGGCGCCGGCGGCGAGCGCCGCCTCCAGCCCGGCCGCAGCCGTCCGAGCATTGTCGACCGCATGCCCCCTTGCCTCGATGTGGGCCCGAAGGGCGGCCCGCGCGGCTTCGGCGGCCGGTCCGCTGGTGGTCATCGCCCGGCCCTGTGGGCCCGAAGGGCGGCCCGCGCGGCTTCGGCGGCCGGTCCGCTGGTGGTCATCGCCCGGCCCTGTGGGCCCGAAGGGCGGCCCGCGCGGCTTCGGCGGCCGGTCCGCTGGTGGTCATCGCCCGGCCCTGTGGGCCTGCGGGTCCGCCCCGGCGGCCGCCCCCTGGCCGCGGCTTCGTATCGCCCTCCATTCGTCCGCCAGGATGCTCATGTGGATCTCGTCGGAGAAGAGGCCGTCGCGCCAGATCGCCTCCCGTGATCGCCCTTCCACGACGAAGCCGACCTTGCGATAGGAACGGATCGCCCGCTCGTTGAAGGCGAAGACCGTGAGCCCGACGCGATGGAGCCCGAGCGCGCCGAAGGCGTGGTCCAGCATGAGCGCGGTCGCCTCCGTGCCGTAGCCGCGATCCCAGCAATCGCGCTCACCGATCGTGATGTGAAAGAGGGCAGATCCGTTGTCGCCGTCGAGCTGGCTGAAGGCGCACGTCCCGATCAGTCGATCGGACTCCCGGAGGTGGATGGCGAGGGCCAGCGAGCCGGGACCGGCGACTCGTGCCTCGAAGAACCGCCGCACCTCGTCGGGGCGCATCGGGCCGTCCTGATAGCGCGTGAGACGGGCGACTTCGGGATCGGCGTACCAGCGGGTGAAGGCCACCACGTTTTGCACGGCATGAGGACGAAGGACGACCCTTCGCCCCTCGATCGCGTCGGGAAACCAGCTCCGGGACCGCATCAGGCCGAGCGTATACCATCGCGGCGCCCGCTCGACATGGGGAGCTACACGGGTGCCGGTGGAGCGGGCCGGCGGTCGGATCGCGCCCGCCTCGGACGCACGGCTGCCGTCGCGGCCCCGTCGGCCGTGCGGGCCGCGTCCGTACCCTGATCGCGGCCACGGTGCGCTCCCGCGCCGCGACCCGCCCTCGGCCGCTGGCCTACAAGGCCCGGGCGGGTAGACTTCCGCCATGAGCATGCTCTTCGACGCGCAGACGAATATGCGCCCGTTCCCGCTGACTCTCTACACGGAGATGCTGATCGTGCGCGGCACGATGATGACCTTCCAGCACCGGGTCACCGACATCCTCAACCAGGCCGCCGACCCGCACCTCGTCCTCGAGGACGTGACCCTGGAGGAGTACGGGTCCGCCGACGCCCCCCTCCGCGCCGAGTTTGCCCAGGTGAACCTTGCGTCGATCCTCTTCGCGGTCTCGCTCACGACCATCGAGCCGATCCGCGAGCTGCGAACACCGAAGATCAGCGAGCGAGCGCTCCTCTCGGTCCCCCCCTTCCGGATCGTCGGCAACGTCCACCTCCTGCACGAGCGGAGCCTGCGCGACAGTCTCGCCGAGCTCCACGGGGCCTTCATCCCCGTCACCGACGCGACGTTCTGGTCCGACCGGATCGGGCACCCGCCGCAGACGGTCGCCTTCGTCGGCGTGAACCGCGCCCGGGCCCAGGTCTTCGCGCCGTTCCGCGACGTCGACGTGACGGCCGGCGACGGCCGCGCCACGGGCAACGCGGAGGATCCCGAGCCGCCGACGGCGGGCTGACCAGGCCAGGGCCGACCGGCCGGCTGGGCGTGGCGTCTGACCGCGCGACGGCGGGCTGACAGGCCTCGTCCCGGTCGGCGCCTCAGTGACCGGCAGGCGCTGCGGCCGCCCCGGAGGAGAACCCGGTCGCGATCAGCGGCCAGCGGATCCCCGGCGGCGCGCTGCCCTGGCCGCCGACGAAGGGCGAGGTGACCGGCAGCACCTTGTCCGCGTGGCAGCGGGCGCAGTAGACCGGCTGGTGGCAGTAGGCGCAGGACTGGTTGCCCGACTCGCGGATCGTCTGGGCGTGGTTCGTCATCATCTGGTCGTGCTTCACGTTCACGGCGCCCGTCTTGTGGCAGTTGAGGCAGTAGTCGCGGGCGTGGCACTCGCCGCAGCTCTGCGTGCCCGGATCCACCGACGTCGCCACGTTCCGGTGGTTGAAGACGTAGAGCGGGTCATTGTGCGTCGCGGGCGGCTCTCCCAGCGGCAGGCTGGCGACCGCCGTCCCTATCTGGGGGAAGGTGTGGCACGCGTCGCACGTCGCCGGGATGACCTCCTTCTGGACGACGCCGTCCTTCACCAGGTGGTGCCCGCCGTCGTGGCAGCGGAAGCAGCCGGGGAAGTCGAGATGGCCAAGGAAGTCGGGGTAGCTGGCGGCCGTCACCTTCATGTCCGGCGTCGCGGACAGCCGGTAGAGGATCTTGATCTGGGCGACTGCCTGGTCGATCTTGGCGCCCTGCGTCGCGGCCACGCTGGGGTACTGGAGCTCGTAGAAGGTGCGGAGCTTGTCCACCTCGGCATCGGCCGCCGCCACGTCCGGGAAACTGGACCAGAGGATCCGAAGCCCCTCGCGCTTGATGTAGGGGAGCTTCGGGTCGATGCGGCCTGCTGACAGGTCGGCATCCATGCTGCGGCGCGGGTTGGGGATCGGGTGGCCGACCCGGTTGTGACAGGAGACGCAGTCCATCGTGCGCCCGCTCTCGGCCGCCTTGAGGCGCTCGATGTCGGGCCCGACGTCCTCGGCCACCCCGATCTCGCCCTGCGTGATGAACTCCTCGACGGTCCCATCCTCCCTCGTCACCGCGACGAGGTCGATCTTCCCGGCGCTCTGCGTGGGCGACCAGTACTCGACGTTCCGGAGCACGTGCCAATGGACGCTGCGACCCACGTCGAAGACGTCGCCCGAGCCGGGCCGGATCATCAGGCCCACGAACTGGCGGGTGTTGTCCTCGTCCTCGGTGAAGGATGTCCGCGTCACCAGGTTCGCCGTGGCGAGCCGTTCGAGCGAGTGGCACTTGAGGCAGGTGTCCTTCACCGACGGCAGGCTGCTGTGGTCCGGCGGCGGGACGGGTTTCGGATAGAGCCCCGTGATCACCTGGATCAGCTGGCGGGTGCCGTTGAGCTTGGCCTTGAGCCAGCCTTCGACGCCGGGCTCCACGTGACACTCGCCGCAGGTGAGGTCGCGGTGGGCTCCCGCGTCGTAGGCGGCCAGCTCGGGGCCCATCTGGTGGCAGCGCCCGCAGAAGTCGGCCGTCTCCGTCCAGTGGATGAGCGAGACGGTGGTCCAGATGCCGGCGAAGGAGAAGGTGCCCACCAGCAGCAGGATCGCGAAGATCCCCCGCCGCGTGCGGGGGAGGCTGACGTGGAACGACCTGCCTCGCAGGCCGCGCCGCCGTGGCGGGGTCGCGGCCTCGGCCGCGGCCAGGGGAGTCTCGGCAGCGGCGGCCGCGTCGCCTCCGGCGCCTCGGACGACATCGACCGGGATTCCCGCGTCGAGCTCCGTCGTGCGATCCGGGCTCGCGCTGCTCGCGCCGGTCACGCTCCCGCGCACGCCGTCGACCGGCTTCGGGCCGTCGGCGGGGGCGGGGGTTCCGGGCTCGCTCATCGTGGTGACTCCGTCAGCCGCCGACCAGCTGCGCAAGCAGCTGCTCCATGTCGCCCGGCGTCAGCCGGCCGATCCGCACGTCGCGGATGGTACCGTCGCGCCCGACGAAGAAATGGATCGGGATGCCGTAGGTCCGGTAGAGGTCGGCGACCTTCCCGTCGGGGTCGGCCACGAGCGGGAAGGTGAAGCCCACCCGTTTCGCGTAGTCGCTGACCGCCGCCTGGTCCTCGTCGATGAAGACGCCGAGGAGCGCGAGGCCCTGGGGCTTGTACTTCGCGTACGCGGCCTGGAGATCGGTCGCCTCGGCCCGGCAGTCGGGGCACCAGCTGGCGCCGAAGGTGAGCCAGGTCGGCTGGCCCTTCAGCGCGCCCATGGAGACCGCCGAGCCGTCGATGGCGGTGGCCGAGAAGTCGGGCGGAAGGTCGCCGATCCGCGGCGGCTCGCCGGCCGGCTCCTCGCCGGGCCGGACGTTGGATCCGCCCGAGGGCTGGTCCACGTACCACGCCGCGAAGACGACGAGGACCGTGACCACGGCGAGGACCAGGACCGTCCGCAGCCGGCCCGCGGCGCGGCCGGACGGCCGCGTCACGGGGACCTGCGCTGCATCCATGACCGTCTCTCCCGTCGTCGGTCCGGGCTCAGCCCAGGCCGGAGTAGCTGTGGAGCCCGCCGAAGAAGAGGTTGCCGAAGTAGGTCAGGAGCGTGGCCCCGAAGCCGACGATCAGGAGGATCGCCGCCTTGTTGCCGCGCCAGCCGCGGACGACCCGGGCGTGGAGGTAGGCGCCGTAGATGAACCACGTCACGAGCGACGCGGTCTCCTTGGGGTCCCAGCCCCAGTAGCGGCCCCAGGCCACGTCCGCCCAGAGGGCTCCGAGGACGATCGTGAGGGTCAGGAACGGGAAGCCGATGACGATCGCGCGATAGCCGATCTCGTCGAGGATGGCCGGCTTCGGGAGGCCCCAGCGACCCGTCTCGGGCTGGATCAGGAAGAGGAGCGCCGTGGCGAAGGCGATCGTGAAGGAGCCGTAGGCGACGATCGCGGTCGCGACGTGGACCGACAGGAGCAGGTTGTTCTGGAGGGCCGGGACGAGCGGCTCGATCGCCGCTCCCTCGGGGATGCTGATCGCATAGAGGAGGAGCCCGAGCGCGACGGGGAGGGCGAGAATGCCCAGAACGCGCTGGCGGTATTTGCGCTCGAACCAGTAGTAGGCGCCGAGGATCCCCCATGCGAAGGCGACGGAGAACTCGTACATGTTCGAGAACGGCCCGTGCCCGGTGGCGATGGTGCGGAAGACGAGGCTGGCACCGAGCAGCATGAAGCCGAGCCACCCGAGGATGGTGGCGTAGTGCCCGATCGACGAGGTGCGGGGCCCGGAGACGAACCCGACCCGGCCGGTCGACATCGGGACACCTGCGGCAGCGAGCCGCGCGGCCCGCACGCCGGATACGGCGTAGAGGATGTACGCGATCAGGGCGAGAACCGTCATCGCGATTCCCGCTTCGAGGGCGTAGACAGCCATCTTTTCCATGGTTCCGGGCTCCCTAGCTCCGCGCCTGGGCCGTCATGGCCTGGCGGATTTCCGTGACGATGGTAGTGAATTCGGTGTCGAAACCGGTGTCGCGGCGGCCAACCGCGGCGATGGAGAGCGATGTCCCGCCCCCGAGGCGCGCCTCGAGGCGGCCCCAGACGCGTCGGTAGGGGACGTAGAGCCGGATGACGAAGCCGACGATCAGGAGGATGCAGCCCAGCCAGACGAGCGGCGTCCCGGGGTCGTTGGCGACGCTCAGGCCGGTGAACTTCGACTCGCGGTCGAAGGTGAAGCTGAGGCCCTCGATGGTCGTCGCCTTGCCCTGGTCGATGGACTGCTGGGTCACCGGGTCGCCCGTGTCCGAATTGTAGAGCTCGACGGCGATCTGGCCCGGCTTGATCGTCGGGTCGTTGGGCCCGGTGGTCGCGACGACCCAGACGGTCAGCTTCTGGGCCGGCAGGACGAACGAGCCGATCTCGTTGCCGTCGGTGGCGGTCCAGGCCAGCGGCACGCCCTCCGAGAAGACCGTGGCGCCCGCGGCATCCTTCACGGTCACGACCGCGGCAGCGCCGAAGAAGGCCTGGAAGAACGAGATGCCCCTGTAGCGCAGCGGCTCGTTGACCCGGACCTCCTGCTGGGCGACCACCTGCCCGTCCTGGGCCACGGTCACGTCGCTCACGTAGTCGATCGGTGCGCCCGTCGTCGGGCTGTAGCGATCCGTGAAGGAGTTGAGGGTGATCGTCGCCCCGGGCACGGTCGGGATCGCGGACGTGGCGCCCTCGGCGAGCATGAACTGCGAGTCGCGGAAGCCCCACAGGGAGCCGACCATGGCGCCGGCCAGGATCGCGACGATGCTGACGTGGGCGACCAGGCCCGCCCAGGGGGCCCAGTTGTTGCGAACCGCGTAGAGGTGGACGCTGCCGTCGTCCTCCGTGATCGTCCGGTAGCCGTGGCGCTTGAAGACCTGCCCGGCCCCGGCGAGCACGTCGGCCGGGTCGCGCTGGAAGGTCATCGTCTCGTGCTGGGGCGCATGCTCGAAGAAGGCGGGCCCCACGTTCACGCGCGGCTTCCGCACGGTCCGCCAGGTGCCCGGGATCCGGTGCACGGTGCAGGCCACGAGGGAGGCCGCGAGCAGGGCCCCCACGGCCCGCAGCCAGACCGAGGTGAAGATCGTGAAGGCCTGCAGGCTCTCCATGATGTCGGTCCAGCCGCCGAAGCGGGGCCGGATGCTGGCCAGCCACTCTGTCCTGGTCTGCGGGTTGTCCATGACACCCGCAGGCGCCTGGATGACGAGCGTCCCGACGAGCGACAACGCCGCGAAGACGAGCATCAGGACGAGGGCCAGCTTCATCGAGGTGAGGAAGTGCCAGAGCCTGTCGAGCGCCGAGTCCACGCCGCTCATCCGCTCGCCGACGCCCGGGGCCGGAAGCGTGCCACCCGCGAGCTCGTGTGTCGTCGTGTTGTGTGCCATTCGTGCGCCTCCGTCAGCCGCCGAGCGGCGCTGTGAGCGCCGCGAGACGCGTGAGCAGGTTCGTGACCATGAGGATGCCGAGGACCACGAGCAGCGCCCCGCTCACGAGCGAGACGGCGCGGTGGTGGCGCCCGACCCAGCCGAGCCGGCGGGCGACCCACGTCGCGCCCATCGCGACGGCAAGGAACGGCACGGCGAGGCCGGCCGCGTAGGCAAGGAGGAGGATCGTTCCCTGGGCCACGCTGGCGGTGGCCGAGGCCAGGCCGATGATCCCGCCGAGGATCGGGCCGATGCAGGGACTCCAGCCGGCGGCGAAGACGACGCCGAAGAGGAGCGAGCGCCCGTAGCCGGGGGCGCCCATCGTCGCGCCGGTACCCCCGAGGGCCGCCGTCCCGGCGCCCAACGACGCACTGCCGCCGCCGCCGAGTGCCGTCCCGCGGCCCATCGTCGCGCCGGTGCCCCCGAGGGCCGCCGTCCCGCCGAAAGCCGCGTTGCCGAGGGCCGCACCACCCGCGGCCGGGCCGCTGCCGAAGGCCGCGCCGCCGAAGGCCGGCATCGGGCGCGTGTCGCGCCAGAGAGCCCGCAGGTTGATGACGCCGGCCACCTGGAGGCCGAAGACGATCAGGACCGCACCGCCGAGCATCCGGAGGTACTTCGCGTTGTCGGCGAGGGCGTAGCCAATCGCCCCGATCGAGGCCCAGAAGGCCACGAAGACGATCGTGAAGCCGGCGACGAAGGCCAGGCCGTGCAGGAAGCTCCGGCGGCGATCGGCCTCGCCCGTGGCGCCGACCATGTACCCGATGTAGGCGGGCACGAGCGGCAGGCAGCACGGCGAGGCGAACGAGACCACGCCGGCGAGGAAGGCGACGAAGAGGCCGATCCCGGCCCCCACGGTCACGGCTGCGGACTCGCGGACGGGGCCGCGGAAGGAGCCGGGGAGGCGACCGGAGCCGGGCTGGCGGCCGGCGACGCGGCCGGCGACGCGGCCGGCGATGCGGCCGGCGATGCGGCGGGAGAGCCGCTCGCGGCGGGCGAGGCCGGGACCATGCTGGCGATGGCGTCGAGGTGGGCCTTCACGGTCTGCGCGATCTGGCTGTCGGGAGCGAGCTCGATCACCCGGTTCCACTCGCGCTGCACGGCTGCCATGTCGGGCGGCTGGCGGTTGAAGTAGAGGAAGCCCAGGTCGTAGTGCGCCTCGACGTTCTTCTCGTCGATCACGAGCACCTGCTTCCAGGCCACCTCGGCCGCGTCCAGGTTGCCCTCGTTGAAGGCGGTGGCGCCGAGGGCGAGGAAGCCGCGCACGTTGAGCGGCTCCACCTCGGTCACCTTGGTGAACCAGGTGCCGGCGGTCTTGAAGTCGCCGACCCGGTAGTACTCGTCGCCGAGCGCCATCAGGGAGTCGGCGTCCTTGGGGTTCGCCTGGATCTTGGCCATGAGGTCGGCGACCAGGGCCTGGTCCAGCACGGCGGCGCTGGCGGCCGGGCTGGCGGCAGGGTTGTCGTTGGTGCCGATGCCCGGGCCGGTGCCGCCGGAGCCATAGCCGAAGACGGCGACGATCACGATTGCCGCGACGGTGGCGCCGACCAGGGCAAGGTTGCGGAAGCCGTTCGAGGCGATGAGCGCGCCGAGGGCACCGCCGCGGGGAGCTGTCACCGGCTTCACGGACGTCAGCCCGGCGGCCCGCTGGGCGGCGGTTCCCACGACCTCGCGGTGGGCCGTCGGGTCCACCTCGGCGAGGAGCGCGTCGATCTCGTCGTCGCTGACGATCCGGCGCCCGTCCTCGTCGTAGCGCGGCGTGGCGAAGAGAGGAGCTCCCCCCGCCAGGGCAGCCGCGGCGGGGACGGCAGCGGCTTGTGCCGGAGCAGGAGTGTCCCGGTGGGCCGGAGGTGTCGCCGACCCACCGGGAAGGACGGCCGACCGTGCGCTCGCCCCGACGAGGGCGACGGCGCGAGCAAGCGCGGCCGGGTCCGTGAGAAGTGCGTACGCCTCGTCGGCCCCGGCGGCCTGGGTCCGCGCCCAGGAGCGGAGGCCGCGGGGCGCCGCGGCGAGGTACGCGGAGACCGTCTCGTGGGCGGCATTCACGTCCTCGGGGGTGGCGGACGGGTCAAGTCCGAGGCGCGCCAGGAGCTCGCGCTCCAGCTTCTCGGAACCCGTCAGCTTGCCCTTGGCGGTCGGCGCGCTCATCGCGCCGTTCCCGCCGGGCGCGCCAACCGGGCGCGCGCTCGTGCTGAGTCCATCACCAATTGCCCTCGTTGCCACCGGGTCCATGCCCGGTCCATCACACCTGCCCCGAAGTGTCGGGTCCACGACCGCGCGGTCCCATCCGCCGGGGGGCACAAATGCGCGGCCCTGCATAGGTTCGCCCGATACGGGCGCGCGGCCTCGGCTGTACCGATGGGTAGAGGGGAGCCACAAGCCGCGGCTCCCCGCCCAGGGGGTCGTTGCCGCGCATGCATCAACGGGGCCTCGGGGACGTGCCGTCGCCCGCGCCTGACTCGACGGCGGCCATAGCGGCGGCGTCCGGTGCGGCACGCGCAACGATCGGTGCCGACGCCAGCAACGAACGCGTTGGGCAGGTTCGACCCGGGCGTTCTGTTGCCCGCCCGGCAGCGGGCGCCGCCGATCCAGCGGAGGTCCGCGAGGACACGTCGTGGAGCGGCCGATCGACCATCTCCACCCGGCTCGCCGGCAGGAGATCGTCCACCAGAGCGGCGACCGCCACGACCTGAGGCACCTCTCTTCGCCCATCTCGCTTGTTGACCGGACCAAAGGCGACGACTATCCTGTAGTCAGAAGGTTGGAACGTAGGAATACGCGAAAGGACAACGCATGCCAGTCTCGGTCATCCGTGCGAAGGGGCAGGTGACGATCCCCCAGGGTGTCCGCGAGGCCGCACATCTCGAAGAGGGCGACCCCGTGGAGATCGAGCTGACGGCTGAAGGGATCCTGCTCCGCCCGAAGAAGCTCATCGATGCCTCCCAGGCCTGGTTCTGGTCCCAGGACTGGCAGCAGGGTGAGCGCGAGGCCTCCGCGGACATCAAGGCTGGCCGGGTGGAGACCTGGGGGTCTTCCGAGGCCTTCCTCGCGTCCCTCGACGATTGACGATCCACGAATGCCGACCTTCGCCCAGGCCGATCGATTCCGGCGCGACTTCGCGAAGCTGACGGCGGCGCAGAAGGCTGCCTTTCGGGCGGCCGCGGCGAAGTTCGTCGCCGATCTGCCGTCCGGCAGCTTTCGCCCAGGCCTCCGGGTCAAGGGGGTCCAGGGCGCTGCGGGAGTGTTCGAGATGACGTGGGCCGACGATGGACGGGCCACCTTCGAGTATGGATCGGCGGTTCGCGAAGGTGAGATCCACGTCGTCTGGCGACGGATCGGAACGCACGACATCTTCGCCCGACCCTGATCTTCCCAGGACGGAGTTCGCGAGCGTCTGCTGCGCCGGATGCTGATCCTGGCGGGAGACAGGCCGGCGCCAACCGCGCACCTCGCCCACCATCGTCTCGCGGCGGATGGTCGCAGCCGACCGCCTCTTCGGGCCGACCTGGCTACGCGGGCTCCATCATCGGCCCCTTGGCTGCAGTCCCGTCTCAGGACCGTCGAGACCGGCGGATGGTCCCCATGGCCACGACCGCGATGACCGCGCCGGCCGCCCCCGCCCGGCCCTCAGGATCCCGTCGTGACCGGCGCGAGGCCCGCGACGGCGAGATCCGCGTCATACGCGAACGCCCGCTCGATCCCGTGGCGCGCCGCGAAGGCGAGGGTCACCCGGTCCACCAGGCTCGTGCCACCGCCGATCCGGCGGAGGTCCGCGAGGGACACGTCGTGGAGCGGCCGATCGACCATCTCCACCCGGATCGCCGGCAGGAGATCGTCGACCAGTGCGACCACCGCAGGCGCCCCGAGGCGCGACCGGACGAGGGCGATGCTCTCGACCACCACGTAGGCGTGGGTCACGAGATCCTCGTCGTCCGGGTCCGTCCAGAAGGCGACCGCGGAGGCGTGGTGCGCGTCGCGCCGGTCGAGCAGGGCGAAGAGGGCGCTCGTGTCCACGATGACGCTCACCAGGGCGCCTCGCCCAGCATCTCGTCATGGCGCTCGGAGATGTCGCTCCGCCCGGAGTCGAACGTCCCGAGGACGCGGGCAGCCCGACGACGCGCCGCCCGGCGAGCCTCGAGCTCGTCGGGAAACGCGGCGTCCACCGCCTCCCGGACGAGAGCCGCCACGCTCACCTGCCGGCGTGCGGCCTCGCGTCCGAGCCGCGCATGCTGGGAGTCGGTCAGGCCGATCGGGATGCGACGCACACCGTGACGGTACCACATCGGCGAAGAGGCGCTCGTGTCACATACGCTCACCAGGCGCCTCGCCCAGCATCTCGTCATGGCGCTCGGAGATGTCGCTCCGCCCGGAGTCGAACGTCCCGAGGACGCGGGCAGCCCGACGACGCGCCGCCCGGCGAGCCTCGAGCTCGTCGGGAAACGCGGCGTCCACGGCCTCCCGGACGAGCGCCGCCACGCTCACCCGCCGGCGCGCGGCCTCGCGTCCGAGCCGCGCATGCTGGGAGTCGGTCAGGCCGATCGGGATGCGACGCACAAGTTGACGGTACCACATCGGCACACTCTGATATCAATTCTGGTCGGCGCTGCTCGAGCCGGAGTCCACGTGGGCTCGATCACCTCTCCCATACCTGCAGCCCGTCCTCCGGTGCGTAGCCGCCGGCTCGTCGGGACCTCCGCCAAGAACCTCATCGATGCCTCTCAAGCCTGGCTCCGGGCCGGACCCGGTGATCGCCTTGACTTCTGGCGCTGAGCGACCGGTTCTCCGAGGACATCGACCTCGACACGTTCGACATCGAAGCATGGGCGTTCCAGGAGCGCGTCGACCAGGCGCTGGCCTGGGGCAACGCCAGGTAGGCAGCGAGGTTCGCCGGCCCGACACGGCCTGGCGTCGGATCTGCTGAAGCGGATACTCGGCACCCTGGGCTCGCGAATCACGTACGTGAACCCGAAGGAACGATCGGAAGAGAAGTCGAAGTGGGTCATCGGCATTCGCGGCCCTCCGGCGTCGGCTTGACATGTGCCGCTTGTGGCTTATCGTGGACGATGCAGCAGGGAGAGCATAACGTGCACCAGAAGCAGTTTCTGAGCCCCGCCGAGGTCGCCGCCGAGTTGAGCGTGAGCACGTCGACGGTGCTTCGGCTGATCCATACCGACCAGCTTCCGGCGATCGCCGTCTCCGAACGGATCTATCGGATCCCCGTCGCGAGCTTCGAGATGTTCAAGGCGGGAACCCTGCGGAAGGCTGAGCTCGCCCCTCTCGGGCGGCGAAAGCCGCGGCCCCAGCTCGGGGAAGGTGAGCAATTCCCCGAGCCACGCTCGGAGGCGCAGGCACGGCGCGTCTAGATGGCGACCGAGCTTGAGCTCAGGAGACATCTCGGCAGGCTCTCCGCGATCCTCTGGAACTACGGGGCGACCTTTCCGGTTCCGTTGCTCGACCCGTACGACGGCGGAGCAATAGGGTTTGGGTTCAGGGCGCTTCTGCCGAGCCCTGACGCCTCGAACCCCGCCGAGATCAAGCTGGTCGAGGTGCGGGCTCCTGCCGGCCGCGACGGCCTCCGCCTCTTCGAGTACGCGTATGACTTCATCGACCGTTCGCTCGACCGACGAAGGGCGTTCCATCGCCACGGTGAGGAGGAGCTCCTCAGAGCGTTCGCGGTCGCCGTCCACGAGCACTGTGAGGAAGTCCTGGATCACCCGACGTGTGGTCACTACTACGGCCTTCCGGTCGACGCCTACACCGCCATCCGGCGGTTCACCGTGATCTGGGGGCAGCCCGACGCGCTCGGGTGCGACCGGCTCCGCTGCATCGGCTGGGCTCGTCCTTGCCGCGGGGACTTCGCTGGCGTCTAACGGCGCCGTTCACCGGTGAGTCGCGTCGCAGGCGGTTCGAGTTGTTGCAGCTCCTCCCCGACGACAAGTGGCGCACGGCCACGACAACCTTGCGAGCCGGGTGGCCCTTGTGGGTGCTCTGCACCGGGCGTATACGGGGGCCGTGTGGAGGGCTGTGCTGGCATGATTGCCAACGCTTGTGCCCCGACCGGGGCGTTCGGTCGGTTTCTTGCCGCCGGAACGCGCAACCGGCGCCGGCCATCAAGAGGAGTTCCGATGCTCAGGCTCAAGACCCTGCCGTTGGTGCTGCTCGCGGTCGTGGTCGGCGGCGCATGGATTGCCATGCACCCCGGGAACGCGATTGCCAGCCCGGCCGCCCCGGGTGTCGTCACGACTGTCTTTCAGCCCGGCGGGACACCCATCCGGGTGACCCTGTGGGGCGACGAGTTCGCCAACGGCCTGGAGACTCTCGACGGCTACACGGTTCTCCAGAACCCGGCGGACCAGTACTGGACGTACGCGATGCTCGACACGAGCGGCGGCCTGAAGCCCTCCGCCGAACGGGTCGGGCGGGACGCCCCGACCGCGCCACGACACCTGCGCCCCACAGATGCGGCGATCGATGCAGAGCGTCAGGCGAGGGGGGCGCCAGCTTTGGGCGAACCGTACCTCCAGGCTCCGCCACCCTGGGCCGGCACGAGCACGAATGTGCTGATGCTGATGGTCCAGTTCTCCGACGTGAGCTTCTCCTACACGCGGGACGCCCTGGCGGGTGCCATGTTCGGCGGAAGCGCGACCGGACCAGGGAACCTGGCGGACTACTTCAGCGCACGTGTCGAACGGGATGCTCGGGCTCGAAGGGACGGTCGCCGGCCCGATCACCCTCTCGCACACCAAGGCCTACTACGACACCACGTACGACGGAGCGAGGCTGCTCGTCCGAGAAGCCGTCGGCCTCGCCGACCCGACGGTCGACTTCTCCCTCTACGACAACGACCACAACGGGCAGGTTGACGACCTGGTGATCGTCTATGCGGGCGGCGGAGTTCTCGACGGCTGCTACCCCCTGACAACACGGGCCGACCTGTGGCCGCACTCGTGGTCGCTCATTCCGGCCGCCACGACCGGCGACGGCGTGTCGGTCGCCCCGTACATCCTCAACTCCGGGATAACGGCCCGGGTCAGCGACGGGATCTGCGACGAGATCCAGACCGTCGGCCTGATCGTCCACGAGTTCGGCCACGCCCTTGGGCTGCCCGACCTCTACGACACGGGCAGCACGAGCCGGAGCGAAGGAGGAGTCGGCAACTGGAGCGCCATGGCGTCGCAATGGCTCAGCACGGTCAACTTCGCCGACACGCCCGGCCTTCTACGACGCCTGGAGCCGATCCTTCGAGGGCTGGGTGACGCCGACGGAGTACACCGGCGTTCACGCCGGGGTCTCCCTTGCCGAGGCCGAGACCTCGCCGGCGGCGATCCGCCTGCTGGCCAATCCAGGCGGCGTCCAGGTCGGCGGGTCGGGCGAGTACTTCCTCCTGGAGAATCGCCAGAACGTTGGATTCGACTCGAAGCTGCCGGGCTGCGGGACACTCATCTGGCACATCGACGAGACGCGGACGACAAATCGGCTGGAGGGGCACCGGCTCGTCCAGCTCGAGCAGGCCGACGGGCTCGGCAGCATGGACATCGTGCCGCAGAACGGCAACCGCGGCGACGCCGGCGACCCCTATCCGGGCTCCGCGGTGAACCGCCTGTTCGACGCCATCACGGCCCCGTCGGCGCACCTCAACAGTGGGGCCGCGAGCGGCGTCAGCGTCGGCGTGCCCGGCGGCTGCGGGTCCATGATGACCCTCAACCTCGGCGCACCGGGGGCCAATCCCACGCCGACGACGTTGGCGCTCGCCTCATCGCTGAACCCCTCGGTCGTTGACGAGGGGGTGACCTACACGGCGACGGTCAGTCCGGGCCCGGATGGCGGCACCGTCGCATTCCTCGATGGGACAGACGGGATCCCGGGCTGCGCGGCGCAGCCGTTGAGCGGCGGCGATGCCACCTGCACCGTGACGTACGCAGCGCCCGGATCCCACGCGATCGGGGCCACGTACTCCGGGAGCAGCAGCTTTGCCGGCTCCTCGTCCCCGACGATCTCGCAGGTCGTCAACGAGGCGGCCCCCACCTACACCCTGTCGGGCACCTTCAGCGCGGGCGGCGTGGCCCAGGCCGGGGGGATCCTCAACGCGTTCAACGCGACCACCAGTGCCTACCTCGCGACCGCCATCGCGGACGGCAGCGGCCACTACAGCTTCAGCCTTCCCCCGGCCCCGGCCCCCGACGGCTACAGGCTGTACGTCGGGGCGGTCTCGCCCGGCTACCCCAACCAGTGGTTCGGCGGCGGGGGCCTCACCTTCGCCGGCGCCACCACCATCCCCCTCGCCGGCCCCACGGTCCAGGACGTCGCCCTGGCGGCGGCCCCCACCTACACCCTGTCGGGCACCTTCAGCGCGGGCGGCGTGGCCCAGGCCGGGGGGATCCTCAACGCGTTCAACGCGACCACCAGTGCCTACCTCGCGACCGCCATCGCGGACGGCAGCGGCCACTACAGCTTCAGCCTTCCCCCGGCCCCGGCCCCCGACGGCTACAGGCTGTACGTCGGGGCGGTCTCGCCCGGCTACCCCAACCAGTGGTTCGGCGGCGGGGGCCTCACCTTCGCCGGCGCCACCACCATCCCCCTCGCCGGCCCCACGGTCCAGGACGTCGCCCTGGCGGCGGCCCCCACCTACACCCTGTCGGGCACCTTCAGCGCGGGCGGCGTGACCCAGGCCGGGGGGATCCTCAACGCGTTCAACGCGACCACCAGTGCCTACCTCGCGACCGCCATCGCGGACGGCAGCGGCCACTACAGCTTCAGCCTTCCCCCGGCCCCGGCCCCCGACGGCTACAGGCTGTACGTCGGGGCGGTCTCGCCCGGCTACCCCAACCAGTGGTTCGGCGGCGGGGGCCTCACCTTCGCCGGCGCCACCACCATCCCCCTCGCCGGCCCCACGGTCCAGGACGTCGCCCTGGCGGCGGCCCCCACCTACACCCTGTCGGGCACCTTCAGCGCGGGCGGCGTGACCCAGGCCGGGGGGATCCTCAACGCGTTCAACGCGACCACCAGTGCCTACCTCGCGACCGCCATCGCGGACGGCAGCGGCCACTACAGCTTCAGCCTTCCCCCGGCCCCGGCCCCCGACGGCTACAGGCTGTACGTCGGGGCGGTCTCGCCCGGCTACCCCAACCAGTGGTTCGGCGGCGGGGGCCTCACCTTCGCCGGCGCCACCACCATCCCCCTCGCCGGCCCCACGGTCCAGGACGTCGCCCTGCCCTGACCTCTCAGTCGCCGCAGTTGGACTTGGAGGAGCAAGCCTGGGCTCGTCAGCCTGGGGAGTTTCGCTGATCGAGTCCGGGGATCTTCGACAATCGGCGACAGCATCCCCGAAATCACATCACGCCCGGTGCTTGACGAGCCGTCGATTTCGACTGCATCCGGTCCCACTCGCGATCGACAAGGCCGAAGAACTCGCGCTGGAACCGCTCCTTAGTGAAGGCCGAGGCGTGCTCCAGAATCAATTCAGCGTCGAACTGGCGCTCTCGAAGCTCGAACGTCTCGATCGCGGAGACGATGTCGCCGACCTGTTGCCTGGGATAGAGGACGCCGGTTCGACCTGGGACGATCGTCTCGGCTGTCCCACCTCCGCCAAACGCGATGACGGGGACGCCCAGCATCTGAGCCTCCACGGGGGCGATGCCGAAATCCTCCTCGGACGCGAACACAAACGCCCGAGCGGACGCCACGTGGGCGGAAACCTCCGCGCGCGATTTCCACCCGACGAACCGAATGTTCGCCTTCGCGGAGGCCTGGAGTTCGGCTCGCAGAGGGCCGTCTCCCACGATGACCAGCTGACGACCCAGTTGATTGAACGCTCCGACCAGCAGATCGACTCGTTTGACGGGCACGAGACGCCCTACGAAGACGTAGTGATCATCGGGGGCGCGTGTAGCCGAGCTCAGACCATCCACAGGCGGGTAGATCACGATCGCGTCGCGCCGGTACTGCTTTGCGACTCGCCGCTTGCTGTACTCCGAGTTGCAGACGATCACGTCAGGCCGCTGGAACGCCAGGTAGTCCCACTGCCGCACCCGGTGGTACACGATCCGGGACGCGACGCCCTTGAGACCTCGATGAACCCCGAAGGCGACGAGGTCGCGGTGGTACGACTCCCACGCGTACGTCATCGTGCGATTGATGTACGCGATGTGGAGCTGCCGGGCGTTGGTGATGACGCCATGTGCGACCGCGTGGCTGTTCGAGATGACGACATCCTCGCGAGACAGGTCGAACTGCTCGATCGCGATCGGCATAAGCGGAAGCAGGGTGCGGTGGCGACGGGTCGATCCAGGCAATCGGTCAATGAATGACGTCTGGATCTTTCGATCCGCGATCGGTGAGCCAGCAAACGCCGCCGGCGAATACAGGAGAGTGCGGACCGACGCGTCGGGCAGACGATCCAGCAGGGCCTCCAGGACGCGCTCGGCCCCACCCGGCACGATGAGCCAATCGTGGACGAGTCCGATCCGCACCATCAAGTCCCTCCAACCGGCGAGCCTGGATTTCGGAGGCGGTCCAATGGCGACGACCGCTCCCAGCTGTCAGGTACCATCAAGAACCCCGCGAAGGCCCCCACGGTGGCTGGAGCGACGAGCTCCGCCTGACTGGGCGACTGGACCTGCCACGCGCGCGGACAACGCAATCCCCGAGACAGGATCAAAGCCGCGCCGGTGCGCACTTCGGCGAGCAACACGACAGGCAGGATGGTCACTCGGTTTTGCTCACGTCGGCGGCCCGAGCCCCACACGAGTCACGGCCAATCGCACGAGATCGCCCAGCGAGGCCACAGACCGCGCCTCGAAACGCAGCACGTGCGAGTCCATGGTGTCCCTGCGCAAGGAGCCAGAATGCGTATCCGGTCCTCACGGCGAACGCGATCGGCACCGACAGTGGCCGGTGCTTTCGAGTCAGGAGCAGCCGCGATCGCACCGAATAGAACACGGACGACGGAGACTTACCGACGACAGACCGGCTCGTCCCGGCCGACGCACCGAACTTGTGCCAGATCCGTCCTCGAGGGGCGATGACTATCGGCCGGCCCTGCTTCTTGCATCGCTCGGCGAAATCGATCTCCTCGCAGTAGAGGAAGTAGCGCTCATCGAGCAAGCCGACCGTCTCGAGCGTCTCGCGAGTCAGGTACATGCACGACCCACTTATGAAGTCGACGGGGCCTGCGAGCGCCTCAACGATCCGGGCGGACGGCAGCCCAGCTCCGTTCAGTCGGGTCCGGGTCAGCCACCAGTCGTAGAATCCTCCACCTACGCATTGGATGGTGTCCGGCCGCTCGTAGTCGAGGACGCACAGTCCCACCATGCCCGTATTCGGGGTCGCGATCTCCAGGATCGCATCCAACGCGTCCGGGTCAACCCGCGTGTCGTTGTTCAAGACCCACACCCCGCCACAGCCATCGGCCAGTGCCCGGCGGATGGCCAGGTTGTTCCCGCCCGCATACCCACGATTTCATCGGTTCCACAGCAAGACGAAGTCGCCCGCGTGGCTCGGTGCAAGCTCCGACCATTGGTCACCATTCCCCACCAGGAGGGTCCCGCCGCGTGCTGCGGCGAGCGCTCGTGCATGTCCCTCCAGGACTGCGGCGGACCCATCCTCGGATCCATTGTCCACGAGATACAGGATGAAATCGCGCCGCCGAAGGCCCATGAGCGAATCGAGGCATTCGACGGTGTCACTCGCGTTGTTCCAGTTCAGAACAACGACCGCGACGGTCACGGGGCTTGCCCAGAGGAACTCACTCCTCGCAGGGCTCCAGACAGGCTGATCGGGAGTGGCGCGGTTGGCATTGAATCGCGACTCTATCTGGGGTCGGGGTCAATGGGCGGCGGCACGCTGTCCGCGACATGGTGGGGCCGGGCGAGCGCCTCATACGTGCGACGCAGCCCCTCGCGAAGAGTTGTCTTCGCTCGCCAGCCCAGAACGCGCTCCGCGCGGTTTGGATCAAGCACACTGCGACGGATATCAGCGGGTCGGGCTGCCACGTTGACCGGGCGGTCCCCGATACCCGGAGACACGGGCCAACTCTGCGAAGAGCTCGTTGACGGAGGTTTCGTGTCCGGTAGCGACGTTGAGCGTCGCCGTGCCTGACGCCAGCACCGCCGCCGCGACAGCATCTGCGACGTCCATCACGAACAGGAAGTCGCGCGTTTGCTCCCCATCGCCCTCGATCAGCACGGGCGCTGCCCGACGCATCCGATCAGCGAAGATCGCGACAACACCAGCCTCGCCCCCAGAACGCTGGCGTGGGCCGTAGACATTTGCCAGCCTGAGCGCCATCCAGGGCAACCGACCACTGGCAAGGACCTCGAGGTACTTCTCCACGATCCACTTGCTCCACCCGTAGGGACTCAGGGGCGTGACTGGATGCTCCTCCGTGCACGGGAATGCCACGGGCTGCCCGTAAAGAGCGCCCCCGGTCGTGATGTAGATGAGACGATCGGCCCGGGCATCCAGAGCCCCGCGAATGACGCTCAGGCTTCCGACGATGTTCGTTCGGCGTCGGCCGCCGGGTCGCTGACTGAACTGGCAACGGACGCCTGCGCGGCGCAATGGATGACGACAGCTGGGCGTAGGCGGGCCAGGCGATTGGCTGAACCGTCACTGGCCAGATCGAACTCGTCCAGCTCCACCGTGGGCGAGAGGTTCCCCCTGGATCCCGTGCTCAGGTCGTCGATCACGCGGACCGTCATGCCGTCGGCAAGCAGGCGGTCAACGATGTGCGAGCCGATGAACCACGCGCCGCCCGTCACGACGACCGGGCGCTGCCGGGTCACCGCAATCGCCCAGAACGACCCGTCGCAGGCGCCGAGCAACCCGACGAGCCAGCGGCACTCGCGGAAGAACTGACCGTCGCACAGCCCCTCCGAACATCCCCTCATCCAAGCCTTGAATGGCACGGTACATCGTGGTCCCGGCGCCACCATGAAGCGCCCACCCAGGGATATGAGGCTCCACGAGCCCGATACCCGAGATCAACGGCACCAGGTAGTCACGCTCAGTCTGGCCATCTACGAACTCGGTGAGCTCTGCCGGAGCGCGAACGAACGCATGAGCCTCCGTGACGCTGTCGTAGTGTCCATGCCAGCCCTTCGCTCGCTCTGCCGGGTTCCACCGAGCCCGGCGCTCGACCAGGATCTTTCGTTCCCCGTGGAGTTGCGACCGGATCGGATAGTGCTTGAGCAGGAACTTGTACGGGAATACGCGCCGGCCCTCAAAGGCGGCCTGGTGACCCCCGGAGTCTGCGAGATTGACTCGCAGGCCGGAGTTTCGCCATGCCTTGATCTGAAGGAGCAGGTCCGGCGTCGTACCCGAACTCGAAGTAGCGGAAATACTCCTCATAGTCCGTGCCCGGGACGAAGCCGCCATCGACGGGGCGGAAACTGAGCACCGTGTGGTCGACGGCATTGAACCCGCTGCGCTGCGCCGTCCACAATGCGTCACGAAGCGACTGATTGGGCCACGGCCCCATCCTGCGTTCGTCCGCGTCATGGTGGATACACCAATCGCTCCGCATGCGAGATGAAACGACTTCGACCCGCTTCAAGAGGCCGGTCCAATCGTAGATGGAAGTCGGGGCCTCAGGGTACCGCTCCAGACCCACCAGGCCGCGGCCAAGGAAGCCTTCTGCGATCTCGTACGTCCGGTCCGTCGACCAGTTGTCGATCAAGTGAACGCCGATCCCACCGTTCAAGAGCGCCTCGATCGAGGGTCCGATGACGTCCTCTTCGTTGTACGCCGTCATCACTGCGATGACGCTGAAGCTCGAAGGCGCCCGATCTGTGCCTTCGCCGACCACTCGGTCGACGATAGCGAGCTCCGCTCCTTGCGGCGCGACCCCACGGGTCCGGCCAACGAACGTTGGCCGCAGCCCCGTGGCGCCCAGGATCACGCCCAACGTGTCCGTGCCGCTCAAACGAGGTTCCGCCGAAGCGACGACGGCCACTTGGGCTGTACCAATCCACCGGCGGACGGCGTCAATCCTGGCTACCTGCATTGCAGTCGGGCCGCTAGGTATCTCAAGGAGGACGACGCTCTGAGCCAAGACGGCAGGATCGATGGGCAGCATTGCTCCGGGTATCGGGTCCCAGGGCACGTTCCTGTGCGACCAGGTGCGGTCGCCGCTCTTGATGAGTCGCGCGCTGGGCCGGATCTCGATGAGAGCTAGATCCGGGTAACTGACGGCCGTTTCTGCCCAAGACTGTGGAGTCAGGCTGATGACCGCCTTGCAGCCATGAAGTCGGGCGAGGCGTGCTGCTAGGGGCAGAAGCTCGGGATGTGCTTCGACTGTCCTTTTCATCTGCTCGCCGCGACCCGACGAGCCATCGTCCTGAGCCCGCGCCGGATGCGAGAGGCCAGGCGAAGCGGAAGCGCCCGAATCCACCGGCTCGCCCTCCTCGTGGGCCGGTATGTGTCGGGATGGTTCAGCCTCAACTGGCGGCGCAACTCCGAATCGTGCCTCAACGCGTTCGCGAGCATGCTCACTGACCGAATGCGATAGAGAAACAGAGGCCCGGGGGTTCGACGAGCGCGATAGCCGCGCTCAACGCAGCCAACCCAGAAATCCCAGTCCTCGTATCCGAAGGTCATGTTGAGGTTGTACCCGCCGACTGCGTCCCAGACTTCCCTCCGATACAGCGAGCAGTAGCCAAACTGGTTTGCCTCTGGGAGCCAGTGCGGATTGAATGATCCGATCTCAATGAGCTTGTGACCTTCACCGAACTGCTGCACATCCGTGTAGACGATCGCCACAGTCGGCTCGTTCTCGAGCACGGCGACGGTCCGTTCGAGCATGCTCGGCCCGATCATGTCGTCGGCGTCGAGGGGGAGGATGTACCTTCCCAGCGCCGCCTCGATCCCAGTGTTGAGCGCTCCGGAGAGCCCTCGGTTCGGGCCGCGGAGTAGCCGAATGCGATGGCCGGGATGCCGATCGATGAGATGCTCTGCCACTTGGGCCGTGTCGTCGGGGCTGCCGTCGTCGACGATGATCAGCTCCCAGTCGTCGAAGCTCTGGGCAACCACGCTCGCCACCGCGTCCGGGAGGTACTGCGCCTGAGCGTAGCAGCGGGTGATCACCGACACGGTCGGGACGTCAGGGCTTCTCGTGTAGACGAAGTCCAGCTCCTGGTGGCACGCGTTCGCGACGAACCCTCGATAGCGCTCGACGTCGAGGCGCTGGCCGCGGGCGTAGGCGTCGGCGAGGGCCTCGGCCGTCAGCGCGGGATTGCTGTCGATTCGGTTCTTCCACGCCGTCTGGACAAGGTTCGCGGGCACGCTGAACGCGACCGATCGCCCATAGCAGGCCAGTCGAGGGTGCGTGTCGCGGAAGGAGGCGGCGCGCTGCGCGAGGGCGCTCTCCAGCGTGTTCGGGTTCTTGTAGTCGAGCTCACGCAGAAGCGGGAGGACGTCCGCGGTTCGGTACAGGGACGACGACACCTCGAGCGGATAGCCGAAGTCGAACTCCTCATCCGTCCAATCGAACGTCAGGAGATCGGAGTCAAGTTCCTCAAGGGCAGGAACGCGCTGCGGCTGATCGAGCGAGTAGCAGTAGGTGGTGTTGCGTCCGAGTCGGTAGGAGAACCCGAGGCAGGTCGGATCCTCGTCGATGACCTGGATCGTCCGA
This sequence comes from uncultured Chloroflexia bacterium, assembly GCA_963718085.1. Lineage (GTDB taxonomy): Bacteria > Chloroflexota > Limnocylindria > Limnocylindrales > CSP1-4 > CTSoil-043. Next base: position 670,103 of record CAVQYA010000002.1, on the reverse strand, counting down.
GCCAGCGAAAGGGGGCCGACGAACAGCGTGTCGTCCACGACGAAGATCACGTGGGCGGAATCCTGGACCAGCCCCACGAGGTCGGGCTTGAAACGCGCCTCTCGCACGAACTCCACGTCACCGTGCTCAATCGCGAGTACCCGGTACTGTGTGGCGAATCGCGGACCTGACGTGGTGTACAGGACGCGAATCGTCGACAGTCGCAGGTCGCCACAGCTCAGCTTGAGCGACCGCAAGGTCGCGTCGAGCTGGAGTGGCCGATCCTTGCTGAAGACGATGCAGGCGGTTCCGATGTCTGGGATGTCGTCCTCCCGAACGGCACGGATCGTCTGTGCTTTGGGCAGGGCCAGCGCCGGGTTCTCCCGGCTGAGGGCAAGCACCTTAAGAGGCCGGGGCAACGATTGAAGGCCCATCTTCATCCGCCAGTCTGCCTGACGAGATCAGCGAAGATCGCCTCATACTTGTCGAAGATCTTCTCCCAGGTGAACCGTTGCGACCAAGCCTCGCGCCCCGCCTGGCCGAGCGCCGCAAGCAACGCCGGGTCCCCAGCGAGGCGGGAGATGTGCTCGGCCAGCACGGCAGGGTCAACTCGCGTGTAGCCACGGTCGTCCTGCGGCGCCGGACACACCACGCCGCCGCCCGTCCACTGGGCGATCTCCGCGGCATTGCCCACAGGCACCGTCAGAAACGGCAGGCCCGCCGCGGCGGCCTCATAGAGCACCAATGGCGAGTACTCGGTGTTCGAGGCGAAGACGAAGAGATCGCTGTTGAGGTAGGCCTGCACCAGCTCGGCGCGAGGCAGATCCACGACAATTGCGCGCTTCGCAGGTGCGGCACGGTTGATGCGCGCGACCAGCGCCGCGATGGGTTCTCCGGCGTGGCTGCTCAGTGCTGAGATCCTCCGCCGGAGCCGCTGCAATAGGCGACCTCGACGCAGACTCGCGACCAGGACCCGCAGCCCCGCCAGCGTTCCGCCCTGCGGGATCCCTGATAGCACGTTTCCGTTCAGGATCAGGACGGCCGGTATCTCGCGAAATCTGGCGAGGGCAAACGCCTCAGCCAGCTCTCGGTGCCCCTTGAGGTCGAAGGTGAAGGTGCCCACTGTCAGGACGACGAACGCCTCCTCCTCAATCTCGTTCCGCCGCCTGAAATCGGGGTCTGCCGGCACGGAGAACTCGCGCTCGCTGGCGCCGTTCGGCACGATGGAGAGGTTCGAGAGGCCATGCCTGCGTGCCATGTTGATGTCGCCATGGTCAGAAGCGTAGAAGATCAGGTGGTCGAACTTGCCCAGCACCTCGGGCATCCTGCGGTAGTACTCGGCAAAGGCTGGCTGGTGCAGACCCGGGAAGCCGCACGGGATGAAGACCTTCGGCTTGCTCATGTGGTCGAGCACCGGCAACAGCGCATCGAAGGTCCACTGCTGTGCGGCCTTGACCATGAAGACGTCGTAGCCGCCCTGGAGAACGTACCTGCGATATGCGTCTGTGTCGCCAGAGAGGCCCCGCACCAGATTGCCGGATACCTTGAACTCGGCGATCGTCACGCCGTTCAGCTCGCAGGTCTGGCGCTCCGGCAGGTAGGTGGTTGCGACAGTCACGCTGTGCCCGCGCGCGACAAACCGTTCTGCGAGCTGGCGCATGACCTCCTGCACTCCGCCGACAGACGGATGGTAGAACTCACAGGCCAGCAGGATGCGCACGACCTGTCCCCGGCTATCCGCGATGACTGCAGAGCACGGCGTCCCAGGCCCGCGCGATCCCCGATGCAAAGTCGACCTTGGGCCGCCAACCCGACACAGCTTCGAGCTTGCGGCTGTCGAGCACGTTGGCCGGAACGTCGAACAGGCGCTGCGGAAGCGTCCTGGTGAGCAGTGGAAGACCAGCACGTGTGGCGAATGGCTCAATCTCGCTCAGTACCTCGCGGTTGCTCTTGCCGCTGCCTGTCCCGATGTTGTACGTGTTGCCAACCTCGCCATGCTCCAGCGCGGCCACGACGCCGCTGGCAACATCAGTGACATGGATGTAGTCACGGACGGTGCCTTCTGGTCCGAAGATGCGGACTTCCCGGCCGCGGACGATCGAATGCATGGCCGCCGCGATGAACCCTTGTCCGCCGAGAGCCTGTTGCCCTTCTCCGTAGGCGTTGGCGGGCCGCACGACCACAACGGGCAGGCCCGATACCACCCGGAACATTTCGGCGTACTTCTCAAGGGTGAGCTTGGTGATGCCGTAGGGCGAGATCGGGTTCGTCGGATGATCCTCATCGATCGGCAGCGAGGCTGTGACGCCGTACACGGTCCCGCCAGAGGACACAAACACGAACCTCGCGACACCGGCGAAGGCGGCGTCCTGAAGGAGCTGCACCGTCGCAGGCAGATTGGACTGGAGATCGAAGAGCGGGTCCTCGAAACTGGTTTGCGGGACGGTCGCGTAGGCGAGGTGGATGACCTCGTCTACGCCGTCCAACACGTGCTGCAATGCGGCACGGCTACCGTAGTCCCCGGAGATATACCGGACCCGAGGCAGCAATCGCGTGTCCGGTCGGCTGCGCCTGCCCAGGATCACCACGTCCCGTCCCGAGTCAGCAAGCAGGCGCGTGACGTGACTACCGATGAAGCCTGCGCCACCGATCACGCAGCATCTCACGGGCCTGCCTCGCCCCGACGTTTCAGGATCCCCGGGCCAGGCGGGCGACGCCTCGCGCCAAGCGAATGACATGTCGGCGCCAGTCCTGGCCGTAGCGCATTTCCCGCCATCGATCGCGCAGCAAGTCCGCGTACATTTCGGCGTCACGCGAGGACCGCTGCCTGTCATCGGGCGAGATCCGCGTGGCGGCCCGTCGAAGTATGTCGCGCATCGCGACGAAGTCCGGCCGGCCCTGCACCCGGTGGAACGCGCGGTGAAACAGCGAGGCGACATTGATGACCTGCGCATCGGAGGACTCGACGTCAGCGGCCCAGGCGATGTTCTCCGCGCAAATCGTCACCAGGTGTTCCGTGAATGGCGAAGGTCCAATCCGCGACATGCTGCCCTCGACTTCCCGGTAGACCTGCAAGACCTCGGGAAGGTTTGCGACGTCGTACTCTCGGGCGATTCGCGACCAGAGTTCGTAGTCTTCTGGCGGCTGCCTGCCTGGGTCGGTGCAATACACCCCGATCCGGTCAAGTGCGGCCCGGCGAACCATCACCGAGCTATGGACGAAGAGGTTGTCCAGTAACAGCCGGAACTTCAGGTCCGCGTTGTCGCTCGGAAACGCGTGTGTGCGCTTGGTTCTCTCGTCCTCCCGCCATATCTCCGCCCAAGTCCCGACCAGCGCGCAGTCAGGGTGTGCATCCATGAACGCCACCTGCCTGGCCAGGCGCTCCGGAAAAGCCACGTCGTCCTGATCCTGGCGCCCGATGTAACGTCCGCGGGCAAGTTCGATGCCGCGGTTGAGTGCGCCAGCCAGGCCCCGGTTTGCCTGCGTGAGGAGGCGGATTCTCGGGTCCGTGTATCGGCTCACCACGGCAAGCGTCTCATCTTCGGAGCCATCGTCGATGACGATCAACTCGAAATCGGTGTAGGTCTGGGCCAGGATGCTCTCGACCGCCCGCCCGACGTAGCGGGGACAGTTGTAGACCGGGAGGATGACGCTGACGACCGGGTCCATGGGGTGGACGCCGCTGCTCATCCAGGGAGTGCCGATTGGTCTCGTGGGCGGGGGCTGGCTTCAATTGCCAGCTCGTCAGGTCGACTACTCCACGCCGGGGTGAGGAAGATGATGCCGGCGTGTCGTGGAAGCCACCTGTTCGTTAGTTTGCCGCCGTCCACGATCCGGAACACGAGACAGTCCTCTACGCGGTCGTACTCCTCCGTGTCCGTGCTGTCGGTGGTCCAGAGGGTGATGTGATATGAGCCCGGGTAGAGGCGGATGTCCTCGAAATCGACCGAAATGCTTCGCGATTTGCGCCCGTTATCAAGCACGAACTCGAAATCGTCGGTCGAAATCAACGCCACTGGCGTCCCATCAGCTGCGCGAATGGACAGTAGGAGTCTCGCGAGACGGCGGGTCGGCGCAAGACGCAGCCCGATTGCTACCCTGACTTCATCTCCAATCGAGAAGTCCTGGCACATCTCGTCGCGACGATTTCGCACCTCGGCCCATTCGAAAACGGCACTCCCCCTACCGACAGGCCCCTTTCGCGTGCTCAGGTCTGCTCTGCCCTCCTGGTTGCCGCTGCCAAGATACCGAGTGATCACCTCGTCTGGTGAACCTTCGGCTTGGACGCGGCCCGCGTCGATTAGCAGCGCCCTCGTGCACAGTTGCGTGACGGCAGCCATGTTGTGGCTCACGAAGAGCACCGTTCGTCCTTGAGTTGTCACATCCTCCATCTTGCCCAGGCACTTCGCCTGGAACGCCGTATCACCGACCGCCAGGACCTCGTCGACGACGAGAATGTCCGGTCTGAAGATGCGCTGCGACCGCGAAAGCGAGGCGCATGTACATCCCGGTGCTGTAGCGCTTCACGGGGGTGTCCAGGAATCGCTCGGTCTCGGCGAAGTCGACGATCTCGTCGAAGCGCCGCTGGATCTCGCGCCGGCTCATCCCGAGGATCGCGCCGTTGAGGAAGATGTTCTCCCGGCCGGTCAGCTCCGGGTGGAAGCCGGTCCCGACCTCGAGAAGCGACCCGAGGCGACCGTAGACCTCCGCGCGGCCGGTGGTCGGTCGGGTGATGCGCGAGAGGATCTTCAGCAGGGTGCTCTTGCCGGCCCCGTTCCGGCCGATGATGCCGACCGCCTCGCCGCGCTGGACCTCGAACGACACGTCCTTCAGCGCCCAGATCGTCTCGTGGCTGCTTCCGGAGCTCCGTCGCAGCGGCCGCGCCGCGAGAGACGCGAGCGACTCGCGAAGCGTCCGGTAGTTGGCGCCGCGCCTCGTGGTCGATCCGGTACGACTTGCCCAAGCCCTCTGCGCGGATCGCGATCTCGGCCATCAGATGACGTCCGCGAAGCTGCGCTCGACGCGCTTGAACACGGCCGCGCCCACCACGAGCATCAGGGATGCGATCACCGCGGACTCGACGAGCGTGGTCGTCGGCGGCGGGCGCGCCGAGGAGGGCCCAGCGAAAGCCGTCGATCACTCCGACGAGCGGGTTGAGGCCGTAGAGCAGTCTGCCAGCGCTCCGGCACCAGGCTCGATGCGTAGACGACCGGCGAGGCGTACATCCAGACCTGGAGGATGAACGGCAAGGCGTACGAGAAGTCGCGGTAGTAGACGTTGAGCGCCGAGAAGAACAGGCTCACGCCGACGTGATCGCCAGCGTGATCACGATCAGACCGGGCAGCGCGAGGATCGGCCCAGGTGAACGGCGTCCCGTAGAGGAGCATCAGCACGAGCATCACGAGCGCCGGCGACCGCGAAGTCGAGCAGCACGGCCGAGACGCTCGCGATCGGGAATGATCGCCCGCGGGAAGTAGATCTTCGTGATGAGGCGGGCATCCGTGATCAGGCTGTTGCCGGCTCGCTGGACACCGCCCGAGAACAGGTTCCAGGGCAGCATCGCCGCGAACACGAACAGGAGGTACGGCGTGCCGTCGGACGGGAGCTTCGCGAACAGCCCGAAGACGGCCGCGAAGATCAGCGCGGCCGCCAGCGGCTGCAGGACGACCCACACCACGCCGAGCGCCGTCTGCCGGTAGCGGAGACGGATGTCCCGCTCGGCGAGGATCACGAAGAGGTCGCGGAACCGCCAGAGCTCGAGCCACTCGATCGCGCCGCCCTTCGGCTCGATGACGACCCTGGGCAGTGGATGAGGAGCCGCCGGGGCCTTGTCCGTTGCCGATCCGTCATCACCGCACCTCGTCGCGGTGCTGCTCGAACCAGTCGACCGTCCGGCGAAGGCCCTCCTCGAAGGGTGTCTGCGCCACGAAGCCGAAGCGCTCTCGTGCCCGTGACGTGTCCAGCGCTCGACGCGGCTGCCCGTCGGGCTTGGTCGGATCCCAGCGGACCTCGCCCTCGAAACCCGTCATCTCGGCGATGAGCGCGACAAGCTCGCGGATCGTGACCTCGCGTCCGGCGCCCAGGTTCACCGGCTCGGCACCGTCGTAGCAGCTCGGCGGCGCGGACGATGCCCGTCCGCGGCGTCGTCGACGTAGAGGAACTCGCGTGACGCCGCTCCGGTGCCCCACACCTCGATCGAGGAGCGCGCCAGCCTCGCGAGCCTCGACGCACTTGCGGATGAGCGCGGGGATGACGTGCGACTGTCGCCGTGTCGAACTTGTCTTCCGGGTCCGTACAGGTTCACGGCAACCAGGTGGATCGAGTCGAACCCGTACTGCTCTCGATACGCCTGACCCTGGACGAGCAGCATCTTCTTCGCCAGTCCGTACGGCGCGTTCGTCTCCTCCGGATACCCGTTCCAGAGGTCTTCCTCGCGGAACGGGACCGGCGGTGTTCCTGGGGTAGCTGCAGACGGTCCCCAGCGTGACGAACTTCCGGACGCCTCGCCAGCCGAGCCATCTCGATGAGCCGGATGCCCATGATCGCGTTGTCGTAGAACATGCGGCCCGGCAGCTCTCTGTTCGCGCCGATTCCTCCGGACAGGCCCGCCAGGTGGATGACGGTGTCGGGCGTTCCCTGAGCGAGCGCGTCCTTGATGCCGCTCTCCGTTCGAAGGTCGTACTCGTGGCTCCGCGGGACGAAGATGCCATCCGCCCCGAGCGACGCGAGGCGATCGACCACTCGCCGACCGAGGAAGCCGCCCCCACCGGTCACCATGACGCGGCGGGCCCGCCAGTAGCCGGTCACCATGAAGCCGCCACGATCGAGCGGACGACGGTGGCGACGTGCGCCACGTCGGCGTCGGTCAGGTTCTGGTGACAACCGATGTAGAACCCGTTCGCAAGCGCGTACTCCGCCGCAGGGTACCGACCCGGTGCGGTCTCGAGGACGCCCCGATAGCAGGGTTGACCCAGGATAGGGAGGAGGAAACGAGTCTCGACCCCGGACCGTTCCAGCGCCACGACGAGACGGTCTCGCAGCCCGGGACGCCGGCAGACGATCGGGAACATCATGAACGCGTGCTCGTTGCCGTCGGCGACCGTCGGGAGTTGGAGGTCCGGCGAAGCCAGCGCCTCGACCAGCTGGGCGGCCACGGTTCGGCGACGCTCGAGCATTGACGAACGGCGCTCGAGCTGGCCGATACCCAGGGCGGCCTCCATCTCCGTCGCCCTGAAGCTCTGGCCGATCGACGTGAAGTCGTAGCGGCTCCAGACGACGCGAATGAGTTCCTCGTCGTCGCCCACGTCGTCGTCGTCGATCGTGAGGTATCGGGGATTCCGTCCGTGGTTCATGAGGCTGCGGAACCGCACGGCGTTCTCGGCGTCGTTCGTCAGTGCGAGGCCGCCGACTCCCGTCGTCACGAGATGGGCCATGTACGTCGAGAAGCATCCGAAGTCACCGAAGGAGCCGACAGGTCGCCCGCGGTGGGTCGCGAACACGGTCTCGGCCGAGTCCTCCACGACCCTGAGGCCATGACGCTTCGCGAACTCCATGATCGACGTCATGTCGGCCGGCTGGCCAAAGAGGTGGACGGGGACGACGGCTACCGTCCGCTCCGTGACCGCAGCTTCCAGCAGGGCCGGATCCAGGGTGAACGCGACCGGGTCGATATCCACGAGCACGGGCGTCAATCGGTTGAACAGAACGACGTTCACCGTCGCCACGAACGTCATCGCGGGGACGAGGACCTCGCTGCCATCAGGCCATCGGTATCGTTCCTTGAGCGCCTGCAGCGCAAGTTGAAGCGCGCCGGTCCCGCTGTTGCACATCGCGGCATTCCGGCACGCGTGCAACTCTGCGAACCGTGCCTCGAACTCCGCCATCATCGGTCCGGACGAAAGACGCCCCGAGTCGAGAACGGCGGCGACTCGGCGCTTGTCATCGGCCGTGATGTCGGCGGTTCCGACGCCCACCCGCCTGAATGGTAGCGTCCGTGTTTCGGTCATCGGAGAGCGTTCGCCAGGCCCACGGCGGTGAGGTCGGCCTCCAGCATGATGCGGATGAGCTCGTCGAGCGTAGTTCGAGCGCTCCAGCCCAGGATGCGCTGCGCCTTCGACGAGTCGCCGCAGAGCTCGTCCACTTCCGTCGGTCGGAAGTAGCGCGGATCGATCTCCACGTGGTCCTGCCAGTCGAGCCCGGCCATGGCGAAAGCCTTCGACACCAGCTCGTGGACGGTGTGCATCTCCCCCGTCGCGATCACGAAGTCGTCTGGCTCAGTCTGCTGGAGCATGAGCCACATCGCCTCGACGTACTCTGGCGCATACCCCCAGTCGCGTTTCGCGTCGAGGTTCCCGAGATACACCTTCTCCTGCTTTCGCGCGAGAATCGCCGCGATGCCCCTCGTGACCTTGCGCGTGACGAACGTCCCGCCCCGGCGAGGGGACTCGTGATTGAAGAGGATTCCGTTCGCCGCGAAGAGACCGTAGGCGTCGCGATACTGGATCGTCATCCAGTGCGCGAAGACCTTCGAGACGGCGTACGGGCTGCGCGGGCAGAAGGCGGTCGTCTCGCTCTGCGGGCTCTTGACCACCTTTCCGAACATCTCGCTGCTTCCGGCCTGGTAGAAGCGGATCGGCCAGTCGGCGTGGCGGACCGCCTCAAGGAGGCGGAGCGCCCCCATACCGGCCGTATCGGCCGTAAACTCCGGCATCTCGAAGCTGACGCCAACATGACTTTGGGCGCCGAGGTTGTAGACCTCGTCGGGCTTGATCCGGTTGAGCAAGGTGACGAGCGACGATGAGTCCGTCAGGTCCGAGTAGTGCAGGAAGAGGCGGATGTCGGGCTCATGAGGGTCCCGGTAGAGATGGTCGATCCGGCCGGTGTTGAACGAGCTGGAGCGGCGTATCAGCCCGTGGACCTCGTAGCCCTTCGCGAGCAGCAGCTCGGCGAGATACGAGCCGTCCTGTCCGGTGATCCCCGTGATCAGGGCCTTCTTCGTCGTCATCGTCCTCCAAGGCCGCCGGGATCATCCGGGCGATAATTCTTCAGGTCCAGCCAGAGCGACCAGCGAGGATGTCCCGCTCGTCGTGGAACGTCGGCAATCACGCTCAGAGACGGATGATACCCTCTGGCGATGGCGGTCCCTCCCTCGGACATCCACACCGCCTGCCTGAGGGTCACGGCGGGAGACGGCCGCCTCGGTGTCCGTCCCGACCCTGGCAATTGCCAGGCTCCTACCATCAATGACCGAGAGGTGACGGTGCCGTGCTCATCCCGCTCGTCACGTGGCTACCGCTCGTCTGGGTCGGCCCGATGGTTGTCGAGGCGGCTCTGCTCGGCCCCGTGGTCCGGCCCGAGCTCCCGAAGTCATGAATGTCGGCGGACGGTCTCTCCGCGTCATCCTGCGTGCCCCGTTCGAGGCCCGTCACGTTGGGGCGCTTGTCAACATGGTCCGCGTGTATCCGAGGCCATGGCGAGAGCTGTGGAGATACCTCTCAGCCTCGGGCCAGTATCCTTATGAGTGCACGGTCCGAACGCCATTGGGACGGAGGACGCTGACCCTCGACTCCCACCACGACCTTCTCACGGTCAACGAAGTCTTCTGCCGCCTCGATTATCGGTCGCCGAGGGACATCAGGACCGCCGTCGACATCGGGTCGAACATCGGCGTGAGCGCGCTCTACTTTCTGACGAGGAACCCGGACGTCCGCTGCTGGTGCTTCGAACCGAATCCGCGCAACCTGGCTCGGCTGAGGAGCAACCTCGCAGGGTTCGGGGATCGCTACTCACTCGACGGCACGGCCGTGGCAGACGTCGCTGGGCGCGTCAAATTCGGGGTGGAGCCAACCGGCCGCTACGGTGGCATCGACGTGGAGACGGGCATGTCGATCGAAGTGGACTGCCTCGCTATCAACGACGTCCTCGAACGGGTGCTCCTGGACACCGCGACGATCGATGTGGTGAAGATCGACACTGAGGGCGCAGAGGCGAGGACGGTGCGGGCGATCCGGGCGGACCTGATGGCCCATGTCCGCCGCGTGTACCTTGAAACCGCAACACTCGAGTCCTTCAACCCCGTTCTGTTCCGGCAGTCTCGCCGCGGGCAGTGCACGCGACTCGATGTCATTCCGCCAGGATCAACGGGCGGATGGCCGCGCTGACGGGATCCTCCCTCTCGTTGCCGGGCAGCCCGGGACCGGGCCGGGAACGTGCAGGGGCCGAACTCCATGACGCGCGCCGCGCGGACCGCCCGATCACGGGGTGGCCAGATGGGGGTTCCTCGATTGAGGTCGACCCGGCGGCAAGCGCGAGTCCGAAAACGCCCCACACGAACACGATGTACTGAGGGACTCGGACGAATTCGATCTTGACCTCGTTCACCAGGAACGTGGCGCAGACCACCGCCAGGACGAACGAATAGGAGTCGCGCCGGCTTCCTATTGCCCGGAGCATCGCAGCGACGACACCGCCGGCGAAAAGGACGAACGACGCGAGTCCCAGGATGCCCACGGTCATCAACAGGGTGATCGGGAGGCTGTGGGGGAAGGTGCCGACCGCAGCGTAGGGAAACGCCGGTCCACTACCCAGGATCTGCCCGAGAGGATCGGACATCCTGGACAGCATCGAACTCCAGATGGGCAACCTCGCGCCAAGGCCGGACTCAAGCCCGGAGCCCAGGGAGAAGCGTTCGAAGAGGAAGCCGGAGAGCGATTGATCCTGCACGGTGGCGATGATGGATGGCAGGAGAAGCGCTGCGACAAGAGCAGCCGCGAGTGTGAGAGTGACTCCCCGCCCTCGCCGCCCGATGATCGCCGCGCCGACGATTACCGCCGCGCCGGCCGCCGCGATCACAGCAGAGCTGCGAGTGCCGGTCTGGATCAGCGCAAGGACCGTCAGGACCGTGCCGGCAGCAACGGGGGCGAGCGCCCAGCGAGGCCGTGTGAAGACCAGCAACGCGACCTGCACCATGAGGCACGTGGCCAGGTACTCCGCCATCAGTTCGTAGTCCCCGATCGGCCCGTTCGCACGGTTCAGGCCGCCGCCGACATCCAGGACTACTCCCGAGCCGCCGCCCTGCAGCACACCCGGGATGGCGAGCTGAGGCGATAGCACCTGGAGCAGCGTAAGCGCTGAGGCGGCGATCCCCCCGACCGCGATCGCGAAGAGGTACTTCTCGACATCGCGATGGCTTGCCGAGCGCCAGATGGTCGCGACAAGGACCAGCCCAGCGACGAGATAGGCCAACTGGCGCAACTGGTCGCCCACTTCCGCGAACCCGCCGTTGACGATGGAGAGGACCGAGGCCGCCAAGAGGCCGGTGGCACCGACGCGAACCGCCAGGGGCAGCCGTGCAATGCTGCGCACTCTCGCCCCGCCCGCAAATCCATAGACCGCTGCGAGCGCTACGACGACGACGGCAAGCGGGACAGACCCGAACGCCTGCGAGGACAGCGGCAGTGCAGCTGCTGCGAAGAGGAAGACAAGCAGCGCACCCGCCCCGAACCGGAGACCGACGGCTGCGAGGAAGGACGCTCCGGCCACCAGGGCCGCGCGAACACCGTCACCGTTGCCAGCGAGAATGCCCGCAGCCACGGCGGATGCGGCGGCCGCCCCCCACACGGCCGCCTTGCGCAGAGGCGGTCGCGAGAAGACGCCTGTGCCCGGAAATCGAGGTTAAGCGCGCCGGGAGATCCTCAAACACGAGGCACCTCCGGGCAGTGGTTGATCCTGATGACCAGGACGCGCACGCGGTCTCGCCTTCCCCAGGCGGTCAGCCGTGCCGGTCAGCCGGTGAACCGGAGGCGATCGCACCCTTGGAGCCGCTCTTCGACGCTGCCTCGGCCCCGTACGCCCCGTAGTAGTCGTAGTAGACGTAGTCGCTGCGGGCGCGCTGGGAGAGGCGGTTGAGGGCGGCGCCCAGGATGCGGGCGCCGGACTTGGCCAGCGCCTCGCGACCGTGGCCGGCGGCGGCCCGGCGGGTGCGCCCCGCGTCGATCACCAGGAGGGTCCCGTCCGTGATGGCCGAGAGGATGGCCGCGTCGGTCACGGCCTGGAGCGGCGGGCTGTCCACGATCACGAGGTCCGCGGCGGCGACAAGGCGCTCGAGGATCGTCCTGCATCCGCTGGGACCCCAGGAGCTCGGCGGGGTTGGGCGGCAGCGGTCCCGTGGTGACGACCCGCAGGTGCTCCTGCTCCGTGGCCTGGGCGACGTCGTCGATGGCCACGTCGTCGGTCCGCAGGAGGGAGGTCAGGCCGCCGTCGTTGGGCAGGTCGAAGAGCTTGTGGATGCCCGGCTTGCGAAGGTCCGCGTCGACGAGGATCACCCGGCGGCCGGCCTGGGCGAAGGCGACGGCGAGGTTGCCCGACGTGGTGGTCTTCCCCTCGCTCGGGATGGAGCTCGTCACGAGGAGCGTCCGGACGGGCTCGTCCACGGCGGCGAACTCCAGGTTGGTGCGCAGCGTCCGGTAGGCCTCCGCGGCCGGCCCGCGCGGGTAGAGGAGGGTGGCCAGGCGGTAGATCTCGCTGCGGCCCTTCTCGCCCTTCATCTTGAGGACCGTGCCGAGGGTGGGCAGGCCGGTCGCGGCCTCCACGTCCTCGGACGACTTCACGGTGTCGTCGAGGTACTCCATGGTGAACGCGATGCCGAGCGCCAGGAGCAGCCCGACGAGCGCGGCGAGGAGCGTGTTGAGCAGGACCCGCGGGGAGGCGGGCTGCTCGGGCGGCGTGGCCGGGTCCACCACGGTGATCAGGTTCGACGACGACTGCGGAGAGGCCGAGCAGCGAGGCGTAGGACCCGCGCAGGCTCGTGATCCGGCCCTGCAGGGCCTGGAGCTGCTGCTCCTCCGCCGCGGTCCGGGCCGGGAGGGCGGAGAGGCGGTCGATCTCGGTCTGGGTCTCCTGGATCTGGAGCTGGGTGGCGCTGATCTGCTCGCGCACGAACTCCTGGACCTGCCCGCTCTGGCCGGTCACGGCGTCCGACGCGGCGATCAGCTGGTGCGGCGATGGCGTTGGCGAGGTCGGCGGCGCGGCCTGGCGTCGCCGTCCTGCACGGTGATCGTGACCATGGTGGAGTCGCGCGGCGCCGTCGCGACCACGCGCTTGCGGAACTCGTCGGCGTGACGGCCAGGCCGGCGTCGGCGATCACCTGGGCCAGGATGGGCGTGGTGGTGGCCAGGTCCGCGTACGTCTGGGAGATCCGCTGGCTGACCAGGATGTCGTTGTAGTTGGGGTTGGCGGCGCTGATCGACTGGCCCACGATGAGGGTGACCTTCGCCTCGTAGACCTTGGGCAGCGCGCTCGAGACGAGGTAGGCGGCGCCGCCGGCCAGGAGCACGCTGGCGACCAGGAGCCAGAGCCACGAGCGGATGACCTGGCCCTGGCGGCGGAGATCCATCGGTGTGCGGCTCCCCAGTGCGGGTGGTCGGGGCGGCGGGGGCGGCCCCCGCAGGCAGAGCCCCCGTGAGGCCCAGCGCCGAGTATACGGGCGTCGGCGGGCCGGGTGCGAGCGCGGCGCCGTCCGATCCGAGGCGGTGGTCGGGATGCATCCTGCCTGGCGTCGATGATCGCAACTGAGCCGGCGTCGCGGCCAGACCACCACACCCGCCACAGACCCGCGTGGTCCCGGTTCGCCTGTGGGTCAGTACGTCTCCGGGTTGTGGTCCTCCCCGTGGCAAGTGAGCGTGCAACTGCCGGACGTGATCCCGGACCGTCGGCGTGAACGCGAGAACGCCCCGAGTCGTGGAGGCGGTCACGTTCGGCGCGAAGTTCACGAGGCGCGTGTACGCACCCTGCGTGCCCGTGCGCAGCGCCGTGGAGTGAATACGGAAGTGGCACTCGGCGCAGATGGCGGTTCCCTGGCCGGCCCCGGGCGTGTCGATGTCCGCGCCGCCGGCGCCCCCCGAGAGCTCCGAGACGTGCAACGCGTGGTATCGGAAGTTCGAGCGGGCAGAATCGCCGTTCGTGAAGGGCTCCTCCGCGTGGCAGACGTAGCACAGCGCGAAGTCGGCGGCGGCGTACCCGTCGCCAGAAGTCTTCAGCGCGCGATCCCGGTAGTTCTGGAACAGGATCCCGCGGTACTGGCTCGCGTGGGGTGCCAGGTCCGAGCCGGCGGCCGGCGGCGTCGTGGCGTTGAACTTGCCGGGGTCGCCGTGGCAGTTCACGCAGCGGATCGTGCTGGCCGTCGTGAAGTTCCACTGCTTGTACGGAGACGTCCCGCTCAGGCTGAGACCCATCGCGGTCGTCCCGTTCGTCCCGGCTGCCTCGACCGCATGAGTTGACGCGTTGGCAGGGTTGAGCTCGACCGCCTTGTCCAGGACGTACCGGGAGGGCGGCTGGCCGGCATTCGAGTTCAGCGTGGTGAACCCGGAGTGGCACTTGAGGCAGACCTGGTACTCGAGTGTCGGCTGGTTCCCGACCGTGCCGTCAAGGAAGGTGTACGTGGGCGACGTGAGCGCTGCCCCGTTCGTCACGGCGACTCCCGAGACCGCCACGTTCTGGCCGGCCACCGTCCAGCCGGCCGACGTCTGCGTGGAGAGGGCGGTCGTGGCGTTGTGCGGGTTGTGGCAGTCGCCGCACTCGCTGTGCCGGTTGGCGACGCCCCCGAACTCGTCGTCTCCGGCGAGGGTGTGCGTGGTCGGGACGGTGGCGTCGTGGCGGTAGTAGCTGCGCGTCGCCGCATTGTTCGCCGGGGAGGCCGTGTACTGCGCCTTCGTGTTGAGGTTGGAGCCGCTGCCGTCGTGGCAGGTGAAGCAGAGCGTGCTCTGTGGGGACGCGGAGGTCAGCAGCGTCCCCCCCTGGGCGACGTGCGCCCGATGGCAGGTCGCGCACGTGTCCGACACCGAGCGACACGTCGGGGGTGTGAGGCGACGTGAAGGGCGCGGCAAACGGCGCCTGCGTGCCGGGCGTCGTCGGGAGGGCGATCGCGAGCCGGTAGATGGGGGCCTGGTTCGCCATCTGCCCGGCCGTGGCCATCACGGTGGGCGTCACCAACGGGAAGTCCACCTGGCTCACCGGCGAACGCCGCGCGTCCACGGGCGGGCCGACGTAGCGACCATCGTGCTGTCCCGGCGAGAGCACGACGGGCGGCTGCGGACCGCTGCATCACCACCGCCGTCACGGCGCCCTGGATGGGCCGGCCGCCGTCGGCGAGGCGGAACTCGAAGTCCTGGTTGAACGGAAGATCGAGCGACGACTTGACCGTGAACTCGATCTCGGAGTAGGTGTCTCCGGCCAGCCCGAAGGCGCGGGTCCTGGATGCCTGCATCAGGCGCCTGCCGCCGACTGGTTCCTGGGTGTCGTCGTCCCGATCGCGTTCGCGAAGACCGGACGTCGGCGATCGACTCCTCGGCGGGGCCGGGAAGGGTTCCCCGGCCACCTGCGACGGGACGCCATTCGGTCCCCAGGTAGAACGGCAGGCCGTCCACCGGCCCCTCGTTCGGCACGTCGACGAACTCGAGGGCACCCGCGAGGCGGTACTGGAGGCGTGGGGTCAGGGCGGTCGACAGCAGATCGGCGTTGCGTACCTGGAAGCGGATCCGGAAGAGCTCGAATTCGCCCAACCCGTCGAGCGGCACGTCCGGCGCCAGGTAGCTGACGACCTGGCTCGCATTGTCGACGCGGGCGAAGGTCACGTGCTCCACGACGATCTCCGGGGCGACGCGCAGCTGGACACTCGCGGTGTCGAGGATCCCGTCGGCGTGCTCCAGGCGCGCCGTGAGCACCTCGTCGTACGCAGGCCTGCCGGCAGGCGACCGGAATGGCGCCCGCAGCCGCAACGTGGCCGTGGGCCGGGCGCCGGCCCCGACGTCGCCGATCCCCCACGTGACCGAGTCGCTGAACGGGTCGATCCTGCCGCCGCCGGTGCCCGCGACGGTCCAGCCGGGAGGGATGGCCGCAACCAGCCGGACGTCCCTGGCGTCGTCGAGGACGCGGGCGGCCAGGTTCACCGTGACGACGGCGCCCGGGTCCACTCTGCGGCGCCCGACGGTGGGCGCGTCGGCCGTCAGGGCCAGGGTTCCGCGCACGACCACCGGTGTCGGGGTGGGCGTGGGCTCCGGTGTCGGGGTGGGCGTGGGCTCCGGTGTCGGGGTGGGCGTGGGCTCCGGTGTCGGGGTGGGCGTGGGCTCCGGGTCGGGGCGTGCTCGGGCGGGATGAACGTGTTGGTGATCGAGCAGCTCGCGATCTCGCCGGCGGTGAGGACAAGGCTGCTTCCCGTGAGCGTCCCCCCGGTACAGCTCCAGGCACCCGCGATGTAGCCAGTCGGGCCGCCCGACTCGGCGAGGGTGTACGTCCCGGCCTCGACCGCGGCGTTCGTGATGGCGGGGTCACCGGTGCGCCCGGAGATCGTCGTGGGCCCGGTCGCGCTCAGGGTCCAGTCGGTCGCGGTGGCCGTCCCGCCGCCGGTGTTGTCGACCAACTTGGTGAGCGTCACCTGGGCGGGCGGGGGCGTCGGATCGAGCGTCGGGTCGATCGCGCCCGCCGTCGGGACGACCGGGGTGAACGCCAGGGCCGCGGTGACCACGAGGAGGAAGGCCCCGAAGAGGGGGCCTGCGCGGCGGCGCGGGGGACGCGAGTTGTGGTTCATCGTCAGGCGTGGCCTCTGGGTCCCGGTCGCCGTCCAGGGCGACCACTGGGAGTCGTTACGTGGCGAGGATCACGGGACGCCCGGTGTCGGCGTGGGGCCGCGATACTGGTTGCGGGGTTCCGTGTACGTCGGGTCGTGGCAGAGCTGGCACGTGCCCCGATTGTCGACCTTCAGGAGCCGGCTGTCGCCGGTGGATCCACCGATCGAGTAGCTTGGCGCCGAACCGTCCGGGAACGGCATCGTCGCGGAGAAGGGCCCTTCCATCCGGGCGTTCGATCCGTGCGCGACGTGGCAGGTCGTGCAGGCCCTGTTGCCCGCCGTCTCGTGGCGGTACGTGAACATGCTATCCGGATATGCGTCTTCCGCACTCGCGGAGACGTACCTGGAGTGGCAGGTCAGGCACCAGGCGGTCATCTGGGCCTGGAACGCGGGCTGTCCGGGCAGGGCACTCGGGATGCCGTTGGGGGCGTCGGCCGCCGCCGTCGTGCTGTTCCACGGCACGCGCACGTGCCAGTAGTCGCCACCGGTGGCCGAGTAGTCGCCGACGGGCCAGGGCTTGGTCGGCGTCGCCATCTGCGCGTCGAGCACGTCGCTGGCATAGAGCATGTAGGACGACGCGCCGGCCGTCGTGCCCTTCACCTGGATGACCGTGTAGTTGCGGGCGTCGCCCGATGCGGGCAGGGCGGCATCGGTCACGTTCGCGTTGGCCGTCGCCTCCACGAGGGGACCGGTCGGCCCGTCGCCCGGGATCGGGTTCAGGACGCGGTACTGTCCGTTCCCGTGCGGGTTGTGGCAGGAACCGCAGCTGAGGTTGATGGTCGCGCCGAGCCCACCCTCGTCGGGGCCGTTGCCCCAGGCCCGCCCGGGGGCGCTCAGCCCGTTCTCAGTGAGGTTGAGATGCGCGGAGGTCACGTCCTGGGGGGCGGCCAGGACGGACACCTTCGCCCGCTGGTCGTCCGACGACGACAGGAGGTTCGTTCCGAGCCACCGGGCCGGGTGACCCGAGTCGATCCGCGCCTGGTCGAAGCCGCCGCCGCGGAGGGCGCCGAGCGCGGTGCCGCTGCGGACCCCGAGGGTGCCCGGGGCGTACTGGATACCGGTCATGACGTCGGTTGTCGCGCCCGTGACTGACGCGCCGTGGCACGTCAGGCAGAGTGCCTCGTCACCCGTGGTGCTGAGGAGTGATGACCCCTGGGCGGTGTGGGCCTGGTGGCACCCGGCGCAACTGTCGGCAGTCAGGGGGCTCGCGCCGGAGTTGGGCGCGGATCCGTGGGGTCCGCCGTCCGCCATGGCCGGGATCGCGGCAAGGAACAGCCAGACCGTGACCAACGCCGGCGCGAGTGCCGCGAGCGCGACGCCCTCGGCCAACCGCTCGCCGGAGGCCCGATCACGATGGCGCGAAGTGACGCCCGGATCGCTGTCATCAGGTGCCCATTTCCTCGATGGACCTGGCGGTCGCCCTCGCGAGCGACCGCCAGGATCCGTCCGCTTCTACGGTGTGCCTGGGATCGGCCCAGCGGGATACTGGTCACCGATCTTGATGGTCCCCGTGGGATCGTGGCACAGCTGGCACGTGCCACGGTTGCCGACCTTCAGGAGCCGGCTGCTTGCCGACACCGTCGTGTCCGGGTACGGGAACGTGGAGCTGTAGGCGCCGTCCATCACGGCGTTGGTGCCGTGCGACACGTGACACGTGACGCATCCTCGGCCACTTGCGCCGCGCGTACGGTGCTGGTACTTGAAGATTGAATCGTCCGGCCGCGCGGTGTTGTACGCGGCGCCGACCGTCCCGTCGGCCGGGTCGGTGAGCGGCTCCTGGTAGGCGTAGTACCGGGTGTGGCAGGAGCTGCACCACGCCGTGATCTGCTGGCCGAATCCGTTCGACGAGAACGTGGAGGTGCCCGGGATTCCGTTCGGCGCGTCCATGGTGGAGCCCGAGACGGCATTCCACGGCACCTGGTAGTGGAAGTAGTCACCGGAGGTCGCCGCGTAGCCGCCGGTGATGACGTCGCTCGCGAGGAGCAGGTACGGCGACTGCGTCTGGATGACGGTGTAGTTGCGGGTGGCGTTCGTCGGGTTGGCCGCGTCCGTGACCCGGACGCCCCCAACTACCGAGTCAAGGCTCCGCGACACAGTGCCACCCGTCCCCAGGCCGCCGCTCACGCCGGTGAGCGTGAACGTGTTGTTCGCGGGGACCGTCGCGACCGTGGCCGTGACGTTGGCGCTCGAGAGAGAGTTGCCCGCGACGATGACGGTGTCACCGACGAGCAGGCCATGGCTGGCCGCGGTTCGATACGTGTCCGCGGCGGCGACGCCGTAGTCGACGAGCTCGACCACCCACGCCGCGCTGAACACGTTCGGGGCCACCGCTGTTGCCGTCGGAATGGGGTTGAGGATGCGGTACTGCCCGTTCCCGTGCGGGTTGTGGCAGGAGCCGCAGCTGATGGAGACGATCGGGCCGGCGCCGGAGCCGTTGGCCCCGTTGCCCCAGGCCTTGCCCGGCTGGCTCAGGCCGTTCTCGGTCATCTCCAGGTGGGCCGAGGTGACGTTGGCAGCCACCGAGGCTACCTGGACCTTGCTCTTGCGGGACACGCCGCCGGCGTTGTCGAGGGCGATGCGGAACGGATCCCCGATCCGGGCCTGGTCGAAGCCGCCGTTGCGGAGCGCACCCAACTGGGTGCCCGTGCGGGTGCCGTTCGTTGCCGGCTGGTACTGGATGCCGGTCATGACGTCCGTGGTCGCGCCCGTGACTGCCGCGCCGTGGCACGACAGGCAGAGGGCCTCCTCGGACGTCGCGGCGAGGAGCAGTGCTCCCTGCGCGGTGTGGGCCCGGTGGCATCCGGCGCAACTGTCGGCGGTCAGCGAGCTGACGCCGGAGTTGGTCGCGGCTACGTGGGGTCCACCGTCCGCCAGGGCCGGGATCGCGGCAAGGAACAGCCAGAGCGCGGCCCCTGCAAGCAGGAGTGTCCATCGCCTCACTGTCCTCACCTCCTTTCTCTGACTCTGCGGGTGTTGAATGGATGGGCCGCCACGATCGGCGGCGAGCGTTGGCCGGAAACCACCTCCCTTTCGTGCGTGATGAGCTCAGTAGCTCCAGACCTGGATGCGGTCGTTGACCGTGTCCGCGACGTAGACGCGTCCGCGTCCGTCCACGGCAACACCGTTGGGATACTCGAACTGGCCGTCGGCCACGCCCTCGCCGCCGACGAACCCGATGAACTCGAGACGCCGGTTGTCGTCCGTGGGAGTGCGGAAGATGAACACTCCCTGGCCGGTCGCGTCGCCGACGAAGACCCGCCCGCTGCCGTCGACGGCCACGCCGCGCGGCAGGCCGAGGTTCCCCTGGCCCGAGCCACGGCCGATCTGGGCGCGGATCGTGCCCGCCGGGTCGAAGACGAGCAGGCGGCCGTTGTTGCTGTCGGCGACGTAGACGTTGCCGTCCCGATCGACGGCGATGCCGTTCGGGAAGCTGAGCTGGCTCGTCTCGCCGAGGGTGCGGACGACGCTCGCGGTGCGGTCGATGACCTCGACCCGCGGGGTGGCCGCGCCGAGGTCGACGACGTAGAGCAGGCCCTCCTTGTCGAAGGCGATGCCCACCGGCTGCCAGCCGCTGATCGGCGCCGCCAGCGTGAGAGTCCGCTGGTAGGCACCGTCCCGGTCGTAGATGTAGATCTCGCCGGTCGGACGGTCGCTGACGTAGACCTCATTCGTGAGCGGGTCGATCGCGATCCAGACCGGGACGTGCTCCGTCCCGGTCGTCTCGGGTGGCTGCGCCGTGCCCACGAGGTTGCCACCGGCGTCGAAGACCTGGACCACGCGCTCGCCCTCGGTGTCCGCGACGTAGATCCGGTCTCCCTCGGGGCTGACCGCGATCCCGATCGGGTTGTTCGCGCCGTAGATGCTCGTGGCATAGGCGGGAAGACCCGTGGCGGGGATCACCGGGATCGGCAGCGGAAGGGGCTGGCGGAAGAGGAGATACCAGAGGGCGATCGTCGCCAGCATCGCGAGAAGGCCCAGGAGGAGGAGCGCGAGGATTGCCTTTCGTCGCCGCTTACGGGGCGCCTCTTCGGGCTCGCCCTCGACGGCCGGCATCTCCTCGTTCGTCGGCTCGTCCGCGCTGGCCGGCTCGCCGCTATCGACGGGCGGGACCGCCGGGCCTTCGGCCGCCAGCTCCGGGCTCGTCTCGTCGGTCATCAGTCGTTCCCGCCCGGCGCGCCGGGCGTCGGCAGGGCGGGCAGGGCGGTCGCGACGGGGCCGACGCGGCTCATGCCGAGGCGCGCGGCGGCGTTGCCCGGGCTCATGGCGAGGGCCTTCGCGTACCACTCGGCCGCGGCGGCGGTGTCGCCCTTCGTCTCGTAGAGGAGCCCGAGGCCGATTGCCGCGTCGACGGCGGCGTCGCCGTTCGCAATCGCCAGCAGGCGCGGCTCGGCCAGCTCGGGCTTGCCGGCTGCCAGGTCGGCCATCGCGCCTGCCCACTCTGCCTCCGCGGCCTTGCCGGCCTTGGTGAATGCGTCGGCGAGGGCGACGTATGGCTCGCTCCAGCCGACCGGCACGAAGGCGATCGCGGACCGCAGGGCGGCCTCCGCCTTCTCGGTCTCGCCGGTTGCCACGAAAGCGGTCCCGATCAGGTAGAGGGAGTCCGCGTCCGAGCGCTTGATCGCGAGGGCCTTCTCGAGGAACGGGATCGCGTCGGCGGGTCTGCCCTGCTGCATGGCGATGGAGCCCGAGGCGTAGTAGGAGGCCTGGAGCATCGGGTCCACGTTGGCCATCTCGCCGCCCTTGGCAATCTCGACCACCGCCTGGTAGTCCGCGGCGGCCTCGTCGAGCCGGCCAAGGCCCGTGTAGGCGGCGGCGCGTCCGAACTTCGCGAGCTCGTCGGCCTTGCCGGTCTCGAGGATCAGGTTGTACTGGACGATCGCATCCTCGTAGCGGCCCTTGGCGACGTAGGTGTCCGCGAGCGTACCCCGGACGGCGACGTCGTCGGGCGTGTCGCGGACCTGCTGCTCCAGCGCGGAGAGCTGGCGGTCCACGATCGGAGTGGTGGCCGGGCGCCAGCGATCCAGGATGTAGAAGCCTGTGAAGAGGACGGTGCCGACCACGAGGATCAGCGCGACGCGCTTGATCAGCCGGTTGAGCTGCTGGTCGTCCATCTTGGTCGGGGACGTGACCCGGAACATGTGTGGCACCTGTCGTTGGGACCTGTAGCGACGCGTTGAATGCGAGGGCATGCCTGCAGGCACACCCCACCGGGAGTAATGGTCGCCTCCGCGGGCCCGTGCTTCCTATCCGCCGGGGGGTAGAAGATGGATACAGAGAGCCATGCCTGACCTGTGCCGCGTGCCTGTATCGGGTGGACGATGGTGCGCGGACGCGCCAGGCGAAGAGGCTGTCGGTGCCCCTCCCTTCGCTCCCACCCTGCGCCCCGTCGTCAGGCGCTCGGGCGCGGCGTGGCGAAGTCGGCGGGGAGGTAGATCTCGACGCGACCGTCGATCTCGCGGACGCGGTACTCGTCGAGCGGGCGGAGGGGCGGCCCGGAGAGCACGTTCCCATCGAGGTCGAAGAACGCCTCGTGGCAGAGGCACGAGAACTTCGCTTCGTCGGTCCACTCGTAGGCGCAGCGCGCGTGCGGGCAGGCCGGGTTGAAGGCGACCAGCTCCCCCGCGGCGCGCAGGACGAGCCACGCCGAGCCGGTGATCGACGCCCCGGCGACCGAACCCGCGAAGCGCACCGGCACCGGCTTGTCCACCTCGAGCGTCGTCGGGTCGACGTCCGCCGTCAGCCAGCCGCGCGGCGCGGGCGTGGCGCCGGTCCCGCAGCCCTCGAGCAGGACGATGCCGGCGACCGAGGAGCCGATGACGGCCAGCGCGCGCCGGCGGCCGATCGGGCGCGAGAGGTGGGAGGAGGGCCCGGCGGCCTCCGGATACGTGCCTTCGTCCATGCCGGAATGCTACGACAGGCCGGAAGCGCGTGGCCTCCCCCGCCGCGAGGATTCACCTCCGGGTGGGTCTCACGAAGCGCGTGATCGACCGGCGATTCGTTGTTCGCGGGAGCGGCCGCGAGTCGACCGGCGGGTCAGCGGGCTTTACGGCCGCGAGTTGGCCGGCGGGTCAGCGGGCGCTACGGCGGCGAGTCGGCCGATGGGAGGCGCGCCCCTCAACGGGCTGGCTTGCTCCTCAGCCGGCGCCTCGGGCCGCGAGTCGGCCGGCGCATCGGCCGGCGGCGGGCCGGCGCTCTTGTTCGGAGGCGGGCCTGCTTCTCAGCCGGCAGCGGGAGCGAGCGCGGGGATCGCCTGGGTCGGCGACGGCGCGACGGCGGGCGCCGGGGCGGCCTCGCGGCCGTCGCCCAGGCAGGCCGAGATGATCCGGTCGATCAGCGATTCCGGGTCCGGCGAGATCGCCTCGCGGTGGATCGTCCAGGCCTGCGAAGTGCTGATGCTGACGTCCACGATGGCCCGGCAGCGGCTGGCGCGGAGCAGATCGACGAGGCCGACCGGGCCGCCCTCCTCGAGGATCACGACGGCGGCATCGCTGGCGAGCGCCCGTTCCATGGCGTCCGGATCGCCCATGGCGACGCGCTCCACGGCGAGTTCGGGAACGGACGCCATGAGGGCGCCCAGCCCCTCGCCGAGAAGCGGATGGTCGTACAGGACGAGGACCTTGACCGGGTCCGACATGGCGTCGGGCTCCTGCGGACGGGCGAGCCCATGCAAGGCTCGATCCGGGCGATGCTACGGAGTGCCGCCCGCCGGTCACCATCCGCCCGACGGCACAAATCGTCCGCGGACTCTCTATCGAACGGCACCGCGCCGCGCCCGCGGACGGCCGCGCCCGGCGTCCACGGCGCGGTTCGCACATGACTTCGCCAACTGATGACCGTGGCCGCATCGGGCGCGCATCACCGCGATCCCGCGCCGCGCCCGGCGTCCACGGCGCGGTTCGCACATGACTTCGCCAACTGATGACCGTGGCCGCATCGGGCGCGCATCACCGCGATCCCGCGCCCCGCCGCGTGGTGCCCCGCGTGGCCGCCCCGATTGCCGTGCCCGCGCGATGCCCGCGCGATGCCCGCCCTCGCGATGCGGACACGGTCATCGAATCGAGCAGGTCTTCGCGCCGGCGAGGCCGATCGAGCGGGTCTTCGCGCCGGCGAGGCCGATCGAATCACGTGCTGTGTGCCCCGAGAGGGGATTGGGAAGGGCTGGGTGGGACCGAGGGCTGCTCCTCGGCCGCGGGCGCCGAGGGCTGCTCCTCGGCCGCGGGCGCCGGGGGCTGCTCCCAGGACGCGGGCTCCGAGGGTGACCTCGTCGGGCTCAGCCCAGGTCGGGCTCGGAAGGGCGCGGGCTCCGAGGGTGACCTCGTCGGGCTCAGCCCAGATCGGGCTCGGAAGGGCGCGGGCGCCGAGGGCTGCTCCATGGGCGCGGGCTCCGAGGGTGACCTGGTCGGGCTCAGCCCTGGTCGGGCTCGGAAGGGCGCGGCTCGGAAGCCCGCGGTTCCGAAGGGCGCGGCTCGGAAGCTCGCGGTTCCGAAGGGCGCGGCTCGGAAGCTCGCGGCTCGGGGGGGCGCGCGGGAATCCCCAGGCCCTGGGCCACCGTGTAGGCCGCCGCCTGGGTCCGGTTCGTGAGGTGCAGCTTCTCGAGGGCGTTGTGGACGTGGTTCTTGACGGTGCCCTCGGTGATCACCAGCCGGGCGGCGATCTCCTTGTTCGACAGCCCGCCCGCCACGAGCTGGAGGATCTCGGTCTCGCGCCGGGTCAGGGCCGTCTCACCGTCGCGCGGCACCGCCATGGCGTGCGATCGCGGGCCGTCGCGAAGGGCGTCGAGCAGCTTGTGGGCAATCCCCGGGGCGATCGGCGCCTCGCCGCGCATCACGCCGCGGAGATCCTCGAACAGGACCTCGGGCCGGATGTTCTTCAGGAGGTAGCCGTTCGCGCCGGCGCGGATGGCGTCGAAGAGGTCGTCGTCGTCCTCCGAGATCGTGAGCATGACGATCTTCGTCGCGAAGCCCGCTCCGCGGATGGCCAGCACGCCGTCGACCCCGCCCGCGATCGGCATGTTCACGTCCATGACCACGACGTCGGGCTCCAGGGCTCGCACCCGCTCCAGGGCCTCGAGCCCGTTGTCGGCCTCACCGACGACGGTCATGTCGAACTGGGCGTTGACGAGTCCGGCGAGGGCCTTGCGAAAGAGCGCCTGGTCGTCAACCAGCAGGACGCGCAGGGACGGTGGCGTGTGCGGCACGCAGCTCCTCCTGCTCGAGCCGGACCTCGACGCGGGTCCCGTCGCCCGGCGCAGTATGCACGGCGAGGGTACCGCCGATCAGCTCCACCCGCTCGCGCATGGACCGCAGGCCGAAGCCGTGGTCGAGCGCCTCCTCCAGGCGCCCCGGGTCGAAGCCCACGCCGTCGTCGGTGACCTCCAGCGTGACCACCCCGTCCTCCGCGTTCAGGCTGACCGCAGCATGCTGCGCCCCGGAGTGCTTGCGGACGTTGGTGAGCGCCTCCTGGACCACGCGGAGGAGCTGGACCTCGCTTCTCGGGGTCATCGCCCGGCGCGCGCTGCCATTGCAGTGGAGCGTCGCCTTGATCCCCGTCTGGCGAGCGTACTTGCGGAGGTACTCGCCGAGCGCTCCCTCGAGCCCGTCGGCCGACGTCACCGACTCGCGGAGGCCCAGGATCGCCTCGCGGACGTCCTTGTAGGCCTCGTCCGCGATCTCCGCGAGCTCGCCGATCTCGGTGGCCACGCCGTTTCCCGGAGCGTCGCGCACGTCCGGCTCCAGGCTGCGCAGGCGAAGGTGGATCACGCCAAGGACCTGGGCGATGCTGTCGTGCAGCTCGCGGGCGATCCGGTCACGCTCCGCCACGATCGTGTACTGCTGCTCGGCCTCGCGCAGGCGCGCCGTCCCCACCGCGATCGCCGCCATGTCGGCCAGGGCGCCGAGCAGCTCGCGGTCGCGGTCCGTGAAGGGAGCCCCGGCAGTGCGCATGACGCAGAGCTCGCCCAGGAAGCCGTCGGCACCGCGAAGCGGGCGCGCCAGCATCGCCGATTTCGGCCCGTCCGACTGGATGGGACAGGCGGGGTTGTGACGATCGGCCATGCTCTTGTCGGCCGGGTGGGCGAGGAGGCAGGTGCTTCCGTCGTCGGCCATCGCGAGGCGTTCGGTCCAGTCGAAGCCGCGGCCGTCGGCGCGCGGGTCGGCGAGGCAGGCGACGGCCCGCTCGGCGCCGAGCAGCTCGCGGGCGTGCTTCGTGATCGTGTCCAGGAGCTCCCGCAGCTCGGCTCGCCCGGTCAGCTGGAGGGCCATGCCGTAGAGCGCGGTCCGCTCGTGCTCCTCGCGACGCAGGTCCGCGAGCGAAGTCCCCAGCGTGGCCGCGGTGCCGATGGTCCCGGCGAGGTCGGCGAGGGCAGCGATCGAGATGGCGGGATCCGCCGAAGGATGGAAGACCAGGCGCATCGTCCCCACGGTCGCCACGCGGCCGGCCAGGGGCAGGTCGACGATCGAGGCGTCCACCTCCGGCCGCCTGGCCTGGGCGGGACGCGCGGCCGAGGCGGGGGTCTCGTCCAGGATCGCGTGGGCCCACTGCATGCCGATGCTGTCGCCGAGATCGTCCGGCCGCCGCACCGCCAGCGCCTCGCCGCCCGGCCCGCCGACGCGGATCTGGCCGGCGAGGGCGCCCGTGTGCTCGAGGACGCGGTCGAGGGCGGCCCCCAGCATCGCCGGGAGCTCCTGGTCGCCCTGCAGGGCCGACGCGACGGCGTGTGTCGCCGCGAGATCCCGGTTCGAGGCGACCAGGCGCTCCTGGGCGCGGTCGAGGATGGCGAAGATCCCCAGGCCGAAGAGGACGGCGCCGCCGCTCAGGAAGAGCGCGGCGACGACGTGGGCGGAGTCGGCCGACATGGACGGCTCCACGACCCACCAGCGGAAGACCTCGAAGCCCCAGATGAAGGCGATCGGGAGGAGGACGCCGACCCACTTCGCGCGCGCGAGCAGGCGGATGCCAGGTTCCGGGTTCACATACCGAACGATACCCCGTCCGGGGATATCGTTCGGCAGGGCCCATCGGCCCCATGCAGATGTGCGCATCGGTCCATGAGAGGCGACCGGCGTTCCGTCCGGTGCCCGGCGGCACCGCGAGCCGCCCGATCGGCAGAAGGCGGCGCGGGCGCCAGGGCGAGCCGGGCCGCGTCTCGGTCGGTTGGCCGCCGGCCGTCTTCGCCCGGTCAGCCCCGCCGGGTCGGCTCTCGGTCGGTTGCCCGTCGGCCGTCTTCGGCCGTCAGCGCTCGATCGGAAGATCGTGACGATTGCCCCACTCCGCCCAGCCGCCGTCGTAGACGGCGACATCCTCGTGCCCCATCAGGGCCAGGACGAAGGCCAGCTTCGCCGCTCCGACGCCCGTGGCGTCGTAGCAGACGATCCGACGGGCCCGCGACACGCCGGCAGCCGACATGAGCTCGCGCAGGTCGCCGCCGTCCAGGAAGCGGCCCGAGCCCGGTGCGGTCGTCCCTGAGACGGGCAGGCTCACCGCGCCCGGGATATGTCCGAGGCGCCGCCCGGTCCCCGCGAAGCCGCGGTACTCCGCCGAGGACCGCGCGTCGAGGAAGAGGGCGTCCGGCGAGCCGACGAGGGCAAGGGCGTCGCTCGCGGTAAGGCGGAGCCGGAGCTGCGCCCGCGGCGTGAACGTGCCGCTGCGGGTCTCGGGCACCGCGTGCGAGACGGGCCGGCCGGAGGCGCGCCAGGCCCCGAAGCCGCCGTCGAGGATCCGCACCGAGTCAAGCCCGCAGGCGCCGAGGCTCCACCAGGTCCGCGCCGCATACAGGCTCGCCGTGTCGTCGTAGACCACGACCGTGGTCCCGCTGCCGATGCCGGCGCGGGCAAGAGCTGCCGCGACCTGGTCGGGCGGGGCGAGGAGGAGCGTGCCGTCGGGCGCGTCCCGGTCGGTGAGTGCCTCGCGCCAGTCGAGGTGGGTGGCGCCCGGCACGTGCCCGTCGTTGAAGACCAGGTTGCTCGCCCCGTCCGGGCGCCAGCGCACGTCGAGGATTTGCAACTCGGTGCGGCCCAGGTTCTCGGCCAGCCAGTCGGGATTGGCGAGCAACTCGGGTCGCGCGTGGGCGCCGGACATTGCTCCGTATCATACGGACGCGATGAGCGACCCCGATCCCCTCCCGCGCGTCCCTGCCGTCGAGCGCGAGCCCGCCCAACCCGAGCGCGAGCCCGCGCAACCCGAGCGCGAGCGGCTTGCCGCGCTGCGCGCCGGCTTGCCGGCCACGCGCGCCGGCATCTACCTCAACACGGGAACGGCCGGCCCCCTCCCGGCCGAGGCCGCCGCGGCGATGGCGGAGGTTGCCGAACGGGAGCTGGCGATCGGACGAGCGACGCGGGAGTCGTACGAGGAGCTCATCGCCCGCATGGGCGAGGCGCGGGCGGTGGTCGCCGACGTGCTCGGCACGGATCTCGACCTGGTCGCGCTGACGCACTCGACGACCGAGGGGATCAACCTGGCCCTCGGCACGATCGACTGGCGGCCCGGCGACCGGGCCGTGACGACCTCGCTCGAGCACCCGGGCGTCACCGGCCCGCTCGCGCTGCTGCGCGACCGGCTCGGCGTGGAGGTCATCGAAGCCGAGATCGGCGACGGTGGCGACGACGCCCGGACGCTTGCGGCACTGGAGGCCGCGGCGGCCGGCGGACGAACGCGGGCGATCGTCGCCTCGCACGTCGCCTGGTCCACTGGGGCGCTGCTGCCGGCGGCGGCCATCGCGGCGCTGGCGCGCCGGCACGGGGCGGTCGGCGTCCTCGACGGCGCCCAGTCGGCCGGGGCGATCCCGCTCGCCATCGACGAGATCGGCGCCGACTTCTACGCCGTCAGTGGCCAGAAGTGGCTGCTGGGGCCGGAAGGGACGGGTGCGCTGGCGGTCCGTCGTGCCGTCGTCGACTCCGTG
This sequence comes from uncultured Chloroflexia bacterium, assembly GCA_963718085.1. Taxonomy (GTDB): domain Bacteria; phylum Chloroflexota; class Limnocylindria; order Limnocylindrales; family CSP1-4; genus CTSoil-043. Next base: position 641,607 of record CAVQYA010000002.1, on the reverse strand, counting down.
CTGCCGCCGGTCGGCGGGTTCTTTGCCGCCTCGACGCCCTACGCCGTCGGGCGCGCCGCCCTCTCGCCCGACGCCCGGCGCTTCGAGACGGCGGGCTTCCACAAGCCGTCGATCGCGGGCCTGGCCCGGGGCGTGGGCTGGCTGAGCATGTTCGTCGGCCTGCCCTGGGCGTACGAACGGGCGTCCCGGCTGGCCGCCGGCGCGGCCGAGCGCCTGGCCGCGATGCCCGGTGTCACGCTCGTGACGCCGCGTGCCCGGATGGCGACGCTGGTCTCGTTCCGCGTCGCCGGGTGGAGCGCCGACGAGGTCGCCGTGGCGCTCGGGCGCCGCGTCCACGCGATCGTCCGCTCGATCCCGGGACTCGACGCGGTCCGCTTCAGCGTCGCCTTCTTCACCACCGACGACGAGCTGAGGCGCGTGCTCGACGCCGTGGAGGAAGTGGCGGCCCACACGCCCGGGACGCTGCCGGCGCGGCCGGCGATCGAGTTCCTCGACCAGCCTCCGGACTGACCGGCCGCTGAGCGGAGAACGGCGCTCCGGTTCGGTCCGGTGCGTTCGCGCACCATCGCCTGCGCCGGGGTCTCGCCACTCGCTCGATACGGGTAGTAGGCTCCGCCCGTCCTCATCCGGCCGTTGTCCGCGCTATTGCGGGCATGGCCCTTCGCGCGGGAAGATACGAACGTGGCCGCGGATCCTCATCCGTACTACGCGCTCCCGAAGCTGTTCGGCGCGCCTGCCTACGCGCGCCCCCCGAAGTTCGTGCCAGACAGCGAGCGCCCCTTCGACACCGACGACCTGCCGATCGCCGTCGAGCAGACCGAGGACGAGCGGGCCTTCGCCCGGATGCTCCCTTCCGGGTCCCACCGCTCGGACGGGAACGGACTGCACCCCATGGACACCCCGTACCGACCCTTCGTCGAGGCCAGCGACCCGAGCGGCGCGAGCGACCCGGGCGGCGCGAGCGGCCCGAGCGGCAACGGGCTGCATCCCTCGGGAGATGCGGACGGGTCGCCGGGCGAGGCGGGCGGCGCGGCGGGCTCGACCGAGGTGCCCGGATTGCGAGCCCGTCGCTTCAGCCTGCGCGCCCTGACCGACCGCCTGGGCCGGCGGGCCAGGTAGCATCGCGCGGTCTGCCGGCCCATCGCGCCGGCAGGTCGTCGACGGCCGCGCCGCGACGCCGGCGGCCGCGCCGCCACGCCGCCTGGCGAGCACTTCGCCTCGCGCAGGCGACCATCGATCCGCCCGGCGCACCCGACGGCCGCCGACCGGCGTTCGTTCACGGCCTCTCAGGCGGGCGGGGGACCGGGACACTCCCAGCTGAAACGCCCCCGGACCTCGTTCGGGTCGCTCGGGGCGGAACCGATCCCCACCTGGAGGAGGACGAGGTCGAGCGTCCCGCTGCGGTCGCCCTCGCCGCGCGGCGGAGCGTCGGCCGGCGAGGTGAACGCCCGGCTCCCGAAGGCCCAGAGCTCCGAGCCCGTCTCGTTGGCCAGGCTCATCGTCGTGCGCAGGAGGTCGAGGGTGAGACGATGCACCGTGGGCAGGCCGTCGATCGATGCCCCGCGCAGCATCCCGATCTTCCAGCGGCCGCTGGCCCACTCGCACTCGAGCGCGCCCGCGCTGACCGGCGCCCCGGCGGGGAGCGACTGCGCGAACGTGAAGGTTCCCACCACGGTGGCCGAGGGGACGACTGCCGGCCCGTGGTTGAGCCCGATCGAGGCACCGCCGATGGCGAGGCAGGCGATGAGGGCAACGCGACCCACGTCGAATCCCCCGCGAAGGAGCCGGATGATGAGCCCGATCACGAAGGCCAGGCCCACCACGACCTTCAGGATCGAGGCGATGAAGCCCATGTCGATCGGAAGGCTGTCGGCGAAGTGGACGGCGGCGCCCCAGGCGATGCTCGCCACGACCAGGCCCGCCGCCCACAGAAGGCTTCGACCCGAGACGAGCGGCGGGCGCGGCGCCTCGTGGTCGTAAGGGCGGAGTGGGACGCGCGGTGGCGAGGGTCGGGAACGACGGAACATCCGGGGATCGTCGCACAGGGCGGCAGGGGGCGCGGGGCGGCTGCGGCCGACCAGGCGTCGTGGGCCGGAGCTCCGGGAATCGTCTCGCGCTCGATAGCCTCGCGCCGGTGCTCGCTCGATGCCCTACGATCAGCGCGAGCCGCCCGTCGGGGCCCTGCGGGGGAGTAGCTCAGTGGTTAGAGCAGGCGTCTTATACACGCCGAGTCGGTGGTTCGAGTCCACCCTCCCCTACCAGCTCATCCGGCCTGCGCAGCCCGGCCGGGGCACCCTGATCGCGCCTTCCTTCGCCGCCGATCGCTGACCTGGGGAGGGCCGGTGCCCGTGGCGCGATAGGCGCCACCTCCACGCGCCGGCTGCGGCCCCGGCGAGATGACGGACCGTCATGACGAGGCGGCATCGCGCCCACACACTGGCGCCCCCTGGCCCCGCGCGCGATGGAAGTCGAGGTTCCCGACAGATGGCGCTGATTGTTGTCGCGGTCGCGGCTGCGCTCGTGCTGGCACTGCTGATCCCCGCTGTCGCGCTCATCGGCGTGTTGCTCGGGTTCATGGCCGCAGCCGGCCTCGCATGATGCCGCCGGGAAGGTGAGCATCGTGCGTCACGCGACTCTCGGGCGACTGGCGGTTGCATCACTGGCGGCCTTGGTCATCGCGGAGGGAGTGGCGCAGACCACCTGGGCGCCGGCTGCGCTCGCGGCGGGCGCGCTGCCGGATCCGCCTACTGCGGTCACGGTCCGTGCCGGCGACGCCTCGGCGCTCGTCCGATGGACGCCGCCGATCTTCACCGACGGGCAGCCGGTCCTGTCCTACGAGGTGACCGCCTCACCGACTGGCCGCACGTGCGCCGCCGTGCCCCCTGCAGTGTCCTGCACGGTGACCGGCCTCACGAATGGCGCGTCGTATACCTTCGCGGTCACGGCGACGACGGGGGCCGGGACCTCCGTCCCGTCGGACGCGTCGGCCGCTGCGACGCCACTGGCCGGCACGCCGGGGGTGAACTTCATCGGAACCTACGGGGTCGTGAAATGGAGCGGCGGCACGATCGGCACCGACCAGTACCCGGCTGATCCTCTCGGCGGGATCTACGGCGGGTCGGCGGGGTACGCCGTCGACGCGACCGTCGATGCCACGACCGTGAACTCGTCTCTCTGCAGCGCCTCCTGGGTCTGGTACCAGGTCCTCTGCGACCTCCCCGACGCGAAGGACGAGCTCTCCCGCGTCTACAAGTCGAATCCGAACTCGGGGATCACGTTCAACACCAGCAGCATCCCGACGGTCCGCGGCTACGTGGTCGTCGACCTGGGCGCGGTCCGCACCTTCAGCACGCTGCGCGTGTTCCAGATGTTCAGCGACGGCAAGGTCACCGACGCCCAGCTCTCGGCAAGCAGCAGCACCGGGGCAACGTTCCCCACCGACGCGGACGGCACGTGGACGGTGATCGCGCCGCGGACGGGGATCGGCCAGGGACTGCAGCTGAACTCGTACGTGTCCTGCCCGACGATCATGGATTTCGGCGCCCGCAGCGCTCGGTACGTCCTGCTGGAGTTCTGGAACGCGGGCCAGTTCGGCTCGCCCAACTGGATCGAGTTGAGCGCCGCGAAGCTCTTCTTCGAGAACGCCGTCGCGCCGGCAGGCTCGGGCTGCCCCCCCGAGCCGCCCACGGACGCCAGCGCGACCGCCGGGAACGCGTCCGCGTACGTGGAATGGACGGCGGCCAGCTCGGCCGACCCGCTTACGGCCAACTCGATCGAGGTCTCGAGCGACGGCGGAACCGGTTGGTCGATCGCGACGACGGTGCCCAGCCCCATCGGCGGCGCCATGACGTCCGCCCTCGTGACCGGGCTTGCCAACGGGACGGCCTACGTATTCCGGGTCAACTCCACCAATGCCGCGGGAACCAGCCCCTGGTCGGCGCCGAGCAGCCCTGTCACGCCCGTGGCCGTCCCGGACCCTCCCACGAACGTGACGGCCACGGCCGGCGACACCCAGGCCACCGTTTCCTGGACCGCGTCGATCACGAGCGGCTCCGCCGTGACCGGGTATGCCGTCACCTCGTCCCCTGACGGCCGCACCTGCAGCACCGGACCGGCGCCGACCACATGCATCGTCACCGGTCTGCGCAACACCGTGACCTACACCCTTTCCGTCGTGGCCCACAGCGCCGCCGGAGACTCGCTGGCCGCGACGTCGAACGCGGTGACGCCCTTCGCGGCCGGGCAGTCGATCATCTTCCCGGCACTCGCCGGCGTACGGCTCGACCAGACGGCCCCCGTCCCGGCCGCGTCTGCCTCCTCGGGCCTCGCCGTCACCTACTCGACGGCCACGACCGCCGTCTGCGCCGTCTCCTCTGCCGGCGTCATCAGCCTCCTCCACGCCGGTGACTGCACGATCGACGCCGACCAGGCCGGCGACGCGACGTATGCCGCGGCGCCCCGGGTGAGCCGGACCTTCACGATCGCCAGGGGCGACCAGGCGATCACCTTCGTCGGGCCCGCGGACAAGACGATCATCGATTCGCCGGTCACCGTCGCGGCGACGGCCTCCTCGGGCCTCGCGGTCGGGTTCGCGTCGGATTCACCGTTGGTCTGCACGGTCACCGGCAGCTCGGTCAGCCTGCTCGCGACCGGCACCTGCTTGATCGCGGCCAGCCAGGCGGGCGACGCCGACTGGAACGCCGCTCTCCCCGTCAGGCGCAGCTTCACGATCAGCTCAGCGCCTCGCCCGCCCGTCACGCCGCCGCCGTCCGTCCCGGCTCCGGCCGCCGAGATCTCGCTCGTTCGGTCGACGGCGCTGGTGCCCCACGGCGGAACAGCCGGCTTCAGCATTCGATTCGGGCCGGGCGGCGCGAATCGAACGTTCATCCTCGAGAACAGCAGCGTCGACGTCCCCTGGACGGTGATCGCCGCGCTAATCACCGACGCGAGCGGCCTCGCGAGCTACTCGCACAAGCCGACGCGCACCGGCTACTACCGGGCCCGTTTCGCCGGCTCGACGGATCTCTCCGCGGCCACCAGCGCAGTCATCCTCGTCGGCGTCCGCCAGGCCGTGACCCTGAGCCCGAACCACGCCGGCGTGACCACGGTTGCCCGGGGGGCGGCGATCACGTTCAGTTCCTCGATCCGACCGACTCGCCCGGACCGGGCACCCTCGAAGGCGGTCTTCCGCTTGTTCAGGAAGGTCGGCGGGGCGTGGACGCTGGCAGTCACCCGAACTGTCTCCACCGACTCCTCCGGCAATGCGGTTACGACCTTCCGATTCGACGAGGGCACGTGGTACGTGAGCGCCTACGCCGGCCGGTCTCCGTACAACGCGATCAGCCGGTTCACGCAGCGCGAGTACTACAGGGTACCGTGACCCTCGCCTCGCGGTGCCGCTCCCGGGTTCGTCAGCACCTGGACAGCCACTCCGGGAATGGGAATGCTCCAGCCTCGGGTCAGGCTGCGGGGCGCGTCAGCCAGGCGGCAACCCAGCCGACCCGGGTCCCGACTATCACGCGATACCAGGTCCGGCCGGCCGCGTCCTTCACGGAGCGGACGACGCCCAGCCGGGTGCCGTGAGCGAGCACCCGACCGACGCTTGCCGTCACGCGGGGAGCGCTGCGCAAGTTGAGCTGCGAGACCGCCACCGCGCGCCGGGCGACGACCTTCGGAAGTGGGGTCGCCCGCACCTTCGCGGTGGTCCCGGTGGTCGCCGACGCCGTGCCGGAGAGGCCCGTGCTGATGAAGGTGGTGAACGGAGTGGTCAGGGCGCGGAGCCCGGTGACGCGGACGCCGCTCACCAGGGTGCTGATCACCCGTCCCTTCCCGAGATAGATGCCCACGTGTGAGCCGTTGCCCCACACGGCGACGTCGCCGCGCCGGCCGCGCGAGGTGGTGAGGTGGTTGGCGCGGGCCCAGCGGAGCATCGCCGAGCCGCCCCGATAGCGGCCGCTCCCGATCTGCTCGAGGACGCCGGCCCTGCGGAACGCGTAGGCGACCAGGCCCGAGCAATCGAAGGCGCGGGGGCCTGTGGCGCCGAAGACCCAGGGGCTGCCGCGCTCAGCCATCGCGATCGCGATGACACGGTCGGCGCGCGACGTTGACGTGGTCGGCGCAGCGGTGGCGGGCGACGCGGCGGCGGCCGACGCCGGAGGCTGGATCGTGACGATGACGAGGACGGCAAGCGTGGCCGCCGCGAGCGCCCGGAGGCGCGAGACACGGGGCAATCTGCTCCCTTCTGCCAGGACACCGCGGGGAATCCGCGATGGCGATGGGCTTGTCGCCGCCCGGCGGGAAGAGGGAACGGCCTTGCAGGAGCGCAGCGAAAGGCTGGGGGTGTCGCCTGGGGGCGACGTGCACTGCGCATCAAGGGCGCGGCACCGACCGGATCGGACGGCGCACGACAGGACGGTCCTGCCGGGGCGGCGGATCTTCAGTTACGGTCCCGTGGGTCGCGAGGACCCCACGGCCCGCGGAAGGGTAGCCGGGTTCGAGGAATTGCGCCACCGGCGCGGACAGCGTCTACGGCAGCGCAGCCACGAGCGCCCGTCCGCCGGGATCGGGCCGGAGATCCCAGGCTCCCGCCGCGGCGGGCACGATGATCGTCTCGAGGGCCTCGAGCCGCTCGGACCAGCCGGCCCCCGACAGCTCCACCGGCATCCCGACCGCAGTGACGACCTGCACGGTCCGCCCCGCCGGGTCGAGGCGCGCGGGCGCGTCGACGACGTCGAGCACGAAGTGCCGGCAGCCGGCGACTCGGCCGGGTCGGGGCGTCGGCCGGACCGCGGGCCGGCTCTGCGGGACGATGGCCGCCAGCGCCTCTCTCGTGTTGAGCGGTCGCGCGCAGGAGGCGGGCCGGCCCCAGTCGTCCACCCGGTACGTCAGGTCCGACGGCTGCTGGAGCTCGTAGAGGAGGACTCCCGGCCCGACGGCGTGGAGCGTTCCGGCCGCCAGCATCAGGACGTCACCCGGGGTGACGACGTGGCGCGCCAGGAGCCCGATCGTCGCGCCGCCCTCGCGCATCGCGTCGCGGAGGTCGGCCTCGCGCACGCCCGGCCGCGTTCCGGCGAGCACTTCCGCGTCGGGCTCGGCATCGAGCACGTACCAGGCCTCGGCCTTGCCGACCGCCTCGGGCCCGGCGAGGCGGCGCGCCACCGCGTCGTTCGGGTGGACCTGGACCGAGAGCCACGCCGCCGGGTCGATGAGCTTCACGAGGAACGGGAAGCGCGGCCCCGGCCGGGACGGGGCGGCCGAGCCCACCAGCTCCGCGCCGAGCTCCGCCGCGACGTCGTCGAGCGTGCGCCCCGCGAAGGGCCCGTCGATGACGCGCAGCCACGGGCCGGCGATCCAGAGCTCGCCGATCGGCAGCGCCCGCGGCGCCCCGAGGCGGGTGCCGCCCCAGACGCGCTCCTGGGCGAGCGGGGCGACCCGGAAGGGGTTCAACACGAGTTGCAGCCTACAGCGAGAGGGAGGCGGTCGTGGCGCGCTCCCCGCTCAGAGGTGGGGCTGCGGGGCGGCGGACGGCGGGACGGCACGGCCGAGGGGCGGCCGGCGGCGTGGTGGCGAGGCGGCTGCGCGGCGGAGTGGCGGCCGGCGGGGCGGCCGGCTCAGCGGCGGCCGGCGGCGAGGCCGCGGCGCGGCGGCGCGAGCCGGCTCAGCGGCGCGGCGCCGGAATCGACCGGGGGGCAAGGGCCCCGGCCAGGACCTCCCCGACGATCTCGGCGAGCTGGTCCCACTCCACCAGGAAGGCGTCGTGGCCCTTCGTGGAGCGCAGCTCAAGGTAGCGGGCGTGGGTGCCCTCGGCCGCGGCCGCGGCCACGAGTGCGCGCACCTGGTCCGGCCCGTAGAGGATGTCGCCGGGGATTCCGAGGCCGGTGAGCCTGACTCCGTGGTCGGCCAGGCGCGCCAGCGCCGGCCCGATGCCGCCCCGGCCGGCCCCGGCATCGTGGCGGTCCATCGCCTCCACGAGGACGCGGTAGGTCTCCGGGTCGAAGCGCCCGACGAGCTTGCGACCCTGGTAGGCGAGGTAGCTCGTGATCGACGGTGTCCCGTCGGGCTCGACGGCGCGCCCGAAGCGGTGATCGAAGTCAGCCTCGCTCCGGTAGGTCGTCATGGCGAGGCGCCGGGCGAGGTCCAGGCCGTCCTCCCCGAGCCGGCGGACGAGCTCCAGCTGGATGCCGTTCCAGGCGATCGCGAGGGCGCCGGTGGCGGCGGGCGCGGCGATCGGCAGGACCTCGCCCACGGCCTCGGGGCGCTCGAGGGCGACTTCGAGGGCGACCATGCCGCCGAGCGAGCCGCCCGCCACGAGGGCGAGCCGCTCGATCCCGAGGGCGTCGAGGAGCGCCCACTGGGCGCGCGCCTGGTCGCGCGTGGAGACGGCCGGGAAGGCTGCGCCGACGGGCCTGCCCGTTGCCGGGTCCAGGCTGGTCGGTCCGGTCGTCCCGTAGCAGCCACCGAGCAGATTGGCGCAGAGGACGCCGACGCGCGCCGTGTCGAGGGCGCGGCCGGGCCCGATCAGCGGCGCCCACCAGTCGCCGGCGGCGTCCGCGCTGCCGGTGAGCGCATGGACGACCAGGACCTGCGGCGCTTCCGCCGGCCCGGGGCCGTCGTGGCGATAGGCGACGCGGAGCGCCGGGAGGTCCGAGCCGTCGCCCACGGCGAACGCACCGACTTCCCGAACGACCACGCCCGCCGTGTCGAAGGGCGACGGCGCGCGCGGTCCCGACGCCGCGAGACCGGCGCCGGCACCTCGCGAACCCCCCGGAACGGGGAGTGGCGTGGGACCGGCGCCGGTCGCCTGCGCGGCCACCGTTACGCGCCGGCCACGACGGACTCGCTTCTCGTCGCCGCCGCGAGCCCCAGGTCGAGGTCCGCGAGGATGTCGTCGATGTGCTCGAGGCCGATGGAGAGCCGGACCAGGTCGTCGGTCACCCCCGTGCTCGCCTGCTCCTCGGCAGTCAATTGCCCGTGGGTCGTCGTGGCCGGATGGATGATCAGCGACTTCGCGTCGCCGACGTTCGCCAGGAGGCTGAAGAGCTTGACGCTGTTGATCAGCGTCCTGCCGGCTTCGCGGCCGCCGCGGATCCCGAAGGTGAGGACGCCGCCGAAGCCCCCCTCGAGGTACCTGGTCGCGTTCGCGTGAGCAGGGTGTGACGCCAGGCCGGGGTAGCTGACCCAGCTCACCCGCTCGTCCAGCTCCAGCCAGCGCGCCACGGCGAGCGTGTTCTGGGAATGGCGCTCGATCCGCAGGGGAAGCGTCTCGAGGCCCTGCAGGAAGAGGAACGCGTTGAATGGGCTGAGCGCCGCGCCCGTGTCGCGCAGGCCCTGGACGCGGAGCTTGATGATGAAGGCGAGGTTGCCGACCGCATCCACGTAGCTGACGCCGTGGTAGCTGGGATCGGGGTCGACGAAGTCCGGGAAGCGGCCGGAGCCCCTCCAGTCGAACGTGCCGCCGTCCACGACCACGCCGCCGATCGACGTCCCGTGACCGCCGATCCACTTCGTTGCCGAGTGGATGACGATGTCGGCGCCGTGCTCGATCGGCCGGCAGAGGAGCGGGGCGAAGGTGTTGTCGATGACGAGGGGGATCCCGTGGGCGTGGGCGACATCGGCGATCGCCGCGATGTCCGGCACGTCGAGTCGCGGGTTGCCTATGGTCTCGAGGTAGATCGCCTTCGTGTTGGCGTCGATCTGCGGGGCGAAGCTGGCCGGGTTCGAGCCATCCACGAAGCGGGTCGTGATGCCGAGCTTCGGCAGAGTCCACTGGAACAGGTTGTACGTCCCGCCGTAGAGGCTCGTGCTGCTGACGATGTTGTCGCCCGAGCGGGCCAGGTTGAGGATCGTCGCCGTCTCGGCGGCCTGGCCGGAGGCGAAGGCGACGGCTCCGACGCCGCCTTCCAGCGCCGCCACGCGAGCCTCGAAGACGCCAGTGGTCGGGTTCATGATCCGGGTGTAGATGTTCCCGGGCTCCTGCAGCGCGAAGAGCCGGGCGGCGTGGTCGGCGTCGTCGAAGACGTACGACGTCGTGGCGTAGATCGGGACGGCCCGCGCGTTGGTGGCAGGGTCCGGGCTCTGCCCGGCATGGATCGCGAGGGTCTCGGGGCGGTGCTGCGGCTGGTCGGACATCGGTCGCCTCCTTCGGCTGCATGGCTCGAGGGGCGGTCCCGTGGTCGGCGGCTGCGGCGTCGGCGCTCAGCGTCACCGTCGCGGCGTCGGCCTGGGTTCGGCGGCTGCCGCTGCGCTTTCCGGAGAACGAAAGAGCCGCAGTCCCTGCTGGACTGCGGCCCCGGGACCCGGTCCTGGATCCCGTGATCAACCGTGCAGGTCGATCAGGCGCCCAGGACCCCGTCCTCCACGCGGCGGGGCCGCCGGCGCATCTGCATCAACCAGGAGACGGTCGTGATCTGCATAGTCGCGGGAGTGTGAGGGATTCCCGGGAGGAATGCAAACGGTGATGAATGGCGGGCCCCGGGAGGCCAGGCGGCCGGCGCGGGCCGGTCACGAGGCCCGCTCGGTCAGGCGAGGCCCGTGACGATTTCGACCAGGCGCGCGAGCCGGTCGGGGGAGAGGCCGCGCTGCGCCGGAAGGGCCGCCAGCCATGCCGGGACGTCGTCGGGGGCCACCACCGCGCAGTCGGCGGTGCGCTCGATCGCGTGCTGGTTGCTCAGGACGGCAGCCTGCACGCGCACCACGAAGCCGTGCTCCAGCGATTCGAGATGGCGACGGAGTCGGTCGCCGTCGTGGGCGGCGCGCAACAGCGGGTTCTCGATCGAACGCCAGGCTCGATCGGTGACGCGCACCTCCCACCGCTCGCCGTTCCGTCGCGCCGCCGTGGGCGGGGGAAGCGGCTCGAAGAAGGCGACGCCGTGGGGCCCGACGACCACGTCGGGGATCCGCTGCCCGTCCGGGAGCCAGATGCTCGGGACGACCGTGCAACCCGGCGGCAGCAGAGTCGCGCGGCGGACCACCGGCGAGCCGGCCCCGCGGGCGACTCGGACACCCTGGACGGCGCCCCCGAGCCGGATGATCCCGAGTACCGCGAAGCAGGCAGGCGCGGTCAGGGCCACCGCCCAGGCGACCGTGCCGACGACCGGCGTGACGGAGTCGCGGAGCCCCAGGTTCGTTATGCGCGCGAGGAGTGGCGTGGACAGGACGAGCCAGGCCGAGGACGCCGCGATACCGAGCCAGGCGGCCCCGACGATGCCCGCACCGATCGCCCCGAGCAGCCCGCGGCGACGCACGAGGCGCCGCCCGCGCGGAACGAGATGAGTGGTCAGGCCCATGGCGCGATGGTGGAAGCGCGACGCGCCCCTGCCTATGGCCCCTTTGGGCGGCACCGCCCGCCGGTTGGACTGGTGCGCCGGGGCACCAGTCGCCGGCCCGGTCCCGGGCAGCGGCCTGGCCGACCTGCCGTGACCGCCGGGTCATGGACCGAGGGGACCCTCGTACCATAGCCGTCCCATCCGCCACGCGCGATGCTCGGCATGTTTCCGGGGTCACCCCAGGCTCGCATGCAGCAGGATCGGGGATCGTGGCGTTCCGAGCTTCAAGTCGCTCGCGTGGGCGCACCGCATTCGGCACCATCGCGGTCGTCGCCCTCTGGCTGGCAGCCCTCGCGGCTCCTGCCGGGGCGAGCTCGGCGTCCCCCCGGCTCACGCACCCGTCGATCTCGATGGCTTCAGAGCTCGCGACGACGGAGACGTCCTGCGGCACGGTTCCGCTCGATGTCGAGCTCATCATCGACCACTCCACGTCGATGGGGATCAACACCGATAACGGCCGGACGAGGGAGTACTGGGCCCAGCAGGCGGCCTGGACGCTGATCGATGCTCTCGAGGCCAACGGCGGCGTCGGCACGGGCGTCGCCGCCTCCACCGGCGGTCTTCATCGCGTCGGCGTGACGACCTTCTCGGGCACGACCGCAAGCGTCGTCTCTCCGCTTGCGTCGCACGACGCGGCCGGCACCAAGGCGCTCATCACCACCGCAGCCAGCGGCAGCACCCCATTCAAGACCGGGATGGCAGCGGGCGCACTGGACCTGGAAACCAGGATGCGGACGACCGACTTCGGCCTGGCCGTCACCCGCGTCATCGTGTTCCTGTCCGACGGCCGCCCGTATCCCGACGGCCCCACCTCGGGGTGGGGGGACGGGATCTCCGAGCGGCCGACTCTGGCCGACGCCGTCAGCTTCCAGGCTTCTGCCGACCAGGTCTTCTCGATCGCCGTCGGCAGTGGCGGGAGCGGCTCCAGCCAGATCGACCTTGCCCTGATGCAGGCGCTGGCGAAGCCGAACGACGCTGCCCACTACACGAACATCGTCGATTCGAGCCTCCTGCCGGCATTCTTCACGTCGATCTTCGAAACGGTCGCCTGCCCGACGCCGACGCCCACCCCGACGCCGACCCCCGACCCGACACCCACGCCCACCCCGACGCCCGATCCCACGCCCACCCCGACGCCCGATCCCACGCCCACGCCCACGCCGACGCCCACGCCGACCCCGACGCCGACCCCCGACCCGACGCCGACCCCGACGCCCACGCCCACGCCCACGCCCACCCCCGACCCGACGCCCACGCCCACCCCCGACCCGACCCCGACGCCGACCCCGACGCCGACCCCGACGCCGACCCCGACGCCGACCCCGACGCCGACCCCGACGCCGACCCCGACCCCCGACCCGACACCGACGCCGACCCCCGACCCGACGCCGACCCCGACGCCGACCCCGACGCCGAACCCGACCCCGACCCCGACGCCGACGGCCACGCCCACCCCGACGCCGACGCCGACACCCGACCCGACGCCGAACCCGACCCCGACGCCCGACCCGACCCCGACGCCGACGCCGACGGCCACGCCCACCCCGAACCCGAACCCGACCCCGACCCCGACCCCGACGGCCACGCCCACCCCGACGCCGACGCCGACGGCCACGCCCACCCCGAACCCGACCCCGACGCCCACGCCCACGCCCACGCCCGACCCGACGCCGACGCCGACCCCGACGCCGACGCCGACGGCCACGCCGAGCCCGACCCCGTCGACGCCAGGTCCGGGGCCGGCTCCGACACCGACCCCGACAGCGACGCCCATTCCGACGGCCACGCCCGCGCCGACCCCGACCCCCGACCCGACGCCCTCGCCGACCCCGACGCCCGGCACATCCGGCAGCTGGATCTGGGTGCCCGGCGCCGCCCCGACGTCTGGCGCAGTGGGCAGCTGGATCTGGGTGCCCGGCGCCGCCCCGACGCCCGGCGCGCCCCGCACATCGGGCAGCTGGGTCTGGGTTCCCGGGTCGACCCCGACGCCCGGCACATCGGGCAGCTGGGTCTGGGTGCCGGGCGCGACGCCCACATTCCCGACGCCCACACCGGACCCCGGCACCGCGCTGATCCCGGTCCTCCCGGGCGGCCCCGGCACGCCACCCGGCCAGGCCGGCGGTCCGGGCGCTCCAGGTCAGGGCGGTCCGGTCGACGGTCCAGGCGCGCCGATGGCGGCCGGTCCCTTCCCGGACAACTCCGTCGTCGACCTCGTCGTCCTCACGGCCACGATCTCGACCGGCGTCACTCTCTTCTTCGCCTTCCTCTTCTTCGGGCGGCGGCGACGTATCGACGAGCCGACCGAGCTCGAGCTGGCGACCGCCGCCGCGACGGCCTACGGCGACGTGGCGACCGTGCCCGCGACCCGGTTCGACCCGGGTACCGGCGGGACCGATGTCGACCTGCCACGCTGGCTTCGGCCCTCACTCATGGCGGCCCGCAAGTCGGACCCAATTCGCGGCGGCCTCGCGGCAGTCAGCTCCCTCACCTTCGCCCCCGGCCAGGTCTCGGCCGGCAGGGAGCGGCGCCGCGTCTGCTACCGGATCGTCCGCCTGCTCGACCGGCCGGACGAGATGGCCGGTGCGACCGTGGGTTCGGTCGACGAAGGCGACGAGGTCGAGATCCTCGAGAAGCACTGGCTGTACCGTCGGGTCGCGACGCCCGACGGCCGCTCCGGCTGGCTCCACAAGATGACGCTCGGCGACCTGATCGAGGAGCCCGAGGCCGAGCCGGAGACCGAGCCCGAGACCGCGCCCGACGATCTCCTCGCCTACCTGTCCAGGCGCTCGACTGGCTAGACGGACCCCCGCGCGGTGCTCCGGCGCCGACGCGGTGCGGCGGTCGGCTCCCGGCGCAGGATCACGACGTGCTGGTGAGTGATGTTGGGCACGAACGCCCGCGGGTAGCCGTAGGGGCGGAGCCGGGTGCCCGCCTGGTACCAGACGAGGTCCCCCTTCGGCACGAAGCCGACACGTGATGCGCGCGCCGCGAGGTCGGCGCCCGTGAAGCGATACACCCCGCCGACGTAGGCATCGCGGACGATGACGGCGGCATAGCGGCCCGGTCGGAGCACCCGCACGAGCTCCCCGAAGACCTGCTCCATGGCGTCGAGATACTCATCGTGTGACGCCGCGTTCGCCAGGTCCGCCGGGTCATCCGAGACCATCGCGTAGTCCGTGCGGCGATTGGCGTGCGCCTCGGCCAGGTGGCCCCCGGCCATCGTGAGCGGCAGCTGGACCGTGTATGGGGGGTCGGTGGCGACGAAGTCGACACTTGCGTCGGCGAACGCCGGGAGAAGGGCGCGCGCGTCCCCGACGCGCAGCTCGCAGCCCGCGGGATCGAAGCCGCGCTGCCCGCCCGGATCGGAGGTGCCGAGGTCGGCGAGGAGCGGCCCCGCCCCGTCCCGCTCCGCCGCGAGCGAGGCCGCGACCTCCGCGTAGACGGTCGCCCAGGCCGGGTTGATCTCGAGGCCGATGGCGCGGCGCGGGCCGCGCGCGATCGCGGCCCCCAGGAGCGTGCCACCGACGCCCGCGAAGGGGTCCAGCACGAGATCGCCCGTCCTGGTGAAGAACTCGATGAGCCGGGCCATCAGGCGCGGCGGCTTGTTCGCGCCGTGCCGCTTGCGCGCCGCGTGCCCCAGCTCGGAGGGGTAGGCGGTCACGAGGAGTGACTTCGTGAAGTAGAGCCACTCCTCGCCCGTGAGCTCGTTCAGCTGGTTGGCCGGGTGGAGGTCGCGCGACATGGGCGGGAGTATGCGCGACGGGCCCCGGGCAGTTGCCGCCCGTCTCCACCGTAGAATTCCCAGCATGACGGAGAGTGGCGGGGCGCCAGCGCAGTTCGTCGGTCGTGAGCGCGAGCTCGACGCCATCCTCGAGGTGGCCGCCGGTGCCACCTCCGGACGCTCCGCCACGATCCTGCTCGAGGGTTCGTCCGGCATGGGGGCGTCACGGCTGATCGACGAGGCCGTCCGCCTGATCGGCGACCCGGCAGCCGGCCCGGGGCGACCGGTCTCGATCATCCGGGCCGACCGTCTCCCGGCCTGGCGCGGCGCCCCGTATGCGCCATTCGGGATCGCCCTGGACCGCTTCCTCGACGGCTGTTCCGTCGACGATGCCCTTGGCCTTCTCGACCCCGGCGCCGCGATCCTGCTGCCGCTCCTTCCGCGGACCGCGGGCCGGCTGGGGACGACAGGTCGCCGATCGGCGACGCGGGAACGCCTCGCCGATCGGATCCTCGAGGCCGTCCGGGGCGTCGTGGGAAGGATCGCGGCGCGCGGACCCGTCGTCCTCGTCCTGGAGGATCTGCACGTCCTCGACGCGGCATCGCGGTCGCTGCTGGCGTTCCTCTCCCGGACCCTCGGCGATCGGCCCGTCACCCTCATCGGCTCCCACCAGCCCGAGGCCCTTGGGCGGGGCCACCCCCTTCGGGCCACGCTCGAGGCCATCGAGGCCGGGCCTCGCCGGGCCCGTCGGATCGCGGTTCCGCCGCTCGATCGAGCGGAGCTGCGACAGCTGATCACGAGCCACGAGGGCGTCGCCCCGTCCGCCCCTGTCCTCCTCCTGGTTGCCGAGCGCTCGGGAGGCAGCCCGCTGATCGCCGAAGAGGTCCTCGTGGCGCGGCGCGAGCTGTCGAGCGCCTCGCTGACCGTGCCGCTGGAGCAGATGGTCGTGGCCAGGGCGGCCCTGCGGACGCCCGAATGTCGCCGCGTCCTGCGCATCCTCGCCCTCGCCGACGGCCCGCTCACGCCCGCCGAGCTCGGAGCGGTCGCCGCGGCGTACGACGCCGACGTCGGGCGCTCGGCCCCGCGCTCGAGCGCTTCGCCCCGCCGCGGCGGAGATGGCCTCGACGGCGACCTCGCCGCCGGGGTCGCGGAAGCGACGGCCCACGGCTTCCTGGAGATCGCTCCGCCGGCGGAGAGGCGGGGCGAGGCGTCCGGACGCCGGTCCCCCGCCGCGCCGCCGCGGGACGAGCCTCCTGCGCTGCGAATCCGCCACGAGCTCATCGCCGCCGCCCTCGATGCGGACCTGCTGCCGGGACCGCGCCGCCGCATGCACGCAGCCCTGGCCACCGCGCTGACGAATCACCAACCCGAGGCAAGCCGTCACTGGCACAGGGCGCACGAGGCGGGTCACGAGCTTGCCGGCACCGTTGCGGCCGCGTCGGACGCCGAGGAGATCGGAGCGGCCGCCGATGCGCTCGTCCACCTCGAGCGGGCGATCGAGCTCGCGGGGGCACCGGTCACGACGGGCGCCATCTCGGCTGCCGGGGAGGTCGACCTCCTTGGGCGCGCTGCGGCCGCGGCTGCGGCCGCGGGCGATGCCGGCCGCGCCGAGGCGTTCATCGAGGCGGCGATCGCCCGGCAGGCGGATCAGACCGACCGCGCCGTGCGCGCGGACCTCACCTCCCGGCTCGGGTTCTACCGCCTCGCCGGCGGTGACCGGGATGGGGCGGTCATCGCCTTCGAGCGAGCTTTGGAGCTCCTGGCGCCGAAGCCCGGCGCCGCCCGGGCTCAGCTGCTCGCGACGTTCGCCCAGGTGCGCATGCTGGAGGGCGCGTTCTCCGAGGCGACACGCCTGGCCGAGGAGGCGGTCGCGGCCACCACGGGCGCCGGGCCTGCCGCCCGAGCCTGGCTCGGGCACGCGACCTGCACGCTGGGCGTGGTCGACGGCTGGCTCGGCCGGACGACCTCCGCGATCTCGCGCCTGGAGGAGGCTCTGGCGATCGCACGCGAACTCGGCTGCCTGGACGACGCATTCCGGGCGCGCGCAAACCTGGCCACCATCCTGGACCTTGGCGGTCGGCGCGTCGACGCGGTGGAGGTCACCTCGGAGGGCATCGATGCCGCCACGGCCGTTGGCCTCGAAGCCGCCCACGGGAACCTCCTGCGCGGCAACGCGGCGGACTTCCTGGTCAGCCTCGGACGCTGGAGCGAAGCCCGGGTCATGGCGAGCCGAGCCCTGGAGTGGGCCCCGTCGGGTGTTCCTCTCGTCAACGCCGCGTTGCGGCTGGCCTTCCTCGAGACCGAGACCGCGGCCGGCGACGACGCAGCCCGCCTCCTTGGGCGGCTCTTCCTGGAGCTCGAGACGATCCCCGACGTCCAGTACGCCGCGCCCACCTACCAGGTTGCGGCGTCCCTGGCGCTGTGGCGCGGCGATCTCGCCGACGCCGAGCGAGCCGCCCGTGCCGCCTGGGATCGAATCCGCGACACGGAGGACTGGCCACTGGCCGCCCGCTCCGCCACCACGGTCCTGCGCGTCGCTGCCGCCCAGGTGCGGGCGGCGGGCCAGCGGAACGACCTCGCGGCGATGTCGACGGCACGCTCGTGGGCGGCCCAGGTGCTGGGCGATGCCGAGCACCTGGTGGCAAGCGCCGACGTCCCCGACGACGCGCCCGTGCGGAGGGGCGCCGCCGCAGACCTCGCGACGGCCAGGGCCTACCTCCGATCGATGCGCGGCGCGGACGACCCGGCGTCGTGGTCGGCGGCCGCCGAGCTCTGGCGCGCGATCGAGCAGCCCTACGACGTGGCCCGGGCACTCTTCCACGAGGCCGAGGCTCTCCTCGGCTCGGCGCCGTCGGGCGGCGTTCGTCGCGACGGGCGCCTAGACGCGCGCGCGCCAATCCTCGAATCCACGTCGATCGCGATGGAGCTCGGCGCCGTCCCGCTCCTGCGCGCTCTGGTCGACCTCGCGGAGCGCGCCAGGATCGAGCTTCCGGGTCCCGCCCTCGAGCTCGCGGCGGTCCGGCCCGCGCCGCCCCCCGAGGAGGCCAGTTCGCCGGCGCCGCGGCCGAGCGGCCAGCGCGGGCCATCCGCCGCCGCCCCGTCGTCGTTCGGTCTCAGCCCCCGGGAGCAGGGCGTTCTCGCCGAGATCGTGGCGGGTCGCACGAACCGGGAGATCGGGGAGCGCCTCTTCATCAGCGAGAAGACCGTCGGCGTCCACGTCGGGAGCATCCTCGCCAAGCTCGGCGTCGGCGGCCGGGTCGAGGCGGCCACCGTGGCGCTTCGCCTCGGCCTCGTCGACGACCGGCTCGAGCGCACGAAGAAGCCCGGACCGAGCGGTCCGGGCTTCCGGGGCCGGCGGCGCGGTGGCGCCGCCTGAGCATCGACCGCGGGGAGGGCCGCGGCCGTGCGGGCCGAAGGTCTACCAGCGCGACCCGTAGGTCGGCAGGAAGACGAAGCCGAAGAACGCGAGCGTCACCGTGAGGCCGAAGAGACGTGCCTTCAGATCCTGCTTCATGTGGTTTCTCCGAGGCGCGATTGTCAGGACGGTGATCGGTGGGGAGGTGAGCGACCCTCTCGCGCCACTCGAGGATCGCCGCTCTCGGCGCGTTCCCGGAACCTAACGGGGGGCGCCGATCCTGCGAAATGGGACGTTCGTACGGGAGGGTCCCGGTTTCCTGGTACTTCCGGGCCATGGAGGCACCCCAGGCGGTGCACCGGGACACCGAACGGCTCCGGTGGCCGAAAGCGGGCCGGGGCGGCCGGGCCGGCCGGGGCGTCCGGCGCGGCTCCAGGAGGGATGCCCGGGGCCCTGATCCACTCGGGCAACGCGCCCACGTCCCGGCGTCGGTGGCGGGCCTGACCCACCCGCGCTACAATCGCCCGGCTCTGGTCAGAGAGCACCTCGGTCGGGGCGTGGCGCAGTTTGGCAGCGCGCATCGTTCGGGACGATGAGGTCGGAGGTTCAAATCCTCTCGCCCCGACCAATCCTTCCCGCATCTCTGCAGCGGCGTGGAAGCGCGCCCCGACCGGGGCGCCGTCTCGCGTCTCGTTCTCGTCTTCGGCGCGCACGCGGGCACCTCCCTGGTGCCCCCAGCGATCGGCCGGACGACGGACGAGCCCGACTTCGCGATGCCGCGCAGATCGTCCTCCGCGCCGCTTATCTGCGACTTATCGCGACCGCGACATGGCGTTCCGCCCTACAGGAGCCGCCGCGTGCCGGATTCGCCACGGCCTCGGCTCCGCACCGGGCACCACGCTCCGTTCGCACGATGGGACGCGCACCGGGCGTCCGGGGGCCGCTCGCCTTCTCGTGCCGCAGACGCCCGCAACTCTCGCGATGATTGGCGATTCCTAACTAGGCAAGTCGCCAAGATCGGCACACACTCCGCCGCCTAGATGGGGGGCACGGGAGCCTTCGGTTCCCGCCAGCGCGGCGTCCTTGCCCGGTCGCCTCGACCGTCGCGCTGGGCCAATGGCGAGACCGACCCGTCCTGGATGCGGTGAGACCCGCGACAGGAGAAGGTCATGCGTCCACGCCTCATTCTCGGGCTTGTCTTCGGAGCGCTGCTCCTCGCAGGTTGTGGGTCGGCAGCAGCGCCGACGGTCGGGCCTCAGTCCACATCTGCCCCTCCGACGCCAGCCGCCGCCGCGCCAGCATCCGTCGCCCCTCCGTCGCTGGCACCGTCCGCCGCGCCGCCGTCACAGGCACCGGCAGCGGCGAGCCAGCCGCAGATTGTCCACGTCCTCGAAGACCCGCTCGACTGGGCCGAGGTCAAGGTCGGCTCGCTCTCTGGCTGCAAGGACACGACCTGTCTGGGCGACTATCTCGTCGGTCGTTCGTCGCTGCGCGACGCGACGACCAACAAGATGGTCGGATTCCTCGTGACCGAGTGCTTCGTCGTCGACGCGGGCAGCGGCCGCTACCACTGTCCGGCCTCGACGATGGCGCTGACCGGACGAGGGCAGGTCGTCTTCACCGAGAACATCCTCCTCGGGCCACATATCTGCCCGACCTGCGGTTTCACACCGGACGCAGACCCGTCCTCGGGCGGCCTCACGGTCATTGGCGGCAGCGGCGATCTCCTCGGCGCGACGCTCGCCGAGTCGCCCGGCAGCACCTACGCCTACGGCGACTGGGTCATCACGCTCACGAAGTAGGAGCCGTTCGCTTCCTCTGTTCCGTGCGCTCGCCGATGACGGTGGGCGCGGTCTCCGCGGTCCGTCAGGCAATCTCGCGCTCGACTTCAGAGGTTCTCTCCCGCACGAATCTGACCACCGCGCAAGCGTCAGACATGACGGTGGAATCTCTCTCGCCGTGCTGAAACCGCGGCCCGGACTGCAGCAATCTCTGCAGCAATCCTGGTGCCGCTCCCTGCCGCTCAGCGCCGCTCCGTGCCGGCCATTCACGAGGGGAAGTGGGGTGGCCTACGGGGCTTGAACCCGCAACCTTCGGAGCCACAATCCGATGGCCGCACCGCTCTTCCTGACACGATGATCGTGGCCGCATTGGTGTTCGCGATCATGTGCTCGCCGCCCACGCGGATGCTCAGTGAGCGGGTTCGCCCGATGGAAGTGCCGCGATGGCCGCGTTGATCGCGGCCACGGTCTCCTCGGGGTTCTCGACCTCCACGATGAGCGCGGCGTAGTGCTCGTGGTCGAGTTCGATCTTCACCGCACCCTCGGGGTGGTGGACGTCGAGGAACCACCACCGCCCGTCGTAGAACGTGCCAGCCGCGACGATCCCTGGGAGCGAGGTGCCCCCAAGGCGCAGCCCGTGCCGCTCGCGGAGGGCGTCCGGATCTTGGGATGCGCCCCGGACATGGGCGAGAGGCACCTCAACGCTGCTCTTGAGGGCGAGCACCTTGTCGAAGCCTTCGACAACCACGCGCAGGTAACCGTTGGCGATCTCGACCTCAGTCATGGTCCTCCTCATCCCTCGCAGAGCGTTCGTGGCGGCGTCTCGTCGACTCTACCGCCGAGGGCCCCGGACACCATGCGGCGGCCCAGATGGGTCAGACACGATGAACGTTTCTCGTCCCGCCCTACCCATCGTTCTGGCTGAGGATGTTCGGGTTGAACCACAGCGGCCGACCATCGCGGACCGCCTCCTCGGTGCTGTTGGCCGACCACACCGCACGCTTGATGAGGTGCCGGGCGAGCACGTGCCACGCTCGCCGGTCGCAGCCATCGTCGAGGTGCTGCTGGTGCCGCCGCAAAGCGGCCGCGTAGACCGTCAGCATCGCGTCGACAGTCGGGTCCATCAGGCCGTGGCTCCACCGTCCGGACGATCAACTCCAAGGCGCAACCTCGTTGGGCCCTCGACCGCGACAAGAGACAGCAGCGCAGACAGCGGTAGCGACCGACATCAGCGCTCGCTTGACGGCGGCGCCGAGCGGGCGTCCGGGGGCCGTTAGCCTCTCGCCCCTAGCCAGCGGGATGAGTACGGTTCCCCGTGGTTGTCATGGCGAGAGCACGGCGAGGGCCGGTGCCTTCCCGCGATGGGCTGGGCGGAGGTAGGAGCGATGGGATTGCGACTGCTGCTCGCCTTCACTCTCGTCGTCGCAGGCTGCGGAGGTGCCACGCCGACGGTAGACCCCGCCACGGCCAAGTGCCGGGCCGACGTCAGAGAGCGCCAATCGGTACGCCCAGAACCCGGCGGCTCTGGACTTCGCGCTCGACGACTGCCCCTCGCTCGCGGCCCTCCAAGACGCGCTCGCGGCCAACCCCGGCTACCTCGATCCGGGAGTGACCGTCGAGGATTGGGTCCGCAGCCGATGCGCTGACACGACAGCGATGTTCTCCGATCAAGACCTCTGCTTGACGGTTGGGCCGCTCCATCGGCCAACGGCGGAGCCAATGGCGCTGCCCAACGGGGGGTCCGTGACGGCGCTCGGACCGGCGATCCCCGGGCTGGCAGCGGCCGCACATCACGTCGGACATGCAGGGCTTTGCTCGGCATGGACTGTGCGGGGCCGACGTCCTATGCAGACGGAGTCAACTACCTGTGCGAAACCACGCCCGACCTCTTCGGCGCCGGGAGGCGGTGCCACCTACCGGGTCGAGTGGGTCGGGATGAGACCCCAGCGAGGTGCGCCTTGTCAAGGCGACCGTCCTGTGGTTCGGGGCGGCAGGACACGGGAAGCACGCTTTCGATGACTTCCTCGGCCACATCGCCGGAACCCTCCCGTACGAGGGCGCGAACTCATCGGGAAGCGTGGAGAACTGGCAACGAGGGTCGGCGATGGCTCGGGGGTCGTCGGCCCGGCTGCCTTTGAAGTGGTGACATCGCCCAACGAAGACAGCCGCACCCTCACGATCCGGGGGCAATAGGCCGAACGACCAACCCGCCCGCTCTGTTCGCGTCAAGGACGCGCCCCGGGCGTCCCGGGGCCGTGACGGCGGCTTGTTTCGGCGCCCTTGACTGACCGTCACGCCGTGTGAGCCTTCTCCCGGGCGACGGGTCTCACGCACGAATCTGACCACCGTTCCAGCGTCAGACATGACGGCGCAATTCCTCTCGCCCCGACCATTTACGAGTATTCGCAGCTCCGCCGGTAGCGCCGCCGCAAGGCCGTGTCGCACCGCGTGCTCGCTGAGGTGGACCGTCGCCTCCCGGATCCCCAGGACCTCGATGCGGCTGAAGAGCGACATCGCCAGGAGCTGTCGACCGCTCCCGCCCTGGGCTTTTCCGCCACGTGTCCGGCCGCTCTCGGAGGTAGCTGACGGCGACGCCGGCCGGAACGTTGTCCGTCGCGACCCGGGATTCGGCCGCAACATGCTTGCCGTCAAGGTGCGTCATCGTCCGTTCCAGGCCCGCGGCATCGCGGTCGCGGAGATACCGGGCGACGGCCCGCTCGCGCTCGCGTGTGATGCGCTGGGACGCAGCCCGGTCGGGCACGTTTCCGGTCCGGGCGACCTCATCGACGACCTCATCGACGACCTTGGCGACTGCCTCTGCACCGACATATGCTTCAACAAGCAGCGCCTCGACGATCTGCTCGTACATCTCCTGGCGGTAGGCGTGGCCGGGCGACTGGCCGCGGCCCCGGTGGCTCGGTCGAGCGTTGGCGAACGGCGCACAAACGTCCCGGTGCCGGTAGTAGCCGGTATCGCCGGTCAGCTTCTTGCCGCAGGCGGCGCAGTGGAGCATGTCGAGGGCATACAGCCGACGCGGATCGGCCGGTCGGCCGGTGTTCGTCGACGACGCGCGCGGACGTCCCGGGCGGCGCCTCATGTTGCCTCGGGGACGAGCGGGAGCCAGAGGGCCGGCTCCCCGTCGCGAAGCCGCCCGATGTAGAGCGGCGAGGTCAGGATCCCGCGGACCGTGAAGAGTGGCAACTCGACCTCGCGGGCGACGTCGCGGCCCGGCAGACGCGCCGCGGCCAGCTCGAAGACCTGCCGAACGACCGGGACTCGCTCAGGATCCACCTCGAGCAACTTGTCACCATCGCCCCGCTGCGCGACCTATCGTCCTATCTGGGAGCGGGATTCGGGACCCCCGGAGTCGAGGTCTACACGCCTCTTTCGCCCGAGGCGCTGCTCGTGGGCAGTCACGCGCCGCACGACGGCCGCCTCCGCGTCTTCGCGCCCGCCGAACAGCCGCATCGTCCATTGCTGGCGCATGACTGGTGGGTACCGGCGGATCTATCAGCGACGAGAGCAGGTTGCGCGTGGATCAGGACATGGATCAGGACCCACTGGATCATGACCCACGATTCGAACCTGCGAGACGCTGCCGCAGACGCCACAGGCTCGGTGAGCTCCCGTGGTGGCGCTTGAACCCCCGGCTGAATGCCTCTTCGGAATCGTAGCCGACCCGGTAGCCCACATCGGCGACCCCGAGCTCGGTACTCGCGAGCAACTCCTCGGCAACGCGCATTCGCCACTCGGCCAAGTAACGGATCGGTGATCGGCCAAGGACCTTGCGAAAGCGCGCGTCAAGGTGGGATCGTGAGACCGAAACACGTGCCGCGAGATCGCCCACTGTCCATTTCCGCTCGGGAGCGGCATGGATCTCGGCCAGGGCCGGACCAAGGACTGGATCGCGAAGGGCGGCGATCCAGCCATGCCGCCCGGCGGGCGCGGAGGCGATGTACAACCGCAACACCTCGATCGCGACCAGCTCCGGCAGGCGGGTCGCGGCCCCCTGGGTGTTAGCCGTGGGCGAGGTGATCGCCAGAGCGTAGTCGATGCTCGAAGTCACCCACCGAGCCAGCGGCCCATCGGGCGGGCGTACAACGAACACCCGAGGCAGCGCACGGAGGCGAGGATCGAACAGCGGGTCCTCAGAGTGGAGGAAGCCGCAGACGATGTCGGTACGAGCACCGCCGGCTCCGTATCGCAGCACTGGCGGTGACGCCCACGGCAGAGGCTCCAGGAGGGCAGTAATTGGGACCACTTCGGCCCGCTCCGTGCCACCGACCCGATGCTGATCGCCGAATGGCAGGACGATCACGTCGCCGGCCTCGGCCCAGTATCGCTCGCGGTCGTCCACGGCTATCCAGCACCGCCCGCTCGCGACGATATGGAACATGATCAGGCGCTCGGCGCCGGGTCGGAGGATGTGGGCAAGATCGGAGGGCGACGACTCGTACGCCCAAGCTTCGGAGAATTCGGCGCGAAAGAAGATCGCCCCGTCGAGCCTCAGGCGATCGAGGGCCTCATCGAGTGGCGACATCGCGGCCGGAGGTTCGGCGACCTCGTCCATTGGCGGTCGCGCAGTCGTGGTGTCTCGATCAGCTCTTTCGGTGTCGCTGTCATTCCCAGTGTGTGCGCTCGGCATGGAGACTCAGTGTGTCACAAGCCACCCGGAATCCGGACTCGATTGAGGAGAGTAGACCAATGGCGCTGTTCATGGATGTGCATCGGACTCTCCCCGCAGGGGCCACCGCAGACGACGTGGCCCGGGCCCATGCGGCCGATCTCAAGGTGCAGGACCGCTTCGGGGTTCGGTACATCAACTACTGGGCGGATCCCACGGATGGCAAGGTCTTCTGCCTTGTCGAGGCGCCCGACGCCGACGCGGCGCGAACCGTCCACCGCGAGGCGCACGGCCTTCTCGCCGACGAGATCTACCCGGTCGTCCAGGGCTAAGTACTAACGCACGCATATACGATGATGAATCCTTCGCTATTCAGCACCGTATCGCGAGGTCGTCTGGGCTCGGATCGTGCTCCTGGCCACCGAGGGCCAGGAGAACACCGAGATCGCCCGCCGGCTCGACCTGCCGGTGCAGATCGTGTCGAAGTGGCGGAAGCGCTTCTTCGAGGAGGGCCTGGCGGGCCTGGCGGAGCGCTCGCGGACCGGCCGCCGGCCGGCTCCCCCAGAGCTCGTCGTCGCCGTTCGGGCGCTGTGAGCAGCGGACCGGCATCGAGCCGTCTGGCCGGCTCGTCGAGCAGATCATGACCGCCGAGCTACCGCTCCGCCCGGCGCGTCTTCTGGGTCATCCGTGCTACGGCACCAAGGGCATCTGTATCAAACCCGAGAGCGGTCGGGCGAACGGTGTAGCGTTCCGGACCAGCACAGGTCCGCGGTCTTGACGTCTGGCAGAGCGTCGGGCAGGGTGCCCAGGCCAACCTGCGAGGAGAGCGCCAAATGGAGCAAGCTCGACCGATCGTGGTCCGGCCAGATGAGGGAGCCCCACCGCCCGGGCCACCCACGCCCGGAATGGACCGCCGAGAGCTCCTCGACCATGAGGATCGCTGGGTCGGCTGGGTGCGGACCGACGCCGGACTCGCCGGCGGCTGGCACCACCATGGAGCGCGCGACTCCTACATCTACGTTCTCCGCGGCACGGTGACGATCGAATACGGTCCCGCCGGGCGCGAGCAGGTGACGGCGGCGGCCGGGGACTTCATCTTCAATCCCGCCCGGATGGTGCATCGCGAGATCACCGCACCCGACGAGCCGGCGGAGTTCTTCGTCGTCCGCGTTGGGACCGGCCCGCAGAACGTCAACGTCGACGGCCCCGATGCCGATCCGGACGGCAGATGACTTGAGGTCTGGCCGATCGATCGGTCGGATCCATCCGAACGGGAGCTTGCCGGCCGAGCCGAGCGGGGGTGATCTTGGGGGTTGCCCGGTGGCCCGAGCCGCCCGCCTGGCCGCCCGGATGGTGCTCCCGTCCACAGCAGACGGTTGACGGAGCTAGGCCCGGCCCAGGAGATAGCCGACCGAGGCCACCTCGAGCCAGGCCGTGGCGCTCGCCTCGCTGCCCTCGTAGCAGCGCGACAGTCGCCGCCAGCGGCCGAGCTGGGCGAAGGCGTGCTCGACCTTGTAGAGCGGGGCGATCGGCCTGAAGCCGGTCTGGCCCTTCGGCGGAGCCTTGATGTCGAGCCGCAGGTTGCGGCGGCTGGCGAGGTTGCGCAGGCCCCGATAGCCACGGTCGGCGACGATCGCCCGGACGCGCGTCAGACCAGCGAGACTGTCGCAGAGGAGGTCCCGACCGACTCGGACATCGCGCGGCCTGGCGGGATCAGGGCGGGCGCTCAGCGGCAGGACAGACATACCTCAACGCCCTGGGGTCAACCGCAGCCCCGCCGTCTTGCCACAAGGGTCGGGTCCCGAGACTCGGTGTAACGGCGGGGATCAGGCCGTCAGGGAGAGATCGACCGGCCTTCGACGGCCGCTCATCGTCACGCCGCAGCCGCGGATCTGCCGGGTACCAGAGGCCCGAGCCCTCTCGCCCCGACCAATCCTTCCCGCTGTCGGATCGCGACGCGGAAGCGCGCCCCAGGTGCGGCGCCGTCCCCTGTCTCGTCTCTGGCTTCGGCGCGCACGCGGGCACCTCCCTGGTGCCCCCAGCGATCGGCCGCGGCGACGACCGGGCCGCGGACATCATCCCCAGCCGCGCTTACCTGCCACTTATCCGCGCCTTTGCGCAGACTGCGGGCGCATTTGGGTGTCTTGACGCGCCACATATGGGCGCGTAGGATGCCCACATATGGGTGTCTCGTGGAGCGATGACCGATCCCGGTCAGCTGAGTACCGGCCGCGGGTGGCCGACGCGGAGCTCGCGGTCCGTCTCGCAGCGATCGGCGCCGTCCTGATCGAGGGACCGCGAGGCTGCGGCAAGACGGCGACCGGCCTTCGGGCTGCCTCCAGCGCTGTACGTCTTGATGTCGATGGCGAGGCGCGTGCAGCCGGCCTTCTCTCGCCGACGCTGCTCCTCGACGGCGCCCGGCCCCGCCTGATCGACGAGTGGCAGCTGGTGCCGGCAGTCTGGAACCACGTCCGGCGGGAGGTCGACGCGACGGGCGGACGCCCGGGCCAGTTCATCCTCACCGGTTCGGCCGTCCCGGCTGACGATGCGACCCGCCACAGCGGCGCCCTCCGGTTCAGCCGGCTGCGGATGCGGCCGATGTCGCTCGCGGAGGCCGGCTACTCGAGCGGCGACGTCTCGCTCGCGGCGCTCCTCGACGGGGCCGAGGTCCGGGCCACGGACCCCGGCCTCGACATCGGGGACATTGCGCAGCGGATCTCGGTGGGTGGCTGGCCGGCACTGCTGGATCGCAGTGTGGACGAGGCGCAGGTCGCCCTGCGCGGCTACCTCGACGAGACGCGACGGGTCGATCTCGCGAGGGCCGACGGCGTGGCCCGCGATCCCGAGAACGTTGGCCGGGTCCTGCGATCGCTTGCCCGTCACGTGGCCACGCCGGCGTCCGCACGATCGATTGCTGCGGAAGTCGGCGGTGCCGAGGGGCCGATCGACCACCACACGGTCCTTGGCTATCTCGCCGCGCTCACCCGCGTGTTCGTCCTCGAGGATCTGCCGGCCTGGGCCCCCGTCCTCCGCTCCCGCTCCCTGCTCCGGAGTGCCCCAACGCGCCACTTCGTCGATCCGTCGCTGGCCGTCGCGGCGCTGGGTGCCGACCCCGGTCGACTGCTCCGCGACGTCCGGACGCTCGGTTTCCTGTTCGAGTCGCTCGTCGTGCGGGACCTCCGCGTCTACGCAGGGGCGCTCGATGCCACGGTGTCCCACTACCGAGACAGCACCGACCTCGAGGCGGACGTGATCATCGAGCGGCGCGACGGGACCTGGGCGGCGTTCGAGGTGAAGCTCGGCCCTGGCGCGGTCGACGCCGCCGCCCGAACGTTGCTGCGGGTCGCCGACCGTGTCGATTCGTCGAGGCACGGGCCGCCGGCGGCGCTCGCCGTGATCACGGGCTGGGGCTTCGGCTACCGCCGGCCCGACGGCGTCTCGGTAATCCCGATCGGCGCGCTCGCGCCGTAGTCTGAGCGCCGAGCAGGCACGCACGCCCTCACCGGGGCGGCAACCGACCACGGAGCCTAGGGAGTTGCGGACTCGGTCAGGGCGAAGCCGCGCCGGCGCAGCTCGGCCGCGTAGAGGGGTCCCGGCACGGCGATCTCGGCCGGGTGCGCGCCGCGCGGCGTCACGCCCCGGGCGTTCAGGATCGCCTTGATCGAGCCGTCCCAGCCGGTCGTCCGCTCCATCGCCGTGAAGCCGGTCGCCTCGTCGAAGCGGTCGATCAGCTCGACGACGACCTGCGCGTCGCGCCCGTCGCGCCGCCCCTTCGCCAGGACCCGGACGATGACCAGGTCCGGCTCGCCGGGCTTCGCCCGCAGCTTCGGGTCCAGGAGCGCGTGGAGGACGTCGCGCGGCACGACCGGGGCGCCGCCGACATCGACCGGCTCGGTCTCGAGGAGGCCCGCGTCCATGTAGGCCTTCCAGGCGGCGAAGTGGCCGGGCCAGCGGAGGGTCTTGTTCCAGAGGGTCCGCAGCTTCCCCTCGAACGTCCACGGCATCGTGGAGGTGCCGCCGCCGGCGACGAAGGCCTCCATCCGCCCGATCGGCGCCGGGAAGTCGACGATCTCGTAGTCCTCCTCGAGGAAGGTGGGCACCTCCACCCGCTTCCCGTCGCGGAGGAAGTGGGCGACGCCGTGGTACTCGTTGGTGAGCCCGGCGACGTTGAAGGTCAGGATGTAGTTGAAGGGCGGCCGGGGGTGGAGGGGGTTGCCGCCGTCCCAGAACGTGACC
The DNA here is from genome assembly GCA_963718085.1 of uncultured Chloroflexia bacterium. Lineage (GTDB taxonomy): Bacteria > Chloroflexota > Limnocylindria > Limnocylindrales > CSP1-4 > CTSoil-043. The sequence continues at coordinate 612,566 of CAVQYA010000002.1, read as the reverse complement.
TCGTCGGTCTCGTCGAGGAGGGACATTGCGTAGACGGTGAGGCTCGTGCCCATGCCCGGGACCTGGCCGCAGTCGGGGATCATCGCGATGCCGGCGGCCTCGGCCTCCGCCGAGAGGGCCAGCTGCCGGCGAACGAGGTCCGTGTTGCCGCCCAGGTCGGTCATGCTGGCCCGCGCCTCGATCGCGATCCGGGCGACGGCCGGATTCAGCCAGTAGGGCACGGCCGACAGGAAGGAATCGACGTCGTCGAGGAACCCTCGCAACGCCCCGGGATCGGCCGCGTCCACGCCGAACGGCTGCGCGATCTCGCGCCCGATCAGGGTGTTGACGCGGGCGGCCGCCCGCCCCGCTGCTTCGAGGTCGACATCGGCGATCTTGACGCGGACCGCGTCGCCGAAGCGGGCCATGTCGTACGCGGCTGCCGTGCCCTGCCGCCCGGCGCCGACGACTGCGTAGGTGAAGCTCACGGGATCGCTCCTGTCCGATGGCCGGTCGGCGCCGGAGGCGACGCCGCCGGACAGCCTACCGGTCCCGGGAATCGAACGAGCGCCGGTCCCGGAGGAGCCGGCGCTCGAAGGTCCGGGGGCGGGGGGAGGCGGCGCGGCGGGGTCCCCCGATGTGCTGCGGCGGGGGTCGGGGGCCGACCGGCCGAGCGGCTCAGCGCGACCCGGTGCGGTTCGCGGCGACGTGCGAGCTCCACTCGGAGGGGCGCGTGTCGGGTGACGCGCTGCTGCCCTGCCAGCCGCACTCGCAGGTGACCATCTGGAGGCGATGGCGGTACTCGGCGATCACGTGGCGAGGACCCGGATCGACCACCGGCCGGCGGGGAATGGGAGATGCCATGGGCGGTGGCCTCCGGTGCTGGGACGTCGGCGAATCACGCGAATGGCGCTGGGCGTAGAGGCCCGTCGTCGGGAAGTTCAGAGTATACCTGCAATTTCCGAAATCGGCCGCCCGCCGATCCGGATCCCCGGGGCCATGCTGGTCGTCCCGGGCCCGCACCACCCGGGCGCGCAGTACGCTGATCGCGAGGCTCTCCGCCCCCGACGGACCCTGGCCAGCACGAGGTGATTCCATGATGCTCGACGTGATGCCCGAGGAGCCGCGGCAGCTGCGGATCGCCCTCGTCGCCCACGACAACAAGAAGCGTGACCTCGTCGAGTGGGCACTCTTCAACCTGTCATTCCTCGGTCGCCACCAGCTGGTGGCGACCGGGTCGACCGGCCTGCTCCTCGAGCGCGAGCTGGGTCAGCCGGTCGCCAAGCTCCAGAGCGGTCCGCTCGGCGGCGACCAGCAGCTCGGCGCCCTCATCGCCGAGGGGAACGTGGACTTCCTCGTCTTCTTCTGGGACCCGCTCGAGCCGCAGCCCCACGACCCCGACGTCAAGGCGCTCCTCCGTCTCGCCGTCGTGTGGAACATCCCGATCGCCTGCAACCGCGCCTCGGCCGACTTCATGGTCTCGTCGCCCCTCATGGAGAGCAGCTACGAGCGCACACAGCCGGACTACGACGCGTATCGCGGGCGGGCGCTCGAGACGGACGCGCCGGCCTGAGCCAGCGGGCCCGGTTGGGCCCGCCGGCTCCCTGGAGATCGCGGAGGGCAAACGGTGCAATTCGTCGAGATCGACGGGCTGCGGGTGTCGGTGATCGGCCTCGGGACCTGGCAGTTCGGCTCGCGCGAGTGGGGGTACGGGGAGGCCTACGCGACCGACACGGCCCCCCGCCTGGTCCGGCGAGCCCTGGAGCTGGGCATCTCCATGATCGACACGGCGGAGGCCTACGGACCGGGACGATCCGAGCGGATCATCTCCGGCGCCCTCGCTTCGATCGACCCGGAGGAGCGGGAAGGCCTCACGGTCGCGACGAAGTTCCTGCCGATCGCCCCCGCCGAAGCGATCCTCGCCCTCCAGGCGGCCGGGAGCCGGCGCCGCCTCGGGGTCGATGCGATCGACCTCTACTACGCCCATTGGCCGAACCCCTTCGTCTCGGTGCGCCGGACGATGCAGGCGTTGCGGCCGCTCGTCGCGAACGGGCTGGTGCGCCGGGTGGGGGTCAGCAACTACAGCCTCGAGCAGTGGCGCGCCGCGGAGCGGGCGCTGCGCGCCCCCGTCGTTGCGAACCAGGTGCGGTTCAGCCTCGTCAGCCCCGGTCCTGCCCGCGACCTGGTGCCGCACGCGGCCAGGCAGGGGCGGCTGGTCGTCGCCTACTCGCCGCTGGGGCAGGGCCTGCTCGCGGCGCGGCCCGGGAGCGGAGCAGGGCCGACGGTCCGCAGTCGTGGGCTGCGAGCCGCCTCGCCTCTCGTCCGGGATGGCGCCCGCGCCTCCGTGGAGCCCCTCGTCGCGGCGATCGCCGACCTGGCCGGGCGGCACGGGGCCACCCCCGCTCAGGTCGCGCTCGCGTGGGTGATCCGGCACCCGAACACGATCGCGATCCCGGGCGCCCGGACCATCGCCCAGCTCGAGGAGAACGCGGCCGCGGCCGACCTCCTCCTGGGCGACGACGAGTTCGCCCGCCTGTCCGCCGCGGCGGCGGCCTTCGTCGGGCGGGTCGGCGCCTGACTTCGTTCGGCCCGCCCCTTCGGGCCGCTCCACCCTGCCGCGCCCGCCCCGGCGGCGTACGCTGGCCGCGAGAACCAACAAGCGAGGGACGTTGATGACCGCCGCACCGCACGATCCCGCCGCCACCCGGACCGAATCGGACTCCATGGGCCCGATCGAGGTCCCTGCCGACCACTACTGGGGCGCCCAGACGCAGCGCTCGCTCCACCACTTCGCGATCAGCCGGGACACGATGCCCGTCCCGATCGTGCGCGCCTTCGGGATCCTCAAGCGGGCAGCCGCGGAGGTGAACGCCGACCTCGGACTGCTCCCTGCCGACAAGCGCGACCTGATCATCCGCGCGGCCGGCGAGGTCGTCGACGGGACGCTCGCCGCGGAGTTCCCGCTTCGCGTCTGGCAGACGGGCTCGGGCACCCAGTCGAACATGAACGTCAACGAGGTGATCGCGGGCCGGGCCAACGAGCTGGCGACCGGCAGCCGCGGCGGCAAGACGCCGATCCACCCGAACGACCACGTGAACATGAGCCAGTCCTCGAACGACACGTTCCCGACGGCCCTCCACATGGCCGTGACGACGGAGATCGAGGAGCGCCTGGTCCCGTCCGTGGCCGCCCTGCGCGACGCGCTCGAGGCCAAGGCGCAGGCGTGGATGGGGATCGTGAAGATCGGCCGGACGCACCTCCAGGACGCGGTTCCCCTCACCCTGGGCCAGGAGTTCTCCGGCTACGTCGCCATGCTCGACGGTGACCTGGCGCGGCTGCGTGCCGTCCTCCCCGGGCTCCAGGAGATCGCCCTCGGCGGGACCGCGGTGGGGACCGGTCTCAACGCCCATCCGGAGTTCGCGGAGCGCTCCGCCGCCCGGATCGCCGCGCTGACCGGCCTCCCCTTCGTCTCCGCCCCCAACAAGTTCGCCGGCCTCGCCGGCCAGGAGGCGACCGTCTTCGCCTCGGGCGCCCTCAAGACGCTCGCGACGAGCTGCATGAAGATCGCCAACGACATCCGCTGGCTGGGCTCCGGACCGCGAGCTGGTCTCGGCGAGCTGCGCCTGCCGGAGAACGAGCCGGGCTCCTCGATCATGCCCGGCAAGGTGAACCCCACCCAGAGCGAGATGCTCACGATGGTCGCGGTCCAGGTGATGGCCTACGACGTGGCCGTCGGCATCGCCGGCAGCCAGGGCAACTTCGAGCTCAACGTCTTCAAGCCGATCATCGCCCACGACCTGCTCCACGGGATAGAGCTGCTGACGGACGGCTGCCGATCGTTCCGGGAGCACTGCATCGAGGGCCTCGAGGCCGACGAGGAGCGGATCGCCGACCACGTGGCGAGCTCCCTGATGCTCGTCACGGCGCTGGCCCCGCACATCGGCTACGACAAGGCCGCGAAGATCGCCAAGACGGCCCACCACGAGGGCTCGACCCTTCGTGCGGCGGCGATCGCCTCCGGCCATCTCACGGCCGAGGAGTTCGATGCCTGGGTCAAGCCGGAGGAGATGACTCGCCCGACGCTGGCCGGATAGGGCGAGCGCCGGGCGGGCCGGCCGGCGGACGGGCGAGCGAGCTGGCGGGAGACGGCGAACCGACGGGCGAGCGAGCTTTCTGACTGACCGGCGAGCTGGCTCGGCGGGCTCAGTGGAAGAGGCGCCGCAGCCCCGGCAGCGGCCGGCGTCCGTTCTCGGCTCGGGTGGCGGTTTCCAGCGTGGCCACCGCCGGATCGAGCGCGGCCCGCAGGGCGTCTGTCGTCGCCCGCGCCGCGCGCCTGCCGGCCGGCGTGGACGGCTCCGGCTCCGGCGGCGCCAGCGGATCGAGGACGAGCAGCCGGTAGCGGGTCCCGAGGCCGGTCTCCAGGAACCCGCCGATCGCGACCGGGACGAGCGGCACGCCGCCGGCTGCGGCGAGCCAGGCGGCCCCCGGGGCGATGGTGCGGGTTCGTCCCGGCGCGCTCGGCGGGCCCTTCTCGGGGAAGATGACGAGGCAGCAGCCGCGGCCCAGGACGACACGGGCGTCCGCCAGGTGCTCGCGCACGGCGGACGGGGTGGCGTCGGGCTCGATCGGGATCATCCCCAGCCGCGGCAGGAGGCGCCGCCGCCACCACGAGCGAACCATCGTCCGGCCGTCGCCGAACCAGGCGAGCCGAGGGGCGTCGCGCGGCCACGTCAGGATGAGCAGCAAGGGGTCGATCCAGCCGCGGTGAGGGGCGACGGCGACGACGCAGGGGACGATCCGTCCGGCCTCATCCCGCGGCAGGCGATCGTAGCCGGCGGCCCGGATCCGCCATCCCACGAGCGCGAATCCGGCGCGGACGACCAGCCGGACGAGGCGATCCAGCCACCCGGACCGCGCCCCCAGGCCATCGAGAGCCGCGCGCATTCGCTCGCGCTCCGCCCGAGTGGACGCGGGTCTGCTCGCCACATCGCCCTCCTGATCTCGCCGGCCAGCATACGGCGGCGGACGGGTGCCGGGTTTCCGCGGCGATCCGCCACGCGCTCCGAGCCGCGGCGCCGGGTTCCCGCGGCGAATGGCCAGGCGTTCCGAGCCGCGGGCGCCTGGTCGACAGTCGCCAGGTGGCCGGTCACGTTCGGCGATCGCTCCGCCGGGGGTCCATCCGCGTTATCGGTCCGAACGGCTCTGGCGGCCACGCTGCGGGTCCCCGAGGTTCCGCGTACGTCCCCGGTGCACGCGACGTCGCCGGCCATCGAGCAGGGAGGATCCGATGACGGGATCAGGCGGGGTCTGCCCGAACGGCCACCAGGCCGTCTTCGCGGGCCAGCGATTCTGCGAGGTCTGCGGAGCCACGTTCGCGGCGCCGGTCGGATCGCCACCGCCGCCCGGGGATGTCTCGGCAGTCCCGCCGTCGCCGACCGAGGCGACGATCCCATGGGCCGCCCCCCCGCCGCCGCCATACGCGGCCCCGCCGCCCGTCGCGGCTTCCGCAGCTCCACCGCCCCCGCCGGCCGGGTGGGCCCCGCCGCCGCCCTACGCGGCCCCGCCGCCCGTCGCGGCTTCCGCAGCTCCACCGCCCCCGCCGGCCGGGTGGGCCCCGCCGCCGCCATACGCGGCCCCGCCCCCCCCGGCGCGCCGGGGGCGATCCATGGCGGTCGTCCTGGGGCTGCTCCTGCTCGTCGCCGCGACGGGGGGCGCCGCCGCCTTCGTCCTGATCGCGAAGCCGTTCGGCGGAGGCGCCGCGAGCCCGGCGCCCAGCGGCGTCGCCGCCGCGACGCCGGCCGCCTCGCCAACGGTCGCGGCGACGCAGCCGCCCGCGGCGACGCCGGGACCGTCGCTGGCGCCCTCGCCGGTGCCGACCGTGGCTCCCCCGACTCCGACGCCGTCGCCGGCACCGTCGGCCCCACCGAGCGGCGTGCCGACCGAATCCTGCCGCTCCGAGACCGCCGGGATCACCGTGACCTATCCGGCGGGCTGGTACGCCTACACCGGCGATGCCCGCTGGGCGTGCATGCTGTTCGACCCGCAGCCGATCGAGATCGTGCCCGACTCCGAGCTGCCCCCGGTCGCGGTCGCGATCTTCGTTGATACCAGGCCGTCTTCGACCGTTGCCGCCGACTTCGAGACGGCGAGCGTCTACACGATCCTCGAAACGGACTCGGGCACGGTCGACGGTCACGACGCGGTTGCCTACCAGGTCGAGAACACGGGCCAGGGTTATTACGAGAAGGGCGTCCTCCAGACCGTCTTCATCGTGGACCTCGGCAGCCGGGGCTCCCTGGTCCTGGAGACGACCGGCACGGCCGGCGCTCGCTACGACGCCGACGTCCAGGTCCTCGTCCAGGTGGTGGACGCGCTCAAGATCGACTGACGCGCCGGCGGGCGTCCCCGCGCGCCGGCGGGCGTCGAGGTTCCGACCCCGCCGGCCCGACCTGCGCGGCGCTGCGCGCTGGCGGGCTTCGCCGCCGGCTTCCGCGAGCCCCAGCCGGGGCGCGGCGAGGTTCGCGCCGGGACCCGGTGCCCGGATCGCCGTCAGGCCGCCTGTGCGACCCGGTCGAGCCAGTAGGACTCGGTGTGGACGTCCCCGGGTGCGACCCCGCGCCTCGCCAGGGCGGCCTGGGCGGCCGCCACCATGCCAGGGTTGCCGCAGAGGTAAGCGACCGTCGTCGCCGGGTCGAGCCCCAGCTTGGCCCAGCCATCCTCGAGCACGCCCTCCGCGCGGCCGGTCGTGCCGGCCCAGCCCGCATTGCGGGAGTCGCCGGGGCGGGAGATCGTCGGGACGTAGCGGACCCTGGACCGCCGGTCCGACGCCAGGCGCGTCAGCAGGTCACTGAAACCCAGCTCGTCGGCGTGGGCCACACCGTGGACGACGACGATCGGTCGCCCGCGCCCGGCCGCCAGGTCGTCGCGGATCATCGCCACGAAGGGCGCGATCCCCGTCCCGGTCGCGACGAACAGGTGTGCTCGCAGGTCGGCGGGGTCCGTCGTGAAACGCCCGCGGGGCCTCCCCAGGAGCAGGCGCCCCCCGGGTCGGACGTCCCACAGGCGCTCCGTGAGCTCGCCGCCGCGCACGAGCCGGACGTGGAACTCCCAGGCGCCCTCGACGGCGTGCGGCGACGCCATCGAGTACGGGCGCTGGATGACCCGATCGCCGTCCGCGAGGCCCAGCGTCGCGTACTGGCCCGGGGCGTACGGGGTCCCCGGCGCGTCGGGGCGGATGAAGAGCGACGCGACGTTGCCGGTCAGGTCGTGGCGCTCGACGAGGGTGGCGTTGGCGCCGTCCATCACGCCGCCTCGGAATTGGCGTCGACGGCCAGGCGCGCGGCCGCCGGATCGCGGTACCAGGTCTTGTCGATCGAGGCGAACATGGCCCAGGGGGCGGGCAGCTCGGACTGGTGGTAGATCGCGCCCTGCGGGCATTCGTTGACGCAGGCGCCGCACTCGATGCAGCCGGCAGGATCGATGTACGCCTTGCGGTCGGCGCCCGGCTCGAAGGTGATGCAGTCGACGGGGCAGCTCTCGATGCAGGCCTGGTCCTGGTGATCGATGCAGGGGGCGGCGATGACGTAGGCCATGGTCGGGTTCCTCGGGCGCTGCGAGCTTTGGGGCCGGGCCTCGGTTCGAGATGCCGGCCATGGCCCAGATTCCACCCGGGGCGTGAGCCGCTCGTGTGGCCCGGATATGGGATTCCCCATGAACCGGGAGTGACGCCCGCGCGGCGCCGGTCGCGACGGATCAGAGGGAGGCCGCGAGGATCGCCGAGATCTCGGCATCCGTCAGAACGATCGGGTTCGTCCGCATGCTGCTGCCGCGGCTCTCGGCCACGAGTGCCGGGACGTCGCGCGGCGCGACCCCGAAGTCCCCCAGCCGGGGGACCCGGAGTGCCGTCGTCCAGGAGTCCAGCGTTGCCCGCAGAGCTTCCCGGGCCTCCTCGTCGGAGAGCGTGCGGTCGCCCGCCAGGATCCGCCCCGCCTCGGCGTAGCGGGCGCGGGCAGGCGAGGCCGGCGCCCGCTCGGCGAGGGCGGCGAGGTTCGCACGCGTCGTGGCGGCCAGCAGGATGCCGCATCCGGTCCCGTGTGGTACGGGGAAGGCCGCCCCGAGTGCCGCCACGATCCCGTGGACCGCGCCGAGCCCGGCGTTGGCGAGGGCGATCCCGGAGCAGCACGCCGCCCACGACATCGCGGCCCGGTCCGCCGCGCTCGCCTCGGCCGGCCCCCCGGCCGCGGCCGCGTGCCAGGCCGGCAACGAGCGGGCCGCCTCCAGGCCCGCCCGCGCGACCATGTCCGTGAAGGGCGAGGCGCCGGTGGACGTGAACGCTTCGAGAAGCTGGGTGACGGCGTCCATCCCATCCCCGGCGATGACGGTCGGGGAGCAGCCGACGAGGAGGTCCGGGTCGAGGATCGCCACGCGGGCCACCAGCTGCTCGTCGCGGAACGACTTCTTGAACGCCGCCGACGCGGACGGGTGCGCCCCGGACGGGTTCGTCCCGGCAGGCTCGGCCGAGCCCGCCCACGGCAGGCGCCCCGAGAGCACCGCGTTCTTCGTGACCTCGCTGCCGGTCCCCGCAGTCGTCGGCACGGCCACGAACGGCGTGGCGGGCCCGGGGTAGGGGAGTCCGCGCCCGACGCCCTCGACGTGGTCCAGCGCGACCGTCCCGCTGCGGAGGAGGCCCGCGATCGCCTTGGCGGCGTCCAGCGCGCTCCCGCCGCCGATCCCCACCACGACGTCCGGGGGGCTCCTTCGCCGGGTCGCCACCGCCCCGTCCACCAGATCGGGCGAGGGTTCGCCGGTCACCGCGAGGTGATCCCAGGAGAGGCCTGCAGCCTCGAGGCCGGCCACGAGAGGCCCCCAGGAAGGTCCGCTACGGAAGGAGCGCGTCCCGGTGACGAGAAGGGCGCTGCGGCCGAACGAGGCGATGATTGCCGGCAGCCCCGCGATCCCGCCCGACCCGACCACCAGCCGCGGCAGGCGGGCGACCCCGAACGGCCGCGGCGCCGCGTCGGGGCCCACCGTCAGCCGACCCCCGGGTAGAGCCCCACGAAGGGCTCGCCGCGGCGTGGTTCCGCCATCATCGGGGCCACGGTCTCGCGCCAGGCGAGGTAGTGGGCCGTCTCCTTGTGGGCACGGGCCGCCGGAGCGTCGGCGTACGCCTCGTAGAGGACGAAGCGGGTCGGGTCGTCCGGCGACTGCAGGACGTCGAAGCGGACGTTGCCGGGCTCGCGGACGGACGCGAGGTGGTTGTCCCGGGTCGCGGCGATGAAGTCGGCGACGCGCCCGGGCAGGACGCGGACATGGACGAGCGTGACGTGCATCGGGCGGCCTCCCTGCGGACGATCGGCTCCGGGGGCAGGATACGCCCGAGTGCGGCCCGCCCGAAGCTGATTGCCGGCCGGCCGCTCCACGCCCGCCCGCCGGAGGTGCTGCTGATGGCCGTCGAACCCGTACGTGTCGACTACTACTACCGGACCAGGTGGGGCGCCCACGCGGAGTTCGTCGAACTCTTCCTGCGCAACCACTGGCCCATCCTGCGCGAGCAGCTCGCCGAGGGCCGCTTCCTCGAGGTGACGATGCACGCGCCGCGCTTCCACGGCGACGGCCGGGCCGACTGGGACCTCATGGTCACGATCGTCTACCGCGACTGGGCGGCGATGGAGGCTCATTCCGAGCGGGAGATCGCCGCCCGCCTCTACCCCGACCAGGCGACCTTCCGGGCCGAGGAGCGGCGACGCTTCGAGATTCTCGAGGCGCACTGGGACGTGCCCCTCGAGGAGGTTCCCCTCCCGCTCTGACGCCGCCGAGTCCTGCCTGCGGGCGCCCTGGCGGCAATGGCCAATGGCCGCCGCGTCCTGCCGGCGGGCGCCCCCGCGGAGCCGCCGCGGCCAGCCGGCGCGTCCTGCCGTCGCCGGAGCGGCCCGGCCAACCGCCGCGGCCCCTCAGCGCGAGGTCAGGCCCAGCTCCCCGGCCAGCGCCCTTCCGGCCTCCCAGTCCGGGCCGAACGAGCCGGCCAACCGCTGCCGTTCCCGGTGGCACCAGGCGTCGAAGGCCGGGTGAGACGCCCGCAGCTCGTCCGACGCCTCGAGCCTGGCCTCGACCGAGGCGTGGAATGCCCCGTACAACGCCATCGGCGATGCCGCGGCGATGCGCGCCTCGGCTCCCGGCGTGAAGTCGATGGGGACCATCATCCGGGCGAAGAATGCCCCGACCTCTCCGGTCGCGAGGTCGACGGCCTGGCTGTGGCCCGATGCGCGGAGGATGGGCGCATGGGACGAGAGCACGACGATGGTCGTGGCCGGATCGCGGGCCACCGCACGCACGGTTCCCCCGAAGGCGAGGAAGGAGTTGAAGACACCCAGGCGATCCTCGACCCGGATCGTGCCCCACAGGAAGGTCCCCTCGAAAGGCAGGGCCGTGGCCCGGGTGATCTCCGCGGGCCTGCCGCGACCTCCCGAAGCCACCCAGTGCTCCACCCGCTCGGGGTCGAAATGGGTCAGGGCCGGTCTCTCGCGCAGGGCGACGATGAGGTTTGCACCGCCCTGCGCCTGGGGGGACGTGCCGTTCACGTCGAGGAACCCGAGGCGCTCCACGTGACGCGCGGCCTCGTCGAACGAGATGCCGAGCCCGGGCGGCCGCCCCGGGACCGTTTCGTTCACCGTCATGCAGCCACCTCCGGGAGGGGTCCATTGTCGCGCCTTCCCGGGTCCCCCGCCACGCGCCGGTCCATCCCGCGCGCCCGGGCCGAACGGCCCCTCCCGCCCGGCTGGTAGCCTGTCCCGCCGTGACGCTCCGTGCCCGCCTTGTCGATCTCTTCGTCGGCGACCCGCCGGCGGTGCCCGCGGACGCCCGTGGTCGGGCCGAGCTGAACCTTTTGGGGCTGCGGGTGCCGGCGCTGGCCACCGCGTTCCTCCTCCTTGCCTGCGCCCTCCTCATGATCGACCGCAACTACGACGTGCTGCCCCGGTTCGGCCCCATCGACCCGCGGAGCCTGCGCAACCAGGGGATCGAGCGGCTCGTCTTCTTCGGCCTCCTGCCGCTGGGGATCCTCCTTGCCCTCCGCGAGGATCCGCGACGGTATGGCCTCGGGCGCGGCGAGGTTCGCCGGGCGGTCCTCCTCGGCGGGCTCGCGACCCTCGTGACGGTGCCGGCCATCGTCCTGATCGCCGCCGTCCCGTCCATCCGGGAGTGGTACGGACCCTCGATGACGACCGTGCCCGGCGTTCTCCTCACGAACGTCATCGATCTCGTCCCGACCGAGTTCCTCCTGCGCGGCTTCCTGATGTTCGCGCTCATCCGGGCGATCGGGCCTTTCGGGGTGGTGGTGGCCGTCGTCCCCTTCGTGATGGTCCACATCGGGAAGCCCGACATCGAGGCGCTCTCGACGCTCGGCGGCGGCCTCGTCTTCGGCTGGCTGAACTGGCGGACGGGCGCGATCTGGGCGTCGGCGGCGTATCACGTCGCCATCCAGACTGCGGTCATCGTCGCAGCCGCGGCGTGGGCCGCCGGAGCAGCGCCCGCCTGATCCCCGCCCGATCTTCGGTCCGCCCGGCCGGATGCGGCGTCCTCAGCCGCCCCGCGCGGCGGCCACGAGTCGCTCGGCCGCCTCGATCACCAGCTCCGGCCGGTCCCATTGGACGAGGTGGCCCGAGCCCTCGGCGAGGGTGACGCGCGTGCGAGCGGAGAACGTGGCGTTCCCCGCCCGCCAGGCCGCCTCCAGGCGCGCCCTGTATCGATCCGGGATGTTCGGATCCACCGCGAAGGGCTGGGGCACCACGACCACCTCGACCGGCAGGTCGCCGAGGTCGACCGTCTCGAGCTCCTGCTCCGAGGCAGCCCAGGCGAGCTGCTCGACAGACTCGATCGAGCGGATGCTCGCGTCGAGGCTCGCCTGCCAACGCGCAGCCAGGTCCGGCGGCGCGAGGGCGATCAGGCCGCGGAAGCGGTCCGGCGCGAACCCGTCCACAAGGACGAGCCCGGCCACTTCGGCGGGATTGCGCTCCGCGAAGACCCGGACGTACGTGTCACCGAGGGAGTGGCCGACGAGCACGTACGGGGGCCGCTCGCCGGCAGCCACCAGGGCAGCGCGCAGGTCGGCCGCCGCGTCGGCCAGCGTGTGCGGGCCGCGGGGGTCGCTGCTCCAGCGGTTCGCCCGGCTGTAGGCGCAGGTCCGCGTGGTCTCCGCGAGCCGCGGGAAGACCGAGCCCCAGGATCGGGCGTCGCTGCCGATCCCGGCTTCGAGGACGATGGTCGGGGAGCCGGCGCCCCTGCAGTCGAGGTACAGACGACGCCCATCGAGCGCGGGGACGGCCCGTCCCTGGTCCCCGTAGCCGGGGGCGATCCCGTGGCGCCACAGCCAGTCGTCCAGGCCGCCGGCCTGGACGACGCTGAGCACGAACGCCAGGGCAATGCCGGCGACGATCGCCCCCGCCACGAGAAGGAGCCGCCGGAGCGTTCGTCGCGATCCGTCCGGACGCATCCTCGCGGTTCGTCGCGGCTCACGATGCCCGGGGTCCGTCTGGCGCGGGTGCGCCTCGACGTCGCGGCGGTCCGGGAGGCTGCTCGCGGGGGCACCCACGGCACGACCGTACCACGGGGCCACATGCATCCGGCGGGCCTCCGAACGGGCCGCCGATTGCCTCTTCCCATGTTCCGGACGATCGGCTACTGTTGTGCGGCACATCCCCGCACGATGCGGGGTCATACGTTCGGCACAACACGATCGCTCCCAAACTCACGGGCTCCCGCGAGGATCAACGGTCAAGGGTCGCGGGCGCCGGCGAGAGCAAGGAGCGGTCTTTCTTTGTACTCGGACAAGGTCCTCACCTGTGCCGACTGTGGCCAGGAGTTCGTCTTCAGCGCGCGGGAGCAGGAGTTCTACGCCACCAGGCAGTTCACCGAGCCGCGGCGCTGCGGCTCGTGCCGCGCCAGCCGCAAGGCATCCCGCGGTGACTCCGGCGGTTCCGGCTACGGCAACCGCAGCGGCGGCAGCAGCAGCTACGGCGGCGCAGGCAGCTACGGCGGCGGCAGCAGCAGCTACGGCGGCGACGGTGGCTACGGCAACCGCGGCCCTCGCGAGATGTTCACGGCAACCTGCTCGTCCTGCGGCAAGGACGCCCAGGTTCCCTTCCGCCCGACGAGCGGCAAGCCCGTCTATTGCAGCGACTGCTTCGCCCTCCGACGCGCCTAGCGCGCCGGCGCGAACGCGCCGCTCTCGTCACGGCCCCGGGACACCCCGGGGCCGTTTCGTTGTCCGGGGACTCGCGGCGAGGCCCGCCGGCGCGACCGCGCCGGCCGGCGAGGGTGCCCCGCCGGCGCGAGAGCGCCGGCCCGCGGGAGTGCCCGCCGGAGCGCCTCGACTAGACTCCGCCGCACCATGGCGCCGCCGCTCCCGCTCCCACCCGACGACCGGTCCATCACGGTCCGCGATGTCCTGGTGGTGCGCGCGGGCGCCGGGGCGCGCCCTCGCGTGGTGGAGCGTCGCCCCGACCTGCTGGCCGGCGAGGAGCCGATGGCGATCCGCGTGGCGGGCCCCGGACAGGTGCCGGTGGACGTGGCGGTCACGATGCGCACCCCCGGCTGCGACGCCGAGCTGGCGGTCGGCTTCCTCGTCAGCGAGGGACTCCTCGACCCGCAGGATCTCGCCGGGCTGACGGTCGAAGTCGGCGACCCGGCCGGCGTCGCCACCCCGGAGAACGAGCTGGTCGTTCGGATCGCCCGCCGCTTCGACCCTGCCGCCGTGCCGGCCCGCGCATTCGTGGCCTCGGCCAGCTGCGGGATCTGCGGCAAGGCGTCGCTCGACGACGTCGCGGTCCGCTGCGCCCCGCTGCCGTCCGGGCCGCGCGTGGCCGCGGCCGTGATCGCCGCGCTCCCCGACCGCCTCCGCGCCGGCCAACCGCTGTTCGAGCAGACCGGGGGGCTCCACGCCGCGGGGCTCTTCGACCCCGCCGGCACGCTGCTGGCCGTGCGCGAGGACGTCGGCCGCCACAACGCGCTCGACAAGCTGATCGGCGCCGCGGCGCTGGCCGGCGAGCTGCCCCTCCACGACCGGGTCCTCGCCGTGTCCGGTCGGGTCAGCTTCGAGATCGTGCAGAAGGCAGCGGTGGCGGGGATCCCCGTCGTGGCCGCCGTCTCGGCGCCGACCGACCTCGCCGTCTCCGCCGCGGCGCGGCTGGGCCAGACGCTCGTAGGGTTCGTCCGCGGCGGCGGCTTCAACGTGTACGCCGGCGAGGAACGGATCGCGATCGAATGACGCCGCGGTGGGCGCGGCCGGTCGGGACGCACGCCAGGACGGGCCGAGCGGGTCGGCTCAGCCGGAGGGGGCGACCTCGAATCCCTCGGCGCTGAAGTCGGGGTCGAAGGTGAAGGCGCGCCGGACGCCGTGGCGGCGCATGACGAGGAAGCTCGTCCAGTCGACCAGGGAGACGTTGCGCCGACCCGCAGCGAGGAGGGCCTCGCGCGCCTCGAGGTGAAGGGCCTCGTCGACCCATGCGACCTCCACGAGTGGGAGGAGGTCATCGACGAATCGCCGCAGGGCGCCGAGGCCGAGGCGGCGCTGGACCAGGGCAGTCGTCTCGACCACGACGTATTCGTGGGTGAGCAGCGGGATCTCGTCGGCTCGGAGCTTCGCGAGCGTTGCCAGCGCCGCCGCGTGGTGCCGGTCGTCGAGGTCGAGAACGGCGTGGAACGCCGACGTGTCGACAAGGATCACGAGCCGTAGATCTCGTCGAGATGAGCGTCGTGATTCTCGGAGATGTCGTCGAATCCCGAGGAAGCGCAGCCGACCGCGGACATCGCGCGCTCCCACAGCTCGGCGCGGGTCGGTGGCGCCAGGGCACCGCCATAGGCTCGGTCGATCGCCTCGCGGACCAGGTGGGCCATCGAGACGCCGCGCTCGCCGGCCAGGCGTCGCAGGCGATCCGCCTGCTCCGGTTCAAGGGAGATCTGGGTTCGCTCCATGGCGTGATGATATCACCAGGCGCAAGTGATGTAATCGGGCGCGATATGAGACCGGCCGTCCGGCGGGACTCGGCACGGGCCGCGCACGTCCGCCGAGCCGGCGACGTCAGGGTCGCGGCCGCTCCTGCACGAACTGGAACCCGAAGCGGCCCTTGATGCAGAGGTTGCCCGCGGTGATCGAGGAGTCGATCGGCGAGGTCACCTTCACGACCGTGTTGTCCTGGACATGGAGCGTCAGCGTGCAGCCGACGCCGCAGTACGGGCAGATCGTGTCGGTCCGGCGCTGCGCCGCCTCGTCCCAGGTGCCGGCGGCCCGCATCTCGTGCTCCGAGCGGAACACCAGGGCGCCGGTCGGGCAGACGCCGATGCAGTTGCCGCAGTAGACGCAGGCCGAGAAGGGGAGCGGCGTGTTGTACTCGGTCGAGATCCGGGCGTCGAAGCCGCGCCCCGCCACCGCGATCGCGAACGTGTTCTGGGCGTCCGTCCCGCAGGCCTCGACGCACCGGTAGCAGAGGATGCAGCGCGAGTAGTCGCGGACGTAGAGGTCGTTGTCGACCTTGACCGGCTGGGCGACGGTCTCCGCCGCCGCGCCGGTGGGCGGGTCGTGGTAGCCGGGCTCGCGGAGGTCGCGCACGATCGCAGGGGCGGCCTCCGCCGGCGGCCCGAAGCGCGCGGGATCCGCGTCGTACTCGGCCATCATCTCGGCGACGCCCGGAGCCTGCGAGAGGTCCACCGAGGATCCGAGGAGCTCCAGGACCAGCCTCCGGCTGTGCCGCACCCGCTCGGAGCCGGTCTGGACCTCCATCCCGGCCTCGACCCGCCGCGAGCAGGCGGGCACCAGGACCCGCGACCCGGTCACCTCGACGACGCAGATGCGGCAGACGTTGACCGGCGTGAGGCTCTCGAGGAAGCAGAGGGTGGGGACGTCGATCCCCTCGGCCCGGCAGGCGTCGAGGATCGTCGAGCCGGCGGGAACGGCGACCGACCGGCCGTCCAGGGTGATCTCGACGGCGGGCGGGGCGACGGTCTCGGGCGCGGCCGGGATGGCGGTCGGCCGGGCCGGCGGCTCGTAGAAGATGCGCTCGATCCCGGCGCTCACGCGGGGCCTCCCGGGGCGTCGGCCGGAACGCCGCCTGCGCCCGCACCGCCGGCGCCCGCACTTCCGGCGCCCGCACCGCCGGCACGCGCACCGGCGCCCGCACCGCCGGAGACGCGCGCACCACCCGCACCGCCGGACCCGAAGTCGACCAGCCCGCTCCGGAGCGCCGACTCGATCGCCGTCGAGGCCGTCTGGCCGAGGCCGCAGATGCTCGCGTCGCGCATCGCCCGGCCCAGGTCGGCCAGGAGCGCCGAGCTCGTCGGCCGGCGTCCCGTTCGGTCGCCCGGCGGCGAGGCGCGCCAGCAGCTCCTCCTGGCGGACCGTGCCCGACCCGGCAGGGGATGCACTGCCCGCACGATTCGTCGCGGAAGAAGGCGGCGATCCGGACGAGCGCACCGCCGAGGTCGGCGGTCTCGTCGAAGACCATCACGACGCCCGAGCCGAGCGTCGCGCCTGCCGCGCGCGTCGCCCTCGAACGTGAGCGGGCATGGCCGAGGGCGTCCGGCCCGACGAAGACGCCGGCCGCGCCGCCCAGCAGGACCGCCTTGAGCGCTCGCCCGCCGGCGACGCCGCCGGCGAGCGTCGAGCAGCTCGCCGAGCGTCGCCCCGAAGGGGATCTCGTAGACGCCGGGCCGCTCGACGGCGCCGGACAGGCAGAAGAGCTTCGTGCCCGTGCTCGCCCTCCGTGCCGATCGCCGCGAAGGCGGCCCCGCCGTCGGCCACGATCGAGGGGACGTTGACGAGCGTCTCGATGTTGTTGACCGCCGTCGGCTTGCCGAAGAGGCCGACCTCCACCGGGAACGGCGGCTTGTTGCGCGGCTCGCCGCGCCGCCCTTCGATCGAGTTGAAGAGGGCCGTCTCCTCGCCGCAGATGTAGGCGCCGGCGCCGCGCCGGACCTCGATGTCGAAGGAGAAGCCCGAGCCGAGGATGTCGTCGCCCAGGTAGCCCGCCGCCCGTGCGGTCGCGAGGGCGTGGGCCATCCGGGCGGCCGAGAGCGGGTACTCGGCCCGCAGGTAGAGGAAGCCGCGCGCGCTTCCGGTGGCGTACCCCTCGATCGTCATCGCCTCGACGATCGCGTAGGGATCCTCCTCCATGAGCACGCGATCCTTGAACGTGCCGGGCTCCGACTCGTCGGCGTTGCAGACGATGTAGTGGGGGGTGGCGCCCTGGGCGGCGACGGCGGCCCACTTGCGGCCGGTCGGGAAGGCGGCGCCGCCGCGGCCGACGAGGCGCGACGCCGTGACCTCCTCGATCACCGCGGCCGGGCCGATCTCGAAGGCGCGCCGCAGTCCGCGGTAGCCGCCGGTCGCGAGGTAGTCGTCGAGGCTGCGGGGGTCGGCGACGCCGGCCCGGCGCCAGGAGGCGCAGCCCGGGCTCGCCGGCCTGGGGGACAGAGCGGCGGACGTGCTCGAAGTGCACCACGTCGCTCCGCGCCCGCCTTCGCGGCGGGACGAGACGGCGCCCCGCGACCGAGCGCTCCAGCTCCTCGATGACGGCCGCCGCATCCACCGGGGCGACCGCGATCGTCTCGGGGACGAGGCCGGCGACCGTGAAGAGCGCCGTCGGACCGCGCTCGCAGCGGCCGAGGCAGGGGGTGCGGAGCCAGGTCGCGTCGCCGCCGAGGGCCGGCTCGCCGGCGGGCCCCAGGATGCGCTCGAGGTCCGCGCAGACCTCCTCCGCGCCGACCAGGCGGCAGGCGAGGTCCTCGCAGACGTGGGCCACGACCGGCGGCCGCGGGGTCGTCGAGAACATCTGGTAGAAGGCCGCGACGCCGTAGGCCTCGGCCGGCGGGACGGTGAGACGCCGGCAGGCGTACTCGAGGGCGGGCTGGCTGATCCAGCCGACACGGGCCTGGATCGCGTGGAAGACCGGCAGCAGGAGGTGGCGCCGCTCGCGCGCCGCGTGCCCGCCGCGCGCGAACCGGTCGTCGGCCGGGACGTCGCGGTCGCCGCCCTCCCAGCGCGACGTGGCCACGCCCAGTACGCCGTCCACGGCCGCCCGCTCCTCGGCGGATGCGCGCGGGGCGAGGGTGACGAGGTCCATCGGTGGAGTCTAGGGCTCCCGGCGCGCGGGCCCGGGGGAGCGCCCGGCTGCGCCGTGGGTGCGGTGTCCGGGCGTGAAGCTTCTCGACCCGGATCGCCGTCGCCTTGAACTCGGCCGTGCCGGACTTCGGGTCGGTCGCGTCGATGGTCAGGAGGTTCGTGGCGACCTCGTCCTGGAAATGGAGGGTCATGAAGGCGAGCCCCGGGCGCAGGCCTTCGTCCACGCGAACGGGCGCCTCGACGGCACCCCGCCGGGAGACGACGCGGACGCGCTCGCCGTCGGCGACGCGCAGGCGGGCGGCGTCCTCGGGCGACAGGTCGATCGTCTCGCCGCGCCGGAGCGGGGAGCGGTAGCCGGCGGTCTGGACGCCCGTGTTGTAGGACTCCAGGCGCCGGCCGGTCGTCAGGCGGATCGGGAAGTCGGCGTCGAGGCGGTCGACCGGCGGGTCGTGGTCGACGGGGACGAAGGGCGCGCGCGTCCCCGGGACCGGGTCCTCCCAGAGCCGCGAGTGGAGGAACGAGCTCGCCGGGGTGGCTCTCGTCGTAGCAGGGCCACTGGAGCCCGTCCTCGGCTTCGAGGCGGGCGTAGCTCATGCCCCGCGTGGACCGGGGAGAGCGTGCGGAGCTCGTTCCAGACCGCCTCGGCCGACGGGCTCGCCCCAGGCGGCGGCCGGGGCGCCCAACCGGCGCGCCAGGTCGAAGATGATCGCCAGGTCGTCGCGGGCCTCGCCGGGCGGCTCGCAGCGCCTTGCGCACCCGCTGGACGCGCCGCTCGGAGTTGGTGACGGTGCCCTCGGTCTCGGCCCAGGCGGCCGCGGCCGGGAGGACGACGTCGGCGAGCTGCGCCGTCCTCGTCAGGAAGATGTCCTGGACGACGAGGTGCTCGAGGCCCGAGAGGGCCGCGATCGCCTTCGCCCTGGTCGGCCTCGGACTGGACGGGGTTCTCCCCGATCACGTAGAGGGCGGTGAGCTCGCCGCGCTCCATGGCGTGGAACATGCCGGTCAGGTTCCAGCCGCGCTTCGGCGGGACGGTCACGCCCCAGGCCGCGTCGAAGCGGGCCCGCAGCGGGTCGTTCTCCACGTGCTGGAAGCCAGGGAGCCGGTCGGGGAGGGCGCCCATGTCGCCGCCGCCCTGGACGTTGTTCTGGCCGCGCAGCGGGTTGAGGCCGGATCCCCAGCGCCCGACGTGCCCGGTCAGCAGCGCCAGCGAGATCAGCGAGATGACGTTGTCGACGGCGTTGTGGTGCTCGGTGATCCCCAGGGTCCAGCAGATCATCGCCCGCGGCGCCGTCGCGTAGGCGTGGGCCAGCTCGCGGATGAGCGCGGCCGGGACGCCGGTCTCGCGCTCGGCGTACTCGAGGGTGTACGAGTCGACCCGGGCCCGGTACTCCTCGAAGCCGGTGGTCGCCCGGCGGATGAACTCCTCGTCGTGCAGGCCGGCGGCGATGATCTCGCGCCCGACGGCGTTGGCGAGGGCGATGTCGCTGCCCACGTCGAGGCCCAGCCAGGCGTCGGCCCACTGCGCCGAGCTGGTCCGGCGCGGGTCGACCGCGTAGAGCCGGGCGCCGTTGTGGACGCCGCGCAGGACGTGGTGGAAGAAGATCGGGTGGGTCTCGCGCGCGTTCGAGCCCCACAGGACGATCGAGGTCCGTCTCCTCCACCTCGCGGTAGGAGCTGGTGCCGCCCCCGGCACCGAAGATGGTCGCCAGACCGGCGACCGACGGAGCGTGTCAGGTCCTGTTGCAGCTGTCGATGTTGTTGCTGCCGACGACCGCCCGGGCCAGCTTCTGGGCCGCGAAGTTGACCTCGTTGGTCGCCTTCGAGCACGAGAAGCAGCCGTAGGCCGTGGGGCCGTGGCGGTGGACGGCGTCGCGGATCCCCGCGGCGGCCCGGTCCATGGCCTCGTCCCAGGTCGCCGGGCGGAGGACGCCGGTCGCGCGGTCGCCGTCCCGGACGAGCGGTTGCGTGAGCCGGACGTAGCCCTTCGCCATGCGCTGAGCCTCCGATCCGGGGCGGGCCGGCGAAGTCGCGCGGCAATTCCCACCTCGTGCCGCGGAGTGTAGTGCGCGTGCCGTCGGACGCGCGAGCCGTCCGGTCGGGTCGTCTTACCGACACCTGACATTCGCCGTGTCGAGGCCCGTGGCTCCGCGCTGCTCGTTGCCCGACCCTGACCACGGTGCCACCAGGTGATGGCCCGCAGGTGCTCGCGAACGACGCGACCGCCCCGACCGACGAAGGGAGTCCTCCATGAACCGCACCCTCCAGCGCCTCCTCGCCATCGCGGCCACGGGCCTCGTGCTCGGCGGCACGCTGGGCGTCGGCACGGCCCTTGCCGTTGCCCCCCCGACCCCCGATCCCGCGGCGGCCCGCGCCGGCGTCGACCGCTGCGCGCCACTCCGGATCGCCGCCCGCACCCAGCCCACCGTCGCCAACCTGCGGGCCGTCGGGACTCTGCGAGATCGACCGGTCGCTCGGGACGCTGGCGAAGCTGCAGTCCGTCGTGGACGCCGCGACCCTGCTCACCGATGCCCACGAGGCGGCGCTCGACGCCATCCTCTCCTCGACCGGCTCCGGCCTGCGGGCGCTGCGGACCGAGATCGACGGCGACACCACGGTCGCAGTCCCTGCGCGAGGACATCCGCCGGATCGTCGACCGACTTCCGCGTCCACGTCCTGGTCGCCCGCCAGGTCGCGCTCGTCGAAGGCGGCCGACGCCGCCGCCGCGGCGACGCCGTCTCGCCACGGCTGCCGACCGGCTCGAGGCGGCGATCGGCCAGGCCGAGGCCGACGGGAAGGACGTCCGCGACGCCCGCCTGCACCTGGCCACCATGAAGGCGAAGCCCGCGGCAGGCCGAGGTCGGCCGTCGACGGCGTCGCCCCGGCGGTGCTCGCCCTCACCCCGGCCGCCTGGAACGCCGGCGACGCCGCGCCGGTCCTCCGCGACGCGCGGGAGTCGGTCCGCGAGGCGCGTGTCGCGCTGCGCCAGGCCACTGGCGGCCGCGCGGGCCGTCCTCGCCGACCTGCGCTGAGGGCGCCGCCGTCGCGGGGAGCTCGGGACGCCGCGGTAGACTCGCCGAGCGATGAAGACCGTCCTCGTCGTCGACGACGCGCCGAACATCGTCGAGCTCCTCCGCCTCTACCTGGAGCAGGCGGGCTACGCGACGATCGCGGCCACGGACGGGCCGACGGCGCTCGAGCTCCATCGACGCCATCGGCCCGACCTGGTCGTCCTCGACGTGATGCTGCCCGGCCTCGACGGGTTCGAGGTCTGCCGGGCGATCCGGCGCGAGGCCGACACCCCGATCCTGATGCTGACGGCACGCTCCGACGACGTCGACGCGATCGTCGGGCTCGAGCTCGGCGCCGACGACTACGTCACGAAGCCGTTCAACCCGCGGGCGCTCGTCGCCCGGGTCAGGGCCATCCTGCGGCGGACGGACGGCACTGTCCGCCTGGGGCGCCCGATCGAGGTCGGGCCCGCTGCGGATCGACCCGCGCCGTCGCGAGGCACTGCTCGACGGCCGGGCGCTCGAGCTGCGCGCCCGCGAGTTCGACCTCCTGGCGGCGCTGGCCCGCGAGCCGGGCGCCGTGCTGGGGCGCGAGGAGCTGCTCGAGGACGTCTGGGGGACCGACTTCCCGGGCGAGACCCGGACGGTCGACGTCCACGTGTCGGAGCTCCGCAAGAAGCTCGGGCCCGACGGTCCGGCGATCGAGGCGGTGCGCGGGATCGGCTACCGGCTCGTGCCGTCGCAGGAGCTGCCCGCGGTCGATGACCGGGCGGCGCAGCCTCCGGCGACCCGGCCTCGGGCGGCCCGACCTCCCCCGTCGAGCCCGCCGGCCCTGCCTCGGGCGGCCCGACCTCCCCCGGCGAGCCCGCCGGCCCGGCCTGATGCTCGACCGCGTCTCGGTCCGGATCGGCCTCGCGTTCGCCGTCGTGGGGCTGGCGACGATGCTCGCCGTCGGTGCGGGGCTCTTCGTGACCCTGCGCGAGCTGCATCGCGACGTCACGCGGGCAGCCATGGCCGACATCGCCCAGCCGCTCGTCGCCCGGATCCGCCTCGTGGCCGCCCCCGCCGACCTGCGCGCCCGCCTCGCCGAGCTGAGGGCCGAGCTCTCCACCGACTTCCTGGTCTTCGTGCTGACGGCGAACGGGCGGGTGCTCGGCGACACGGAACGCGGGATCGACGTCGCGAGCATCGTGATCGATCCGACCCTCGTCCCCGGCGAGGTGGTCTCCGGCAGCCTGCCCGACGCGGCCGGCACCGACTTCCTCTACGCGGCGACGGTGGTCGCCCGTGGCGGGCCCGCGACCGGGTCGAGCGCGATCGTCCTGGTCACGCAGGATCGTTCGGCGGGCGCGGCGTGGCGCGACGTCACGCGGGTGCTGCCGGTGGTCATCCTCATCGCGATCCTCCTCGGCGTGCCGATCGCGTGGCTGCTTTCGCGCTCGATCACGCGACCGCTCCGCCGGCTGGCCGCCGCGACGGCCGACGTGCCGTCCCAGGGCGCCCGGCCCCTCCCGCTGGAAGGACCGCGCGAGGTGCGCGAGCTCACCGAGCGCTTCAACGCCATGACGGCCGAGCTCGATTCGACCAGGCGGGGGGAGGCCGAGCTGCTCGCCAACATCCGGCACGACCTGCGGACGCCGCTCACGGTCATCGGCGGCTTCGCCATGGCCCTCCAGGACGGCACCGCGGCAGGCGGCGCGGCGGTCCGGGCCGCGCGTGCCATCTCGGAGGAGACCGACCGCATCGAACGGCTCGTGGACGGGATCGGGACCATCGAGGAGGTCCGCACGGGGCGCCTGGAGCTGCGACCCGAGCCGCTCGACGCCGCGGCTCTCGTCGCGGCCGCGGTCGAGCGGTTCGCTCCGGGCGCGGCCGCCGCCGGGATCGAGCTCCGCGGCGAGCGTGCGGCGGAGCGAGGGTGGCGGGCCACCCGGCGAGGCCGTGGACGCGCCCGTCCTCGCCTTGACCGCGGACCGGGCGGCGGTCGAGCGGATCCTCGCCAACCTCGTCGAGAACGCCATGGCCGCGGTGCCCCGGCCGGGCGGGCACGTCCTCGTCGATGCCCATCGGCTGAGCGGCGCCGGCGGGCGGATGACGGCTGGCCCTGCGAGTCAGCGACGACGGCCGCGGGTTCCCGCCCGGCTCGCTCGACCGCGTCTTCGACCGCTTCTACCGGGCCGACCCGTCGCGCTCGGCGCCGGGATCCGGCCTGGGCCTCGCGATCGTGCGCGCGCTCGCACGGGCCCACGGCGGCGACGCGACCGCGGAGAACCTCGCCCCCACCGGTGCCCGGGTGACGGTGACCCTGCCGGTCGTCCCGCCGCCGATGCAGGCGGGCCGGCAGCCCGGCGGCATGGCCGCCGCCGGCGATCGCCAGGCCGATCTCTAGGCGAGGAGCACGCCGGGGGCGCCCGCTGCCTCAACCCGCCCCACGACCACGGGCTCGAGGCCCGCAGCGCCCAGGTCGGCCACGACGCCCGCCAGCGAGGCTTCGGACACCGCGGCCAGCAGCCCGCCCGAGGTCTGCGGGTCGAAGGCGAGCGCGACCACGGCAGGATCGAGACCCTCGCCGACCTCGAGGAGGGCTGCCACGGCTCGCCGGTTGTGGCCCGCGCCGCCGGTCTCGACGCCCGCCCGGGCCACCTCGAGGGCGCCGGGCAGCGCCGGCAGCGACCCCGCCTCGATGACGAACCGGGTGCCCGACGCCCGCGCCATCTCGGCCGCGTGCCCCAGGAGCCCGAAGCCGGTGACGTCGGTCGCGCCCCGCACCTCGTGGCGGACGAGCACCTCGGAGGCCCCCCGGTTGAGCCGGCGCATCGAGGCGATGGCGGCGTCCAGCCAGCCGTCCGACGTCAGGCCCGAACGCCGGCCGCTCACCAGCAGCCCGGTGCCGAGCGGCTTCGTCAGGACCAGGCGGTCACCGGGTCGCGCCCCGCCCTTGCGGAGCAGCCGCTCCGGGTGGGCGACGCCGATCACCGCCAGCCCGTACTTCGGCTCGGCGTCGCGGATCGTGTGCCCGCCCGCGAGCGTGCCGCCGGCCTCGCGCACCGTGGCCGAGGCGCCCGCCAGGATTGCCTCGAACGCCTCGCCCGGGAAGTCCTCGGGGAAGGCGGCGATCGAGAGGGCGAAGAGCACCCGGCCGCCCATGGCGAACACGTCGGAGAGCGCGTTGGCCGCGGCGATCGCCCCGAACGTGGCCGGGTCGTCGACGAGTGGCGGGAAGAAGTCGAGGGTGCCGATGACCGCCAGGCCGGGCGCCACCAGGTAGACGGCCGCGTCGTCGGGCGGCTGGAGCCCGGCCAGCAGCTCGGGCGGCGCCGGCTCCGCTCCCAGCCCTGCCAGCGCCTCGGCGAGCAGGTCGGCGCCGAGCTTGGCGGCACAGCCGCCGCACTCGGTGAGGTCGGTGAGTCGGAGCGGCGAGGCCGCCGCATCCGTTCGTCGGGACGCCATGGCGCCACGCTACCATCCGGCACACGGGGGCGGTTGGGTCCCGGTGGGCTCCCCGGTCTTCAAAACCGGTGCGGTCGCGCGTGACGCGGCCGGGTGGGTTCGACTCCCATGCGCTCCCGCCATCCTGCGATCATCCGCGCCATGAGCGCGCCCCCCCGTCCGCCCAGCGTCGAGCGGCTCCTGGCCGCCGTGCGTCCGCGCGCCGAGGAGCGCGAGCAGGGAGCGCTGGTCGTGGCCGCGCGCGAGATCGTCGCGGACGAGCGGGCACGCCTGGCGGGGGGCGAGCAGCCGCGGTCGATCGGAGCGCTCGCCGACGGGATCGTCGCCCGTCTCGACGCCCACATGCGAAGCGGGCTTCCGGCCCGCGTCATCAACGCCACCGGCGTGATCGTCCACACGAACCTGGGGCGAGCGCCCTGGCCGGAGGCCGCGATCCGGGCCGCCGCGGCGGCGACCCGCGAGCCGCTCTTCCTCGAGCTGGACCGGGCAACCGGCCGGCGCGGACTCCGCTACCGCGAGGCCGAGGATCACCTGGTCGCCCTGACCGGCGCCGCGGATGCCCTCGTCACGAACAGCTGCGCGGCGGCGCTCGTACTCGCCGTCGGGCTTGCCGGCCGGAAGGGCGTCGCCGTCGGCCGGGGCGAGCTGGTCGAGATCGGGGGAGGCGTGCGGATCCCGGAGATCGTCCGGCGCGCCGGCGCGCGCCTGGTCGAGGTCGGGACGACGAACCGCACCCGGACCGAGGACTACGAGGGGCCGCTCCGCGAGGGCCGCGCGGCCATGGTCCTCCGCGTCCATTCCTCCAACTTCACCATGTCGGGCTTCACGGAGTCCCCCGATCCGGCCGAGCTCGCGACGCTCGCCCACGCCCTCGGCGCGCTCGTCGTCGACGACCTGGGCAGCGGTGCCCTCCTCGACACGGCCGCCTTCGGCCTGGCCCACGAGCCGACCCCGACCGAGCGGCTGGCAGCGGGCGCGGACCTCGTCGTCTTCTCCGGCGACAAGCTCGTCGGCGGGCCCCAGGCGGGGCTGATCGTCGGCCGCTCCGACCTCGTCGGGCGCCTCCGGAAGGATCCGCTGGCCCGGGCGATGCGCCCCGACAAGGCGACGCTCGCCGGCGTGGCCGCTACCCTGGGCCTCTACCGGGCGGGGCTGGCGACGGCCGAGATCCCGGTCTGGCGGATGATCACGACGCCGCCGGACGTGCTGCGGGCGCGGGCGGACGCGCTGGCGGCCCGCGTGCCGGGCGCCGCCACCGTGGCGCTCGCCGCGACGATCGGCGGGGGATCTCTTCCCGGCGAGACCCTGCGGTCCTTCGGGCTCGCAGTGGCGGTCCGATCGGCCGGCCGGCTCCTGGCTGCCCTCCGCGCCGGCGAACCCGCCGTGGTCGGGCGGATCGAGGGCGGGCGGGTGCTCCTCGACCTGCGCACGGTCGACCCGCGGGCGGACGACGAGCTGGCAATGGCGCTCGGGCGGGCGCTCGGGGTGGCCGCCGGCGTGCCACCGGCGCCGGACGAAGCGCCCGCGGAGGACGGGGGCGCCGGGTGACGCCTGCCCGCGGAGGCCGGCCATGACCGTCGTCGTCGGGACCGCGGGGCACATCGACCACGGCAAGACGACGCTGCTGCGGGCGCTCACCGGGATCGACGCCGACCGACTCCCCGAGGAGCGCCGGCGGGGGATGACGATCGAGGTCGGCTACGCCCACCTGCGTCTGCCCGACGGCGACGTCCTCGATTTCGTGGACGTCCCCGGCCACGACCGCCTGGTCGGGAACATGCTCGTCGGGGCGGGCGAGATCGACGCGGTGCTGCTCGTGGTTGCGGCCGACGACGGTCCGCGCGCCCAGACGCGCGAGCACGTGGAGCTGCTCGACGCGCTGGGGTTGCGCCACGCGGTGGTCGCCGTGACGAAGGCCGACGCCGTCGACGACCTGCGGGTGGCGGAGGTCATCCTCGCGGTCGAGGCCCTCCTCGCCCCGACGACGTTGGCCGGCGCACCTGTCGTCGTCGTGTCGGGCACGACGGGTCTCGGCCTCGACTTGCTCGTCGCCGCGCTGGTGGAGCTCCGGGATCGCGCCCGCGCCGACGGGGTCGGGGCGCCCGGCCCGGCGCGCCTGGCGATGGACCGGGCCTTCGGCGTGAAGGGCCGAGGCACCGTCGTCACCGGGACTCTCCGCGGCGGGCCCCTGGCGCGTGGGGCCTCGCTGCGATTGGAGCCGGGAGGCGCGGTCGTCCGGGCGCGCGACCTGCAGGCGCGCGGTGCGCCCGTCGAGGCCGGCGGCCCGGGCGGTCGCTTGGCTGCGAACCTTGCCGGCGTCGAGCGCGCCTCGATCGGGCGCGGGGCCGTGCTCACGGACGACCCGGCCGTTGTCGCCACCGATCGCCTCCTCGTCGCGCTGCGGCCGGCGCTCGAACTCGGCGAGGGGCCGGCCCGGCGCCGGGACCCGATCACGAGCGGGACGGCCGTCAGGCTGCACCTCGGGACGGCCCAGGCCGAGGGGGTGGTGCGCCGTTCGCGGCGCGACGTCGACGACCTGCCGGGGAGCGAGGTGACGGCGATCGTGCGGCTGGCAACCCCGGTTGCCGCCGCCCCGGGCGACCGTTTCGTGCTCCGCCGGCCGTCACCCGCGGAGCCGCTTGCCGGCGGCCGCGTGCTGGATCCGCGGCCGCCTTCGGGAGCGGCTTGGCGGCGCGCCACCGCGGCCGAGGTCGGTGCCCTCGCCCGCGCCTCGACCCGCGGGGACCGCGCCCTTGCCCTCGTCGCGCTTCACGGGGCGCTCGCGCGGCCGCGTCCCGAGGTTGCCGAGTTGCCTCCCGACGCGGTCGTCTCCGCCGGGCGGGTCGTGCTGGCGCCGGCCGTCGCGGCCGCTCTCGCCAGCGAGGCGCTTGCGGCGGTAGACGCCGCGCCGGGGGGCGGGATCCTCCTCGCGGAGCTGCGGGTCCGCCTCGGGCGCGCGCTTCGCCGGCGGGCCTCGGTGGAGGCGGAGGTTGCCGCCGACGCCGGCGGCGCGCTGCTCGATGCGCTCGTCACCGCCGGTCGCCTGGCCCGGACGGGGGATCTCGTCCATGCGCCCGGCCGGGCCGTCGGCCTCCCACCGGCGGTGCTCGCGGCGATGGACCGACTCGAGTCCGCGCTGGACGGGTTCGCCCCGCCGGGCCTGGCCGAGGCCGCGCGCTCCGTCGGTTGCCCCGCGGCCGGCATTCGCGCCCTGGAGGCGGCCGGCCGGATCGTCCGCGTCGAAGGGGACCTGGCCTGGTCTGCGCCTGCCTTCGCGCGCCTGCAGGCGGCGGCGCTTCGCCTGGCGACCCTCGGCCCGGTCACGCCGGCGGCTCTCCGGGACGACACCGGCACCAGCCGGAAGTACGTGATGGCGCTGCTCGAGGAGCTGAACCGGCGGGGCATCGTGGCGCGCACGCCGGCGGGCCACGTGCGGGGGCCGCGCGCGGGAGACGACACGGAGCCGTGAGGTCGGCTCGGAGGCCGCAGGCGGGCGGCTGCCGGGCATGGTACCCATTGACATCACATGACTTGTCATGGCATTCTCGTGCCATGAGAGACCCCGGCTACCTGACCGCCGCCGAGGCTGCTGCCCGCCTGGGCATCAGCCTGCGCACCGCCCGGCGTCGCATCGCCGACGGGTCGCTGCCGAGCGTCCGGATCGGGCGCGCCGTGCGGATTCCGGCAGCGGCGCTCGACCTGCCCGCTGCCCGGCCGGCACCTGCCGCCGCGCGCGAGGCCGTCGCCGCGTACGCCGCGGACACGGACGAGGATCGGGCGGCGTATGCGGCCCGCTGGAACGCGGACCACTGGCCCGACACCTTCGAGCGGATGCTCGAGCGCCGCCGCCGGGCCTTCGATCGCCTGGATGCCGTCCGGGCGAGCTCGAAGCCCCCGAGCGGTCCCCACGACACCGTCGACGCCATCCACGACGCGGTGCGGGAGGAGTTCGGCGCCCGATTCGACTGGATCATCGCCGGACAGCCCGAGTCCCCGGAGGAAGCGTGAAGCCTCGACGCGTGACCCTCGACGCCAGCGTCGCTCTTCGCTGGATGCTGAACGACGAAGTCGATCGCGCTCCGGCGCTTCGCATCCGTGATCAGCTTGGGGCCGGCGAGCTGAACCCGGTCGAACCCGGTCACTTCCTCCTCGAGGTGGCCGCCGGCCTCGAGCGGGCGCACCGTGCGGGTCGCCTGACGGCCGACGCCTGTGGCGAGGCACTGCGCGCCCTGGAGGTGGTGTTCGTCGATCGGACGGACCCTTTCGCCGCGGCCGCGAGTTCGCTCGCGCTCGCGCTCGAGACCGGGCTTCGCGTCGCCGACGCCGCCTACCTTGACTGCGCCCGCCGCGCGTCCACGACGCTCGTGACCGCGGACAGACGGCTGGCTCGGGCGACGACCGCGGCGGCTGTGCCGGTAGTAGCCCTCGCCGACCTGCCGCCGTTGTGAGCGCGCTGCGCGTCACCGGCATCGTCCTGGCCGGTGGCCGGTCGACACGCTTCGGCGGCGACAAGCTGGCCGCGGAGATCGGTGGCCGGCCGCTCCTGCACATGGCGATCGAGGCGGTCGCCGGGGTCGTCGACGAGGTCGTGGTCGTCGTGGGCGCCGATGCGCCCGCGCCCGCGCTGGCCCCCGGCGGCCCGGTGCCGGTCGTCGTCGCCCGCGATGCGGTCGCCGGCCAGGGCCCCCTCGCCGGCCTCGCCGCAGGTCTCGCGGCCGCCTCGCACCCGTTCGCGCTGCTCGCCGGCGGCGACCAGCCGGCCCTGCGGCCGCCGCTCCTGCGCGAGCTCCTGCGGCGCCTCGCCCCGGAAGCCGGCGGCCCGCAGCTCGACGTCGTGGGCCTCGAGGACGACGGACGGCTGCGGCCCCTGCCGGTCGCGCTACGGGTCGCGACGGTCGGTCCGGCCGCGCGCACCGCGCTCGACGGCGGGACGCGCAGCCTCGTGGGACTGTTCGGTCGCCTCCGCGCCGGCTCACTCGGCCCGGAGCTATGGCGCGAGCTCGACCCCGCGGGCGACTCACTCCGGGACGTCGACACGCCCGGCGACCTGCCCGGGCCGCCCGGCGACCTGCCCGGGCCGCCGGGCGACCTGCCCGGGCGCTGACGCCGGGCTATCCTCGCCGGGTGATTCCTGCGCCCCCGCACCGGAGCTTTCCATGACCCCCCTCCTGCTCGGACGCCTTGCGGGCCCGGTCCGCGCCACCGATCCCCGGGCCGTCTGCCCGGAGCCGCTCGATGCGGCCGGCGAGCCCCACGGAGGGCCCGCATGAGCACGACCGTCCACCTCCTCACCGCGGGCTACGCCCACGACCGCGTGGCGAGCAGCGTCACCCTCGTCCGCGACGGCGACGCCCTGATCGTGGCGGACCCGGGCATGGTGGCCAGCCGAGACCGGATCCTCGACCCGCTGGCTGCGCTCGGCGTGGCGCCGGAGGCGGTGACCCACGTCTTCCTCTCCCACCACCACCCCGACCACACGATCAACGTCGCCCTCTTCCCCAACGCGGAGGTCGTCGACTTCTGGGCTCGCTACCGCGCCGACGAGTGGCTCGACCACGACGGCGACGGCCACCTGCTGTCACCGAACGCCGCGCTCTGGCTGACCCCCGGCCACACCGAGGAGGACGCCTCGCTCATCGTTCGAGCGGACGACGCTACCTACGCCCTGACGCACCTTTGGTGGCGCGGCGACAGGACGCCGCTGGTGGATCCGCTCGCCTGGGACCAGGCGAAGCTGGAGGAGGGCCGCGCGCGCCTCCTGGCCGGCGGCATCGACGTCGTCATCCCCGGCCACGGCGAGCCGTTCCGGCTTCGGTAGCACCAAGGTCCCGGCCCGGGCGGGCCGCTCGGCCCTTCCGCGCCCCTTGACACGCCCGCGACACTCGATCCACGGGACGACCGCCGGGCCCTGGCCGGGAACCTGCTCGTCCGCCGACGCCGTCACGCGCGCCCGCGGTGCACCACCAGCGAGCGTTCCCCGCGACGGCCGGGAGGAGCGGACGAATCATGGACCGCACGAAGGTCGTGATCATGGGGGCCGCCGGGCGCGACTTCCACGACTTCAACGTCGTCTACCGAGACGACCCGACGGTGGAGGTCGTCGCCTTCACGGCGACCCAGATCCCCGGGATCTCCGACCGGCGCTATCCGCCGGAGCTGGCGGGGCCGCTCTACCCGGCCGGCATCCCGATCGTGCCCGAGGACGACCTCGAGAAGGTCCTCGCCGGCCAGCGGATCGACCACGTCGTATTCGCCTACAGCGACGTCGCCCACGAGTTCGTGATGCACCAGGCAAGCCGCGTGCTCGCCGCCGGCGCCGACTTCCTTCTCATGGGCCCAGTCCACACCATGCTTGCCAGCCCGAAGCCGATCGTCGCCACGGGCGCCACCCGCACTGGGGCCGGCAAGAGCCAGACGACCCGCTACCTGGCTCGCCTGCTCGAGGAGCAGGGCCTTCGCGTCGTCGTCGTCCGGCACCCGATGCCCTACGGCGACCTGGTGAAGCAGCGCGTGCAGCGTTTCGCGACGTACGCCGACCTCGACCTCCACGAGACAACGATCGAGGAGCGCGAGGAGTACGAGCCGCACCTCGACGCCGGGCGCGTCCTCTACGCCGGCGTCGACTACGAGGCCATCCTCCGCGCGGCGGAGCGGGAGGCCGACGTCGTCATCTGGGACGGCGGCAACAACGACTTCCCGTTCTACCGGCCCGACCTGTTCGTCGTCGTCGCCGACCCGTTGCGCGCCGGCGACGGAGTCCGCTACCACCCCGGCGAGGCGAACATCCGGATGGCCGACGTGGTCGTCATCAACAAGGTCGACAGCGCCACGCCGGAGCAGGTCGCGATCGTCCACGAAGCCGTCGCCCGCCTCAATCCGCGGGCCGCGGTGATCCTCGCCAATTCCTCGCTCCAGCTCGTCGGCGGCGAGATCGCCGGGAAGCGGGTGGCGATCGTCGAGGACGGCCCGACGCTGACGCACGGCGGCATGACATACGGGGCCGGCGTCGTCGCGGCGCGCCGCTTCGGGGCCGCCGAGCTCGTGGACCCACGCCCGTACGCGATGGGCGACCTCGCCCGGACCCTCGCCAGGTACCCTGCGCTCGAGAACCTCCTGCCGGCGATGGGCTACGGCAGGGAGCAGATGCACGAGCTCGAGGAGACCCTCAACGCGATGCCGGCCGACCTCGTCCTCGCCGCGAACCCGATCGACCTCACCCGGGTCCTGACCCTGGAGAAGCCGATCGTCCGCGTCCGCTACGAGCTCGAGGAGCTCGCGCCGGAGCCGGGCGCCCCTTCGCTCGGCGACCTCCTGGATCCAATCGTGGCCCGCGCCCGCGCTGCCGGCGCCGCCACACCCACCGCGTAGGGGACGACGATGACCGACCACTACCTGACCCTCGATTCCCTCGGCCGCGAAGGCGTCCGGGAGATCCTCGATCTCTCCCACCGGTTCAAGCGCGAGCCGGGGCGCCACCGCGAGGCCCTCGCCGGCGGCATCGTCGGGATGATCTTCGACAAGCCTTCGACTCGAACGCGCGTGAGCCTGGAGAACGCGGCCTGGGCGCTCGGGATGCACCCGATCGTCATGCGGCCGGACGAGCTCCAGCTCGGCCACGGCGAAACGGTCGCCGACACGGCCCGGGTTCTCTCGCGCTACCTGTCCGCCCTGACGATCCGGACCTTCGCCCACACCCGGGTCGAGGAGCTGGCGGCGCACTCCACGATCCCGATCATCAATGCCCTCACCGACGAGCATCACCCCTGCCAGGCGCTGGCCGACGTGATGACCCTCGAGGAGGTCTTCGGCGACCTCCGCGGCCGGCGGTTCGCCTTCATCGGCGACGGGAACAACGTCGCCCACTCGCTGATTCAGGCGGCCGGCTATCTCGGCTTCACCCTGGCGATCGCGACGCCGGAGGGCTACCGCCCCGATCCGGCGATCGTGGCGGCCGCCCGCGCGAATTGCGAGGCGAACGGCGGCGGGATCGAGCTCGGCGACGATCCGCATGAGGCCGCCCGCGGCGCCGACGCGATCTACACCGACGTGTGGGCCTCGATGGGCAAGGAGCACGAGCGCGAGGAGCGCCGCCGGGTCTTCGCCGGTTACACGGTCGATGCGGCGATGATGGCCGGCGCCGCCGAGGGCGCAATCTTCCTGCACTGCCTGCCGGCCCACCGCGGCGACGAGGTCACCGACGAGGTGATGGACGGACCGCAGAGCCGGGTCTGGGACCAGGCGGAGAACCGGGTCTACACCGAGCAGGCGCTCCTCTACGCGCTGATCAGCGGCGATCGCCGCGGGGAGCGCCTGGCATGACCCGCATCGCGGTCGCGCTGGGCGGGAACGCCCTCATCCAGCGCGGGGAGCCCGGCTCGACCGAGGTCCAGCGCCACAACCTGGAGACCGCCGCCCGCGCCCTCGTCGACCTGGCCGAGCGGAGCGGAGCGGAGATCGTCCTGACACACGGCAACGGGCCCCAGGTCGGGTACCTCTCGATCGCCGCCGAGATGGCCGCCGACGTCGTGCCGCCGCCGCCGCTCGACGTCCTCGGCGCGGAGTCGCAGGGCCAGATCGGCTACCTCATGGCCCAGGCACTCCACGCGGCGTTCCTCGAAAGGGGGATCAGGCGCGAGATCGCCGTCGTCGTCAGCCAGGTGGTCGTCCAGTCCGACGACCCGGCATTCGCCCACCCGACCAAGCCCGTGGGCCCCGTCTACGACGAGGCGACCGCGCGGCACCACGCCGAGACTCGCGGCTGGTCGATCGCTCCCGACGGCAAGCACTGGCGCCGGGTCGTCCCATCGCCGCGGCCCCTGCGGCTCGTCGAGGCGTCCTCGGTTCGATCGCTGGTCGAGGCGGGCATCCTGGTGGTCGCCTCCGGCGGCGGCGGGATCCCGGTGGCCGAGCTGGCGGACGGGCGGTACGAGGGGCGTGAGGCCGTCATCGACAAGGACCTCGCGGCGGTGGTCCTGGCCCGGGCCGTGGGCGCCCAGGGCCTGCTCCTCCTGAGCGACGTGGAGGCCGTCTACCGCGGCTGGGGGACCCCCGAGGCCGAGGCGATTCGCCGGATGTCGGTCGAGGAGGCGTTCGAGGGCCTCGCGGCGAATGCCTGGCCGGCGGGCTCGATGGGCCCCAAGGTGCGGGCCTGCGCGGAGTTCATGCGCGACGGCGGGAGGTTCGCCGCGATCGGCCGCCTCGAGGACGCCGCGGCCCTCGCCTGGGGCCGGGCGGGCACCCGGTTCGGCTCGGGAAGGCTGGGACTTCCCCCGTTCGCCGGCCCGGCGGGGGCTCGGTAGGGGGCTGCGGGCGGAACCGGGGCCGGATTGCTCACTAGGAATCTGCTGCCGGGTTCGGTTAGAGTCTCATCGACTCGCAGCCATCGGTCGCGAGCGCGAGACGAGCAGCCTGGGGGCGGCCACCGTTCTGGTCGGACCGCGGCGCTGTGGAGGAGGTCTTCGTGATCCAACAGTCCTGGGGCAAGTTCAACGCGAACGAGCGCATGGCGTCGATCGGCGCGTTGCTGTCGGTCGTGGCATTCATCGTGGGTGCGATCACCTACGGCAGTTACGCGTTCGGGCTCTCGGGGCTCGTCGGCCTGATCGCGCCGATCGCGCTGCTCGTCATCTACTACCTGAAGTACACGAATTCCACGATCAAGTGGCCTGCCCCGGTGCCGGTGATCGCCCTCGCGATCGGAGCAGTCGAGGGCGTCGGCGCTCTGTTCGGGCTGCTGAGCATCCTGAGCTGGTTGAGCTGGCTCGGCTTCGCGATCACGTGGCTCCTCGGCCCGATCCTGAACATCGTGGCAGGGGCGATCATGGCCTGGTTCACCTACAAGGAGTGGCAGGCAACCAAGGGCGTCGCTGTGGCTCCTCCGGCCGCTCCGCCCGCGCCGTACGCTGCCCCACCCGTTGCGCCCGCGCCGTACGTTGCGCCCACGCCCGCGCCGTACGTTGCGCCACCCGCCGCCCCGCCGGCCCCGCCCGTCGCCCCGCCGGCCCCGCCCGCGCCGCCCGCCGACGGCACGCAATAGCATCGGACCCCACTCCCCTGCCGCGGTGAATCTGCGGCGGCGCAATCCGCACTAGACTCGGCCCATGCCCGGGCCCATCGTGCTTGTCGGATCCGGCGAGTTCACAGCCGCCATGGTGGCGATCGACCGCGACCTGCTGGCCGCGGTGGGCCGGGCTCGCCCGCGCGTCGCGATCCTCCCGACCGCGTCCTGGCCCGACGGCGAGGAGGCCTTTCAGGGCTGGATGGAGCGGGGACGGGAGCATTTCTCCGCGCTCGGCGCCGAGGTCGAGGGGGTGGAGATCCGCACCCGCGACGACGCGTTCGACGCCGCTTGCGTCCAGGCGATCGGGGAGTCCGACCTGGTCTACCTGTCGGGCGGGAAGCCGGGCCACCTGCTGGACGCGCTCGCGGCGACGCCAGCGGGGGACGCCCTCCGGAAGGTGCACGACCGGGGCGGGATCATTGCCGGCTGCTCCGCGGGGGCGATGGTCCTCGCCGCCCGCCAGATGCGCCTCGGAGGCCGCCGCTTCTTCCGGTTCCCGACCGGCTGGCGCGAAGCGCTCGGCTTCGTGGGGGGCGCGGCAGTGCTGCCGCACTACGACGCATTTCCCGAACCCCTCGCCGCGGCCGTCTCCCTTGCCTCTCCGCGCGGAACGGCAGTCCTGGGAATCGACGAGGACACGGCCGCGATCGGGCGCGGCGGCACCTGGCAGGTCCAGGGTCGCGGCCGGGTGACCGTCTGGCGGGGTCGGTCCCGCACCCGGTATCGCGCCGGCGAGAGCTTCGTCCTCTGCGGCGACGCCGACCTGGACCTCGACGGCGACGCCGAGCCGGTCCCGCGCGGGAGTGTCAGCCGGCCTTGACGGCGCGGAAGCAGTCCGAGCAGTAGACGGGCTTGTCGAGGCGCGGCTTGAACGGCACCTGGGCGTTGTTGCCGCACCGCGAGCAGGTCACGGCGAAGTACTCGCGATCGACCGGATCGCCTCCCCGCTCATAGCCGCGCGGGCCACCGATGCTGCGGACGTCCCACCCGTCGCCCCGGGACTGGCGCCGGCTCGCCCGGCAGCTCGGGCAGCGCTTGGGGTCCGAGGTGAAGCTCTTCTCGGCGTAGTACTCCTGGTCGGCCGCCGTGTGGGTGAAGTCCAGGCCGCAGTCCACGCAGGTTAGTGTGCGATCGGCGTAGGTCAAGGGTGCTGCTCCTCCAGGTCCGTGCGATCGCCGCCGACGGGCGTTCCGGGAAGGGGCCGGCGTCGCGACGGGAGGGCGGGGAGGCGGAAGAAGCCTGGTGCCGCGCGACCCGGATGACGTGCAGCTGGACCTCTCGGGGCGCGCACCGGTTGCGTGCCAGCAGGATAACACCGGGTCCCGCACCGGTCGTCCGGGCGACCTGGCGCAGGTCGGGAGGGGGCGGCGCGGCAGCCGGTCTCGTCGCGGAGCCACCCCGGGCGGGCAGGATCGACGGCGCCCGCGGGTGGGCGGCGGCGCAGATCTCGTCCCGCGGCCGGCCAGGGCGGGCCGGATCGACGGCGCCCGCGGGTGGGCGGCGACGCGGGCCTCCGCGCACGAATTGGGCCTGGATCTCCTCGTTCTGGCCGTGATCGCGCGGAGTTCCACGCTCCGAGGTAGCCATCCCGGCCCCATTCCGGGCGCCCGTGCCAGGCCCGGGAACACGGTCCCGTACCGCCGCGCGGGTGGGCTGGGGCGCCGGGCCGCCGCCTCGCCGCCCCCTTCTCGATCGGTCACAATGCCCGCGATGCTGCGCCTCCTCCACACGGCCGACGTGCACCTCGGGGCTCGCCACGCGGACCTCGGCGAGCAGGCGGCCGCACAGCGCGAGCGCCAGTTCGCGGCCTTCCGGGCGACGGTCGACCTCGCCCTCGCCGAGAAGGTGGACCTGCTCCTGATCGCGGGCGACCTCTTCGACTCCAACACCCAGCCACGCCGGTCGGTGGAGCGGGCTGCCGCGGAGCTGAAGCGCCTGGCCGAGGCGACGATCCGCACCGTGATCATCCCGGGCACCCACGACGTCTACGACGGCGCATCCGTCTACCGCGCCTACGACCTGGCCGCCATGGCCGGCCTCCCGCCCGACACGGACCGCCTGGCCGTCCTGACGCCGGACCGCCCCGACGTCCACCTGGCCCAGCTCGACGTGGTCGTGCACGGCCGGGTCTTCGCCACGAAGCGCGCCCCGGGGAGCCCCCTGGCCGGGTTCGACGCCGCCGCAGACGCCCGGGCTACCTGGCACGTCGGCATGATCCACGGGTCGCTGAGCATTCCCGAGAAGACCGAGCACGACGAGGTCGTCTTCACGAGCGACGAGGTGGCCGCCTCGCGCCTCGACTACCTCGCGCTGGGGCACTGGCACTCCACCCAGCGCGGCCGTGCCGGGGTCACTCTGTGGGCCTACAGCGGCGCTCCCGAGCCGGTCGCGATCGACCAGGACCGGGCCGGCAGCGTGCTCCTGGTGACGCTGGAGGTTCGGGACGGCGGACGACACGTCGCGGCCGAAGAGCGCCGGGTGGGGCGGACCAGGTTCGAGCGCGTGCAGGTCGACGCCGCGGCCGTCGGCAGCCAGCCGGCGCTCCTCGCTCGGCTCGCCGCCCTTGCCGATCCCGACCTCGTGCTCGACGTGCGGGTCATCGGCGTGCGGCCCGATGACCTCGACCTTTCCACCGACGAGATCGAGCGCGAGGTTGGCGCGCGCTTCTTCCGCGTGCGCGTCCGCGACGCCTCGGCGGCCGCGCTCCCGGACGGCCCCCTGCCGCCGCCGGACACGATCGCGGGAGCCCTCATCCGGGATCTCGAGGCGGAGGTCGCCGGCCTCGAAGCCTCGGGCCGCGAAGGCGACGCCGGCGAGACGCGGGAGGCGCTCCACCTGGCTCGGCTGCTGCTCGACGGCCGCGAGGTGACCCTGTGAGGATCACGCGGCTTCGCCTTCGCGACCTGAAGGTCCATCGCGACCTCGACCTCGCCCTCGCGCCCGGGCTCACGGTGATCCGCGGGCCCAACGAAGCGGGCAAGACGACGATCCAGCGGGCGATCGAGCTCGCCCTCTTCCGCAAGGTGACGGCCGGCGGAGCCGAGGTCGACGCCCTTCGCAGCTGGGGATCACCCGACGAGGAACGCCCCTGGGTCGCCCTCGAGTTCGTCCAGGACGATCCCGAGGGGGCGATCGTCGGAGCGCTCGAGAAGGACTTCCGCGGCGCGAAGGGGACCGTGACGCTCCTCGTCGACGGCATGACGGTGACCGACCCGGCCCGTGTCGACGAAATCCTTGCCGATCTGACGGGGATCCCGGGCGAGAAGTTCTTCCGCTCCACCGCGTCGGTGCGTCACCACGAGGTCGTCGACCTCGCCCGGGACGAGGGAGCGCTGCGAGACCGACTCCAGGCGTCGATCAGCGGCGCCGATCGCGGCACGAGCACGGCGAAGCGCAGGCTCGAGAAGGCCCTCCGCGAGCTGCAGGCCCGCGGCGAGCGCAATCCGGGCCGCCTGCGTGTAGCGGAGGAGAGGGTCGCGCGGTCGGAGCCCGACCTCGCTCGGGGCGAGGCGCAGCTCGCCCAGCTCGAGCGCGACCGCGAAGCCCTCGCGGGCGCCCTCGAGCGCCGCGCCGGGGCCGAGCGCGTCACGGCCGAGCGCCGCTCACTCCTGGAGAAGGCGCGGCTGGCGGAGCGCCTCGTCGCCGAGCGCGACGTGGCGCAGGAGCGCTTCGAGCGGTACCGCCAGGCCGCGGTCGTGGCGGACCAGATCGGCCGGCTCGAGACGAATCACCCGTCCGTGAAGCCACTCCCGGAGCTGCGCCAGCTCGTGGAGCGGTCGCGGGTCCTGGACCGGGAGATAGGCGAGCTCCGCGTCGCGATCGGCGAGGAGCCGGCCTCCGTCGACTACGAGGTCACAGTCCCCGAGCCCCGCTACCGGCATTTCGCCTGGGTCGCCGTGCTCCTCGCCCTGGGGGGCCTGATCGCGGTCGCCTTCGGAGTCTTCGCCAAAGCCGATGCAGCCGTCGCCGGAGGCGCGGCGGCCGCGGCGTGCGGGCTCCTCCTGGCCGCCTACGCCCGCTCCCGACGCCGGGCCGCCTTCGACTTCCGTCGCCAGAAGGAGCTTCGCGACGACGAGATCGCCCGGCGTCTCCGGGGCCGCAGCCAGCTGGCGAACGACCTTCACCGCGCCGAGGAGGACCTCGCGGCCCAGCTGGCCGCGATCGACGTCGCCGATCCAGCCGCGGCGGAGGATCTCCTCGCCCGCGAGGATGCGCACGTCCGGTCGATCGAACGGGCGCGGGCGCAGCTCGACGGCCTCGTCGGCACGGAGCCGGTCGGAACCCTGGCGACCCTGCGCGACGGCGCGGCCCTCACGATCGAGCAGAAGGCCGGAGCACTCGAGGCATTGGGGCCCATAGCCAAGGAGCCGCGGGCCCGTGAACGGCTCGAGGTCGAGGTCCGTGACCAGGAGAGCGCCCTGGAGCGGGCCCGCGACGACGAGGCTGCCGCCCGGGCCCGTGTCGAGCAGAATCCCGTCGACGCGGAGCAGGTCGCGGGCGAGGCCGAGCGCCTCGCATCGTGGCGGGAGGAGCTGGCGGCCCTGCAGCGTCGCCGGCGGATCTACCAGAAGAGCCTCGAGGCGATCTGCCGGGCGGAGACGGCGACGATGCGGACCGCCACGCGCTACCTCGAGAAGACGATGGGCGGCGACATGGCCCGGCTCACCGGCGGTCGCTACCGCCGCGTCGCGGTCGACGACGCAACCCTCGACATCTCCGTCTTCGCCCCCGAGCGCGGCGACTGGGTCGCGATCGACGACCTGTCGCAGGGAACCCTGGACCTCGGCTACCTCGCGGCGCGCCTCGGCCTGGTCCGGCTCGTGACCCAGGATCGCCGGCCTCCGCTCATCTTCGACGACCCGTTCGTCACGTTCGACGACGCGCGGGCCGAGCGGGCCATCGCGATGCTCCGCGACCTCGCCGCCGACTTCCAGGTCATCTACCTGACCACGTCCGACCGCTACGACCACCTGGCGGACCGGGTCGTGGAGCTGCCCGGCCCCACCGCCGGCGACGACGCAGCGGCGGACGAAGAGTCCGAGGCCGCACGGCCCGCCGGCTGACCCCGGCTTCCCGGTCCCCGACGGTGCCCACCGATCTCCTCGCCGCCGCGGCCGGCCTCCTCGCGGCGGCCTTCTGGGGCGCCGGCGACTTCGGCGGCGGCATCGCCGCGAAACGGCTGCCCGTCTTCGTGGCCCTGCTGGCCAGCCAGCTCGTGGGGCTCGCCGGCGCCGCCGGCGCGATGATCCTCCTGGGCGAACCGCTGCCCACGCCCGCCGATGCCGCGTGGGCCGCCGCCGCCGCGGTCTTTGGGGCCGTCGGCCTCGCCGGGCTCTACCGGGCGCTCGCGGACGGACGCATGGGGATCGTCGCCCCGATCACCGGGGTCCTCACCGCGTCGATCCCCGTCGCAGTCGGCATCGCGATCGCCGGGGTGCCCGGGCCGGTCCGCCTCGTCGGGTTCGGCGTCGCATTGCTGGCGATCGTCCTCGTCTCGCTCGTGGACGATGGCACGACCGGACGCGCGGGATTCCTGCTGGCTATCGGCGCCGGCGTCTGCTTCGGCCTCTACAGCGCCTGCATAGGCCAGGTCGGGCAGGGCGTGTTCGGTCCCCTCGTGGTCTCGCGGGCCACCGCGTCGGTGCTCGTGCTGATGATCGTGGCGGCGGGATCGAGGCGGGTGCTCGCCGCTGCCCTCGCCGAGCGGCGGCTCCTCCTGCTTGCCGCTCTGGTGGGCATCCTCGACCTCGCGGGGAACGCGATGTTCCTCGTGGCGGCCCAGGCGTCCGGGCTGGCCCTGGCCGCCGTGCTCGGCTCGCTCTACCCGGTCTCCACGGTGATCCTCGCGACGATCGTCCTGCGCGAGCCGATCGGGCGGGTCCACGCGTTCGGGATTGCGGCCGCGGCGCTGGCGGCGGTCCTCATCGTCGGCGGCGCCTGACCACGTTGCGGCCGTGCGGGCGGTCCCGCCGACCTCTCGGCCGCGGCGCTGGCGGCGGTCCTCATCGTCGGCGGCGCCTGACCACGTTTCGGCCGTGCGGGCGGTCCCGCCGACCTCTCGGCCGCGGCGCTGGCGGCGGCGCCTGACCACGTTTCGTCCGTGCAGTCGGCCCCGCCGACCTCTCGGCGGCGGCGCTGGCGTCGGCCCTCATCGTCGGCGGCGCCCGACGCCGTCCGACGGTCCGGTCGACGCGCGCCGCCCCTCCGTTCGCGACGGCTCGGGCCGCCCCTTCTGCCGCGGCCGCTGCCCGCGGGCAGATCCACGACGCCGGGAGTACCGTACGCGCCGACCCCAAACACGCGGAGGAGGAGCCCCGTGGCGCAGGAGATCCCCGACGGCATCGTCATGGAGCCCGTCTTCATCATCGACGCGACGTACGGCCCCGACGCCGCCGAGTTGCGGCCGCCCCTTCGACCGGCGCACCTGGCCCGGATCGCGGCGCTCCGCGCGACGGGCGTGATCCTGGAGGCCGGGGCCTTCCCCGACATGTCGGGCTCTCTCCTGCTGGTCCGGGCCGCCGACGCCGACGCCGCGCTGGCGATCGCCCGCGAGGACGTCTACATGCGCGAGGGCGTCTGGGTGGAGGCGCACGTCCGCCCCTTCGTCCGCGTCGCCCGCACGGATGAAGTCCCGGCCTGACGCGCCGAGCGCAGTGGTCCAGCCACGGCGCGATCCGCACTTGATCCCCGACGCGGGGCGGCCGCTGCACCATCCGCAGCTGACCCCCGACGCCGGGCGGCCACGGCACGACCCGCAGCTGAACCCCGACGCCGGCCGGCCGGCGCGATGATGGGATCGTGACCGTCTCGTCCACCGGCAGCAGCGTCGCGCTGGCCTGGTTCCGCCGCGACCTGCGACTGCACGACAATCCGGCGCTGACAGCCGCGCTCCGGGCGGCCGCGCGGGTCGTGCCGGTCTTCGTCCTGGATCCCCGGCTTCTCGAAGGGCCGCGCTCGTCGGCCAACCGGACGTGGTTCCTCCTGGGGTCGCTCCGGGCCCTGGCCCGCGACCTCGAGGAGCTCGGCGCGCCGCTCGTCGTGCGCAGCGGGCGCCCCGAGGAGGTGATCCCGGCCGTCGCGGCCGAGGTCGGGGCGTCCGCGGTGTTCGCCGCCCGCGACGTGAGCCCCTTCGCCCGGCGACGCGACCGCGCGGTCGCCGCCGCACTCGCTGCGGACGGCCGGGCGCTTCACCTCGGGCCGGGCCTCCTGGTGGTCGAGCCCGAGGCGGTCCGGACGGCCGACGGCCGGCCGCTCACGGTCTTCACTCCATTCTCGAGGCGCTGGGAGGCCGCGCCGAGGCGGGTGCTGCTCGGGCCGCCGACGGCCATCCCGTCGATCCCGCGAGGCGCCCTGGCGATCGAAGAGCTGCCAGCCGCCCCGCCCCCGACGGCCGACGTGCTTCTCCTTCCGGCGCCCGGTGAGTCGGCGGCCCGCGACCGGCTGGCGGCCTGGACGGCCTCCGCGGCGCTCGCAGCGTATGCCGACGGCCGCAATCGCCTCGACACCGACGGCACTTCCCGCCTCTCCGCCGACCTCAAGCTCGGGACTCTCTCCCCGCTGGAGGTGGTCCTGGCGACGGAGGGGGCGGGCGCCG
Organism: uncultured Chloroflexia bacterium; assembly: GCA_963718085.1. Classification (GTDB taxonomy): domain Bacteria; phylum Chloroflexota; class Limnocylindria; order Limnocylindrales; family CSP1-4; genus CTSoil-043. The sequence continues at coordinate 570,366 of CAVQYA010000002.1, read as the reverse complement.
GCCGTCGAGCCTTCGTGGCCGAGCTCTGCTGGCGCGAGTTCTACCTCCACGTCCTGTGGCACTTCCCGCACGTGGTCCGGGGCGCCCATCGGCCCGCCGGCGACGCGATCCCGTGGGCCGAGGACCCGGCAGGCCTCGCGGCATGGCGAGAGGGACGAACCGGCTACCCGGTCGTGGACGCGGCCATGCGCCAGCTCGCGGCGAGCGGCTGGATGCACAACCGGGCGCGGATGATCGCGGCGAGCTTCCTGGCCAAGGACCTGCTGGTCGACTGGCGGCGCGGCGAGGAGCACTTCATGAAGCACCTGGTCGATGGCGACGTCGCCGCCAACAACGGCGGCTGGCAATGGACGGCGGGAACGGGGACGGACGCCGCACCCTGGTTCCGGGTCTTCAACCCGGTCAGCCAGGGCCGCCGCTTCGACCCGCACGGGGCGTACGTCCGACGCTGGGTGCCGGAGCTCGCCGGGGTGTCCGACGCGCACGTCCACGAGCCGTGGACGATGCCTGCCGAGAGACAGGCCGCCGCCGGCTGCGTGATCGGCCGCGACTATCCTGCCCCGATCGTCGACCACCCGTTCGCCCGGCAGCGCGCGCTCGCCGCCTTCGCTCAATCCAGGTCGAGCGAGAGGTAGTTGCCCGGGTCGCGGAAGCCCATGCGCTCGTAGAGCGGGCGCCCGTCGTCCGAGGTCCGCAGGTAGACGCGGCGCAGACGCAGCGAGCGCGCGTCGGCCACGAGCGCGTCCATCACCGCCCGTCCCACGCCGCGGCCGCGCCAGCGAGGCAGCGTGTAGACGTTGACGATGAAGCCCTCGCCGGTCCTTCGCGACCGGGGGTGCGGCGGGCGGTCGACGAGCACCAGGCCACCCATCGCGACGATCCGCCCGCCGTCCTCGGCCACCCAGACGTGGTAGACGTCGCCGTCGATGTGGGTCGCCAGGTAGTCGGCCACCTGGGAGCGGTGCGGCCCGATCCGATCGGGCGGCAGGGCGCCACCGAGGAGCTCGCGGTCGAAGGCGAGGCGCAGGTCGAGGATGACCGGGAGGTCCGCCCGCACGGCGCGGCGGACCCGGAGGCGCTCGGTCGCGGGAGCGGGCTGCTCGGTCACCGGGAGATCGTGCCACGCCGGGCGGCACCGCGCCGGTAGACTCCGCCGGTGATTCCCAAATCCGCACGCCGGGAGGGCGCGCCCGCCGCCCCGCCGCCCAGCCCCGCCCAGGGGTGGCGCTCGCTCCTCGTCGTCTACGGGATCGTCTCGACCGTCGAGGCGCTCGGCATAGCACAGGTCTTTGCCTTCCTGCCCCTGCGGCTCCGCGAGGTGGGCCTGCCGGAGACGCAGATCCTCACGTTCACCGGGCTCTTCACGAGCCTGATCTTCGTCTTCGGGATCGTCCTCGTTCCCTTCTGGGGCGTCTGGGCCGACAAGTACAGCCGGCGGGCCGTGATCGTGCGCAGCGCAGTCGTCGAGGCCATGGTCTTCGCCGGCGTCGCCCTTTCCGCCGAGCCGTGGCAGCTCGCCGCAAGCCTCCTCCTCGTCGGACTCCAGCTGGGCAACACGGGGGTGATGCTGGCGGCGCTTCGCGACGTGACCCCCCGCCACCGCGTGGGGACCGTGACCGCGCTGTTCGGGGCCAGCGGACCGCTCGGGTTCGCGATCGGGCCAGTGCTGGGTGCCCTGATCGTCGACGGGCTCGGCCTCCCGCTCGTGGCGGTCTTCTGGCTCGGAGGCATCCTGTCGCTCGCCTCGGTGGTGCTGCTCCTGGCGGGATCCCGGGAGATCCGGCCGGCTGTCGTCCCCGAGGGCAGCGCGCTCTCGCTGGCCCGCCGGGCGATCGGCGGCGTCTTCGCGGATCCCGCAGTGCGCCGCATCTTCGCGATCTTCGGGGTCTCGGTCCTCGCCAACCAGATGAGCCGCCCCTTCGTCCCGCTCCTCGTGGAAGGCGCGAACGGAGGCGCCGCGAACCTTGCCACGGCGATCGGCCTCGTCACAGGGGCCGCCGCGCTGGTGGGGGCCCTCATCTCGCCGCTGGCGGGCCCCCTCGGCGACCGGGTCGGCTTTCGGCTCGTCCTGGCGGGCTCGCTCCTCGGGGCCGGGGCGATGCTCCTCCTCATGCCTCTCGCGCCGGCAGTCGCCGCCCTGGCCGGCATCGCCGTCGTCTACGCGGCCCTCCAGGCCTCCACCCAGGCGATGGTCTTCGGCCTCGTGGCGGTGGAGGTCGCCCCGGAGCGCCGCTCGGCCACCCTCAACCTCGTGCTCCTCCCCCTCTACCTGGCCGGGATAGTGGGGCCCACGATCGGGGCGGTCGCGGCGGGCGTCGGCGGGATCCCGGCCCCGTTCTTCGCGGCGGGCGCCGTCTTCCTCGTCGGCGGGTTGGCCGTCAGCGCGTCACTCCGGCGGCCCGGGCGGGACTGAGAGCCCGCCGGCGACGGGCGGCCGCGGGCGGCACGAGGCGCCCGGCGGGCGGGCGGCGAGATCAGGCGTCGCGACTCCACTGCGGCCACTCGACGGCCCGCCGGAACCCGTGGGCCTCGTACATCCGGAGGGCATGCTCGTTCGCGGCCGAGACGGCGAGGGCGAGCGTGGGGACAGCGCGGCCCTGGAGGCGGCGCACGCCCCAGCGCAGGAGGGCGCGGCCCAGGCCCCGCCCCCGCCAGCGCGGCAGGACTCCGATCAGCTTGACCTCGCCGTACGGCGGGTGGTCGTCCGGGTAGAGGCGGGCCTGGCAGAACGCCACGGCCCGGTCCGGTTCGTCGGCGGGTGCCACGAGGAGGATGTCGCCCGGGTCGAACTCCGGCGCGGCGTGGGCCGCCCGGACCACCGTCTCGGTCCACGACACGGGCGTGGGGTGGTCGGCGAATGACGTGTTGAGGAGGGCGACGAAGGCCGGGATGCCGTCGCGCCCCGGCTTCCATGTCCGGGTGACGACGCCGGCCGGGAAGACCGGCTCCGGGCAGGGCTCCGCGGCGGCGCGTTCCATCCAGAAGAGGCTGGCCCTGTAGACGAAGCCGCGGGCCTCGGCGAAGAGGCGCCCGGGGTTCTCGCCGGGCGGGACGTAGAGGAGCAGACAGGGGTGGCGAAGGACGTCACGCACGTGCGGCAGGGCCGCCTCCACGAGGCTCGTCCCATGACCCTGCCGCCGGCGGTCGCCCTCGACGTAGAGGTCGTTCAGGCGCGGGGCGACGTAGCCGACGACGACGCCGTCCTCGACCGCCACGAACGCCGCGCCAGGCTCGGCGGCGAGGATGGCCACGTTCCGCTCGACGTCGCCATGGGTTGCGTCAGGCCACTCCCGGAGGTCCACCGCGGCGTGTCCGAGCGCGGCGATCGTTCGGAGGTCGGTGGCCGTCGCCGGCCGGACTGCATGCAAGGGCACCTGGCTCATCCGTCGCCCGCAGTGCCCGACAGGCCGGGAGATCGCGCCTCGCGGACGCTCATCCCCCCGCGCTTCCCGGGCCCCCGATGCGGCGCGGATCTCCGTCCGCGAGGCCGGCCGCCGTCGCCTCGTCGAGCACCCAGGTCGCGCCCCCGCGGCGGGCCCGCAGCGCCGGCAGCAGTCGCTCGTCGCGGGCGCGCCGGGCCGCGCCGGAGTGGGCGGGACCCAGCAGCTCCGCGATGATCGCGGCCTTCTCTTCGCCGAACGCGGCGACGACCAGCCCCGGCGTGGCGTCGAGCGCGGCGGGCGCCAGGGTCACGCGGTCCAGGTGCGGCTCGACGTGCGTCGGGGCAGGCGCCCAGGTCGTCCAGCCGGGCGAGTCGAAGGCGGCGCTTCCCGGGAAGACCGAGAGGAGGTGGCCGTCGGGCCCGACGCCGACGAGGACGGCGTCGAAGACCGGGCGCCCCTCGGCGTCGACTGCCAGCTCCACCCGCATGGTTGCCTCGAACCGGACGGCGCACGCGGCGGGGTTCTCGCCCGCGGCCAGGGCCGCATCGATCGGCCACGGGTGGACGCGGGCCGCATCGAGCGGCGCCGGGGCGAGGCCGCGCCTGGGGTCTCCCGCCAACAGCACGGTGTCGATCGCCCTGAGGTTGCTCTCGGGATCGCCGCGCGGCACGAAGCGGTCGTCGCCGAGCCACAGCTGGAGGACGTCCCACGGGACGCGCCCGCGCAGCGGTTCGGCCAGGAGGGCGCGGTAGACGGCAAAGGGCGTCGAGCCCCCGGTAGATGCGAAGTCGGCTCGCCCGCGCCGTGTTGCGGCGGCTCCCAGCGACGCCGCCAGCAGTTCTGCCACGGCCCCCGCGGCCGCGCCGGGGTCCGGGCGCACGACGATCGCCGGCTCACCCGGGTCGGCCGGGGCGCGGGCCGTCACGCCTTTGCCCCCGCCGGGCCGCGGGCCGTCACGCGCCCGGCCGGGCCGGCCGGCCCCGCGAGGCGCGCCGCCATCGCGAGCGTGTCCTCGGCCACGGGATCCCGCCCCCCGGCCTCGATCGCCTCGGTGAGGAGGTCGGCGTCGGTGCGACGGAGGGCGTAGAAGGTCCGGTCCAGCGCCTCGACTCCGCCCTCCCGGACACGGACCCGGACGGTTTCCGCCTCCGCGGTCACGTCGACCCGGAGCTCCACGCCGCGTCGTTCGGCATGCAGCTCGACGCGCAGCGTGGTGCCGCCCGGCACGGCCGAGACGGCGGGCCGGATGACGATCGCGATATCGGCGCCACGGTCCGCCGCGAGGACCGCCCGCAGACCGCGTCCCGCGTCCGGGGGGGCTCCCGGCACCGCCGACCCTTTCCGCGACGACGCGGTGCGGCGCCCCACCCGCGCCAGGGGCCGGGTGACCTTCAGCCCCAGCCGCGAGGCGAGCCAGGCGACGTGGTAGATCGGCTTCACGAGGTTCGTGGCGTCCTCCACGGTCGCGCCGCCGTGGGTCGCGTATGTGACGGCGATCCGGCGGATTGAGCGGAGGTACGGCAGGAACTCCGCTCGATCGAAGACCGAGGCGACGGCCTCGCGCCAGCGCGCCTGGCGCATCAGCGCGAAGTCCGAGATGGGGAGGGACGGCCGGGCGAGCCCCGCGAGCGCGACGAGCCGGCCCAGCCCGTCGCCGGCCCAGCGGGAGCCGTCGACGATGAGGCGGTCGGCGCTCCCGACAAGCGCCGACGCCGGGCCCGCTCCGAACGGCAGGTCGCCCGGCCACCAGAGCGTCACGGGCAGGTCGTGGGCCAGGAGGGGTGCGACGATCGCCTCGAGATGACGGCCCGTGTCGCCGCCCGCGGTCACGAAGACCTGCTCGGCGCAGGTCTCGACCGCGCCGGCGCGGGGGACCATGCACCAGGCCCGGACGTCGGCCCGGAACCAGGCCGGCCCGTCGGGGTCGGTCGGGACGAGGATGAGGGTCCGCGACGGGTGGCGCCCGGTCCCCGCCGCGAGCGTCGCGGCCACCAGCTCGCCGAGCTCTGGGCTGCGGGCGACGACGACGAGGTTGAGCACGCTCGTGCGCGCGGCGGCCGCCCGTCCGCCGTCGGTCTCGCGGGCCGCCGCAGCCCGGGGCGTGGCCCAGATCCGGCCGAGCTCCCGATCGATCTCCGCCACGGACATCGCCCGCCTGTCCCAGCGCAGGACCGGGACGCCCGGGGTCGCCTCGATGCCGAACGGGACCACGGTCGCCCGCGCCCCGCTCAGATTCGTCGCCACCGCCGCCCGTCTCCCAGGAGCAGCTCCTCGGCGGCGTCCGGGCCCCAGCTGCCGGCCGCGTAGTCCGGGAAGGCCGGCGGGGGCTCGCCGGACCAGGCCTCGAGGACCGGCGTGACGATTCCCCATGCCTTCTCGACCTCGTCGGAGCGGGTGAAGAGGGCCGCGTCGCCGAGGAGCGCGTCGAGGATGAGCGTCTCGTAGGCGTCGGGGCTGTCGACGCTGAAGGCCGAGCCGTACGTGAAGTCCATGTTGACGCTGCGGACGTCGACGCCGAGGCCCGGGACCTTGGCCGCGAAGCGCAGGAGGATCCCCTCGTCCGGCTGGATTCGGAGCGCCAGCAGGTTCGCCTCGGGATCCGTGCTCGACTCCTTGAAGAGGGCGTGCGGCACCTGCTTGAACTGGATGGCGATCTCGGTCGCCCGCCGTGGCAGTCTCTTGCCGGCCCGCAGGTAGAAGGGGACGCCTGCCCAGCGCCAGTTGTCGACGAAGAGCCGCGCCGCGATGTACGTCTCGGTCTCCGACCCGGGGTCGACCTCGGGTTCCTCCCGGTACCCGGCCACCGGCTCGCCGGCCACCCATCCCGGCCCGTACTGGCCGCGGACCACGTTCGCCGCGACCTCGCCCAGGGCCATCGGCTCCATCGCCCGCAGCACCTTGACCTTCTCGTCGCGGAGGGCGTCCGCGTCGAACGTCGCCGGCGGCTCCATCGCCACGAGCGCCAGGAGCTGCATCAGGTGGTTCTGCAGGAAGTCGCGCGAGGCGCCCGTCTCCTCGTAGAAGGAGCCGCGGTTCTCGACACCGATCGACTCGGCGACGGTTATCTGGACGTGATCGACGTAGCCGCGGTGCCAGATCGGCTCGAAGATCCCGTTCCCGAACCGGAAGACGAGGATGTTGCGGACGGTCTCCTTGCCCAGGTAGTGGTCGATCCGGTAGACCTGCGATTCGCGGAAGACCTTGCCGACCTCGCGGTTGAGGCGGATCGCGGACGTGAGATCCCGGCCGAACGGCTTCTCGACCACGATCCGTCGCCAGCCGCCGCCGTGCAACTCGTGGTCGAGGCCGGCCCGTCCCAGGCCGCCGATGATCTCGGCGAAGGCCGACGGCTGCGTGGCCAGGTAGTAGCAGCGGTTGCCCCCCGTGCCCCGCTCCGCATCGAGCTCGTCGAGGCGTGTCGCGAGCCCGTCGTAGAGGGCCTGGTCGCCGAAGTCGCCGCGGTGGTAGGTGATTCGCTCCGCGAAGGTCTCCCAGGCGTCCGTCTCGATCGGCAGGACGCGGCTGAACTGCTCCAGCGAGGCCCGGAGCTCGGCCCGGAGTGCCTCGTCGGTGTAGGGGCGACGGCCGATCGCGACGAGGGCGAACTCGTGAGGGAGCAGGTTCGTGCGCCAGAGCTGGAAGAGCGCCGGGACGACCTTGCGATGGGCGAGGTCGCCGGTGGCGCCGAAGAGGACGAAGAGCGCGGGGTCGGGCATGCGCTCCAGGCGCAGCCCCACGCGGAGCGGGTTGGCGGCGGCCCTGGGGGTGGGGCGCCGCTTGCCGGCGCGGGCCAGGCGCAGCTCGCGTGCGGTCCGCGGCGAGTCGTCGGCGGGGCGGGGGGCGGCTGCCGCTGCCGGGCGCGGGTCCGTCGCCGTGACCCCGGCCGCGGCCGTCGCCGCGGCTGTCGCGGCGGCTTTCGATTCGGCTTTCGCTTCGGCTGGCGCCATCACCGGCGGGGAGGCAGGCACCTTGGCCCGCACGGTGACCGGGCCCTGGTCCGCCACCCCGGGCGTCGCGGCTGCCGGCGTCCCCGCCTTCGCGGGCTTCGCGGGCCTGGCCATGGGAGCCCTACTCCGGCTTCACGGCGTGGCCGCCGAACTCGTTGCGAAGCGCAGCCAGCACCTTGGCCCCGTAACTCTCGTCCTGGCGGGAGCGGAAGCGGGCCTGGAGGGAGAGGGTGATCACCGGCGCCGGCACGTCGCGGTCGATCGCCTCCTGGACCGTCCAGCGGCCCTCGCCGGAATCGGCCACCCAGTCCCTGATCCCGTCGAACTCGGGGTTCTTCGACAGCGCGTCGTGCAGGAGGTCCAGGAGCCAGCTGCGCACGACGGATCCGTAGCGCCAGATGCCCGCGACCTGCGCGACGTCGATGTCATAGGTGCTCGCGTGCATGATCTCGAAGCCCTCGGCGTACGCCTGCATCAGGCCGTACTCGATGCCGTTGTGGACCATCTTCACGTAGTGGCCGGCGCCCGGCCCGCCGACGTGGGCGTAGCCGTCCGCGGGAGCCAGCGAGCGGAAGACCGGCTCGAGCGGCTCCACCGCGTCGCGGTCGCCGCCGACCATCATGCAGTAGCCAACCTGGAGCCCCCAGACACCGCCGGACGTGCCCGCGTCGACGTACTTCAGGCCCTTCTCGGCGACCGTCGCGTGGCGTCGGACGTCGTCGTGGAAGTTCGTGTTGCCGCCGTCCACGATCGTGTCGCCGGGCGCGAGGAGCCCCATGAGCTCGGCGATCATCGACTCGGTGGCGTCACCGGCCGGGACCATGACCCAGACCGCGCGCGGGGCCGGGAGCTGGTCGACGAGCTCCGCGAGCGAGAACGCACCGAGAACGCCTTCGCTCATGATCTCCCGCGTCTTCTCCGGCGTGCGGTTGAAGGCGACCACCTCATGCCCGTCGCGGACGAGACGGCGGGCCATGTTGGCGCCCATCCGGCCGAGGCCGATGAAGCCGATGCGCATCGGGATCCTCCTGTGTGCCTGCTCGAGCGTCGTCGCGCGCGAACGGTGCGTTGCTACGGACGAAGAGCGGCCGCCACGGCGGCGTCGAGGGCTGCGAGCCCGGCGTCGACATCGGCGCCGAGGTGGACTCGCAGCACCGGCAGGTCGTGGGCCTCCAGGGCCTCCATGTCGCCGCGTGCCTGGGCCTCGATCAGCTGTCCGAAGGTGTAGGGCTTCCCCGGGACGGCGAGGTCGGCGGGGTGGTCGGAGGTCAGCTGAAGGAACCAGCCGATCGCGGGGCCGCCCTTGTGGAGCTGGCCGGTCGAGTGGAGATACCGTGGCCCGAATCCGCCGGTGGTCGCCAGCCGGGTCCCGTCGCGAAGTCGGCCGCGGATGCGGTCGATCGCGTCCGCGCGCGCGGCCGACGGGGCGACGAAGGCGCCGACCGCCAGGTAGCCGCCCCGGCGCACCCGCTCGAGGTGGCGCCGCAGCTCCCCGATGACCGAGCCGTCGCCGGCGGTGAGGCGGAGCGCCGTGTCGCCGTGGAAGGCGAGCCCGTTTCCCGTGGCCAGGGGCTCGTCGTGGGGGAAGGCGCCGTGGCGCTCCAGCTCCTCGAGGACGCGTCTGGTGTTCTCCTTCGACTCCGTGACGTTCGGCTCGTCGAAGGGGTTGACGTTGAGGAGGATCCCGGCGACCGCGGTCGCGACCTCCCAGCGCAGGAACTCGGCGGCGAGGTCGATCGCGTCGCCGAGGGCGAAGCGGAGCACCGGGTGGCCGGCGGCGGCGAGGGCGTCGAGGAGCGCGTCCGCGGCGGTGCCGTCGGGGGCCGGGGCAGGAGGCTCGGCTCCGTCCAGGGTGATGCGCACGAAGATGCGGTCGCTGCCGTAGGAGGCGGGGGCGCCCAGGGGCTCGCGGTCGACCGGCACGATCCCGGTCCCCAGCTTGCCGGTGCTCTCGGCGACGAGCTGCTCGAGCCAGGCGCCGAACGGGCCGATGGCCGGGTCGACCACGAGGGTCAGCTTGTCGCGACCGGCCGCCGCCAGCGCGCCGAGCGCCGCGCCCAGGGCCACGCCCGGGTTCGCCGTCGGGTCACCGACGACACAACGGGCGTGCATCCCGACCGCCGAGGCCATGAACAGGTCCAGGTCCACGCCCGCCAGCGAGGCCGGCAGGAGGCCGACGTAGCTGAGCGCGGCATAGCGGCCGCCGACGGACTCCGGGTTGAGGAAGACACCCCGCATCTCGTCCTGGTGGGGGATCGCCGCTAGCGATCTGCCGGGGTCCGTGACGGCAACCATGAACTCGCCCGGCGACTCCGTCCGCGCGCCGTGCGCCCGGAGTGCGTCGTGGATGCGCTGCCAGGCGTCGGCCTCGAAGGCCAGGGTCTCGGTCGTCGTGCCGGACTTGCTGCCGACGATGACCAGGGTGGCCAGCGGGTCCAGCCCTTCCCAGGCGGCCCGGACCGCGTCGGGGTCGGTCGAGTCGAGGACGCGGATCGTGAGCCATTCGTCCACGTCGCCGAAGGCGGTCGCGATCACCTCGGGGGCCAGGCTGCTGCCGCCCATCCCGGCCACGATCGCGGCGGTGAAGCCGGAATCGCGCATCGTCTCGCCGAATGCCTCCAGCGCCGGGACCTGATCGCTGAAGTCGACGGGCAGGTCGAGCCAGCCGAGTCGGTTGGCGATCTTCTCCTTGACGGCGACGTCGTCCGACCAGAGGGTGGTGTCGCGGTCGTGGAGGCGCTCGCTCCAGCGCTCCACGTCGGCGCGGGCGAGGGCGGCGGCCACGGCCGCGCCGAGGTCCGGGTCGTCGATCCGGGCGTCGAGCGTGCCCGGGGCGAACGATGGAAGCGTGGTCTCGGCCATGGTGGACCTCCTGCGCCCCTGAGTCTACGCGTGGGGGATCCGCGGTGCGCGAAGGCCGGGCGGCTACCGCTCCTCGGCCTCGATGGCGAGGACCTTGGCCAGGCGGCGGGCGTGGCGCTCCTGGCCCGAGAAGCGGGCGCCAAGGAAGGCCCGGGCGCACTCGAGCGCCGGCTCCGGGCCGATCACGCGGCCGCCCAGGCAGAGGACGTTCATGTCGTCGTGCTCGACACCCTGGTGGGCCGAGTAGGTGTCGTGGGCGATCGCTGCCCGGATGCCCCGGATCTTGTTCGCGGCGACGCTGGCGCCGATCCCGGAGCCGCAGACGAGGATCCCCCGGTCCGCCTCGCCGTCGCGGACGGCGTACGCCAGGCGGCGGACGAAGTCCGGGTAGTCATCGGTCGGGTCGGAGCCGTCGCCGCCGAGGTCGATCAGCTCGTGGCCGCTGTCGGCGAGACGGCAGAGCAGCGTCGCCTTGAGCTCGGCGCCGCCGTGATCGGCGGCAAACGCGACGCGCATCAGTGGGCGCCTCCCTGGTGGGGCGAGGGCGGCGCCGCAACGCGGCCGTGGAAGCCCTCGCGGACGACGCGACGTCCGACGGCGGCCACGGCGTCGACCGTGAAGCCGAACGCCTCCAGGATCGTTCCCGCCGGAGCGGACGTTCCGAAGTGGTCGAGGGCGACGATCGCGCCCTCGTCACCGGCCCAGCGCTCCCAGCCGAGCGAGACGCCGATCTCGACGGCGACGCGCTTCCTCGCCGCCGCCGGGAGGACCGCCTCACGGTAGGCGGCGTCCTGGGCCTCGAAGGCCTCCCAGCAGGGCAGCGAGACGACCCGGGTCGCGATCCCCTCCGCCTCGAGCGCGTCCGCGGCGGCGACGGCCAGCTGGACCTCCGACCCGGTCGCGACGTAGACGAGGCCGGGAATGCCGCCGCCGACCTCGTTCGACGCCGCCCGGACCACGTACCCGCCGCGCCGGACACCCGCTCGGGCGCCGTCCGGGGTGCCGGGCAGGACGGGGAGCTTCTGGCGGGTGAGGGCGAGCGCGGTCGGCCCGGCGGTTCGCTCCAGCGCGAGGGCCCATGCCGCCGCCGTCTCGTTCGCGTCGGCCGGCCGGATGAACCAGAGGTTGGGGATCGCCCGGAGCGCCGCGTACTGCTCCACCGGCTGGTGGGTGGGCCCATCCTCGCCGAGGCCGACGGAATCGTGGGTCCAGTCGTAGATCACCGGGATCCCGGAGAGGGCCGCCACGCGCACGCTGCCCCGCATGTAGTCGGAGAAGGTCAGGAACGTGGCCACGTACAGGCGGAAGCCGCCGTGGTAGGCGAGGCCGTTGGCTATCCCGCCCATCCCGTGCTCGCGGACGCCGAAGCGGAGGTTGCGCTCGGCGTGCGCCGCGGAGAAGCTGCCCCCGCCCTTGACGTCGGTGAGGTTGCTCTCGGAGAGGTCGGCGGAGCCGCCGAAGAGCTCGGGCACGCCTGCCGCGAGGGCGTTGATCGTGTCGGCGCTCGCGTTCCGGGTGGCCACCTCCGCGCCCGCCTCCCAGCGGGGAAGGGCGGCGTCCCAGCCGGCCGCGAGGTCGCCGTCGAGGCGTCGCCCCAGCTCCTTCGCCTCCGCCGGGAAGGCGTCGCGGTAGGCGTCGAAGGCGGCCGTCCAGCGGCGGACGAGCTCCTCGCCCCACGGGATGGCCCGCGAGAAGAGGGCCGCCGCGGCGTCGGGCACGAAGAAGGTCCTGTCGGGGTCCCAGCCGTAGGCCTCCTTCGTGAGGCGAACCTCCTCGGGGCCGAGCGGCGCGCCGTGGGCCTTCTGGCTGCCTGCCTTGTTCGGCGAGCCGAAGCCGATGACCGTGCGAACCGCGATGATCGAGGGCCGGTCGTCGGAGCGGGCCAGGCGGATGGCGGCCTCGATGGCGCCGACGTCGGTGCCGTCCTTCACCCGCAGGGTCTGCCAGCCGTAGGCGCGGAAACGCTCGAGGACGTCCTCGGAGAAGGCCATCGAGGTCGGGCCGTCGAGCTGGATCTGGTTGTCGTCGTAGAGCATCACCAGCTTGCCGAGCTTCAGGTGCCCGGCGAGGCTGGCAGCCTCGGAGGCGATCCCCTCCTGGAGGTCGCCGTCGGAGCAGATGGCGTAGGTCCAGTGATCGACGACGGTATGGCCCGGCCGGTTGAACTCGGCGGCGAGGCGGCGCTCGGCGATCGCCATCCCGACGGCGTTGGCCACGCCCTGGCCGAGCGGGCCGGTGGTCGCCTCGACGCCCGGGGTCACGCCGAACTCGGGGTGGCCCGGGGTGCGCGATCCCCACTGGCGGAAGCGTTTCACCTCGTCCATCGGCAGGTCGTAGCCGGTGAGGTGGAGGAGGGAGTAGAGGAGCATCGAGGCGTGCCCGGCCGAGAGGACGAAGCGATCGCGGTCCGGCCAGTCGGGGTGCGTCGGGGCATGGCGGAGGAAGCGAGTCCAGAGCGCGAACGCCATGGGGGCCATCCCCATCGGCGCGCCGGGGTGGCCGGAGTTGGCCTGCTGGACGCCATCGATCGAGAGGGTCCGGATGGTGTCGATCGCGAGCCGGTCCAGCTGCTCGGGGGAGAGGGTGGTCATCGCGGCAGGCTCCCGTGGTGGGGCGGAGGGAAGTGGGGCCATTGTAGGCGGCGCCGCCCGGGCGGCGGCCGGAGCGCGCGGCTGGAGCGCGCGGCCGGAGCGTATCCTCCGGCCCATGCCAGCCCTGCCACCGCCGCGCGCTCCCCGGCCGCGGGGCGGGCTCCGCGCCGTGGTCCTCGGCGATCTCGCCCTGGACGTCGTCCTGGCGCCGGCCCGGCCCCTGGAGCACGGCACCGACGTCCCGGGCGTCGTGCGCCTGCACCAGGGCGGCTCCGCTGCCAGCACGGCGCGGTGGCTGGCCCGGCTGGGCGTGCACAGCACGCTCGTCTGCGCCGTGGGGCGGGATGGGCCGGGGCGCGCGCTGGTCGCGGCGCTCGAGGGTGACGCGGTCACGGTCCGCGCGGCACGACCGGCCGGCGCCCGGACCGCCCGGATCGGGATGCTCGTCGACGCCTCGGGCGAGCGGAGCTTCGTGGCCGATCGCGGGGCTGCGGATCTCCTGGCACCGAATCACCTGCGCCCGGCCTGGTTCCGGGGCGCCGGCGTCCTGCACCTGCCCGCCTACTCGCTCCTCGGGTCGCCACTGGCGGAGGCGGCTGCGCGGGCGGTCGTCCTGGCCCGGGAGGCGGGCGCCCGGGTGGCCGTGGACCTCGCCTCGGCGGCGCCGCTCCTGGCCCGCGGCCGGCCCGCGGCGCAGCGACTGGTCCGGGACGTCGCCCCCGACCTCCTGTTCACGAACGCCGCCGAGGCTGCTGCATTCCTCGGGCACGGCGACCTCGCGGGCCTCCTCGCCTTCGCCCCCCTCGCCGTCGTGAAGCGGGGCGCCGGTGGCGCGACCGTCGTCTCGTTCGGTCGCGGGCAGGGCGCCGTGCGGCTCGAGGTCCCCACGCGCCCGCTGGTCGTCGCGGACACCACCGGTGCCGGCGACGCATTCGACGCCGGATTCCTCGCGGAGTGGCTCGGCTCAGGTTGCGCCGCCGGCCCAGCCGTCCTCCGCCGTGCTGGCGCCGCGGGCAATCGTGCCGCGGCGCGCCAGCTCGCGGCACCGCGGCCCGAGCTGGGGTTGCGGTAGGGACGGCGCCGACCGGTCGGCGCGGTCGCCGTCGCGGCGCTGTCCGCGTCGCGGCCCGGGCTGTCATCATCGCCGTGCCGGGAGCCGAGTGGAGGCGGGAACGATGCGCGAGCAGGAGTCGGGCGAGCGGCCCAGCACGGCGGACCTCGCCCGCTACCGGGCGAACCTGCAGGGCGAGATCGACGGGGCGGCGATCTACGGGTCGATGGCGGCGGCCGAGAAGGATCCGGCGCTCCGGGAGCTGTACGGCCGGCTCGCGGAGGCCGAGACCCGTCACGGCGGCGTCTGGCGCGAGCGGTTGGAGGCTGCCGGCATCGCCACCGCGCGGCTCGCGCCGTCGTGGCGGGCCAGGGTCCTGGTCTGGGTTGCCCGGCGGTTCGGCCCGGCGACCGTGGTCGCCTCGATCGCCGAGCGCGAATCGACCGACCAGCTGATGTACGACGCGCAGCCCGAGGCGACCTCGGCCATGCCCGCGGACGAGCGGTCGCATGCCCGGCTCATGGGGGAGCTGGCCCACGGGCGCGGCCTCGGGGGCGGCACCGTGGCCCGGATAGAGGGCCGCCACCGGATGAGCGGCGGCAACGCCCTGCGGGCGGCCGTCCTCGGTGCCAACGACGGCCTGATCTCGAACCTCAGCCTCGCCATGGGCGTTGCGGGCGCCTCGGGCGGCGGTGCCGCCATCCTCGTTGCGGGCTTCGCGGGGCTCCTCGCCGGCGCCCTCTCGATGGCGATCGGCGAGTGGCTGTCGGTCCAGAGTGCGCGCGAGCTGTACACCCACCAGATCGCGGTGGAGCGCGAGGAGCTGGTCCAGGTGCCCGAGGAGGAAGAAGAAGAGCTGGCCCTCATCTACCAGGCCAAGGGACTCTCGGCCGAGCAGGCCCGGGAGACGGCCCGCTCGATCGTGGCCGGCGACGCCGGCCGGGCGCTCGACACGCTCGCGCGGGAGGAGCTCGGCATCGACCCGGACGCCCTCGGCGGCTCCGCCTGGGTCGCTGCCGGAACGTCGTTCTGCCTCTTCGCCCTTGGCGCGATCGTGCCGATCGTGCCCTTCTTCTTCGCGACCGGCCTCCCCGCGGTCCTCGCCTCGATCGTGGTCAGTGTCGTGGCGCTGATGGCCGTCGGGGCCGCGATCACGATCGTGACCGGCGCGAGCGTGCTCCGGTCCGGTCTTCGCCAGGTCGCCCTCGGTCTCCTGGCCGCCGCGATCACCTTCGGTCTCGGCAGCCTCGTGGGCGCGGCCGTTCGCTAGCTCTGCCGGTCGCCGGAGCTGCTTCGCGGGGCTGCCCGCCGACCTGCGGACCGACTATCCCTTCAGGTGCCCTTCGAACCAGGCCAGCATCCGCTCGTTGCGATCGATCCGGCGGTCGGGGCGCCCGGTGATCGCGAAGGTGTGCCAGGACTCCGGGTAGAGGACGTACTCGACCTCGCGGCCGAGATGGCGCAGGGCGATGAAGAGCTGCTCGTTGTCGGCCGCCGGGCAGCGCAGGTCGGCTTCGCCCTGGAGCATGAGGAGCGGGGTCCGGATCCGGGCCACGAATCGCAGCGGCGACTGGCGCCACAGCCTGGCGACGCCTTCCTCCGAGAACGGGTCGCCCAGGAGGGCCGCGCGGTCGTACTCGGGGCCGGAGTCGGAGTTGGCCCAGTCGCTGAGCTGGTTCGTGACGCCATTCTCCGAGACGGCGGCGGCGAAGCGTTCCGGGGCCGACCCGATCAGCCAGTTGACCATGAAGCCGCCGTACGAAAGCCCCAGGATCCCGAGCCGCGCCGGGTCCGCCAGGCCGAGACCCACCACGCAGTCGACGGCGGCGAGGACGTCGGCCGCATCGACACCGCCCCAGTCGCCGAGCTGGGGCGTGATCCACGCCCTGCCGTAGCCGGCCGAGCCGCGGACGTTCGGCAGGATCACCCGGAAGCCGCGCGACGCGAGGAGGACGTTCTCGATCGAGGGTGCCGGCGACCAGGCGCCGAGTGGACCGCCGTGGACGTTGACGACCGTGGGCAGCGGTTCGTCGCCGGCGCCGGCCGGGGAGACGATCCAGGTCTCGATCGGGCCGCCGGGGCCGGGCGCCTCGACGCGGCGCATCTCAGGCCAGGGGATGCCTCGTCGCCAGGACCCGCCGAGCGTGGTTCGCGGGCGCACGCGAGCGCCCGCGCCGGCTCCCTCCACCGTGCCCGCGCCGCCGCCCTCCACGGTCAGGAGCTCCATCGGGCGATCATCGAGCGTGGCAACCAGCGAGACCACGCCCCCGGCGACGCCCAGCGTCCAGGTGGCGATCTCGTCGGCCACGATCCGCTCCGGGGCGCCTGTCGGACGGCCCGCGAACCGGTCGAACGGGAAGCGCCACGGCCGGACGCGGCCGGCCTCGCTCACGATGGTCACCAGCGCGTCGGGCCCGGCCCAGAACGGCCCATGCCTCGAGGACACCATCCATCCGTTCATGTCCGTGTCGTTGTGGGCGCCGATCGGCAGGTCCAGGTCGGGGGCGAGGGCCGCCGCCGGGGAGGGGCCGTCCCCGGCAGGTTCGAACGGCGCCACGAACAGGGCCGGAACCTCGTCGTCGAGCGGGTCCGCGACGTCGACGCCGACGCAGGCGAGCCACCGCCCGTCGGGGGAGAAGGCGGGGGAGCCGGCGTACCCGGCCAGGCGGACGGCCTCGCGCGGCGCGCCGCCGCTCGAGGGCACCACCCAGATGGACGGCCGCGGCCGAAGGTCGGCGTCCGGCCGGGGATCGGCGGCGTAGGCGATCGCGCGCCCGTCGGGCGCCCAGGCGATGGATCTCGCGTCCGTCTCGCCGTGCGTGAGCCGGCGGGGCCTCGCGCCATTGCGCACGGCCCCGATCCAGACCTGGTCCCAGCGGTCGCGATGGCCCACCTCGTCCCAGCGCCAGTCGGTCCGAGTGATCCGCCGCGCGGTGACGACGCGGCCCTTCGTCTCCTTCCCGACGACGAAGCGCGCTTCGTCCGCCGCGGCGACGAACGCCATCCGCCGTCCGTCGGGCGACCAGGCGATCTCGGACACGCCGTGCTCCGGCGCCCACAGGAGCCACGGCTCGCCCCCATCGAGCGACACGACCATCACGGCCTTCGGGCGGTCCGGTTCGTCGGGAAAGGAGCGCAGGAACGCGACGCGCCCGCCGTCCGGGGAGACGCGCGGCCGGGTGTCACGGATGGCGCCGGCGGTGAGCGCCCGCGTGACGGCCTCGGGACGACGGCCGCTGCCGGTCCGGGACCCGGCCGGACCTGCCGCGAACGACACGACGCAGAGGTGCGAGCGGTACGTCTCGCCGTGGACGAAGCGCCGCACGACCACGGCGCCGCGCCCGTCGGGGAGCGGGTCGTGCTCCTCGAGGACGACCTGGCGGCGGACGAGGGCGGCCGGACTGATCGATCGAACCATGTTCAGGGCAGCGTAGTCTGCCCGCGTCGTCGCGGTGGCGCGAGGCCGCGACGGCCGACGCGTTGCCGCGCCCTCGGGCTGCCTCTCCGCCGCTGGGTCGCGCTGCCCGCGTCGTCGCGGTGGCGCGAGGCCGTTACGGCCGACGCGTGGCCGCGCCCTCGGGCTGCCTCTCCGCCGTTGGCCCGCGACGCCGTTGGCCCGCGAGCACGCGCTTGCCGTTGGCCCGCGCCGTCGCGGTCGCGGGCCCTCGCCGTCGGCGGTGGCGGGACGCCCGGACGACCGGGCGCGCGCCGCGCTACGCTGCGGTCATGCCCGACGATCCGCGCCTGGCCGCGCTCCGTGCCCGCCTCGACGTTGCCCCGGAGGTCGCCGCCGCGCTCGCCGGAGGCCGGCCCGTCGTGGCCCTGGAGTCGACGCTCATCAGCCACGGCCTCCCCTACCCGCAGAACGCGGAGGTGGCCGCGGCGTCCGAGTCAGCCGTCCGCGAGAGCGGCGCCGTTCCCGCGACGGTCGCCATCAGGGACGGCCGGATCCTCGTCGGTCTCGACGGCGACGAGCTCGGGGCTCTCGCCACCGCGCCGCGCGTGCGGAAGGTGGCCCGCCCGACTCTGGCGGGTGCGCTGACCGGCGGTGGCTGGGGCGCCACGACCGTCTCGGCATCGATGATCGCGGCCCACGCCGCCGGGATCAGGGTCTTCGCCACCGGCGGCATCGGCGGCGTCCACGCCGGCGCCTTCGAGCCCTTTGCCGGTCCCGACAATCGCCTGCGCGCGCCCAGCCTCGACGTCTCGGTCGACCTCGACGAGCTGGCCCGGACGCCCGTCGTAGTCGTCTGCGCCGGGCCCAAGGCGATCCTCGACGTCCCGGCGACCCTGGAGGTGCTCGAGACGCGCGGCGTTCCCGTGGTGGTGATCGGGTCCGACGAGCTGCCGGGCTTCTTCTCGCGGGGCTCGGGGATCCCGGCGCCCCAGTCGGTGCCCGACGAGGCGGCCGCGGCGGCCCTGGCGGCCGCGCACCTCGAGCTGCTGGGGAGCGGCGTGCTCATCTGCGTGCCCGTCCCGGCGGCCGACGAGCTGCCGCGCCCCGAGGCCGCTCTCGCCATCGAACGAGCCATCGCGGAGGCGGAAGCAGCCGGGATCCACGGGCCGGCCCTCACCCCGTGGGTCCTTCGGCGGGTGGCGGCCCTGACGGATGGCCGGTCCGTCCGCGCCAACACTGCGCTGATCATCAACGACGCCCGGATTGCCGGCCGTCTCGCCGCCGCCCTAGCGCGCCGCTGACCCGCCGCGCCCGTCTCGCCGCCGCCCTCGCGCGCGGCCGACCCGCCTGACCCGTCGCCGCAGCCCGTCTCGCCGCCGCCTGACACCGCCCCGTGTCCACCCTGGGGTCCGCCCCACCCCCGCCCGATGGGCACTTCCGGCCCGCGTTCCGAAGGCGATGGTCCTGTTCGCCTTGTGCGCCACCGCCGCCGTGCTTACACTCGTCAGCAGCACGATCCTTCGCGCGTTCGAGCGCGTGGCGCGCGAAGGCGCCGCCGGATCGACCAGGCGACCGGCAGCTGAAGCCGGACAGCGTCCCGCGGGAGGCGGGCCGGGGGAGGCGTGATGCGCATCTACGACGGGAGCCCGCGCCAGGACTTCGAGGAGGTCCTGCGCTCTATCGGCGCCTTCCTCGACCAGCGCGGCATGCGTGAGGTCCTGTTGCTCGAGGCGCCCGACGGGTTCATCGTCCAGGGGCTCGTGATCGAGGGCGCTGCGGGCGCGTGGTCGGAGGAAGTGGGCCACCAGGTCAAGGAGACCCTGACGTTCCTCGACGACGACATCGCCCGTTTCATGGAAGAGGCGATGGCGCGGCGTGGCGCTGCGACCGCCGATGCGCCCGACTGGTCCAAGGCGGGCTACTATGAGAAGTCATTGCGCGTCCTCGGACGCTGGGTGGACAGCCAGCACCCGCATGACATCTTCTTCTTCGAGCAGGACGGCGCGTTCGTCGTCCGCCTGGGGAAGTTCGGACCGGCCGCCGCCCACCACACCCTGGCCGAGTTCACGAAGGCCGACATCGAGGCGCTGGTTCACGAAGGGCCGCAGTTTCGACAGTAGGACCCTCGCAAAAGGAGGAAGGCCATGAAGGCCATCAAGACCGTGGCGACCATCCTGGGGATCCTTCTTGCGGCAGCCGTCGTCATCCCCCTCGTGGTCCTGGCGGGGCTCTTCGTCTGGTTGAAGCTGACCGAGGAGAGCGACGAGGAAGCCCTCGAGCTCGAGCAGGAAGCCGTCTGAGCCCCATCGGCGAGACGACGGCCCCGGCGCCGAGGGCGGCGACCGGGGCCGTTTCCGTGTCCGGCGGCGAGGGGCGACCGGCGACCGGTCCCGCGCCTCGCGCCGGTGACGCGCGGCGCCTGGCGGAGGTCGGCGTCCTCCTCGTGATGGTTGCCTGGGCCGCCAACTTCGTGATCATCAAGGGCGCGATCGCGACCGCGCCGCCGATCGGGTTCGCCTTCATCCGCTTCCTCCTTGCCGGGCTCGTCCTGCTCGCGATCCTGCGCTGGCGCGAGGGATCGGCAGGCCTCCCGCGCCCATTCGTCGTCCCGCTGGCGATCCTGGGCGGGCTCGGCTACGGCGTCTACCAGGTGCTCTGGGCAAGCGGCCTGACGGTGACCACGGCCGGCACGTCCTCGCTCCTCGTGGCCACGACGCCGATCTGGACCGTGCTCGTGGCCGTTGCGATGCGGACGGAGGCGCCGCACCGGGCGCGCTTCCTGGGGGCCATCGTGGGCTTCGCCGGCGTCGTGCTCGTCGTGGCGGCTCGCGGGCTGGACTTCGCCGGCGCAGGGATCGGGGACCTCGCCACGCTTGCCGCCGCCGTCTGCTGGGGGTCATACCTCGCCCTGTCGGCGCCGCTCCTCGCGAGCCTCTCGGCGTTGCGCCTCACGACTTGGGCCATCCTCTTCGGGACGGCGGTGCTGGCGATCCCCGGGAGCGCCCAGCTGGCGAGCGCCGGCGGCGCCTGGATGACCCCCGAGACGCTCGCCGCGATCGCCTACTCGGGGATCGTCGCCGGCGGCCTTGCGAGCGTGATGATCTTCCGGGCGATCGCCGTCGTGGGGCCCAGCCGGGTGGCGAACGTCCAGCTGCTCGTTCCCGCGCTGACCGTGCTGCTGGCGGCCCTGGCGCTCGGCGAGCCGATCGTGGCGGGCCAGGTGCTCGGCGGCGCCGTCATCGTCGGGGGCATCCTCATCGCCCGGCGCGCCCCCGCCGGACCGCCGCCGGGTGGGCGCCGCGTGCCGGAGCCGACTCCGCTGCTCGAGGCCTGACGGGGCGATGGCGCGCGCCCCCCTGGTTCCCGGCCTTCCCGCCGGCGGCGCCCCCGTCGGCGTCCTCGTCGACTACGACGGCACGGTCTCGCGATGCGACATCGGGACCGTGCTGCTGGCGAGGCACGCGCTCGTGGACGCGACGGTGATCGCCGCCAAGGAAGCCGACTACGACGCCGGACGGGCGGGCTCGCGCGAGCTGATGCAGTGGGACATGGAGGTCCTGCCACGGGACGGGGAGCTGCTGCGGTCCGTGGCCTCCGCGATCCCCCAGGACGAGACCTTCCCCTCGTTCGCGGCCGCCGTTCGCGCGGCCGGCGCCGCGATCGAGATCGTGAGCGACGGCCTCGGCTTCTACGTGGCCTCCAACCTCGCGCGGCTCGACCCCGCCCTGGCCGACCTCCCGGTCGCGACCAACGAGAACGACGTGGACGGCAGCGGGCGGCTGGACTTCCCGTACGGGCACCCCGCCTGCTTCGTCTGCGGCACCTGCAAGCGCGAGCGCGTCCGCGCGCACGAGGCGGGCGGGCGCGTGGTCGTCTTCATTGGCGACGGGCAGAGCGACCGCTACGCCGCCCACCACGCCGACGTGGTGTGGGCCAAGGACGCCCTGCTCGGCTGGGGCCGGGCCACGGGTCGCGATTTCCTTGCCTGGGATCGCTTCGAGGAGATCGAGGCCTGGTTCGTCGGCGCCCTCGCCGACGGACGGCTCCCGGCGACCGCGGCCGACCTCCCGGCCTGGCGCGCGACCCATCGACCGCTGCGCCCGGACTTCATCTGCGGCCCCGAAGCCTGGGAGCCCGGGCGGACGACTCCCCGGTCCCTCGACGGACCGGCCGCCTGGGAAGGCAGGGCGCCGGCAGGGCGCGCGCGTCCGCCCCGCGCTACCCCCAGCGCTCGAAGCGGGCGAACTCCTCGAAGGGGACCCAGCCCCGCTTGAGGGACGGCGAGCGGACGTCCGGCAGCGGGCGGCCCACGGGCATCACCCCGATCGGGACGAACTCGTCGGGGATGCCGAGCTCCGCCCGGAGGGCGGCCGGGTCGAAGGCGCCGGCGAAGCCCGAGGCCAGCCCGGCGTCGACCGCGGCCAGCATGATCATCATCGTCGTGCACCCGATGTCGACGAACCAGTAGGGGACGGGCCATTCGATCTCCCGCCCGTCCTCGTCCACCTTGTCGGGCTCGCCGTAGCGGCGGTGGTAGACCTCCTCGGACACGCAGGGGACGAACTGGGCGGCGCACACCGAGATCCAGGCCCCCATCCCGAGGTCTGCATACCCGTCCTCGCCGCAGATCCGGGCGACACGGCGGCGCACCTCCGGGTCGGTCACGACGACGAGCCGCTGGCCCTGGCTGAAGCCGGCCGAAGGCGTCCGTTGGGCGAGCCGCGCGATCCCCTCGATGACGGCGGGTTCGACCCCGCCCTCCTCGAAGCGCCGGACGGCTCTCCGCCTCATGACCACGTCGCGGAAGTCCATCGCTCGCTCCTCTCGTGTCCGCGGCCCGCCTCGCTGGCGCCGTCGCCCCTGATCCGGTAGCATCGGAAAAACCCCGGAGGATCGCGGCCCATGGCGAAGTATGTCTTTGTGACCGGAGGCGTCACCTCCTCGCTCGGCAAAGGCATCACCGCCGCCAGCATCGGGCGCATCCTCAAGTCCCGCGGCGTCTCGGTCTCCGTCCTCAAGCTCGACCCCTACATCAACGTCGACCCGGGGACGATGTCGCCGTACCAGCACGGCGAGGTCTTCGTCACCGACGACGGCGCCGAGACCGACCTCGACCTCGGGCACTACGAGCGGTTCATCGACGAGAACCTCTCCCAGCTCTCCAACGTGACGACCGGCCGCATCTACCAGGCTGTCATCGCCAAGGAGCGCCGGGGCGACTACCTCGGCGGCACGGTCCAGGTGATTCCCCACATCACCAACGAGATCAAGGAACGGATCCAGCGCGTCAGCCGCGACGGCGGCGCAGACGTCGTCATCATCGAGGTCGGCGGGACCGTCGGCGACATCGAGTCGCTGCCCTTCCTCGAGGCGATCCGGCAGATGCGCAAGGACGTCGGGCGGCAGAACGTCGTCTACGTCCACGTGACCCTGCTCCCTGCGCTCCAGGCGACCGGCGAGCTCAAGACGAAGCCGACGCAGCACTCCGTCAAGGAGCTGCGGGGGATCGGCATCCAGCCCGACGTGATCATCCTGCGCTCGGATCACCCGGTCTCCGACGAGATCCGGGAGAAGATCTCCCTCTTCACCGACGTCGCCTTCGAGGCAGTCATCCCGGCCGAGACCGCGGAGACGATCTACGAGGTTCCGCTCCTCTTCGAGGAGGCGGGTCTCGGCGACCTGCTCGTGCGCGACCTGGGGCTCGCCGCGACCGCCGCGGCGCCCGACATGGCCGCCTGGCGCGACCTCGTCGAGCGGATCAAGCGACCCAAGCCGGAGCTCGAGATCGCCCTCGTCGGCAAGTACATCGAGCTGCCGGACGCCTACCTCTCCGTCACGGAGGCGCTCAAGCACGCCGGCTGGGCGAACGGCGTCGATGTGAAGGTTCGCTGGGTCAGCTCCGAGAGCCTGACCGAGGAGAACGCTGAGGCCGAGCTGCTTGGAGCGGCCGGGGTCCTCGTTCCCGGCGGCTTCGGCCACCGGGGGATCGAGGGGAAGGTCCTCGCCGCGCGCTGGGCCCGCTCGCAGCGGGTTCCGTACCTGGGCCTCTGCCTGGGGCTCCAGTGCGCCGTGATAGAGCTCGCCCGCCAGGTGACCGGCTCGCGGGACGTCAACTCGACCGAGTTCGACATGTTCACCGAGCACCCGGTCATCGATTTCATGCCGGACCAGCGCGATCTCGAGGAGAAGGGCGGCACGATGCGCCTGGGTCTCTACCCGGCGCGCCTGACGCCGGGCTCGAAGGCCCACGCGGTCTACGGCGACGAAGTCGTCTACGAGCGGCATCGCCACCGCTTCGAGGTGAACAACCGCTACCGGGGGATGCTCGAGGGCGCAGGGATGATCCTGTCCGGCCAGTCGCCGGACGGGCGCCTGGTGGAGATCGTGGAGCTGCGCGACCACCCGTGGTTCGTGGCGAGCCAGTTCCACCCCGAGTTCAAGAGCCGGCCCGAGCGGCCCCACCCGCTCTTCGACGGGTTCGTGGAGACGGCCGTCGCCCTGCGGGATGGGCGGGAGCCCGTGCTGCGGACGCGGCCCGCGCGAACGAATGCTTCGGACGTGCCGGGCGCGGCCGTCTCCGAGGCGGAGCGCGCCTGATCCGGGGCCGTCCCACCTCGCCGCGTACACTGTCCCGGAAGCCCTTCTTGCTCTTCCCCTGCCCGTTCGCCCGGAGGCCCCGATGAAGCTCTTCCTCGACACCGCCGACCTCGACGAGATCCGCACAGGCGTCCGCTGGGGCGTGATCGACGGTGTCACGACGAACCCCAGCCTCTTCGCCAGGGTCGGCGGCTCCTACGACGACGTCCTGCGCCAGATCTGCAAGCTCACCTCCGGCCCCGTGAGCGCCGAGGTGATCGCCGACGACGTCGACGGGATGCTCGCCCAGGGCCGCCATTTCGCCGCCCTGGCGCCGAACATCGTGGTCAAGATCGCGATGTCCGAGAACGGCCTGGAGGCCATCAGCCGGCTCGCCGACGAGGGGATCAAGACGAATTGCACGCTGCTGTTCTCTGCGAACCAGGGACTGCTCGCGGCGAAGGCCGGCGCGTCGCTCCTGTCGCCCTTCGTGGGGCGCCTCGACGACGTCAACGAGGACGGGATGACGGTGATCCGCGAGCTGGCGGACATCATCAATCTCCACGAGTACGACGCCGAGATCATCACGGCCTCGGTCCGCCATCCGCGCCACGTGACCGACGCGGCGCTCGCCGGCGCCCACATCGCCACGATCCCGTTCAAGGTCCTCCAGCAGATGGTCCACCACCCGCTGACGGACCGCGGCATCGAGCTCTTCAAGGCGGATTGGGCCAAGGCGACGAAGGATGCGCCCGCCAAGGGCTGACCTCGGCCCCTCGCCCGCCCGCGCCCTTCGCCCATTCCGCGCGGCGGCCCGGCGGGCGCCGGCCCGGGGGCCGACGAGCGCCTGAGAACCCGGTTGCCGGTTCGCCGGTCCTCTGCTAAGGTCCCCGCGAACGCCCGACCGGAAGCCGGGCGACAGAACGCCGTATCGAGACCCCAGCTCCATACCGCGTCCATCGGACGAAGGCTCGTTCCCAGGCGTGCGTCCCCGCGCCGAGCAGTCGCCCTCTCCAGGAGATCGTATTGCTGAACGCGACAGTCGCCGCGCGCCGACTCCGGTCGCGACTGCGCGGTGATCGCACCGGCCCGGCGTCCCGGGTCGAATCGTCGCCCCGGCCCGGGCTTGGCCTGGCCCGGCGCGCCGCCGCCGCGGTTGGCGCCGCCCCGGGACGCCCCGCCATGACATCGTCTGCCGCCCCGGCTGCCCGCCCGGCCCGCACGCCGGCCGCTCTCCTTCGGCGCCTCGAATCCCCCGAGCGCCTCGTTCCGATCCTCGTGGCCGCCCTGTTGCTGGTCGCCTCCGTGACCGCGGTCCCCGGCCTCGCCGGCGGCGCGACCGGCGCGACCGACGGAGCGGGGGCAGCGCCGCGCCTGGTTGTGGGCGGCGACGCCGGCCCCAACACGGACCTCGGCTACGTCGTCCCCGCGGACGGCGCCACGGTCGATCCCGGTCTCGGCTTCGACGAGACGGCGGCCGGCCTCGCTCTCGGTCGGGACCCCGCCGGCGCCGCTCCGAACGTGGCCGCCGCGGACCCCGCCGGCCAGTTCCTCGCGGACGGCACGCTCCTCAAGCCCGTCGTGGTCGACACGTCCGTCGAGGACGGACGCAGCCAGCTCCGGACGTACAAGGTGCGGAGCGGCGACACGCTCACCGGCATCGCCAGCCGGACAGGTGTCTCGATGATGACGATCTGGTGGGCGAACAAGCTGAAGTCGAAGGACGACCTGAAGGTCGGCCAGGTCCTCGTGGTCCCGCCGGTCAACGGCATCGTGGTCACGGTCAAGGCGGGCGACACGCTCGCCTCGGTCGCCGCCGCGAAGAAGGTCGACGCGGCCGACATCGTCACCACCAACGCGCTCACCGACGAGACCCTCGTCATCGGTCAGGTGCTGATCCTCCCCGGCGCCCGGGGCGCCCCGATCCCCACCCCGAAGCCGACCCCGCGCCCGGTCGTCCGGGTCGCCACGGTGAGCCGGCCGTCATCGACCACCCACGCGAGCACGCGCTCGTCCGCGCAGTACTCCGGCGGGGCGTTCGCCTGGCCCGTGGCCGGCGGGTACGTCAGCCAGTACTACCACTACGGACACCCGGCGCTCGACATCGCGGCCGACTACGGGACCGCCGTCAGGGCGGCCGCGGCAGGGACCGTGATCTTTGCCGGCTGGAAGAACAACGGCGGCGGCTACCAGGTCTGGATCTCGCACGGCAGCGGCCTCTACACGACCTACAACCACATGTCGGGCCTCGCCGTCTCGTACGGCGAGGGCGTGGGACGGGGCTCGTTCATCGGCCGCGTCGGGACGAGTGGCTGGTCCACCGGCCCGCACCTCCACTTCGAGGTGTGGCGCGGGCAGATCTGGGACGGCGGCTCGCGGGTCAACCCGCTCGGCTACCTGTAGCGGACGCCGAGCGCGATCGGTCTCGCGGATCGGCCTCGATCCGCGCCCGTGCGACAATCGCGAGATGTTCCTCGACCGCGTAAAGATCTGGATCCGCGCCGGCGACGGCGGGGACGGAGCGGCCACGTTTCGCCGCGAGGCTCACGTTCCAAGGGGCGGGCCGGACGGGGGCGACGGGGGCCGCGGCGGCAGCATCCTGCTGCAGGTCGATCCCGGCCTGACGACCCTGCGCGACTTCCGCTTCAAGCACCACTTCCGGGCCGAGCCGGGGGGTCGCGGCCTGGGGGCCAAGCGCCACGGCAAGTCGGGCGAGGACCTGCTCCTGCCCGTTCCGCCGGGGACGGGCGTTCTCGACGACGCGACGGGCGAGCTCCTCGCCGACCTCGTCGCCACGGGCCAGTCGGCCACCATCGCGCGCGGCGGCCGCGGGGGCCTGGGGAACGTCCACTTCGCAACGTCGACCCATCGCACGCCGATGCACGCCCAGAAGGGCGAGCCGGGCGAGGAGCGCTGGCTGCGGCTGGAGCTCCGCCTGATCGCCGACGTCGGCCTGGTGGGCCTGCCGAACGCCGGCAAGTCGACCCTCCTGGCGGCGCTGACCGCGGCCCGCCCGAAGATCGCGGCGTACCCGTTCACCACCCTGGAGCCGAACCTCGGGGTGATGGACCTCGGCGACGACGAGGATCGCCGACCCACGATCGCCGACGTGCCGGGGCTCATCGAGGGCGCCTCGGCGGGCGCCGGCCTCGGCCACGCCTTCCTCCGCCACGTCGAGCGGACCCGCGTCCTCGTCCACCTGGTCGACGGCGCCGGGCGCGACCCGGAGTGGGACTTCGGCGTCATCCGCGAGGAGCTTCGTCTCCACGACCCCGCCCTCCTGGAGAAGCCGCTCGTGGTCGCCTTCAACAAGATGGACCTGCCCGGGGCCCGGGAGGCGTGGCCGGTGTTCTCGGCAGCCCGCCGGGCCGAGAGCCTGTCGTGCGTCGCCATCTCGGCGGACACCGGCGACGGCCTGGGGCACCTTCGCGAGCTCCTGGCCGAGCTCCTTCCCGACGCCGAGGGCCTTGCTGCCGAGCCCGAGCCTTCCGGCGTCGTCGTCCATCGACTCGACGCGGCCGGGGACGGCTTCACCATGGAGCGCGAGGGCGAGGCATTTCGCGTCCGCGGCAAGCGGATCGAGCGCATCGCAGCCCAGACGAACTTCGACGTCGAGGAATCCTCGGAGCGCTTCCAGCGCGCCCTCGGCCGCCTCGGGATCGACGCCTCCCTGCGACGGGCCGGCGTGCAGCCCGGCGACACCGTCCGCATCGGCCGCGTGGAGTTCGAGTGGGGCGCGGACCCCTGGGATGAGGACCGGCGGTGACCGAGCCCGCCGGCGCCGGGCCGATCGGGATCTTCGGCGGCACCTTCGATCCGCCACATCTCGCCCACCTCGCGGTCGCCGAGGAGGCGCGCGAGGCCCTCGGGCTGGCGCGGGTGCTGTTCGTGCCGGCCGGCCGGCCGTGGCAGAAGGACGACCGCCCGGTCTCGCCGGGACACATCCGCCTCGCGATGGTCGAACGCGCGATCGCGGGCAACCCATGCTTCTTTGCCGATCCGCGCGAGGTCGACCGGCCCGGGCCGAGCTACACGGTCGACACGATCGAGGAGCTGGCGGCCGAGACCGGGACAGAGCTGCAGTTCATCCTGTCGGCGGAGGCGCTAGCCGGCTTCTCGACCTGGCGTGACCCGGAGCGGATCCTCGCCCTCACCCGCCTCTGCGTGGTGCCGCGGGAGATCGACCCGGACGCCGTGATCGAGGCGTTCCGCGAGCGCTATCCCGCAGCCGCGGCTCGGATCACCGTGCTCGACCAACCGCGGCTCGCGATCTCCTCGACGCGGATCCGGGCCCGGGTTCGGGCCGGACGGTCGATCCGCTATCTCGTGCCCGACGCCGTTGCCGCGCTCATCACGGAGTACGCTCTCTACGTCGCCGACCCGGCGCCCGTCCGGGCGCCGGCAGACCTGTAAGGAGGCCCATGTCCATCGACCCCGTCCTCGACCCTCGCGATGCCACGCTCGCGCCGGCGGAAGCCTCGCCCGACGCCTCGGTCGCGCCAAGCGTGGCGGCCGCGGCAGACGCGACGACCGCGCCGGCGGAAGCCACGCCTGATGTCCCGGTCGCGCCAGGCGCGACGACCGCGGCGGATGCCGCCCCCGCGCCGGCGAAGGCGCCGGCTCCGAATCCGGCGCCCCGCGCCGGCCTGCCGGTCCGCACGACGCCCCCGCCCGAGATCGACAAGGCTCCGCTCGACCTTGCCCGCCGGATCGTCGAGCTCGCCGAGGACAAGAAGGCCGCCGACATCATCCTCCTCGAGATCGCGCCGCTCACCACCGTTGCCGACTACCTCGTGCTCTGCTCGGGCGGGTCCGAGCGCCAGCTCGGCGCGATCGCCGACGGTGTCACCGAGGGCCTCAAGGCCGAGGGGATCCGCATCCTGTCGCGCGAAGGCGAGCCCAATTCACACTGGGTCCTCCTCGACGCGGGCGCCGTGGTGGTTCACGTCTTCGCTCCGCCCGAGCGTGAGTTCTACGCGCTGGAGCGGCTCTGGGCCGACGCCAGGACGGTCCTGCGAGTCCAATAGCCCGTACGGCGCGCGGGGTGGGGGACGACCGCCGCTGCCCGACGGTACCTGCGGCCCATCGCCCGCGGGCCATCTCCGCCGCCACAATCCGGGGCAGGTGGCCGACCTGATCGGCGCCGAAAGCCGAGGTCCTGGATCCCGATGGCGAGTCCCCGCGACAGATGCCCCGAGTGCACCCGTCGCCTCGTCATCTCGCGCTTCGACGCCACCTTCCGCCTGCCCGATCAGAGCGAGCGCCTCTGCTTCGCCGTTCCCGGCGGGCTGTGCGAGGACTGCCACCAGCTGTACATCGACCCCGGGCTGATCGAAGACCTCCACCTGGGCAGGGCGCGCTGCGTCTTCGCGATCGAGTCGGACCTGGTCCTCCAGGAGCAGGCCTGGTCGAACGCCGACTGAGGGGACCGCTTCCGCCGGCGTCAGCGCCACACCCCGTTGGTCGAGCGCCCGACCGATGGGACCGCTTCCGGCGGCGTCCATGCCCCCCCCGCCGGTCGCGCGCGGACCGAGCCGGCTTCAGGTCCGGGCGACGCGCTCCGCGAGCCACAGGGAAAACGCCAGCCGCCGTCGCCGGGCGTCGACCGCGCCATCGCCCTTGAGCGCCGCATCCAGCTCCAGCAGTCCCTCCAGGGCGGCCACGAGCTCGTCCTGCCGCCAGGCGAGTCCCTGCTCCCAGAGCTTCCTCGCGGGGTACTCCTTGAACTTGAGGGCCCGCGCCGTCGCCTGGATCGTCTCGCCCCGTTCGCGATGGTCGGCGACGAGGAGGAGCTCCCGGATCCGCCGGTGGAGGACCGCGACGAGGACCGGCTCGGGCGTGGTCTCGAGGAGGCGTTCGAGCAGGTCCACGGCCTCGCGGGCCTTGCGGGCGCCGACGGCGTCGAGGAACGCCCAGGTCGAGCCCGGCACCGCGTCTGCCACGATCGCGTCGACGTCCTCCGGTCGAACCGGGGCGTCAAGGCGGTAGACGGCGAGCTTCTCGAGCTCGGCAACGGCCAGGCGGCCCTGGCGCCGGCGGTCCACGTCGCCCTCGCGAACGAACGCCCCGATCTTGCGGGCGAGCGCCTCGGCGGCGCCGCGATCCAGCCGCATGCCGCGCTCCGTAGCCCGCTCCTCGATCCAGCGGGCCATCCCGCCCTCGCGGGGCGCGACGACCTGGCGCACCTCGCCGCCCGCCTCGGCTATGGCAGCCGCCAGGTCCTCCAGCGACTTCGATCGGCGCGCCGTCCCGTCGACCGGCTCCACGAAGGCGAGGGCGTTGCCGGGGGCGAGGGAGGCGATCGTCGCGAGCAGGGCGTCGCGCTCGACCTTCGCCCGCACCAGCGGTCCGGGGTCCTCGACGATCACGAGGGTGCCGCCGCCGAAGAGCGTCGCGGTCGCGACGCGCTCGGCGATCTCCGCGGCCCGCGTGCCGCCGCCGGTCGTCCGCCAGGCGACGAGCGGCTCCCCGCCCGCCCCGGCCGCCCGACGGCCGAGCGCGACCAGCGGCCGCCTCGAGGCCGTACTCGTCGTCGCCCCAGTAGTAGCCGAGCGTCGTGGAGGTCACGGCGCGTCCCTCTGGGCACGGCCCGCAGGGCTGTCGGGGCAGCCGCCGGTGTGCGGCCGCCTGCCGCCGGGGCGGCCGTGCCGGCACGGCGCGCCGCGCGGAGCGCGGGCCCGGTCCAGCGCAGGCGCCGGACCGCCGCAGGAGCGACGCCGGCGCGCCCACAGACGGTCGTCTCGAGGACGGTCGGCGCAGGCCCGCGCCCGAGCGTCGTCGGCGGCCGGCCAGCCGTCGGGGTAGCGACGGCGCCAGCCGGCAAAGCGCGCGTCCAGCGATTCCAGCCGCCCGCCGGCGCGCTTGTCCGCGTAGGCCACCAGGAGCTCCTCGATCGGCGCGGACGCGAGCCAGGCGTCGGCCCCGGCGTCGACCAGGCGCGTCACCGGGTGGGCCGCGACCGCCGGCGCCAGCTCGGCCATTCCCCGCGCGCTCAGCCAGGCGGCCGAGCCTTCGCCGTGGGGCAGGGCGGCCGCCGGGTCCGACGGCGGGATGGCCTTGTCGACGTCGTGGAGGAGCGCGGCCGCCTCCACGAGCGCCCGGTCGACGACGATGCCGCGGGCGGCGCAGCGCGCAGCGAGCCATCCCGCGATCTCCGCGACGGCGCGCGCGTGGCGCAGAAGCCAGGAGGGCGGCTCGAGCGAGAGGAGGTGGGCGGCGGCGGCCGCGCGCGACGGGACGGGCATCGCCCCGATCATACGGGAGCCCGAGGGGGAGGCCCGCCACGCGGCGAGTCCCGGGCCGCCGACCCGCCGTGGCCGACCCTGCCTCGGGGAGCGGTGCCTCGCGATCGGTCCGCACCTCGATGCCGGCGGCACCGAGGGCCACGTCGATCGTCCCGACCTGGTCGGTCCGCAGGACGACGGCACCGGCGTCCGCCAGCCGCGCGACGACCTCGGGCGATGGGTGCCCGAAGGTGTTCTGCGCGCCGACCGAGACCGCTGCCAGGCGGGGGCGCGTCGCCGCCAGCAGCTCATCGGTCGTCGACGTCCGGCTGCCGTGGTGGCCGGCCTTCAGCAGGTCCACGGTCGGGATCCCCCGGGCGACCAGCTCGGCCTCGACCTCCGCTTCGGCGTCCCCCGCGAGGAGGAAGCGCCGGCCTTCGAACGAGCCGAGGAGCACGATCGAGACGCCGTTCATCGCGCTGCCGTCGCCGGACGCCTCGGCCGGGACGCGGGCGGAGTCCGGCCAGAGCACGTCGAGGTCGATCCCGTCGAGCGCGAAGCGGTCGCCCGCCGCGAGGCGGCCGCTGGTGGCACCGCGTTCCGCGAGGATCGCCGTGAGGGCCTCGTACCCCGGGCCGAGGCCCGGCATCCCGGGCTCCACGACCCGCCCGACGCGATAGCGCTCCAGGATCAGCGGCAGTCCCGCGACATGGTCCTCGTGCGGGTGGGTCAGCACGACGAGGTCGATCCGGCGATCCCACGGGGGCACCCGGGCGTCGAGCGCGACCAGGAGCCGGTCGGGATCAGGGCCGCCGTCGACGAGCATCCGGCCGCCGGTCGGGCCGGTCACGAGGATCGCATCCCCCTGTCCGACGTCGAGGATGGCGACATGGACACGGCCGTCGGGCCGCGAGGCGCCGGCGACGACGAGGACGGCGACCGCGAGCGTTCCGAGCAGCCCGGCCAGCCGCAGGATCCGCGTCGCCCGCGGGTCGCGGGGAGGAAGGCCGCCACGGGGCCGGCCGTGGGGTTGCCGCCCGCCGGGCGGGGAGCCGGGCGAGGAGGCGCCGGGTTGCCGACCACCGGGCGGCGGGGCGCCGGGTTGCCGACCACCGGGCGGCGGGGCGCCCGGTCGCAACCTCGGGGCGTGCCGCCCCCCGGGCGCCGGCGCCGATGATCGCGACCGCGCGGCAGGGGTTGCCCTGCGCGCTTCCCATGCCCGGCGAGCCCTCTTGCGGACGGCGATCGCGACGAGCGCGACGACGACGCCCGCCGCCGCGGCCAACGCGACCGCCGGGGGGAGCGTGACGCTCGCCAGCGGCACCACCGCCGCGAGACGCACGATGCCGATCATCAGGCCGAGCACGAGCGCCCCCGGGATGCCGATGACCGGCGCGACGAACGCCGGCGCACCCAGCGCCACCAGCGCGCCGCCGGCGAGGGCGGCCGTGCCCGTGGCCATCGCGAGGGGCACTAGGGGGACCACGGCCAGGTTCGAGATCGGCGAGAGGGGCGCCACGCGGCCGAAGGCGAGGAGGATCAGGGGCAGGGTCGCCGCCTGGGCCGCGAGCGAGACGCCGAGGCCCTCGCGGATCCAGCGCGGGAGCCATCCGGCGCGGCGTTCGAGGACGGCCGTGACCGGGACCGACCAGGCGATGAGGCCCGCCGTCGCGGCGGCCGAGAGTTGCAGCCCGACGTCCATCGCGTTCGCCGGGTTGGCGACCACGAGACCGGCGACGGCCCAGCCGAGCGCGGCGGCTGCCGATCCCGGGCGCCCCGTCTCGCGGGCCAGGAGCGCCACGCCCGTCATCGCGGCGGCCCGCACGACCGACGCCGATGCGCCCGCCAGGACGGTGTACGCGACGATCGCGACGAGGATCACGCCGGACCGCGTCCGTCGCGCGCGGCCTGCCAGGAGGGCACCCACCAGCCCGGCAACGATCGCGATGTTCCAGCCGGAGATGGCAACGACGTGCGAGAGGCCCGTCGCCGTGAACGCCGCTGCGAGGTCGCGGTCCACCCGGTCACGGAGCCCGACCAGGATTCCCGCGGCCAGCCCGGCTGCCGGCTCGGGGAGCGCCCGGGCGAGGGAA
Source organism: uncultured Chloroflexia bacterium (assembly GCA_963718085.1). GTDB lineage: Bacteria > Chloroflexota > Limnocylindria > Limnocylindrales > CSP1-4 > CTSoil-043. The sequence goes on along the minus strand of CAVQYA010000002.1, from coordinate 537,243 downwards.
TTGCCGGCGGCGCGCCGGGTCCGCTCCAGCAGCCCGGCCGCGTCCGCGGCGCGGGCAACGAGCTCCAGCGTGCCCGATCGCAGCGTGCCGACGACGCCGGTTCGACGCAGGAAATCACCGTAACTGCCCTCGGGCGGCGCGGCCGGGCGCCCGTCGAGACGAACCCGGTCTCCGGGCTCGACCGCCGGGTAGCGCGGCGCGGTGACGGCGAGGATCGCCGCGGATGGTCCGTCGAGCACGACCGTCAGCCGCTGCATGCCATCGAGCGGGGTGCTCATCGTGGTGATGCGGCCAGTCCACGGACCGGCGCCGGCGGGCAGCGACGCGGGCTTGTCGGGCTCGCCGCCGCCGACGGCGAGGCTGACGATGACGAGCCAGGCGCCCACGAGCACCCCGACGCTCGCGTGCCGAACGCCCCCCGCACCCCCCGCGCCTCTCGCGTGCCGAACGCCCCCCGCACCCCCCGACCTCAGGCCGAGGAGCGCGACGGCCGTCGTGCTGGCGGCGACCACCGCCACCAGGGCCGCCGGGGGCACCGCGCCGGAGGCAGCCGCCGCCCCGACCGCGATGGCCCCGATACCGACCCGGGACCCGAACGGGATCACCGGCCGACGGTGACTAGGTCACGCACCTTCCCGAACGTCACCTCGCCCAGGACGCCCCGGCTCCGCAGCTCCTCGACGGACGCGAAGGGCGCCTTCTCCCGGGCGGCGATGATCTTCGCCGCGGTCGCAGGCCCGATGCCGGGCAACGTGTCGAGGGCGGCTGCCGTGGCCGTGTTGAGGTCGACCAGGTCTCCCGCAGAGGAGCCGCCGCCGGGAAGCGCCGCGGCAGCAATCGGGGGAGCCGAGGGAGCGTCGTCGCGGGAGGGAACCCGGACCTGCTCGCCGTCGCGGAGCTCGGCCGCGAGGTTGATGCTGCTCGCGGCGGCCACGTCCACCCGCGGCCCGAAACCGCCGGCTGCCGCGACCGCGTCGACGACCCGGGCGCCGGGAGCGAGGCTGTACACGCCCGGGTGGCGAACCGCCCCGGCCACGTCGACGACGAGCGCCTGGCCCTTGCTGCCGCCACCGACGGCGAGGCCGGAGGCGCCAGGGCTGGGCGTGCCGGCGGCGAGGAGCCGGCTCAACCCGAGCTGGGAAGCGTCGTCGCCGGGCAGGATCGTGAGCGGCGAGGCCGACGCGCCGATGACGACGACCGCCACGGCGGCGACGGCGACGGCAGCCGTCGCGAGAGCGACGAGGGTCAGGACGATGCGGTGCCCGCCGCCCGACCGGCCGGAGGGACCCGGTGGCGCCGGGGGCGGCCCCCCGGGCACGGCGATGCGATCCGGCGGCGACGGCGATGCGTCCGCCGAGTCCTCGAGGACGCGCCAGCGGAAGGGGCTCTCCACGCTCGACTCCCCGGCGGGCGTGCGGGCGGGCGAATGGACGGATCGGGGCGGGAAGACGCCCGCTGCTGCATTGGGGGCACATCCGATGCGGCGGCGGGCGTCTTGGGTGAGATTAGCGAGCGCCGCTTATCCGGGACTTATCGCATCGCAGTTGACGCGACTTGAACGCGACGGGACGCACACCGGGGAAACGGGGACCGGTGACCTTCGGCCCTTGATCCCGGGGGACCGGCCGCCACCATGCCCTTCGGCGGGAGGCTCCGACGCGCGGTCCAACCCGGGCGCCGGGGCCGCGCCGAGCCACCGGCGAGACCGACCCGCCCGGTGGAGCGCCCGCCTGCATGAGCGCGGAGGTATCGGTCATGCGCGCAGTCTCGCGCACCCGGAGGTGGCGCCTGCTCACCTGCGTCATCACCGCCGCGGTGGTGACCGGCTGCGGCGGGGCGACACCGCCGGCGGGTTCGCCCGGGCCGTCCGACGACGCCCACGTCACCCCGCGCCCCGATCCCACGCCCACCCCGGAGCCGGGCCCATGGACCAGCGGCTGGCCGGAGGGGGGCTTGGACGTCAGCTGGGAGGTCCTCCGGGATCTCCAGGTCGAGCTCTTCGATGCCTGCTACGACGGCACGCCCGTGCCGGGAGCCGCGCCGTATGCCGGCGCGGTCCACCCCCTCGTCGTCTTCGACATGAACAACGCGTGGCTGGCCTACGACGTCGGCATCAACGAGGGCTTCCGGACGAGCGGCTGGCCCTGGCCGAGCCCGATCCAGCTCGTCGTGTGCGCTCGCAGCGAAGAGAAGACGGCGGGCTCGTGCGGCACCTACAAGTCGGACGACGGAAGCACGGGCGAAGTCATTCGACACCAGGACACGATGACGTTGAGCGTCGTCGTCGCCGCAACCGGCAAGGCGCTGCAGAAGAAGGTCATCAAGAACCCCGCCCCGAAGTGCCCCGCCAAGGTCTGGGTCGCCAAGGGCACGGAGAGCTTCTTCGTCAAGAACCCGGTGACTCCCGAGCAGGTCGACACGTACGCCAGGTCGGTCTCGAAGCAGCCGGTGGAGTAGGCGGCCGGCCGTTCGTCGGCTCGACGGTCGGGCCCGGCCCGCCGACCAGAGCCCGTCGACGAAATCCCGCCGGCTGGCGCCCGCAACCCGGCTCGTCGATCAGCGCCAGTCGACCAGGGCCCGCCGACCAGCGCCCGTCAGCCGGCTCCCGCGACCTGGCCCGCCGATCAGCCGATCGCCTGCAGGAGCGGCTTCACCTCGGTCACCAGGCGCGTCATCGACTCCTCGTCGTACGCGGCGGGCACGCCGGCGATCAGGTGCCGGTACCCGATCTCCAGGTACGGTGCCAGCATCTCTGCAACGTCCTCCGGCGTGCCCACCGGCTGGTTCTTCCACACCCGGGCGATCCGGTTGCGCTCGAAGGCCTCCCGGAAGAGTCGCTGGGCCTCGGCCCGATCGTCGCGGATGAACACTGTCCCGATCCCGGCCGTGCGTTCGATCTCAGCAGGGTCGCGTCCGACCGCGGCGCAGTGCTCGAGGAGGATCGCCTCCTTGCGCCTGACCGTCTCGACCCCGTCGCCAAGATTGTTCATGTCGCCGTACTTCGCGACGAGCTTGAGGGTCACCTGCTCGCCGCCTCCGCCGATGCAGATCGGGAGGCGTGCCTGGACCGGCGCCGGCAGGTTGCGTGCCTGCCGCGCGGCGTAGCGCAGGCCGGTCGCCGTCGGCTCGGTCCCGTCCAGCATCCCGCGCATGATCGGGAGCGCCTCGCCGAGCCAGCGCAGCCGCTCGGGGAAGCCGCTGCCGAACTCGATCCCGAAGTCCTGGTGCTCTTCCTCGAACCAGGCGCCGCCGACGCCGAGGATCGCCCGGCCGCCGCTGACGTGGTCGAGCGTAGTTGCCATCTTGGCCACGAGGGCCGGGTTGCGGAAGGTGTTCGCCCCCACCATCAGCCCGATCCGGACCCGTTCGGTGGCCTGGGCCCACGCCGCCAGCGTCAGCCAGCCCTCGAAGATGGGCCCGTGGGAGTCGCCGATGATCGGGTAGACGTGGTCCCAGGTCCAGAGCGAGTCGTAGCCGAGCCGGTCGGCACGGATGCCGGCCTCGAGGAGCGCCGGCCACTCGGTGTACTGGTTCCAGCAGAGCGCGCCGAGTCTGACCGTGGCCATGGGTTCCTCCGGGGTGGTTGATCGGGCTCGTGGGTGATCGCGCTCGAGGGTACGCCATCGGCGGACACCCGGCCCCCGGATGGGGGAGTGTCGGCCCTGCCCGCCGGGCTCCCGCCCGTGGCACGCTGCCCGGAGCCATTCGTGCCATCACGCGCCCGCCACCCGGCCGGTGCCGCCCGAGGAGCTCGAACCCCGTGCCCGATTTCGCCCCCGTCGACCTCTCCGCCTTCGCCCTCGAGCCCGACGAGCCCGAGCACGCCCCGCCGCCCGACCGGACGGTCCGCGACCTCGCCAGCGACGTCCTCGGCGTCAGCCACAACCCCCTCGACTCGTTCTTCGCGCCCTCCTCGGTCGCCGTGATCGGCGCCACCGAGAAGGAGGGGAGCGTCGGGCGGACCGTCTTCTGGAACCTGATCAGCAGCCCCTTCGGCGGCACCGTCTACCCGGTCAACCAGAAGCGCCCGAGCATCCTGGGCGTGCGGGCATACCCCAACCTCGCCGCGCTGCCCGAGAAGCCCGAGCTCGTCGTCATCGCCACGCCCGCGCCGACGATCCCGGCAACCGTCGAGGAGTGCGCCGCGGCAGGCGTCAAGGCCGTGGTCATCATCTCCGCCGGGTTCAAGGAGGTCGGCCCGGTGGGCGCCGAGCTGGAGCGCCAGATCCTGGCGACGGCGCGGGCCAACGGGATGCGGATCGTCGGCCCCAACTGCCTCGGCGTCATGCGCCCCACGACGGGCCTCAATGCCACCTTCGCGGCGGGGATCTCCGCGCCCGGGACGGTCGGCTTCGTTAGCCAGAGCGGCGCGCTGCTCACGGCGGTCCTCGACTGGAGCATCCGCGAGAAGGTCGGCTTCAGCGCCGTCGTCTCGCTCGGCTCCATGCTCGACGTGGGCTGGGGCGACCTGATCACCTACCTCGGCAACGACCCGGCGACCCGGAGCATCGTCGTCTACATGGAGACGATCGGGGATGCGCGGGCCTTCCTGTCGGCCGCCCGCGAGGTGGCCCTGACCAAGCCGATCATCGTCATCAAGCCGGGCCGGACCGCCGAGGCGGCCAAGGCCGCCGCCTCGCACACGGGATCACTCACCGGATCGGACGAGGTCCTGGCGGCCGCGTTCCGGCGGGTGGGCGTCCTGCGCGTAGACGCGATCTCCGACCTCTTCAACGTCGCCGAGGTCCTGGCCAAGCAGCCCCGCCCCAGCGGGAAGCGCCTCACGATCCTCACCAACGCTGGTGGCCCAGGGGTCCTCGCGACCGACGCCCTCATCACCGGTGGCGGCGAGCTCTCCGAGATCTCGCCGGCGACGATGGAGGTGCTGAACGGCTTCCTCCCCGGGCCGTGGAGCCACAACAACCCGATCGACATCATCGGCGACGCCGCCCCCGAGCGATACGCCAGGGCGCTCGAGGTCGCCGCCAGCGACGAGGGGAGCGACGGGCTCCTGGTGATCCTGACGCCCCAGGCGATGACCGACCCGACGGCGACCGCCCGCGAGCTCGTCCGCTTCGCGAACACCGAGGGCAAGCCGGTCCTGGCCAGCTGGATGGGCGGGTCTGACGTCGCCGAAGGTGCCGCGATCCTGCGCGCGGCGGGGATCCCGACCTTCGAGTATCCCGACGACGCGGTCAAGGTGTTCAACGCCACCTGGCGGCTCGCCAGCCACCTGAGCCAGATCTACGAGACGCCCACCCTCCCGTCCGACGAGGAGCATCCCGTCGACCGCGCCCGCGCCGAGGCGCTCATCAGCTCCGTGCGCGCGGAGGGGCGGACTCTCCTGACCGAGGACGAGTCGAAGGATCTGCTCGCCGCGTACGGGATTCCGATCACCGAGACGGTCGTGGCCCCGACGGTCGAGGAGGCGGTCGCCGCCGCCGACAGGATCGGCTACCCGATCGTCGTCAAGCTCTACTCCCACACGATCACCCACAAGACCGACGTCGGGGGCGTGCAGCTCAACCTCAAGGACGCGGCCGCCGTGCGCAGCGCCTACGAGCTGATTCGCGTCTCGGTGACCGAGAAGAAGGGCGCCGAGCACTTCGAGGGCGTCACCGTCCAGCCGATGGTCAACTGGACCGGCTACGAGCTCATCATCGGGAGCTCGATCGATCCCCAGTTCGGGCCGGTGCTCCTCTTCGGGATGGGCGGCCAGCTCGTGGAGCTCTTCAAGGACCGCGCCCTCGGGCTCCCGCCGCTCACCACGACGCTGGCCCGGCGGATGATGGAGAACACGAAGATCTACGGCGCCCTCAAGGGCATCCGCGGCCGCCGGGGGATCGACCTGGACCAGCTGGAGCAGCTCCTCGTCCGCTTCAGCCAGCTCGTCGTGGAGCAGCGCTGGATCGCCGAGCTCGACATCAACCCGCTGCTCGCCTCGCCGGAGCGCCTGATCGCGCTCGACGCTCGCGTCGTCCTGCACGATCCGGCGACGAAGGTGAAGGACCTGCCGCGCCTGGCGATCCGCCCGTATCCCCGCAAGTACTCCGGGACATGGACCTGCCCCGACGGGCAGGTGCTGCGGATGCGACCGATCCGGCCCGAGGACGAGCCGCTCGTCGTCGAGTTCCATCGCTCGCTGTCGGCCGAGACCGTCTTCCAGCGCTACCTCCAGCACCTCGGCTTCGACGAGCGGACCGCGCATCGCCGCCTGATCCGGATCTGCTTCCTCGACTACGACCGGGAGCTCGCCCTCGTCGCCGAGTGCCCGCATTCCGAGACCGGCGCGCCCGAGATCATCGGCATCGGCCGGCTCTCGCGCGTATTCGGGACCGACGACGCCACGTTCGCCGTCCTCGTCACGGATGCTCGCCAGGGCAAGGGGGTCGGCACGGAGCTGCTCCGCCGCCTCGTGGAGGTGGCCCGGACCGAGGGTGTCGCCACGATCCGCGCCGACATGCGCGCCGACAACGTCGGCATGCGGCGGGCGGCCGAGAAGATCGGGTTCACGGTGACGCCGGGCGCCGCCGAGGACGTGGTCCGGGCGGAGATGCGCCTGACCTGACCGTCAGTCGGAGGTGGGGAGCCCGCCGCCCGGGCCCCCGTCGCCGCAGTTTCAGCAGCTCGGCTGCTGGAACTGCGGCCATCCGAGCGTGACGCCTCCCGCGAACCGCGGGTTCGCCGGGATGCGCGAGCGTGATTGCCCCGATTCCCAGCAGCCCGGCTGCCGGGCCTGCCCCCGGGCCGGGCGGCCGGCGCCGCGTCCGCGGCTCGCCGGGGCGCCGGGGCGCCGCCTTGGGCGCGATGGTCAGTCCCGGACGACGATATTGACGAGGCGCCCGCCGGCGGCGTGGATGATCCGGTCGGGGGTCCTGCCCGCGAGAGTCGCCAGCACCCTGGGGCGGGCGAGGACGAGCGCCTCGACGTCGGCCTCGGAGAGCCCGACGGCCACCTCGATCCGGTCGCGGACCTTGCCGTTGACCTGGACCGGCAGCTCGCGCGTCGCGACGGCCGCGGCCACGGCATCCACCCCGGGCCAGCTCTCGGCGTGGATCGAGCTCCACGGGGCGCCCGCGGCCGCCAGTCGCCGCGACCAGAGCTCCTCGGTGACGTGCGGCGCCGCCGGGGCGAGCATGAGGAGCAGGAATCGCACGGCCTCGTCCCAGGCCGCGCCGCCGGCGACCTCGGTCCCGCGGTAGCGGATGAGCAGGTTCGCCAGCTCCATGAGCTTCGCCACCATCGTGTTGAAGCGGAAGCCCTCGTAGTCCACCGTCACGGCGCCGAGAGTGCGGTGGGCCGCGCCCCGGATCGCCTTTTCGGCCGCCGCGGCGTCCTCGCCCGCCGGCAACCGGCCGGCGTTCGCGTCACTCGGCTCCGTCCCGAGCGGGTCCAGCGCGATCGTCCAGACCCGGTGCAGGAAGCGGGCCACGCCGCCGATGCCGCTCGGGCTCCACGGGCCGCCCTGGTCCCAGGGGCCCATGAACATCAGAAAGAGGCGAACCGTGTCGGCGCCGTAGCGGGCCACGAGCGCGTCGGGATCCTCGACGTTGCCGCGCGACTTGCTCATCCGCTCGCCGTCGGCGCCCAGGACCTGGCCCTGGTTGAAGAGCCGCCTGAACGGCTCCCGCTCGCCGACGAGGCCGCAGTCGGCCATCGCCTTGGTGAAGAAGCGGCTGTAGAGGAGGTGCATGACGGCGTGCTCGGCGCCGCCCGTGTACTGGTCGACGGGCGTCCAGCGGTCGACGCGGGCGCGGTCGACCGGACCCTCCTCGTTGCCGGACGAGAGGTAGCGGAACCAGTACCAGGACGAATCCATGAACGTGTCCATGGTGTCGGTCTCGCGCTCGGCAAGGCCGCCGCACCGCGGGCAGGCGACGTCCAGGAATGCCGGGTCGTGCCGGAGGGGGTTCTCCCCCGACCCGGCGTAGTCCACCGTCTCGGGCAGCCGGACCGGCAGGTCCGCGTCAGGCACCGCCACGATCCCGCAGCCGTCGCAGTAGACCACCGGGATCGGCGTCCCCCAGTAGCGCTGGCGGCTCACCAGCCAGTCGCGGATGCGGTAGCTGACGGCGGTCTTGCCCTCGCCCCGCGACTCCAGGTCGGCGGTGATCGCCCGGATCGCCTCCGGGGCGGCCATCCCGTTGTAGCGGCCGGAGTTGACGAGGACGTCGTCGGCGGTCTTCGAGACGTAGGCCTCGGTCAGCTCGCGGTCCTCGCCGTACGTCGCCGCCGGGCGGATGACCTCGCGGATCTCGAGGCCGAACTGGCCGGCGAAGGCGAAGTCGCGCTCGTCGTGGGCCGGGACGGCCATGATCGCGCCGGTCCCGTAGCCCGAGAGCACGTAGTCGGCGATCCAGATGGGGATCCGCTCCCCGTTGACCGGGTTGATCGCGTCGGCGCCGAGCGGCACGCCGGTCTTGTCGCGGTCGGTGTTGAGGCGCTCGATCTCGGTCTCACGACGGGCCTGCTCCACGTACGAATCGACAACCGGCCGCTGCCCGGGCGACGTCAGCCGGTCCACGAGCGGGTGCTCCGGGGCCAGCACCATGAACGTCGCCCCGAAGAGCGTGTCGGGGCGCGTCGTGAAGACCCGGATCTCGTCGCCGCCGGGGATGTGCGCGTCGGGGGCGCTGCGGAAGACGACCTCGGCGCCCTCGCTCCGCCCGATCCAGTTCGTCTGCATGACGCGGATGGGCTCCGGCCAGTCGATGCCGGAGAAGTCGAGCAGCTCGTCGGCGTACTTCGTGATCCGCAGGAACCACTGGGCCAGGTCTCGCTTCTCCACCCTGGCGCCGCAGCGCCAGCAGCGGCGGTCGACTCCCTCGACCTGCTCACGGGCGAGCGTTCCGTCGTTCGGGCACCAGTCGACCGGCGCGGTCGCGCGGTAGGCGAGCCCGGCCTCGAGGAAGCGCAGGAAGAGCCACTGGTTCCAGCGGTAGTAGGAGGGATCGCAGGTGACGACCTCCGCGTCCCAGTCGAAGGTCGCGCCCATGCTCCGCAGTTGGCGGCGCATCTTCTCGATGTTCTGGTAGGTCCATTCCGCCGGGTGGATCTGCTTCTTGATCGCCGCGTTCTCGGCGGGCAGCCCGAAGGCGTCGAAGCCGACCGGGAAGAAGACGTTGAAGCCCTGCATCCGCCGGTAGCGGGCCAGGGCATCGGTGGGCGTCTTCACGTACCAGTGGCCGACGTGGAGGTCCCCCGACGGGTAGTCGTACATCGTGAGCAGGTAGAACTTCGGCCGCGCCTTCTCCTCCAGGTCCGTCCGGTGGAGGCCGAGCTCCGCCCACCGTGCCTGCCAGCGGGGCTCGATGGAGGCGGGGTCGTAGCGCTCGATCCGGGTCCGTTCGGTGGTCACGTTTCGGGGCCTCTCATACGCGACGACCCCCCGCCGGTTGGCGAGGGGTCGGGTCGGCGGCGGCGTCAGGGGGATGGTGGAGCTACGGGGATTCGAACCCCGGACCTTCTGAATGCCATTCAGACGCTCTTCCAGCTGAGCTACAGCCCCATCGTCCGGAGCAGAAGTATAGCCGAAGGAGGCGGCCGTGCGAAGATCCGGCCCATGACGCAGCCGGCCAGCTCGCTCCCCGCGCGGACCCGGCTCGCCTTCGTCGAGACCTCGGCTGTCGCCCTCCTGCGGGGAGGCGACCTGCCGTACACGCTCCGCCGCTCGGCGCGCGCCCGCCGGCTGCGCGTCACCGTCGACCCCCGCCGCGGCGTGATCGCCACGGTGCCCGGGATCCGGATGCGGGAGGCGGCGGCACGCGGCCTCGTGGAGCCGTTCCTCGTCGAGCGCGAGGCGTGGATCAGGCGGCACCTCGCCCGCCAGGCGGCCCGCCCCGGCGACACGATCGCCGGGGAGCTGGGCGACGGGTCGCTCCTCCGCTACCGCGGGGAGCCGCATCGGGTGCGGGTCGCGGCCGGGACGCCCGGAAGCCGTCGCTCCCACGTCGAGCGCGTGGGCGCCGACGACGAGGACGTCCTCCTCGTGACGCTGGCCCCAACCGAGCGACGGCCGCTCGGCGCCGTGCTGGAGGCGTGGCTCCGGGTGCGGGCCCGCGCGGCGGTGGAGGAGGCGATGGCGCGCCACGCCGGCCCGCTGGGGGTGGCCCCGGCCGCGATCACCGTCCGCGACACGCGAAGCCGCTGGGGGAGCGCGTCCCGGGCAGGCCGGGTGATGCTCGCCTGGCGGCTCGTGCTGGCGCCGCCCGCAGTGCTGGAGACGGTTGTCGTCCACGAGCTCTGCCACCTGCGCGTCTTCGGCCACGGCCCGCGCTTCTGGGACCTCGTCGCCACGCGGGTCCCGGACCACGCAAGCCACCGGCGCTGGCTGCGGATCCACGCCGCCGAGCTGCACGCCGCGCTGGGCTCACCGGCGGCCGGTCGCGCGCCCGGCGGCGAGACACCGGCGGTCGGCGGCGCCCGGCGGCCGATATCCTTGTGACCCATGGTCGCGGATCTCCCGTGAGACGACATCTCGTCGCCCGCCCGGACGCCGGGGATGAGCGGTTCCTCATCTCCGTCTCATCCCGGCGACGGACCAGCGCTACAGCCTCGAGGTCGTGGTGACCCGTTCCCGCGCGTCCGCCGGAGAGCCCGTGACGGTGCGCCTGCCGAGCGTGCCGGCAGGGGCCGGCGCAGCGGTGGGCGACGTCCCTGCGCGGCTAGTCCGCCGCTGGCCGCGGCGACCATCGCTGCCCGGTGGGATTCGGACCCGCGTCCTCGTCTGGTACGTAGTGCTGCTCACGCTCTCCATCGCGATCACCGTCGTCGGGCTGCGCCAGATCCTGACGACGCAGCTGAGGACGGACATCGACGCGGCCCTTGCGCAGGAGGTGGAGGAGGTCCGCCGGCTCGCCGGCGGAGTGGACCCGTTCACCGGCCGGCCGTTCGGAGGCGATGCGGCGGCGATCTTCGACACCTTCTTCCTGCGCAGCGTGCCCGGGGTCTACGAGGCCCTGTATGCGATCGTCGACGGGCAGCCCTACAAGCGGACTGTCGCCGAGGTCTCGCTCTTCGACGATCCGGCAGTGCTCGCCACCTGGCAGGCGGCCACTGCACCCGTCTGGGGCCGGACCGAGACCGCTGCCGGGCCGGTGCGCTGGCTGGCGGTCCCCCTCGGTGCCGGCGAGCGCCAGGCCGGCGTGTTCGCGGCGGCGTTCTACGAGGCCGTGCGGCGCGGCGAGATCGACCAGGCCGTGCAGGTGATGCTGGCCGTGTCGGCGGCCGTCATCCTGCTCGCCTCCATCCTGGCCTGGGGGGCCGCCGGCCGGGCGATCGCTCCGCTCCGCGCGCTCACCACGACCGCCCGCGGCATAGGGGGGCGCGACCTCGGCGCGCGCATCCCTGTGGAGGGGACGGACGAGGTCGCCGAGCTGACCGCGACGCTCAACTCGATGCTCGAGCGCCTCGAGACGGCGTTCGCCTCGCAGCGCGAGTTCCTCAACGACGTCGGTCACGAGCTGCGCACGCCGCTCACGATCATCCGGGGCCACATGGAGCTGCTCGACGACGACCCCGTCGAGCGCAAGCAGACTGTCCAGCTCGTCCTCGGCGAGCTGGACCGGATGAGCCGCTACGTCGCCGACCTGCTGCTCATCGCCCGCGCCGAGCAGCCGGACTTCCTGCGACGGGAGCCGCTCGAGCTGGCCGAGTTCGTCGACTCACTGGTGGCGCGTCTGCGGCCGCTCGGCGAGCGCGCCTGGACGGTAGTCCCGGTTCGGCCCGTGGTCATCTTCGCCGACGCCGACCGGCTCGCCCAGGCGGTAGTCAACCTGGCCTCGAATGCCGTCCGCTACACCACCACCGGGGCCGTGATCGAGATCGGGGCCTCGGTCGAGGGCGCGCACGCGCGCCTCTGGGTTCGCGACGAAGGCACGGGGATCGCCCCGGAGGAGCAGCAGCGCATCTTCCATCGCTTCGCCCGCGGCCGCGATCGGCTGACGAGGGCGAGCGAGGGGACCGGGCTGGGGCTCGCGATCGTCGATGCCATCGCGCTGGCCCACGGTGGGCGGACCGAGCTCGACAGCGTCCCCGGCCAGGGTTCCAGGTTCACCTTGATCATCCCGACCGAGCCACCGCCGGAGGCGCCTGCACCATGACCCGCATCCTGATCGCCGAGGACGAGGTGCACATCGTCACGTTCCTCGAGAAGGGCCTCCGGGCCAGCGGGTTCGCGACGACTTCCGTGGCCGACGGGATCGAGGCGGCCGAGATGGCGCGCGACGCCGACTTCGAGCTGCTCATCCTGGACCTCGGGCTGCCGGGGCTCGACGGCCGCGAGGTCCTCCGTCGCGTCCGCGCCCGCGGCGACCGGCTGCCGATCATCATCCTGACCGCCCGCGACGGGGTCGACGACACCGTGGCGGGGTTCGAGGGCGGCGCCGACGACTACATGACCAAGCCCTTCCGGTTCGAGGAGCTGGTGGCCAGGATCCGCGCCCGGCTCCACGACGACGTCGCCGGGGAGGCGACCCTCCTGCGGGCAGGCGGGGTGTCGCTCGACCTGCGGACGCGCCGGGCGAAGGTCGGCGGGCGCTGGGTCGAGCTCACTGCCCGCGAGTTCGCCCTGGCCGAGACGTTCCTGCGCCATCCGGACCAGGTCCTCAGCCGGGAGCAGCTCCTCAGCCACGTCTGGGGCTACGACTTCGAGCCCGAGTCGAACGTCGTGGAGGTCTACATCCGCTACCTGCGACGCAAGCTCGGGACCGAGACGATCGAGACGGTGCGCGGGATGGGCTACCGGTTCCGCGTCCCCGACGAGTCCTGACGGCGTTCTTCTCTCCCTCTCATCCCCGATTCATCTCCGCGTGCTGAGATGGCCGCATGGCCATCCGCGACGAGCTCCTGCCTGCCCTGACCTCGCTGCTCGGCGCGGGCGCCCGGGACATCGTCGGCGCCGCCGTGCGTGCAGCCGGCGGCGAGCTCGGGAATCTCCAGCGCCGGGAGGTCCTCTACCGACCGGGTCGCCGTGCCTCGGTTCGCTATGCGGCGACCGTCCGCTGGGCCGGCGGCCCGGCGACCGCGGAGACGCTCGTTGCCATCGTCGACGTCGACGGACCGCCGGCGGGGACGCTCGTCGTCAGCGCCGGAGAGCTGGCCGTCGGGATCCTCCGCTACCCGGCGGACTCGTCGTTGCCCGGTCTCAGGGTGGCGGTCTCCGCCCCGGCCGTTGCCACGCGCCTCGGCGTTCCGACCGAGGCGCTGACGCTCGACGTCCGGTCCTATCGCCCCGGGCGGCGCGCGGTCGTGCGGGTCCGCGTCGGCGAGCATGGTCCGGGCGCGGCCGCGTTCGAGCGATACCTCAAGATCGTGCCCCCCGACGAGCTGGGACGGCTCGTCGACCGGCTGGCCGCGCTCGACGGGCACGTCCCGGTGCCCGAGGTGGTCGCGACCTGGCCGGAGGACGGCGTCGCAGTCCTTGCCGCGCTGGACGGACGGACGGTCCGCGAGGTGCTGCTCACGGGCGACCACGCCGCCATCGACCAGTTGCCGGACGGCGCCGCGCTCGTCGAGCTCCTCGACCAGCTGCCGGTACCCGCCGTCGGGTCGACAGGGTCCGTCTCCCATGGCCCGGCCGGACGCGCCGCCGCTCACGCCGGGCTGCTCGCGGCGGTCATGCCGGGAGAGCAGGAGCGTCTCGAGGGGCTGATCGGACGGCTCGGCGGGACGGCGAGCACGGGTCCCGTCGTGACGACCCACGGCGATCTCCACGAGGCGCAGATCCTCGTAGAGGGGAGCCGGGTGGTCGGCATGCTCGACGTCGACGGCGCCGGTCCCGGCCGGCGCGTCCACGACCTGGCGACCATGCTCGGCCATCTCGTGGCCCTCGGCGACGCCGTCCCGCGCCGGCGGGCCGCGATCGACCGCTGGCGCTGTCGTCTCCAGCCCGCGTTCGATCGCGCCGTCGACCCGACCGATCTCCGGCGGACGACGTCGGCGGCCCTCGTCGGGCTGGCGACGGGTCCCTTCCGTGTCCAGGCGCCCGCCTGGCGACGCCAGGTCCGCCGGCGGATCGCGTCGGCCGAGGCCTGGGCGACGCTGGCCGGCGTCTAGAGATGGCCCCCCTGCACATGTCGATGACATCAGCCTCTCCGCCCGGCTGGCGGGGCGAGCGAACCGCGAGGAAGCGATCACCATGAACGCTCCAGACTGGAAGATCACCGGTGCCCTGGGCCTCGTCGTCGGGCTGACCCTCAGCGGGCTCTCCATGGTCTCGCGATCAGGCGGGGAACTTGCCGTGCAGGCCATCGAGCTCCAGGATGGCCAGGCGGCCGGGAGCCCCGGCCCGATGCTCCTGGTCGTCGGCGGCCTCGCGTCGCCGGCGTCCATCGGCGGCGTTCCGACGTCCGCGACGCCCTCCCTGCAGCCCGCGCCGGGCAGCACGCCCGCCGTGGTGGCGCCGGCGGTGGTGACGGAGCGGCCGAAGGCGACGCCCAGGCCCACCCCAAGGCCCACGCCGAAGCTGGTGCCCGTCGCTGACGACCCCGACGACTGCGCCGACGACGACTGTCCCGACGACGACCCGGACGACCCGGACGACCCGGACGACCCGGACGACCCGGACGACCCGGACGAGCCCGACGACCCCGGGGATTGATGACGCTGTTGCTGCCGGCGACCGAACTGCCCCGGAGAACCCCGCCCCGGGGCGCTTCCGTGGCCGCGGCATCTCCACCGCCCGGACCGGCCCATCCCCGGCGGTCCGCCTTCGAGGCGACGGCCGAGGGCGGGAGCGGGATGCCCTGGGCGCTGCCGGGCACCTGAGAGGGTTCTCACGGTCCCCTCACCGCGGCGTCAGGGGCCGCCGCGACGATGGTGCCAATCCGGTGAGGCCCACCGGTGACAGAGCCAACCAACACCGAAGGAGATCACCATGAAGAAGCCAAACTGGAGAGTAGCCGGAGCGGCCGGCCTGGCGGCCGGCCTGACCGTCGGCGGGTTCTCGATGGTCTCGGCGTCGAGCCTGGAGCGCGCAGTCCAGACGGTCGAGGTCCGGGAGAGCCAGGCTGCACCGGCGGCCGACACGATGGTCCTGAGCCTGGCTCGAGCCACGACGGCTCCCGAGGGCACCCGGTACAACGCGTCGCCGGACAAGCACACGGCCGCGCCGTCGCCGGTGGTCGCCGTGGATCCGGCCGCCACCCCGAAGCCTACCCCGAAGGTCGCCGCGAAGGTCCTCCACAGCGATGACTGCTCCGACTGCGCCGACTGCGCCAATGGCGTGCCCTGCGCGGACAGCGTGAACAGCATCGACAGCGCGAACAGCGTCGACAGCGCGAACAGCGTCGACAGCGCGAACAGCGTCGACTCGGACGACTAGACCGGTCCCCTCACCAATCAGGCACGTCGCCCCCCGGACCCAGGTCCGGGGGGCGACGCTGCGTTCGGGTCAGCCTGCGGTCGTCTCAGCCAGCGCGGCCGCGATCTCGCGGGCCCAGGCCTCGACATGCGCCCAGTTCCGGAAATCGCCGATCCGGTGGGTCGCGAGCACCGAGGCGTCGACGCCTGGAGTTCCCTCCAGGAGCCGGCCACCGAAGGTTCGATGGCCGCGCGCCCCGATGGGGACGACGCCCGGCGCGACGTGCTCGGTCAGGGGGATGTCGGCGACGTCGGCCGAATGGTCCAGCGGACCGCTGCTGAACAGCCACACGGGTCGTCGCTGGAGCGCGGCGAGATGGCGCTTCACGAAGCGATTGGCGTCGTGCTGCCAGTGGGCCGAGTAGAGGGCGCTTCCGAGAACGACGGCGCCGAACGGCACGAGGCTCGGCACGTCGTGCGCGCTCCGGACCTGCACCTCGAGGCCGGTCTCGCGCAGCGTCGCGCCGATCGCCTCGGCGATCTCGCGCGAGGAGCCGTACTTGGTCGCGTAGGCGACGAGAACCTGCATGGCAATCGATCGTGAAGTGGTGGAGATGAGGGGACTCGAACCCCTGACCCCCGCGATGCGAACGCGGTGCTCTTCCGGCTGAGCTACATCCCCACGCGAGGCCGATCCCACGCGCCGGGGCGGGAACGCCGGACGGAAGTGTAGCACGCGATCTGCGTCGTCCCGGGAGGCGCTCCGGCCTCACGGGCGGGGCCCGCGGACCCTACGCTGCCCAGGATGCACGACCTCGAGGGACTCCTCTTCGGCCTGGCCGCGTCGTTGACCTGGGGCGTGGCCGACACGTTGGCGACCGTGGCAATTCGCCGCATCGGCAGCCTGCGCGCCACCGCCGGGACCACGCTGACGTCCGTGGCGGTGCTCGCGACGCTCATGCTCGGCACGGGGGCCGACCTGCCCCGCGATCCGGGCGTCGTCGTGCTCTCGCTCGCCTGCGGCGTCGTCGCGGCGTCGCGTACCTGGCCTTCTTCACGGCCCTGCTCCACGGCCCGGTCTCGGTGGTGAGCCCGGTGGTCTCCACCTACGGCGGGCTCACGGTGGTCCTCTCCATACTCCTGCTCGGCGAGGCGCCCGCGCCGGGCCAGGTCCTCGGGGTGGCGGTCGCGACCGGCGGCGTGGTGCTCGCCTCGGTGGCCCTCGGCGGTGGCCTCCGCGGTGCCCGGCCGGCGGGGCAGGGCGTCCCCTACGCGATCGTCGCCCTCGTGGCGTTCGCGGCGCTCACGGTGGCAATGGCGGGCCCGATCCGGGCGGTGGGCTGGCTGCCGGTTCTCTTCCTGGCCCGGATCGCGAATGCCGGGTCCGTCTGGACGATCCTCGGCGTGTCGCGCCTGCGGCGGCCGGCCGCCTCGGCCCCGGCCTCAGCACCGGCCCCGGCCTCAGCACCGGCCCCGGCCTCAGCGCCGGCGGGCGATCGGGCGATCGATCGACGGTCGGTGGGACTGGTCCTTCTGGTCGGGCTCCTCGACGTCGGTGGTTTCATCGCCTTCGCGGTCGGCCTGCAGGTTTCGCAGACGTGGCTGGTCGGGATCACCAGCTCGTTCGGCCCGGTGATCGTGGTCGCGGCGGGCGTCCTGCTCTTCGGCGAGCGACCGCGCCCGCTCCAATGGCTGGGCCTGGGGTTCGTGGCGGCCAGCGTCTTCCTGATCGCCCTGGGGTAGGGCTCGCGCCTCCCGCCGGCCCGTGGCCCGCCTCCCGCCGGCCACGCACGATCCCGGTGTCGACCGCGCTCCACTTGGCGCCCCGGCTGCAGGAAATGGGTGCCTTCGAGCTCGAGCGGAGGTGGTGGGGCGCGCGATCCTGCATGAACTCGGGCGCGAAGTCGCGGCCGTCGGTGCCGCGGCAGCCCGCCAGCGGGCAATACACCCTCTTCCAAATGTAGAACAAGTGTTCTAGTATTGGACGTCCGATGGACCACCACGCCGACCGCGCCGCCGCCCTCGCGAGCCTCCGGGCCCGCTGGGGAGCGGTTGCGCCGCGGCCCGCGGCCGAGGTCTTCGGAGCGCTTGCGGCCGCCCCGCTCCCGGCGGAGGCCGGGGCGGCCCTCGCGCTTCGAGCACTCCAGGAGGTGGCCCCGGAAGCGCCCGGGATCCTCCCGGATCCGGTCCGGCCGGCGCTGGTGCCCCTGCCCGGCGGCACCCGGCCGGCGCTGGTGCCCCTGCCCGGCGGGCACCCGGCGGCACCCGGTGGCACCCAGGCGGCGCCCACGACCCGGCCCCTGCCCGGGGAGCCGGCACTGGATGGCGCCCGGTCGGCACCCGGCGGCGCTGCGCCGGCGCCCACGACCCGGCCTCTTCCTGACGGCGCCCGGCCGGTGCCCACGACCCGGCCGCTCCCCGGCGAGCCGGCACGGGACGTCGACCGTCACATCCCCACCGGCTTCCCCGAGCTCGATGCGCTGCTCGCGGCCGGCGGCCTCCCGCGGGCCGGGACGGTCGTCCTTCGCGGCGCCGGATCCAGCGGCGCGACGACCCTCGCCCTGCGGACGGTCGCGGAGGCCCAGGCCGGCGGCGCCCTCGTCGCCTGGGTGGACCTCGCCCGGAGCCTCGACCCCGTGGAGGCGGCGGCCCGCGGCGTGCGCCTGGAGTGGCTGGCGGTACTCGTCCCGGCCTCCGTCGACGAGGCGCTCGCGATGGCGGGGTCGCTCCTCCAGGCGCGGGCGACCGACCTCCTCGTCCTCGACCTCGCCGGGGCGCGGGACGGTCCCGGCACGAGCGCGGCGCCTAACGGCCGGCGCGGCGGCTCTCGCCCGCCCCGGCTCGCCGACCGGCTCGGCCGTCTCGTCGCGTTCGCCCGTCGCGCCGGCGCGCTCCTCCTCGTCCTCGAGCCCGCCGGGGTTCCCGCGCCGCTCCGGGCCGCCCTGGAGGAAGGTGCCGGGCTCCGGCTCGAGCTGCGGCGCCGTGGCTGGATCCGCCTCGGGCGCGAGGTCGTGGGCCAGCAGACGGAGGTCCGCGTCGCCAGGGACCACCACGGGACGCCGGACCGGCGGACGACCATCCGCCTCCTCTACGCGGAGGGCGGGCCGCGCGACCGCTGCCTCGCCCGCGACGACCTCCTCGCCGAGACCGTCGCGGGCGCCGCGCCTGTCGAGCCCGCCTCTCCTCTCGCCGCCTTCCCTTTCTTCCCACTGCAGCACCAGGGATCGAACGATGCGCCTCCTCCACCTCGCCTGGCCGCACCTCGCCCTCCGGCTCGCGCGGGAGCGCGACCCGGGGATCCCGCCCGCCGGGCCGCTGATCCTCGGCGGGCAGCCGTGGGATGACGGCGTCGTCCTCGACGCCAGCCCCGCCGCCCTCGCCCTCGGCGTCCGCCGGGGCATCCCCCTGGGCCGGGCCCACCGGCTCGTCCCGGAGGCCGTCTTCCTCCCGCCCGACCCGGTCGCCGACGCCGCGGCCGTCGAAGCGGCGCTCGACGCCCTGGCCACCTTCAGCCCGGGGGTGGCAGGTTCGACCGACCCGGCCGACCGGGCCTTCGGCTCACTGGAGATCCACGTGGACGGGCTCGGGGCGCTCTGGGGCCCGGAGCCGGTCCTCATCGGGAAGGTCCGGGCGGCGCTCGCTCCGCTCCTCCCCGGGGTGCCCAGGGCGGGGATTGCCGGGACGCGCTTCGCGGCCGCGCTCGCCGCCGCCACCGGCCCCGGCCCGTCGGCCGTGCCGGCCGTCCTGGTCCCGCCGGGCGGGGACGCGGCCTTCCTCGCCCCGTTCCCCGCCGCCGCGCTCTCCCGCGACCCCGAGGTGCGCGGCCGTCTCGCCCGGTTCGGCCTCGTCACGATCGGGGCCGTCGCCGCGCTCCCGCGCTCGTCGCTCGTCGCCCGCTTCGGGGTCGAGGAGGGCGGCCGACTCCACGCCCGGGCGAACGGCTCGGAGACGGACCCCTTCCGTCCCCGCCGAGCCCCCGAGCGGCTGGCGCTCGCGCTCGCCCTCGACGAGGCGGTGACCGGCCTCGACGCGCTCCGCTTCGTCCTGCGTCGCCTCGCCGGGGCCCTCGCGGCGCAGCTCGACGCCCGCGGCGAGGCCGCCGGCCGGGCTCGGCTCGTCGCCACCATGGACCCGACGTTCGCGCCCGGCCGCCTCCTGCTCCCGGGCGCCGATCTCCCGGTGACGGCCGTCATCCAGCGCCTCCCCGAGCCGACCGCCGACCCGGAGGCAATCGAGCGGCTCCTCGTCGAACGCCTGGAGAGGGAGCCTCCGGCGCTCCCGGTCGTCCGCCTGGAGCTGGAGCTCCTCGACGTGGTCCCGGCTGCGGGCCACCAGCTCGCCCTCTTCGTCCCGCAGGCGAATGCCGCGTCGCGCCTCGGCTGGCAGCTGGCCCGGCTCGCCGTCCGCTTCGGGGAGGGACGCGTGGGGCGCGTTGCCCTCGCCGACCCCGAGGCGCCGCTCCCCGAGACCCGCTGGACGTGGCACCCCGTCTCCGCCGACGGGGCGGGCGCGCCCGGGACCGGGACCCCGAGGCCCGTTCCGTGACGCGCCTCCTCCGCGAGCATCCGGCCATCGGGGCCGAGCTCGACCCCGCCGGGCGCCTCGTGGCGATCACCTGGGCCGGCCGCCGGGAGACGGTGGAGGTCTGCACCCGCTGGCGCGTCGAGGAAGCCTGGTGGGGCCGCCCCATCGCCCGCGACTACTTCAAGGTCGTCGCGGCCCGCTGGCTCGCCCTCGTCTACCTCGACCGGCTCGACGGGACCTGGCACCTGGAGCGCCTCTACGACTGAGGCTGCGGCCCTCGTCTCCCCGGGCTGCGCGCGCGTCGGCCGGGACGCTCTCGCGGACCGCCCGGAGCTCCCTACGACCGAACGGCCGCCACGCGCAGGTCGGCCGGGACGCTCTCGCGGACCGCCCGAAGCGCCTCCTCGAGCCCGCCCGACCAGGCGTCGCCGTGGCCCGGCAGGACGTATCGCGCCGCCAGCCCGTCCAGCCGCGCCAGGGACGCGACCGCCTGCCGATGGTCGGCGTTGAACGTCGTCGCGAAGTGCGGCCCCCGCCGGCCGGTGATCACGTTGCGCGTGACGAAGGCGTCGCCGACGAAGACCGCGTCCCGCAGGGGGACGTGAAAGGCGACGCTGCCGGCGGTGTGGCCCGGCACGTGCACGACCCGCGGCGCGCCGGGGACGTCGAGCGTGGCGCCGTCGAGGAGCGCTCCCACCTCGGCGATCGGCGTCACCTTCGCCATCCCGTGGGTCAGCGCAAAGACCGCGAAGCCCGCCAGGGCGGCGAGGCTCCAGCCGCGGTACCCGGGCCCGCTTGGGTCTCGGACCTGCTTCACCTCGCCGCGAGCGAGGGCGGCGTCGTCGGCGTGGACGCTGACGGGAACGTTCCGCTCGCGGCGGATCCGCTCGGCGAAGCCGACGTGGTCGGAGTGAGCGTGGGTCAGGACGAGCGCCCGGACGTCGTCGAGCGAACGGCCCGCCGCAGCGAGCTCGTCGGGGAGGTCCTTCCAGTATCCCGGCGCGCCCGCATCGACGATCGTGATCTCGCCCGCCTCCTCGAGGAGGTAGACGTTGACGAGCCCCTCGCCGAGTCGCCGGATGCCCGGCGCGATCTCCATCGGCGGCGCTCGGTCAGGCGCCGGCGAGGCCGCGAATCACGGCTTCGCCCGCTAGCCGCTGGACATGGCGGTCGTCACGATGATCACGATCAGGCCCACGAGGACGAGGGCCAGGAGCCCGGCTCCCAGCCATTCGCGCGGCGTCGGTCCCATGGTCGTGCCTCCCGTGCGCGCCGTCTCCGGGCGCGCCATGTCCGTCAGCCCCAGGGGCAGGATGCCCCGAAGAGGATCGTGATCATCGTCGTCCCGCCGAGCCCGCGGACCCGGGTCTGGACCCGGCATGCGGGATCCAGGCCCACCGAATCGATTACGAGGCTGCCGTCCTCGAACGGGCCGCTGAGCGCCTCCGTACTGTAGCCCGCGGCCGTGAGCCCGGTCTGCATCTGGCGGGCGACGTCGGCGGGCGTGCCGTCGACGACGAAGGCGCCGCTGACCGGCCCGTCCGAAGGGTCGCCGGGGTCGGCGGGCTTCGCGCCGGCGGGCACCGGGAAGCCGGGCGGCAGGGCGTCCCACGCCGCTCCCCAGGCCTCGCCCGGAAGGAGGCCGGGGGTTGGGGCCGGGGGTGCGGCTGCCATCCCCCGGCACGTCAGTCGGCGCCGGGGGCGAGGGGGCGAGGGTCGGGGTCGCCGGTGTCGCAGGCGGGACCATGGTCGCGGATCCGCCACAGGCCGCGACGGTGAGAGCGAGGCCCGCGACGATGGCGAGGAGGGTCGAGGCGTGGCGCATTGGGCGATGGTAGCCGGGAATCTCGCGGACCCCGTCGCGGCGCGGCACGACGGGGTCCGGAGGAAGTCGCCGCTCCCGGTCCCCAGTCCCGGGAGCAGCGCGGGTCGTTCGGTTCAGGCCGCCGTCCCTCCGGCGGCCGCGAGGACCGCCGGGAGAACGACAAGGACGAGCACGCTCACGAGCAGGAGGAGGAGGAGCGTCGGGAGGAGAGACCGGGTGCGGCTCACCAGCGTGTTCATCGCGTCTGTGACGACGGCGGCCCCCGTTTTGTTGCACGTGAAGTGGGTTGACCGATGAGAACATGTGTTCTAGTCTGGCGGAGCCCCGCCGCCGCGACGGCCGCGCCGCCGTCCTCCACGCCGCCCGGGTTGTCCCATGTCCGCGCCGGCCTATGCCGAGCTCCACTCGCACTCCAGCTTCTCCTTCCTCGACGGTGCCTCCGCCCCGGCGGACCTCGTTGCGCGGGCCGTCGAACTGGGCCTCTCGGCGCTCGCCGTCACCGACCGCCAGGGCCTCTACGGAGTCGTCCGGTTTGCCGCCGCCGCCGAGGAGGCCGGGCTCCATTCCGTCATCGGCGTCGAGGTGGAGCTGGTCGATGCGCTCGTCCCGGATCCCCTCGGTCTGGTGATTCCGGCACGCCGTCCGGCGCCCCGCGACCACCGCCGGGTTCCTGCCACCGTCCCGCCGGCGCTCCCGCGCGGAGGGCTGCCGGCGCGACCCCAGCCGGATCGGGCCCGCCTCCCCGGCCATCGCGAGGCGGTCAGGGAGGACCACCGCGGCGTCGGGCCGGCGGAGCGGGGCCCCCACCTCGTCCTGCTCGCCCGCGACGGGACCGGGTACCGGAGCCTCTGCCGGCTCGTCTCGCGGGCGAACCTCGCCGGGACGAAGGCGGCACCCCGGGTCACGCAGGCGCTCCTCGCCGAGCACACGGAGGGCCTCGTGGCGCTCTCGGGGTGTCGTCACGGCGAGCTGGCGAGGCGGCTCATGGCCGGCGACCGCGCGGGCGCCCGGGCGGTCGCGGAGGGCTATGCCCGGCTGTTCGGGCAGGCTGGCCGCGCCGCGGGGACGGCCGCGGCACGGGGCGTCGCGGGCGCGGGGTTCGTCCTCGAGCTGTCCCACCACCTCCTGCCCGGCGACGACTGGCTCGTGGCCGAGACCGCGCGCCTCGCCGGCGAGGTCGGCCTGCCGGTCGTCGTGACGAACGACGTCCGCTACGCCTGCCCGGAGGACCGCGAGCTCCACGACGTCCTGGCGGCGATCCGTCACGGAAAGAGCGTGGAGGCACTCGCCGGGTTGCGGACGCCGAGCGGCGAGCACTACCTGAAGTCGGGTGCCGAGCTCGCCGGGCTGCCGCCGGGGGATGCGCTGGCGGATGCGGCAACGGCGGCCGCCTGGCACGAGGGGATCGCGAACGCCGGCGAGCTGGCGGCGGTCTGCCGGGTCGACCTCGGCTTCGAGCGGTACCGCTTCCCCGGCTTCCCGGTGCCGGCGGGCGAGACGGCCTTCTCGTACCTCGCCGAGCTCTGCCACGGCGGCATCCGGCGGCGCTATCACCCCGTGACGCCGCCGGTCGTGAAGCAGCTCGCCCACGAGCTCGACGTCATCGAGCGAACCGGCCTCGCCGAGTTCTTCCTCATCTGCTGGGACCTCATGCGCTTCGCGAAGGAGCGTCGGATCCCCGCCCAGGGCCGCGGCAGCGCCGCCGACTCGATCGTGGCCTACGTGCTGGGGATCACCCGGGTCGACCCGATCCGCCACAACCTCCTCTTCGAGCGCTTCATCAACGAGGGCCGCACGACCTACCCCGACGTCGACATCGACTTCAGCTCGGCGCGTCGAGAGGAGGTGATCCAGTACGTCTACGAGCGCTACGGCCCCGAGCACACCGGGATGGTCTGCAACCTCGTGACGTACCGGGCCCGGAGCGCGGTCCGCGAGGTCGGGATCGCCCTGGGGTTCCCCCGCCCGCTCGTGGACCGCGTGGCGAAGGCGCTCGAGACCTACGACTCGGTGATGGTCCGCCGCGACCTCGAGGCGGACGGCGGCTTCGCCGGGTTCTTCCGGCGTCCCGGCGAGGTGGAGGAGGGCGAGGGGTCGGCAGGGCGTGCGGTCGGTGCCTCGGCGGCGCGCGCGGAGGATCGCGGGCTGGTTGACCGGATGGGCCAGCTCGACCATGCCCGGGGCGGGCGGATCCGGACGGGCGGGGCCGGCGAGGCCGGGAACGGCCGGCTGCCGCGACCCGAGGACGCCGCCCGCCTGGCGGGCACCGAACCCGGGATGGGCTCGCGGCCGGCGATCCGGGCCGGCGGACTCTCCGACGACAAGGGCGGCCCGGGCGACTCACCGGCGAGCGTCGCCTGGCTGGTGCGCGGCGGACTGCCGACCGTGACCACCCCCGCGCCGACCGTGATCGCCCCCGCGCCGACCGTGACCGCCCCCGCGCCGACCGTGACCGCCCCCGCGCCGCCCGCGCCGACCCCCGCGCCTGCCGTGACCGCCGCCGCGCCTGCCGCGCCGACCCCGAGCCACACGTTCGGGCCCGGGGCCGGGCCGGCCAGGGCTCCCACGGGCTTGCCGGGCACGGTGGACGGCCGCGCACTCGATCCCGAGTCCGGGGTTCTCGCGCCGCCGGCCCGCAACGTCGACCGGCTGGGCCGGCCGCGGCATTGGGACCCCGCGCCAGCGCGTGAGACGACGCCACCGGAGTCGCCAGCCCCCGCCTCGTCCGTCGCCCGGATCGCCCCGGAGTCGCCGCCCTCGCCGCGCGGGGGGAGCACCGTCGGGATGTCGCCCTGGGAGCGCTGGCTGGAGCTGTGCGCCCGGATCGACGGCTTCCCCCGCCACCTCTCCATCCACAGCGGGGGGATGCTCGTGACCGCCGCGCCGCTCATCGACATCGCGCCGCTCGAGCGAGCGACGATGCCCGGCCGGGTCGTCGTCCAGTTCGACAAGCGCGACGTCGAGACCCTCAAGCTCATCAAGCTCGACCTGCTCGGGCTGGGGATGCTGGCGGCGATCGACGAGACGATCCAGCTGATCGAGCACGATTGCGCCGTCTGCGTCGACCTCGACCGGCTTCCCGAGGAGGTCCCGGAGGTCTTCGCGATGCTCCAGGCGGCCGACACGGTGGGCGTCTTCCAGGTCGAGAGCCGGGCCCAGATGCAGACGCTGCCGAAATCGCGGCCGGCCTGCCTCGACGACCTCGTCGTGGAGGTCGCGATCATCCGTCCCGGCCCCATCCAGGGCAACGCCGTCCACCCCTACCTGCGCCGCAAGCAGGGGCTCGAGCCGGTGACCTACCTCCACCCGTCCCTGGAGCCGGTCCTCCGCGATTCGCTCGGCGTGATCCTCTACCAGGAGCAGGTCATGCGGATCGCGATCGAGGTCGCCGGCTTCACTCCGGCGGCATCGGACGGCTTCCGGCGAGCGATGGGGACGTGGCGCTCGCCGGCCGAGATGGAGAAGCTCCACGGCGGCTTCGTCGAGGGCTGCGTGACGGTCCAGGGGATGCCCCGCGAGGATGCCGAGGAGCTCTACCGGCGGGTCGCGGGCTTCGCCAGCTTCGGCTTCGCCAAGAGCCATGCCGCCGCCTTCGCCCGCACCGCGTACGAGTCCTCGTTCCTCAAGCTCTTCTACCCGGCCCAGTTCCTCGTCGGGCTCGTCAACGCCCAGCCGATGGGCTTCTACCCGGTGGAGGTGCTCGTCAACGACGCGAAGCGCCACGGGGTGGCCGTCCTCCCGGTCGACCTGAACGCCTCCTCCTACCGCACGACGACCGAGTGGGCCGGCCGTCCCGGCTGGGCGCTCGCGGGTCCTGCCGGCGACGACGGCGGCCACGACCGCGACCCGGGCGAGCCGCTGCCGCCGGGGCTCGGGATCGCCGCCCGTCCCCGCCCGGTCCGCTCGGCGGCCTGCGTGGTCCCGCCGCACGCGGCGCGCGAGCGCTGGACCCCGGAGAGCACGGTCGGCTGGGGCGTCCGGCTCGGGCTCCACCTCGTGAAGGGGATCGGCGAGGAGCACGCCGCGCACCTCGATGCCGAGCGGGCCCGCGGGCCGTACGCGTCCCTGGCCGACGTCGTGGACCGGACGGGGCTCCCCGAGGAGGTCGTCGAGCGGCTGATCCGGGCCGGGGCGCTCGACTCGCTGGGGCGCCCGCGGCGCGAGCTCCTCTGGCAGCTGCGCGAGACCGCCCGGCCCGCGAAGGGTGCCCCGCGGGGCGGCGGCCGGGCGGCCGGCCGGCCGCTGGACCTGCGCCTGCCGGCGACGCCTGCCCCCGAGCTGCCGCCGCTCTCGGAGCTGGAGCGCCTGGGCGACGCCTACGCGATCCTCTCGCTCGACGCGCGGCGCCAGGTAGTCGGGCTCTTCCGCCCGGCCCTCGAGAGGCTGGGGGCGGTGACGAACGCGGCCCTTGCCGAACGGCGACCCGGGCCCGTCCGGATCGGCGGCCTGGTGGTCACCCGGCAGCACCCGATGACGGCGAAGGGGACGGTCTTCCTGGCCCTGGAGGACGAGACCGGGATGGTGAACGTCACCCTCTGGCCGGATGCCTGGGCCCGCCTGCGCGGGGTGGTGCGGCGGAACGCGCTTCTCGTCGTCGACGGGACCCTGCAGCGCGAGTCGAACGTCGTGAACGTCGTCGCCCGGGACGTCCGCCCGCTCGTGGACGAAGCTCGCGGCGTCGGGGGCCCGGATCGGCCGGACGGCGTCCGGCAGCTCGGCCAGGCCGGGATGCGGCGATCAGGGTGACCGCCGGACGGGCACGCCAACCGCCAGGCGCGGCGCGCTGCGGCGCGGATGCCGGGGCGCGGATTGCCGGGGCGCGGCGCGGATGCCGGGGCGCGGATTGCCGGGGCGCGGGTCAGCGGCGGCGGGCGGCCTGCCGCTGGGGCGCCGACATGTTGAGGAAGCGCCGATAGAAGCCGGCGAAGGCGCCGATCGCGAGCCCGAAGACCGGGGCGGTGATCAGCACGTTCAGGGCGTAGGCCATCTTCTGGTCCGTCGACACCACGTAGGTGAACCCGAGCGGGGTCATGAGGACGTCCGTGCTGATCGTCACGACAAGGATGTACGCCACGCCGGCGGCAAGGCCCGCGATGCCGCCAAGCAGCCAGGCCGCACGGGGCGCGAGCATGCCCGCCAGGAAGGCGATGATCATCGGCGGCGGCTGGAGGATCACGTTGCCGGCGAGCACGACGAGCTGGTTGGCGGCGGTTGCCGGGATCAGCATCGCCGCGGTGGTCACCACGATGACCAGCCCGGGGATCAGCGCCGCCTTCGAGCGGAGGACGACCGACGGAAAGGCGCGCAGGTCGCCCCGGATGTTCACGGGTCCCGCGGCCGCTCGCAGCGACGCGACGAAGCCCTTGCGTGGCGGGGGCGGGGCGCCAGGTGTCAGGCCCGATGGGCGCCGATCGCGCTGCTCGCGCGGCAGTGCGGCGGCCGGGACGACGGGCGTCTCCTCGGCCACGTCGACATCGGGCGTGGTCGCGACTCGGTAGCGGCGACGGGCGTCGGCGCGCTCGGTCCTCTTGGCGCGGGCCACGGATCCTCCTCGGGGTGCTGCGCTGGCAGGGTGCGGCCCCGACCGGAGCCCGGCGGCGGCGCGGCCCGAATGCTACCCCGGCAGCCCGACGGGCGTCGGGCGTGCCCCCGGACGCAGCGTCGAGTGCGGCGGAGGGCGTGGCCCGGAGGCGGCGCCCGGTGCGGCGGAGGGGTGCGACGCCCTGTGCGGCGAAGGGCGCGGCGACGGGCGCCGATGAGCCCAGGTAAGTCGCGAGTGAACGGCCCGTGGTACACACCGCGAGTCACGCCCCGCCGGCTGCGCCCGCCCGGAGGTCGTCCATGCCCGCGCTGCGGAGCGCCGTCACCGGCGTGCTCGTCGTCCTGCTCGGAATCGCGTCTGCGGGCGGAGGCTCTCCACCTGATCCGGTCCCCGAGATCCCGATGACCGCCGCGGCCGCCGTCGGGTGGCCCGCGTCCACCGGTCTTCTCGTCGCGGAGGTCGTGACCGGCGGAGCGTCGGCGTCCGACGAGTACGTCGAGATCGCGAACGCGGGGCTCACCCCGCTCGACCTTGCGGGCCACGAGATCGTCTACGTGAGCTCGTCCGGGACCACGATCACCCGGAAGGCGACGTGGAGCGCGCCTCTCGTGGTCGAACCGGGCCGTCACATGCTGATCGCAAACGCCCTCGGGCTCTACGCTGCGGCGGCGGATGCCACCTACAGCGGCGGCCTGGCAGCCACGGGCGGCGCGATCGTCCTGCGACAGGTCGGCGGCCAGGTCGTCGACGCAGTCGGATGGGGCGATGCGACGAGCACCTTCGTCGAGGGAGGCGCCGCCCCCGCACCCCCGGCCGGGAGCTCGATCGAGCGTCGCCCGGGCGGCCCGGACGGCAACACGGTGGACTCGAACGACAACGCCGCGGACTGGGTCGTCCTGGCCCAGCCGGTACCTCAGCCGCTCTCGGCACCGCCGATCCCGGGGCCGACCCCCACGCCGACGCCAGCACCCACGCCCACGCCAACCCCGACGCCCACGCCAACCCCGACGCCCACGCCGACCCCGACGCCCACGCCGACCCCGACGCCGACCCCGACGCCCACGCCGACGCCGACCCCGCCACGCCGACCCCGACGCCCACGCCCACGCCGACGCCCACACCCACGCCCACGCCGACCCCGACGCCGACCCCCACGCCGACGCCGACGCCGACGCCGACGCCGACGCCAACCCCACGCCGACGCCGACCCCGACGCCGACCCCGACCCCGACCCCCACGCCGACGCCGACCCCGACGCCAACGCCGACCCCGTCCACCGTGCTCACGGTCGCGGCCGCGCGGGCGGCTCCCGACGGCACACGGGCAGTTGTCGAGGGCGTGCTCACGGCGCCACTCGGCAGTCTCGAGGACGGCAGGGGCGGGTTCCTCCAGGATTCCTCTGCGGGGATCGCGCTCCTCCTGCCGGCCGACCCCGAGGCCATGCCTGCCACGGGTGCCATCGTCCGTGCATCCGGGACCGTCGACGACCGCTACGGCCAGCGGACGATCCGGCTCGACGGCCCGCTTGCCGAGATGGGTGCCGACGCCCCGCCCGCCGCGTTTGCGATCGCCACCGGAGAGGCGGCCGAGAGCCTCGAAGGCCTGCTCGTCGTGGCCGAGGGCACGATCACCGACACGCCGACGTTCCTGTCGAGCGGGATCTCCATGCTCGTCGACGACGGGTCGGGTGCGCTGCGCGTCGTCCTCTCGTTCGCCGGCGCGTCCGCCCCGGCGCGGGGAGACACGGTCCGGGTGACGGGGCCCCTGGGTCAGCGCGACACGACCGGCACCGGCATCGGCAGCTACCGAATTCTCGTGACGGACCCGGGCGCGATCGTGATCGTCCCGACTCCGACGCCGACGCCGACCCCGACCCCCACGCCGACCCCGACCCCCACGCCGACCCCGACCCCCACGCCAACCCCGACCCCCACGCCGACGCCCACCCCCACGCCGACCCCCACGCCCACGCCGATGACGATCGCCGCCGCCCGGTCGGCGCAGCGCGATGCCCGGGTGACCGTGGAGGGCGTCGTCACTGCCGAGGCCGGGAGGCTCGGCCTGCCGCCCCAGGTCGCGATCCAGGACGCCACGGGCGCGATCGTCGTCAAGCTTCCCGAAGACGCTCCGCGGCCGGCGCGCGGTGCCATGGTCCGCGTGACCGGGAAGCTCGCCGAGCCCTACGGCCAGCTCGAGGTGCGGCCCGCCGCCGCGCCGACGTCTCGATCACCGGGTTCGGCGCCCTTCCGGACCCGCTCCCGGGGTCCGCGTCGTCGCTCGGCGAGGCCACGGAGGCGCGGCTCGTCGTCCTCGAGGGAACGCTCGACGCGCCGATCGTGCGCGAGGCGAGCGGCGACCTGGTCCTGAGGCTGGTCGACGACGCCGGCGTCCCGTTTCGGGCGCGCGCGACACGCGCGACCGGGATCGAGCCCACCGCGGCCCGACGCGGGGCCCGGCTGCGGCTCACGGGGATCGTCGGCCAGCGCGCATCCCGGCTGGGCGCGCCAGACGGGTACCGGATCTGGCTCCGCGATGCGACCGACCTGGTCGTCACCGCCGAGCCCCGGCCGACGGTCTCGCCTGTCCCATCGCCCTCTCCGAAGCCGACTGCCCCGACGTCTGGCGCGGTGGTCCGGCCGATCGCGGCCGTCCTCCGCCTTGGCGAGGGATCGGTCAGGGTCGAAGGGGTCGTGACGATCCCGGCCACACTGCTCGACGCGTCGGGGCGGCGCCTGATCGTGCAGGACGCCTCCGCTGCCGTCGAGATCCTCCTTCCGGCCGGGCAGGCGGCCCCGCGCCCGGGGAGTCGCCTGCGAATCGATGGCGAGATCGGCACCGCGTATGGGGCGCCGCGCATTCGCGCCAACGCGGTGCTGATCCTCGGCAGCGCGGCGATTCCCGCGCCGCGGACTCTCGCCCGGGAGCCGGGATCCGCCGACGAGGCCGAGCTCGTCCGGATCACGGGCACCGTGACCGACCTGCAACGGCTCGGCGATCGATGGCGGGCCGAGGTGCGGACGGGCGGCGGGACGATCGTCGTCGCCGGCCTCGCGGGTGCCGGGATTCCGGCCACCACGATCAGCGAGGGCGCCGGCGTCACCGTGGTCGGCGTCGTCCGTCGGCCCCATCCCGCCGCGGCCGACCGCCGCTTCGCCGTGGCGCCCCGGGCGCCCGCCGACATCCGCGTGAACGACGCCGTGGGCTCCCCAGTGGGCGTGCGCCACGACGGCGGAGCGGCCACGCCGCGGTCGGGGGCGCTCGGCGGGGGGTCGGCAGCCACCTCCGATACCACCGCGACCGACGCCGACCTGTCAACCTTGCCGGACCTCGGCGGCGTCCGGGTGCGGGTCGGGGGCCTCGTCGCGGGCGTCGACGGCGACCACCTCCTCGTCGACGACGGCACCGCGACCGGCGTTCTCCGCCTCTCCGGCGACGCCGTGGGGCTCCTGGCCCTCCTCGAACCCGGCGACGCCGTCAGCGCCGTGGGGCGGGTGGCAGTCACGGCGTCCGGCGCGATCGTCGAGGTTGACGATCCGGCGAGCCTCGTGCGGCTCGGCGACCTCGGCGAATTCCTGCCTCTCGATCCGGGCGAGCCCGGAGCCGAGGTCGAAGGAGGTTCCGGGCCCGCCTCCCCGCCGCCCGCCCCGTCCGGCCCGGGTGGTCTTCCCGCCGCCGCGCCCGCGGCGGCTCCCGGCTCGGCGGGGCCCGGCGAAGGTCCGCTCCTGGCCGGTGCAGGCCTGGCCCTGGTGGCGTCCGGCGGCTGGACCTTCCTCATCGCCCTTCGCCGGCGCCGCGCCCGGCGCCGGCTTGCCGCGCGCATTGCGGCCCGGATCGTCGCCCTCGCAACGTCTCCGCCCCGGGTCCGGGCCGAGTCTTCGACGGTCGATCCGACCCTGCCTGGAGGCGCTTTGGCGGTCGAGCATCGGCGGATGGTGGGCGAACCTGCCGATCGCGCTTGACGCTCGTGTTCGAGCGTGCGTATGCTCGAAAGAGTTTCGGGCCGTCGGAACCTGGGGCCGCGCGTGCGGCGCCGACCGCTGCCGGCAGCGAAGCATCGTCGCTCGATGGGACGAGCGCAGGGCGGCGGGCCCCGTGACGTCCGCGCTGGTGAAGGGAGGCTCCTGTAGTGGCCGAGGCCTACTGCGTCAAGTGCAAGGCGAAGCGCGAAGTCAAGAACCCGCAGAACATCACGATGAAGAACGGCAAGCCGGCGCTGTCGGGCATCTGCCCGGTGTGCGGCACCAAGGTGTTCAAGATCGGGGGCTGATCGCCCGCTCCTGACGCGGAGAGGGTCCCCGCCGGTGACGGCGGGGACCCTCTCTGATTCCGCGGTCCCCGTGGTGGGACGTTCGGACCGCGACCGGGTGCCGCACGGCACGCCGGGTCGAGCATGGTCGCTTGCTAGAATGGCCGCGGTTCCCGACGCTATGACGAGGTCCAGTGTCCGCACGGCTCATCACCGCCCCTGGCCTCGGCGGGCAGCCTGCGTGTCGCGCAGCGGCCCGTCCCGACGGGATCACCGTTTCCCCGAACGCCCGGCCGGCTCCCGTCGCGGTGCCTGCGCGGGCAGGGGCCGCATCCAGCGACGC
Organism: uncultured Chloroflexia bacterium; assembly: GCA_963718085.1. Classification (GTDB taxonomy): domain Bacteria; phylum Chloroflexota; class Limnocylindria; order Limnocylindrales; family CSP1-4; genus CTSoil-043. The sequence continues at coordinate 505,463 of CAVQYA010000002.1, read as the reverse complement.
TCGCACGATCACGGCTGCCCTCGCGGCTGCCGCTTCCACCTGACCAGGCAAACCGCACAGCGGAGGTTCCGATCCATGTCCGTTCGCGTCGGCATCAACGGCTTCGGCCGCATCGGCCGCCAGTCCCTCAAGGCGCTCCTCGAGCGGACGCCGGACGCCGAGGTCGTGGCCGTCAACGACATCGTCGACGTTCCGATGAACGCACTCCTCTTCAAGCACGACTCCACGTACGGAGCCTTTGCCGGCGAGGTCACCCACACAGCCGACGCGATCGTCGTCGATGGCCGGGAGATCCGCGTCCTGCAGATCGCCGACCCGGCGCAGCTTCCCTGGAAGGACCTCGGCGTCGAGATCGTCATCGAGTCGACCGGCCGCTTCACCGACGCCGACAAGGCCCGGGCGCACCTCGATGCGGGCGCGAAGAAGGTCCTCATCAGCGCCCCCGCCAAGAAGGAGGACGTCACGATCGTCCTCGGCGTCAACGACGACGCCTACGACCCGGCGAAGCACCACATCATCAGCAACGCCAGCTGCACCACGAACTGCCTCGCGCCCGCGGCCAAGGTCGTCCACGACGGCTGGACGATCCGGCGCGGCCTCATGAACACCATCCACTCGTACACGAACGACCAGCGGATCCTCGACGTCGCCCACAAGGACCCCCGGCGCGCCCGCTCGGCCGGCCAGAACATCATCCCGACGACCACCGGCGCCGCCAAGGCCCTGGCCCTGGTCATCCCGGATCTCAAGGGCAAGTTCGACGGTTTCAGCCTCCGAGTTCCGACGCCGACCGTCTCGGTCGTCGACTTCACGGCCGAGCTGGAGAAGGACGCCTCGGTCGAGGAGCTCAACGCGGCCTTCCGCGTCGCTGCCGCCGGCCCGATGAAGGGGATCCTGGGCGTCTCCGACGAGCCTCTCGTCTCGTCCGACTTCCGCGGCGACGAGCGCAGCTCGATCATCGACGCTGCCTCCACGATGTCCCTCGGCGGCAACTTCGTGAAGGTGATCGCCTGGTACGACAACGAGTGGGGCTACAGCTGCCGCGTCGCCGACCTCGTGAAGTTCATGATCGACAAGGGCCTGTAGGCCCCGCCGATCGCCCCGACAGGAACGCCACCATGGACAAGCGCTCCATCCGCGAGCTGGAGGCGTCTGGCAAGCGCGTCTTCGTCCGCGTCGACTTCAACGTGCCGCTCAAGGACGGGCAGGTCACCGACGACACCCGGATCCGGGCGGCCATCCCCACGATCAAGCACCTCCTGGACCAGGGCGCGCGGGTGATCCTCGCGAGCCACCTCGGCCGTCCCGACGGCAAGGTCCAGGACGGCCTCCGGCTCCGCCCCGTCGCCGAGCGGCTCTCGGCCCTCCTCCGCCTGAACGTCCCCTGCACCGGCGATGCCCTCGGCGTGGGAACCGAGGACGCCGTGCGCCGCCTGCGGCCCGGCGAGGCCCTCCTCCTCGAGAACCTGCGGTTCCACCCCCAGGAGGAGAAGAACGACCCCGCGTTCGCGAAGGCACTGGCCGCGTATGCCGACGTCTACGTCAACGATGCCTTCGGGACGGCGCACCGCGCGCACGCCTCGACGTATGGGGTCGCCGAGCTGCTGCCGGCCTACGCCGGCTTCCTCATGGAGCGCGAGATCAGGTACCTGGGCCGGCTCATCGAGGATCCCGCCCGGCCCTATGCCGCGATCATCGGCGGGGCCAAGGTCTCGGACAAGATCAAGGTCCTCGAGAACCTCACGAGCAAGGTCGACATCCTCATCGTCGGCGGGGGGATGGCGAACACCTTCCTCCTTGCGCAGGGCAAGCCCGTTGGCAAGAGCCTCGCCGAGCCGGATCGCGTGGAGGACGCCCGGCGGATCGTGGCCGCCGCGGAGGAGCGGGGCGTGAAGCTCATCCTCCCGATCGACGTGGTCATCGCCAAGGAGGTCACCCAGGGGGCGGAGTACAAGACGATCCCGTCCGACAGGGTTCCCGCGTCGTGGCACATCGTCGATGTCGGCAGGCAGTCGCTCGTCGAGATGGAGGCCGCCCTCGCCGGCGCGAAGACGGTCTTCTGGAACGGGCCGCTCGGCGTCTTCGAGATGCCGGCCTTCGGTGCCGGGACGCGCCAGATGGCGAGATTCCTCGCCGACCTGGCCGACGCCGGGGCGACCGTGGTGGTCGGCGGCGGCGACTCGGTTGCCGCGGTCACCCAGCAGGGCCTCGCCCCCAAGATGACCCACATCAGCACCGGTGGCGGCGCTTCCCTCGAGCTCATCGAGGGTCGGACCCTGCCGGGCATCGCGATCCTCCCCGACGCCGAGCCGGCCGCCGGGGACGCCGGAGGCGCCTCGTGAACACCGAGATCGAGTACATCGACGCCCGCGAGATCCTGGACTCGCGGGGCAACCCGACCATCGAGGTAGACGTCATCCTGGCCGACGGGTCGGTCGGGCGCGCGGGGGTGCCGTCGGGAGCCTCCACCGGCGCCAACGAGGCCGTCGAGCTGCGCGACGGCGACAAGGCCCGCTTCGGCGGCAAGGGCGTCCTCAAGGCCGTCGAGAACGTCCGGGAGACGATCGGCCCGGCCCTCCTGGGCGCCGACGCTGCCGACCAGCCGGAGATCGACGCCGCGCTCATCGAGCTCGACGGGACCCCCAACAAGGGGAACCTCGGCGCCAACGCGATCCTCGGCGTCAGCCTCGCCTGCGCCCACGCCGCGTCCGCCGCCCACGACCTCCCGCTCTACCGCTACCTCGGCGGGGCGGGTGCGCGGATCGTGCCGGTGCCCTTCTTCAACATCCTCAACGGCGGCAAGCACGCCGTGAATTCCACGGACTTCCAGGAGTTCATGGTCGCGCCGGTCGGCGTGGCCACGTTCGCCGATGCGCTCCGCGCCGGAGCCGAGGTCTTCCATGCCCTGCGGGGCATCCTGCACGACCGGGGCTTCTCGGTCGGCCAGGGCGACGAGGGCGGCTTTGCCCCCTCGCTCCCATCGAACGAGGCGGCTGTCGAGGTGATCCTCGAGGCGATCGAGAAGGCCGGCTACCGGCCCGGCGAGGACGTCGCCATCGCTCTCGACCCGGCCGCGAGCTCCGTGCTCGTCGAGGGAACCGGAACGGGTGACGTGCCGGGACGCTACCTGCTGGAGCGCGAGGGGCGGACCCTCGACTCCGGCGAGATGGTCGACCTGTGGGAGGGCTGGACCGCGAAGTACCCGATCATCTCGATCGAGGACGGCCTCGCCGAGGACGACTGGGCGGGCTGGGTCGAGCTGACCTCGCGCCTTGGCGGTCGGGTCCAGCTTGTCGGTGACGACATCCTGGTTACCAACCCCTCGTTCATCGCCCGCGGGATCGCCGAGAAGGCGATGAACTCCGTCCTCATCAAGCTCAACCAGATCGGAACCGTCACCGAGACGATGGCCGCCATCGAGATGGCCCGCCGGGCCGGCTGGACCGCCATGGTCAGCCACCGCTCCGGCGAGACGGAGGACACGACGATCGCCGACTTCGTCGTGGCGATGGGCACCGGCCAGATCAAGACCGGCGCCCCGTCCCGCTCCGAGCGCGTCGCCAAGTACAACCGGCTTCTCCGCATCGAGGAGGAGCTCGGTGGCAGCGCCGTCTACCTCGGCTCCGCCGCCCTCGCGGGAGCGAAACCGTACCTGCCCGAGTGACGTTCGCGCCCCTCGCGACGCAGACCGGGCGACCGGCCGGCGCCGCTCCGCCCCGGGCGGCCGCGTGGCTGCGGTCCGCCCGGCGGGCGCTCGCGAACCATTGATCACCGGACGAAGCCCGACGGCCTACACCTAGCCTGCTTGGTCAGCCGCTGGTGGCGAGCAGGATCGCCCCCGCCGCCACCGCGGCGGCCGCCCCCAGGCGCACCCCCGCCCGTTCGCGCTCTCGGAGCGCGACCACGCCCCACGCCGCCGCCAGGATCGTGGTCGCCTCCCGGAGCGGCGCCACGCCCGCCAGCGGAGCGATCTGGAAGGCGAGCAGGATCAGCATGTAGGTCCCGATGATCAGGAGGCCGGCCGCGAGTGAGCGGCGCATGCCCGCCGCCGGCAGCGGATCGCCGTTCGCGGCGGCCGGCACGCGGCCGAGTCGCCGCGGAAGCACGCGGGCCGCGAGTTCCCGCCAGCCGATGAGCCCGACGGCGCAGACCGTCCACAGGGCCCAGGCATAGAGCCACGCGGGTCCCGTGCGGACGCCGACCCGGTCGAGGGCCGAGTAGCCGGCGACCGCGCATCCCGCCAGGAGTGCCGGGACGACCGTCGCGCGCGAGGCCGTGGCGAGCGCCGCGGTGAGCGTCCCGCCGAGCAGGAGCGCCACCCCGAGGTAGCCGGGCGGCTCGAGCCGCTCGCCGAGGAGCGCGACTCCGGCGACGACGCCCAGGAGGGCGCCCGAGCCGCGCGCGACCGGATAGACCGACGAGAGCGCGCCGCGTCGGTACGCGGCCGAGAGCGGGACGAAGTAGGCGGCCGACACGATCCCCGAGGCGACCGCGATCGCCCAGCCCTCGGCCGTCAGCGTGGGGCGGCCGGTCGCGAGCCAGGCCAGCGCGGCCAGCGGCGTCGCGGCCAGGACGCCGAGCCCGACGGCGCGGGTCGAGGTGGCGAGCGGGTCGCCCGACGTCTTGACGAGGGTGTTCCACGCCACGTGGAAGACCGACGACGCGAGGACCAGGGCAATGGCGGCGATCGGCACGCCGCGCAGCATAGACGCGCCCGGAGCCGCCGAGCACGTCGCAGCGGCGCTCGGGGACGCGAAAGACCCCGGGTCGAGGGACCCGGGGTCGTGTTGCTGCTGGTGGAGTGGGCCGGATCGTCCGGCCCGGTGGGCCTACTCGGCCTTCTTCGCAGGTGCCTTCTTCGCAGGTGCCTTCTTGGCCGGGGCCTTGGCAGGCGCCTTCTTGGCCGGGACCTTGGCCGCCGGCTTCTCGGCTGCGGCCTTCGCCGGGGCCTTGGCAGCGGCCTTCTTCGCAGGCGCCTTCTTCGCGGCAGCCTTCGCCGGAGCCTTGGCGACCGGCTTCTCGGCCGGTGCCTCCGTTGCCCTGGTCCGGGTGACCCGGGCCTTCGGCGCGGCGGTCTCGGCGGCGACCGGAGCGGTCTTGGTCTTCACTACGTCGGCATCGGTGCGCCCGGCCCTTGCGAGCGCGGCGCGCGCCTTGCCTGCTGCAGTCTGGGCGCCCTTGGCCTTGGTGGCCTTGCCGGCCGCGATGCGGGCCTTGGCGGCCTTCGCCGCGGCAGCGACGCCCGTGGTCTTCGTCGGCTTGGCGCCGGCCTGGACCGCGGCACCGCCGAGGGCGGAATTCACGTTCTTCGCGAGGCGCGACTTGCGCCGCGCGGCGGCATTCGGGTGGATCGCGCCGGCCTTGGCGGCCCGGTCGAGCGCCGAGAAGGCCTCGGCGAGCGACGCGGCCGCGTCGCCCTCCAGCTGGCCGGTGGCGATCTTGATGGTCTTGGAGACGAGCGTCTTGGCCTTGGACGAGCGCGGGCCGTTGATGGCGGCGCGCCGCTCAGCCTGGCGAACACGCTTCTTCCCGGAAGGCGTCCGCGTGCCGGTCCAGCCGCGGGGAGAGTGAGCCACGGTTCAGTCGGTCCTCTAGACAAGTCGGAGGGGTGGACGGTCCTGGTGGTGGGCCGCGCAGCGGGAGAGGACACCGCGTCGGCGCGACCGCGAATGTTAGCAGATCGGGCAGGTTGGCCGGTTCGGTCGGCCGGTTCGGGCCACGGGCCGGCCGGTTCGGGCCGTCCGTCCCGTACAATCCCGGCTCGTGACGATCCCCCAGGCGCGCCTCCGCAACTTCTCGATCATCGCTCACATCGATCACGGGAAATCGACCCTCGCGGATCGCCTCCTCGAGTTCACCCACACGATCGAGCCCCGCCAGATGACGAGCCAGGTCCTCGACTCGATGGACCTCGAGCGCGAGAAGGGGATCACGATCAAGGCCCGCGCCGTCCGGCTCGAGCACACGGCGCAGGACGGCCTCGTCTACGGCCTCAACCTGATCGACACGCCGGGCCACGTCGACTTCAGCTACGAGGTCAGCCGCAGCCTGCAGGCCTGCGAGGGCGCGATCCTCGTGGTCGACGCCGCCCAGGGGATCGAGGCCCAGACCCTCGCCAACGTCCACCTGGCCCTGCGCCAGAACCTGGTGATCATCCCCGTCATCAACAAGATCGACCTGCCCTCGGCCCAGCCCGACGTCGTCATCGAGGAGCTGGAGAACGTCCTCGCGATCCCCCGCGAAGAGGTGCTCCTCGCCTCGGCCAAGGAGGGGACCGGCATCCTCGAGATCCTCGAGGCGATCGTCGCGCGGGTGCCGCCCCCGAAGGGGAGGCCGACCGATCCGCTGCGCTGCCTCGTCTTCGATTCCCACTACGACCAGTACAAGGGCGTGGTGACCTACGTCCGGCTCGCCGCGGGGACGCTCCACGAGCACGAGCGGGTCCGCCTCATGGGCTCGGGCGCCGAGGCGGACATCCTGGAGCTCGGCGTCTTCCGGCCCCAGATGGTGCCGGTGAAGGTGCTCACGGCCGGCGAGGTGGGCTACATCGCGACGGGCCTCAAGAGCGTCCGCGACGCGCAGGTCGGGGACACGGTCACGAACGCCGGGGCCCCCGCCCTCGAGCCGCTCCCCGGCTACCAGGCCGCCAAGAGCCTGGTATTCGCCGGGATCTACCCGATCTCCGGGGAGGACTACCCGCTCCTGCGCGACGCGATGGAGAAGCTCCACCTCAACGACGCGAGCTTCACCTTCGAGCCCGAGTCGTCGATCGCCCTCGGGTTCGGGTTCCGCTGCGGCTTTCTCGGGCTCCTCCACATGGAGATCGTCCAGGAACGCCTCGAGCGGGAGTTCAGCCTCGAGCTCATCGCCTCGGCGCCGTCCGTGGAATACCGGGTGACGGTGATCCACGGGACGGCGCCGATCGTCGTGGACAACCCGGCCCTCATGCCGCCGGCCGGCGAGATCGAGACGATCGAGGAGCCGTGGGTGAACCTGTCGGTCATCACGCCGACCGCCCATATCGGGTCGCTCATGGAGCTCTCGACGTCGCGCCGCGGCTCCTTCCTGACCATGGAGTACCTCGACCCGCAGCGCGTCCTCCTCTCCTTCGAGATGCCGCTCGCGGAGCTGATCGTCGACTACTTCGACCAGCTCAAGAGCCGCAGCCAGGGGTACGCGTCGATGGACTACGAGGAGGCCGGCTACCGCGAGGCCCGCCTGGTCAAGCTCGACGTCCTGGTGAACGGCGAGCCCGTCGACGCCCTCTCGATGATCGTCCACCGCGACAAGGCGCCGGCCATCGGGCGGGCGCTGACCGCGAAGCTGAAGGAGCTGATCCCTCGCCAGATGTTCGAGGTGCCGATCCAGGCCGCGATCGGCGCGAACGTCGTCGCCCGCGAGACGATCCGGGCCATGCGCAAGAACGTCCTTGCCAAGTGCTACGGTGGCGACATCACCCGCAAGCGGAAGCTGCTCGAGAAGCAGAAGGAAGGCAAACAGCGGATGAAGCGCGTCGGCTCGGTCGAGATCCCGCAGGAGGCCTTCCTCGCGGTTCTCAGGATGGGCGAGGACGGCTGAGCCCCGTGGAGGAGACGCTGCGCGTCCTGGTTGCACTCGCCATCGCCGTCTTCCTCGTCATCCTGCGCTTCGAGGCCGAGAAGTTCGGTGCCGCCGAGTACGACGAGCCCGCCCGCGACGGGCGGTGGGCGTCGCTCCCGCGTCGCCTCGGCTGGATCGGCCTCGGCTTCGCCTTCGTGGGCGTCCTGGTCGCGGTCCACCCGAACGCGGCCGCGGAGCTCGGGATCACGCTGGGCAACCGCGGCGAGGCGCTCCTCCTCGGCTTCGGGTTCGGTGCCCTGGGGACGATCCAGGCGGCCGCCTACGCCTATTCGCGGTACGGCAAGATCCGCCTGCCTCCCGCCTGGACCTATCCCGGCGCCGTGCTGAACGGGATGGCGACGGCGTTCATCGACGAGGCGACCTTCCGCGGAGCCGTCCTCGGGTTCCTGCTCCTCGCCGGGATAAACCCGGCCACTGCGGTGGTCATGCAGGCCTTCCTGTACACCCTCGCGACGCGGACCGGAGCTCCGGGGCGCGGCCGCTACATGTTCGTCCTCACCCTCGTCGGCGGGCTCGCGGCGGGCTGGCTCACCACCGTCACGGGAGCGATCGGGGCGGCGTTGCTGGCCCACGCGACCACCCGGATCGCAGTCTTCGTGTGCACCGGCCACGCCGGCCAGCCGGCGCTCCGGGGCCAGGAGATCGAGGAGACCTGGGAGAACCGCACCCCGCCGCGGGGCTGGCATCTCCTGGACCGCCCCGACGACGGAGGACCCTCGGAGCGGTGACCGCGGGCGGTGCCGGACCGGATCCCGCCCGGCCGCCGGCCGCCCTCTACGTCCACGTCCCGTTCTGCCGCTCGCTCTGCCCATACTGCGATTTCGTGGTCCTGGCCGGCGCGGCGGCGGTCGGCCCGCGCAGCCGAGTGGAAACGTTCCTCGTGGCGCTGCTCCGCGAGATGGACCTGCGTGCTGAGGCCCTGGACGCCGCGCACGGGCCGCCCGGAGATCCGCGGCGCCCTCCTCTTGCCACCCTCTACGTCGGCGGGGGCACGCCGTCGCTCCTCTCGGCGGACGCCGTTGCCGATCTGATCGATCGCGTCCGCGTCCGCTTCGGCCTGGCCGACGGTGCCGAGGTGACCCTCGAGGCGAACCCCGGGCCCGACGACCTCGGCGACCTGGCCGCGTTCGCCCGGGCCGGCGTGACGCGCCTGTCGGTGGGGGCCCAGAGCCTGGACGACGCGGAGCTGCGGTTGCTCGGACGCCGCCACCGTGCCGCCGACGTGGCCGAGGCGGTTCTCGCTGCCCGCGCGGCGGGGATCGGGCAGGTGAGCCTGGACCTCCTCTACGACGTGCCGGGCCAGCGCCTCGCGAGCTGGGCGCAGACGCTCGAGGCGGCCCTCGAGATGGTCCCCGACCACGTCTCGTGCTACGCCCTGACCCTCGACGACCCGGACGCGGAGGGTCTCACGGGACCGATGGGCGACCACCTGCCGACGACGCCTGGTGCCCGCCGCTGGCGCGAGCGGGCACGCGCCGGCCAGGACGAGGACCGGGCCGCCGCAGCCTACGCGCTGGCCGACGCCACGTTCGAGGGTGCCGGGATGCCCTGGTACGAGCTCTCCAACTGGGCGCGCCCCGGGGCCGAGAGTCGCCACAACCTCGCCTACTGGGAGCGGCGGCCGTACGAGGCGGTCGGGCCGGGCGCCCACGCCTTCGACGGTGCCCGACGGCGCTGGAACGCCGCCCGCCTGGACGGGTGGCTGGAGGCCCTGACGCCCCATGACCGAGGCCCGGCCACGCTCCCGCCGGGCGACGGGGAGGAGATCGACGCCGCCACGGCCGCCGCGGAGGAGCTCATCCTCGGGTTGCGCACGGCACGCGGGGTCGCGCGCGGCCGCGCCCTGGCCCGGGCCGAGGCCATCGCGTGGGCCCACGAGGCCGGCCTCGTGGAGGACGCCCCGGGCGAGCGCGTGCGGCTGACCCTCCGGGGCCGCCTCCTCTCCAACGAGGTGTTCACCCGGCTCATCTGACGGCCCGGCCTCGGGGCCGCCATCCCGCGCGGGCCGCCCGGACCCCGGGGGTCTCCGCAGACAACGAGCGTTGACACTCGAGCGTTGACACTCGAGCCGCGAGACTGCTAGTATTCGGACGTTTCCGCTGGCACTCAGCACCATAGAGTGCTAACGCAGCAGCAGGCGCGAGCCTCAGGGTAGGCCCGCCAAGGAGCCGTGCCGTGGCGCGAGGAGCTCGCCGCAGCAGCGGACCGCTCGACGCCCGGGCACAGGCGATCCTGCGGGCCGTCATCGAGGAATACGTCACCACGGCCGTGCCGGTCGGCTCGCAGACGCTCGTCGAGCGCTACCCGTTCGGCGTGAGCTCCGCCACGATCCGCAACATCCTGGCCGAGCTCGAGACCGAGGGCTTCCTCGGGCACCCGCACACGTCGGCCGGGCGCGTTCCGACGGACGTCGGCTATCGCTTCTACGTCGAGTCGTTGGTCGGCGAGACGCCGCTGCCGCCCATCGAGCAGCTGATGATCCGCCACCAGTTCGGGCAGGTGGAGTTCGCCACCGACCAGTGGTTCCGCCTCGCGGCCACCACGCTCGCCTCGGCGACGCGGTCGGCCGGGCTGGCCACGCCCGCCAAGCCACGGGCGGCCCGAATCCGCCGTCTCGAGCTGGTCAAGATCGGCGAGCGGATGGCCTCCCTGGTCGTCGTCCTCAACGAGGGCTCGCTCAAGCAGACGCTGATGACCACCGAACCCGGCACGTCGGACGACGAGCTGGCGGAGGCGGCCGGACGTCTCAACCGGAGCTGCATCGGCCTCACGGCGGCCGACGTGGCCGAGCGGCTCCGCTGGTTCGAGGAGGCTCCTGCCGACGACCCGGTCTTCACCCTAGTAAGGCGCGCCGGCGAACGCGCCCTGCGGATCCTCCGGGAGTTCGACGCGGCCAGCATCGAGCAGCTCTTCAGCGACGGCCTCCTCCACGTGATGGCCGAGCCGGAGTTCGCGGCGTCGGAGAAGCTCCGCCGCGTCTTCGCCGTGTTGGAGAATCGCGAGTTCCTCGGGGAGCTCTTCGAGGACGTCACGCGCTCGGGCCACCTGCGGGTCTTCATCGGCGGCGAGAATCGCCCGAAGGAGATGGCGGACGTGGCCCTGGTTCTCGCCCCGTACGGGCGCCCGGGCGCCGCCGTCGGCGTCGTCGGGATCCTGGGTCCCACCCGGCTCCGCTATCCGCAGGCGATCGGGACGGTCCGTTTCGTCTCCGGCCTCATGAACGACCTCGTCGACCACCTCTACGCTTGATGAGCAAGGACGAGCCGATGCCAAGGCACCACGGGCAGCCGCCCGACCCGCCCCCGCCCCAACCCGAAGCTCCCTCCGTCGAGGCGCTCGCGGCCGAGCGTGACGCGGCGCTCGCTCGGGCCGAGGAGAACCTCGCGATGGCCCAGCGCGCCCAGGCGGACTACGCGAACCTCAGGCGGCGAACCTCGGAGGAGCGCGAGCAGATGCTCGGCCTGGCGAACGAGATCCTCCTGGCGAAGGTCGTCGCCCTGGCCGACGACTTCGACCTCGCGATCGATCACGTTCCGGCGGAGGCGCGCGCGACGCCCTGGGCCGAGGGGATCGCCGCGATCGACCGGAAGCTACGCACGCTCCTCGAGAGCGAGGGCGTGACGCCGATAGAGGCGCTCGGCCGGCCCTTCGACCCGGCCGTCCACGAGGCTTTGAGCCACGTTCCCGGCAGCGGCCGGCCGGAGGACGAGGTCGTGGTCGAGCTCCGGCGCGGCTACCGCATCCGCGATCGCGTCCTGCGTCCGGCCCTCGTCGCGGTGAGCGACGGCAGCGGTCCCGCCGAGCGGCGCAACTAGAAACCCGGCAACCAGCCACCGAACCCGACCACCGACCAACGCAAGAGGAGCACACGGACCCCCATGGGCAAGATCATCGGCATCGACCTCGGCACGACGAACTCGGTCGTGGCCGTCATGGAGGGCGGCGAGCCCACCGTCATCGCCTCGGCCGAGGGCGGGCGCACCGTCCCCTCCGTCGTCGCCTTCACCAAGACCGGCGAGCGCCTCGTCGGCCAGCTGGCCAAGCGCCAGGCGGTCACCAACCCGGCGAACACCGTCTACTCGATCAAGCGATTCATGGGCCGCCGCTGGGACGACCCGGAGGTGAAGCACAGCCGCGCCCTCGTCCCCTACACGGTCGAGAAGGACGCCAAGTCGGACGGCATCAAGGTCCTCATGGGAGAGGGCCGCAGCTACACCCCGCCCGAGATCTCGGCGATGATCCTCCAGAAGCTCAAGGCGGACGCGGAGGCCTACCTCGGCGAGAAGGTCACCGAGGCCGTGATCACGGTCCCGGCCTACTTCGACGACACCCAGCGCCAGGCCACCAAGGACGCGGGCCGGATCGCCGGCCTCGACGTCAAGCGGATCATCAACGAGCCGACCGCCTCGTCGCTGGCCTACGGCCTCGACAAGAAGCACGACGAGAAGATCGCCGTCTACGACCTCGGCGGCGGCACCTTCGACATCTCGATCCTGGAGCTGGGCGAGGGCGTCTTCGAGGTCAAGTCCACCAACGGGGACACCCACCTCGGCGGCGACGACTTCGACATCCGGGTCATGGACTGGCTCCTTGCCGAGTTCAAGAAGGACCAGGGCCTCGACCTCCGCGGCGACCCCCAGGCCCTGGCGCGGGTCAAGGAGGCCGCCGAGAAGGCGAAGATCGAGCTCTCCTCGGCGATGTCCACCGAGATCAACCTCCCCTACATCACTGCCGACGCCGACCGCAACCCGAAGCACCTCGTGATGACCATCAGCCGGGCCAAGCTCGAGGACCTCGTCGGAGACCTGGTCCAGAGGACGGCCGAGCCGGTGCGGAAGGCGCTCAAGGACGCCGGCCTCACGGCGTCGGAGATCGACGAGGTCGTGCTCGTCGGCGGAATGACCCGCATGCCGGCCGTCATCGAGGCGGTCAAGGCGATGTTCGGCGGCAAGGAGCCGAACCGCGGCGTCAACCCGGACGAGGTCGTGGCGGTCGGCGCGGCGATCCAGGCCGGCGTCCTGGCCGGCGACGTGAAGGACGTCCTGCTCCTCGACGTCACGCCCCTCTCGCTCGGCATCGAGACGCTCGGCGGGGTGATGACGAAGCTCATCGAGCGGAACACCACCATCCCGACCAGCAAGTCGCAGGTCTTCTCGACCGCCTCGGACAGCCAGCCGCAGGTGGAGATCCACGTCCTGCAGGGCGAGCGCGAGTTCGCGACCGACAACAAGACGCTCGGCAAGTTCATCCTCGACGGGATCCCGTCGGCCCCGCGCGGCGTGCCCCAGATCGAGGTTTCCTTCGACATCGACGCCAACGGGATCGTCGAGGTCCGGGCCAGGGACAGGGCGACGGGCAAGGAGCAGAAGGTCACCATCACCGCGTCCTCCATGCTCGACAAGAAGGACGTCGACCGGATGGTCCGCGAAGCCGGCGAGCACGCCGACGAGGACCGCCGGAAGCGCGAGGAGGTCGAGGCCCGCAACCAGGCCGAGGCCCTCACCTTCCAGGCGGAGCGGACCCTCAAGGACCTGGGCGACAAAGTGTCGGCCGAGGACCGGGCCGCGGTCGAGGGCAAGGTCTCGGACGTCCGCAACGCCCTCAAGACCGAGTCGGTCGACGTCGTGAAGACGCGGGCGACGGAGCTGGCCGAGATCCTGCAGCGGGTCGGCACTGCGGCCTACGCTGCGGCCGGTGCGGCCGGCGGCGACGGGCCCGGCGAGCCGGGCCCGGGCGACGAGGGCGCCCCGGGCGAGCAGCCGGGCGGCGGGACCGACGACGAGACGGTCGAGGGCGAGTTCAAGGAAGTCTGAGCCTCCCGATCGAGGAAGCCGGGACGGCCGCGACTCGCCGGCGACGGATCGCCGGGCGATCGACGCGCTCCGCGAGCGTGGTCGACGCGCTCCGCGAGCGCCGAAGCCGGGGTCGCGGCCGTGCCCGGGCCCTTGGCCAGGCCGCCGCGCGCCGTCGGCGCTGAGATCCATCGCGGCGTCCGGCGATAGACTCGCCTCCCATGGCGACCCCGAGCCCTTCCCTCATCCACGCCCGCGGCCTGACCAAGAGATTCGGCGGTCTGACGGCCGTCGACGCCATCGACTTCGACGTCGCGCCCGGCGAGTCGTTCGGCTTCCTCGGCCCGAACGGGGCCGGCAAGACGAGCGCGATGCGGATGATTGCCTGCGTCTCCCCGGTCAGCGGCGGCACGCTCCGCGTGCTGGGGATGGATCCCGCGGCCGACGGGCCGCGGATCCGGGCGCGGATCGGCGTGGTCCCCCAGGAAGACACGCTGGACATGGAGCTGAGCGTCCGCGAGAACCTCACGATCTACGGCCGCTACTTCGGCCTGCCCCGCGCCCTCACCGGGCAGCGCGCCGACGCGCTCCTCGACTTCGTCCAGCTGACCGAACGATCCGGTGACCAGGTGGAGCCCCTGTCGGGCGGCATGAAGCGCCGCCTGACGATCGCCCGCAGCCTCGTCAACGAGCCGGACCTGCTCCTCCTCGACGAGCCGACCACGGGCCTCGACCCGCAGGCACGCCACCTCCTCTGGGACCGCCTCTACCGTCTCAAGCAGAAGGGTGTCACGCTCGTCCTGACGACCCATTACATGGACGAGGCCGAGCAGCTCTGCGACCGCCTCGTGGTGATGGACAAGGCCAGGATCGTGGCCGAGGGCTCGCCGCGCCAGCTGATCGAGCAGCACTCCACCCGCGAGGTTCTGGAGATGCGCTTCCCGGTCGGCGTGCAGGAGACGCTCGATGGCCAGCTGGACGACCTGGGCGATCGGGTGGAGCGCCTCCCCGACCGGGTCCTCGTCTACACGGACGACGGCGACGCCGCCGCCGCGGTCGCTCACGGGCGCGGGCTGCGCCCCGAGATGGTCCTCGTCCGGCGCTCCTCCCTCGAGGACGTCTTCCTCCGGCTCACCGGCCGGAGTCTCGTCGAATAGGAGCGGGCGGAGGAATGGCGGCGCCCGCGGTCCGCGTCCTGGAGCACGAGCTGCTCGTCTATCGCCGCGTCTGGCGTGGCAGCATCGTCTCGTCGTTCCTGAACCCGGTCCTCTTCCTCGCCGCGATGGGGCTGGGTCTCGGCAGCCTTGTCGACGCCGCCGGCGGGGCCACAGCCGGGGGAGGAACAGGAGCGGCGCTGGCCGGCGTCTCCTACCTCGCCTTCCTGGCCCCCGGGCTCCTGGCGTCCACCGCGATGCAGACGGCGGCCGGCGAATCGACCTTCCCGGTCATGGGCGGGCTCGTCTGGGACAAGACCTTCCACGGGATGATCGCGACCCCGATTCGACCGGCCGACGTCGTCATCGGCAAGCTGACCTACATCGGCCTGCGCCTGCTGATCGTGGTCGGCGTCTTCTTCCTGGTCACGGTCCTCTTCGGCGCCGTCACCCGGCCCGTGGCGATCCTCGCGGTCCCCGCCGCGCTCCTGACCGGCCTCGCCTTCGCGGCGCCGATCGCGGCCTACTCGGCGACCCAGCGGGACGCGAACGGATTCAACTCCCTATTCCGCTTCGGGGTCATTCCCCTTTTCCTCTTCTCGGGGACTTTCTTCCCGATAGAGCAGCTCCCGGGGATCCTCCAGCCGGTCGCCTACGTCACGCCGCTCTGGCATGGGGTCGACCTCTGCCGGTCGCTGGCGCTGGGGACCGCGGAGCCGCTCCTGGCGCTCGTCCACGTCGCCTACCTCGGGACGATGACGGCGCTCGGAGTCGCGGCCGCCTTCGTCGCGTTCCAGCGCGGGCTCGTGAAGTGAGGCCGCGTCGATGACCCTCCTCGCCCGCGTGGCCCCTCCCATCGTCTTCGGCGGCCGTCGCGCGGGCCTCCTCATCGAGCGCAACCTGCTCGTCTATCGGCGCGGCTGGCTGGTCATCGTTTCGGGCTTCTTCGAGCCGCTCTTCTACCTCCTCTCGATCGGCCTGGGGATCGGGGCCCTCGTCGGCGGGGTCGTGGTGGACGGTCGCGAGATCGCCTACACGGCCTTCGTCGCGCCGGCGCTGCTCGCCAGCTCCGCGATGAACGGGGCGATCTACGACTCGACCTTCAATGTCTTCTTCAAGCTGAAGTACGCCAAGACGTACGACGCGATCCTCTCGACGCCGATCGGGGTGGGCGACGTTGCACTCGGCGAGATCGGCTGGGCGCTTATCCGGGGCGGCATCTACGCCGCCGCCTTCCTCGTCGTGATGGTCGCCCTGGGGATGGCGCTATCGCCGTGGGCCCTGCTGGCGTTCCCGGCCGCGCTCCTCATCGGGTTCGCCTTCGGCGCTGTCGGCATGGCGGCCACGAGCTTCATGCGCACCTGGCAGGACTTCGACCTGATCCAGCTCGTCATCCTGCCGCTCTTCCTCTTCTCGGGGACGTTCTACCCGATCACCACCTACCCCGAGCCGATCCGCCTCCTCGTGGAGCTCACGCCGCTCTACCACGGCGTGGACCTGATCCGAGGTCTGACGACGGGAGCGCTCGGACCGGGGCTCCTGGTGCACGTGGCCTACCTCCTGGTCATGGGCCTGCTGGGCCTCGCGGTCACCTCGCGGCGCCTGGAGAAGCTGCTGCTGAAGTAGCGCGCCGGCGCGCTATCCTGCGGCACATGAGCGAACCCGACGCCACCCCGACCGGCGCGCCGGCCGCGGCCGCCAGCGCCGCCGACCCGCCCGCACTGGAGCGCCGCCGCGCGATCGGCATCGACGTGGGCGGGACGGGCCTGAAGGCTGCCGTCGTCGACCTGGACACGGGGGAGCTGGCCTCGCCCCGGATCCGTGAGAAGACCCCCCAGCCGGCTACCCCGGCGGCGGTGGTCGAGACCGTCGGCAGGATCATCGACCGGCTCGCGGAGGGCGGGCACCTCGACCCCGCGATGCCGGCCGGCGCCGGCCTCCCCGGGGTCGTGAAACGCGGCCGGCTCGTGACCGCGGCCAACATCGACAAGGGGTGGGTCGACTTCGCGGCCGAGGAGGCGCTGGAGGCGCGCCTCGGGCGCCCGGTCCGGCTCGTCAACGACGCCGACGCCGCGGGCCTCGCCGAGGTTGCCTTCGGCGCCGCCAAGGGAGTGCCCGGGACCGTCCTCCTGCTCACCATCGGCACGGGGATAGGAAGCGCCGTGCTGGTCGACGGCCGGCTGCTGGATTCGACCGAGTTCGGCCACGTCCCGTACCGCCGCAAGTCCGCCGAGCTCTGGGTCTCCGGCGCCGCCCGCGAGCGGCGGGGGATCGGCTGGCGACGCTGGGCCGGCGAGTTCAGCGAGTACCTCGCCCTCGTCGAGACGTGGTTCTGGCCCGACCTCATCATCCTCGGCGGCGGCGTCAGCAAGGAGTACGCGCGGTACGGGAAGTGGCTGAAGTCGCGGGCCCCGATCGTCACGGCCCGCTTCCTCAACGCCTCGGGGATCATCGGCGCCGCGCTCGCCGCCGG
The DNA here is from genome assembly GCA_963718085.1 of uncultured Chloroflexia bacterium. Lineage (GTDB taxonomy): Bacteria > Chloroflexota > Limnocylindria > Limnocylindrales > CSP1-4 > CTSoil-043. The sequence goes on along the minus strand of CAVQYA010000002.1, from coordinate 488,424 downwards.
CGGCCACGAGGAGGCCCCGGCCGACTGATCGCCGGCGCTCGCCACGGCGCGCCTGACCGCCCCGGCCGCTCCCCGTAGACTTCCCCTCGCAGATGACGACCCAACGCGACTACTACGAAATCCTCGGCGTCGAGCGGGGCGCGACCGATGCCGATCTCAAGAAGGCGTTCCGGAAGCTGGCCCAGCACTGGCACCCGGACGTCAACGCCGCCGACGGCGCCGACGAACGCTTCAAGGAGATCAACGAGGCGTACCAGGTCCTCTCCGACCCCCAGCGTCGCCAGGCCTATGACATGTTCGGTCGGGCCGGGGCTGGAGGCGGCGGCTTCGACCCGGGTGCCCAGCCGGGCTTCGGCGCCTTCTCCGACCTCTTCGATGCCTTCTTCGGCGGGAGCGCCGCGGGCGGCGGCGTCCGTCGCGGCCGGCCGGCCGTCGGCTCCGACCTCCGCTACGACCTGCGGATCACCTTCGAGGAGTCGATCCGGGGAGTGGAGAAGGAGATCGAGTTCGCGCTCCTCGACCGCTGCGACACCTGCTCGGGCAGCGGGGCGAAGAGCGGGACCGCCACCCAGGCCTGCCCCCAGTGCGGGGGCCGCGGCGAGATCCGCCACGCCCGGCAGACCATGCTCGGCCAGATGGTCAACGTGGTCAGCTGCCCGCGGTGCCGGGGCGAGGGCAAGATCGTCGAGTCGCCGTGCGAGGACTGCAGCGGTGACGGCAGGAAGCAGCGCACCAAGCGTCTGCGCGTCTCGATCCCGGCGGGGATCGATGACGGCCACCAGATCCGCCTCTCGTCCGAAGGGGAGGCCGGACCCCGTGGCGGGTCGCCGGGCAGTCTCTACGTCGCGATCCATGTTGCCGCGCATCCCCGGCTGCGGCGCGAGGGGACCGAGCTCTACCACGAGCTCGACCTCACGATCTCCCAGGCGGCCCTCGGCGCGACGGTCCGCGTGCCGACGGCCGACGGCGAGGAGGACCTCGAGATCAAGCCGGGGACCCAGCCCGGGACCGAGGTCCGTCTCCGGGGCCGCGGGGCGCCGAACCTGCGCCGGGCGGGGACGCGCGGCGACCTCCACGTCCTCGTCGACGTGACCATCCCGACCAAGCTCTCGAAGGATCAGCGCGAGGCGCTCGAGGCCTACGCCGCCGCCTCGGGAGAGACGCACGTGGGCACCGGCAGGGGCGGCGTCTTCGAGCGGATCAAGGACGCCCTCGGGTGAGCGCCGCCGGGCCCGACCCGGGCCCCCGGCGGGCTCGCCGGCGACGGCGCCTGGCTGGAGCTGGCGGTCACCTGCGATCCGGAGGCGGTGGAAGCGGTCAGCGAGATCTTCGCCCGCGTCGCCCCGGGCGGCGTGAGCGTCGAGCCGGGGTTCACGCTCGTCGACGAGGGGCTCGGCGCGGCGATCGACCCGGCGGCGCCGGCGACTGTCAGGGCCTACCTCCCCGCGCGCGACACCGGGGCCGCCCGACGTGCCGTCGAAGAGGTGGACCGCGCCCTCGGCCACCTCCAGGCGTTCGGGCTGCGGGAGATCGGGGAGCTCCGGACGAAGGTCGTCCACGAGGCCGACTGGGCCAGCGCCTGGAAGCGTCACGTCGGCGTCCTGCGGATCGGGCGCCGCATAGTGATCCGGCCGACGTGGCGCCGCCATCGCCGCCGGCCGGGCGACGTGGTGATCGCCATGGACCCGGGGATGGCCTTCGGGACCGGCCTTCACCCCACCACGCGGCTCTGCCTCGCCGGGATCGAGCGATGGGCCGACGAGGGGCTCCTCGGCGGCCGTCCGGCGTTCCCGCCCGGCGACCCGGCGGACGCGCCCCGCGACCCGGCGTTCCCGCCCGGCGACCCGGCGGACGCGGCACGTGGCCCCGCTCGGCTTCTCGACGTCGGCTGCGGATCGGGGATCCTCGCGATCGCCGCCGGGCTGCTCGGTGCCGGCGCGCTCGTCGGCATCGATACCGACCCGATTGCGGTGGAGGCGACGCTCGCGAATGCGCGGCGCAACCGCGTCGCGCGCCGACTCGGGGCCTGGCGCGGCTCCCTGCCGTCGGGCGCCGGGCCCTTCGACCTCGTCGTCGCCAACCTCATCGCCTCGCTGCTCGTCGAGCTTGCCGTCGACCTGGCGGCCGAGCTGCGGCCCGGCGGTCGGCTGCTCGCCTCGGGGATCTTCGTGGATCGCGAGCCCGACGTGCGGGCGTCCTTCGAGGGCGCCGGCCTCCGGGTCCTCCGGCGCGAGGCCGAGGGCGACTGGGTGGCCCTGGAGGCGCAGCGGCCGCCCGGCCAGGCGGCGGAACCGGGTCAGCCGAACTCGATCAGGCCCAGGATGAACCCGAGGATGGGGACCCCGCCGAGGACGGCCCACGGGGTCAGCGGCCCGGCCACGTAGACGCCGAAGGTGAGGACGAGGAGCGCCAGGGCGATCCCCAGGATCAACCCGGCCGCGAGGCCCCGAAGTGCGTGGCGGCCCTTGAGCGACTTGAGGACCCCCAATCCGCCCAGCGCGCCGAGGGCCAGGCCGCCGATCGCTCCGCCCGAGAAGAGCGGGTCGGCCGACCCCGTCCGGATCCAGACCTCGCCCGAGCAGGCGCCGCCGGAGCCGGTCACGGATCCGGAGACGTTCCAGACCAGGGACAGGAACTTGTCGAGGACCGAGCCGAAGACGATGATCGAGCCGACGTCGGCTGTCCCGCTCGCGGACGTCACGCTGTCCTTGTTCACGAAGGGCCCGCCGAAGCCCGGGATCGGGAGCGCGTTGAGGTTGACCTGGTATGTCCCCGACGAGATGAGGGGGGCCGTGCCCTCCCAGACGACCTCGCCCGAGAGCGTCACGTTGAGCGGGTTGTCCTTGCTGGCGGCGCCGGGCCCGATCGCGGAGTCGATGACGCCGCCGGTCTCGTCCAGCGAGGTGAGCCCGATCGTGCAGCCCCCGTTGAGCGTGACCGCCGCCGGGTCGGCGGCGGCGGCAGGACCGGCCGCGACGAGAAGCGCGAACAGGAGAGTTGCCCCGGCGGTGGCCCAGAGCCGGCTGGTGCGCGCACGCAGGTTCACGGACGGATCCCTCTCGCCCGGCGGCGCGACCTCCCCAGTCGCCGATGGCTCCGCCGGGATCTCGCGCGACGGTACGCCCACCGCACCAGCCTCCGGAACGGCCGTTCGGCACGGCTGCGTTACGATCTTTTCCCGGAACCCGACTGCGGCCGCCCCGCGGCGGCCCGTGCCTTCGACGTGATGCCGATCTCAGCCGCGCCCTTCCCGCGCCTCCTGCGCCGCCCGTGCCTGCTCGCCGATCTCCCCGCGCCGGCGTGACCACGATCCCCGTGGCGACGAAGGCGGTCCCGCGGTGAGCAGATGACCGGGCGGCCGCCGCTCGTGCCGCTTCCAGGACCCCCGGCCCGGGGCGGCACGGCTCGGCCCGTTCGACGGGCCGCCATCACGAACCTCGGCTGCAAGGTGAACCAGTCCGAGATGGACGCGGTCATGCGGCTCCTCCGCGCCCGCGGCGTGGAGATCGTCGCCGAAGGGACCGCGGCCGATCTCCACCTCGTCAACACCTGCACCGTGACCGCCGCCGCGGACCGCAAGTCCCGCAAGGCCGTTCATCGGGCGCGACGGGCGAGCCCTGCGGCGCTCATGGTCGTGACCGGCTGCGCGGTGCAGGTCGACGGCGCGGCGTTCGGTGCTTCCGACCCCGCCGTCCTTCTCGTCGCGAACGACGAGAAGAACGATCTCCTCGCGGAGGTCGAGCGCCTGCTGGGGGCGACCGGGGCGCCGGCCAGCGTTCCGCACGGCCCGCTCGACGCCGCGCTGCCGACCCTCGCCGGCGTCGAGATCGCGGGGATCGCGGACGTCCGCGCCCGGATCGACCGCACCCGTGCCTACGTGAAGGTCCAGGACGGGTGCAGCTTCTTCTGCACCTACTGCATCATCCCCCGCGCCCGCGGCGCCGAGCGTTCGCTCGAGCCCGAGGTGGTCCTGGCCGACGTGCGCCTCGCCCTCGCTGCCGGCCACCGCGAGATCGTCCTCACCGGCATCAACATCGGGACGTACGATGGCGGCCGCTCGGAGCGCGGGCCCCGGGGCGCTCACCTGCACGCGGCCCTGGCGCTGCCGGGCCTCGTCCGCCGGATCCTCGCCGAGACGCCTGTGGAGCGCATCCGGCTCTCGTCGATCGAGCCGCAGCACGTGGACGACGACCTGCTCGCGGCATGGACCGGTGAGGGCGCCGGGCGCTGCCTCCCGCACCTCCTCCTGCCGCTCCAGTCGGGCGACGACGTGGTCCTGCGGCGGATGGGCCGGCGGTACGCGGCCGACGACTACGCCCGCGCCGTCGAGCGGGTCCGGGTGGCGATCCCGGGGGTCGCGATCCACGCCGACGTCATCGCCGGCTTCCCGACCGAGGGCGACGCCGCCTTCGCCCGCTCGCTCGCCTTCATCCGCTCGCTCGACCCCGCCGGCCTCCACGTCTTCCGCTACTCGGCGCGCCCGGGGACGCCGGCCGCCCGGATGGCCGGCCAGGTGCCCGAAGCGATCCGGAAGGAGCGAGCGGCGGTCCTCCTGGCCGAGGCGGCCGCCTGCCGCCGCCGGTTTGCCGCGCGGGCGGCCGGCGAGCGGCGGACGATCCTGTTCGAGGAGCTCGCGGACGAGGGCGACCCGGGCGCCGGATGGGTCGGCCACGCCGAGGACTACGTGGTCGTGCGGGCCGGCGCGCCGGACGGGCGCCCGCTCGCGGGAGAGATCGCGACCGTGCAAGTTGACGGGGCGGACCCGGCCGACCCCGAGCGCGCCGTCGGGCGGTTGGAACCCGTCGTGGCGACCCCGTCCGCCGGCCGCGTGCTCCCCGTCGTACCCTTGCCGGCATGAGCGTCGACTGCCTCTTCTGCCGGATCGTCGCCGGGGAGATCCCGGCGACCACGGTCCACGCCGACGACCTGGTGATCGCGATCCGGGACATCGCCCCGCGGGCGCCGACCCACCTCCTCCTCCTGCCGCGGGAGCACATCGCCTCCGCCGCCGACCTGACCGAGGCCCACGGCCCGCTCCTCGGGCGCCTCTTCGCGGTTGCCGCCGACCTGGCGCGCGGGGAGGGGATCGCCGAGCGCGGATACCGGCTCACGACGAACGTCGGAGCCTGGGGCGGCCAGTCGGTGCCGCACCTGCATCTGCACCTGATGGGCGGACGCCCGTTCGACTGGCCCCCCGGCTGACGGCGGGAGACGGCGTCCAGCTCGGAGTTGTCGCCGCGGCGGCCGGGACGATCCCGGGCCCGGAGGCGCCGCTCGCGCGGCCGACGACCGAGAAGCGGTGACCGAGCTGATCCGCGGCGCCGGTGTCGCGACCCGCCGCTCCCTCGACCGTTGCCCCCTGGCGGCGGAAGCACCCGGACGGCGCTAGGACGCCTCGATCACGGGCAGCGGGGCCGCGACCGTCGCCCAGGCTCGGACCTCGTTGCGCTTCACCTTCATCGTGTGCGTCCGCGGGAAGTCCGCGTCGGGCCAGAACCGCCAGGCGGCGATGCGCGCGTGGGCGGCGAGCGTGGCGTTGGCGGCCCTGACGGCCGCGTCGACCTCCGCCCGGAGTCGCTCGAGATCGCTCCCCTCGCCGAACGCGCCCACCGGGCGGGCCGCGGAGCCTCCGTCCTGGATGCGCTGGTCCGTGGCCGGCGCAAGCACGATCGCCTCGATCCGCCCGGGCTCCGTCTCGAGCACCACCGAATCGCGGATGCCGGCCATCCGCAGGGCGTTCTCGATGTCCTCCGGGAAGACGTTGAATCCGTTGGGCAGGACGATCATGTCCTTCTTGCGGCCGTGAAGGACCAGGCGGCCCTTCTCGTCGAGATGGCCGAGGTCGCCGGACCGGTAGTAGCCGTCCTCGGTGAATGCCGCCGCCGTCGCCACGGGGTCCCGCCAGTAGCCGCGCGTCACGGAGGGGCCGCGGAACTCGATCTCTCCGTCCTCGGCGATCCGCATCTCGACGCCCGGGATCGGCCAGCCGACCGTGCCGAGCGGCCGATCGCGCCAGGTCGTGATCGCCCCCGACCCGGTCTCGGTCGCGCCGTAGCCCTGCATGACCACGACCCCGAGGTCCTCCCAGGCCTGTTGGAGCGAGGGAGGCAGGAAGGCCCCGGCCGAGACGAAGAGGCGGAGCCTGCCTCCGAACCTGGCGTGGACGCTGGAGCGGAAGATGAGGCGTCGCGCCCCCATCGGCAGGCGCCGCGCGATCGCCCGGGCACGGCGGAAGGAGGCCGCCTTGCCCTGCTTCGCGGTCTCCCGCTCGATGCCGGACCAGACCAGGTCGAGGAGCTGGGGCACGACGATCATCGCGGTCATCCGGTGCTCCCGGATCGCCTCGACGAGGATTCGCGGGTTCAGGCTGCGCACGTAGAGGATGTCCGCCCCGAGGTCGAGCAGCAGGTAGAGGCCGATCGCCTGTTCGAACAGGTGAGACAGGGGCAGGAGCGAGACGATCCGGTACTCGATGTCGGGAACGATCGGGTGGAACCCGTCGATGCCGGCCACGGTGTTCTCGTGGGCCAGCATCACGCCCTTCGGCGTCCCCGTCGTTCCCGACGTGTAGACGAGCAGGTAGATGTCGGCCGGCGCCGGCCGGGCCCAGGCGCCCACCTCGGCCTCCCAGTCGGCCGGGAAGCCGGCGCCGGGCTCCGCGCAGAGATCGTCGGTCGTGGTGATCGGGAGGTGGTCGAGGTCGGCCTCGGCGGGGTCCGGCGCGTCGCGGCCCGTCCCGATGACGAGCTGCCGAGCCTCGGAGCCATCGGCGATCCTGCGCATGGCGTCGGGCGCCATGTGCAGGTCGAGCGGCACCAGGATGAGGCCCGCCCGCATCGCCCCGAAGTAGACGGCGGCGAGCTCGGGGCACGAGGCGGACCACGTCAGGAGGCGGTCACCGGGCACGAGGCCCCGCGAGCGAAGCCGCCAGGCAGCCAGCCGGCTGCGCCGATCGAGCTCGCGGTAGCTCCACGCCTGCTGCGTGCCGTCGTCCCGGCGCAGCCGGAGCGCGGTCCGCTCGCCGTACCGCGCGGCGGAGCCCTCGAGCAGGTCGACCAGGGTGCGACCGGAAGGGCGGTACGTGCTCACGGGTGCATCGTGGACGACGGCGCTGGTCGATGCAACCGCCGAGTGGACCCGTGGCCCGGCCCTGACCCGCTCGCAACGGCCGCCCGAAGCTGCCGCGCGACCGATTCCGGGACGCTTGGCCATTCCCGGGGACCTTCTGACGTTTGACCCACCGGACCGACCCGTCTATGCTCCGCCGGGCTCGCCGGCGCACGACGGAACCGTGCGTCGGTGGGCGTTCGCGCCCGCCGACCTCGCCCGGCGGCCGGCGCCGGAACGTCAATCCAGGGCGGAGGAGGTGATCCCGGCATTGGCAGAAATCCGCGTTGGTGAGAACGAGACCTTCGAAAGCGCCCTGCGTCGCTTCAACAAGAAGATCCAGCAATCCGGCATTCTCGCCGAAGCTCGCCGTCGCGAGCACTACGAGAAGCCGAGCGTGAAGCGCAAGCGCAAGGAAGCCAAGCGCAAGAAGGCCACCCGCCAGCAGGGTTAGCCGCCGGGACCGGCGGCCCGGGGCGTGCGTCGTCCCACCTCCGTCGGCCCACCTGCTTCCCCGGCCCGTTCCCGGGCCCCGGAGGCCCATCGCAGCCGGCTCGCCATCACGGCGGGCCCCGGCGGAGGAGCCAGCCCGGTGTCCCTACGAGATCGAGTCCACGAGGAGATGACGGCCGCCACGCGGTCGGGTGAGGCGCTGCGCCGCGACACCCTCCGCATGGTCTGGAGCGCCGTCTACGCTCTCGAGAAGCGCGACCGCGCCAACCTGACGGACGACCAGGCGCTGGCGGTCCTGGCTCGCGAGGTGAAGACCCGTCGCGAGTCGGTGGAGGCTTATCGGAAGGGCGGCCGCGAGGACCTCGCGGCGAAGGAGGAGGCCGAGATCGCGATCATCGCCGGCTTCCTGCCCGAGGCGCTCTCCGGGATCGAGATCGCCGCCCTCGTCGACGAGGCGATCGCCGTCACCGGGGCCGCGTCCGCCCGCGACCTCGGGAAGGTGATGGGCTGGCTCGCCCCGCGCACCCGCGGCCGCGCCGACGGCAAGGTCGTGTCCGGGCTCGTCGCCGCGGCGCTCGCCCGGGCGGATCCCGCCGTGCACGACGGCGGCGGACACGGAGGCGTCGGCCGGGGCTGACGCCCCCGCCGACGAGTCGCGTCATGCTCTCCCGACGCCTCGACCGCGTAGCCGCCTTCACCCGGCGCGATGCCGTCCGCCTCGCCGTGGCCGCCGCCCTGCTGATCACGGGCCTGACGGCCGTCCTCTCGATCGACGACCTGCCGCGGGCGGTCGACCTGTCCATCGGCGACCTCGCGACCGCCGACGTCCGCGCTCCCCGCACGCTCGTCTTCGAGAGCGTGACCGAGACCGTGGCGGCCCGCCAGGCTGCGCGAGACGCAGTCCCGCCGCAGTACGACTACAAGGCGGAGACGGCCGCCGCCCTGACCCGCCGGCAGCTGGACGCCCTGGCGGCCGAGCTCGCGCCGGTCGATGCCGCGTTCGCCATCGCGGTGACGCCGGAGGCGCGGAAGACGGCCCTGGCCTTCGTCCTTCCCGGGCTCTCGGCGGCAGCCCGGACGACGCTCGAGGCGCTCGCTCCGGAGCGCTGGGCCGTTGCGGCCGCCGAGGCGACCCGCGTCCTGGGCCTCGTCCAGCGCGACCCGCTCCGCGACGCCGAGCTGGAGACTGCCCGGCGCAACCTCGGCGAGCGCTTCTCGGCCGCCCTCACGGACGCCGAGAGGGGCCTGGCGACGGAGATCGTTGGGGCCCTCCTGGTGCCGAACGCCACCTACAGCGACGCGCTGACGGTCGACGCCCGCGACGCGGCGGCGGCCGCCGTCCAGCCCGTCAGCTACACGATCAGGCAGGGCGAAGTGATCGTCGACGCCGGCAGGCAGGTGACGGACCTCGAGATCGCCAAGCTCCAGGCGTTCGGGCTCACCGAGGCGCGCCTGGACGTCGCCCGCCTGGCCGGCTGGTTCCTGCTCGCGGCGCTCGCCGTCGTTCTCCTGCTGGCCTGGACATGGCGCTACCGGCAGGATCTCTGGCACAGGGCGCGGGCGCTGGCCCTTCTCGGCCTCGTCCTGCTCGTCACCGCCCTCGCCTACAAGCTCACGGCGGGGCGCTCCATCATGCCCTTCTTCGTCCCCGGCGCCGGCGCCTCGATGCTCGTCGCGATCCTCCTCGGCGCGGGTCCCGCCACGATGATCACGGCAGTGCTGGCAATCCTCGCCGGGTCCGCGAACGGGCTCTCGCTGGAGATCGCCGCCTACGTCTTCATCGGCGGCATGACCGGCGTCATCGCCGTCCGCCGCGGCGACCGGGTCGGCACCTTCCTCCAGGCCGGGTTCGCGATCGTGGCCGCCTCCGTCGCGGTCGTCTCGATCTTCTCGCTGCTGGGGGCGCGCGACCTGACCGGCGTCCTCCAGCTCTGGGGCGCCTCGCTCGCCACCGGGGTCGGCTCGGCGATCGCCACGGTCGGGACCTTCCAGGCCGTCGGCAGCCTCTTCGGGATCCTCACCGTCTTCCAGCTCCTCGAGCTCGCCAATCCCTCGCAGCCGCTGCTGCACCGGCTGCTTCTCGAGACGCCGGGGACCTACCACCACTCGCTGATGGTCGGCAACCTGGCCGAGCGGGCCGCGGAAGCGGTCGGCGCCGACCCGCTGATGGCCCGCGTGGCGGCCTACTACCACGACGTCGGCAAGCTGGCGAACGCCGGCGTCTTCATCGAGAATCAGGCCGGGACGGGAAACGTTCACGACGACCTCGAGCCCGACGTGAGCGCCCAGGTCCTGAAGGCGCACGTGGCCAACGGGATCGACATCGCCTACCGGGCGAAGCTTCCCAAGCCGCTGATCGCCTTCATTCCCCAGCACCACGGCACTAGCCGGATCGCCTACTTCTGGGCGAAGGCCCGCGAGCAGGCAGCCGCGCCGTTCGGGGGCCTCGAGGCCCCCGCCGGCCGGGCTGCCGCGGACGCGCTCGACGAGCGGCGCTTCCGCCACAACGGCCCGCGGCCGCAGACCCGCGAGGCAGCCATCCTCATGCTCGCCGACGGTGTCGAAGCGTCCGTCCGGTCGCTGTCGAGCCAGGACGAGCCCGCGATCCGGGCGATGGTGGGCAGGATCATCGAGGAGCGGCTCGAGGACGGGCAGTTCGACGAGTGCGACCTGACGCTCCGGGACCTCGAGCGGATCCGCGAGGCGTTCATCGCCCAGCTCCTCGGCATCTACCACCGGCGGATCGCCTATCCCGGCAACAAGGGCCTGGAGCTCGAAGCGCGGCGCACCGCCTCCGGCCCCGGGTCCTGACCGCCGCCGTGGCCGCGTCCGGTCCCCGATCTCTCTACCTTCCGCCGTTCCGGCTGGACCTCGAGCTCCGGTCGGGCGTGCCCCGCCTCCTCCCGGCGGCCTCGATGGCGCGCGTCCTGCGCGCCGCGCTGCTCGCGGGCGGGGCGCCCGAGCCCGCTGCCGTCGGCCTCATCCTCGCCGACGACGCCGAGCTCGCCCGCCTGAACGTCGCCCACATGGGCAGGCGGGGCCCGACCGACGTCCTCTCCTTCCCTCTCCTCCCGCCCGGGGCGTATCCGCCGCACGAGGGCGGGCCTCCCCGGCCGGTCGCGTCCGGCCGCGGCGCCCGCGCGGATGCGGGGCGGGCATTCCTGCTTCCCCCGGGCGCGCGACTCCACCTCGGCGACATCGTGGTCTCCGTGGAGCGCGCGATCGAGCAGGCGGAAGCAGGCCGCGGCGGCCAGGCGGGCGACGTCCGCTGGTCGCCGGGCGACGAGCTGCGCCTCCTCGTCGTCCACGGCGGGCTCCACCTCTGCGGCTGGGACCACGCCGAGCCGGCCGAGGAGGCGGCCATGCGGGCCCTCGAGACAGCCGTCCTCCTGGCAACGCCGCGATAGGCGCCTCCGCGGTTCCCCGGCGGTTCCCCGGCGGGCCGGAGCCCGGCGCGCCGGTAGCGTACGGCTGCAGCCGTACGGGCGGCAGCCGCGCGGGCGATCACCGCCGGTGCGAAGCCCGGTGGGGCGAGCCTCAGCGAAGCTCGACGACGCCCGCCGGCGCAGTGGTCACGAGACCGGGCGACGCCGCCTGGCGGGCGATCGCCGGCTGCCAGGCGTAGGTGCCGGCGGTCACGACCCTCGCGAAGTAGACGAGCCGGAACGTTCCCGGCACCCGCGGCCGCTGGCCGTCGGGATCCTCGCCCTCGGCGCTGAACGAGACCGAGAAGACGATCCGCTGCCCCTCGATCCGGGAGGGACCGACGTCGTACCGGTCGAGTTCCGCCCCCCACGACGTGGGGTCGCCCAGCGGGGCGAGCCCCGACGGCAGGAGGTCGATGACCTCGACCTCACCCGTTCTCGACGGGCCGCGGACCGCCAGCTCGAGGACGACCCTGACCAGCGCGTTCGCCGCCACCGGCGACGCCGGGGTCACGGTGCGCGTGAGCCCGAGGTCGGGATCGTTCGCGCCAAGGTCCGCCGGCGATGGGGACGGCTCGGCCCAGAACGCGGTGACCGCGGCGCTGCCGGAGACCGGCTCCAGGCGCGTCATGGTCCGCTGCGCGGCGAGGAGCTCCATCGTGATGCCACCTCCGGCGGGGATCTCCACGGTCCGGCGGACCCCGTTCTCGACCACTGCCACCACGGCCGGCTCTGCCGGGAGGCGCGCGACGAGGCGAGCGACGACCGCCACCTCCGCCAGCACGGCGAGGTCGTCGCGCGGCGGATTGGCGACGACGTAGGCGAGGGCATCGGCCGCGAGCGGATCGTCGACCCACGCGGCCAGCACGGCCAGGAGCTCGGTCGCCTCGCTGACCTCGTCGGTCGTGTCGCCGACCCGGAGCCGGACCAGGTCGCCGCGGCGCTCGCCCCAGCGCGCGACGGCGTCGCGCTCGACGCTCGCCGCTCGCTCGCGGTCGCCCAGCAGCGCCAGGCCGAGGGCGGCCCACAGGCGGCCGCGACCATCGGTCGCCGGGTCGTCGAGCGCCGCGCCCAGCGGCCCGAGGACCGGCTCCCCGAGCGCCGCGAGGCCGACCTGGGCGACGAGGCGGCGCTCCGCCGTCTCGTCGGGATCGTCGGCGATCGCTCGCAGCCACGGCCGCACGGCATCGACCAGGAGCGCGCCCGGATCGGCGACGAGCGCGCGGACCGTGAGGTCGAGGTCGGCCGAGGCGTATGGGACGACGGCGAGGCCGCCCGCCGTGGTCTGGTAGGTGGCCCGGGCGAAGCCGCCGCCGGTCGGCAGGGCGTCGGCCGTGAACCCGAAGTGATCGACAAGCACGCTTCGCGCCAGGGACGCGGCGAGCTGCTCGTCGGCGCGGATCCCGCGCGGCGCGGCGAGGCCCGTGAGCAGCCCGACGTAGCGGGAACGCCCCGCGTCGGTCACGACGAGCGTGGTGAGGCCCGGACCGCCCGGCGGCGTCAGCGGCCCCGTCACCGCGACCGTCTCGCGGCGGCCGACGGTGAGGCGGCTCTCCACGACTGCGAACGTGCGGACGAGGCGGTCCGCGCCCGCCGCCGACGACGCCGCGATCGTGACCCGCTGGGTCCCCACGGCCAGGGCGGGGAGAGGAACGAGGCTCTCCGTGAAGGCCGTCCCGTCGATGGTCACGGCGGCCATGCGGAGCGTCGAGGACGCGACCGTGAAGCGGACCGGCGTGCCCGCGGCCAGGGCGGACCCGAAGGCCCGCACCCGGATGGAGACGCGGTCGCCCACGAGGTACTCCGGCGCGATCGTCGCGTCGACGAAGAAGGGCAGCCCGACGGACAGCCCTTCCGTGGCCGAGCCCGCCCGGCGATCGGCCGTCAGGGCCGTGGCGGCGACGGCCCAGCTCGTGACGTCGTCCGGGAGGTCGAAGGCGGCCGTGGCCCGACCGTCGGCGCCCGTGGTGACCACCCGCGGCGTCAGCGCGTCGGCGAGATCGGATCGCTCACCCCCGCCCCCGCCACCGCCGGTGGATCCCTTGCCGTCGTCGCGTCCCCGCACCCAGATCGGATGTGAGACTGCGAGCTCGCCCGCGAGGCCCACGTCGAGGGCGCGATAGAGGAGCCCCAGGGGATCGGCGAAGCCGGCAGCGCCCATCGCCACCAGCTTCGCGTCCACGCCGCGCAGCAGGACTGTGGCGCGGACCGGGTGCCCGGTCGTGTCGGTGGTGCGGATGGCGACGGTCGCGGTCCCGCCCGGCTCGTAGCGCGCGCGGTCGGCCGCGAGGGCGACAGTGATCCGGCGATCGGCCGTGCGAAGCGGTGCCGCGCCGACGCCCACCGTCGCGAACCCGCGGCCCGTGAACCAGACGGCCGACACCTGCAGGCCCGGCTCGTCCGTCGCCCGGAACCTGGTGCTCACCGCGGGAAGGGCGCTGACCACGGCGGCGAAGCGCGTCGGGCCCAGGACCAGGAAGAGATAGCGGGGCGAGCCGCCGACCGGCATCGCGACCGGGCGGTCGTCCCGGGTGCGGGCAATCCGCGCCGTGACCGTGTCTCCTACTCGGAACCCGGCGTCGGCGCCGGGGATCTCGAGGAAGTAGCGCGATGCGGCGGGGGTCATGAGCGGGGATCCGACGTAGGCCTGGGCCTCGAGGCGATGCCCGCCCCCGTCAGTCACGACCGCGACGATCTCCCACGCCCGGTTCTTCGACGGGGCCGCGAGCCGGAGGCGGAAGGTGCCGTCGGCGCGCGTCGTCGTCGTGCGGGTGGTCGTGGACGACCGCACGACCTCGTCATCGTAGGCGTAGACGACCTGCTTCGCGATCGGGTCGTACCACTGCGAGCTCACGACACGGCGAAGGACCTGCTCGGTCACCTGCAGGGCCACGCGCCGCCCGGCGACGGCGGACCCCCGGAAGTCCGTCTCCCACCAGTCGCCGCCCCTGCGCAGGGCGGCCTCCACGGCGGCGAAGTCGACCGCGTGGACGGACCCGGAGGCGACGATCGCCTCCCCGTCACGGACGGCCGCCGCGTCGACGAGCTCGGTGCCGCGGAAGACGCAGGTCGTCACCGAGTTCTCGGCGTCGCCCTCCACCGCGCCGTCGGTGCGCACGCCGATCGACGGGCAGGCGTACTGGCTTCGGTCGTCATCGGGGAAGGGTTCCGGGCGCACCACGCCGACGGCGCCGCCGGCAGTGTCCGTCGTCCCCCGGACCACGCTGCCGTCCTCGGTCGAGATGGCGACCGCTATTCCGGCGACGGGGGTGCCGTCGAAGAACCGCGCGGTGACCGTGGCGGTGACGGGCTGGCCGACGACGAGCGCGCGGGGGGTCGCGGCGATGGCGAACTCGTACGGTGGCTTGCGGAGGTCGCCGACCTGGAGCGAGACCATCTCGACGCGCGCGCCGTCGGCCACGAGCTCCACGAGGTATCCGCCATACGGGAGATCCCGGACGGGGATGGTGGCCAGGAATGCGCCGGTCGGGGCCATCGTCACCGCGACCGCCGCGATGGGCATCCCCGCCGTCGGGCCGTCGGTGTCGCGCCAGAGCCGGAGTTTGACGGCCGCCGGCAGGCGCCCGTCGGCGCGGGTCCGCAGGAAGCCCCACGCGTTGATCGTGTCGGTGGGCCGGTAGGTCCAGCGATCGGTGGAGAGAGCCGTCCACCAGGTGGCGAGGCCCGGCTCCCGGTCGTACCCGGGCAAGGTCGTCGGCGCCAGGCTCTCGGCGCCGGAGAGGTGGACCACGACGCGGCGCCCGTCGCGGGCGGTGATCCGCACCAGGATGGGTGCCGGGGAAGCCCCGAGGTCGGCCGGGGTGCCTGCGACCAGGAGCCCGGTCGCGTCGGTCCGCCCGAGGCGCGCGCCGCCCGGGAGATCGACGGTCGCACCCGCGAGCGGTCCGGCCGTCCGAGCGTCGTTCGCCCAGGTGAAGAAGCGGTCGACTCGGACACCCGCGAGGCCCACGACGTCGCTGGCCTGCAGGACCGCGTAGATGGGGGTTCCCTGGCGCAGCTCGACCAGGTACCAGCCGGCACGCGCTCCGAACGGCAGGCGGAGTGAGAAGCTGCCGTCGCCCGCCGGGACGAAGCCGGCGGGCCCGGAATAGGCGACCGGCAGGCCCGACGTCGCCACCTGGGGCCGGGCCTCGGTGCCGGCCCATGCCGGCAGGTCGAGGAGGCGTCGCAGGATCCGCACCGCGGCGGATTCGCCGGCGAGGCGGTAGACCCGGACGGGCAGGGGGCTCGTGACCTGCCGGTAGCCCCCGTCCGGCGTGTCGCTCCAGGCGCGGGCCGCCAGGAGCGCGCGCTCTCCGACGAGGCACGTGACGAAGGCGTGCTCCAGCTCGACCTGGACCTCGTTGCCCGCCGCCTGGCGTGCCGTCTGGAAGGCGAAGGCGACCGGACGCGGCAGGCCGGCACGCCCGTCCGCAGCGCCGCTCCCGGCCCTCACCGCCACCTCGTATACCCTGCCGGGGGCGAGTGCGCGGGCCGGGACGAAGACCGCGGCGCGCCCGTGCATCTCGACACGGCCTTCCACCACCGTCCCCTCCGGCACGAGGCGGACGGCGATGTCGCCGCTCCCCAGGTGGACGCCGTCCCGGTCGAAGGTGACCTCGATCCCCGTCGCGACCGGCACCTCCGTCTCCTCGTCGCGCGGGAGAGTGCCGACGACCCGCGGCGGGCCCGCCACCTGGAACGCCCACCCGGTCAGCGGGGCGCCGGCCGGATCGAGGAGCGTGAACTGATAGGCAGCCCCGGCCGCGAGAGGGGCCGACGGCCGCAGGACGACGGTGGCGCCATCGGCCGGCACAACCTCGTAGGCAAGAGCCGGCTCCACGAGAAGGCGGGCGAGAAGCGTCTCCACCGGCACGTCGCCGGTCGCCCGGAGGCGGAAGCCCTCCGCCGGATCCATCGCGTACGCGTCGCCCGAGACCGCCGTCAGGACGGCCCCGATCTCCGGCGGCGCAGCGACGGCGACCGCCGTCCAGTCGTCGGCGGGAGTGGGGCTCGGCGCGGCCGGCGGCGTGGCAGTCGGGACCGCGGACGTCGCGAGGCCGCTCGGGCTCGGAGCCGGCGTTCCGGAGGGGGGCGGGGCCGAGGGGGGAATCGCCGGCGAGCAACCCACGAGGACGGCGACCAGGGCCGCGACCGCGATGCGGACGCCCTTCGAGCTCGACATCGGGACCACCCTCCGGCGATGCGCGCGGGACGCGATCGGGACCGGCTCCGCGGGTCCGCGGGGATCATCTGCCCCTCGTCCCGCCCGTTGACGGCCATGTGACGCGCCGGCCGGGGCCGGTGTGCCGCGCCAAGCCTCGGCCTCGCCGGCCCTCCGGTCGAGTGCCGTTTGACGCCGCCCGCGATCCGGGGTCGCCGGGTACCATCCCTGCAGAGGCCCGATCCGCGTCGGATTCGGGCCGTTCGGCGTGGCGCAGGACGCGCCCCCGGAGCACGGAGGGCAGTTGAAGGTCGTCGTCGGCCTCGGGAATCCGGGCGAGCAGTATGCGAAGACGCGCCACAACGTCGGCTGGATGACGCTGGACCGGCTGGCCGACCGGGCCGGCTGGGCCGGCCGCGGGCGGACGCGCGACGCGAGCGCGGTCGTGCAGGGCCGCTACCGCGGCCTCGACCTCGTCCTCGCCAAGCCGCTCACGTTCATGAACGACTCCGGGATCGCCGTGCGCAAGCTGATCGCCCGCGAGCGCGCCCCGCTCCACGAGGTCCTCGTCGTCACCGACGACTTCAGCCTGCCGTTCGGGAAGATGCGCTTCCGCGAGGGCGGCAGCCACGGCGGCCACAACGGGCTCCGCTCCATCATCGACGAGCTGCACACGGAGGCGTTCCCGCGCCTGCGGATCGGGATCGGCGAGCCGGGCAGCGACGCGGTCGACCACGTCCTTTCCGTCTTCCGCCCCGACGAGCGCCAGCGGCTCGACGAGCTGCTCGACGCGGCGGCCGACGCCGTGGAGTCCTGGGCCCGTGACGGGGTCAGCAAGGCCGCGAACCGCTTCAACTCGTTCCAGCTCCGTCCCGCCGACGAGACGCGGATCGCACCCGCCGGAGAGGTGGACGGCCCGCCCGGACCGGATGGCGTCCGCCGCACGCGGACGGGCTGGCGCCGGATCCGCCCGGCCGACGAGGAGAGGTGACGGCCCGTCCGGGCGGCACCCGGCGGCCCGCCGCGGAGCGCCCCGGCGCGGATCGGGCCGGGGCCCGGCGGATCCCCGATCTCGCGGCGCTGCCGCCGCTCCTGCACGCCTCGGCGCCATTTCGCGACCTGCGCGCGCGCCTGGCGGCCGCGCCGGGCGCGGGCGGCCGCCACGCAGCGGTCACGGCCGTGCCCCACGGCGCGAAGTCGTTCCTCGTCGCGGCCCTCGCGCTCGCGGAGGGCGCCCAGGTCTGCTGGATCGCGCGGGACGCGGAGATCGGCGACCGCGTGGCCGACGAGCTGGTGGCCTGGCTCGGCGACCCGGAGGCCGTGGCGGTGCTCGAGCCGCGATCCGCCCTGGCCTACGAGCGGAGCGAGCTGATCCGCGACGAGTCGGCCGCGCGCGTCGCCACCCTCGCCCGCTGGCGGAGCGGCCGGGCGCGGGTGCTCGTGGCTTCGGTCCAGGCCCTCCTCCAGCCGACGATCCCCGCGGCCGATCTGCCCGCCGCCCCGCGCGTCCTGCGCCGCGGCGACCGGATCCGTCAGGACGTCCTGCTGGCCGAGCTCCTCCGGCTGGGCTACGAGCCGGTCCTCGAGGTGGCGGGGCGCGGCGAGATGGCCCGCCGCGGCGGCCTGGTCGACCTGTTCCCGGCCGGCGCCGACCTCCCGGCCCGAATCGAGCTTTTCGGGGACGAGATCGAGGAGATCCGCCTCTTCGATCCGACGGACCAGCGGACGGTCCGCCCGATCGAGGCCGTGGAGCTGCTGCCTGCCAACGAGTTCCTGGTCCCCGCCGCCGGGATCGGGGAGATCCGGGCGCGGCTCGGGCCGCTTGCCGGCCGGCTGCCGGAGCGGTTGGCCGCCGATCTCGCCCGGCTGGAGGGCGCCGGCGAGGCCGTGAGCGCGCCGGCTCGCGCCGGGTCGTCGCCGGGTGCCATGGCCGAGGCCCGCGCCCTGGACGTCGGGGACGCGGCGGAGGTCTGGTCGGCCGTGGTCTGCCCCGCCAGCGGCCTGGATCACCTGGGCCCGCAGGCTCTCCTCGTCGTGGACGAGCCGGCCGAGGTCGCCGCCGCCGCGGAGTTCCTGTGGGAGCAGGCGGCCGAGCGTCGCCGGGATCTCGTCGCCGCGGGTGAGCTCCCCGGAGAGTGGCCGGCCGCCTACGTCGAGCCGCGCACCTGGAAGGCTCGCCTCGTCGGGGCCCGGACCCTGGAGCTGACGTGGGAGCCCGGGCCGGTGGCCGGGATCGGTGGGGCACCCGCGCTCGACGACCCCTTCGGCTGGCGCGAGCCGGTCCTCCCCCCCGGCCGGTCGGCGGGCCTGGCCCGGGCGATCGAGCGCTGGCGCGCCGCCGACCCGGTCCCCGGCATCATCCTGGCCTCGGACCAGGCCGGCCGCCTGGCCGAGCTGCTCGGCGAGGCCGGGATCCCCGCCGGAGTCACCATGGCCCCGGGCGCCCCGCCGCCGGGCGCGGTTGCCCTCGTCGGCCGGAGCCTGAACTCCGGGTTCGCGGGCGGCCCCGACCGCCTGGTCCTCGTCACCGACCGAGAGCTCTTCGGGACGGTCCGGGTGCGGCGACCCAAGGCGCTCCGGCGGGTCGTGCCGCGCGACATCCTGGAGCGCCTCGCCCCCGGCGACCTGGTCGTCCACATCGACCACGGCATCGCCCGCTACGAGCAGATGCTTCGCCGCGGCGGAGCCGGCGAGGAGCGGGACTACCTCGAGCTGTCGTTCGCCGCCGGAGACCGCATCTTCGTTCCCGTCGAGCAGATCGCGCGGGTGAGCCGTTACGCCGGCGCCGAGCGGCCGTCGCTCTCCCGCCTCGGCGGGGGAGAGTGGGGCCGCACCAAGGCCCGGGTCAAGAAGGCCGTCGCCGACCTGGCCGCCGACCTGCTCCGCCTCTACGCGACCCGGGCGGCGGCCGTGGGCCACGCCTTCGCCCCGGACACCCCGTGGCAGCAGGAGCTGGAGGCCGCGTTCCCTTACGAGGAGACGGTCGACCAGCTGCGCGCGATCGACGAGGTCAAGGACGACATGGAGGCGGCCCGGCCGATGGACCGGATCGTCGTCGGCGACGTCGGCTACGGGAAGACGGAGGTCGCCCTGCGGGCGGCGTTCAAGGCGATCCAGGACGGCCGCCAGGTGGCCGTCCTCGTGCCGACCACCGTCCTTGCCGACCAGCACGTCCGTACCTTCGAGGAGCGCTATGCGGCCTTCCCGGCGACCGTCCGCCTCCTCTCCCGGGCGGTCTCGGCGAAGGAGCAGGCCGCCACCCTCGCCGGCCTCTTCGCCGGCTCCGTGGACGTCGTCGTCGGGACCCATCGCCTCCTCTCGAGGGACGTCCGCTTCCGCGACCTGGGGCTGCTCATCGTCGACGAGGAGCAGCGCTTCGGGGTTGCCGCCAAGGAGCGCCTCAAGCAGCTCCGCACCGAGGTCGACGTCCTGACCCTCTCGGCGACGCCGATCCCGCGGACTCTCAACCTGGCCCTCGTCGGAGTCCGGGACATGTCCGTGATCGAGACGCCGCCGGAGGACCGGCTGCCGATCCAGACGCGGGTGGCGGAGGCTTCGGCGGGCCTCGTGAAGGACGCGATCCTCCGCGAGATGGATCGGGGCGGGCAGG
Source organism: uncultured Chloroflexia bacterium (assembly GCA_963718085.1). Taxonomy (GTDB): domain Bacteria; phylum Chloroflexota; class Limnocylindria; order Limnocylindrales; family CSP1-4; genus CTSoil-043. The sequence continues at coordinate 468,665 of CAVQYA010000002.1, read as the reverse complement.
TCTTCTACGTCCATAACCGGGTCGAGACGATCGAGGCCCAGGCCGACCAGCTGCGGCGGCTGCTGCCGGCGGCGCGGATCGTCGTCGGCCACGGCCAGCTGACCGAGGGTGCCCTCGAGAAGGTCATGCGGACCTTCGCCGCGGGCGAGGCGGACATCCTCGTCTGCACCACCATCATCGAGTCCGGGCTCGACATCCCGAACGCGAACACGATCGTCATAGACCGCGCCGACGCCCTGGGGCTCGCCCAGCTCTACCAACTGCGCGGCCGCGTGGGACGGAGCAGCCGGCGTGCCTACGCGTACCTCCTCTACCGTCGCCGCGACCGGCTCTCCGACGAGGCGCGGCGACGGCTGCAGGCGATCTTCAACGCGTCGGAGCTCGGGGCCGGCTTCCAGATTGCCCTCGCCGACCTGGAGATCCGCGGCGCGGGAAACATCCTCGGCGGAGAGCAGTCCGGCCACATGGCGGACGTCGGCTTCGACCTCTACACGCGCCTCCTGGCCGAGGCCGTGGAGGAGCGCAAGGCCGCCTGGGAGGGCCGCGAGCCGCTCCGGGAGGCACCCGGGGCGACGGTCGACCTCCCGGTGGACGCCCACCTGCCCGACGCCTACGTCCCCGACGAGGCCCAGAAGCTGGAGCTCTATCGCCGCCTGGCGCGGGCGCGCTCCGCCGGCGACCTCGCGGCCTTCCGCCAGGAGGTGACCGACCGGTTCGGGCCGATGCCTCCGCCGGTGCTCCGCCTGGTGGAGGTCGCGGAGCTGCGGCTGGCCGCCGAGGCGGCCGGCATCGCCTCGGTCTCGCGCGAGGAGGGCCTGCTCGTCGTTCGCTTCGGGAGCGGCCTCTCGCGCGGCGAGGCCATGCGCCTCATCGCCGGCGCTCCGCTGCCCGGCGTCCGGCCGGGCGACATCACCTTCGCCGCCGCCCAGGTGCGGATCCGCGCGCCGCGGGACCCCGGCCGGGCGTGGCTGCTCACCCGGGCCCTGGTGGCCCGCGTCGCCGCCGCGCGGGAAATGCCTCAGCCGCCCCCAGCGCCGTCGCCCGCGGAGAACCGGTAGCCGAGGCCGTAGGCGGTCTCGATGAAGCGGCGAGCCGGGGCGGCGGCCCCGAGCTTCGCCCGCAGGTTGCGGATCGTGACGCGCAGCAGGTGGTGGTCGTCCCGGTAGCCCGGGCCCCAGACGGCGACGAGCAGATCGGCGCGGGGCAGGAGGACGCCGTCCCGCTCGGCCATGTGGCGCAGGAGGCGGTATTCCGTCGGCGTCAGATGGACCGGGACGTCGGCGACCAGCACCTGGTGTGAATGGCCGTCGATCCGAAGCCCCGGGCGCTCGATGGTCGTCCTCGCGGCGGCCGTTGCCGGGAGGGCCCGGGCGCGCCGGAGCGCCGCGGCCACGCGCGCCACAAGCTCCGGGAAGCTGAGCGGCTTCGTCACGTAGTCGTCGGCCCCGGCGGCCAGGCCGCGGATCTTGTCCGCCTCCGAGCCGCGCGCGGTGACCACGATGATCGGCACGAGGCTCTCCTCGCGGACACGCTCTATGACGTGCCACCCGTCCACCCGCGGGAGGCCCAGGTCCAGGACGATCAGGTCGGGGCACTGCTCGGCGAAGGCCCGCAGGGCGTGGGCGCCGTCCGGGGCGATCTCGGGGCGCCAGCCGTGCCGTTCCAGCCAGAGGGCGATGAGCTCGGCGAAGGCCGGCTCGTCCTCGACGACGAGTATCCGTTCCCCGTGGCCCGCGAGCGGGACGGTCGGGCGGCCGCTCACGCCGGCCCTCCTGCCGGTGGCGCCCCGCGTCCTGCGTCGGCGCGGGCGACGGGGAGGCCGACCGAGACCGAGGTGCCGCGCGTGGTGGCGTCGAGGCGAATCCACCCGCCATGCGCCTCGACGATCCGGCGGCACAGGTAGAGGCCGAGGCCGCTCCCGGGCACCTGGCCGTCCTGGGCCCGGGCGCCCCGGTAGAAGCGCTCGAAGACGTGCTCCCGGTCCTCGGCGGCGATGCCCCGGCCGCCGTCGACGACCGTCACGACGACGGTCGCCTGGTCGAGCCGGCGCGCGCGCACCTCGATCGGGGCCGCACGGCCCGCGTGCTTCTCCGCGTTCTGGACGAGGTTCGCGACCACCTGCCGCACGCGCGTGCCATCGACGTCGACCCGGGGCAGTCCGCGGGGGAGCACGAGGCTCACCGGGCGCGCGTCGACCGCCTCCGCCCGCTCCGCCAGGAAGGCGCGCAGGAGGCCGTCGAGCGCAACGGGCGAGCGACGGAGGACGAGCGCGTCGTTCTCCAGCTGGCTCACGTCGATGATGTCGTCGACGAGGGCCTTCAGGCGTTCCGTGGCCCCTGCGATTCGCTCGAGGTGACGACGCCCGGTCGCCGCGTCGAGGTCGAGGCGCAGCAGGCTCTGGGTGTAGCCGTCGATGAGGGCGAGGGGAGTCCGCAGCTCGTGCGAGACGGCGGCCACGAAGCTGGTCTTGGCGTCGTCGAGTGATCGGGACGCACGAAGGTCGCGCAGGACGCCGACGGCCCCCCCGTCGGAGACCGGCATGCGCGAGACACTGGCCGCGACCGGGATCGCCGTCCCGTCGCGACGGCTCACGCGGATCTCGCGGCCGACGATCGGGAGCCCCGTCTCGAGGACCTCCTCGAAGGGGCAGTGCACTCCGCACCGCAGCTCCGAGCCGGTCGGCGAGGGGGCCGCGGCGAGCCCGTGCGCCGGGTCGGGCGACGCCGTCGTGCAGCCGAAGAAGTCCGAGCAGCGCATGCCGGTTCCCACCCTGGCCGGCGTCCCCACGAGCGCCGCCGCGGCCGCGTTGAGCCGCACGATGCGCCGGCCGGCGTCGACGCCGACGATGGCATCGGTCGCTCCCTCCAGGATCGCGGCGAGCGTTGCCTGCTCGCGGGCGAGCGACGCGCGCAGCTGCGCCGCGCGGAGCGTCACCGCCAGCTCCAGGCGCACCGTCGCCAGGTACCTCGCGTGGTGGGGCTCGAGGGGGACGACGCCGTCGCCGCGAACCGCCAGGTACCCGACGGCGCCCGCCGGCCCCGACCCCGGCTCGTCGCCGCCCACGGCCCGGCCTTCGGGAAGCGTTATCCCGCTCCAGCCGCCGGCCGCCGTCCAGCGCGCCGCCGCCGCGGTGTCCTCGAAGCGGCGCGGGACGGCGGCCCAGCCACGCCCGACCGGGTCGTCCGGATCGCCCGGGAACGTGGCGACGAGCGCGAGCGCGGGCCCGGGGGGGCTCGCCAGCCACAGGGCGGCCCCGGCCGCGCCGGCCGCGCGGGCCACCTCCGCCAGGACCGCGGCGGCGATCTCGTCGACACGGCCGCCGGCCGCGAGCAGCTGGCTCAGCTGGTACTGGGCGAAGACCGCGTCCGCCTCGCGCTGGGCGTCCTCGAAGACGCGCCGGCGCTCGGCCTCGAGCTCACGGACGCGTGCCTCGAGGGCGATGACGCGCCGGGCCGACTCCTCGCTCACCGGTGCCGTTCCCTGTCGACCGCGCGGGCCATCGCCTGCAGCAGGAGGAAGCACGAAGTCGCGCCCGGGTCGCGATGCCCGCGCGATCGTTCCCCGAGGCGCAGCGCCAGGCCGCGCCGGGCGACCATGGGGATCGTCGCGCGCATGCCGCCCGCCGCTGCACCAGCCGCCGCGGCGATGCAGGCGCCGAGGGGGATCGACGCGTCGGCGCCGGCGCGGAGCGCCCGCACCGCGGGATCAAGGGCGTCGAGGATCGTCTTGTCCCCGACCGCGCATCGGCCCCGCCGCATCAACCCCGCCCGGCCCGCCTCGAGCGCCGTCGCCAGGTCGGCCGGTCCCGCCGCGGCCCGCCCGGCCAGGGCGAATCCGGCCTCGATGAACGCGGTGCCGTAGAGCGGGCCGCTGGCTCCCCCGACGCTCCCGACCAGGGTGTGGCCGAGGAGGCGGAGGAGCTCGCCCACGTCGTCCGGGCGCTCCGCCAGCGCCGCCCGGGCCGCCGTGACGGCCGAGCTGAACCCGGCGGCCATGTTGGCGCCGTGATCGCCGTCGCCCAGCGCCGCGTCGAGGCGGTCGAGGAGCGTCTCGTGGCGCACCAGGGCCGCGGCCGCGCGCTCCACGAACGCCATGACGTCGGGCGCGGAGAGCGCGCCGACGCCATCGGCTGCGGCGCGCGCGCGGACTTCGCGGGACCCTATTCTCTGCATCGGACGCCTGAGTCTACGGCGGCGGGCGCGGCTGCGCGATGCCGCAGGCGTCGCATCCCCGCAACGGAGCGCGCCGCATGATCGCCCTCGCATTGGTCGGCCACAGCGCGGAGCTCCTCCGCGCCCTCCGCGTCATGGTGGCCCAGGCGGCGCCCGCCGTCCCGGTAGCGATCGCGGGCGGTACGGCGACCGGGAGCCTGGGCACGAGCAGCCCCGGGATCCTCGGGGCTCTCCGGGCGGCCCTGCTGGCGTCCGGCGGCGAGGGAGTCGTCGTGCTTCTCGATCTCGGCAGCGCCGTGCTCGCCCTCGAGATCGCGCTCGAGGAGCTGCCCGAGCAGGACCGGGCGCGGATCGCGGTGAGCGATGGACCCCTTGTCGAGGGAGCCGTGCGCGCCGCCGTGGAGGCCGCCGGCGGGGCATCCCTGGCGCAGGTGTGCGCCGTGGCCGACGCGGAGCGGGCGACGGCGAAGCTGCCGCCGGACTGGCCGGGCGGGCGGGGCGCCGCGTGGTGACGGACGCGCTCCTCGTTCGCTGGCTCAGGCTGGCCGGTGCCCGCATCGCCGCGGCCCGCGAGCGGCTCACGGACCTCGATGCCGCCATCGGCGACGGCGATCACGGGATCAACCTGGACCGGGGCTTCCGCGAGCTTCTCCGGCGGCTCGAGGGTGGGCTCCTTGCGAGCGGCCCCCCGGCCGCGGTCCTCGATGGCGCCGGCCGGGCCCTCATCGGCACGGTGGGCGGAGCGAGCGGCGCCCTCTACGGGCGCGGCCTCCAGCGAGCGAGCGCCGCGCTCCTCGCGCAGGCCGGCGACGATGCGGCTTCGCCCCACGGGCGGCCGCGGCAGGAGCGGGCGGTGATCGCCTTCGGGGCTGCGGTCGACGCGGTCGCGGCGCTTGGCCGGGCGACGACCGGCGAGAAGACGATGCTCGACGCGCTCGTGCCGGCCCGCGCCGCGTTCGAGGCAGCCGTCCTGTCCGGGGCGGCCCTCGAGCTCGCCGCGCGCCGGGCGGCCGAGGCGGCCGAGGCGGGCGCCCTGGCCACGATCCCACTCGTGGCGACGAAGGGCCGCGCCAGCTACCTGGGCGAGCGGTCGATCGGCCACCTCGATCCGGGCGCGGTCTCGAGCGCCCTCCTGCTGCGCGCCCTCGCCGACGCCGCCGAGGGCTGACGCGCCGCCCCCTTCGCCAATCTGGACAAAGTCTTGACGATTCGCCACCGTGCCGGGTCGTAACCTTTCCGCAACGGTGCCGGAGGGCACTGTGCGCCGACCGCGCCCAGACGGTCGCGCGGCCAGAGGCCGTGGCCGCGACACGACGGGAGGGACGCACCCGACCAGATCGTGCTGTGCCCTGCCCGGCGAGCCCCCACCGGGTGCTCACTCGCCGGATCCTCGGTTCGATCGGCGACGTGGCGTCGCCCCTCGCGCGAATGGCGCGCTTCCTTCAAACCAGAGGGAGAGAGCATGCAACTCGACATCTTCATGTCCGAGGTCTTCGGGACAATGCTCCTGATCCTCCTCGGCGACGGCGTGGTCGCCGGCGTTCTCCTCGCCAAGTCGAAGGCGAACGCCAGTGGATGGATCGTCATCACCATGGCATGGGCCTTCGCGGTCTTCGTTGGCGTGGTGGTGGCCGGCGGCGTCGGGTCGGGCCTGGTGTACGGCAACGCACACCTGAACCCGGCAGTCACACTCGGCCTCCTTGTCAACGCCATGATGGGCGGCGGCACGGTCGACTTCGCCGCGGCGCTTACGTACGTGGCCGGCCAGTTCGTCGGGGCGTTCATCGGCGCCTTCCTCGTCTGGCTCCACTACTACCCGCACTGGGCCGAGACCGAGGACCAGGGCCTCAAGCTCGCGGTCTTCTCCACCGCCCCGGCCATCCGCAACACGACCTTCAACTTCATCTCGGAGGTCATCGGGACCTTCGTCCTGGTGTTCGTGGTCCTGGCCTTCGGCAACAACGCCGGCCTCGCCGGCCTCGGGCCTCTGTCCGTTGCCCTCCTGGTCCTGGTCATCGGCCTGGCCCTCGGCGGGACGACCGGATACGCCATCAACCCCGCCCGCGACCTCGGGCCGCGCATCATGCACGCCATCCTGCCGATCGCCGGCAAGGGAGGCTCGGACTGGGGCTACTCCTGGATCCCGGTCGCGGGTCCGCTCACGGGCGGCGTCGTTGCCGCGGTCGTCTACCAGCTCCTGTTCCTCAAGATGGTGGTCCCAGCCTGACCGCCGTCGCCTGACCCGCACGCATCGCGCGCCGGCGGCTCAACGGCCTCGCTGCCGGCGCGCACCCCATCCTTCCGCACGTTCCCGAGCACCCGGCGACATTGCCATTGGAGGAACGGATGAAGAAGCTCATCAACAGTCCCGACACCGTCGTCGACGACGCCCTGATCGGCGTCCTGGCGGCACACGGGGACCTCGTGCGCGTCATCGAGCCAAACGTGGTCGTGCGCGCCGATGCCCCGCGGGCCGGCAAGGTCGGCGTCCTGTCGGGCGGCGGCAGCGGCCACGAGCCGATGCACGGCGGCTTCGTCGGGATGGGCATGCTCGATGCTGCCTGCCCCGGCGCGGTCTTCACCTCGCCCGTGCCGGACCAGATGCTCGCCGCGACCAAGGCGGTCGACGGCGGCGCCGGCGTCCTGCACATCGTCAAGAACTACACCGGCGACATCATGAACTTCGAGCTCGCGGCCGAGATGGCCCGGGCCGAGGGGATCGAGGTCACCAGCGTCGTCATCGCGGACGACGTCGCGGTCAAGGACTCGCTCTACACCGCGGGTCGCCGCGGAGTGGGCGGAACAGTCCTCGCCGAGAAGATCGTCGGTGCCGCCGCCGAGGCCGGCGCCGACCTTGCGACGGTCACGGCGCTCTGCCAGAAGGTCCAGGACAACGTCCGCTCGATGGGGATGGCCCTCACGAGCTGCACCGTCCCGGCCGCCGGCAAGCCGACCTTCGAGCTCGGCGACGACGAGATGGAGATCGGCGTCGGGATCCACGGCGAGCCGGGCCGGACGAGGATGAAGGTTGCCTCGGCGGCCGAGATCACCTCGATGCTGGCCACGCCGATCCTCGACGACCTCCCCTTCGTCGCCGGAGACAAGGTTCTTGCCTTCGTCAACGGGATGGGCGGCACGCCCCTCATCGAGCTCTACATCATCTTCGCGGAGCTCAAGAAGATCCTCGACGGGCGCGGGATCACCATCGCCCGCAACCTCGTCGGCAACTACATCACCTCCCTGGAGATGGCCGGCTGCTCGATCACCCTGCTGCGCCTCGACGCCGAGCTGACGAAGTACTGGGATGCGCCGGTCCTGACGCCGGCCCTTCGCTGGGGCCTCTGAGACCGGACGCCATCCCTTTCCTCACGCCCGGAGAGCAGGCACGGAGCCGCTGATGATCTCGTACGACGACATCGTTGCCTGGGTCCGCCGGTTCGCCGCCGCCGTGGCGGAGAACAAGTCGTACCTCACCGATCTGGACTCGGCGATCGGCGACGCCGATCACGGGATCAACATGGACCGCGGCTTCAGCGCCGTGGTCGTCAAGCTGGACGACCTGGCCGGCCCGGACATCGGGGCGACCCTCAAGGCCGTCGGGACCACCCTCATCTCGAAGGTCGGGGGCGCCAGCGGCCCGCTCTACGGGATGTTCTTCCTGCAGATGGGAGGCGCCGTTCCCGGGAAGGAGGCTCTCACGCTGGAGGAGTTCGCCGAGGCCTTCCAGAAGGGCATCGACGGGGTCCTCCGGATCGGGAAGGCCGCGGAGGGCGACAAGACGATGGTCGATGCCCTCATCCCCGCCCGCGACGCGCTCAGCGCCGCGATCGCCGACGGCGCGTCCGTCGGCGATGCCCTGGCCAGGATGGCCCGGGGGGCGGAGGAGGGGATGCTCGCCACGGTGCCGCTCGTCGCCCGCAAGGGGCGCGCGAGCTACCTGGGCGAGCGGTCGGCCGGCCACCAGGATCCCGGCGCGACGTCCACGCATCTGCTGCTGCGGTCCGCCGCAGAAGTCTGGGCCGGGCACTAGCCCGGCAACCATCGGTCAACCGTTTGTATCGGGAGACACACATGACGAAGTACGTGGGGGCCCTCGACCAGGGGACCACGAGCACCCGCTTCATGATCTTCGACCACGCCGGACAGGTGGTCGCGATCGATCAGAAGGAGCACGAGCAGATCTACCCGAAGCCGGGTTGGGTCGAGCACGACCCGATGGAGATCTGGGCGCGCAGCCTCGACGTCATCAAGGGCGCCCTCGCCAAGGCCGGCCTCACCGCTGCGGACCTCGCCGCGGTCGGCGTCACCAACCAGCGCGAGACGACGGTCGTCTGGAACAAGAAGACCGGCAAGCCGGTCTACAACGCCATCGTCTGGCAGGACACCCGGACCAAGGACATCTGCGACGAGCTCGAGAAGGACGGCGGCCCGGATCGCCTCCGCCCGAAGACCGGCCTCCCGCTGGCGACCTACTTCTCCGGCCCCAAGGCCAAGTGGATCCTCGACAACGTCCCCGGCGCGCGCGCCGAGGCCAACGCCGGGAACCTCCTCTTCGGCAACATCGACACCTGGTGCATCTGGAACCTGACCGGCGGCGTGTCGGGCGGCGTCCACGTGACGGACGTCTCCAACGCCAGCCGCACGCTCATGTTCAACTACACCACGCTCGCGTGGGATCCCGAGATCACCGCCCTCCTCGGCGTGCCGCAGGCGATGCTGCCGGCCGTCAAGGCGTCCTCCGAGGTTTACGGCAAGGCCGTCGGCGATCTCGCCGGCGTTCCCGTCGCCGGCGACCTCGGCGACCAGCAGGCCGCCCTCTTCGGCCAGACGTGCTTCTCCCCCGGCGAGGCGAAGAACACCTACGGCACGGGCTGCTTCATGCTCCTCAACACGGGCACGAAGGCGGTTCCGAGCAAGAGCGGCCTCCTCACCACCCTCGCCTACAAGATCGGCGACCAGCCGGCCGTCTACGCGCTCGAGGGCTCGATCGCCATCACCGGCGCCCTCGTGCAGTGGCTCCGCGACAACCTCGGGATGATCGAGAAGTCCGCCGACATCGAGGCCCTCGCGGCCACGGTCGAGGACAACGGCGGCGTCTACTTCGTCCCGGCGTTCAGCGGCCTCTTCGCGCCGTACTGGAAGAACGACGCCCGCGGCGTCATCGCCGGCATGACCCGGTACGTGACCAAGGGCCACATCGCCAGGGCCGCCCTCGAGGCGACCGCGTGGCAGACCCGCGAGGTCCTGGACGCGATGAACGCCGACTCCGGCGTTCCGCTCACGGCCCTCAAGGTCGACGGCGGCATGGTGTTCAACAACCTCCTCATGCAGTTCCAGTCCGACGTCCTGAAGGTCCCGGTCATCCGGCCGAAGGTCGCCGAGACGACGGCGCTGGGCGCCGCCTATGCGGCCGGCCTCGCGGTCGGCTTCTGGGCTGAGGTCGAGGACCTCCGCGCGAACTGGGCGAAGGACCACGAGTGGCATCCGACGATGGATCCCGCCAAGGTCGACGCCGAGTACGCGCAGTGGAAGAAGGCCGTCACCCGCACGTTCGGCTGGGTCGACTAGACCCCTCTCGCTGCCCGGGCCCCGTCGCGGGGCCCGGGCAGCTCCTCCCGGGCGTGGAGCGCAGCAGATGACAACCACCCTTCCCCGCCAGCCCTTCCACGTGGCGATCGTGGGCGGTGGCGGAACCGGCGGCGCACTCGCCCACGACCTCGTGCTCCGCGGGTTCCGCGTGACGCTCGTGGAGCGCGGCGAGGTCACCTCCGGCACCACCGGTCGCCACCACGGCCTCCTTCACTCCGGTGCGCGCTACGCGGTCAAGGACCGCGAGTCGGCCGTCGAGTGCATCGAGGAGCGCCGAATCCTCGGCCGGGTCTGCCCCGGCTCGTTCGAGGAGAACGACGGGCTCTTCGTGGCGATCACCGACGAGGACGTGGCCTACGAGCCGCTCTTCGTCGAGTCCTGCCTCGCCAGCGGCATCCCGGCCCGCCGGGTCTCGCGCGCGGAGGCACTGCGCCTTGAGCCCAACCTCAACCCGGACCTGCGGATGGCCGTCCAGGTCCCCGACGCGACGATGGACGCGATGCGGATGCCCCTCCGCTTCTTCGCCACCGCGAAGGCCGGCGGCGCGATCATCCGCCCCTGGACCCTCGTCACCGAGCTGCTGCTCAACGACCGCCTCGTCTCCGGGATCCGCGTCCGGGACCTGACAAGCGGCGTCGAGGATGAGATCCGGGCCGACCTCGTGGTGAACGCCACCGGGCCGTGGGCCGAGCAGCTCGCAGTCATGGCCGGCTGCGACGTGCCGATCAGGCCCTCGCCCGGCGTCCTGCTGGCCGTCCGGGGACGCTGGTGCAACATGGTCGTCAATCGCCTTCACCCGTCCGGCGACGGAGACATCGTCGTTCCCCAGCGCGGCCTCTCGGTCGTGGGCACCAGCTCCTGGGTCGTGGAGGATCCCGATGACCTCGGGGTTCCCGAGGATCACGTGGAGCGGATGTACGCCGAGGGCGCGATGATGATCCCCGGCATCCGGACCGCGGAGCGTCGGGCCGCCTGGTCGGCCGCCCGCCCGCTCATCGGGTCGAAGGACGCCGAGTCGGGGCGCGAGCTGAGCCGCACCTTCAAGTGCTTCGACCACCGGGAGACGGACGGTGTCGAGGGCTTCGTCACGATCTCCGGCGGCAAGGGGACCACTCTCCGGGCGATGGCCGAGACCACCGCCGACGTGATCTGCCGGAAGGTCGGCGTGGAGGCACCGTGCCGGACCCGGGAGGTCGTGACCCTCCCCCACACCGCGTATTACGCGGCCTAGGAGCGGAACCGTGACCGAGACCGTCACCGAGGCCCGCAGGACGCGCGTCGTCGTCTCTCGCCGCAAGGAGGGCGACGACCAAGGCGCGCTGCGCCACGACACGTTCGACGTGGCCGTGGGACCGCGCACCACCATCCTCGACGCGCTGGTCGCGATCCGGCGCGAGCAGGACCCGACCCTCACCTTTCGCCACTCCTGCTTCCACGCCTCCTGCGGGACGTGCGGAATGCGCGTGGACGGCCGCGAGGGCCTCGCCTGCGTGACCCCGGTCCCTGCGGGGGGCGAGGTGACCGTGGAGCCCCTCGGGAACCTGCCCGTCGTCTCCGACCTGGTCGTCGACATGGACGTCTTCTACGACGAATTCGACGACGCCGGCCGGCCGCTGATCCGGGCCTCCGAGACGATCCCCGGCGCGGCGAAGGCCGACGGGATCGAGGAGCTGGAGCGGTACGAGGACTGCATCGAGTGCGGGATCTGCCTCTCGGCCTGTCCCGTGGCCGGCAGCGACCCGCGCTACGTCGGCCCCGCGGCGCTCGCCGCCGCCTGGCGCGTGGTGGAGGAGCCGCGCGGGCTCGACGCCCGCTCCGTCCTGCGCCTGATGGACGACGAGCAGGCCGCGTGGCGCTGCCACCTCGCCTGGGAGTGCTCCGAGGCGTGCCCATCCGGGGTCGATCCGGCCGCCGCGATCATGCGCCTCCGCCGCTCGGCCGCCGGCGCCCGCGCCCGACGCCTCTTCTCCTTCGGAGGTAACCGCTGATGGCGAGCATGACCGGCGCGCGTGGGCGACCCGCCGCCGCCCCGGCCCGCCGCCGGGGCATCCGCGGCTGGTTCGACCCGCGGGGCCGCCGCCTGGGCGGCCTCGCCTTCATCCTCAACCGCCTGACCGGGCTCGGCCTGGTCGTCTACCTCTACATGCACCTGGTGATCCTGTCGATGCTCGTCCAGGGCCCCAACGCCTGGGATGACTTCGTGGACATCGCCCTGAGCCCGCCGTTCCTGGCCCTCGACGTCGTCCTGCTCACCGGGATGCTGATCCACGGCCTCAACGGGATCCGCGTCGGCCTGGTCGGCCTGGGGCTCGTGGCGAGCCGCCAGAAGGCGCTCTTCATCGCGGCCATGGTCATCGCGGCGTTCGTGGCGTTCGTTGGGGCGCTGCGGATCTTCGCCGACTAGCAGGAGGGAAAGATGGCCACCGAGCCCCGGCCGGTCGATCGTCCCGACGCCGGTCCGCGCACCGTCCCGTCGTTTGTCGGGCAGGTGATCAGCGGAGTGGCGCTCCTCGTGCTGCTGACGCTGCACATGGTCGCCCAGCACTTCATCGTCCCCACCGGCCTCCGCTTCTACGAGGACGTCATCGACTGGCTGCGCAACCCCGTCATGATCGCCGCCGAGGTGGCCTTCCTGGTCTTCGTGACCTATCACGCTCTCCTCGGGGTTCGCGCCGTCCTCTTCGACTTCGGCTTCTCCGAGCGCACTGAGCGCCGGATCACGCTGCTCCTGTGGGTCGTCGGGATCGTCACCGTCGTCTACGGGGTCGGGCTCTTCGTGATGATCCTGAACGCCGCCTAGCGCCCCATGAAGCCGCACGACGCCGCATAGACTGCCGCCATGGAGCCGCTCGTCGGGATCGTCGTCGTCAGCCACTCGGCCCAGATCGCCGCGGGCACCGTCGAGCTCGCCCGCCAGATGGCGGGCGACGACCTGCGCATCGAAGCGGCCGGAGGGACCGCCGACGGCTCGCTTGGCACGGACGCGGCGGCGATCATGGCCGCCATCGAGGCCGCGGAGGGCGGCGCCGGTGTCGTGGTGCTGGTGGACCTCGGCAGCGCCGTGCTGGCGACGCAGACGGCGCTCGAGATGCTCGGTGACGACGTCGCGGCGCGGGTCCGCATCTCCGGCGGGCCGCTCGTCGAGGGGGCGGTCGTGGCCGCCGTCCAGGCGAGCGTCGGCGACGACCTCGCCGCGGTCCTCGCGGCGGCGGAGGAGGCCGCCAGCCTGCCCAAGATCCCGGAGTGAGCGTGCCCGCGGCGGCGGGCGTGCCCGGCGCGCCGCGGCGCGTGGCGGTGCTTGGTGCGGGCGCGGTCGGCACGCTCCTCGGTGGGCTGCTGGCGTCGTCGGGCGCCGAGGTCGTCCTCGTGGACCCGCGGGTCGCTCCCGACGCCGGTGACGAGATCGTCATCCACGAACCCGACGACCGCCGCGTTGTGGCCCGCGTCGGCCGTGCCGCCACCCCGGCCGCACTCGCCGCTCCCGACGTGGCCGTCCTGGCCGTCAAGACGTTCGACCTCGCGGCCGCGCTCGACGACCTCCGGGCCTGGCCCGGGACCCCGGTCCTGACGATCCAGAACGGCGTGGGCGCGGAGGACCTGGTCGCCGGCGCCCGCCCCGGCGTCGGGCACGTCGCGGGCTCGCTGACGGCCCCGGTCGAGCGGCCGGGCGCAAACGAGGTGCGCTGGCGCGGCCGTGGTGGCATCGGCCTGGCGCCGGTTGCCGGTCCCGTCGGCGACCTGCTGGAGGAGCTCGTCGGCGCCTTCACGGCGGCAGGGCTTCCGGCGCGCCGGATCGCCGACGCCCGCGCCATGAAGTGGTCGAAGCTCGTCGCCAACCTGGTCGGCAACGCCATCTCGGCGCTTGCGGATCGCGACCCCTCGGAGATCTACGCGGACCCGGCGTTGTTCGACCTGGAACGCCGGCAGCTGCTGGAGGCATTCGCCGTGATGCGGGCGCAGGGGATCGCCGTCGTGGCGCTGCCGGGTGCCAACGTGCCGCTGCTGGCTCTCGGCGTGCGGCTGCCCGCTCCGCTCTCGCGGCGCGTCCTGGCCCGCGTGGTCGGCGGCGCCCGGGGCGGGAAGTCGCCGTCGCTGCGGCTTCACCTGCGCGGCGGGGAGCCGGGGCCGTCGGAGGTGGCCTGGCTCAACGGTGCGGTCGCGCGGGCGGGCGCGGCGCAGGGGGTCCCGACGCCGGTCAACGACGCCCTCGCCGCCCTCGTCGACGCCGCGACCGTGGACCCGGATCTCGCGGCGTCGCTCGCCGCCGAGCCGGCTCGGATCGTCGACCTCGTGGCCCGCTCGCCTCGCCGGCCGCTGGGCTGACCCACAGGAGAGGATGCCGTGCAGACGCTCGAGATCGAGATCCTGAACCCGAACGGCCTCCACCTTCGACCGCTCGCGCAGTTCGTGCGAACGTGCGGTCGTGTCCGGTCCGCGGTGACCATCCAGAACCTGGCCACGGGAGCCGGACCGGTCAACGCGAAGCAGATGCTCCGGGTCCAGCCACTCGGCGTCCGCATGGGGCACGCCGTGCGGATCACGGCCGACGGCGACGATGAGGTGGAGGCGATCGCGGCGATCCGCACCGCCATCGAGGCCGGGCTCGGCGAGGACGTCTCGGCGCCCACGCCGGGAGCGAACGCCCTACCGGCTGCTCCCGCGCCGGGGCCTGCTCCGGCCGCGTCGGCGGCTGCTCCCGCGCCGGGGCCTGCTCCGGCCGCGTCGGCGGCTGCTCCCGCGCCGGGGCCTGACGCCCCACCTCTGCCGGCAGTTGCGGGTGCGCCGCGGCCGGACCCCGCCGCGCGCCGCCTGGCCGGGCTCGGAGCGGTCGCGGGCATCGCCATTGCCCCGGCTTGGCGCTACCGCGAGCAGGCGAACGGGGCACCGCCGGCACCAGGCGATCCCGGCAGCACGATCCGGGAGGCCGCGACGGTCGCGGAATCCGAGCTCGAGGCGCTCGCCGCGCGGATCCGCGCGGCCGGGCGGCCGGACGACGCCGGCATCTTCGAGGCGCAGGCAGTTCTCGCCACGGACCCGACCATCGTCGAGGGGGCCCTCGCCCACGTCGCCGAGGGGGCCGACATCGCGACCGCGGTGCTGCGGTCGGCGGCCGACGCGGCCACGGCAATCGCGGGCCTCGGCGACGAGCTGCTCGCCGCGCGGGCCGCGGACGTGCGCGACGTCGGGGCCCGGATCGCCCGGATCCTCCGGGGAGAGACGCTCGCCCTGCCCGACCGTCCCGTGATCGCCGTCGCCGACGACCTTCCCCCGTCGGTGACGGCGGAGATTCCGGCGGCCTTCCTGCGCGGGATCGCCCTGGCCGGCGGGTCGCGGACCGCGCACGCGGTCATCCTCGCCCGGGGTCTCGGCATCCCCTGCGTCGTCGGGTGCGCGGGGCTGGTCGAGGCGGTCGACGACGCCGCCGCGGCGGGCGCGGCCGTCGAGGTGGCCCTGGACGGCGAGTCCGGCATCGTCCTGATAGACCCGGACGCCGCGGCGCGCGCCGCCCTTCACGAACGCGCGGAGGCGCTGGCCGCGGGGCGCACCCGGGCCGCCGCCGCGCGCGGAAGGCCGGGGGCCACGGCCGACGGCGCCCGCGTCCTCCTCGTCGCCAACATCGGGAGCCCCGACGACGCTGCCCGTGCCCTGGAAGCCGGGGCCGAGGGCGTCGGGCTCTTCCGGACGGAGTTCCTGTTCATGCAGCGGCAGGCGCCGCCGACAGAGGTGGAGCAGGTCGCGGCCTACCGTCGCGCCTTCGAGGCCTTCGGGCCCGATCGCCCGGTCGTCGTCCGCCTGGCCGACATCGGGGGCGACAAGGGGATCCCATACCTGGGGCTCCCCGCCGAGGCCAACCCTTTCCTCGGCGTCCGCGCGATCCGCCTCGCCTATCGCGATCCGGAGCTCCTGCGGACGCAGCTGCGGGCGATCTGGCGCGCGGGCGGGCTCGCCGGCGTCGTGCCCCACGTCATGGCCCCGATGGTGGCGACGCTCGAGGACGTCGACCTTCTCGACGCGCTCCGCGACGAGGCCCGGGCCGCGGTCGTCGCGGCCGGCCATCCCTGCGCCGCCCGGATGGTGACGGGGATCATGGTGGAGATCCCGGCAGCAGCCCTCCTCGCCCCGGAGCTTGCCCGCCGGGTCGCCTTCTTCAGCATCGGGACGAACGACCTGACCCAGTACCTGATGGCCGCCGACCGCGGCAATGCCGCCCTGGCCCGGTTCCAGGACGCCCTCCACCCGGCGGTGCTCCGGGCGATCGCGGCCGTCGTGGCGGGAGCCGACGCGGCGGGCATCCCGGTGGCTGTCTGCGGCGAGCTCGCCGGCGACCCGGCCGGTGCCCTCGTCCTGGTGGGCCTCGGTGTCGACGAGCTGTCGGCCGACGCCGGATCCCTCGACGAGGTGCGGGTCGCGCTGGCCGCGTCCACGCGGGACGAGCTCGAGTCTCTGGCCCGGGCGGCCCTCCTCGCCCGGGACGCGACCGCGGTCCGCGACGCTGTGTCCGTTCATCTCGCCCGCATCACCCGATCGCCCGGAGGCGCCGGTCCGTCGTCGTGACGGCCCCCTATACTCCCGGCCCATGGACCCCGTCGTCGTTCTCCGCGCCGTGGCGCTCACGGCTGCCGCGTTCTTCATCGGCGGGATCCCGTGGGGCGTGATCGTGGCTCGACTCTCGGGCGGTCCCGACCCGCGGACGATCGGGAGCGGCCGCACGGGTGGCGCCAACGTCATGCGGGCGGTGGGCCCGCGTCTCGCGCTTCTCTCCGGCCTCCTCGACATGCTGAAGGGGACGGCAGCCGTGCTCCTCGCCCGGTTCCTGGGGGCGGGCGTCGAGGTGGAGGTCCTGGCCGGGCTCGCGGCCATCGTCGGCCACAGCCGGTCGCCCTTCCTGGGCTTCTCGGGCGGGCGCGGCGTCTCGGCCGCCTTCGGGGCCGCGATCGTTCTCGCCCCGCTGGCCTCGGCGGTCATCCTGGTCGCCTTCCTGGCCGTCCTCGCCGTCTCCCGCTACACGTCGCTCGCCTCCCTGGTGAGCGCCGTCGTGGGCGGGATCACGCTGGCCGTCGAGGTGGTCGCGACCGGCCTGCCGCCGGCCCTGCTGGTCTTCGCGGTCGGGGGGGCGATCCTCATCTGGCTCTTCCACCTCGACAACATCGGGCGGCTGCTGCGCGGCGAGGAGCGCAAGTTCGGCACGAAGTAAGCCTGCCATTCCCGGTCGCGCTTCGGCGATCGGCACCGGGCGCCGCTGCGGTAGACTTCCGGCGGGCGGTGCCGACCGCCGGAACGAGCCCGGCGTCCGCCCGGCGCCCTGGAGGTTCCCGCGACCATGACCCCCGACGAGCTCCGCGCGAAGATCCGCGAGATCCCGGACTTCCCGAAGCCGGGGATCCTCTTCTACGACATCACGACCCTCCTCAAGGAGGCGGATCCGTACCGGGCCGCCATCGACGCGATGCTGGCCCCGTACTCGGCCGAGAAGGTCGACGTCGTGGTCGGCATGGAGTCGCGAGGCTTCATCTTCTCCGCCCCCATGGCCTACCAGCTGGGTGCCGGCCTCGTCCCGGTCCGCAAGCTGGGCAAGCTGCCGGCCGAGACGATCAGCGTCGAGTACGCCCTGGAGTACGGGTCGAACACCCTCGAGATCCACCGCGACGCGATCCAGCCCGGCCAGCGCGTCCTCATCGTGGACGACCTCCTCGCGACGGGCGGGACGGTGCGCGGCACGGTCGACCTGGTGGAGCGGCTGCAGGGCACGATCGTCGGCCTGGCCTTCCTGGTGGAGCTCACGTTCCTCAAGGGCCGCGACCGGCTGGCCGGCCAGGCCGTCACGTCGGTGATCAAGTACTGATCGTCCCGTCCGCCCGAACCCGGCGCGTCCCGACCCGCCACCCGTGAGCGACGTGGACGGTCCCGGCGCGATCCGCGAGGACGCCGCGCCGCCGCTCGACCCCGACGAGGCGCTCCGCCTGGGGCGCCGGCGCTTCTTCAGGGCGCTGGCGTCGGATGCCGTCCGGACCGCCGCGACCCTCGTCGGGGCTGCCGGGGCCCTGCGCGACACGACCCAGGAGATGGCCAACAGCGTCTTCGCGGAGGGCGCCCCCGCCGCGGCCGGCAGCGCGTCGCCCGCGCCCTCCGGCTTCCGGGTCCCCTTCCGGCTCGAGCGCGACCGCCTCGTCCTCGTCGACCAGCGCCGCCTCCCCGACGAGCTGGTGGAGGTCGTCTGCGAATCTGCCGGCGACGTTGCCCAGGCGATCCGGGAGATGGTCGTCCGCGGCGCTCCTGCGCTGGGCCAGGTGGCCGCGGCCGGCCTTGCCCTGGCGGCCGGCCGAGCGATGCAGACCAAGCCGTACGCGCGCCGGGCGATCCTGCGCGGATCCTCCAACGCCCTCGTCAACGCGCGGCCGACCGCCGTCTCGATCCGCTGGGCCATGGACCGGATGCTCGCCCGCTACGCGGCGCTCGGCGAGCTGCTGGACGACGGGCCCGCGGTCGCCGCGGCCCTGCGGGAGGAGGCCGAGGCGATCATCGGCGAGGCGGCGGCCGATCACGCCGTGATGGCCCGCCTCGGCGTCGAGCTCCTGCCCGACCCCGGGGATCGCCCCCTGCAGCTGCTGACGCACTGCAACACGGGTCCGCTCGCGTGCGGCCAGGTGGGCACGGCCCTCGGCGTAGTCCAGGCCCTGGCGGCGGACGGCCGTCTCGTCCACGTCTACGTCGACGAGACGCGCCCCTGGCTCCAGGGGGCCAGGCTGACGGCCTGGGAGCTGGGCCAGGCGGGCATTCCCTACACGCTCCTCGCGGACGCGGCGGCCGGCTGGCTCCTGGCCTCGGGCGCGGTGGACGCGGTTCTGGTCGGGGCCGACCGGATCGCGGCCAACGGCGACACCGCCAACAAGGTGGGCACCTACCCCCTGGCCGTGCTCGCCGCCCGCCACGGCGTGCCCTTCCACGTCGTTGCCCCGACCGCGACGCTCGACGGCGACACCGCCGACGGTTCGGGGATCACGGTCGAGATGCGGAGCGCCGCCGAGGTGACCTCGCTCGCCGGAAAGCGGATCGCCCCGGCCGGCGCGACGGCGTTCAACCCTTTGTTCGACGTGACGCCGGCGGAGCTGATCACCACGATCGTCACCGAGGCCGGCGTCCTGCGGGCGCCGTACGGCCCGGCGATCGCGGCCGCGATCGAGGCGCGCGAGGCCCGCCGCCCGGGCCCGCCGGCGGTTCCGGACGCGCCGGCGATCGAGGCGCGCAGCGCGGGCCCGCCGGCGGTTCCGGACGGGTCAGCCTCCCCGGAGCCCGCCGCCGGAGCACCCGGCCGCGGAGGAGCGCCCGACGGCGGCGCCGCACCCGCCGCCGCGGCACCCGAAGCCGGCGCCGCACCCGAAGCCGGTGCCGCACCCGCCGCGCCCGGCGCCGCGGAGGCCTGACGTGGCCACCTCCGCCGTCTCCTCCGTCGGGACCCGCGGCATCACGGCGCGCGCGACCACCGACCGCGGGCTCCTCCGTGCCTTCCTGGAGCGCGACCGGCTCTTCGCGGCCTACGCCCTCTGCGACCTGGACGTCCGGGAGTTCGCGCGGACCCGCTGGGGCATCGCGCTCGCCAACGACGAGCCGATCGCCGTCGTCCTGGAGTATGCCGGCTTCTCCCCGCAGCCGGTCTTCGCGATGGGCGAGAACCCCGGGATCGCCGCGGTCCTCCGCGACGTCATTCGCACCCGCACCGCCTACGCCGCGGTGCTCCCGGCTAACGTCCCGGCGCTGGAGGCACACTACCGGGTGGAGCCCGGGCCCCAGATGGTCCGGATGTGGGTCGACCGCGCATCGTTCCGGCCCTTCCCGGCCGACGTGGCCCGCCTCCTGCCCGTGGAGATAGGCGATCTCAACCGCCTCTACCAGCTTGGCTTCACGGCCTGGCTGCCGCCCTCCGCGATCGCCGAGGGCGCCTACTACGGCATCCGCGTGGGTGGTCGCCTCGTGTCGGCGGCAGGGACGCACGTCGTCTCGCCCGAGGCGCGGCTCGGCGTCGTGGGCAACGTGCTGACCCATGTCGACTACCGCGGCCGGGGCTACGCGACGGCCGTGACGGGCGCCGTGACCTCCGAGCTGCTCCGTTTCTGCGACCAGGTGGTCCTCAACGTCCGCTCCGACAACCCTCCGGCGCTGCAGGCGTACCTCAGGCTGGGCTACCGCGAGCACGTGCGCTTCGAGGAACGGCTCGTCCGTCGGGTGGCCGGCGGTGGCCTGCTGCATTCGCTCACGAACCCGTTCCGGCGCTTCCTGGGGCGCCGCAGCGAGTAGCCCGGCGACGACCGCGACCGGGCCCGCGCGGCCCGCGCCCGTTCCGGCCGCCGCCGCCACTCGGCCGCCTCCGCCGCTCGGCCGCCAGCCGCCCGCCCGGTCCTCGCGCATAATCGGCAGACCGCCGGCCACCAGCGCCGGGCCTCCCGGAGATCCCGCCCCCGATGACGACCCCGACCGCACTGCCGCCCCACGACGTCGCCGACCTCGGCCTGGCCGACGAAGGCGTCCGCCGCATCGAATGGGCGGAGCGGGAGATGCCCGTCCTCCGCCTGATCCGCGAGCGCTTCGCGCGCGAGCGCCCGCTGGCCGGGATCCGGGTGGCCGCCTGTCTCCACGTCACGACCGAGACGGCGAACCTCGTGCGGACGCTCGCCGCCGGCGGCGCCGAGATCGCCCTGGCTGCAAGCAACCCCCTCTCCACGAAGGATGACGTTGCCTCGGCCCTCACCGCGCGCTACGGGATCGGCGTCTTCGCCCGGCGCGGCGAGGACCGGGACACCTACTACGCCCACCTCAATGCGATTGCCGACACCCGTCCGCACCTCACGATGGACGACGGCTGCGACCTCGTGAGCCTCCTCCATCGCGACCGCCCCGAGCTCATCCCCGGGGTCCTCGCCGGGACCGAGGAGACGACCACCGGCGTCATCCGCCTGCGCTCCATGGCGCGGGACGGCGCGCTGCGATTCCCGGTCATCGCGGTCAACGAGGCGGAGACGAAGCACCTCTTCGACAACCGCTACGGGACCGGTCAGAGCACGCTCGACGGGATCCTGCGGGCGACGAACATCCTCATCGCCGGGCGCCGTGCCGTCGTGGCCGGCTATGGCTGGGTGGGGAAGGGGATCGCCGCGAGGCTCAAGGGCCACGGCGCCCACGTCGCCGTCGTGGAGGTCAGCCCGGTCCGCGCCCTCGAGGCGCTCATGGACGGGTTCGAGGTGAAGACCGTCGACCAGGCGGCGCCCTGGGGCGAGCTCTTCATCACGGCCACCGGGAACGTCAACGTCTTCCGGCGGGAGCACTTCGCGGCCATGCCGGACGGGGCCATCATGGCCAACAGCGGTCATTTCGACGCGGAGCTGGACCTCGTCGCCCTGCGCGCCCTCGCCGAGGGCCACGTCCGCGAGGTCCGCGAGAACCTCCAGGAGTTCGACCTGGGCCCCAAGAAGCTCCACCTCATCGCCGAGGGACGTCTCGTCAACCTGGGCGCCGCCGAAGGCCACCCGGCCGCGGTCATGGACATGTCCTTCGCCAACCAGGCGCTATCGGCCGAGTACGTGGTGCAGCACCACGGCGAGCTCGAGCCGACCGTCTACGTGGTTCCCGAGGCCATCGACCAGCAGGTGGCCCGCCTCAAGCTCGAGGCGCTCGGCATCCACATCGATGCCATGACCGACGAGCAGGCCGAGTACTGGCAGTCCTGGAGCCACGGCACGTAAGCCTGGACGAACGAAACCGATGACGAACGAACCCACGCCGCAGGCCATCGCCCCGTACGGAAGCTGGCGCTCGTCGATCGCCCCGGAGGCGATCGTCGCCGGCGTCGTGCGCCTGGCCGAGGTGCGCCGGGATGGCGACGACCTGCTCTGGCTGGAGGGGCGCCCGGACGACGGCGGTCGTGCCACGCTCGTCCGGCTCCACCCCGGCGGATTGCCCGAGGACGTCAGCCCGACCGGCGTGAACGTCCGGACGCGCGTTCACGAGTACGGGGGCGGGGCGTACCTCGCGGCCGGCGACCTGCTCGTCGTCTCCGACTTCGCCACGGGCCGGCTCCTTCGCGTCGGGCCCGGCCGCACCGGCGTGCCGATCACCCCGGAAGGCGCCTGGCGATACGCCGACCTCGCCCTCGACGTCCTTCGGGGCCGCCTGCTCGCGGTCCGCGAGGACCACACGGGGCCCGGGGAGGCGGTCAACGCGCTGGTCGCCATCCCGCTCGACGGCGCTGCCGCGACCGACCCGGGCGCGGTCGAGGTCCTCGTCGCCGGCAGCGACTTCTACTCGTCGCCCCGGCTCGCGCCGGACGGCGGCCGGCTCTGCTGGCTGCGCTGGGACCACCCGAACCTGCCCTGGGACGGGACGGAGTGCTTGGTTGCCGACCTGGACGCGTCCGGCGTCCCCGGTCCCGGTCGCGTGGTCGCGGGTGATCCGTCGACCTGGACCGCGCAGCCGCGCTGGGCGCCCGACGGGTCGCTCATCGTTGCCACGGAGCCCGGGGAGTGGATCGGGCTCCATCGCTGGGACGGCGAGAGGCTGACGCCCCTCACGGCGGCGGTCGAGGCCGAGTTCGCCGGGCCGGACTGGGTGTTCGGGCTCTCCACGCACGGCGTCGCCGGGGACGGGACGCTCGTCGCCTGCGGGCGCGCGGCGGGGCGCGACAGGCTGTGGCGGATCGACCCGGCCGGCGGACGGGCGCCCGCCGTGCTCGACCTGCCGTTCACGTCGATCACGGACCTCGCCGTCGGCGGCTCCGAGGTCGCGGCCATCGTGGCCGCGCCGGCCATGTTCCGGGCGCTCGTGCGGATCGACCTCGCGACCGGCGCGTGGGCCACGGTGCGGCGCTCCTCGGACCTGTATCTTGACCCGGCCGCCGTCTCCGTCGGCGAGCAGGTCGAGTTCCCGACGACCGGCGAGCGGGCGGCCCACGGGATCCTCTATCGCCCAACGAACCCCGACTTCCGGGCTCCCGACGGGGAGCGGCCGCCGCTCGTCGTGACCAGCCACGGCGGGCCGACCTCGGCTGCCTTCACCGGGCTCCAGCTGCCGTTGCAGGTGCTGACGAGCCGCGGGATCGCCGTCCTCGACGTCGACTACGGGGGCAGCACCGGCTACGGGAAGTCGTACCGCAGGCGCCTGGAGGGAACCTGGGGCATCACTGACGTCGACGACTGTGTCGCCGGTGCCCGTGAGATGGCCCGCCGTGGCGAGGCGGACGGCACGCGCCTCGCGATCGAGGGCGGCAGCGCGTCGGGCTTCACCACGCTCGCCGCCCTGGCCTTCCGTGACGTCTTCCGGGCCGGGGTCAGCTATTTCGGGATCGGGAACCTGGAGGCCTTCGTCGCGGAGACCCACAAGTTCGAATCGCGCTACCTCGAGCGGCTGGTCGGCCCGTACCCGGCGGCGCGCGACGTCTACCGGGCACGGTCGCCGATCTTCCATGCCGAGGGGTTCTCCTGCCCTGTACTCGTGCTGCAGGGCCTGGACGACCGGATCGTCCCGCCGGCGGAGGCCGAGCGGATCGTCGCGGCACTGGCGGCGAAGGGGATCCCGCACGTCTACCTGCCCTTCGAGGGTGAGGACCACGGGTTCCGGCAGGCGGCTCACATCGTCCGCTCGGCCCAGGCCGAGCTCGCCTTCTACGGCGGAGTCTTCGGGTTCGTCCCGGCCGACGACCTGCCCCTCCTGCCGTGGCGCTGCGCCCCGGTGTGAGGCACGCCCGCAGCCTCGCGGCCGCGTCGCTCGCGGCCCTCGCCGCTCTCGCCGCGGCGGGCTGCCTCCCCGGCCCGGAGACGACGCCGTCCCCGTTGCCGATACCGAGCGCGAGCCTTGCGCCGGTCACCGCGTCACCGTCGCCGGCACCGACCCCGATCCCGCCGCCGTCCGCGTCGCCGACGCCCGGTACCAGCCAGTCGCCACTTCCCACCCCATCGCCGGTCCCGGCCGGACGCGCCACCAGGGTCGCGGTCCCGGAGCTCGGGATCGACCTCCCGGTCGTCACGCCGGCGGCGAACTCGACGTGGCCGCTGTGCGACGTCGCCGAGTACCTCGAGCCACCGGCCTTCCAGAACCCGGGCGCCGGTGGCGTCACCTACCTCTACGCCCACGCCCGAACGGGGATGTTCCTGCCGATCCTCAGGGCATCGCGGATCGACGGCGGGCGGGCGCTGGTGGGCCAGACTGTCCTGGTGTGGACCGCGGACGACGAGCTCTTCACGTACCAGGTCACGCGCGTCCGTCGCCACCAGACGACCCTGGCGTGGGCCCTGGAGCTGCCGCCGAGCTCCCTCGTCCTGCAGACCTCGGAGGACCAGTACGAGACCGGAACGAAGGTGATGATCCAGGCGCGCCTGGTGGGGCCGCCGGTCGCCGCGACGCGAGCGGAGGCGCGCCCGCCCGCCCACCCCCGCGTGTGCGGCCACTGAGCGGCGGGCCGGCGCGTCCGCGCCGGGCGATCGGTTCCGTGGGCGGCCGGCGTGCTACGCTCGCCCGCGCCATGACCAGCATCGTCGACGCACCGAGCTACCTGTTCACGTCCGAGTCCGTGACCGAGGGTCACCCGGACAAGATGTGCGACCAGATCTCGGACGCCATCCTGGACGCCATCCTGCGCGACGACCCGGATGCGCGCGTCGCCTGCGAGACCGCGACGACGACCGGCCTCGTGGTCGTCCTCGGCGAGATCACGACCTCGACCTATATCGACTTCCAGGCGGTCGTGCGGGAGACCGTGCGCGAGATCGGCTACACGAAGGCCGACTACGGCTTCGACTACCAGACCTGCGGCGCCCTCGTCAGCGTGAAGGAGCAGTCCCACGACATCGCGATCGGCGTGGACCGCGCCGAGCAGGGCGCCGGCGACCAGGGGATGATGTTCGGCTTCGCCTGCCGCGAGACGCCCGAGCTGATGCCCCTCCCGATCGCCCTCGCCCACCGGATGGCGCGGCGGCTGGCCGAGGCCCGCAAGTCGGGCCAGCTCCCCTACCTGCGCCCCGACGGCAAGACCCAGGTGACCGTGGAGTACGAGAACGGGGTGCCGAAGCGCGTCGCGACCGTCGTCGTCGCCGCCCAGCACGACCCCGATGCTCCCGATCGCCTGCACGACGACCTGGTCGAGGCGGTGATCCTCCCGGTGATCCCCCGCGAGCTGCGCCCGAGCGACCCGGTGATGCACGTCAACCCGACCGGGCGCTTCGTCATCGGCGGTCCGATGGGCGACGCCGGCCTGACCGGGCGGAAGATCATCGTGGACACCTACGGCGGGATGGCCCGCCACGGCGGGGGCGCCTTCTCGGGCAAGGACGCGACCAAGGTCGACCGCTCGGCCGCCTACGCCGCCCGCTGGGTCGCCAAGAACGTGGTGGCGGCCGGGCTCGCCGATCGCTTCGAGATCGAGGTGGCCTACGGGATCGGGATCGCCCACCCTCTATCGGTCTCGATCGAGACCTTCGGCACCGGACGGGTTCCCGACGAGGAGATCCGGGCCGCGATCGACCGCCACTTCGACCTCCGGCCGGCGAGCATCATCGCGGCCCTCGACCTGCGGACGCCGATCTTCCGCCAGACGGCCGCCTACGGCCACTTCGGCAGGCCGGACCTCGACCTGGCGTGGGAGCGCACCGACAAGGCCGCCCTCCTGGCCGACGAATGCGGGCTCCCGGCACCGGTGACCGCCGGCGCCTGAGCACGGTCCGCGACCCCGGCGGAGCGCGGCGGCTCCGCGGCGTCCACCGGCGCAGCACGCGGCAGGGGCGGCCGACGACACGGGCGATCCACGGACCATCGACATGGGCGGCCCACGGAGGGCTCCCGCCCCGTAGAATCGCCCGGATGTACGCGGTGATCCTTGCCGGCGGCGGCGGCACGCGGCTCTGGCCGCTGTCGCGGCCCGAGCGGCCGAAGCCCTTCCTGCCGCTCCTCGGCGAGCGCTCGCTCCTCCGGGCGACCTTCGAGCGCGTCCTGCCGGCGCTCTCGGGACCGGAGGACGTGACGGTGGTCGTGGATCGTCGCCACGTCGAGCTGGTCCGGACGGAGCTGCCCGAGGTCCCGGGTCACAACGTCCTTGCCGAGCCCGCGGGCCGCAACACCGCGGCGGCGGTCGCGTTCGCGGCGGTGGCCCTCGAACGCGCCGGCGACGAGGTCATGGTCGTCCTCCCCGCGGACCACCTGGTCGTCGACGAGGACGGCTTCCGGAGCCTCCTGGCCCGGGGGTCATCCGTGGCGCAGGCGGCCGACCGGCCCCTCGTGACCCTGGGGATTGCCCCGACGGGACCGGAGACCGGCTACGGGTACGTGGTGGCCGGCGGCCCGCGCGCGGAGGCCGGGGCCCACGCGGTGCGCCGCTTCGTCGAGAAGCCGCCGGCCGCGGCCGCCACGGCGCTCCTCGCGGGTCCCGACGCCGTCGCCTGGAACGCGGGGATCTTCCTGTGGCGGCGCGACGCAATCCTCGACGCCCTCGGCGCCTCGGCGCCCGACATCCTCGGCGCCGTGCGGGCCGGCGTCGCCGGGGGCACGGCCGCGCTCGAGGCCGCCTATGCGACCCTGCGGGCCACCTCGATCGACTACGCGGTCATGGAGCCGGCGTCGCTGGCCGGGCGGGTCGCGATGCTGCGCGCGGACGTCGGCTGGAGCGACCTCGGCAGCTGGGCGGCAATCCGCGACGCCCTCGTCGCCCGCGCCGTGGAGGCTGGCGAGCCGGCCGGTGCCGTCGGGTCGGGGCCGCGCCGCGACCTCGGGTCGGAAGGAACGCTCGTGCTGGCCGGCCAGCGCCTCGTCGTCACCATCGGGCTGCGGGACACAATCGTCGTCGACACGCCGGATGCGCTGCTCGTCTGCGCCGCAGACCGCTCCCAGGACGTCCGGACCATCGCCGAGCGGCTGGCTCGGGCCGGCGAGGAAGACTCGTGACCACGCCGGCCGCCGGCGGAGCTCCCGCCCCGACCACGATCGTCTTCGGCACCGACGGGTGGCGGGCGAAGATCGCCGACGACTACACGTTCGAGAACGTCCGCCGCTGCGCCGAGGGCGTCGCCCGCTACGTCGCCGATCGAGGCGAGCAGGTGAAGGGCGTGGTGGTGGCCTACGACCGCCGTTTCGCCTCCGAGCACTTCGCGGCGGCCGCCGCGGAGGTCCTCCTGGCCTACGACATCCCGGTTGCCTACGCGGTCCCACGCGGTGCCGACCCAGATGTCCAGCTACGAGGTCGTCGCGCGCGGCGCGGCTGCGGGCGTGGTGATCACGGCGAGCCACAACCCGTGGACAGACAACGGCTTCAAGGTCAAGTCGTCGACCGGGGCTGCGGCGGGCCCGGAGATCCTCGCCGCCCTCGAGGCCGTCATCGCCGAGAACGGCGGTCGCCCGATCCCGGTCCGCCCGTTCGCCGACGCCGAGGCGGCAGGCCTGGTCGAGCGCTTCGATCCCTTCGCTGGCTATGAGCAGTTCGTGCGCCGCACCCTCGACCTCGACGCCCTCCGGGCGGCCGACCTCCGCATCCTCGTCGAGCCGATGTGGGGTTCGGGAGCCGGCTGGATCAGCCGCCTCCTGGCCGGCGGGCGCCTAGAGGTCGTGGAGCTCCACACCGAGCGCAACCCGTACTTCGGCGGCGTGAATCCCGAGCCCATCCGGCCCCACATCGACGAGGCGCTGCGGCTCGTCGCGGGCGGCGGCTTCGATCTCGGCCTCCTTCTCGACGGCGATGCCGACCGGGCGGGCGCCGTGGACGAGCGCGGCGTCTTCGTCCACCAGCTGCAGGTCTACGCCCTGCTCATGTACTACCTGGCCGAACACCGCGGGCTCCGGGCGCCCGTCGTGAAGAGCGTCAACGAGACTTCGATGGCCGAGCGCCTCGGGGCGCACTACGGGATTCTGGTCCATGAGACGCCCGTGGGGTTCAAGTACGTCGGCCCGATGATGATCGAGACGGGCGCCATGTTCGGCGGCGAGGAATCGGGCGGCTACGGGTTCGGGATGCACCTGCCCGAGCGCGACGGGATCTACTCGGACCTCCTGCTCCTCGATCTCTTCCTGCGCGAGCGGGCCGCCGGGCGATGGCCCGTCTCGCGGGCGATCCGGCATCTCCACGAGATCGCCGGGCCGTCCTTCTACCAGCGGGTCGACGTCCACGT
Organism: uncultured Chloroflexia bacterium; assembly: GCA_963718085.1. GTDB lineage: Bacteria > Chloroflexota > Limnocylindria > Limnocylindrales > CSP1-4 > CTSoil-043. Next base: position 440,770 of record CAVQYA010000002.1, on the reverse strand, counting down.
CGACCGGGCGATCTACCCGTCGGTCAAGGAGCGTCTCGCCGTCGAGCTGGTCGAGAAGGCTCCCGCGGCGCTGGCCGGCCAGCCGGTGACGAAGACGGTGGAGCTCTCGACGAAGGACGGCTTCAAGTTCTTCATCGCCGACGGCTCCTGGCTCCTCGTCCGCTTCAGCGGGACCGAGCCGCTCGTCCGCGTCTACGTGGAGGCGACCTCCCAGGCCGTCGCCGAGGCCTGCCTGGTCGCCGGCGAGGCGCTCGTCCGGGGCTGATCCCGGGATCGGGCCCTTCGCGTCGGCGCTCGTCGGCGGCCGAGGCCTTCGGGCCGTCCCGGCTGCCGGCTCGCGCCACGGTCCGGGCCGACGGCTGGCCCGCCCTTCTTGGCGGCGGGTAGTAGAGTTGCGGGTACGACCGCACCTCCCGGCGACGAGCGCAACACCGGGCGGCGGTCCCTGGAACGGCCCTTGGTGGCCACGGAGGGACCTCGGCGATGCATAGCTCTCTCATCGGCAAGGTCGAGAAGGCGAACCGTTACGCCCGCGAGCGCGACCGCCTGACGTTCGATCGCCTCAGCGTCACGTTCCGGGGCGACAACGACACGCATCACGTGAGCCTCGACGCCGGTGCCTGGCACTGCACGTGCCACTACTTCGAGAGCTGGAAGAGCTGTGTCCACCAGTTGACCCTGCAGAAGATCCTCGGCGAGATGCTCCCCGAGGCCTCGCAGGTCTCCATCTTCACGGCAGTCGAGGCGACCGCCGCGGCCAACTGAATCGGCGGCCGGGCCTCCGGCCGCCGATCGACGCACCGGGCCCTGGTCGCATGCCGGGGCCCGTCCGATTCCTCACCCCTGGCCCGGCACCCACGGCCCAACCCGGCCATCTCCGCGGGAGCGCCGGTCCCGGCTCACGGGAGCCACCCCGGGAACGCCGTGCCGTCGGCGGGATCGAGAGCGACCGAGCCCGCCGCTCGCCAGGTGCCGCCCACGCGCCCAAACAGGTCGATCTGCGTCGCCGCCCCGCTGTCGTCGAGGCGGACCACCGCGACGGCCGACCCGTCCGGCGCGATCGCGACGGCGCCGATGCCCAACGTCCCGCCGAGGGGGAGCAGGAGGGTCGGAAGGAGGCCGCGGGCGAGGTCCTCCAGGGTGCCGACCCGCACCGCGACGTCGTCGACGAGCGCGACGAGCCCGCCCCCGGCGGCCACGGAGCGTGACGCCACTGGCCGGGTGACGAACGAGCCACCGGCCGCGACCTGGGCGAGGGCGCCCCGGTCCCGCATGTCCCGGCCGACGAACGCGACGCGGCCCTCGGGCAGGGCTGCGATCCCCGGCCCATCCGGCTCGAGCGGGACCTCGACCGTCGTTGCCGGCGCCCCGTCGAGGGGAACCGACACGAGCGCCGACCGTCGCATGCCGGAGCCAGGCGCGCCCGCGAGGAGGATCAGTCGCGTGGCGTCGCTGCTCCAAGTGGCGCCCAGCACGGGCCCCGGCAGCGGGCGGGCGAGGGCGACCTGGAGGGCCACCCATTGCCGTTCGTCGGCGACGGTGCGCGGGGGCGGTCCGATCCAGACGGCACCCCCGGGCGTGACCGCCGCGAGGCGTCCGTCGGGGGCGGCAACCAGGGTGGCCAGGCGCTCCCGGGCGATGCCCCCAGGGAGGTCGAGGGGGAGTCCGGCGGTCCCCGGCGCCGATGGGTCGCAGATTCGCACGCGCGGTCGCGACGGCGCGCCGACGACGATGAAGAGCCGGCCTCCGATCGGCGGCTCGGCCGAGGGGGGAGTGTCGTTGGGGACGCTCGTGGGGGACACGGCGAGCCGCGGCGATGCCGCCGGGTCGGATGCCGGCGGGGAGCCGGGGCGACCCACACCGGCCCCGGCCACGAGCGCCAGGGTGACGAGGGCCGCCGCGACGACAAGCGCCGCGGCGGCCGCGAGAGGGGCGAGGGGCGTCGGCGGGCGGCGCCTCACCGGAGCAGGTCCCCGCCGATCAGGGCCCCGTCATCCGCGTCGAGGTAGAGCTCGAGCGCCTGGATCTGCTCCGCCAGCGGCCCGCTCGTGCGGGCCTCGACGACCCAGGCCAGGCGCAGGACGGGGTCCGGCGCGTCCGGCGCGCTCGAGTCGAACGTGCCGTTGGGGGCCACCCAGGCGAGGCGGGCGCCCACCAGGCGGGCGTTGCCGCGCTCGGCCCCGAGGATGTCGCCGAGTCGCTCGCGGGCGATCTGCTCGGCGGCGGGGCGGGTCAGCGGGACCGCGGGCGCCGGCGCGAGCGCCCTTTCCCGCCGGGCGGCGGCATGAAACGAGCCGTCGGCGAAGAGCGTGACCCCGGTGCCGTCGCCGAGGACGGGGATGCCGTCCGCGACGCGTCCCCAGGAGACGCGCCATCCGCCATCGGCCGTCGGGGTCGCGGCGGGCGCTCCGCCGCGCGGCAGCCCGGCTGCGACGGCGAGGGCGGACGCGCGGGCGACCGCGCCCGCGGCCTCGACGCGGGCCCCGGTCGACGCCTTCCAGCCGAGACGCACGGCCGAGGCCAGGCGACCCGCCGCGTCCGTCCGGACGATCCCGAGGCGCCGGCCCCGGGCGTCCGTGGTGACGACCTCGTCGAGCACCGTCCCGGCGAAGCGGTCCTCGACGCGCGCCGCCTCGGTGGCGGCCCCGACAGGCAGGCCGAGCGCCCGCGCGTGGGTCAGCCCGCGAGCACGGGCGCGAGCGGCGTCGTCCCCGGCGAGGAGCGTGCGCTCCGTGGCTGCCTCGCCGGCCCGATAGCGGTCACCGGCGACGCCGGCGTCCGGCCCGGAGGGCCCGCCGACGAGGAGTGCGGCCGCGGCGACGGCCAGGGCAAGCGGGAGAAGGACGCCCGCGCGGCGGGCGAGGGAAGAGCGGCCAGCCATCACGCGCACCTCAAAGGCACCTGTTGCAGCCGGAAAGGGGACCCGCCCGGCCGGTGTAGTCGTACGAGCCCCACCAGTTCGCCTCGAACGGGTGGCTGAAGACCTGCGCTGCCGCGACATCGAACGCCTCGCCGGCGCCGTAGCCCGGCCCGATCGCGGTCCAGAAGGCGACCTCGAACGCCCACTCGTCGTTGTCCCACGCGTCGCCGAGGTAGCCGACGAAGAACGCCGGGCCACCCCAGGTCCCCTCGACGTACTTCTTCTTCGCGATCTCGAATGCGCCGGGCATCGTCGAGGCTTCCTCGCCGACATGGCACATCGACATGAAGACGAGATTGCTCTGCCGGCCGGCGCGCCTGACCGCGATCTCCTTCGAGTAGACGACGGACTGGGTGCACGAGCCGGAGTCGTCGCGAAAGCCGCTGTAGCGGCGGCCGTCCGCGGCGTACCAGTAGTGATCGCCGTGACTGTGGACGTAGGTGCCCCAGTCGTTGACCGTGCGGGCCAGGTAAGTGGCCCGCGTGAAGGCGGCTCCCGTGTAGGAGCGGGTTTCGTAGCCGAGGGCGGTGAGGCCGGCGACGGCCGCCTTGCGCAGCTTCTCTGGGTACGGGTCGACGAAGGAGAGGCAGGGCGGCGCGAAGGCGGTCCTGTTCGAGGCGACGGTCCCCGGGTAGGCGGCCTGCGTCGAACCGCCGGGCGCGGCGGCCGACGTGGCGAGCAAGGCGGCGAGCAGCAGGAGCATGGGCCGGCGGTTCCATCTTCCGGACGACATCCGGTGCGACCTCCTCCGGCGGGATGACCGTGGCGGGAGGAGGCGGGTGAGCGCGACGCTCGGGCGGCGCCGCACCCCCGGAGTCTGCCCGGGACCGCTTATCGGCCCCTTATCGGAGTGGCGGGCGGGGCGCTGCCGCGGCCGGGCGCAGCCCTCCCGGGCCGCCGGGCCCCGCCGCGGGACGCGCGACCACGTGCTACGCTCCCCCCGTCACAAGACCCACCGCGTGGTCGCGAAGCCGGTGCGATTCCGGCACAGTCCCGCTACGGTGACCGTCCCCTCCGGGACGGAAGTCCGGTCGCCGGCCCCACGGTGCAGCCGCACTAACCCTCGAGAGAAAGGGGCAGGCAGGCATGATTCCCGTCACCTAGGGACCTTGCGTCCGGCACCGCGCGCCCGCCCGTGGCCGCGCCCGCGCGCCCGCGCGCCATCACTCCCCTCGACCAGTGAGGTCCCCGTGCGTCTGACTTCGTTCCGCGCCGTCCGCGCCACGCCCGCCATCCGCGCCGCCCGCCCCCTTCGATCGATCGCGATCGTCGCCCTGCTCGGTCTCCTCGTGGCCGCCTGCGGGGCTGCCGCCGCCGGCACGCCGGCGCCCACCCAGGGTCCGGTGCCGACCCAGGCTCCCGCGCCGACCCCGACCCCGACCGCCGTCCCCACGCATACGCCGGTCGCGGCGGCTGCGTTTCCCCTGACCATCACCGACGACGAGGGCACCGCGGTCACGATCCCGGCGCGGCCGGAGCGAATCGTCTCGCTCACGCCCGCGACCACCGAGATCCTCTTCGCCGTCGGCGCCGGAGCCCGGGTCGTCGGCAGGACCGACTTCGACGACTACCCTCCCGAGGCGGCCGCCCTCCCCGCCGTCGCCTCCTACCAGGGCGTGGACGTGGAGAAGATCGTCGGCCTCGAGGCCGACCTCGTCGTGGCCGGGGGCAACGGCTTCAACAGCCCCGACGCGCTGGCGAAGCTCCGGACGCTCGGGATCCCGGTGCTCGTCGTCTACGCCCCCGACGTGGCCACGGTGCTGAAGGACATCGAGCTCGTCGCCACGGCGGCCGGCGAACCGGCGGCCGGCGCGGCCCTCGCCGAGCGGATGAAGGCGGAGATCGGCGCGATAGGCGAGGCGATCGCCGCCGCCGGCGGGGCGCGCCCGCGCGTCTTCTACGAGCTCGACGCCACGAAGGAGATCTACGGGCCGGCCGACGACTCCTTCCTCGCCGAGATGATCCGGCTTGCCGGGGGCGACCCGATCACCACCGGCAGCCGGACCGTCTTCTCGATCCCGCTCGAGAGGCTCGTGGCCGCCGATCCGCAGGTCGTCGTGCTCGGCGATGCCGCCTACGGGACGACGCCCGGGATCGTCGCGGCGCGCCCCGGCTGGGGCGTCATGACGGCCGTGAAGAGCGGCGCGGTTCGACCCGTGAACGACGTGGTCGTGACGCGCCCCGGCCCGCGACTCGCCGAGGGGCTGCGAGCGCTGGTGCTCGCGATCGACCCCTCGGTCGCCCTGCCGCCCGCGCCGTCCTCGACGACGGCACCCTAGGATGCGATCCCGGTGACGATCGGCGGCCGAAGCCTCGCCCTCGCCCGGGTCCGTCTCCGACGGCCTGCCGGAGCGCCGCGCCCGGCCGCCCTCGCCCTCCTCGGCCTTGCCGTCCTGGGCGGCGGTCGTCGTCCTCGGCGTCGCGGCCGGGAGCGTCGCCGTCGCGCCGGGCGACACGATCGGGATCATCCTCCATGCGCTCGGCCTTCCCGTCGATCGGACCTGGGCTCCCTCGGCCGAGACGATCGTTCTTGAGCTGCGCCTGCCGCGCGTCCTGACCGCGGTCGTGGTCGGGGCGGGCCTGGCCGTGGCCGGGGCCACCTTCCAGGGGCTGCTGCGGAACCCGCTCGCGGACCCTTACGTGCTCGGGACCGCCTCCGGGGCGGCGCTCGGGGCGGCGATCGCGGTCCTCATCCCCGTCCGCGTCGCGCTCCTCGACCTGGGCCTCCTCAACGTCATGGCGTTCGCCGGCGGGCTAGCCGCCGTCGCCGTCGTCTACCGCCTGGGGCGCGGCGGTCCGCTGGCGCCGCTCACCGGGCTCCTCCTGACCGGCTACGCGGTCGGCTCGCTGCTTGCGGCCGGCCTCGCGATGACCATGTACCTGTCCGGCGCGAACCTCCGCCAGATCTTCGCCTTCCTCCTCGGCGGCCTGGAGGGGTCGTCCTGGATGCGCCTGGCGATGGCCGCGCCGCTCGTGGTCGGCGGGAGCATCGCGATCCTCGCCCGCGCTCGCGCCCTCAATGGCCTGCTCCTCGGCGAGGAGGCGGCGGCCCACCTCGGCGTGGACGTTCGCCGCGAGCGGGGGATCCTCCTCGGCCTGGCCACCCTCGTCACCGCCGCGGCCGTGGCGGTCTCCGGCCTCATCGGATTCGTCGGGCTGGTGGCCCCGCACCTCGTCCGCCTCGTCGTCGGTCCCAACGCCCGCCATGTCCTGCCGCTCGCGGCGCTCCTCGGTGCCGTGCTCCTCGTCGTCGCCGACCTCCTCGCCCGCGTGCTCGGCGAGATCCCGGTCGGCGTCGTCACGGCCGTCATCGGGGCTCCCTTCTTCCTCGCCCTGCTCCGCTCGGCGCGCGGCGGGTACGAGCTGTGACGACGTGGCGCGGCGGGTACGAGCTGTGACGACGGCCGCCCACATCGCCCCGCGGGTCGCCGGCGTCGCCCAGGCGGCGTTCGAGGACGTCGTCGTCGCCTATCGCGAGCGGACCGTGCTCCGCGGGGTGAGCCTCTCGATCGCGCCGGGCGAGCGGGTGGCGCTCGTGGGACCGAACGGGGCCGGGAAGTCGACTCTGCTGCGGGTCCTGGCCGGGCTCGTCGTGCCGCGCAGCGGACAGGCCTTCCTCGGCGGGGACCCGGTCGATGCGCTCGACCGGCCGGCGATCGCGCGGCGGCTGGCCGCCGTGCCGGGCCAGGCGACCCTTCCCTTCTCGGCCCGCGTCGAGGAGGTGGTGGCCCTGGGCCGCCTCCCGCACGAAGATCCCTTCCGCGGCCCGCGGCCCGCGGATCGCGCTGCCGTGGACGCCGCGATCTCGCGTGTCGGGATCGACCGCCTCCGGGGACGCGACGCCCGCGAGCTCTCCCTGGGCGAGCGCCAGCTCGTCCTCGTCGCCCTCGCCGTCGCCCAGGCCGCGCCGCTCCTCGTCCTCGACGAGCCGACGGCCCACCTCGATCTCCGTCACCAGGTCGCCGTCATGGAGCTGCTCGCGGATCTCAATGCCCGCGAAGGGACCACCGTCCTGGCCGTCCTCCACGACCTGACGCTCGCCCGGCACTTCTTCCCCCGCCTCGTCGTGCTCGACGGCGGCCGGATCGTCGCCGACGGGCCGCCGGCGGCCGTCCTCACGCGCGAGCGCGTCAGGACCGTCTTCGGCGTGGACGTCGCCCTGACCGGCGGCCCGGCGAGCGTGGCCGCGGAGGCCGCGGTCTCGGCCGTGATGCTCTCGCCCGCGCTGCCTGGGGTTCGGGCCGGTCTCCAGGTCGACGGTCTCCAGGTCGACGGTCCGCGTTGACCGCGCGACTCCCGGCGGCTAGGCTGGCGAAGTGACCCACGCTCGTGAACCGCGCGGCCCCCGGACGGGACCAGCCGCGCTCATCTTCCTCGTCGCCCTGGCCCTGCTCGTTGCGGCCTGTGGCACCACGGCCACGCGCACGCCGGCACCACCGTCGGGGTCCGCCGCGGCGTCTCCGAGCGGGGAGCCGACGCCCACGGGCGAGTCGTCCGGCGCTCCGACGGAGGAGCCCACGGGCGAGGCCAGCGAGCCGCCGACCGGCGAGCCCTCCGCCGAGCCGACGGAGTCGCCGGCGGCCTCCGGCGCGCCCGGTGGCGCCGCCGACTGCAGCGGCAACGATGACAACCGGGACTTCTTCGTGGCAGTCGCGAGGGCGGTCGCCTGGGATGTCTACTGCGCCGTCCTGCCTGCGGGCTGGTTCGTCGACGCCGGGCAGTTCCGTCTGGCCGGCGGCGGGAAGATGACGATTGCCTACAAGGGCCCGGCCGGCGCGCGGCTCGAGGTGCGCGAGGGGACCTATTGCGCCGGCGTCGACGGCTGCATCCCGGCCGGTCCGGACGCCGGCACGGCCTCCTTCGGGGGCCGCTCGGCTCGGCTCGTCGATGCCGGAGGAGGCGCCTGGCTGGTCGTCGCGGAGGGCGGTGACGTCAACTGGGAGGCGAAGGGCACCGGCATGGGCGCGGCGGTCGTCGCCAGCCTCACGGCCGCGTTCGTCAAGGTCGGCGAGTAGGCCGACCAGGCGGGTGAGTTCCCGGCGCGTCGTTCGCGAGCGCATCGACCCGCGCCTCACGGCCGCCCTGTTCGCCAACTACCGGACCCCCGTCGACGCCGTTCTCGAGCTGATCGACAACGCGGTCGACAGCCGGGTGGCCGGGCGGCCGCTCGAGCTGGAACTCGCCGTCCATCCCGGACGGCTGGTCCTCGAGATCATCGGGGGGACCGGCATGAGTCCCGCGGCAATCGAGCGCGACTACCTCCGCTGGGGCGCCTCGTCGAAGAAGTCAGGCGATCGGATCGGGCGCTATGGGCAGGGCGGCAAGGCCGCCATCGGCCACCTGGGCAACCGCTTCGAGATCGTGGCTTCGGCGGCCGGGGACGCGGACGCCTACGGGTTCGAGGATCCCGCCTACCGCGATCGGGCCCGCCTGCGGACGTACGACCTGCACGCCCGGAAGAAGATCGTCGCCGCCGACCTTGGCTACGTGCGCATCGAGATCGGCGAGGTCGACCGGAAGCTCGACCCGCGGCGGCTGGCGGAGCGGCTCGCGGAGACATACCGGCCGATGCTCGAGGCCGGCGCGGCCAGGATGGTCGTCAACCGCGCCCCGGTTGCGCCCCGCCCCTGGACCCTCGACGAGCGTCACGAGCTCTCGGTGCGCGCGGCGGGTCGCCTCATCCGGGGTTGGTGGGGCCTGCTGCCCGAGCCGCCGCCTCCCGGCGTGGCGGACGCCGGGATCCGTCTCTACCACCTGGGCCGCCTGGTCGGGGCGCCGGAATGGTTCGGCCATCCGACGCCGGCTGCCCACCCGGCCCTCAACCGCCTGGTGGGCGAGGTGGAGCTGCCACACGTCCCGGTCACGATGAACAAGGCGGACGTCGACCGCGGGAGCGAGGTGTGGGCCGCGGTGGAGGCACGGCTGCACGCCCTCCTGGCGCCCGCCGTTCGTCGGCTCACCCGAGAGCCCGCATCGGCCGTGACTCCCGAGGCCGCGCGGACGGCGGAGCAGGTGCGCAGGATCCTGGCGAAGGCCCTTCGACTGCTGGAGGAGGGTCGGCTCTTCGAGTCCGACGTCGCCGTGGGCGGCGACGAGCCCGGCGGCCAGCTCGCGCTTGAAGGGGTCCGGAAGCCTGCCGGACTGCCCGGGGAGTCGGGCGCCGGCGATGAGGCCGTCGATCAGGCTTCCTCGGCATCTACCCAGCCCGCGCCCCGTCTGCCGCGCCCGGGCGCCGGAGGCGGCCCGGGGACGATCCGTCGCCGAGGGGCGGCCGAGGTGGTGGTGCGCCGCCTCGATCCACGCCTTCGGAGCGCGCTCGTAGTGGAAGATGGCGTCCGCCGCGTGGTGATCAACAGCGCTTACCCGCTGTACGAGGTCCGCCGGGGCGACCTCTGGTATCAGCTCGAAACGGCTCTTCGCGAGGTTTGCCTGACCATCCCGGAGGCGACGGTTCCCGAGTTCGAGCGCCGGGTCAACGAGCTGATGCTGGTATCGCTCGAGCTGGCGGAACGGCGGAAGAGGGGTACGAAGAAGGGCACCACCCCCGGCACCTCGCCGGCGAAGCGCCAGGCAGGCCTCTGGCGCTGACGCGGGCCTCCGGCGCCGACCCGCGCCGGTCGCCGACCGCGCCGTGTGCTAGTGTAGGCACACGTATTTGCACACTGCGTCTCTTGCTGAGGTCCGCCATGCCGCTCGTTCGGACGAACGTCACCCTCCCCGCCGAGACGCTGGCGATCATCGACGAGGTGGCCGGCCCGCGCGGCCGCAGCGCCTGGATCGCCGAGGTCCTGCTGAAGCAGGCGAAGCGCGACCGGATGAAGAAGGTCTGGGAAGAGAACCGGGGCAAGCTGAAGGGGTCGGCCACCTGGGGTCGGACCCCGGAGGAGACCCTCGACATCCTGCGCGGAATCCGGCAGTCATGGGATCGTCCGAACCTGGAGCCAGCGGATCATGTGAAGGAGCCGGATGCCGTACCTGCTGGACACGACGCTGCTGATCGATCACGCCGCCGACCGGCCCGGCGCCGTGGCGCTGGCGCGGCGCCTGTTCGAGGAGACCGCTGACCTCTACACCTGCGACGCTGTGGTGGCCGAGGCATGCTCGCGCGGCGGCGACGACGAGCTGACGGCGATCGGCGTGATGATCGAGGCGCTGGAGTACGTCTCGACGCACCCCGACGCGGCCCGCTGGGCAGGCGAGGCCCGCCGTCGCGGTGGCCGGACGAGTCCGCGAACCCTCGGCGACGCGCTCATCGCCGGCGTCGCCTGGTCGCTCGGCGCGACGGTCGTGACCCGCAACCCGGACGACTTCGTGCGGATGGGCGTGCCCGTGCTCGCCTACGAGGCTGACGCGCCGGCCTGACCCCGGGCTGGAGGGCTCGCGCGGGACCCGTCGGTGCGTGGCCCTAATCCCCGAGCGTCAGCTCCCACCCGCGGAGGCGCTCGAGGAAGCGGTCCGCCGTGAGGTCGAGCTGGATCGGCGTGATCGACACCCGGTTGCGCAGCACCGCGTCGACGTCCGTGCCGGGGATCGCGTGGCCCGTGGGCGGTGAGCCGCCCACCCAGTAGTAGGGCACGCCGCGGGGGTCCTCGCGGCGGATCAGCTCGTCCTGGTAGGTGCGCTTGCCGAGGCGCGCGACCTCGAAGCCGGCGCACTCGGCGAGGGGGATGGCCGGGACGTTCACGTTGAGGAGCTGCTCGGGCTCGAGGCCCCGGGCGAGGATCGCGCGGGCGACCACGCGCGCCGCCGCCATCGCGAGCTCGAAGTCGTCCGGCTTGTAGTCGTCGTGGCTTATCGCGAAGGCCGGGCAGCCGTTCAGGACCGCCTCCATCGCCGCGCTCACCGTCCCGGAGTAGGTGATGTCGTTGCCCAGGTTCGCCCCGTGGTTGATGCCGCTCGCCACGAGGTCGATCGGGCCCGGGAGGAGGCCGAGGAAGACGAGGCCGACCGCGTCGGACGGCGAGCCGTCGATCGACCAGGCGGGCGAGCCGTCTGCCAGCGTCCGCTCGCGGACGCGCAGCGGGCGCCACATCGTCCGCGAGTGCCCCACCGCGCTCTGGTTGGTCTCTGGCGCGATGACGAGCACCTCGCCGAGCGGCTCCAGCGCCTGCTTGAGGGCCAGGAGCCCGCGCGATTCGATGCCGTCGTCATTGGTGACGAGGATTCGCGGCCGGGCCGTCATGGCTCCACCCGCGGGGCGCCGCCTGGAGCACCGGCGCCGGGCGCAATGGCGCCCGCACCGCCGTCTCCGGCGTGGCCGTCGCCGACCGGCCCCCCCGCGTCGGCGTCGTCGTCGATCTCCTCGGCCTCGCCGGGCCGCGGCTCGCGCAGCACCCGCTTCGGCCGCCCATCGCGTTCGGCCACGTGCCGCGCCGCCCGCGCCGCCACCGAGCGCTCGTCGGGGTTCGCGGTCCGGCGCAGGAAGTAGAAGAAGAACGACGAGATGACCGCGGCCACCGGCAGGCCGAAGACGGCGCCCGGGATCCCGAGGAGCTTCGATCCGATCAGCACGGAGGCGAGGACGACGACCGGGTGGAGGCCCACGGCGCCCGCCAGGACGCGCGGCTGGAGGATGTTCTGGTTGACGAACCAGCCGACGCCCATGATCGCGATCGCCGGCACGACGGCGTCGGGCTTCGTCACCGCCGCCACGATGACCGGCGGCGCCCAGGAGAAGAAGGGCCCGAAGAACGGGATCGCCATGAGAATGCCCGAGGCCGAGGTCGTGACGGCGGCATAGTCCAGTCCCAGCAGCACGTTGCAGAGCAGCGCGACCAGCGCGTACGACCCGCCGATCACGACCATGCCCCGGATGAAGCCGCCGAACGACCGGCCGACGCTCTCGCTGAGCACGTGCGCCTCGCGGCCGTACGCGGGCGGCACCAGCCGGAGGATGAAGCTCCCGATGTCGGCGCGGTCGATCGAGATGAAGACCGCGAGGAAGAACACGATCAGGATGCTCCCCACGAACCCGATGCTCGCGACGGCCACGTTCTGGAGCGGCCCGAGCAGGTTCTGAGCCTGCGCGGCGAGCGTGCCCAGGAGCGTCTCGGCCTGCGCCGTCAGGTCGACCTGGCCGAAGCCGAGCGAGGTGAGCCAGTTCGAGATGGGGCGGACCAGGGCGAGGAGGTCCTGCCGGAACTGGTCCAGGTTGCCGAGGAAGTCGGAGATCGAGGTGAAGAGCGCGGAGGCTGCCACCACGATCAGGCCGAATGCGGCCACGGCAACGGCCCCGTAGGCGATCGCCACCGCGACGACGCGAGGCATGAACCGGGCCAGCAGTCCCGCGACGGGCTCGAGCACGAACCCCAGGAGCCAGGCGAAGAAGAAGATCAGGATCAGGTCGGAGAAGACGGCCCAGACGCTCGCCAGCTGGCTCACGACCACGAAGAAGAGGGCGATCGAGCCGAGGGCCAGGACGATCTCCAGCCAGCGGTGCTCCCTCGGGGTCAGGATGGGACCGGGCGGCGACGCCCCGGCGGGCGTGCCGGGAGGCGCGCTGGGCGCCCGCGGGGGCTGCGGTTCGGTGCGCGGCTCGAGCTGGTCCATCGCTGCCGATCTCGCGGGCCCGGCGGGCCCGGCCTGCGGCGATCCTAGCAGGGCGGCGGAGGCTCGGAACGGCGCTCGGAGGCTCGGGGCCGGCGGACGCTCGGGAACGGCGGGCGTGGGCTCGGGAACGGCGGAGGCTCGGCCGACTCGAGAGGCCGCTACCGCAGGCCCATCTTCTCGTGGACCTCTGCGAGCGTCGCGTCCACGACCGGCTTCAGGCGCGCCGCCCCTTCGTCGAGGATCTCGTCCACTCGCTGCGGGTGCGCGACGAGCTCCGCGTAGCGCTCCCGCGCCCCGGAGTAGAAGCGGAGCAGCCGCTCCACGAGGAGCTTCTTGGTGTCGACGCAGCCGGTGCGCGCCGTCCGCTCGCCCTCCCAGATCTCGGCGTAGTCGTCGCCGAAGAAACGGTGGAGCTGGCATACGTTGCAGCGCTCCGGGTGGCCGGGATCGGTCCGCTTCCCGCGCAGGGTGTCGGTGACCATCCCCATCACCTGGCGCCGGATCTCGTCGTCGGGGGCAAAGATCTCGATCGTGTTCCCGAGCGACTTCGACATCTTCTTGGCGCCGTCGGTGCCGAGCACGATCGGCGCGTCGGTGTGGACGGCCCGGGGCTCCGGGAACGTCTCGCCGTAGCGGGCGTTGAAGGCGCGGACGATCTCGCGGGAGAGCTCGAGATGGGCAGCCTGGTCCTTCCCGACGGGAACCACGGACGCCTTGTAGAGGACGATGTCGGCCGCCTGGAGGACCGGATAGGTGAGCAGGCCGTGGTTGACGTCGTCGGGCTGGTTCGCCCGCTTCTCCTTGTAGGTCGGCGTGCGCAGCAGCCAGCTGACCGGCGTGACGGTGGAGAAGAGCCACATCAGCTCCGCCACCTCGGGCCGGTGGCTCTGCACGAAGAGGGTGCACTTCGAGGGGTCGAGGCCGAGGGCCAGGAGGGCGGCTGCCATCTCGCGGGTCTGGCGGCGCAGGCGGTCCGGGTCGTGGACGGTCGTGAGAGCGTGGAAGTCGACGATGCAGTAGATCGACTCGTAGCGGTCCTGCAGGGCGACGTAGTTGCGGATCGCGCCGAGGTCGTTGCCGATGTGGGGGGCGCCGGAGGGCTGGATTCCGCTGAAGCAACGGGCCTTCGAGGGAAGCGTGCTGGTCATCGCCGGGCAGTGTACCGGGCGGCGGGTGGCGGAGGGCAGTCGGGAGCCCCGGACGCCCCGGGACGCCGGCCGAACCACCGGCGCGCCGCGGCCCGGGCCCGGCGCGCGTCGGCTACGATCTCCGCCATGTCCACTCGAGCCCCACTCCGCGTCGCGGTGCTCGGCGCCGGCACCGTCGGCGGCGCCGTCGTGCAGGCCTTCCTCGAGCGTCCCGAGAAGCTCGCCCCATTCGACGGCGCCCGCCTCGTCCTCGCCGGCGTCGCCGAGAAGGACTTCGCGAAGGCCGCGGCGCGAGGGATCCCGGCCGCCATCCTGACCGACGCCGCGGCCGACCTCGTCGCCGACCCCGCGATCGACGTCGTTGTGGAGCTGATGGGCGGCGACGAGCCGGCCCGCACTCTCGCCGCCGCCGCGCTGGGGGCGGGCAAGGCGGTCGTCACCGCGAACAAGCACATGGTCGCCCACCACGGCCCGGAGCTGGAGGCGATCGCCCGCCGGACCGGCGCGACGCTTCGCTTCGAGGCCGCCGTCGGCGGCGGGATCCCGATCCTCTCGCCGCTCGCCGCGGACCTCGCCGTGAACACCGTCTCGCGAGTCCGCGGGATCGTGAACGGGACGACCAACTTCATTCTCACCGCGATGAGCGAGGGCGGCCGGTCGTACGGCGACGTCCTCGCCGAGGCGCAGGCGAAGGGCTACGCGGAGGCCGACCCCCGCGGCGACGTCGAGGGCGACGACGCCGTCAACAAGCTGGTCCTCCTGGCGCGCCTCGCCTTCGGTTCGTGGGTCGAGCCGGCGAGCGTCCTGCGCACGCCGCCGTCGGTCCGCGGCCGGGGCCGGCCCGGCGTGACAGGCGTCACGGCGGAGGAAATCGAGGGCGCGGCGCTCCTCGGGCTCGCCATCAAGCTCCTCGCAGTCGCCGAGCAGGGTTCCGGCGCGGGCAGCCTCGCGGCCACCGTCCTGCCCACCGCGGTCCCGCGGAACGGCGCGCTCGGAGGAACCGATGGCGTCCTGAACCGCATCGAGATCCTGGCCCACCCTGTCGGCACGGTCGCCTTCTCCGGCCCCGGCGCCGGCGGCGAGGCCACGAGCAGCGCTGTCCTCGGCGACCTGCTGGCGATCGCGCGCGGGGGCGGAAGCACCTGGGCCGGCCTCGCGCCCGCCGACGAGGCGCCGCTCGTCGCCAACGCCGCCGACCCGTTCGCCGACGCCGCCGACCCGTTCGCCGACGCCCGCTGCTGGTTCGCCTTCCTGCCCGGGATCGCGCCGGCGGGCCTGGAGTTGGGCGAGACGGCCGCGATAGAGGAGGTCGACGGCGGGACCGCGGTCCGGAGCGGGCCGCTCTCGCTCGAGCAGGTCCGGGCGGCCATTGCCTCCCGCCTGCCCGCCGGCGTGGACGTCACGCTCTACCCGGTCACCGACTGATGGCGGACCCGGCGGGGGCAGCGTTCGTGCGGGCCGTGGCCGGTCCGGCAACCCTGGGGCCGGCGCGCCCGCGCCTCCTCGACCGCTTCGCGTCCTACCTCCCGCTCACCGAGGCGACCCCGCGCCTCACCCTCGGCGAGGGCGCCACGCCGCTGGTCCGCGCCGAGCGCCTCGGCGCCGCGTGGGGCCTGCGCAACCTCCACCTGAAGTTCGAGGGCGTCAACCCGACCGGCTCCTTCAAGGATCGCGGGATGGTGATGGCCGTCGCGAAGGCGCTCGAGGGTGGCGCCCGCTCGATCGTCTGCGCCTCCACCGGCAACACGTCCGCCTCGGCCGCGGCGTACGGGGCCGCCGCCGGCCTGGAAGTCGTCGTCGTCCTGCCGGCCGGCAAGATCGCGGCAGGCAAGCTCCTGCAGGCCCAGGCGGCCGGGGCGAAGGTGCTCGCCGTCCGGGGCAACTTCGACGCCGCCCTCACCGCGGTCCGCGAGCTGGCCGACCAGGACGAGCGCCCGATCACCCTCGTGAACTCGGTCAACCCGTATCGCCTGGAGGGCCAGAAGACGGCCGCCTTCGAGGTCTGCGACGACCTCGGCGGCCCGCCGGACGTCCTCGCGATCCCGGTCGGCAACGCCGGCAACATCAGCGCCTACTGGATGGGCTTCCGGGCGTACCACGTTGCCGGGGTGATCGACCGCCTGCCGGCGATGTGGGGCTTCCAGGCCGCCGGCGCCGCGCCGATCGTGCTGGGGCACCCGATCGAGCACCCGGAGACGTTCGCGACGGCGATCCGGATCGGCAACCCGGCCTCGTGGGAGAAGGCGACCGCTGCCCGCGACGAATCCGGCGGGCTGATCGAGGCGGTGACCGATGACGAGATCCTGGCCGCCTACCGGGACGTCGTCCGCCTGGCCGGCATCTTCTGCGAGCCGGCCTCCGCGGCGAGTCTCGCCGGGGTCCGCAAGCTGCGCGCCGAGGGGCGCCTCGATCCCGACGCGACGGTGGTCTGCGTCCTGACGGGACACGGCCTGAAGGACCCCGACAGCGGAGCCCGCCTCGTGGAGCCCCCGCTGGAGGCGGAGGCGACCCTGCCGGCCGTGATGGAGGCGCTCGGATGGCGCTGAACGGGCGAGCCGCCGAGGCGCTCAACGGGCTCCCGGCGAGGGTCGCCCCATGGCGATCAATCGGTTCGCCGAGCTGGACGGGCAAGCCCGCTTCCGGCGTCGGCCGGCCGAGCGCGATCAACGGGCGAGCTGCCGGGGCGCCGAACGGGCCGCCGGGGCGCCGAACGGGCCGCCGGCGAGGGTCGTCCCATGGCGATGAGCCGGTTCGCCGACCTGGACGGGCGCTGGATCGCGGTCGAGGTCCCGGCCACCAGCGCCAACCTCGGTGCCGGCTACGACTGCCTGGCCGTGGCCCTGGAGATCATCGATCGCGTCGAGGTGGAATGCCTGGTCAGGCCGGGCGCCGGCGTCGAGCTGGCGGTGGAGGGCGAGGGCGCCGGCGAGCTGCCCGGGGACCGCTCGAACGCCTTCGTGGTGGGTCTCGAGCGCGGCCTGGCCGAGGTCCGCGGCGATGGCGCCGGGGAGCTGGGCTGGCGGATCCAGATGTTCAACCGGATTCCCCTGGCCCGGGGCCTCGGCTCGTCGGCGGCCGCCACGGTGGGCGGTCTGCTCGCGGGGGCGGCGCTGGCGGGGGAGTCGCTGGGCGTGGAGCGAACGCTCGCCCTGGCGACCGAGATCGAGGGCCACCCCGACAACGCGGCGGCGGCTCTCCTCGGTGGCTTCACGATCGCGGCGCACGGCGAGGCGCCGACGGCGATCCGCTTGGACGTGCCGCGGGACCTGCGGGCAGTCCTGTTCATCCCCGACCTGCGCCTCGCCACCCGCAACATGCGGGCGGCGCTCCCGGAGCTCGTGCCGCTGGCGGACGCGGTTGCCAACCTCCAGCGGGTGGCGCTCGGCGTGGCCGGGCTCGCCGTCGGCAGCGCCGAGGGGCTCCGGCACCTCACCGTGGACCGCCTTCACGAGCCGTATCGAGCGGCCGTCTTCCCGCAGCTTCCCGCCCTCGTGGCCGCGGCCCGCGACGCCGGGGCGCTGGGCGCGTGCCTGTCCGGCGCGGGCTCGACGATCATCGCCTTTGCCGACTCCCTCTCCGGCCTGACCCGGATCGAGGGCGCGTTCCGGGCGGCCGCGGCCGACCTGGACCTGCCGGGGCGCGTGGAGCTGGTCGCCCCGCGCAACGCAGGCGCCCGCGTGGAGCAGCCGCTCGGGGCATAGGGTCCCGCCCGGCCCCGCGTCGCGCTCGCCCGAATGGGCATGTGACGTCGGCGCTCTGGTGGTCGGCGTCGTTGCTCCTGCGCGAACCAGGCGCCGCGCATGCGCCGGGTGTGCAGGCAGGCGTGTTCGCTGGGATGGAGGCAGGCCCGACGCGGCGCGGCGGGACCCGGGTCGCGCCTCGCAGCATCGCTGCTGGTGTCCGGCTGACCGCGGTTGCGTGCCACGCCAAGGTTCCTGGTGCGGGCCCCCCAATCAGCCCCCTGTGCCCCGATTCGCGCGTGAGCCGCAACGCTCCGAAGGCCAGGAGCCACCGGGAGGAGTGTCAGGGAGGAAGGATCGCGCCCTGCGCAACGGGCCCGTCAGCGGCCGGTGACGCGGTCCTGCCCAGCGCGTGCGGCGCGCGTCACCGGCCGACCGCGATGAACCGCGGCGGCGCGTCCATGATCGTCGCCTCGCGGCCCTGCAGGTTCACCCAGATGATGGCCGGCCCGGGCCACGCGATCAGGGGATCTCGGAGCGCCGCCAACACATCGGCGGTGCGTGCCGGGTAGCCGCGGCGAACGCTCCATGGAAGTCCCGCAATGTCGCCCGCGTGCCGACCGTCGATCGCAGGACGAGAACGCGGGAAGTCTCCGCCGCGTCGACACGGAAGGAGGCCGCCGTGACCGAGCCCAGCGAGCTGCGCCCAAGCGCGTCCGCCTTGTCTGTCGAGCGCCGGATGGTCTCCTCAGCTCGACGAATTTCCGACTGGATCTCGGCGGCCACGAGCAGAGGGCGCGCCGGGTGGCCGAGCGCGCAATCGACGACGCCGCGGACGGTTCCGACGACGGGCACCTCGACACTCCTTCGCCACGCAGGGTGGGCGAACGCCAGGAATGCCTCGAGCATCGGTGCCTGGAAGCGGTCCCGCAGAGGCGCGCCCATCGGGAAGAGACGAATTGACATGTCGCAGCCGAGAGCCGACGCCATGCGAACCATTGTCTCGACGTCCGGTTCGATCGTTCCCGCCTCGACTCGACCGACCGTCGACGGGCTCATGCCGGCGGCGCGGGCGACCGCCGCGCGCGAGAGCACGGCATCGCGGCGAGTCTCCGCGAAGTCGCGGCCGAGGCCCCGCCGAATCTCGCCGGCGCGGCGTTCCGACTTGACCTCGACGCTGGATCGTCCGCTCACGTCGAGGAGTGAAGCACGACTCACTCATCGGGCACTCACGCGGACGCAAACCCGCGACTTCGCGATCGCCGAGTCGCCCCGGTCGGCGGCGTCTCCGGCGTCTCGGGCGTTTCCGGCGGCGACGCGCACCACCCGTCTGGCACTGCACCCGCGTTGCGCAGCACGCCATCCTTCCTTGCTGCCACCGCCCCGGACGCCGCCTCGCCCCGCGATCCGCGCGCACGATGCCACAAGCCCTGACGGAGCGGCCAGCCAGCGTCCCACGAGGCCGAAAAGATGGCGCAGCATGCAACCGCCCCCGCCGCCGTATCGCGCCGCGTCGCCGCAGGGGAGCAGGCGCGGCCAGGCAGGGATTCGAGCGTGGCCTCCTCGGCTCTCCGCCCGGCCCCGCGCCCCGCCGCAACTTCGACGGGCCCGGCCTCAGAGGGCCCCGCGGCGCCCGCGCGCTACAATCCGGGCCGATGTCGCACCCACTCGTGGTCATGAAGTTCGGCGGCAGCTCGGTCGCGAACGCCGACCGGATCCGCCGCGTCGCCCGCCGGATCGCGCTCGTGCGCGCCGAGGGCGCCGACCTCTGCGTCGTCGTGTCCGCGATGGGCGACACGACCGACGAGCTCCTCTCGCTTGCCGCCGCGATCACGGACGAGCCGGAGCCGCGCGAGCTGGACATGCTGCTCGCGACCGGGGAGCACCAGAGCGCCACCCTCATGTCGATGGCTCTCCACGCCCTGGGGCTGCCGGCCATCGCCCTGACGGGCGCCCAGGCCGGCATCGTCACCGACGGCACCTACGGCCGGGCCCGCATCGCGGGGATAGACCCGGTCCGGATCCGGGCCGAGATGGCCGACGGCAAGGTGGTCATCGTCGCGGGCTTCCAGGGCCAGAGCGCGCGGGCCGTCGAGCTGATGGAGACCACGACCCTGGGCCGCGGCGGCTCCGACACCACCGCCGTCGCCCTCGCGGCCGCGCTCCGCGCCGACCGCTGCCAGATCTACACCGACGTGAAGGGCATCTACACGGCCGATCCACGCCTGGTCCCCGACGCCCGCCAGCTCCCCGTCATCGGCTACGAGGAGATGCTGGAGCTGGCCCACCAGGGCGCCCAGGTGATGCAGGTCCGCGCCGTCGAGCTCGGTTGGGTGAACGACGTCGTCATCGAGGTCCTCAGCTCGTTCGAGGACGCCCCCGGCACCCTCATCAAGGAGGACCCGCTCGTGGAGCAGCGCAACAAGGTCCGCGGGATCGCCCACGACCGGAACGTCGCCAAGATCACCCTCGTCGAGGTGCCCGACCGGCCCGGTGTCGCCCATGCCGTCTTCGCGCCGCTCGCCGACGGCGGCATCAGCGTCGACATGATCGTCCAGAACGTGGGCCACGGCGGCACGACCGACATGAGCTTCACGGTGCCCCGGGTGGAGCTGGCGAAGGCGAAGCGCGTCCTGGACCCGATCGTCCGCGACCTCGGCTTCCGGGAGATGACCACCGACGCCTCGATCGCCAAGGTCTCCATCGTGGGGGCCGGCCTCCACAACACCCCCGGCTACGCCGCCCGGATGTTTGGGGCTCTCTCCGACGCCGGCGTCAACATCGAGATGATCTCCACCTCCGAGGTCCGGATCACCTGCACGATCGCCGAGCACGACGTCGAGGCGGCCGTCCGGGCGCTTCATGCCGCCTTCGAGCTGGCGACCCCGGACCCGGTCGACGGGACGGCGGGCAGCGCGGCGAACGCCGCAGCGAGCGCGAACCCCGCGGCGGTCGCCAATCCCGCAGTGGGCGCCAACCCCGCGGCAAGCGCGAACCCCGCGGCAAGCCCGGCGCCGGGCGCCGCGCCGGCCGCGAGCCCCGCTTCGGGCGCGAAAGAGGGACCGACCGCACAGCCCGGGCCGGCCGCGAGCCGGTGACGGCGTTCCTCGCCCGGCAGGAGCGCTTCGGACGGATCGGGTCGACGAACGACGCTGTCCGCGCGTGGCTGGCCGCCGGCACGCCCGAGGTCTGCCTGGCCGTCGCCGACGAGCAGACCGCCGGCCGCGGTCGCGCCGGGCGCACCTGGACGGCCCCGCCAGGGGCGGCGCTCCTCCTCTCGGTGGGTTTCCGGCCGGCCTGGCTCGCGCCCGGTCACGCCTGGCGCCTCGCCGCGGTGGTGAGCCTGGCGATGGCCGACGCGGCCGAAGACGCAGCCGGCCTCCGCGACCGCGCCATCCGCCTGAAGTGGCCGAACGACCTCGTGATCGAGGGGGACACGCCGGAGCACGACGGGCCCGGGCTGGGCGGCGGGGCGATCCGCAAGCTGGGCGGCGTCCTGGGCGAATCGGACGGCCTCGGGACGGACGACCCGCGGGTCGTCGTCGGGATCGGCCTCAACGCCGGTTGGGCGCGCGCCGACTTCCCGGCCGCGATCGCGCCGGCGATGACGAGCCTGGCCGAGGCGAGCGGCGGCCGACCGATCGACCGGGCCCTCCTCCTCGACGGCTTTCTCTCGCGCCTGGAGGCCCGGGTGGAGGCGCTTCGCGCGGGGCGCTTCCCGATCGACGACTGGACCGCGCGACAGATCACCACGGGCCGGATCGTTCGCCTCGAGGGGCACAGCTCCGAGCCCGAGGAGGCGCGCGCGCTTGGCCTCGACCCGGCGACGGGAGCGCTCGTTGTGGCCGACCCGAAGGTGCCCGGCGGCGAGCGGGCAGTGCACGCGGGGGACGTGACCCACGCCCGCCTGGCCGGCGCGGCGGGATGGGCCGACGAGGCGGAACGGGCCGGTCCGACGGGCGAGGCCCGCGAGGTCGCCCCCGCCACCGCTCCCGCCGCCGCCAGCCCGGCCGCGACCGCGCCCGCGGCCGCCACCGGCGCCCCGAACGACGCCGCCAGCCCTGCCGTGACCGCGCCTGCGGCCGGCGCGTAACGGAACGGGCCGAGCGGTGTTTGGACGAGTGAGGGGAGGGGAGGCAGCCGGCGCGGCCCGGAGGGTCGTCACGCTCGACCCGGACCGGAGCATGGTCCGGGAGGCGCAGGCCGACCCGGCTCGCTTCGACGCCCTCTACCGGAAGTACCTCGCACAGGTCTACAGCTTTGCGTACCACGAGCTCGGCGATCACCACGAGGCGGAGGACGTGACGGAGCGGACGTTCCTCCTCGCTCTCGGCGCCCTGCCGCGCTTCCGCGAGGAGGCGCCCGACGACGCGGGGCCGGAGGCCTCCACCTTCCGCGTCTGGCTCCTGCGGATCGCCCGGAACGTCGTCGCCAACCAGCGACGCACGCTCCGCCGCCGTCCGGCCACGTCGCTCGACGCCGTCGGGGAGGCCGCCGCTCCCGACGATCCCGAGGGAGTCGTGCTGGCCCGGGCGGACGCTTCCGCCGCGTGGGCCGCCGTCGCCCGCCTCCCCGGCGACCGTCGCCGCGCCGTCGTCCTGCGCTTCGTGGAGGAGATGACCACGACCGAGATCGCCGGCGTCCTGGGCCGCTCCGAGGGGGCGGTTCGCGTCCTCCTGCACCGGGCGCTGCGCACCGTAGCCCGCGACCTGGGCGGCCGTGGAGAGGCCCGGTGACCGCCGTGGCCCGCCACCCCGGCGGGCGGCGAGACGCGCCGCACCACGGCCACGGTCTTCTGCACGGCCCAGCGTCCCGCGACCCCGGCGGCCGGGGAGGGGTCCGGTGATCGCCGTGGCCCGCGAGCTGGGCGCCCGCGGCGAGGCGCTGCGCACCGCCGCCCGCGACCCCGGCGGCCGGGGAGCGGTCCGGTGACCGGCTCGGCCGCGCTCGAGAGCGTCGAGATCGAGGCCCTCGTCACCGACCGCTACCTCGACGCGTTGCTGGCGGCCGCCGAGCGGCGCGCGCCCGACGCGCCGACGGACCCGTCCCTCGACCCCGGCCTCCGCGCCGCCGCCGTCCGTCTCCGCGACGAGCTGGTGCGCGTCCACCCCTCGTTCCGCTTCGAGGAGCGCCTGGCCCGTCGCCTCGCCGAGGCCGCCGCCGGAATGCGGCTCGCGGTCGCGGCCGGGGGCGAGGGCGCGATCCTGCCATTCCCCGGGGCCGCGGACGACCTGATGGGCGACGATGCGCTGGGGGACGACCTGCTCGCGGGCGATCCGCCGGCCGGTGCCGTCGCGCGGCGTCGATCCGCTGTCCTGGGCGCGCCTGGCATGGGCACGCCGCATCGGCGACCCGTTCGGCGGTGACCAGCTCCCCGACGCCGCCCTCGGCACCATCCGCTCTCTTCCCCGCCGGCCGCTCCTGGTCGGGGGTGCGGTCACGTCCGCCGCGCTGAGCCTGGCCGGCGCCGCCTTCGTGGCGTGGCGGCTGACCCGGGGCGCCCCCACCGACCCGATGGCCCGCGCGGTCCGCCTCGCCCGGGCCGCCCGTGCGTCACGCGACGGCTCGCCGGTCGAGCTCCGCTGATGCCGATCACCCTGCCCTTCCGGCCCCGCCGGGAGAGCTATCCGCCCGACATGTGGACGAAGTGCCCCGGCTGCGGCGAGATGCTCTTCAACAAGCACCTCGACAAGGCGATGCGGGTCTGCACCTCGTGCGGCCACCACTTCCGCGTCTCGGCGCCCGTCCGTCTCGCCCAGCTCCTGGACCCCGGGTCGTTCCGCGAGCGCGACGCCGGGCTCGTCTCCCGCGACCCGCTGGGCTTCGTGGACAGCAAGAGCTACCCGGACCGGCTCGCGGCGGCCCAGGCGGCCACCGGCCGGCGCGACGCGGCAACCTGGGGCTTCGGCTCGCTCGTCGGACGCCGGATCGCCGTCTGCGCGCTCGATTTCGGCTTCATGGGCGGCTCCATGGGCTCGGTGGTGGGCGAGAAGGTGGCCCGGGCGGCCGAGGGCGCGCTGGCCGCGGGGATCCCGCTCGTCATCGTCAGCGCCTCGGGCGGGGCGCGGATGCAGGAGGGGACCCTGGCCCTCATGCAGCTGGTCAAGACGATCGCGGCCCTCGAGGCGCTGCGGGCGGCCGGCATCCCCTTCATCTCCGTCCTGGCCGATCCCACCACGGGTGGCGTCTTCGCCTCGTTCGCCGCCCTGGGCGACGTCAACGTGGCCGAGCCGAACGCCCTGATCGGCTTCGCCGGCGCGCGCGTCTCGGCGGGGACGATCGCCGAGGAGCTGCCCGCCGGCTTCCAGCGCGCCGAGTTCCTCTTCGCCCACGGCTTCGTGGACCGCATCGTCCCGCGCGCGGAGCTTCGCGCCGAGCTGGCGGCGATCCTCGACGTGCTCGCGCCGCCGCCCCCTGCCGACGGCGCCCCGGGGAGCGTGCGCCGTGGTTGACCGCTTCCTGGGCTGGGCGAGGGACCGCGACGCGGGGGCTTCGGGGTCGACGACGGCAGCCGCGCCGCCCCCGGGCACGCCGGCCGGGGCCACCGTCGCCGCGGCGCGCAACGCCGTCTGGGCCCGCGTCCTCCTGGCCCGCAACGCCCGCCGTCCCCACACCCTGGAGCTCGTTGCCGGGATCGCCGACCGCTTCACGGAGCTCCACGGCGACCGCCTGTTCGGCGACGACGGGGCGATCGTGGGGGGAGTCGGTCGGATCGGCGGCCGGCGCGTGGTGATCGTTGGCCACCAGAAGGGCGCCGACACGGACGAGAACATCCGGCGCAACTTCGGGATGGGCAAGCCCGAGGGCTTCCGCAAGGCGATCCGCCTCTTCGAGCTGGCCGACCGTTTCGGAATCCCGGTCGTCACCTTCGTCGACACCCCGGGCGCCTACCCGGGAGCCGACGCCGAGGAGCGCGGCGTCGCCGAGGCGATCGCCCGGGCGATCATGGCCATGTGCCGGATCCGGGTTCCGATAGTGACCGTCATCACCGGCGAGGGTGGCTCCGGCGGGGCCCTTGCCATCGCCGCGGGCGACGTGGTGATCGCCCTCGAGAACGCGGTCTATGCCGTGATCAGCCCCGAGGGCTGCGCGTCGATCCTGTGGCGGACCGCGGAAAAGGCGCCCGACGCGGCGCTGGCGATGCGGATGTCGGCCGCCGACCAGCTGGCGATTGGCGTCATCGACCAGATCGTCTCCGAGCCCGGTGAGGGCGCCCACGAGGATCCTGCCGAGACGGCGCGCCGCCTGCGGGGCGTCATCGTGGAGCACCTGGACCGCCTCTCGGCCCTGCCCGCCGACCAGCTCTTGGCCGCCCGCATGCGCCGCTACCGCGACTTCGGGGCGTTCGACGACGTGGGCATCGCGGATATCGCCGAGCCGCCCGAACGGCCCGGCCTCGCGGACCGGCTCCGCCGTGCGCTGGAGCCGATGGGGACGCGCCTGGGCAACCTGGGGGCGCGCGAGGGGCGCGACGAGCCCCCGGCACGAGAGGAGGTCTGACGCTTGGTCCACCACGACGCGGAGCCGACGGAGCGCACGCCCGAGGAGCGCCGGGCGGACCACGCCGCCATCGACCACCTGGCCGACGAGCTCCTGCCCGTGCTGGTCGCCAAGCTGGGCGCGAGCGGACTCGGCGAGCTTGAGGTGCGCGAGGGCGGCTGGCGGGTCCGCCTCCGCATGCCGGCCGACGCGCGCGCGGCGCGCCGAGCGACCGGCCCCGGCCGCGGCAGTCACCCTGCCCCGGCAGCGCACGCCACGCCCGCGGTCCGCCCCGCGGCGCCTGCCTCCGCCCCCGTGGCGGCCCCCGAGCCGCCGACGCGCGCGGTCGCGACGTCCCCCGCCGTCGGCTTCTACCGGCCGCTCCCCGAGGTTGCCGCGGGCGCCCGCGTCCGCACCGGGGACCGGCTGGGCACGATCGACGTGCTGGGCGTCCCCCAGGAGGTGGTCTCACCGGTCGACGGGATCGTGGGGGCAAACCTGGTGGAGCCGGGCGACCCGGTGGAATACGGGCAGGAAATCGTGGAGATCGAGCTGCTGGCGGCGCCGTCCGCCGTAATGTCGACCGCCGCCGCTCCCGCCGTAATGCCGGCTACCTCCGCTCCCGCCGTAATGTCGACCGCCGCCACTCCCGCCGCCGCTCCCGCCGCCATTCCGGGCCCCGTGGCAGCGTCCGTCGCGAGCCTGGAGCCCCCGCCCGCCATGCCGGCCCCGATGCCGGCACTCACGCCGGCGCCCGCCACCCGGGCACCCGCGCCGGCGCCCGCCGCCGCGGCCACGCCCGCCACCGGCGTGATCACCCGCGCCGCGACCCGCCCGGAGGATGGCTGATGTTCGAGCGCGTCCTCATCGCCAACCGCGGCGAGATCGCCCTGCGCGTCCTGCGGGCCTGCCGGACCCTGGGAATCGGCGCCGTCCTCGCCTACAGCGAGGCCGACCGCGACTCGCTGGCCGCCCAGCTGGCCGACGAGGCGATCTGCATCGGTCCCGCCGACGCCCGGCGAAGCTACCTCTCCGCCTCGGCCATCATCTCGGCCGCCGTCGTCACCGGCTGCGACGCCATCCACCCGGGCTACGGCTTCCTCTCGGAGGATGCCGGCTTTGCCGAGGCGGTCGCCGCGCACGGGCTCACCTTCGTGGGTCCCTCCGCCGCCGTGCTGGAGCGTTTCGCCTCCAAGGAGGGGACTCGGCGCCTCCTCGCCGCGCACGGACTTCCCACGATCCCCGGCTCCGACGGGCTGCTCCGCGACGAGGAGCACGCCCTGGCAGAGGCCGAGCGGATCGGCTACCCGGCGCTCGTCAAGCCGTCCGCGGGCGGCGGCGGCAAGGGGATGCGCATGGTCCGCACGCCCCGGGAGCTCCAGGCCGCGCTGCAGGTCTGCCGCTCCGAGGCCCGCGCCGCCTTCGGCGACGACTCCCTCTACCTGGAGAGATGGCTCGAGGACAACCGCCACGTCGAGGTCCAGGTGGTGGTGGACGAGTACGGCCACGGCGTCCACCTGGGCGAGCGGGACTGCTCCGTCCAGCGCCGCCACCAGAAGCTGATCGAGGAGGCGCCCACCCCGGCGCTCCCGGACGCGGCCCGCGAGGAGCTCGCGGATCGCGCCATCCGTGCCGTCGTGGCTGCCGGCTACGAGAACCTGGGGACGCTGGAGTTCCTCGTGGACCGGGACGCGCGCTTCTACTTCATCGAGATCAACTGCCGGATCCAGGTGGAGCACCCCGTGACCGAGATCCGGACCGGGATCGACCTCGTGGCGACCCAGCTGCGGATCGCGGCCGGCGAGCCGCTCGGCTTCAGCCAGGCCGACGTGACCTTTGCCGGCCACGCCATCGAGTTCCGGATCAACGCCGAGGACCCTGCCCACGACTTCCGGCCCCAGGCCGGGACGGTGGCCCGCTTCTACGCCCCCGGCGGGCCCGGCGTGCGGATGGACTCCCATCTCTACGCCGGCTACGAGGTCCCGCCCTACTACGATTCCCTCCTCGGAAAGCTCGTCGTCTGGGGTCCCGACCGCCCGACGGCGATCGCCCGCGGCCGGGCCGCCCTCGACGAGCTGGTCGTGGACGGCATCATCACCAACCGCGCCTTCCACCGCGCCATGCTGGACAACGCCGCCTTCATCGAGGGGCGGGTGACGACGAACCTCATCGACCGGGTCGGCGGCGCCGCATTCCTAACCCCGCGGAGCTGAGGCGACCCGTGCACGCCTGCATCCATCCATCCGCTCGGCGCGCGTCCGCCGGGCGACACTGACACCCCGAACCGGAGCCTGCCCATGACCGAGCCGATCCACACCGCCCGCGAGATCGAGAAGCTGATCCCGCATCGCTGGCCCTTCCTCCTCGTCGACCGGATCGACGAGTACGACCCGGAGGCCCGGCGCATCGTCGGGGCCAAGGCCGTCACCTCCACCGAGTGGTACTTCCAGGGCCATTTCCCGGGCATGCCGGTGATGCCCGGCGTTCTCCAGGTCGAGGCGCTGGCCCAGACGATGGGGGTCTTCGTGGCGAAGCAGGAGGGCTTCGGCGACCGGATCGGCCTCTTCGCGGGGATCGACGAGTGCCGCTTCAAGCGGGTCGTCAAGCCCGGCGACGTCCTCCGCCTCGAGGTCACGATGGAGAAGCTCGGCCGCCGCTTCGGGCGCGCCAAGGCGGTCGCCAGCGTGGACGGCGAGGTCTGCTGCGAGGCGACGCTCTCCTTCGTCATCCCCGACGCGTCGGTGCTGCGCTGATGACGCGGATCGCCCTCTTCTCGGACGTCCACGGCGTCGTCCAGGCGCTCGACGCCGTCCGCTCGGCCATCGCGGCCGCGGCGCCCGACGTGATCGCGATCGCCGGCGACCTCGCCATGAACGGCGCCGATCCGGCGGCCACGGTCGACGGGATCCGCGAGCTCGAGGCTGCCGGCGCCTTCGTGATCGCCGGCAACACCGACATCGCCGTGGCCGACTTCGACTACGGCGCCGCCTTCCCGTGGTTCGACGACGCCGTCCCCGAGTCGATGAAGACCGCCGCGGCGTGGGCCCACGAGGCCCTCGGCCCGGAGCGCGTCGAATGGCTGCGCCGGCTTCCGGCCGAGCGCCGCATCCGCGCCGACGACGGGACGCTCATCCTGGTCACCCACGCGTCCCCCGGCTCCCAGACCGCCGGCTTCGACCAGGGGCTCGACGAGAGCGTCTTCGTCGACCGCCTGGGGCGGACCGACGCGCGGGTCATCTGCTGCGGCCATACCCACGTTCCCGAGGTCCGCGACTTCGGCTGGAAGGTGGTGGTCAACGACGGGAGCGCCGGCTACGTCTTCGACGGCGACCCGACCGCGTCGTGGGCGCTCATCGACGTGGTGGACGGAAACGTGACCGCCGAGATCAAGCGGGCCGCCTTCGATGCCCTCGCCGCGTCCGACGCCGTCTCGAGCCGCGGGCTCCTGGGCGACGTCTACCGCGCCGCGACGATCCGCACCGGGAAGCTCGTTCGGTGAAAGGCGTCGGCCCGGGCAGCGCGTCCGGCACGGGCTACCCGTCCGGCCCGGGCAGCCCGGGCAGCGGGTCCGGCATGGGCAATTCGTCCGGCCAGTTCGGCACGCCCGGCGCATCCGGTACGGGCCCCCGGCGGGTGGTCGTCACCGGCCTCGGGCTGGTGACGGCGCTGGGCACCGACGTCGCGTCGACCTGGGACGGCCTCGTCGCGGGACGCTCCGGGATACGGGCGATCACCGCCTTCGACCCGTCGCGCATCGCCTCGCGGATCGCCGGCGAGGTTCCGGACTTCGACCCGTCGCCGGTCATGGACCGCAAGGAGCAGCGCCGCAACGACCGCTTCACCCAGCTCGCCCTCGTGGCGACGCGCGAGGCGATGGCCGGCGCCGGCCTCCCGGAGCGGCTCGGCGGGTCCCTCGCGGAGCGGACCGGGATCGTCCTCGGGACCGGGATGGGCGGCGTCTCCACGTTCGCCGACCAGGCGGCGATCTCGGCGACCAGGGGCCCCGATCGGATCAGCCCCTTCTTCGTGCCGATGGTGATCCCCAACCTGGCGAGCGGCCAGGCGGCCATCGTCTTCGGCGCCCTGGGCCCCAACTTCGCGGTCTCGTCGGCCTGCGCGACGGGCGGCCACTGCCTCGGGGAGGCATGGGAGATGATCCGCCGCGGCGACGCCGACGTGATGATCGCCGGCTCGTCCGAGGCCGGCATCCACGAGATGCTGGTCGGCGGCTTCGCGGCGATGCGCGCCCTCTCCACCCGCAACGACGACCCCCCGGCGGCCTCGCGCCCGTTCGACCGGGGCCGCGATGGGTTCGTCGCCAGCGAAGGCGCGGGCGTCGTGATCCTGGAGGCGCTCGAGCACGCCCGCGCCCGCGGCGCGGAGCCATTCGCAGAGCTGGTCGGCTACGGCGCCACGGCCGACGCCCACCACATCACCCTCCCCGCTCCCGGCGGGACCGGCGCCATCCGGGCCGTCCGGCGGGCGCTCGAGAAGGCCGGCCTGACCGTGGACGACGTGGAGCACGTGAATGCCCACGCCACCTCCACGCCGGAGGGCGATCGAACGGAGCTGGAGATGCTGCGCGGGCTCTTCGGCGCCAGGGCCGGCGAGGTCAGCGTCACCGCCAACAAGAGCATGCTGGGCCACACCCTGGGCGCGGCCGGCTCGATCGAGGCGGTGGTCACGATCCTGAGCCTGCGCCACGGCCTGATCCCGCCCACTATCAACCTCGACGATCCCGACGAGCTGGCCGCCGGGCTGGACCTGACGCCGGGCGTCGCCCGCAGGCGGCCGATCCGGGTGGCAGTCAGCAGCTCCTTTGGCTTCGGCGGCCAGAACAGCGCCCTCGTCTTCCGGCGGTGGGAAGGATGACCGAAGAGCGCTTGGCGGCGGCGCCCGCCGACCTCGCCCCGGCGCCGGCCCCCCTCGCCCCCCTTGCCGCGGCGCCGGCCGACCTCGCCCCGTTCGGGGCCCCCCTCGCCCCGGCGCCCGCCGACCTCGCCCCGCTCGGGGCCCCCCTCGCCCCGGCGCCCGCCGACCTCGCCCCCCTTGCCGCGGCGGATGCGTCGCTCCTGGCCCTCGTCGACCGCCTGGCGGTTCTCCTGGAGCGGAGCGACCTGACCGAGCTCGCGGTCGAGGCGGGCGGCACCGCGATCACCCTGCGCAAGGCCATCGCCCTCGTGGCGTCCTCGGCCGCGCCCGGCACGGTCCTCGCCGAGGCCCCGCCGGCCGCCCCGCCCCCGGAGGCCGGCACGCGGGCCGGGCTGACCGGCGCCGTGTCGACCGACGCCCCCCCCTCGGCGCGCACGGCCGTCCTGGCGCCCCTGACCGGCATCTTCTATGCCTCGCCGAGCCCCGGCTCGTCACCCTACGTGGAGGTCGGTCGCGAGGTCGTGGTGGGCCAGGTGATCGGCCTCATCGAGGCGATGAAGCTCTTCAACGAGATCAAGTCCGACAAGGCCGGCCGGGTCGTCCGGGTCGTGCCCGAGGACGGCACCCTGGTCAAGGCCAAGCACCCGCTCATCGAGGTCGAGCCGCTGTGAAGCTCCCCGCGCCCGGTCCCTCGCCCGCGCCCGCTCCCGGTCCCGCCGGGCGCTTCGCCCGGATCAGCGGCTGGGGCAGCTACGCCCCGAGCGCCGTCCTGACGAACGCCGACCTGGAGCGGATCGTCGACACGAACGACGAGTGGATCGTCAGCCGGACCGGGATCCGCGAGCGACGGGTGGCCGCAGCCCACGAAACGACCGCGTCGATGGCAGCCGTGGCCGGCGCCCGGGCGATCGCCGTTGCCGGCCTGGAGCCCGACGACATCGACCTGATCCTGGTGGCCACGCTGACTCCCGACTACTGGATGCCGTCCACGGCGGCGCTCGTCAAGGAGGCGATCGGCAACCGGCGGGCGGCGGCGATGGACGTGGCCGCGGCCTGCTCAGGCTTCGTCTACGCCTACGCCACGGCGCACGCCTTCGTCACCAGCGGGCAGGCCCGCCACGTGCTCGTCGTCGGCGCCGAGCTCCTGACCCGGTTCCTCGACTACACGGACAGGGGCACCTGCATCCTCTTCGGCGACGGCGCCGGCGCGGTCGTGGTCTCCGTCTCGGACGAGCCGAGCGGACCCCACGGGATCGAGCTGACGACCGATCCCCAGGGCGCCTACATGATCTGGCTCCCCTCCGGCGGCTCGAAGAGCCCTTCGTCGGCGGAGACCGTGGCTCGCGGCGAGCACTTCATCCGGATGGAGGGCAAGGAGACCTACCGCTTCGCGACGAAGACCCTGGCGTCGACGGCGCTGGCGGCGATCGAGAAGGCGGGCCTCCACCCCGACGACATCGACCTCGTCATCCCGCATCAGGCGAACATCCGGATCATCGAAGCAGTGGCCAGGGGCCTGGGCTTCCCGATGGAGCGGATCTTCGTCAACGTGGACCGCTTCGGGAACACGTCGGCGGCCTCGGTGCCCCTGGCCCTCGCGGAGGCCGTCGACTCCGGCCGCGTCAAGGTGGGCGACCGGATCGTCTTCGTCGCCTTCGGAGCCGGCTTCACCTCGGGCGCCGTGGCGATGGAGTGGTCGGCCGACCCGGCCAACGCCGCCCGCGCCGCGGCGATCGACCCCGACGCCATCCGGGTCCGCCTCCCGGTGGACTGGGACTCCGTGGACCCCATCCCCGCCCACCTGGCCGCCGTCCTGGCCAGCCCGGGGCGCGTGGACGTCCCCCTCGACGACGTCGTCCCGGGCGAGCCGGAGCACGCTGCCGGACCCGGGCACGCTGCGGGACCCGAGGCCGCCGCAGCACCTGGGGCCACCCCACCACCCGAGTCCACACCTGCGCGCCCGCACTCGAATTCGACCACGGAGGTCCCCGCATGATCGATCTCACCGGCAAGGTCGCCCTCGTGACCGGCGGCTCGCGCGGCATCGGCCGGGCCATCGTGCTCCGGCTGGCGCAGCAGGGCGCCGACATCGCGTTCATGGACCGGGGCAGTCCGGAGGTCGCGGCGCAGACCCGCGCCGACGTCGAGGCGCTCGGCCGGCGGGCCCTCTTCTTCGCCGGCGACGTCACCGACCCGGACTCTTGCGCGGCCTTCGTGCAGGCCGCCGTCGATGCCTACGGCAAGGTCGACATCCTCGTCAACAACGCCGGCATCACCCGCGACGATCTCGTCATGCGGATGGGCATCGACGAGTGGAAGATGGTCCTCGAGGTCAACCTGTTCGGCGCCTTCTACTGCACGAAGGCGGTCCTGCGGCCGATGCTGCGGGCCCGCGCCGGCCGGATCATCAACATGTCCAGCGTCTCGGGCCAGGCAGGCCAGGCGGGCCAGGCCAACTACTCGTCGTCGAAGGCCGGGCTCATCGGCCTTACCAAGGCCGTCGCCCGCGAGGTCGCGAGCCGCGGCATCACCGCCAACGCGGTGGCGCCGGGCTTCATCGTCACCGAGCTGACGAAGGACCTCCCCGAGGAGCTCCAGGAGGCGATCCGGAAGCAGACGCCGCTCGGTCACTTCGGGACCGTGGACGACATCGCCAACGCGGTCGCCTTCCTCGCCTCCGACGAGGCGGGCTACATAACGGGCCAGGTGCTGGCCGTCGACGGCGGCCTCGTGATGATGTAAGCGCGGCCGGGCGGCCGGCGGGAGTGGGCCCGGGAGGCCCGCCGGGAGCCGGCGGGATGGCGCGGTCGCCTCGGGGCGTCTCGACGCCGATCTGCTCGGCCCCCACGCCGGCGTACTGCCTGCTTCCGCGCGGTCAGTGAATTGCCGGCTGAAGCACCTGCAATCTCGCCGCGGAGAGCGCATCCTCCTCTAGGACGCCGAGCAGCGTCCAGACGCCGATGTGCTCGTCGAGGTCGGGCCACTCGACGATCAGTCCGCCCGGCTCGATCTCGAAGTGGTCCCGCTTGGGCTGCGAGGCCGCACTGAGACGGCGCGACCAATAGGTCGGTGCCGAGACCTCTCGGCCGTCGGTCAGAACGAACGTGATCAGGGCGTCATCGACGCGGACGTCCCGAACGATCGCCGTCTGGATCATGGGGCATCCCCTCCGGCCTGGACTTCTGCGCTCTCGTCGTCCCATTTCCGGATCATCGTCGCCAGGTTCTCCTGGATGATGCTGAGGATGTGGGCCAACTCGTGCCGATCGTAACGCCCCGGCGAGGCCATCTCGATCGAAGGCTCCAGCCAGGTCTTCGCGCCACCCTTGCCGTTGCCCTTGACGTGGGCGTGCCGACGTTCCCGGCAGTCGAACATGACCATCGCGAACGTGTAGCCCGCTTCCCTGTGGAGTGTCGGCACAGACAAGCCTCATCCGGGGGCGCTTGCCCCGCGCATCGACAGGAGGCGCGGCGACGCTTACTCGGCCCTCATCGGTGGCTTGCCTGCGGCTGACTGCCCCTCCACCCGCGGCTCACCGCCCGCCCACCCGCGACTCACCCGCGACTTCACGTCTGCCCGGCCCCAGCACGCGACAGGGCGCACGGCATCGGCACCCGACAACGAACCCGGCGCCCGACACGGCGGGCGGCGCGCGACGGGCTTGGGTCCATGTGGCAGACTCACGACAGCCGCCGCCGGGGCGGTCGTGTCGGGGTGCGCAGCGCAGGGCGTGTGGCAGCACCCGCCCGGTACGCCGGGAACGTCCCGGGACGGATCGGGCCGCTCGGAGGGGACGTTGGACGAGTGGGGCAGGGACGAGCAGGAGCTCGTCCGGCGGTGCAAGGAGGGCTCGGAGGCGGCCTACGCCGTCCTCGTGCGGCTCCACCGGCCGCGCCTCTACACGCTCGCCTACCGGCTGCTGCTCGACCGCGAGGCCGCCGAGGACGTGGTCCAGGAGACGTTCATCGCCGCCTTCCGGCAGATGGAGCGCTTCGAGCCCCGCCCGTCGCTCGCCGCATGGCTGAACACCATCGCCCTCCGCACGGCCGCCCGGGCCGCGGCCCAGCAGCGTGCCCGTCCGCGCACGTCGATCGACGCGGCGGCCTTCGGCGACGACGGACACCAGCCCACGGGGTCGAATGCGTGGTCCGGCGACCCCCTGGCGCTCGCCGACCTTGACCCGGCTGCGGACCCCGAGGCCGCGGCCCAGGCCGCCGCCCTCCGCGGGGAGATCGCCGCCGCCATCGCGGCGCTGCCCTTCAAGTACCGCGCCGCCGTCGTGGTCCGCCACGTGATGGGCCTCGACTACTTGGAGGCAGCCAGGGCGCTGGACCTGCCGCTCAACACGTTCAAGAGCAACCTGCTGCGGGGGACGAAGCTGCTGCGCGAGTCCCTTGCCGGCCGGCTCGACCGGGCGGCCGAGACCACCGGTCTCGCTGGTCCGGCCGGCGGCCGCCCCGCCGGCGCGGTCCTGGCCGGCCGCCGCGATGCGCCCGCCGCGGGCGAGGCCTGGCCGACCCCGGCGCGAACGGCCGCGGGCCCTCCCGCGCAGGATCGCCCGGCCGGCACCGAGAGGCCGGTCGGCACGGATCGCCCGGTGGGCTCCGAGCGCCCGGTCGGGACCGAGAGGCCGCCGGGCCTGCCCAGCCCGGAGCGGCCGGCAACGGAACGGATCGCCCGCGGCTGACCCGGCGCAGGCGCCGCGTGCCCCGCCCCGCCCGCACCAGGACTGACCGCCTGCCGCTGACGCCGTTGCGCGTGGCGCAGCGAACCGGCCGAGCCGCCGGCCACCGGCGCTCGCTCAAGGTCGCCGGCACCGTGCTCCCCGGCGTTGTTGCCTGTGGCGCTGCGGAAGCTGGCCATGCGGACCCTCCGGTGCACTGCTGGCGTCGTATGAGCCTGATCTGCTGCGTGGCGTGCAACGCCCCGCACCCGCGCCGCCCGACCCGCCCGCGGCTATCCCCGCACATGAGCTGATCGCCCCCGGCTTGGCCCGCCGCACGCCGCCGCGCCCCGCCGGCCGGTCGCACGAGCCAAGCAGGCAGTCCAGGCGCGCGCCAGGCGGCCAAGTGGTCGCAAGTAGGAGGGGCGCCCCGGAGTCCCTGCCCCCCGCCCCCGCCCGCCCCGCCACGCCCCCGCAACCTTCCGGGCCCTTCTCCCCATGTACAGGGTGTGAGCCACCCGCCGGTCGGTCGCGAGCCCCTCGAGCACGCCGCAGCGCGCCGTTTCATCGACGCGTTCCTCGTGGACGAGCTCGCCGCGCTCGATGCCGCCCGCCTCGCGGCCCACGTCGGGGACTGCCCGTCCTGCGCCGCCGAGCTCGGCGGGACGACGCGGCTGCTGGCCCTTCTCGGCAGCCTCCCCGCGCCGGCCCCGGCGCCCGACCTCGACGAGCGGATCCTCGTTGCCGCCCTGCGCGACCGCGAGCGCCGCCACGAGCACCGCTCCTGGCTGGCGGACCTCCGCACGCAGGTCTTCCGGGGCGCCGTCCGCACCACCGGGACGCTCGTGGTGGCGATCGTCACGGTCGCCTTCCTCGGCGGCGCGTTCGTGCTGGCGGCCGGGTTCATCACCCAGGTCGCCTGGGCGCCCCCGCGTGCTACAGTCGAGCCCGACATGACGCCGACGCCCGCGCCGACGCTGGTCTCTCCGACCGTGCCCGCGACGCCGGCCCCGGAAACGCCGGCACCCACCTCGAAGCCGGCGATCACCGTCGCTCCGACCCCGGCGCCCACCGCCACCCCGGCGGCCACCCCGGCGCCCACCGAGAGCCCGGAGACCCCGGCACCGACCATCACCCCGGCTCCCCCGCCGTCGCCCGGCGCGACCGCGGAGCCGACCCCCTCGCCATCTCCCAGCCCGGTCCCGACGGAGAAGCCGCGGCGGACTCCTCCGCCCTCGGCCAGCCCGTCGCCGACCGCCACGCCGGCGCCCACCGAGGCGCCGTCCCCCACATTGCCGTAACTGCGGGGCGGGCAGTGCCCGTCTCGACGTTCCGGGCCTTGCGCAAGGCATTGGAACAGGAACAGCCAGCCGGATCGGATGCACTACGAAAGGAGCAGAGGGACCGATCCGAACCCGGGAGCCGACAGCCCCGGTCCATGCACCAGCCCAGCCAATCCCCTATGGGAGGACTTCTCTTGAACCTTATGAAGAAAGCGGTCAGCGCAGTCACGAGTGCCGCGCTCCTCGCTTCCCTTCTCGCCACGGCCGTGGCGCCGGCAGCCTTCGGCGCCAGCACCTCGTCCGGCGGCGGCACCATCTACCCGGACAGCGCCGCCTCCGCGGCCGGCTCCATCACCTTCGCCGAGGACGCCGTCGACCAGTTCGGCAACGGCTCCTTCACCGTCGCCGTCACCGACAGCGCCGGCGGCGCCAACATCAACTTCGCGACCAGCACCGCCCCGACCGTCACCCGCAACGCGGGCGTCGGCAGCGCGTCGGCCGGCTTCGTCGGCAACACGCTCGTTGTCAACGTGAGCGGCACCGACGACACCAAGATCGACTCCTGGACGATCAGCGGCCTCAAGGTCAGCGCCCAGGCGGACGCGGCCTTCGGCGCCGTGCTCTTCCCGGTCACCGCCGACACGGTCGGGCTCGCGGAGAGCCTCTACACCGTGACCGGCGTCACCGACAGCGCGATCGTCGCCGGCGCGACCTTGTCCTTCGACTACGTCCTGGACGCGCCGGCCGTCGGGGCCGACTTCCAGGTCACCGGCACCGTCTGCACCAACACGGACGGCAACCTCGAGGCCGGCAAGGTCACCGTCGCCGCCTCGGGCGTGGCCCTCGAGGAGACCTTCAGCGCCGTCGCCACCACCGGCGGCGGGGTCATCACCAAGGCCACCGTCCTCGTGGCCGGCAAGCCGATCGGGACCGCCGTCTCGCAGGCCGTCTGCGTGACCCAGTTCCCGTCCTTCGCCACCGTCGGCGACGCCGTAGTTGCGCGTCTCGAGCCCGGGATGCCCGTCGAGACCTTCCAGGCCGGCGTCAACGGCCTGGATGGCGCCGACGTCGAGGCCGACCTCGGCTTCTTCGACGAGCTCCTGCTGACCGGTGACACCGTCACCTTCACGATCGCGACGGCGGGCGTCACCTTCTCGCCCGACTCGTGCGTGACTGGCTGCATGACTGCCTACGGCACCATGACCATCGGCACCCCGACCCTCGGGGCGGACCGCAAGTCGATCACAGTCAAGCTCACCAATGACTCGGCTGCGGGCGACTATCATCAACTTCGACCCGAACTACGACACCGCCCTCGGCGTCGCGAACGGGACGCCGGTCGAGGTCGGCGTGACCGTCTCGCGTGCCGGCGTCGTCGTCCTCGACTCGCCGGTCACCGTCGCCTACGTCGGCTTCGTGACTGCCGGCTCGACGGCCGCTCCGACCGTCTACATCGGCCAGAACGACCAGTCCACCGGCATGATCACCATCAAGGAGTCGGCGGCAGGCTCCATCCCCGACGCCGGCTACCTGTGGGTCTGCCTCCAGACCGACGAGAGCTGGGCGGTCGGTCGCTACTTCTGGGCGGTCGTCACGTCGGGCGACCTCAAGTTCAACGTCGCGGGCCTCCCGGCCGCGCAGGCGAAGATGGCGATCGACGCGGGCGAACCCTATTGCCTGACGGTCCTTCTCTACTCTTCGTCAACC
Source organism: uncultured Chloroflexia bacterium (assembly GCA_963718085.1). Taxonomy (GTDB): domain Bacteria; phylum Chloroflexota; class Limnocylindria; order Limnocylindrales; family CSP1-4; genus CTSoil-043. The sequence goes on along the minus strand of CAVQYA010000002.1, from coordinate 403,469 downwards.
GTCGCCTCCACCATCGAGATCCGCGACGGCACGTCCACGGCCCCGGCCGCGAGCGCGCCGACGGCCGGACCGAAGATCAACGTCCCGAACTCAGAGATCCCCGGCCAGGTCTACGTCCGCGTCTGGGCCGACATCGAAACCCCTCCCTGCGAGGGCGACTACTGCGCCGACATGCAGATCGCCGACAACATCGTGATCGCGGTTCGCGCCTACACGGGCACGCCCACCGCCAGCGCGAGCGGCCAGCTGCCGGTCCTGCGCGGCATCCTCAACCAGGCCACCGGCAGCGTCACCATCACCGAGGGCGCGCCGAACCAGTTCCGCGACCTCTACAGAGACGCCACCTTCCGCGTCGGCCTCTGCCTCGTCTACCCATCGGTGTCGGACAACGGCGCCTTCATCTGGTCGAACCCGGTCGGGGTCAACGCCCCGGTCGTGACGACCAACAGCACGGTCTCCGGGCTGATCGCCACGTTCGACGCGAGCGAGTCCGGCGACGAGTGCCTGAGCCTGTTCGTGACCGACACGGGCCTCTCCGGTCTCGGCACGATCACGATCAGCAACCTCAAGCTCGACGTGAAGGTCGACGCCCCGCTGGGCCCGCTCTTCGTCCGCATCTACACGGACCAGCGCATCTGCACAGAGGGCTGCTTCACCGTCAGCGGCAAGCTCCAGGCGACCGTCTCGCCGGCTAGCGTCATCGTGGCCAAGGCCCTCTCGATCAAGGCCAACAGCGCTCTCGGGAGCAATCCCACGAGCGGCTACACCGCCAAGACCCCCAAGACCCAGGTTGTCGGCAAGTCCGTCACCTGGAAGTTCACGGGCGGCACGGCCCTCGCCGGCAAGCGCGTGAACGTCATGGTCGCCACCAAGATCGGCGGCGCCTGGGGCGGCCCGGTCTACCTGAAGTCGGCGTGGGCTGATGCCAACGGCATCGTCACCGTCGTGCTCAAGTACAACGCTGCCAAGTGGATCAACGTCCGCGTCCAGTGGCCCGGCAGCGCCACCTACAGCGTCAGCACCTCGCCGGCGCTCGGCGCCCTCTGGAAGTAACCTTCCGAACCTCTCTCCCGGCCGGCCTCCCGCCGGCCGGGCGATGACCACCGCAGCCTGAAAGACCGGCCCCGGGGCACCACCCCCGGGGCCGGTCTCGTTGTGCCGCCACGCCCGCCGCCCCGCCCGCATCAGCCCGCCGCTTCCTGCGCCGCCCCTGCAACCTTCCGGGCCCTTCTCCCCATGTACAGGGTGTGAGCCACCCGCCGGTCGGTCGCGAGCCCCTCGAGCACGCCGCAGCGCGCCGTTTCATCGACGCGTTCCTCGTGGACGAGCTCGCCGCGCTCGATGCCGCCCGCCTCGCGGCCCACGTCAGCGAATGCCAGGCCTGCGCCGCCGAGATCGGCGGGACGACGCGGCTGCTGGCCCTTCTCGGCAGCCTCCCCGCCCCGGCCCCCGCGCCCGACCTCGACGAGCGGATCCTCGTCGCCGCCCTGCGCGACCGCGAGCGCCGCCACGAGCACCGCTCCTGGCTGGCGGACCTCCGCACGCAGGTCTTCCGGGGCGCCGTCCGCACCACCGGGACGCTCGTGGTGGCGATCGTCACGGTCGCCTTCCTCGGCGGCGCGTTCGTGCTGGCGGCCGGGTTCATCACCCAGGTCGCCTGGGCGCCCCCGCGTGCTACAGTCGAGCCCGACATGACGCCGACGCCCGCGCCGACGCTGGTCTCTCCGACCGTGCCCGCGACGCCGGCCCCGGAAACGCCGGCACCCACCTCGAAGCCGGCGATCACCGTCGCTCCGACCCCGGCGCCCACCGCCACCCCGGCGGCCACCCCGGCGCCCACCGAGAGCCCGGAGACCCCGGCACCGACCATCACCCCGGCTCCCCCGCCGTCGCCCGGCGCGACCGCGGAGCCGACCCCCTCGCCATCTCCCAGCCCGGTCCCGACGGAGAAGCCGCGGCGGACTCCTCCGCCCTCGGCCAGCCCGTCGCCGACCGCCACGCCGGCGCCCACCGAGGCGCCGTCCCCCACATTGCCGTAACTGCGGGGCGGGCAGTGCCCGTCTCGACGTTCCGGGCCTTGCGCAAGGCATTGGAACAGGAACAGCCAGCCGGATCGGATGCACTACGAAAGGAGCAGAGGGACCGATCCGAACCCGGGAGCCGACAGCCCCGGTCCATGCACCAGCCCAGCCAATCCCCTATGGGAGGACTTCTCTTGAACCTTATGAAGAAAGCGGTCAGCGCAGTCACGAGTGCCGCGCTCCTCGCTTCCCTTCTCGCCACGGCCGTGGCGCCGGCAGCCTTCGGCGCCAGCACCTCGTCCGGCGGCGGCACCATCTACCCGGACAGCGCCGCCTCCGCGGCCGGCTCCATCACCTTCGCCGAGGACGCCGTCGACCAGTTCGGCAACGGCTCCTTCACCGTCGCCGTCACCGACAGCGCCGGCGGCGCCAACATCAACTTCGCGACCAGCACCGCCCCGACCGTCACCCGCAACGCGGGCGTCGGCAGCGCGTCGGCCGGCTTCGTCGGCAACACGCTCGTTGTCAACGTGAGCGGCACCGACGACACCAAGATCGACTCCTGGACGATCAGCGGCCTCAAGGTCAGCGCCCAGGCGGACGCGGCCTTCGGCGCCGTGCTCTTCCCGGTCACCGCCGACACGGTCGGGCTCGCGGAGAGCCTCTACACCGTGACCGGCGTCACCGACAGCGCGATCGTCGCCGGCGCGACCTTGTCCTTCGACTACGTCCTGGACGCGCCGGCCGTCGGGGCCGACTTCCAGGTCACCGGCACCGTCTGCACCAACACGGACGGCAACCTCGAGGCCGGCAAGGTCACCGTCGCCGCCTCGGGCGTGGCCCTCGAGGAGACCTTCAGCGCCGTCGCCACCACCGGCGGCGGGGTCATCACCAAGGCCACCGTCCTCGTGGCCGGCAAGCCGATCGGGACCGCCGTCTCGCAGGCCGTCTGCGTGACCCAGTTCCCGTCCTTCGCCACCGTCGGCGACGCCGTCGAGGTGTACAACCACGACGCTACGTCCACCTTCCAGGCCGGCGTCAACAACCAGGACGACGGCGACGTCCACACCGGCCTCGGCTTCTTCGACGAGCTCCTGCTCTCCGGTGACAGCGTCACCTGGACGATCGCCACGGCGGGCGTCACCTTCTCGCCCAATTCGTGCGTCGTCGACTGCATGGACAGCAACATCGGCCTCGGCACCCCGACCCTCGGGGCGGACCGCAAGTCGATCACCGTCAAGATCACCGAAGACGCCATGTCGAACGACTGGATCGACTTCTACCCGAACTACGACGTCGCCCTCGGCGTCGCGAACGGGACCGTGGTCGACCTCGGCGTGACCGTCTCGCGTGCCGGCGTCGTCGTCCTCGGCTCGCCGGTCACCATCGCCGTCGTCGGCTTCGTGACCGCCGGCTCGACGGCCGCTCCGACCGTCTACATCGGCCAGAACGACCAGTCCACCGGCATGGTCACCCTCAAGGAGTCGGCGGCAGGCTCCATCTCCGACGGCTCCAACCTCGAAGTCTGCCTGCAGACCGACGAGAGCTGGGCGGTCGGCCGCTACTTCTGGGCGGTCGTCACGTCGGGCGACCTCAAGTTCAACGTCGCGGGCCTCCCGGCCTCGCAGGCGAAGATGACGATCGACGGCGACTGCCTCGACGTTCTTCCCTACACCGCCTCGGGCACCGCCTCCACCATCGAGATCCGCGACGGCACGTCCACGGCCCCGGCCGCGAGCGCGCCGACGGCCGGACCCAAGGTCAACGTCCCGAACTGGATGGTCCCCGGCCAGGTCTACGTCCGCGTCTACAACGGCGGGCAGATCGCCGACAACATCGTGATCGCGGTTCGCGCCTACACGGGCACGCCCACGGCCTCGACGAGCGGCCAGCTGCCGGTCCTGCGCGGCATCCTCAACCAGGCCACCGGCAGCGTCACCTTCACCGAGGGCGCTCCGAACCAGTTCGGCTCGAGCTACTGGCTCGACCTCTGCCTCGTCTACCCGTCGGTGTCGGACAACGGCGCCTTCATCTGGTCGAACCCGGTCGGGGTCAACGCCCCGGTCGTGACGACCAACAGCACGGTCTCCGGGCTGATCGCCACGTTCGACGCGAGCGAGTCCGGCGACGAGTGCCTGAGCCTGTTCGTGACCGACACGGGCCTCTCCGGTCTCGGCACGATCACGGTCAGCAACCTCAAGCTCGACGTGAAGGTCGACGCCCCGCTGGGCCCGCTCTTCGTCCGCATCTACACGAGCCAGGACCAGCTGGCCCAGGGCAAGCTCCAGGCGACCGTCTCGCCGGCGAGCGTCATCGTGGCCAAGGCCCTCTCGATCAAGGCCAACAGCGCTCTCGGGAGCAATCCCACGAGCGGCTACACCACCAAGACCCCCAAGACCCAGGTTGTCGGCAAGTCCGTCACCTGGAAGTTCACGGGCGGCACGGCCCTCGCCGGCAAGCGCGTGAACGTCATGGTCGCCACCAAGATCGGCGGCGCCTGGGGCGGCCCGGTCTACCTGAAGTCGGCGTGGGCTGATGCCAACGGCATCGTCACCGTCGTGCTCAAGTACAACGCTGCCAAGTGGATCAACGTCCGCGTCCAGTGGCCCGGCAGCGCCACCTACAGCGTCAGCACCTCGCCGGCGCTCGGCGCCCTCTGGAAGTAACCTTCCGAACCTCTCTCCCGGCCGGCCTCCCGCCGGCCGGGCGATGACCACCGCAGCCTGAAAGACCGGCCCCGGGGCACCACCCCCGGGGCCGGTCTCGTTGTGCGAGGGGTAGACTTGGCGCATGGCCGGGACCCCTCCCCGATATCTCGGACGCGCGCGGAGGCTCGCGGCCGCCGTCGTCGCGGCAGCCCTGGTCGCGTCCGGGACGGCCGGAGCGCCGTCCGCGGCCCGCGCCGAGGCCTCCTCCGACATCCCCGGTATCCCGCTCCCGGGCCCCATCGTCACCGGCATCCTGGGAGGCCCGGTCTACGACGTCGTCTACCGGCTGGACCTCGCGCCCGGCTCGGTGATCGTCGCCAGCCTCACCGGGTCGCCCGGCACGGACTTCGACATCTATCTCTTCGACGCCTCGGCCACGACGGTCGTGAACAACGTCGGGGTTGTCGCCCGTTCCACGGGCCCGACCAGCACGGAGTCGCTGGCCTACGCCACGGCAAGCGGCGGACGCTTCTACCTGGACCTCAACGGCGCTACCGACCTCGCGGGCGCCTACACGCTCACGGTCCAGACGGCCATCGACGGCACCCCTCCCGCCCTGGTGATCACGCTCGAAGGCGGGCGGCCCTCGATCAACCGCAGCACGGTGACGGTCGCCCTCGACGCGACCGACGACCTCGCCCGCGTGGCCGAGATGGCCTTCTCCACGGACGGCCTGGCCTTCGGCCCATGGCAGGCGTACGCCGCCACGGCCACGGTCGAGCTGCCTGCCGGCGACGGCCCGCGCAGCGCCTGGGCCAGGGTGCGCAACGCCGTCGGGCTCGAGTCGGCGCCCGCCACGGCCTCGATAGTCGTCGACACCCGCGCCCCCGCCGTCGTGGGCGTCCAGCCGGCGCCCGGGTCGCACGTGTCGTCGCTCCGGCCGCTGATCCGCGTCGCCTTCGACGAGCCGATCGCGCCTTCGTCATGGGTTGCCAACGGCCTCCTGGTCCAGCGTGCCGACGGGGTGCGCGTGAGCGGCCGGAGCGCAGTCGACGCGGGTGGGCAGGGCGCCACCTTCACCCCGGACGAGGACCTGCCGGCCGGGAGCGCCTGCCTGCTGACGCTGGGTCCGGTCACCGATCTCGCCGGTAACACGGTCCTGCCGGTGCCCTCGTGGACGATCTTGCCGCTCGCCTTTGCGGCCATCACGGCGCGCGCCGGGGCGAGCCCCGTGACGCGCGGGACCGCGGTGACGATCGCCGGTACCTACCGCGGCTCGACGCCGGCGCCGCCGCTCACGCTCGCGTCCCGGGTGGGCAGCGACGGCGACGTATGGGCCTCCCGCCGAGGTTCCGGTGGCCGCCGACGGGAGCTTCCGGGTGACCGTTCGTCCCTCGGCCACCACCACCTATCGGCTGGCCGCCCCGGAGACGTGGACGGTCGCGGCCGCGGAGGCGGACGTTGCCGTCGCCGTGCGGCGCGACCTCCGGCTGCTGGTCGGCGGCGCGGCAACGGGCGTGGGCGGCTCCGCGAGCGGGACCTCGCGGGCCGGCCGGAAGGTGGTCCTCGCCGCTGTGGCAGGGCCGGCCGCGCCCGGGCTGACGGTCAACTTCCGTCTCTACCGATGGTCGGCCGTTGCCAGGTCGTGGGCGCTGATCTCCACCCGGGCCGCGAAGACCGTGGCTGCCGGCACTGCGGCCACGGGCTGGACGCCCACGAGCCCGGGCCGGTATCGCTGGCGCGCGACGGTCAGCGGGACAGCGGAGTACTCCACCGCCTACAGCGGCTGGGTGACCTGGACCGTCACCCGCTGAGACGCGGGGGCGGGTCGCGCGCCGCCGGTCGGCCCTGTGCCTGCGTGACCGGCGGGGGCGGTGCGGCGCTCGCCACGTCGGCGGCCCGAGCGGATCATGACGCCGCGTAATGCCGGAATGAGTCCCGCGCGGCATACTCGTTCCAACCGGCGGCCGGGAACCGGAAGCTAGCCCAGGGCGTCGTGGTGACTTGGAGGTGGTCATGAATAGACCAGAGCAGCATTTCCGTGCACGCCTCGCCGTCCTCATGGTCGGTGGCGCGCTCATCGCAGCATTGTTCCCGATGGCGGGCAGCGTGCTGGCGGCAACGAGCATCACGGCGGTCACGGGAGGCAGCGGGATCTCGGCCGACACCGCCCCGTCCCCGGGCACGGGCGCCTGGACGGCGCTCGGCGGACCGGTCGTTAACGAGGGCGCCGCCGCGGACATCCCCGCCACCGGCACCGTAACGCTCACGCTGTCGGGCAGCTTCGAGTTCCGGACCGCTGCCCTGGGCGGGCCGCAGCCGCGGCATTCACAGCCTCGGCCGGCGCCTGCGGCCTCACGGCGACCACGCCTGTCGTCGACCGCGACCACGATCGCGACGACCCTCGGCGGGTCGGCGACATCGGGCGCCGAACGCTGCCGGCTGACCGTTCTCGGGCATCCAGGTCCGCCCGACCACCGGCGTCATGCCGAACGCCGGCGCTCTGACCTTCAGCGGGGCGATCACCGGCGCGGCCGGCACCCTGACCATGGCCGCCGGCGCCCCGATCCTCGAGTTCACGACACAGCCAAGCTCGACGGCCACCGCCGGGACCCCGTTCGCCCAGCAGCCCATCGTCACGTCCGTCGACCGCTTCGACAACCCGCGCGCGGCCGACAACATCACTCTCGCGGTCAAGAGCGGGACCGGGACCTCCGGCGCCGTTCTCACCTGCACACCCAACCCGGTCGCCACGAATGGGAGCGGTGTCGCGGTCTTCGCGGGCTGCGAGATCGACAAGTCCGGCACTGGCTACAAGCTCCGCGCCACCGCGACGGGGGCGACCGCGGTCGATTCGACCGCGACCATCACGGTGTCCCCGGGTGCTGCGGCCCAGATCGGGTTCGCCACCCAGCCGGCGCGCGGCATCCCGGCCATCGCGTTCGCCGCCCAGCCGGTAGTCGCAATCCAGGACTCCGAGGGGAACACGGTCCCCACGGCCCCCGCCACGACCGTGACGCTGTCGCTTACCACCGGCACCGGCACCTTGACTTGCACGGGTACGCTCAACAAGGGCACGAGCTCGGGCCTCGCGACCTTCGCGGGGTGTCGCCTGGGCGCGGTCGGCGTCGGGTTCAAGATCACCGCAGCCGCCCCCGGCTACTCGAACGTCGCGAGCGCCAGCTTCGACGTTGCCGACCGGCTCGCCTTCACCACCCAGCCCGCCGGGGCGGTCGGCGGGGTCGCCTTCACCACGCAGCCCGTCGTGACGGTCCGTGCCGGCGCGTCGGCGACCGCCGTCGAACGACAACGGCACCGTTGTGACGCTGGGCATCAAGGCCCTCACCGGCGCCACCGGCGCGACGCTCACCTGCACCGACGGCCTCACCGCGGACCGCCGTCGCAGGGGTCGCCACGTTTGCCGGCTGCTCGATCGACAAGAGCAGCCCGACCGGGACGCCGTATGTCCTGGTCGCCACCAGCCCCTCCCTCACCAGCGCCGAGAGCTCGACGCTCGCGGTCGTCGCTGGCGCGGCCAGCAAGGTCCTCTTCACGGTCCAGCCGGCCGCGACGAACGTCGGCGTCGTGTTCGCGGCCTCTCCCGCCGTCTCCATCACGGACGCCGGCGGCAACGTCGTCACGACGTCGACTGCATCCGTCACCCTCGCCATCGGTACCAACCCGGGCAGCGGGACGCTCTCCTGCACCGGCGGGCTGACGAAGGCCGCCGTGGCCGGCGTCGCGACCTTCACCGGCTGCTCCATCAACAGCGCCGGGGTTGGCTACACGCTCACCGCGGCCTCGACGGGCCTGACGTCGGCGACGTCGTCGGCGTTCAACGTCACGGCGCCGGCTGCCGTCATCTCGCTCGTTCGTTCGACCGGGATGGTCACCTACGGCGGGTCCGTCGGCTTCTCGATCCAGTTCGCCGCGAACGGCGGCAACCGGACGTTCTTCCTCGAGCACACCTACGTCGGCTCCCCGTGGACCACGGTCGCCACGTCGACCACGAACGCGAGCGGTTTTGCGTCGGTCTCGTACGCGCCGACCCGCACGGGCTACTACCGGGTCCGGTTCGCCGGCGCCGCCGATCTCTCGGCCGCGAACAGCAGCGTGGTCCTGGTCGGCACCCGCCAGACCGTGACCCTCTTCCCGACCCACACGGGCGTGATGACGATCGACAAGGGTCGGACCATCACGTTCCGCTCCACCGTCCGGCCGTTGCGCCCGGACCTCGTGGCGTCGAGTGTCACGTTCCGCTTCTACCAGAAGGTGAGTGGCCACTGGGTGCTCAAGTACGAGCGCCACGTCTCCGTGGACGCCGCCGGCACCGCACGCACGGCCTTCCGGTTCGGCGTGAGCGGCAGCTGGTACGTCATGGCCTTCGCCGCCCGCTCGCCGTACAACTCGGTCAGCCGCTTCTCGCAGCGCGAGGTCTTCCTCGTCCACTGACCCTCGTCCCGGGGCGCGGCGACGCGCACCCGGCGCGATCCCCGAACCTGAGCGAGAGCCCCCGCCGACGAGGCGGGGGCTCTCTTCGTGTGCGCGGGGGCGTGCAGGAGGCCCGCCGAGCCGCCCCGTCCGAGCCGCCGCCCGGGGCGCCTCTGCGTCGCCACCCCCGAGCCGCCGCCCATGGGCGGCGGCGTCTCCGTTGCGCACCATGCAGCAGACCAGGCCCGCGGCAGGCTGCCCGGCGCTCGGCGCACCCGCCGCCCGTGGGTCTCTGCGTCGCCGTTGCGCACCATGCAGCAGACCAGGCCCGCGGCAGGCTGCCCGGCGCTCGGCGCACCCGCCGCCCGTGGGCCTCTGCGTCGCCGTTGCGCACCATGCAGCAGACCAGGCCCGCGGCAGGCTGCCCGGCGCTCGGCGCACCCGCCCATGCTCCGGGGGCGGCAGCCTACCGAGGGCACGGCACCGGCGATCCTGGGCGGGTTCCGTTTGCTGCAGGCCGGGCAACACTCGCCGACTCGCGCCCAGTGGGCTTTCGCCGTGTCCGTCTTGCCGCAGCCCGGGCAACGCTCGCAGCCCACCCACGGCCGGTCAACGGCTGCCCCGGGCCTCGCCGGCACCGCCGTTTCGGGCATCGCCCGCGGGCTCGGAGCCAGTGTCGCCGGGTTCGTCAGCGTCGACTCCGGTGCTGGAAGTTGCCAGCTTTCCCGGTCGCACACCGGCGCCGAGCCAGAGGATCCCGTCGCCAGGGCACGGTTGATCGGCCGAGATCAGCGCTCGCCTGGTCTCGGAGCTCGACGCGGGGAACGCCGCCTTGATCGTGTCCGGGTGGGCCGAGACCAGGGCGCGGTGGTGGCGGGTCGACGGCAGGACGAGGACCACGTGCACACGCCGTGCAGTGGCGGCGTCGCCGGCGACGGCCGCCCGCTTGTCCTCGCCCTCGCGGATGATCGCCTCGAGCGCATGAATGCGTGTCTCGACCTCGAACAGGATCGTCTCGGCGCCCCGGTCCAAACGAAGGTCGGTCGACCGCCGGCCGATGCCCGGCACGGGCGCTTCGACCTTCGCCAGCCAGCTGGGGTGTCGAAGCCGGAGGAGCGCCTCGACGAGCCGGGCGTGGGCAGCGTCGTGGATCAGCGGCGCCCCCGCGGGGTAGATGGCCAGTCGGAAGTCGGCGCCCAGGACGGCACCGGCTCGGGCCCGGGTGCGGTCCGCGACGTTCGGGTTGCCGGCCTCCATGCGGCAGATCGTGGCACGGTCGACCCCGATGGCTCGGGCGACGGCCGCCTGGCTGACGCCGGTTCGAAGACGCAGGAGGCGGAGCTCGTCGCCGAACCTGGCTGCCGTTCGCCGCAGTTGGCGATCGCCCTCGCGGATTGCCGTGCGGCTCGTGGCCTGGGGCATGGTTGGTCCTCCGGGCGTGGCCGGCGGGGAGAGGTGGGGTGGGGGGGAGTGGCAGGGCGGCGGAGGCGCTGGACCGGGGCGGGAACGTGGCGGTGGGCGCGGCAGGGAGGCGGGTCGCGCAGGCCCACCAGGAGCGTGAGTCGGCGGGGAGCGGCGCGCCTGGCCGATGCGTCGGCCCTCCGCGCCGCCGAAGTCGGCCGGCGTTGCTCACAGTTCAGCAGAAGGCTCTCAACCTCGTCTTACCTGGGTCTGCCCCGAGGCCGGGCGCGCGGATCCGGGTGTCTGGTGCTGCCGGCGCAACAGACCGCGCACACGGGGGCTCGGCTTGCCGGCGCCAGCAGCCGGGACGGGCGGCCGCGCCACCGCAGGGCCGATCGGTTGCACAAGCGGCAACGCCGCCTGCTGGGGCGGGCGTGGCGCCTCAGTCCCGGCACTGCACCGCGGCACCGCGCCCCGGCACCGCCGCCGAACGCGAGACCGGCACCGCCGAGCGCCGAGCGCGGCGCCAACCCCGCCCCTCCGCTTCGCCCCGGCACCACCGCGGCACCGCGCCCCGGCACCGCCGCCGAGCGCGAGACCGGCACCGCCGAGCGCGGCGCCAACCCCGCCCCTCCGCTTCGCCCCGGCACCGCCGCCGAGCGCGCCCCGGCACCGCCGAGCGCCGAGCGCGGCGCCAACCCCGCCCCTCCGCCCTGCCGCGCCCCCGCGCCTCGGAACCGCTCAGACGCCTCCGCCGAGCGCCGAGGCCACGAGAACCAGCGAGAGCAGGATCAGCACCGCCGTGGCCAGCCACCCGATCGCGCCCAGGATCCGGCCGCTCGCGAGGTTGCCCATGATCGAGCGGTCGCGGGCCAGGAGCATCACGAACACGAGGATGAAGGGCAGCAGGAGCGCGTTGAGCACCTGCGCCAGGAACATCACCTGGATGAGGGGCAGGCCCGGGATCATCACGAAGAGCGCCGCGAACCCGATGAAGAAGGCCAGCAGCCCGTAGAAGGCCGGCGCCTCGCGCCAGTTCCAGTCGACGCCGGTCTCCCAGCCGAACGCCTCGCAGGTCGTATACGCGCTCGTCATCGGCACCACGCCGAGCCCCAGGAACGACGCTCCCAGCAGGCCGGCGGCGAAGAGCACGGTGGTCGCCGGGCCGGCGAACGGCTCGAGGGCCAGGGCGGCGGAGGCGGCGTCCGTGATCGGGATGTCGTGGGCGAAGAGCGTCGCGGCGCAGGCGACGACGATGAAGCCGGCGATGACGTTCGTGAGAAGCGCGCCGAGGAAGACGTCGAGGCGGCTGGCCGCCAGGTCGTCCGGGTGCAGGCCCTTGTCGGCGACGTAGGACTGGATGAAGGCCTGGCCCCAGGGCGTGATCGTGGTTCCCACGGTGCCCACCACCGCGAGCCAGTAGACCGGCGAGGTCGAGAGCCGCGGGACGAAGAGGCTGTTGGCCGCCTGCGACCAGTCGGGCTGGGCGAGGAAGGCGGAGATGACGTAGGCCCCGGAGACCAGGATGCCGATGCCGACGAAGAGGTACTGGACGCGGCTGTAGCTGCCGCGGGCGATGAAGGCAAGCACCACCACGGCGGCGACGGCGGCGCTGACCTGCGGCGGCACCCCGAAGATGCCGAGCGCCGAGCTGATCCCGGCGAACTCGGCCACCGTGGAGCCCAGGTTGGCGGCGAGCATCACGACCGCCGCGAAGACGCCCCAGCGCACGCCCCAGCGTTCGCGGATCAGCCCCATGAGACCCTTGCCGGTGGCAAGCCCCAGGCGCGCCCCGACCTCCTGGGTGAAGAAGAGCACGACCTGGCTCGCCAGGATCACCCACAGCAGGTTGTAGCCGAACTGCGAGCCGGCGAGCGAGTAGGTCGTGATCCCGCCGGCGTCGTTGTCGGCGAATCCGCTGACGAGCCCCGGGCCGAGGACGGCGAGGACGGCCACCATGCGGACCCGCCAGGCGGGCAGCCGGCGCAGCGGGGGGAGGACGCGGACGCGCGGACGGCGCTGCTGGGTCACGCCGCGCCCGCCGATCGAACGCGCGCGGGAACGGCAGCCGGGCCGCCGACCCGGCCGACCCGGGCGTCGACGGGTGGGCGTCGCCGCCGGGTCACGCCCGGCGGGGCAGGGGCGTCGACGGGTGGGCGACGCTGTTCGGTCACTGCCCGCTTACCGGCTGAAGACGCGCGGGAGGCGCTTCTTCCACGCCGTCGGGATGACCGTGTCGATCGCGTCGTCCACGGTCACGATCCCCATCAGGCGCTCCTCGGCGTCGACGACCGGGACGGCGAGCAGGTTGTAGTGGGCGACGACCTCGGCCACCTCCTCCTGGCCGGCGAGGACGTAGACGGCGACCGGCTCCCGGATCATCACCGAGCCGATCGTCACAGCCGGGCGCGGCGACTATCAGGTCGCGGAGGGAGAGGACGCCGACGAGCCGTCCGTCGTCGTCGGTCACGTAGACGTAGTAGATCGTCTCCGCGTCCGGCTCGAGCTCGCGCAGGCGGTCGATCGCCTCGGCCGCGGTCAGGTGCTCGGCGACGGCGATGAACTCGGTGGTCATGATCCCCCCGGCCGAATCCTCCGGGTACCCGAGCAGCTCCCTGACCTCCTCGACCTCGTCCTTCTCCATGAGGGAGAGGATCTCGTCGCGGGTGTCCTGGTCCAGGTCGGCGACGAGGTCGGCGGCGTCGTCGGGGCTCATCTCCTCGAGGATGTCGGCCGCCCGCTCGGGGGCGAGGTCCTCGAGCACGTCCACCTGGGTGTCGGGCTCCATCTCCTCCATCGCGTCGGCGACGGATTCGTCGTCGAGGGCGGCGAGGACGCCGGCCCGGTCGCGCGGGGTCAGCTGGTCGATGATCGAAGCGAGGTCGGACGGGTGAAGCTGGGCGAGCTTGGCGTGGGGGACGCGGAGCTTGACGCCGGCGATCGTGCTCTCGAGCGGATCGACGTCCTCCCAGTCGATGTAGCGCTCGGGGGCCGGCAGCCTGAGGTTTCGGGCGAGCGTCCGCCACGGGCCTTCGAGACCCAGGCGCCGCAGCAGCCCGGTCGCCCCGACATCCACGGCCACGACGCGGTAGGCGCCCTCGATCTCGTCGAGACGCACGTCGTTGACCCGGATGACCTTGCGGCCCTCGATGTCCACGATCTGCTTGTCGAGCAGGTCGCCCTTCAGGAGGATCTCGTCGGGGCGCTGCTGGAAGACCCCGATGTCGATCGTGCGGACCTGCAGTCGGGCGCCGGACGCGTCGAGGCGCTCGACCGAGGACCACGGCAGGAAGATCTTGCGGCGGTCGGTGAGCATGACGAGGCCGGTCACCGGCGGGTACTGGTCGCCGATCGCGACGAGCAGGTCGGCCACGGTGCCGAGCGGCTCGCCCGCCTGGTCGCGCACGGGCCGACCGATGATCTGGCTCAGGAAGAGCATGGGCCACCTCGAGGGGGCGGGGTCGTGCCCCACCTCCGGTGGCCGGCGCCGGATGTGCCCTGCTCGGGCACTCGCGGCATGCCGTGCCGTCAGCGGACGGGGCGGACCTCGCAGGGATTCCCGACGCCAGGGGCGCCGGGACGTCTGGGTCCGGGCTCCACGGGGGAGGGATCCTCCGATGCGGGTGAAGACGGCCCGGGCGCACGGCGCTCACGGGCGTTGCGAGTGTAGGTCCGTGGGACGGCGCGGGTCAATCCGCAGCGCACGTGCGGCAAGCATCCCAAAGCCCGTGCCGGCTCGCCTCGCGCCCCCGGCATGGCGCGGGGGCGCGGAGTATCGGCCGGGCTTATCACCCGCAGGTGTGCCGTGCATGGAAACGCGGCCAACCTCGGGGTGGATCCCCGCGTTTCCACGCACCGCGACCACGATTCCGATCGTGGCAGCCGATACCGGTGGCATCCGGGGAGGCCTGGGCGGGTCACGGCACGGGGGCGGGTCCGGGCGTCCGCGTGGACTTGGCGCCGAGGCTGCCCGCCACCGTGGATGGGACGCTGCCGCACCTGGGACCTCTTTCGTATTCGGGGTTGCGCAGGCGGAGTACCATGAACCCGCGTCTCCGACGTCGGGCGTGCCCGACGTGGCTGCGCGTGATCTGCCGGCACCCGGGAGTGCGGGAGAACCGACAGGTCCCTCGGCGGTCATGGCACCACATCCCGCCAGCGGGAGGAGATAGCAGCATGAAGCATCGAAGCAAGTGGATGGCCGGGTTCGCGGCCGTTGCCCTCGCCCTCGTCACCGCCGTGACGGCCTTCGGCTACGCTGGGGAGGTCGCCGCCGCGGTCACCGTCGCCGGGCCGGGCGGCACGATCAAGTGCGGCGTCAACGTCCTCGTGACGGCGACGATCGTCGACGCGCAGGGGAATCCGATTGCCGGCCAGCCCGTCGAGTGGACGTTCGCTGACTCGCCGTCGGCGGACGACGCGTTCGGGTCGGCCAACGCCGTGACGGACGCCGATGGCGTGGCCAAGGCGTATGTCATCCTGGCCTGCGTCGCCGGAAGCCGGACCGTCCGCGCCACGGCGGACGGCGTGAGCGGCGGAGCCGTCCTGGGCGTCACCGCGGCTGGCCTGCCCAACACCTCGACGCTCCCCGTTGGGGCGCCGGGCTCCGACCTCTCGATCCTCGGGACGCTCCTCGCCGCGCTGGCCCTCGCGGCCGCCGGCTCGCTCGTCCTGCGTCAGCGGGCTCTCGGCCGCCGCTGAGCGACGACTGGCGCGTCGCTGCGCCGATCAGGTGGGCGACGCGCGTGGTGCCGTGCACGCCATCGAAACGCGCCCCTTCCGGGGCGCGTTTCGATTCTCCGGCGGGCCGTGGCAGGGGGGTCGCGGGCAGGCGGCTTGGTGGCGGTGGACGGCCCCGCGGCAGTCCCCCCCTCCGGCGGGCGGCCCCGGCGGGCGGCTCCTCCGGCGGGCGGCCCCGGCAGTCCGCCCCTCCGGTGGGCGGCCGCGCCTCGGCCCGTCGCGAGGTTTCCCGGCACGCGGCCGGGCTTCACGGTAGGCTCCGTTCGTGAGTGATTCGTCCCGACGCCGGAGCCGGCCAACGCCTGACGATCCCGGCCGACTCTCCGGTGGAACCAGGCGGCTCGTCGTCCTCGGCGGGATCGTCGCAATCGTGGCCGTCGCGGCGGGCCTCGCCTTCGTGCTGGGCGGAGGCCTCGGCAGCGGCGCGATCGGGCCGACCGCCACGCCGGCCGCGAGCGGCGAGCCGACGCCGGGCTTCAGCGATCTTCCGCTCGTCACGGTCCCGCCCGGCAGCACGCCCGCCGGCACTCCCGACGGCAGCCTCCCGCCGGGATCCGGCTCGCCCGCGTCGACAGCGACGCCGAGCCCCGCGGACGGGGCGGGGATCCGGGCGGACCGGATCCGGATTGCGCGCCTGCGGATCGACCTCGCGATCATCGAGGGAGACGGGATCGACGCGCCGATCGGCAAGGCCGCCCACTACCCGTCGACGGCATGGCCGGGCGGCGGCTCGAACATCTACATCTACGGCCACGCGCGCGATGGGATGTTCATCACCCTCTGGGAGGTGCGGGTCGGGGACGACGTGGAGTTGGACCTGGTCGACGGGACGACTCGCACCTACACCGTCACGAAAGTCCTGCCGAGAGTGCCGTGGGACGCGGTCGAGTACCTGGCACCCACGCCAACGGAGCAGCTGACGCTCCAGACGTCCACGTCCTACTACCCGACGGCGCCGCGGTTCGTGGTCATCGCCGTCCCGCGCGCGTGAGAGGCGATCCGGCCGAGGGCGCGGACGAAGCCGGGGGCGCAGCCGACGCGCCCGATCCAGCTCGGCGCGCGGCCGATCGAACCGAACAGGCTGCGGACGCACGAATCGAACTGGGCGCGGGCGAGGCGCCCGACGCGCCCGACGCGCCCGAGGCGCGCGCGTGAGCCACGATCGGGCCCAGGACGCGGGCGAGGCGGGCGACGCGCCCCCGCCCGCGAGGCGCCCGGCGCGCCTCACGTGCCACAGGGCGCCCGCGACGCGCCCCAGCGCGCGCGCGACTGGGCCGAACCTCCGGCGGCCGGCCAGCCTGCGCGACGGCGCCGCCACCGCCGCCACCGCCGCCTGCGCCTGGGGCTCGGCCTGGGCCTGCTCGCCCTCGTGTTCCTCGGCGGCGCGGGCGCCGCGCTTGCCGCCTATCGGTACCTGCCCGCGCTCGACGAGGCCCGGGGGCTGCGCACTGACCTCGAGGCGATGGTCGGGCGCGTCCAGGCTGCCGGCCTCGGGATCGACCGGGCGACGGTGGATGCGCTCGACGCGGACCTCGTCGCCGCACGGGCGCGCTACCGGCGCCTCGCCGACCTCCTCGCGAGCGATCCCCTGGTCGGCCTCGCCCGCGCGCTGCCCCCGACCGCGGCGAACGTCAAGGGCGCGGACGACGTGGTGGCGGCGGCGGGGGACCTTCTCGACGCCGCGGACGCCGGCCTCGCGATCGGCCGCCGCTTCGTGGAGATCAAGGAAGCCCAGGCCGCGGACCCTGGCGGTGGCTCGGCCCTCGCCCAGATCGTCGAGCTGATGGCCACCTCCCGCGAACGCGCGGCCGCGGCCGTGGCCGCATTCGGCCGCGCCCGGGAGACGCTCGCGGGCGTCCCGGACGGGCTGGTCGGCGAGGTCACGCGCATGCGCGACGCGATGGAGACGCGAATCGAGAAGTACGGCCCGCTGCTGGACGCCTACCTGACCGCGAGCGAGCGCCTGCCGGCCATCCTGGGCTGGGACGCGCCACGGCGGTATCTCGTCCTGACCCAGAACCCGGCGGAGGTGCGACCCACCGGCGGCTACATCGGCAGCTTCGGCGTCGTCGCCTTCGACAAGGGCCGGATCACCGAGCGCCGCTTCCAGGATGTCTTCCTCCTGGACCTGCCCTGGGACTACCCGTTCATCAAGGGCCCCCGGGCGATCCACGACTACCTGCTCGGCGAGACGCAGCCATGGCAGCTGGCCGATGCCAACTGGTCGCCCGACTTCCCGACCAGCGCCCAGGACGCCATCCGGCTCTACGTCAACGAATCGGGCGACGAGCGGATCGACGGCGTCCTGGCCATCACGACGTACACGATCGACGAACTGCTGAAGGTGACGGGGCCGGTCACGGTCCCGGAGTTCGGCGTGACGATCGCCTCGGGCGAGACGACGCTCAAGCTGCTCCAGGCGGTCTGGTCCGCGGCGGCGGGTGGGTCGGCAAACCGCAAGGCGATCCTGGGGCCGTTCTCCGAGCGGCTGTTCGCGGCGCTCCTTGGGCTGCCGCCCCGGCGCTGGGGCGACATCCTCGCGGCGGCAGGCGGGTTCGAGCGCCAGCGGCTCCTCCAGGCGTGGTTCCGCGACACGGCCGACCAGGCGTTCGTCGCCCGGGCCGGCTTCGACGGCGCCGTGCGCGCGGGCCCCGGCGACTACGTCTACCCGGTGGACTCCAACGTTGCCCCCACCTCGAAGCTCAACGCGGTCACGACCCGCGCGCTGGACCTGGAGGTCCAGCTGGACGAAGTCGGGAATGCCCGGAACGCCCTGGCCGTGACCTGGGAGAACCGGATCGAGACAGCGGACGGGGCGCCGTACCGCGACCTGCCGATCGTCGGGAAGCTGCGACTCCTGGGCATGTACTTCCGGCTCCTGGCCCCCGAGCGGAGCCGGGTGGAGGCAGTCTCCGGTGGAAGCTACACGCGCCTCACCTACCCGACGGACGTGGGGGAGGAGGCCGGGCGGGCGGTCATCGGAATCTACCTCCGCGTGCCGCCTGGCCGGACCAGCCTGCGCTACCGGTGGACCAGCCCGTACGCCGCGGACGCAGACCAGGCCGGCGGGACGTACCAGCTCACCATCCAGAAGCAGCCGGGCCTGCTCCCCGGGCCGCTCGTTCTCACGATCCGTGTTCCGGAGGGATACCGGATCACGGCGGCCAGCGCGGAGCTGGCGGTCAGGGGTGCCACGGCCACCCTCACGACCACCTTCGACCAGGACCTCGTCCTCGGCGTGCGGTATGCGCGGCTCGGCGCGATCGTGCCGTGACGCGATCGTGCCGTAACGCGATCGTGCCTTGGCGCGAGCGGGCCCTGGCCCGGGCGGGTCTCGACGCGTTGACCGGCGAACGTCGCTCGCGAGCCCGCCCCGGTACCCGGTCCACGGCCGTTGTCGCTTCCATACAATGGCCGCGATGGCAGACTTGCACGAACCGATCGCGGCTGCCGCCCGCCCGGCCCGATGACGAACCCGGCTGGGCCGCGCATGGCCGAATCGCCCAGCTGCCCGCTGCTCGGGTTGCCCGACGACCAGGTCAGCCGGTTCTCATTCCCGAGTGTCGGTCACCGCTGCCACGCAGACGACCGGCCGCGCCCCATCGACCTGGGCCACCAGAGTGCGTTCTGTCTCGTCGCCACGTACCCGGAGTGTTCCCGGTACCGGGCGGCCACACCTTCCCGGCGACCGGGCGCCGCGACGCCCCGGCCGCCAGGGGTTGCCGTGGAGCCCGTGCGGGCAGCGCCCGGCGGGCCCGCCGGGCCAGCCGCCACCGCCCCCGTGTCCCTCGCTGCACCCGGTGTCCCGGCCACCGGCGCCCTCGCCGCCGCGCGCCCGCCCGCCGGACCCTCCGCACGGGGCGCACCCGCCGCCTATGCACCCGGCGGCGCCGGACTGCCCCGCGGATCCGGCCACCCGGGCCGTCCGCCTGGCGGACAGTCCCGCCGGTGGCGCCGAGTCGTGGCCCTCGGCCTCGTCGTGGCGGTGATCGCCGGTGCGGCCTGGCTCGGCAGCCCGTTGATCCTCGACTGGCTCCGGCACGCCGGCGCCGGCGTGGCCAGCCCGTCGCCGGTCGCCACGCCTGCCACGACGGCTCTCGTGCCGGTCGCGACGCCCGCGCCCACCGCGACGCTCGATTCGACGCCCGGACCGGTGGCGACGCCGGACCGGTGGCGACGCCCGGACCCACCGCCAAGCCCACTCGCACGCCCACACCGGCCGCGACGCCGCTGGTCCACGTGGTCGTCTCGGGTGAGACCCTGTTCGTCATCGCCGCGCGGTACGGCGTCACGGTGGCCGCCATCGCGGAGGCGAACGGGCTCGCGGATCCCGGGCTGATCTACCCCGGCCAGCACCTGGTCATCCCACGCCCCTAGGGGTCCACTTGGCCGCGCGCGGTCCGTGACTTGGAGGCTTGCGCGCAGGGTTCGGCACCCGCGCAGGAATGGAGGCTGGACGAGGGCGGCGGCCATCGCGGGTCGACGTCGCTCTTGCCGCCCGAAGCGGCCGACGGTACGGGCGTGCCGGGCGCACGGGGCGCCCCGCGCCCCGCCCAGCGACCGTATCGGTATGCTCCGGCCCATGGACAAGTCGCCACCCGCCGCGGCCCGCCTGGCCCGTCGGCCGGTCGTGGTGGCCTGGCTCCCCGTTGCAGCCTGGGCGGCCCTGATCTTCGTTTCCTCGGCGCAGTCGAGCATCAGCTTCGCACCGGACCCCTGGCTCGATTTCCTGGTCCGCAAGTCCGGGCACATGGGGGTGTTCGGAATCCTGGCGCTGTCGCTGTGGCGCGCCGTGGCGATCACCACGACCTGGCGCCATCCGTGGACCTGGACCCTGGGCCTGGCAGTCGCCTACGCGGTGAGCGATGAGGTGCACCAGGCGTTCGTCACCGGACGCGAGGCCACCCTCCGCGACGTCGCCTTCGACGCAGTGGGCGCGATCATCGCACTGTCGATGCTGGCGATCGTGCGGGCGGTCCGGCGGCGGCGAGCCTGAGGACGCAGCAGGGAGCAGGCGGCTGCCCCGGGAACTCCGGCGGCTCGCTGGTACGAGCGGGCGTCCTGTGCGGTGACTTCCGCCCCGGCGCGCGGGCGCACCAGCAATGGGATGCTCCGGCCATGCCTGACGCTGCGCAGACGCCGCGGCCGGACCGTCCCGCCCGCGAGACACGGGACGGCGCCTCGGCGCGCTCCATGCGCCCCGCGGACCTCGTGCGCGACGCCCTCCTTGGCGATCCAGGACAGGGGTTGCTGGGCCCCCGGGGGCCTCTCATCGCCATCGTCGTCACGGTCGTGTACGTCGCGGCAGCGATCGGGCTTGCCCGCGTGGACGTCGCGGTCTCCTTCTCGATCCTTCCCCTCGTCTTCTCGGCCCTCGCGATGCAGGCGCGGCCCGGGATGGTCGTCGCCTCGGCCACCTTCGGCACGGTCCTCCTCGTCGACCTTCTCTCCCCGACGCCGGACGTGGGCGTCCTGGAAGCTCTCGAGCTGGCCGCCTTCGGCGTCATCGGCCTCGCCCTCCGGCTCGTCGTCGTTCGCCTCACCCGCGGCCGGGTGGAGATCGACCGCGCCGGCACGGAGCTCGCCTGGATGCGGAACCAGGTCGACGAGGCCGGCGAGGCAACCGAGCGCTGGGTCGCCCAGCTGGAGGTGGCGCAGCGCGCCGCCGCCCGGATGACGGGCCACCCGTCAGTCCGTGCCGTCGCCGAGGTGGTCGCGGAAGAGATCCGGGCGATCGTCGACTACAACGCCTGCCGGGTCTACCTCCTCCAGGAGCCCGACGACCTCGTCCCGGTCGTGGCTGCGGGCGACAAGAGCTACGAGTCGATCCCTCTCGCGGACCTCCAGGTCAAGATCGGCGAGGGGTTCTCCGGCTGGGTCGCCGCGAACGGGCGACCGCTCCTCGTCCCGGATGCCAACGCTGACCCGCGAGGGGTGACGATCCCGGGGACGGACGAAGTCGAGGAGTCGATGGTCGTCGTCCCCATGCGCTACGAGGACCGGGTCACGGGCGTCATCACCCTCTCCAAACTGGGGCTCAGCCAGTTCGACCTCGCCGACGTGCGTATCCTCTCCACCCTGGCGGACCAGGCGGCCACCGCGATCGAATCCGCGCGCGCGATCAGCGCCTCGGTGGCCCTGTCCGAGGACCTCCGGCGGATCGCCGACATGAGCAGCGCGCTCTCGCGGAGCCTGGACCCGCGGCAGGTGGCGGATCTGATCGCCCAGCACATCGGCGGCGCCTTCGAGGCCGACGAATGCGGGATCTCCTCCTGGGATCGACCCGGCGACCGCCTCCTGACGCAGGGCTACTGGCCGACGCAGAAGATGGGGGACCTGCAGTCGGTCTTCGAGCTGGCCGGCTTCCCCGAGACCCGGCGCGTCCTCGTGACCCAGACGACCTCGATGATCGACACGCTCGACCCGACAGCCGACCCGGCCGAGGTCGCGCTCCTGCGCCGCCTCGGCCAGCGGGCCGTGGTGATGATCCCCCTCGTCGCCAAGGGCGAGACGATCGGGCTCGTGGAGCTCTGCTTCCTCGGGGCCCTTCACCTCGAGCCGCGCCGCCTGGACCTGGTCCGGGCGATGGCGAACGAGGCCGCCATGGCCCTCGGCAACGCGCAGCTCTACGAGAC
This sequence comes from uncultured Chloroflexia bacterium, assembly GCA_963718085.1. GTDB lineage: Bacteria > Chloroflexota > Limnocylindria > Limnocylindrales > CSP1-4 > CTSoil-043. The sequence continues at coordinate 381,593 of CAVQYA010000002.1, read as the reverse complement.
GACGCGGGCCCTCGCCGACCGCGACCCTTTGACGGGCTTCTTCAACCACCGCTACCTGTACGAGCGCCTCGGGCGAGGAGATCCTGCGGGCCCAGCGGTCGGGCACCCCGCTCGCGGTCCTGATGATCGACCTCGACGACTTCAAGCTCGTCAACGACACCCTCGGCCACCTCTTCGGCGACGCGGTCCTGCGCTGGGCGGCGGAGCAGATCCGGGCCGAGCTGCGCGGTTCCGACGTGGCCGCGCGCTACGGCGGCGACGAGTTCGCCGTGATCCTGCCGGAGACGCACGCGGACGGCGCTCGCGAGGTCGGCGAGCGGATCGTGGCCGCCCTGCGCGATCGGCCCTACCAGGCGACCGGGCGCGGACCCGTGCCCGTGGGCGCCTCCATCGGCATCGCCTCCTTCCCGGTGGACGGGCGCAACGCGCAGGTGCTCATCGCCGGCGCCGACGCTGCGCTCTACCGCGTCAAGAAGCTCGGTGGCCGGGGCGTGCAGGGCCGGGTCCGGCGACCGCTCGCCCCGCCGAGCCGCCAGGCAGGGTAGGGGGCGGGGCGGGGAGGCGTGGCGGTTCCGGGCGCCGCGCTGGCCCGCGCGGGGCCCGCCCGGTACCGGCGGACCCTCGGCATGGGGCTTGCCGGTGCGTCGGCGCGCCACCATCGGGTGGACGAGTGCGCTGACCTCCGCGCGCGGGCCGCCCGCGAGGCCCATCCTGTGCAGGATGTGAACGACCTGACGCGCGCCGCCACGACGCCTGCCGACGCGGCGCGCGTCGACCCGCTGCCGCCCACGCGCGCCGGCCAACTTCGGCCCGTGAGCCCGGCCACGCAACCGGTAGATCCGCTCGCGGCCAGCGCCGACCAGCTGCGATCCGCAAACCCGACCCCGCCGCCGTCCGACCCACTCGCGATGCGGGTCAGGCTCGCGTGGGCTCTCCTCGCCCTGGCGATCGCGGCCCTGGGCGGGCTCTTCGTCGCCTGGGTCGCCCTGCCGCCCCTTCCGCTGGCCCTTCCCGCCGCCGTCGCGCTTGCCGCCGTCGCGGGAGCTGCGGCCTTCGCCCGCTACAGCGTGGAGCGGCGCGAGGCCGGCACTCGCGAGCAGATGGCGAACTTCGCCCGGATCCTCCAGGGCTTCTCGCGGGCCGTCACGCCCGACGCGATCGTGGAGGCGATCATGGGCGACCTGGGCCCGGGCACCGAGGCCGACCACGTCGTCGTGGTGCTCCGCCGCCCCGGCGCCCCCATCCTGGACGCCACGCTCATCCCGACGCGACCCGGGGCACCCCAGGCAGGTGCAGTGCTGCCGGCCGACGACCTCGAGGATCCGGGCAGCCGGCCGGAGGAGCGGATCGCCACCGGCGTTCGGCGCGCCTTCGGGCTCACGAACGTCATCGCGGCCCCGCTCCGGGTCCACGGCGAGCCGCTGGGCGCCATTCTCGTATCGCGCCGCCGCGCGGACCCGTGGTCCGAGTTCGCCCGCCGGCTCCTCGAGGCGGCGGCGGCAGAGGCCTCCGCGGCCCTGGCCCGGACGGAGACGCACCGCGCCACGGAGGTGGCCGCCACCACCGACGCCCTGACCGGCCTGCCGAACCGACGCTACTTCGAGGAGTACGCGGATCTCCTGGGCAAGGGGCGCCGGGCCGACGACGCAGTCGGCATCCTCATGGTTGACGTGGACCGCTTCAAGCTGCTGAACGATCGCCACGGGCACGCCACCGGCGACGTCGTCCTTCGCGCGATCGCCGGGAGGATCGCCGCGGCCGTCCGCGACGTTGACGTGCCTGCGCGGTACGGGGGCGAGGAGTTCGTGGTCCTTCTGCGGAACCCCAGCCGGGCCGTAGCCATCGAGGTTGGGGAGCGGATCCGCGCGGCAGTGGAGCGCCTCGACCTGCGGGCCGTGGGCGTGGAGAAGGTGACGGTCTCGGTGGGCGCGACGGTGGGCGAGGGCGGGGCGACGCGCATTCCCGAGCTTGTGGAGGCCGCCGACCGCGCCCTCTACCGGGCGAAGCGCTTCGGGCGCAACCGGGTCGAGGCCGGCTGACGCGGGCCGAGGCCGGCCGGCGCGGGCGGCCCGCGGCTGACGAGCGCGGACGCGGGCCAGGTCCGGCGGACGCGGGCCGAGGCCGGCCCGCGTTGCGTGCGATACTCGGCCGGATGGCCGAGCCGCCCACGGGAGCCGCCCCGCTCCTCTCCAACGCCGAGCTGGCGGCGATCTTCCACGCGATCGGCAGCCTCCTCGAGATCAAGGGCGAGCTCGTCTTCAAGACGGTCGCCTATCACCGGGCCGCCGACGAGATCGCCCACAGCCCCCACGAGATCGCGCGCGCCTACCGCGAGGGCCGCCCGCCGGTGATCCCCGGGGTGGGCTCCGCCATCTCCGACAAGATCGCCGAGCTGGCCGCCACCGGCCGGCTGCGCTTCCTCGACCGGCTCCACGGCGAGGTCCCGCCCACGCTGGCCGACCTCCTGGAGATCCCCGGCGTCGGCCCCAAGACGGTCCGCCTCCTGTGGGAGCGCCTCCGCATCGAGACTCTCGACGATCTCCGGACGGCCCTCCGGTCCGGGACGATCCGGGGCGTTCCGGGACTCTCGGAGAAGGGGATCGCGGGCCTCCGGGCGGGGCTCGAAGCGCTGGAGCGTCGGTCGTCGAGGATGACGCTGGGGACCGCGGAGCGGATCGTGGCAGGCGTCGCGGCCCTTCTCGCCGAAGTCCCGGGCGTGCGGCGAATCGAGCCGGCGGGGTCCTTGCGGCGCTGCCGCGAGACGGTCGGTGACCTCGACCTCCTGGGCGAGACGGACGACGCCGCAGCGGTCATCGGCCGCTTCACGACGATGCCGGCGGTCGAATCGGTCGTCAACGCGGGTGCCCACAAGGCCGCCGTCCGCCTGGCCGGGGGCCCCCAGGTGGACCTCATGGTCATGCCGCGTGGGGCCGCCGGCACGTACCTAGTCCACTTCACCGGGAGCAAGGAGCACAACGTCCGATTGCGGGCGATCGCCCGCGACCGCGGCTGGAGCCTATCCGAGAAGGGCTTCGCGCGGCTGGGCCCGGACGGAGAGATCGCGACCGGGGCCGACTCGGAGCTGCGGACGTTTGCCACCGAGGCCGAGGTCTACGCGTTCCTTGATCTCGCCGAGGTGCCGCCCGAGCTGCGCGAGGACCTGGGCGAGGTCGAGGCGGCCCGCGAGGGGCGGCTTCCACGGCTCGTGGAGATGGCGGACCTGCAAGGCGACTGTCACGCCCACTCGGACTGGTCCGACGGGGTCCACACGGTGGAGCAGATGGCCGAGGCGGCCCGCGCCCGCGGATTCGGGTACCTGGTCATGACCGACCACACCCACGGCCTGGCCATCGCCCGCGGGCTCTCCCCGGAGCGCGTCGAGGCCCAGCGCGCGGTCATCGCCGGGCTGAACGCGCGGTTCGCCCGCGAGGAAGAGGCCGGGACCGCGTCCCCGGCGACGCCGGCCGGCGGCTTCCGTCTCCTGCACGGGTGCGAGCTGGAGATCCGCGGGGACGGGTCGCTCGACTTCGACGACGCCATGCTCGCGTCGTTCGACCTCGTCGTCGCGGCCCTCCACCAGGGGCGGCGACAGCCGCGCGCGCAGCTGACGGCGCGGGTCCTGGGCGCCATCGCGAGCCCCCACGTCGATGTCATCGCGCATCCCGCGGGCCGGATGCTCGGCGAGCGGTCGCGCGACGACCTCGACCTCGACTGGGACGAGATCTACGCCGCCGCCGCGGCCACCGGGACGTTCCTGGAGATCGACGGGTCCGATCATCGGCTCGACCTGTCCCCGGAGCGCGCGCGGCTGGCCGTCGCGGCGGGCTGCCTGCTCACGATCGATTCGGACGCGCACCGGACCGAGGAGCTGGCCGGGATCGCCTGGGGGGTCGCGCAGGCACGACGGGCGTGGGTGGAGCCGACGGTCGTGGCGAACACCTGGTCGCGCGATCGCCTCCTCGCCTGGGTCGCCGGGAAGGGGGAGCGGCTCGCGGGCCACGCCGCGAGCAGGGCGGGCGAGGCCCCGAGTGGGGCCGCGAGTCCGGCCGCGAACAAGGCGGCCAGTCACGCGGCGAGTCCGGCCGCGAGCAAGGCGGCCAGTCACGCGGCGAGTCCGGCCGCGAGCAAGGCCGCGAGCAGGGCGGCGGACGAGGCGGGCGAAGCCTCGAGCACGGCTACGAGCGAGGCACCGAGTCCGGCCGCGAGTCCGGCTCCGAGCAGGGCGGGCCGGGTCGCATGAGGCTCCCTTCGCCGCGGATCCGGAACCCGTTCCGGCGCACGGCCCCGCCCCTGGCCACCGGCGCACCGGGCCATCCCCTGCCGGCCGCGCCGCGCCGGTCGGGTCGAACGCCGGGTCTGGGCGTCGCCCTCCATGGCGCGCCGGGGAGGTCGATCTCCTCGGGCGCGTCATCGGGGCGGGCCCCGGGCACGACCGTCGGGCTGGGGCCCGCCTACCCGGCCTGGGAGCTGGTCGCCGTCGCCGTCGCACTCGCCGCGGTGGGGCGCCTCGCCGAGGGTCCGGCACTCTGGGCGGCGGCCATCCTCGCCGGGCTCGCCCTCGGCCTTGCCGCCCTCGAGGTCGTCGGCCCCGCGGAGACGCCCGCCGGGTCGGCCGACCTCGGGATACCGGTCGAGTCGCTCCTCTTGCCTGCGGTCGCAGGGATCGCCGCGGTGACGGCGCTCCACCTCGTGCCGGTCGGCCTGCTGCTGGTGCCCGGTCTCGTCGCCGTTGGAGCGATGGCCGCCTCCACCGTCGAGATCGAGCGGCGAATCCTCGCCCGGCCCGACGGCCCGACCGCCGCCGACCGGACGGCCGTTCTCGGGGCCGCGGTGATGCTCGCCTTCCTTGCCTTCGCCGGGATCGCGGCGGCGATACCGGGCGCGCTCGCCGAGCCACCGCCGAGGGGAGCGGAGACCTCGATCACCGGTCTGCCGCTGGACGGGCTTGCCCTGCTCGCGCTGCTGGACGGGCTCGTGGTCGGGATCCTGGGCTACCGCCTGGGGGCCCTGCGGACGTCCACGGTTCGCGGCGCGCTCGCTTCTGCCCTGACGTACGGCGCGGTGATCGCGATCGCCGCGGCGGCCCTGCGCGCCATGGGCATTCCGCGGCTGCTGGGTCCCGCGCTCCTGACCCTTGTGCTCTACCTGTGGAGCGCCTACCGCGGCGTGCCGCGGAGCGCCCGCCACGACGCGCGCTGGATCTGGGAGGTCGTCCTCCTCGCGGCTCTCGGCACCCTCGTGGTCGCCTGGAACCTGTTCGCCCAGGGTTGACGCGAGGGGCGATCGGGCCGCAGTGATCAGCCCCGCGGCCGATCAGCCCCGCAGTCGATCAGCCCGCAGGGGCTCGCGGCCCGCGTCGCGCCGGCCGAAAGGCGACTGGCCCGCACAGCGACCGGGCCCCCATTCGATCAGCCCCGCAGTCGATCAGCCCCGCAGGGGCTCGCGGCCCCCGGTCGCGCCGGCCCGCACGGCGACCGGGCCCGGAATTCGACCGAGCCCGGATTCGACCGAGCCCGCGGTCGATCAGGCCTGCAGGGCGATCGTTCCCGTCGCGGCGTCGACCTTGATCGGAAGGCTCGCCAGCGGCTGCCGCGTGGGCCCGGCGAGGACGGCGGCATTCTGGGACGGGTCGAAGGTGGCCCCGTGGCACGGGCAGAGCAGGAGGCGGTCCCGCGCGTCCCATTGCACAGTGCAGCCTTCGTGGGTGCAGACCGTGTCGTAGGCCACGAACGTCCCGTCCTGCAGCTTCACGATCACGGCCGGATCGCCGGCCGGGAGCGGGGCCGGCGCGCCTGCGGGAACGTTGAACGCGACGGCGTTCGTCGCCGCCAGGTCGGTCACCCTGGCCACGGCGAGCCCGCCGGGGGCGGGAGCGCTGGGGGCGGCGGTGCCCGGGGCGGCGGTGCCCTGCGGGCTGGCCGCGGGACTTGCCGAGGGGCCGGCACTGCCCGATCCGCCCGCGCGCGGTGACCCGCGCAGCCCGCGCAGCGGCAGCATCGCCGAGCCGAGTGCGAGGGCGGCGGCGCCGAGCACGCCCACCTGGAGGAGGACCCGCCTCGACGGTGATCGAGCCCCATCCGCCTCCCAGCCGGCCGCCGGGCGCGGCGTCCAGCCGTCACGCGGCCCGCCTCGCCGGGTTCCGTCGCGGGCACCGGTCGCCGCGGGCCTCGACAGCCTGAGCACCCAGCGCGACACCAGGAGGTCGCCGTGCCCGGCCAGCGCGAGGACGAGCCAGCCGGCGGCGTAGGGGAGGTCGGGCCCGTAGTAGTAGGGAGTCGTCGCCCACGACGCGGTCAGCCAGAAGAGGAGCGACACGGCCGCCCCGCCCAGCGCCGCGAGCCGGTAGGCGAGGCCCGTGAGGGCCCCGAGACCGATCGCGATCTCCGCGAACGCCATCAGCAGCCCGATCGGGGTTGCGAAGGGCTCGCTGAGCTTCACGAGCGCGGCGAGCGGCGAGACGCGGGCGAAGGCGGCGAGCTGGGCGGCGATCCCGGTCGGGCTGGCGGGGTCGAAGAACGAGGGGTCGAGGAGCTTGTCGAGGCCGGCATACACGAAGGTGACGCCGAAGAAGAATCGAATGGGCAGGAGGGCCCCGGCCGGCACTGCCGCCGTGGCCAGGCGGGATAGCAGGGGAACCGGCGGATCGTCGCGCCGGCTGGCGGGGGGAGCAGCGGCGTCGCGGGAGCGGAATGTCGGAGGATCGTCGCGCCGGCCGGGCGAGGGCGCCGCAGGCCCGCGCAGCTGGTCGTCGGCCGCGGGCCGGGCGTCGCTCCCGCGCCGCGTCCGGTCGCGGCGGGTCACGCCCTGCCCCCGGGCGCGCAGTCACGTGCGGCGGTCCCCGCACTGCCGCGGGCGAGGGTCGGCGTCCCGGCCCGCCCCCTGGGGACGTGGATGCGTGCGGCGGCCCCCGCGCGTCCGATGCGCGCCTTCTCGACCGAGCGTCTGTGCATGAAAGCCCTCGGTGTCGCCGGCGCCGAGCGCCTGGCTGCAGGGAAGGCTAGCCGCCGTCGGTTGCCTCCGGTCGCCGGTTCCGGTGATGGTTCCTTCATTCTGCTCCTGCACGCGACGCGCGGCGCTCCCGACGCGCAGGCCGGCACCTGGGTCCGGCGCGCGGGTCCGGCGCGCAGACGGGCGCGGCCGGCGCTCCCGACGCGCAGCACGGCGCGGCCGGCGCAGCAAGCCACGGGGCTCGCGTTCCGTCGCGCGGCACGCGAGCGCGCGGGGTCCGGCGCGCGGGACGCGAGCGCGCACCGACCGGCAGGCCGACCGGCCCGTAGTTCGCCGGGCGAGCGCTCGTTCGACTCTGACCGGCGAACTCGTCCGGCAGGAGCGGGCGAGCGCTCGTTTGAGCCTAGCCGGCGAACTCGTCCGGCAGGAGCGGGCGCACGTAGAGGGTGTAGGAGCGACCGCCGGACTTGAACGCGGTCAACTGCGTCGCCCTTGCCAGGACGGGCTCCAGCGCGGCGGCATCGACCCCGGTCACAACGCCCATGCGCAGACCGGCGATTCCCCGGTCGGCAACGGCAGGCGACCCGAAGGCGTCGAGAGCCGTGGCGAGCGGCCAGTCGAGCGGCGGCGGGGCGGACGCCGGGTCGCCCGCCGGCGCCCCTGGCGCGACGAAGACCCGGTAGCCTGCAGCCCGGAACGTCGTCGCCGGCGCGGCGGGGGCTCCCCATGTCTCGGCAGGATCCGTCAGACGGGTCAGCAGGTCGAGTGCCGCGGCGCGGGCCGGATCGCCGCCTCCCGCGCCTCCCGGGCCCGGAGGTCCTCCGCCGAGCCCGACGAAGCGGGTCCTGACGGTCGTTCCGTCGAGGGTGATCGTGAAGATGGTGGCGCCCGTATCCCCCGCGACTCCGGAACCGGTGGCAGAGGCGGTCGCGAGCCCGGCGGCGCGGATCGCAGTCTCGATCGCGGCGATCCCGGCGGCGCCGACGTTCCGCACGTCTGCCGGCACCACCAGCGACGCCGGGTCGATTGCGGGCGTCGCGCCGGGCGTGATGATCCGCCCGTCCGCGTACACGGAAACGGCGGGGAGCGCCGCCAGCCCCGCGGCAGGGCCGATGAACCCGCCCTCGCTCGTGACGCGGAGGACGAGCTCCGCGTTCGAGGGAGTGGCGCTCGGGACCGGCGTGGCGCCGGGCGTGCCCGTGGGCGAAGGTGCACTGGGGGAGGGACTGGACGTCGCCCCGCACGCGGCGACGAGCACTGCCGCGAGCGCGACGAGCGCGAGCGGCGCGGTGGACCTGGTGATCACGGGAGTCTCCCTGGGACGCGGCAGGAGGGCCGCTGTGGCCAGCAGACGCCGCCGCCGCCGCGGTGGTTCCCGGCCGGGCTGCCCGGCGCCCCGACCGTGCGAGCCGCGTACCGGCCGGGCTGCCCGGCGCCAGCCCCTGCCAGATGTCCCGCCAGTCACCCGCCCTCAGCCGCCCGCGCCGACCCTGCCTGCGACGCATGCCTCCACCTCCGTGCGATCAGCTCCGACCCCGGCTGCTCGCCCGGATGTTGCATCGATCACTTGAAACCGCCCGGCTTCTGCCGATTCGCCACGCTCAGAGCCCGCCGATTCGTCAGACGGAGTGGAATTCGCGAAGCCGGCCGGCGCCGCGATCCAGCCGCGAAGCGTCAGGAGCCAGCAGACTGCCGGGCTACCGGGAACCGTGATCGAAATCGGCTGGCGCGATCGGAACTGCAGTCGCGGAGCGTGGAAACGCGGCGAATCCACCCCCGACGTGGGGTCGCGCTTCCGAGCACGAGACGGTGGCGGACGATCGGCCCGGCGTGCAAGCCCGGCCGATATCGGGTCGCCGGCACGCGGGCACGCCGGCATGCGGGCACGGCGGTACGCCAGCACGGGTCCCGGGCACGGACTCCGGCGCTCGCGTGCGCCCGACGACCCGGCGTCGTACACGCCACGACGAGCCCCTCTCCACGTGCAGAGGTCAGATACCAGCAGCGTGACGGACGGGGCCCACCCCGTCTCCGGGGCAGCACAGACGTTGGGATTCTCACCGCCCGGCACCGCGCGTTTGACGGCGACGCGCCTCGGGTGTACAAACGGCAGTCGCGCACCTCGACCGCAATCCGATCCGGCGCGCCCAGCGCCGACCCGAAAGGACCCGTCCTCCCGTGACCTTCCCTGAGCTCGAGCAGCCGGCGCCGAGCGCCCCCAGCCTCTCCCGGATCAAGCGGACGCTGACCGAGCAGGCGATCGCCGGGGCGACCGCCGCCAAGTGGGACGAAGCCGCCGACATCAACCGGAAGCTGCTGGAGTACGGGCCGGACGCCGAGGCCGAGAACCGCCTCGCGAAGTCGCTCTGGGAGATGGGCGACCTTGGCGGCGCCCGCGAGCACTATCAGAAGGCCCTCGCCCTCGATCCCACCAACCGGATCGCCGAGCGGAACATCGACCGCCTCAAGCTCCTGATGGTCGAGGCCGGCGATCGCACCGTCCCCGCCGATCCGACGAGCAAGGCCCCGGTCTCCATCTTCGTCGAGGAGACCGGCAAGACCGGCTTCGCCCACCTGGTCGAGCTCGCCCGCCCCAAGGTCCTGGCCCAGGTGAACCCCGGCGACTACGTGGAGCTGGTGGCCGAGGGCAAGCACCTCATCGCGTTCTCGAATGGGATCCGCGTCGGCGTGGTGGAGCCCCGCGTCGCAGCGCGTCTTCTCAAGCTCATCGTCAACGGCAACAAGTACGCTGCCGGGGTGACCTCGCTCGGTGCCCAGGACGTGCGGATCATCATCCGCGAGATCTTCCAGGATTCCCGCAACTACGGCAAGGTGAGCTTCCCGACGGCCGCGAAGTCCACCGACCTCCGCCCCTACACGAAGGGCACCCTCCTGCGCGAGGACGAGGACCTCGAGGAGGACCTCGAGGACGACGTCGAGGACGAGGAGATCGAGGACCTCGATCGAGTCATCCCCGCCGAGGTCACGCCGGACGAAGCGTTCGAGGACGAGCCGGACGAGCTCGAAGAGCCGTAGCCCGATCGGCCGGGACCTGTTGCGCCGCCGGCCGGAGACCTGTCGCCCGGAGCCCTGCCGGCCCGAGCGCCTCGGGCGCCCGGGGCGCCCCGGGCGCCGCCCGGCGGAGACCCCCGCGCGCCGTGCAGCGGGGAGGCGCCCCGGCGTCTTCGGCCGGCTCTGGCAGAATCCTCGCCCATGACCCACCGGGACATCGCGGGTCAACCCGCCGAGCCGCTCTCGCTCCCGATCTTCGCTCGCCTGGCGCCGGCCCTGCCGGCGGAGCTGATCGCCGCCCGGATCGAGGCCGCCACCGCCCCGGATGACGTCGTGGTGGATCTCTTCGGGCGCGGCGGGTGGGTGGCCCGCACCGCGGTCGCACTGGGCCGGAGGGCCGTCTCGATCGAGACGTCGCCGCTCAGCCGCCTCCTGGCCGACGTCGTCGTGCGGGCCCCGGACCTGCGCCATCTCGACGCTGCGTTCCAGGCCGTGGCCGCCGCCCCGCTCGGGACCGCGAGCCTGCGCGCCTGGATCGACGAGAAGTTCGCCACTGGCTGCCCGTCATGCGGCCGGACGCTCGCCCTCGAGGAGATGGTCTGGGAGCCGGGCGCCGCGGGGAGAGGCGGGATGCCCGGCGGGGCCCCGGGGCGAAGCGCGCCCTCGGGTCCGGCGGGTGCGCTGCGGCCGACCCGGCGCTCCTTCCGCTGCCCGGCCTGCCTGGACCGGCGGGGCCACGGCGGTGAGCTGCGCTTCGCGGCGCCGGAGGAGCCCGATCTCGAGCTGGCGAACGCGCCGGACCTCGATCCCGTCGCCCGCGAGGAGATCGCCCGCCGCTTCCCGTTGCCCGACGAGCCGGGCGGCCTGCTGCAGCAGCTGCTCGATCTCCACTCGCCGCGCCAGCTGGCGGCGCTCCAGGCGATCCTCGCCCGCGTCGAGGGGGAGCTGCGCGCTTCCCAGGTGACGTCCGCCCTGCGCCTCGCATTCCTCCACGCGGTGCTCCCGTCGAGCCGGCTGGTCGGCTACCCGGGTCGGCCGAGCGCTCTCCGCATCGTCGAGGGGCGGGTCCGCCCGGCGGGGGCGCCGGGATGGCGCGAGCGCAACCCGTGGCGTGCCTTCGAGGAGGGCTACCAGCTCGTGCGGGCCTTCGTGCAGGCGCTCGACGATGGCCCCTACGGGGCCGTGCAGGCGCGCCTCACCGAGCCGCTCGATGGGGTGCTGGACGGACCGCCGATGATCTCGCTGCGCGTGGGCGCTGGCGATGCCCTGGAGCGGCTCGGGGCCGAGGCCGAGGCGCTGACGGCGGCCCAGCGCGCACGGGTCCGGCTCGTCCTGTCGCAGCCGCTTCCCGAATGGACGCCGGGACGCGCCGCGGAGGCGTTCGTCGTGACGGCCTGGGGGCTCGGGAGCGAGGCGGCCCGTCTCGTGCCGATCGCCCCCCTCCTCGAGGCCGACGCCCGTCCGCCGAGCCGGGGAGCGGCGCTGCGAGCCGCTCTCGACGCCGTGGCCCCGGCGATGGCGCCGGATGGGTGCGCCGTGGTGCTGCTGGATGCCGACGGGGCTCCGGGCCTGGTGGCTACGGCACTCGCCGGAGCCGCGGTCGGCTGGCGCGTCGCCGGCGCCCACCTCGCGGAGCCGGGTCTCACGCCGGGCGGTCGGATGGAGCTCGTTCCGCCCGGCGGGCGCCTGGGCGCGGCGCCCCGGACCCGGGCGAACCGCGTCCTCCCGCCCACTCCCGGCGGGGCCGGCGATCCGGCGGTGATCACCGCGCGCGGCGTCTTCGGCGGCCCGGTGGCGATCGACGGCCGGTTCTCGGTCTCGGAGCTCAACCGGGTCGTGACGGAGACGGCGGTGGCCGCCCTCCAGGCGCGGGGCGAGCCGGCCGTCGGCCGGCACCTCATCGGGGAGCTCCTCGTGGCGCTCGATCGCAGCGGACAGCTCCGACGCTATGCGGTCGCCGCGGCCCGGGCGGCCGAGATCGCCGCGGGCGACGCCGGGACCGTGCCGGGCCTGCCCGGCGCAACGGCGGGCGGGGCGCCGACGGGCGGCTCGCAGCCTGCGGGCGGTGCGGGGACCATGCCGGCCCCGGACGGCGCGCCTACGGGCGACACGCCGACGGGCGGCGCGCAGGCAGCCGGCGTCGCCGCGAGCCCGGCCGCCGCCCCCGGCGATCCTGCGGCGCGCGCGGTCGCCGATCTGATCGCCCTCATCGAGGGCGAGCTCTCGCGGCCGGACCAGCGGAAGATCGCGCCGTCGGAAGGAGGGCAATTCTGGCTTCGCGATTCGCGCGACGAGGCCGAGGCGGCCGCGCCCCTCTCCGACCGCCTCGAGTGGGCCGTCTTCAGCCTCCTGGGAGCGGGGGCGTCGGTCCCGGAGGCGGCCGTCCGCGCCCGCGTCGAGGAGACGTTCGTCGGCGCCGACGCCCCGGAGCCCTGGCTCGTGGACGCCTGCCTGGCCAGCTACGGCGTGCCCGCCCCCGGTGACGGGCGCCTCGTCGCCCGCGACGACCTCCAGGCCCGGACCCACGAGCACGCGGCGACGATCGGCCTGCTGGCCGACCTGGGGCACCGCCTGCGAGTGCACGTCTTCATCGCCCCGCGCGAGCAGGGACGACGGGCCGGGAGCGCGCCGTTGGGCGCGAAGCTGCTGGCCGACGAGCGCGACCCTTCGCTGGGCTTCCTCGGGCGCTCCGGCGCGGACGCGCTGGAGCAGGTGGACTGCTGCTGGTACGTGCGGCCGCGCTTCGCCTTCCTCTTCGAGGTCGAGTGGACCGCGATGCTCGGCGAGCCGGTCCTGCGCCGCGGACGCGGCATCCCGGCAGACGAGCGGATCGTCCGCTTCCTGGTCCTCCCGGAGGAGCGCGTCGAGCTCCTCCGGCGCAAGCTCGAGCATTCCCCGGTCCTGCGGGCGGCGATGGACGCCGGCAACTGGCACGTGCTGAGGATCGACGCCCTGCGCCGGTTCGCGGCCCGGCCGATCCCGACCCTCGGCGACCTCGAGCCCTACCTCGGGCTCGACCCCGTGGCGGATCACCCGGACCAGCTGCCACTCTTCGACGCCTGACCGGCCCGGCATCCCGATCCGGCGCGCGTTCGGAGGCTGCTGCCCGCGGCCCGCCCGACCCGGCGCCCGGCACCCGCTCGCACCCGGCACTCGCCCGCCCGGCATCCGCCCGGCGGCCCGCGTACCCTACCCGAATGACCAACTCGACAACCCTTGCCGATCTCTGCGCCCGCACCTGGGAGCGGACGCTCGAGCTGAACCCCACGATGGCGACCATCTACGGGGATGAGCGCTACGACGACCGGCTCGACGACCCGGGGCCGAAGGGCCGGGCTACCCGCCGGGCCCTCGCCGAAGATGCTCGCGCGGGCGCCCTGGCGATCGACCCGGCCGATCTGGACGAGGAGGAGCGGATCTCCCGGGATCTCCTCGCTCTCATCGCCGCCGAGCAGATAGCCTCCGACGACCTCCGCGAGGATCTCGTGGCCGCGGTCGAACAGCAGGGCCACCAGTCGCTCCTGCCCGAGCTCGTCCAGCTCCAGAAGGCCGACACCCCCGAGCGGCTCGAGCGGCTGCTCGCGCGCATCGCCGCCTACCCGGCGCTGACCGACTCGATCATCGACCTGATGGCGGAAGGCCGCGCGGCCGGCCTCACGGCGGCGCGGGTGGTCGCCGACCGCGTCGTCGGCCAGCTGGAGCGCCTCCTCGCGGCGCCGGCCGCCACCTCGCCCATCGTCACGATCCCGGCCCTGGCCGACGAGGCCGACCGGGCCAATCTCCTCGAGGCCGTGGAGCGCCACGTCCGGCCCGCCGACGCGCGCTATCTCGAGGCCGTCCGCGCCTACCTCCCGGCCACGCGCGAGGCGCCGGGCCTCTGCGCGCTGCCCGACGGCGAGGCCCGCTACGCGGCGAAGGTGAGGGGATACACCAGCCTCGACCTCACCGCCGACGAGCTGCACCGGATCGGGCTCGGAGAGCTGGAGGAGATCGAGGCGCAGCGGCGGACGATCGCCGGGGCCGCCGGCTTCGGCGACGACACGGCGGCCTACCGCGCGGCCCTCAACGCCGACCCGGCCCAGATCGCGCCCAGCCCCGAGGCGCTCGTGGCGCGCTGCCAGGAGGACGTGGACCGCGCGTTCGCGGCCGCGCCCCGCTGGTTCAGCCGCGTGCCGAAGGCCGGCTGCCAGGTCCGGCGCGTCGAGCCGCTCCTGGAGAAGGACGCCCCCGGCGCGTACTACTACCCGCCCACGATGGACGGCAGCCGGCCGGGGATCTACTTCGTCAACGCCTACGACCTGCCGAGCCGGACCTACTGGTCGGCGGCCTCGACCACATACCACGAGGCCGTCCCTGGCCATCACTTCCAGCTCGCCCTGGAGATGGAGATCGAGGGACTTCCCGCCTTCCGGACCCTCGGCTTCTGGCCCCAGGGCACGGCCTACGTCGAGGGCTGGGCCCTCTACACGGAGCGGGTGGCCGACGAGGCAGGCCTCTTTCGGAGCGAGGCGGAGCGGTTCGGGATGCTCGACAGCCAGGCCCTGCGGGCCGTCCGGCTCGTCGTGGACACGGGGCTCCATGCCTTCGGCTGGAGCCGCCGCAAGGCGTTCGAGACGATGGTCGCGGCGGGGATCCACCCGACCGACGCGGGGATCGAGACCGACCGCTACATCGCCTGGCCGGGACAGGCGCTCGCCTACATGACCGGGCGGCGCGAGATCGAGCGGCTCCGCGCGGCGCGCACGGCCCGCGAGGGCGACGCCTTCGACATCCGGCGCTTCCATGACGACGTCCTCCGTCACGGGAAGCTCCCCCTGCGCATTCTCGCCGACGTGGTGCTCCCCTCCTGAGGAGTCCCGCGCCACGCCCGATCCGGCCAGCCTCCCGGAGGACCTCATGACGCCGCCCGACTCCGCCGCAGCCGTCAACTCGCTCGCCGACCGCTACTGGGAGGCGTACCTCGAGCTCAACCCGGCGGTCGCCACCATCTACGGCGACGAGCGCTACAACGACCGCTTCGACGACCCGTCCGCGCCCGGCCGCGCGGCGGCGCGGGCCCTCCGCGATCGAACCCTGGCCGAGCTGGCCGGGATTCCCGCCGACGACCTTGCCGTCGAGGAGCGGATCACCCACGACATGCTGCGGGTCCTGTGCGAGCTCGGGAACGAGGCGAACGACCTGCGGATGGACCTCGTCGCGCTCGTCGATCACATCGATGGCCCGCAGTCGCTCCTGGCCCAGGGTGTCCGGTTCCAGGCGGCCGACACGCCGGAGCGTCGGGCGACGCTCCTGGCCCGGCTGGCCGCCTTCGGGCCCTTCATCGACGCCCACCTCGACCTCCTGGAGGAGGCCCGCACGACCGGGATGACCGCCTCCCGGATCGTGGCGGAGCGCACGATCGCGCAGGCCGAGCGAATCCTCGCGCTGCCCGTCGACGAGTCGCCCATCGTGACCGGCGCCCAGCTCGCCGAAGGAGACGACGAGGGGCGGGCGCTCGTCGCCGCGGCCGTGCGCGACGTGGTCAATCCGGCGCTGGCGCGGTACGTCGAGGCGCTGCAGGGTCCCTATCTCGCAGCCACGCGCGTGGACCCGGGCCTCTGGTCGGCGCCGGACGGCGCGGCGCGCTACCGGATGGCGGTCAGGACGTGGACGAGCCTCGACCTGGACCCGGCGGAGGTCCACCAGATCGGCCTCGACGAGCTGGCCGCCCTCGATGCGGACCGGCTCGCGATCGCACGCGCGGCCGGGTTCGGGGGCATGGCGGCCTACCGGGCGCACCTCGCGGCCGATCCCGCGAACCGACCTGCCTCGAAGGAGGACCTGGTGGCCCGCGCGAGCGACGACATCGAACGGGCGATGGCGGCCGCGCCCAGCTGGTTCGGGAGGCTGCCCATCGCCCCGTGCACGGTCCGCCCTGTCGAGCCATTCATGGAGCAGGAGGCCCCGCCGGCCTTCTACTTCCCGCCGACCATCGACGGGACGCGCCCCGGGATCTACTTCGTGAACACCTACGACCTCCCGGTGCGCCTCTTCTCCAGGCTCGCGGCCACGAGCTACCACGAGGCGGTTCCCGGCCACCACTTCCAGGTCGCGCTGGAGATGGAGCATCCGTCGCTGCCCGCGCTGCGAACGCTCGGCACCCGGATGATCGGTGCCGCCTACGCGGAGGGCTGGGGGCTCTACTCGGAGCGTCTCGCCGACGAGATGGGCCTCTACCGGAACGACGCCGAGAGGTTCGGGATGCTCGAGGGCCAGGCGTGGCGGGCCGTGCGGCTCGTCGTCGACACCGGGATCCACGCGCTCGGCCGGGACCGGGCGTGGGCGGTCGACCTCCTGCGGGAGGGTGCCGGCCTCTCCGCGACCGACGCCGGGATCGAGACCGACCGGTACATCGCCTGGCCGGGCCAGGCGCTCACGTACAAGATCGGCCACCGCGAGATCAACCGGCTGCGGGCCGACCTGGCCGCCCGCGACGGTGCGGATTTCGACCTCCGCGCGTTCCATGACGCGCTCCTGGGCCATGGCTCCCTGGCCCTCGCGACGCTGGCTCGCGAGCTGCCCCGCTGGCTGGCGCCGAAGGCAGGGTAGGGGAGCGGCGGAGGCGCCGCGACCGACCTCCGCGCCGCGGGCTGTCCCGCCCGGCGCCGCCGAGACCTGCGATCCAGCGGCCGTGACGGCACGGATCGCCGCCCATCCACCGATCGGTGGATGGGGCTCCACCGGGGACCCGTCGCGCCGCCCACCGACCGCCCGCTGGGCAGGGGCGCCCCGCCGCCCGATGCTGGTCCCGCGCCGCGACAGGAGCCGCGGACCCACGGAGAACCAGCGATGACCACCCTTCTCGATCTCGCGCCGGTCCTGGTGCCGCCACGGAACCCGGCCGCGTCGCCCGTCCTGGAGCTTCGCGGCGTAACGAAGCGCTACGGCGCCGTCGAGGCGCTGCGCGGCGTCGACCTGGCCGTCCGCCGCGGCGAGGTGGTCGCGATCCTTGGGCCGAACGGCGCCGGGAAGACGACCGCGATCTCTATCCTGCTCGGCCTCCGCCGGCCGACCGCCGGCACGGTGAGCGTGCTCGGCGGGGCGCCGGGCGACCCGGCGGTGCGGGCCCGCGTCGGGGCGATGCTCCAGGAGTCCGGCGTTCCCGGGACCCTGACCGTCGCCGAGCTCGTCGACCTCTTCCGAGGCTACTACCCGGCCCCCCGGGCCCGCGCCGCCCTCCTGGTCGCGGCCGGCCTCGAGGAGGTCGCGGACCGCCGCGTCCGGACACTCTCGGGCGGTCAGCGCCAGCGCCTCTACGTGGCCCTCGCCCTTGCCGGCGACCCGGAGATCGTCTTCCTCGACGAGCCGACCACCGGGATGGATGTGGAGAGCAGGCGCCGCTTCTGGGACGTGATCGGCGCCCTGGCGGCCGACGGCACGACCGTCCTATTCGCCACCCACATGCTCGAGGAGGCCGACGCGCTGGCGACCCGGATCGTGGTGATCGACCACGGCCGGATCGTCCGCGACGGCACCCCCGCGGAGATCAAGGCCCGGGCGGGCGGCTCCACGATCCGGCTTCGCGCCGACGTCGAGCCCGGAGTCGTCGCCGCCTGGCCGGGCGTCCTCCGCGTCGGTCGTTCCGGCGCCCGCCTCGAAATCGTTGCCCGCGAGCCGCAGGAGGTCATGCGCCGCCTGTTCGCTGGCGGCATCGCCGTGGAGGAGATCAGCATCGAGGAGCACGCCCTCGAGACTGCCTTCCTCGACCTCACCAGCCAGGAGTCATGAGATGACCGCGATCAGCCTCTCCATCCCGCTTCGCCTCCCCGGGTCGCGGCGCCTCGGCATCCTGGGCCGTCAGCTCCTCGCCGAGCTGCGGGTCAACGTCCGGGCGCCCGAGTTCGTCGTCCCGGTGATGGCCCTCCCGATCCTTCTCTACTTCATCTTCGGCGCCCCGCGGGCGGCCGACGCGATGCCGGCCGGCACCATCGGCGCGTTCATGATGGTCGGCTTCTCGATCTACGGCGTCCTGAACGTCGTCCTCTTCGCCATCGGCGAGGCGATCGCCGACGAGCGCGGCCGCGGCTACCTGCGCCTCGTCCGGACGACGCCCCTCCCCTCGTGGGCGTACGTCGCCGCCAAGCTGGCCCTGGCCGCCGTCCTCTCGCTGGTCATCGTCGTCCTCATCGGCGTTGCCGGGACCGTCACCGGGGCCGGCGTCTCCGCCGAGCGCTGGGCCGTCGTGACCACGGTCCTCCTGGTGGGCGGGCTGGCGATCGCGCCGATCGGCCTGCTGATCGGCTTCCTGGCCCGACCGCACGGCGCCAGCGCGATCGCCCTGCTGCTCCTCTTCCCGCTCTCGCTGGCTTCCGGGGTCTTCATGCCGGTCGACCAGCTCCCCGGGATCGTGCGCGACGTCTCGATGGTGACGCCGACCTACCACCTCGCCGAGCTGGCCCGCCTGGCCGCCGGCTTCGACGCCTCGGGCCTCCCGGCGACCGGGAGCGCGTGGCAGCACGTGGCGGTCATCGCGGCGTGGTCCGCCGCCGGCTTCGCGGCCGTCGCCCTGACCTACCGCCGCATGGTCGCCCGCCAGTTCGCCTGAGCATCGGTCTACGATGGCGCCGATGACCGACCAGCCGCCACCTCCCGCTCCGGCCGACCCGGCTCGCCCCGGGTCGGCCACGGCGCGCCCGGGCGGCATCGACGTCTGGGAGCGCTGGCTCCCGGCCTGGCACGTCTTCAACGCCGGGGTTCTCGGCGTGTCCACGGCGCTGGCGCTCTTCGACGCGCCCCTGCCGGGTCCGACCGTCGCGCTGATCGGCGCGATCGTCGCCGGGCTCATCGCGGCCTACTGGGCCGCCTGGATCCGGCACGCCATCTGGGACCAGGCTCCGTGGGTGTGCGCCGCCTACGTGGTCCTGCTCCTCGGCTCGTTCGCGGTCCTCCTGCGCATCTCGACGCCCTTCGTCTTCCTCCAGTTCGCCCTCTACGCCCAGGTCTTCTTCTGCCTGCCCGCGCGCTGGGCAATGGCAACGGGGCTCGGGATCGGCGGGATCCTCGCCGTCGACACGTTCCTCGACCGGGGCGGCGACCTCCAGGCGGCCCTCCCCGAGATGGTGCTCGAGGTCGCCTCGGCCGCCGCATTCACGATGCTCTCGGCCTGGATCGGGGCGATCATCGAGCAGAGCTCCGAGCGCCAGTCGCTGCTGGAGCAGCTGGCTGCCACGCGGGCGGAGCTGGCCGCCGCCGAGCGCGAGGCGGGGACGCTCGAGGAGCGCGCGCGCCTGGCGCGCGAGATCCACGACACCCTCGCCCAGGGGTTCGCCAGCGTGGTGACCCACCTCGAGGCGGCCGACGCAGTGCTCGACGGAGAGCAGGCGCGCGCCCGGGAGCACCTCCGCGCCGCCGAGGAGGTCGCGAGGGCAAGCCTCGGCGAGGCGCGCGGGCTCGTCTGGGCGCTGCGGCCCGCGTCGCTCGAGGATGGCGGGCTGCCGGCAGCCCTAGAGCGGACCGCGGCCGCGGCCGCCGCGGCCGACGGCCCGGCGATCGAGGTGACCGTCTCCGGCCGGCCGCGGGCTCTCCATCCGGACATCGAGGTGACGATCCTGCGCGCCGCGCAGGAGTCGCTGGCCAACGTGCGCCGCCACGCCCGTGCGCGCCGGGCGACGATGACCCTGACCTACTTCGACGACGAGGTCTCGCTCGACGTGATCGACGACGGGCGAGGGTTCGATCCAGGTGCCCTGGGGGCGCCGGGTCCCGCCGGCGGCCACGGGCTGCCGGGCATGCGCGAGCGAGCCGAGCGGCTGGGTGGGCGCCTGGAGATCGAGAGTGCCGCCGGCGAGGGGACGGCCATCGCTCTCGCCCTGCCGGCGCCGCCACCTGCGCCGCCGCCCGCGGTCGTGCAGGCGTCAGCACAGGCGCCCCAGGGCGCCCCGCAGGGAACGGACGGCGCTGCGATCGCTTCCGACGGCGCGGCGATCGTGGCCGAGGCCTCCCGGTGAGCGCGATCCGCCTCCTGCTCGTCGACGACCACCCCGTTGTCCGCACCGGCCTCCGCGGCATGTTCGAGTCGGACTCGGGCTTCGTCGTGGTGGGCGAGGCGGCCGACGGAGCCGCCGGCGCGGAGCAGGCAGCCGCCCTCCGCCCCGACGTGGTGCTGATGGATCTCCAGATGCCCGGCGTCGACGGCGTCGAGGGTATCCGCCGGGTCCGCGCGATCCCGGGGGGACCGCCGGTCCTGGTCCTGACGACCTACGACTCGGACGTGCAGATCCTGCGCGCCATCGAGGCGGGTGCCGCCGGCTACCTGCTCAAGGACGCTCCCCGCGAGGTGCTCTTCGACGCGGTGCGGAGCACGGCCGCCGGGGGCTCGCCCCTGGCACCCACCGTGGCGGCGCGGCTGATCGGGCGCCTGGGGCCGGGTGCCCCGGCCCGGGGCGGAGAATCCCTGACGATCCGCGAACTGGAGGTCGTCCGGCTCGTGGCCCGCGGCGCGTCCAACCGCGAGATCGCCCGCGACCTGCGGATCTCCGAGGCGACGGTCAAGACGCACCTTCTGAAGATCTTCGAGAAGCTCGGCGTCGCCGACCGAACCTCGGCCGTCACCACGGCGATGGAGCGCGGGCTGATCGAGCTCCCCGGCCGGGACTGACCTCCGGCCGGGGCGGACGGCGGGTCGCCGTCGGCTTGCCGGTGCGCCGGCGGCTCGCCGGGTCCGCGGCAGCCCCGCCGCCGGCGCCGCGCGATCCGGTCGACCTCGGGCCGGTGCGACTCACGGGGTGCGTTACCTGCCGCGCCGGGCGCCGACAGCCGGCCCGGTCGACCTCGGCCGGTGCGGCTCACGGGGTGCGCTACGTGCCGCGCCGGGCGCCGGCAGCCGGCCCGGTCGGCACGGCGTCGATCGTTCGAAGATAGGCTCTGCGCTTCGATGAGATGGGCCGCGCTACCGGCCGCGCCGCTTCTTGGCCTCGAGCAGGGTGCCGTCGGCCCTGGCCGTGAGCTCGTCGAGCGTCTCGTCCCCGGCGAGCGCCGCCAGCCCGACGCTGATCTCGACGCCGACGTCGTCCCGGAACGACTGCCGGATCGTCTCGAAACGGCGCTCGACATCATCGAGGCTGGCTCCGCCGAGCCCGCACACGAACTCGTCGCCGCCGTACCGAACGATGGGGTCGAACGGGCGGAGCCTTGCTCGCATCGTCGAGACGAGCGTCCGGAGCACGTGATCGCCCGCGGCATGTCCATCCCGGTCGTTGACTCGCTTCAACCTGTCGACGTCCACGAAGGCGACGACGAAGCGCCCGTCGCCGCGCCGGGCGCGATCGATCTCGTGGGTGAGGGCGAGCCTGCCCATCTCGCGGCGAAGAGCTCCGGTGAGGTCGTCGAGGTGGGCGCTGTGCAGCGCTGCCTGCAGGCCGGCGCGCTCCCGCGCGGCCTCGGCCCGGTCCCGCGCGGCCCGGGCGCGGTCGGCCGCGGCATGAGCGCGGGCCGATGCGGCACGGGTACGCAGGCGCTCGAGCTTCTCCACCAGTGGCGCGTCGGAGGCAACGATGGACCGGTCGATCGCGTGCGCTCTAGAGTCCCGGCGTCGTGCCGCCTCGTCCCGCGCGGCCGCGATGGCGTCGCGCTGGTCGGCCGCCTCGTCCCGCGAAGCCGCGATGGCGTCGCGCTCGTCGGCCGTCTCGTCCCGCGTGGCGGCGACCGCGTCGCGCTCATCGGCCCCCTCTTCCCGCTCCGCCGCCGCCTCGTCCCGCTCGTCCGCGAGGGCGTCGTGCTCGATCGTCGCCTCGTCCCGCGCGGCCGCGACGGCGTCGCGCTCGATCGCCGCCTCGTCCCGCGCGGCCGCGAGGGCGTCGCGCTCGGCGCCTGTATCCACCCGCGAACGAGCGGTCGCCGTCCTGGCGACCTGCGTCACCAGGCGATGGACTCTGCTGGCCTCGCGCTCGTGACGTGAGGTCTCGCGCGTCTCCAGCGCCGCCGCGTCCACATCGGCGGCGGCTCGCCGGTCGGCGCTCGCCTGGTCCTCGTCGGATGCACGCTGATCGCGCTGGGCGTCCGCTTCGTCTCGCTCCGATGCGGCCTGGTCGGCGTCGGACGCGATCTGGTCCGCGTGCGACAGGTCCTGGTCGGCATCTGCAGCGGATCGCTCGGCAAGGATCTCCGCTCGAACTGCCGCCCGCGCGGCCGCCCCGGCGCCATCCCGCGCGGCCGCCCCGGCGCCGTGACTGCCCTGGCCGCTGCTCGCCATGCCTGCGCCTCCGGGCGCGCAGAGCCGCCCGAGGGGACGCGAACCGGCTTGTACCTACGGGGAGTGTATCGGCCGTGTCCAGAGCCACTGCGGTTGCCGGCGCACTCCGCCCCCGCCCTGCCCTGCCCGGGCTCCGCGGGCGGCCGGACGAGCGCAACGCGTCTCGATCATGGGTAACGTTCCCGTGGCGATCATTGGCGAGGATTGCCGGGACGGTGGGCCACCCGCGGAGGCCGGGCCGGGGCGTCCGGCGTCCGCCCGGCGCGGCGCCCTCGCAGCACGACGGGCGCCAGTAGATCGAACGAGCGGACGGGCAAACGGCACGCGATTCGCACGTTAGGGGCCGTTCCTGCGCGAATGTCGTTGACACGCTCCCATAGAGCGTGGCACCATCCCGGCGTCACCCGTTCCGCACGACGGAACAGCCCAACTCGCCGTCCCGTCGCCCGGACGCCCCTCGAGACGTGCCTGGCGCCCGTGCGATCGATGCCCGGCCGGGACGGGTCGAGCAACGGAGGAACCATGGCCCCGGATCTCGCTCCTGCCCCCTCGCCCAAGCGCGAGACCCAGCTCGCGATGTACCACCGGGCGCGGAAGACGCTGCCCGGAGGCGCCAACTCGAACTTCCGGGCCTGGGGCGAGGACACGGTCTACGTCGACCGCGGCAAGGGCGGCCTCGTCTGGGACCTCGACGGCAACGAGTACGTCGACCTGCGGATGGGATACGGCCCGGTCATCCTCGGCCACGGGGACGAGCGGGTGGACGACTACGTCAACGAGCGGATGCGCCGCGGCGTCAGCTTCTCGCTGACCTCGGAGGACGAGGTCCGGGCGCTGGAGCTGCTGTGCGAGCTGACGGGCTGGGTCGAGATGGCCCGCATGACCGTCTCCGGGACCGAGGCGACGATGCACGCGATGCGCCTCGCCCGGGCCTACACGGGACGCGACAAGATCGTGAAGTTCGAGGGTCAGTATCACGGCGTCCACGACTACGCCCTGATCTCGGTCGCCCCGAACAACGTGGCCGACCTCGGCGACGCGGACAACCCGGTGCGCCTCACCTGGGGTCGCGGCATCCCGGGACCGGTTGCCGACACGATCATCCCCGCCCGCTACAACAACATCGAGCGGCTCCGCCGGCTCTTCGAGCGCCAGGGCGAGGAGATAGCCGCGATCATCGTGGAGCCGGTGCTGGGCAATGCCCAGGGGATCATGCCGAGGCCGGGCTTCCACCAGGAGATGCGGACTCTTACCGAGGAATTCGGGATCCTTCTCATATTCGACGAGGTGAAGACGGGCTTCCGCTTCGCCCGCGGTGGGGCGGCCGAGTACTTCGGCATCCGCCCGGACCTCGGCACCTACGCGAAGGCGATGGGGAACGGCTACCCCGCGGCCGCCTTCGGGGGCCGGCGCGAGATCATGGAGATGCTCCCGTCCAAGGTCAGCCACGGCGGAACCTACGCCGGGAACCGGGTCGCCGCCGCCGCCGCGACGAAGACGCTGGCGATCATCCGCGACACCGACGCGCTCGAAACGATCCGGGCGACCGGAGAGCGGATCCAGGCAGGCCTCCGCCAGGTCCTCGACGCGAAGGGCCTCCCCTACCAGATCACGGGCCACCCGTCGATGTTCGGCATCATGTTCACCGACCAGGTGCCGAGCGAGTATCGCGACTGGGCTGCCACCGACCACGAGCTGTACGACGCGATCGCCGTCGGGATGCAGGCCCGCGGGGCCATGCCGGAACCCGACAGCCGCGAGCCGTGGTTCGTCTGCGAGGCGCACGCGCAGGGCGACCACGTCGATCGGGTCGTTTCCATCTTTGCCGACTCGTTCCACGCGGCGCTCGAGCGGCGGGCGCAGGGCAAGGAGCCTTCCCAGGAGACAGGGGCGGCCCCCGGGACCGCCGGCGGCCCGGCGGCGGGCTGAGATGGCGGTCGAGATCAGGCCTCGGGACCGCGCGGTCCCGGCCGTCGCAATGCCGTCCGCGCCCGCGGCCGGTGGAGTGGCCGTTGCAGCGGCCCGCACAGCCGACCCGGTGGCCCCGGCGGCGTGCCTCGGCGCCGCCACGGTGCGCGACCGCGACCTCCTGGACGGCAACGCAGTCAGGTCCGTGGACCGGGCCGCGTCCCTCCTCCTCGCCCTCGGCGAGGGTCCCGCTGAGGCCGGTGTCACCGAGCTCGCCCGGCGCCTGGGCCTTCACAAGAGCACCGCCTCGCGCCTCCTCGCCACGCTCCAGCGCCGGGGCCTCGTCGAGCAGGACGAGGAGTCCGGCAAGTACCGGCTCGGCCTCGTCGTCATCCGGCTCGCCGAGCGAGCCGAGCGCACGCTCGACCTCCGGGGGATCGCCCTGCCGGAGCTCGAGCGTCTCGCCCGGGTCACCCGCGAGACGGTCACCATCGGGATCGCGGAGGGGGACGCCTACCTGACGGTCGCCCAGGTCGACGGGCCGAACATGGTCGCCTGCCCGGACTGGACGGGCCGGACGACGCCCCTCCACTGCGTAGCTTCCGGAAAGGTCCTGCTGGCGGCGATGGCCGAGCGTGACGTCCTCCGGATCGCCCGCCCGGGCCTGCCCGCCCGCACTGCGCGCACGATCACCGGGCTCGAGGCGCTGCTGGAAGAGCTGGCCCGCGTTCGGCGCCGGGGTTTCGCCACCGCGTTCTCGGAGTGGATCGAGGGCACCAACGGCGTGGCGGTGCCGGTCGCGGACGCGCGCGGCCGTGTCATCGCCTCGATCGCCGTCTGGGGCCCAGCCTTCCGCGTGACCGCGGGGCGCGTCGCCGAGCTTGTCACGACCGCCCGCGAGGCCGCCGCCGCGGTCACCGTTCGCCTCGGCGGTGCCGCCGCCTGACGCCGGCTGCCCAGCCAAGGGCGGCCACGGCGATCCCGCCCGGAACGGATACCCGAGCAGCCAAGGGCGGCCACGGCGCTCCCGCCCGGGACCTGGGCCCGCCCGGAGCGGCCTCTCGCCCGTGACGCCGGTTCGCTGGTGACCGCGCCGCGCTAGGCTATTGGGCCATGGACGCTCTTCTCGCGCAGGCCAGGGACGTCGCAGCGACCGGCATTCTTCGCCTGGTCGTGGTCGTCCTCCTGTCCCTCGTCCTGTTCGCGGTCTACCGGGTCGTCGTGGCCTCCGTGCGTCGTGTCGCCGCGCACGCGGTTGCTCGTGACCGGCCGGCCGACCGGACCATGGCTCCCGACGACCAGGCGATCCACGAGGCGACCCGTCGCCGCCGCATCGAGACGCTCGTCCTCTTCGGGACGCGGCTGGCGCGGATCGTCCTGTTCGTCGCGATCGCGTTCACGGCCGCGGAGACGCTCCTCCCGGGGATCATCGCCCGGCTCGGCTCGCTCGGTGTCGCGCTGGGCGTGGCCGTCGGGGGGGCCATCGGCTTCGGCGCCCAGCAGCTCGTGCGCGACTACCTGAACGGGGTGCTGCTCCTGGGCGAGAATCCGTTCGGAGTCGGCGACGTGGTGGCGATCGCCGGGATCCAGGGCACCGTGGAGGAGGTAGGCCTCAGGCGAACGGTCGTGCGCGACGCCGACGGCGCCGTCCACTCGGTGCCGAACAGCGAGATCCGGGTGGCGTCGAACTTCACCCGCACGTACGCCCGGCTGAACGAGCGCTTCACGGTCGCCCCCGGGACGGACATCGGCCGGGCGGTGGCGGTCCTCGAGGCGGTCTGCGCGGCCCTCGCCGACGACGACGCCTGGCGCGACCGCTTCAGCGAGAGCCCGCGGGTCCTGCGCGTGGACGCGGCCGTGGCGGGCGAACCCGGCATCCCCATCCTCGTTACCGCGACCGTGCGGCCGGGTGACCAGTGGGAGGTCGCGGGGGAGCTTCGGCGCCGGGCGCTCGAGGCGCTTCGCGAGGCCAGGCTCGACCTGGCCGCCGGCCGAACGCTCGTCGTCTCGCGCGATTCCCGATGGGATGGCGAGCCCGGCCAGGACGCGGACGGCGGCGCCGACTTCACCTGATCGCGCCGGAGAGGAGCCCCGCGGAGCGCCTCCCGCGCCCCCGAGGCAGCCGGGCTGCGTATGATGCGGCCATCCCGCGGAGCCACGGAGACGCCCGGCGTGCAGCCCGACCCCACGACCCCCCACCCCGAGATCGAGGCGCTGCTCCTCGAGCAGCGGACCTTCGCGCCCGATCCGTCCTTCGTCGCCGCGGCCAACGTCACTGCCGCCCTCTACGAGGAGGCGGGGCGTGACCCTGAGGCCTTCTGGGCCGCCCAGGCTCGCGAGCGCCTCAGCTGGAGCACGCCGTTCGAGACCACGCTGGAGTGGGACCTGCCGTTCGCGAGGTGGTTCGGCGGCGGGACGCTCAACGTGGCCTACAACTGCGTCGATCGGCACGTGGAGGCCGGCCGCGGCGACAAGGTCGCCTACCACTGGATCGGCGAGCCGGGCGACACCCGGACGATCACCTTCGCCGACCTGCAGGTGCAGGTGAGCCGGGCGGCCAACGCCCTGAATGAACTGGGCGTCGCCACCGGCGACCGGGTCGCGATCTACATGCCGATGATCCCGGAGCTGCCCATCGCGATGCTCGCCTGCGCCAGGATCGGCGCGCCGTTCACGGTCGTCTTCGGGGGTTTCTCCTCGGAGGCGCTGGCCGACCGGATCAACGACGCCGGGGCGAAGGTGCTCATCACCGCCGACGGCGGCTGGCGGCGCGGCCGCAAGGTCGGCCTCAAGCACCACGCCGACGAGGCGGTGGCCGGCACGCCCTCCATCGAGCACGTCCTCGTCGTGAACCGGCTGCGGGACGGCTGCCACATGGTCGAGGGCCGCGATCACTGGTGGGGCGAGATCGTGGACCGCCAGCCGGACACCTGCGACCCGGTCCCCGTGGACGCGGAGCACATGCTCTTCCTGCTCTACACGTCGGGGACGACCGCCAAGCCGAAGGGGATCATCCACACGACCGCGGGCTACCTCATCGGCGCGAGCTTCACCCACCACGCGGTCTTCGACATCAAGCCGGACGATGTCTACTGGTGCGCGGCCGACATCGGCTGGGTGACCGGTCACAGCTACATCGTCTTCGGGCCGCTCGCCAATGCCACGACCGGGATCCTCTACGAGGGCGCCCCCGACACGCCGGGGTGGGACCGCTGGTGGCAGATCGTGGAGGACTACGGGGTCTCGATCCTCTACACGGCGCCGACCGCCATCCGGGCCTTCATGAAGCAGGGCGAGGAGTACCCGCGCCGGCACGACCTTTCCTCGCTGCGGCTTCTCGGTTCGGTCGGCGAGCCGATCAACCCCGAGGCCTGGCTCTGGTACCACGCCCACATCGGGGGTGGACGGGCGCCGATCGTGGACACCTGGTGGCAGACGGAGACGGGAAGCATCCTCATCAGCCCGCTCCCCGGGGTCACGACCACGAAGCCCGGCTCCGCGACGTTCCCGCTGCCCGGAATCGGCGCCGACGTCGTCGACGGATCGGGGAACTCCGTCCCGCCCGGCGGCGGCGGATACCTCGTCCTCACCCGGCCGTGGCCGTCGATGCTGCGCGGGATCTACGGCGACCCGGAGCGCTACTTCCAGACCTACTGGGGCCGCTTCCCCGGTCTCTACTTCGCGGGTGACGGCGCCAAGCGCGACGACGACGGCTACCTATGGCTGCTGGGACGAGTCGACGACGTGATGAACGTCGCCGGCCACCGTCTTTCCACGATCGAGGTGGAGTCGGCCCTCGTGGGGCACCCGTCCGTGGCGGAGGCCGCCGTCGTCGGCAAGACGGATGACGTCTCGGGCCAGGCGATCTTCGCCTTCGTGACCCTTCGCGCCAGCCATGAGCCGTCCGACGCGCTCGCGGTGCAGCTAAGGGAGCACGTGGCCTACGTGATCGGCCCGATCGCCCGGCCGAAGTACCTCCTCTTCGCGCCCGACCTTCCCAAGACCCGCTCGGGCAAGATCATGCGTCGCCTCCTGCGCGACATCGCCGAGGGACGGCCGCTCGGCGACACGACCACCCTTGCCGACGCGTCGGTGGTCGACACCATCCGCCAGAACACCGGCACCGCGGAGGACTGAGGGCGTGCCGTTCGGCTTCCTGCGCCGGGCTCCGAAGAAGGCTGCCGCTGCGGACGTGCCCGTCCCCGAGGACGTGGCCGTCCCCGAGGACGAGCAGGGCCCGGTTGACCCGGGGAGCCGGGGCATCGCCTTCGACGGGCTCACCGAAGAGTGGCGGCTCGTCGGGAGGATGAACATCGAGGGTCGTCTCTCCGACGTCCTCAACCGGCGGGAGGCGATCCGGATCACCGGCGTTCAATGGGCGCCGATCGACGGCTCGGAGGGGATGACCCCGGCGCCCGGCCTGGAGCGGATCGACCCGTTCGACCTGATCGCCGCCTTCGCCGGCGCCGACTCGATGCCGTGGCGCACCGAGGCAGAGCGCACCGCCCACCGGCAGCACAAGGTGGCCTACGACGTCTCCCTGGAGCTGACGCCGTTTCGCGTGATCGGGACGGTCTACCTCTTCCCGGGCTCGGAGCCGGAGCGGCTGATGGACCGCAGCACCGACCTGTTCGTGCCCGTCACGAACGCCGTGGCCCTGCTGGAAGAGCGCCCCCTCAACGGCCCCGAGGTGGAGATCGTGCTGGTCAACCGGTCCTACCTGCGCGGCGTCAACCAGGTCGAGCGGCAGGCCGTGGAGGCTGCCAGGCGCCGCATCGGGGCGGTCGTCCACGAGCCCGACTGACGGTCAGGCCCGCGCCGGCGCCCGTCGGCGGTCGAAGAGGTTCGCCACGACGGCGCGCGGCGCCGGGGCGCTCCTGGCGCGGCGCGTGCCGACGATCCGCTCGGCCAGGGTCCGGAAGTCCTCGCTGACCTTCTCGCGCGGGAAGAGGTCGATGACGGTGCGCCCCTCGTTGGCGGCCTTCACGAGCTGGAGGCCGGCCGAGCGGATGAGGGCGAGCGCCGGCATCCCGAGCGTGCGCTCCATGTCGGCCACCGAGACGCCGCTGTTGGCGCGGTTCACGACCATCGCCAGCTTGCCGCCGAAGCCGAGCTCCGCGGCCACGTCGCGGAGCTGCACCGCGGCGCGCAGGGCCGGCACGTCGGGTGTCACCGGCACGAGGATCTGGTCGGCGCGCTCGAAGATGGCGCGATTGAGCGTCTCGTAGTCGGGGTGCAGGTCCACCACGACGACGTCGTGGGTGCGCCTCGCGGTGTCCACGAGCGCAGCCGCGAGCGTCGGGTCGAGGAGTGACGTCTTGAGCGGGCTCGAGGCCAGGACCAGGACTTCCATCCCCGACGGGTGGGCGGAGATGAGGCCGTCGAGCGTCACCGGTGGCGGAAGCCCTGCCTCGGACGCGTCGACGACCTCGTCGACGAGAGCCCGGACGCGGTCCAGGCCGAGCGAGCTGGCGATATGGCCGGTCACCGTGTCGGCGTCCACGAGCAGGACCCGTCGGCCCATCGCCGTCAGCGCGGCAGCGAGATTGACCGCCACCGTTGTCTTGCCTACGCCGCCCTTGGGGTTGAAGACCGCGATGAACGTCCCATTGCGCGACCAGTCGTCGAGGCTCAGGGGACCGTTCTGAAGAACCGGTCCGCTGCCGTCGTTGACGGCCAGGCGACGGATCAGCATGGCCTCCACCCGCCAGCGAAGCGACTCGGGCGTGTAAGGCCGCGTGAAGTACTCGTCGAGCGGGTCGGAGGGGCCACCGCTCAGGCGCTCCAACGAGCGGGCGGAGAGGACCATGAGGGCTGGAATGTCGCGACCTCCGTCGCGGAGGAGATCGTGGTACTCAACCGAGATGTCGATGGCGCTGTCGCCGTCGAGGATGGCGAGGGCGACGTGGCGGCCCGCCGCGAGATGGGCCTCCAGCTCCTCCGGCCGCCGGACCACTATGGGATCGAGGTCGGCCTCCCGCAGGACGTCGGCCACCGGGCCGCACTGATCGCCGGGGAGCGCGATCGCGATCGAGGGGCGGGCCATCGTGATTCCTTCCTGGCCGGGGTAGCCCGGGTTGCCGGAGTTGCCGGAGTTGCCGGAGTCGGCGGGGTTGCCGTGGTTGCCGGGGTCAGTCCCGGGGGTCCTGGGCGCTGACGGAGATGATGCCGTCGCCGCCTCCGACGACCCGGGCGGCGAAGCCCGGGATCGACGGGATGAGGTCCCGCAACGACGTCGCGGGGTCGTGGGTGACGGCGAAGACGAACTCGGCGTCCGGCCCCGACGACACGCCGACGTGGCTGACACCCGCGAGGCGGCCAATGTGGCGCTTGAGACTGGCTATGCTCGCCACGCTGACCAGGCCGGTCACGACGACTTTCGTCGTCACGGTGTCCCCGGCCGACCCGGACGCGTCACCGGGCACGAGCCCCGACAGGCGGGCCTCGAGGGCGTCGCGGCCGATCTCGGGCATGTCGTCGATCTCGGCTGCGGCCATCTCCACGGCCGCCAGCTCGGCCGCGGCGAAGTCAGGCATGAGTCCGAGCATCGCGAGCCGCGGGTCGTCGTCGCCCTCTTCCATCTCGGCGATCGACTCGGCCGTTGCGTCGGGCGTGGCGTCGGCCCCTTCGGGGATCGTCGCTGCGCCTGCGGCGGACCGGGTCGCGGACGGGGCGACCCCGCGGTCGAATGGCGCGTTCGAAGCGGCCGCGTCCGGCTCGCCCTCCGCGACGCCGTCGCCCGCGGCGTCGGCGGGTTGCTCCGGGAGGCCGACGCCGGGCTCGCGCAGGAGCGCCGCCATCGCATCGTCGTCGAGATCCTCGAACGACGGTGGCTCCGGGAGGTTCGTGGCGCGGGCGGCGAAGGCCGCCGGGTCGTCCTCGCCGACGAGGCCGTCGAAGAACTGCCCCATCTCGGTCTCGAACGTCGCGATGCGGCCACGGACCTTCTCGATCTCGTGCTCGACCAGCGCCGCGTGCCGCTCGAGCTGGCTCTCGAGCTGCCCGCGGCGGGCCCCGGTGCGCCGCTCGGTCTCGTCGCGGATGCGGGCAATCTCCGCCTTGGACCACTCCTTGATCGCCGCGACATCCTCGTCGGCGCGACGGCGGAGCTCGGTCGCCCCCGTCGTGGAGCGGGCGTGGATCTGCTCGACGACCAGGGTTCCGTCGCCGCGGAACTGTTCGAGAGTCGCCGTGCGCGCCTGCTCCGCCGCAGCCTGCATGGCGCGGGTCAGGTCGGCCAGGAACTGGGTCGGCCGTCGGTGCGGGGCGGCGGCGGGCGTGCCGACGCCCGGCGGCTTCCCGTTCCCGGCGACATCCGGCGCCCGGGCGGGCTCGGGCGCAGGCAACGGGGGATCGGCCGGCGCGAATGGGGGCGCCGAATCTGGCGCAAGGATCGACACTTTCTCTTCCTCCCGGCCCCGGATGGCGTCCCCGGCCGCGTCCTCTGGACTTGGTTCGCTGTCGTGCGCGGGCGCCGCGCCTTCTTCGATGGCGGCCACTGGTGGTGCTGCTCCGATCTCGTCGACGGAAGCGGCCGACGCGTCCTGGGATGCCGTGCGATCCGTGCTCCACGGAAGCCGGAACCCGGAACGGGAATCGGTCGCTGTCATCCTGCTCGTCCTCTGCTGCGCGTTTCGGCCAGGGCGCCGACGACGCCTGAGGTGGATGCTAGGAGCAAGGGGCGGTGCGGTGGAGTTGACCGGTGGTACCAGCGCGCACCGCCGGTGGTACCGCCGGGGTCGCCGGTGGTACCAGCGAGGACCCGTCCAGTGCCGGGGTCACCGGGGCCGCGGCGCCTCGCCCGGCCGCCGC
Organism: uncultured Chloroflexia bacterium; assembly: GCA_963718085.1. GTDB lineage: Bacteria > Chloroflexota > Limnocylindria > Limnocylindrales > CSP1-4 > CTSoil-043. The sequence goes on along the minus strand of CAVQYA010000002.1, from coordinate 349,684 downwards.
GCGAGCACCCCTGCCGGGCGTCCGCGGGCGGCCGCGTCTACCATGTGGCGACGATGACGGACCCCCGGCCGGCCGACGCCGCACCCGCACCCTCGCCCACACCCGGGATCGCGGCGGCCGCGCCGCTCGACCGTCTCGGGCGCCGGATGCACGACCTGCGGATCTCGGTGACGGATCGCTGCAACTTCCGCTGCACCTACTGCATGCCGGCCGAGGTCTTCGGGCGCGACCACGAGTTCTTCCCGCGTCGCCAGATCCTCACCTTCGAGGAGATCTCCCGGCTCGCCCGGCTCTTCGTGACCCTCGGCGTCGAGAAGCTCCGCATCACCGGGGGCGAGCCGACGGTGCGCCGCGATCTCCCCGACCTCGTCCGGATGCTCGCCGCGATCGACGGCGTGCGCGACCTCACCCTCACGACCAACGGCTCGGCCCTTCGACGCCTGGCCCGGCCGCTGGCCGAGGCGGGGCTCCGGCGCATCACCGTCAGCCTCGACTCGCTCGACGACGAGGTCTTCCGGCGCATGAACGGCGTCGACTTCCCGGTGAGTGGCGTCCTTGAAGGCATCGAGGCCGCGCGGGAGGCCGGGCTTGCGCCGATCAAGGTGAACATGGTGGTCCGGCGCGGCGTGAACGAGGAGTCCATCCTGCCCGTCGCCCGCTGGGCCCGCGACGCGGGCCTGACCCTGCGCTTCATCGAGTTCATGGACGTCGGGCACACGAACGGGTGGAGGATGGACGACGTCGTCCCCCAGGTCGAGATCCTGGCCCGCGTCGCCGCCGCCATGCCGCTCGAGGCCCTGCCGGCCGGCTACCCGGGCGAAGTCGCCCGCCGCTTCCGCTACCGCGACGGCCGGGGCGAGGTCGGTGTCATCTCGTCCGTGTCGGAGCCCTTCTGCGGGGCGTGCACGCGGGCCCGCCTGTCGGCGAACGGGGAGCTCTTCACCTGTCTGTTCGGCGCCCGGGGCACGGACCTCAAGGCGCCCCTGCGCGCCGGGGCCGGCGACGACGAGCTCCTCGGGTTGATCCGGGCGGCCTGGGCGATTCGCGCGGATCGCTACTCCGAGCTGCGGGCGGCCGGGACCGCCGATCTGCCGCGGGTCGAGATGTTCGCGATGGGGGGCTGAGGGCGACGTGGCCCTCCGCGTGTCGGCTCCCGTGGCGCCCCTCGGGCGTCGCGTCGTCGCCTTCTTCCTCGACGGCCTCGTCCTCGTGCCCGCGTGGATCCTCTACGCCGTGGTCCTCGACGCGGTCTTCGGTCCGCTCGTCGCGTCGGACCCCGGCGGTGCCGGGGTCGTGGTCGTCGCGGTCGATGCTCCGCGGGTGGCGCTGGAGCTCACCCTGACGCTGCTGACCGACGTCGCCTACTACGCCGGCTCCTGGGCGCGCTGGGGGATGACGCCGGGCCAGCGAGTCTGCGGCGTTGCCGTTCGCGTCGCCGAGTCCACCGCAGCATCGGCACCTCAGGTGCATCTCCCGCCTGCGTCCGGCCCGGGCCGCGTCCCGGCGCAGGTGGCAGCCGTCCGCTGGGCCGTCCTGGAGGTCCTCCCGATCTGCGTCGGAACCCTGGGAGCCGCGGGGGCGCTGCCGGTAGGGATCGTGGGCGGGATCACCGCCGGCTGGTCCGCCTTCCTTCTCGCGTCCGCCGCAGCCGACCCCATGCGACGGGCCTTCCACGACCGGATTGCCGGCACGGTCGTCGTCCTGGCCGACGTCCGTCGTCACCGCGACCGGATCGCCTGATCCACCGACCGCACGCCGCCTGCCGGCCCGCCCGAACTCCCGCCCACGGCCCATCGACCGCCCGCCGCCTGCCGGCCCGCCCGAACTCCCGCCCACGGCCCATCGACCGCCCGCCCACCCCGCGCCAGTCGGCCGCTGTCCACAGGTTGTCCACACGGTGGGGAAACCCGTGGACTTCGAGGCGCTCCGAGCCCGACATTCGTGGACAACCCCGTTGTGCCCGACCCGCCCCCCGGCCATGATCTGTCTTGCCCGGAGGGGCCGCGAGAGTCGAGACCACGGCGATCACATCAACGAGGTCCGACGAGATGCCTGGGAGCAATCCCGGGGATTTCCCTCCGAGGGGCGCTGCGATCACATCAAGGTGCCGCTCGGGATTTCGGTTCCTCTGGGCATAACCATGCCCGGGACCACGGCCGCCTCAGGTCGGCGGGTCGACGTCCTCGCGATCGGTGAGCGGATCCGCCGCCGGGGTGCTGCAGACGTAGTAGCGAAGCGTCGTGCGGCCGGTGTTGGTGATCGCGTGCGGCAGCCCCATCTCCACGCGCACGCCCCGCAGCGGCTCGAGCGTCTCCTCGAGCGACCCCATGCGAATCGTGCCGCGCCCTTCGAAGACGACGATGACGTGCTCCGACCGCTGGTGGCGGTGCCAGCCCGTGCCGCCACCGCGCCCGATTTCGACCTCGCCGAGGGAGAAGGCGCAGGTTCCGAAGTCGCCGGGCTCGACGAGCACCCTGGTCCGGACGCGCGGCCCCTCGACGACGCGGGCGCCCTCTCGCCGGCGCACCGGCTCGCCCTCGGCCACCCACGCATCCAGGGCGTCGGCGGGCCGCTCGGGGTCCACCGTCGCGAGGAGGGCGAGCGCGTCGATCGACGACTCGTTCCGCACCTGGTGATACTCGGCCGCCGCCTCGTAGAGGGCATCGCCGGCGCGGACCACCGTCCGCCGGCGCAGCTCGGGGCCGTGCTCGAACACGATCTCCCCGGCCGCCAGGTAGAGGAGCGTCTCTCCCCCGTGCCGGTGCGGCCCGATGACCACGCCCGGCGGGATGCGGTCGAACTGCAGGTGGATCGTCATCGCGCTTCCCGGCCCGCCGTCCTAGCGGTCGACGACCGGCAGCGACCGACCGACCGCCTTCACGGCCGCCGCCTTCTCCGCCCACGCGGCAAGGACCGTGTCCCTGTGAGGGCGGATCGGGCAGTGCTCGTCGCGATTGCCCATCTCGTCGCAGTACCCGAGGGGAACGCACTTCGGGGCGAGGAAGCTGCCGAGGAACGGGCTGACGGCGAAGACCTCGTGGCGGATCAGCTGGAAGAGGCGCCGGATCTCCCACTGGGCCATCGTGCAGAGCCGCAGGCCCGCCATGTGGATCAGGGCCCTCAGGTTGGCCGTCATGACGAGGTTCGTCCGGGTGGCGTTGGGGAAGACGAAGCGGGCGTCCTCTCCGGGGATCCCTGCCGCGAGCAGCTCGCCGTAGAGCTCCAGCGAGCCGCCGACCTGCTCCTCGTAGCGGGTGCGCAGGTCCGGGTCGGCCTCGGCGATCGTGCCCGGCAGCATCGTCGCCGCTCCCTTGAAGGCCACGTAGCGCTGGCTCTGCTGGTCGAAGGCGACGCCGGCGCGATGGCGCACGAGCTGGTGCGAGAGGGTCCGGCTCACGCCGCTGATCCCGAAGGTGAAGACCACGTGCTCGATGGTGCTGCCGTGGCCGCTCTCGACGACGCCCCTGATCAGCTTGTGCATCGCGGCCCGGTCGATCTCGCCGGCCTCGGCGCGACGGAAGATCTCGCGCGGCTCCAGCTCGCTGTAGCAGGTCCGGCAGGCCGTATAGATCAGGGGCACGTAGTAGCGCTCTACGATCTCCCGGTCGGGGAAGAGGAGCGTTGCCTTCATGCCCAGGTCGCTCCGCCCGGGGTTACGGGGGATCCCTGTCTTCGCCTTTGCGTCCGTGACGCCGGGGTCGGGGGACGTCGAGGGCGTCGGCTGTTCGGCCATGGTGCCGAGAGGATAGCCGTCCGAAGGGGCCGCTGAGCGGTCCCGCCGCGCCCGTCAGGCCGCGGCGCGCTCGCTCCCGGGACGCGTCCTCAGGCCGCGGTGCGCCTCCCCGCGACCGGATCCCGGGCGTCCACGCCGCGGAACCAGTGCCAGTAGAGCCAGGTGCCCAGCGAGTAGAGGACCACGATCGTCACGAAGTTGACCGTGTAGCCCGCCTCGAAGCCCAGCCATCGCTGGAGGACGCTGTACCACGGCCCGGCGATCACCCAGCCCAGCGACCAGAGGAGGCTGCCCGTCGCCGCATACGTGGCGCGCTCGCCCGGACGCAGCTGCTCCATCGCGAACGCGTTGGCGATCGGGTTGCCCGCGTTCATGAGCGAGTTCCGCACGGCCATGGCCACGATGACCGTCCACAGGACCGGGGAGAAGCCGAGCACGACGAGGAAGGGGATGCTGGCGGCCTGGACGAGCGTGACCGAGCCCACCTTCCCGAACCGGCGGGCGAGCGCGGGCTGGACCATGATCGCGATGGCGGTGCCCAGGCTCGTAATCGCGAAGATGACGTTGAGGGCGGCGAGGTCGAGCCCGAACTTGCGCTCGATGAAGACGTTGAGGAAGGGGATGACCTGGCCCGCCCCGAGGGCGATCAGGAAGCCCGGGACCAGGAGTCGCCAGAAGGTCCGCGGATCCGACGGACGCGATATCCCGAGGCGGGCCGAGCGCCGGGCGACGGCGGGACGGCGATCTGGCCGGACCGCGATCGGCTCGCCCGCCCACCCGTCGGCCGGTCGCTGCTCCAGCGTCTGCCAGTCGCGGCGGCGGCGCGGCCGGTCGTCCCGGAGCGCGAGCACCGTCAGCGTCGCGACTGCCGCCGCGACGGCCATCACCACGAGGAGGACCCGATAGACCGACGGGTCGCCCGCGCCGGAGCCGGCCGCCCCGCCCAGGATCGCCGCGATCGCGCCGCCGAGGAACGCCGCGCCGATGTTCGTCACGTTGGAAATGGCGAACTGGAGGCTGAAGAGCTCGTTGCGGTGCTCCGGCCGGCTCCGTTCCATGAGGAGGGGCGACTGGACGACGAAGAAGACCTGGTTCGCCGCGCCGACGACGGCCGCGAGGAGCAGGATCGCCGCGGGCTCGGTTGTCATGAGCAGGCCCAGGATGCCAACCGCGGCCCCGCCCGTGCCCAGGGCGAGCACGAGCCGGCGCCCGATCCGGTCGGAGAGGATGCTGGCCGGGAAGGCGAAGACGACGCCGGCGGCCGAGCTCGCCGTGGCGGCCACGCCGACGAAGGCGGGGTCGAACCCGAGAGCCACGAGGTAGAGGTTGAAGTCGACCCACCAGAGGCTGAGGGCGATCCCGTAGACGAGCGTCGTGACCAGGAAGATCCGGGCGTCGCGCTCGAAGCCGGTGAAGCTCCGGGCGTAGCGCCGAAGGGCGGTCACGCCTCTCCGGGAAGGCCCCGCGCGCGAGCGGCGGCGGGCGTGTCGCGAGCGGCGGCGGGCGTGTCGCGAGCGGCGGCGGGCACGTCGCGAGCGGCGGCGGGCGTGTCGCGAGCGGCGCTGATCTCCACGGCCGCCATGGTACCGCCGGGGCGATCGTCGCTGGAGCACGGGCGGAGGCGAGGATCGTCGGGTCGGGCGCGGGAGGGTCGGTGCGCCCGGCTGCGCGCGACGTCTGCGGCCGGCCCGATTGACGGCGCATCTGCCCGGCCCCTAGGGTTCGCCGATGATCACGGCATTCCTCGCGGGCGCGGCGGCCGGCCTCGGCATCGCCATCCCTGTCGGCGCGATCGCGATCCTCATCGTCGAGACCGGGCTGCGGCGCGGGTTTCGGCTGGCTGCGGCCGCCGGGGCCGGGGCCGCCAGCGTCGATGGGCTCTACGCGCTCGTTGCAGCGGCCTTCGGCGCCGCCCTGGCGGCGGTCCTCGCCCCGTGGGAGAGGCCGCTCCGCGTCGTCGCGGTGGTGGCGCTGGCGGCCATCGCCCTGCGCGGCCTCCTCGGGCTCCGGGCCCTGTCGCGCCCTGCCGACGCGGTCGGCGCTCCGATCCGACCCGACGTCGAGGCCGCGGAGCGCGGCGGCTCGGCCGTCCGCACCTACGGCGCCTTCGTCGCGATCACTCTCCTGAACCCGCTGACGGTGACGTACTTCGCGGCCCTCGTCCTCGGCCTGGGGTCGACGGGGGCGGGGCCCGCCGAGAAGGCCGCCTTCGTGGCCGGCGCCTTCCTTTCGTCGCTCGCCTGGCAGACTCTCCTGGCGGTGGTCGGGGCCTTCCTCCACCGTCGCCTCTCGCCGCAGCTCCGGGCGGGGGTCGTCCTGCTGGGGAACGCGATCATCCTGGCGTTCGCGATCGCGATCGGAGCCGGCCTCGTCGCCTGAGCGGGCCGCACCGCGCCGCCGCAGCTATGGAGTGCCGCGGGCAGCGTCGCTCGAGAGGTCGGTGGCAACCCGTCGCAGGAAGCGCCGGATCGCGTCGCGCTCGGTCGGACCGTGCTCCGCGAGGGCGGCCGCCACGACGTCGCCCCGCCAACGGTAGGCCCGCTCGATCTCCGCGAGCGAGCCCACGGTCAGTCGAAGGTGGACGACGCGCCGGTCGCCGGTGTCGGCCTCGCGGGCGACGTGCCCGCGCTCCACGAGCTCCTCGGCGACCCGGCTCGCCCAGCCGCGGCTGATCCCGAGGCCCGCGGCGAGCTGCCCCACCGTGAGCTCGCCGTGCTGGTAGAGGTGGATGGCGGCCCGGATGACGTGGTCCGACGGCGGCTGGTCGTCGAGGCCCCCGTGCGCAGGGGCGTCGGCGCCTCCCGGATCGGCCGACCTGCGGCTTGCGTGCGCCGCGTGGAGCAGCTCCACAAGGAGCCGGCTCGTCTCGAAGGTCTCGTCGGGCGAGACGGCGCCCGACGGGTCGCCGTGGAGCGGGGACGGCACGGACGCCGGTGTTTGCGCGTTCACGACGGCAAGATTATCATCGTCGCGCAACATGTGTCTGACGCACCAATCTATGGAACACCAGTCCCCCGGACGACGGGGGCAGACGGGGAGCACGACCGGATGATGTCCACCCAGACGGCGCCGACTCCGGCGATGGCCACGAGCGGGCGGGGCCGCTGGCTCGGCCTCGCGATGCTGAGCCTCGGCGTCGCCATGATCATCGTGGACGCCACGATCGTGAACGTCGCCGTCCCCTCGATCATCCGCGACCTGCGTCTCGACTCGACGGCCGCGGAGTGGGTCAACGCGATCTACACCCTCGTCTTCGCGGCGCTCCTGGTAACGCTCGGGCGGATGGGCGACGTCCTCGGGCGCCGCAGGCTGTACCTCGTCGGCCTCGTCACCTTCATCGCGGCCTCGATGGTGGCCGGCCTCTCGACCAGCGGAGAGATGCTCATCGGCGCCCGCCTCTTCCAGGGCCTCGGCGGGGCGATGATCCTGCCGGCGACGCAGTCGATCCTGAACGCCAACTTCCAGGGCCGCGATCGCGCGATCGCCTTCGGGATCTGGGGCGCCGTCATCGGCGGGATGGCGGCGATCGGGCCGCTCCTGGGCGGCTGGCTGACGACGAATCTCTCCTGGAACTGGGCCTTCTACATCAACCTGCCGATCGGCGTCCTGGCGATCGTCGGGACCCTTCGCTACATCGGCGAGTCGCGCGACGAGCACACCTCCCTCGGCTTCGACTTTCCCGGCTTCGTCCTGATCACGACCGGCCTGGTCGGCGTGGTCTTCGGGCTCATCGAGGGCCGGACGTACGGCTGGTGGGCGCCGAACCCGGACCGTCCTTTCGCGATCCTCGGCTGGACGTGGCCGTCGACGTCGATCTCCATCGTCCCGGTCGCCCTGGGGATCGGCCTCCTCGCGCTCGTCCTGTTCGCGATCGTCGAGGTCCGGCGGCAGCGGGCCGGGCAAGTTCTTCCTGTTCGACTTCTCGCTCTGGGGCTACCGCGCCTTCCGCTACGGCAACCTGGCCGGCACGATCGTGAGCCTGGGCGAGTTCGGCCTCCTCTTCTCGCTGCCCCTGTTCCTCCAGGCGGTGGTCGGGTACGACGCCTTCGCAGACCGGGCTCATCTTCCTCGCGCTCGCCGTCGGGTCGTTCTTCGCCGCCCCGCTGTCGGTCCGCCTGGCCCGCTCGTACGGCCCCCGGCGGGCCGTCACCGTGGGCATGGGCCTCGAGGCGGTGGGTATCTTCTTCACCACGCTCCTCATCAGCCCCGGAGTCTCCGGGTTCCTGCTCGCCGTCCCGCTCTTCGTCTACGGCGTGGGCGTGGGCCTCGCCACGGCGCAGCTGACGAGCATCGTGCTCTCCGAGATCCCGCCCGGGCGGTCGGGCCTGGCCTCCGGCACGAACTCCACGATGCGCCAGGTGGGATCCGCGCTGGGGGTGGCGATCCTCGGCACGGTGCTCTTCGTCTCCCTCACGGGCGGCACGCGGGACAACCTGGCGACCGCGCTCCCGGCCGTGCCGTCCCAGTGCCGCGAGCTGCTCGTGACGCTGGTCGACGAGTCGGCCGGCCAGGTCCTGCCGGCGCTGCGCCACCCGTCGGCCGCCGCCGGCCAGGGCACCGCCTTCGGAGGGTCGCTGAGCCCCACGCAGGCCGCCTGCTTCGCGGATCCGGCTTTCCTCGCCGCCCTGCCGGACGTGGTCATCCCGATCGAGAATGCCTTCACGACGGCCACCCACGTGGCGGGGTTCACGGCCTTCGGGTTCGTCGTCCTCGGCGTGATCTTCAGCCTCCTCCTGCCCGATACCCGGCGTCGCGAGGAGGAGGTGCCGGTGCCCGGCGCCGAGCCGGCTCCGGCCGCCGCCTGACGACCCGCCGCCGCCCGGCTCCGGCCGCCACGGCTGCCAGGTGCTCGGCGACCTGCTGCCGCGTGTCGGCGCCGCGCCTGCCGCCCGACGACCCGCCCGCCGCCTGACGGAGCGGCCGCCCGACGACCCGCGGCTGCCCGACATCCCCGGCGCGCCTACACTGGCCCTCGGCGATCCCGCGGCGAGGGACCTCTCACGGGAAGGACGTGATGGGCAGCGCCCCGGGGCGACGCTACGTGGTGGACGGGCAGGCGAGGGGCTATCCCGTCCGCACCGAGCACGTCCGGGTCCCCATGGACGACGGGATCGACCTCGCGGCCACCCTCTACCTTCCCGACGCGCCGGGCGACGGACCCTTCCCGGCGCTCCTCGAGTCGATCCCGTACCGCAAGGACGACTGGACGCTCTCGCGCGACTGGCCGCTCCACGGCGCCTTCGCCGCCGCCGGGTACGCGAGCTGCCGTCTCGACGTGCGCGGCACCGGCAGCAGCCGGGGCATCGCCGAGGACGAGTACAGCGAGCGCGAGATCCTCGACAACCTCGCGGTCATCGACTGGCTGGCGACCCGGCCCGGCGCCGCTGGACCGGTCGGCATGTTCGGCATCAGCTGGGGTGGCTTCTCCGCGCTCCAGGCGGCGATGCGCCGCCCCCCGGCCCTGAAGGCGATCGTCCCGGCCTGCTTCAGCCACGACCGCTACCACGTGGACGTCCACTGGTGGGGCGGCACCCGCCTCATCGGGGAGAGCGTCTACTGGCCGGTCGAGATGGTCGGCGAGAACGCCCTCCCGCCGGACCCCGAGCGGTTCGGCCCCGGCTGGCGCGAGGAGTGGCTCCGCCGCCTGGACGCGACTCCCCAGTGGCCCCTGAGCTCGCTCCGTCACCAGCGCCGCGACGCCCACTGGCGGCACGGATCGGCGATCGAGGACTGGGGCTCGATCGAGGCGGCGACGCTCGCCCTCGGCGGCCTGGCCGACCTCTACCGCGACAGCGTCCTCGCGGTCGTCGGCAGCGTCCGTGCTCCCCGGCGGGGGATCCTGGGGCCGTGGGGCCACGCCTGGCCGCACGACGGCGCGCCGGGGCCGACGATCGACGGTGTCGGCCTGGCGACTCGCTGGTGGGACCGCTGGCTCAAGGGCGAACGGAACGGGATCGAGGACGGGCCGGCCCTGACCGTCTTCGCGGTCGAGCCGGGGGGAGCGGAATCCTTTCCGGTCGCAGTGGCCCCGGCGGAGGTTCCCGGGCGCTGGTGGGCGATCGGCCGCTGGCCGTCCGCTCCCCGGATCCCACTCCCGCCGCCGTTCCACCTCGGCGGCGATGGCGCCGCCGGCCTCGGCACGCTGGACCGGCGGCCGCCGGCCGGGGATCCGGCGCCCGACACCTGGTCCGGCCGGCCGTCCGCGGCGCTGACGGCTCCCTTCACGTGCACGGGCTCAGAGCCCCAGGGCGGGCCGCTGGACCAGCGCCCGGACGATGCCCGCTCTCTCGTCTACACCAGCGAGCGGCTCGCGGAGCCCGTGCTCATCGCGGGCACGCCGGCCGTCGACCTGTGGGTCGCCGCCGATCGGCCCGTTGCCCAGGTCGCCGTCCGCCTGGAGGCGGTGGCCCCGGACGGCACCTCGGCGCTGCTCGCCCGGGGCCTCCTCAACCTGACCCGGCGCCGCTCCTTCGAGGTGCCCGAGCCCATCGTGCCGGGAGAGGCGATGGCCGTCTCGATCCCCCTGACCGCCACGGGCGCCCGCGTGCCGGCCGGGCAGCGCCTGCGGGTGGCCGTCGCGGGCGCCGCCTTCCCGGTCGCCTGGCCGCCGCCGGCACCCGTCGTCCTGACGCTCTTCCACGACGCCGGGCGCCCGTCGCGACTGCGCCTCCCTTCGGCCGACGGCTGGTCGCCCGCGACCGAGGACCTCGGCAGCGGGGCGTTCGACCCGGGCTCCGCCGAGCACCTGCCCGGCATCGCCGACGCCTGGCGGGTCGAGCGCGACGACCTCGCCGGCACGACGACCCTCGTCTCGGAGTTCGGGGGCGGGCACGGCTTCCCGGAGCGCGGCGGCCTCGCTTTCGCGACCGACGAGCGGTTCCGGATCGTGGCCCACGACGACTGGGCGCACGCAGAGGCCGAAGGGTCGGCGGGATACGTGGTCGCCTGGCCCGGCGGCCCGACGGTGACAGCCGACGGGCGCCTCCGCGTGGCTTCCGACGAAGACGCGTTCACGGTGACGGCCCACGTGACGGCGACGGAGGACGGCGCCGTCGTCTTCGACCGGACGTGGGAGGAGCGCATTCCCCGCGACCTGGTCTGAGAGCGGGGTCCGGCCGACCCCCACGCAGGGTCCGGGCGGCTCTCGCGCCGGGCGTTCGCGCGGTTACGATTCGCGGCGAACGACCTAAGGAGCCTCCATGACCGACCCCGCCCCGTGCACCCCCAAGCAGCTCGCCGCCCTCCTCGACGCCTCCCGGAAGGCGATCGTCGCCGAGATGGCGGCACTGGGGCCGTATGCGGCCGAGAGGCTCATCGACGGCGCGTGGTGCGCGAACGAGGTGGTCGGCCACCTGATCGAGGCGGAGCGCCGCGGCTTCGCGGGGCGCATCCGGGCCATGATCGCCGAGGATCGGCCGCAGCTCCAGACGTGGGTCCCGCCGGCAGTTGCCGCGGCCCGCCACGACGACGAGCGCGACCCGAAGGATCTCGTCGCCGAGCTCAACAAGCTGCGCGACGAGAGCCTGACCCTCGTCCGCTCGCTGGGTCCCGCGGCGCTCGCGCGCGTCGGCCTGCAACCGCAGGTGGGCGAGGTGACGGTCTCCGAGATTGCCCACGAATGGGTCCACCACGATCGCGAGCACATCGGGCAGCTGATCGGACTGACTCGCCGCCTGGTCTGGCCGGCGATGGGCAACGCGCGCTTCTTCTCCGACCCCGACGCGCTGTAGGGCGCGCCGCGGGCGCCCGATACCGGCGCCGCGGGCGCCCTGCACTCGGCGCGGCCGCGCGCCCGCCCGTTACCGGTGCCGCCGGCGCCCGTCTGCTCGGCGCGGCGGAACGCCCGTAACCGGCGCTCCGGCGCCCGTCCGTCGCCCCGTGACACGCTGCCGCCCGGGGCGTCACCCCAGGGATCGGGTCAGCCGAGATCCCGGTCGGCGGCCGCCAGGATCGCGGCGAGCTCGGTTTCGACGGCGTCCGGCAGGGGATCGACGACGGGCCCCGCGAGGATCTCGCGCACCCTCTCCCGGGCCCGCCCGTACATGGACGGCGAGCCGAGGTCCCGCCAGGCCTCGTAGCCGTGGCGGCCGATCAGCCTCGGCGCGAGGAACTCGCGGCTCCGGGCGGCGCGGCGGGTGACGGGGCTGGCCAGGAAGTTGCCGCCGGGGCCGACCGCCGCGATCTCGGCGACGAAGTCGGGGTCGGCCGGCTCGCCGATCCCCTCCACGAGTCGCTCGACGTAGCGGGCCAGCTCGTTGTCGATCAGGATCTGCTCGAGGACCAGGGCCTGGTCGCCCTGGATCTCCCCGAAGCCGATCACGATGTCGGCTCCCGCCGACGCCGGCGGGAGCGTCGTGACGAGCTTCTCGAGGACCGCCTCGGGGCCGGCCACCGGAGCGTCGGAGGTGCAGCCGGCGGCGGTGGCGGGGAGGCCGTAGAAGCGTCCCATGGTGACGAGGGCGGCCGACATGAGGCCCATCTCGGGTGTCCCCCCGAGGTACGCCCCGCTGCGGAAGTCCATCGACCCCGTGGCGCTGCTGTAGATGACCGGGCGCCCCGGATTGGCGATCTGGCAGACGACGATCGCCGAGAGCGCCTCGGCATTGGCCAGGGCGATGTTGGCGAGGAGCCCGGCGGGACCGGTCGTGCCGGCGACCGGCATGGGCATGATCATCACCGGCAGGTCGAGCGAGCCGAGGTCGAGGTAGGCGTCGAGCATCGGCCCGTCGTGCACGAGGGGGGCGACCGGGCAGTAGATGAGCGACCAGGGATGCCGCGCGCGCACCGTTTCCGCGCCGCCGCCGACGGCGGCCAGCGCCTCGGCCAGGTAGGGCACCTGCTCCCTGGTGTGCAGCTCGTGCTGCCCGTGCTTGGAGGACGCCCGCATCATCGCGGCGAACTCGTGGAGCGCGCGCGTCCCGGCCGGCGCGTCGGACGCCGTCACCGGCGCCCAGGCCATGACGCCCATCTCCGCCTCCTGGAAGACGCGCAGCGCCAGCTCCGTGTCGCGGCGGGTGCCGTACCGTCGCTCGCCGGTCTCGAAGTCGATCGCGAAGGTGGCCGTCCCGTCGATCGCGTAGCGGGTCACGGGTGACGGGAGGGGGAAGTCGTGGGCGGGGTTGCGGGCCCCGAGCACGAACGACCCCGGCGCGGTGGCGAGGGCGGCCTCGATGACCGCGCGCGGGATCCGGGCGATGCCCGCGTCGGCGTCCACGTGGGCACCGGCGGCGGCGAGGAGCGGCAGGGCGCGCTCGCCGTGGAAGCGGACCCCGGTCCCGGCGAGGATGCGCAGGCTCGCCTCGTGGACCTGCTCCCGTTCGGACTCGTCGAGGAAGCTCGCCGTGTAGCGCATCGGTCATCGTCCCTTCGTCGCGTGGCCGCGGCCCCCGGCCGCCCGGTCCACCAGCACCGCCAGCTCGCGGGCCGCCGCTTCGTCCATCGGCAGCGGCCGGTGGGCCGCCAGCGTCTCGTCGACGGCGCGCCGGGCGTCGTCGACGATGTCCGGGCGCCCCGCCACCTCCCAGCGGTCCCAGGAGTCGCGAACGCCGAGCCGTTCCTGGTGCCACTCGCCGCCGTGGCTTGCCCGCCGGGTGGCCGGCCGGGCCAGGAAGTCGCCGCCGGGGCCGGCCTCCTCGAGGGCGTCCTCCACGGCATCCTCCAGGGCGGCGTCGATGCCGCGCCGCAGTCGAACGCAGCGGCGGAAGACCTCGACGTCCAGGAGCAGCTGCTCCGGCGAGAGCACCGTCGACCCGCCGAGGAGACCCGGACCCACCAGGAGGTCGGGCCAGGCGAGCGCCGGGAGGAGCCAGCCGACGGCGCGCTCGGCTCCGGCCTGGGCGCCCGGCAGGTGGGCGTCCGTGCCGCCCACCGAAGCCTGCACCGGCAGCCCGTAGAAGCGGGCCATCTCGGTGACCGCGGCCCCGAGAAGGGCGTGCTCCACCGCGCCGCCGGCGAAGCGCCCGCTGTGCGGCTCCATCACGGCGAGGGCCGGGGCGAAGATGAAGGGCGTGCCGGGCGCGGCGGCCTGCACCAGGCAGAGGGTCGCCAGCGTCTCCGCCGTGCCCAGCACGGTCGTGGCCAGGAGCCCGACCGGAGCCGACAGGCCCATCATCGGCATCGGCATCGCCGCCACCGGGAGGCCCCAGTCCGCCGTCGCCAGCCAGGCGTCGGTGTACGGACCCTCGAGCACGAGCGGCGTCATGGGGCACAGCAGGAACGAGAAGGGCCGGCGCCGGCGGACCTCCTCGCGGCCGCCGAAGACCACGCCAAGGATCTCCAGGAGCCAGGCGGCCTCGGCGGGGTCCGCCGCCGAGTCCTGGACGTGGCGGGAGAAGCGGGTGAAGGCCCCGGCCCAGGCGCGAACGGCGGCTCCCGGCGCGGGGTCGCCGCCGTCGGCGTTCACCATCCGCCAGTAGACGCCGACCTCTGCGAGGGCGTCGAGGAGGTCCGTGGACCTCTCCCAGTCGGCCTGCGCGGCCGGCCGGCGGGTGCCCGTCGCGGCGTCGAGGACCTGGAGCGCCTCGCCGTCGGCGACGAGGCTGCAGCCGGTGCCGTCGAGCGGCAGCTCCCAGCCCGGCCGGCGTCCCCCGAGGGTGAACGTCCGCGGAGCGGCCGCGAGCGCCGCCTCCACGACCGCCCACGGCAGGCGCACGCGGAGGTTTCCCTCGTCCACGGCGGCCCCGGCGGCGCCGAGGATCTCCCGGGCCCGGGCCGACTCCACGCGGAGGCCGGTCCCGGCGAGCACGGCGACGGCCCGCTCGTGGATCTCTGCCCGCCGGGCCGCCGTCAGGACCTCGACGATGGTCGTCACCGGGCGGCCCCGGCCGGCACGGGGTCGGCAGCGGCCACGTTCCGGGCGTGGCGGTCAGGGCCTGAGGCCGCTCGCGGGGGCGGCGGGCCGTTCACTCAGGCGCCCCCAGCTCGCGGTCGGCGGCCGCGAGGATCCTGTTGAGCTCGCCGACCTTGGCCGCCTCGAGCGGCTCGGGATGGTGGTTCGCCCGGATCCATGCGACCCGCTCGCGGGCCACCTCCACCGGGTCGCGGTAGCCGCCCTCGGGCGCGAGCTCGTGGGTGAGGGCCCGCTTCATGGCGTCGCGCATGTGGCGCCTCGTGTGCTGCTCGGCCAGGAAGTGGCCGGCCGGCCCCACGTCGGCGACGACGTCCACGGCCAGGGTCTCGTCGCCGATCTCGGCCGCCAGCAGGGCGTAGCGGGCCCGGTGGTAGATGTCCGCGTCGAGGATCACGCCCTCGGGGTAGAGGAGAGTGTAGGTCCGGTCGAGGCCCAGCCCCGTGACGATCTCGGGGCCCACGAGGCCGGCCCAGAAGGGGTCGAGGGCGACCTCCGCGGCGGCCTGCCAGGTGCCCGCCGCCGGGGAGTCGGTGCCGTAGCAGGCGCCCAACGACGGCATCCCCCAGTGGTGGGCCATCTCGACGGGGGCGTAGCGCATCCGGCTGTCGAGGGCGTAGCTCACGTAGGCGCCGGTGCGGGGATCCGCCCAGGCCTGCATGAGCGAGTGGAAGACGGGGGCGCCGGGGTGGGCGAGCTGGACGAGGACGGTGGCGCTGATGATCTCGGCGTCGCCCATGGCCAGGGCGCCGGCGAGCGTGGCCGGCGCGGTGGTCCCGAGCGTCGGCATGGCCAGGAACCCGACCGGCACTCCCGCCTCCGCCAGGACGAGCGCGGCCTCGATGCCGGCGTGGTCCTGGACCAGGGGCGCGATGGTGCAGATGACGTCGGAGAAGACCGGCCGGGCGCGCAGGGCCTCGCGGCTCCCGGCGATCACCGTCGCCATCTCCAGGGCGTAGCGGGCGGTCTTCTCGCCCATCACCGTCTCGCTCTGGACGTGCTTGACGGTGTTGTTCCAGGCGGCGTCGATCTCGTGGAGGGGCGCCGTGACGCCGTGGTCCTGGGCGCTGACCATGGGCCAGTAGAAGGCGATGGCGGAGAGGTAGTCGGTGATTCGGGCCATCTCGCCGACGTCGCTCTTGCGCGACGGGCGCTGCTCGCGCGTGTCGAAGTCGATCACGGCGACGCCGCAGCCGTCGGTCGTGAAGTAGGTCGTCCCGTCCTGGAGCGGCAGGTCGAAGGCGGGGTCGCGCGCGCCCATCGTGAAGTAGCGGGGCACCGTCTTGAGGGCACGCAGGACGAGGTCGGGGGACATCTTCACGACCTGGGTGGCCCGGTCCACGCGCGCCCCGTGGTCGGCCAGGATCGTCAGTGCCGTCTCCGAGGGGAACTTGACCCCCACGCGGTCGAGGATGTCGAGCGTTGCCTCCTGCAGCCGGTCGAGCTGCGCATCGGCCAGGAAGCGGAGGCGGTAGGGGGTTCGGATCGGCTCCAGCGCGGGACGACCGGGTACCGGTCGCTCGGCGGGCCGCGGGTCGCTGGACATGGGGTCAGCTCCTTTCGCTGGCCGAAGGCGGCGCAGCCGGCCGGGAAGAGCCACGATCGCGCGCGCCGAAGCGCATGGCGCCGAGGATCAGGACGGCCGTCGCGGTGACGATGATCGTGGAGATCGCGTTGATCTCCGGCGTGACGCCGAAGCGGATCCTCGAGTAGATGTAGAGCGGAAGGGTCGAGGAGCCCACCCCGGCGTTGAACGACGTAATGATCAGGTCGTCGAACGAGAGGGCGAATGCGATGAGCGCTCCTGCTCCCACGGCAGGGGCGATGAGCGGCAGGGTGACGTGGAAGAACGCAGCCGCGGGCGTCGCCCCCAGGTCGCGGGCCGCCTCCTCCATCCGCGGATCCAGCGAGACGGCCCGGGCCCTGACCACGATCGCCACGTAGGAGATGGAGAAGGCGATGTGGGCGATCGCGATCTGCCAGATCGAGCCGTTCGCGGAGAAGGCCAGGGCGAAAAAGAGGAGGAGGCTGATCCCCATCACGACCTCGGGGGTCACCATCGGGAGGAGGATCAGGGTGTCGGCGATGCCGGACGCGGCGCCCGAGCGCAGTCGTGCGAGGCCCAGGCCAAGGAGGGTGCCGAGGATCGTCGTCGCCACGACGGAGATGACGGCCACCTGGAGGGTCACGCCGAGGGCGGCCAGTAGCGCGTCGTTGGCGAATAGCTCCGGGTACCACTTGAGGGTGAAGCCGCGCCACACGAAGTTGCGCTTCGAGTCGTTGAAGCTGAACAGGACCAGGACGACGATCGGGGCGAAGAGGAAGACGTAGACGGCGAGCGCGTAGATGGTCAGGAGGGGGTTGCGCTCGCGGCGCATCAGCCGATCACCTCGCGACGGAGGATCCGCAGGCTCCCGACCGTGCCAGCGATCGTGGCCACGATAAGGAGGAAGCCCAGGGCCGCCCCGAACGGCCAGTCCTTGCTCGAGAGGAAGAGGGTCTGGATCACCTTGGCGATCGTGATCGTCTGGGCGCCCCCCAAAAGGTCCGGAGTCACGAAGTCGCCGATCGCCGGGATGAAGGTCAGCAAGGCCGCGGCGATGACCCCGGGCATGGTCAGCGGCAGGGTCACGTGCCAGAAGGCGGCGCGGCCGCTGGCGTACAGGTCGCGGGCGGCGGCCACGAGCGCGGGGTCGAGGCGGTCGATCGAGACGTAGAGGGGCAGGATGGCGAACGGCAGGAAGCCGTAGGTCATCCCGAGGACGACGGCCAGGTCGGTGTTGAGGAGGGCGATCGGCCCGTCGATGATCCCGAGGCTCTCGAGGATCCCGTTCACGACCCCGTTGTCGCGGAGGATGACCATCCAGGCGTAGGTCCGGATGACCCAGCTCGTCCAGAACGGGAGCATGACCAGGATCAGCAGGAGCGTCTTGCGGCGGCCCCCGTAGCGGCTGATCCAGTAGGCGACCGGGTAGGCGATCGCGATCGAGAAGATCGTGGTCAGCGTCGCGTAGCGCAGCGAGTTGGCGACCGTCGGGAGGAAGTCGGGCTCCAGGGCCCGCAGGTAGTTGCGGAGCCCGAGATCGGAGAGGACCACGCCGCCGAACTGGTCGCGGGTCCCGAGGCTCACGACGAAGATGATCACCAGCGGGATCGCGAAGAAGACGACCAGCCAGGCGAGGCCGGGCAGCAGGAAGGCCGCGTCGCGCGTCCGGTCGCGGTTCATCGCTCGTCTCGCTCCGCCGTCCCCCGGGACGCCTCAGGCCCCGGCGCGGAGCCTGGTCCAGCGCTCCTGGTACTTCTGCAGGTCGGGCCCGAGGTCGAGCAGCTCCTGCAGCTTGTCGATTGCCGCCTTGTCGGGGTTCACCGTCGGGTCGGCGAGGATGGCCGGGTCGATGAACTCCCGGGCCGCCTGGTTGGGCCCCATGTAGCCGATGAAGTTGGTGTTCGCCGCGCTCACCTGGGCGTCGAGCATGTGGTTGATGAAGAGGTTGGCCGCGATCGGGTGCTTCGCCCCGGCCAGGAGGACCATCGCGTCCGAGCCGCGGATGCCGCCCTCGGCGGGGATCACGTACTTCACCGACGGGCGCTCCGTGACCACCTGGTAGACGTCGGAGCCCCAGGCGTGGGAGAGCCAGACGTCGCCGCTGGAGAGGACGCCGATGTCGTCTGTCGTATACGTCCGCAGGAGCGGCCTCTGCTGCTGGAGGAGGGCCAGCGCCTCGTCGAGCTCGGCGTCGGTCGTGGTGTTCGCGCTGTAGCCGAGCCGGATCAGGGCCACCGCGAACGTCTCCCGGTAGTCGTCGAGCATCGCCATCTTGCCCTTCCAGCGGGCGTCCCAGAGGGCGGCCCAGGAGGTCAGGTCCTCGCTGATCTTCTCCGTGTCGTAGGCGAGCCCGGTGGTCCACCACATGTAGGGCATGGAGTGCCCGTTGCCCCGGTCGTAGGCAGGGTCCTGCCACTCCGGCGCCAGGTTGGCGGCGTTGGGGATGAGCGACAGGTCCAGCGGCTGCACCAGCTTGCGGGCGAGGAAGCCCGGGACGTCCACGGACGTGGCGAAGGTGATGTCGTAGCCGCTGTTCCCGCCGGAGATCTTGGCGGTCATGGTCTCGTAGGTGTCGAAGAAGTCGTAGGTCACCTTGATCCCGTATTTCTGCTCGAACGACGGGATCGCCTGGTCGCCGATGTAGTCGGCGTAGTTGTAGACGTAGAGATCGCCCTCGGGCGTCGGGGCCGGCGTGGGCTGCGCGCTCGGCGAGGGCGTG
Source organism: uncultured Chloroflexia bacterium (assembly GCA_963718085.1). GTDB lineage: Bacteria > Chloroflexota > Limnocylindria > Limnocylindrales > CSP1-4 > CTSoil-043. The sequence continues at coordinate 330,840 of CAVQYA010000002.1, read as the reverse complement.
GCGGGCCCGGGCGTGCCGGTCGCGGGGGCGGCGCTGGGGGCAACCGTGGGAGAGGCCGTGGCGCCGCCGCCGCACGCGGCAAGGAGCGGCACCATCGCGCCGCCCGCCCCCACCGCCGCCATCCGACCGAGGAAGCGGCGCCGCGTGAGCCGTTGCTCCGCGAGGCGGCGAGGGAGCGTCCCGGCCGGATCCGGCACCCGTTGCTGGTCGCTCATCGCGGCTCCTCCTTCTCGTTCGCCGACGGTGTCGGCCCCGTTAGAACCAGCGCGTCGTCCGATCGCCAGCGGATCTCCACCCGGGCGCCCGTCGCGAGACGGCCCTGCGTGCGCGGGACGCTGGCGACGACCCGCAGGCCGCCGTCCGTGCGGACCTGGTGGCTGATCGACGTGCCGAGGTACGCCGACTGCTCCACCGTCCCCCGGAGCCACGAGCCGGCCGAATCGTCGCCCGGGACCCGCTGCACTCCGTCGGCAGGACCGAGGGCGAGCGCAAGCGCCTCGGGCCGGACGGCTATCTCGACGCGTCCGCCGCTCGCGAGGCCGCCGGCCGGCACGACGCAACGGTCCCCACCGGCCAGGGCGATCACGGCGTGCCCGCCGGAAACCGACTCCACGGTGCCCGCGAGAAGGTTCGTCGTCCCGATGAAGTCGGCCACGAAGCGGGTCCGGGGCCGGTCGTAGAGCTCCTCGGGCGTTCCCAGCTGCTCGATCCGCCCCCCGTTCATGACGGCGATCCGGTCGGAGAGCGCGAGGGCCTCCTCCTGGTCGTGGGTCACGTAGACGAAGGTGATCCCAACCTCGACCTGGACCCGCTTGAGCTCCACCTGGAGCTGGCGCCGAAGCTTGAGGTCGAGAGCCCCGAGGGGCTCGTCGAGGAGCAGCACGGTCGGCTCGCAGACGAGCGCCCGCGCGAGCGCCACCCGTTGCTGCTGGCCGCCCGACAGGTCGCCGGGGCCACGGCGGTCGTAGCCGACGAGGTGGACGAGCTCGAGCGCGGCCCCCACCCGCCGGCGGGCCTCCCGGTCCGGCACCTTCCGGCGTCGCAGCCCGAAGGCGACGTTGTCGAAGACGGACAGGTGGGGGAAGAGGGCGTAGCTCTGGAAGACCATGTTGACGGGCCGGCGCTCCGGCGGCTCCATCGTGACGTCCCGCCCGCGAAGCTCGACGCGGCCGCTCGTCGGGAGCTCGAAGCCGCCGATCATGCGCAGCGTGGTGGTCTTCCCGCATCCGGATGGACCCAGGAGCGAGAAGAACTCGCCGGCCCGGATGTCGAGCGTGATCGCGTCGACGGCGACGATCTCTCCGAAGCGCTTGGTCAGCTCGACGAGCCGGACGTCGGGAATCGCGCCGGCTGCGGCAACCCCGCTCGTCGAGATGGAGCCCGCCGGGCTCGCGGGGACGCCGGGGGGCGCGGCATCCGCCGGCCCGTCGGGTGCGGCGCTGGCTGCACTTGCCAACCGGCCCTCCTCCGCCCGGTCGCCACCTCTCGCGGTCGCCGCCGGCCGGAGCCGCGCGGCGCCTCCGCCCACGGTGAGCGCTCGCGAAGAGTGCCACAACGGCCGGGCGGCGTGCTCGGCGATCCCACCGGCCGCGCCCGGACGCCCGGCGCGCCGGACCGTCAGCGGCGATGATGGAGCCGTGGATCCGGAACCGTCGGCCCTGCCCCCGCAGCCATCGCGGCTGCCGGACCTCGGTCCGCGCGGCGAGGGCTGGGTCGTGATCCAGGCCCTCCTCCTCGCGCTCCTTGCCCTTGCCGGGGCGTCCGGGCCGGCGTGGGGCGATCCCTGGCTGGTCGCCGGTCGGCTGGCCGGCGCGATCCTCGTCGGGACGGGGCTCGCTCGTCGCCGCGCTCGGCTTCCTTGGCCTGCGCGAGAACCTGACGGCCGTCCCGCGCCCGGTGGACGGAGGACACCTCGTCGACACGGGGATCTACGGCCTCGTCCGCCACCCGATCTACACGGGGATCATCCTGGTCGCCGCCGGGTGGGGGCTCGTGACGGCGAGCCCGCCGGCGCTTGTCGTGGCGCTCGGCCTGGGGGTCTTCTTCGACCTGAAGGCGCGCCGCGAGGAGGCCTGGCTCGTGGCGGCCTACCCCGCGTACGCGGCGTACCGGCGGCGCGTTCGCAAGCTGGTCCCGTTCCTCTACTGACCGGCCACTGCCGGGTGACCGGCCGCCACTGGCGCGAAATCGTCAGGCGTCGAGGGCGGCCCGGCGGAGGCGGTCCATGACCGCCCGTCCGAGCCCGACTGCGGGCACGGGCTGGGCGACGATCCGGTCCAACCCGGCCGCGTCGAGGTCGTGGAGGGCCTCGAAGAGCCGGGCCGCGACCGTCACGGGGTCCCCGTCGGCCGCCAGAACCTGCTCGGCCACGAACGGGCCGCCCACGGCGCGGGCCGCCTCTGCCCCGGCGGCCGAGGACGCGAGGAGGCCCAGGCGCTCGCCCGGCCGCGCCCGCAGGCGGCGCGCGGCGTGGGCGCCGAACGGGTCGACGATCTCGAGGCGGGCCCCCGGGGCGTAATGGGCGCCGGACCCGCCGGGGGCGAGCGCCGCACTGCCGGGAGCGCCGGCCGCGAGGATCTCGAGGGGGCCGACCACGGCCTCGATCGCCTCTGCGGGCACTCCCCCCGGCCGGAGGAGGGCGGCTCGACCGTCGGCGAGTAGGATCACCGTCGACTCGACGCCGACCCGGCACGGCCCGCCGTCGAGGACGAGCCGGACGCGCGATCCGAGCCCGCGCACGACGTGGCTCGCCCGGGTCGGCGAGACGCGCCCGAACCGGTTGGCCGACGGGGCGGCGAGCGGGACGCCCGCGGCCCGGATGAGGGCCAGGGCGACCGGGTGGTCCGGCACGCGCAGCCCGACCGTGGGGAGGCCGGCGGTCACGATCCCCGGAATGTGGTCGCGGCGGCGGAGGACGAGCGTGAGGGGGCCCGGCCAGAAGCGGGCCGCCAGGCGCGCGACGCGCGGGTCGGATGCATCGGCGGCCTCTGCGTGGTCGCCGACCTCCGCGGCGTCGGCAAGGTGGACGATGAGAGGATCGAATGACGGGCGCTCCTTGGCCGCGAAGATCCGGGCGACCGCCGCCGCATCCAGTGCGTCGGCCCCGAGGCCGTAGACGGTCTCGGTCGGGAATGCGACAAGCTCCCCGGCCTTCAGCAGCCCGGCCGCCTCACGGATGGCCGAGGGGTCGTCGCCGGCGAGGACCCGCGGCGGCCCGACGGCGACCGGCGGGCCGGCGTCCGCCCTGGTCACGGCCGGCGGCGGATCGACGACGTGCCCCGGCCCGCCGTTCCGGGAAGGGGCCGGGGGCGGACGCGCCGACGCGGGTCCCCGCTGGCAACGAAGGCCGCCTGCCAGGTGGAGCAGAGCAGGTCGAGCACCTCGAGCCGGTCGACCGCCTCGTCGAGCGACCGTCCGACCGTGAGCGCCCCGTGGCGGTCCAGGAGCACGGCGCCCACGGCGGGGTCGGCCAGGGCGGCCGCGACGGCGGCGGTGACCGCCGGTCCGCCGAAGGGGAGGGCCGGCACGAAGGCGACGCGCCCCAGAACCGTCCGGGCCTCGGGGAGGATGGCCGCGTCGGGCCGGAGACCGGCAAGGAGGCAGCCGAGGACCGCGGGCGGGTGGGCGTGGGCGATCGCGGCGGCGTCGGGTCGCGCCGCGTAGACGGCCCGGTGGACGGCGATGTCCGAGCTCGGCCGCCGCCGCACGTCGCCGGTGGTCTCGTCGCTCGCGTCGAGGGCCACGACCAGGACGTCGCCGAGGGCCAGCTCGTCCTTGCGGCGGCCCGATGGCGTCACGGCCAGGGCGAAGGGGCCGAGCCGCACGGAGAGGTTCCCGTCGGTGCCGGCTATCAGGCGCCGCGCCCCGAGGCGCCGGCCCGCGGCGACGATTGCCGCTGCCGCGGCCTCGAAGGCAGGGTGGGGATGATCGGCTGGGTCCATCGCGCTAAGCATCGCACGGCGGCGCCGGCGGAACCTTCGGTCGGGCCGGCGCGTCTGGTGGTCGGGCCGCCGGCCGCCGCGCGGCGCCCGGTCCCCGCGTCATCTCGGAGCCCATGCCGTGAACGACCGCAATCCCCGCCGCGCTGCCGGCATTCTCACCTCGCTCGCCCTCGGCGTCGTCGTGGCGGCGTGCTCGGGCGGCGCCCCCACCCCGCCGTCGTCGTCCCCGCCGGCGCCGAGCCCCGACGTTCCCACCCCGCCGCCGTCGTCGTCACCCGCGCCGAGCCCGGTCCTGCCCACCGAGACGCCCGGGCCGGTCGGCTTCGTCATCCGCGCCTCGTGGACGCAGGCGCTCCCGCCCCGCTCGATGTTCGGCAACATCCCCATCCTGGTCGTCACGGCTGATGGGCGGGTCCTGGCCCAGGGCGCCGTGATCGAGATCTATCCCGGGCCGCTCGTCGTCCCGGTGACCGAGCGGCGGATCAGCCCGGCGGGGATCGCGGCCCTCCTGCGGGCCGCGGAGGCCGCGGGCATCCTCCGCCAGGGCGTCGACTTCACCGGCGGGGCGATGCTGCCGGGTGCCGCCGCGGCGCGGCTGCAGATCGTCGTCGAGGGCGTCACCTACGACCTGGTCGGGGATCCCGGGGCCGCCTTCCCATGCCCGTCAGGGGCGACCTGCGTCAATGCCCCTCCGGGAACCCCGATGGCCTTCGCCACGTTCTGGCAGCGGCTCCTCGACCTGGCCGGCTGGCTGGCGCCGGAGCTGGGCTCCGAGCAGCTCTACGCGCCGACGTCCTACGCGGTCATCGTGGGCCCGCCGCCGGAGCCGTGGCAGGGCGCCGTGCCGCTCGTCTGGCCCGTGGCGGGACCCGCCCTCGACGCCTTCGGGAAGCCGGTGCGCGGCGAGCCCGGAACCCGCTGCGGGATCGCCGCCGGCGACCTCGCCGCCGCTCTCCGTCCGCTCTTCGCCGGGGCGACCCAGCTGACGCCGTTCGTGGCGACCCCGGCGGCCAGCGCCACGCACGGGCTGACGGTGCGGCCCCTCCTCCCAGGCGACGAGGATCCCTGCGCCCCGATCGTCGAGTAGCGCCCGCCGCCGGACCGGTGCCCGCTGCGACGGCGCCGCCCCGGCGCGCCCCGCGGGCGCCGGCCCGGCCTTCTGCGACCATGCTGTTCGCCGACGCCCGCCACTCCCGGCCTCCCCCGCCGGCCGCGACGCCCGCCCCTCCTGGCCGCCGGCCGCCGGTCGCGAACCCAGGCCGGACTCAGGGTCGCGGCGGGCCGGCGGCGATCCGCGAGCGGATCTCGTCGATGCCGCCGAGCCAGTCGGAGACGATCTCCTGCCACCAGGTGGCGCCGGCTGCCTCGAAGGCGGCCACGGCATCGATCGCGGCCGGACGGTCGTCGCCCGGCGTCGAGCCGCAGGCGACCATCTCGTAGCGCCCGTCGGCGGGCGACCCGGCCGTGGCGCGCAGCTCGCGAACGCGGGCGACGTCGCGGGCGAACGCGTCGAGCGGCAGGAACCCGTCCTCGGCGGCCGGCACGAAGCCGTCCCAGCGGGCGGCGCGCCGCAGCGGCCCGTCGGGCCCCGGGCGGAGCGCCGCCACCCAGACCGGGATTCGTGGCTCCTGGACGGGCCGCGGCAGGAATGTCGCGCGGCCCACGCGGTAGTGCTCGCCCGCGAAGGCGAAGGGTTCGCCGCGCCAGAGCCCCTCGAGGATCGCCAGGCTCTCGTCGGCCATGGCCGCCCGCCGGGCGAGATCCGCCTCGTCGCCGAACCAGCCGAAGTCCGCCTCGGACGGCCAGCCGAGGCCGACGCCGAGGATCAGCCGCCCGCCACTCAGGCGGTCGAGGGAGGCCGTCTCCCGGGCCAGCTTGGCCGGGCGCCGCCGGGGGAGCGCCGCGACCATGGGACCCAGGCGGATCCGGGTGGTCGCCTGGGCGATCGCCGCGAGGGCGATCCAGGGGTCGGCGATCTCCAGCGTCCAGGCCGGGTCGACCAGGAGGTGGTCCCAGACGAAGAAGCCGTCCCAGCCCGCGTCCTCGGCCCGACGGGCGAGGTCGACGAGGACCCGGGGGTCGCCGCCGGACCCGAAGTTCGGGATCTCGATCGCGAATTGCATCGAGATGACACGGTACTCTTCGGCGGTGACGACGACCACGCTCCCGGGGACCGAGCCGCCGCCCCCGGAAGCCGGCCCCGCGGTGCCGTCCCCGCCCACGTCGGCGTCCGCGCCCACGTCGGCGTCCGCGCCCACCGTCTCGCCCGGGCCCGGGGGCGTGGAGGAGCAGCCGCTCCACCTGGTCCCGGCGGTCGCGACGCCGCCGATCGCCGACGCGCCGCTGCGGGGCAATCGCGACTTCTGGGTCGTCCTGCTGGGGCAGGGGATCAGCTCGTTCGGCGACGCGATCACGAACACCGCCCTGCCGATCCTCGTCCTGGCCCTCACCGGGTCGGGGCTCGCCATGGGGGTCGTCGGGGTCCTCTCGACACTCCCGGACCTCGTGGTCGGCCTGCCGGCCGGCGCCTACGCCGATCGCTGGGACCGCCGCAGGATGATGCTCCTCGCCGATCTCGGACGGGCGCTCCTGACCGCCGTCATCCCCGTCTCGGTCTGGCTCGGCGGCCCCACCCTCGTCCTGATCCTGCTCGTCACCTTCCCCCTCAACGTCCTGCGCGTCCTCTGGCTCGCGGCGTTCACGGCGGCGGTCCCCGGCCTCGTCGGCCGCGGCCAGATCGCGCGTGCCAACGCCATCTTCGAGGCGTTCTTCAACGTGGGCTGGATCGTGGGCCCGGCGCTGGCCGGATTCCTCGCCGCGGCCATCGGCCCGGGCCCCACGATCGCCATCGACGCGGTCACGTTCGCCGTCTCGGCCGGCGCCCTCTTCCTCGTGCGCCGCCCGCTCCGGCCGGAGGCGCGCAGCGTGCCGACTCACCTTCTCGCCGACATCCGGGAGGGCGTCTCGTTCGTCGTCCGCCAGCCGACGCTCCGCGCCGTCATCGCCCTGTGGACGACCACCTCGGTCATCTACGCGGGCCTCACGAGCGGCCTCATCTTCTACATCACGATCGACCGGGGCCTGGGCTCCGGCGTGGTCGGCCTCGTCCTCTCCGCATTCGCCGTGGGTGCCCTCGGCGGCTCGCTCGTGGCCGCCCGGATGGCGTTCCAGGCGGTCGGGCGGGTCATGCTCGTGGCCAACGTCGTGATGGGCATGACGCTCGTCGTGATCGCCTTCGACGCGCCGGTCGCGGTCTTCGTCGGGGCGGCGTTCGTCGCGGGAACCCTGGAAGCCAACGTCGCGGTCTCCTACCTGACGCTGCGCACGCAGCTGTCGCCAGATGCGCTCCTGGGCCGGGTCGGGGCGACGGCCCGGACGATCTCAATCGGCCTCATGCCGATCGGGGCCCTGGTCGCCGGGGCCCTGCTCGACGCGATCGGGGGCACCGCGACGCTGGCTCTCATGGGCGTGGCCTCCATCGCGGTGGGCCTGGGCTTCGCCCTCCTGCCCGACGTCCGCCACGCCCGCGTGCCGCGCCGGGGCGCGACGTCGTGACGGCCGACCAGGGAACGCGCGCCCGGGCGCGTCCGCCGCGCGCGCAGCACGCCGATGAGTGGGCGCTCGATCCGGCCGTCGTCTTCCTGAACCACGGCTCGTTCGGGGCCTGCCCGCGGGCGGTGCTTGCGGTCCAGGCCGATCTCCGCGCCGAGCTCGAGGCCAACCCGGTTGCCTTCCTCGGCCGGGCCCTCGAGGGGCGCCTCGATGCCGCGCGGGTCCGCCTGGCGGCGTTCCTTCGAGCGGACCCGGAGGACCTCGCCTTCGTACCGAACGCCACGGCCGGCGTCGCCAGCATCCTCCGCAGCTTCCGCTTCGCCCCCGGCGACGAGATCGTGGCCACGGACCACGAGTACAACGCGGCCCTCAACATGGCCCGCTTCGCCGCGTCCCGCGACGGGGCTCGCGTCGTCATCGCCCGGATCCCCCTCCCGACATCCGGGCCCGACGAGGTAGCAGAACGCGTGCTCGCCAGCGTCGGGCCGCGGACGCGCCTTGTCCTGGTGAGCCACGTGACGAGCCCCACGGCGCTCGTCCTGCCGGTGGAGCGTCTCGTGGAGGCGCTCGAGGGGCGCGGGATCCCGGTCCTGGTGGACGGTGCCCACGGCCCGGGGATGCTGCCCCTGGACCTCGCGGGCCTCGGGGCGAGCTTCTACGCGGGCAACCTCCACAAGTGGGTCTGCGCCCCGAAGGGCGCCGCCTTCCTCCACGTTCGGCGCGACCGGCGGGCCGCGATCCGCCCCCTCGCGATCAGCCACGGGGCCAACGATCCGCGGGCCGGGCGGTCGACCTTCCGCAAGGAGTTCGACTGGACGGGGACGGCCGACCCGACAGCCTTCCTGGCAGTTCCCGCGGCCCTCGACGCGGTGGAGGGGATGCTCGGCGGCGGCTGGCCGGCCGTGATGGCGCGCAACGCGGGGCTTGCCGCCGTCGCGCGCCGGGCCCTGGCGTCCGCCGCGGGCCGGCCCGTCCTCGCGCCGGAGGCGATGCTCGGCTCGATGGCCGCGATCGAGCTGCCGCCCGACCCCGGCTTTGCCGCCCGCGGCCCGGCGGAGCCCGATCCGCTGCAGGCACGCCTCCTGGAGGCGGCGGCCGTGGAGGTCCCGCTCCATCCGTGGCCCCGCGATCCGGCTCCAGGAGATCGCCGCCGCCGGCTCCTCCGCGTCTCCGCCCACCTCCACAATGATCCCGGCGAGTACGCGCACCTGGCGGAGGCGCTCGGGGCGCTCCTCGCGGAGGAGAGGCGATGAAGGTCGGACTGATCCTGCCGATGAGCGACGACGGTCGGGGCACGCCGTCCTGGCCGGAGATCCGCGACCTGGCTCGGCAGGCCGAGGCCGGCGGCGCCGATTCGGTCTGGGTCTACGACCATCTCCTGTTCCGGCTCGACGGCCGGGCGACCGGGATCCACGAGGCGTGGACGCTCCTGACCGCCGTCGCCGCCGTGACCGAGCGCGTGGAGCTCGGGACGATCGTGCTGGCCACCGGCTTCCGCAGCCCCGCGCTCCTGGCCAAGATGGCGGTCACCCTCGATGCCATCAGCGGCGGACGGCTGGTCCTCGGCGTCGGGTGCGGCTGGCACGAGCCGGAGTACACGGCTTTCGGGTTCCCGTTCGACCACCGTGTCGACCGTTTCGAGGAGTCCCTGCGGATCCTTGGCCCTCTCCTTCGTGAGGGGAGAGTTACGTTCGTCGGCGATTACCACCAGGTCGAGGACTGCGTGATCCTGCCGCGGGGGCCGCGACCGCGCATCCCCCTCCTCGTGGCCGCGAAGGGCCCCCGGATGCTGCGCCTCGCCGCGGAGCACGCCGACGCCTGGAACACGGCCTGGTACGGGCTGCCGGACGACCGCCTGGCGCAGCGGCTCGCGGAGATGCGCGCGGCCTGCGCCGACCTGGGCCGCGACCCGGCCGACCTGGAGGTGACCGTGGGGGTCACGGTGAAGGCCGAGGCGGACGAGGAGGGGGGCAGGCCGGGCGCCGCGGCGACGCTTCTCGCCGAGCCCGCCGCCATCGCCGGCGCGCTGCGCGCCCACGCGGCCCTGGGCGTCGGGCACGTCCAGCTCGACGTGCAGCCGGCGACGCCCGCGACGTTCGCCCTCGCCCTCGACGGGATCGCCCGCTTCCGGGACGCAAGCTGACCGGGTGCGTCGGCGGCCGCCGGCCGCAGGCGGCCCGCGCGGGCCGCCCTGCGCGGCAGGTGCCGGCGGCCGGTGTAGCCTCCGCTGAGTGAACGCCATCGAGACAGTCGGGCTGACCAAGCACTATCCGGGTGGCAGCGCCCTTCGCCGGCCGGGAACCGGGCCGCGTGACCCAATCCGGGCCCTCGAGGAGCTCACGCTGGTCGTGCGGCCGGGCGAGGTCTTCGGCTTCCTCGGTCCCAACGGGTCCGGCAAGAGCACCTGCATCCGGCTGCTCCTCGGGTTCCTCCACCCGACGGCCGGCGCCGCGCGCGTGCTGGGTCTCGACACCCGGGCCGACGGCCTGGCGATCCGCGCCCGGGTCGGCTACCTGCCGGGAGGAATTGCCCTCTACGACGCCATGACCGGCGCCGACCTGCTCGCCTACCTCGGGGCCTTCTACCGCCGGCCCGCGGTCCTCCGCGGCAGGCTCGTCGACTGCCTGGAGCTGGCGGCGCGCGATCTTGCCCGCCCGGTGCGGGACTACAGCCGCGGGATGCGCCAGAAGCTGGGGATCGTCCAGGCGCTCCAGCACGACCCGGAGCTGGCAATCCTCGACGAGCCCTCGGAGGGGCTCGACCCCCTGATGCAGCGCGCCTTCTACGAGATTCTCGACGACCTGCGCGCCGCAGGACGGACCGTCTTCCTCTCGTCCCACATCCTCTCCGAGGTCGAGCGGGTCTGCGACCGGGTCGCGATCATCCGGCACGGGCGGATCGTCGCGCTCGAGGAGATCGGGTCCCTCCTGGCCCGCCGCCGCCGGACGGTGGAGATGAGGCTGGACGGCCCGCCGCCCTCGCTGGCCGGCATTCCCGGGGTCAGCAACGTGGTCGTGGTCGAGGGGCGCGTCCGATGCCAGCTCGAGGGAGACGTCCGGCCGTTTCTGGCCGCGATCGCGGGGTCGCCGGTTGCCGACCTCACGATCGAGCCGGCCAGCCTGGAGGACGCGTTCCTGGAGTTCTACGCGGACGGGCCGGACCGGGTCGTCGGGGCGGCGGACGAGCGGGGACCTGCCGGGGTGGCGCCGTGAGCGCGGTCCTCTTCCGCCGCACGCTGTCCGCGGGGCGCTGGCGCCTCGTCGCGGTGGCGGCCGGCCTCGCGACGTGGGGGTTCCTGCTGCCCGTCGTCTACGCCACCTTCGGCGTCGAGATCCGCCGGGTCGTGGAGGGCGGGTACTTCGCCGGGCTGCTCGACGCCCTGACCGCCATCGGCGGGGGGAGCGTCTTCACGTTGGACGGCTCGGTCGCGCTCAGCTTCATCCACCCGATCCCGATCGCGCTGGTGGCCGTCCTGGCGATCGGCCACCCGGTCGCGGCGCTCGCGGGCGAGCGGCAGCGAGGGACGCTGGAGGTCCTCCTTGCCCGCCCCATCTCGCGCCGGCTGGTCTACGGCACGGCGCTCGCGGCGACTCTCGTGTTCGTCGTGGCCGCGCTGGCGGCGAACCTCGCCGGCGTCGTGGCCGGCGCGGTCCTGTTCGGGGTGGCCGGTGAACTGCAACCCGCCCGACTCCTCCTGGCCTGGGGCAACGCCGTCCTCCTGTTCGCGACGCTCGGCGCCCTCGCCCTGGCTGCCTCGGCCTCCTTCGATCGCGTCGCCCCAGCCCTGGGTGCCGTCCTTGCCTTCGCGATCGCGTCGTACGCGGTGGAGCTCCTGGGAGCGCTGTGGCCGGAGATGGCCGGCTGGCGGGCGTGGTCGTTCTTCCACTACTTCCAGCCGGCCGAGATCATGGCCGGCGACGCGAGCCCGGCCGACGCCGTCGTGCTCGGAGGGATTGCCTCCGCCGCCGTGGCGTACGGGCTCTGGATCTTCGCCCGGCGGGACCTGGCGGCGCCCAGCTGAGGCCGCCGGCCGGGGCCGCGAGACGGGGCCGGCGCGGGCTACGGGCCGCGGCGGTGGCAAGCGGCGAAAGCGGTCGACGCGTCTACGGGGCCGGCGCGGCGGAGGCGGTCGGCGCGGGCTACGGGGCCGACGAGCCCGTCGGCGAAGGCGATGCCTCGGTCGCGACACGGACGGCCTCGAGGGCGTCACGCAGCGTCGGCCACGTCTTGCTGAAGCCGGCCACGACGCGCTCGCCGCCGGGCCCACGGAGCAGCAGCGTCGGCGTGGAGGTGACACCCGCGTCGCGGCCCGCCGCCGTCTCGTCCGCGACGGCTCTGGCCACGGCGGGGTCGTCGAGGCAGGCCGTGAACACCGCGACGGACGGGACACCGGCCATCTCCGCGATCTGGAGCAGGTTGGCCCGCGCAAAGCGCCCCTGGTTCTCCCCCTGCTGGAAGGTGTAGAGGGCATCGTGGAAGCGGAATCGAGCGCCGGGATCCTGGGCGCCGGCGCAGCGGGCCGCGACGGCCGCGTCGATCGATTCCTGGCCCAGGAACGCGAAGTCGCGGTAGACGACGCGGACGATGCCCGGCGTGACGTACTCGCGGTCGATCGCCCCGCCGAAGAGGACGTCCTCCAGCCGACAGTACGGGCACTGGTAGTCGGCCCAGACCTCGATCGTGACCGGGGCGTCGGGTCGCCCGATCGTGTTCCCGGCCGGCGGCTCCGACGGGGCGGCGCCGGGCGTCTCCGATGGGACCGGCGAGGGCGAGCCGCCGCCGAGCGCGCCGGTCGCGATGGCGAGACCGGCTGCGCCGATGGCGACGCCGAGGATGAGCGCGCCGAGGTAGCCGAGGACGGCCGAGCGGCGCGGGCCGCTCCCGGGTGACCGGTCCGCGGCCGAGTCCGACGGCCACGGGTGCTCCGTCGGCGCCGGGGCGTGCGGCGGCGCCTCGGGCGGGACGGACGTTCCCGGCTCGGCGATTGCGGCGATGGACTCCGGCTCGGCGATTGCGGCGATGGGCTCCGGCTCGGCGGGGACGCCCAGCGCGGCGTCCGCGACTGCCGGCTCGAAGCCGGGCGGGGTCGGTTCGGTCATCGGGGATCCCTGCGGGTGACTGCGTTCACAGAGTAGCGGGCGCCGCCCGCGGCCGCCGTCCGCGTGTCGACGCCCACTCCCCGACTTCGCTGTGCTGCCGCCCGCCCGGGCCGACCGCCCCGGGCCGCGGCGGCCACTTGCCCGGCAGTCCCGGGCACCGGGACGATAGTCACCCCCCGTCACCCCGTACCTCCCGGCAGTCACGCCCGGTTGCCGGCCGCGTGTAGAGTGCGGCTGCGGTCGTGAAAACCCGCCGGCGTGGGCACCGCCGGGGCACGCACGATCGGGAAGAACGAAGGAACGACGTGTCGTCCGACCAGATCTCCTACGTCCTCGTCGCGCTGATCGTGACGGGGGTCGCGACTCTCCTGCTCCTCGCCGGAGCCCTCGTCGCCCGGCGCCGTCGCGGGGCTCGCCAGCCTGCGTCGGCCGTCGCCTCGAAGCCGGCCGCCGCGCCTGCGCCGACCGTCCCGGCGGCGTTCGCCGCGCCCGTCGCCCCGGTGCCGGTTTCGGCCTCCGAGCACGCCGACGCGCACCCCGACGCGCACCCCGACCCGGAGCATCCTGCCGATGAGGCTGCGGTCACCTCCGCGGACCTCGCGGCCGCCGCCCGCCGCGTCCATGACCCGCGCGAGCAGGAGATCATCGAGGGCTTCCTCTCGATCGCGCCTCGCCGCCGCGAGGCAGCCAACGCGGCCGCAGCGGCACCGACGGCGACCCTTCCGGCAGTGGCCGCCGCGGCGAGCTCCATCCCGTCCGATCCCTACATTGACGAAGCCACGGGCCTTGACTCACGGGCTGCGTGGAACCGCATCCTGGCGGATGAGAACGCCCGCTACGTCCGCTACCGGCGCCCCGTCGGCATCGTCGTCGCGGATCTGGACGGCTTCGCCCGGTTCGAGGGAGGCTTCGGCGCCGACGCGTCGCGCCGAATCCTCGCGGCCGTGGGCGAGGCCATGCGGCGCAGCGCCCGGCGCACCGACCGCGTGGCGCACGTCGGCGGCGGCCGCTTCCTCGTCCTCCTGCCGGAGACGGACGAGATCCAGGCGATCAACTACGTCGAGCGGATTCGCGGCGAGTGCGACCGCTGGCTCGACGCGGGCGTGGTGGCACTCCGCCTCTCCGTGGGCTGGGCGAGCCCGAGTGCCGTCGGCGAGCTGGACACGGCCCTGCGCACGGCCGAGGAGCGCATGTACGCCGAGCGGCGTCGCGCCGCCCGCGCCGGGGCCGCGGACCCCGACGCGATTCGCTGACGGGGGCGCCTGCCGGGCGGCGAGTGCCCCGCGGGCCCGCAGGTGCCCTCGTCGGGCTTGCCGGGCGTGCTCTCAGACGACCGACGGGGTGAGGAGGACGGGCAGGCCGAGCTTGCTCTCGTAGCGGGGTCGGTAGCGCTCGACGTTGTAGGCGCTCTCGACGTCCACGATCCTGGCACCCGGCTCCGGGATCGGGCAGTACGCGTAGCGTCCATCGCGGATCGCCGTCATCTGCCCGGTCCTTCCCTCGACCACCAGCTCCATGGCGGTGTTGGCGAAGGTGATCGCCACCATCTGGTCAAACGCGTCGGGCTCGCCCGAGCGGAGGTCGTAGGTCAGCTCCGAGTTGACAGTCTCGATCCCGGTTCGGCGCTTGATCTCGTCGGCCAGGAACTCGCCGATGCTCGCCTTGTGGCGGTGGCCGTAGGCGTCGGCGTCGCCGACCTCCTTCAGCTCCATCCCCGCCGGGAGCGCACCCTCGGAGGCGATCACGAACGAGTAGCGGCTGGGGTTGTTGAGGCGGTCCTCGACGAGGACGTCGACGAGGCGCTGGAGGTCGAAGCGGTACTCCGGGATCACGCACCGCGCCGAGGTGACGTAGGCGGTGTAGAGCGCGGTGAAGCCGGCGTTGCGCCCGAAGACCCGGAAGACGCCGATCCGCTCGTGCGACCCCAGCGTCGTCCGCTGCCGGTTGATGGCGTCCTTGGCCCTCGTGATGGCGGTCGAGAATCCGATGCAGTACTCGGTCCCGCGGACGTCGTTGTCCATCGTCTTGGGGATGGCGATGATCTGGACTCCCGCGTCCGCGAGGACCTTCGAGTAGGAGAGGGTGTCGTCACCCCCGATGGAGATCAGGGTCTGGATCCCGAGCCGGTCGAGGTTCTCGAGCACCACGGGCGTGAAGTCGAAGACGCCCTCGCTGGTCTCGAGCGACGCCAGGCGATCGTTCGGCACGACCGATGGGAGCTTGCCGGCGCGCATCTTCTTCGGGTTCGTGCGGCTCGAGTGGAGGAAGGTGCCGCCGGTCCGGTCGATGGTCCGGGTGTTCGCGCGGTCGAGCGGGCGCACGTACTCGGGATCCGGGTCGGGGCCCGGCCGCATGTGGGTGAGGGCCTCCCAGCCTCGGCGGAGCCCGATCACGTCGAAGCCGAGCTCTGTGGAGCGATAGACGACGCTCTTGATGACGGAGTTGAGGCCGGGGACGTCCCCGCCCCCGGTGAGGATGCCGATCTGGCGCGGTTGCGACATGCTCGCGATGCTCCCCTGGGAGTCCCTGGTGCGCGACGGGACGGGCCTGATGGTCGCGGCCATGGTAGCGGGGCTGATGCCCGGCGGCGGTGGGCCGTCCGGCGCGAGGTCGGGGGCCGTTGCGCCCGGGCCGGCGTCAGCGGCTGTGGTGAACCCGGCTTGCCTTGTGCAGGTGGGCCGGGATCCGGTCGCCGCCGCGCGGGTGGAGAGGGCGCACCGGCGTCTCCGGGTCGGGGAGGAACTCCTCCACCACCTCGACCGGGATTGCCCGCCGCAGCAGGCGCTGGATCGCGCGCAGGAAGTCGACCTCGTCGGGGCAGGCGAGGCTGATCGCGATCCCGCTGGCGCCGGCGCGGGCGGTGCGGCCGATCCGGTGGACGTAGTCCTCGGCCTTCGTCGGGAGCTCGAAGTTCACGACCACAGGGAGTTCCTCGATGTCGAGGCCGCGGGAGGCCACGTCCGTGGCGACGAGGATCTCGACCTCGCCGGACTTGAAGTCGGCGAGGGCCCGGATCCGCTCGCCCTGGGTCCGGTCGGAATGGATCGCGGTGGCGGCGAAGCCGTGGCGGTCCAGGTCCGAGGCGATCCGCCGGGCGGCGACCTTGGTGCGCGTGAAGACGAGGACCTGGCGGAGGTCGTGGGTGCGCACGAGGTGCTCGAGGAGCTCGAGCTTCCGCTCCCGGTCCACCGGGTAGAGGACCTCGCGCACGGTTGAGACGGTCGCGTTGCGGGCCGCCACCTCGACTGTCACCGGGTCGTTGAGGAACTCCTTCGAGAGGCGCCGGATCTCGTCGGAGAAGGTGGCCGAGAAGAGGAGCGTCTGGCGTCGCGCCGGGAGGAGCGCGAGGATCCTCCGGATGTCGGGGATGAACCCCATGTCGAGCATCCGGTCCCCCTCGTCGAGGACCAGGATCTCGACCTGGCCCAGGTTGGCGGCGCGCTGCCCGACGAGGTCGAGGAGGCGCCCGGGGGTCGCCACGAGGAGTTCCACGCCGGTCCGGAGCTCCTTGATCTGGGGGTCCAGCGGAACGCCGCCGAAGACGACCGCCGAGCGGAGGGCGACGTGGCGCCCATAGGCCGCGGCCATCGCGGCCACCTGCATCGCCAGCTCCCGGGTGGGCGTGAGGACGAGCGCCCGCACCGGATGGCGGGCCGGCGAGAACGACGTGTTCGCGTGGGCCTTGAGGCGCTCGAAGATCGGGAGGACGAAGGCGGCCGTCTTGCCGGTCCCGGTCTGGGCCGCGCCCATGAGGTCCCGACCCTCGAGGATCAGAGGGATGGCCTGGACCTGGATGGGCGTGGGCGCGGTGAAGCCCTCGTCGGCCACCGCGCGGAGTAGTTCGGCCGACAGGCCGAGCGAATTGAAGGTCACGTGCAGGCAGCATAATCGAAACAACACGGTCGAGCCGCGGACCAAGGAGGGCGCGATGCCCAGGCAGAAGTCGGACCCGGCGCCGGGGAGCGCCGACGAGGGGAAGCCGCGGGCGCGAGAGGGGAGCAACCGCCGCCCGGAGCGGGACGCCCTCGCGATCCCGGCGACCGCGCTCGACGGCGGGCGCGGCTCGCCGATCGGCGACCGCGACGATTCGAAGATGTCGTCGAAGGCATACGAAGCCGAGCTCCTGCGACTCAACGTCGAACTCGTCAAGTGGGAGGAGTGGATCAAGGCGCGCGGCCTCAAGGTCGTCGCCATCTTCGAGGGCCGCGACGCCGCCGGGAAGGGCGGCGCGATCAAGCGGATCATGGAACCTCTCAACCCGCGCTTCGCCCGCGTCGCCGCCCTCCCCGCGCCCACCGAGCGCGAGAAGACGCAGTGGTACTTCCAGCGCTACGTCACCCACCTGCCGGCCGCCGGCGAGGTCGTCCTGTTCGACCGGAGCTGGTACAACCGGGCCGGCGTGGAGCGGGTGATGGGCTTCTGCTCGGAGGACGAGTACCAGGAGTTCCTGCGCTCCTGCCCGGAGTTCGAGCGGATGCTCGTTCGAAGCGGGATCATCCTGATCAAGTACTGGTTCAGCGTCTCCGACGCCGAGCAGGAGCGCCGCTTCCAGGAGCGCCTTGCCGATCCCACCAAGCGCTGGAAGCTCTCGCCCATGGACGTCGAGAGCCGCGCACGCTGGATCGACTACAGCAAGGCCAAGGACGAGATGTTCGCCCACACCGACATCAAGCAGGCGCCGTGGTGGGTGGTCCGCTCCGACAACAAGAAGCGCGCCCGGCTCAACGTCATCAGCCACCTGCTCTCGATGGTCCCCTACGAGGACCTGACGCCCGAGCCCATCGTCCTGCCGCCGCGCCAGAAGGACACCGGCTACGTTCGGCCCCCGATGGAGGACCAGACTTTCATCCCCGAGCCGTACTGAGAGCCGCGCGCACCTCGGGGAGCCGGCCGAGGGTCTCGAGGTCCCAGGGCGTGCGCAGGACGGCCACCACCTCGTCGACGCCCGCCCGGATGTACGGCAGCAGCGCCGCCGCGACCTCCTCAGGGCTGCCGCCCGCGTGCAGCGGATCCTCTCCGCGACGCGGGTGGTGCGTCGCGACCGCGTCCTGCCAGACCGCGAGCGCCGCCTGCCGCGTGGGCCGAACGGCCAGGTTGAGGCAGACCTGGCGCTCGATGCCGCGAACGTCCCGCCCGATCGCGGCCCCGTGCGCCGCGAGGACGTCCCCGAGCTCCACTAGCTGGTCGGGCGTGGCATAGGCGTTCCAGATGTCGGCGACACGGGCAACCGTCCGCAGCGTCTTGGTCCGGCCCGTGCCTCCGATGAGGATCGGCAGGCGCGCCTGGAGCGGACGTGGCGCGCAGGCCGCCCCGTTCAGGTCGTAGAAGCGACCGTGGTGCGTGACGACCTCCCCGTCGAGCAGGCGACGCAGCAGTCCCGCGGCCTCGTCAAGGCGGTCCAGCCGCTCGCCGAAGCCGGATCCGAAATCGATCCCGAAGGCTTCGTGCTCGCGGGCGTGCCAGCCGGCCCCGAGCCCCAGGACGAAGCGTCCTCCCGACAGGTGGTCCAGCGTCGTCGCCATCTTGGCGATCACCCCGAGATTGCGGAACGTCGCCGCCGTGACCAGGTGGCCGAGGCGGACCCGCGAAGTGAGCGGGGCCAGCGCGGCCAGAGCCGTCCAGCCTTCGAGCTTCGCGTCCAGGTCGTCGCCCTCGTCGCAGAGCAGGTGGTCGTCCAGCCAGACGCTGTCCCAGCCGCCCGCCTCGGCCGCGAGGACCGCGGCGCGGAGGCCCGGCCAGTCCGTCCGGTTGATCCAGAACGCCGCGCCGAACCGCGGACCGCCGTCACCCACGGGCTGCCCTCCGCTCCTCCGCCGGCCGCCCGCGGCGCGGACGTGCCTGCCCTATTGTCGGCGGGCTGGCCGCCGCCCTGCGCGGTATCCTCGCCCGGGTGGCGCCACAGCGGCGCCCGGAAGGAAGAGGGGGCAAGCGGCCGGCGATGGCGGACCATGGACGCGGGGACGAGCGTGCGGTACCGGAGGTGGAGCGCTCGAAGCTGCTGACGACCTGCGGGCGCCTCCTCGGCAGCGTCGGGCTGCTCGTGATCGTGGTCCTCCTGCCCGCGACCTTCCTCGTTGTCGCCGCGAACCTCGGCCTCGTCGACGCCCCGGGCTGGTCGGGGGGCAACACGACGGTCTTCGGCTTCTTCCTCGTCGTCGTGCCGGCCGGGCTCGCCCTCGCCACGGTCCACTTCCTGCTCGGCGGGCTCGTGCTGGCCCGGCGCTTCTGGCCCGTCGTCGTCGCCGTCCTCCTCCTCTTCGCGGTCGTGACGCTCTTCCCCCTGGGGCTCCGGATCAGCTGGCCGTTCCTCGGGCTGACCGCCCTCTACGCGACCACGCTCGTCCTCGCCGTCGCCCGCCACCGCGAGTTCGAGTGAGCGGACGCGGCACGCCCGCGCTCGAGGTCCTGCGCGCGGCGGGCGTCGCCCACGCCGTCCACGAGTACGAGGCGCCGGCCCCTGCGGGACCCCGGGATCGCGATCGCCGGCCGCTGTACGGGCTCGTCGCCGCGGCCGCCCTCGGCCTCGATCCGGCCCGCGTCTTCAAGACCCTCGTCGCCGCGGCCGACGGGGCGCTGGTGGCGGCGATCGTGCCCGTCGCCGGCGAGCTGGACCTCAAGGCCCTCGCGACCGTGATGGGAGCCCGGAAGGCCGTTCTCGCCACGCCGGCGGAGGCGGAGCGGGCGACGGGCTACGTCATCGGCGGGATCAGCCCGCTCGGCATGAGGCGGTCCCTGCCGGCCGTCCTCGATGCCTCGGCCGGGGCGCTGCCGACGATCCACGTCAGCGGCGGGCGGCGCGGCCTCCAGCTGGAGCTCTCGCCCGCCGACCTCGCCCGGCTGACCGGGGCGCGGACCGCGGCGATCGCCCGCGGCTCCTGACCGGAGACCACCCCGTCGATCGCACCGGACGGCCCCGAAGCCAGGGCACGGGCGTCCGCGCCGGGAGGCGCGGCCTCCAGCTGGAGCTCTGGCCAGCCGACCTCGCCCGGCTGACCCGGGCGCGAACAGCGTCAATCGCCCGCGCGACCCGGTGCGAGCCTCGTCGTGCCGCCGCCCCACGCGCCTCAGGGAACCAGGACCGCCGTCCCGTGCAGGGTCCCGGCGGCCAGCCGGCGAAGGGCATCGGCGCCCGCGGCCAGGGGGAACGCCTCCACGTGCGTTCGCACAGGGATGGCTGCGGCAAGCTCGAGGAAGGCGCGGGCGTCATCCCGGGTGACGTTGGCGACGCTGCGCAGCCCGCGCTCCCACCAGAGGTCCGCGTAGGGGAACGCGGGGATCCCGTCCAGGTGGATCGCGTTGATGGCCACCGTGCCGCCACGGTCGAGGGCGCGCAGGGCCGCGACGACCACGCTGCCTACCGGGGCGAAGGTGACGGCCGCATCGAGCGGGGCAGGCGGAGGGTCCTCGTAACCGCCGGCCGAGGTTGCGCCCATCTCCAGGGCGCGGGCGCGCTCCCGCTCGGATCGCGTCGCCACGTGGACCCGGCAGCCCCAGTGGCGGGCGACCTGGAGGGCAAGGAGCGCCGAGGCGCCGAAGCCGTAGAGGCCGAGGCGGCCGCCGGGCCGGATCCCGGAGACCAAGAGCGAGCGGTAGCCGATGACGCCGCCGCACAGGAGTGGCGCGGCCGACAGGTCGTCGAAGGCGTCCGGCACCCGGAGGGCGACGTCCGTCCCGACGACGATCCGATCGGCGAAGCCGCCGTCGCGATCCCAGCCCGTGAAGCGCCCCGCCTTGCAGAGGTTCTCGCGGCCGTTCCGGCACGCCCGGCAGGTTCCACAGGTCCCGGCCAGCCAGCCGACCGCCGCCCGCTCGCCGACCGCCCAGTCCTCGACGCCGGCGCCCAACGCCTCCACGCGCCCAACGACCTGGTGGCCGGGGACCGTCGGCAGACGGCGGGCGGCGAGGTCGCCCTCGACCAGCTGGAGGTCCGTGCGGCAGACGGCGCACGCGACGACCTGCAGGAGCAGCTCCCCGGGCCCCGCCTGCGGGTCCGGAACCTCGCGGAGTCGCAGCGGCTCGCCGGCTCCCAGCGGCCCCGGATGCTCCACGACGAGGGCGCGCATCAGGCGAGGGCGCGCGTCGGCGGATGGCTCGCACCAGGCGACGGCTCGCACCTGCCGAGGTCGCAGATCAGGCGAGGGCGCGCGTCGGCCCACGGCTCGCAACAGGCGCAGGTGCGCATCAGCGGACCGAGACGCTCCCGACGCCGCCGCGGACCTCGATCTCGACGCGGTTGGCCGCGCTCGCGAAGTCCGGCGACTCCCAGCCGCTCCCCTCCGCATTCCGGGGGAAACGCACCGGGTCGACGTCGCTGGAGCCCAGGGCGATCGACGACCGAATACGCGCGGCCACGCCGTCCGGAACGCGGAAATGGATTGCCGCCGCGCCGCCCTCCGCGTCGACGCGCGTGAAGCCCGCCGCGACCGGCAGCGCGATGCGAGTCTCGCTGGCGCCCGTCCGCAGCCGGAGCTCCGCGAGTCGCAGCTCGCCGAGGTCCAGCTCGGCGTCGGCGGCGCCCGACTCCACCCGCAGGCGAAGGGGCACCTCGCCGCTGACGCCCATCGTCCACGCGTAGGGCGCGCGGTTCAGGGCCCAGCCCGACGGCGGTGTGGGCGGCGAGAGCCGGGCCCGCCCGGGCCCCCCGCCGCGCTCCACCCGGACCCCGCCGGTGAACGTCCCGTCGACGAGCATGCCCGGTGCAGCCGCGCCGATCCGGAGGTGGCCTGCCCCGAACGTCACCATCACCTCGGCGTCGCCGACGCCCTCGAGCGGGATCGCAAGCCTGTCCGGAACGGCGGCCAGCGGGCCGGTCCCGCCGTCGCCCCGCTCGGCCGCCGCCCGGTCCCGGGCGTCGTGGATGACGAGGTACGGCCGCCGCCACGGACCCGGGATGAACGCCCCGAGGAGGACGACGACGCCGATCCCCACGAGCGCCACGGGCACCGCGACCTCGGTCAGGTTCCCGAACCGCTCTCCGGAGAGTCGGACGACGCCCTCGAAGAAGAGGAAGCCGACGAGGAAGAGAACCACCCCGACGAAGAGGGCCCCGATGCCTCCCCGGAGGTCCTCGCCGCGCCGGGCGAGGATGCCGTAGATGGTGAGGCCGGCGCCAACCCCGCCGGGCGCCACGAGCGCCCAGGCATAGGCCCAGGTCTGGTAGAGGTTTGCGGCCTCCTGGACGGCGAGGACGACACCGACCATGGTCAGGATCCCGCCGACGGCCGCCATCCCACTGCCGCCGGGACCGCCCACCGCGACGGCGCCAACGACGAGGGATGCCCCGGGAATGATGATCAGGATCGGCCAGCCGATCGAGACGTGGCTCACCTGCGCAAGGAGGGCGGCCCCGCCCAGCAGGATGAGCCCAAGACCGATGATGAGCCCGCCCCGCTGCGGGGATATCCGTCCGGTCATGTCTTCATCTCCCTCGTCATCACGCATCCGATGCAACTGTCCGGGCGCGCACGTCGGCGGCGATCGCCCGGGCCCAGGCGCGAATCCGGTCGAAGTCGCGCCAGTCGCCCGCAAGGCCCGCGCTGGCCATTATCCTGAGATCGAACGCGTCGTCGTCGGGGCTCACCCGCCCGCCGAAGGTCGTGACGTGAGCTCCGATCTCTCCGGCCAGGGCCGCCACTTCCTCGGGCTGCGGCAGCCGCGCGGGGCGCGCCGTCGCCTTCCCGTCACCCACCGGGCCGGAGCTGAAGAGCCAGGTCGGGATCCTGGCCAGCGCCGCCCGCTCGCGCCGCAGGAGATCGAGGGCGGAGTCGTCCCACCGGCCAAGGTAGAGGGCGCTTCCCACGATTGCCGCGTCGACGCCGACCAGGCTCGCCACGGCCCGGGCCTCGCCCACGTCCGTCACGCAGCCGGCCGCGCCGAGCTCGCCGGCGATCGCGGCCGCGATCTCGGCGGTCGCCTCGTGTCGGCTGGCGTAGGCAACGACGACGCGCGGCGGGCGCATGCGTACTCCCGGGGGCAGGTTCGGCTTCGCAAGGATGCGGGCGACGCCACCGCCGCCGGGAGAGACCTCCGGCCCGCCGGGGCGGGCCATCCCGCCGGTTGTCACGCCACGATCGCCGCGGCCGCGTCGAAGGTGCCGCGCGCGAACCGGCCTCGTGCTGACGGCGACCCCCGCAGCGACTTCGCGAGCATCACTCAGCGCGACGCCCGCTCAGGGGGCGGCGATCCGGAAGACCGGAAACGCCCCCGCGATCGTCTCGAACTCCGCCATCGGCGCGTCCTTGTCCACGGGCACGTGGGCTCGCGCGCCGGGCGCTCGCCGCAGGTAGGCCTTCAGGATGGGAGCGCGCTCGTCGGCGGGAATCTCCTCGAGCTGGATCTCCTCGCGACCGCCGCTCCGGAGGACCGCTCTTCCGCCCGCCGCCCGCACGTTGCGGACCCATTGGACGTCATCGCCGAGCATCGACACCAGGTACCGCCGGCCGTCAACCACGACCGGGACGACCGGCAGCGAGACGATCCGCCCCGACGTTCGCCCGGCAACTTCCAGCGTCACCATGCGGCTGGAGGTGACGCCCGCCGAGGCCACGACCTCCCCAGCCCTGTTCAGGATCCTCGCAATCAGGTTGGGTCGCTGCCCGCGGTAGAGCCATCGCGCGAAGGCGCCCTTCCTCACCATGTAGGCGCGACCTCCCCTCAGCTCACAGCCTTCTTCACGAGCTCGCCGATCCTTGCCTCGTCGGCGGCGGTCAACTCCGTCAGGGCGAAGGCGGTCGGCCACATGGTTCCGTCGTCGAGGTTCGCCTCGTCGCTGAAGCCGAGCGTCGCGTATCTCACCTTGAACTTCGAGGCGGCCTGGAAGAAGCAGACAACCTTGCCGTCCCTGGCATACGCGGGCATCCCGTACCACGTCCTCGGCGAGAGGTCCGGCGCGCTGGCCTTGACGATCGCGTGGAGCCGCTCGCCCATCGAGCGATCCGGTTCCGGCATCTCGGCGATCTTCGCGAGCACGTCGCCTTCCCCGTCTGCCCTGTCCGCGCGCGGGCCGCGGCGCGCGGCCGCCTTCAGCTCCCCGGCGCGCTCCTTCATCGCGTCTCGCTCCTCGTCCGTGAATCCCTCGGACGTCCTGTTGGTCGCGGTGCTCCCGGCGGACTTCGGCGTGTCCTTCATTGCAGGCTTCCTCTCTGCAGGATCTGATGGCCGACCCTGATGTCGGGGTGTCGCCGCCGCGGCGGCTTCTCCAGGACTGCTCAGTCGCGGTTCATCGTGGTGGCGATGTCGGCCTCGTTGCCAGCCGCGTCGGCCAGCGTCCACCACGACGGCGCGAACTGGTCGCGCACCATGCGGCCGCCGGCCGCGAGCGCTGCCGCGATCCGCGCCTGCGCCTGCTCGTACGGCACCCAGATCGCGACGTGGATCGCGCCGCCGCCGTCCGGGCGCGGCTCGTCCATCGATTCGAACCAGAACGCCGGCCCGCGCCCGCGCGGGTCGACGAGGTCCTCGCCGGGTGTGTCACCGCGCCGCACATATCCGAGCACGGCCTGCCAGAACGGCATCACGTCGGCGGTGACCGGGGCGCCCGGGATGACGAGCAGGGACTGGACCGCGGCAGGATCGGCTGGCACGCCCTGCTCGCGCGCCACCGCCGAGATCCGCCGGGCCAGCTCGACGTCGCGCCGGCTCATCCCGTAGTAGTCGTCGCTGATCGTGATGAGACGCACGGTCACGCCGTCGTGCCGGACGTCCACGTCGGGGTGGTGGTCGTCGATGCTCGCCAGCTCGCCGATCGCGCCCACGAGCCTGGCGCCCGCCGCGAACGACCCGGTGCGGAAGAAGGCGCAGGCTCCATCGCCAAGCACGCGCCAGTCCTCGACGCCCTCGGACTCGTGGAACTGCCGCACCCTGATCTGGTCGGTCATGCCCTGAATCCCCCAGGCTTCGGGTTGTCGAGGTCGTTCATGCGCTCCTGGTCCGGGACCGTCACGCCGAGCCCGACCGGGCAGGCGATGCCGGTCCCGTGGTCCGGGCAGTAGCCGTCCGGGACCTTGTCAAGGTACTGCTGGTGGTAGTCCTCGGCGTAGTAGAAGGGCGTCCGGTCGGCGATCTCGGTCGTGATCGTCCCGTAGCCGGCCTTCGCCAGGCTTGCCTGGTAGGCGGCGCGTGACCCCTCGGCGGCAGCCCGTTGCTCGGCATCGCCCACCTGGATGACCGAACGGTACTGCGTGCCCTGGTCGTTGCCCTGGCGCATTCCCTGGGTCGGGTCGTGGTGCTCCCAGAAGATGCGGAGCAGCTCCTCGAAGGAGACGCGCGCCGGGTCGAAGACGACGCGCACCACCTCTGCGTGGCCAGTCCGCCCGGAGCAGACCTCGCCGTAGGTCGGGTTCGGCGTGTAGCCGCCGGCGTAGCCGACCGCGGTCGAGATCACGCCCGGCGTCTGCCAGAAGGTCTTCTCGGCTCCCCAGAAGCAGCCGAGGCCGAAGACCGCCTCCTGTGCACCGCCCGGCAGCGGGCCGGCGAGCGGCGTGCCGAGGACGGTGTGACGATCGGCGACGGCCATCGGCTCCGGGCGGCCGGGGAGGGCGTCGGCGGGGGAGGGGAGGGTCTGCTTCGCCGGATCGACGAAGAGGAAGTCGAGGATGCCCAAGGTCATGCTCCCTGCGATGTTTGCACATGGTATTCGCACCGCCGCGACATCCCGATGGCCGGGCTCGGGCCACCGGCGAACAGGCCGGGCCGCACGCGGTTCGGACCCGCCTCCCGGACCCGGCCGTCAGGCGGGCGTCGTCGGCCGCTCGACGAGGGCCCGGAAGAGGTGCTCGAGCGTGGCCGCCGGATCGGAGGTCAGGCCCGTGTGCGCCTCGGACGGCTGGATGACCGTTGACGAGGGCGCCACGAGCCAGTGGTACCGCTCCGCCTGGGTCAGGGCGGCGATCGGGCCGCCAGCTGGGTCGCCGGCGGCGATCCGCTCGACCGCGGCCAGGTGGGCCCGCACCTCCGCCGGGTCGCAGGCCGGGTCGAGCGCGCACAGGCGAGCCTCGTCGAGGGCCACGCGAACTCCCAGGAAGCGCTTCGGCCGGCAGAACAGGACGATCCCGGCGTTGATCGCCTCGCCCCGCTCCACGCGCGGGATGACCCGGACGATCGCGTAGGCGAACGGGTGGCGGGCGGGCTCAGGCGCCGGTGCGGGCACGCTCGGCCTCCTCCACGAACGCCCTCGGGGCGGCCAGCCGCCGCCGCAGGTAGTCCACGTACGCCGCCCGATTGTCGGCCACCGACGCGAACGCCGGCTGGCCCTCCAGCCACGCAGCGGGCACGGCATCCACCAGGCCACGAAGCAGCTCGTCGGTGACCAGCGGCGCAAGTCGTGCGTCGGCGTTGACGATCGAGCCGGCGAAGGGCAGGAGGACGTGGTCCCGGACCTGCACGAACGGGCGGCGCGCGTGCTCGGGATCGCGGACTGCGTCCTCCCAGCGGTGCTGGACGTAGAGGGCCGCCCCGTGGTCGATCCCGTAGAGCCGGTGGTGCCAGACGAGGAGATTCGGGTTCCGCGGGGTGCGGTCCACGTTGAGGGTGAAGGCGTCCAGCCAGACGAACGCGGCGGCGAGCTCGGGCTCTGGCGCGGGCCCCACCGCGGGCGCGAAGCCGAGGGCGCCGGGGAGGAAGTCGACGCCGAGGTTCGTCCCCGGCGAGCGATCCAGGAGCTCCTTGACCTCCCAGTGCGGCTCGCCTGCCGCGAGGCGGGCGTCGAGCTCCACGAGAACCTGCTCGGGGACCGGCAGGCCCAGGGCCCGCGCCAGCTCGCCCACGATCACCTCGGCCACGAGCGCCTTGGCCCCCTGCCCGGCGCCGTGGAACTTGACGACGTAGAGGCCTTCGTCGTCCGCCTCGCAGAGGCCGGGCAGCGAGCCACCCTCCCGGAAGGGCGTCACGTAGCGGGTGGCGGCGACCGTGCGGAGCATCAAGGGGAGTGTACGGGCGCGCCGGGCGGTTCGGCCCGGCGGGGCAACCATGGGACGGCGCCGCGCGGCCGGGTCCGCCGCGCCGCCCTCGGGGCCTTGCGGGACCATGATGGCATGCTATCATGGCGGACCATGAGAGTGATCACCCCGCTCGACCTGAGACGGAGCCTCGGGGCGTTCCTGGATGCCGCGTCGGCCGGCGAGCGCATCGTCATCGAGCGCGACCATCGCCCCCTCGCGATGCTCGTCTCCGTCGAGGACGGGCGGCGGCTGGATCCCGACGCCGACGAGGTGCGGCGACGACGGCTGGCCGCCCTGGATCGCATCGACGACTTCCGGCTCCGGATGGCCATCGCCCATCCGCCGCAACCGGGCGATCCGGATGCCGTCGAGCTGATTCGTCAGATGCGCTCGAGGGACGATCCGGACGGCTACCCCGAGTACGAGGAGGATGATCCGGAGCGAGCGGTACGCTGGCGCGAACGGTACCGCGCGGAGGAGGCGGCCGCCCGCGAGGAACGTGAGCGCCTGGCCGGTGGCTGAGCAGGTCGTCATCGACGCGTCGGTTGGCATCGCCTACGTGCGTGATGAGATCGCCACGGCCGCAGTGGACAGGGCCGCGGACAGCTGGTCGCGGTCGGGGATGCAGCTCGTCGTTCCAGCCGGCTTCTGGACCGAGGTCGTCAACGTTCTCGGGACAAAGCGCCGATACGGGGCGGCGCAGACCGCGGAGGCGCTTCGCGAGCTTGACGAGCTTGGCCTCGAGACGATCGAGACCGGACGGCCGGAACTGCTCCTCGTCGCCGACGCGGTCGAGCGGCACCGGATGTCGGCCTATGACGCGACGTACCTCGTCCTGGCCCGGCTGCTCGGTGCGCCGCTCGCGACGCTCGACCGGAAGCTGGCCGCGGCCGCCGGGCCGCTCGGCATGCTGCTTGGCGAGGAGCCGGGGCGCGGCGCGCGCGAGGCTGTTGCGCTGTACGGCACACCGGTCGAGGTTCGGCCGTCCTCGCTGCCGGACTATGCAGGGCTCGGCGCCTACCTCGGGGAGTTGCGCCGGCGAGCGATTGCCGGAACGCCATAGGTCGGCCGGGGCCCGGGCACGGCCGGGTGCGATCCGTCGCCGGTCCACTCGCCGGCTGCGTCGATCCGCCCGTCCGGAACGCGCGCCGTTCAGTCGCCCAGGCAGGTCCCGACGTCGCGGGCCGGCAGCCGCGAGTCCGAGCGCGCGGTCGATCCGCCCGTCCGGAACGCGCGCCGTTCAGTCGCCCGGGCAGGTCCCGGCGTGGCAGCCGTCAGTCGCGGTTCCGAGCGCGCGGTCGATCCGCCGGTCCGGAACAGCGCGCCGTTCAGTCGCCCAGGCAGGTCCCGACGTGGCGGGCCGTGGCGATCCAGCCGTGGTCGAGCGGGACGATCTTCCGACGCCCGGCCACCTCCTCGAGCGGGACTGCCGCCGTCCCGTCGCCGCGGGCCGCCACCATGACGCCGAAGGTGCCGGCGTGGACCAGGTCGGCGGCGGCGCTGCCGAGGCGCGTGGCCAGCAGGCGGTCCACCGGGGAGGGCGTTCCGCCGCGCTGGATGTAACCCAGGATGGAGATGCGCGACTCGAGCCCGGTCAGCTCCTCGAGCTGACGGGCCAGGCGCAAAGTGTTCCCGACGTGCTGCGTCTCGAGGATGGCGATCTCCGCCTTCGCCGCCACGCGAGCCGCGGCATCCTTCGCTCGATCGGCGCGTGCCTCCGCAGCGACCAGGTCCCGGGCGTCCTCGACGTTTCGGGCGCCCTCCGCGACGGCCACGATGCTGAAGTTCGTTCCCAGCCGGCTGCGGCGCCGGATCGCGGCCGCGATGGTCGCGACCTTGTACGGGATCTCCGGGATCAGGATCACGTCGGCGCCGCCGGCGAGCCCGGCGCCAAGCGCCAGCCAGCCTGCCCGGTGCCCCATCACCTCGGCCACGATGATGCGGTGGTGGCTGTGGGCCGTGCTGTGGAGCCGGTCGATCGCCTCGGTGGCGATCTCGAGCGCCGTGGCGAACCCGAACGAGGCGTCCGTCATGGCGAGGTCGTTGTCGATCGTCTTGGGCAGCGTGATCACGTTCAGGCCGGCCCGCGCGAGGCGCAGCGCGTTCTTGGCCGTCCCGCCGCCGCCCAGGCAGACGAGCGCGTGGAGCCCGGCCTTCCGGTAGGTCGCGACGATGGCGTCCGTCATGTCCCGCAGCTCGCCGTCGACGAGCATCCGGTGGGGCTTGTCGCGGCTGGTCCCGAGGATGGTCCCGCCGACGGTCAGGATTCCCGACAGCGTCGTCTTGTCCAGCTTCGCCCGGCGGTCCTCGGCCAGGCCGCGGAAGCCATCGCGGAAGCCGATGACCTCCATCCCGTAGGTCCCGATCGCCGCCTTGCCGAAGCCGCGGATCGCCGCGTTGAGGCCCGGGCTGTCGCCGCCCGCGGTGAGGATCCCGACGCGCCGTGGGGTGGCCATGGCCGAATGCTACGACGGGACCGCCGGCGCCGCGATGCGGGCGCCATGCGCCTCCGGGCTCGGTCGGGCGTCAGGCCTCGGCGCCCAGCAGCGCCCGCAGCCGCGCCACCGCCTCATCCACCTCGTGGCCGCGAGTCTCGATCTCGTCGAGGAGCTCGAGGGGCGTCCGAGTGTCGCCCGCGGCCTTCGCCGTCGGGTTCACCGCCTTGAGGTCGTAGCCGCGGGCCTCCAGCTCCTCGCGGGTGACCGTCCAGGAGCGCGGCGAGTCCGTCCGGGAGCCTGCCAGAGCGAACAGCTCCTCGAAGCGATCGATCGTCAGCGGCTGCTTCTTGGTGACCTTGATGTCAGAGA
Source organism: uncultured Chloroflexia bacterium (assembly GCA_963718085.1). Taxonomy (GTDB): domain Bacteria; phylum Chloroflexota; class Limnocylindria; order Limnocylindrales; family CSP1-4; genus CTSoil-043. The sequence continues at coordinate 301,504 of CAVQYA010000002.1, read as the reverse complement.
GGTCGAAGTACCACACGCGCTCCGTCGGGCCGCCCTTGGTGAAGAAGAGGAGGTTCGTCTTCACGCCGGCGCCGGCGGACGAGAAGACGCCGGGCGGCAGCGAGACGATGCACCAGAGGTCGGTCTCGTCGAGGAGCTTGCGCTTCGTCTGGACGAAGGCGGACTCGGTCGTCCGGAAGAGGACGCCCTCGTCGATCACCATCCCGCAGCGGCCACCGGGCTTGAGGGCGTCGATCACGTGCTGGAGGAAGAGGACCTGCGTGGCGCGCGTCTTGTAGGCGAAATGCGTCTGCGCCTCGCCGCCCTCCTTGCCGCCGAACGGCGGGTTCATCAGCACGACGTCGAACTGGTCCGGCGCGCCGGCGAAGAGGCCGCCATAGACCTCCTGGTGGGTGAGCGTGTTGCCGTGCCAGATGTGCGGGTGGTCGATCCCGTGGAGGACGAGATTGGCGAGGGCGATCGGGTAGATCAGGTCCGCCTTCTCGCGGCCCCAGAACGTCTCCTCGCGGAGGACGCGCAGCTGCTCGGCGGTCGCGCCGTCGCCCAGGCCCACGCGCATGTGGTCGAACGCCTGGGCGAGGAAGCCGCCGGTGCCGCAGCCCGGGTCGTAGACCGTCTCGCCGACCCGCGGATCGATCACGAGGACCATCGCCCGGATCACCTCGCGCGGCGTGAAGAACTGGCCGCCGTCGTTGTTCTTCTCGCCCATCTTGAGGAGCAGGCCCTCGTAGGCCTGGCTGAGCATGAAGAGGTGGGTCTGATCGACCGCTTCCACGCGGATCTCGTGGACGCGGTCCAGGATGTCGAGCAGGTTCTTCTCCGTGTCGACCGCGACCTTGTCGATCGCGCTGACGACCTGGCTGATCACCCGCTGGCGGGCCGAGGCGCCGGGCACGTCGCGGAGTCCGCGAAGATTGGGGAGCAGCTCGCCGTTGACGAAGGCGAGGTACGCGCCCATCGGCCGGTCGGTCAGTTCGGTACGCGTCGCCCCGCCGGGCGCCGCCCAGTCGCGCCAGCGGAAGGGGGCCTCGAGCGACGGCGCGAAGCGGATCCCGAGCGCCGCGGCCTCCTCCGCCTCGATCTCCTCGCGCTCGTCGAGGATTCGCAGGAACAGGATCCACGAGAGTTCCGGCACGTACTGCAGGGCGCCGGCGTAGTTGGCGCGCCGCATCACGTCGGCGATCTGCTTGATCGCGGCGTTCACGGACGACGGGGTGGCGAGGCGGCGGGCAGCGACGGCCATGACTTCAGAGGGTAGCGACGAGATGGGTCGCCGCGGTGACGAATCCGCGCGCCGCGGTCACGAGATCCTCGACGTCGGAGACATCGAACTCGGCGCGAGGGTCATAGTCCGCAGCTCGACGGAGCTCGTACGCCGCGATCATGGCTCGGTGGTGTTCGCGGCCGATCCGCCCCGGCCTGGCGAACTGCTCCCCAAGTCGTGCGATCAATCGGCCGTGGCTGGCGGCTCGCTCGCCGTCCGCCGCGAGGAGCGCCGATGCTGCGTGGACCATTGCATAGTAGGCGCGATCCACCGCGGTCCTGGGAGCGCCTCGCGACAGTGCGGCGGTGGCCTCGACGAGCATCTCCTCGGCCAGTCGCAGATGGAGCGCAACGTCCTCGATCACAGGAGTGCGATGGCGTCGGCTGCTGCCGCGCGCAGAAACGGGGTAGCTCGCTCCTGCCACGCGGACTCGCTTGCGAAGACGCGCGTGATGACAAGTCCGCGTTCCAGGGAGATCGCCGCGATCTCGTCGCCGGCAACGTCGTGCTCGTCGCGCCACGCGCCGACCGAATCCAGGACGACCAGGAGATCGAGGTCCGACTCTGACCGATGGTCGCCTCGCGCCCGCGACCCGTAGAGCCAGACGCTGCAGAGTCGTCCACCGAATCCGCCGGCAAGAGCTGCGGCGGCCTCGCGCGCGACCACGAGGCTCTGCGCGTCCGGGTGGCGCCGCGTGCGAGGGCGGCCCGTCGCCGGCGATGGCCACGGGCGATCAAGGAGCTCGACGGGGGCCATGGAGGCTGGATCCGACGGCCGCCTGCGCGTTCTCGTGGCAGCGGCATGGCGGCGGCGCAACCGGATCGGCCGGCCCAGCTCTGCCTCGGCATCCTGAAGGGCGGTTCGCAGATCCCGGGCATCGACGTCGCCCTCGACGAGGAGGTCCACGGGCCCGCCCGGGGTTTCGTCTCCGGCCAGGTACGGCCCGAACACCGCGGCTCTACGGAGCCCCGGAAGCCCGCGCAGGTGGTCTCGGATCACATCAGGCGCCCCCGACGTGCGGCGGAGGACCTGACGAAGCTGGGGGTAGAGCGGCGTATCGCGGCGAACGGTGAAGTACACCTGCAGGCCTTCCCGACGTCGCTCCACGATGCCCACATCGACGAGCCGGCCCAGCTCGCGACTCGCGGTGCCGGCGCTGGTGCCTACCCGTCGCTGGATCTCGCGCAGGTGCAGCCGCTCGCCGGGTCCGTCAACCAACAGGGCGGCGATCCTCCTGCGCACGCGCGAGCGCCCCAGGAGCAGGTCGGCCGACGCGGTGTCGCCTCCGTACTCAGTCATGAGAACACTTGTACTCACAGATGAGAACACTGTCAACCTCATGTCCCGAAGGCGACCCCCCGGGAATCTGGTCCTGGCGCGAGTGCGCGGGCTGCGGGATCGCGAGCGCGTCGGCCGACCCCCGCGCGATGCAGATTCCCATGATGCCCAGCTGCGCTCCACGCTGGCTTATGCGAGCTCGGTCTGCCTTGTCGCCGCCGGCAAGAAGAACCGCTACTGGGCAACCGCACCGCGCGTACCATCGGTGGAGATCCTCGGAGCGACGCCGTACGAAGATGTAGCTGTGGACATCGAAGCATTCGTGGGGGTCAGGGAAGGGCCGATCGGCCGGCGCATCGTCGTTGTCGCAATCGTCAGCGTCGTGGCGGCGGTCATGATCGTGGTCCTCGCAGTCGCGTTCGCCCCACCGCGCCCGCCCGGAAGCATCCTGACCGGAACGACCTGGCAGTGGACCGGGGCCACGACCGACTCCGCTGAAGTCCCCCTTGTCGTACCCGATTCCTCGAAGTACACGATCGAGTTCATGTCGGACTGGACGTTCCGGGCCACGGCCGACTGCAACACCGTCTCGGGAACCTACCGCGTGATCCCGGCCGGGCGAACCGGGCTGTCGTCGACCGGCCTCCGACTCCGACCCGATCCCTACAGCCTCGCTGCCTGCGGCCCCGACTCGCTGTCCGACGAGTTCCTGCAGGAACTCTGGTCGGCAGCCAGGTACGAGATCGCCCACTCGAAGCTCACGATCCTGCGCTCCACCGAGGGCACGATGAACTTCGGGGTGGGGGGTCCTGGCGCGAACGCCCCCAGGGGCGCATAGCCAGCCGCCCAAGACGGCGGACGGTGTGGCCGAGATGCCTGCGGGCAAGGCGGCCTGGGTGACGGATCCTGACGGCAGTTTCATCGGCATGATCGAGCTCTGTCGCCCGGCTTGATGCCGGAGGACATCAGTCCCCTCAGCCGGTGGTCGACTCCATGGCCGGGTCAGTCCGTCTCGCCCGGGTGGCCGAGATCGACCCGTGTCACCCAGACGACCCGCTCCGCCGCATCCGGGCAGTAGAAGACCCGCCCGGCAGCGCTGATCTCGTACTGCCATTGCGGAAGCAGCCGGTCACCAATGCGCTTCCTGTCGAGCGGCGGTCGCAGGCGGTGCGTCCGTCCGGGATTGTCGGAGCGGTCGAGTGGTCGCTGGCGGAGGCGCTGGCGCACGGCCGCCATCAGGTCCGGCGCCTTGCGCATCGCCACATCCCACTGACGCTGGGCCCGGGCCGATGCCGGCCGCAGGGTCCACGGCCGATCAGCCTCCGGCACGTGTCAAAGCTCGACGTCGCGCATCGGGGCGGGCTCCTCGGCAAGGAGCGCCTCCCGCGTGTCCGGATCGGCCCAGGCCTGGGCCGTGGCGAGCCAATCGCCAACGAGTTCGCTGAGCTGGTCGAGGCGTCCGCCGGACGCGACGACGAGGAGTTGGTCGGCCACTTCCGCGAGGAATCGGCGCTGGGCATCGTCGGGAAGGGGGCGCAACCAGGCGAAGTCCCCGTAGGCGGACGTGCTCCGCCGATTGGCCGGCTCGGCAAGTGCCTGGGCGACCTGCACGAGCGCGACCGCAGTTCCGCCGATCTCTTGGGCACGTTCGAGGACCGAGGCGGTCGTCATCACGAGCGCCGTGCCGTCCTTGTCCCGGATGACCGCGATCCCGGCGCGCGCATCGTCCACTACCTGGCGGTGGTTGCGGGCAAGGTCGGTGGCCTGGTAGGCGCGGTTGGCACTCAGCATCGTCATCAGTTTCATGCGTGTGATCGTACGCGCGATCTAACGTAACAGCAAGCGGGATCCAGCTGGCGGGCGACCTGCGCGAGTGGGCTGTCCGGACGGATCATCGCCCGAGGCCCTTCACCGCGACTTATGCCGCGCTCACCCTGGCGAAGATCACCACGCAGATACGGCCGGGATAAGTGGCACCCCGCAGGTTCGTCACAGCATGCGTGTCGACCCCGTGCGGGCGCTGGCAACTCGGGCAGCCAGCGATACTCGGCTCCTGTCAGCGGCGCCTGCGCTGCCGCGGTCGCACCTCCAGCGCGATCACCTGGTCCGGGAAGACGGCGTGGAGCTCCAGGCGCCCGCCGAGCGCGGCCACGTACTCCTCAAGCGTGGACAGGTACAGGTCGTCCTGCCGCTCGATGCGCGAGATGTTGGCCTGGGTGACGTCGAGCGCGGCCGCCAACTCGGTCTGGGTCAGGCGGCGAGCCTCCCGCACCTCGTGCAGCGCGATCACGTCGCGCATCGCGCGCTTCTGCTCCTCGACGTTCACGCGCCGCGTCGGGTCGGCATCGATCCGCTGGGCGAGTTCGGACCACTTGTGCGTACTCACGGTTGGCGCTCCCGGAGTCGTTGGAGATGGTCGGCGTAGAGGCGGTCGGCTTCGGCGATCACCTCTATGTAGAAGTCGGCCCACCGGTCGGTCTTGTCGCCGCCGACAAGAAGAACCCCTACCCGGCGCGGGTCGAACGCGAACAGGACCCGAAGGTGGCCACCGCGCGGGCGAAGCTCCTTCATATGGTGGAACCGCGATGCTGACACCCGGTCCGCGTAGGGGCGGCCCAGACCCGGTCCCAGCTCAGCCAATACCTCGACCGCCGCGACCACCCGATCCTGATCCTCCACGTCGAGCGCATCGAACCACGCCCCGAAGGCGTCCGTGTATTCGACGTCCCACATCGGAGTCTACAATGGATCCATTGTATTCGCCATCATGGGCGAATGATCGGGACCGCCGCTTACCCGCCGCTCACCCCGTGTTCATTCCGCCGAACACCCCGCGCAGGAGCGCGGCCGGCAGGGCGTCGATCATGGCTTCGACCTCTCGGCGTGGAAGCCACGACGCGGGCGGCCGCCGCTCGACGCCGAGGCGACCGGGCACTCGCCGCGTGTAGGGGCCCGCGTGTCCCAGGCGCTGTACGCACGGGCGACGGCGCGCGCGGCGAGCGAGGGTCGGACGATCAGTGACGTCGTGCGGGCGCTCCTCGAGGAGTACGCGCCGACGACGACCCGGCGAGGACCGGTGAGGCGGCAACGATCCGGTAGGTAGCGAGCCGGAGGTGAGTCGTTCGCGACGTGTCCGTAGCCGGAACAGCGGTATAATGCGAGATACCGCCATGGAGGCTTAACGCGATGGACAGGCTGTACTACACGCCCAAGGAAGTCGCTGAGATCCTCGCGATCAGCGATGACGCCGTCCTCGATCTCGTCAACCGAGGCTCCATGCCCGCTCTTCGGGTGTCGCCCCGCATCACCCGCATCCCCATCGCGGCCTTCGACCTCTGGCGCGAGGGGTTCAAGCCACGCCGCCGGCGCGTGACGATCGCGCCGGCTCGACGGCGCCTCGTGGTCGGGGAGGGCGAGCATCTACCGGCGCTGCGCAGGATGGCCCGGGGGTGACGCTGGCATCGACGAACGATCTGCTCGTCCATCTCGCCGATCTGGTCGAGGAACTCGAGCGGTACGCCGTCACCCTGCTGCCGCCTGACGACCGCGACGAGATCACGCTGGGACGGGAACTCGACGGAAGCCTGGTGATCGACCTCGAGGGTCGTCTCCCCACCTCGCTCCGATCGAGAGACGTTGAGCTCGGTCTGTTCGAGCGCTGGCGACTGACCGACCGGGACCAGTGGGCCCGTGTCGAGTACTCGTACGAACTCCGACACCACGAGATCGGGTACCGGCGAGCGTTCCACCGCCACGACGAGGACCACTTCGTCCGCGTGCACGGCGTCGCGACCCACGAGCATTGCGAGGCGACGATGGGGGTCGAGGTGTGCGGCCACTACTACGGCCAGCCCGTGGCGGACGCCTTCGACGGCTTCCGCCGGCTGTACGCCACCTGGCTGACGGATCGGAAGCCAGACTGCCTCGCGTTGATCTGTCTCGGCTGAATCCTGCCGACGCTCGGCGCGGGCCGATGCCGGCCGCAGGATCCACTCTGGTATCCGACGTGCGGGCGAGATGCGAGGTCATGCCCGAGGACGTCAGCGCTTCACGCTTACCTGCCGCATACACAGGCCACGGGTCAGTGCCGGAGCCTTCCGTCGGGTCTGCCCGAGGTCGCCTTGACAAGGACCACTGCGCAGATACGGGCGCCGTGTGCTCCCGGCTCTTCCAGCCCGGCCTGCGTCACGAGCGGAACGCGTTGAGCACGACGATCTGATCAGCGAAGCCGGCGGGATGGGCCTCGGCGACGCGATCGACGGCAGAGGCGATTGCCCTCGCGGTCATGTCACGCGTTGGATCGTTCTCGCGATAGACGAGCAGCAGTCCGTGATGTGCTCCGGACTCCGCAAGGGCGACGAAATCCCGCGCGTTCGTCGTCAGGACGACGGCTCGCTCTGTTTGTGCGTGATGCCAGCAACGCAAGTCGGCCGTGCCGCGCAGCGGGCCGAGCACCGTGTGGCCGGCGGAGCGAAGGCGTGCGATCAGCTGGCGGCTGGCGGTGTCCTCGTCAACGTAGATTCGCAACGTCGGGCTCGTAGCGCTGCGCGACGATCCGGTTCTCCGCCTCCTCGGCCGCGATCAGCTCCCGTGCAACCTCCGCATATCGCTGCGCCTCGAGCACTGCTGCGACTGGCACGTCGAACTCGTGCGCCGTCTCCTCGGCCGTCCAGCCTTCGATCGTCATGGTGCGGGCGAGGTCTCCGGCCGCGATGTTCCGACCCTTGATCCACAGCTGCCGACGCCACGCGTGATCCCTGGCAACGAGCCAGGTCCATTGCTGGCCAACGCCTTCGAGGCCAGGGATCAACGGCTCCTCGTAGATGCCCGGCAGCATGTCCGTGTCCGTCGCGATCACCCGTTTCCCGCGCATTCGCGCATCGACCACCCACTCGAATGTAATGAGCGCTGTTGTCACGGCGTCGCTCACGACACCGCGATAGAACGTCCGGGCCGTCTGGCGGACCTGCGCCTCAGTCGCCTCTGGAACGTCGGCAAAGAGCCGGTGGCGGCTCCTGCCCGTACTGGCAGTCATGGTGCCAATGTGTCACCAATATGGTGCCACGTCAAGCGGGCCCATGGTCAGTCGACGACCTCGCCTGGGTCGACTCTTCCACGCGGATGATCGCTGGCGGCACTTCACTGCCGCTTACGCCGCGCTCACCTCGCCGAATACTTCGCGCAGGAGCGCGGCCGGGAGCGCGTCGATGGCGGCGCGCTGGGCCTCCAGCGCGGCCTTCGCGCGGTCGATCTCCGCGAGCTGCTCTCGGAGGCGCGCAGTGATGCGGCGCTGATCGTCCAGTGATGGCAACGGCACAGGCACCGACAAGACCTCGCCACTCCGGATCCGAGGCAGTTGGCCGGGGGTGGTCGTGATGGGCGCGCGGGACAGGTATGCGTCGCTGAGGAAGTACAAGGCCACGAACCCGGCGTCTGCGCGCTCCCCGTCGACCGACAGGACGTACTGATCGACGGAACAGAAGCCGTCGAGATCGGCCAGCCAGACCTTGTTGAGGTAGGGACGCAGGTACCCGTAGACGATGTCACCGGGATAGAACCGGGCCTTGCGGCCGGTCATCGTCGCCAGGTCGAGGGGCACATCGCCGATTCGGCGACCGGACGCGCTTTCGATGTGCTCGAGGCCAACGAACAGTGCGGCTCCTGTGGGGTTGTGCCTCGGGTGGACGATGTCGTTTCGTTGCCGTATTACGTGGCCCAGCTTCTCGGCCGACCCGAGATCGGCGAAGAGGCGCTCGAACGTGTCGGACAGGACGGTGCGCCTGAGTCTGCCGAGAGCCTCCCCGCGTTGCACGGACGACGGCTCGACTCCCGCGACCGCGGCCAACTGGTCGCGCAGGCGGGCGGCGATCCGGCGCTGCTCGTCGAGCGGCGGGAGCGGGATTTCGAGTTCGAGCACCTGACGGTTCGGTGATTGCGGGATAGAGCGCACCTTGGACGATCGCCGAGACGGAGGCGACGAAGCCGGGGCTGCGCGTCCAGTGGAGGAGGTACTCAGCATCCAGATCGGCACACGGACGCAAGACGGCGAACCCAGTGGACGCGATGGCGCCATCGAGCTCCCGGGGAACCTTGGCCACGGCATTCAGGTTGGGCCGGGTCGTCGCGACGAGAACGTCCCCAAGCAGCACGCGTTGGCGAGCACGGCTCGGCGCCGAGCGTCCGAGGACCACCCTTGGAGCGACGATTAGCTTGTGATCGGCGTCGAGTGCCGAGATATCGATGTAGGTGAACGAAGCACCGGACGCGGTCTCGGGAACGACGCGCGTGACGGGGTAGTCGACCACCTCGCGGAGCCGCGTCATGGGCCACGTGCTCACGTCGCGAAGAGCCTCGACTTCGTCTCGAGGAGGATCTCGGCCGGGCTGCCCAGGGCCTTGAGGGCGGCGAGGCCGCCGGCGGCCATGACCGCCGGGACCTGCAGCACGCCGGGCTGCTCCAGCTCGTCGGTGCCGCCGCGGGCGAACTGGCGGGCGAGCGCGCGCAGGGTGGCGCTCATCGCGGGCGGGAGGCCTGCCAGCCAGGCGGTGTGCTTCCAGTCGAAGGCGTCAGCCCGGGCGACGCGCGTCTTCGGGTCCAGGCCGTAGCCGATCTCGGCGAGGACGTCGTACAGGTCGAAATCGTCCATCCCTTCGAGCGTCCGGATCACGCCGGCCGATCGACCGCCGTCGGGCAGTGCCGCCAGCAGGCCGGCGCGCTCGGGCGGGAGGATCCAGGTTGATCGGAAGGCGTCGAGTGACGGTGCCCGCGCGAGAAGGCGCTCGGCCAGGCGCTCCTCGTACTCCTCCAGGCTGATCGGGATCGTGGCGCCGTCGACCGTCGTCAGGATCGCCTTGCCGGCGTCCGACACGCGGACGTCGATTCCCTGGACCGTGATCCGGCGCTCGGGCGGCTCACCCGTCGGGGGTTCGGACGGCTCGGTTCGCTCGGTCGTCGCCCGCGTCCGGAAGGCCTCGCCGAAGAGGCGGGTCGCCGCGGTGTAGTCGAAGACCCGGAACATGAGCTTGCCCGAGGCCGGGTGCAGGCGCGTCCCCCGGCCGATCATCTGGTAGAAGGCGATCGGCGAGCGGACGTAGCGGAAGAAGACGATGTTGCGGACGGCCGGGACGTCGACGCCGGTGGTCAGGAGCTCCACGGTGGTGGCGACGAAGTGGTGGCGGGCGGCGCCGCGCAGCTCGGGCAGGGGATCGGGGCCCTGGACGGCGGCGGTGCACTTGAAGGCGTACGGGTCGGCCGGGCGATGGTTCGTCTCGGCGCACCAACGGGCGTAGCGGTTGTTGAGGGCGATCGCGACATCGTCGGCGTGGCTGTCGCGGGCGCAATAGATGATCGTCTTCTGCTCGGGCCCGACATCCGGCCCGCCGGTCGCGAGGAGGCGAGCGAAGAGGTCGTCGGCCATCGCGCGGACGCGGTCGGGGAGGACGAGACGGTCCTCGAACGACTGGGCGCCATAGTGCTCGCGGGCCTCGGCGGCTGCCAGCTGCTCGCCGGTGATCGTGTCCCACAGCGGGAGGGTGCCGATGTCGTCGCGGTCGAGGCCGGTCTCGCGCTCGGCGAACGGGCTGCCCTCGAGGAAGATGTCGCGCCGCACGATCTCGCAGGCGGCGAGGTAGCCGTCCTCGATGCCCTGGCCCAGCTCGTACTCGTAGACGGGGTCGCCGAAGTAGCGCAGGTTGTCGGCGGTGATCGCGGCGTCCTGTGCCGCTCCCGGCGTGGCTGCCGGCAGCGCGCCCGTCAGCTGGCGGGGGGTGGCGGTCAGGCCGACCTGGATGGCCCTGCCGTTGCGCGTCAGCACGGTCGACCAGTCGCCCCAGCCGGAGCGATGGCACTCGTCGATGATCACGATGTTGAAGTAGTCGGGCGGATAGTTCTGCTCGAGGAAGGTGGTGGGGCGGCGGCGGCCTCGCCGGCGGCCGGCTTCGGCGCCCGCGCCGGTTTCGGCGGCCGTGCCCGTTTCGACGGCCGTGCCGGTTTCGGCGCCCGCCCCGCTGGCGGCGCGCCGCGTCGTCGCCCTTCGACCGGTCCAGGCCCAGCGTCTGGTAGGTGGCCACGAGCACCCGGGCGTTCAGCTGCGCGTTCCCGCCCGAGACGGCGGCCGCGTCGGCCCCGAAGGCGTTCTGCAGCGCGCCGAGCGCCTGGTTGCGCAGCTCGTCGCGATCGACGAGGAAGAGCGCCCGGCGCAGGAGGCCGGCGTCGGCGAGGCGGCGCAGGAGGTGGACCGCGATGTACGTCTTGCCCGCGCCGGTCGCCAGGCTCAGCAGGGCGCGCTTCTCGCCGCGGGCGATCTTCTCGAGGACGGCGCGGATGGCGGCGTCCTGGTAGTAGCGTCGGCTCGTCTCGCCGCCGCGGTAGGGGGTGCTGAGCGGGCGGGCCAGCTCCGAGCTCAGGTCCAGGCCGCGAGCCGCCTCCCAGCGCACGCGGAGCTCGTTCGGGGAGGGGAAGCCCGCCATCGGGGCGGGCTGCGTCGTGAGGCCGGTCGTGGCGTCGTACCCCACCCACTGGTGGCCGTTCGTGCTGTAAATGAAGGGCACGTGCAGGCGGGCCGCGCTCCGCGCGTACTCCCGCGCGTACTCCTTCGCCTGGTCGATCCCGCTCGTGGGCGCCGCGTCCGCGCGCTTCGCCTCCACCACCGCGACGGCGACCGGCTGCGCGTCCGGCGCGACCTTGATCCGGAGCGTGTAGTCGGTGCGTCCGGTTCCGGCGCGCCTTGGCCGCCCGTCCACGATCTCGACCGCCCCGGGCGTCTCCTCGCGCCGGATCAGCTCCTCGGTCCAGCCGGCGGCGTGGAGGGCCGGATCAAGGAGCGCGGTGCGGGTGTGAGACTCGAGCTCGGGCACGTCCTGAATGCTAGCGACCGTACCGGCACGTGCGGGCGCCGGCGCGACGTGCCGGCGGCCGTCTGTATCCGCGGGCGAGCGGCTCCCCGCCGCCAGGGAGGCCGCAAGGGCGGACGTCGCGCCCGTGGCCCGGCAGCGCCGCGTGGTACCTTTTGAGGCGCCGCGGCTCGTGCGCCGTGCGCCGGGCGGGAGTAGCTCAGTTGGCAGAGCGGCAGCCTTCCAAGCTGCATGTCGCGAGTTCGAACCTCGTCTCCCGCTCCACCTTCGCCATGCGTGCTCAGGACGACACGCAGCTTGAGGCGAATCTGGAGAGCGTTGGCTGCTGATGTGAGCGCCGGGTGAGGAGCCGGGGTCAGGGCGAGGCTATGGGGCGGCCCATGTGACGATGGACGCAGCGCAGCACCGCTGCGTGAGCTGCGTCGGGCGCGTCAGGGCGGCGTGACCGGCTGGCTCGCCTCGAGCAGGACGGTCCACTCGCGGGTCCGCGTATCGAACGCCAGCACGTCGTCGGGGTTCAGCACCCACCCCGGATCGGCCGACAAGGAGACCGTGCCCCCGTAGACGACGAGCCGCTCGTTCACCGGGTCGTAGACCATGAACGGCATCTGGCGGCACTCCAGGCGGGTCGCCACACGCGCCCGGCTCATCCGAGCGGGTCCCCACGTACAGGGTCTCCCAGCGGTCCGCGGTCGCGTCGTACGCGGCCGATTGGCCCTGGCCCAACAGCACGGTCCGCTGCGCCGCCTCGTCGTAGGCGATGGCGGGCTGCATCCCCCACATCCCGGCGGTGAAACCCGGCGGCGTGACGGCGCCTGTCCCCGACCAGGTGCCTGTGCGGATGTCGAAGAGCCACGTCTTGGCCTCCCAGAGCTGGTTCCCGTCCTCGTCGGGCGGCCCCCAGGCGTTGGCGTACGCCACCAGCCGGTCGACGGAGGCGTCGTAGGCGAAGAACTCGTAGTGGGGTCCGATGGCCAGCGGCTCCGCCTGGGGGATCGGGGTCCACGTGTCGGTCTCGACCTCGTAGCCCCACAGCGGCAAGCCAAGGGTGTTCTCGTCGCCGTCGTCCCCCACGGCGACGACGAGGCCCGAGACCGGGTCGTAGAACCTGAGCTCATCGACCGGGGCGACGCCCTTCATCGTCCAGGTGTCGGCCCCGAGGTCATAGGCCCACATCCTGTTTGTGTCGTCAAGCGCGACCGTCACGTCGGAGTCGACGTCGTAGACGAGCGAGGTTGAGAAGGAAGGGTTCGGGTGCATCCGGTACGGGTGCATCGGGGTCCAGGTGTTCGTGCACACGTCGAACGTCCACGTCTCGACGCTCGCCGATTCGACCTTCCGCGAGGGCCACCAGCCTGCCCGCCTGGCGGTCGAATGCCATGCTCCCCAGCCCTGCCGGCCGGGCCTGGTCGACCGGCCCCGGCTTGTCGGGCGTCGACCCGGGCGGACACTCGAACACCTGGCCGACCGGCGGAACCACGGCCGGGAGCCTGCGCGCCGGCTGCGAGCCGACGACCAGCATCCCGCCGACCAACGCGACGAGCAGGCCCGCCACCAGGAGCAGGATCCAGGCGAAGCGCGGGACGGCGGCCCGTCGCGGGCCGAGGGCTCGCCGCCAGGCGGTCCGGCCATCCCACCGGCACCGTCATCGGGACTGCAACGACGGCCCGTCGGAGGCCGTCGGGCACCACCGACGGCGCCTGGGCGTCGAGCCAGTCGCGGAGCCTGCGCTCAGTCTCGCGCTCGTTCATCTCGTCACCTCAAGGCACCCTCCGTCCAGCGCGACCCCGAGGTCGCGCAGGGCGTAGTGGAGGCGCGACTTGACCGTGCCGGACGGCACGCCGACTCGCGCCGCGATCTCGTCGACCGGCAGGTCGCGGTAGTAGCGGAGGACCAGGACGATCCGCTGGTCGGGATCGAGGCGGGCGAGGCCGCGTCCGACGGCATCACGGTCGGCGGCCGCGGCGGCGATGTCGCCGACCGCCGGGGACGCCAGCAGCTCGTCGCTGAGGTCCGTCACCCCGTGCCGCCGCGAGCGACGGAGACGGTCGCGACAGACATTGACGAGGATCCGCCCGAACCAGGCCTCGAAGTGGGTTGGGTCGCGGAGCGAGGCCCAGCTCTTCCACGCGGCGACGAAGGCGTCGTGGGTGGCATCCTCGGCGTCGGCCCGGTCGCCCAGGATCAGCGCCGCGAGCCGGTAGCTGTCGGCGAGGTGGTGCTCGGCGAGCTCGGAGAACGCGGCCGCCCGATCGGCGCTCGCGCTCCCGATCGCCCGCTCCCTGAGCATCTCGCCTCCCGCCTGCTGCGGCTCCTACCTACCTGACGAACTGGGCGGGCAGAACGTTCAGACGAACCACGGCGGAGGCACGCTCGCGCTGGTGGCGCACCCGGAGAGCAGGGCGACGACCACCAGACCGACGACGAGGCGTCCCGTCGGGAAGCGCCCGGCCATCCTCGATCCCTCTTGGGACGCCTCCAGCGGCTACGGTTTCGCCAGTGGCTCGGCGCGGTCCCGGCCGTCGGGGCGTGGACCGCGTCGGATCATCCCGCCGCCGCCGATTGTCCCACCGAGGTACAGGGGTTCAGCCGATTGAGGGGCGATCCATCCGACGATATGCGCCACTCGTGAAGGCACGATAACTGGACGCCACTTGCACGGGCCCCTGAGCACGACGCTGTTACACGAGGCTCGGTGCCGCCTTGTGAGTCCGCGGCCTGGTGGTTTCCAGCCAGGTGTCGCACGGCGGACACTGCGCCTATCACCGAACACATTGCCACCGTGGATCGGCCAACCGGTACGCTGCGATCCGCAGGGCGGCCAGGCGACCCTGGATCATCGAGGATGGACGACATGGACGACGAGCAGCGCGTCGCCGGCGACACCGCGAGCTCAACCGAACCCGAGGACGACACCGAAGGGCACGTCAAGCCGCGCCTGCGCGCGGGGATCTCCGAGCCCCGATCCGGCGAAGCGGCCGATGACGCCGACGCCGAGGGGCACGTGTGAGTCCGCGCTAGCCCCTTCTGACCAACGCGGAGCTGTGCGACGAGCCCGCCCGATCCAGGTCCCAGGCCTCGAGCATGGCCGTGGCGCCCTTCCGAGGCCGGAAGGGCGCCACGTGGGTCGGCTGGTGTCTCGAGGCGCAGGTCGCCGGTGTCCTGCGTCCATCTCGTCCGGCTTCGTGGATCAGGGCTTGACCAGGTTCCAGTTGGGGTAGCTGCCGTTGGTGTCGCCGGGAGCCTTGTCGCCCGCGTAGAAGTAGAGCGGCAGGCCGTTGTAGGTGACCTGCAGGGACCCGTTGTCGGCCCGGGTGATCGTTGCCGAGCGTGCCTGATACTCCGTCGCCGGCGCTCGGCGTCGCTCCGGCGGCAACGGTCACGGCCGGCCACCTGGTGAGGCAACCGCCGCTGCAGGCGCTCTTCCCGCTGCCGGCAGTGTCACTGGCGAACGTGTAGACCGTCATCCCGTTGGAGCCCGCGACCAGGATGCGTCTGGCCGCCGATGGCCTTCGCCATCACGCGTGGCCGTCGGCGGCGACGCCGGCGAGGCGGCGCCGGCCGGGGTGGCTGGCGGCGACCTGGGTCGGGGCGGCTGCGCCCTGGCGTCGGTGCGGCACCGTACGGTGCCGCGGCAGCGCTGCTGCACGCCCCGACGAGTGCCGCGACCAGCGAGAAGGCCTGCGACCATCCTGATGGTCGTCCTCGTCACGTTCGGGCTGCTCATCTCAGAACCTCGGTCTGCTCGATCTGTTGTGCGGCATCTCCGCTGCGAGCAGGATGGGCTTCGCCTCCATGGGGACCGCCACGGGCCGCGGTTCCAAGTACGATCGGACCTTGGTCGGATGCCGGCCCCGACCCGGGTCCATATACAATCCGGGCGCCTCGGCCCGCCCCTTCAATGGCTCTTCGCAAGGCACCGGAGGAGACCGTGCTCCGACAGAGGGCAGCCAGTCTCGCTGGCGAAGATCGGCGCCGGGGCCGGCGGTCTCGGGATCGAGGCGCCTGCGGTTCGGCCGGGCCGACCTGTCCCTGGCGCGCCGCTTCCTGCTCGTCAGCCTGGCCGTGGTCGTCGTCGGTGGCGCGGTGCTGGCCTGGGTCCTGGGCCAGCTGATCGAGACGAGCGCGATCAACCGCACCACCGTCGGTGACCGCCCTCTACGTCGAGAGCTTCGTCGCGCCGGAGCTGCAATCGCTGGCCAATGGCTCCAGCCTCACCCAGCCCGAGATCGACTCGCTCCAGAATCTCCTCACCAACTCTCCGGTTGGCCAGCGGATCGTCGCCTTCCGGATCTGGTCGACCGATGGCCGGATCCTCTACAGCCCGAACCCCGAGCTCATGGGCCGCAAGTTCGCGATGGACGGCGACCGGGGGCGGGCGGCGCAGGGCGCCGTCACCGGCGACATCAGCAACCTGACCGATCCCGGAGAACGTCTACGAGCGGCAGCAGTGGAGCCACCTGCTCGAGATCTACCTCCCGGTCCGGGCGAGCCGCTCGTCGCTCATCATCGCGGTCGCCGAGCTGTACCAGCTCCCCGACGAGCTGGAGGCCGAGGTCAGCCACGACCGCCTCCTGGCCTGGGGGCTGGTGGCCGGCGCGGCCCTGCTCGCCTACCTGGCCCTGGCCCGCGTCGTCCACCAGGGCAGCGACAAGATCATCAGCCAGGAATCCGAGCTGCACGAGAAGAGTTCGGCAGCTCTCGGCCCTGCTCGACCAGAACGCCGGGCTTCACGCCAGGCTCCGCCGGGCGGCGGCGCGAACCACGGCCCTCAACGAGCTCGAGCGACGGCGCATCGGCTCGGATCTGCACGATGGCCCGACCCAGACGCTGGCCTTCGCGATGCTGCGCCTCGACGCGCTCGAGAGCCGTCTCGGATGGGATCGGCCACGGCGGCGATCCCGACCTGGAGAGCGTTCGCAAGGCGCTCACGGCCGCGCTCGGGGAGATGCGGGCCATCGCGGCGGGGCTGCGCATGCCCGAGCTGGAGCGAGCCGAACCGGCCGAGATCGTGCGGCGGGCGGTGGCCGACCTCGAGCGCCGGTCGGGCACGATCGCGGCTGTCGACACCGCGGGGGCTCCAGCCCGGGCGCCGCTCGCCACCAAGATCGCTCTCTACCGGATCCTGTCGGAGGCGCTGTCGAACGCCGCCCGCCACGGCAGCTGGGGCCGGCGTGGCGGTGACGGTCAGCGACTCGGGCGACGGCTACCTGGTGGCCGAGGTCAGCGACACGGGCCCGGGGTTCGACGTCCGGCAGCGCACCACGCCAGGGCCACCTCGGGCTGGCCGGCATGCGCGAGCGCGCCGAGCTGCTGGGCGGCCGACTGGAGCTGGAGTCCGGCCCGGGCGCCGGGACGCGCGTGCGGGCCTTTCTGCCGCTGACGGAAGCTGGGGGCGACGAGATATGACCGAGCCGATCCGCATCGTCGTCGCCGACGACCACCCGCTGTTCCTGGACGGACTCGTGGCCACCGCTGTCGGCCGACGAGGAGCTTCGGGTGGTCGCCATCGCCGGCGACGCCGCGGGCGCCGTGCGCGCAGTCCGCGAGCACGCTGCCCGATCTCGCGCTGCTGGACCTGGCGATGCCCGGGGGCGGCCTCGAGGCCGCCCGCCAGATAGCGGCCGCCTCTCCGGTCACGCGCACCGTCATGCTCACCAGCTCCGAGCACGAGGACGACCTGATGGCCGCCATGAACGCGGGGGCGAAGGGCTACGTCCTGAAGGGGATCGCGGGCCGGGAGCTGCGGACGATCCTCAGGGCGATCCACGCCGGTGGCACCTACCTGGCGCCGGGGCTCGCCTACGGCGCGCTCAGGGAGGCTGACCAGGCCCAGGACCCGGAGCCCCATCGAGGAGCTGACGAGCCGGGAACGGGACGTGCTGGCGCTGGTCGCCGCGGGCCTCTCGAACGCCGAGATCGGCGGGCGACTGGGATTGGCCGAGAAGACGGTGAAGCACTACATGACGAGCATCCTGGGCAAGCTCCAGGTGGCGAGCCGCGTCGAAGCCGCGCTGCTGGCCTACAAGGCCGGCCTGGGACCAGGCGAGGGCGGATCGACCAGGGAGTGACGATCCGCGAGGCCCTCCCGGCCCTCCAGGCCGCATGGCCGCGGACCCGTCAAAGGCCCTCGGTCCCGTCGTCCGGCGTGCCCTGCGCCTCGGCGAGCGCCTTCAGCCTCGCCAGCATCTCCCGCACGTGGCCCTCCGAGCTGCGCTGACCTGCCTTGCCGATCAGCTTCCCCAGGAAGCCGAAGGGAAGCTCGGAAGGTCAGACACGACCGGGCGAACGCCGCATAATCTGGCGGATGGCCGTTCCCGACTACCAGACCCTGATGCTGCCCGTCCTCGAGTACCTCGCGGATGGAGTGACGCGCAGGACGGTCCCCGACGTCACCGGGCACATTGCGGCTCGTTTCAGACTGACACAGGACGACCTCGATCAGCTTCTGCCCTCGGGGGCGATGTCCACGCTCAACAATCGCGTTCATTGGGCGGTGACCTACATGGTCAAAGCCGGCCTGGTGGAGCGCCCGACCCGTGGACGGGCCCGGATCACGGACCGCGGGCGCGACGTCGTGGTGTCAAAGCCCCAGCGCGTTGATGTGACGTACCTGCGGAAGTACTCGGAGTTCGTTGAATTCCAGAAGGCCACGAAGCCGCACGGCGAAACCCAGCCGACGCCCGCCTCGGAGAAGAACCCCGAGGAGCTCTTGTACGCGACGTATGAGACGCTCCGGCAGGCGGCCGAGACGGAGGTTCTTGAACGCCTGCAGTCCGACGCGCTGTCCTGGGAGTTCTTCGAGCAGCTCGTCGTCGACGTCCTCGGCAAGATGGGATTCGGCGGAAGCGTGGATGAGGCGGGGCGGCGGGTCACCAAGCGGACTGGGGACGACGGCATCGACGGGGTGATCGACGAGGACCGCCTCGGGCTCGATGCGGTGTACATCCAGGCGAAGAAGTACGGGGCGAAGACCCCGGTCGGGCGCCCAGCGCTCCAGGCCTTCGCGGGCAGCCTCGAGGGTCAGCGGGCCGCGAAAGGAGTCTTCATCACGACGTCGTTCTTCACCGCCGATGCCGAAGACTACGTCCGAAGGATCTCGCGGCGGATCGTGCTGATCGACGGGAAGAACCTCGCCCACCTGATGTACGAATACGGCGTCGGCGTCCGATCCAAGAGGACGCTCGACGTCAAACGGATCGACGAGGCCTACTTCGAGGGCGACGTCTAGATCCGTCTGGTCGAACGGCAGGTTCCCGACACGGCGCGCTCGGCGCTCGCCGTCGCCGACCCTGGAGCGTTCGCCCCGAGACAACCCTACGGAGCCTTCCTGGCGCTCGTCGCGTTTGCTCCCTGGGATCCGGCGCTCGGCATCTGATTCTCGCCGCCGACGTGGATCGTCCCGAAGAGCGGGCGGGGTGGCAGGTTGCGCCGTGGCGCGAGAACGCGCTGCCGGCGCAGTTTGTAGAGTTGCCGCGTTCTGCAGGGCTCCAGGGCTAGCCCGCGTCGTCGCCGGCCGCATACCAACGAAGAGCCACGGCACCCTCATCGGCGAACAGATCGCGCTTGTCCGACGTCTGGATACTCGAGCGGTGAAGGGGACGAAGCTGGATCTCGTACGCCGGGCACAGCGGGGCGACCATGACGCGTTCGACGAGCTGGTGGAACGGCACGGGCCGGAGCTGTACCGGCTGGCCGTTGCCATGATCGGCCAGGCCGCCGCGACGGACGTCGCGCAGGAGGCGTTCCTGCGCGCCTGGCGGGAGCTGCCGACCCTGCGCGATCCGGATCGTTTTCTGGCGTGGACCCGCCGGATCCTGGTGAACCGCTGCCGCGATGTCGCCCGCGCCGAGCGTCGAGGGGTTCGCCTCCTTCGGCTCGATGCGCTCGATGAGACCGGTCACTCGCTCACCACGCCGGACCCCGCTCCCGCGATCGACCGCGCCTCGGATCTCCAGGACGCGATCGCGAGGCTCAGTGTTGATCATCGCTCAGTCCTGGCGCTTCACTACGCCGCTCGACCTGCCGATCCGCGAGGTCGCGGCGACGCTCGGTGTTCCCGACGGAACGGCCAAGTCGCGCCTCAACGCCGCCCTCGCTGCCCTCCGGCGTGTCATGACCGAGGGTGCTCGATGAGCGGGCCCGAACCTTCTCTGGAAGACAGGCTGAGGTCCGAGTGGGGCGAACCGCTTGATGTAGCGCCGCCCTCCGATCTCGTCGACGCCGTCCACCGATCGATTCGGTCGACTCCGCAGCGGCAACCTCCGCGCCTCCTCGCGGGCGCGCTGATGGGCTTCGGGGTCGTGGCTGTCCTGGCCGTCGCCATCGCGGTTCTCGGGGGGCGTCCCCATGAGCGCGTCGCCGCGACGCCCAGCCCCGGTGCACCCGCGCCGTCCGCATCGCCGTCCGCTGCCGCCCGCGCCGGCCACTCCGTCCCCGGTGCCGCTCATGCCCGGCACGGTCGCCGAGGCTACGGCACCCTTCTCGATCGTCGAGGACTTCCCGGTTCTGGTCGGCCAGCGCGTCCTCGTGGTGGATGGCCCGGTCGACCACGACGGCGTGCCCGCGTACCTCCTCCAGCATTGGGGCGACCTTGAGCACGGGATCCGCCCCGACAGCGACTTCGGCTGGCTGCCGGCGAACGAGGCACGGACGGCCCTTCGCCCGGTCACCGTCGCCTGCCCCGAGGGCCGACCGGCGCTGCGCGACGTGGCCGCACTCCAGCTCTTCGAGCGCCCGCTCTGCTTCGGCGACCGCCCGCTCACGTTCGATCCGGTCACGGTCACCGACTACGCGATCGGCGCCCGGACGTCGCGCCGGTGGATCTCGGACGATCGCCGGCCCGGCTTCTTCACCGGCCTCCCGGTCTACTTCGCTGAGCCCGGACTCGACACCCCGGACGGGGCGTGGGTCGCGGTGACCGGACATTTCGACGATCCTTCGGCCGGGGATTGCGGAGGAGCCGCCGAGGTCGCCTGGTGCCGGGAGCGCTTCGTCGTTACGGCGGTCGAGCGGGTCGACCCACCGGCCACCGTCCTGCGCGGCGAGTGGCGCCGCACCAGGTCGCCGCCCATTGGCGGCCGAACGGGCCACGTCGTCGCCTGGACCGGCCGGGAGATGCTCGTCTGGGGCGGGATCGAGTCGACCGAGGACGTAACGGTCTTCGACGGCTTCTCTCCGCGCTACGGCGCTGCCTACGACCCGGTCAGGGACAAGTGGAGGAAGATCCCGGACGCGCCGATCGCCGGCCGGGACAGGCCCCTCGCCGCGTGGACCGGTCGCGAGATGATCGTCTGGGGAGGCCAGGTGGGGTCGGGGGGCCTGCCCGATGGCGCGGCGTACGACCCGGTCGGCGATCGCTGGAGGAAGCTGCCCGAAGTGCCGCTGGCGCAGGCCGACGCCGTCGGCGGTTGGCTGGCCGGGCGCTTCGTCGTCGTCACCTCGGACGGCGCCGCCTCTTATGACCCGGTGTCCAACCGCTGGGAAGAGCTTGCTGCCGCTCCGGTTCGAACGGGCTGGCGGGTCGGCGCGATCGCCGCCGACCGCCTCGTCGTCGTCGCGTTCGGCGACGGCGCGGCCGGCGAGGTCGAGGGTGCCGTGTTCGACCCATCGACGAAGGCGTGGACCAGGATCGAGGTCCCGCTCGACCCGATGGACGCGGGCGTCGAGCTGGCCGGGGCAGGGGATCTCGCCATGGTCCCGGCGGCCGGGAAGGCGCTGGATCCCGCAGCCGGGACGTGGCGCGACGTCGCCCAGTGCGATGGCGCCAGCCGACGGAGGGGCATGGACGGGCCGCTACCTCCTCGGCGTCACTGCGAGCTACGACGTCCAGACCGGCCGGTGCCTCGACCTGCCGCCGGCCCCGCGGCGCGCGAAGCCGTTCGACCACTCAAACGGGCGCGAGTTCCCCGTCGGGGTCTGGACCGGCGAGGAATACATCACCTGGAGCGGCGGGAACTACGGCGACATCGTCTGGGTGCCGAACGACGGCGCCGTCTTCCGACCGGCGCAGGAGCCCGGCCCAGGGGGCTAGTGTCCCGCGCCGCGGGCCGGGCCTGTCGCGCTCAGAGGCCCTGCCGCGTCAACGGGCCGGATGGCACTACCCGCCGACAGGGGGCCGCACGAACCA
Source organism: uncultured Chloroflexia bacterium (assembly GCA_963718085.1). GTDB lineage: Bacteria > Chloroflexota > Limnocylindria > Limnocylindrales > CSP1-4 > CTSoil-043. The sequence goes on along the minus strand of CAVQYA010000002.1, from coordinate 279,981 downwards.
TGCCTCGCGTCGGCGGCTCGCGCGGGCCCGGGTGGCACGGCGCGGCGCAGCGTGACCGGCATGGCCCGGGAGCTGTCCGCGGACGCAGCGGTCGACGCGATCGCACGACGGGGGGAGCAGCACCATGCGGGTCGCCGGGTCGTTCGCCACGCTGGCCCTCGCGGTCAGCCTCGCCGGCTGCGGGACGGCCGCCCCGTCCGAGATTCCGTCGGGTCCGCAGGGCGGCTCTCCAGGACTCGCCGCGAGCTCGGACCCTTCGGCCTCGCCGGCGGTGAGCGACGCAACTTCGGCCGAGCTCGAGCAGCTCCTGGCCCAGATCACGAGCACGCCGGTCGATGTGTCCGATCCCGGGCCGGCGCTCGATCTCGGCGAGCAGGGCCTCAAGGATTTCATGCGCCAGGTGGTCGGCGTAGCCGAGCTCCTCGGGCCCGACGGTGCGGCGATCCTCGCCGAGATGGACGTCGCCGAGAAGGAGGGCATCGACGCGCTCGTGGCCAGGGTGCAGGCGCAGGCGGTGGCGCCGGGGGCGGGAGGCGTGACCGCGACTGCCACGGTCCACGCCGCCGGCACGATCCCCGGCGTCGACGTCGCCCGGCAGCAGGCCGCGCCGCTGGCAGCCCGGCTCGCGAGCGTCGCGACCCGGCCGCCGCCCGGCGGCAGCGGACCGCGACAACTGGAGTCCGAGGGCGAGTACCTCTTCGGCATCTATCTGATCACGGGCATGGCGCCGGCAGCCTTCGCCGACGCGCCGCGCGACAACAGCGGGAACTACGCCGGGCCGTCGCTGACGATGGCCCACACGACCGAGCATGGCGCGACCAACACCCTCACGATGACGCCGACCCTGCACGGCTCGAGGATGACCGCCGACCTCAAGCTGGACAGCGGTGTCGCCAGGGGCCCGCTCATGTATCAGGAACAGGCCACCGGCACGGTGGCCGTGGACCTGTGCCCAGACGTGAACGGCAACGTCGCCCTGGAGGTGTCGTTGGGTTACAAGGTTTCCTTGCTGGGCGGCGGGATAGAGTTCAACGTCAAGGTCAGGGAAACCGGCCAGGTGGACGAAAGCGGCAGGCTCGCGTCGACCGGCGAACAGCTCGACGCGACCATGGCCTCCCAGCCGCTGACCGGCAACGACGCGCTCGGCACGGCTCCGATGTACGTGGAGTACACGTCCAGCTACGCCGTCGACCCGGGCGGCGCGATCAGCAGCCAAAGTCAGAGCGTCCCGAGGTACTCGTCGCATCTCGACCTGAGGATCGTCCGGGAGGGGATCGACGCGGCCCGTTCGATGGGCCGGCTCGTCGCGGCCGCTGCGATGGGCTCGGCGGAGGGCAAGTGGACCACCGGCTACTGCGTCGCGATCACGGTCGCCGAGATGACCGGCACCAGCAATTTCCAGTTCCCTTCGGGCGAAACCAGGAGCGTTCCGCACAAGCTGGTCGACGTCGGGTCAGAGACCCCGTTCACCGCGGCCGTCACCCACAAATTCGAGGGCGGGCAGCTCCGCGTCCCGGTGACGGCGACCCTCACGAGCGGCGACGTCTCCGTGACGCCCTCCGGCACCGGTGTGCCCGCCCCGGCGCCGTTCCGCTACAAGGCGCCCGCCGTGCCTCGGAAGGAGGCCGTGGTCACGCTCGCGACGCGCTCGCGACGCGGCATCGCCTCGCTCACGGTGGTGTTCCAGACGACCAGCACGGGCTGGGTCTACGCCCCTGGATCGGCCCTCGCGGATGGCAAGCACTGCGACTCCAGCGTCGACGGGGACTGGGTGGTCAATGTCCATTCGGGGGCGGGCGGCATGACCGGGAAGTACGTCGTTACGATCGACCAAGTGACCGACAGCGGAACGTACGTCTATGACATGCTCCAGGTGTCCGACGGCGCGACGGCCACCTGGCACGGAACGGGGCACGCGACCATCGTCCTCAACCCGGACGACTGGTCCGTTGCGATGAGCTTCCACGGCGGCACGACCACGATCACGATCAAGACCCCGAGCGGGAGCAATTCCGGGACGATGCCGGGACCGGAGGGGCAGCAGTTTCTCTGGCAGCCCGCCGGCAGTGAATGCCGCTGAAGGCTCCAGGCGGACGGCCGCAGCACGGTCCACGGCCACCCGGATCCTCGCGGGGGGCGTCAGCCGGGGGCGACCAGCAGGGAGTGACGATGATCCAGCGCCCATTCGGACGGACCGGCCGCTCGGTGAGCGAGCTCGGCGTGGGCATGTGGGGGATGGGCGGCGGCGTCGGCGGCTGGACCGGCGCCGACGACCGGCAGTCGATGGCCGTCCTACAGGCCGCCGTGGACGCCGGCGTCACCTTCTTCGACTCCGCCCTCGTCTACGGCTACGGGCACAGCGACCAGCTCCTCGGTGAGCTCCTACGGGCGAACCCGGGCCGCGACCTGTTCGTCGCCTCCAAGGTGCCGCCGAAGAACCGCGAGTGGCCCGCCCGGCGCGGCGATCGCGTCAGCGACGTCTTCCCGCCGGATCACGTCCGGGCCTCCGTCGAGGGGATCCTCCGCCAGATGAAGGCGGACTCACTCGACCTCGTGCAGTTCCACGTCTGGCAGGACGAGTGGGCCGACGACCCGGGCTGGCAGCGCGCGGCCGACGACCTGCGCCGCGAGGGCCTGGCGCGCCACGTCGGGATCAGCGTCAACAGGGGCGAGCCGGCGAACGTGCTCCGGACCCTCCGCACGGGGCTCATCGACGCCGTGCAGGTGGTCTACAACGTCTTCGACCAGGCGCCCGAGGACGAGCTCTTCCCGCTCTGCCGGGAGCTGGGGGTCGCGGTCATCGCCCGCGTTCCGCTCGACGAGGGGAGCCTGGCGGGGACGCTCACCCTCGACAGCCGCTGGCCGGACGGCGACTGGCGCAACACCTACTTCTCGCCGGCCAATCTGGCCGCGACGGTCCCCCGGGTCGAGGCGCTCCGCCCGCTCGTGCCCGAGGGCCAGACGATGGCCCAGCTTGCGCTCCGCTTCATCCTCTCGAGCCCGGACGTGACGACCGTCATCCCCGGGATGCGGCGGGTCGAGCATCTCGCCGCCAACGCCGCCGCGGCCGCGGCCGGCCCGCTCCCCGCGGACCTGCTCGCGGCCCTGCGAGCGCATCGCTGGGATCGGCCGCCCTCGCGCTCGTCGCAGTCGTAGGGGCGGGCCCCCGGGGCCGCGCCCCCGAGGCGCGCAGGGCTCCGCGACCCGGGCGGCCCGCCATCAGGGTTGCCAGGTGTACGTGTAGACCCACTCGCCGGCATTGATGCCGGGCAGCTCCACGGAGAAGCGGATCTGGAGCGAGCTGGCCGGCGAGCGGGGGTCACTCACCGCCGGGAAGGTGAAGGAGCCCTTCATCTCCGACAACTGGCACAGCTCCTGCTCCAGGTACGCCACGTCCACGCCGTTCTCCGGGGGGCTGTCGCCGGCCGCCGCCGACACCTTGACGCGGAACGGCGTGAGCGGCTCGCAGCCGGGTTCGACGGACAGCGTCGTCTGCCAAGTGTCGCCGGGAACGGCCCGGTCAGGCAGGAAGTTCCAGATGACCGTGCTGTTCCCGGTGATCCGGCTGCCCGTGGCGTTGCCCTCGGCGTCTGGCGCAGGCTCCCACTGAGTCAACCGGATCAGTTGGTCGCGAAGCTCGAAGGCGTACCCGGCCAGGCTACCCTCGGGGTCGTTTGGGTGGGCCGTCCTGCCGGCGGATGCCGTCAGGACCCACTCCCCCTCGGTGGGCGGGCCGTCTGGTCACGGTGACCCGCACGAAGTCGACGTAGCGCCACTTCGTGTCGGTTGGCTTCGAGAAGTCGATCTCGATCCCGAGCGGCGTGTCGCCGTCCTTGAGGTCGATCGTCTGTTCGGCGCTGAGGGGGCCGAGGGGCGTCGACGAGGTCCCCGGGAAGACCCTGATCGCGACGTCGTTGGCGTTCGCGGGATCGCGCAGCCGGATCTTCAGCTGCTTCTCCTGCGAGGTGTATCCGTCGACGAGCGGCACCCAGATCTCGGTGCCGGTCTCGTCCACGCCGGCCAGCGCCTCGAGCTCGTAGCGGGGGAAGACGGCGTCGCCCGCGGTGCCGTTCTCGAACTTGGCCCAGTGGGCGTCGAGGGCCGCCTCCGACGCCGCGGACCGCCAGGGCACGTACCCGAACTTCGTGTAGATCTTCGCGCCGTTGGCGGCGATGTCGGCGGCGTTGGCGCCCGACGCGTAGGGAGCCAGCTTGCCGGTCGCGGCGTCGTACCTGATCGTGCGCAGCCTGCCCGGGTAGTTCGGGTCGGCGATGAAGAGCCGGTCCGCGGTGACCCGGTAGACGATCATCGCGTGCTGCGGCTTCGCGCCGGTCGAGATCGTGATCTCCTGGGGCTCACCCGTGAAGGCGATCGCGGCCCGGAAGGCCGCGTACGTCATGCGGTCGTCGGGGCGTCCGTACAGGCGGTCCGTGGTGGCCCAGTAGCGGAGCGGGTCGGCGGTCGGGTCCGCCTGCACGTTGCTCGCGAGGCGGTATCCGTCCGAGTCGTCCCACTGGAAGGTCGGGGTCCTCTCGGGGGCGGCGTTGTTGTCGTAGAGGCCGTAGAGGGGGCTGGCGCCGCCCTTCCGGTGCTTGACGACGTAGTACCAGATGGCGGTGTCGCTCTGGCCCTCGCAGTGGCCACGGGGCGCGACATAGGAGCCCCTGTTCGTGAACTGCCAGTCGTCGATCCCCGGGCGGAACCCGGAGTCGGCGGTCGTCGCCGCGTCGCGGAAGGCCCCGCCGACGATCCCCGAGAAGTGGATGGCGCCTGCGGTGATCGAGGTGGCGTCCGCGTCGATCGGCGAGAGGGGGGTGAGCGTGCCCGCTGCGTCGTCGTAATAGAAGGCCAGCGCCATCGCCCCGTCGGGCACGGTGGCCGGGAGCGTGACGATCACCGGGGCAGCCAGGACGGCATCCCCGGTGTCGATCGTGTAGAGCGGCGTGAGCGGGGTGAAGATGTCCCCGAAGTCAGCGCTCTCGACGGGAGCCTGCGTGACCGATGACCTGCGTGTCGGCCGCGAGGGCGCCCGCGGGGAACTCGAGCCGCAGGCCGTTCGCCTCGATCGTGCCGCCGGCGGCCCCGATGACCTGCGACGCGAGGCCGGCGGCGGGGCCGAGGGTCAGGTGGCCCGTGACCGGCGTCGTCGGATCCTCGGCCGGCGGGACATCACCCTCCTCGAGGATCGGGGGCACGAGGCCGGACTCGTCGGCGTGGCCTTCGACGATGGGCGCCGTCGGCGAGGGCGAAGGTCGGGGTCGCCGCGTCGCCGCCGGTGGCGGTCGGGCCCGGGCTGGTCCCCGCTGCCCGGCCCCCCGTGCCTCCCGTGCCCCCCGCGTTCGGTCGCAGCAGGAGGCCGGCCCCGACGCCGATGGACACGAGCGCCACCGCCGCGACGGCCGTGATCGCGACCATCTTCGAGCCGGAGGATCGCCGGGCAGGGGGCGCCGCGGGCGGCGGTGCGACGGCCGGGGCGGCCGGGGCGACGGGCGCCGGCGGGGCTGCCGACGCCGCCGGGGCGATGGGCGCCGCCGCCGGAGCGATGGACGGGGGTGCGAACGCGCGTCCGCAGGACCCGCAGAAGCGGGCCGCGGAGCCGACGGGACCGCCGCACGACGGGCACGAGCCGAACGGACCCTGCATCTCTCTCCTGCCCGGTGACGCGAGCCGGGCTACGCGCGGATGACCCTACCTGCGACCGAGACGACGCGAGGATGCGCCGCGGGTCGTGCCCGCACGAGCATCGACCGCTCGCCCGGCCTCCCCCGAGACCGTCCACCCGAGACCGTCCACCCGAGGTCGGTGGTCAGCGTAGCGACTGGGCCCGGCGTCTGCCCGGTCACGCGACCAGGCCTGCGCCAACGGTCACGGCTGCGTCGGGTCGTGGTTGCAGAGCGTCCAGTCCATGCTCCCCTCCGCGTACGTGACGAACCGGATCTCGGCGCGCGCCAGTTCCACCGAGGCTGCCCCGCCGACATCGTTCAGGATCACCCCCACCCCCACGGAGCCCTCCGCCGGGAAGGCCTGGGTCGCCTGCGCCACCAGCGGCGACGCGAACGGCGCATCGAACGTCTGCCCTGGCTCCGGGCCGTTCCCGAAGTCCCACGTGAACTGGACGCGCTTGACGGTCGCCGGCAGCCCGGTGGCCTTCGCACCGAAGCCATAGTCGGACCCGACCAGCGGGCACAGGTCCGTGGGCGGCTCGATCTTCACGGCGACGTTCGCGCGCCTGATCGTCACGCGGGCGAAGTCCACGTACTCCCAGCTTGTCCAGCCGGGCTTCGCGAAGTCCACCTGGATGCCGAGGGGGGTGTCGCCGTCCTTGAGATCCACGGTCTGCTCCGCGGCGAAGTCCCCGAGCGGGGTCGTCGAGGTGCCCGGGAAGACCTTGATCGCCACGCTGTTCGCGTTCGCCGGGTCCCGCACGCGGATCTTGAGCTGCTTGTCCTGGCTGGTGTAGCCGTCCACCAGCGGCACCCACACCTCGGTGCCGGCCTCGTCGACGCCGGCGAGCGCCTCGAGCTCGTACTTCGGGAAGAGGACGTCGCCTGCCTTGTTGTCCTCGAACTCGGCCCAGCGGGCGGCGAGCGCCGCCTCGGAGCGGAGCGCCCGCCAGGGCACGAACGTGATCCGCGTGTACTGCTTCACGCCGTTCGCGGCGATGTCGGCGGCGTTGGCGCCCGAGCCGAACGTCGCGAACCTTCCGGCGCCAGCGTCGTAGCTGATCGTGCGCAGCCGTGCCGGGTAGTTCGGATCGGCGACGAAGAGCCTGTCGGGCGTGACCCGATAGACGATCATCGCGTGGCCCGACGTCTGGTCTGCCGTGGCCATCCAGATCAGCTGCGGCTCCGCGGACAGAGCGAAGGCGGCCCTGAAGGCCGCGTACGTGAGGGGGTCGTTCGGGTTTGCCTCCCTGGCGTAGGCCTGCTGATTGGCCACCGCATCGGCCACGGGATCGACCTGGATGATGCTCGCCAACCGGATGCCGTCCGAGTCGTCCCAGTGGAGCGTCGGGGTCTTGTCCGGAGCGGCGTTGTTGTCGTAGACGCCGTAGAGGCGGCTCGCGCCCGCCATCCTGCGCTGTACCACGTAGTACCAGATCGCGCTGATGCTCTGGCCCTCGCAGTGGCCGCCGCGGGCGACGTACGAGCCACGGTTCGTGAACTGCCAGTCGTCGATCCCCGGGCGGAACCCGGAGTCGGCGGTCGTCTTCGCGTCGCGGAAGGCCCCGCCGACGATCCCCGAGAAGTGGATGGCGCCTGCGGTGATCGAGGTGGCGTCGGCGTCGATCGGCGAGAGGGGGGTGAGCGTGCCCGCTGCGTCGTCGTAATAGAAGGCCAGCGCCATCGCCCCGTCGGGCACGGTGGCCGGGAGCGTGACGATCACCGGGGCAGCCAGGACGGCATCCCCGGTGTCGATCGTGTAGAGCGGCGTGAGCGGGGTGAAGATGTCCCCGAAGTCAGCGCTCTCGACGGGAGCCTGCGTGACCGAGACCTGCGTGTCGGCCGCGAGGGCGCCCGCGGGGAACTCGAGGCGCAGGCCGTTCGCCTCGATCGTGCCGCCGGCGGCCCCGATGACCTGCGACGCGAGGCCCGCGGCGGCGCCGACGGCCAGGTGGCCAGTGACGGGCGGGGTCGGATCCTCGGCCGGCGGGACGTCCCCCTCCTCGAGGAGCGGGGGCACGAGGGCGGACTCGTCGGCGTAGCCTTCGACGATGGGCGCCGTGGCGAGGGCGAAGGTCGGGGTCGCCGGGTCGCCGCCGGTGGCGGTCGGGCCCGGGCTGGTCCCCGGGCTGCCCGCCTGCCCCCCGTGCCTCCCGTGCCCCCCGCGTTCGGTCGCAGCAGGAGGCCGGCCCCGACGCCGATGGCCACGAGCGCCACCGCCGCGACGGCCGTGAGCGCCACGGTCTTCGAGCCGGAGGATCGCCGGGCAGGGGGCGCGGCGGGCGGCGCGGCGGGCGGCGCGGCGGGCGGCGCGGCGGGCAGCGCAGTGGGCGCGACGGGCAGCGCGGCGGGCAGCGCGGCGATCGGGCGCCCGCAGGACCCGCAGAAACGGGCCGCGGCGCCGACGGGACCGCCGCACCACGGACATGCCCCGAACGGACCCTGCACCACGCCCTCCGACCCTTCTCGCGACGCCGAGGAGACGCGCCCATTGTTGCGCACGCCATATCAGGCGGCGTGGGCGTTTCGGAGCCGCGACCGCCGCCCGGGGCTTCGCAGCCCCCGGGTCGGCCCCGAGCACCGGGCGGCGGCGGCGCCCGCACGCGAGCACCGGTCGGCGGCGGCGCCCGGACGCTGCACGGCGATGCCGCGCCCGGACGCCCGCGCGCCTGCCGCCGCCCGTGGAGCCCGGGTCAGCCCCAGAGCGCGTCGATCGAGAGGTAGCGCTCGCCGGTGTCGTAGGCGAAGGTCAGGACGCGCGCGCCGTCGGGCATCGACGGCAGGAGCTGGGCCACCGCCGCCAGCGATGCGCCCGACGAGACACCCACGAGCACGCCCTCCTCGCGCGCGGAGCGCCGCGCGTACGCCATCGCGTCCTCCGCCGTGACCTGCACGATGCCGTCGAGGAGGTCGGTTCGCAGGACCGCCGGCACGAAGCCCGCGCCGATGCCCTGGATGGGGTGCGGACCGGGGGCTCCGCCCGAGAGCACCGGCGAGAGCGTCGGCTCGACCGCGTAGACCTTCAGGTTCGGCCAGCGCTCCTTGAGGACTTCGGCGACCCCGGTGATGTGACCGCCGGTCCCGACGCCCGTCACCACGTAGTCGAGGCCATCGGGGAAGTCGGCCAGGATCTCCTCGGCCGTCGTCCGACGGTGGACCGCCGGATTGGCCGGGTTCTCGAACTGCATGCGGCACCCAGGCGCCGGGGATCTCGGCGGCAAGCTCGTTGGCTCGGGCGATCGCCCCCTTCATTCCCAGCTCGCGCGGCGTCAGCTCGAGCTCGGCGCCGTAGCCGGTCATCAGCTTGCGACGCTCGATCGACATCGACTCGGGCATGGTCAGGATCAGCCGGTAGCCCTTGACCGCGCAGACGAGGGCCAGGCCGATCCCGGTGTTGCCCGAGGTCGGCTCGATGACGACCGAGCCCTGCCCGATGAGCCCGCGCTCCTCGGCGTCCTCGATCATCGCCAGGGCGATGCGGTCCTTGATGCTGCCGCCGGGGTTTGCGCGCTCCTGCTTGATCCAGACCTCGACCCGCGGATCGAAGAGCCGGTTCACCCGGACGTGGGGCGTGTTGCCGATTGTGGCGAGGATGGACGGGGCCTTCACGGGGCGCTCCTTCGGGTTGTCGAGTGGACGCCGGACGGTGGCGGCCGGCCGGCGGCGAGACTGAGCCGGCAGTCGGCAGACGGCGGCCGGACGGTGATCAGATGACGAATTCGGCGCCTTCGAAGCCGTCCCGGACGCGACGGACGCGGACCTGGCTGGCCTGGTAGACGGTCGAGTCGGGGGGCACGCTGTTGGTGAGGAAGACGTTGCCGCCGACGATGCTGTCGTCGCCGACGACGGTGTCGCCGCCCAGGACCGTGGCGTTCGCGTAGATCACCACGCGGTTGCCGATGGTGGGATGGCGCTTCGTGCCGGCGGCGCTCTTGGCGACCGAGAGGGCGCCCAGGGTGACGCCCTGGTAGAGCTTGACGTCGTCGCCGATGACGGCGGTTTCGCCGACGACGACGCCGGTGCCGTGGTCGATGCAGAACGAGCGCCCGATCGTGGCGCCCGGGTGGATGTCGACCCCGGTCCGGGTGTGGGCGACCTCGGCCAGGAGACGGGGCAGGATCGGGACGCCGAGGTGGTGGATCGCGTGGGCGATTCGGTGGATGGCGATGGCCAGGAAGCCCGGGTAGGCCGCGATGACCTCGTCGACGGACTCCGCGGCGGGGTCGCCGGCCGTGATCGCCTCGGCGTCGAGGACGAGGCGGGCGTGAACTCCGGGCAGGGCCGTGGCGAAGCCGGCGATCACGCGATCGGCGGCCTTTGGGTCGGTGAGAGGCTCCACGAGCCGTCGCAGGTCGCGGCGCGCGAGGATGAGCCGGGCCGCGAGGTCGTCGGGGGCAGCGCCCGCGTCGTCCGAGAGCTGCGGAAAGAGGATTCCCAGCAGCCCGTCGGCGAATGCGGCGACATCGCGCTTGAGTGGGTAGATGCGTCCGTGCTCGGCGCGACCGCTCGCCAGGGCTCCGGCGAACGCATGGTCGCGGTCGTGATCAATGGGCATGGACATGCTGCTCCTTCGGTTGCCGATCGGGGTCCGGATGGGCGCCGGGCCGCACGCACGCGGCCGAGGCCCGTGGGAGTCGCGAGGCCCGCGCGAGGGGGCCGGAGGTCAGCGAGCGACCGCGACCGTGCCCCGCGCCGGCACTCGCCGGGGACAGGAGCAACAGGTGCCGCCCGGGAGGCGGCTGGCGCGGATCGTCATGGCCGGAGCATAGCCCGATGCGCCCGAATGCGCGCTCGGTGTACTCGTCCGGCATCTCCGTTGCGCGGTTCCAGCAGGGCAGCTGCTCAGATTCGAGAGCCCACCCACGAACTTGGCGGTGGGCTGCCACTCGGCCGGGAACGCCGAACACGAGGCGGCCGACTCCCAGCAGCCCAGCTGCTCGAACCGCCCCCGCACTTGCCCCGCACGGCCCCGCAACATCCCGACCGCTCCCGTACCCTCCGACCGGGCCGTCGTCGCCCGGCGGTCAGCCGGACGGCGACGTCGCCCGTGGCGTCGGCGTCGGCTGTTGTCCCTCAACAGCTTCCCGGAGGCGCCGAAGCGTGTCGGGCGCCGCCGCTCGCAGCTCCTGCTCGATGCGGCCGGCCGCCAGCTTCGCCAGGCCGCGCGGCTCCACGTCGGCCCGCACGCTGATCCGGGAGCGGGTCTCGCCCTGTGGCTCGACCGTGCAGATCGCCTCGATGCGGAAGAGGCTCGACGTGGCGGAGATGGCGATCGAGCGTGGGGGATCGACGGACTCGACCAGGCCCGTCGCCACGATCTCCATGCCGCCGGGCCCCGACGAGACCAGGCGGAAGCCCGCTCCCTGCACCGGCGCGCCGCCTTCGGGCTGCGTCGGATCGGTCGGATCGGCGCGCAGGACCCCGGGCAGCCACGAAGGGTACCCGGCGATGCGCGTGACGAACTCGAAGGCGTCCTGGGCGGTCGCGCCCACGTCGACGGTTTCCTCGATCCTGATCACCGTGAGAGGGTAGCAGGGCGGCCGCTCCGCGAGCTGCGCCGCCCTCACCGCTCGCCGCGCGCGGTCGCCCGCGCCGCCCGCGCCGCCCGCGCCGCCCGCCGAGCTCGGTCGCCCGCGCCGCCCGCGCGAGGCCGGTCGCCCGCGTGTGCCCTGGCGTTTGACGGCCGGCCCGGCAGGGTTATAGTTGCGCGAGCAACTACCTCGTGACCATCGCACGGTTGGATCGCCCAGCCGCGCCAGCTCCTCGTCGAAAGGCGTCCCATGCCCGCCGTCACCGCCGACCCGCTCCGGTTGCCGAAGCTTCTCGCCCCGCCGCTCGGCGGTGATCTGCGCACCGTCGCCTCGGTCATCACCGCGCCGACGACGCTGGAGGGCGCGGGCTTCCAGGTCCGCCGGCCCTTCCCCGGCATCGACCTGTCGCTCGCCGACCCGTTCCTGCTGCTCGACCACCTGGGCGCCGTGGACTACGCGCCCGGCGAGGCCAAGGGCGCCCCGGACCATCCCCATCGGGGCTTCGAGACCGTGACCTACGTCATGGACGGCGCGGTGGAGCACCGCGACTCAACCGGCGGCGGCGGCGTGATCGCCGACGGCGCCACCCAGTGGATGACCGCCGGCGGCGGCATCGTCCACTCCGAGATGCCGCCCCAGTGGCTCGTCCGGCAGGGCGGCCTCTTCCACGGCGTGCAGCTCTGGGTGAACCTCCCGGCCGCCCTGAAGCTCACGCCGCCCCGCTACCAGGAGGTCCGCCCGGCCGACGTGGGCCTCGCGGCCACAGCCGACGGCGGGGCTCTCGTGCGCGTCATCGCGGGCGAGATCGCGGGGACGCGCGGCCCGGGCGAGACGCGGACGCCGATCGCCTACGCCCACGCCACCCTCCAGCCCGGTGCCCGCCTCGCGATCCCGTGGAACGACGACTTCAACGGCCTTGTCTACGCGCTCGCGGGGAGCGGCCGGGCCGGGCGCGACGGCATCGCCTTTCGCGAGGGCCAGCTCGTCGTCCTCGCGGGTGCGGGCGGGGTCGCGATCGAGGCCGACCCGGTGCCGTGGGGTGCCTCGCCGACCCTCGAGATCCTGCTCCTCGGCGGGCGCCCGATCCGCGAGCCCGTGGTCGGCTACGGCCCGTTCGTGATGAACACGCGCGAGGAGATCATCGCCGCGATTCGCGACTACCAGGCGGGGCGGATGGGCGTCATCCCGCCGATGACGCTCGACGCCGTCCATCCCGGCGTCCGCCTGGGCGACGGGAGCGCCTGAAGGTCCGCCTGGGCGACAAGGAGCGTCTGAAGGTCGGGCGAGCCGGCCCCGGCGACGCTGCCCGTCAGACCGGGGGCGGCCCGCCGACACGGGGCCACTGGCGGACCGCCGAACGGGGCCACTCTGCCCCTCGGCACTTCCCCCTCGACGGGCGGCCCGCCGCGCGCCACACTCCGTCGATGATCTGCGGGGCGTGCGGAGCGGACAACCGACCGGGCCGGCAGTTCTGCCGGTCGTGCGGCGTCGCCCTGGCGGCGACCTGCGCCGCGTGCGGGGCGGCCAACGACCCCGAGGATCGCTTCTGCGGCGATTGCGGCGCCGTTGTCGGCACCGACGCGCGGGCGGCCGGTGCGGCGCCTGTTCCCCGGGCCACGACAGCCGGTGGCACGTCCGGCGAGACCGCCGCCGCGGCGGCGGTCGCGACCGAGCGCCGACTCGTGAGCGTCCTCTTCGCCGACCTCGTCGGTTTCACGACCCTGGCCGACGACCGCGACCCGGAGGCGGTCAGGGAGTTCCTGGGCCGCTACTTCGACGTCGCCCGGGACGTCGTGGAGCGGTACGGCGGCACGGTGGAGAAGTTCATCGGGGACGCGGTCATGGCCGTCTGGGGAACGCCGATCGCCCGCGAGGACGACGCCGAGCGCGCCGTGCGCGCCGCGCTGGACCTCGTCGCCGCGGTTCCCGGCCTGGGCTTGCCCGGCGAGGACCGCCCGGCGGCGCGGGCTGCCGTCCTGACGGGCGAGGCCGCAGCAGTCGTCGGGGCGCGGGGCCAGGGGATGGTGGCCGGCGACCTGGTCAACACCGCGTCGCGGCTCCAGGCAGCGGCGCGCCCCGGCACCGTGCTCGTCGGGGAGGCGACCCGGCGCGCGGCGGGCGAGTCGATCGCCTTCGAGGACGCGGGCGAGCAGATCCTCCGCGGCAAGGCCACGCCAGTCCCGGCATGGCGCGCCGTCCGGGTCGTCGCCGGCCGCCTTGGGGCCGGTCGCAGCAGCCGGGTCGAGCCGCCGTTCGTTGGCCGCGACGAGGAACTGCAGCTCCTCAAGGACCTCCTCAACGCCACGACCCGCGACGGTCGCGCCCGCCTCGCCTCGGTCGTGGGGATCGCCGGGATCGGGAAGAGCCGCCTGGCGTGGGAGCTGGAGAAATACGTCGACGGCGTCGCGGCCGACATCTACTGGCACCGCGGCCGCTCCCCGGCGTACGGGGAGGGCCTGGCCCTCTGGGCGCTCGGCGAGATGGTCCGCGAGAGGGCCGGCATCGCCGCCAGCGACGACGCCCCGACGTCGCGAGAGAAGCTCGCCGCGACGCTCCGCGAGTACGTCGCCGATGCGTCCGAGCGAGCCTGGATGGAGCCGCGCCTGGCCGCCCTCCTGGGCCTCGAGGCAGCGCCCCCCGGCGAGCGCGAGGAGTTCGAGGCCGCCTGCCGGGCCTTCTTCGAGCGGATCTCGGAACGCGGCACCGTCGTCCTCGTCTTCGAGGAGCTCCAGTGGGCCGACCCGGGGCTCCTCGACTTCATCGAGAGCGTCACCGACCGCTCGCGTGCCCGGCCCATCCTCGTCATCACCCTCTCGCGCCCCGACCTGCTCGAGCGGCGGCCGACCTGGGGTGCGGGCCTGCGCAGCTTCTCGAACCTCCCGCTCGACCCCCTGGCGCCCGGCGAGGTCACGTTTCTCCTGGTCGGCCTCGCCCCGGGGCTTCCGGCGCCGGCCATCGCGGCGATCGTCGAGCGGGCCGAGGGAATCCCTCTCTACGCGGTCGAGATGGTGCGCATGCTCCTCGACCAGGGCGTCCTCCGGGAGCGCGACGGCCGCTACCACCTCGACGGCGAGCTGGGCCCGCTCGCCATCCCGGCGACGCTGGCCGGGCTCCTGGGATCGCGGCTCGACGGTCTGACGGAGCCCGAGCGGCTGCTGGTCGGGCACGCGGCGGTGCTTGGTCACTCCTTCACGGTCCGGGCTCTGGCGGCGGCCGCCGGACACTCCCCGGAGCACCTCGGGTCCACCCTCGACGCGCTCACCCGCAAGGAGGTCCTCGAGCTCGAGGTCGACCCGCGTTCCCCGGAGCGCGGCCAGTACCGATTCGTCCAGGGGCTCATCCGCGAGGTCGCCTACGAGCGCCTGGCGAAGCGCGACCGGCTGGCCCGCCACCTGGCCGCGGCGCGCTACTTCGAAGAGCTCGACGACCCCGAGCTGGCCGGGATCGTCACGACCCACTACCTGGAGGCCCACCGGCTCTCTCCGGAGGGCGCGGATCGCGACGAGATCGCGGCGAAGGCGCGCATCACGCTTCTCGACGCGGCCGCGCGCTCGCGGGACCTGCATGCCTACGCTGGCGCCCAGCGGTTCCTCGAGCAGGCGCTCGCCCTCTCGGCGGATCCCTCGGACCAGCAGGCGATCCTCACCCGGCTCGCCGTGGCCGCCTACGACGCCGCGAAGGAGGTCGCCGACTTCGATCGGGCGGAGGGCTACGCGCGTCGCGCGCTCGAGGCCGCGCTTGCCGGCGGCGACCCGGCTGCAACTGCCCGCGCCTATACGACGCTGGCGAGCATCCTCGCCTCCAACACGCACGGGAAGGAGGCCCGGGACATCCTCCGCCAGGCCGTCGACGACCTCTCGGGCAGGGCCCCCGACGCCGACATGGTGCGGCTGGAGGCCGAGCTCGGACGTGCCTACCTGATGTCGGGCGAACCGGCCCTGGCGCTGCCCGTGGTCGAGCAGGCGCTCGTCCGCGCCGAGGCCAGCTCGCAGCTGGAGTCGATCGCGGAGCTGCTCGTCAGCCGTGCCTGGGCGGTGACCAGCGCGGGCCGCCCGCGGGAAGCGATCGTGCTCCTGCGCGGCGTCGTCGCGTTCTGCGACGAGCACGGCTTCCTGAACGCCCGGCTGCGCTGCGCCATGAACATCTCCGCGTGGGAGGCGGCGGACAATCCGCGGCGCGCGATGGCAGCCGCGCTGGAGGGCCTCGCAATCGCCCGACGGCGGCGGCTGGCAGGCCCGGCGGGAGCGCTCGCCGGGAACTGGGCCGACGGGGCCTTCGAGGTGGGGGAGTGGGACGCGATCCTGGCCCTCGCCTCCGATCTCGATACGGAGGGGCTGTTGCCCGCCGACGAGACCGCCAGCATCTTCGGCGGCGTCTACCTCGTCCGTGCCTACCGCGGCGCCGTCGAGGATGCGACGGCAGGCTTCGAGCGCGTGCTCGGGCCCCTGATGGACGATTTCCAGATGGCCCGCATGTACCACGAGGCGCGGGCGCACCTGTGCTTTGCGGCGGGCGACGACCGCGGCATGCGGCGACACGCGACGGAGCTCCTCGCGAACCGCGAGATGTACCCGTTCGACGTCATTCTCGGGGTCCGGGCCTCCCTCTGGTTGCGCGACGCCGCCGGCGTCCGGGAGGTGCTGGGCGAGAGCGACGTCTCCGTGGGCCGCGCCACCGACCTCCGTTTCTGTGCGATCCGGGCGGGCCTGGCCGCGCTCGAGGGCCGCACCGACGATGCCCGGGCAGGCTACCTGGCCGCCGAGTCGGGCCTGCGCGACCTCGGGATCCGCTTCGAGCTTGGTCTCGCCAACCTCGAGCACGCGGTCTTCCTCGCCGGCGATCCGTCGGCGGCGGCAGCCGCCGAGGAGGCGCGAGCTGTCTTCACCGAGCTGGGCGCGACCACCCTGCTCGCGCGCCTTCCCGCCGCGGTGCCGGTCGCCGGCTGATCCGCGCGGACTGAGGCCATCGCCGGCCGGCCCGCCGGAACCCGCCGATGGTCCGTGACGCCGGCCGTCAGGCCGGGAGCGTGACTCGGGCGCGGAGCCCCGGCCGATTGTCCTCCAGCAGCAGGCGCCCGCGGTGGGCATCGACGATCCAGCTGGCGATCGAGAGGCCGAGTCCGGCGCCGTCGCCCGACCGCGCCACGTCGCCGCGCACGAACCGCTCGAGGACGCGGGAGCGTTCCCCCTCCGGAATCCCCGGCCCGTCGTCGGCGACGACCAGCTCGACACCGCCCGCACGGCGCGCTGCCACCCGCACGCGGACCCGGGGGCCGCCGTGGACCAGGGCGTTGTCCACGAGGATCCCGAGCAGCTCGGCGATGCGGTCCGGGTCGACCCGCGCGCTTCCGGCGGTGATCTCGCCGAGCTCGACAGAGGCGCCGCGGGCGGCGGCGAGCGCCGCGTAGCCGGCCACCGCGCCGCGGACGAGGGCGTCCAGGTCCGTCTCTACCGGGACGATCTCGGCAGCGCCGGCATCGGCCCGGGCGAGGGTGAGCAGGCCGCCCACCAGCCGGTTCATGCGCCCGATCTCGGCGCGCATCGATCCCATGGTCTCGCCGTGCTCGCCGACGGTGTCCGCGGGGTGGCGGGCGAGCACCTGGAGACCGGCGTCGACCACCGCGAGCGGCGTGCGCAGCTCGTGCGAGGCATCGGCGGCGAATTCGCGCTGGCGGTCGAAGGCGCGGCGGATCGGGCGTACCGCCCGCTCGGCAAGGACCCAGCCCGCCGCGACGGCCAGCAGGAGCCCGATGGATCCCGCCAGGACGAGGAGGAGCGTGACCTGGCGCTCCACGTCTCGGACCGAGGCCAGGTCCTGGCCGACCTGGACGATCGCTCCTTCCCGGGCGAGGAAGGAGACGACGACGGCGTCGCCCCCCGACGGCAGGCGGATGACTGCCTGGGATCCATCCCTGGTCGCGGCCGCGGACGCCGGCTTCAGGGCGTCGGCCCCGACGCCGGCCGGATCGGCAACCAGCTGGCCCGCGGCGTTCCAGGCGGCCGCGAAGGTCCCGGCGAACGCCCCGCCGGACGGCAGGGCGACGTCGCCCGGGTCGGCCTGCAGGCGCTCCACGATCTCGCGGGCGACGGTCCGCAGCGTCTGCGCGCGCTGGTCCACCAGGAAGCGGTCCATGGCGACCACCACCCCGACGCCCAGGGTCAGGACGATCCCCGCGATGACGAGGACGTTGGCGACGACCAGGCGGAGGCGGACGCGCTCGAACATGGGCGTCAGGCTCGCAGCACGTAGCCGACGCCCCGGACCGTGTGGATCAATGGGGCGCCGAAGCCATGGTCCACCTTGCGTCGCAGGTAGTGGACGTACAGGTCGACCACGTTCGACGACGGCTCGGCATCGTAGCCCCAGACGTGCTCGAGGATGCGGTCCCTGGTGAGCACCTGCCCGACGTGACGGGCAAGGAGCTCGAGCAGCGAGAACTCCTGGGCCGACAGCTCGATCGGCCTGCCCGAGCGGGTGGCAGTGTGGGCGTCGGGATCGATGACCAGGTCGGCGACCCGGACCGGCCCGGCCGCGACGCCGCTGCGCCGCAGGTGGACGCGGAGACGAGCCAGCAGCTCCTCGAAGGCGAATGGCTTGAGCACGTAGTCGTCGGCTCCCGCCTCCAGGCCGGCAACCCGATCAGGGACCGCGTCCCGGGCGGTCAGCATGACGATGGGCATCCGGAGGCCCCGGGCACGAATGGCGCGGCAGACGGCGAGCCCGTCGAGCCCCGGCAGGCCGATGTCGAGGATCACCTCGTCGGGCGGGTCCGCGAGGGCGGCGTCGCGACCGGTCGGGCCGTCGAAGGCGAGCGTCACCCGGAAGCCTTCCTCGGTCAGGACCTTCTGCAGCAGGCGGGCGAGGGCCGGCTGATCCTCCACGACGAGGATCGACGGCGGGCGTGGCGGCCTCCGTCCGGGGCCCCGGGGTGAGGTCATGGACAGGCCTGGGGGGTGTTCACGACTCCAATGATGCTCCAAGATTGCGCGGTGAGACTCCGCCCATGAGCACCACGACGCAGCGCTCGCTTCGGGCCGGCGCCGCACGACCGTCTCCCCTGGTCCACGAACCGCGGCGCTTTGCCTCCCGGGTCAAGCGCCTGTCCATCGGCGTCGCCGCGGCCGGCTTCGGCCTGGCCTGGGGACTCGTCGCCGGCAATGTCGTCGGCGCCACGAATGCCGCCCCTTCGGCCGCTGCTGCTCCGACGTCGGGCACCCCGGGTCGGGCCGCGGTGCCTTCAACCGACTTCTTCGGTCGGGCCGCTTCGCAGCCTCGGCCCATCCTCGGCACAGGCGGGAGCGGGTCGAGCGGCGGACCCGTCGTTCGTGGCCGCACGTCCTGAGGGGTCCACGGTCATTCCCGCTCCAGGAGCCGCCGTGACCACGGGCTCGCTCGCCACCGCGGCCGGGCTGGCGACCCCGCCGGGCTTCTTCCGGCACGAGTTCCGGGCGATGGGCACGGCCGTGACGGTCGTCCTATCGGGCCGCGACGTTGCCGCCCTGCGGGTCGTCGAGGAGCTGTTCGCAGAGTGGGAGGCGTCGCTGACCCGCTTCCGGCCCGACAGCGAGCTCTCGAGGCTGAACGCGTCGGCCGGTCGGGCCGTGCGCGTCTCGCCGCTCCTGCTGAAGGTCGTGGAGGCAGCCCTGCGTGCCGCCCGCGCCACCGACGGCATCTTCGATCCCGCGCTCGAGCCGCACCTGCGGGCCCTCGGCTATGACCGGACCTTCGACGAGGTGCTCCGTGACGGCCCGGCTCCCGTCCTGGCCGGACCGGGCGGCGCCTGGCGCTCGATCGAGATCGACCACGCCGCCGGGACGGTCCGGCTGGCGACCGGATCCGGCCTCGACCTCGGGGGCATCGCCAAGGGGATGGCCGTCGATGCCGCGCTCGACGAGCTCGTCCGTCGCGGCGTTGCGGCGGCGGTCGTCGACGCCGGCGGCGACATGGCCGTCAGGGGGCTGCCGCCGGCCGCTTCCGCCTGGCCGGTGGCCCTCGAAGTCCGCCATGGGGAGCGCGAGGTGGCGATCGTGGCCGGTGCGCTGGCGACGTCGGGTGTCTCGCGGCGGGCGTGGCGGCGCGGCGGCGTGGAGCAGCATCATCTCGTGGACCCGCGGACGGGCGCCGCCGCGCGCACCGACCTGTGGTCCGTCACCGCCGCCGCCGCCACCTGCGCGCAGGCCGAGGTCGCCGCCAAGGTCGCATTCGTCCTGGGTCGCGCCGCGGCCGCGCGGTTCCTCCTCCGAGTCGGCATCTCGGCCCTCCTCGTCGGGCGCGACGGCGTCGAGACGATCGTGGGCCCGTGGGCGGACGGCACCGTTTCCGCGCCGGCAGGCGCCGACCGCATGGAGGCAGGCACCCTCCCCGTGGCGGCAGGCACCGTCCGCGCGGCAGCAGCCACCCTCCCCGTGGCGGCAGGCACCGAACCCCTTCTCGCCACCCGAGGACCCGCATGACCGCCGGCTCTCTCTCCTGGGAGATCGCCCGCGCCGGCGGCCTCGTCGCCTTTGCGCTCCTGACCGCGTCGGTGGCGATGGGACTCGCCCTCAGCCTGGGCTGGCGTTCGCCGCGGTGGACGCGGTTCGTCACGAACGAGGTCCACCGCTTCGTCACCCTGCTCGCCCTCGTGTTCGTCGTCGTGCACGTCACTGCCATCGTGCTCGACCCATTCATCAGGATGAGCGTGCCCGACGTGCTCGTGCCGTTCCTCACCTCGTACCGCCCGGTCTGGGTCGCGCTCGGGGTCATCGCCGGGTACCTGACCCTCGCGATCTACCTCTCGGAGCGCCTCCGGGGCCGGATCGGCTACGCCTGGTGGCGCCGGTTCCACGTCCTTTCTTTCGTGGCCTTCGCGATGGTGCTGGTCCACGGGATCGCCACCGGCAGTGACACGCGCACGATCTGGGGCCTGGTGCTATACGGGGGCAGCCTCTCCCTGGTCGTCTTCCTGCTTCTTCTCCGCCTCTTCCCGGCGCCGCCTGCGCGGGCCCGACCGGTTGGGGCCATCGTCGCGATCGTCGCCGTCTTCGGGGTCGTCGGCTTCACGATGGTGGGTCCGCTGCGGCCCGGGTGGAGCGCGCGCGCCGGCGGCACCGTCCCCACGGGCGCCGCGACGGGCAGCGCAGCCGCGGCCGGCTCCGGCGCGGCGGCGACCCCGGGTCCGATCGGGATCGGGGTGGCCGTGTCGAGCCCGCTGCCGTTCGACGGGACGCTCGCCCGCCACGGCAGCGCCGTCCAGGTCCAGGGCCAGACCGCGGACGGGACGGGGGCGTTCCTCGTCCAGCTCGAAGGCGCCGACGACGGCGGAATCGCGTCCGGCCAGGTGGTCCTCAACACGGGCTCGGGCCAGGTCTGCCAGGGAACCGTCGGCGCGGTCGGCGATACCACGATCGACGCCACCTGCTCCACGATCGACGGCAGCACCTGGTCGCTTCGTGTCGCCGTCGACCAGGCCAGCCGCAACGCGATCAGCGGGACGCTCGAGGTGACGCCGGGCAACGGCGGCCGGCCGGGTTCGGGTGGGCAGCCCCTCCCCACGGGCGCGACCGAGTCCAACGAGGCGCCCGCCCGGGCGGGCTCGGAGTCGCACGACGGCTCCGAATTCGGGCGACGACTTGCTGCCGCCCAACGACTCGGAGTCCGACGACGACTCGGAGTCCGACGACGATTGACCGCGCCTCGTGGCCCTCGGTGACGAGACGGAGCGCGTCTCGCTGATCCCTTCACTGCCGCCCGACCGTGTCCCGGTGCCGACCCACCGGCCCCCCGGCTGCCGGCCTGGAGACCCGGGCTCGCCTCGCGAACCCCTCCGCCGCCGACCGACCGTCTCTCAGCGCCGATCGACCGCTCCTCGGAGCCTTTCCGAGCCAACCTCGCGTGCCGACGGATGCGGAACCCGGCGCGAGCAGGCCGCGCCGGCGTGCACAGTGGGACCCCTTCCGGAATCTGATGCCCCTGGCCGCATCGCCCGCGCATCGCGGGGCCGCTCCCTCGCCCGCGCATCGCCCGCGCATCGCCCGCGCATCGCGGGGCCGCTCCCTCGCCCGCGCATCGCCCGCGCATCGCCCGCGCATCGCGGGGCCGCTCCCTCGCCCGCGCATCGCCCGCGCATCGCGGGGCCGCTCCGCCTCGCCCGCGCATCGCCCGCGCATCGCGGGGCCGCTCCCTCGGTCGCATCGCCCGCGCATCGCCCGCGCATCGCGGGGCCGCTCCCTCGATCCTCAGGACCCTCGACGCGCCACACCCGCGAGCAGCACCTGAGTGGTGAGTGGCCGATACGTCGCGGTGAAGCGCTGCCTGCTTGAATGCCGTCATGTGGGACAAGCCGGTCGATGACGAGATTGCCGCGGCACTTGAGGTGCTCGGTCGCCAGGTGCTCGGCGCGCGCCGACACGCCGCCCTCTCGCAGCGCACCGTCGAGGCAATGACCGGCATCGATCAGACGACGCTGGTGCGCATCGAGCATGGGAAGGCGACCGGCCTGCCGCTCAGGCGGTTCGCGGTGCTGCTCGCGGCCCTCGACGCCGGAGTCGCCACCCGGCGACCTGCCCTCGCTTTCGGCCTGGCCCTGCCCGGTTCCAGCGAGTGGATCAATGACGGTCCCGCCTGGGACACGGCGGTTCCCGCCGACAGCGACCTCGACGACGAGCTCTGACCCGGCCGCGACCGCACGACCGCCTGCGCTCACGGGGCACCCATCCTCTCCGCGCCGAGCCCCGATGCCCCCGCGATGCGTACACGGTCATCGCTCTCGGGGCACCCCTCCGCGCC
Organism: uncultured Chloroflexia bacterium; assembly: GCA_963718085.1. GTDB lineage: Bacteria > Chloroflexota > Limnocylindria > Limnocylindrales > CSP1-4 > CTSoil-043. The sequence goes on along the minus strand of CAVQYA010000002.1, from coordinate 258,020 downwards.
GAGCCCCGATGCCCCCGCGATGCGTACACGGTCATCGCTCTCGGGGCACCCCTCCGCGCCGAGCCCCGATGCCCCCGCGATGCGTACACGGTCATCGCTCACGGGGCACTCATCCTCTCCGCTCCGGGCCCGATGCCCCCGCGATGCGTACACGGTCATCGCTCTCGGGGCACCCCTCCGCGCCGAGCCCCGATGCCCCCGCGATGCGGTCCCGCCCGTGCCACACAACCCGGCACACGCGGCCCGTAGGATGAGCCGGAATGCAGCTTCTCGACGGCGCTCCGGTCTACTCGGCCACGGACCTCGTGGGTTTCCTCGCCTGCGGCCACCGCTTCGAGCTCGAGCGGGCTGCGCTGGCCGGCCTCGTGAAGAAGCCGATCCGCAGCGATCCGACGATCGAACTCATCCAGGAGCGTGGCTACGAGCACGAGCGCCGGTACCTCGACGACCTGCGGGCAGCCGGGCGGACGATCGTCGAGATCCCCCGCGACGGATCCGCGGCGAACACGCGGGCGGGCCTCCGCGAGGCGTGCGCCCTGACCCAGGCGGCGATGCGAGCCGGGGCCGACGTCGTGTACCAGGCCACGTTCTTCGACGAGACGTGGCGGGGCCACTCGGACTTCCTCCAACGGGTGGATCACGAGCCGGGGGACCAGCCGAGCGCGTTCGGTGCCTGGCACTACGAGGTCGCCGACACGAAGCTGGCCCGTCACGTGAAGGCCGGCGCCGTCCTGCAGGTCTGCTCGTACGTCGACCAGCTGGAGCGGCTCCAGGGGCGGCGGCCCGAGCTCCTCCACATCGCCCTTGGCGGAAGCGCCCGCGAGATCGTCAGCCTGCGAGTCGACGACTACATGGCCTACTACCGTCGCGTGAAGGCCGACTTCCTGGCCGCAGCCGGCCCGACGGCCGCTGGCCCCGCAGCCGGCCCGACCGCCGCTGGCCCCGCAGCCGGCCCGACGGCCGCTGGCCCCGCAGCCGGCCCGACGGCCGCTGGCCCTCCAGCCTATCCGCCGACCAGCACCTATCCCGAGCCGGTGGAGCACTGCGACGTCTGCCGGTGGTGGGCCGTCTGCCGGGACCGGCGCCGGGCCGACGACGATCTGAGCCTCGTCGCGGGCATCGGCCGCCGCCAGCGCCGCGGTCTCAAGGAAGGGGAGCCCGGCGCGCGGCCGGGCAGGATCGCCACGCGGCGCGGGCTGGCCGCGCTCGACCTGGCGGGGCTCCCCAGCCTCGAGTGGAGCAGCCGCCCGGCCCTCGAGCGCGTCCGCGAGCAGGCGCGGATCCAGGTGGAGGGGGAGGATCGAGGCGAGGTCGTCTGGGAGCTGCTGGAGCCGGAGTGGGCGACGATGCCGGCCACGGGCGATGCCGGGGCGGCGGTGAGCTTGACGGGCGCGCCGGGCGGCGACCGCACACTCGTGCCCGACCGGGGCTTCCTCGTCCTGCCCGAGCCGTCGCCGCACGATCTCTTCCTGGACCTCGAGGGCGACCCATTCGCCTTCGACGACGGGATCGACTACCTCTTCGGCGTCCTGGACCCTTCGGCGGCGGAGGACGATCCGCGATGGGTCGGCGTGAGCGATGCAGCGAGCGCGGGCGAAGGCGACGCCCCCGCCGCGAACCGAGCGGGCGCCGCCGCCGGCGCGCGTGGGTCCCCGGCGATCCCCCGGTTCCTCGCCTTCTGGAGCCGCGACGCCGACGGTGCCGTCACCCTCCCGGCCGAGAAGGCCGCCTTCGAGCGCCTGGTGGACTTCCTGATCGCCCGGCTCGACGCAGACCCCACCCTGCACGTCTACCACTACGCGGCCTACGAGAAGACCGCCCTCGCCCGGCTGGCCCAGCGCCATGCGACCCGCGAGGAGGAGGTCGACCGGCTCCTGCGGGGTCGCGTCCTCGTGGACCTCTACCGCGTCGTCCGGCAGGGGATCCGGGCCAGCGTCGAGAGCTACTCCATCAAGCGCCTCGAGCCCCTCTACGGCCTCACCCGCGAGGTCGCGCTGAAGGACGCGGGGAGCAGCATCGTCGAGTTCGAGACCTGGCTCGGCCGCGGCGCCAACGCCGAGGGGCTCGTGGGCGACGCGATCCTCGCCCAGATCGAGGGCTACAACCGCGACGACGTCGTGAGCACGCTGCGCCTTCGTGACTGGCTGGAGGCCCGGCGCCTCGACCTCGGGGACCGGCTGGGGCTGGAGATCCCCCGGCCGCCCGTCGAGCCCGCCGCCGCCGAGCCGGCCGAGCCCGTGGGGCGCGCGGCCGAGGTCGCCGCCGTCGTGGCTGCGCTGACGCACGGCCTCGGGGAGATCGACCTGGCGGCCCCGACGACGACGGACGAACAACGGGCGACATGGCTCCTGGCCCAGCTGCTGGGCTGGCACCGCCGCGAGAACAAGGCGTTCTGGTGGCGCTACTACGAGCTCTGCGGAATGACCGACGTCGACCTCGTCGACGAGCGCGAGCCGATCGGGATGGTCGAGCGTGTCGCCGACCTGGGACCCGCCGGGCGGGCGGGGCGGCTGGAGAAGTACGTCTTCCGGCCCCAGGACCACGCCGTGAAGGTCGGGCGGCGGGTGGACGACCCCCGCGCCCGGCGTTCGGTGGGGAAGATCCAGGAGATCGACGAGGTCGCCGGGACGCTCACCCTGCGGCGCACCGCCGGCGACCTGGCCGCGGGGACGCCGCGCTCGCTCATCCCGTTCGACAACGTGGCGACGACGGTCATCGAGGATGCGCTCCTGCAGATCGGGCGACGCACGGTGGAGCAGGGGATCGCGAACGACGGACCCGCGGATCGCGCGGGCAGGGAGCTGCTCCTGCGCCGGCCCCCGCGGATCCCGGGAGTCGTGCCGGGATCCCCGCTCCGCCGCGACGACGAGACGGCCCTCGAGGTCGCGAGACGCCTGGTCCTCCGCCTCGACGGCTCGACCCTCGCCATCCAGGGGCCGCCCGGCACCGGGAAGACGTACACCGGGGCACGGATGATCCTGGATCTCGTCGCGGCCGGGCGGACCGTCGGAGTCACGGCCAACAGCCACAAGGTCATCGGCAACGTTCTCGACGCCGTCCACGAGGCAGCCGCCGAGGCAGGCCTGGTCGTCCGCATCGGCCAGAAGCCCGGCCAGGACGAGGAGCCCACCCACGTCCACGCCGAGACGCTGATGTCCGCGCCCGCGATCGCGTCGGCGCTTGCCGCCGGCGACCTCGACGTCGTCGGGGGCACGGCCTGGCTCTGGTCCTCGGCCGCCCTCGCGGGGAGCGTCGACGTCCTCATCGTCGACGAGGCCGGCCAGATGAGCCTCGCCAACACGGTCGCCGTCTCGCCGGCCGCGCGCTCGCTCGTCCTCCTCGGCGACCCGCAGCAGCTCGACCAGCCGCTGAAGGGGAGCCACCCGCCCGGCGCCGAGCGGAGCGCCCTCGGCCATCTCCTCGCCGGCGCCCCGGGCGAGCCGCCGCACGCCACCATGCCGCCCGATCGCGGCCTCTTCATCGAGAAGACCTGGCGCCTCCACCCCGCGATCTGCGCCTACACCAGCGAGCTCTTCTACGCCTCGGAGCTGCACCCGATCGCGGGCCTCGAGCGCCAGGCGATCGCGGCCGGCTCGGGGGCGAGCCCGCCGCGCCCGTGGATCGCGACGCTCCGGGCGCACCCGTACCGGCCGGCCCGGCCGCCACCCACGACACGCCCGTCCCGGCCGGCCCGCGCGCGACCCACGACGTGCCCGTCCCGGTCGGCGCCCGCATCGACGGCAGCGGCATCCGCTGGCTGCCGGTCGAGCACGCGGGCAACGACACCGACTCGATCGAGGAGGCCGGCGCGATCGTCGACATCGTCCGCGGCCTGCTCGACGGCGGCGCCCGCTGGACGAACCGCGACGGGGTCGCGGCGCGCCTCCGCCTCGAGGACATCGTGATCGTCGCGCCGTACAACGCCCACGTCGACCGGATCGCCGCGACCCTGGGGGCAGCCGGCTTCGCGGGCGCGCGCGTCGGCACCGTCGACAAGTTCCAGGGCCAGGAGGCGCCGCTCTCCATCTACGCGATGGGGTCGTCCTCCGCGGAGGACGCGCCGCGCGGCATGGAGTTCCTGTACTCCCTCAACCGCCTCAACGTGGCCACCTCGCGCGCCCGCTGCGTGGCCCTCGTCGTGGCGTCGCCCGCGCTCGTCCGCGTCTCATGCGCCACGCCCCGCCAGATGCAGCTGGCGAACGCACTCTGCCGGCTCGTCGAAGTGGCCGGCGCGGGGTAGGGCTCTGGCGCCCTCGTCGGCCGCGCCCGCGCCCATTGCGCGCATGCCGCCGGCCGCTCGCCGTTTCGACCGGGTCCCCGCGTTCTCCTAGCCGACGTCGCGCCAGTCATCGGGAGGCGGGAGCTCCCCGCTGTCGCCCTGGTGCCAGCCCCGCTCTCGGGCGGTCTCCTCCACGCGCCGCGCCGTCTCGATCATCGACGCACGCGTCGATTCGGCGCGAGCGGCATCGTCGCGGAGGCGGCGGAGGGTGTCGACGCGTTTCTCGGCGTGGTCGAGGGCCTCGGCGGCCTCGACGATCGCGAGGTTCCGATCGTCACGGCCGGCAAGGATCGCGAAGGCGTCGCGCCGCTCGTCACGGACACGCTCCGCGTCGGTGATCCTCTCCGCGAGGCGAGGGAGCCACCGGGCGCGGGCCGCGCAGGCGTCCGCATGGGCGCCGATCGCGCTGTCGCAGCCGGCGCCGGCCCGCTCGGTCGCCCCCCGGAAGCGCTCTATGGCCCGTCGCATCGCGGCCTCGTCCGGGTCGTCGTACCGGGCCGGCTCTCGCGGTCCCTGGTCGCCCTGCTCCCTCGACACCCGGATCCTCCGCTGCTGACGCCCGGCTCCGGCCACGATGGCGCCCGGGAAGGCCACCAACTCGACCGCGTCGTGGACACCTGAGATCAGCCGGCCCGGTCGTCGTGCCATCTTGCCACGGCCATGGCGTGCTCGGGTGTGCGCCCCGTCGCCGACCCTGTTCCGGGCGACGCACCCCGCTCGCCAGGGGCGCCCCCGGTGCCCGCGACATCGTTGGAGGATCCGGGTCCGTCATGTGCTACCATGTGCTACATGGCCGATCAGAACCCGCGCCCGGCGCCCACGCCCGCTCCCGTCTATCCGCCCCGCCCGGAACACGTCCGGGAGGGCGACGCGACGCCGGCGCGTGTCGGCGTTCGGGAATTGCGCCAGAACCTGTCCGTCTATCTGCGGCGGATCGAGGCCGGCGAGACGATCGAGGTGACCGAGCATGGCCGCCCCGTGGCGCGCCTGGCGCCTCTGCCGCCGGCGCGGATGAGCGTCCTCGACAGGCTCATCGCCGAGGGCCGCGCCTACCCCGGCAAGGGTGGCAACCTCGCCGAGTGGGAACCGATCGACATCGGACCGGGACCGACCCTGTCGGAGGTCCTCCAGCAGATGCGCGACGAGGACGACCGGTGACCGAACGAACGGTCTACGTCGACGCATCCGCGATGGCCAAGCTCCTCGTCGACGAGCGGGAGGGCGACGACCTGCGGGCCTTCCTCGCCCCGTTTTCCCGCCAGGCTACGAGCATCGTCGGCCGGGTCGAGGTCGAACGCACCGTGGCTCGCCGGGCGCCGGCTCGGCTCGAGCACGTTGCCGGCCTCCTCGACGACCTCGTGGTCGTGGGCCTGGAGCCTGGGATCGCCGCCGCTGCGGCGTCGATCGGCCCGGCCACGCTGAGGACGCTCGACGCCATCCATCTCGCTTCGGCCGCGGCCCTGGGCGCCGATCTCGCGGCGTTCGTCACCTACGACCGCCGCCTGGCGGAGGCGGCTCGAGCGCTCGGACTGCCGGTGGCGTCGCCGGGCGCCTCAGCGTGATCCGACGCCGGGCCCCGCTCGGCCGACGCCGTCGCGACGCGACCGGTCCTGCGAGCGCGCGACCTCGTGGGGCATGAGCCGCCGGGCGTGCTGACGAGCGATCCGGAGGCGCTGCTCGCGGGCCTCGATCCGGCTCAGGTCGAGGCAGTCCGGATCACGCGGGGCCCGCTCGTCGTCCACGCCGGCGCCGGATCGGGCAAGACGCGGGTCGTCAGCCGCCGGGTCGCCTACGCGGTGGCGACCGGCGCGGTCGACCCGCGGCGCATCCTCGTGGTCACGTTCACCGACAAGGCCGCAGCCGAGATGGTGGGGCGCCTCCAGGGGCTCGGCCTCCCGGCCATCACCGCCCGGACCTTCCACGCGGCGGCCCTCGCGCAGCTCCGCCACTTTTGGCCGCTCCACCATGGTGGCGAGGCCGCGCCGGCCGTGCTCGACTCGAAGATCCCCATCGTCGGCCGCCTCTCGCGGTCACTGCCGGGCGGCTACCGCTTCACCGCGGCCAAGGACCTCGCCGACGAGATCGAGTGGGCGAAGAGCAGGCGCCTCCGGCCGGCGACGTACGCGAGCCAGGCCGGGGACCGGAGCCCGCCGATCCCGGTCGAGCTGTTCGTCCGCCTCTGGACCGACTACGAGCGGGAGAAGGATCGGGCGGGCCGGCTCGACTTCGACGACATGCTGACCCGCACAGTCGACCTCCTGGAGTCGGACCCGGCGGCGGCCGCGACGGTCCGGGCGCGCTACGGCTGGTTCAGCGTCGACGAGTACCAGGACACGAACCCGCTCCAGCAGCACCTGCTCGAGCTCTGGCTCGGGGACCGCGACGACCTCTGCGTCGTCGGCGACGAGGACCAGACGATCTACACGTTCGCCGGCGCGACGTCGGCCTTCCTCACCGGCTTCGCGGCGCGCTTCCCGGTGGCCCGGGAGGTGACCCTCGACCGCAACTACCGGAGCAGCCCCGAGGTCCTCGCCCTCGCCAACCGCCTCCTCGCGGCCGAGGGGCGCCGGAAACGGCTCGTGGCGACGCAGCCCCCCGGCCCGCAGCCGACGATCCGGCGCTGCGCCGACGGCGAGGCGGAGCTCGTGCTGCTCGTGGCGACGATCCGCCGGCTGGTGGCCGATGGAACGCCACCGGCCGAGATCGCGGTCCTGGTCCGGGTCAACGCCCAGGTGCCGCCGCTCGAGGCGGCCCTCACGAAGGCCGGGATCGCCTTCCGTGTCCGCGGGCAGCGCTTCTTCGAGCGGCCCGAGGTCCGCGAGGCGCTCCGGCTCCTGCGCCGGCTGCCCGCCACGGCGCGCGGGGCGGAGGTCGTTGCCGCCCTCGAGGCGAGCCTGCGGGAGAACCTCGGCTTCGACCCCGACGGCGATGCCGCGGGCGCGGAGTCGCGGGAGCGGACGGCGGCTCTCGCGCTCGTCCTGGAGATCGCCCGCGAGACGGCAGGCGGGCGGGGGCGCCCGGGGTTCGGGGCGGCACCGGCCGCCGCGGCGCCGGCCGTCGGGCGCGCGGGTGGCGGGGCGCCGACGGGGCTCGAGGCGGTCCCGGCGTTCGACGCTCGCCCGCAGCCGGATACCCGCCCGCAGCCGGACATCCCCCCGGAACCCGACGCCGGCCCGGAGCCGGACGCCCGGGCAGTGCTCGCCGATTTCGCGGCGCGGGTCGCGGCCGAGGCGCAGGGCTCGGCCGACGGCGTGAACCTGCTCACGCTCCACCGGGCGAAGGGGCTCGAGTGGGACGCCGTGCTGCTTCCCGGGCTGGAGGAGGGGACCCTGCCGATCCGGCAGGCGGCCGACGACGACGAGGCGCTCGCGGAGGAGCGGCGGCTCCTGTACGTCGGCCTCACGCGCGCCCGGCGGCACCTCCACCTCTCCTGGGCGGAGGCCAGGGCCGGGCCGGGCGATCGCGAATCCAGGCGCCGCCCGAGCCGCTACCTGAGGGTGCTCGAGGCCGGGAGTCCGTCGACGGCCGGGGCTCGGCCGGGAGCGGCGCCGGGATCGCGCGCCGGCCGTGCGCAGCGGGTCACCCTGCTGCCGGGGTCCCCTGTCGTGCCGCCGCGCGCGGCACGCCCCACGGACGCGCCGCTGATGGCCGACCTGCGCGCCTGGCGGACGGCGCGCGCCGCCGCCGACGGCGTGCCCGCCTATGTCGTCGCCCACGACGCGCTGCTGGTCGCGATCGTGGAGCAGCGGCCGGGATCGGCGGCCGCCCTGCGGCGGATCAAGGGGATGGGCCCGGCCAGGCTCGATCGCTACGGCGACGCGATCCTCGCGATCGTCGCGCACCGCTGAGCTCACGAGGCACGCGGACGGGCCGTCGCGGCGGAGCCGCCCGCCGGGCGTCTCCGAACGAGGGGCGGCACCTGGGCGGCACAGGGCGGTCGCGGCCGCCGTGCCAGAGGAGCTGGCACAGGCATCGGGCAGTATCAGGCCATGACCACCATCGAGGATCCGCCTCCTTCTCCGCCTTCGCTACCGCCTCTCCCGGCCTGCGAGAGCTTCTCCTCGCTGACCACCTACGAGGCCTGCCCGCGCCGCTACGCCTTCAGGTACGTCGAGCGCGTGCCGGGCGAGGTGAGGCCCGGCCAGTTCGCCTTCGGCAACGCGGTCCACAAGGCGTTCGAGATGTTCGTGCGCGAGCGGATCCGGGCGAACGCCCACGACGACGGCGCCCCCGGTCGGGCTGGCGGAGCCTTGGCCGCCCCGATCGCCGCCGGCGTGCCGAGCCCCGTCATCCCCAGGCCGGTCCACGAACCGGTCCCCGAACCGGTCCCCGAGCCCGGCCTCGAGACCCTGCGCCGAACCTGCGACCGAGTGCTCGAGAGCGCCGGCCTGGCGCCCGCCGAGCTGGACGAGGCCCGCGCGCGTGCCGAGCCGGTCCTCGTGCGCTTCCTCGAGCGCGAAGCGGCCAACCCCTCGACCCCCGTCGCAGTCGAGCTCGGCTTCGGCATCGACGTGGCGATTCCCCGAGAAGCCACCCGCATTCGCTTCGTCGGGTACGTCGACCGGCTCGATCGCGCCCCCGACGGCTCCACCCAGGTGCTCGACTACAAGACCGGACGGGCCCGGTCGCAGGCCGACGTCGATGTCGACCGCCAGCTGACCGCCTACGCGTACGCCTGCGCCCGCGGCGCCCTGCGTGATCCCGCGACCGGCAGGCCCCTGCCACCCGCCTCGCGACTTGCCCTCTACTTCGCGGACAGCGGTACCGAGGTCGCGACGGCTCGCACGGCCGATCAGCTCACGGCCTTCGAGGGTGACCTGGTCACGATGGTAACGGCGGTTCGGAGCCGCGCCTTCGACGCCCGCCCCGAGGCCTGGCGCTGCCGCTGGTGCGACTACCGGGGAACCTGCCCGGAGGTCGCCCCGCCAGGGTGAGGGGCGTGCTCGCTGCCGCGGTGGGGCTCGACGGCACGCCGTGCCGGGTGGTGGCGCCCTCAGCCGCTCCGGCGGGCGCAGCGGATCGCCCAGCGGCCGTCGAGGTCCTGGCGGGCGCCCTCGATCCTTCCGGCCCGGAGCAGCTGGCCGAGCGCGCTGGCAGGCCGCGACGGGTCCTCCCCGAGAAGGCGCCGGACGGCGCCCTCGGCGTTGGCCTGGGACGGCGTGATCTGGAGCGCCGGCTCCCCGCAGGCGAGGCGCTGCAGGAGGTCGTTGAGCAGGGCCAGGTCCTCCTCGGAGTACTCGCCCGGGCGCCGTCGCGGCCCGCTGCCGGTCCCGGTTGCGGACGGTGCCGGTCCGGGTGGCACCGCGGGCTCGGCCGTCGATCCCGAGATCCCGTCCGGGCGGACCGGCCCGCCGGGTCGTCGCCGGTTCGCGAACGGGAGGATCGGCGCCCGCGCAGGAAGGGCCGCCCTGGCGGCCTCCGGCACCGCGGCTGCGAACGCCTCGAGGAGCGCGTCCTCGTATTCCTCGGCGGCATCGGTCGCGGCCCACCACAGTCGCGTGCCCTCGAACCCGCGCAGGGCCTTCAGCCACTGGCCGGCCGGGTTCGGCCGCGCGTCCCCGAGCGGCGTGCCGGCCATGGCCTCGATCCGCCGGCCGAGCGATTTCCCGGAGCCGACGTAGACGACCGTCTCGCCGGGAAGCCACCACGCCGCCAGCCGTGCGGCGAGCGCCTTTCCGGTCGGCCGCTCCCCGTCGACGCGGAGCGCGGCCACGCGCGCGAGCCACGTTCCCACGGCCGAGATGTCGATGGGGGCGCGCTCCGCCGACTCCGGCCACTCCACGAGGAAGACACCCGCACCGGCCATCCGGATCGGCGCGCCCCATCGGGCGGGCCCGTCGGGCGTCAGGCCCACGGCGCGGAACAGGGCGGTGGGCTCGAGTGGCACGCGGCTACCCGGCGACGACCGAGGCGAGCGCGTCGACGAAGGGCCCGAGCGTCGCCGCCGTGAAGCCCGCGACGTTCATCCGACCCCGCCCGACGACGTAGACGGCGTGCTCCTCGCGGAGGCGGGCGACCTGCTCGACGGTCAGCCCGAGCATGGCGAACATGCCGCGCTGCTCGGCGATCGGCGTCCAGTCGCCGGGAATGCCCCGCGACGCCAGGGCTTCGACCAGGCGGACCCGGTTCCCCTTGATCCGCGTTCGCATCGCGGCCAGCTCCGCCTCCCATTGGGCTCGGAGGGCCGGATCGCAGAGGATCGTCGTCACGATGTCCGCCCCGTGCGAGGGCGGGTTCGAGTAGTTCGACCGGATCGCGATCTTCACGTGGCTCTGGGCCGCCGCCGCGTCCTGCTCCGAGCGGGCGACGACCAGCAGCGCCCCGACGCGCTCGTTGTAGAGGGCGAAGCTCTTGGAGAACGACGTGGAGACGAGAAGCTCGGCCCCCGGTCGGACCAGGCCATCCATCCAGTCGGCGTCCTCGCGGATCCCATCGCCGAATCCCTGGTAGGCGAAATCCACGAACGGGAGCAGTCGGCGCTCCTCGATGAGGTCGCCGATCGCGCGCCAGAGAGCGGGGGACGGGTCCACGCCCGTGGGGTTGTGGCACGAGCCGTGGAGAAGGACGGTGTCGCCGGGCGACGCCTCGCCGAGGGCGCCGAGAAGGGCATCCTCGTCGATCCTCCGGCCCGAGGGATCCGTGTACGGGTAGGTGCGGATTCGAAAGCCCGCAAGCGCGAAGAGCTGGGGGTGGTTTGGCCAGGTCGGCTCGCTCATCCAGATCGTCGCCGAGGCGCCCGTCTGGCGCAGGAAGTCGGCCGCGACTCGGAGTCCGCCGGTCCCGCCGGGTGTCTGGCTGACCGCCACGCTGGCGCTCGTCGCGAGCTCGTGCCCCTCGCCGAAGACATGGGTCCGGACCGCGTCGCGATACGCGGCGCAGCCGTCGATCGGGAGGTACAGCTTCGCCGCGCCCTTCGCCAGGATCCGCCGCTCGGCCTCCGTGACCGACGGGAGGACGGGCGTCGTCCCGCTCTCGTCGACGAAGACGCCGGACCCGAGGTTCACCTTGCCGGGCCGCGTGTCGGCGCGGAACACCTCGGTCAGGCCGAGGATCGGGTCGGGCGGGGCGGGGATCCGGGAGAGCGAGGGAAGGGACACGGGTGCGTGATCTCCTGGCGGTCGGCGGCCGGGCAGAGCGTCGCGCAACTGTACCGGAATGGCGGCCCTCGACCAGTCAGGCGGATCCGGGCACAATGCCGGGACCGTCGACCGCCTCGTCGAGGCGGCGCACACATGGGAGGGGGCGGCTCATGTCCCGATCGGGCCTGTTCCGCGTCGCCCTCGCCGGCGCGCTCGCGCTCGCCCTGGCCGCCTGCGGCAGCGCCGCCACTCCCACGCCCGCGCCGACTCCCGTGCTTCCGCCGACGGCCTCGCCGACGGCCACGCCGACGCCCGCCGCAGTGGACGTCGCTACGGAGTTCCTGGCCCGCATCCTCGCGGCCCGCAGCGGCTCCCTCGGGGTTTCCGGGAGCATCTCGGTGGACACCGCGGAGGTGCCGGTCACCGGGACCATCACCATCAGCGGCGAAGACTCGCAGTCGATCATCACCCTCGAGACCCCCGGCGCGAGCCAGACCCAGCAGTCGATCCGGATCGGCACCCAGCAGTGGAACAGCTCGGGCGGCGGGCCATGGCTGCTCAACCCGACTCCCAACGACCGGACGAAGTCGCTCTCCGCCTTCCTCAGGTCGCTCACCTCGCTCGAGGATCGGGGCGTGGCGACCCATGGGGGCCGGCAGCTCCAGCGTCTCGTGCCACCCGCCTCCGCGACGATCTCGCCGGAGGCACTGGGGTTCACCAGCCCGGGCATGCAGGACACGAAGATCGCGATGGAGTTCTGGGCCGAGGCCGACGGCTCGCCCGCGGCCTGGTCGTTCGACGTGACCTGGAACCAGGCCGCTGGTGCGACCACGGTCGCGGCGCGGCTCGTGATGGACCTCGACCTTGCCGGGCTGGGCCGGCCCGCGACGGTCGCCGCGCCCGGGAACGTCTGGGAGCGGTTCTCGTCCGAGCGCTTCGGCTACTCGATGGCTCACCCGGCCGGCTGGACGGTCACCGAGGCGGAGGGCCAGGACTCGTATCTCGCCGACGGGACGCCCTACGTGTTCGTCGCTCCCAGCGACCGGGCCGGGTACACCCTGGAGCGCTATTCGCAGGAGGTGCTCGCCCTGTACGTGGAGCAGCTGGGTGCGAAGCTGGAGCGAGACGAATCGATCACCCTGGACGGCCAGCCGGCGCGCTTCGTCACGTATCGCTTCAAGGCTTCCGCCCAGGCGCCCGAGGTCTACGTGGCCGAGGTGCTCGCCCTGCACGGCGACATGGGCTGGGACATCTTCCTCACCGACCAGGGCCGCACCGAGGCGGACGGCACGCCGGTCTTCGAGGCGATGATCTCCACGTTCACCTTCACGAAGTAGCCGGCGGTCGGCGCTTTCCGCCGGGCGACGCGGTCGGCGCTTCCGGCGGGCGTCAGCACGCGCCGCATCCGGCGATCGCTCCCGGTACCCTGCAACCCATGCGCCTGCTCGCCCTCACCTGCGAGGTCCTTGCCCGCTCGGTCTACCTGTGCGCCGCGCGGTCGCCTCATGTCGTCGACGTCCACCTGAACCGCCGGGGCCTCCACGACGACCCCCCGAACCTGCGGTCGATCCTCCAGGAGGAGATCGACGCGGTCGACGGAGCGACCGGCGGGGGTCGAGCGGCCGGCGAGCACGACGCGGTCGACGGAGCGACCGGCGGGCCCGAAGCTGCCGGCCGGCACGGAACCGGCGGCGGCGACGTCCCGACCGCCGCGGCCGGCGGGGCGGGCGCGCCGTACGACGCGATCATCCTCGCCTACGGGCTCTGCGGGGCCGCGACCGCCGGGCTGCGGGCGGGGTCGATCCCGCTCGTGGTGCCCCGGGCGCACGACTGCATCACGCTCTTCCTGGGCTCCCGCGAGCGGTACACCGCCGAGTTCACGGGCCACCCCGGCACCTACTGGTACGTGCAGGACTTCGTGGAGCGGTCCGACGACGGCGGCGCGTTCGCCGGGATGGGGGCGGTCTCCGACGCGGCCGCCCGCGCCACCCACGAGGAGTACGTGGCGAAGTACGGGGAGGACAACGCGGCGTACCTCATGGAGGCCCTGGGCGGCTGGAGCTCGCACTACGACCGGGCGGCGTTCGTCGACATGGCCATCGCCGATCGGCAGGGGACGGCCGCCGTCGAGGCCCAGGCGCGCGACGATGCCGAGAGACGCGGCTGGACCTTCGAGAAGCTGGCCGGCGAGCTGATCCTGGTGCGCCGCCTTGTCGACGGCGATTGGGCCCCGGAGGACTTCCTCGTCCTCCAGCCCGGGGAGCGCCTGGCGATGTCATACGACGAGGCCGTGATCCGGGCCGAGCCCGCGGGCTGACCGCCCCGCCGCGCCACCGCCGCCACTGCCGCGCTGCCCCGGCGCGGCACGGCCGCCACTCTCCGCCGCCCGGCCGTGCCGCCGCCCGGCCGTGCCGCCGCCACTGCCGCGCCGCCGCCACTGCCGCGCCGCCGAGCCCGCGGGTCAGGACCCTGCGGCGCCGACCAGCGAGACGACCTCGGCGAGCGCGTCGACGTGAACGTGGCCGCCGTCGTCGCAGAGCCCGTACGGGTCCAGGTGGACCGGGGTCACGTCCGCGGCGAGAGCGCCCGCCACGTCGGCGCGGGCCGAGTCGCCCACGTGGATGGTGCGCTGCGGCGCCACGCCCAGCGCGCGCAGAGCGATCTCGAAGATGAGGGGGTCGGGCTTCTCGTATCCGGCGACGGTCGAGTCCACGACGATCCCTACCTCGACCCCGGGCCCGGTGCCCACCTGGCACAGGCCGAGATCCCGCAGGATCCGCTCGACCTGGCCGTCCGCGTTCGAGACGATCCCGATCGGGATGCCCATCCGCGCGAGCGCCCGCAGCGCTGCGACGGCCGGCGGGATCGGGTGCGACCAGGTCGCCCCGGAGCTGAGCGTCTCCCCGAGAGTCGGCAGCACCGCGTCGAGCAGCGCCGCCGGGACGCCCGCGGCCTCGAAGTAGACCGCCACGTATCTCCCCCAGAGCTCGGCCTCGGTCGAGCGGTCCCAGGCCGCCATGGCCGCGTAGTGGGCGGCCTCGAGGCGCCCGGGATCGACGGCGATTCCCGCTCGTGCGCCGGCTGCGACGACCACGACCGGGTCGGGGAGCACGAGGACGCCGCCGGCGTCGAGGAGGACGGCGTCGACCCGCCCGGGCAGGCGCCTCGCGCCCGGGGGACCCCGACGAGGCGTTGGGATCGCCACCTCCTACGCCATGCCGATGGCCGTCCTGGCCACCGCGACGGCGCTGGCGGCGTCCGGAGCGTAGCCGTCGGCGCCGATCGATGCTGCGTACTCGGCCGTAACGGGAGCCCCGCCGATGATCACCCTGACCTCGGGCAGATCGGCGGCCCGGACCGCGGCCACGACGTCGCGCATGCCCGCCATCGTCGTCGTCAGGAGGGCCGACACGCCGACGAGGGTCGCCCCGTGCTCCCGCGCGGCCGCCACGAACGCCTCGGGGCTCACGTTCGTGCCCAGGTCGACGACATCGATGCTGGCGCCCCTCCACATCATCGCCACGAGGTTCTTGCCGATGTCGTGGAGGTCGCCCTTGATCGTCCCGATGACCGCGGTGTGCTCCGGCCGGACGCCGGCCGCCACGAGGACCGGCTCGAGGATCGCCGTCGCCTCCTTCATCGCCCGGGCGCTGATGAGCATCTCCGGGACGTAGATCTCGTTGCACTGGAACCTGCGGCCGATGACGTCCATCGCCGCGCTCATCGCCTCGAGGACGGTCCGGGGGTCCAGCCCCTCGGCGACCGCCTCCCGCGTGATCGCCGTCGCCGTCGTCCGGTCGCCGGCCTCGATCGCGGCCGCGAGGGCCTCGAGATCCGCCATCGGGTGCTCCTTCTCGATCGTCGTCGGGTGGTCGGGGCCGAGCGAGCGCGGACCCTGGCTCAGGCCAGCTCGCCGGCGCGGTAGGCCGTGAGGAACTCCATCCCGAACGGGTCGCGCCCGGTGAGGAGGTTGGTCGCGAGCGTCCGGGCCCTGCCCTCGCGGCCCCGGGTGAAGACCAGGCGCGGGTCGCTCGCCACCGGATCGATGATGCCGCTGTCGGCGCCTGCCTCGGCCGCGAGATCGATGAATACGTCGTTGAGGAGCTTGCGGAGGGGAAGCCCGAAGCTCACGTTCGACAGGCCGCCGGTGATGTGGATGCCGGGCCCGTACGCCGCCCGGAGGATTCGCACCGCCTCGAGGAACCAGGCGCCGACCTCCGGCTCCACCGCGACTGGCAGGACCAGGGGGTCCACGTGGAGCGCGCCGAGGGCCATCCCGCGGCCCGTCGCCGCCTCGACGATCCGCTCGGCGTTGGCCACCCGCTCCGCCGCCGACGCCGGCATGCCGTGCGCGCCGCTGGCTCCCAGGACCACGGCGCACCCCTCGGCCGCGGCCAGGTCCAGCACGTCGAGCCGCTCGAGGGACGCCGAGTTCAGGAGCGGAGCCCCGGCCGACCGGGTGGCAACGGCGACCCCCGCATGGAGCACCTCGGGCGCGGACGAGTCGAGTGACAGGGCCGCCCCCGTGGCGTCCTCCACCGCGCCGACGAGCCAGCGGATCGCCGCGACGCGCCCGTCCACGTCGTTGCTGGCCTCGTCCACGTTGAGGTCCAGGTAGTCGGCGCCGGCCTCGACCTGGCGCCGGGCGAGGAAGCGGACGTAGCCGCGGCCCAGCTCGGCCTCGGCGCCGCCGGCCAGCCCCGCGAGGACCGCGGCCTTGACGTGCTTGACCTTCTGCCGCTCGCCGGCCCCCTCGATGGCCGAATCGGGGACCGGCAGGAGCCGCTCGACGCCCTCGTCGTCCGTGAAGGGGAGCGCCGGCCGGCCGTCCGGCTGCGACGCGACCCGGGCCCCGGTTCGGAGCAGGACCCGCGTGGAGTGGATGTTCTCGCCGATGACGATGAAGGGGCCGCGAACGGTGTCGGTCATGCTGGGGTCTCCTTCGGCGCGTCGGCGGCGGCGGGCTGCGCGGCTGCGGGCCGCATCTGAGCGGCGGGCTGAGCGGCGGGCTGCATCTGAGCGGCTGGCTGAGTGACGGCGGGCTGGGCGGCGGGCTGCGTGGCGGGTTGGGCTGCGGAAGCCAGGGCGGCGGCAGCCGAGGCGGCGGCGCGCCCGTAGTGGTCGCGCCCAAGATAGGTGTTGGCCCAGGCGCTCGTGCGCTCGAGGGCGTTGTCGACGAGGACGGGCGGCCGGTCGAGCATGGCCAGCTCCTCGCCGTAGGGCTTGAGCCGGTCGTACGCCCGGACCCAGACGCACGGCCGCGGCAGGACCTCGCAGGTCCCGTCGTGACTGCCGCCACAGGGCCCGTTCCGCTCTCCCTTGGGGCACTGCGACACCGGGCAGAGATAGGCGACGTCGGGGAGCGAGCAGTCGCCGCAGTCGCGGCAGTCGAAGAGCGGGAGCTTGACGGCGTGCTCCAGGGCGTGAACCGGGCGGGTGAGGTGGTAGCGCTCGACAGCCCCGTAGAAGCGGGACGCCGCCCGGTAGCCGGGCGTCCCGGGGGTGAACGCCAGGTCGTGGGTGAGCCGGTTCGCCCTGTAGACGAGCGAGCCGCGCCGGCGCGCGCGGGCCCGGGCCCCGGGCGTCAGCGAGCGGGCGTAGCGAGCGTCGAGCTCGTCCGTGTTGAGGCCCGTGACCGGATCCCGGCGGTAGACGAAGAAGGTTCCCGTCGGCGAATGCTGGACCTCCCGGGCGAGATCGGGCCACGACGGTCCGAACGTCTCGGCCAGGGCGAGGATGCGGTCCACGTCGGCCGCGGGAAGGCTGTGGCCCGCCAGGTACGCGCCCCGGAAGCCCATCCCCCGGGCGATCGCTACCTGCCTGGCGGCGAGCTCGAGGAAGAAGCCCTTCCCCTTGTCGGGGCCGGCGGCCGCCTTCTCGATCGTCGCCAGCAGCTCGTCGGACACCACGCAGCCCGGGATGGCGTTGGCGTTGAAGAGGCGGGCGACCGTCCGGGTGAGGACGTAGACGTTGGCAAGCACGGGGAGCCGCAGGTCGTGGAGGCGCATCCAGCGCAGGAGCTCGTCCCACTTGCGACTGTCGTAGCCGAGCTGGGGGATTACGAAGTCGGCACCGGCCCGCGCCTTCAGGGCCAGCTTCTGGTACTGCAGCAGCACCTCCGACTCGAGGCGCTTGAAGGGCGAGACGGCCGTCGCGATGAAGAGGCCCGGGGCGCGCTCGGCCCCGTCGGGCCCCGGCTCGTTCACCAGGTCGTGAAGGAGCGCGACGAGGCCGACGGAGTCGAGGTCGAAGACGGGCCGGGAAAGGCCGCCGCTTCCCTCCACCGGGTGGTCGCCGGAGACCGCGAGGACGTTCCGGATTCCCCGTGCCTCCAGCTCCCAGGCGAGGGAGCGCAGCGCGTTCCGGCTGCGGTCGCGACAGGCGACGTGGACGATCACGTCCTGCCCCTTCGCGAGGAGCTCCTCGGCGAGGGGGACGGGGCTCGCCATCGCGTGCCCGCCGGCGTTGTCGGTGATCGAGATGGCGGCGATGCGAGGGTCGTCCACGAGCGTCCGGGCGGCCTCCAGGCTGCGCCGCGCCGGCGGGTCGAGGGCGAGGCCGCGCGAGGGGACGATCTCGGTCACGGTGACGAACTCGTCGGTCGCGATCAGGCGATGCCGGAGGGTCGGCTTGGCGACGGCGGTCATGCGGGCGATGCCTCCACGAGGGACGGCAGCGGCTCGAACCGCAGGCCGTCGACGAACATGTCGAAGAAGTCGGGCTCGGCCTCGAGCTCCACGTGCTCGATCCGGCCCACGAACGCGTCGAGGCGGGCGCGGGCCCGCCGGGAGAGGAGCAGAGCGGCGGCGCCGCGTATCGACGCGTTGCCGTGCTGGACGACTCGATCGACCGCGACTGGGGGCAGGAAGCCGATCCGCTGGGCGCTGGGGACGTCGAGGTGCGAGGCGAACCCGCCGGCCAGGTGGAGGGCGGCGAGATCGCCCGGGCCCAGCCCGAGGCGTCGCAGGAGGACGCGCATCCCCACCGCGTTGGCCGCCTTCGCCTGCGCCAGCTGGGCCGCGTCGCCGCGCGAGAACGTGATCCCCTGTCCGGGGACGAGGACGACCTCCGGATTGCCGCCCGTGAAGGCACCGGCCGGCGTCATCGCCCCGCTGCGGCGGAGCTCGGCGAGAACGTCCACGAGACCCGAACCGCAGATCCCCTCGGGCTCGACGTCGCCGATGGTCCGCACCACCCAGCCGGCCTCATCGAGCCTGGCCGCCTCGATCGCCCCCTCCGAGCCGGGCATCCCGTAATGGACCAGGCCGCCCTCGAAGGCCGGGCCGGCCGGGCACGAGGCCGCGAGGACGCGCCGCCCGTCGGTGATCACGACCTCGGTGTTCGTGCCGACGTCGACGAGCATCGCCGGCCCCGTCGACGTCGCCGGATCGGCCGCCTCCAGCATCCCCGACGGCAGGAGGTCGGCGGCGGCGTCGGCGCCGACGTGGCAGGCGATGAGCGGCGCGCCCCAGACCCGGGCCCGGGGGTGCACCAGGATCCCGAGCTCGTGGGCCAGCCGCACGACGCTCGAGTCGGGCGCCGCCCCGGCCCGCCAGGCCGTTTCGGTCACGCTCCGGAACGGAGAGCGCCCGATGGGCGCGACGTCGAGGCCGAAGAAGAGGTCGCGCATCGTGGCGTTGCCGACGACGACCACCTCGAGGACGTCGTGGCGCTCGATCCCGCCCTCGGCGTAGACCCGCGCCAGCTCGTGGTTGAGGGCCCGTCGCAGGGCCCGCCGCAGCTCCCCCGGCCGCTCCGCCTCGTACGAGATCCGGCCGATGACGTCGCTGCCGCCGAAGCGCTGGGGGTTCTCGAAGGCGCCGACGGCGAGCGCCGCGCCGGTCCGAAGGTCGAAGACCTGGAGGACGACCGTCGTCGTTCCCACGTCGAGGGCCATCCCCAGGAGGCGCTCCCGCTCCGCGTCAACGTCCTCGTCGTGCCAGCGGACGCGGCCGTCGCGGACCGTGATCGCCGGGTCGACCTCGAGGGGCGGGCCGGGCGGCGGCATGAGGATCTTCAGGCGCCGGCGAAGGACGATGAACTCGAGGTCGCTCGCCGTCGGCTCGCGGGCGACCGTCGCCCGACAGGCCAGCCGGTAGCCGTGGCGGAGGAAGGCCTCCTGCTCGTCGGGGGCGGTCAGCGCGTCTCCGCCCCGCAGGATCTCCACGATGCACTCGTGGCAGCGGCCGGACCGCCGGCAGGAGGCCGGGACGACCATGGCCAGCTCGTCGGCCGCGTCGAAGAGCGTCCTGCCCACGACGAGCGGAGCGCGGCGACCGGCGTGGACGAGATCACGGACCACGCGCGCAGCATATGTGCGGGCCGGCCAATCGTGCCGGCCTTCAACGACCCGACCGCCCGCGCCGCATGGACCGGGACTTGACACGACCGCCGCTGAGCCGCAGATTACGGTTCGTGAACGCTTACCGAGCCGCGATCGACCCCCTCGAGGCTCTCGGCGACGCCACGCGGCGGGCAATCGTCGAGGGACTCCGCGACGGCGAGAGGACCGTCGGCGACCTGGCCGCTGGCCTCCCCGTGAGCCGGCCGGCGGTCTCCCAGCATCTCGGCGTGCTCAAGGCAGCCGGCCTCGTCCTGGAGCGGCCCCAGGGAACGCGCCGCTATTACCGCCTCGACCCCATCGGGCTCGTCCGCCTCCACGGCCGGCTCGACGAGATGTGGGGGCTGGACCTCGCGGGGGACGCCGGTGCCGCGCCGGGGAGGCCCGCGGAACCTGGAGCGCCCGCCACGGCTCCGGCTCCTCGCCACGCCGTCACCGACGACACGGACGGCAAGGGTGGCGGCAAGAAGCACAAGAAGAAGCACGGCCGCAAGTAGCGGCCCGGGGCCGGGGTCACGCCTCGGCGGGCCGGGCCCTCGTGGCCCGCCGGCGGGGGCCCGCGTACGACCCGGACACGGCTGACGCGGGCGGGCCCGCGTACGCGCCCGGACCCGGCAGACGCGCCCGCGACCTCGCGGCCAGTCGGGACTCGCGGGCGGTCGGGCGATCTCGGCCGGGACCGGGGGCGTCAGGCCGGCGCCAGCTCGCGCACGACCCAGGCAGCGAGGACGCGGGCGCAGGCGACGACATCGTCGAGGGCAACGTGCTCGTCGGCGGCGTGGGCGTCGCGGACGTCGCCCGGCCCGAACATGACCGTGGGAGTCGCTCCCTGCCGGACCAGGAGCCGCATGTCGGCCCCGTAGGGCACGCCGACGAACGGGGGGCGGCGGCCGAGCACGCTCTCCGCGGCGGTGGCCAGGCCGCGGGGCAGTGGGTGGCCGGCCGGGACCTCCGCGGACGAGAAGCGCCCGCCGGGCATCGTGAGTGCCGCCGGATGCGTCCGCAGCCACGGGTCCGCGGCGCAGGCGGCCGCGATCACCGCGCGCAGCTCGTCGGCGGCCTCCTCCGCGGTCTGGCCGACCCGGACACCGTAGCGGCCCTCGGCGACCACCAGGTCCGGCACCGTGCTGGCCCAGTCGCCGCCGTGGACGGTGCCGATGATCGTGGGGTAGGGGAGGCCCAGCGCCCGCATCTCCGGGCTGGTCTCGGCGGCGTTGCGGGCGGCCTCGTCGGCGCGGAGGGCGGCGTGGAGCACCTCGAGCTTGTCGAGGGCCGAGACGCCCTCGCGGCGCACCGAGGCATGGGCGGCGCGCCCCGGGACGGCCAGGCGGAACGTGATCGCGCCCGCCTGTACGGTCACGATCTCGAGGCGCGTCGGCTCGGTGATGACGGCGGCATCGGCGACGAACCCGGCGCGGATCGCGGCGAACATCCCCGCACCGCCGTCCTCCTCGGACGGGACGGCCAGCGCGACGGCCTCGCCCGTGAGGTCGGCCGGATCCACGGTCGCCCGGACCGCCGCCAGCGCCGCGATCGCCGCGACGAGGCCGCCTTTCATGTCGCAGGCGCCGCGGCCGTAGGCATGGCCGTCACGGACCTCGGGGCGGAAGGGATCCAGCGACCAGGTGGCGCGATCGCCGGGTGGGACCACGTCGGTGTGCCCGGCCAGCAGCAGGCGCCGGCCCGGCCGGGCGCCCCGCAGGGTGCCCGCGGCGAGCGGCAGGCTGCTCCGCGGCATCTCCGAGCCGGGGTGGTCGGGGTCGCGGGAGAGGGCGACCGGATCGACGTCCCACGAGCGGACCTCCAGGCCCGCGCGGGACATCAGCCCGGCGACGACGTCGCGGGCCGCTCCCTCGTCGCCGGTGATGGACGGGATGGCGAGGAGGTCCAGGAGGTCGGCGCGGAGGGCCGTCGGGTCGATGGCCGCCGCGGCCCGGGCGGCGCGTGCAGCGGCCGCGTCGGTCACGCGCCGCTCGCCGCGCCCGCTCGCGCGCGCCGGAGGAGCGGCCGGGTCAGGCAGGTCGGGCCGCCCGAGCCGTTGATCCCGATCTCGAGCGCGGGGTACGCATGGACCTCGCACCCCGCGGCCTCGAGGGCGCGACGGGTGGCCGGGTTCCCGTCGGCGACGACGCAGACGCCCGGCCGCACGGCCAGGACGTTGCAGCCGAGCGTCGGGAACTCTTCGTCGGGCACCGCCAGCGTCCGGATCCCCAGGTCGCCCAGCAGCTCCCAGAGGCCGACCGGCAGGAGCGGCAGGTAGACGACGGCGAGGTCGTCGGCGACCGGCGAGATCACCGAGAGGAGGTGGATCAGCTCCGCCTCGCCCCGCCACCAGGGGAGGTCGAAGACGCGCACGTCACCGCCGACCAGGCCGGCCAGCTGGCGGACGCCATCGCCGTTGGTGCGGAGCGTGCGGCCCACGCAGAGCAGGTCGGGCCGGAGCCAGAACGTGTCGCCCCCGTCGACCGTGCCGGGGGACGCGATCCGCCCCAGCGTGGGAACGCCGCGCGCGGCGAGCCATCCCTCGATCTCGGCCTCCTCGCCTCGGCGCGTGGGCTTGCCGGAGCGGAGGGCGATCGACCCGCGGTCGGTCACGAGGAGCGGGTCGAATGTGTAGACCAGGTCCGGATGCGGCGTGGAAACCGCCCCCAGCTCGTGAACCCGCACGCCGAGGCGCGCCAGGAGGTTGCTGAAGAAGTCGTGCTCGCGGCGGGCGAGACCGAGATCCACCGGGTGGAGGAACCCGGTGGCGGGGTCGTCGAAGGCCGCCCCGAAGGCGGTACCCGGTCGCTGCACGAGGACGTCGCGGAGCGGCGCCGTCATCGACTGCGCCCCGAAGGCTGCGAGGGGCGAAGCGAGCCCGGGCGGGGAGGTCTCGAGGGTCATGGCGGGCAGGATAACGGCACGCGGAGCGCCTCGGGGCGGGCGCTCCTCGCGGAAGCTCACCTCGGCGGCCGGCCGGCCGCCGACCCGGCGCGGGCTTGCCGGCATGCCCCGGCGCGGGCGCCCCTTCAGGAGGTGGCGCGCTCCACGAGCCGACCGACCTCGTAGCCGGCGGCCTCGGCGTCGGCCGCGAGGCGCACCGCGAGCGCGTGGGCGCCGCCGAGGTCCGCCCCGAGGCCGGGCTCGTCACGGCCCCCGGCCCGACCGCCCACGGCGACGAGCACGACCATCCAGCGCAGCGCCGCCTCGAACGACTCGCGGTTGACGTAGGCGATCCCCTCGTGGCGATTGACGCCGAGCCAGCGGCCGAGGTCGTCGTCGGCGAACCAGGCGCGAACCAGGCGTCCGGGCCGCTCGGCGGCCGGTGCCGCGAGCGCCGCCGCGCCGGGACGGGCCACGAGGTGGCGCACCGTCTCGACGGTCCACCATGCCGCGCCCTCGTCGAGGCCGCGCCAGCGGTAGGCGTCGGCGAAGACGCGGCCGAGGCGGGCGCGGTCGAACCACCCGCGCGCGCCGCGGGCGTCCGGGTCGGGCTCCAGCACGCCCGCGATCGCATCGGCCGCGAGCCACCCCAGGAGCGCCCCCCAGGTTGCCGCGTCCGGCCTGAGAGCCGCCGCCACGAACGCGCGCGGGGCGTCCGCGGCCGCGTCGGTGGCCGGCCCCACGAGAGCGGCGTCGAGGGCGGCCCGGAGGCGCGCGCCGAAGCGGTCGGCCTGCGCCTCGAGGTCGTTGTCGGGGACGGCCGCGTGGGCCACGTCGCGGATCGCCCGCAGGGCGTCGAGGGCCCGGGCCCGCCACGCGCCGACCAGCGCGTCGAGGACCGGAGGAGCCGGCGGCGCCGGCGTCTCCGGGACGGGCGGCATGGCCGTGCCCGGAGCGGCGTCGGCGGGTGTCGCCCGCCCGGGCGGGACTGCAGCCGCGGCGGGCTCCTCCGCCGCCGCGCGGGTGCCGGGCGCCGCCGCCGTCGCGCGGGCCGCCGCCGCCGCCAGGTGCGCGGCGAGCGCGACGGTGACTTCGCGCACGAGGGCATCGTTCACGAGGATGGCGACCGCGTCGTGGAGCGGCCGCAGGCGCCGCTCGGCCAGGGCGGCCTCGACGCTCGGGACGCCGGCCCCGCCGAGATCGCCGGCGAGGGCGCGGTATTCCGCGGCCGCCTCCCCGCCGATCTCACGCCAGTCGAGGAGCACGCGCGTCCCGTAGGCCTCGAGCTCCACGCGGAGGCCCCGGTCGCGCAGGTCGCCGGTCTCCCGAACGTATTCCAGTCCGTCGATTGTGTCGCGGAACAGGACGACCGCGCCCGGGTCCCGGGAGAGGCCCAGTCCCTCGGCCAGGGAGGATCGGACGAGATGCTTCGCCCCGCCTTCGTCCTTGACGGCAAAGGCCACCGAGTCGCGGATCCGCCCGCGCATCGATCCGAACCGGTTGTGGTAGATGACGAGGGTCCGCTCGCCGCCGCCGTGGTTCGAGTAGGCGAGGACGTCCTCGTTGACGTGGCCGGCGTCATCCACTACGTCGTAGAAGCGGAAGTCGCGGACCTCGGCGAAGAGGCGCCGGCGGTGGAGGAGCGGGAAGAGCTGCCACTCGTGGCGGGCCACCAGCCCGTCGTTGGGGCGCTCGTCCCAGTAGGCGCGCCGGAACTCCATCCCGTACTTCTCGGCGAACCCCTCGACCTGGCCGTGGCCGAACATCGGCAGCCCCGGCATGGTCGCCAGGACGGTCGCCACCCCGAAGTACTTGTCGCCGGTCCCGAACTGCTCGATCGCCGTCTTCTCGTCCGGGTTGTTCATGAAGTTGACGTAGCGCTTGAGGATCTCGGGATCGAACTCCAGGGTGTTCTTCACCAGGAGCCGGTAGTCCGCGTTCTTCTCGTCACGGAGCATGTGCATGAAGGCGCTGTTGTAGACCCGGTGCATGCCCAGGGTGCGGACGAAGTAGCCCTCCATCAGCCAGAAGGCCTCGGCCAGCAGGAGCGTGTCGGGCACCTCGGTCGCGACCCGGTCCACGACCTCGCGCCAGAACTCCACGGGGATGGCGGCGTCGAAGTCCTCCCTGGTCATGGCCGACTCGGCGCGCGACGGGATGGCCCCGCCCTGACCGGGCTCCGGGTACCAGAGGCGGGCGACGTGCTTCTTGGCCAGGGTCATCGCGGCGTCGAAGCGGATGATCGGGAAGCGCCGGGCCACGGCGAGGATCGTCTGGATGACGGCCTCGCGGACCTCGGGCTTGAGGTAGTCGAGCTGGGCGGTGTCGTTCCACGGCATGCTCGTGCCGTCGTTGCCGTGGTAGACGTAGCGGACGTCGCCCGTCCAGCGGTCCTCGCGACGGAAGACGACCGCGGCGTCCGTCGAGTCCCAGTAGTGGTCCTCGATCTGGATCCCGACCCGCGGGTCGTCCGAGAGGTCGGTCCCGCCGAAGGTGTAGCCGGGATACGGGCTGTCGGGCCGGGAGAGGAACCAGTCCGGCTGCTCCATGACCCAGCGCGAGTCGATCCCCATGTGGTTGGGGACCATGTCGGACGCCAGGCGGATGCCCCGGGCCCAGGCCCGGTCGCGCAGGGCCGCCCAGGCGGCCTCGCCGCCGAGGTCCTCGGCGATGGCGTAGTCGCGCAGGGAGTAGGCCGACGCGACGGCGTCCGGGTTGCCGCGGAGCTGCTTGATCCGCTGGCTCGCCCGGCTCCGCTCCCAGAGGCCGATCAGCCAGAGGCCGGTGAACCCCCACCGCGCGAGCCGGTCCAGCTCGTCGTCGGGGACCTGGTCCAGGCGGCGGATCTCGCGGCCGTACCTGTGGCTCAGCTGGTCGAGCCAGACGTAGGCGCTCTTGGCCATGAGCACCACGCGCGGCATCCAGTCGCGGTCCTGCGAGAAGCGCTCGGGCTCGGCGTCCAGGCCACGGTACGAGGGAGCGTGGCCCGCCCCGCTCCCACCACCCGGTCCCGGGTGGTGGCGCATCCAGAGGGCGCGCTCCTCCTCGGACGCCACGTCGAGGCCCATGACGAGCCGTTCCAGCAGGGCGCCGAACCGCTCGCCGAGGTAGGCAGCCAGGAAGCCTCCCCAGCGGGCGCGGATCCAGCGGAGCTGTCCCGCCAGCGAGGCCGGCTCGGCCAGTGCCGGGGCCCGCAGCATCGTGACGAGGTCCTGCTGGTCGGGGCCGAACGGGGCCCGACCGGCGAAGAAGCGTCCCAGCTCCTCGACCAGGGCCCGGTACGCGGTCGCCCCCGCGAGGTCGGCGTCGTCGAACAGCTCCCGGTAGGGGGCGAAGGCCGGGTTGGCGTTCTCGAGCCAGCAGGCGGCCAGCTCCTCGAGGGCCACCTCGCGGTTCGGGATCCCCGCCGTCTCCCCGGCGAGGTAGGCCTCGGGCGTCAGCTCGGCGCGATGGACCGCGAGGGGCGGGAAGCCGGCCGTGAACCGCAGGAGCACCTCGTCGACCGCGGCGGTCCCCAGCACCTCGTCGAGATGGTCGAGGGCGTCGTCGATGGCCTCGGGATCCTCGTGCTCGCGGTAGATCGCCACGACCGCATGAAGGATCTCGTCGATGAGACCAACCGCGTTGAGCGAGCCGGGGGCGACCACCGGGTCCGGCGCCCCCGCCGCCCGCCGCTCCGCCGTCATCGAGGCGGCGAGGCCCCTGACTGCCCGCAGGTTCGGCAGGATCGCGTTGCCCGACAGGGTGAAGAGGGCGGTGTCCACGTGATGGCGCGCCCGCACCTCCCGCCGAACGTGCAGCTCGCGAACCTGGTGAATCACGCTCTTTCCTCGCTCGGCCAGGCGGCGGTCTCCTCGGCCGGCATCATGGCGCGGCCGGGACGCCGAAGATGCGGATCTCGCTGATCGCGACCGACTTCGACGGGCTGCCGCCGGCCGAGGTCTTTCGCGACGCATAGGTGTCGATGATCGTGATGCGCAGGCGCGTCGCCCCGACGACCCCGAGCTCGGGCGGGATGGCCACGCCCTGGGCACCGAGGGCGTCCTTGAGCTCGAGGGGAACGGGCAGGCCGCCGTCGAACGAGACGGTCACGTTCCGGGGTCGGTGGTTGCCGTAGAAGGTCGGCTCGTCCTTCTGCCAGCCGGTCCAGAGCTGGATCTTGGTCACGGCCGTGGCGGCGAAGGAGACCTCGACCCACGAGCCGTCCGGCGTGCCCGCCTTGCTCAGCCAGGCCGTCACCGGTGACCCGTCGTAGGCGTACTTCGGCGCCCGGTTCGACGCCAGCTGGCTGGAGGCCTTCGATCCCTTGATCGCCACGCCGACCGAGGGGCCGGGCGGGATGGTGGGCACCGCCGTGGGCTCCGGCGGGATCGAGGGCGACTCGCCAGGCGCGGGCGTTTCCGGGGCGGCGGTCGGCTCGCCGCTCCGCTCGGCGCCCGGGCTCGCCGAGCTTGCGGCGCTCGACGGCGGAACGCTGGCGGTCGTCCCGGGCGTGCCGCCGGGACCGCCTCCCAGCACGAGCACGGCGCCGCCGGCGAGGAGCGCCAGGACGACGAGGGCACCGCCGATCAGCGGCAGGCGCGAGCCGCCGCCGGACTGCGGGGCCGCGTCGGTGGGCCGCGCCGTCGAGGCGGCGGGGGTCGTCGGCGCCGAAGACGCCGCCGGGACCGGGGCGGTGGGGAACTCCCAGGCGGGCTTCGACGGCCCTCCCGCCGCCGCGGGGCTCGAGCCGGGCACTCCCGACGCCGTCGCGGGAATCGCGCCCGGGGCACCCGCCGCAGCCGCTGGTAGATGCTCCCCGCACGAGATGCAGAAGCGGCGTCCGGCGGGATTGACCCGCCCGCAGGCCGAGCACGTCGGACCGGTTGGGGCCGGAGCGACGGGAACGGCTGCCGCGGCCGTTGCGGCGACCGGGCTGGCAACCGATGGCGGAGGCGGGGAAGGCGGGGCCGACCCCCCTTGGTCCGACGGTGCCGCGGGGATGCCGGCCGGCGCCTCCTCGGCGGCCTGCTCGGCGGCAAACTCGAGGAAGGCGCCGCAGCCGCCGCAGAAGGCGTCGCCCGCGACGTTCTCGACTCCACACTTCGCGCAGGTGGTCATGTCGGGCCGATCGTAGCCCACGCGGGCCCGGCGGGGCACAAATCAGCGGCGCAGGATGATCGGCTCGCCCGGCGTCGCCGCGAAGACCTGGACGAGGCCGCTGATGGGCGGTCCGGCCGTCGACGGGACGACGAGGAAGCGGACGCTCACCGGGTCGACCGCCAGGCCCGGCACCGAGGCTGCGGCGCGCAGGCTCCTCTCCCCGACGCGGTCCCGCGGGAGGATGAGCACCTGGGCCGCGAAGGAGCCGGTCGCGTCGGAGACGACGGGCAGGAGCGGGGTCGCGTTGATCCCGACTGACCAGCGCAGCGTCACCGGGGCGTTCGGCGGGAAGCCGGTCCCCGTCGCGATGACGACCAGGCCCGGGGGCCCGCTCCGGGGCTCCACGGTCAGCCTGGGGATCCCGACGGCGCCGACGAGGCGCAGGACCACCGCCGCGCCCGCGTCGTTCGCGATCTCCAGCGTTGCCGTCCGATCACCCCTGGCCGTCCCGATGAAGAGCACCTGGACGTCGCACGTCGCGCCCGGCGCGAGCGTCCGGTCCGAGCAGGGGTTCGTCGCCACGATGAAGTCCGAGGCATTCGTGCCCCCGATCGAGATCGCCCCGATGCGGGCCGGGGTGATGCCCGTGCTGCGAATGGTCGCCGCCCGCGCCGTCCCGAGCGACCCGAGCGGGGCCGAGCCGAAGTCGATCGGGTTGGGCGCCGCCTCCACGCGGGGCGGCCGTTCGCGCACGAAGACGTCGCTCGCCTTGTTCGCCTCTCGCGCGACGAGGTTGTCCGCCGCCGAGGTGAAGGCGACGAAGCGCCCCGCCGACGAGATCGACGGGTACGTGCTGAGCCCGTTCGCCTCGCTGGCGTTGTCGCGGCCGACCGAGACGCGCGTCGTCCTGGCAGCGCCGCGATCGCGGATGAAGATGTCACCCGCGATGGCGAACGGGTTGTTCGCCGTGGCGCCGGGCGTGTAGGCGGCGCCGGCCGTCGTGTCGCCCGGGACCAGCGTCGTGGCAGCCGAGGCGAAGGCCACCTGCGTCCCGTCGCCGTTGACGGCCGGGAAGCCGCTCCCGGCGTTCGCCGCGGCGCCTGCCGTGGAGCGCGAGACGATCTCGACGGCGCCGGTCGAGCTCGACCAGGCGAAGATGTCGATCTGCTGGTTCGCGTCGTCGGCGACGAGGTCCTCGGCGGTGCTGGCGAAGGCGGCGACCGAGCCATTGCCGCTGATCGCGGGCGTCAGCGAGAAGCCCCGGCCCTCGGCTCCGGCCTGACCGATGGAGACCATCGTCGTGGTCCCGGCGCGACGGTCGCGGAGATAGACCTGCCGAGTGTCGGTGCTCGGCCTCGGCGACGGCGCGAACCAGGCGGGCGTCGCGCCGGCGGTGAAGGCGACGAAGCGGCCGTCCCCCGAGATGGCGGGTTGGGCTGCGCGGGCGCCGGACAGCCCGCCCGGCGCGCCATTCAGGTCGACCGAGATCGTCTCCCAAGTGGTGCTCGTGCGGTCCAGGACCAGGACGTCGGACCCCTTCAGCGCCTGGCTCCGGACGGCCAGCAGGCGCCCGTCGCCGCTGAGCGCGGGCTGGTCCGGGTCGTGATTGCGGCCGGGCGGCCGGGGGACGACGGTGCGCGTCCCGCTGGCGACCTCCACGACCACGACCGCGGTCAGGCCGTCCACGAACTGGACGTAGGCGACCACCTGCCCGTCGGCCGAGATCGTCGGCTGACGCAGGCCGGCCGTGGCCGACGTATCCAGGACCGTCGTGGTTCCCGCCCGCCGGTCGCGCAGCATCACCTGGTTGCCGCGCTGACCGCCGGCCACCTGGAGGAAGACGACGTACCGCCCGTCGGCCGAGATCGTGGGGGCGGCGAAGATGTTCTCGAGGCCGGTCGCCGGTGTGGCTCCCTGCGCTCCGCCCGCGACCTGGGGCGTCGAGACGAGCTCCGTGCTGCCGGGCGTCTCGATAGAGCCGGCCGGCAGGGCGTCGAACGCAGCCGGCGGCGGGGCGACGGGCGGCGTGGGCACCGCAAGGGCGCTCCCCGCGACCACCGCCGCCAGGCCCGCGGCGGCGACGAAGGCGAAGGGCCGAGCCTGCCGGCCCGGACGACCGGCCATGCGCGTCAGGGCTTCGTGAACCCGGAGTAGTAGACCGACGGGTCGCACGTGCTCCCGCCCCCGCCGCTGCAGGCCACGTCCAGCTTCAGGGTCTCGGCGGGCTGGACGACGATCGGGGTGACGTAGTGGAAATCGAGGTCCCGGAAGTTCTCGAGGCGCAGCGTGATGAGGACGAGCGCCCCCCGGCTCAGCTTGAGGGTCCCGGCCTTTCCGCTCGGGTTCGCGAACACGAGATCCGTCAGGTAGAAGACCTTGCCGAACGTCGTGGTGTTCGGATAGGTGCCGTCGACCGCGAGACGGCCGTCGGCGGGGACGCCCTCGCCCACCGGCGGCGGGGTCGGGGTGGCCGCCGGCGTCGGCGTCGGCGTCGCGCCGGGAGGAAGCGTGGGGCCGGCAGTCGCCGGCGCGGCCGTCACGGCGGGGGTCGGCGACGCGCCACCACCACCGCCTCCGCCTCCACCGCCGCCTCCACCGCCCGCCAGCGTGGGGAGCGGGGTGATACCGGCGTCCTCCAGGGCCTGGGTGGCGGCGCTCTTGATGGCCGGCTGGAGGAGCGTCAGCCAGATGACGATCAGCGCGATGAGGGCAAGGAGGGCCGCGAGCAGCGCCGGGATCAGCCAGCGCGGCAGGACCGCCTCCTGGACGAGTGACCCGTCGAGGAGGATGGGCGGCCCGCCCTCGTCCTGGACGGCGACCTTGAACGCCCGCGTCTTCGGCTGTCCGCGCCAGAAGCGCTTGCGGGGCTTGACCCGGATCCTGGCGAAGCCGGCCGTCCCGGGGTCGACCACGAGGCCCGGCGGCACGACGTCGAACGTGAGCAGCTGATCCTGATCGCCGGCTGTGACCGTGGCGTTGAGGCGGCTGTTCCCGCGATTGTCGACCGCGAGCTCGTGCGTGGCCCCCCGGCTGCCGCGCGACGTGCGCGGGACCAGCTCCGCGAACGCGTCCTGGTAGGCGCCCACGACGAGGACGCCCTCCTCGACCGCGGACCCTGCCGGATCCTCCCGGGACCTGGCGCGAACGCCGAAGGGCAGCTCGCCTGTCGGTGTGCCGGCTGCCCGGGGCGGCCGGAAGAAGACCGTCGTGGTCCCCTCGGCGCCCGGGAAGAGCGAGAGCGTGGGCGGCTCGGCGGCGGCCCAGGCGGCCGGATCACCGAGGACGTCGAAGGTGAACTGGTCGACGACGGTCCCGGTGTTCTTGACGGTCACCGCGCAGGTGGCGACGGCGCCGGGCAGAACCTCGATGGTCTTCTCGGACAGCGTGACGAGGGCTCCCATGGCCGCGAGTGTACGGGCCGCCGGCGTCGGGCGCCAGAGCGTTTCGAGGTCGGCGCACGGTCCTCGTGGGCATTCGGCGGCCGCGGGATGGGGCAGGCGCGCTGCCCGATCGGGCGCCCGTTAGGTGGGCGTTAGGTGCCCGTTAGGTGCGTCGCGGCATGCTCCCGTGGCGTGACCGGCAGGGGACCGGCCCGGCACCAGGGGGTTCCGCCGATGACGCCGTCCGCCGCCGTCCACGCCCTGCGCAGCCTCCCCATGGAGCGCCTGGCGGTCGCGATCGCGACCGACGATCCGGTGTCGCGGGCGGGGCTCGCGGCGCAGTTGCAGGGCCACCCCGCGATGGAGGTCGTCGATGCGGTCGAGCCCGGGGCCGCCGGCGTCGTCGTGGTGGTGGCGGACGAGGTCGACGACGCGACCACGCAGGAGATCCGGACGATCCGTGCCACCGGCCAGGAGCACGTGGTGCTCCTGGTGGCGAAGGTCGACGACGCCGGGCTCCTCGCGGCCGTCGAGGCCGGCGTGAGCGGAGTCGTGCGCCGCGCCCAGGCGACCCCGGCCCATCTCGCGTCGGCGATCGGGGCGGCCGCCGTGGGCGAGGGGACCCTCCCGCCGGATCTCCTGGGCCGGCTCCTCTCCCAGGTCGGCCGCCTCCAGCGGCAGGTTCTTCATCCGCGCGGCCTCACTTTCGCCGGGCTGACGGAGCGCGAGGTCGCCGTCCTGCGCCTGCTGGCCGACGGGCTCGACACCGCCGAGGTCGGGCACCGCCTCTTCTTCTCGGAGCGGACCGTGAAGAACGTGATCCACGACATCACCTCGCGCCTCGACCTCCGCAACCGGACGCACGCGGTGGCTTACGCGATCCGCCAGGGCCTGATCTGACCCGCTCCGCGCCGCGTCAGGCCCGCGGGCCGGCCCGCATCCGCTCGACGTAGGGCTGCAGGCGAGCCAGCAGGGCCGCGTTGTATGGCTCGCCGGCCTCCATCCTCCGCAGCTCGATGTTGTACTGCTCGACCGCGTAGGCCTGCTGCTCGACGTTCCACTGCTCCCAGGGGACCCCGGCGGCGTCCAGGGGCTGCCACTCGTAGGCGTTGTTGCGGTTGCCCGTGAGTGCCCAGGCCTTGGCCTGCTCCCACAGCGATTCCGGGATGTAGCCGAGCCCGCCGTGCTGGTACTGGAAGACGTGGGTCATCTCGTGGATCAGCGTGGCGTAGCCGCCGCCGCTCAGCTCCATCGTGTCGCCGACGAAGTCGCGGCCCGCGAGGTTGACGGCGTTGCCCGTCGCCCGGGCGGAACCGACCGACATGACGCTGCCGCGGGTGATCACGATCGGGTCGTAGTCGATCGTGTCCGCGAAGATCCCCTGGGCGTAGGCGCGTTCGCCCGAGCTGAGGGCGCGGCTGCGGACGTCCGATCCCGGCAGCGGGACGGCCCTGGCGATTCCCCGCAGGGCCCGGCCGATGCCGTTGCCGAGCGAGCTCCACAGCGAGCGGATCCCGCCCGAGACGGCATCCCAGGCGACGCCGACCGCGCCCTTGAGTCCGTTCCAGGCTTCGGCCGCCAGGTCGCCGATGCCGCTCGCGATCCCCGAGGCCGTCGTCGTCAGGGCTTCCCAGGCCCCGTTCGCGGCGTCGCTTGCCGTCTCCCACACCGCGCCGGCCATGTCCTGGACGCCGCTCCAGACCCCCTCCGCCGCGTCCGCGACGGCGCTCCAGACGTTCCCCGCGATCTCCGAGGCGCCCGAGGCGACACCCCGGGCCGTGTTCGCCAGGCGGTCCCACGCATCGCCGGCGACGTCGGTCACCCCGTCGATCACGCCGCTCGCGATGTCCGTGGCCTCGTCCCAGGTCGCCTCGGCGTTCTCGACGACCGCGGTGCCGACATCGGTGGCCGTCTCGGTCACCGAGTCCCAGGCACCGCTCGCGGCGTCCACCATGCCGCCCACCACGTTCGCGGCCACCTCGGTGGCGTCGGAGGCGACTTCGCGCGCCGCGGAACCGACCGCCCGGGCGCCGGAAGCGACGACACCCGTGGCCTGGTCGGCGCCTTCCGAGGCCGTGTCCCAAACCTGCCTGGCGCCCTCGGCAACCATCCCGCCCGCCTGGTTCGCGGCGCCCGACGCCGTGTTCGCGACGTCGCGGGCGGTGTCCCACGCGGCACCTGCGGCGGCACTGGCGGCACTGGAGACGGACTCCACCGTTCCGCTCACGGCGTCGCCGAGGTCGTCGATCAGGTCGCGCTGGACGACGCGTCGCCCCCGCCGGACCCCGGTCGAATCTGGTGCGCGCCGCGATCCCGGGCGCCGGGCCTGCGCCCGGACTCCCTCGAGGAGCGCGAGGACCCCCCGATTACCCGCGCTGCGCTGCAGCCGCAGGATCGTGGCCGGCGGCAGCACGTCGGCGCCCCCCGAGCCCGGGCGGACCCGGGTTCCAGCAGCCTCGATCGACGTCGCCAGCGCCGGGGCGGGCCGGGCGGGCCGGGCGGGCGGCTCCGTGCGAATGGCCACGTCCGGCCCCGTGGCCCGACGCGCGACGCCGGGGAGGGCCGTGCGCTCGACTATCCTCACGCCGCTCTCCGCGCATTCGCCACCCGGCGGGCTGCGTTCCCCGGCATCGGGTCGCGGTCGAGACGGCCGGCGTGCACCTGGGCGGCGGTCGGGACGACGCGGGCGTGGATGGGGCTCATGCGCTGTCAAACCCGCTACGGGGGGACGCTGACGGGGCGTGGCCTACAGGAGGAGGCGCTCTTCCTCCTCCTCGCGCTGGATGCGCTGGATCGCCAGCTGTTGAACCTCGTCCTCCTCGGGCACGGCCTCGCGCTGGATCGCCAGCTGTTGAACCTCGTCCTCCTCGGGCACGGCCTCGCGCTGGATCGCCAGCTCCTGGACGTCCTCCTGCTCCGCGAGCCCGGCGTCCTCCGCGAGCGCCCCCGCCTGCGCCGTCTCCGCCGACATGTCGGGCCCGGCCTGGGCGGTCTCGGCCGACGTCCCTGGCGCCCCCGCCTGCGCCGTCTCCGCCGACATGTCGGGCCCGGCCTGGGCGGTTTCGGCCGACGTCCCCGGCTCGGCGGCCTCCGGCTCCTCTTCCCGCCCTTCGCGCTGCAGCGACCGGCCCGCGGGGGCGCCAGCCCCGGCGTCCGGCGCCCGCCCGGTGCTCATCACGGTGTCGGCCGTCGCCTCCGCGGCACGCTCGAAGCGGTCCGCCGGGTCGGAGACGCTGATCCCGCCGGTCGTCGGCGTCCCGTCCACCGGACCGGAGCGCTGCTGGACGACGTGGGACAGCTCGTGGGCAAGCGTCCGCTCGTGTGTCGGCGAGCCCTGCGTCTGCCCGTCGCCGAGGACGATCTCGTTCCCCACGGTGTACGCGTGGGCGTCGAGGGCCTGGGCGGAGGCGGCGGCGCTGCCGCCCGAGTGGACGCGGACGTCCGAGAAGTCGGCGCCGAACGAGGCCTCCATCCGCTGCCGCACCGGCTCCGCGAGCGGCTGCCCCGACCCCCTGCCGACCACGCTCCGTACGGGCGATTCCTGCTCGTTCTCGAGGGCCGCGGCGACGCCCGCGTTGCCCGCGGCCCGCTGGAGCCGCAGGACTGCCGCGGGCGCGAGCGCCTCGGTGCGGCCGGCGACCGCTGCGCGCGCGGCGAGCTCGGAGGACGGTGTCTCGGCCTCGCGGCGTGCCGCCGTGCGCGGGTGGCCGGCCTCGATGGCCTCGATCTCGTGCGAGCGCATTCGGGCGTCCTCCCCTGGTCGTTCCGACCGACCCAAGCGCCGGCCGCGCGGCGCGTCGGCGCGCGGCCGCGCGGGTGCAGCATCGCGCGAAGCACGCGAGGCAGCAAGGTCCGATCGGGCAGACCCTTCGGCACGCCCGGCCCGGCAAACGCGACGGCACGCCCGGCCGGGCGCGACAAACCCTCCGACCGCCCGGCCCGGCGCGGCAGCCCCGTGGGCGATGGCTGCCGGGCGCCGAAGACCCGCGGGCGCGGCCGGTCCCGTGCAGCAGGTCAGCCGACCAGGGCGAGCCAGGGGCCGAACTCGGCCTCAACGCACATGCGGCCGAGCTTCCGGTACTCCCGCGCCGTCTCGCGGACGAGATCCTCCATGCCGATGGGCCGCCCGGCCTCGGCGGCGAGGAAGGCGGCCCCCACGGCGACGTTCCGGATGTTGCCGCCGGAAAGCGTGAAGCGCCGGGCGAGGAAGGCCACGTCGATGTCGTCGGCCTTCGGCGCGCCGGCCGACAGGTTGCGCTCCCAGAGGCGGCGCCGGTCGTCGATCTCCGGCAGCGGGAAGTCGACGATCGAGTCGAGCCGGCGCAGGAAAGCCTCGTCGACGTTGGCCCGCAGGTTCGTCGTCAAAATCGCCATCCCGTCGAACTGCTCCATCCGCTGGAGGAGGTAGGCGACCTCGACGTTGGCGTAGCGGTCGCGGGCGTCCTTGACCTCGGAGCGCTTGCCGAAGATGGCGTCGGCCTCGTCGAACAGCAGGACGCCGTTCACCCGGTCGGCCTCGGTGAAGACGCGGTCGAGGTTCTTCTCGGTCTCGCCGATGTACTTGTCCACGATCGTCGAGAGGTCGATGACGTAGAGATCGAGCCCGAGGGAGCCGGCGATGACCTCCGCCGACATCGTCTTGCCGGTGCCCGAGTCGCCGGCGAAGAGCGCGGTCACCCCGCGACCCTTGAGCGAGGTGCGGGCCATGCCCCATTCGTCGAGGACAAGGTCGCGGTGGCGCGCCCGGCCGGTCAGCTCGCGAAGCTGCTCCACGACGCCGACGGGCAGGACGAGGTCGGTCCAGGTGACCCGCGGCTCGACTCGCCGGGCCAGGCGCTCGAGGCCGGCCGCGTTCTGGGCCCTGGCCCCCGCGGCGACGTCGCCGACCCCGAGGTCCCGGCCGGCCGCCGCGGCGGCGAGGCGCCCTGCCTCGGCGGCGCGGGCGACGGCCTCGGGGGCCAGGCGGAACGGGAGGGCGGCCACGGCCGCCCCCAGCTCCGGCGAGGCGGTCCCGTCGAGAGAGGCCAGCCAGACGGCCCGCCGCTCCTCGGCCGAAGGCAGGTCCGGGTCCAGGATGAATGGCACGGAACGCGACCAGGTGGGGTCCCAGCCCCGGGACCCGTGGAGGACGACAGGGCAGGCCCCCTCCGCCCAGGCGCGAACGGCGCCCGGGCCGCGCTCCGCGACGACGTCGAGCGGGCCCGCGACGAGCCCCGTCCCGCGGAGGCGCGCCTCGCGGATCGCCGCCGCCGCGGCCTCTCGGGGATCGTCCCCCGGGCCGAGCCGTCCCAGGTCGACGACCACCGGCGGCGGGCCGACGCGCCCCAGTGCCCGGGCGGCCAGCGTGACCGCGGCGGTGCCGATCCGCTCCCGCACGTAGGCGAGACGGGCGCCGGCGCGGAGGCCGCCCTCCAGCGCGTCGGTTCCTGCCGCGTCATGAGCCACCGGGACGGTGGCGAGAGCGTCCACGGCGGGGTCGGGCGTCGTGTCGCCCAACAGGTGGGCGGCTACGCGATCGGGGACGCGGAGCGCCCTGGTCAGGAAGGGGCGGTCCGCGTCATCCACCACGAGGAGGCCGCCGGCGACGAGCGGGGCGAGCGGTCCGAGCCGCGCCCGGCCGGTCCCGGATCCCTCGCCGACGCCGGACAGCTCGAGGGCGAGGCCGACGCTCGCCCGCCGCCGGGAGACGTCATCGTGGAGGTAGCCGTAGAGCCGCTCGAACCGCGGGTCGAGGTCGGGCGCCAGGGCCACGAGGAGGAGCTCGACGTCGAGCGGCTCGAGGGCGAAGCTGCGGGCGAGGCGGCGGAGCCGGACCTCCCCGCCGGCCGCCTCCGCGACGTCGGCCTGGGCCTCGGTCGTCGCGCGGCGCGCCGCCGCGGACCCGTCGGCGTCGGGCCCCAGGAGCGGACCGTGCCCCCCGCCGAGCAGCTGGTCGACCTGGGCGTCCGACACGTAGAGGCCGCGGAACCGGTCTTCCGGGTCCGGATCGCCGCTCCTCCGCCGCTCCACGGCGAGGCGGACTCGATCCGCCACGAGACCCAGCCGGCCGGCGAGGTGGCGGGCCGACGCGTCGGTCGGAGCGGCGGGGACCATCGGGGGTCAGGGACGCGGGTGGCCGCGCACCCGGAAGAGCCGCCCCGGATTCTCCGGCGTTCCGCCGATGACCGTCTCGTCCTGGACGATCGGCTCGTCCGGCCGGAGCGGCCCCGTGCGGGCCCCGCCCGGACCCCGCCGCGTCCCGACTCGGGCCCGCGCGATCCGCCGGGCGTCCTCGCCGTCGGGGCCGGCGAGGGAGATCCGCGGCATCTCGCGCACCGGTGCGCCCGCCGCCACCTCCCGGCTCACCACGAACGGAACCGTGACGACCACGTCGAGCGACGGCTTCATCTCGCCGCCCATGGCCGACCAGATGTCGGCGATGGAGCGATCGGGGCCGAGCGGAAGGGCGACGGTCACGAGGGCCGGGATCGGTTGCTCGGCCAGGGCGCCGTGCATGTCCGCCGGGGCCAGGACGTCGTACCGGATGAGCGCCCCGAGGCAGGCCGCGAGGAGGCGGTGCTCGTCCTCCGGGCGCTGGGTCCAGGCGGTCAGGAGGTAGGAGAGCTTGTAGCGGCGAGGAATGGGGGAGTGGCCGGCCACGTACCCCTCGTCGGACCGGACGGGGGCCATGGCGGCGTCGCGCCGCGTCATGTCCTCGCGGATGTCGTACAGGTAGAGGTTGATCGTCGGCGCGTTGCGCCGCGCCGACCAGTCGCGGGTCGGGGCGTCGAAGGCGATCTCGACCTGGCTCCCGTTGAGGGCTTCGCGCTTGACCAGCGCGCGCAGGGTCTCGTCGACGTCCTGGATCATCGCTCGCCAAGCGTCCGTGCGGGCGTCCTCGCGGGCAAGCCGCCGGAGGGCAGCCGATCGGGCGCCACCACGTGCCCGATCGGGCAGCGTGTCCGGCCCCTTCGGCTGTCCGGACGACCGTTGCCGCTGTCGCAGCAGCGGTCCACGCTCGGCCTGCTTCCAAGCTGCATCGCCCGGAGGGCCGATCCGCATGCCGAATTACCTTTCGCCCGGCGTCTACGTCGAGGAGGTGCAGGCCGCCTCTCGCCCGATCGAGGGCGCGGGCACGGCCGTCGCGGCCTTCGTGGGGCTCGCCCAGCGCGGCCCCGCCAACACGCCGGTGATGGTCACGAACTGGAGCCAGTTCGTCGCCTCGTTCGGCGACTTCATGGAGGGGTCCTACCTCGCCCACTCCGTCTACGGCTTCTTCCTGAACGGCGGCACGACCGCCTACATCGTCCGGATCGGCGCCGAGGGCGCCGACGCGCCGAGCGCCCGCCTGGAGCTCCCGAGCTCGACGGACAAGTCGCAGGCGGCCTTCCGTGTCGTGGCCCTCGAGGCCGGCGGCGCGGGCAACGAGATCGCGGTCGAGGTAGGGGAGCCGTCCGCGCCCGGCGAGGGTGTCTTCAAGCTCACCGTCAGCCGCGGCTCCGAGCAGGAGGTCTACGACAACGTAACGGTCAAGCGCGGCAAGCAGAGCGTCTTCACCGCGGTGAAGACGTCCAGGCTCGTCCGCCTCGAGGAGGTCGCCAAGGGCGAGGTTGCCCCGGCCGTCGGGACGAAGTCGGCCCTGGCCGGCGGCACCGCCAGTGGCCCCGTCCGGGTCACCCCGAGCGAGTACGTCGGGAACACTGCGGACAGGACCGGCTTCGGCGGCCTGGAGGCCGTCGAGGAGATCACGATGGTGGCAGCGCCCGACCTGATGGCGCTCTACCAGGCCGGTGTCGTGGACATGGACGGGCTCAAGGCAGTCCAGCTGGCGATCATCGCCCACTGCGAGCTGATGGGTGACCGCGTCGCGATCCTCGATGCCCCGCCCGACTACAACGCCCAGCAGGTCAAGGAGTGGCGCCAGGACAAGGCGGGCTACGATTCCAAGTACGCCACGCTCTACTGGCCGTGGATCAAGGTCTTCGACCCGGTTGCCGGCCAGGCGACCTTCGTGCCCCCCTCGGGCCACATCGCCGGGATCTGGGCCCGCAACGACGGGGAGCGCGGCGTCCACAAGGCGCCGGCGAACGAGATCGTCCGCGGGGCGATCGCCCTCGAGCTGAACCTCACCCGCGCCGAGCACGACCAGCTCAACCCGATCGGGGTCAACTGCGTGCGCACCTTCCCCGGGCGCGGGATCCGCGTCTGGGGCGCCCGGACGCTCTCCTCCGACCCGGCGTGGCGCTACCTCAACGTCCGCCGCCTCTTCAACTACATCGAGGAATCGATCCTGCTCGGCACCCAGTGGGTCGTCTTCGAGCCCAACGACGTCGACCTCTGGGAGCGCGTGAAGCGGACGATCGGCGCCTTCCTCGTCCGGACGTGGCGCGACGGGGCCCTCTTCGGATCGACCCCGGCCGAAGCCTTCTTCGTGAAGTGCGACGGGGAGAACAACACGGCCGAGACGATCGACGCGGGGCAGCTCATCGTCGACATCGGGATCGCCCCGGTCAAGCCGGCGGAGTTCGTGATCTTCCGCCTCGCCCAGTTCTCGGGCGGCACGTCGCTCAGCGAGTGACGGGCGCGACCGACCCTGCCTGACGACAGACTGGAGGATCCAGACCCATGGCGACCGGAGTCCCCTCGCTGCCCCTCGACACGCTCGTCGCGCAGCGCTTCCTCATCCAGGTCGACGGCACGAACATCGCCTCGTTCCAGGAGGTGAGCGGCATCACCTCGGAGATCGAGGTCGTGGAGCTGAAGGCCAACGACGCCCTCGGCAAGCCCATCCTCAAGAAGATGATCGGCGCGACGAAGCCGCCGACGATCACCCTCAAGCGTGCCGCCGACTCGTCCATGGACCTGTGGAACTGGCACAAGGCCGCCCTGGAAGGCGACCTCATCGGCGCCCGCAAGAACGGCTCCATCGTCCAGCTCGACTTCATCTACGGCGAGGTCGCCCGCTACAACTTCTTCGACGCCTGGGTTTCCAAGCTGACGGCGTCGGGGATGAAGGCCGGCGACAACGCCCCGGCCGTCGAGGAGGTCACGATCGTCTGCGAGCGGCTCGAGCGGGTGAAGTGAGATGGCCCTCGACCTGATCGCGGGGCCGGCTGCCGCCACCGGCGGCGCGTCCGGCCCCGCCTCGGGGGGGCTGCGGACCGAGTTCCCGTTCGTCCTGCCGCGCGGCTACGTCGACGACGCCGGCACCCTCCACCGGGAAGGGACCATGCGCCTGTCGACGGCCCGGGACGAGATCCTCCCGCTGCGCGACCCGCGGGTCCGGGAGAACGAGGCCTACCTGACGGTGATCCTCCTCTCCCGCGTCGTGGTCCGGCTCGGCGGCCTCGTCCAGGTGACCCCGCAGGTCATCGAAGGCATGTTCGCCTCCGACCTGGCCTTTCTCCAGGACCTCTACCGCCGGGTCAACCAGGAAGGCACGTCGCAGGCCGCGGTGACCTGCCCGGCGTGCAGCCACGCGTTCACCGTGGAGATCGGAGGCGCGGCGCCGGGGGGGTCGTGACGTACGCGGCCGACCGTCTCTTCGAAGAGGTTGCGTACGTCGCCTACCACCTGCACTGGTCCATGGACGCGATCCTCGACCTCGAGCATCCGGACCGCCTGCGGTTCGTCGAGGAGATCGCCCGGATCAACCGGCGCCTGACCGAAGAGGAGTGATCTCGTCGTGCGCTGGCCCTTCTCGCTGCTCTTCCGGGGAGACCGGGACGCTCCCGCTGCGGCCGACGCGGCCGCGGCCGGCGGCGGCGCGCCCGGCGCGACCCCGGCGCCGGCCGCCGAGGCCGGCGTTCCGGCACGCCCCGCGGCGTGGCGCGGCCTCCCACCGGTGCAGCGCGTCGCCGGGGATCTCCCGCTGACCGCGCCGGCGGTGCGCTTCGGCCGCGACCTGGCGGGTCGCCGCCCGCCCGACCCGATCCTGCGCCCGCTGGCACACGACTTCGCCGCGGACGGCCCGGCCGGGCTCGTGAGCGGGATCGCGATGCCGCTGGCCGTGCATGCGGCGCCGGCCGGCGCCCCCGCCGATCACGCGACCCTTCCGGCCCGGCGCGGGGTGCCGCGCGCGGTCCAGCGTCGCGCGCGGACGGTCTCCGGCGCCCCGCTTCCGACCCGCGAGGTCGCACCGGCGGCATATGCGCCTGCGCCCGCGGCGGCGAGCGACGCCGCC
This sequence comes from uncultured Chloroflexia bacterium, assembly GCA_963718085.1. Taxonomy (GTDB): domain Bacteria; phylum Chloroflexota; class Limnocylindria; order Limnocylindrales; family CSP1-4; genus CTSoil-043. The sequence goes on along the minus strand of CAVQYA010000002.1, from coordinate 216,832 downwards.
GGGCTCGCCGATCTCCCGGTCCTTCCGCCGCCGCGGGCGCTCCCGGTCGTGTCGCCGTCCGCCGCGACGCCGGCGCTGGCAGCGACGCGGGTCGGGGCGTCCACGGCCCCGGAGGCGGCCCGCGCGATCGCCCCCGCCTCGGGCGTCGCGGATCCCACGATTGCCGGCTCCCCGGCGCCGCCGATCGGGGCGCCCCCGCTCGGGGCGACCGCGGCGGCCCCGTCCACGCCGATCGCGGCGCCCCCGGTCCGGCCTTCGACGGGCCCTCACTCGGCCGCGGAGGCGGTCGGACCCACGCCCGGCGAGGGCGCACATGCCGAGCGCGCGACCCAACCCCGCTCGCTCGGCGAATCGCGCCGCCTGGGTCTCGGGGCTCCGATTGCCGCCCGCCCGAGCGTCCAGCGCGTCGCTGCCGGAGCGGACCTCCCCCTCGCGCGGGCGGGGCGAACGGCCGTCCCCCCGGCCACGCAGGCCGCCGTCCGGGCGCCGCTCCTCCGCGCGGCCGCGGCGGAAGCGGCGCTCCCGGTCCTCCGCGTCGCGGCGGGGGGTGGCCAGCGGGCGACGCCGTCCGCGACGGTCGCCGCGCGGCGTGGCGACGGGACGGCCGCGGCGCCGTCGGCCACTCCGATCGACGCCGGGACCGGAGAGGATCGCGGCGGACCGCCGGCCCGGTCCGTCCAGCGCAGCAGCGAGCGCCCGCTCGTCGGGGACGCCGGCCTTCGCGTCGAGAACCTCTCCGCCGCCGAGGCGGACGCCGAGCCGGCCGGCGACGGGCCCGCCACGGGCCTGCCACTCGCCGCCGGCGCGCCACTTGCCGCGGGCAGCGGGCCCTTCGACGGCAGCGCCGGCCGCGAGGCTGCCCCCGGCGTGGATGCCGGCGCGAGCTCCCGGCCGGCCGCCGACGCCACGCCTGCTCCGGCCGCGAGGGAGCCGTTCGCCGCGCGCGACGGCCGCCCTGCGCTGCCCGCCACGCCCTCGGCCACCCCGACGGAACGATCCATGCCCCTCGTCGTGGCGCGCTCGCTGGTCGGCTCGGCGCCCCTGCGGCCGGGTGCCGCTTCGACGGTCGCACCGCCGCCGGCGTCGCCGGGGCCGCCCCGCACGGGCATCGTCACGGCGACACGCGGGTCCGGGGACCCTGCGGGCCGCTCCGCCGCCCCGTCGGCCACCCGGGCCCCGGTCCCCGGCAGTGTGGCGTCCGGGCGGTCGGTCGCCCAGCGATCGCCGGCCGAGGAAGCCGGGTCCGCGGCGGGTCCCGCGGCACCGCCAGCCGGGGGGTTGCTGCCCCTCGCCCGCACGACTGCGACCGGCGCGCCGCCGGGCCAGGTCGCCGGGCCCGCCTCGGAGCCGGTCGCCGTCTCCCGCCTCGCCGATGGCGGCGGATCCACGCCCTTGCCGGCCGGCGGAGTGGGCTGGAGCGCCGCGAGCGGCTTCGCGGAGCTGCCTGCCTCCGGTCTCGCGATGGTCCAGCGCTCGGTCGTGATCGAGGAGATGGAGACCCGGGCCGAATCCGCCCCGGCTTCCGGAGGGGCCGGAGGCGGGACCGGCGGCTCCGGGGCGGGGGGCGCCGGCCAGGACTACGAGGAGATCGCCGAGCAAGTCTACGACCGCATTCGCTCCCGCTTCGCGACCGAGCTGCTGCTCGACCGCGAGCGCATGGGCCTCCTGATCGACAGGTGACGTGATGTCCGAACGCGTGAGCTACGGCCTGACCCTCTGCTTCAAGGTGACCCTCGACGACCAGACCGATCTCGGCTCGTGGACCAAGTGCGAGGGGCTGACGGTCGAGTACGAGATCCAGGAGGTCAAGGAGGGCGGCAACAACGAGTACATCCACCGGTTCCCCGGGCGGACCAAGTACCAGAACCTCAAGCTGACCAGGCCGATCGACAAGGACACCCAGAAGGTTGCCGACTGGCTGGCCTCGGTCGCCAGCGATCCCAAGCGCTCCACGGCGGAGATCGCGATCCTCGACGGCGGCGGGGGCACCGTCGCGAAATGGCGCCTCCAGGGGATCTACCCGGTCCGCTGGTCCGGGCCCACCCTCGACACCGGTACGAACGCAGTGGCCCTCGAGGTGCTCGAGCTCGTCCACAACGGGTTCGCACGCTGATGCTCACCGGCGGTCGGCTCGAGAAGGCCATCCTCAAGGTGGTCGACGGCGACCCGGAGACGCGCGAGCTCCGGTTCATGTACAACCCGGCCGAGCTCACGACGGCCAAGTCCGCCAACTGGAATCGCCCGCAGCAGAAGGGCGCGTCCTCGGCGGGGAAGCCGCAGTTCACCGGCGCGGGCCCCCAGACCGTCCAGATGGAGATCTGGTTCGACGCCTGGGACGCGGTCGACGCGGACGTCACCCGCAGCGTGATGACGCTCTTCGGGTGGACGAAGCCCACGCCGACGTCGATCACCAAGAAGCTGCCGCGCCCGCCCGTCCTGGGGTTCGAGTGGGGGAGCAACCGGATCCTCACCGACCTGAAGGTCTTCCTCAAGTCCGTCAACGCCAAGTACGTCCTCTTCAAGCCCGACGGGACGCCCGTCCGGGCAAGCGCGACGATCAACCTCGAGGAGGTCCCGGAGGACCCGCCCAAGCAGAACCCGTCGTCCGGGTCGCAGGAGAGCCGCCGCGGCCACCTCGTCGGCGCCGGCGACAGCCTCCACTCGGTGGCCTGGCGCGAATACGGGGACGCCAGCCTGTGGCGAGGGATCGCCGCGTTCAACGGGATCGACGACCCGCTCCGCGTCGCGCCCGGCACGCGCCTCCTCGTGCCCACCGCCGACGAAGCGCGGCGCCTCGCGTCCCGGGAGGGCTGAGGCGTGCCCGACGCCGCGCTTGCGAGCGCCATCAAGGTCGAGGTGGACGGCCGGCCGCTCGACGGCGCGGCCGAGACCGGGCTCGTGCGCGTCGTCGTGGACGACCACCTCCACCTCCCGGACACGTTCGAGCTGACGTTCCAGGAGACCATCGACATGACGGTGGCCGAAGCGGCCCGCCTCCGCGTCGGCAGCGCGATCAAGGTCTCGACGTCGGCGATGGGCGACGGCACGCCGAGCCTTCTCGTCAGCGGCGAGGTGACGGCGCTCGAGGGCATCTATCGCGAGGGGAGGGCGCCGCTTCTCGTGGCGCGCGGCTACGACCACGCCCATCGCCTCTCCCGCGGTCGCAGCTCGGCCACGTTCCAGAACGTGAAGTACTCGGACATCGCCGGCACGATCGCGTCCAAGGTGGGCCTGGGTGTCGGGACGATCGACGACAGCGGCCGGGTCCACGAGCACGTCGGCCAGACCGGCCAGACGGATTGGGAGTTCCTGCGCGCCCTGGCCAGGGAGGTCGGCTTCGAGGTCGCCGTCGTCGAGGGCAAGCTCGACTTCCGGCGGCCCCGGGAGGCGGCCGATGCGCCGACGGGCGGCGACTTCAGCTCCACCGACCCGCTCCAGCTCGTGTTCGGCCAGGACCTCCTCGATTTCCGGCCGCGGGTCACGTCAGTGGGGCAGGTCTCCCGTGTCGAGGTCCGCGGCTGGGACCCGGCGACGAAGCAGGCGATAGTGGGGACCGCCCAGGCCGGCACGACCGCCGCCCAGCTCCCGGACGGCCCGGCGAGCCTCGCCGCCAGCTTCGGCAGCCCGGTCCTGATCGTCGAAGGCGGCTACCCGTCGCAGGCCGAGGCCGACCGGGCCGCGGGGGCGCTGGCCGAGCAGGTCGGCAGCGCGTTCGCCGAGGCCTCCGGAATCGCCCGCGGCAACCCCCGCGTGAAGGCCGGCGTGGCGGTGAGCGTCTCGCAGGTCGCCGCACCCTTCGCCGGCCGCTACACGATCACCCACACGCGCCACACGTACGATCCGCGGGACGGCTACCGGACCCACTTCATCGTGAGCGGCCGCCAGGACCGGTCGCTCATGGGCCTGGTCGCGGGGGCGACGGCCGGCACCGGGGGCGGCGGGGGCGGCGGGGGCGCGGCGGGATCCGGGGCGTCGTCGGGCGTGGTGGTGGGCATCGTGACGGACAACGACGACCCGGAACGCCTGGGGCGGGTGAAGCTGCGCTTCCCGACCATGTCGGCCGGCTACGAGAGCAACTGGGCGCGCGTCGCGGCGCCGGGCAACGGCGCGTCGCGCGGCACCGTCTGGATCCCCGAGGTCAACGACGAGGTTCTCGTTGCCTTCGAGGGCGGCGACCGCCAGCGCCCGTTCGTCGTCGGCGGCCTCTGGAACGGCAGCGACACGCCGCCGCCGATCGAAGTGGACAACGGGAAGCTCAACGGGCGCCACTTCGTGAGTCGCGACGGCAACCGGGTCTACATGTGGGACAAGCCCGGCAACTCGTCGCTGGGGATGCAGACGGCCGGTGACGAGGTGGTCCTCCTCCTGAGCCGGACCGACAAGAAGCTGAGCGGCACGTCCGAGGGGAAGATCGTGCTGACCGCCACGAGCGACATCGAGATCAACGCGACCGGCAAGGTCACGATCAGCGGCGACCGCGGGGTCGAGATCACGTCGAGCGCCCAGGCGAAGCTCACCGGCGCGGCCGGCGTCGAGGTCGGCACGAGCGGCATCGCCAAGGTCAGCGGCAGCCAGGTCCAGCTGGGCTAGGCGAGGAGGATCTCCCGATGGTCAACGACGACTTCATCGGCGCCGGGTGGGCCTTCCCGCTGCGCACCGACGCGACGGGCGGCATCGCCCTCGTCACTCGCGAGCGCGAGATCGAAGAGAGCATTCGCCTGGTCCTCGGCACGGCCTGCGGCGAGCGGCCGATGCGGCCGGAGTTCGGCTGCGGGATCCACGACGAGGTCTTCTCGCCGGCCAACGCGGCCACCTTCGGGCGGATCGCGGCCGACGTGCGCGCCTCCCTGCGCCGCTGGGAGCCCCGCATCTCCGTGCAGGAAGTCGACGTGGCCCCGGACCCGGAGGACCCCTCGACGCTCTACATCGACATCCGCTACTCGGTCGGGTCGTCGAACGATCCCCGAAACCTCGTGTTCCCCTTCTACGTGATCCCCGCGGAGGACTGACCGATGGCCCTGCCGGTCCCGAACCTGGACGACCGCCGCTTCCAGGACCTCGTCGACGACGCGAAGCGGCTCGTCCAGCAGCGCTGTCCCGAATGGACGGACCACAACGTCTCCGACCCCGGGGTCACCCTCATCGAGGCGTTCGCCTGGATGACCGACCAGCTCCTCTACCGCCTCAACCGGGTCCCGGACCGCAACTACGTCAAGTTCCTCGAGCTGATCGGGGTCCGCCTCTTCCCGCCGGCTGCGGCCCGCGGCGAGATCACCTTCTGGCTCTCCGCGCCGCAGCCGGACGCGATCAGGATCGCCGGCGGCACCCAGGTGGCGACGATACGCACCGAGACCGACGACGCCGTCGTCTTCACGACCCTCGACGACCTGCCGATCGTCCCGGTGACGCTCGCCCAGGTGCTGACCACCGCCGACGGCAAGAAGCACGTCGACCGCACGACCGAGGCCGCCAACGGCCGCGACTTCGCGGCCTTCGAGGCGCCGCCCGTGGCCGGCAACCTGCTCCTCGTCGGAATCTCCGAGCCCGCGCCGGCCAACATCGTGCGCCTCGACTTCCGGTGCACGATCGAGGGTGTCGGCGTCGATCCCACCTGGCCGCCCCTGGCGTGGGAGGCCTGGACCGGCGACGGCTGGACGGCCTGCGAGCTCGAGCGCGACGCCACCGGTGGCCTCAACCGCGACGGCGAGGTGGTCCTCCACGTCCCGGCGGGCCACGCCGTCTCGGTCGTCGAGAAGCTGCGGGCCGCGTGGCTGCGCGCCCGCGTCACCGAGCCCCAGGAAGGTCAGCCGTTCTACTCCGCCTCCCCGAGCGTGCGCGGCGTGGCGGCCTCCACCGTCGGCGGCACGACGGCCGCGGTCCACGCCGACGTCGTCGTCGACGAGGTCGTCGGCATCTCGGAGGGCGTCGCCGGCCAGCGCTTCCTGCTGAAGCGGCGACCCGTCGTCCCGGGCGACCGGCCGACCGCCGTGCGGGTCTCGGACGACGAGGAGGGCTGGCTGGAGTGGACGCAGGTCCCGGACTTCTCCGGCTCGGGGCCCGAGGATCGCCACTTCGTGCTGGACGCCGTTGCCGGCGAGATCTCCTTCGGCCCGGCCGTCCGCGAGCCCGAGGGATCGGTGCGCGGCCACGGGGCGGTGCCTGCGAAGGGAAGGCGCATCAAGGTCGACGTCTACCTCACCGGCGGTGGCCGGCTCGGCAACATCGCGCCGCGGTCGATCAGCGTCCTCAAGTCGTCCATCCCGTACGTGAGCCGCGTGGAGAACCGGCGGGCGATGGCCGGCGGCGTCGACGGGGAGGACATCGAGAACGCCAAGCTCCGCGGCCCGATCACGCTCCGCTCCCGCGGCCGCGCCGTGACCACGGAGGACTTCGAGCATCTGGCCCTCGAGGTCGCGCCCGAGCTGGCGCGCGTCCACGCGGTGGGCGCCGGCGACGGCGCCGACGCGGGCTCCGTTCGAGTCCTCGTGGTCCCCGCCGCGCAGGCCGCCGACGGTCGCCTTCGCTTCGAGCAGCTCGTCCCGTCGGACGACACCCTGGCCCGCGTCGCGGCTCGCCTCGACGAGACACGCGTCGTCGGGACGCGGGTGATCGTGGAACCGCCGGTCTACCGCGGCATCACGATCGTCGCCCGCCTGCGGCCGCGGGCGCGGATCACCCCGGCGCGCCTCCAGGAGGACGCGCTGCGGGCCCTCTACGCCTACTTCAACCCGATCAGCGGCGGTCCCGAGGGCACCGGCTGGCCGTTCGGGCGACCGGTCCAGATGGGCGAGGTCTTCTCGGTCCTCCAGCGCGTGCGCGGGACCGAGCTCGTCGAGGACGTGCGGCTCTTCGGGGCCGATCCGATCACCGGGCAGCGCGGCCAGGCCACCCAGCGGCTCGACCTGGAGACCCACGCGCTCGTCTTCAGCTACGAGCACCAGCTGATGGTCGAGGAGGTGTAGCCGTGCGCGGGACGCCCCCCGGGCTGGCGAGCCCCCACCCGATCGGCGAGCATCTCCCCGGCCTCTACCGCGACGACGCCTTCACCCAGCGGTTCACGGCGGCGTTCGACGAGGTCCTGGCCGGGGCGCTCCAGGTTCTCGACTGCTTCCCGGCCTACCTGGATCCCGCCCTCGCCCCGGAGGACTTCCTGGAGTGGATCGGGAGCTGGGTCGGCGCGACTCCGGACGAGACGTGGCCGCTCGAGCGACGCCGGGCGTTCGTGGCCTCGGCGACCGAGCTCTTCCGGATGCGCGGGACCGCAGCCGGGCTGGCTGCACACGTCGCCATCTTCACGGGTGGCGAGGTCGAGATAGCCGATCCCGGCGCGGCAGGCTGGTCGCGCGACGCCGGTGCGGCCGTGCCGGCGGGCTCCTCGCCCGACCTCTTCATCCGGGTCCGGGTGAAGGACCCCAAGGCCGTCCCGGCGGCACGGCTCGAAGCCCTCATCGCGGCGTCGAAGCCGGCCCACGTCCCGCACCGCGTCGAGATCGTCAAGGCGTGAGCCGCCCCGATTCCGACGTCGCGTCCGAAGGGTTTGCGGCGCGCGCTACCATGCGCGCACGAATCCGGCAGGCCCGCAGCGGCGGTGTCGAGGTTTCCGGTCCGAGAGGAAGCGCCCCGTGATCGTCTGCACGAAGTGCGGGCTCCAGAACGATCCGTCCGACAGCTTCTGCGGCTCGTGCGGGAGCTTCCTGGAATGGACCGGGACCAGGGTCGAGGAGCCGGCACCGGCCCCGGCGTCGGAGCCCGTCGCGGCGAAGCCGCCGCCTGCGCCCGAGCAGCCGGGGCTCATCGGTCGGGTCCGGGACGCCGTCGGCCTCGGTGGCCGCCCGGCCGGGCCGGTCGCGGATGCCGAGGCGACCCTGGCCGCGGAGGCCGCGGCGCGTCGTGACGCGGAGGCGACGGCGGCCGAGGCGGCGACGGCCGCCGTGCCGGTGGCGCCGCTCGCGATAGTCGTGAGCGGTCCAAAGGTCTTCCGCGTCGTTGACGACGAGCCCGAACCCGAGGCGGCGCCCGCACCCGAACCTGCACTCGGACCCGAACCGGCGCAGCGAACCGGAACCCAGGCCCGAACCGAGCCGGTGCCCGAACCAGAACCCGCGCCCGAACCGGAGCCCGAGCCGGCGCCGATCGCGGCCGCACCGGAACCCGAACTCGCGCCGGAGCCCGAACCGGGACCCGATGCGGGACTTGAGCCGGTGCCCGCCCCCGAACCCGCGCCCGAACCAGAGACCGAGCCAGCCCCGATCCCGGCCGCGCCGGAACCCGAACTCGCGCCGGAGCCCGAACCGGGACCCGAGCCGGGACTCGAGCCGGTGCCCGAACCCGAACCCGAGCCGGTGCCCGAACCCGAACCCGAGCCCGAACCTGAACCCGCGCCCGAACCAGAGACCGAGCCAGCCCCGATCCCGGTCGCGCCGGAACCCGAGATCGAACCAGCGCCGGAACCGGAAGGCGAGCCCGAACCCGAATCGGAACCGGAGCCGGAACCCCGACCCGAGTCCGTGCCGGAACCGGAGCGGGAACCCGAACCGGCACCCGAACCCGAACCCGAACAGGAACCCGAACCCGAGCCGATCGCTCCCGCCCCCGCGCCCGCTCCGGAACCCCAGTCCGACCCCGAGCCCGCGCCCGAACCCGCCCCCAAACCCGTGCCCGCCCCCGTCGCCGCGCCCGCCCCCGCACTCACGCCCGAGCCCGCGCCATCGCCGGCCGGACCCACCTGCTCCGCGTGCGGCCGGGTAAACCCGACCGGGCGAGTCTTCTGCATCTCGTGCGGCGAGCGCCTGCCCGCCGCGACGGGCAGCCCGGCCCCAACGCCGGCGATCGGTTCCCCGGCCCTGCCGCCCCCTCCAGCTCGCGAAGTGCCGCGGATCCGCCCGATGCTGCCGGGAGCAGCCGCGACATCGAAGCCCAAATCGCTGGTCCAGCCGTCGAGGACCGTCGAACCCCCTCCGTCCGCGCCGGCTACCCAGCCCGACCTGCCCGAGGGCACGGCCGCCACGCCGCCGCAGGCCGCTCCGCCGCAGGCCGCTCCGCCGCAGGCCGGTCCGCCGCAGCCCCCGGCCCAGCGCCCAGCGCCGGCCCAGCCACCTGCGCGGCTTCCGGGCGCTCCCGCGGTGGCGGCCGCCCGGCCGAGCGCCCCCGCAGCGGCCGGATCGACGGCAGTCCCCGTGGTGCCCCCCACACCCGCCCCGCCCGTGCCGGCGGACCAGCCGGCCGCGCGCCGGCCCGAGGCGGTCAAGCCCGGCGCGGAGCGGCCGCGCCCTGCGCCCCGCCCGGCGCAGGAGGCCACACCGGCTCCCAACCCCGGTGATCTCGTCTGTGGCAACTGCGGCATCGGGAACGACCCGGCGCGCAGGTTCTGCCGCCGTTGCGGTCAGAGCCTCGCGACGGCCACCGTCGCCGCGCCGCCCCGGGTTCCCTGGTACCGCCGGATCTTCGGCGGCGGCAGGCCGAAGGCGAAGGTGGCGGCGGGCGAGCGGCCGAAGAGCATGCGAACCGACGGGAAGACCGGCGGCGGGATCAAGGTCGGTCGACTCCTTTCGGTCGGGATCCAGGTCCTGATGCTCGCCGGGATGGTCGGCCTCGTCGCCGGCTATGCCATCGTGCCGAGCTGGCGCGACGCGGTGAACGGGTTCGTCAACTCGGTCAAGGAGATGATCGTCCCCTCGGCGGACCCGGTCTACACCTCCGGCGCGACGACCGGCCCCGGAACGAAGGAGCATCCGGCCCGGTTCGCCTTCGACCGCACGCTCGCCTTCTGGGCCGCTCCGTTCGCGGACGGGTCCCCGCCGACCATCGAGGGTTCCTTCACGCCGCCCGCCAGCGTCGTCAAGATCCTGGTCACCTCGGGGGCTTCCGGCGACCAGTACAAGGCCTTTGCCAGGCCGCGCGACGTGACCCTCGAGTTCGTCGACGCGGCGGGCACGGTCATCGCCTCGAAGAGCTACGAGCTGAAGGACCAGGCCGAGCCCCAGCCCTTCGACGTCGGGGCGAAGGGCGCCTCGCGCGTCCGGCTCACGATCCGGTCCGTCTTCCCCGCCGAGACGGCGAACGCGCCCGTCGCCATCTCCGAGGTCGAGTTCTTCGGCTCGCAGGCGGGGTCGTCGCCGACGCCGGCGCCCTGATCCGTCAGGCCACGTCGCTGGCCGTCACCCCGAGCTCGGCGAGCATCCGCGCGTAGCCGGACCGCGCGCTCGTGGCGGCCGCCGCGTCTCCCGCGCGCTCGCGCGCCTCGACCAGGATCCGCCACAGCGGGTCGTGATGCGAATCGAGCGCGAGACCGGCCGCGCAGGCTTCCGCGGCCCCGCTCGGATCGCCGGGGAGGAGCAGCTCGGCCAGCGCGCGCGCCGCCTCCACGGCCTCGGCCCGCGCACGATCGCGGCGGCCCGCTGCCCATTCCGCGGGTCCGTCCTCGGGGAGCAGGTCCCCGCCGTACGCGTCAATCGCGACTCGCAGCGCCTCGATCGCGACGGTGGTGGCTCCCGCGGGCCCGGACGATTCGGGCATCGGCGACGGCTGCCTCGAAGTCGGCCAGGTCGATTCGGGCGCCGTCGGGCAGGGCCAGCCGATAGGCCTCCCCGTCGCGCACCAGCAGCTCGCAGGCACCCCTCCCGGCGCGCGGCGCCAGCTCACGGCGCAACGCCGACAGGGCGACATGCAGGTTCTTCGCCCCGATCTCCGGGCTGGCTTCCGGCCAGAACGTCTCCTGGAGGACCTCGCGGTGAACTGGACGACCCGCGTTGAGGGCGAGGAAGCGAAGGACGGCCCGGGGACGGGGCCTCAGCGCCGCGAGGTCGACCGACCGGCCCTCGACGGCGATCGCGAACGACCCGAAGAGGCGGATCTCGACCGGTGCCGCCCCGCCCGGGCCCTGGGCGGGATCCGGGCCAACGGCTTCGGATCGGCCGCCCGACGGCAGCGCGACGCCCGCCTCCGCGAGGATGCCATCGGCGGCCGCGCCGAGCTCGCCGGCAGCGGCCGGATCGAGCTCTGCCAGGGCCCGCTGGGCCACGGCCGCCACGACCACGATGCCCGCGGAGCGGGCGACCGCCTCGGCGCCGAGTGCCGCATCCCGGGCCTCGGGCGCGCCCGCCCGGGTGAGCGCCAGCGCCGACAGCCCGCGAGCCCAGGCCTCCAGGCTCCCCGCCCCGAGGGCGCGGAAACGGGCGGCCGCAATCTCGAGAGGCTCGAGTGCCGCCTCGGGCTCGGGCATTGCCGCCCAGCCCTCGGCGAGGGCCGCCAGGCCTTCGCCCCAGCGGTCCTCCTCCCGGGCCGCCGCGTCGCGGACGGCCGTGGCGTCCGAGCGGGCATACTCCGCACCCGCCGGGGCACCGGCGATCGAGAGCGCCGCCCGACCCACCCGCGCGAGCCAGCCGAGGCCGGCCCGCTCGGCCGCCGCGACCGCCTGCTCGGTCTCGACGACGGCCCTCGAGTCGCCGGCCAGGAGCCCGGCCACTCCCTCGCCGAGGGCGGCGGTCAATCCGATCACGGGGCTGCAGGCCTCCTCGTCGCAGGCGTCGTGCAGGATGCGGCGCGCGTCGGCGACCCGGCCGGCCACGAGGGCGCCGAGCCCGGCGGCAACGAGCCTGCCCGGCTCGGCGTCGCCGGTCGCCCGCCGGGCCAGGGGGTCGTGGGCGATCGCGGAGCGGAGCGCACCGCTCCAGTCGGAGGCCGGCGCCGGTGCCGGCCTCGGATCCAGCCATGCCGCGACCGCCAGCCGTTCCCGGCGACAGGCGGCCCCCGCTTCGCCCGAGCCGAAGAGCACCTCGGCCCGGCCGTACGCATCGACCGCCTGGGCCCACCTGCCCTCGGCCCGATGGCGCCGCGCCGTCGCCAGGATCAGCCACGGGTCCTGGACCAGGAGCGCCGGGGGCAGCGTGTCCATCCAGGCGCCCTGGCCGGCCGCAAGGCGTTCCCCGTGGAGATCGAGGAGTCGATCGACGGCGGCCCAGTCCTCGGCCCGGCTGTACGCCGCGACGGCCTCCGCGATCGCCCCGTCGCCCTCGAGCAGCTCGCCGCCGCGCCGGGAGCGCGCGCGCGCCGTGGCCTCGCCGACCGTCTCGACGAGGATCCCCTCGAGGTGGCTGCGCAGCACCTCGTGGTAGCGGTAGGTGCCCTCGTCGTCGATGGCGACCGTGAAGACGCTGCGCCGCTCCAGCTCCTCGAGGAGGGCCCGGCTGCCGTGGCGTTCGAGGAGTCGATCGCAGAGGCTCCCGGTCAGGCGGCGGAGCACGCAGGTCCCGACGAGGAACTCGCGCAGCTCGTCGGGGAGCTCCTCGACGACGTTGCGGGCGAGGTACTCGCGCATGAGCCGCGAGCTCGGTCCCAGGCCGGCGAGGAGCCGCTGCCGCTCCGCGGCCGCCTTGCCGCGCGTGGCCAGGTGGAAGAGCTGGAGGCCGGCCGCCCAGCCCTCCGTCCGGCGGGCGAGGCGGGCGAGCTCGTCGGGCCGCAGCGCATCGCCGTAGAAGTCGCGGAAGAGCCGCTCCACTTCCCATGGGCGGAAGCGGAGATCGTCGCCGGAGAGTTCCAGGATCTCGCCGGAGACGCGGCGGCGCGAAAGGTTGAACGACGGGGCGACGCGGGTGCCCGCGACGACGGCCAGCGACGGCGGCGCGTAGTCGATGAAGCGCTCGAGCGCGGCCTCGGCAGGCGTTCCGGTCAGGGAGTGGAGGTCGTCGATCACGAGGAGCAGGCGGACCTCGGGCCGCCGATCCAGGGCGGCGGCCGCCTCCTCCACGGTCACCCATGACGGTCCGAGGTCCGGCAGCACCGCGGCAAACGCGGCGGCGAGGTGCGCCGCGAGGCTGCGCTCGGACCCGTCGACGCTCTCCGCGCGGTACCAGGCGGCCGGAGCGTCGACCAGGCCGGCCCACGCCGCGAGGAGGGTCGTCTTCCCGGAGCCGGCCGGAGCGACGACCAGGGTCAGGCGGTGCTGCCAGAGCCGCGGCACCAGCTGGTCCAGGCGCTCGCGGGCGAGCCAGCGGACCCGTGGCGCGCGGACCTTGGCGGGAACGATCCCCGCCCCGGCGCCGCTCCTGGCGGGCCCGCCCCCCCGACGAGCGCTTGCCGGCTCCATCCGCATCTGGCGCTACGGACCCCCTCGGCTGCCCGGGCTGCCCGTTGCCCCGGTGAACCTGCATTCTGGCCCTTCCGGGCATGACGGTCCAGCCGTTTGTCGAGGAGCCGGGAGGCCCGGCGAGGCGGTCAGCCGGGGTGCGAGCGGAGCCCGCGCAGGCGCTCCAGCAGGGCCGCGGGGTGGGCGTCGTGGACGCTCGCGTCCTCGAGGAGTCGATCCGGGCGGTGCGAGATCATCACGAACTCGCGCTCGAAGGCGGTCCGCTCCGGTCCGGCCCCCATGATCACCACCGGCGCCCGGTCGCCGAGCTCGCGGAGGATTTGCAGGAAGAAAGCCGGGGAGCCGGTCCGGCCGCTGCGCCGCGGCACGCGGGTGATCTCGTCGCGCCCGTCGGCCCGGGTCCGGGCGACGACCGCCTCGGTCGCGGCGAGGAGGACCACCGCCCCCCCCAGGTGTCCGTGGGGCATGGTCGCCGGCGTCGGGCCGGTGGCGCCCGGGCTCGTCGTCCGCTCGCCGGGACTCGGCACGTGCCCGGCGCCGGGGACGGGCGCCGCGGGCGAGTGGGTCGATCGGCCGTGCATCAGGACACCTCCACGACCCCATGGTGGGGGTGCGTGCCCATGGGCTCGACGGCCGTTCGGATCGGTTCACCGCGCCGAAGGTCACCGGAACCAGCCGCGGCGGGCTATCGTGTGGAGGCCATGAACGCCGGTCGCCGTCGTCGGGGGCTTCTCTTCCTCCTTGCCGCTCTTCTCGTTGCGCCCGTCGTGGCCGGATGCGGCAGGGCTGCGAGCTCCCCGCCGGCGCCTCCGTCGGCGATGCCCCCGGCGTCGGCGCCGGCGACGCCCCCGGCGACTCCGCGCGAAGTTCCGCTCGCGCAGGCAGAGGCGGTGGCACGGGTCCTGGCGCAGGATCCGCGCTTCGGCGGCATCGGCCCGCAGGACCCGAACCTCATCGGCCAGTCCGCCTGGTACGAAGTCTCGCCGGCCCTGGTCGGCTGGCGCGTCACGGTGACGATCGGCTGGGGCGACTGCCAGGCGGGTTGCATCGCCCGCCACACCTGGGTCTACGACGTCGATCCGGCGGGAACGGTCACCCTGGTCGAGGAGCGCGGCGATCCGCTGCAGGACGGGTCGGGCGGGGGCTGATGCGAAACGCACCGGCGGTCGTGGCCGGTCCCCCGGACGGGCCGCCGGCCCGGCTGGCTGCGGCATCGGCCTGCGAAACCGACATCCGGCAGCTGGCTGCGGCGCTGCGGCCCGCCCGGTTGCCCGGCCGGGCATTCGTGGCGCGGGCGGCCACGACGCCCGCATCGCCCGGTTAGACTCGACCCTGATGGCTCTCGTCGCGACCCAGGGGCTCTCCTTCCGCTACACCGGCGGTGGCGGCGTGCTCGCGCTCGACGACCTGACCGTCACGATCGAGCCCGGCATCGTGGGCCTCGTGGGGGCGAACGGGGCCGGCAAGAGCACGCTCCTCCGGATCCTCCTCGGGCTTCTCGCGCCGACCGCGGGTTCGGCGGCCGTCTTCGACCTCGACGTGTGCCACGACGGGCCGCGGATCCGCGAGCAGGTCGGCTACATGCCCGAGCACGACGTCCTTCCGCCCGACGTCTCCGCCACGGATCTCGTCACTCATCTGGCGGAGATGTCGGGCCTTCCTCGATCGGCCGCGCGGGAGAGGGCCGCGGAGGTTCTCCGCCACGTCGGCCTCTTCGAGGAGCGCTACCGCGCGATCGGCGGCTACTCCACGGGCATGAAGCAGCGGGTGAAGCTCGCCCAGGCGCTCGTGCACGACCCCCGGCTCCTCCTGCTCGACGAGCCCACGAACGGGCTCGACCCGGCGGGTCGCGACGAGATGCTGGACCTGGTGCGCCGGACCGGCACCGAGTTCGGGATGGCGGTCATCGTGAGCTCGCACCTGCTCGGCGAGATCGAGCGGGTCTGCGACCACGTGGTCGCCATCGACGCCGGTCGCCTCCTGCGGGACGCCTCGCTGGCGAGCTTCACGACCCGGACGGGGACGCTCGTCGTCGAGCTGGACGAAGGGGCGGACGGTGTCGCCGCCGACCTCGTCGCGGCTGGGGTTGAAGCCCGGGTCGACGGCCCGCGCCGCGTCCTGGTGGTCGTCGTCGACGGCCGCCCCTTCGATCTGATCCGTGACGCCGTGGCCGCGCGGGGCCTGGCGCTCACCCGCCTCGAGCCGGCGCGCCACCGGGTCGAGGACCTCTTCCGTGACGTGGTCGAGGTGGGTGCCGGTGTCGACGCCGCCTGACGTCCTTTCCGGCTCCGCCACCGGCAGCATCTACGACCTCGGCTACCGCCGCTATGACGGCCCGCGCCTGGGCCGGCGCCACGCCGTGCGGGCCCTCTTCGGGCACGGCCTCCGGGCCGCGTTCGGGCTGGGGCGGAGCGGCCGCGCCAAGATCGCTCCGCTGGTCATCGGCGGCCTGATCGCCCTGCCGGCGGTCGTCGGCGTCGCCTTCGGCACCCTTGCCGGCGGGGCGGGCGCGCGATACAACCCGATCACCCTGGAGGGCTACCTCGAGTTCGCCCAGACGCTGCTCGTCTTCTTCGTGGCCGCCCAGGCGCCGGAGCTCCTGGTCCGGGATCAGCGCCACCGGGTGCTCACGCTCTACTTCAGCCGCGCCATTGAACGGACGGACTACGTCCTCGCGAAGTACCTCGCGCTCCTCGCGGCTGTCGGGATCGTCCTGGCCCTGCCGCAGGTCATCCTGCTGTTCGGGATTCTCTTCGCGACGCCGAGCCTGGGCGACGGCCTGGCGAAGGTCGTGCCGCTTCTCGGACCGGTGATCGGCCGGACCGTCGTGATCTCAGCGCTCCTCGCGGGCGTCGGGCTGGTGGCCAGCGCATTCACCGTTCGCCGGGCGATCGCCGCCGGCGCGATCATCGCGGCATTCCTGGTCCTCAGCGGCATCGTCGAGGTGCTCGTCAACCGGGTCGCGCTCGACGGCCTGCTCGCCATCGTGGCGCTGGCCGATCCTTTCGCGCTCATGGACGGTGTGTCCGCCCTCCTGTTCGGCGTGGAGCCGAACACGGCGGCCATCCTCCGTTCGGACCTTCCGGTCTGGCTCTTCGCCGCCACCGCGGTCCTGGTGTCCCTCGGCGCTCTCGGGCTGCTCCTGCTGCGCTACCGGCGGATCGCGGCATGACCGCCGGCGTCGTCGAGCTCACGGACGTCTCCCGCTGGTACGGCAACGTCGTCGCCGTCAACGGCGTCGGCTTCTCGCTCGGGGCCGGCGTCACGGGTCTCCTCGGCCCGAACGGGGCCGGGAAGTCGACGCTTCTCCACATGATCGCGGGGCTCCTGCGGCCGTCCGCGGGCAGCGTCACCGTCGACGGCCGGGCCACCTACGGAGATCCCGATGTCTTCCGGCGGGTGGGGCTGGTCCCCGAACGGGAGGCCGTCTTCGGTTTCCTGACCGGCCGCGCGTTCGTGCGGCTGAACGCCGACCTCCAGGGCGTCCCCGCGGCCGCCGACGCGGTGGAGCGCGCTCTGGCCACGGTCGAGCTGATGCCCGCCGCCGACCGTGCGCTCGCGACCTACTCGAAGGGGATGCGCCAACGGGCCAAGGTTGCCGCCGCCCTCGTCCACGACCCGCGCGTCCTTGTCCTCGACGAGCCCTTCAACGGCATGGATCCCCGCCAGCGCCTCCACATGATGGACCTCCTTCGCGACCTGGCCCGCGACGGCCGGACGATCCTCTTCTCGTCCCACATCCTCGAGGAGGTGGAGCGGGTTGCCGACCGTGTCCTGGTCGTCGTCGCCGGGCGACTTGCGGCGTCGGGCGACTTCCGGGAGATCCGCCGCCTCATGACCGACCGGCCCCACGCGTTCCGGCTCCGGACGTCCGACGACCGCGCGCTGGCGGCGGCGATCATGGCCCGCCCGACCGTGGCCGGCGTCGCGATCGAGGACGACCGTCTCGTCGTCCGCGCCGCCGACTTCGCCGCCTTCACCGGGGACCTCACCGGGATTGCCCGCGCTGCCGGCATCTCGATCTTCGAGCTGATCCCGGCCGACGAGTCGCTCGAGTCGGTGTTCGCCTACCTGGTGCGCGGATGAGCGGGTCGCTTCCCGGCCGCCCGGCCGCGCTCCTCCCGCTGGTGCGCCTTGCGACCGCGGGCCTGGTCGGGCGTCGCCGGTCGATCGGCGCCCTGCTCCTGGCCGCTGCGCCCGTCCTCGTGGCGGCCGTCATCGCCATCGGCGGCGGCCTCGGCGACCCTGCGTCGCTGGCGTCCGACGTCTTCTCGACGATCACGCTGGGGCTCGTGATCCCCCTCACTGCCCTGGTCTTCGGCACCGGCGCGCTGGGTACCGCGATCGAGGACGGCACGATCGTCTACCTGCTGGTCAAGCCGATCCCTCGCCGCACGGTCGTCCTCGCCGCGATGCTCGTCGCCACTGCCGCCACGGCCCTGCTCTCCGTTTCCGCGACGATCGTCTCGGGGCTCCTCCTCGTCGGGCTCTCGGAGCCTTCCCTCCTGGCCGGGACGGCCGTCGCCGCCCTCCTCGCCTCGCTGCTCTACGTCGTGGTCTTCGTGGCCCTCTCGCTCTTCACGAGTCGGGCCCTCCTGGTCGGACTCGCGTACGTCCTGCTCTGGGAGGGCCTCGTCACCACGCTCCTGGCCGGGTCCCGGATCCTTTCGATCCGGGAATACGCGACGTCGACGATGCTCGCGCTCGCGGGCACGGCCGGGAGCGGCGGCGCGCCGGCGAGCGTCGACCTGCCGGTGGCCGTCGCGCTCTCGCTCGCCGTGGTGGTCGCGGCGTTCCTGCTGGGGGCCTGGCGCCTGGACCGCTTCGAGGTCGGGGAGTCGGCGTAGGCTCCCGGTACCGTCGGCGCGCAGGTGCCCGGTGCCGTCGGCGCGCAGATGGTGCGGGGCCCCCGTACAATCCGGCACGATGCCCGATCCGCGGATCCGACGCCCGAGGCACAGTGCCCGCCCCCAACGCCCATTGCGTCAGGGTGCGCCCGAGGGACTCGCCGCGTCCGATGCCGCGTCGGCCGAGGCGGAGGCCGCCGCCGAGGCTGCCTCCGGAGTCGCCGAGGCCGACCTCGCGGATGCCGCCGCCGAGGCTGCCCAGGAGCCCGCCGCCGAAGTCGCCGAGGCCGGCCCGGAAGCGGTACCGGCAGCTGCCCCGGAGCCCGCCGCCGAGGCTGCCGAGGCCGGCCCGGAAGCGGTACCGGCAGCTGCCCCGGAGCCCGCCGCCGAGGCTGCCCCGGAGCCCGCCGCCGAAGTCGCCGAGGCCGATCTCGTGGAGACGCGATCGGAATCCGCTGCCGAGGCAGGCTCGGAAGAGGCAGACTCGGAAACGGATGTCGCGGCCGCTCCCGACGCGGAGATTGCCGGCGACTCGCCCGGCTGGTTCCGGGACGCGCCGCTCGACGGGAGTGCGACGGCCATCGGCGAGCCCGAGCCCGGGACCGAACCCGAGCCCGGGACCGAGCCGGAGACCGAACCCGAGCTCGGGACTGAGCCGGAGCCCGAGCTCGGGACCGAGCCCGAGGCAGAGCCGGGCGTCGAACCGGGACCGTCGCCCGAGGACGAGACCATCGTCCGGGAGCGCAATCGGCCGGTGGTCGTCGAGCTCCCGGCGTCCGTGTCGCCGCCGCGCGGCCACCGCCTGCGGGGTCTGCTCGTCGCCGTGGCCACGATCGTCGTCGTGGCAGCCGCGGGTTTCGGGGCGGGACTGCTTTTGCCGACGATCCTGCCCGGTCCTGGCATCGTCTCGGCCTCCCCGTCCGCGAGCGCGGTGGCAACCGACGCCCCGGCGCCCTCGTCGGGGCCGACATCGGGGCCGAGCGCCGCGCCCACATCGGCGCCCACCACTGCACCGACGCCCACCCGTGCCGCGACGCCGGTCCCGACGGCGACGATCTACGTGGTCAAGACGGGCGACACCCTCCAGGGGATCGCCGACCGCTTCGGGGTCACCCTGGCCGCGATCCTTGAGGCAAACCGGATCACCAACCCGAACCTCATCTACAAGGGTCAGAAGCTCGTCATCCCGCCGAAGACGCCGGCCCCGTAAAGGCGGCAGTCAGGGCCGCTCCAGCCCGTGCGCCTCGAGGAAGGCGTCGTCCGCCAGGGTCTCCGCCGTCGGCCCGTCGCCCACGATCCGGCCGTCGTCCATGACGACGAGTCTCGGGAAGACCTCCGCGACGAGTCGCATGTCGTGCGTGGAGACGAGAAGCGTCTGGTCGAGGGAGCGGAGGAGCGCGATCAGCTCGCGGCGCCCGCGCGGGTCGAGCCCCGCCGAGGGCTCGTCGAAGGCGAGGACGCTGGGGTCCATCGAGAGGACGGTGGCCAGGGCAACGCGCTTGCGCTGGCCGAGCGACAGCCGGTGGGGGAGCCGCCGCTCGAAGCCCGTCATGCCCACGGCGGCGAGCGCCCGCTCGACACGGACGTGGATCTCGGCCTCCGGGACGCCCATGTGGAGCGGGCCGAAGGCGACGTCCTCGAAGACCGTGGGGCTGAAGAGCTGGTCGTCAGGGTCCTGGAAGACCAGGCCGACCTCGGCCCGGATCCGCCGCACGCTCTTCCGGTCGACGAGCGTCCCGCCGATCCGCACGGACCCATGGGCCGGCGTGTTGATCCCGTTGAGGTGGAGCATGAGCGTGCTCTTGCCCGCCCCGTTCGGCCCGACCAGCGCGACCTTCTCGCCGCGGGCGATCCGGAGGTCGATCCCCTTGAGGGCCTCGAAGCCGTCCGGGTATGCGTAGTGGAGGTGCTCGACGTCGACCCAGCGCGCGGCCACCCCCTCCGGCAGCCCTTCCGGCTCGACCGGGCGGCCGTGGAGCGCGCCCGGGAGATGCTCGTGCTCGTGCACGTGGCCGTGCGGGGCCGCATCGCCGTGCTCGTGCTCGTGGGCGTGGGGGTGGGCGTGAGCGTCGCCGGCCCGAGCAGGGGACGTGACCACCGGGGGCCGTTCCCGGGTCATGAGCGAGGAAGGACCAGCTGGCCGGCGACGGCCAGGGCCACGATGGCGGCCGCGACCGCCACGAAGGCGGCCCAGTCGGTCGTCGCCAGGGCGCGCCCGCCCAGCGTGCGGAACTCGCCGTCGAAGCCGCGTGCCTGCATTGCCGCGTAGACCCGCTCGCTCCGCTCGTACGAGCGGAGGAAGAGCGTTCCGACCATCCCGCCGACGACCCCGGCGCGCCAGCGCAGGCTTCCCCCGCCGCGTCCCTCGACGACCGCCGAGCGGCTGACGCGGGCCCGGTTCAGCCGGCCCGCCTCGCCGGTGAGGACCGCCAGGTAGCGGTACATGAAGCCGATGATCGCGACGAGCAGGCGCGGCAGGCGCAGGCGCCGGAGGGCGACCACGAGGTCCGGGAACGGCGTCGTGAACGACAGGAGGAGCGCCGCCTGGACGCTGACCCAGCTCTTCAGGGCGATGGTCGCGAACTCGCGGAGGCCCTGCCCGCTGATCGTCAGGACGAGCGGGCCCAGCTCCAGCGTGCCGAGCGGATCGCCGGGGCGGGTGAAGACGAGGGGGAGGGCCGCCAGCATGAAGGGGAGAGCGAAGAACGCCGACCGCGTGAGCCGGAACGGACCGAGTCGGGCCAGCGCCGAGAGTCCGGCGAGCGCGAGCCAGGCGATTCCGAGGGCGGCGAACGAGCCGCTCGGGAGCAGGCTCATCGAGACGATGAAGCCGACCGTGAGGACGAACTTCAGGCGCGCGTCGAGGCGATGGACCGCGCTCTCGCGGGCCAGGTAGCGATCGAGGTCCAGGTCAGGCCGCGTCCTTCCGTCGGCGGGCGAGCAGGCGCCCGAGGATGAGCACCAGCAGGAAGACGACCGCAATCCCGATGAGCCCGGCGACGACGGTGGAGAGGGTGCCGTCGAGGCCGGGGATCGTGTAGTCCGGCAGGACCTTGAAGGCGGGATCCTCGCGGGCTTCCTCGAACCCCTTGGCGATGGCGACGCTGTCGAGCCCGTCCGGGTCGCCCGAGGCGAAGGCGGCGGCCAGTGCGGCTACGATGCCGGCGATCGCCAGCCCGGCGACCCACCAGTAGCGCGCGAGAAGGCCCTTCGGGGCCGCGTCGGAGGTGCCGGTTTCGGCCGGCGCGGGGGATGTCTCGCTCATCTCGTGATTCCCTTCAGGCTGCCGAGGCGGCGCGCGCGTCGCGCATGCGGAACAGGTCGGGCCTGGTCACCCCGATGAAGGCAAGTGCCGCCACCGTGATGAGCGCCTCGCCGATGCCGATCAGGGCGTGGATCGACAGCATCGCGGTGAGCGCGACGACGATGTCGGTCGTCCCGGAGAGGCCCAGCTCGATGGCCATGGCCGCCGCCGCGAGGACGACCGCGAGCCACGCCGCGATCGCGGCGGCCGGGATCCGTGCCTTCTGCTCCCCGCCGAGGGCTGCGCCGATCGCCCGGTAGACGGCATAGCCGCCCAGCGTGCCGATGATCCCCATGTTGAAGATGTTCGCGCCCATCACGACGAGGCCGCCGTCCTGGAAGACGAGGCCCTGGACGGCCACGACGGCGACCATCACCAGGGTGCCGGCCCACGGCCCCAGGAGGATCGCCGCGAGCACCCCGGCGAGCAGGTGCCCCGAGGTCCCACCGACGACCTGGAAGTTGAACATCTGGGCGGCGAATATGAAGGCTGCCATTACCCCCATCAGGGGGATGGCCCGTTCGTCGAAGGTCTCGTTGGTCCTCTTCACCGCGACGGCGACCACGACGACCGTGACGACCCACATGACCGCGGCGATGGGCAGGCTCAGGAAGCCGTCCGGGGCGTGCAGCGCGGGTGGCGCGATCCGGACGGCCCCGGCGGCGGCCCCGGCGATGGATGCGTACATGCGGCCTTCCTCGTCTCCCTGCGGGATCGGGTGCGCCCGCGCCGCTCGATTGTAGGCGCAGGTCATCGCTGATGCAACACGTTGCATCAAGCCGTCCGCCTCGTCACGTCGCCCTATACTCCGTGCCATGACGACTTCCGGATTGCCCCCCGCGCCGATCCGTGACGACCCCGCGGCGTGGGAGACCGTCCGCGAACGCCTGCACGACCGGGGCCTGCGCTGGACGCCCCAGCGCCGCGCGCTCATCGCGGTCCTGTCCGAGACGGAGGGCCACGTCACCGGCGCCGAGCTCGTGGACCGCTGCCGCCAGCGCGATCCGGCGACCATCCCTTCGACGGTCTACCGGACGCTGGACGTGCTCGAGGACCTCGGGATCGTGCGCCATGGCCACGGCCCCGACGGCCGCGAGGAGTACCACGTCCTGCCCGACGCGGTGCACGGCCACCTGCACTGCGAGGCCTGCGGGGCGAGCTGGGAGATCAGGGCCGCCGAGGCCGCCGCGGTCGTCGCGTCGCTCGACGCGGAACGCGGCTTCGAGGTCGACCTCTCGCACGTCACGATCGTCGGCCGCTGTCGCGCCTGTCGCGGCTGACGCGTATCCGGCGGCACCGGGCGCGCCTGCGCCCGGCCGCTACGGCGCGCGGGCAGGTGCCTCTCGTTCCAGCTCGCTCCGGCGCACCGGGCGCGCCTGCCGGGTGCCCCTCCCGAGCCGAGCCTCAGCCCTCGGGCGTCGGGACCCCCAGGACGTTGAAGCCCCCGTCGACGTAGATGGTCTCGCCGGTGACCTGGCGGGAGAGGTCGCTTGCCAGCCAGACCGCGGTCCCGGCGACGTCCTCGATGGTGATGTTCGAGCGCAGCGGGGCGACGTCCCGGAACGCGCCGTACATGGTCCGAAAGCCGGCGATCCCCTGCGCGGCGAGCGTCCGGATCGGGCCGGCGGAGATGGCGTTCACGCGGGTGCCCGACGGGCCGAGGTCGGCGGCGAGGTAGCGGACGCAGGCCTCCAGGGCCGCCTTGGCGACGCCCATCACGTTGTAGTGGGCGACTACCTTCTCGGCCCCGTAGTAGGTGAGCGTCAGGATGCTGGCCCCCGGGCGCAGGTGCGGCCGCGCCTCGCGGGCGAGAGCCACGAGGGAGTAGGCGGAGACGTCGAGGGCGAGGGCAAAGCCATCCCGGGAGGTGTCGACGAAGGCGCCCTCGAGGTCCTCCCGGTTGGCGAAGGCGAGCGCGTGGACCAGGATGTCGAGGCCGCCGACCTCGGCGCCCCAGCGATCGAAGACCGCCTTGAGGGCCGCGTCGTCGCGGACGTCGCAGGGCTCCACGAACGTGCTCCCGATGCTCGTCGCCAGGGGTCGCACGCGCTTCTCGATGAGGCTCTCCACGGAGCTGAAGCCGACGGTTGCTCCCTGCTCGTGCAGGGCCTTCGCGATCCCCCAGGCGATCGAGTGATCGTTCGCCACCCCGAAGATCAGCGCCGTCTTGCCGTCCAGCAGGCCCATCGGATCCTCCCTCGGGCCGCGTTCGCGGCACCCGGACGCCATCCTACCGGCCCGGCCGCGGGCGTGGAGCCGAGGCCGGACGCGGCACGGGGCCGCGTGCCGGGCCCGCGGTACGATCTGCGGATGGACGAGCACCTGGCCGGCCGCGAAACGGGCCCGGGTGACCTGGCGAGCCCAGTCCCGACGACCCGCCGGCCGCGCCCAGTTCGTGCCCTCTTCGCCGTCCTGGGAACCACCTTCCTCGCGATCGCCGCGGTCGGTGTCGTGGTTCCCGTCCTGCCGAGCACCCCATTCGTCCTGCTCGCGGCCGCCTGCTACCTTCGCGCCTCGACGTCGCTCCACCAGCGATTGCTGCGGAGCCGGACCTTCGGCCCCACCATCGCCGCCTGGCAGGAGCACCGGGCGATCCCGCCCCGGGCGAAGGCGATCGCGATCGTGACGATCATCGGGACGTTTGCCGTCTCCATCTTCTTCGTGGTCGAGCATCTTCCGCTCCAGCTCGGCCTCGCCGTGCTCGGCGTGATCCTCGTGGCATGGCTCGCCCGGCGCCCGTCGTGGAGCCCGGCCACGGCCACGGGGACGGCTGGTCCGGAGTAGGGGCCGGCGCGTCTCCGGAGTTCGTCTTCACGCTCGAGATGCCGGCGGAGCCCCTTGGCGACGATCGCCGGCGCCCCGCGGACCGGGATCGCGCGCCTTCCCGTCCGGCGCGGATCAGCCCGGGGCGGCCCCGGGCCCTTCGGGCGT
The DNA here is from genome assembly GCA_963718085.1 of uncultured Chloroflexia bacterium. Taxonomy (GTDB): domain Bacteria; phylum Chloroflexota; class Limnocylindria; order Limnocylindrales; family CSP1-4; genus CTSoil-043. Next base: position 192,666 of record CAVQYA010000002.1, on the reverse strand, counting down.
TTCGGCACTACCCGTAGGTGGGCGGCTCCTTCCACCATGGCCGGCGAACCGCGCCGAGATGAACACCGACCCCCCCCAGGACCCCGCCGCCCCAGGCCCCGTCGATGGGGTCCCCCTTCGGGGCACGGCTGAGGACGGCGAACGGCCCGTCGAGGCCGGCGCGCGAGTCGCCGGCCGGCCGGCCGGCGAGCAGGACCGTCCGCTCTGGACCGTCTTCCTGACCCCGGCCGCGGTCCTCCTCGGCTCGCTCGTCATCGGCGCGGCCATCATCATCGGCAACCAGGGCAGCGGAGGAGGGGCAGGCACGGCCGTGGTGCCGGCGGCGACGACCTCGCCGGTCGCGAGCCCCACCGCCGCCGCGCCCACCACCGCTCCGACGCCCGGGCCGGCGGCGAGCGAGCTGTTCGCGGGCTACGCCGGCGAGCTCGGCCTCGACGTTCCCTCGTTCCGGACGTGCCTCGCCGATCCGGCGATCGAGAAGGCGGTGCGGGACCAGCAGGCCGCGGGAGTCGCAGCCGGCGTATCCGGCACGCCCACGACCTTCGTGAACGACAAGATGGTCGTGGGCGCGCAGCCGGCATCGATCCTGGAGGAGGTCATTGCCGCCGAGCTCGCCGGCAGCCCGAAGACCCTCGACGGCTACTCGGACGCGGTGAAGGCGCTGGCGTCGATGACGCCGCCGCGCTTCGCGATCACCGGCAAGCGGCCGGCCACGAGCGGCGCGCCCATCGACGGAGCACCGGACGCGGCCGTCGTCGTCGTCGAGTTCAGCGACTACGCCTGCCCGTTCTGCGCGCGCTGGCACGAAGAGAACAGCGCCCGGATCCCGTCCGCCTGGCCGGGCCGCGTCGCCTTCGCCTACCTCGACTTCCCCCTCGACGGCCTCCACCCCAATGCCGTCGCCGCCAGCGTGGCGGCCGGCTGTGCCGCCAGGCAGGACCGCTTCTGGCAGATGAACGATCTCCTGTTCGTCCGCCAGGCCGACTGGGCAGGCGCGCCCGCGGAATGAGCGGCAGGGCGAGGCTTCTCGCCGGCGCCGCCTGCGTCTACGGGCGAGCTTCGCGAACCCGCCGCGGCCCACGACGCTGATCGCCACGGCGCCCGCGAACGCGACCTCGATCGACACGACGTTCGTGCGCACGGGGTCCGAGATCTGCTGGGAGGTCCGGGCCTTCAACGAGCACGGCGAGTCGGCGCCCGCCTACTACTGCCTGCCGCCATAGGCGACGGCTGCCGCCGCGGGCGACGCCGCCTGCGCGACGCGGCGCCCGCCTGCTACCGCCTGCCCCCGTTGGCGACGCCTGCCCCTGTGGGCGACGCCGCCTGCGCGACGCGGCGGTCCCGGCTGCCCGAGGCGGGCGCGAAACGGCGATTCGAGGCTCCTCCCAAGGCCGCGAGCGGCGGGCGGTGGCCGCGCGGTACCCTGCAACCCATGGCCAACGAGACGGAGCCCTTCGATCGCCACGCCTCGGCCGCGGCCGATTCCCCGGTCGAGCTCCGCGCTGCCCTCCGCGGCGTGCGGGCCCTCGTGCTCGACGCGGACGGCGTCCTCGTGATGCGCGGCGCCGCCCTGCCCGGCGCAGCGGAGGCCCTGGCCCGCCTGGAGGCGCGCGGCATCCCCTACCGGATCGCCACCAACTACTCGTCGGTGCACCGCGAGACCCTCGCCGCGCGGTTCGCCGCTGCGGGCATGGCGGTGCCGGCGGATCGGATCGTGACGGCGCTCTCGGCCACCGTGGAGCACGTGCGGCGGGCGTACCCGGGCCGCCCCGTCTTCGTCCTCACCCGCCCGGATGGGCTCCGCGAGTTCGGCGATCACCCGCTCATGACGCCGGCGCAGGCCGACGCGGATGGCGCGCACGCCGCCGCCGTCGTCTTTGGCGATGGCGACGATGACCTGAGCTACTCGAACCTGGATCGCGCGTTCCGCCTGGTCCGGCGCGGGGCCGCGCTCATCGCCATGCACCGCAACGGCTGGTGGCTGACGGCGAAGGGCGAGACGATCGACACGGGGGCCTTCGTCGCGGCCGTCGAGTACGCCACCGGGACGCGCGCCCTCGTGACCGGCAAGCCCGGCCCCCTGATGTTCCGGACCGCGTATCGAGGCCTCGCCGCCGACGTCGCCGCGGCGGGCGGGCCACGCCTTGCCCGGTCGGCGGTCGCGATGGTCGGCGATCACGCACCCCAGGACATCGCCGGCGCGCGCCGCGCCGGCCTGCGCGGGATCCTGGTCCTCTCGGGGCGGACGGTCGCAGGGGAGGTCGGCGGCCTGCGCGGGCTCGCCGTGCCCGCCGCCGTCGCGGCGGCCCTGAGCGACGTCGTCGCCGCGCTAGACTGACCCTCAGACACCGGATCGCAACCGCGCGGGCCGGCGCGCCCCCAGGCGCCCGCGCCTAGCCCGTCCGTCCGGCTGCGCGCAGCAACGAAGCGAGGAGCACCCCCATGGCCGAGCGAATCAAGGTCACGTACGCGACCCTGCGCAACGACAACGAGGAGCTCCACGCGCTCTACGACGCCGGGATCGACAAGGCGCGGGCCCGGCTGGGCGCCCACCACCAGAACTGGATCGCAGGGGCAGCTCGCGACGGCGAGGGCTCGTTCGAGCTCCGCTCGCCGATCGACCGCGACATCCTCGTCGGGACGTTCGCCCGGGGCACCCGCCAGGACGTGAAGGACGCCGTCGCGGCGGCCCGGGCCGCCCAGCCGGCCTGGCGCGCCGCTCCTTGGGGGGAGCGCCTCGCGCTCCTGCGGCGGGCCGCCGAGCTGATCTCGGAGCGCCAGATGGAGTACGGGGCCTTCATGGCGATGGAGGTCGGAAAGAGCCGCCTCGAGGCCCTCGGCGAGGTGGAGGAGTCTGCCGACCTCATTCGCTTCTACTGCGACGTCTACGAGCGGAACGACGGCTACGCGCACGCGATGGACAACCTCGGCGACGCGGCCGTGCACACCCGCTCCGTCCTCCGCCCGTTCGGCGTCTTCGCCGTGATCAGCCCCTTCAACTTCCCGATGGCGCTGGCCGCCGGCCCGACCTCGGGCGCCCTGATGGCCGGCAACACGGTCGTCTTCAAGCCGGCGACCGCGAGCGCGATGAGCGGCGTGCTCCTGGCGGAGGCGTACCGCGACGCCGGGCTTCCCAGTGGCGTCTTCAACCTCGTGATGGGACCGGGCGAGACGGTCGGCCAGGAGATCCAGGAGAACCCCGGGATCGACGGCATCGTCTTCACCGGCTCCTACGAAGTCGGGATGGGCCTCTTCCGGACGTTCTCGAAGCGCTGGCCCAAGCCGTGCATCGTGGAGATGGGCGGCAAGAACCCCGCGATCGTGACCGCGTCGGCGGACCTCGAGGAGGCGGCCGAGGGGATCATGCGGAGCGCCTTCGGCTTCGGCGGCCAGAAGTGCTCGGCCAACAGCCGGGTCTACGTGGAGCGCCCCGTCCACGACGAGCTGGTCCGGCTCCTCGTCGATAAGACGACGAAGATCACGATCGGCGACCCGCTCGTGCGGTCGAACTGGCTCGGCCCGATCATCGACGGGCGCGCGGTCGAGACCTACCGGGCGGCCGTCGCCGAGGCCCGCCGCGACGGGCGCGTCCTGTTCGGCGGGGAGCAGCGCACCGAGGGCGGGCTCGACCGCGGCTTCTATGTCGAGCCGGCCGTCGTCGGACACCTGCCGGCGGACCACCGCCTCTTCCAGGACGAGCTATTCGTCCCGCTCACCGCGGTCCTCGCGGTCGATTCCCTGGACGAGGCCCTGCGGCTCGCGAACGACAGCACCTACGGCCTCACCGCCGGCATCTACAGCGAGAAGCCGGCCGAGGTGGAGCGCTTCCTCGACGAGATCGAGTCCGGCGTCCTGTACGTCAACCGCCGCGCCGGGGCCACGACCGGCGCCTGGCCGGGCGTGCAGCCGTTCGGTGGCTGGAAGGGTTCCGGCTCCACGGGCAAGTCCGGCCTGGGGATGTACTACCCGGCCCAGTTCCTGCGCGAGCAGAGCCACACGATCGTCGACTGAGCGCCCGTCCCCGGGGGCGGCTCACGCGAAGGGACGGGCGCCGGCACACCGGTGAGCGCCGGAGCACCGGCGCGCTCACGCGTGAGCGCCGGCGCCGAGCTCCACGCTGGAAATCGTCACCAAACCCGGCGGGACTGCCGGGACCAGCGGGCATTCCGTGCTCGCCGACGACCCTCGGAGTCCGCCCGTGAACCGGCGGGATCGAGGGGTCCGACCGGCACTCCGGCACCCGGGATGTCCCCGGCCCGGAACGCCCCGGCGTGCCGAAGGGCGCGAGGCTCCGGTGCTGGTGGGCTATACTCGGACTCTATCCAGCCTGCATAAACGGTATGCGTCCCCGCCGCGTGCGCCGCGCCGGCGCCCCCGCCACCAGGAGGTCCCCGCGTGACCACGACGGTCCAGGCGCGTCCCGTGCCGCACATCGTGACCGAGCTGCCGGGCCCCAGGGCCCGAGCTCACATCGAGTTCGATCACGCCTGGACCAGCCCCAGCCTGCCGCGTGCCTACCCGATCGTCCCCGTGCGCGGCGAGGGGTGCACGATCGAGGACGTCGACGGCAACGTGTTCCTCGATTTCGCCGCCGGGATCGCCGTCAACTCCACCGGCCACGCGCATCCGCGCATCAGCGCCGCGATCGCGAAGCAGGCCGCCGAGCTGATCCACTTCAGCGCCTCCGATTTCTACCTGCCCATCTACGCCCACGCGGCGGCGAAGCTCGCCCAGATCGCCCCGATGAAGGGTCCCAACCGGGTCTTCATCGGCAACTCCGGGGCGGAGGCCGTCGAGGCGAGCCTCAAGCTGGCCCGCTACCACACGGGCCGCCCGAACCTCGTCGCGTTTCTCGGCGCGTTCCACGGCCGGACGATGGGTGCAGTCAGCCTCACGGCGAGCAAGGCGAAGTACCACGCGCACTTCGGCCCGCTCCTCCCGGGCATCTATCACGTGCCCTTCGGGAGCGCCGGCCTCGACGAGCTGGAGCAGCGCGTCTTCAAGCGCCTGATGCCGGCCGACGAGTTCGCCGCGGTCATCGTCGAGCCGATCCAGGGCGAAGGCGGATACGTCATCCCCGACGACGCGTTCTTCCCTCGACTCCGGGAGATCTGCGACCGGCACGGGATCCTCCTCATCGCCGACGAAGTCCAGTCCGGTGCCGGCCGGACGGGGAAGATGTGGGCGATCGAGCACTTCGGCGTGGAGCCCGACATCCTTCTCACCGCCAAGGGGATCGCCTCGGGGATGCCGATCGGGGCGATGATCGCCCGGTCCGACGTGATGAGCTGGGCGACCGGGTCCCACGGCTCGACCTACGGCGGCAACCCGGTTGCGCTCGCGGCACTGATGGAGACGGTCGCCCTCCTCGAGGAGGGGCTGATCGCCAACGCGGCCGAGCGCGGCGAGCAGGCGCTCGACGGACTCCGGCCGCTCGTCGAGAGCTACCCGGCCCTGGTCCGCGAGGTCCGCGGCAAGGGCCTCATGATCGGCATCCAGTTCGATTCCGGGGCGACGGCCGAGGCCGTCCAGATGCAGGCCTTCGAGCGCGGCCTCCTGGTCCTCGAGGCCGGCGACGACTGCGTGCGGATGTCACCGCCGCTGGTCGTCTCCGCCGAGGAGATCACGACCGCGATCCGCCTCTTCGGCGAATCGGTGGCCCACGTCGCGACTCACCGCGCCGCGGATGTCCACGAGGTTGACGCGGCCACGCGTGCCGGCCTCATTCGCGAGGAGTTCGGCGGATCGGGGTAGCACCGGCCGTCCTGACGGAGGCAGCCGGTCGCGCCGCCGTCACGAGCCGAGCTGGAGGGAGGACGCAGGAGTGAGCTCCAAGGTCGCCACGATGCACGACGCCGTCGCGGACCTCGTCCGGGACGGCGACACCGTCGCGATCGAGGGCTTCACGCACCTCATCTCGTTCGCGGCCGGGCACGAGATCATCCGCCAGGGGAAGCGCGACCTCGTCCTCGCCCGGATGACGCCGGACCTCGTCTACGACCAGATGGTGGCGGCCGGGGTGGCCCGCAAGCTGATCTTCAGCTGGCTCGGCAACCCCGGGGTCGGCGGCCTCAACGCGATCCGGCGGGTCACGGAAGGTCCGGGCGCCAGCCTGGAGCTGGAGGAGTACAGCCACTTCGGAATGGTCGCCCGTTACGCGGCCGGGGCGGCGAAGCTTCCCTTCATGCCGCTCCGCTCCTACTTCGAGACCGACCTCCCGGTGGTCAACCCACTCATCCGGCCGATCGAGAGCCCCTACGGCGACGGCGTCGTCTACGCGGTCCCGCCGCTCCGCCCGGACGTCACGGTGATCCACGCCCAGCGCGCCGACGCCGCCGGCGACACCCAGGTCTGGGGTCTGCTCGGCTGCCAGAAGGAAGCTGCGTTCGCGGCGGAGCGCGTCATCGTCGTGGTCGAGGAGCTCGTGGACGAGGCGGTGATCCGGGCGGATCCCAACCGGACCATCGTTCCCGGGATCGTCGTCGACGCCGTGGTGGTCGAGCCGTGGGGCGCCCACCCGTCCTACGTCCAGGGCCGCTACGACCGCGACAACCGCTTCTACCGCGAATGGGACCCGATCAGCCGCGATGCGGAGGCCACGGAAGCCTGGCTGCGGGCGTGGGTCCACGACCTCGACGGGCGGGCCGCCTACGCGGAGAAGCTGGGGGCCGAGCGGCTGGCCTCCCTGCGTCCGTCCGGCCCGGCGCCGTCCGGCGCAGTCGACTACGGGGAGTACCGCTGATGGCCGAGCCGCAGGCCGGCATGCCCGGCGCGACCGGCACGCCCGGCGCGACCGGAGCGGCCGGTACGTCCACCGAGGAGTCGTCCGGGTTCTCCCAGTCCGAGATGATGATCGTGGCCGCCGCCCGCGAGCTGGCCGGGCAGCGCGTCTGCTTCGTCGGGGTGGGGCTGCCGAACATCGCGGTCAACCTGGCCAAGCGCACGGTTGCCCCCGAGATGGAGCTTGTCTACGAGGCCGGCGTCTTCGGCGCCCAGCCGGCCCGCCTCCCGCTCTCGATCGGCGATCCCACGATCGTGACCGGCGCCACTGCCGTCGTGAGCATGTGGGAGCTCTTCGCCTTCTACCTCCAGGGCGGGCTCGTCGACGTCGGCTTCCTGGGGGCGGCGCAGATCGACCGCTTCGGGAACATCAACACCACCGTCATCGGCGACTACGCGGCGCCGAAGACGCGCCTGCCGGGGTCCGGCGGGGCGTGCGAGATCGCGATCAACGCGCGCCAGATCTTCGTGATCATGCGTCAGTCCGCCCGCTCGTTCGTGGAGCGGATCGACTTCCGGACCTCGCCCGGCAACCTCGGCGGCGCCGAGAAGGCCGACCGGATCCGCCGCGAGCAGGGCTGGCTCGGTCGGGGGCCGTCCGTCGTGGTGACCGACCTGGGGATCTGGCACTTCGACGAGGAGGGCGAGATGCGTCTCGACTTCCTCCACCCGGGGGCGACGCTCGATGCGGTGCGGGCGACGATCGGCTGGGATCCGAAGGTCTCCCCGGCGCTCGCCGTCACCCCGGCGCCCACGGCGGACGAGCTGCGCCTGATCCGCGACGAGCTCGACCCGGAGGGCATGTACACGAAGTAGGGCGATGGCGCTCCGGTGGCGCGGCGCGTCAGGCCGAGCCGGCGGCGCCCCGGGTCAGGCCGGGCCGAGGACCCGCGTCGGGCGCACCACCATCACCGGGCAGCGGGCGTGGCGCACGACGTGGTCGGAGACGCTCCCCAGGAAGAGCCGCCCGACCGTGCCCCGCTCGTGCGTGCCGACGACGATAAGGTCGGCCGCCTCCGATTCCGAGGCCTCCACGATCGACTCTCCGGCGTCGCCGTCCCAGGTCAGGCCGGTGGCCACCGCGCCGCTGCCGCGGGCGCGCTGCACGATCGCCTCGACCGCGAGCTGACGCGACGCTCGCACGGTGGGCGTGCCCGAGACCACCGAGAGGACGAGGAGCCGCCCGCCGAGTCGCGCGGCGAGGTCGATCGCCTCGTCCTCCGCGGCCCGCGACGCGGCGGAGGCGTCGGTCGCGAGCAGGATGGTCTCGATGCGTGCCATGGTGACGGTCCCGGGCGCGGGGCGCCCGAACGTTGCCCTCCCTGCGCGATCCCGGGCCCCGGAGATGGGGTCGACGTTGCCTCATTTCGGGCACGACGATCGGCGCGGCGGACGTGCCGGCCATCCCATGGATCATCGCCGAATCCGTGGTCTCGGATGGTACGGCCTCTTGCCTGAGCCCGACGTGACATTCGGCCCGTTGCTGGGGTGCCGACGGCCCGAATGCAGGGGGGAGCGCCTGCGATCCCGGCGGCGCCACCGGCGACGCCGGGGAGGATGCGCGCGCGCAACGCCCCTGCTACGCTCGAACGGATGACCGGAGCGTCCCGCCAGCAGGCCGATCTCGCGGGGTTGATCGCCGCCCTCGCCGCCCTCCAGGAGTGGGCTGCGGAGCCTAAGCGCCCGCGGCGGCTCCTGGTCCGGGGTCTCGAGGCGCTGGCGAGCGCCTGCGGCGCGACCGGCGCCCACCTGGAGGCTTCCCTCGAGCCGCCGGCGTCGATAGCGGCCGGGTGGGGGACGCTGGCCCGGCGGCCAAGCCGGGCCGGGCGAGGCTCGGTCGTCGTCGCCTCCCTCCACGGAGCGGACGACCGGACGGGCTCCGAGGGGGTCGGCGACGCCGTGGGGACGCTGTGGCTCGACGGTCCGGAGCGTCACGCGGCGGACGCGGTGCGCCTGGTGGAGCTGGCGGTCGCGCGGGCCCGCGACCGCGGCGAAGCCGCCCGCGTCGAGCGCCGCCTCGTGGCGCTCGACGAGGCGATCCGCGCCATGGCCGGCGTCCTGGCCGTGGATCGCGTCCTCCAGGTGATCGTCGACCGGGTCCGGACCCTGACCGGCGCCCGGTACGCCGCGCTCGCGGTCCAGGACCAGGCCGGTGGCATCGAGCAGTTCGTCACGAGCGGGATCAACCGCCCGGATCGTGCCCGGATCGGCGCGCCGCCGCGTGGCCACGGCATCCTGGGCCTGATCATCCGCGAGAACCGGACGATGAGGCTCGCCGACCTGATGGCCGATCCGCGCCGGGCGGGCTTCCCGCCGAACCATCCGGAGATGCACTCGTTCCTCGGGGTCCCGGTCGTGGTCCGCGGGCGAACCATTGGGAACCTCTACGTCACGGAGAAGGAGGGCGGGTTCACCTACGAGGACCAGGGCGAGATCGAGACGTTCGCGCGTCACGCCGGGATCGCCATGGAGAATGCCCGGCTCCACGACCAGGTGCAGCGGCTGGCGATCGTCGAGGAGCGCGAGCGGATCGGCAAGGACCTCCACGACGGCGTGATCCAGGCGATCTACGCCGTGGGACTCTCCCTCGACGACGTGCCCGACATGATGGAAGGCGAGCCGGACGAGGCTCGGCGGCGGGTGGAGCGAGCCATCGACAGCCTGGACCAGACCATCCGCGACATCCGCAACTTCATCTTCGGCCTCCGGCCGGCGCTCGTCGACGGCGTCGACATGGTGGAGGGCCTCGCGGCCCTTGCCGATGAGTTCCGGGTCAACACGATGATCGACGTCGAGCTGCGCGCCGGGCCAACCGTCACGACCCCCGTCATCGGGCCGGACCGCACGGTCGAGCTGCTCTCGATCGCCCGGGAGGCGCTCAGCAACATCGCCCGCCACGCTCGGGCCACGCGCGCCGAGATCACCGTGGAGCCCGACCCCGAGATTGCCGGCGTCGAGGTCATGGTCGCCGACAACGGAACCGGGTTCGACGCCGCCGCGCCGCGCGGCATCGGGCACCAGGGCCTGCGGAACATGCGCACGCGCGCGATCTCCATCGGGGCCACCCTCCTGATCGACAGCCGACCGGGGGCCGGTACGCGTATCATCGTCCGGGTGCCCGGTGCCCGGACCTCGGACGAGGACGACCTCGCCGGTGGCCCGCCGGACGCCTGAACCGCGCGGAAGAGGTTGGCCGGGGGGCTGTGCGCGGTCACGGAGGTAGCGAGCACGACATGTCGGAGCAGCCCGAGCCGCGTCCCCTGCGCCTGCTCGTCGTCGACGATCACGAGGTCGTTCGCCAGGGCCTGGTCTCGCTCCTCGAGCGGCGGGAGCGCTTCCAGGTCGTCGGCGAGGCCGGAAACGTCCAGGAGGCGATCGAAGGAGCCCGCCGTCACCAGCCGGACATCGTGGTGATGGACGTCCGCCTGCCGGACGGATCCGGGATCGAGGCCTGTCGGGAGATCCGCTCCGAGCTGCCCGGCACCCGGGTGGTCATGCTCACGAGCTACCCGGACGAGGAGGCGGTCCTCTCCGCGATCATCGCCGGCGCGTCCGGCTACCTCCTCAAGCAGATCCGCTCCCGTGACCTGATCGCGGCCCTCGAGGCCGTCGGCCGCGGGGAGTCGCTCCTGGACCCGGCCGTCACCGAGAAGGTGCTGGAGCGCGTCCGCCGCATCGCGTCCGGGACCTACACGGACGAGCTGGCCCAGCTGACCGCCCAGGAGCAGAAGATCCTGCAGCTGGTCGCCGAGGGGAAGACCAACAAGGAGATCGCCTCGGAGGTCTTCCTCTCCGACAAGACGGTCAAGAACTACGTCAGCTCCATCCTGTCGAAGCTGAACCTCCAGCGCCGCGCCCAGGCCGCGGCGTTCGTCGCCAAGCACCGGCTGCCCGGCTCCGGGACGTAGGGCCGGCCGGGGCCCGCGGCCGGGGCCCGCCGGCCGGAGGCTCGCCGGTCGCCGCCCGGTCTCAGCGTCGTCGGAACAGACCTCGCCGCTGCTCGGGTGCCGCCGCGACACCACGCCGCCCCGCCTGCCGCAGGATCGCGTCGATCTCGGCGCGGTGCGGTCGCCCGATCGGCATCCTGTCGAGCCACTCGACGTACTCCAGGTCCATCCGCGCCACTTCGCCGAGGGACCATCCCGCGTACCGCCCGAACGTCAGCACGCTGCCGGAGGCGTTCCCCGGCGAGGGGTCGGCGCCCTGCCGGGGACGGCCCGGGGAGCCTTCGTCCGCGGGTGGCCTCGCCGGTCGCGGATCGGCGCCCGTGCCGTCGCGCGCCGGGCTGAAGGCCGATCGCCGGCTCCGGTCGTGGGCGGCCCGGGAGACCGGGTCGACCAGGAGGTCGCGCGCCGCGTTGAGCTCGGCCATCATGCGCTCCGAGTCGGGCCCGGGCGTCACGTCGGGGTGGTAGCGCTGGGCTAGCTTGCGGTAGGCGACCTGGATGATCTCCACGTCTGCCTCCGGGTCCACCTGGAGCAGCTTGTAGGGGTCCGGGCGTGCCATCACCGCCATCGTCGACGGCAGCCGCCTTCGGCGTCAAGCCGGGCGTCCCCGCCGGTCCGGGCGGATGCGGCGGCGGGCCGGCAGGTCGCTTCGGTGCCGAACGGAGGCCGCGAGGGGTCCGGACGGCCGGTCCGTGCGGCCCCGGGTCCTTCCTAGACTGCAGCATGAAGATCGTCACTGCCGAGGAGGCGGTCGCCGACATCCGGTCGGGCGACCAGGTCTACGTCCAGTGCGCCGCGGCAACGCCGTCGGCCCTCCTCGACGCCCTCGTCGCCCGCGCCCCCGATCTCCACAACGTGAGCGTGGTCCACCTCCACACCGAGGGTCCGGGCCCGCACCTGGCGCCGGAGATGGCGGCCCACTTCCGTCATCGAGCCCTCTTCATCGGGCCCAACGCCCGCGCGGCGGTGAACGACGGGCGGGCGGAGTTCATCCCCGTCTTCCTCTCGGACGTGCCGAGCCTCTTCTCCGGCGGGCTGCTGCCCCTCGACGCCGTCCTCTGCAACGTCTCGCCGCCGGACGCCCACGGGTACTGCTCCCTGGGCACGTCCGTGGAGGGAATGCAGGCGGCCATCCACGCGGCCGGCATCGTGATCGCCCAGATCAACGCCGCGATGCCGCGCACGCTCGGCGAGAGCTTCGTCCACGTGGACGACATCGACTACGGCGTGGTGGTGGAGATCCCGCCCTACGAGTACCGCAGCGGGGAGATCGGCGAGGTGGAGCGCCGGATCGGCGAGTTCGTGGCCGATCTGGTCCCGGACGGCGCGACGCTCCAGATGGGGATCGGGACGATCCCCATCGCCGTGGCGTCCTTCCTCCGGGACAAGAAGGACCTCGGGATCCACACCGAGATGATGACCGACTGCGTCGTCGACCTCGTCGAGGCCGGCGTCGTCACCGGGATGGCGAAGGAGCGCAACCGGGGCAAGATCCTGTGCACGTTCATGATGGGGACGGAGCGCCTCTACCGGTTCGCCCATGACAACCCGATGGTCGAGATGCGCGCCTGCGACTTCACGAACGACACTCACGTCATCCGCAGCTTCCGCCGGATGACGGCGATCAACTCGGCGATCGCCATCGACCTGACCGGCCAGGTCTGCGCCGACTCGATCGGCTGGCACCTCTACAGCGGCGTCGGCGGCCAGATGGATTTCATCCGGGGGGCAGCCCTGGCGCCCGAAGGCAGGGCGATCATCGCCCTCCCTTCCACTGCCGCGGACGGTCGCGTTTCGCGGATCACTCCATTCCTGGCGGAGGGCTCGGGGGTCGTGACGACGCGCGCCCACGTGCGAACCGTGGTGACGGAGTGGGGTGTCGCCGAGCTCCACGGGAAGTCGATCCGGGAGCGGGCCCGGGAGCTGATCGCGATCTCCCACCCGGACTTCCGGGACGAGCTGACCGCCCGGGCGCGCAAGACGCACTACCTGTAGGGCGACGATCGCCCGTGGGGCTGCCGGAAGACGCGAAGTGGTGGACGCCGCGCGTCCCCTGCGACGTCCACCACGGGCCGAAGTGTCCCCCGCGTTCACGACCGCTGGCAGGGCCGAATGGCCCTAGGTTTAGGGACGGAGCGGGGGGTCCGGTGAGGGGGCGCGGGGGTGACCCTTGCAGCATGTTCCATGAGCGTCCCGACATGGTTCGCCGCCTGCTCATCGTCAGCGACCACCTGGCCGCCAGCGATGCGCTCGCCGCGCACCTCGGCCGGCACGGCTTCGTCGTGGTCGGCGAGGTCCGCTCCGCCCGCTCCGCCGCACTCGCGGCGCGGACCTGCGATCCTGACCTCGTCCTCGTCGATGGCGCCCTTCGGGGGGGCTGGCGGGCCGTCGCGGAAGCCCTCGACGGCGTCATACCCCGCAGCCGGATCGTCGTTCTCGAAGCCTACCTCGGAGCCGATGAAGCCCGGCGCGCGCGCGACGCCGGAATCGGCGCCACAATCCTGAAGCACGTCGAAGGCGGCACGCTCGCCAGCCGTCTCCTTGCACTCGGAGGTCCCGCATGACCCTGCTCACGCCGCCGGAGCGGCCCGTCGCCAGACCGGCCGCCGCCCCTCGCCCCGGGAGCGCCGGGGGCCGGCCCCGCGAAGTCGAGTGCATGGACGGCAACGAGGCCGCTGCTCGCGTGGCCTACGCGCTGAGCGAGGTCATCTCGATCTTCCCGATCACACCTGCCTCGCCGATGGCCGAGCATGCCGACGACTGGGCCGCCGCCGGACGTCCGAACCTCTGGGGCGCCGTGCCGGACGTCGTCGAGATGCAGTCCGAGGGCGGCGCGGCCGGCGCGATGCACGGCGCGCTGCAGACGGGCGCCCTGGCGACCTCGTTCACGGCGTCGCAGGGCCTCCTCCTCATGATTCCCAACATGTTCAAGATCGCCGGCGAGCTGACGCCCGCCGTGATCCACGTGGCCGCCCGCACCATCGCCACCCATGCCCTCTCGATCTTCGGCGACCACAGCGACGTCATGCACGCCCGCGCCACGGGCTGGGCGATGCTGGCCGCCGCCTCGGTCCAGGAGGCGCACGACTTCGCGCTCGTCTCGCACGTCGCGACCCTCCGGGCACGCGTGCCGTTCCTCCACTTCTTCGACGGCTTCCGGACCTCCCACGAGGTCAACAAGATCGACGTGCTCGACGAGGAGATCCTGCGCTCGCTCGTCCGCGACGAGGACGTCCTGGCCTTCCGTGCGCGCGGCATGACGCCCGACGCGCCGGTGGTCCGGGGCACGGCCCAGAACCCGGACGCCTTCTTCCAGGCCCGCGAGGCGGCCAACCCCTACTACCTCGCGGTGCCGGGGATCGTCCAGGAGGTGATGGACGAGCTGGCGGACCTGACCGGTCGTCGCTACGGGCTGGTGGACTACCACGGCGCCCCCGACGCGGAGCGGGTCGTCGTCGTCATGGGCTCGGGCGCCGGCGCCGTCGCGGAGACGGTGGACACGCTGGTCGCCGCCGGCGAGCGCGTCGGGATGCTCCAGGTCCGGCTCTTCCAGCCGTTCCCCACCGACGAGGTCATGGCCGCCCTGCCTCGGACCGTGCGCGGCCTCGCCGTGCTCGACCGGACCAAGGAGCCCGGCGCGGTCGGCGAACCGCTCTACCAGGCGATGGTCACGGCGCTCGCCGAGCGCATGGACACCGACGAGCCGCCCTTCGCGACCGCGCCCCGCGTGATCGGCGGCCGCTACGGCCTCTCCTCCAAGGAGGTGACGCCGGGCATGATCAAGCCGATCTTCGACGAGCTCGCGAGCGACCGGCCGAAGCGGCACTTCACCATCGGGATCTACGACGACGTTACCCACCTCAGCCTCCCGATCGACACCGAGTTCCGTCGGCCTCGCCCCGCGGGCGAGGTCCACGCCCTCTTCTTCGGGCTCGGCTCGGACGGCACCGTCGGGGCGAACAAGGCCTCGGTCAAGATCATCGGCGAGGGGACCGACCTCTACGCCCAGGGCTACTTCGTCTACGACTCCAAGAAGTCCGGCGGCATCACGGTCTCGCACCTCCGCTTCGGGCCGGAGCCGATCCAGTCGACCTACCTGATCGACCAGGCGGACTTCATCGCCTGCCACCAGTTCGGCCTCCTCGAGAAGGCCAGGATCCTCGAGTACGCCAAGCCGGGCGCCACGTTCCTGCTGAACTCGCCCTACGGCGCCAACGAGGTCTGGGACCACCTCCCTCGGGATGTGCAGCAGCAACTGCTGGACAAGGCGATCGACCTCTGGGTGATCGACGCCTTCGCGGTTGCCACCGAGGTCGGCATGGGCAACCGGATCAACACGATCATGCAGCCCTGCTTCTTCCATCTCGCCGGCATCCTGCCGGCCGAAGACGCGATCGCGCGCATCAAGGACTTCGTGGAGAAGACCTACGCCCGGCGCGGTCCGGCGGTCGTCGAGCGAAACTTCGCCGCGATCGACCTGTCGATCGCTCGCCTCTCGCGGGTGCCCCTGGGAGCTGCGGCGACCGGCGCCGCGATCCCGGCCCTCGTGCCGGACGACGCGCCGGACTTCGTGCGGAACGTGACGGCGGTTCTCATGGCCGGCGGGGGCGATCAGCTGCCCGTCAGCGCGTTCCCCGTGGACGGGACCTTCCCGACCGGGACGACGAAGTACGAGAAGCGGGCGATCGCCCATGAGCTCCCGATCTGGGACCCCTCCATCTGCATCGACTGCGGCAAGTGCGCCATGGTCTGCCCCCACGCGGCCATCCGCATGAAGGTCTTCCCGGCCGCGGCGGTCGACGGCGCGCCCGCGGGCTTCCTGAGCAAGGAGTTCAAGTCGCGGGACGTGCTCGAGCACCTCCTCACGATCCAGGTCGCACCCGACGACTGCACCGGCTGCGGCGTCTGCGTGGACGTCTGCCCGGCCAAGAGCAAGACCGAGGTCCGCCACAAGGCGATCAACATGGAGCCCGCCGCGGACCACCGCGACGTCGAGCGACCGCGCTGGGAGTTCTTCCAGGAGATCCCGCCGCTGGACCGCGGCCTCATCGCCCACGACACCGTCAAGGGCTCCCAGGTGCTGGAGCCCCTCTTCGAGTTCTCCCTCGCCTGCAGCGGCTGCGGCGAGACGCCGTACCTCAAGCTCGTCTCCCAGCTCTTCGGCGACCGGATGATCGTGGCCAACGCCACGGGCTGCTCGTCGATCTACGGCGCCAACCTGCCGACCACCCCGTGGACCGTGAACGGCGCCGGTCGGGGACCGGCCTGGAACAACTCGCTCTTCGAGGACAACGCCGAGTTCGGCCTCGGGATGCGCCTCGCCCTCGACGTGCAGGCGAGCCACGCTCGCCAGCTGCTCGAGCGCCTCGCTCCCGTCGTCGGCGAGGACCTCGTGGCGGAGATCCTTGACGCCGGCCAGGAGACCGAGGCGGAGATCGCGCTCCAGCGTGACCGCGTCGAGCGCCTGCGAGAGCTCCTCGGCCGGGTCGACGGCGACCTGCAGTCCGACGCCCGGCACCTCCTCGCCCTCGCCGGCGACCTCGTCAAGAAGGGCGTCTGGATCGTCGGCGGCGACGGCTGGGCCTACGACATCGGGTACGGAGGCCTGGACCACGTCCTGGGCTCCGGGCGCAACGTCAACATCCTCGTCCTCGACACCGAGGTCTATTCGAACACCGGCGGCCAGGCCTCGAAGGCCACCCCGCGCGGCGCCGTGGCGAAGTTCGCCGCGGCCGGGAAGTCGCGGGGCAAGAAGGATCTCGGCGCCGTTGCCCGAGCCTACGGCGACGTCTACGTCGCCCAGGTGTCGATGGGGGCGAACGACGCCCAGACGGCCAAGGCATTCCTCGAGGCCGACGCCTGGCCGGGACCGTCGCTCGTCATCGCCTACAGCACCTGCATCGCCCACGGCATCGACATGGCGAAGTCGATGTCGCACCAGAAGGACGCCGTCAAGAGCGGCTACTGGCCGCTCTACCGGTTCCATCCGAGCGACACCGAGAGCGGGCAGCCCTTCAAGCTCGACTCGTCGCGCCCGTCGATCCCGGTCAGCGAGTTCGTCGCCAGCGAGACCCGCTTCGCCGTCCTGGCCCGGACGCAGCCCGAACGAGCCGCCGAGCTCGCCCAGCTTGCCCAGGCGGACGTCGACGAGCGCTGGCGCTACTACGAGCAGCTTGCGGCGATCCATCGCAGCGTGCCCCGCGTCCATCTCGACACCGACGCCAACCCGGAGGCCGGCGACGGCTCCCGCCCGCGCGCCGACGACCAGGGAGACGAGGCGTGACCGTCGATCTGCGCACCCGTTACCTCGGCCTCGAGCTGCGCTCGCCGCTCGTCGCGTCGCCTTCCCCGCTGACCGGCGAGCTGGACTCCGCGCTCCAGCTCGTCGATGCCGGGGCGGCGGCGATCGTCCTGCCGTCGCTCTTCGAGGAGGAGATCGTCCACGAGGAGAGCGAGCTCAATCGCTCCCTCGAGACCGGCGCCGACCAGTTCGCGGAGGCGCTCGACTACTTCCCGAACATCGGACCGTTCGCCGGCGTCGGGGATCGCTACCTCGCCCGGCTTCGCCAGATCAAGGACCAGGCGTCCGTGCCGGTGATCGCGAGCCTCAACGCCACCACCGCGGGCGGCTGGGTCCGCTACGCGAAGCTCATGGAGGAGGCGGGAGCGGACGCGCTCGAGCTCAACCTCTACCACATCGCCGCCGATCCGGCCCGCACCGCCGCCGACATGGAGGCGCTCGATCTCGAGCTCATCGCTGCGGTCCGCGGAGCGATCACCATCCCCCTGGCCGTCAAGCTCAGCCCGTACTACTCGGCGCTGGCGAGCTTCGTCCGCGAGGCCGTCGACCGCGGAGCGGACGGGCTGGTGCTCTTCAACCGTTTCTACCAGCCGGACTTCGACCTCGAGACCTTCGACGTCGTGCCCCGACTCGAGCTCAGCCGGCCATCCGAGCTGCGCCTGCCGATGCGCTGGACGGCGATCCTCCGACCGCAGCTGGGCCCCGCCGTGTCGATGGCGGCAAGCTCGGGGATCCATGGCGGCACGGACGCGGTGAAGGCGCTCATGGTCGGCGCTGACGTCGCCATGACGACCTCGGCGCTGCTGCACCACGGGCCGGAGCACCTGGCCACGATCGAGGCCGAGCTCGTCGCCTGGATGACCGAGCACGAGTACGAATTGGTCGACCAGCTGCGCGGCAGCGCCAGCCAGGCGGCGGTCGAGGATCCCTCCGCGTTCGAGCGGGCCAACTACATGCGGACGCTTCGCTCCTGGACGACGCCCCGCGACTTCGCCCGGTCCACGGGGTCCTGACCGCCGCACACCGCCCGCACCAGCCCCGCGACGTCAGGCCGGGTGCCCTGCGCCCGGCCTGACCGATCCCGCATACTCCCATCCCACCCACCGCCCCAAGGAGCCCACCCGCCCATGCCCCCGATCGCCCAGATGTGTCGGAGCGTCTGGTGGGCATTCGCCGCCAGCGGCGGCGCCGCCCTCGTCGCCGCCGGCCTCGTCGCCGCCGCCCTCGTCACGCCTCCCATGGGCGCCGCTGCCTGGCAGGCCCT
The DNA here is from genome assembly GCA_963718085.1 of uncultured Chloroflexia bacterium. Taxonomy (GTDB): domain Bacteria; phylum Chloroflexota; class Limnocylindria; order Limnocylindrales; family CSP1-4; genus CTSoil-043. The sequence continues at coordinate 174,374 of CAVQYA010000002.1, read as the reverse complement.
TGCCGGCGTCGTCCTGTTCGTCGCGGCGATCCGGGCGCCGGGCGGCCTCGGGCGCGCCCTCCCGTTCCTGGGCGCCGCGGCCACCGGCGTCGTCCTGGGCGCCGCCGGCCTGCTCGCGCCGACGCTGGACCCGGAGATCAGTCTCACCGGAATCGGGATCTGGGGCGTGGTCGCCGCCGCCGGCTACCTTGCCGTCGCTCGGCTGGCCCGAGCCTTCCACGTCCCCGACGGCGGCCTTCTCACGGTCGCCTGGCTGGGGCTCGGGGTCGGGATCTCCGTGTCGACGCTGCCGGTCTTCGGGCTCGGCGGGTCGACCTTCGCTCCCGTCGGCGCCCTCGCGGCAACCGGCGCGGTCTCGCTCCTGGCGGCGGTCCGGCTTCGCGTGCTCCCGGACGAGGCGCCGCCAGCCCTCTCCCGCCGCGAGGCGCAGCGACGCGACCGCTCCGGTCGGCGCCCCTGAACGAGGGCCGGGCGAAGCCTGGCTGATCAGGCCGGGACGACGACGCGATCGGGGCGCGGCCCGCGGCTGCGCGCCCCCACGCGGTGACCGACGTCGAATGCCGCCAGGTCGGCCTCCAGCACCTCCGGTCGCTTCGCGCCGACGGTGTCCCGTATCGCGTTTCGGACGGAGGCCGCGCGGACGAGCTGGAGGTGTCCGACGAGCGCTCCCAGCGCCACCACGCTGACGAGGGAGTCGTCGCCCGCGTCCTTCGCCAGGCGCGTGCAGGGGATCCGCAGCTCGGTGATGTCGGTTCGCCCCGAGGTGTCGCCGACGAGCGTCTCGTTGACCACGAGCAGGCCGCCGGGGGCGACGTGCGACGCGAACCTGGCGTGGGACGGCGGGTTGAGGACGACCGCCGCGTCGGCCCGGTCGACGATCGGGGAGCCGATGGGCTCGCTCCCGATGATCACGGTGCAGGACGCCGTCCCGCCGCGCATCTCGGGCCCGTAGGAGGGGATCCAGATGACTTCGCGCTCCTCGTTCATCGCCGCCCGGGCCAGCACCTTGCCGGCGAACAGGATCCCCTGGCCGCCGAAGCCGGCGAAGATGATCGAGCGCTCCATGTTCACCGCTCCGCCGGCGGCGGGGCGCTCCCATCGGTCGGGCCCCCGTCGCCGTTTCCGCCGGACGCGGCCGGTTCCTTCGTCCGGTCGACGATGACGCCGGGTCGATACTCCAGGGCCACGACCTCCTTGAGCCGTTCGATCGACTCCACGGGGGTCATCCCCCAGCCGACGGGGCAGTTGCTGATGACCTCGACGATCGCGAACCCGCACCCCTCCAGCTGGATCTCGCAGGCCCGCCGCAGGTACTGCTTCGTGCGCCCGATGGAGGCCGGGTCCGCCACCGACCCGCGTGCCGCGTAGGCGACACCGGGGAGGACGGCGAGCATCTCGGTCATCGGGATGGGGTACCCGTGGAGCGCCGCGTCGCGGCCCCGGGGCGACGAGGTCGTCCGCTGGCCAAGGAGCGTCGTCGGGGCCATCTGGCCGCCGGTCATCCCGTAGATGCCGTTGTTTACGAAGACCGCGGTGAGGAGCTCGCCGCGAGCCGCCGCGTGGACGATCTCGCCGGTGCCGATGGCCGCCAGGTCGCCGTCGCCCTGGTAGGTGAGGACGAACGCGTCCGGGCGGACCCGCCGGATACCGGTCGCGACGGCCGGCGCGCGCCCGTGCGGCGCCTCGACGAAGTCGACGCCCAGGTAGTCGTAGGCGAACACGGCGCACCCTACCGGGGCCACCGCGATGGTCCGCGGCCCGAGGCCGAGCTCGCCCAGGACCTCCGCGATGAGGCGGTGGACGACGCCGTGACCGCAGCCCGGGCAGTAGCTGCTCGTGCGGTCGACGAGGAGCTCCGGCCGGCCGAAGACGACGCGGGCGCCCTCGGGGATGGTGATGCTCATCGGGCGGCCTCCCGGGGCTGCCTCGTGGTGGTCGCCGAGAGCTCGCGCAGGGCGGCAACCACCTCCCCGGGCGCCGGGACCATCCCGCCGGTCCGGCCCGTGAAGGCAACCGGGACCCGGCCCTCGACCGCGAGACGGACGTCCTCGACCATCTGTCCGGCCGACATCTCGACGACCAGAAGGCCGCGCACTCGGCGGGCGACGTCCCGCAGCGCGTCGCTCGGGAAGGGCCACAGAGTGATCGGCCGGAAGAGGCCGGCCCGGAGCCCCTCCGTCCGTGCCCGCGCGATCGCCGTGCGGGCGACCCGGGCCGCGGTGCCGTAGGCCACGATCACGAGGTCCGCGTCGTCGAGGTGCTCGCCGTCGTGACGCACCTCGCGATCGACGATCACGGCGTACTTGGCCTGGAGGTGCCGGTTGTGCGCTTCGAGGTCCTCCGGCTTGAGGTGGAGCGACCGGATGACCCGCGGCGGCCGTCCGGCCGCGCCGGTCGTGGCCCATGGAGCGTCGACCCGCGGCGGCTCGCGGAAGGTGAGCTCGACGGGCTCCATCGCCTGGCCGAGGATGCCGTCGGTGAGGATCATCACGGGAGTCCGGTATCGCTCGGCGAGCTCGAAGGCATCGGCCGTGAGCGCCATCGCCTCGCTTATCGAGGCGGGCGCGAGCACCGGGACCCGGTAGTCCCCGTGACCGTGGCCCTTGGTGGCCTGGAAGTAGTCCGACTGGCTCGGCCCGATGCTCCCGAGCCCCGGGCCGCCGCGCATGACGTTGATCAGGACGACCGGGATCTCGGAAGCGGCCATGTAGCTCATCGCTTCGGCCATGAGGCTGATCCCGGGAGAGGACGAGGTCACGAGAACCCGGGCGCCCGTCGCGGCCGCGCCGAGGGCCATGTTGATGGCCCCGAGCTCCGACTCGGCCTGGACGAACGGCCGGCCCTCCTCGGGCATCCGGCGGGCCATCCACTCGAGGAGCTCCGCCTGGGGGGTGATCGGGTAGCCGAAGTAGGCGTCGCAGCCGGCGTGGATCGCCGCTTCGGCCATCGCCTCGTTCCCCTTCATGAGGACGCGGCGGCCGCGACGGCGCGGGCCCGGCCGGGCCGGGCGCGTGCGCGCCGGATGGTGCGGGGGTCTGCTGGGCCGTCATCCCGGGACTCCCCGCGCAGCCCTTGGGCGGGCGAGGATCGTGAGAGCGCAATCCGGGCAGACGCGGGCGCAGTGCGCGTCGGACGTGCAGGCGGCCGGATTCGTGATGTGGACGGGGTGGTAGCCCTGGACGTTGACCCGGGTCTCGTCGAGGGCGAGGATCCCCTTCGGGCAGACCGCCACGCACAGGGCGCAGCCCTTGCAGCGGTCGACGTCCACCAGGACGGGCTGGAATGACGCAGGCACGGCCCGGCCCGACTCGGTCGGGTCCGCCGCGCCGTCTGGTTGCAGGCCGTCGAGCTCGGGCTCCGCGACGCCGATCATGCGAACCGGTTCCTCCAGCGACCGCGTGGTGCGGTCGAGCGTCGTCCCGCCGGACCGGCCGAGGGAGTGCCGAACGGTCGCCATTCGGCGTCGGAACGGCCTCTCGGGACCGCCGGCCGGCCAGCGGGCATCATAGGGGCCGAGGTCAACGTGCGCCGGCGTTGGCGGGGAGCTGCCGCTCCGGCGGGGAGCCGTCCAGCTCCCGCCAGCGGGCGCGCAGCTGGCGCTCCGTGAACGGGCCGGCCGGGGCCTCCTCGACCGGACGCGTGCGGCGGTGGCGGGCGTCGGCCGCGCGCACCTCGGCCGCCAGCCGGCCGTGAACGGGCCCCGGTCCCACGATGACGACGCGACCGTCGGGCGGCACCAGGGCCGCCACCTCCCGGAGGTAGGCGCCGATGAGGTGCTCGCGACGGCGTTCGACGAGATCGTCCGGGTCGGCGCCGCCACCGGAGCGGACCCGCGGGTCGTGGTGGACCCGTCCTGTCGCGCGGTGATGGGGCGGCACCTGCGAGCGCACCCGCCGGATCCCGGGCGGATCGGCGCCGTCGGCGACGGGAATCTCCCCGCCGAGGAGGATCGCCTCGTCGGCGTCGAGCCAGACGAGAGTGACGGGCCGATGCTGTTGCTCGCGCTGGAGCCTCATCGGATCGCCTCCGGGCGTGTCGCGGCGGGCCGGGCGGCCCGCGCTTCCGGCGCGATGCTGCGCCGCGCAGTGGCGCCCGGACAGAGTCGACCGTCACGAAGGAGCCGCCGGGGGCCATCCACGGGCCGTTCGGCCCATCCGGCGCGCACGCGCCGCAACGCAACCTCCCTCCATGGCTGCATCCGTGGAGCCGGGCGTGCGCGTCCCCGCCGCCGGGGCCGGGAGCGCCTGCGAAGCTCGTCGCGTCATCGTCGAAGGCGTCGTCCAGGGCGTCGGCTTCCGGCCGTTCGTCTGGCGCCTGGCGACCCAGCTGCGTCTCGCCGGGTGGGTTCGCAATGCCGCGGGCCGGGTGGAGATAGAGGCGGCGGGCGATCCCCGCGACCTGGGCGCCTTCGTTCGACGCCTTCGCCGCGACGCGCCGCCCCGCGCGCGGGTGGACGCGGTGATCGCGACGCCCCTGCCCGCCTCGGAGGCGGCCGGCCTGCCCCTGCCCTTTGTCATCGACGAGAGCGTGAGCGCCGCGGCAGCCGAGCGCCTCTTCCCGCCCGACATCGCCACCTGCGCCGACTGCCTGCGCGAGATCCTCGATCCGGCCGACCGGCGCCACCGCTATCCGTTCACGAACTGCACGAACTGCGGGCCGCGGGCCACGATCATCGACGAGCTGCCCTACGACCGGGCCCGGACGACCATGCGGGCCTTCCCCCTCTGCCGGGCGTGCGCGGCCGAGTACGCCGATCCGGCCGACCGCCGCTTCCACGCCGAGCCCGTCGCATGCCGCGCCTGCGGGCCGCGCCTGGCCTATCGCCCGACCGCCGCCGTCGTGCCGACGGCGAGCGACGAGGCGGCGCTGATTGCCGCGGTCACGGACCTCCTGGCGGGACGCGTCGTGGCGATCAAGGGCCTCGGCGGCTACCACCTCGCCTGCGACGCGACAGACGAGGTTGCCGTGCAGCGGCTCCGCGATCGCAAGCGACGGTGGGCGAAGCCGTTCGCGGTCATGGTCGCCGACCTCCCGGCGGTGGAACGGCTCGCCAGGGTCGGCGCGACCGAGCGGGCCCTGCTTGCCGGGCCGGAACGGCCCATCGTCCTCCTGCGGGCGCGCCGGCGCCCCGCGCAACGCCTGGCGCCCTCCGTCGCTGCCGGCAACCACCGGCTCGGGGTCTTCCTTCCGTACACGCCGCTGCACCACCTGCTGATGGCGGCCGTCGGCCGCCCGATCGTGCTCACCTCGGGCAACCTCGCCGACGAGCCGCTCGCGATCGACGACGCCGACGCGGCCGACCGCCTGGCCGGACTCGCCGACGCGTTCCTCTTCCATGACCGCGAGATCCGGGCCCGCTACGACGACTCGGTCAGCCGCGTGGTCGGCCGGCGGGCTTCGATCGTGCGCCGCGGTCGAGGCTACGCGCCGGAGGCTCTCTTGCTGCCCGTCCCGGCGGACCGGCCGATCCTCGCGGTCGGCGCCGAGCTCAAGCACACGTTCACCCTGGCCCGCGGACGTCGGGCCCACGTTGCCCCGCACAACGGCGACCTCGAGGACATGCCGACGCACCGGGCCTTCGCGGACGGTCTCGAGCACCTCGGCCGGCTCCTGGCACTCGAGCCCGAGGTCGTCGCCCACGACCTCCACCCGGAGTACCTGTCCACGAAGTACGCCGTCGCCCGCTTCCCGGCAGCGCGCCGCATGGCCGTGCAGCACCACCACGCCCACGTCGCCTCCTGTGCGGCCGAGCACGGCATGACGAGCCCCTTCATCGGCGTCGCCTACGACGGCCTCGGCATGGGCGACGACGGAACGCTGTGGGGCGGCGAGATCCTGGCCGCGGACCTGGTCGGCTACCGCCGCCTCGCCCGCTTCGGGCTGGCGCCGCTGCCGGGCGGAGCGCTCGCGGTGAAGCGTCCCTGGCGGATGGCGCTCGGGTACCTGCTCGCGGCCGAGGCGCCCGCGGGCGCGCGGGAGGGGGCGCGTGGCACGCACGACGGCGCAGACGGCGGTGCCATCGACCCCGATCTCTTCGCGGCATTCGTGGCCCGGCTCGACCCCCGCGAGGTGGCGGTCCTGCAGACCCAGGTCGCCCGCCGCCTCAATTCGCCGCTCGCCTCCTCGGCCGGGCGGCTCTTCGACGCTGCTGCGTCGCTTCTCGGCCTCCGCGACGTGGCCGAGTACGAGGCCCAGGCCGCCATCGACCTCGAGATCGCCGCCGGCGACCGGCGTGGCGCCCCGCTACCGGCCGGCTTTGCCCGCGTGGACGGGCTCGTCGTCTACGACCCGCGGCCGACGCTCCGCGCCCTGCTGGAGGGAGCCGCCGCGGGCCGCTCGACGGGGGCGCTGGCCGCGGCCTTCCACGAGACGATCGTCGAGGTCACCCGGGAGCTGGTCGCCGGCGCCCGCGCGGAGACCGGCCTGCGCACGGTCTGCCTTTCCGGCGGCGTCTTCCAGAACCGGCGCCTGGCCTCGACGCTTCTGCGCCGGCTCGACCGTGACGGCTGCGAGGTCTTCATCAACCGCCGGGTCCCGGTCAACGACGGCGGGATCAGCTACGGTCAGGCGGCCATCGCCGCCGCAAGGATGACAGCCGCGGGGACCACGGGGCCTGGCGCCCCCGGCCCCCGCGCCTGAGGAGGAACGCGCCATGTGCCTTGGGATCCCGGGCCGGGTCATCGAGATCCGTGACGACGCCGGCCTGCCGATGGGCAAGGTCGACTTCGGGGGGGTCCGCAAGGAGGTCTGCCTCGCCTACCTCCCGGAGGTCGAGCTCGGCGACTACGTCATCATCCACGTCGGCTTCGCGATCAGCCGGGTCGACGAGGACGAGGCAAGGAAGACGCTCGAGATCCTGGCCACGATGGGCGACCTGGTCCGCTCTGAGCTGGCGACGATGGGACCGGGGATGGACGAACCCGCCGTGATCTCCGACGACGGCACGCCGGTCGGCGGTCCGTTCGCGGGGCCGGCGGCGTCGGCCGTGACGGCCGGGTCCAACGTGCCGGCGTCGTCGGCGGAGCCCGGCGCCGCCCGCGGGGCGCCGGCCCGCCCGGCGGATTCCGGCACGGCGCCGGGGGCGCCGGCGTGAGGTACCTCGACGAGTATCGCGACCCGGTCCTGGCGAAGAAGCTGGTCGCCGAGATCCACCGGGTCACGACGCGCCCGTGGACGCTCATGGAGGTCTGCGGCGGGCAGACCCACACGATCGTCAAGCAGGGCATCGACGAGGCGCTGCCCGAAGGCGTGCGGATGATCCACGGGCCCGGCTGCCCGGTCTGCGTGACGCCCCTCGAGCAGGTCGACAAGGCCCTCGCGATCGCCGCCCGGCCAGACGTGATCTTCACGAGCTATGGCGACATGCTGCGCGTGCCGGGCTCGACGACCGACCTCCTCGCCCTCAAGGCACGCGGCGCCGACGTGCGGATCGTCTACTCGCCCCTCGACGCCCTCAGGATCGCCCTCGCCAACCCGGATCGGCAGGTCGTCTTCTTCGCCGTCGGCTTCGAGACGACCGCCCCGGCGAACGCGATGGCCGTCGCGGAGGCCGCCCGGCGCGGCATCGACAACTTCAGCGTGCTGGTCTCGCACGTGCTGGTGCCGCCGGCGATGATCGCGCTCCTCGAGTCGCCGAACAACCGGGTCCAGGCGTTCCTCGCGGCCGGCCACGTCTGTGCCGTCATGGGCTGGACCGAGTACGAGCCGATCGCCGCGAAGTACCGCGTGCCGGTCGTCGTGACCGGCTTCGAGCCGCTCGACCTTCTCGAGGGGATCCTGATGGCGATCCGTCAGCTCGAGGAAGGCCGCGCGGAGGTGGAGAACCAGTACGTGCGCGCCGTGAAGCGGGAGGGCGTGCCGCTCGCCCGGCGCCAGGTCTTCGAGGTCTTCGAAGTCGGGGAGCGCAAGTGGCGCGGTGTCGGCGCCATCCCGGAGTCCGGCTACCGGTTGCGCGACGCGTACGCCAGCTTCGACGCGGAGCGGAGGTTCGACGTCGGCGAGATCCGCACGAGCGAGCACCCGGCCTGCATCGCGGGGGCGATCCTGACGGGCGAGAAGCTCCCTCTCGAATGCACGGCGTACGGGACGCTCTGCACGCCCCAGAAGCCGCTCGGAGCGCCGATGGTCAGCTCCGAGGGGACCTGCGCCGCGTTCTTCTCGGCCGGGCGCGGGCTCGGTGGGGCGCGGTCACCGCTGCCGGTCACCCCGTTCGTGCAGGTCGCCCCGCTCGGCGGCGGCGTGGCGGAGGCGCGGCGATGAGCGTCGAAGGCGAGCCGTTCGTCGCGCACGACGGTTCGCCGTCGCTGACGGAGTCGTTGTCGCCGGCGGAGCCGTCGCTGCCGACGATCGATCCGGAGGGCGTCGCCTGTCCGGCGCCGATCGGCGAGGGCGAGCGGGTCATCCTCGGCCACGGCTCCGGCGGCCAGCTGTCGAACGCGCTCCTGCGCGACGTCATCGGGCCGGCGCTCGCCGCCGCATCCCCCGGCGGTCCGCTGAACGACGCCGCCGTGGTGGAGGTGGCCGGGACGCGCGTGGCATTCACCACGGACTCGTTCGTCGTCAGCCCGATCCGGTTCCCCGGCGGCGACATCGGGGAGCTGGCCGTCAACGGGACCATCAACGACCTGGCGATGATGGGCGCCCAGCCGCTCGCGATCTCCCTCGCCTACGTCATCGAGGAGGGGCTGCCGCTCGAGGAGCTGGCCGCGGTCACGGCGTCGGCGGCCCGGGCGGCGACAAGGGCCGGCGCCCGCATCGTCACCGGCGACACGAAGGTGGTCGGGCGCGGCGCCGCGGACAGGCTCTTCGTCAACACGTCGGGGATCGGCCTGGTTCCCGACGGCGTCGCGCCTGCGGCCGACCGCGCCCGCCCTGGCGACGCGATCATCCTGTCGGGGCCGATCGGCCTCCACGGTGTCGCGATCATGAGCGTCCGCGAGGGCCTCGACTTCGAGGTCGAGATCGTCTCCGACACGCAGGCGCTCAATGGTCTGGTGGCCGCGATGATCGCCGTCGAGCCGGGGATCCGCGTCCTGCGCGACCCGACCCGCGGCGGCCTCTCGTCGGCGCTCAACGAGATCGCGGCGACCTCCGGCGTGGGGATGGTCCTCGACGAGGCGTCGATCCCGATCCCCGGACCGGTGCGCGCCGCCTGCGAGATGCTGGGCCTCGACCCGTTCCACGTGGCCAACGAGGGGAAGCTGGTGGCGATCGTGCCGGCGGCCACTGCCGGCGCCGTCCTCGCCGTGATGCGGGCGCTCCCGGCGGGGGAGGGGGCCGCCCTGGTCGGGCAGGTCGTGGCCGATCATCCGGGCATGGTCACGATCCGGACCCTGGTCGGCGGCGAGCGGATCGTCGACATGCTGGTGGGGGAGCAGCTGCCCCGCATCTGCTGAGCACGGTCGCATGCCGGCCCCGAGGTGCCTACCGACCCGGTCGCGGACCCGGGCGGCGGGCGGGCGAGTTCGCCGTATGCCGGGAGGGACTACCGGCCGCCGCTCGTTCGCCCGCCACGCCGCCCCTGTCGAATGGCACCCCGGACCCCTGCCGGTCGGGCCGGCGGACGGGCCATCCGGCAATGATGCGCAAGTGTGCATACGTCTAGAGTGCCGGCATGGACCCGATCTGGAGCCTCCAATCGGAGGTGATGAAGATCCTCGCGAGCCCTCGCCGGCTCGAGATCCTCCACCTGCTCGCCGAGGAGCCGAAGGAAGTCGGCCGCCTCGCCGAGGAGATGGGGATCACCCAGCCGAACGTCTCCCAGCACCTCGCCGTGATGCGAACCGCCGGGATCGTGGAGGCCCAGCGCGATGGCCGCGAGGTCCGCTATCGCCTCACCGATCCCGACGTGATCACGGCATGCAGCCTCATGCGCGGGGTCCTCATGCGCCGCCTCGCCCGCCTTGGCGAGCTGTCCGATCGCCCGAACCCGTCCGACGAGCGGCCGATGCCTGCCGCCTCGCCCGCCGGCTCCGGCTAAGGAGATCGAGTGGAAGAAGAACCCCTCAACATCGTGCTCTTCTCCGGGACCGAGGACCGCCTCCAGGCCGCCGCCGTGATGGCCAGCGGTGCCGCGGCCCTCGGCAGGAAGGTGAACATCTTCCTGCAGTACTGGGGCCTCGAGGCCTTCCGCAAGGACCGGGTGTCCACCAGCCTTGGCCTCGCGCCCGAGGCCGGCGAGCGCGGCGCGACCCTCGTCGCCGAGGCCGCGAAGGCCGGCCAGCAGCCCTGGCACGCGACCCTTCGCGTGGCCAAGGAGCTCGGCGAGATCGACATCCAGGCGTGCTCCCTGTCGATGGACGTCCTCAAGATCGAGGAGGAGGACCTGGATCCCCTGGTGGACGGCGTCGAAGGCGTGACCGCCTTCTACCTGAACGCCGGCAACGGCCCCATCCTCTTCATCTGAATAGTCAACCCGCGGCCGGGACCGGCCGCCACACGGGAAGGGACCGATGTCCACCGAGCAGATCGCGCAGATCGTCGACGCCAAGGGGCTCTCCTGCCCGATGCCGATCGTCAGGACGGCGCAGGCCGCGAAGAGCCTTGCCTCCGGCCAACTCTTCGAGGTCCTGGCGACCGATCCCGGTTCCACGAAGGACTTCGCGGCCTGGGCCAAGGCCACCGGCAACGAGCTGGTCGAGCAGGCCGTCGAGGGCGGCGTCTACCGCTTCGTCCTCCGCAAAAAGTGAAAGGCAAAGACACGATGACCGCAGTCGCCGAGCCCGAGATGACCATCGTGGCCGAGCCAGTCCCCGCCGTCGCCCCCGAGCCCGCAGCAGAGGCCAGGCCCCGGGACATCCTGATCATCTGCTACAGCGGTGAGCTGGAGAAGACCTGGGCCACGATGATCCTGGCGACCACCGGTGCCGCGATGGGCGCCAAGGTTCGTGTCTTCCTGACGTTCTGGGGCCTCCAGACGTTCGTCAGGGATTCGAAGCGGATCACCGGCGACGGCGTCATGCAGAAGATGATGTCCTTCATGCAGCGCCCGGGCGTCTCCCACCGCAAGCTCAGCAAGATGAACTTCCTCGGCATGGGGCCGTGGATGATGAACAAGCTCGCCAGGCAGTACAACGTCGCGAGCCCCAAGGAGCTCCTCGAGGCCGCCCAGGCGATGGGCGTCGAGTTCATGCCCTGCCAGATGACGATGGAGATGTTCGGCCTCAAGAGGGAGGACATGATCGACGGCCTGGGAGACCCGGTCGGCGCAGCCACGGTCATCGGGCTCATGCAGGGCGGAGACGCCCCCCTCTTCATCTGACCTCCTCGGCCGCGGCGGGCCGCCCACCCCTGCGGCTGCCGGACACCCCCCCGCACCCACCGCACTCGTCCCGCCACGCAGCGGCACGCCCCGGCCACGAAAGGAACTCGATCATGACCACCACGATCAGCCGCACGATCGACGCCCGCGGCAGCTTCTGCCCGGGTCCCCTCATGGAGCTCATCCGGGCTATCAAGGAGTCCGAGGTCGGCGACACGATCGCCGTCTGGTCCGCCGACAAGGGCAGCAAGACCGACATCCCGAAGTGGATCGAGAAGGCCGGCCACGCTCTCGTCGGCATCGAGGCCCGCGACGGCTACGACGAGATCGTCGTCACCAAGGCCCGGTAGGAGCAGGCGATGCAGCGCGTCGTGATCCTTGGCGGCGGGGTCGGCGGGACGCTGACCGCAAACCTCGTCGCCCGCAAGCTGAAGGCCCGAATCGCGAAGGGCGAGGCCAAGGTCACCGTCGTCGACGCCACCGGCAAGCACACGTACCAGCCGGGGTACATGTACATCGCCATGGGCCACCAGCGCCCGGAGCGGCTCATCCGCAACGAGCGGTCGCTCCTCGACGGCAACGTCGACCTCGTCGTGGACCCCGTCCAGAAGATCGACGTCGAGGCGTCGCGCGTCGAGCTCGCCTCCGGCGAGGCGCTCCATTTCGACCAGCTCGTGATCGCGACCGGCTCGCGGCTCGCCCCCGAGACGATCGAGCACTTCGACCAGGAAGCCCATCACTTCTACACGGCCGAGGCGTCCGCGAGGATGCGCCGGGCGCTCGACGCGTTCACCGGCGGGAAGATCCTCATCGGGATTGCCGGCATTCCCTACAAGTGCCCGCCTGCGCCCCTGGAGGTTGCCTTCCTCCTCGACTCCGAGCTGCGCGAGCGCGGCCTGCGGGAGAAGAGCGAGCTCCAGTTCCTGTCGCCGATCAACCGGTCCTTCACGATCGAGAGCGTCAGCGAGATGGCGACGCCGATCTTCGAGGAGAAGGGGATCGACCTCCAGCTCCTGGCCGGCATCGACTCGATCGACGCCGAGCGCAAGGTCGTCATCACCGACGCCGCGGAGGAGTACCCGTACGACCTCCTGATCTGCGTCCCGCCGCACAAGGGCGCCCAGGTCGTCATCGACTCCGGGCTCGCTCCCAAGTCCGGCTGGGTGCCGACCGACCGCCACTCGCTGCAGGTCAAGAAGATCGCCGGGCCGGGGATGAAGGACGAGGAAGTCGCGCGCTACGCGAACATCTACGCCCTGGGCGACGCGACCGACCTGCCCCTCTCGAAGGCCGGTTCCACGGCCCACTTCGAGGCGCCGATCGTGGCCGAGCGCGTGGCCGCCGCCGTCCTGGGTCGCAGGCCTTCCGGCAAGCACGCCCTCTACACCGGCAAGGTCATGTGCTTCTTCGAAGTCGGCGACGGGAAGGGGACCATCCTCTCGTTCGACTACGACAACCCGCCGAAGCCGCCGAAGCCGAACCAGCTCTGGCACCTCGGCAAGATCGTCTTCAACAAGACCTACTGGCGCACGGTCCCGAGGGGCCGGATCTAGCAGAGGGCCTGCTCGAATCGACCCCGCCACGCTCACTCTTCCCGGCCGACCGCCCGTTCGCCGGGAAGCCCACGCTCCGGATCCCCGATTCCCAGCGGCGGACCTGCTACGACCAGCGCTGCCGGCCTGTGAGTCGGCGCCAAGGGCGGCCCCGCGGTTCGCTTCTTCCGTCCGAGGCCCGCGCGCGCCCACGCGTCATCGGGATCGCCTCGCGCCCCCCGCGGGGCTCCGTACAATCGGTCCATGACTGAGCAGCTCCCCGGCGCCGGAGCCGGCCACGTCTTCCCGCGCGTCTTCGGCCGCCGCCTCCCGCTCGCCGTCCGCGCCTCGGGCGCGACCATCTGGGACGCCGACGGCCGAGCCTACCTGGACGCGGCCGGCGGGGCGATCGTGGTGGGTATCGGGCACGGGCGCGCCGAGGTCGCCGCGGTGATGGCGGAGCAGGCCGGACGGATCGCCTACGCCCACGGGACGGCGTTCACCACGGAAGCGATGGAGGCGTACGCGGCGGAGGTCGGGGCACTGCTGCCACTGGACGCGCCGGCCATCTACCCGGTCTCCGGCGGGTCGGAGGCGATCGAGACGGCCCTCAAGATGGCGCGCTCCTACCACCTGGCCCGCAGCGAGCCCGGGCGCGACGTCGTGATCGCCCGGTGGGGGAGCTACCACGGCAACAGCCTCGGCGCCCTCGACCTCTCCGGTCGCGAGCCGCTCCGACGCCCGTATGCCGCGTGGCTCGGGCGCTTCCGGCACGTCTCCACGCCGTATCCCTACCGCGCCGGCCAGGCGCCGGCGCACGCGCTCGGAGACCCGGCAGCGCTCGCGGCCGAGCTCGAGGCGGCGATCGTCGCCGCCGGGGCCGGGCGCGTCGCCGCCTTCGTCGCGGAGCCCATCGTGGGCGCGACACTGGGGGCGGTCGTCCCGCCGGACGGCTACTGGGCGGCGATCGCCGACGTCTGCCGACGCCACGGCGTGCTGCTCATCGCCGACGAGGTCATGACGGGCTTCGGGCGCACCGGGCGCTGGTTCGGCAGCGACCACTGGGGTCTCCGGCCCGACATCCTGGTGGCTGCCAAGGGAGCGACATCGGGGTACTGGCCGTTCGGCTTCGCGGCGGCCAGCGGCCCCGTCTACGAGGCGATCGCCGCCGGCGGGTTCGTCCACGGCTTCACCTTCAGCCACTCCGCGGTCGGCGCGGCCGTCGCCCGCGAGGTCCTGCGCATCCTCTGCGAGGAGGACCTCGTGGCCGCCTCAGCGGCGAAGGGCGATCGGCTCGGGGGATTGCTCAGGGAACGGCTGGGCGATCACCCCCACGTCGGTGAGATCCGCTGGAGCGGGCTCATGGTTGGGGTCGAGCTGGTCGCCGACCGGGTGACCACGGCGCCCTTCCCGCGAGCCGAGCGGCGCATGGAGGCGGTCGTGGCGGCCGCGCGCGAGCGAGGCGTGCTCGTCTACTCGGGGACGGGCGCGGCGAACGGCGTCGACGGCGACACTCTCCTCCTGGGGCCGCCCTTCGTCACGGCCGACGAGGAGCTCGTGCGGATCGCTGAGGCGGTGGCGGGCGCGATCGGGGACGCGACGGCGGCGCCGGCCGGAGTGCGCTAGCCGGCGGCTCCGAACGAGCGCGGGCGCGGGCGATCCCGGCGGCAGCGCGGCGGAGCGTACGCGCCGCGGAACCCGCGTCGGAGGACGGCGATCCCGACGGCACCGGACGAGCGCGGGCGCCGGCGCTCCCCCCGGGCGCGCGCCGAGGCCTACCCGCCGCGGAACCCGCGTCGGAGGACGGCGACGCCGATCAGGACGAGGACGACGGGCACGACCAGGTCGCCCAGGGTGGGGAAGCCGGGGATCGTGGCGCCGAGGACTCCCCAGCCGCCGTAGATCGCGAGCGCCCCGCCTACCCACGCCTGCCAGCGGACGCCCTCCCCGCGGGTCACGCGCACCATCGCGATCACGAGGAGGCCGAGCCCGGCGCCCAGGGTGCCCCAGCCGGCCGACGGCAGGCCCGCGACCCCGGCGATGAGCCGCGCCAGGCCGAACCCGGCGAGCACCATCCCGGCGTGGACGGCCCACGCCCCGGCGCGCCCGGCCAGGTGCCAGGCGACGAGGGCCCCACCGAGGATCGCCAGCGCGAGCGACCCGATCACGGAGATCCCCGGCACGAACTCCGCGAGGACGAGATAGCCTCCGAAGACGACCAGGGCGAGCCCGATCCAGAGCCCCAGTCGTCCCGCCTGCGCCTGGCCGAATCCCCAGGAGACGGCGCGGATCGCCGGTCCCCGCGCCGGCGCGGCGCCGACCGACCCCCGACGATCGCCCGGAGCCCGCGGACCCGCGGCGTCGGACCGGCTCGCGCCCGGACCCGCCGCCCGGTCGCCGCCCGGCGCCCAGTTGCGGCCGTCCTCGAGCACCTCGCCGATCAGGGCGGGTCGGGTGGCTTCGTCCTCGCCCCTGAGGCTCCCGGGGTCGGCCCCGGCTTTCAGCGCCGCAAGGCGGCGTGCGACCTCGTCGTCGGCGGGCGGCTGCGGGGTCCAGGAACCGGTCACGTCTCGAGCGTAGCGCGTCTGCCGCGAGGATGCGGACCTGACCGTGCAGCCACGACTCGCGGGGGCCTACTTGCTGAGGAGCCTCTCCAGGAACTTCACCGTGCTGGGATTCTGCGGCGCGTCGATCACCTGGTCGGGCGGGCCGACCTCCAGGAAGGCGCCCTGGTCGATGTAGTAGACCCGGTCTGCGGCTTCCTTGGCGAAGGCCATCTCGTGGGTGACGACCAGCATCGTGGCACCCTCGTGGGCCAGCTCCGACATCACCTTGAGGACCTCGCCGACGAGCTCCGGGTCGAGGGCGGACGTCGGCTCGTCGAAGAGGAGCACCTTGGGCTCCATCGTGAGCGCCCGCGCGATTGCCACGCGCTGCTTCTGGCCGCCCGAGAGCCGCGCCGGGTACTCGTCCCGCTTGTCCGAAAGGCCGACCTTGTCCAGGTACTTCTCGGCCGTGGCGATGGCCTGGTCGCGATCGACGCCCTTCACTCGCACCGGCGCCTCGATGAGGTTGTCGATCACCTTCATGTGGGGGAAGAGGTTGAACTCCTGGAACACCATCTGGGCGCGCATCCGGATCTGGCGGATCTGCTCGCTGTGGCTGCGGCTGCGGGCGTGGAGGGGATCTGCGTCGATCCGGAAGCCGTCGATCTCGACGGCCCCCGCGGTCGGCTCCTCGAGGAAGTTGAGGCAGCGCAGGAGCGTGCTCTTCCCGGAGCCGGAGCGGCCGATGAGGCAGATCGTTTCGCGCGGATAGACCTCCAGGGTGCAGCCACGGAGCACGTGGTTGCTCCCGAAGTACTTCTCGATGGCCAGGGCCCGCACGATCGGGGCGGCGCCGGCCGGGGTGAGCGCCCCCGGCGCGGCGAATGGGTCGTGCAGCCGGGAAAGCTGATCGTGCCTGGCGGCCGTCGTCGTCATCGTCATCGTCGCGTCCCCTCAGATCCGCCGGTCGCTCTCGGCCATCCGCTTCTCCAGGCGGTCCTGGAAGAGCGACAGCACGATCGTCAGGGCCCAGTAGACAGCCGCCGCCAGCAGCAGAGTCTCGAGCGTCCGGAAGTTCGACTGGCCGACGCGCTGCGCACGCCACAGGAGCTCGGGGACGGCGATGATCGAGACGAGGGCCGAGTCCTTGATCATCGAGATGAACTCGTTGCCGATCGCCGGGGTGATGATCCGAATCGCCTGGGGCAGGACGATCCGGCGCATCCGCGTCCGGCCCGGCATGCCGAGCGCCTCGGCGGCTTCCGTCTGGCCGCGGGGCACGGCCTGGATGCCCGCCCGGAACGTCTCCGTCATGTACGCGCCGTAGTTGAACGCCAGCGCGAAGATCCCCAGCACGATCCCGGGGACGTCCGCGAAGCCCGACCAGACCTGCGGCAGGGCGAGGTAGATGAACAGGATCTGCACGATGAGAGGCGTGCCGCGGACGATGGACACGTAGAGCGTGGAGACCGCGAACAGGACGGGGTTCGAGCTCAGCCGTCCAAGCGCGCCCACCACCGCGAAGCAGATCGCGATGGTGATGGAACACACCGCCACGAAGACGGTGGTCCCGACGCCTCCGAGGATGTAGCCGCCCCACTTGGAGAGGAAGTCAACGTCGATCTTCCCGCCGACGAGGAGGAAGCCGAGGAGGCCGCCGACCAGCACGATCCAGGTCACGATGAACGTGATCCGGGACCGCCGCGTCTGGCGGCGTCGCTGGGCGGCGATCTGGGCCACGATCGCCCCGGGGTGGTGGATGTACAGGTCGTCGATCGCGGCCTGCACGCCGGGCCCGCCGAGGGACATTCCCGCTCCGCTCCCTTCTCAACCCGAAAACAGCGACGGGGCGCCCGTCGTGGGCGCCCCGCCAAATCAGCGCGTGATCGTCAGCCGCCCTGTACGACGGTCAGGTCCAGGCCGAACCACTTCTCGGAGAAGCTCTTGAGGGTCCCGTCGGCACGCATGGCGTCGAGGATCTCGTCGACCTTCGCCACCATGCTCGTCGGGTCCGGTCCGCTCTTGTCGAACGCGACGCCGAGCGGCTCGTAGTAGACCGGGGCGCCGACCTTCACGAGCGGCAGCCCGTCCTTGATCGCCTGCTCGACTGTCGTCGAAGAGCTGAGCCAGCCCTGGAAGTCCTTTCGCCCGGCCTTCCACGCCTCGGCGCAGAGGCGGTCCGTCGAGAGCGTGGTGGCCTTCGAGCCCGCCGGGGCCGCCGGCGTCGAGACGATGATGTCGCTGGCGGCGAGTGCCCCGGTCAACCAGTCGTAGTAGGTGGTCGCCTCGCCGGCGCAGATCGTCTTGCCGGCGAGCCCGTCGAGCGTCGTGATGCCCGAAGCCGTGGAGGCGGCCATCTGGGCCGGCGTGTAGTAGTACGGAGAGCTGAACGCCAGGACGGCCTTGCGAGGCGTCGTGATCGTCATCGAGCCAACGCTGAAGTCCCACCGCCCGGCCCAGGAGCCGGCGGTGATCAGGTTCCAGTCAGGGGTATAGAACTCGAGCGTCACGCCGAGCCGCTTGGCGATCTCGGTCCCTACGTCGATGTCGAAGCCCTCGAACGTCCCGTCGGCCTTCAACGAGGACTGGGGCGGGTACTGCGGGTCGGTGGACATCACGATCTTGCCCGCGGCCATGACCTTGCCGAGGAGCGAGTTCGGATCTTCGGTCGGCGCCGGGGTCGGGGTGGCGGGTGCCGCGGTCGCCGGTGCCGCGGTCGCCGGTGCCGCGGTCGCCGGTGCGGCGGTGGCGGGCGCGGGGGTCGGGCTGGCGGCCGAGCCGCAGGCCGCCACCATGAGCACGGCGATCGATGCGAGGGCCGTGAGCCGCACGGATTTCCTCATCTCTCCTCCTCCAGTTCGATGATCGATCGGGAGGCCCGGGCGCGGGGACGTGCGCGTTGGCCCACCCGGAACGCCGGGCGTCTTGCCAACGCTCGCGCGAACCTGCGCACTATCGCACCTTCTCGTGTTCACGACAACGATCGGGCGCACAGGGCCGGACGGCCCCACCGGCGGGGCCCGGCGGACGGATAATCGGGCCCATGGTCACGTTCGTGCAGACCGTCCTCGGGCGGATCGATCCCGGGGCGCTCGGATTCACCCTTCCCCACGAGCACACGCGCTGCGTCCTGTGGCAGATCCCGGCGCGCTGGGACTACTGGGAGCTGACCGGCGAGGACGACCTGATCCTTCCCGAGCTGGCCCGCTTCCGCGAGCTGGGCGGCACCTGCCTGGCCGACGTGACCCTCCAGTCGATCGGCCGGGACCCCGCGCGGCTGCGCCGCCTTGCGGAGGCGTCGGGCCTCCACATCGTCATGGGCTGCGGCTGGTACCGCGAGGCCTACTACCCGGCCGAGGCGCTGATCGACCGGCGATCGGTCGGCTCGCTCGCCGACGAGATCGTCCGCGAGTTCGAGGAGGGCGCCGAGGGGACGGGCGTGCGCCCAGGGATCATCGGCGAGATCGGGACTGACAAGCCCTGGCTCTCCGCCAGGGAGGAGCGCGTCTTCCGGGCCGCGGCGCGGGCGTCGCGAGCGACCGGCATGGCCGTCATGACCCACGGCGTCATGTCCGCGGTCGGCATGGCCCAGCTCGAGGTGCTCGAGGACGCCGGGGCCGATCCGGGTCGCGTCGTCATCGGGCACGCGGATTCGTTCCCCGACCTCGCCCACTGGCTGCGCATCGTGGAGCGCGGAGCCTCGGTCGAATGCGATTTCCTGGGGATGTCGTTCACCCCGCAGGAGCGGATGGGCGAGGCAAGGCTCACGCCGCTCCTGCTGGAGATGCTCTCCCGCGGCCACGCGGATCGCCTGCTCCTCTCGCAGGATGTCTGCCACAACCAGCAGCTGCGCTGCTACGAGGGGAACGGCTACACGTACCTGCAGGAGACATTCCTGCCGCGGCTCCGCGCGGCCGGCGTGGCAGAGAAGGAGATTCACCAGGTCACGGTGGAGAACCCGCGCCGCATCCTGTCGATCGCTGGGTAGGCGAGAGCGCGGGGCAGGCGAGACCGGTTGGCCGACGAGACCAGGCGCGTGCTCTCGGGCTCGCGCAGGCGCTCGAGCGAGGGTGCGGAGCGCCTGCGCGCGACTCCGCACGGCGCCCGCCGGCCGGTCGCTACGCCTCGAGAGTGGCCTCGACCGAGAGGGCAACGTTGCCCTTCAGTGCGCCCGAGATCGGGCAGCCCTCCTTCGCCGCCTCGGCGAGCTTGACGAACGTGGCGGCATCGAGGCCGGGCACCTTCCCGCGCACCTTCAGCGCCGACGAGACGACCTTCCAGCCGCTCTCGACCTTGTCGAACGTCACGACTGCGCTCACGTTCAGCGACGCCGGCGGAGTCCCGTTGCGGCCGAGCCCGCCGGAGAAGGCCATCGCGTAGCAGGCGGCGTGCGCCGAGGCCAGGAGTTCCTCGGGGCTCGTTCGGCCGTCGGCCGCCTCGGTCCGGGACGCCCACGTCACCGGCAGCCGCGTGAAGGCGCCGCTCGTGACGTAGTCGATCGATCCCTTTCCCTCGGCGAGCGAGCCGGTCCAGGTGACCTCGGCGGTGCGGATGGCGGCCATGGATCTCTCCTGCTTCGTGCGCTGCGTTCGGACCGCGGCGTCGAGGACGGGCGGTCGGGCCATGGTACGCGGAGTCGGTCGAAGGCTCAGCGGGCGACGCCGGGCGCGGCGCGAAGTGAGGCGCGGCGCAGGGCTCGGCGGGCGCCGCGAGGCCTACGCGCGACGCCGGGCTCAGCGCACGACGTCGGCCCGCCCGCAGAAGGCCAGGCGGGCGCCGCAAGGTTCAGCGGGCGCGGGCGACGGCTCCCGCGAGCGCCCGGGCCGCGCGGTCGCGCGGGAACGTGGCCCGGGTCGCGCCGTGGAAGGCGCGGTAGGCCGCCAGCGCCTCGGCGAAGGCCGGCACGAATCCCTCCTCGGCGAGCGGGTCGAACCCGTCCTCCCACCAGAGACGGAGGATGCGCACAGCGCGCGCCGTGCGATCGAAGCGCGGCTCGATCCGCCCCACGAACCGGTCGCCGAAGAGGATCGGCAGGACGTAGTAGCCCCAGCGCCGCCGGACGGCCGGCACGTAGACCTCCCAGAGGTAGTCGAAGCCGAACAGCGACCGCAGCAGGTTGCGGTCCCAGGCCAGCGGGTCGAGCGGAGCCAGGAACGTGACGGACGGCGGCGCGCCGCCCGGCCCGTGCCCCGCCGCGACCTCGCGTTCCGCCTGGGCGAGCAGGGGCAGCTCGTCGGTGATGACGTGGTTGACGCCGCGGATTCCCTCGATCGCGGCCGGCACCAGCTCGCCGCGTTCGACGAGCTCGGCAAGGAGGGGACCCCGCCGCGGGTGCGGCGCCCCATCTTCGAGGGCCGCGACCGGACGAAGCCCGAGGAAGATCTCGGCCTGGCCCGTGGCGCCGAGCAGCCCATGGGCCCGGTACCGGCTGAGCAGGCGGTGGAGGATCTGCTCGCGCTCGGGCACTCGTTCCTCGAGGAGGCCCGCCGGGAGGAGGCGCTCCGCCAGGTCGTAGTAGCGGCGGTTGCCCTCGCGCCGTGCGATGCCGAGGATCCCGGCCTCGGCGAGCGCCTCGAGGACGGCTCGCGACTTCAGGGTTGGCCCCCAGGACCAGTCGATGACCTCGCTTCGCTCGAGGTCGGCCATGGAGATGGGACCGTCCCGTCGGATCCGGTCGAGGAGCTCGACCACGTGGTCGCCGTGGTCGCGAAAGGTCTCGCCTTCGTGGACGCGGCGCGCCCGGTCCCACGTCAGTCGATGCCACGGCAGCTCGCGCGTCGGGAGGATGCTCAGGCCCTTGTTGTAGGCCTCGAAGAGGAGCCGGCGGTCATAGAGCAGTCGATCGGTCCATGGCCGTCGATAGCCGGACACGCGGGCGTGGAGCACGAGGTCATGGTTCCGGCCGGCCACCTCGAGGGGGTCGAACTGGAGCGAGCCGAGGCGGTCGACGACGGCGAGCACGCTCTCCTCCGCGACCGGCAGGGAGCGCGCCGGGGCCAGGAAGTGGCGGATGACGAGGAATCGCCGCGCCACGGCGGCCGAGAGGGCCGGGAAGGAGGACACCCGGCGATCCTAGCGCGCGCGGCAGGACCGGGCTGACCCCGCCCGCCAGGTCGCCCTCCAGCCAAATCCGAACCGTCCGATTGCGCGATATCCTTTGGCAGCATCAAGCAGTTCAGGGCCTTGCCAGCCCGGATCGACGAGGCCGACCGGTCGTCGTCGAGCGCCGGCTCGACATCCTCGCAACCGCTGCGGGCTCCCTGCGGAGCGTCTTGCCGGTCGCGACTTCGCCACCGCCACCAACCGAGGAGAACCCGCGTGAGCCGTCTCACCGAGCTGTCGGTCGCGAAGCGGAGCGTCACGCTCCTCCTCGCCGTCGGGCTCTTCCTCGCCGGCGTGTCCGCCTGGGGCAGCCTGAAGCAGGAGCTGCTGCCCGACATCGACTTCCCGGTCATCACGGTGATCGCGCCCCTGCCGGGCGCCGGGGCGGCCGACGTCGCTGAGCAGGTCACCAGGCCGATCGAGCGGTCCATCTCCAGCGTCCCGCGACTCGCGGCGCTCTCCTCCTCGTCGGCCAACTCGATCGCCATCGTCGTCGCCCAGTTCGAGTTCGGCACCGACGTCAAGGAGGCGCGGTCGACGATCGAGCAGAACCTGCAGACGGCCGGGCTCCCGGCCAGCGTCACGCCGCAGGTCGCCGCCCTCAACATCAACGCTTCGCCCGTGATCATCGCCTCGGTCGCGGGCACGAGCCAGGACGGTCTCGACGCTGCGGCGCAGGTCGCGCGCACCCAGGTGGTACCCGGCCTCCAGGGCATCGACGGCGTGGCGACGGTTGACCTGACGGGCGGCCTGGAGCGCCGGGTGGTGATCACGCTCGACCCGAAGAAGCTCGCCGCGACCGGCGTCTCCGTCGCCCAGGTCAGCGGGATCCTCACGGCCAACAACCTGACGCTGCCGTCGGGCCAGATCGCGAGCGATGGGACGAACATCCCGGTCTCCACGATCGGGACTATCACGTCGATCGCGCAGATCGAGAACCTCGTGGTCGGGTTCAAGATGCCGACCGGCGCGGGCACCGGAACCGGGACCCAGCCCGGGACCCAGCCCGGCGCGGGCACCGGGACCACGCCCCCCGCGGCCCCGACCCCGGTCCTGCTCAAGGAGATCGCGACCGTTGCCGAGGTCGGTGCGCCGACGACCGGCTACGCCCGGACCGACGGCGTGCCGTCGCTCACCCTCACGGTCACCAAGACCTCGACCGGGAACACCGTCGACGTGGCCGACGCGGTCACCCGGAAGCTCGCGGAGATCGGGGCCGCCAACGCCGACACCGTCAAGGTGACGGTCATCTCCGATCTCTCCACCTTCATCAAGGAGTCCCGCGACGGGCTGCTCAAGGAGGGCGGCCTCGGCGCGCTGTTCGCGATCCTCACGATCTTCCTGTTCCTGTTCAGCCTCCGCTCCACCCTGGTCGCCGCCGTCAGCATCCCGCTCTCGGTCCTGACGGCGCTCGTGGTGATGCAGATCACAGGTGTCACGATCAACGTCATGACCCTGGGCGGCCTCGCCGTGGCCGTCGGCCGGGTGGTCGACGACGCGATCGTCGTCCTCGAGAACATCTACCGGCACCGCGCGCTGGGCGAGGACCGGATGACCGCAGTCCTGCGCGGCCCGCGCGAGGTCGCGGCGGCGATCACCTCGGCAACCCTCACGACCGTCGCGGTCTTCCTGCCCCTGGGCCTGGTGGGCGGCATCGTCAGCGAGCTCTTCCTGCCGTTCGCCCTGACGGTCACCTTCGCCCTGCTGGCGTCGCTCGTCGTCGCGCTCACCGTCGTCCCTGTCCTGGCCTACCTGTTCATCGGACGGGTGAAGCTGAACGTCGACGAGGATGGGGAGCCGAAGAACTCGCTCTGGATCCACATCTACACGCCCACGATCAAGCTGGCACTCCGGAGCCGGCGGACGAAGTGGGGCACCCTGGTGGTTGCCGGCGCCCTGTTCGCCGGCACGATGGCGATCGCGCCGCTGCTGCCAACAGCGTTCATCAATGCGGGCTCGGAGAAGATGCTCCAGATCACCGTCGCGCCGCCGGCGGGCACGAGCTCCGCCGCGGTCCTGGAGCGGGCGATCGATGCCGAGAGGATCCTGCGGGCGGATCCGAAGGTGGAGCACGTCCAGGCAAGCGTGCCGGGCGAGGGCGGGACGGGCTACGGGACGATCATGTCGGCACTTTCCGGCCGGCCCTCGAACAGTGCCAGCCTCATCGTCCGCCTGGCTGACGACGTCGATCTCACCGTCTACTCCCAGAAGCTGTCGGCTGATCTCGCCCCAGTCAAGACCGACGGTTACGACGTGGCCGTCGCCCAGACCGCGGGATTCACCTCGAACGGACTGAGCATCGTCATCAGCTCCGCCAATCCCGCCGACGTCGCGACGGCCACCGACGAGGTGATGGCCGCCCTCGCCGGCGACCCCGACCTCCTCAACCTGAAGACGGACCTCTCGAAGGGGACGCCCGAGGTCCAGGTTGTCGTCGACCCAGGCAAGGCGATCGGGGCCGGGCTCAGCGCCGCCCAGGTGGCCGGCGAGGTCCGGACCGCCCTCGTGGGCCAGGTGGCCACGACCGTCCAGCTCGACGCCGCCCATGATCCGCTCGGGGTCTACGTTCAGGTCGACCCCGCGCAGGTCACCAGCGTTGAGGCCCTGCGCACGCTGCCCGTCGGAACCGCCGCGACGGTCTCCCTCGGATCGATCGCCGCGGTGGACCAGGTGGCCGCCCAGGGGAGCATCACCCGGGTGGACGGGGCGCCGGCGTCGACCGTCTCGGCCGAGATCGCCAGCGGCAACACCGGAGCAGTCTCCACGGCCGTCCAGAAGGAGATCGACGGCCTCGTGGCCGCCGGGAGGATCCCTGTCGGTGTCACCGTGCAGCTGGCCGGCGTCACGGAGCAGATGAACCAGGCCTTCGGCGACCTCTTCGTCTCGATGGGGGTGGCCATCCTCCTCGTCTACGTGATGATGGTCCTGACGTTCAACTCGCTGATAACCCCGTTCATCATCCTGTTCAGCCTCCCCCTCGCGACCATCGGCGCCTTCCCGGCGCTCCTGCTGACGGGACGGCCGGTCGGCGTCAGCGCCCTCATCGGGTTCCTGATGCTCATCGGGATCGTGGTGACCAACGCCATCGTCCTGCTCGATCTCGTGGAGCGACTGAGGCGAGATGGGCACTCGACGAGGGACGCCCTCATCGAGGGCGGCAGGACCCGCGTGCGGCCGATTCTCATGACGGCCATCGCCACCATCCTGGCCCTGATCCCACTCGCTGCGGGCCTCAGCCAGGGATCGATCATCGCCGCGGAGCTGGGGACCGTCGTCATCGGTGGCCTCTTCTCCTCGACGTTCCTGACGCTCCTCGTCATCCCGGTGCTCTACTCGCTCGTCGAGGGCGGGAAGGCCGGGCTCGCCGGGCGGTTCCGCCCTGGCGAGGTCGCGGAGGGCGAGCCGGCCTCGGCCGGCTGACGCGCGCCGGCACGGTCGGCTGACGCGCCCACGCGCCCTGACGCCTCCCGGGTCAACGGTCGGCTGATGCGCACATGCGGCCGGCGACTCCCGAGTCAACGGCCGGCTGGCTGACCCGCGGCACCGCCGACGACTCGCGGGTCGGCGGCAGGCCGGCCGCCGAACGAGTCGGAGCCGCCCCGACGCGCGGCGTCCCTGGGGAGCCGGGCGGGTCGAGTTCGGGCGAGCCTTTGGGCGGTCCGGCTCTTGGCCCCGGGCGGTCGGGACCCGCAGGCTCCGCGCCACCAGCATGGAGGTCTCGTGATGTCATGCTTCGAGCGGCGCGACCTGGCCCGTCGGGTCCGCGAGGCGCGCAAATGGCTCTCCCGCGACGGGCGGGGCCAGACGATCGGGCTCATCGTCCTGTCCATCACGATCTCGATCGCGATGTCGCTCACCGCGACGGCGATCGTCGGGATCGTCTCAAGGCGGCGGGCGGCCGCCGCGATCGACCACCCGGCGCCGGATGACGGCGACTCCACGGCGGTCGCCGTGCCTGCTCCCGACGAGGTCGCCGGCGTCTCCGCCCCGGGGACCGAGTCGTCGATCACGGAGGACGGGCCGGCCCAGGCCGCCGGCGCCTAGGCGGCGCGGCCGAAGCGCGGGCGGCCGGCCGGCGCACGGGCGGCGCGGCGGGCCCACGGGCAGGCGCCCGGGGCGCAGGCGGCCGGCGCCGCGGCGGGCGTCCGGAGCATCGCGGCCGCATTCGGCGCGATGCCGAGCGCCGCGTCGCGCCGCCGGTCGGTGCTACGGGCCGGCGGTGCCGACGTCGCTGATCGCGCTCAGGCCGAGCGCCCGGGCGGACGCCACGAAGTTGTAGTCGATGCCCTGCTGGATCGGGAAGGTCGCCACCTGGACCCGCTTCCCGTCGAGGAGGGCGGCCTCGACCGACGGCGCGCCCATGAGCGGACCCGTCGGCTCGCGGGCGTCCCAGTACTGCAGGAATGGGGTTGCCCCGTCGGGGACGTCGAAGATCACCTGCATGAGGCCGCCGCCGATCGGGTTCGCGAAGAGGAGGTGGATGTCGAGCACCTCGAGCGGCGACAGGGTTGGCGGCGCCGTCGCGTCGGGCGGCCAGATCCCGAGAATCCCGTCCGGGCACCACGGCGCGGGATCGACGATGCAGGCGGTCCAGATCGGGCTCAGCATGACTCCACCGCTGTGGATGCCGGGCCATTGCGGCGTCCACCAGCCCGGCGGCACGAGGGGCGCGTCATCTCCCGTCGGCGGGGCTCCGAGCGTGGCATCCGGCGTGGGTAGCGGCGGCGGGGTCGGGACGGGCGTCGACGTGGCGGCGGGGTTCGGCGTCACGCCGGGGAGGAGCGTCGCCTCGGGGAAGGCGCTCGCGGGGAGCAGCCGCGGGTTCGCCGGCGCGGTTCCGCCCGGGAACGTCCAGGCCGTGTACGCCCCCAGGCCGCCGAATGCGAGCGCGGCCCGCTCGACGACGTCGGCCGGCCACCAGGCCCCCTTGTATCCGGCCCACGTGGGACCCAGCGGGTCGATCACGTAGTAGCCGGCCGGGCCGTCGGTCCCCGCGGGGCGGAACCCGTCCAGGTAGATGGCGTGGCCGCCCGTGAAGTCCGCCTGCAGCCGGAGGGAGACGGGGATCGCGCCGTAGGCAACCTGGACCACCGCCCCCGCGCCGGCGTAGAGGAGCGCCCGGAGCTGGAGTGGCGAGATCGACCCCTCGCTCAACGACACGCCCCACTTGGCGATGGCGACCTGGAGGTCGGCGAGCGAGGTGCCGCCCTCCTGGTCCGGCTGGAGGGCCCGCAGTTGGGAGCCCGTTGTCACGATCCCGTAGCCGAGCCGGGCAAGCATCGCGCCCGACGCCATCGTGCAGTTGTAGGGACCGAGCGGTCCACTGTCGAACTGGGTGATCGGGGGCACCCGCGGGTGGCCGGTCGGGAGGAGCCAGGCCGGCCGGGTGTTCCCGGCCTCGGTCCCGGGCTCGACGAAGGAGACCAGCTGCAGGACCGCGTCGTTGGGCAGCGCCTGCAGGGTCACTGGCGGCTGGTCCGGCACCGCGGTGAGGCCGAACACCGCCGCCTGGTCGCCGCTGTCGGTGGTCAGCTCGAAGACGGCCTCGGGACCCGGCAGCAGGCTCGAGGTCGGCGGGGCGGTTGCGGCGGCAACGCCGAGGGCTCCGCCGAGGCCGATGACCGCGGCGAGGACGAAGCGGACGATGATGCCGAGGACGGGCATGTCAGCAGCTCACTGGGCGACGACGTAGGCGGTGTACGTGCGGCTGAAGGCGACCGGGGAGGGGGTCGTGCCGCCGAACGGGTCGGTCGATTCGAACGAGATCTGCAGGCGACTGCTGCCCACCTTCAGAACGGCATCGAGCCAGGCCTTGTCGGTCTGGATCGACCCGGAGTAGGCGATTCCGGATCGGGACGTGGTCGCGCTGCCGGAGAGCAGGACCGCGCCGGTCTTCATGTCGAGGAGCTGCCACAGCATGCGGACCGAGGGCGCGCCGTCTCGGTCGCTGACACCCACGATCACCGATACGACGGGGAAGGGAGCCCCGGGGGCCCGACTCAGGATGACCGCCGTCGGCGTGATCGGCGGGACGCCCGCCGGGAGGGAGTAGGTAGCGGGGGTGTCGCAGCGGTAGACCTTGATCAGTCTCGTCCCGGACTTCGTGGACGCGCCCTTCGTGTCTTTCGCCACTGCGTACCAGGAGATCGTGCCGGTCCCGGTGATCCCGTCGTCCCTGGGGTTGATGAAGCTGTTCCACGTGTCGCCGGTCAGGGCCATTGGTCTCGACACCGCCGCGGCCATCCCGGGGCCCCTGAAGTAGAGGGTGACCGACGCCACGCCGTCCACGTCGGTGGCCTGCACCTGGATGCCCGTGCCCAGGGCGTAGTTGAACTGGCACGTGCCGAGGCCCAGCGGGTTCGTCTCGAGGTTCGGCACGTCGCTTGCGTACCGCGTGATCGTCGGGCCGGTGTTGGCGCAGACCTTGACGGTCACCGTGAGCGTGCCCGACGTGGGTGAGCGGGCAGCCATCGGGCTGGCGTTCGCGTCCCTGGCAACGACGTAGTAGGCGAGCTTGCCGGCGCTCTTGATGCCGTCGGCAGTCGTGTCGAGCGTGGCCACGTAGGTGCCGTTCGAGAGTTGCATCGCCTTCTGCGCGTACGTGGTCGTTCCGGGGCGCTTGAAGAAGAGCGTGACGGAGGCGATCCCGTCAGGGTCGGTGACCTTCACGGAGATCGTTGCGCTCTTCGGCGCGGTGACGCAGTACTTCCCCTGGTCGTAGTTGATCGTCGCCCGGGAGGCGCGCAGGCCACTGATCGCCGGCGCCCTGTTCGGGGTCGGGGTGGGGGTTGGCGTGGGGGAAGGAGTGGGCGACGGGGTCGGGGTCGGCTCCGGCGTCGGGGTGGGCTCCGGCGTCGGGGTGGGCGTGGGCTCCGCCGACGGGGTCGGCTCGACGGTGGGACGCGGCGTGGCGGTGGGCGGTGCCTCGCAGGACGCGACCGGAAGCGAGGCGGCGTCGCCCTCCAGCCTGAGCGGGCCGGCCTTGGTCCAGGCGCGCTCGATGCCGGGCGCCGGCCAGTAGAGCTGCAGCCAGCCTCCGTCGGCGGATTTCGCGGTGACGAGGACCTGCTGGTTCTGGGGGATCGTCCCGATGACGGGGCCCTGGTCCGGGCAGGAGACGAGCTCGAGGCCCCGGCCCGCACCGGCATTCCCACCCTGAGAGCCACCGAAGTGGACGGCGCCCGACCCGACGAGCGCGCCTCCGCCGATGGCGCCGGCGAGAAGTCCCGCGCCGAGCACAGCGAGGCTCTTGCCCGCGAACAGGCCTCCTCCACCCAGCGTCCCGAGACCCGCCATTGCCCCTCCGCGCGGTCGGACACACCTCGGCCGTGACGGGCGCGAGTCTGGCGCGCGGACCCTACGCCCGGTGACGGGCGCGAGTCTAGCGCGCGGACCCCTCCCCGGGAAGAGCCCGTTCGGGCAGAAGCGGCGTCCGCCGCCGCTCAAGCCAGGGCGGCGCGGTCTCGCCCGTCGCTCCGACCTGAAGGGCGCGCATGTCGGCCCGCGGCCGAAGCACGCCAGCCGGCCGAAACAGGGCATTTGACGGTCGCGCCCGGATATCCGACAATTCAACTCGGAATTCGGCCGGGTCCGGGCGTCCCCACCCGGGGCTCCGTCCCGGGCGTTCCCATCCGGCAGCGTCCCACCGGCCGAACTCCACTCAACCGGCCCTCGTCGCGGCGCCGGGTCGCACCGTCGCCGCAGCCTCCCGCCGAGAGGAGCAGCCATGACCGCCCAGGCCCGCGGGGAGATCGTCTCCCAGGACTACCAGTTCGGCTTCCACGACGAGGTCGCCTACCTCGCCGAGACGAAGGCCGGGCTGACGCGGGCCACCGTGGAGGAGATCAGCGCGATCAAGGAGGAGCCGGAGTGGATGCTCCAGTTCCGCCTCCGCGCCTACGACCACTTCCTCAAGCGATCGATGCCCACCTGGGTCCCCGAGAGCGTCAAGGGGATCGACTTCGGCAAGATCGTCTACTACCGCAAGCCGTCCGAGCGCGAAGAGAAGTCCTGGGACGACGTCCCGGAGAAGATCAAGCAGACGTTCGAGAAGCTGGGCATCCCCGAGGCGGAGCGCAAGTTCCTCGCCGGCGTAGGCGCCCAGTACGACTCCGAGGTCGTCTACCACTCCGTCCGTGAGGAGCTGACCAAGATCGGCGTCGTCTTCATGGGGATGGACCAGGGGCTCCGCGAGCACCACGACCTCGTGAAGAGGTATTTCGCGACCGTGGTCCCGCCGGAGGACAACAAGTTCGCCGCCCTCAACTCCGCGGTCTGGTCCGGCGGCTCCTTCGTCTACGTGCCGAAGGGCGTGGAGGTGCCCCTCCCCCTGCAGGCCTACTTCCGCATCAACGGCGAGAACACCGGCCAGTTCGAGCGGACCCTCATCATCGCGGACGAGGGCTCGAAGGTGCACTACATCGAGGGGTGTACTGCTCCCATCTACACCACCGACGCGCTCCACGCCGCGGTCGTCGAGGTGATCGCCCTGCCCGGCGCCAAGATCCGCTACACGACCATCCAGAACTGGAGCCGCGACGTCTACAACCTGGTGACGAAGCGGGCCCACGCCCACGCCCACTCCACGGTGGAGTGGGTCGACGCGAATACCGGCTCGCGCGCAACCGTGAAATATCCGGCGATTTACCTGCGCGGCGAGGGCGCCACGGCCGAGGTCATCTCGGTCGCCTTCGCCGGCCACGGCCAGCACCAGGACACCGGGGCGAAGGCCGTCCACCTGGCCCCCAACACGCGCAGCCGGATCGTCTCCAAGTCCGTCAGCAAGGACGGCGGCCGCGCGACCTATCGCGGCACTCTCAAGGTGTCGCCCGGCGCCACCGGCGTGGTCGCCAGCGTCCGTTGCGACGCCCTGCTCCTCGACGAGGAGAGCCGCTCGGACACGTACCCCTACATCGACATCCAGGAAGACGACACGACGATGACCCACGAGGCCACCGTGGGGAAGGTGTCGGCCGACCAGATCTTCTACCTGATGAGCCGCGGGCTCACCGAGAACGAGGCGACGAACCTCGTCGTGCAGGGCTTCCTGGAGGTCTTCACCAAGGAGCTCCCGATGGAGTACGCCATCGAGTTCAACCGGCTCGTGAAGATGGAGATGGAGGGGTCGCTGGGATGACGGCCTCCGCCGAACCGCCTGCCGCGTTGCCGGCTCCGGCCGGGGGATCGCCTGCTCCTGCCGCCGCGTCGCCGGCCTTGGCCGGGGGATCGCCTGCCCCCCCGCCGGGGGTCACTGCCGCCAGCCCGCCCGCGCCGGATCCCGCCGCCGGCGCGCCTGCGCCCCGTGCCCGCCGCGCCCCGGCCGACCTCCCCTTCACCTTTGCCGACGCCGCCCTGGCCGCGGCCCTCGGGGTCGAGCGGGATGAGCCGGCCTGGCTCCGCGAGGACCGCCGCGCAGCCGCCGAGGCCTACGCCCGGCTCCCGGTCGAGACGAGCGAGCTCTACACCTCGTACGTCGACTTCCGCGCCGCCGACCTCTTCGGGGCGCGGCCCTACGTCCGCACGGCGACCGACCCCGCGACCCCCGGGGAGATCCCCGACGGGGCGGACGGGATCATCGAGCTCCGCGAGGACGCCGTCGTGCGCCTGGCGCTCGCGCCCGGCCTCGCCGAGCGCGGCGTGGTCCTCGAGACGCTCGGCGCCGCGCTCGCTCGTGACGCGGCCGGGATCCGCGAGGCGCTCACGGCAACCGCCCTTCCCGCCGACGAGAAGCTGGCCTGGCTCTCGCGCGGTTTCTGGAGCCAGGGGATCCACTTCCACGTGCCCGCCGGCGTCCGCCTCGAGCGCCCCATCGTGCTGCGCTGGGCGGCCGGCACCCCGGAGCGGGCGCTCCTGACCCGGACCCTCATCCGGCTCGACGATGGCGCCGAGGCAGCGCTGGTGGAGGAGCTGGTGGCGGCCGGGCCGGCCGTCGGGTGTGCCGCCGGCGAACCCGTGCCGCAGGCGCTCTTCGGCGGCACGACCGAGATCGACCTCGGCCGCGGAGCCGTACTGCGCTTCGCCTCGATCCAGGATCTCCCCGGCGGCACCACGGCGCTCCAGCAGCGAACCGCGCGGATCGGGGCCGGGGCGACCCTTCGCTTCGCGATCGCCCAGCTGGGCGGTCGCGTCGTCCGCTCCCGGATCGACAACCGCCTCGAGGGCGATGGCAGCGAGGTGGAGCAGGTCGAGATCGTCTTCGGCGGCCGCGACCAGCTCTTCGATCTCACTGCCTACACCCGACACGTCGGCCGGGACACGACCGGGAACCTCCTCTCCAAGGCGGTCCTACAGCACGGCTCCCGGGCCTATATCAAGGGCCTGATCTCGATCGAGAAGACGGCCCGCGGGACCGACAGCTTCCTCGGCGAGTTCGGGATGCTCCTCGACAGGCAGAGCCGCTCGGTCACGATCCCGAGCCTGGAGATCGACCAGCCGGACTGCCGGCGCGCCGCCCATGCGTCGTCGGTCGGCCCCATCGACCCGGCCCAGCTCTTCTACCTGGAAAGCCGCGGCATAACCCCCGACGAGGCCCGCAAGTTCATCACCCTGGGCTTCCTCGAACCGGTTGTCGCCCGGGTCCCGCTCGAGGCCGAGCAGGAGCACCTCTGGGGGCTTCTCGAGGCGAAGTGGGCGGATTCGCTCGCCGACACCGGCGCCGACGGCAGCCGCGCCTCGGTATCCCAGGGCGCGGCCTTCCCGATCGCAGCGTCGGCCGCGTCGCCTGGCATGGCGTTCGCCGAAGCGGCGCGGGCCCGCACGGCGCCGGCCGCCTGACCTCGTGAGCCGCCAGATCGACTGCGGCCCCCTCGCGGACCTCGCCGAGGGGACGATGCGGATGGCCTGGGCCGACGGGACCGAGCCGCTCCTGCTCGTCAACGTCGGCGGGACCGTCCACGCTGTCCAAGGGGTTTGCAGCCACGAGTACTTTGAGCTCGACCGCGGCTTCCTGACGGCGGGCAGCCTGACCTGTGCGCTCCACATGTCCCGCTTCGACCTGGTCTCCGGCGAGCCCCTGGACCCGCCCGCCGACGAGCCGCTTGCCGTCTACCCGGTGACGATCGAGGACGGCAGGATCCTGGTCGCCTGGCCGGGCTGACCCCGCGACGGAGGCGGCCGGCAGGCGGCCGAATGAGTGCTGACACGCGCCATTACCGGGGCTATCGTGGCCTTCATGCGAAGGAAGCAGGTTCGCCCGCGTCCCGATGCCGCGCCGCGGGACGACCGTCCGCCCGACGCGACCGGCCAGACCGTCGACTGGATCGGCGTCCAGGCGTCGGGAGGCGGCGGGTGCGGGGCGGAGGCAGTCGGGATCGTCGGCGTGCTTGCCGCGCTGCGCGCCGCGCCGTTCGTCATCTGGCGCGTGTCGCGGCGACTGGCCTATTGGCGTCGGTCCCGGCGCCAATAGGCGTCGGCATGATCATTC
Source organism: uncultured Chloroflexia bacterium (assembly GCA_963718085.1). Taxonomy (GTDB): domain Bacteria; phylum Chloroflexota; class Limnocylindria; order Limnocylindrales; family CSP1-4; genus CTSoil-043. Next base: position 141,512 of record CAVQYA010000002.1, on the reverse strand, counting down.
GTGTCGAAAGGGCTGGACGCCTGGGCCGGGGGAGCGACCGCCGGACCGGGCGGTCGTAGCGCGCGCTGCCGAACCGCGTCGCCGCCCTCGCTACGGCTCCAGGAGGAGGTGGGTGGACGCCCGGGTCTCCACTGCGTCGCGGGAGAACGGCAGGGGCGCGGTCCGGCCGCTGATCCACTCGTCGATGAGATCGCTGTAGTGGCGGCCGCCGGGGTTGCCGCCCTGGCCGGTGCTGATCACGATGCGCGCGGCGTCCAGGCGGGCGGGTGCCATCTCGATCGTCAGGCGGTACGACGGGTGGGTGGTCATGGTGAAGGCGGCTCGGAGGGAGCCCGGCGATCCCGCCGGATCAGCGGGATCGGGGTACCAGCCCGCGAGGTCCGTGTTGCCCTTGTTCACGGCGTCGTCCGAGCCCGGAACGCCGTACGGGCCGGCGTTGAACAGGCCCTCGAGGAGCCCGATCCCGCTCTTGCCGAGGGTCTGCTCGCGGAAGGTCGTGGTGTGGACGCGCTCCCAGGCCCACCGGGACGGATCGCCGATGGCGGCTCGCAAGTCCGCCCCGGCGTCGTCGAGGGCGGCCGCGAGGCGGACTGCGCGTGACTCCACGGCCGGCGTGGCGGGGTCGTCCCAGAACGGCGACGCGGCGTCCCTGACCGCCGCCCGGAGCGCCAGCCGCGACGGGTCGCTGCCCACGTACATCGAGGCAAGCGGCCCGAGCCAGGGGTCGAAGACGCTCCGGAGGAGCCGTCCCTCGGTCACCTCGTAGGCGGAGCAGCCGCGGCTGTCGAGGTCGCATTCGCTGTTCCAGCCCCCGATGAGGCGCTGGATCTCGCGCCCGTCGGCGGTGGCCGGCCCCGCGGCGAGGAGAGCGGGAACCAGGTCGGCGGCCCGCAGGAGGCTCGTGTCGAGCTGGATCCGGGTGAGGTCGGCCTGGGTCACGCCCCCGTCGGCGGCTGCCGCGTCCAGCAGTTGGCGGATTCGGGCTGCGCGCCAGCCCGCGTCCCAGTCGTCCCCGAGGTGGTACGGGTACGCCGAGTCGACGGGGTTGTTGTTCGCGGTGACGATGAGCCCGTCGGGCGGGTTGTAGAGGGCCGGGAGCTCGTCGAACGGCACGTAGCCCGTCCAGTCGTGCGAGCCGGACGAGCCGTCGACGGGGCGCCGGCCGTCGTCGCCCACGGGCCGGAGCGGGAACCGGCCGGGGATCTGGAGCCCGATGTTGCCGTCGATGTCGGCATAGACGAAGTTCTGGGCCGGCGCCCCGTAGGCGCGCAGGGCGTCGCGGAACTCGGGGAACGTGGTGGCCACGTCCACCTTGAGGAAGGCGCCCAGCGCGCCGTCCACCTCGGCGAGGGCGGTCCAGCGGAGCGAGTAGAGCACCTTCGAATCGGCCAGGTCGCCCACCACGTCGTTGAGGACGGGGCCGTGGACGGTCTCGCGCACCGTGATCGTCACGGGGTCGCCGCCGGCGACGGTGATCGTCTCCTGGCGGGTGGTGAAGGGCACCGATGCGCCCCTGTAGAGGTAGTTGGCGGGGTTGGCCGGGTCGGGGGTCTCGACGAACAGGTCCTGGACGTCCGGGCCGGTGTTCGTGACCCCCCAGGCGATCCGGGCGTTGTGGCCCAGGACGACGCCGGGAGCGGAGGGGAACGAGACCCCGGCCACGTCGTACGGGCAGACGGCCGTGACGACGCGGCAGTGCAGGGCGTTCATGTACCAGATGCTCGGCATCTGCACGCCGAGGTGGGGGTCGTTCGCGAGCAGGGCGTTCCCGGTGGCACCCTTCGCGGGACCCACAACCCAGTTGTTCGAGCCGACTCCCGGATGGCCCATGGCGGGCGCGCCAGTCTCGAAGCCCGCGAGCGCGCCGATCCCGTCGCCGATCGCGGCCAGGCGGGTGAAGCCGGCAGCGAGCCGGTCGTCGATGGCCACCGCCCCTCCGGCGAGGGCCGTGGAGGGGCTGGCGGTCGCGCCGGTCGTCGCCGCGCCGGTCGTCGCCGCGCCGGTCGTCGCCGCGCCGGTCGTCGCCGCGCCGGTCGTCGCCGCGCCGGTCGTCGCCGCGCCGGTCGTCGCCGCGCCGGCGCCCAGGAGATCCTTCGTCTTCGTGATCGTCGGTGCGCCGGCGGGATAGGCCGGCACCAGGAGGTCGGTCAGGGCCGGGTCGCCCAGCCGGGCGTCGGCGAGGAGGCGGAAGAGCTCGGCGTCGTAGTTGCCGCCCAGCGACCAGGCCTGGACCTTGCCGAAGGTGGCGGTATCGAGCGGGGTCCACGGCTCCGGCTCGTAGCCGCCGAGGCCGCCGCCCTGCCCGGACTGGAGGCCCGTAACCACGAACGCAAGCCCGAGCTTGCCCCTGTTCTGGTCGAGCCAGGCGTTGACGCCCGCCGCGTAGCTCTCGAGGGCGCGGAGCGTCGTCGCGTCGTAGGCGGCAAGGTCGCGCTCCGCCGCGCGCCGCCAGCCGAGCGTCCTGATGAAGCGGTCCGTGTCGAGCTGGGACTTCCCGAAGAGCTCGCTGACACGGCCGGAGCCGATGTGGCGGAAGACCTCCATCTGCCACATCCGCTCCGACGCGTGAACGAATCCCTGGGCGAAGAAGAGGTCGTCGGGCGTGTCCGCGTAGATGTGGGCGATCCCCGTGTCGTCACGGACCACCTCCACGGCCGCCGCCAGGCCCGGCACGCGGAGCGTGCCGCTCACCTGCGGCTGCGCCCGCCCGTTCACCCAGGCGAGCAGGCCGCCGACGGCCACCGTTCCGACGACGGCGACCACCAGGACGACGATCAGCAGGACCGCCAGCAGGCGGCGGACGATGCGCACGAGATTCCCCCTCCTCACCGGCGGGACGACGGGCCGGCTCCGCGCAGTGTGCCCGAACGGCGAGCCCGCTGCGGCGGCTCGGCGCCGCCCGCTGGCCGCAGCCGCCCGCTGCCCGCAGCCGCCCGCTTCCCGCGGCGGAGCGGCGCTCAGCGTTGCAGGATCTTCCCGATGCCTCGCTCCGTCGCGGCGGCGAGGATCGCCTCCGCGAAGACCAGGTCGGCGAGGCCGACGCCGAGGTGGGTCACAAGGACGCGGCCAGCGGGCGGTCGAGGCGTCGCGTCGCGGAGCGCCGCGCCCAGCATCGCCATCGGATCGGGATAGTCGTCGAAGAGGCCCGCCACGCGGTTGGCCCGGAACTGGCCCTCCTCGTCGACGAGGAAGAGGGCGGCATCCCGGGCAACCTCGGCGGCGACGGACATGGCGTAGTCGATCGCGATGACGAGGGCGTCCGGGGCGAACCAGGCGTTCGTCATCACCTGGCGGACCGGCCCGAACGAGACGCAGGTGATGACGACGTCGGCGTGGCTGACCGCCTCCCGCGAATCGGCGACGGCACGCCCAGTACCGATTCCCGGGACGCCGGTCGCGGCGGTGGCCAGGGCCGCCGCCCGGGCGCCGTCCCGGTCGTGGATCGCGACCTCGACGCCGGGGAGGAGGTGGCCGAGCACCGGCAGGTGGGCACGGCCCTGGACGCCCGCCCCGACGATGGCCGCTCGCGGCGGGCGATCCCGCACCGTCGGCGCCCAGCGGGCCACCGCCACGCCGGAGACGGCCGCGGTCCGTTCGGCGGTGATCGCCCCGCCGTCGAGGACGGCGACCGGGACGCCCGTGCGAGGGTCGTTCACGATGACGAGCGCGTGGAGTGCGGGCAGCCCGGCAGCGACGTTGTCGGGGAAGCCGGCGATCCACTTCACGCCGGCGAGATCGCGGCTGCCGTCGAGCGCCGCTCCCGGGAGGTAGGCCGGCATCGCGTGGGCGAAGGAGCCCACGGACCGCGGATGGACGCCGATCTTCGGCGGGAGCTCCGCGCCCACCACGAGCCCCACGAGCGTCCGTTCGGCCAGGCGCAGCCGTTCGGGGAGCGCCGGCATGCAGGCCGCGACGTCGGCCGTCGAGAGGTAGAGGAGAGGCGGGACCTGAGCGTCCATCGGGCGACCATAGCACTCGCCCCGCGGGCCGGGCCGCCCGGTGGGCGGACGGCCCGGTCTGCCTGGGCTCGACTCGGCTACGATCCCGGGATGACACAGCCCCTTCCGATCGACCCCGCGACGCTGCTCGAGACGACCAGCGCGCTCCACATGGAGCGCGACGCCATCCGGCTCTACGACGCGCTCGCCGGGATGGAGCGCGATCCCCACCGCGCGGAAGCATTCCGGACGATCGCCTCCGACGAGCGACGCCACGCCGAGGTCTGGGAGGGGCGCCTTCGCGAGGCCGGCGTCGCGATCCCGCCGCCGCGGGCCCCACGGCCGCGGATGCGGTTCATCCTCGTCGTGGCACGGATCCTCGGGACGAAGGCCGTGGCCGACCTGGTGCGAGCGCTCGAGGCCGACGACGAGCGGCGCTACGCGAAGGGCGCGCCCACGGTCCCGAGCGCCGACGTCACGGCGACGATGGCGGCGATGGCCGCCGACGAGCGTCGCCATGCCGAGACGTGGCGCCCGCAGGGGCAGGAGCCGAAGGGGGCCGAGGGCGCGGCGCCATCCGCCGAGGCCGAGCGAGAGGGCCAGGTCGCCGCGAGCGTGGTCGAGGTCACGAAGGCCGGGGGCTGGCACCGGGGTGGTGCAGGGAACCTCCGCGCGATCGTCTTCGGGGCGTCGGACGGCCTTGTCAGCAACCTCTCGCTCGTCATGGGCGTCGCCGGCGCCACGTCGGAGCCGTCGTTCATCCTCCTCTCGGGGATCGCGGGCCTCCTCGCCGGGGCCTTCTCCATGGCCGCCGGGGAGTACATCTCTGTCCGTTCGCAGGTGGAGGTTCTGCAGCGCCAGATCGCCCTGGAGCGCGCCGAGCTGGCGGCGATCCCGGAGGTCGAGCTCGAGAAGCTCGTCGTGATCTACCGCTCCAAGGGACTCCCGGAGGCGGACGCCCGCCGCGTCGCAGAGCACCTCTTCCAGGATCCCGAGGTTGCCCTGCAGACCCTCGTGCGCGAGGAGCTGGGCCTCGACAAGGAGGGCATGAGCTCGCCGTGGGCGGCCGCCGGCGGGTCGTTCCTTGCCTTCTGCATCGGGGCGGTCATCCCCGTGATCCCGTTCCTGTTCGGGTCCGGAGACGTCGTTCTCGTCATCAGCTTCGGCGTCAGCCTCCTCGCGCTCTTCACGCTCGGGGCGCTGGTCAGCCTTCTCACCGGCCGCAGCCTTCTCTTCTCGGGGATGCGCCAGGTTGGGCTCGGCGCAGCGGCCGCGATCGTCACCTTCATCGTCGGTCGCGTCATCGGCGTCAGCGTCGGCGGCTGATCGATGGGTCCGGAATCGAGAAGGCCCCCGGTCGCCGGGGGCCTTCGATCGCCGGGCTGGGCCGACCGTGACCCGGACGGGAGGTCCCGAAGTCGGCGCTTCCCAGGGGTCGGTCAGCGCAGGCCGAATCGAGCCCAGACGGGGACCTGGTCGCGCGGATCGGCCTCGGGGAGCTCGTCGTCGCCGCTCAGCAGGATGCTGATGAAGGAGAAGAGCGCGAGGAGGCCGAGCACGGTCGCGATGATCATCGTGCGTACCTCCGGTTCACGTGGTGCTTGACACCCGCATCGTCGCGAGTCAATAGTGATGGTAGCCTAAGGAACAGTGACCGTCAAGGTACCTATGCCTAATGGATGGGGGCCACAATGCCTGCTGACCCGAGGATTGATCCGACGGACGCGCAGATCCTCGACATCCTCCAGCGCGACGGACGCCGCTCCTACGCGGAGATCGGCGCCGACGTGGGCATGAGCGGCCCCTCGGCGCACGAGCGGGTGAAGAAGCTGGAGGCCCACGGCGTGCTGCGCGGCTACGTGGCCCAGGTCGACCCCGCGGCCGTCGGCCTCGGCGTGCTTGCCTTCATGTGGGTGACGCAGGCCCCCGGCAGCATCGCCGACGACATCACGGGCGACTTCGCCGAGATCGCCGAGGTCGAGGCCTGCCACCGAATCGCCGGCGAGGGCGACTACCTCCTCAAGATCCGGGCCGGCGACACGGCGGACCTCGAGCGAGTCGTGCGACGCGTCCAGACCACGCGCCACGTCTACCGCACCGAAACGGACATCGTCTTCTCGACGCCGTTCGAGCGACGGCCGCTGCCGATCCTCCGCGACCGCGACCGCGACCGCGACCGCGGCGACGGCCCGAAATCCGGCGGCCCGCCGGCGTCGTAGGGGCGGCAGCGGGGAGCAGCGTCTGCCGGCCCGAAGCCGCGGCGGCCCGCGACACGCCCCGCGACCGTCGACACGCCGCGCTGACGCGCCACGCGGACGCGACCATCGATACGCGGCCGCGACCGTCGACACGCCGCGCTGACGCGCCACGCGGACGCGACCGTCGACACGCGGCCGCGACCGTCGACACGCCGCGCTGACGCGCCACGCGGACGCGACCGTCGACACGCGGCCGCGACCGTCGACACGCCGCGCTGACGCGCCACGCGGACGCGACCGTCGACACGCGGCCGCGACCATGACCGGTCGGCGGCTACACTCCCCGCGATGATCGACTGGACGCCCGACCCGATCGCGCTCTCGATCGGCCCGCTCACCATCTACTGGTACGGGATCATGTACGCCATCGGCCTCGCGGTGACCTTCGTCGTCGTGGAGCGGGAGGCGCGCCGACGGGGCCTCGACACCGGCCTGCTGGTCAACGGCCTCATCCTCGTCGCCGTGGCGGCCCTGATCGGTGGCCGGCTCTACCACGTCATCGACCAGTGGGCGCGCTACAAGGACGACCTGCTGGCGATCGTCCTGCCGCCGTACAGCGGCCTTGGCGTCTACGGGGGGATCGTCACCGGCTTCGCGGCCGGGATCCTCTACGCCCGCTGGAAGCGCCAGCCGGTCCTGACGTGGGCGGACGTGGCGGCGCCCGGCATCCTCACGATGCAGGCCGTTGGCCGCTGGGGCAACTTCTTCAACCAGGAACTCTACGGGCCGCCGACAGACCTCCCGTGGGGGATCGCGATCCAGTGCGGGCGTCGCGCCGGCGCATACCCCTGCCCGGACGGCACCGACGCGCTGGCCACGCTTGGCCAGCACTTCCAGCCGCTCTTCCTGTACGAATCGCTCTCGGGCGCGCTCGGCGCGATCCTTCTCCTCCTGGTCGCCCGTCGGGCGCGCTCGTTGCGGCCGGGGGACGTCACGCTCCTCTTCTTCGCGTGGTACGGCACCACCCGCTTCCTGCTCGAGCCGCTGCGCACGAACAACTGGACGATCGCGGGAATTGCGGTCGCCTCGATGATCAGCGGGACTTTCGTCCTCGTGGCGCTCGCTGCCCTCGCCTGGCGCCACCGGCCCGGGGCCCGCGCGATGGCCGCCGAGGCCAACTCGGCATCGACCGAGCCGCCGACCTCCGACGCGACCGCGCCACGAGCGGAACCCGCCGAGGCGCCGACCCCCGACATGCCCGCTTCCGACGCCGCGTCTCCAGAGGCGTCCTCGGACCACCCGTCCCCGGAGGAGTCCTCGGACCCTTCGCCCCCCGACGGCGCCCCCCGGCCGTGACCGGTCCGCGGCGACGACGGGCCGACGCGAACATCCGCCCCGACGAGATTCGCCGGTCGGGGCGGGACACGCGCGAGGGCCTCGACTGGCTCGGCAAGCCGCCCCCGATCCGGGCAGGGATCGCCTACCGGCTGGCCCGCGGGCTCGCTCGCGTCCTGCTGCTGGGAGTCTTCGGGTTCCGCGTGGACGCGCGCGGCGGGGAGCACCTCCCAACCGGCGGCGGCTACCTCCTTCTCGCGGCCCTCCACCGGGGCTGGCTGGACCCGTTCCTGGCCCTCGACGCCGTTCCGGCGGAGCCGCGTGTCTGGACCCTGGGTAGCGGCCCGTCCGGCTTCGACCGGCCGTGGAAGGAGCGGCTCGTGCGGATCGTCGGCGGTGTCCTGCCCGTCTGGCGGGGCGGCGTCGGCATCGAGGTCCACGTCACGGCCGCCCGGGCCGTCCTGGAGCGCGGCGGCGTCTTCTCCACGTTCGTCGAGGGGACGATCGGCGGCCCGCCCGACCGGCCGACGCCGTTTCGACTGGGGGCCTTCGTGATCGCCCTGCGGACCGGTGCGCCGATCGTCCCGCTCGCGGTTGCCGGCACCGAGGTGCTCTACCGCGGCAAGCGATTCGCGACCCGGATCCTCCCCCCGGTCACGATGGCGGACCTTGTCGGCGAAGGCTGGTCGGGCGCCCCGGAGCCCGGCAGTCGCGAGGAGCTGGACGTCGCCCGCCGCGCCGCCGAGGCGCTGGAGGCACTGCTCGCCCCGGTGATCGCCGAGATCCACCCGGCGACGGTCGATCCGCCGACGCGACGGCGGCGCTGGCCGTGGCTCACGGGCCTCCTGCTGGGCCGGCCGCGAGCCTGACGCGCGCGCCGGGCCTTACCCGCGCGCCGGGCCTCCCGCGCCCGGGCCTTACCCGCGCGCCGGGCCGGCCCGCTGGTCGGGCGGGAACCCCGCGCGACCCGTGGCATACTTCGCGGCCATGCAGTACGCCGAATCCGATCCTCGACCTCGTCGGCCGCACCCCGCTCGTCCGGATCAGCCGGCTGACGCGCGGGATCGGCCCCCTCGAGCGGCAGCCCCTCGTCCTCGCCAAGCTCGAGGCGCTCAACCCGGGCGGCTCGAGCAAGGACCGCATCGGGCTCCCGATGATCGAGGCGGCCGAGCGCGACGGGCTCCTCCGGCCCGGCGGGACGATCATCGAGGCCACCTCGGGGAACACGGGCCACGGCCTCGCGATCGCGGCCGCCGTGAAGGGCTACCGCTGCATCTTCGTGATGGCCGACAAGCAGTCGGCGGAGAAGCGGGCGGTTCTGCGCGCCTACGGGGCGGAGATCGTCCTGTGTCCCACGAACGTGCCGCCGGAGTCGCCGGAGAGCTGCTACTCGGTCGCGGCGCGTCTCGCCCGCGACATCCCCGGCGCCTTCAAGGCGGACCAGCACTCGAACCAGGAGAACCCGCGGGCGCACGAGGCCACGACCGGGCCCGAGATCTGGGAGCAGACGGAGGGCCGGATCACCCACCTCGTGGCCTGCGTGGGCACCGGGGGCACGATCGTCGGCACGGCGCGCCACCTGCGCGCTCGGCGGCCGGGTCTCGCGGTGGTCGGCGCCGACCCGGCGGGGAGCGTCCTCTCCGGCGACACTGCCCGGCCGTACCTCACCGAAGGGGCCGGCGAGGACTTCATGCCGGAGGTGCTCGACCGGGCGCTGATCGACCGCTGGGTCCGCGTCACCGACCACGACGCCTTCGCGATGGCCCGCCGGATCACGCGCGAGGAGGGCATCCTCGCCGGCGAGTCGTGCGGCACGGCGATGGTGGCGGCCCTCGAGGTGGCGCACGAGCTGACGGTCGCCGGCACCGGCGAGGACGCCGTCGTCGTCGTGCTCCTTCCCGACAGCGGCCGCAACTATCTCTCGAAGCTCTACAACGACGAGTGGATGCGAGCGAACGGCCTCCTGCCCACGCCCGGCGGCGTGGTCACCCTGCGGGATATCCTCGACGACCACCACCACGGCAAGCACCTTCCCGACGTCGTGGTCGTCCGGACGACCGAGACGGTGGGCGCCGCGATCGGGCGGCTCCAGGAGTTCGGGATCAGCCAGATGCCCGTTTCCGAGGACCGCGAAGGGGCCCGCCTCGCGAGCCTCGTCGGGTCGATCAGTGAGACCGGGCTCCTGGCGCGGGCCTACCGCGACCCAGGGATGGTTGAACGCACCGTTGGGGAGGTGATGGATCAACCGCTGCCCCAGGTCCGCGAGAACGCCACCCTCGACGAGGCGTTCGCATTGCTCGCAGGGGGAGCGTCGGCGGTTCTCGCCATCCGCGGCGAGCGGCCGGCCGGCATCGTCACCAGGCTCGACCTCCTCGAGTACCTGAGCCACCACCCGCGCCTCGGGAGCTGACCGCCGTCGGCGCCCGCCCGGCCGTTCGCCCGCCCGGCCGTTCGCCCGCCCCCCCGCCCGGCCGTTGGTGCGACGAGAGGCGATCAGGATGATGCCCGTGGCCGCATCGCCGAGGCATCAGGCTTCGGCCTCGGCGAGCGCCCGTGGAGTGTCGAGCGTCTGCGGCGACGGTCGGTGCGCTCGTGATGCGCGCGTGATGCGTACACGGGCATCACAACCGAGGTGGGGAATCCGTGGACCAGGCGCGAGGGCAGGCGAGAGAGCCCGCGAGACCGCGGCGCCCCGAGCGGGTTCGGCGCGACGCGGTCTGCGGCGACGGTCGGCGCGACCTGAACGGTGCGCGACGCGAGCCGCACGGACGCGACGCGCCCTGCACGGTGCGCAACGCGAGCCGCACGGACGCGACGCGACTCGCACGCGACGCGCCGGGGTATCATCCGCTGACCACGGACTGCGTAAGCCGACTCCGTCGGACGGCGGGCAAGCCCGCCGCGGCGACCGGGTGGATCGCGCCCGCAATGCCGAACCGACCCACGCGCGGCCGGTCTGCCGGGCACCACCGCGTGCCCCCCGAGCCAGATCGCGCGCCGAGGAGTTCGATGACGATGCCGCAGACCCCGACCCTCTCCGAGCTGGCCATCGGCCGCTCCGTGCGGGCCAACCTCTCCACGGCCGAGCTCTACGAACACGCCATCAGGGCGGGGGAGGGGATCGTCGCCGCCGAGGGCCCTCTCGTGGTCCGGACCGGCAAGCACACCGGCCGCTCGCCCAGGGACAAGTTCGTCGTCGTCGAGCCGACGAGCGAGGCGAAGATCTGGTGGGGCGAAGTCAACCAGCGCCTCAGCGAGGAGAGCTACGACCGGCTGCGTGCCCGCCTCCTCGCCTACCTCGTCGACAAGGACCTCTACCTCCAGGACGCCTTCATCGGCGCCCACCCGGCCCATCGCCGCTCGCTCCGCGTCTACACCGAGACGGCCTGGGCCAGCATCTTCGCCGAGAACCTCTTCCGCCGGCCGACCGCCGAGGAGCTCGCCGTCTTCGTCCCCAACTTCACGATCCTGGACGTGCCCTCGTTCAGGGCGGATCCCGCCACCGAGGGGACCCGCAGCGAGACCGCGATCCTCGTCCACATGGGCCGGATGGAGATCATCATCGTCGGCACGGAGTACGCCGGGGAGATCAAGAAGTCGGCCTTCACGGTCATGAACTACCTGATGCCCGACGAGGGCGTGCTGCCCATGCACAGTTCGGTCAACGTCGGGAAGGATGGCGAATCGGTCATCTTCTTCGGCCTTTCGGGCACCGGGAAGACCACCCTCTCCGCCGATCCCCTGCGCGCCCTGATCGGCGACGACGAGCACGGCTGGGGGGACGGCTACGTCTTCAACTTCGAGGGCGGCTGCTACGCCAAGACGATCCGCCTCTCGCCGATGTACGAGCCCGACATCTTCGCAACGACGCGGAGGTTCGGGACGATCCTGGAGAACGTCGACCTGGACCCGGCGACCCGCGCCCTCGACCTCGACTCGGAGCGGCTCACCGAGAACACCCGGGGCGCCTACCCGCTCCACTTCATCGGCAACGCCGACCCGACCGGGATCGCCGGCACGCCGAAGAACGTCGTCTTCCTGACGGCCGACGCGTTCGGCGTCCTCCCCCCGATCTCGCGGCTCACCCGCGAGCAGGCCGCCTACCACTTCATCAGCGGCTACACGGCGAAGCTCGCCGGGACCGAGATCGGGGTCGTGGAGCCGAAGGCGACCTTCTCGGCCGGCTTCGGCGCGCCGTTCCTGCCGCGCCACCCCGGCGAGTACGCCGACATGCTCGTCGAGCGCCTCGAGCGCTGGGACGTGCCCGTCTGGCTCGTCAACACGGGCTGGACCGGCGGCCCCTACGGGACCGGCCACCGGATGAACATCAACCACACCCGGAACATGGTCCGGGCCGCCCTCAACGGCCTCCTCGACGGCGTTCCGACGCGGATCGACCCCATCTTCCGCGTGGAGGTCCCGCTGACCGTCCCGGACGTCCGAACCGAGATCCTCGACCCGCGCGGCACCTGGACCGACCCCGCAGCCTACGACCGCCAGGCTGCCGAGCTCGCCCGCATGTTCGAGAAGAACTTCGCCGTCTACGCGGCCGGCGTCTCCGAGGCGATCCGCACGGCGGGCCCGCGCGTCGAATAGGGCGGTCGAGGGCGGCCGCACCACCCGGTCAGCGCCGACGACGAGGAACAGCACCTCCTGCCCCGCAGGTGCTCCCGAGGCTGTGCCGTGCGGCGGTGCCGTCCTGTGTTGACGTGCGCACGAACGTGCGCCATGCTGTGCGCATGTCAGTGCGCACTAACCTGATGCTCCCCCCGGAGCTGGTCGCCGAGGTGGACCGGATCGCCGGGCCCCGGAACCGGAGCCGCTACGTGGCAGAGGCCGTCCGGGCCCGAGTTCGCCGCGACCACCTCAAGGAGGTCTGGGACCGCTCGTTCGGGATCCTCAAGACCGAGGACTACCCGTACTGGGCGACGTCCGAGATGGTCGTCGAGTGGGTCCGCGCGCTGCGCGCGGAGGAGACCGACCCCGGGCCGGACCCGATCCCGGTCGGCACGCTCCCCGAGGACTACCCGCGCCAGAAGGTGGCTCAGCGTCGCATTGCCGAGGCCGCTCCGACCGACGGTTCATGGGCAACCAGCCGGACAGCGGAGGCCGACCGTGCGGATTCTGGCTGATTCGGCCTTCGTCATCGACTACCTCAAGGGCGTACCCGAGGCCGAAGCGAGATGGGAGGCAGTCTTCGCCGAAGGCGACGAGCCGATCGTCAACGAGATCGTGGTATGCGAGGTCAGCTCCGGGTTGCGTGCCCGCGATGTGCGGCGGTTCGAGGCGTTCCTGGAGCCCGTCGAGTTCGTCCAGCCGGGACCCGACGCCGCCCTCCTCGCCGGCCGCTGGCGCGCCGAGGCGCGGGCAGTAGGGCGCACTCTCGGCTTGGCGGACGCCCTGATCGCGGCCGCCGCTCACGCGGACAATGCCGCGGTCCTGACCCGCAACACCCGTGACTTCGCGTTGACCCCCGTGCGCCTCGTCACCTACTGAGCCGCGGCGCTCCGTACAATCGCGGGCAACCACCCCGCGAGTCCCCGCAGCAATCCGGAGGAGACCCCATGAACCAGGCCCCGCGCCGCAAGGTCACCGTCATCGGCGCCGGCAACGTCGGGGCCACGACGGCCCAGCGGATTCTCCAGACCGGCCTCGTCGACGTCGTCCTGGTGGACATCGTCGAGGGGCTCCCGCAGGGCAAGGCGCTCGACCTCGCCGAGGCGGCGCCCGTCGTCGGCTACGACGCCAGGATCACCGGCACGAACGACTATGCCGACACCGCCGGCAGCTCGATCATCGTCGTGACCTCGGGCCTGGCCCGCCAGCCGGGGATGAGCCGCGACGACCTCATGGCGAAGAACGCCGGGATCGTGCGCTCCGTGGTCGAGGCGTCCGCTGCGGTCAGCCCCGACGCGGTCATCATCGTCGTCACCAACCCGCTCGATGCGATGTGCCACGTCGCGATGCAGGCCTCGGGCTTCCCCCGCGAGCGGGTCATCGGGATGGCCGGCGTCCTCGACTCCGCGCGCTTCCGCTGCTTCATCGCCGCCGAACTCGAAGTCTCCGTCCTCGACGTCCGTGCCTTCGTCCTTGGCGGCCACGGCGACACGATGGTCCCGCTGCCGCGCTACTCGACCGTCGGCGGCGTGCCGATCACCGAGCTGATGACCGAGGAGCGTATCGCCGCCATCGTCGACCGGACCCGCAACGGCGGAGCCGAGGTCGTCGCGCTCCTCAAGACGGGCAGCGCCTACTACGCGCCCGCCGCCGCCGTCGTCGAGATGGCCGAGTCGATCCTCCTCGACCGTCGCCGGATCCTCCCCTGCGCCGCCTACCTCCAGGGCGAGTACGGATACGACGGCCTCTTCGTCGGCGTCCCGGTGGTCCTGGGCGACGGCGGAATGGAGAAGGTGATCGAGATCTCGCTCACCGATGACGAGAAGGCTGCCCTCGACCACTCGGCCGCGGCGGTCCGCGAGCTCGTGGTGAAGCTGTCGGCCTGATTCCCGACGCGGCACCGGCCACTCGGCCGCGACGGCCGGGACAGAACGCGCTTCGGCTGGCTCCGCAGCCGTGGCCGGCACGAAGCGCGCCGGGCTTGCTCCGTTCCAGCGGGGCGCCTCGCGTCTACCGGCCCGTGCTGCCGGGGAACGGCAGGCCGCCCTGCACGAGGTCGACGCGCCCTGCGCGCGGGCCATCGCGCCCTGCGCGCGGGCCATCGCGCCCTGCGCGCGGGCCGTGCGGCGGCACTCCGCGGGGGAGTAACTTCCACCGTGCAGTTCGCCCACTGCCGACGCGCCCCGTGAGCTGATCAGACGCGGCGTGGACATACGTTCAGGAGGGAGTCGTGTTCGTTCGCAGGCGACGCATGCTCGCCATTGTTTCCGCCTTCACCCTAGCGCTGTCCGTGGTGGTCCCGGCTGCTGCCGTGGATCCCGACGCGCGACCCAGTGGCCCGCTGCCGGACAGCATCGCGGGCCTGAAGCTCGCCGAGCCCATCGAGCTGGCCGGCCTGTCGGCCAACAGGGTGGACCCGTCCCTTCGCGACGCCAGCGGCCCGCAGGACGTCGTGGTCCGGCTTTCCGAGGAGTCGGCCGCCGACTTCGCCACCCTGGGGGCGAGCGCCGAGAAGGCGCAGGTCAAGAAGGCAGCCGCCCAGCAGGACGCTCTCGTCGCCTCGGCGAAGGCCCTCGACGGCGGCGCCAGCGTGCTCGGTCGCACGACCCGCGCCACAAACTACGTGATGATCCGCATCCAGGCGGGCTCGCTGTCCGCCCTGGCCGCCAACCCGGCCGTCGTCTCCATCCGGCCGGTGGTGAACTACGAGACGTCGCTCACGGAGACCGTTCCCTACGTGGGCGCATCCGCGGTGCAGGGTGCCGGCTTCAACGGCACGGGCATTCGCGTCGCGGTCCTCGACAGCGGCGTCGACTACACGCACGTTGCGTTCGGCGGCGCGGGCACTCCGGAGGCCTTCACGGCGGCCTACGGCGCGGCCAGAACCGACCCGAAGAACACGACGAGAGACGGGCTCTTCCCGACGGCCAAGGTCGTCGGCGGCTACGACTTCGTCGGCGAGTCATGGCCGGCCACAGCCCTCGCGCCCGATCCCGACCCCATCGACTCGCCGGCCGCCGGGACGGCCTTCGGCGACGCGTACGGGACCAGCGGTGGCCACGGCACGCACGTCGCCACATCATCGGCGGCGCGCAGGGCGTGGCGCCCGGCGCGTCCCTCTACGCCGTCAAGGTCTGCTCCTCGGTCTCCACATCGTGCAGCGGCGTCGCCATGCTGCAGGGCATGGACTTCGCCGTCGATCCGAACGGCGACGGCTCCACGTCCGATCACGTCGACGTGGTCAACATGTCGATCGGCGGCGACTACGGCGTCGCCTTCGACGACGACATGTCCTACGCCGTCGACCAGGCCACCAAGGCCGGCGTCCTGACGGTCGCCTCGGCAGGGAACGGCAGCAACAAGCCCTACATCGCGGGCACGCCGGCCGCAGCGCCGAGCGCTCTCTCCGTGGCCCAGACGCAGGTGCCGAGCGCCGTCACCTTCCCGCTCGTCGTCAACAGCCCGGCGGCGATCGCCGGGACGTACCCGAACACCGAGACGGTCGCCTGGGCGCCGGTCGGCACGGGCTTCGCCGGTGACGTCGCCTACCTCGGGCGTGGCTGCCCCGGCGACACCTATCTGGCCGATCCAGCCGGCAAGGTGGCCCTCATCGATCGCGGGGTCTGCGCCATCAGCCTCAAGGTCGACGGTGCCACCAAGGCCGGCGCGACCGCCGTCCTGATCGGCCTCGTCGCCCCGGGCGACGCGGTCAGCTTCAGCTACGGCGGCGGCGACCTGCCGATGGTTCCGACACTGATCATCCAGCAGTCGCTCTCGACCGCCATCAAGGGCCAGCTCGCCGTGCCCGCGACGGTGAACGTGAGCGTCTCCGACGCCGTCACGTTCGCGCTGGTCGGGAACATGGTCGGCTCGTCCTCGCGGGGCCCGTCGATGAGCACGAACATCATCAAGCCCGAGATCGGCGCGCCCGGTGGGTCCGTGTCGGCGGTTTCCGGCAGCGGGACGGGCACGGAGGCGTTCAGCGGGACGTCCGGGGCCGCCCCGATGGTCACCGGGGCCGCCGCGCTCCTGCGCCAGGCATTCCGGGGCCGCTCCCCGGAGGAGATCAAGGCCGTGCTCATGAACACGGCCGAGACGGAGATCTACACGAACTCTGCCACCCAGCCGGGCGTGCTCGCCCCGATCACGCGCATCGGCGGCGGCGAGCTCCGGGTGGACCGCGCGCTCGGCTCGCCGGCCGCGGCCTGGGAAGCCGTCACCAAGAACGCCAGCCTGAGCTTTGGCTTCGTTGACGCGAGCGCCGCCGTCACGTCGCTCTCCCGCACGGTCAAGATCCGCAACTACACGCGCTCGACGCTCTACTACCGCATCCAGCCGACCTTCCGGTATGCCAACGACCAGGCGAACGGGGCGGTCAGCGTGACCGCACCCGCGTACGTCACGATCCCGCCGCTCGGCACGACGAGCTTCCCGGTGACCCTCAGGATCACCGCGTCCATGCTCCGGCCGTGGACGATGAACTCCGGCTCACAGGGCAACAACCCGGTGCCCCTGGACCTGCTCGAGTACGACGGGTACATCAACCTCGACAACATCCGGACCTCCGCCGACGACGCGGACCCGCTTCACCTCGCCTGGCACGTCCTGCCGCGGTTGTCCGACAAGGTCACCGCGTCGAGCACCTCGGTCAGGATCAACTCCGTCCTCGACGGGCTGCCGGCCGGGTCGACCACGCTCAAGAACGCGGGCGCCGGGGCGGCCTACATCGACGAGTACTCGCTCGTGGGCGCCAGCCCCAAGCTGCCGCCCGGCATCGCCGGTGCGAATGCCCCTGTCATCGACCTGCGGGCGGTCGGCGTCCAGACCTGGCCGGTCCCGGCCGGCGCCTGCTCCGCCAGCGCCTCCTTCGTCTACACGATCGCCGTCAACACCTGGGAGCGGTCTACCCTCGCCATCGCTCACAATCAGTATTTCGCCTACCTCGACACCGACGAGGACGGCGAGGCCGAGTACGCCGTCTTCAACGGCGCCCTCGGCGACCCGTTCGGCATTTCGTCCGCGCAGAGCGTGACCTGGGTCTGGAACCTGGACACCGACGCCGCCGGCGCCATGTTCTACACCGACCACGCGACCAATGCCACGAACACGGTGCTCACCTTCTGCGGCGAGCAGATCGGGATGAACGCCACCAACTTCTACGACCCGATCACGATGGACGTCGAGGCGGTCGACAACTACTTCACCGGGTTCGCGACTGATGCCATCCTGGGCATCCAGGTTGCGCCGCTCGGCGAGCGCTACGCCGGCGTCGTGGGCACCGACTGGTACAGCTTCGACGTGAACCCGTTCTCCAATGCTCGCCTCAACGTCGTCGACTGGGGCACAGAGGGCACGAATCCCTCGGAGACGGGCGTCATGCTCGTCCTGGACGCCGCCCGCGGCAGCGCCCACGGCGGCGCGCCGCTGGGTAACGAGTCGCTTCTCATCAACGTCATCCCATAAGGATCTGCCGCCCTCGCGGCGGCCGGCAAGAAGAGCGCCCCCGCGGGCCCAGGCCCGCGGGGGCGCTTCTCGTTCACCCGTCGGAGATCCGGGCCGCTCAGGCCGCTTCTACGGCCGTTGGCGGGCGCCTCGCGTCCCCGGCCGGAGGCGCGGCGCGTCAGCCAGCCGGCGGCGCCGACCCGCCGGGTGAGCGGCCGGATCCCCCCCGCCGCTCCCGGAGTACGATCGCGGGCGTCCGGCCGGCGCGCCACCCTCTCGGTCCACGGCCGTTGCCGATCGTGTCAAGACGCGCGTGGCATTCGGCTGATCGAACGCCAGGGATGGAGGCAGGGATGACTCGCAGAGTCGCCGGTGTCGCGATGGCGGGAGCGCTTCTCGTGGCCATCATGCCGGGGAGCGCCGCCGCGATCGAGCCGCCGAGCCGCCCGACCGCGCCGCCGTCAGACGCGATCGCCGCGCTCCGGCTCGACCGGCCGGCCGTGATGGCCGGCGACGCGGCGGCCGCGAGGCTTGACCGGACCCCGCAAACCGGTTTGCGGCGGCAGCGCGTCGTCATCCGCCTCTCGGCGCCCCCCGCCGCCGCCATGGTTGCGTTCGGCGCGACCGCCCAGCGGGCCCTGCTCGCGGCCGCCCGGCTGCAGCAGGACGGCATCGTCACGAAGGCCAAGCGCCTCGACAGCAAGGTCACGATCCTCGGTCGCACCGGCAGGGCCAGCAACCTCGTCATGCTGGACATGAGCGCCGCCGGGCTCGCCGCGCTGGCCCGGGACCCGGCCGTGATCTCCATCAAGCCGGTCAGGGACTACAAGATCGACCTGTCCGAGACCGTGCCCTACGTCGGCGCGACCAGGGTCCAGGCCAGGGGCTACACGGGCGCCGGCGTCGACGTTGCCGTCCTCGACACCGGGATCGACTACACGCACGTCGCGTTCGGCGGCCCGGGCACGCTCGACGCCTTCCGGGCGGCGTATGGCGACGGGACCACGGACGCCAGGAACACCACGCTCGACGGGCTCTTCCCGACGGCGCGCGTCAAGGGCGGCTACGACTTCGTCGGCGAGGGCTGGCCGGGCACCGAGGCGGCGCCGATCGCCGAGGCACCGGACCCCGACCCCATCGATTCGCCGGATGCGGGCACGACCCTGGGGATCGCCTACGGGACCGATGGCGGCCACGGCACCCACGTCGCCGACATCATCGGCGGCGCGCGCGGCGTCGCTCCCCGGGCCAACCTGTTCGCGCTCAAGGTCTGCTCGTCCATCTCCTCGGAGTGCAGCGGCGTGGCGCTCCTGCAGGCCGTCGATTGGGCCATGGATCCCAACGGCGATGGCGACCTGTCGGACCACGTCGACATCATCAACCTGTCGCTCGGTGGCGACTACGGCACCGTTGCGGACGACGACCTCTCGCTGGCCGTCGAGCGAGCGAACTCATCCGCCGGAATCCTGGTCGTCGCCTCGGCCGGCAACGGCGGCAACAAGCCGTACATCACGGGCACGCCGGGCGCGGCGCCGGGCGCCCTCTCCGTTGCCCAGACCCAGGTTCCCAGTGCCAGGACCTACCCGCTCGTGATCACGGCGCCGGCCGGTCTCGCGGGTTCGTACGCCAACACCGAGACCGTGGACTGGGCTCCCATCGGTGCCGGCTTCACCGGCGAGATCGTCTACGTTGGCGGCACGGGCTGCCCGGAGGAGCCCGCCTATGCGTCGGACGTGACCGGCAGGATCGCCCTCGTCGACCGCGGGGACTGTTCCGTCAGCCTCAAGACCGACCGGGCCGCCAAGGCCGGCGCCATCGCGGTGCTGATCGGCCTCGTCGCTCCGGGAGACGCGGTCGGCTTCTCCAGCGGCGGCGGCGACACCTTCGTCCCGACACTGGTCATCCAGCAGTCGCTCAGCACCGCCATCAAGGAGGCCCTGGGCAGCGGCCCCGTGGCCGGCGGGTCCACGCCGGCCACGGCGATCTCCCTGGTCGGGAGCGCCGCCGGCTCGTCGTCTCGCGGCCCGTCCTCGGCCAACGCGATCAAGCCGGAGATCGGCGCTCCGGGCGCCTCCGTCTCCGCCGTCAGCGGCAGCGGGACCGGGACCCGCGCCTTCGGCGGCACTTCGGGCGCCGCCCCGATGGTCACCGGCGCCGCCGCGCTGCTCAAGGGCGCCTTCCCCGCGCGCACCGCCCTCGAGATCAAGGCCGTGCTCATGAACACGGCCGAGACGGCCGTCTACACGAACCCGGCGATCTCGCCGGGTGCGCTCGCCCCGATCACCCGGATCGGGGGCGGCGAGCTCCGCGTCGACCGGGCGCTCGCCTCGCCGCTGGCGATCTGGGACGCCTACGGCAAGAGCGCTGCGCTCTCGTTCGGGTTCGTGGACGGGACGAAGACCATCACCCTCACGAAGAAGCTGACGCTCCGCAACTACTCGGCCAGGACCATAGACCTCAAGGTCACCTCGCAGTTCCGCTTCGCCAACGACAGGGCGAACGGAGCCGTCAGGATCGGGGTGCCCTCGACGTTCCGGCTCAAGCCCAGGCAGACGCGCACGATGACGGTCACCGCGACGATCGACGCCGGCAAGTTGCGCGACTGGACGCTCAACGGCGGCGTGGACGGGGTCAACCCGGCCCCCCTCGACCTGATGGAGTACGACGGCTACATCAACTTCGACCGCCTGGGCACCACGACGGACGACAAGGACCCGGTTCACGTCGCGTGGCAGGTCCTGCCGCGGAAGTCGGCCGACGTCCGCGCGGTCGGCGGCACGACGGTCACCCTCGGCGACGAGATCCCGTCCGGCCCGCTGGCCGGGCTTCCGGGTGGCACGAGCACGCTGTCGAACGTCGGCGTGGGCACGGCGGCCGTCGACGTCTACTCGCTGGTCGGCACGAGCCCGGACCTTCCCGCCGCCGCGCGCGGCTCGAACGCGCCGGTGATCGACCTGAAGTCGGTCGGCGTGCAGACTTGGCTCGTTCGGGCGAACACCACCTGCGGCGCCGCGGACTCCTTCCTGTACCGCATCGCCGTCTCCCTGTGGGAGCGGCAGACGACCGCGATCGTGCCGGGCGAGATCGACGTGGACATCGACGTCAACGGCGACGGCTCTCCCGACTACCAGGTCTTCTCGGCGCCCTCGTCACCCGGGATGCTGGACGACGGCCGCGCGGCCACGTACGTCTACGACTACGCGACCGGCGGCGAGCCGGTCGCCTGGTTCTACACGGACCACGGCACCAACGACTCCAACCTGGTCCTGACCTTCTGCGGCGACCAGATCGGGATGAGCATCGCCGATCTCGGCCATCCCATGACGATGACCGTCACCGCCTACGACTGGTACTACCGCGACTACGCGGTGACGGACAGGATCGAGGGGATCGCGGTCGCCCCGTACCGGGAAAGGTTCGCCGGCATCGTGAACACGAGCACCGGCGACATCCCGGGCAAGCGCACGGTGACCCTCTCGGTCGCCGATTACGGTGCGGCAGGCTCCAATCCGTCCGAGACGGGCCTGCTCCTGGTTCTCAATGCCGGACGCACGTCCGCCACGGGCGTCGCCTACTACGGCGGCGCCCCCGCCGGGCGAGAGGCGCTCCCCATCACCGTGGTGCCGGCGCCGTAGCGTTCCGTTCGGCCCGTGGCGAGGGCGACGGCAGTTGCCCGTGTCCTCGTCGCCGCGCGACAGGGGCGACTGCGCGGAGACGCATCGGCGCGGGATCCGGCGCGGCACCGACCAGGGCGCGGCACTCGGCATGGCACGGTACTCGGCATTCCGCCGGCCGCGGCCACGCACGGTGTCAGGGGCGCGGGCGGCCCTGCTCGCAGGCGACCACGCTGCCCGCTACGGTGGCGCGGTAGTCGTACTGCGTTCCAGCCACGTCGAAGACGACGCGGTAGCCCGCGATCTCGATCTGCTCGTAATAGACGCCGGGCTGCGGGCAGCCGAGCGACCCGTTGGGCCAGGTGACGGCCTCCGAGCGGACGACGACGGCCGTGTCTGCCGCTGCGGAGCCGATGCGGCCCGCCAGGTCGGCCCGGGCTGCGGCGACGACCTGGGTCGGCGCCTCGCCGACGACGGGTGGCGACGTCGGCGGCACGGTGGCCACGAGGGGGAGATCGGCGGGGAACGTGGCCGGGCGCCCCGGGACGGCGCTCGCCGCGGGGCCCACGGTCGCCTCCGCGCCCGGGCCGGCAGGCGGGGATCCCGAAGAGACGCAGGCGGCGACGAGCGCGCCGGTTGCGAGCGCGAGGAGGCACGCTCGGGCGCGGGAACCCGGGCGCGCGGGGCGCGGCACGGGGCGGACGGAAGGCAGCACGGGGCGTGGATCGGGCATCGTGGTCGTCATTCTCCTCCCGCAGGGACGCTTCGGCATCACCCGAGGTTCCGTCAACGGAGGCGCCCGTCCACCGGAGCGGCACCCGGGCTCTTCGATCCCCGCACGCTGAAACGCGGCCCGCCGCCGCCCTCACTCGCCATCGACGCGGCACCGCAGCTGCCCCGTCCCTGCACCGCCGGAGCCCGGTTGCCCGCTGGTAGACTCCCGCGTTGATGACCCATCACTACACGGTCCTGCACGGCGGCACCGTCCTGACGTTCGACGGGCGCGCTTCCGACCGACGCCGCGTCGCGCGCGGCCGGCGACGAGGGCGTGCCGGACGCGGCAGGCCGCCGGGCCACGGCCCTCTGCTACGCCGACGAGCGGATCCTGGCGGTCGGCAGCGACGAGGAGATCCTGGCCCTGGCCGGTCCGGACTCGCTGATCGTCGACCTCCGCGGTCGAGCCGTACTGCCGGGCTTCGTGGAGCCCCACGCCCACCCGTACTGGGAGGGCCTGGTCGCGGGCATGGCGCTCCTCGCCGGTCGCGAGCGCCGGGCGGCCCTGCGCGCGCTCCCGGGCGCCGCGGAGCACCTGGATCCGGACACCTGGCTGGTCGCCCGCTACGACCCCACCGGGTGGGACCGGCCCGACGATCCGACCCGCGACGACCTGGACCGGGCAGTCCCGGATCGGCCGGTCCTCCTTGCCCACGTGTCGGGCCACGCGGTGACCGCGAATAGCCTCGCCCTGGCCGTGGCGCGGATAGATGCAGCGACCCCCGGCGTGCCCGGCCGGCTCCTGGTGGAGGTCGACGCTGCCGGCGAGCCCACCGGCATCGTCCGTGGCCCGGACGCGTGGGATCGGTTCGCGGCCGCGATGCCGCCGCCAACGGCCGCGGAGGGCCGCGCCGCCCTCGCCCGCGCGGCGGCTCGCCTGGCGGCCGACGGTGTCACGAGCGTCGCCGACGCCGACGTCGGCTCTACCGCGGGCGTCGCGGCCGAGATGGCGGCCTGGGGCGACGCGCTCGGGTCCGGGACGATGCCCCTCGCCGTGTCACTCCTCCCCGGCCTCGCCCGGATCGCGCCCGCGCCCGGAGACCCAGTCCCGGGCCCCGCCGACATGGCGGCGCTCCTCCCCGCCGACGTCCGCGCCCGGGTCCGACTCACCCACGTGAAGATGAAGGCCGACGGCGCCCTCACGACGCGAACCGCGTGGCTGCGCGCGTCCTACGCGGACGCGCACCACGCGGGCGGACCGGTCCACGATCCCGCGGCGCTCGCGGAGCGCATCCGCCGCGCCGCGGCCTCCGGCTGGGCCACTGCCACCCACGCGATCGGCGACGCGGCAATCGACGCCGTCCTCGAGGCCTGCGCCGCGTCTCCAGCGCCGGACGGCGTCGCGCATCGGATCGAGCACGCGATGCTCCTCGACGACGACCTCCTGGCCCGCCTCGCCGCAGCGGGCCTCACGGCCGTCGTCCAGCCGGAGTTCCTCGCCTGGGCAGGCCCGACGTACCGCGCCCGCCTCGGCGACGAGCGTGCCGGGCGGCTCCTCCCGTTCTCGCGCCTGCTCGCTGCCGGCATCCCCACCGCCTTCTCCAGCGACCGGCCCGTCGTCCCGGGAGCCCCGCTCGCCGGCGTGCGGGCCGCGCTGCGGCACGATCCGGGACTCTCCGCGGCCGAGGCGTTCCACGCCTGGACCGTCGCCGGTGCCGCGGCGCTCGGCGACGACGACGCCGGATGCCTGGCGGTCGGCCGTCGCAGCGACCTGGTGATCCTCTCCCGCGACCCGACCGCGGTCCCTCGCGACGCGTGGGCGCGGGGTGCCGACGGCATCCGGGTGGACTCCACGGTGGCAGCCGGGCGCGTGGTTCACGGGAGCCTGGGCCGCGACCCGTGACCACGGGCCTCCTCGGGGCGCTCGTCCTCGACTTCGACCCGTACCTGCGAATCGCGGGTCGCGCCGTTCGCTGGGAGACATTGGCGATCGCGGCGGCGGTCCTGGTCGGGATCCTCGTCGCGGCCCTCCTCGCGGGCCGGACACCCGGCCACGGCCCGCGGATCGGGAATGGCGATGCGCACGACGAGGAGCTCGGGGCTGAGACGCCCGGCCCGGACCGCGAAGCGCCCGGCGCAAGGCAGGATGGGCCCGGCCCGGACCGCGAGGCGCCCACCCAAGGGGAGGATGCGCTCCGCCCAGGCCGCGAGGCGCTCGACGCGGTTGGGGATCTGACCGGCCCGGACCGCGAAGCGCCCGCCCAGGCGGAGGAGACGCCCGGCCCAGGCCGCGAGGCGCTCGACGCGGTTGGGGATCTGACCGGCCTAGGCCGCGAGGCGCTCGACGCGGTTGGGGATCTGACCGGCCCAGGCCGCGAGGCGCTCGACGCAGAGGCAGGTGGCCCCGGGCACCTGCGCCGCGACGATCTCCTCTTCATCCTCCTGGGCGCCGTCCCGGGAGCCGTCGTCCTCGGTCGACTCGGCTACGGGTTGCTCCACCTGGACTACTACGGCGCCCAGTGGCGGGCCCTCCTCGACCCGGGACAGGGGAGCATGGAGCTGACGCTCGCGGTCGTCGGCGGCACGCTGACGGCGGGCTGCGTGGCCGCCCTCCTGGGCGCGCCCGTGGGCCGCTGGCTCCACGTGGCGATCGCGCCGCTCCTCCTGGTCCTGGGGCTCGGCAAGGCGGCGCAGGCTCTCGGCGGGTCGGGCCAGGGCGAGGCGACCGCTGCGGCCTGGGCCACCGCGTATGACCCGCCGGGTCCGTGGGGCAGCCTCGCCGCCGAGATCCCCGCCCACCCGGCGCAGCTCTACGAGGCGGCGATGGCGGTCGCCGTCCTTCTCGTCGTCGTGGGCCTGGCGCGCCTCACCCCGCTTCGCCGGGCCGACGGCCGCCTATTCGCCGTGGGTGTCGGCCTCTGGGCGCTCGGGCGCGGCCTCGTGGCCGTGACCTGGCGCGACGCCGACGTGCTGGGGCCGCTCAACGCCGAGCAGCTCATCTGCCTGGCCGTGGCGGCTGCCTGCCTCGGGGCGGCGGCGGTGATGACGATGGCCCGCCGCCGAGCACCGGGCCGGGTCGTCGCGTCCTGAGCCCGGGTCGCCGGGCCCTTGGCCGCCTACCCAGCCCGAGCACCGGGCGGGGTCGTCGCGTCCTGAGCCCGGGTCGCCGGGCCCCTGGCCGCCTACCCAGGCCCGAGCACCGGGCCGGGTCGTCGCGTCCTGGGCCCAACCTCGACGCGCCTGCGCCGGCCGGGCCCCGACGCTATGCCAGGCGGGCGTGGTCGGCCAGGCCGCGCCGGATGAACTGCCCGTGGCCCGCCGGCCCGACCCAGGCGCCGTCGCGGACGAGGACGGTGCCCCGGCTCATGACGACGTCGGACGCGCCCTGGACCACGCGTCCCTCGAAGATCGAGTAGTCGACGTCCATGTGGTGCGTCGCGGCGCTGATCGTCCGGCGCCGGTTCGGGTCGTAGACGAGGATGTCCGCGTCCGAGCCGATGGCGATCGCGCCCTTCTTCGGGTACATCCCGAACATCTTGGCCGGCGCGGTGGCCATGATCTCGACCCAGCGCTCGCGCGAGATCCGCCCACCCACGACGCCCCCGTCGTGGAGGAGGTCAACGCGGTCCTCCACTGCCGGCAGGCCGTTGGGTATCTTCCGGAAGTCGCCCCGCCCCATCTCCTTCTGGCCGTGGAAGTCGAAGGGGCAGTGGTCGGTCGCGACGAGCTGGAGGTCGTCGGTGCGGAGTCCGCGCCAGAGGTCCTCCTGGTGGTCCTTCGGGCGCAGGGGCGGGCTGCACACGTACTTTGCGCCCTCGAACCCGTTGCCCATGTCCTCGAGCGATAGGAAGAGGTACTGCGGGCAGGTCTCGGCGAAGGCCCTGGCCCCCCGGCCGCGGGCCGCGGTGACCTGCTCGAGGGCGTCGCGGGACGAGAGGTGGACGAAGTAGACGGGGACGCCGGCGGCCTCGGCCAGCCGGATCACCCGGTTGGTCGCCTCGCCCTCGAGGATCGGGTAACGGGCGAGCCCGTGGCCGATGGGGTCGGTCGTCCCGGCCGCGACCAGGTCCGCGGCGATGACGTCGATCACCGGCCCGTTCTCGGCGTGGATCATGATCAGGCCGCCGTTCTTCCGGGTCTGCTGCAGCGCCCGGAAGATGTGGTCGTCCGGGCTGAGGAAGACGCCCGGGTAGGCCGTGAAGAGCTTGAAGTCCGTGACGCCCTCGGCGACGAGCCGGTCCATCTCGGCCAGGCTCGCCTCGTTCACGTCCGACATGATCATGTGGAAGCCGTAGTCGAGGACTGCGTTGCCCTCGGCCTTGGCCATCCAGGTGTCGAGGCCCTCGCGGAGGGCCTTCCCCTTCGGCTGGACTGCGAAATCCACGATCGTGGTCGTCCCGCCGTGGGCGGCGGCCTTCGTCCCGCTCTCGAAGGTGTCCTTGGCGAAGGTGCCGCCGAACGGCAGCTCGAAGTGAGTGTGGACGTCGATGCCGCCCGGGACGACGTACTTCCCGGCGGCGCCGATGGCCGCGTCGGCGGTCACGCCCGCGGCGGCGAGGTCGGACCCCACGAGCGCGATCGTCTCGCCGTCGACGAGGACGTCGGCCGGGTAGGAGCCGTCCGCGGTGACGATGAGGCCGCCGGTGATGAGCGTGCGCATCGAACCCTCCTCAGGCCCTTGCCCCCGGGATGTCGCGGAGCGCCGCTACGGTCGGACCAGGTCGGCGTAGGCGTCCGGGCGGCGGTCGCGGTAGAACTGCCAGGTCTGGCGGACCTGCTTGACGATCTCGAGGTCCATGTCGCGGATCACGAGCTCCTCGTCGAACGGGCTGGCGACGCCGCCGACGATCTGGCCGCGCGGGTCGCAGAAGTAGCTCTGCCCGTAGAAGTCGTCGTCGCCGATCTCCTTCTCGATCCCGACCCGGTTGATCGTGCCGACGAAGTAGCCGTTGGCGACGGCGTGGGAGGGCTGCTCGATCCGCCAGAGGTACTCGGAGAGGCCGCGGCTCGTGGCGGCGGGGATGAAGACCATCTCGGCGCCGTTGAGACCCAGGGCCCGGGCGCCCTCCGGGAAGTGGCGGTCGTAGCAGATGTAGACGCCGACCTTGCCCACCGCGGTATCGAAGACCGGGTAGCCCAGGTTCCCGGGGCGGAAGTAGAACTTCTCCCAGAAGCCCTTGACGTGGGGGAGGTGGGTCTTGCGGTACTTGCCGAGGAAGCGGCCGTCGGCGTCGATGACGGCGGCGGTGTTGTAGTAGATCCCCGACGCCGTCGCGTCCTCCTCGTACATCGGCACGATCAGGACCATCCCCGTCTGCTTCGCCAGGTCCTGCATCCGCTTCGTCGTCGGGCCGTCCGGGATCAGTTCGGTGTACGCGTAGTAGACGGGGTCCTGGACCTGGCAGAAGTAGGGCCCATAGAAGAGCTCCTGGAAGAGCATGACCCCGGCGCCCTGCTTCGCCGCCTCGTGGGCGTAGCCCTCGTGCTTCTGGATCATCGATTCCTTGTCGCCGGTCCAGGTCGCCTGCAGGAGCGCGCCACGCACGATCCGGGTCACTTCCATACCTCGCTGCGCAGTCGGGGAACGATCGGCGGAGGATACACCCGCGAGGTGTCGCGCCGCGCCCTGGCGCCTCGCTGGTCGGCGCCCTGACGCGTTCTTGCCGGGAGCACGGGCCACGAGGCCGGGAGCACGGGCGACGAGGCCCCCGGCTCCGGGCGACCGGCCCGAACGAGGCAACCACCGGCCCCCGGGTGCCCCCAATCCGCCTGCTCGGCGTGCATTTTCGTTGCGCCGGACGCCGCCCGGCCGCGTACGATGCCCGGAATCTTGGCCCGCGCCGCCCGGGGACGAATCCCCGGCTGGCGGGAGGCCGGGCGGCCAGGAGGGAGAGAGGAGGGATCCGCACCAGGAGGCGTGCGCGCATTTCTGCGCCTGTTCACCGACATGGGCTGTTCGAGCCCGCGATACGACGTCGACCCGTAGAGACAACTGTGGAGGGAGGCTATGGCGGTGGCGATGAACGGACAGAACGTCCTGCCGGACGGGAGAGTCGAGCTGACGCCCGAGGCGGATGCGGCCCTGGGTGAGACGCGGCTCCACAACGAGGACCTGGCCCCGGTCCCGATCGCGAAGCGGACCTGGACCACCTACAACTACTCGGCGCTCTGGGTCGGGATGGCAATCAACATCCCGTCCTGGCTCCTCGCCTCGGGCCTGGTCGACCAGGGGATGAGCTGGATCCAGGCGATCCTCACGATCGGCCTCGCGAACGTGATCGTCCTGATCCCGATGATCCTGATCAGCCACGGCGGCACCAAGTACGGGATCCCGTACCCGGTCTTCGCCCGGGCCGCGTTCGGCGTCTTCGGCGCCAACCTGCCGGCCCTCATTCGCGCCGGCGTGGCCTGCGGCTGGTTCGGGATCCAGACCTGGATTGGCGGCGGCGCGATCTTCGCCCTGGTCGGCGCCCTCCTGGGCAGCGGGGGAAGCTGGTGGACCGACGCGGCGAGCTTCCCGCTCCTGATCGGCTCCGCCCACCCGTGGACCCTGTGGCTCAGCTTCGCCGTCTTCTGGGCAATCAACATCGTCATCGTCCTGCGCGGGATGGACGCGGTGAGGCGGTTCGAGAACTGGGCCGCCCCGTTCATGATCGTCGTGTTCCTTGGCCTGCTCGTCTACATGATCGTCAAGGCCGGTGGCCTGGGCCCGATCGTCGAGCAGCCCGGCAAGCTGGGCTGGGGTCCCGACTTCTGGAAGATCTTCCCGCCCGCGCTGATGGGCATGATCGCCTTCTGGTCGACCCTCTCGCTCAACATGCCGGACTTCACGCGGTTCGGACGAAGCCAGCGGGAGCAGGCGCTCGGCCAGGCGATCGGCCTGCCGACCACCATGACGCTCTTCCCGCTGGTCGGCGTGCTGACGACGTCGGCGACGGTCATCGTCTACGGCGCGGCGATCTGGGATCCGGTCCAGCTGGCGGCCAAGCTGGACAACCCGATCTTCATCATCCTGGCCATGTTCACGCTGGCGGTGGCGACCTTGTCGACCAACATCGCGGCGAACGTCGTCAGCCCGTCCTACGACTTCTCGAACCTGTGGCCGTCCAAGATCAGCTTCCGGACCGGCGGCCTGATCACGGGCGTGATCGGCATCCTGATCTTCCCGTGGGAGCTCCTGGCCAACTCGAGCCTCTACATCTTCACCTGGCTGGGCACCTACGGCGGCGCGACGGGCGCCATCGCCGGCGTCCTGATCGCCGACTACTGGCTGATCCGGCGGACGAACCTCCGCCTCAAGGATCTGTACACCGCCAGCGGGATCTACCGCTACGCGAGCGGCTGGAACTGGAGGGCGGTCGTGGCGCTCCTTGTCGGGATCGTATTCGCCATCGGCGGCTCCTACTCCGCGATCGGCGCTGACGGCAAGGCGACGGGCCCGTTCCCGGCAGACGGGATCATCCCCATGCTCAAGCCGTTGTCCGACTACAGCTGGGTCGTGGGGCTCCTCGTGGCCTTCGTCGTCTACTTCGTACTGGCCAAGGCCGTTCCCGCCCGGGAGGCGGAAGCCGCCGCCTGAGAAGCCGCACGGCCGCCGGCTCCTCCGGCGGCTCACGCACGCGCACGGGGCCCCTCCCTGGTGGAGGGGCCCCACTGCGTTCCGACGCCGGCCGGGCAGAGGAGCTGCCGAAGGGCGGCCTGCTGCCGAGCGGCGTCCGTGGCCCGCGCACGCAACTGACGCCGCCGCGGCCGCCGACCGGCCGCCCGGGCCGTCGCCTGCCGGAACCGCCACGCCGGCCGCCCTGTGCCGGCCGGCCTCCCTGTGGTGTAATGACCGGCACCGTTTCCGGACCGGCGTCGAGGCCCCGGGATCTCGACGTCCCGGCTGGCCGTTGGACGCCGAAGCGTTCCGGTCGGACGTCGAACTCCGGACCGGCCCGGCTGGCCGTCGACGACCAACCCCGCCGCAGCCCGACCCGACGCAACAGGATTCGAGTGGCCGGAGGGCCATTCTTCAAGCCCGCCGACCCGAGAGGTGACCGATGAGCGCCAATCCCGCGACCGACCCGATGACGTCGGAGGAGATCGTCCGCCTGGCGCGGGCCCACACGTTCTTCTCGTGGTCCGTCCAGGGCGCCATCGACCCGATCGCGATCGACCGGGCGGAGGGGATCTACCTCTACACGCCCGAGGGCCGCCGGATCATCGACTTCAACAGCCAGCTGATGTCGGTGAACATCGGCCACGGCGACCGCCGCGTCCTCGACGCCATGGCCGCCCAGGCGGCGAAGCTGCAGTACGTCCAGCCGGCCTTCGCCACGGAGATCCGGGCTCGCCTCGGCGCGAAGCTCGCCGAGATCCTGCCGGGCGACCTCGACAAGGTCTTCTTCACCCTCGGCGGGGCGGAGGCGATCGAGAACGCCATCAAGCTCGCCCGCCATTACACCGGCCGGACCAAGGTCCTTGCCCGCTACCGGACCTACCACGGGGCGACGTTCGGGGCGATGACCCTCACCGGCGACCCGCGCCGCTGGGCGAACGAGCCGGGCATCTACGGCGTCGTGCGCTACCCGGACACTCACCGCTGGGGCGAGAAGGAGCCTCGGCCGGCGGCGGAGGCGCTGCAGGGCCTCGAGGACGTCATCGTGTACGAGGGGCCGCACACGATCGCGGCGGTCTTCCTGGAGACGATCGTCGGGACGAACGGGATCCTCATCCCGCCCGACGGCTACATCGCCGGAGTCCGCGAGATCTGCGACCGCTACGGGATCCTGATGGTCGCCGACGAGGTGATGGCGGGCTTCGGGCGGACCGGCAAGTGGTTTGCCATCAACAACTGGGACGTCGTGCCCGACCTGATGACGATGGCGAAGGGGCTGACCTCCAGCTACCTGCCGCTCGGCGCGGTGGCGATGCGCCACCACATTGCCGAGTTCTTCGACACGAAGATGTTCTACGGGGGCCTGACCTACAGCAGCCACCCGGTGAGCCTGGCGGCCTCGCTGGCCACGATCGGGGTCTACGAGGAGGACGGGCTCATCGAGAACGCCGCCCGGATGGGCGAGGTCCTGCGGCGCCACCACGAGGCGCTCGCGGCGAAGCACCCGAGCGTCGGGGCGACCCGCAGCCTGGGCCTGTTCGGAATCATCGACCTGGTCCGCAGCCGCGACCCGTGGGTCCCGATGACCGCCTTCAACGGCACGTCGGACGAGATGAAGGCCGTCGCGAAGCACCTCCGCGACAACGGGCTCTACACGATGATCGCCAACAACGGGATCCACACGAACCCGCCGCTGTGCATCACCGAGGAGCAGCTCGGCGAGGCGTTCGCGATCATCGACGGGGCCCTCAGCCTGGCCGACGCGGCGATCGCGTAGGCCGCGGCGAGCGCTCACCCGGCAGCGACCGAAGCCGGCCCCGCGAGGGGCCGGCTTCTCCGCGCGCGGCGGCGGCGAGCGCTCACCCGGCAGCGACCGAAGCCGGCCCCGCGAGGGGCCGGCTTCTCCGCGCGCGGCGGCGGCGCAGCAAACGAAGTCGGTGCAGCTGACGAAGCCGGCGCAGCGCGCGATGCCTCGGCGGCGACGGCAAGGGCGGCAACCAGCCGCGCTCGTCACCTCCTATCGCTCGACGCCGGCCCCGCGAGGGGCCGGCTCCTCCGCGCGCGGCGCACCTTCGCGCCGTCGCACCGCGATCCGATCAGATGCGCGCCGTGGTGACCGTACCGCGGGTCGACTGCCCCTGGAGCCGGTCGCCGAGCCCCTCGGCGCCCCGGGAGCCGATCACATGCGCCATCGCGATGTCTTCTGAGACGATGACCGGACCCGCACGGTCGGATCCGACGCCGCGGCGGATCGGCCATGTGCCATACGGTTCGTCAGGACGTCATTTGATCGAGTCCGAGCGGACTCGACTCGTCCGCTGAGCGTCAGTCCTTGCGGCCGGTCCCGAACTGGCGGTCGCCGGCGTCGCCAAGGCCGGGCATGATGTAGCCCTTGTCGTTGAGGCCGCGGTCGAGAGCGGCACAGTGGATCGTCACGTCCGGGTGCGCCGCGCTCACCGCTGCCACGCCCTCGGGCGCGGCGATCAGGTTGATGAGCTTGATCCGGTTGGCGCCCCAGCGCTTGAGCACGTCGATCGCGGCCGTGGCCGACCCGCCCGTGGCGAGCATCGGGTCGAGGATCAGGCAGAGCTCGACGGTCGCGGAGTCGGGGAGCTTGTTGTAGTACTCGACCGGTCGAAGGGTGCGCTCGTCGCGGAAGAGGCCGAGGTGCCAGACCTGCGCCGTCGGCATCAGTTCCAGCATCGCGTCCACCATGCCGAGGCCGGCCCGCAGGATCGGCACGAGCCCGATCCGGTCGCCGAGCTCGTGGGCGTCGGTTTCCTCGAGCGGGGTGCGGACCCGGAGCGGTCGCAGCCGGGCGTCCGCCAGCGCCTCGTAGCCGAGGAGCCAGGAGAGCTCGCGGACCACCTCGCGGAACTTCTTCGGCTCCGTCTTCGCGTCGCGCAGGATCGCGAGCTTGTGCAGCACGGCGGGATGCCGGGAGACGTGCAGGGAGGGCGGGACGGGGTTGCTGTCGGACACGGGCGCGCACCTCGGGCGTTGAGCGGGCTGTCGGCGCGGCCGGCACCCCGCGACGCGGGGATCCGACCGGACCGATCCTAGCACCGGACGCGCCGCGCGGCGTGGCTTCCGGGCGGGCGGCGGAGGAGCCGCGCACGCCGCGACGCCGCGCGCCGGGTGACGGCGCAACTGGTCGCCGCGGCGCCGCTCGACGGCGACGGCGCGACTCTCGAGGCGCCGGAGGGCGTCCTGTCGCAACCCGACGCGCCGCGCAGCGGGGCGTCCCGGCGCGCGCGGACGGCCGGCGGCGTAACCGGCCGCCGCGGCCGGTGTCCGTCGCGCTATTCTCCGGCCAGCATGCCGCCAGCCCGACCCCCCCGGGGCACCCGCCCGCCCGCGCTCCCCGCGCGCGGCCCGCGCAAGGCCCCGCCCATCCTCGCCCGCCAGGTGCGCGGCGAGACCTTGGAGAGCGTCCACCGCGGTCATGTCGTGCGCGTGGACGCGGCCGGCCGGGTGACCCACGTCGCCGGCGACGCCGAGACGGAAGTTACGCTGCGCTCCTGCGTCAAGCCGTTCGCCCTCGTCGCCCTCGCGGAGGCCGGCGGGTTCCGCGACTACGGCCTCACCCGGGCCGAGATCGCCCTGATGGCCGGCTCGCACTCGGGCGAAGATCTCCACGTGAGGACGCTGCAGGCCGTCTTCCGACGGTCCGGGCTCACCCAGACGCTGCTCGCCTGCGGGACGGAGGGAGCGCCGCTCGACGCCCTCACAGCGGTGCGGCTCGCCCGCGATGGCGAGAAGGCGGGCCCGCTCCGCCACATGTGCTCCGGGTCCCACCTGGCGATGCTCCTCGTGGCGCGCCTCGGCGACTGGAGCCTGGAGGACTACTGGAACGCCGGCCACCCCGCTCAGGTCGCGGTGCGCGCGGTGGTCGCCCGCGCCTTCGGGACCACTCCCGAGCGGCTCGTGACGGCGATCGATGGCTGCGGCGTCGAGACCTTCGCCTTTCCCCTCGCGGCGGTGGCCCGCGCCTTCGGTTTTCTCGCCGACCCGGAGGCCGTGCCGACCGGCGACCCGCGGCAGGGCCTGGCCGCGCCGCTGCGGGCGATCCGCGACGCGATGGTCGCTCACCCGGAGATGGTGGGCGGGACGCGCGAGCGGCTCGACACGTCGCTGATGAAGGCGCTCCCCGGTCGCCTCGTCGTCAAGGGCGGCGCGGAGGGTCTTCGCGCGGTCGCCGTCCTTCCGGATCCGGGCCGGCGGACCGGGGCGTCGGCGGTGGCCGTCAAGGTGGAGGACGGCGGCGGCTTCGACCGGGCGTCGTGGGCGGTGTCGGTCGAGGCGCTCCGCCTCGCTGGCGTCCTCGAGGGGCAGCCACTCCGCGTCGTCGGCCGCTACCATCGGCCCGTCGAGCTGGACCCGCACGGCCGGATCGCGGCCGAGACGATCCCCGGCTTCGAGCTCGCCCCGGTGGGCGAGCTGGTCGGCTGAGCGGTCCTTCGAGCCGCGCCTTCGACCCGCCGCCCCGGCCCGGAGTCCCGGCCCGCCGCCCCGGTCCGGAGTCCCGGCCCGCCGCCCCGGTCCGGAGTCCCGGCCCGCCGCCCCGGTCCGGAGTCCCGGC
Source organism: uncultured Chloroflexia bacterium (assembly GCA_963718085.1). GTDB lineage: Bacteria > Chloroflexota > Limnocylindria > Limnocylindrales > CSP1-4 > CTSoil-043. Next base: position 107,472 of record CAVQYA010000002.1, on the reverse strand, counting down.
CCGCCGCCCCGGCCCGGAGTCCTGCTCGCCGATCTCGGTCCGGAGTCCCGGCCCGCCCCCGGCCCGGCGCCTGTCGCGATCTCGGTCCGGCCGCCCCGGCCCGCCGCCCCGGCCCGGCGCCTGTCGCGGTCCGACGTCCGCCGAGGCCGAGCGCGGCGGCCCGTACAATCGCGCAATGCCCGCCCGCGTCCGAATCGCCCCCAGCCCGACCGGCCCGCTCCACATCGGGACGGCCCGCACGGCCCTCTTCAACTACCTGTACGCCCGCCACGTCGGCGGGACCTTCATCGTGCGCATGGAGGACACCGACGAGGCCCGCTCCACGGTCGAGTTCGAGCGCGACATCCTGGAGCACCTCCACTGGCTCGGGCTCGAATGGGACGAGGGCCCGGCCGTCGGTGGCCGCGAGGAGAAGGGCCCCCACGGGCCGTACCGCCAGATGGCGCGCCTGCCGCTCTACGCCGAGGCCGCGGCGGGCCTCCTGGCGCGGGACCGGGCCTACCCCTGCTACTGCTCCCCCGAGGAGCTCGAGGCCGACCGGAAGGCCCAGGAGGCGGCGAAGCTGCCGCCCCGCTATCTCGGCCGCTGCGCCGCGCTGACGCCGGAGGAGCGCGCCGCGCGCGAGGCCGAGGGTCGCCGTCCCGCTCTGCGCTTCCGGATCGAGCCCGGCGTCGTCGCCTTCGACGACCTCGTCCGTGGCCACGTGGAGTTCGACGCCGCCGTCCTGGGCGGCGACCTCGTGATCCTCCGCGGCGACGGCACGCCGCTCTACCACTTCACCGTGGTGGTGGACGACGCGGCGATGGGGATCACCCACGTCATCCGCGGCGAGGACCACCTCTCCAACACGCCCAAGCACATCCTCCTCTTCCGGGCCCTCGGCCACCCGGAGCCCGTCTTCGCCCACCTGCCGCTCATCCTCAACACCGACCGCTCGAAGATGAGCAAGCGCAAGAGCCAGACGGCGGTCAGGGACTACGTCGCCGAGGGCTTCGTCCGCGAGGCGTTCGTCAACTACCTCGCCTACCTGGGCTGGTCGCCGGGGACCGAGGAGGACGTCCTCTCGCTCGACGAGATCGTCGAACGCTTCGACCTCGACGCGGTCCAGAAGGGTGGGGCGATCTTCGACCGGGTTCGCCTGGAGTGGCTCAACGGCCAATGGATTCGCCGCCTGGCCGACGACGACCTCGTCGATCGCCTTGCCCCGTTCCTGGAGGCCGAGTGGGCCGCCGGTCGCATGGACCGCAACCCGACCCGGGCGGAGATCGCGGCGCTCCTGCCGCTCGTCCGGGAGCGGATCCCGGTCCTCGGCGCGGTCGGGGACGTCGTCGGGTTCCTGTTCTGCGACGCCATCGAGCTGGACACCGTGATGCTGGTCCCGAAGCGCTGGGACCGCGGCACGGCCCGGGCGGGCCTGGCGGCCGCGAGCCGGGCGGTGGACGCGGCCGGGGTGGACGGCTTCACGGTCGAGGCCCTCGAGACGTCGCTTCGCGGCGTCGCCGAGGCGAACGGCTGGAAGGCTGGCGACCTCTTCATGGCGATCCGCGTGGCCCTGACCGGCAAGACGGCGACGCCGCCGCTCTTCGATTCGATGGTCGCCCTCGGGCGCGAGAGGACGCTCGAGCGCCTGGACCGGGCGGCGCGCGCGCTCGAGGCGGAGACTCCCGCCTGAACGCGGCATGGCTGCCGAAGCGGCCGCGCCGCGGCCCCTGCACCGCGCCCGACCGCGCCGCCCGGCCGCCCGGCCCCCTGCCCTGCACCGCGCCCCCTGCCTCGCCGCGCCACCGCTTCGCGCCGCCCAGTCTCCCGCGCCCCGCGCACCGCGCCGGCCGCCCTGCCGCCTTCGCCGCGCCCGCTGCCCCGCGCCGCGCGCCGCATCCGTTAACAATTCGCCAACGCGCCGCTAACCGGCGGGCCTATCCTGAACAGGTGATGGCCCGCACGATCCTCGTCGTCGACGACGAGCCGACCCTGCGCGAGACGCTCGCCGAGGCGCTCGAGGCGGACGGCTACAGGGTGGTCACGGCCGCCGACGGCCGGGAGGCGCTGGCCCGCTTCCGCGAGCACCATCCCGAGCTCGTCGTCCTCGACCTCATGCTGCCCGAGCTGCCGGGGATCGAGGTCTGCCGGATCATCCGCCAGGAGTCGGGCGTCCCGATCCTGATGCTGACCGCCAAGAGCTCGGAGCTCGACAAGGTCGTGGGCCTCGAGTTGGGCGCCGACGACTACGTCACCAAGCCGTTCAGCCTTCGTGAGCTCAGCGCGCGGATCCGGGCGCTCCTCCGGCGGACGGAGCAGCCCGCCGCCGAGGGGCCGGCGGCGATCGACCTCGGGGACCTGACCGTCGACCTCGCGGGTCACCGCCTCCTCCGCGACGGCACGCCGGTGCCGATGAAGCCCAAGGTCTTCGAGCTGCTGGCCTTCCTGCTCAGGCATCCCGGCCAGGTCTTCAGCCGGGACCAGCTCCTCGAGCAGGTCTGGGGCTACGACTACGCCGGCGAGACGCGGACCGTGGACGTGCACGTGCACTGGCTCCGCAGCGCGATCGAGCCCGACCCGGCGGCGCCGGCGCTCATCCAGACGGTGCGCGGCGTCGGCTACGTCTTCCGCCGCTCGGCCTGACCTCGGAGCGCCCGCGCGATGCGGCCCCTGTCGCCCGCGTGCTCCGGCGCCCGAAGCGCCGCGCCAGCGCGGCGTCGCCGGACGTACCGACGACCCGGCCCCTCTCGCCCGCGAGAACCGGCGCCCGACGCGCCCCGCCGACGCGGCGCCGACGGACGTGCCGACGACGCGGCGCGCGTGGCCGCGAGAACCGCTACTGGTGCTTCGCGGCGATCCGCTCGAGGACCTCGGCGGCGTCCTCGGCGGCGTCGACCGTGTCCTCCAGGACCTTGTAGAGGTCGCGCAGCTTGATCACCGTCAGGGCGTCGGTGCCGCCGCGGAAGAGCCGCCCGATCGCGGCCCGGGATAGGCCGTCGGCCTCGTTCTCCAGGGTGTGGATGGCCTTGAGGTGCATGCCCGCATTCTCGAGGTGATCGAGCTTGCGGAGCGCCTCCAGGAGCTGCTCGGCCTGGGCGTCGATGATCCCGGCCATCCGGCGAGCCTCGTCGGTGGGGGTGTCGATCCCGTAGATGACGACCGTCTCGGCGGCTTCCTGGATGCCGTCGACCACGTCGTCGAGCCGCGTGTAGAGCTCGTGGATGTCCTCGCGGTCGAAGGGAGTGATGAAGGACTTCTCGAGGCGCGCCGCGATCTCGGCGTCGATCTCGTCGCCGGCGTGCTCCAGGGCCTGGATCGTCGCGACGCGCTCGTCGAGCCGGTCGAACTCGGTGAACATCGCGTTGAGCGCGCGGGCGGCCTCGAGCAGGTTCTCGCCGTCCTTCACGAAGACGTTGTGAAAGGCCTCGTCCCTGGGGATCAGGCGCACCATGGGAACCTCCGGGGTGTCTGGGTCAGCGAATGCCGAGGGCGTCGAGGATCAACCACGAGAGGGCGCCGACGGTCGCGGTGGCCGGGAATGTCACGATCCAGGCGACGAGGATGCCGCGAGCGACGCCCCAGCGGACGCCGTGGGCGCCCTTGCTCGTGCCGACGCCCATGATGGCGCTCGAGATGACGTGGGTCGTCGAGACCGGCATCCCGAAATGGGCCGCGGTGAAGATGACCGTCGCGGCGGTCGTCTCGGCGGCGAAGCCGTGGATGGGCTCCAGCTCGACGACGCGGTGGCCCATCGTCGCCATGATCCGCCAGCCGCCGGCGGCCGTTCCCAGGGAGATCGCCGTCGCCGAGACGACGATGACCCACGTCGGGACGTCCACGGTCTTGATCACGCCGGCCGAGAAGAGGGCCAGGGTGATGATCCCCATCGTCTTCTGGGCGTCGTTCGAGCCGTGGCTGAAAGCCATGAACCCGGCCGAGATGAGCTGCAGGCGACGGAAGCGCCGCGCCAGCGGCCGCCGGTCGGCGCGGCGGAAGATCCAGAAGAGGGCGACCATCAGGAAGAAGGCCCCGACGAACCCTATGATCGGCGAGCTGACGAGCGGGACCACGACCTTGTTGACCAGGCCGTCCATCTTGATCGAGCCGGTCCCGGCGGCGATGATCGTCGCTCCCATGAGGCCGCCGATCAGGGCGTGACTGCTCGAGCTCGGGATGCCCAGGCGCCAGGTGATGAGGTTCCAGACGATCGCCCCGATGAGCGCGGCGGCCACGACGGTCTGGGTGGTCGTCTGCTCGTCGACCAGGCCGCCGCCGATCGTCTTGGCGACCGCCGTCCCGGCGAAGGCCCCGATGAAGTTGAACGCGGCGGCCATCCCGATCGCGTAGGCGGGCCGCAGGGCGCGCGTCGCGACCGAGGTGGCGATGGCGTTCGCCGTGTCGTGGAAGCCGTTGATGTAGTCGAAGAGGACGGCGAGGACCAGGACGGCGAGCAGGAGGGCGGTCATGCCGGCCTGTCGCGGCTCGCTTGGGGTCCTCGCTGCATGGCGCCAGTATGGAGGCACCGGGGCCGGCCCGCCGGCTCGCGACCCAACCGTGCGCCGAGACGCACCGACGGCGCGGACCGGGCGAAGCGGCCGCCGCCGACCGAGGTGTACGCTCTGGCCTCGATGCCACGTGCCGACCGCAAGAAGCCGGGTCCGCCGGCGGCCAAAGCCAAATCGCCCGGGCCGCGCGCGGCCGCCGCGGCCATGGCCGACCCGCCCGCGGCGCCACCGGCGAGGGCTCCGGGGCCCGGCGCCGCGACCGGGGGGGCGCCCGAGCCCACTGCCGCGACCGGGCTGACCGCGGTCGAGGCGGCGGACCGGCTCCAGCGGGACGGCCCGAACGCCATCGGCGGCAGCGGACGGCGGACCCGGCTCGCGATCCTCGTCTCCCAGGTCGCCAGCCCGCTCGTGCTGATTCTCGTGGGCGCGGCCTTGGTGAGCCTCGTCGTCGGCGACGACGTCAACGCCTCGATCATCCTCGCCATCGTCGTCATGAGCGCGGCCCTCGGCTTCGTCCAGGAGGCGCGCTCGGAATCGGCGGTCGCAGCGCTGCAGGCGCGCCTCGCGCTCCGGGCGACCGTCGTCCGGGACGGGAAGCAGCAGGAGATCCCGATCCACGACGTGGTCCGCGGAGACCTCGTGGTCCTGGGCGCCGGATCGATCGTGCCGGCCGACGGCCGCGTCGTCGAGGCCAACCACCTCTACGTGGACGAGGCCTCGCTCACCGGCGAGTCGGCGCCGGCCACCAAGGCGCCCCGGGAAGGCACGCTCGATCCAGCCCGCGACGACGACCGTGACGGCCTCCTGTTCTTCGGCACCAGCGTCGTAAGCGGCACCGGCCGGGCCGTCATCACGGCCACCGGGAAGCAGACGAGCTACGGAGCCATCGCCCAGCGGCTCGCGGAACGCGCCCCGGAGAACGACTTCCAGCGTGGCGTCCGCGCCTTCGGGGTCCTCATCTTCCGGGTGACCGCGATCCTGGTCATCGCGGTCCTCGCCATCAACGTCGGGCTCCACCGCCCCGTCCTCGAATCGCTCCTCTTCGCGATCGCCCTCGCCGTGGGCCTCACGCCCGAGCTGCTGCCGGCGATCGTGACCCTCAACCTGACCCAGGGCGCCCACGCCCTCGCCTCGCACGGCGTGCTCGTCAAGCGCCTCCCCGCGATCCAGAACCTCGGCAGCGTCACCGTCCTCGCCACCGACAAGACGGGGACCCTGACCGAAGGACGGCTGGAGTTCGTCCGCGCGGTCGGGATCGACGCCGATGATGCGGGCGAGGCGGCCCACGCGCTCGAGTTCGCCTATCTCAACAGCCACTTCGAGACCGGCTTCGCAAACCCCCTCGACGCGGCCCTCCTGGCGGGCACGCCCAAGCCCGCAGACCTCGCGGAATACGGCAAGCTCGCCGAGCTCCCCTACGACTTCTCGCGGCGGCTCCTGAGCGTGGTGTTGCAGCGCGAGGGCGAGCCGCCGCTCCTGGTGACGAAGGGCGCGCCGGAGGCCGTGATCCAGCGCGCCGGCCGGGTCCGCGTGGACCACGAGGCTCGGCCGATCAGGGCCGCCGAGCACGAGCGGCTCGCCAAGCTCGTGGACAGCGCCTCGGCCGAGGGGTTCCGGCTGGTGGCCGTGGGGTCACGAGTCCTCGCGCCCGAGGAGCTGGGCGCCCCGACCGGCAAGCGTGCGGCGGCCGGCCTCGACGACGCGGCACGGCTCGAGCACGACCTCGTCTTCGAGGGGGTGATCCTCTTCAGCGATCCGCCCAAGGCAGGGGTCGGCGACACCATCGCCGAGCTGGCCCGCCAGGGCGTGGTCCTCAAGGTCGTCACGGGCGACAACGAGCTCGTGGCTCGCCATGTTGCGAGTCAGGTCGGCCTCGTCGTGGAGGGCGTTCTCACCGGCGAGGAGATGCGCACCCTCTCGCACCCCGCGCTGGTCGCCCGGGCGAAGCGGACGACGATCTTCGCCCGCGTCGATCCGGACCAGAAGCTGCAGGTGATCCGCGCCCTCCACGACGGGGGCGCGGTCGTCGGCTACCTGGGCGACGGGATCAACGACGCGCCGGCGCTGCACACCGCCGACGTCGGCATCAGCGTGGACAACGCGACCGACGTGGCGCGCTCGGCCGCGGACATCATCCTGCTCGAGCCGAGCCTGGCGGCGATCAGCCGCGGCGTGATCGAGGGCCGGCGCACCTTCGCCAACACCCTCAAGTACATCCGCATGGGCACGAGCTCGAACTTCGGGAACATGCTGAGCATGGTCGGGGCGGCCCTGCTGCTGCCCTTCCTGCCCATGACGCCGGGCCAGATCCTCCTCAACAACCTGATCTACGACGCCTCGCAGACGGCGATCCCGACCGACAACGTGGATCCCGACGTGGGCGCCGTCCCGTCGCGCTGGGACGTCCATGCGGTACAGAAGTTCATGCTCATCTTTGGGCCCATCTCGTCCGTCTTCGACTACGTCACCTTCGGACTGCTGATCCTCGTCCTGGGCGTCAACGAGAGGGCCTTCCAGACCGGCTGGTTCATCGAGTCGCTCTTCACCCAGGTCCTCGTCGTCCTGGTGATCCGGACCCGGCGCAGCCCCTTCTGGCGCAGCCGCCCGAGCCCCCAGCTCCTTGCCGCGATCGTCGCCGCCCTCGCCGCCGCCGTGATCATCCCGCTGAGCCCGCTCGGCGACGTGCTCGGCTTTGGCGCCCTGCCGATCACGTTCTGGCTGCTCCTCCCCGTCATCGTGGCCGCGTACCTGGCGCTCGTGGAGCTGGCCAAGCGGCGGTTCGAACCGCACGCGTGACCGCCCCGGCCGGGGGGCGCGGCGATCCGAGCGGAGTTCGGGAGGGGTCGGATTCCGGCGTTGCCGAGCAGTCCCTGCGCGCCACGACCCGTGCGGACGATCGTCCCGACGCCGGCCCGGCCGCCCGGTGCGACGTGGCACCGGGCGGCGTGATTGGCTGACGAGAATAGGCCAAAGGTCACATGCGGTAGGTCGAATGGCCTAGTACTTTTGGCGGACTTCGCCCCGCTATGAGGCCGGGGCGCCGTTCGACCAGGGGGATCGCCGGCCATCATCCCCAGGCGTTGGCCGCGCGCCCGTATCGCCGAGCAGTATCGGCGACCACGGGACCGGAGGTCTCGGATCGGCGCGATTCGCTGACCGAGAGAGTCTGCTTGCACCGCCGTCGCTGCATTCCCTGCAGCCCGCGGTGTGACCGGAGGGAACCCTATCGCCAGTCGCGCCCCGTCCTCCCGACCAATCAGACTGCCGCGCTCGATCTCTCTCGACGCCATCCTCGTGGCCGTCGTGATCGCCCTTGCGCTCGGCACCGCCGTCTGCGTCCTCGGGCCCGGGCTGCGGGAGAGCATCGTCGCGCCGTCGCTCGACATCGTGCTAGACACGCTCACGACCGCCGTGACGCTCGCCGTGGCCGTGCTCGCCTGGGTACGGTTCCGCCAGCGTGGGGATCCCATCGCGGCGTTCCAGGCGGCCGCGTTCCTGGTGCTGGCAATCGCCAACAGCCTCACGGTCATCGTTGTCACGACAGGCCACGATGTCCCGGCGGGAATGGCGCTCGCTTCGCCCGGCCAGGCGCCCATCTACGTCTTCACCTTCGCCCACATCTTCGCGGCCGCGCTGCTGGTCCTGGGCAGCCTGGCCTCGCTCCGTGGGAGGCTCGTCGATCACGGACCCGCCATCGTGCTCGGGTCGGCCGTCACGATGGTGCTGGCGATCGCGATCATCGAGGCGGGCGCCAACCGGTTGCCCCCGCTGGCCTCCATCGGCTTGCCCATCCTGGCGGCGGGCACTCCTGCCGCCGCCCCGTTCCCGTCCGTGACGACGCCGCTCGGCGGGGTTGCCCAGGTCCTGGCCGCCTCGCTGTTCCTCTGGGCAGCGGGCCTCTCGCGGCGGCTGCACCGACGCGACGGGTTGATCGGCGACCGATACCTGGCCATCGGGTTCGTCGTCGCCGCCTTCGCCCAGGTCCATACGGCCGTCCTTCCGGGCACGTACACGGGACTGGTCACGAGCGGCGACCTCCTGCGACTCGGGTTCGACGTCATTCTCCTGCTTGGCATCCAGGCGCAGGCGGCGGCGATCCTCGCGCGCATGCGGTCGTCCAATGTCGAGCTGGTGCGTCTCAGGGCGGTCGACGTGGAGCTCGCTGCGGTGGGGGAGCGCGCGCGCCTGTCCCGGGAGCTGCACGACGGGCTGGCCCAGGACCTCTGGCTAGCGAAGCTGACGACGGGACGCCTCGCCGGTCTTGCCGATCTCGGGGCCGAGGCGCGGGCGCTGGCCGGCGAGCTGGGCCAGACCATCGACGCGGGGATCGCGGAGGCACAACAGGCGATTGCCGCACTGCGGGAGCCCACCGAAGCGACCGGCTCGTCGTTCAGCGAGCTGATGTCGCGCTGCGTCTACGAGTTCGGGGATCGGTTCGGCCTGCGCGTCGAGTTCGCCTGCGAGCAGCACCTTCCGCAGCTCACGGCGCGCGCGCAGGCGGAGGCGCTCCGGATCGCGCAGGAGGCGCTCAACAACGTGCGGCGTCACGCGGACGCGACCGTGGTGCGCGTCCGGGCCGGCGTGGAGTCAGGCCGGCTCGTCGTGGTCGTGGGCGACAACGGCCACGGCTTCAACCCGAACACCGTCGGCCGGACGGCGTTCGGCCTGGCGAGCATGCGCGAGCGCGCCGCCCTGATCGGTGGAGAGCTCCGCATCGACTCACGACCCCTCGACGGGACGCGCGTCAGTCTCTTCGTGCCGCTGGCGCTTGCCCCGGTGCCCATCGCGTCGGACCTTCGATGACGGATCCGCTCCGGACGAAGCACCTGCGCGTCATGCTCGTCGAGGATCACCCGCTGGTTCGGGCGGCCGTGCGTCATGCGATCACGGCGCCCGACGTGGCGCTGGTTGCCGATGTCGCCAGCGCCGAGGAGGCGCTGGAGCTCGCCCTGCAGGTTCGACCCGATGTGCTGCTCGTGGATATCGACCTGCCGGGCATGGATGGCGTGGGGCTGGTTCGGGAGCTGGCGCCGCGGCTCCCCGAGACGCGGATCGTGATGCTGACGGCCTCGAAGGCGGACCACCATCTCGTCGATGCCATGCGAAGTGGAGCGCGCGGCTACCTCACCAAGGACCTGGCGCCGGAGGCGCTCCTCCGCGCGGTGCGAAGCGCCTGCGAGGGCGAGCTTGCAATGCCGCGCGACATGGCCGCACGACTCGTCAGCCACCTCGTGGAGATCACCGGCCGGACCGCGAGCTCTCCCGACCCCGCCCTCGCAGGGCTCACCGCTCGCGAGGAGGAGGTGCTGCGCCTCCTGGCCGCGGGCCTCACCGACCGCGAGATCGCCGAATTGCTGATGATCTCGGGTCGCACGGTTGAGGCCCACGTGAGCAGCGTGCTCCACAAGCTCGGCGCACGGAACCGGGCCGAGGCCGCGCGGCGGTACGCCGACGCGGGCTGAGCAGCTGGGGCAACCGCTCGGGCGCGGTCGGCGGTTGCGTCCGCCTGGGGGACACCTTAGAGGTCGTCCACCCCTCAGCTCCGCGCGAACGCGCGTGCGGTGGCGATCTCGACCCTGAGCTGGCGCGGGCGGGCAACGTCGAGCGCCGCCCCTCTGCCATCTCCCATGACCAGCAGAACCCTTTCTCCCGACACCACGGCATCCTCGACCTCGTCGAGGTCGATCACCATGGTCAGCGGTCCCACCAGCACCAGCCGCTTCGAGGTCACGTAGAGGTCGCCCGCGAGGCTCGCCTGACCGCCCGATCGGGCCGGCGGCAGGCGCCGGTCCAGGACCGCCGAATGGCGTACGGCCAGGACGCGCTCGCCCGGGCCCAGCAGCGGTGCGATCCGATCGTCGGGCACCATCGGTGCCATGGCTCGCGTCAGGTAAGCATCGCGCGCCCGGTCCGCCGCGGCTTCGTCGGCTGCCGCGCGCGCCACGATCTCGGCCGCATCGCGGATCGCGGGATTGTCCGCTCGCGTGTCCCCGGCTGCGCGGCTCTGGGCGGCATGACGGCGTAGACGCTCCACCACGGCAGCGTACGGCGCGCTGGCCGTCGCCCGCGCCCGGGGGAGTACCTAGCCGTGTACGTATTCCGGCCCCTGCCGGGAGGGTGTGAACGCGTACCCGCCTACGGGCTGGCACGGATGGCGGCGGGCCGGCGGTGAACCATGGTGGTACCTCCGCGGGCGAGACGGATCGGGGAACCATCTCTCGCGACGACTCTGGAGGTCGAGCATGAAGGACGGGCGCACGAGTCGTCGGTCCCGGCTGTTCACCGGACTGCTCGTCGTAGCGGGCGCGGCCGTCGTGGCCGGCGGGATCGGCTTTCGGATGGCCGACTTCCACGTGCAGACCGTCCTCACCGGCTCGATGCGGCCCACCGTGTCGCCAGGCGACCTCGCGATCACGCAGGGCGTGCCGATCGGTTCGCTCGGTGTCGGCGACGTCATCGTCTTCACCCCGCCGAACGAGACCCAGACGGTTCTCCACCGGATCGCGTCGCGGGATGGCGACGTCATCACGACGAAGGGCGACGCGAACAGCGTCGCCGATCCATGGCGCGTCACGTTGCAGGGGGCAACCGGCTACCGGCTTGTCGGCGTCGTGCCCTACCTCGGCTGGTTGACCGAGCTGCGAAGTGTGGCGCTCATTGCTGCCGGGCTGATCGTGGCCCTGCTCATCTTCCTCGAGATTCGAAAGGGGGTGGGCGCCCGCAGAGCCCACGTCGCGTCCTGAGATCTGCTCAGTGCCCAAGGCGCATCCCAAGGAGTGAGAAGAACAATGTCTCTTCGAAAGATCGCCGGACTCCTCGCGGCGTTCGGCCTCACCGTCGGACTCATCGGCGGCGGCGTCGGCGCCGCCTTCCAGGATCAGGTCACCGCCCAGGAGAACATCGACGTCGGCACGTTCTCCTGCAAGATCGTCTCTGCGACCCCGGGGGCGGCGTCCGACGGCATCGCGGCCGGCGGCAAGTCCCTGACCTTCACGGCTCCCACGATCATGAGCTCCGCCGCAGGGAGCGCCCCGTTCTCCTTCACCGTGCAGAACACGGGCTCCATCACCCAGTCGCTCACGGTCTCGTCGAGCTGGACGGGGAACCTGCCAGGCAACTTCTCGAGCATCCTGGCCACGCCAACCGCCCCGGTGGCCCTTGTTGCCGCTGGGACGAAGACCTACGACGCCGGCATCCAGTGGACTGCCCTCGACACCTTCGCCCTCGGCAAGGCCGGGTCGATCAAGTACACGGTGAACTGTGGCGAGGTTCCCGCCCCGGTGACGATCACGTCCGCCCAGCTCGACTTCGGGCCCAACGGCTGGGGCGGCTGGTCCTGCGGCGCAGGCGAAACGATCGTGTCAGCCAGTGTCGACACCGCACCTACTAAGGGCGGTGCGGTCCTGCCGATCACAAGCCTGACGCTCTGGAAGCCGGGCGCAACGGTCGCTGGCGCCACGTATCCCGCCACTCCGTTCGGTTACACGTACGCGACGGGTGAGCAAGGCGCGATTGTCCAGAACGGGGCTACTGGACAGTCTCTGTACATCGTCCTCGTCTGCCAGCCCTAGGTCCCGTTCGTTGTGGATGGAGCTCTAGAAGCCCCGTCCCGGAGCCAGGTACCCGGGCGGCCTCGCTGCCCGGGCGCCTGGCCCGTGAGGCGACGCAGCGCCCGATTGATCCCTCTCAGAAGAGGCTGGAGTAGATGAGCGGCACCCAGGCCTGGAGGCGCTTCCGCGGCCCCGTAGTGGCTGCCGCCGGTCGCCCGGGGACGCCGCTGGCGCGGCGCCCTGGCGTCGGGCGGCTTCTCGGTGCCGTGGTCGAAATGGCGCTCATCGCCGCGCTCGCGCTCGCCGCCTTATCGGCTCCGGCTCGGCGAGCGTGACGATCACCGCGGCACCGTGATCGCCGCCTAGTTTCACCAGTCCGCGACATAGATGGGCGGCGCCAAGGTGACGCCCAGAAAGCAGGAACAATGTCTCTTCGAAGGGTCGCCGGACTCCTCGCGGCGTTCGGCCTCACTGTTGGACTCATCGGCGGCGGCGTCGGCGCCGCCTTCCAGGATCAGGTCACCGCCCAGGAGAACATCGACGTCGGGACGTTCTCCTGCAAGATCGTCTCTGCGACACCGGGGGCGGCGTCCGACGGCATCGCGGCCGGCGGCAAGTCCCTGACCTTCACTGCTCCCACGATCACGAGCTCCGCCGCAGGGAGCGCCCCGTTCTCCTTCACCGTGCAGAACACGGGCTCCATCACCCAGTCGCTCACGGTCTCGTCGAGCTGGACGGGGAACCTGCCAGGCAACTTCTCGAGCATCCTGGCCACGCCAACCGCCCCGGTGGCCCTTGTTGCCGCTGGGACGAAGACCTACGACGCCGGCATCCAGTGGACTGCCCTCGACACCTTCGCCCTCGGCAAGGCCGGGTCGATCAAGTACACGGTGAACTGCGACGAAGCCGCCGCCGGCGGGACGGTCATCTTCGACAACACGCCGGCGGTGCTGCCGCCGAGCCTCGCGAGCCAGGCCTTCCAGGCGCAGCAGACGGCTGAGTGGGGGACCCAGGTCCTGCTGGCGGGCACGGCGCGGAACCTTACCAACGCCGTGGTGACGATGGTCACGTGGGCTCCCCAGAGCGACTGGCCGGCCGTGGGGACGGCAGCGGGCTGGACGCACCCCATCACGATCAACCTCTACAACGCCACCGGGGTAGCCTCGAACCTCCCGGGAACGCTCATCAAGAGCGTGACGAAGACGTTCACGATCCCGTGGCGTCCCGTGGCCGACCCGACGTGTGCCCCCGCGACCAAGTGGCGCAGCACCACCGACGGCCTGTGCTACAACGGCTACGCGTTCAACATTACGTTTGATCTGAGCGCGGAGGGCATCGTCGCCCCAACCGACATGATCGTCGGGATCGCGTACAACACGAACACTTGGGGGTATTCCCCGATCGGGTTGCCCGGTCCCTACGAGTCGCTGAACGTCGGGATGCTCCCCGGCGTTGCCACGCCGGCCGGTGTCCAGCCGTCCGTTGGGACGTTTCCGGATCCCACGGGCGTGTACTGGAACACCCAGACTGCGAGCTCCTACACCGATGGTGGCGTCGCGGGGGTCGGCATCTTCCGGCACGACACCCTGTGGGGCGGCTTCGAGCCGGCTGATCCGGATCGTAGCCAACTAGCAGGCCCACCAAGAGCCTGTCCCGCACAGCTGGGGTGGAGCGCGCAGGGTCGGCCCACAACGGTCGGCCTGACACCTCAGATCGATCGGCAGGTGCCCGGGCTTCCCTGCCCGGGCGCCTGCCCAGTCCACTTACGCACCTGATACATCCCATGAGAGGCCGGAGTCGATGAGCGGAACCCAGGTCTGGAGGCGCTTCCGCGGCCCGGCCGTGGCTGCCCCCGATCGCCCGGCGACGCCGCAGGCGCGCCACCCGCGCGTCCGGCGGCTTCTCCGCGCCATCATCGACGCCGCCCTGGTCGCCTTGTTGCGCTAATCCTCTTCGTCGGCGCCGGCATCGTCGGCAACCCCTGGTACCGCCTGGTCACGATCGACGGCGGCTCGATGGCGCCGGCGATCTCGCGCGGGGACCTGATCGTGGTCGCGCCAGCTCCCTCGAAGGTCGAGCCGGGCATGATCCTCGTCCTGCGCATGGGCGGCGAGGTCGTCACCCACCGGGTCGCAGCCGTCAACGCCGACGGCACGATCGTCACCCGCGGGGACGCCAATGGCGTGGACGACGCCTGGGGCGGCCAGCAGGTCCAAGTCGACGGGCTGTACGTCGCGACCATTCCCTGGCTGGGATACATCCTGCCGGTTGGCAGCGCCTCCGGGGCCGCGTTCGCTGACGGGGTGGGCGCCACGATGCAGATCACGGTGGGCCCCTTCCCGACGCCCACGCCAACGCCGACGCCGGTTGTCCCGCCGACCCCGCCCGAGTGCGCCGGCATGACGTTCGCCGAGGTCATCGTCGGCACGGAGGGCGACGACACGATCCGCGCCGGCAACGGGCGGACGCTCGTCTTCGGGCTCGGCGGCAACGACACCATCTACGGCGGCAACGGCAAGGACTGCCTTGTCGGCGGCGACGGCGACGACATCCTTGTCGGCGGCAACGGGAAGGACGTGCTCCTCGGCGGCGAGGGCGACGACACGCTCTACGGCGGAGGCGACGCCGACGTGATCGACGGCGGCAACGGCAGGGACCTCCTCGACGGCGGACCCGGGATCGATGCCTGCTACGGCACGACGAAGGACCGTCCTCGAGGACTGCGAGACCCCGAAGCGGCGCTGGCGGCGCCCGTTTCCGAGCTGCCCGAGCCGACGCCCACGCCGACTGGCCCCGAGCCGACGCCGACCCCCGAGCCGACCCCGGCACCCCGAGTCGACGCCCACCCCGACCCCCGAGCCGACGCCCGTGGCCACCGGCCCGCCGCCCACTCCCGAGGGGGACGCCGCGCCCGTTCCAGACGGTTCCCGCGCCCTGCGCGGGCGTCCGCGGCGCGCCGCCCCGCGTCCGGCGGTCGAGCCCGCATCGCTCGAACGGGCGGCCCGGTATCCTTGCCCCCATGCGATTGAGCCAGCTCTTCTTCACGACCCTCCGCGACGACCCCGCCGACGCGGAGATGCCCAGCCACCGCCTCCTGGTCCGGGCCGGCTACGTCCGCCAGCTGGGGTCGGGCATCTACTCGCTCCTGCCGCTCGGCTTCCGCGTCGCGAAGCGCGTCGAGCAGGTGATCCGCGAGGAGATGGACCGGATCGGCTGCCAGGAGATGGAGATGCCGGTGGTCCACCCGGCCGATCTCTGGAAGGAGACCGGGCGCTGGTACCAGATCGGCCCCGAGATGGCCCGCTTCAAGGACCGCGGCGGGCGCGACATGGTCCTCGCCATGACCCACGAGGAGGTCGTCGCCGACCTCCTGCGCGACCTCGTCAAGAGCTACCGCCAGCTGCCGATGATGGTCTACCACTTCCAGACGAAGTGGCGCGACGAGCCGCGCTCTCGCGGCGGCCTCATCCGGGTCCGCGAGTTCGTCATGAAGGACTCCTACACCTGCGACCTCGACGAGGGCGGCCTCGACGTCGCCTACGAGAAGCACTACGAGGCCTACACCCGGATCTTCGAGCGCCTCGGGCTGCGGGCCATCGCGGTCGCCTCCGACGTGGGGATGATGGGCGGCTCCGGGGCCCACGAGTTCATGGTCCTCAACAGCTTCGGCGAGGACGTCCTGGTCCTCTGCGAGACGTGCGGCTACTCGGCGAACCGCCAGGTGGCGAACGTCCGCTTCTCCGAGCCGCCGACCGGCGAGCCGCTCGCCCTCGAGGAGGTCGCCACGCCCGGCGCGACGACGATCGCCGAACTGGCTTCCTTCCTCGGGATCAGCCCCGAGGAGACGGCCAAGGCGACCTTCTTCGTGGACGGGGACGGCCGGCTCATCACCGCCATCGTCCGCGGCGACATGGAGGTCAACGAGACGAAGCTCGCCAACGCCACGGGCGCCCGGGCGCTCCGGCCGGCCCAGGCCGACGAGATCAAGGCCGCCGGCATGGAGCCCGGCTACGGATCGCCGATCGGCGCGCGGGGCGCCTTCGTCCTCGTGGACGAGCTGGTGGCGCGCTCATCCAACCTCGTGGCCGGCGCCAACCGCGAGGGGTTCCACTACCGCAACGTCAACGTCGGGCGCGACTTCACGCCCGATCTCGTCGCCGACGTCGCGAACGCCCGCGAGGGCGACGGCTGCCCCACCTGCGGGGCTCCCGTGATCCTGCGCAACGGGATCGAGGTCGGGAACATCTTCAAGCTCGGCACGAAGTACACGAGCGCCCTCGGCGCGACCTACCTCGGCGAGGACGGGATGGCGCACCCCATCGTCATGGGCTCCTACGGGATCGGCGTCGGGCGCGCCCTGGCCTGCGTCGTCGAGGCCCACCACGACTCGAAGGGGATCGCCTGGCCGGCGGAGGTGGCGCCGTACGCGGCCCACGTCGTGACCGTCTCGGCGGCGAAGGACCCCCGGGTCACCGAGATCGCCGAGCGCCTCCACGACCGTGCCCGCGACGCCGGCCGCGAGGTCATCTGGGACGATCGCGACGAGTCGCCCGGGGTGAAGTTCACCGACGCCGAGCTCATGGGGATGCCGCTCATCGTCACGATCAGCCCGCGCTCGCTCGCGGCGGGCGGCGCCGAGGTGACAGTCCGGGCGACCGGCGAACGGACGATCCAGTCGCTCGAGGCCCTCGAAGCGCGCCTGACCGGCGGCTGATCCGCGGCCCCGGGAATCCCGATGGGCGCTCTCCCGAGTACGGCGCGCTTCTCGTCCTCCTCGCCGCGGCGCTCCTCGTGCTCGCGGCGTGGCTCCAGCGGCGGGGCACCCGGCAGGGCGCGGACGGCCGCGCTCGGGGTGACCTGGCGGTCCGGGATCGCCTCGCAGCGGCGGAGGAGCGCGCGGTCGCGGCGGACCGGGACGCGGCCGTCCTCGTCGAGCTGGTCGGCATCGGGGCGGTCCGGGTAGCTCCGGACCTGTCCGTGAGGGCCGCGAACGAGGCGGCCCACCGGCTCGTGGCCCGCCGGCCCGGCACGATGGTCGGCCGCAGCGTGCTCGAGGCGTTCACCGACCACCACGTGGAGGCGATCGTCCGGACCGCTCTCGAGGCCGGCTCGGCGGTGGGCGAGGTGGTCGTCCGCGTCGAGGAGGGGCCGACCACGCTCCTGGCGCGAGCCCGGCGGACGGCTTCCGGGGACGCGTGGCTGGTCCTGGAGGACGTTTCCGAGCTCCGCCGGCTCCAGCGGATCCGCACGGAGTTCATCGACAACCTCAGCCACGAGCTCCGGACGCCGCTCACCACGGTGAGCCTGCTGGCCGAGACGCTGGCGGCCGATGCCGGCAGCCTGCCTCCGAAGGCCGCCGAGCGGATCGCCAAGATCGGGGTCGAGACCGGGCACCTGGTCCAGATGGTCAACGAGCTCCTCGACCTGTCCCGGATCGAATCGGGGATGGCGACCGTTGCCGTCGACGACCTCGACCTCGGCCGGCTGGCGACGTCGACGGTCGACCGGATGCGGCCTCTTCGCCGAGCGCCACGAGGTCGCCCTCGATGTGGTGGTCCCGCCGGCCGTCCCCGCCGTGCGCGGCGACGGCGACCGCCTCGGCCAGGCGCTCCTCAACCTCCTCCACAACGCCGTGAAGTTCAGCCCGGCCGGATCGACCGTCACCGTCACGCGTCGCGCCCACCGAGACCGAAGTCGTCGTCGCCGTGGAGGACCACGGCCAGGGAATCCCGCGCAGCACCCTGCCGCGCGTCTTCGAGCGCTTCTACAAGGTCGACCGGGCTCGCACGCGTGGCGTCGGGGGGACCGGCCTCGGCCTGTCGATCGCCCGCCACATCGTGGAGGCTCACGGCGGCCGGATATGGGTCGAGTCCGAGGAAGGGGTGGGGTCCACCTTCTCGTTCGCCATCCCGCTCAACGGGCCCGAACTCGCGGCGACGCCCGGCGGCTGACGGTGCTCCTGTTGGCCCACCGGGGCGACCATCGCCGGGCGCCCGAGAACACCCTCGCGGCCTTTGCCGCGGCCCTGGCGATCCCCGGGATCGACGGCATCGAGCTCGACGTCAGGCGTTCCGCCGACGGCGTCGCGGTCGTCCTCCACGATGCGTCGCTGGCGCGCGTCCAGGGTCGCCGGATCCGTGCGTCACGGCTTACCGCGGAGGCGCTGGCGGACCACGGCGTGCCGACGCTGGCGGCGGTCCTGGCGGCGTCTCCTCGCGGCGCCTTCCTGGACGTCGAGCTGAAGGAGGACCTCGGGGAGACGGCGCTCGCCCCGATCCGGGCGGCCCGCGGACAGCCCGACGGGAGCGTGGATGGTGTCGTGCTGAGCTCCTTCGAAGGCGCGGCGCTGGCGACGGTCCGCCGCCTGGCTCCGGCCTGGCCCTGCTGGCTGAACACGGCGTGGCTCTCCGACCGGGCGATCCACGCGGCGAGCCGCGCTCGGCTGCGCCGGGATCGCCGCCGAGTGGCATCGCATCGACGCTGCCCGGGCGGCGCGCGTCGGCGACGCCGGCCTGGACCTGGCCGCCTGGACGGTCCGGGACGCCGTTGCGCGCGACCGCCTGGCCGCGCTCGGTGTCGTCGCCGCGTGCGTCGAGAGCGCGGCGCTGCCGGGGTAGGGGACGGGGGGCGTGGCCGACTCAGAGCCCGTAGATGCGAATGGTGCGGCGAGCGCAAGGATTGGCACGGTGTCTGCGTTCACCGGCGTCTCGCGCGCAGTCGGTGGGCCTACCCGGGCTTACGGACGCTCGGACGATCGAGGTTCCGTGGTCTCGCCTTCCGCGGGAGTCTCGAGCAGCTTTGGGCCGAGCCGATACCAGCGCGCGCTGGTCGCTCCGTCGCCGGTTATGTATCCGAGCCTCTCGGCCGTCGCCAGGTCGCGGCTCGCAGGTGCCGGACCGCGGCCCGTCACGCGCTGGTAGTCCGCCGGGCGGAGGCTCCTGTTGATCCAGGCGTAGACAAGACCATCGAGCATCATCGGCGCAAGCCGTCCCTCGGCGACGTCGCGTCGAACGCGGATCTGGACCTGCCCGAGACCGCGAAGGCGGGCGAGGACGTGGTCCGCTGCGCCGGCGATCGCGCGCAGGAAGAAGGAGACGAACGGCGTCGCCGCGTAACCCGGTTCGTACGACTGTCCGATGCTCGCTCGGATCGCAGCGAAGTACTCGGTTCGCCGGAGATCGAGCCAGGCGTCAAGCGAAACGAGGCCGTCGAGGGCGTAGCCGCCACGCACGAGCAGCAGCCGCGAGAGAGCGCGGGCCGTCCTGCCGTTGCCGTCGTTGAACGGGTGGATTGCCACGAACTCGAGGTGGGCCACGGCTGCACGGATGGGCGCGGCCATGCTGGTGTCGACCGCGAGCCAGGCGGACAGCGCGCGCATCAACTCGGGGACATCGCCAGATGGGGGCGTCGTGAAGATGATCTCGCCGTCCGGCCCGCCAACGCGGTTCTCGCCCCGGCGGTATTCGCCCGGCGTAAGCAGGGCGCTCTGGCCGTCGAGCACTCGCCGGTGGATCTCCCGGATCACGGCCTGGTCGATGGGAATGCTCCCATCGCCGGCGATCTCATCGACGAAGGCGAGCGCGGACCGGCTGCCGAGGACCTCGAGCGCATCCTTGCGGGGCAGGGAGCGCGATGCCCGGCCGTCCAGTAGCTGTTCCACCTCGAGATCAGAGAGCGTGTTGCCCTCGATCCGTGTGGTTCCGTGCACCGTTCGGACCCATGCGCGCTGTCGGATCCACTCCCGATGGAGCGGATCAAGTGGCAGGTTCTCGAAGATCGCGAGCCTGAGATCGACCTCACCGAGTCCAGGTCGAATGGCCTCGATGTCGAATCGGGCCTCCACGTGTCCTCTCTTTCAGAAGGGGGAAGTGTTCCGAAGAACTATTGCAGGGGCGGAAGACTACGCGTAACTCTTCCGCTTCTCGCAAGATGCGAGTCAAGTGTTGCGCTACTGCAAGAGTGTGTCAAGCAGCGGCCGAGCCAGTCTTGCGCGTCTGCTGTCGTGCATGGCACGACCCGGGGGTGTTCACAGCACCTCCCATTCAGAGGCCTCAGAGCGGGCGGCGCATCGCGATCGCCGTGATCGGGCAGGCGGAGGCGAACTCGACCGACGCCGCGACCTCGGCGGGTGCGTCGGTGCGCTCGGCGCGGGTCCAGCCGAGGCCCGCGAAGAAGGGCTCCGCGGTCTCGGTCAGGAGCCAGGCCTCGCGCGCCCCGGCGGCCCGCGCGTCGGCGAGCGCCCGCTCGACGAGCGCCCGGCCGAGCCCGTGCCCGCGAACCGGCTCGTGCACGGCGACCGAGCGCAGGAAGGCGACGTCCCCGCAGCGTTCGGTCGCGGCCGTGCCCAGCAGGCAGCCGTCGTGCTCGCGGCAGATGACGGCCGTCCCGCCGGCGACGCAGGCGGCGAGGCCGTCGAGGGTCAGCCCGGCAGCCGCCACGAGGGCCTCGACATCGGCCAGGTCGGCGGGCGTGGCCGCCGCAAGGGGAGGGACGGGTGGCACGGCCGCGTCGCTCATCCGCAGGAGCTCCCAGGTCGGGCCGCGTCGTTCATGCGCAGCAGCTCCCGGGTCCGGCCGTTTCGCCCAGCAGGACGATCCCGTCCGTCGGGAGGGCCCGCGCCGCCGCCAGTCCCTCGGCTGCCGCCCTGGAAGCCGCCCCCGCCGCCGCCGCCGTGGAAGCCGCGGACGCCGTGTCGGCCGTCGCCGCGGCCGACCCGTTCGCGTCGGCCGCGGCCGCCGTGCTCGGCCCGTCCGCGCCCGCCGCGGCGAGCGGGTCCGGGCCATGTGCCGCCGTCGGGCGGACCGCCCGGATGATCACGTTGTACATGCCGGGGACGGCCGCGTGGGTCGGCCGCAGCTCGATCCCGGCCAGCCCGGCCGCCGCGAGGCCGGCGGCGTACTCGGAGAACGACAGTGCCCCCGCGATGCACCCGGCGTAGTCGCCCAGGGTCGCCCGGTCCTCGGTCGACAGCGCGTCGTCTGCAACCACGTCGCTGACGCTGACCCGCCCGCCCGGCCGCAGGACCCGCGCGATCTCGGCGAAGACGCGGGCCTTGTCGGTCGAAAGGTTGATGACGCAGTTGCTGATGACGACGTCCACCGACGCCTCAGGCAGGGGGATCGCCTCCATCTCGCCCTTCAGGAAGCGCACGTTCGAGGCCCCTGCTTCGCTCGCGTTGCGGCGGGCCAGCTCCAGCATCTCGTCGGTCATGTCGAGCCCGTAGGCGATGCCCGACGGGCCGACCCGCTGCGCCGACAGGAGGACGTCGATGCCGCCCCCGGACCCGAGGTCGAGCACGACCTCGCCCGGCCGCAGCTCAGCCACGGCCGTGGGGTTGCCGCAGCCGAGGCTGGCCGCGACCGCGTCGGCGGGGAGCGGCGCGAGCTCGGCCGGATCGTAGAGGCCCGGTCCGAAGACCGGGTCGCCCGGGCTCGTCGCGGCGTCCGGTGAGCAGCAGGCGCCCGGATCGAGGACGGCGAGCGCGGCGCGGGCGTAGTGGCGACGGACCTCGTCGCGGAGGGTGTCGGTCATCGGATGGCTCCCAGGCTGACGTTCGGCGGCGCAGACGGCTCGGCGTTGGTCGCGGCTATACCGTGGCGCAGCAGGCCGCGGCCGGGCGGTCGACTACGCGGAGCAGGCGGGCGGCCAGCGACGACCCGGTGCAGCAGCGAAGCGCCTCCGCGATGTGAGCGAGGCGGCGCCGTTCCACCTGGGCGGGCGACTCAGCGAGCGCACGCTCCTGGCTGATGACGTCGAAGAGAATTGCGGCCTGGGTGAGCATCGTCATGCCTCTGTCGGTGGGTAGTGGGGGTTCGGCGGGGAGAATCTGGCATATATATCGAGTGTTGTCAATATAGAAGGTTGTCGATAGACTGCCGCCATGTCGAAGTCCACCGACCCGGACGTGCGACTCCTCGCCGCGCTCGCGGACCCGGCCCGCCTGGCCATCGTGCGCCAGCTCGCGTCGGACGGCTCCGTCTGCGCCTGCGACTTCTCGGCCTGCGATGGCCTCTCGCAGCCCACGGTCTCGCACCACCTGCGCGTCCTTCGCGAGGCCGGCCTGGTGCACGGTGAGCGCCGGGGGACGTGGATCTGGTATCGCCTGGACCCGGCGGTCGCGGACCGGCTGGCGGCGATCGCCGTCGAGCTGAGCAGGGCGGGGTACGCCCGACCGGCATCCGCCATCAGCGTCGCGGCCACCGGGGCTCGGCGCCTGCCGGTGCTGCAGCCCGGCGTCCCGGCGCCGGATGGAGGTCGCGGGTGACGCTCCTTCGGGTGGCGACCCTCAACATCCTCAACCTGGCGGACCGCTGGGAGGAGCGCCTGCCGCTCCTGCTGGCCGACACGGCCGCCCTACGTCCCGACCTGCTGGGGCTCCAGGAGGTGGTCTACCCGATGCAGCAGGACCGCCTGCTCGCTGCCGGAACGCCCGACGACTACGCGATCCACCGCGGCTGGGCGGGTCGGCCGGAGTACGGCAACAGCCTGCTCGTCCGGGCGCCCCTCGCGGTCGACCGGGCGGAGCGCCTGGACCTCGGCCACCAGCGGGCGGCGCACCGAGTGTCGGTGACGGTGCCGGGCGGAGCGTCGGTCGTCGTCGCCGTGACTCACCTGCACCACCGGGTCCCCGACGCGGCGATCCGCGACGGGCAGGCGGCGGCCCTCGTAGCCTGGCTCGACGCGGCCCCGGCTTCCGACGCCCAGGTCGCGATGGGCGACTTCAACGCCGACCCGGGCGAGCCGGCGTACGGCCGAATGCTCGCGGCAGGCTTCCGGTCGGCCTTCGCCGAAGCGAACGGCGGCGAGCCCGCGGTCACCTGGCCGTCGGGCCTGCAGGCCCCGGCGATGGACACCGACGGCGACCCGTCGTGCCTGGACTACATCTGGCTCCGCGGCGCCGTTCGAGCAACGTCCGCCGCGCTCTGGGCGGACTGCCCGGCCGCCCAGGACGCGACGCTCTACCCGTCCGACCACCTGGGAGTCGTCGCCACCCTCTCGGTGGGCTAGGCGGCGTCCCGCCCGGACGCTCCCTCCGGACGCTCCGCCGGGGCGCTCTCGTCAGCCGCGCAATAGGTCGGGCGGCAGCAGCCAGCGCAGCTCACCGGCGCCCGGCTCCAGGGGACGTTCGACGTCGATCCGGGCGAGCGCGCCCTTCCGCATGAAGATCGGCGACCCGCCGACGAGCTCGCTGACGAGCTCCGAGAAATCGGGGTCGTGGCCGACGACGACCGGGCGTCGCGGGCTGCCGGCATCGTCGAGGATCGCGTCGATGGTCGCGAGGTCCAGCGGCTCGCCGAGGCGCGCCTCGCTGCGCACGCCCGCGCCCACGAGGTCGGCCACGATCTCGGCGGTCTCGCGGGCGCGGACGAGGGGCGAGCTGATGACGGCGTCCGGCGCGAACCCGGCCGCGGCGAGGAGCCTCCCCAGGCGCTCGGCCTGGCGCCGGCCCTTCTCGGTGAGCGGCCGCTCCTCGTCGGGCTGCTCCCAGGTCTCGCGGTCGGCGGCCTGGGCGTGGCGCAGGAAGCACAGCTCGATCATGGGGGGCACCTCGTGGCTCATCGTGTGGACTCCAAGGTGGCGAGCAGCTCGGCTGCCTGCTCGGCCATCCGGGTCCCCATCCGGTCCCGGGCCGCGCGAAATGCGGCCAGGCGGGCCTCCTCCGACCCGACGACGGCGGCCGGGTCCGGGAACCCCTCGTGCGCCGTGCGCCGTGCCCCGGGGACGACGGGGCAGGCCTCCCGCGCGTCGTCGCACACCGTCAGGACGAGGTCCCAGTCCTGGTCGAGCATCTCGGTGATCGACTTCGAGCGGGCCGCGCTCCAGTCGATCCCGACCTCGGCGAGGACCCGGATCGTGAGCGGGTGGACGCCGGCGGGATGGGTGCCCGCCGATGCCGCGACGATCCCCGGAATCCGGGCCAGGAACGCCTCGGCCATCTGGCTGCGCGCGGCGTTCCCCGTGCAGACGACGAGGATCCGGGCCGGACCGATCACGGGTTGAGGTCCTCGTGGCGACCGGACGAGAGGAAGACGACGTCCTCGGCGATGTTCGTGACGTGGTCGCCGATCCGCTCCATGTACCGGGAGGCGACGAGGAGCCGCATCGCGCGGTCGACGTTGCCGGGGTCGGCCTTGGCCAGCTCCGCCAGCCGGTCGACCGCCCGGTGGTAGAGGGCGTCGATCTCGTCGTCCTTCACGGCCACCGCGCGTGCCGCGTCCGCGTCCGCGTCGACGAGAGCCCGCATCGTGGCGGCCAGGAACCGGGCTGCGAGACGCCCCATCTCCGGGACGCCGACGTGCCCATCGAGCGGCGCGTCCGGCGCCAGCTCCCGGGCGCGCTTCGCGACGTTGGCGATGGAGTCGCCGATCCGCTCCAGCTCGAAGCCGATCCGGTCGAGCGTGAGCAGGTACCGCAGGTCGCGGGCGACGGGCGCCTGGGTCGCGATCGTCAGGACGACGTGGTCCGACGCCTCGATCTGCAGCGCGTTGATCTCCTCGTCGCCGCGTATGACGAAGAGGGCCTTCTCCGTGTCGTGTGCCTCGAGGGCCTCCACCGTCAGGCGGATCCGCTCCTCGATGATGCTGCCCATTCGCAGCAGGGTCTCCTTGATCGTCCGCTCCTCGCGGTCGAGCGACTTGCGCGGCACGGTGCGCACCGGATCCGGGAGGTCACCCTGACCGGGCCCCGGGATCTCCCCGGCCACGCTGTCGCGGGACGTATCGGGCTGGCTGGTGCGCTCGTCCATCTGGGTCCCCTCCTGTCGCTCAGCCGAACCGGCCGGAGACGTAGTCCTCGGTGAGCTTCTTGCGCGGGTTCGTGAAGATCCGGGTCGTGGCGTCCATCTCCACGAGGTAGCCCTCGCGGTCCTCGCCCATGGAGAAGAACGCCGTGTCGTCGCTCACCCGCGAGGCCTGCTGCATGTTGTGGGTCACGATCACGATCGTGTAGCGGCCGCGCAGCTCGAGCATGAGCTCCTCGATCCGCAGGGTGGCGACCGGGTCCAGGGCGGATGCCGGCTCGTCCATGAGGATCACCTCGGGGTCGACCGCGAGGGCGCGGGCGATGCACAGCCGCTGCTGCTGGCCGCCGGAGAGCGACGTGCCGCCCTGCTTGAGCTTGTCCTTGACCTCGCTCCACAGCCCGGCGGCGGTCAGGCACTGCTCGACGATCTCGTCGTAGTCGGCGCGCCGGGCCCCGCCGCCGAGCCTGAGGCCGGCGATCACGTTGTCGTAGATCGACATCGTGGGGAAGGGGTTGGCCCGCTGGAAGACCATCCCGACGAACCGGCGGAGGTCGACGGCGTCGACCTCGGGAGCGTAGATGTCGGTTCCGTCGAGGAGGATCTCGCCCTTGACCGTCGCTTTCCGGTTCAGCTCGTGCATCCGGTTGATCGAGCGCAGGAAGGTGCTCTTGCCACAGCCGGAGGGGCCGATGATCGCGGTGATCTGGTTGGCGGCGATCTCCATGGTGACGTCGCGGACCGCCCGGAAGCTCCCGTAGAAGAGGTTGAGATCCCGGATCCGCAGCTTCACCTCGCGGGCCGTCGGCGCGTCCGGACCGGGCGTCGCGGACGAGGCGATGCCCGCGGCGGCAGGAGCCGCGTCGCGCGCCGCGTCGGGAGCCATGGTCACCGGATCCTCCTTCACCCGCGCGTGCCGCTCATCGAGCGGAACCGCACCAGGATGTTGATGCCGAGGACGAGCAGGAGCAGGAGCAGCGCGGCTCCCCAGGCCTGGTCGACGACGGCGGAGATGGGCGAGCGTGCGCCGTTGTAGATGAAGAGCGTCAGGGAGTCCATCGGCTGGGCGAGGTTCCCGACGTTCACGAGGCGCGAGCCGAGGGCGGTGAAGAGGAGCGGCGCCGTCTCGCCGGCGGCGCGGGCCACCGCCAGCATCACCGCAGTGAGGACGCCGGCGCGCGCCGTCGGCAGCACGATCGAGATCGTCGTCCGCCAGGTCGGCACGCCGAGGGCCAGCGAGCCCTCGCGGAGCTCCCGGGGAACCAGCTGGAGCACCTCCTCCGTGGTGCGCTGGATCATCGGGACCATGATGATCGCGAGGGCGACCGCGCCGGCGAACGCGTTGAACTGCTTGAAGGGGAGCACCAGCAGCGCGTAGACGAAGACGCCGACGAGGATCGACGGAATCCCGGCCATGACGTCGGAGGCGAAACGAACCGACCGGGCGGCACGGTGGCCGGCGAACTCGCTGACGAAGATGCCGGCCAGGATCCCGACGGGCACCGCGAAGAGCGCCGCGAGGGCCAGCATCTGGAGGGTGCCGAGCCACGCCTGGAGCGCCCCGCCGCCGACTCCCAGCGCCTTCGACGGCCTGCTGATGAGGTCGAGGTTCAGTGACTGGGCGCCCTTGAGGACGATGTAGACGAGGACGGCGGCGAGCGGGATCACGCAGGCGATCGTGGCTGCGAGGGCGATCGAGCGGGCGACCCGGTCAACCGTCTTGCGGCGCGACCCCCGGGCGGCCTGGAGCCGCTCCGCGAACGTGCCCTCGCGGGTGGCTGCGGCGCTCGTCATCGACTCGGCCCCTTCGCCGTGCGGGCGACGAGAAGCCTGGCCAGGACGTTCAGGATGAGCGTCATCGCGAGGAGGATCAGCCCGATGGCGATGAGCGATTGCGACTGCAGCCCGGTCGACTCGTTGAAGGTGACGGCGATCTTCGAGGCGATCGACTGGCCCTGGGCGAAGACCGAGACCGGGACCTCGTCCTTGTTGCCGATGACCATCGTGACGGCCATCGTCTCTCCCAGCGCCCGGCCGAGCCCCAGGATCACGGCCCCGATCACGCCCGAGCGCGCATAGGGGAGGACGACCCTGGTGGCCACCTCCCAGTGGGTCGCCCCGAGTCCGTACATCGCCTCGCGCTGGGCGTTGGGGACCGAGCGCAGGACCTCGCGCCCGATCGAGACGATCGTGGGCAGGATCATGATCGCGAGGATCACCCCCGCGGTGCTGATGCTGAAACCGTAGCTCGGGCCCGCGAACATCGGCAGCCAGCCGAGGGTGGATATCAGGAAGGCATCGACGGTGTCGCGAAGAAACGGGGCCAGGATGAAGACGCCCCAGAGGCCCAGGACGACCGACGGGATTGCCGCCAGGAGCTCGATGGTGAAGGTCAGGGGCGTGGCCAGGCGCCGGTCGGCGAACTCGGAGAGGAAGACCGCCGTCAGCACGCCGATCGGCGTCGCCAGCAGGAGGGCGATCAGTGACGTGTAGAGGGTCCCGACGACGAAGGGGACGGCGCCGTAGAGGTCGCGGATCGGGTCCCACGCCGTTCCCGTGACGAGGCCGGGGCCGAGCGCCTGCCACGCCGGCAGCGACTCCGCCAGGAGCACGAGGCCGACCGCGACCAGGATCCCGACGATGGCGAACCCGAAGCCACGGGTGCCGATGACGAAGGCGCGGTCGCCCCGGCGCGGTCGTCGCCGCACCGGCAGCCCGGCTGGTCGCGAGAGCGTGGTCATCGACGCCTCATGGAGTCACGTGGGCGTGAGGATCGCCGCGATCAGGGTACGGCGTTCGACGCGGGGCAGGTACGGAGGAGGGGGCGACCCCGCTTCGAGCGGGGTCGCCCCGTCGGGTCGATGGAAGGCGGCGGTCAGCCCGGCCAGATCGGCGAGCCGCCATTGGTGAACCCGTGGAGCTCGTCGAGCGCCTTCTGCTGGACCGAGGCCGGAAGCGGCGCGTAGCCCAGGGCTGCCTCGAGGGCCTGGCCGTCCGTGAGGGCCCAGTAGGTGAAGGCGATGAGCGCCTGGCCCTTGGCCTGGTCGGCCTGGTCCACGTAGACGAGGAGGTAGGTGTACGACGCGATCGGGTATGTGTCCGGCCCGGCGCCGTTGATGATGGGGGCCTGGCGGAAGTCGGCGGGGATCCCCGCGGCCGCGGCATCGGCGGCCGCAGTCACGCCGGCGACCGAACCCTGGACGAAGCTGCCGTCGGCGTTCTTGAGGGAAGCCGACGCCAGGCCCGACTGGGTCGCGTACTGGAGTTCGACGTAGCCGATCGAGCCGCTCGTCTGCTTGGTGGTCGCGGCGACGCCGTCGTTGCCCTTGGCCCCGATGCCGGTGGGCCACTGGACGTCCTTGCCCGTGCCGGGGCCAGTGGACCACTCGGGGCTCACGGCCGAAAGGTAGGCGGTGAACGCGTTCGTCGTCCCGGACCCGTCGGAGCGATGGACGACGACGATGTCCGCGCTCGGCAGGACGACGCCGCCGTTGAGGGCAGCTATGGCCGGGTCGTTCCACTTCGTGATCCTGCCGAGAAAGATGCCCGCTGTCGTCGGGCCGTCGAGCTTGAGCTCGGTGACGCCGGGGGAGTTGAAGATGACGACGACGGCGCCGAGCGCGGTCGGGACGTGGAGGATCTTCGTGCCCGCGGGGAGCGCCGCGATCTCCTCATCCTTCATGGCCGCATCCGAGGCGCCGAAGTCGACGGTCTGGGCGGTGATGTTCTTGATGCCGCCACCGGAGCCGATGGCCTGGTAGTCGATCTTGATGTTGGGGTGCTGCGCCCCGAACTCCTCGAACCAGACCTGGTAGAGCGGGGCCGGGAACGTCGCGCCTGCGCCGGTCAGGCTGACGTTGCCCGACGGCACGGGCGGTGCTGCCCCCGCGGGCTGGGACGGCGCCGAGCTGGCGTCCGGGGCGGTCGATCCGGCCGGAGTCGGCGAGGCTCCGCCGCCACAGGCAGCGACGACGACAGCGGCCGCGAGGGCCAGGGCGCCGATCCGCTTCGGGGAGATGATCGTCACGTGTGCTTCCTCCTGGAGGCCGCGGGCGCGACTCAACGCGCCACCGCAAGCCGAGAGATCCTGTTTGCGAACTCATCGTCGGCGGAGCGGATCAACCGCCGGTTTGCGGCCGGTCAACGAATTGTTAACAGGCCCCGCAGGTGTCGGGCGCCGTCGATGACGGGCCGCACCGCGCCCGGGCTGCGCGTCCCCGGTCGGGCGGTGGCAGACTGGCGGTGCGCGCCGCCGACGGCCGAGGGCCACCTCGAGCAGCGACGTCGAACCGGTGACGTTGGCCGGCATGGGGCTTGAGGAAGGGACGGCAATGTCGAAGGGCTCGGGCAGGAAGCTGTCGAAGAAGTCGAAGGACGCGGCTGGCGGACGCGATCGTCGCGCGGGGCGGCTCGAGAAGGCGCTCGCCGCCGGCCTCAAGCGCGAGGCGAAGGTGGCATCGCGCCTCGAGGCTGCCCAGCTCGAGGTCGCTGTCCTGCGGATGGCGCTTGCCGAGGTCGTCGGCGAGATCTTCGGGGAGACCGCGCCCGGGGGCGGCGCCGAGGTCGAGCCCGCGCCCGCTCCCGAGGTGGCGACTGCAGGGAAGGCCGCTCGCGCACCGAAGGCGCCTCCCGCCGCCAAGCCGGCCGCGACGATGCCAGCGGCTGCAACCAGGGCGCCAGCGCCGAAGGCCCCGCGCGCCGCGAAGACGCCCGCAACCGCGAAGCCGGCGGCCGGGCCGCGCGCCGCCAAGCCGGCCCCTGCCCCGAAGCCGCCCACCACGCGCCCGCGCCGAACCCCGCGCAACGCGCCGGCGGAGCGCTGACCATCCCGGACGGCGGGGCGGTCTTCGGCGCCGTCGACGGCGGAGCGGTCTTCGGCGCCGTCGACGTCGGCGCCAACTCGGTCCATCTTCTCGTTGCCGCGGTCGAGGGAGATCGGCTGGTCCCTCTGCTCGACGAATCCGTCAAGCTCGGCCTCGGCGACACGGTCGAGGCGCACGGGATCATTGCGGGCGCGGCTCGCGACGAGCTCGTCCGCGAGCTGGCCCGGTACGCCGAGACCGCGCGGAGCCTCGGCGCCCGGCGGATCGCGTTCGTCGGGACGCAGCCGCTCCGGAGGGCGGCCGACGCCCGGGCCGTCGTGGCCGCCGTCGAGGCCGCGACAGGCGTGCCCCTCCACGTCCTGGGTCACGAGGAGGAGGGCATCCTCAACCTGCTCGGGGCCACCGCGGGCCGGTCCATCGCGGAGGCCCTCGCCGTTGTCGACGTGGGGGGCGGCAGCAGCGAGGTCGTCATCGTGGAGCCGGGCGCCCGCGCCCGCTCCGTCGGCCTGCCCGCCGGCGGCGCCTCGTTCACCCGCCTCCTGGTTGCCCACGACCCGCCCACGGCCGCCGATATCGCCGCGCTGCGAGCGGAGGCGCGTCGCGTCGTCGTCGGGGCGCCGGCCGGCTTCCCGGCCCGGATGATCGCGGTCGGCGGGACCTCGTCTAACCTGGTGAAGATCATCCCGGCGGCGGCCGTGGATCGGGCCCTCACGCGGCCCCGCATGGCCGACGCGCTGCGGACGCTCGAAGGCGCGCGGGCGGCGGACGTTGCCGCCCGGTTCGGGATCACCGAGAAGCGCTGCCGGATTCTCCCCGCCGGGACGGCGATCCTGGAGGCGCTGATGGAGCGCTACGGCATCGCCCGAGTCGATGCGGTGGAGGAGGGGATCCGCGAGGGCGTCGTCCTCGCCCTCGCCCGTGGCGGCACCGGGTGGCGCGACCGCCTTGACTCACTCGCCCACGGCCTGGGCGGCTGAGCGACGCCGGGGCCGTGGGCCGCGGCGGCGAACGCGGCGGCGTCCCGATCAGAGCCCGGAGACCGCCCGCCCGAGGAGCCGCCGGAAGGTGGCGCCGCTGACGCCCCGCCAGGGGGCGCCCATCGTTCGCCGCAGGCGGGCCAGCTCGCGTTCGCGGCCGGCCAGGTAGGTCCCGATCGCGTGCGTCTCGTCGCCCGAGAGCGTCCCCGCGTTCGCCACGAGGAGCTGGCGGGTCAGGGCGATCGTGACGTCCGCGTCGTGGAGCCAGCCCAGATGATCCTGGAGGGCGACGACGCGCGGGATCAGCAGGTCGACCTCGGGGCCGAGCGCCTCGCGGAAGAACTCGAGCGTGTAACGGAGCCACTTGGCGGCGATCCGCAGCTGGTGGACGGTCTCGATGTCGGCCCAGCGGAGCACCGCCTCGTAGGCCCGGACCTGCTCGTAGGCGAGCCAGATCCGCGATCCCGCCGTATCGCGCACCCGGTGGGGGCTCACCGGGCTGGCCGGCGCGAGGACCGCCTGGCCCTCGGCGACGACGAAGGCCCGGTAGTCCTCTACGAGGCGGACGTAGCCGGGGCTGTCGAGCTCGCGGAGGAGGAGGGTCCGGGCAGCCTCCCGTTCGTCGCGCCAGGCGGCGACGAGGGGCTCGAAGGCGGTCGCCTCGGCGGGGGACAGGCCGGCCTGGTATGACGCTGCGGCGTCGAGGAGAACGTCCAGGTCACGCACCGCGCCCAGCCGGCCCGCGAGGACCCGAAGCCGGTCACGGAGCCGCTTCGTGCGCCCGGGCCGGAAGCCGTCGCCGAAGACGCGCCAGGCGGCGCGCATCCGGCGGGTCGCGACGCGCATCCCGTGGAGATCCTCGATCGCCCTCCCGGACCGGGTCCCGGCCTCCTTCGCAAGCATCCGTGCGAAATGGAACCGCAGGACCTTGCGGCCGGCCTCGGCCAGGACGTCGTCCCGGGCGACGCCGGGAGTCTTCCCGACGACGAGGCGGGGCGGGGCCTGGGCCTCGCCGGCGGATGGCTCGGCGGCGGCGTCCTCGATCGCGGGGCTCGCCGGGGCCGCCTCGGCCGCCGCCGCCCCGGATTCGGGCGGGGCGGGCTCGACGACCGCTGGAGTAGCGACGGTCCTGCGTCGCCCCTTTGCCTGGCGGCGGGACCTCGAGGCCTCCGCTGCCGCGAGGGCGCGCTCCAGCTTCGACGCCGGCTCCGGTGCGAGGTCGGGATCGTCGGCGAGCACCGCCGCGAGGGCGTCGAGGGCGGCCGCGGGGCCGCGTCGCAGCTCCACCTCCAGCTCCACGAACTGGTCGACGACCCTGCCGCCCGAGACGACCGCCACCTCGTCGAGCGACAGCTCGACCTCGGCGGATTTGTCGGCCAGCGTCCGCGTCCGGCGGAGCTGGCGGATCGAGACGATCTCCAGGAGTGGGGCGGCGCCGGCGTGCTCGAGGACGAGCGAGCGGGCAGGGGAGGGCGGCCAGTCACGCGGGTCGAGGGATGGGCCGGCGGGTCCCTCCAGCTCCTCGCGTCGGTGCAGCGCGCCCGCTGCCGCCGTCGTGGCCTTCACCGTGAGGATCGTCGCCGCGGGCCCGCTTCGGAGCCGGACGGCCCATCCCGCCCGCCCGAGCGCGGCATCGGCCGTGTCGAGGTAGCGATCCTCGATCTGCACCTGGCGGGCGCGGCCGGCGGCCCGGAACGGCCCCATCGTCCGCGCCGCGGCGAGACGGGCCGCCGCGGCGGCGTTCGCCACGCGGTACTTGAGCTCCACCTCGACGCCCTCGGCCGCCATCGGTCCTCCCTACGCCCGCGGGTCGAGCGAGCCGGCGGGGGCGCTCCCGCGGGGCGGCTCGGCTGGAACGGAGGCGGCAGCCAGGGCACGCTCCTTGAGGGTCGCGAAGGTATCCACCGAGCCGGGCGCCGACAGGATCTCCTCGGTGCGCCGCCAGGTCGCGTCGGCCCCCAGCTGCCACGAGCGGCGGTCGTCGGCGAGCATCACTGCCACGATCTCCTCGATCCGCGCCTGTGCCTCCAGGTCCTCGATCGGGAAGACCACCTCGACGCGCCGGTCGAGGTTGCGCTCCATGAGGTCGGCCGAGCCGGTGTACCACTCCTGCCTCCCGCCGTTGGCGAAGCCCAGGATGCGGCTGTGCTCCAGGAACTCGCCGATGATCGAGCGGACGCGGATCCGCTCGGACATTCCGGGAAGGCCGGGGTGGACGCTGCAGGCGCCGCGCACGATGCACTCGATCTCGACGCCGGCCTGGCTCGCCTCGTACAGGAGCTCGATCATCTCCGGGTCCACCAGGGCGTTGACCTTGGCGACGATCCGCGCCGGCCGGCCGGCCCGGGCATGGTCCGTCTCGCGCACGATGAGGTCGCGGATCCTCGAGCGGAGCGTGATCGGGGCCACCAGCAGGCGTCGGAACCCCTCCTGGCGGGAAAGGCCCGTAAGGTAGTTGAAGAGGTCCGTCGCGTCGGCGCCGAGCTCGGGTCGGCAGGTGAGCAGCCCGAGGTCCGTGTAGATGCGGGCCGTCTTGGGGTTGTAGTTGCCGGTCCCGAGATGGAGGTAGCGGCGCAGGCCGGTCCCCTCGCGCCGAACGACCAGGGCCACCTTGCTGTGCGTCTTGAGGCCCACGAGGCCGTAGACGACGTGGGCGCCCGCCTGCTCCAGCTTGCGCGCCCAGACGATGTTCGCCTCCTCGTCGAAGCGGGCCTTGATCTCCACGAGCACGACGACCTGCTTGCCCTGGTCCGCGGCGCGGATCAGGTCGCGCACGATGGGCGAATCGCCCGACGTCCGGTAGAGCGTCTGCTTGATCGAGAGGACGTCGGGGTCGTCGGCCGCCTGGGTGATGAAGCGCTCGACCGACGTCGTGAACGACTCGTACGGGTGGTGGACGAGGAGGTCGCCCTGGCGGATCGCGGCGAAGACGTCGGCACGCTCGCCCTCGTCGGCGGGCACGAGCCGGGCGGGCGTCACGGGCGTCCAGGCCGGGTCCCGCAGCGCGGGGATGTCGAGCGTGGCGATCTGCCACAGGGAGGTCAGGTCGAGCATGCCCGCGACCTCGTACAGGTCGTCGGCGCCGAGGCCGATCCCCGCGAGGAGGAACTCGCGCATCGCGGAGGGCATCGCCTCCTCGACCTCGAGGCGGACCGCGGAGCCGAAGCGCCGCCGCCGGAGCTCCTGCTCGATGGCCAGGAGGAGGTCGCCGGCCTCGTCCTCCTCGACGTCGAAGTCGGCGTCGCGGGTGACCCGGAACATGTGGGCCTCCACGACCTGCACGCCCGGGAAGAGCGCGTCCAGGTTCGCCGCGATCACCTGTCCCAGGGGAACGTAGACGCGTCGCTTCACCTCGACCAGGCGCGGCAGGATCTGGGGGACCTTGACGCGGGCGAAGCGCTGCTCGCCCGTCACCGGGTCGGCCACGGTCATCGCGATCGAGAGGCTCAGGGTGCTTATGTACGGGAAAGGGTGGCCGGGCGCGACGGCGAGCGGCGTGAGGACCGGGAAGATCTCCTCGAGGTAGCGTTCCCGCAGGCGGGCATGGTGCTCCGGGATCGCGGCGTGGTCGACGATCGCCACGCCCTCGGCCGCAAGGCCGGCCCGGACCTCGCCGAAGAGGCGGCTCTGCTCGGCGACCAGGTCCCGGACGCGGTCGCGGATGGCGGCCAGCTGCTCGGCGGCGGTCCGGCCGTCGGACGAGAGCTTCGCGCTCCCCGCGGCCACCTGCTCCATCAGCCCCGAGACGCGGACCTGGAAGAACTCGTCGAGGTTGGAGCCGAAGATCGCCAGGAACTTCGCCCGCTCCAGGAGCGGGTTGCGCTCGTCCCGTGCCTCGTGGAGGACGCGGGCGTTGAAGTCAAGCCACGAGAGCTCGCGGTTGACGTACGGGAGGGCGCCGTGGCGACGGCGGCCGCCGGGCCGGTGGGTGCGCGCTCGAAGGGTGGTCATGCGGGCGAATCGAGAAACCTCAGGGACGCCAATCGAGCACCGCGCCGCGCGGCACACCGGCTCACGATCGTAGCACGCGGCGGCGTCTCCTCCGGATTCGCCCGGGCCTCGTGCCGGGCGGCCGTCAGTCCTCCGCCCGATACCGTCTCTCGCCGCGGACCGGATCGAGCCAGACCCGCATCAGGCGGCGGCTCGTCGGGTCCACGAAGACCTCGTCGGTCGGCCGGAACCGGGGTTCCATCGTCGCGCCGGAGCTCTCGCCGCCGCCGGGGCCGGGCGGCTCGGAAGTGCGCTCGGCCTGCTCGCTGCGGTAGCGGGTCCGCTCGAACGCAACCGCGAGCAGCACGATCGACCCCTGGATCACGAGCCAGATCCCGGCGACTGCCCCGCCGGGGCCGCCGCCGAGCACGAGCAGAAGTCCCCCGACGAGGGAGAGCGCCCCGAGGACCAGGAGAACGATCCGGACGACGCCCACGCGGCCGGCCTACTCGAGGGTCGGAGCGGCAGCGGCGTCGGGCTCCACGATGGCGGCGGTCCCGTACGCGACGATCTCGGACATCGTGCCGGCCAGCTCCGTGCTGTCGAAGCGCATGGAGAGGACGGCGTTCGCCCCGAGAACGGTGGCGTTCTGGATCAGCCGGTCGATCGCCTGGCGCCGGGTGTCCTCGAGGAGCTGCGTGTACTCGTGGATTTCGCCGCCGCCCAGCGAGCGGAGGCCGGCCATGATGTTCCCACCGAGGCCGCGGCTGCGGACCACTAGCCCGAAGACCATCCCCTTCGTCTCGACCACGCGGTGGCCGGCCACGTAGGGGGTCGTGCTGACGATCATCGGAGTCCTCCCGGGGGGTCGGCGTGTCCGCCGGCGGCGCGGGCCGCCGAGCAGGATGGACATGGGCAGTGCGCCCGCAGGTCGGTGTACGTGTAGTAGCCGGTGTGGTGCCCGTCACCCCAGGTGGGCGCGATGGCGTAGCCACCCACGGTCTCGATCGAGACCAGGCGCGTCTGCTCGCCGGTCAGGGTCGGGCTGGAGTCGAGCCAGCCGGGAACCCCGGCCTCGCCGCGGCAGTAGGCGCACGGGCAGAGCCAGCGCAACCGCTCGAAGTCGAAGGTGGTGAGGTGGCCGTCGGCCCACTCGATGGCGAGGCTGCGGGCGCTGCGATCGGCGTGGATCCGGACCGGCGCCGTCAGGTCGTCGCCGCGCAGGTAGCTCGAGGTCATGCGCAGATTGTAGAGCCCGCGCCCCGGCCCGCTCCCGCGCCGACTCCCGGCGGTGGGAGCGCGCCAGCACGACGGCCCGGGTCCGCGTGCGGCAGACTGCGGCCATGCGTCGTGGCGATCCGGCATCCGTGGTCGTGCGAAACGCGCGCCTGGTGGCCGGGCGCGAGTACGTGGTCCGCGTGCGCAGCAGGGCGTTCGCGATCTCCACGCTCGTCCTGGCCCTCGTCGCGACGTTCGCCGCGCTGGCGCCGCTCGCGATCCGGGCGCTCGAACGGGACTCCGTGCTGCGCATCGCGGCGAGCGCCCCGGACGCGCGGTCGGCCGAGCTGACGCTCCGCTCGCTCGAGATGGTCTTCAACGCGGGGACGGGCCTCGACCCGAGCGGCACGCCCGCCTACAGGTTCAGCATCGTGGATCCCGGCGGCGTCGCGGCCGCTCGCGGCGACGTGGCAGCCGGGACTCTCGACGGTCTGCTGGTGCTCTCGCATGGCGCGGCGGGACGCCTGGACTTCGAGTACGTGACCGCGAACCCGGCGGGCCGCCAGGCGATGCTCTTCCGGCTCGTTGCGGTCGCCGTCGCGGCCAGCATCCGCGCCGACGAGGCGCGCGGGCTGATCGGCGACTTCGTCGTCACCGACGCCGTGCCGGGCAACACCCCCCGCGGCTCGGAGCTCGACGCGGCGAGCCGCCAGGTGCTGGCCACGATCCTGGTGATACTCGTCTTCGTGACGTCCGTCACGTACGGGATGTGGGTCGCAACGAGCGTCGCCGAGGAGAAGGCGAGCCGGGTGATGGAGGTGATGCTCAACGCGGCGACGCCGGGCGAGATGCTCGCCGGCAAGGTCCTCGGAGTGGGCGGGGCGGGCCTCACCCAGCTGGCGGCGATCGTGCTCCCGGCCGCCGCGGTCCTCGTCTTCCAGGGTCCCCTGGCCCGCCTCGTCCTCGGGGAGAGCGCCGCCGACGCGCCGCTCGCGGGTCTCACGCCGGGCATCCTCGTCGCCTTCGCCGTCTTCTTCCTGCTCGGCTTCGTGCTGACCGCCCTCGTCTACGCCGCCGCCGGCTCGCTCGTCAGCCGCCAGGAGGACGTCCAGCAGGTGGCGCTGCCGATGCTGCTGCTCTCCTTCGTCGCCTACTTCGCCGCCTTCTTCGCCTCCGGAGCACCGGGCGCTGCATGGGTCGCTCCGCTTTCCTGGGTGCCCTTCTTCAGCCCCTACGTGATGCTGACCCGGCTCGTCACGGGAAGCGTCCCGCCGTGGGAGCTGGCGCTGGCGATCGGCCTCCTGGCGGCGGCGATCCTCGTCGCCCTCGTGGTTGCCGCCCGTGTCTATGCCGCTGGCGTCCTGATGTACGGCCAGCGCCCTACGCTCGCCGGCGTCGTCCGCGCGGCGCGACGGGGCTGAGCGACCGCCTCGCCTGGGCGAGCGCCTCCGCTCGGCGCCCGACTCGTCCTCGTGCGCCCGACGCCCTCGGCGCCCGACTCGCCCTCGGCGCCTGACTCGCCTGGGACGAGCGCTCGGCGACCGCCGCGACCGGGTGACCGCCTCAGCGACCTTCGTGAGGCCGCTTCACCACGAGGACCGAGCAATGGGCGTGGGTGAGGACCGCGTGGGCCACGCTGCCCATCACGAGGCGGCTGATCCCGACGTGGCCGCGCGAGCCCACCACGATGAGGTCGCCGGCGGGGTCGGTGGCGGCCCGCCGGAGCTGGTCGGCCGGATCGCCCTCGCGCAGCTCCCCGCTGACGGTCCGGCCGGCCGCCCGCAGGTGCGTCTCGGTCGCGGCGACCACCTCGCGGTGCGTCGTTCGGGCGTTCGCCAGCATCTCCGTGTAGACGTCCATGGCGGCGGCGAACATCGTCGGGGCGATGCCCGAGCGCCACGGCGCGGCGACGTCCACCACGCCGACCACGAGCACCGGAATGGACGCGAACGCCGGCCACGAGGCCACGAGGTCGCGGGCGGCCATCCCGGCCGGTGAGCCATCCTCGGCCAGGATGACCCGCGCCGCGCGGTCGCTGCGGGCCACGAGGACCGGACACGTGGCGTGATCCACGATCGCGGCCGAGACGGACCCGAGCACTGCCGTCTCCACGGGGCCGTGGCCGCGGCTCCCGACGACGATGAGGTCCGGGCCCCATCCCTTCGCATCCTCCACGACGGCCGCCGACGGGCGGCCCCGCAGCAGCTCCGCCTCGACCGCGAGCCCCGCGGCCTCGAGAGCGGGCTGCGCATCCTGGAGCACGCGTGTCAGCTCGACGACCGCCTCTTCCTCCATCTGGTCGGCGTCGATCGGGATCGCCGGGATCCAGGGGCCACCCCACAGGGCCGGCGCCACGTCGAGGGCGGTGACGATCCGGACGGTTGTTCCCGCGGGCCATGCGAGCGAGGCGACGAGGGCCCGCGCGCGATCGGCGGACGGGGAGCCGTCGAGGGCGAGAAGGATGCGCATGGGGCTGGCACCTCCGGGCGGCCGGCGAACTCCGGGCGGGCTGGCGAGCACCTGCATCGGCGGGCTCGGTCCCATCATGGCGGGTCGCGCAACCCCCCGGCCACGGCGGAACGGCCCCTCGGGGTGGGCGAGGGGTCGTACACTCGGCGGCATGCTCCGACCCCCGACCGCCGAGGACCTCTACCGGTTCCGGATCCCGACCGATCCCCAGCTCTCGCCGGACGGCACGCTCGTCGCCGTGACCGTCCAGTCCGTCGCGCCGGGTCGCGACGGCTACCGCCACGCGGTCTGGCTGGCGCCGACCGACGGGGCAGACCCGCCCCGGCAGGTGACGCTCGGGGCGCGCCACGACACGCATCCCCGCTTCTCGCCGGACGGAACGGCCCTCGCCTTCCTCTCCGACCGGCGCCCGCTCGTCGAGGAGGAGCCGGACGCGCCGAAGGACCGCGAGGACGGGACGCAGGTCCACCTCCTGCCGCTCGCGGGCGGCGAGGCGCGCCGGCTGACCGACCTGCCGCGGGGCGTGGACGCCTTCGCCTGGTCGCCGGACGGCCGCTCGCTCGTGGTGCGGACGACCTCGTTCGGGGCGACGCGGGCCGCCGACCGGAAGGCGCGCCGGAAGTCCGAGCCGCCCAAGCCCGGGGCGACGCCGCTCTCCGACTACCGTTACTTCGACCGCCTCAAGGGGATGCTCAACGGGCCCGGCTTCGTCGACGACAAGGTCGCCCACCTCTGGCTCGTCGACGTCGAGAGCGGGGCGGCCCGTCGCCTGACCGACGGCCCCACCTCCGACGCGGAGCCGGCCTGGTCGCCCGACGGGACTCGCATCGCCTTCACGGCCTCGCGGGGCCGCGACCACGACCTGGACTACCAGTTCGACGTCTTCGTGGTGGACCTGGCGACCGGCGGCGTCACCCGGGTAACCGACGGCGCCGGCTGCGCATTCGGCACCGCGGCATGGCTCCCGGACGGCGCGACCCTGGCCCTCGCCGGGCACCGCTGGCCGCGGGGCGGCGGCAGCCGCAACGACATCTGGCTCTTCCCGGCGGACGGCTCCGGGGCCCACCGGGAAGGGGGCCGCAACCTCTCCGGGCCCAGCGACCTCATGTTCGCCGCGAGCATGGGGAGCGACGTCATCCCGGGCGAGGCCTCCCGCCTCCGCGTCACTCCGGATGGGCGCCATCTCCTCTTCGCCGCGCCGATCCGGGGCTCCTACGAGCTGTGGCGGATCGCCCTCGCCGACGGCGCGCTCGAGCGCCTCACCGACGACCGCCACTACCTCTCCGCCTGGGAGGTCGTGGCTACGGCGGGCGGGGGCGCCAGGCTCGCGGCCGCTCGGTCGACCGCCACGACGCTGTCCGACATCCACGTCCTGGACCTGGCCGCCGACGGACGCGTTGCCGCCGGGAGCGGCCTCCGTCGCGTGACTGCCTTCAACGACGCGGTCCTCGCGGAGCTCGACGTGCGCGCCCCGGAGGAGCGCCGGGAGTCGGTCGACGGTCGCGAGATCCAGGGCTGGCTGATCCGCTGCGCCGCCGCGGAGCAGGGCGAGCCCGCCCCCCTCGTGCTCCAGATCCACGGCGGCCCGCATACCCTCTACGGCTGGGCACCGTACTGGGAGTTCCAGGTGCTCGCGGGGGCCGGCATCAGCGTCCTCTACGCGAACCCGCGGGGCTCCGAGGGCTACGGCGAGGATTTCAACAGCGCGAACCTCCCCGACTGGGGCGCGGGCCCGATGCGCGACGTGATCGCCCACGTGGACGCGCTGGTGGACGCGGGGGTGGCCGACCCTGCCCGGCTCGGAGTGGCGGGCGGCTCCTACGGCGGCTACCTGACGAACTGGATCGTGGGCCACACCGACCGCTTCGCCGCGGCGATGACCTGCCGCAGCGTGACCGACCTGACGAGCCTCATGCTGACCGGCGACCTCGCCGGCGGCATCTTCGGGATCCTGGAGTTCGGCGCCCAGCCGTGGGAGAAGCCCGAGCTCTACCGGGAGCTCTCGCCGATCACCTACGCGGACCGGATCCACACGCCGCTCCTCATCCAGCACGCCGAGAACGACCTGCGCTGCCCCATCGGCCAGGCCGAGGCCCTCTTCGCCGTGCTGCGCACGCTCAGGCGGCCCGTCCGCCTGATGCGGGTCCCGAACGAGACGCACGAGCTGACCCGCTCCGGCACGCCATTCCGGCGCGTGGAGAACCTGGTCCAGGTGCGCGGCTGGTTCGACCACTTCCTGGTGAAGGGGAAGCAGAAGCTGCCGCCGCTCCCGGCGAACCGCGCAGGGATCTAGGGGAGACGAGCGGCGTGGCGCCATCGATCCCGGTCCTGCGGGTCGCCGGCGACCACCGCGAGGTCGGCCGGGCCGTCGGGGCGGCGACGACGACGGTGCTCCGCGCGGCGGTTTCCTTCGACGCCGTCCTCCCCGCCGGTCGCTCGCGCAGCGAGCAGCTGGCGCTGGCCGGCAGTTACCGCGATGCCACCCGGGCCGCCACGCCGTGGCTGGTCGAGGAGATCGACGGCGCAGCCGAGGGGGCCGGAGTCGATCCCCTGGCGCTCTTCGCCGCGTCGATCGAGGAGATCTGGACGGTCCGCCCCTCGCAGGTCGGGACGACCGCGCCGGTGCCCGGCCGCTGCTCGGACCTCGTCGTCGGGCCACCCTTCACCGCCGACGGGCACCTCTGGGTGGCCCACACGAACGATCTCGACGAGGCTTCCGAGGCCCAGCTCGTGGCCGTGGAGTGGCGCGTCCCGGGTGAGCCGGTCGTCTTCTCGATCGGGACCGGGCCATGGATCAGCGTGGGCTGGAACGACGCCGGGCTATCGCTCACCGGCAACGAGCTGTCCCCGAACGACGAGCGCGTCGGCGTCCCACGGCTCCTGATGGTCCGCGAGCAGCTGACCGCGCGGACGCTCGATGCGGCGGTCGCCCTGGCCCTCCGGCCCGACCGTGCCAGCAGCTACAACACGGTCTTCGCCCACCGAGACGGCCGGGCCGCCAACGTGGAGGGGAGCGGCGGCGACGCCGTGGTGCGGGCGATCGGCCCCGCCGCGACCCTGGCCCACACGAACCACTACGTCGAGCCCGCGATGCTCCGCTACGAGGGCGATCCCGTCTACGCTCGCCGCTCCGCGGTTCGCTACGAGCGCGCGTGCGCGCTGCTGGCGGGTGCCGTCGCTGCCGGTCCGGGCACGGTCACCCCGGCCCTCCTCCGCACCTGGCTCTCGGATCACGAGGGCGCCCCGGACTCGATCTGTCGTCATCCCGCGGCCTCCGCGGCGGCGGACGGGCCGGGCGGCGCCGGCACGCACACCGCCTCGACCGACGAGGGTGCGCCCGGCCCGGACGGTGTCCGCCCGGACGGCTCGTCCACCGACGGAGGCGCCGTCAAGACCGTCTTCTGGACCATCGCCGATGTGACCGCCGGGGTGATCCGGTACGGCCGCGGCAACCCCTGCGCGAGGACCGAGCCCGATCGGTACTCCTTCGCCTGACGGCCGGGTCGGGATCGCGGCGGCAGGCGGGATCGCGGGGAGTGGGCACGAGGCCTAGAATCCGCGGAGAGGTTCCGGACCGGCGGGTGCCGCGATCGAGGAGATGCAGCGTGACGAACGTCATCGAGACCGAGAAGCTCACGAAGACCTATGGCTCCCACCGGGGGATCGTCGAGGTCGACCTGGCCGTGCAGCAGGGCGAAGTCTTCGGTTTCCTCGGTCCCAACGGCGCCGGCAAGACGACGACGATTCGGACCCTCCTCGACCTGATCCGGCCGACCTCGGGCGTCGCCCGCGTCTTCGGCATCGAGTCGTCGGCGGACCCGGTGGCGATCCACCGCCGGATCGGCTACCTCCCCGGCGAGTTCACCCTCTACGACCGCCTGACGGGAGCCCAGACGCTCCGCTATTTCGCCAACCTCCGCGGCGGCGTCGACCCGGCCTACCAGGCGTCGCTCGTGGAGCGCTTCGACCTCGACACCTCGCGCCGCTTCAAGGAGTACTCGAAGGGCAACAAGCAGAAGGTCGGTCTCGTCATCGCCCTCCAGCACCGGCCCGAGCTGCTGGTGCTCGACGAGCCGACCGCCGGCCTGGACCCGCTCGTCCAGCAGACGTTCTTCGGGACCCTCCGCGAGCTGATTGCCGAGGGCCGGACGGCCTTCCTCTCGAGCCACATCCTGAGCGAAATCGAGAAGTCCTGCGACCGGGTCGCGATCATCCGCGAGGGCCGCCTGGTGAAGGTCGACACCGTGGAGGCCCTGCGTGATCTCGCCCACCACGAGGTGGAGCTGCGCTTCACGGGACCCGTGCCCTCCGCCGAGTTCGAGGCGCTGCCCGGCGTCAGCGACGTCCGGGTCGACGACCACGTCCTGCGGATGCGGGTGAGCGGGCCGATCACGCCCGTCGTCCAGGCCGCGGCGCGCTACGAGCTGCTCGACTTCGTCAGCCGCGAGCCGAGCCTGGAGGAGACGTTCCTTGCGCAGTACGGCCAGAAGGCCGTCGAGGTGACCGGCCATGGCAGCTGAGACCGGCACGCCGCCCGTTGCGGCGGCGTTTCCTGCGATCCCGTTCCGCCACCGCGTCTACGGTTTCGGCAGCATCTACGGCAAGACGATCCGCGACTCGAGGCTCGCCTTCATCATCGCCGCCGGCCTCCTCGGCGGGATGGCGCTGGTCATGGGCGTCGCGGTGGCGGGCATCTTCCCGACGCCGGCGGCGCGGCTCGCGGTGGACGCGCTCTTCGGGAGCGTCCCCGAGTCGATGATGCGACTGTTCGGCAACGTCGACCTGATCGGCTCGAAGGTCGGCACGCTGGGCGGCTACGTCACCTTCAAGTACAGCGCGATCTTCGCCCTCGGCACGGCCATCTGGTCGATCATGGCCCTGTCCGGGACCCTCGCCGGCGAGGCCCGCCGCGGGAGCCTGGACTTCGTGGCGGCGGCTCCGTTCGGCAAGCGGCGCATCGCCCTCGAGAAGCTGGCCGCCCACCTGACCCTGCTCTGGCTGGCGATGGTGGTCCTCGCCCTCATGACGGCCTTCAGCTCGAGCGTCTTCGGCGACGCGGCCCTCGGCGACCAGATCTCGCTGCTGTCGTCCGCCGGCTTTGCCCTCTGGGTCGGCTGCATCGCGATGTTCTTCGGCGGTCTCGCGTTCGCCCTTGCGCCGATCCTCGGTCGCGCCGGCTCGGCCGGGGTCGCCGGCCTCGGGATGGCCGCCCTCTGGATCACGAACGGCCTGAACGTCGGCGGTCCGCTGCTCATCCTGAGTCCCTTCAACTGGACGTTCGACCACGTCCCGCTCGTCGGCATCTACGACTGGCCGTCGCTGGCGTTCGTGGGGATCCTCGGCGTCGTCTTCGTGGCGATCGGCGTCGAGCTCTTCGCGCGCCGCGACCTCGGCGTCACGGCCGGCCTCTCGCTCCCGCACCTGCCGGCAGCAATCCTCGGCGTCCATGGGCCGACGACTCGGGCGTTCGGCGACCAGCTCCCCCGGGCGCTCTCGTGGGGGATCGGCCTCGGCCTGGTGGGGGTCCTCTACGCGTCGCTCGCCGGGTCCCTGGCGGACCAGGTCTACGGCTCCGCCGGGATCCTGGACGCCTTCGCCAGGATCTTCCCCGGGGCCGACTTCTCGTCGACCGGCGGGTGGATGCAGTTCTACGCGGAGCTGCTCTACATCGCGGCCGGCTTCGCGGCGGCCACGATCGTGTCGAAGTGGGCGTCGGACGAGGGGGACGGCCGGTTGGAGATGGTCCTGGGCGCGCCGATGGCGCGTGCCCGCTGGGTCGTCGCCGGCGGCGTCGCGGCACTCCTCGCGGTCGTCGTGACGACCGTCCTGTTCGCGGCGGGGATCGGGCTCGGCTCGGCCGTGGGTGGTCTCGCCTCGGGCGACGCGATGCTCGGCAGTGTCTCGCTCGGCCTGTATGCGGCGGCGATCGTGGGGATCGGCGTGGCCGTCGGCGGCGTGTGGCGGACGTCGATCGCTGCCGAGATTGCCGCCCTCGTCGTCGTGGCGACGTATCTGCTCGACCTAGTGGCGCCGCCGCTGAACCTGCCCGACTGGCTCCACCAGCTGGCCCTGACCGCCCACTTCGGCAAGCCCATGGTGGGGGAGTGGGACATGGTCGGCGTCGCCGCCTGCCTTGTCATCGCCGTCGGCGGCATCCTGCTCGGCGCGTGGGGCATGGCGCGGCGGGACGTGGATTGACGGAGGCCGGGGCCGCGCCGCCCGCCGCGAACCCCTGGGCCACGCGCAGCGTCACGATTGGCCCGGACGGGGTCATCCGCTGCGCCTGGGGCGTGGAGGACGACCCGCTCTACCGCACCTACCACGACGAGGAGTGGGGCCGCCCGTCGCGCGATGAGCGCCACCTCTTCGAGATGATCGTCCTGGAGGGCGCCCAGGCAGGCCTGTCCTGGTCGACGATCCTGCGCAAGCGGGACGGCTACCGGAGGGCGTTCGCGGGCTTCGATCCCGCCGTCGTGGCGGGCTTCGGGGACGACGACGT
This sequence comes from uncultured Chloroflexia bacterium, assembly GCA_963718085.1. Lineage (GTDB taxonomy): Bacteria > Chloroflexota > Limnocylindria > Limnocylindrales > CSP1-4 > CTSoil-043. The sequence goes on along the minus strand of CAVQYA010000002.1, from coordinate 62,783 downwards.
CGCCAGGCTCCTGGCGGACGCCGGGATCGTCCGCAACCGGCTCAAGGTGGCGAGCGCCGTGGCGAACGCCCGGGCGGTACTTGCGCTGAGGGACTCCGGTGGCGGGCTGGCGGGCCTGCTGTGGGGCTTCGTCGGCGGTTCGCCGCTGGACGGGCGCCCGGCGACGCTCGGCGAGGTCCCGGCGCAGACCGAGGAATCGCGGGCGATGAGCCGCGAGCTGAAGCGCCGGGGCTTCCGCTTCGTGGGGCCGACCGTCTGCTACGCGTTCATGCAGGCGGCCGGGCTGGTCAACGACCACGTGGTCGGCTGCGCCGCCGGGGAGCAGATCCGCCGCTCCGGGGCCTGATGCCGGCCGCCGCCAGCGGAGCTGGACGGCCCGAAGGCGAGCGAGTGCGACGAGGGACGGCTCGGCCACGGCCGATGGCCGGCCGACGGAGCGTCAGGCGTCGCGCCGAGCGGGTCAGCCGGCCGGGGAGGCCAAAGAAGCGTCGCCGAAGTGTCTTCGTCGTCGCGATCGCGCCACCGAGCCCGAGCCGGGCCGTCCAGCGGGCGAGGTGTGGGCGATCACCTGGACCGCGAGCCAGGCGCCGTTCGCGGCGAAGTTGCCCGAGGGCAGGTGGTTGAACCCGACGCCGGATTGAGGTCGCGGATCGCGATCTCGATCTCGGGTGGCACCTGGGACTTGACACCAGCACTATTCAGTGTGACTATGTACCAGTAGTCAGTCACGCTGAGTAGGCGAGGCAGTACATGGGCAAGCAGATGACGGAGATGCTCAAGGGGACGTTGGAGGGCATCGTCCTGGCGATCCTGGCCGGACAGTCCGCGTACGGCTATGAGATCACGGCGCGGCTGCGGGCGGAGGGGTTCTCGGACATCGCCGAAGGCACTGTCTACGCGCTGCTCGTGAGGATCGAGCAGAGAGGCTTCGTCGATGTGCAGAAGACCCTGTCCGAGAAGGGGCCGCCACGCAAGGTGTACTCACTCAACGCTCAGGGACGCGAATACCTCGAAGAGTTCTGGACGACGTGGCGCTTCCTCGCCGAACGACTCGAACAGCTTCAGAAGGGAGGCAGATGACCATGTCCATCTCAACCTTGATCGCCGAGAAGCGCCGTTACCGGCAGTACAAGGCGCGCACGAAGCAGCTTCCCGCGAACTACCGCACGGCGATCGATGCACTGGAGCGGTACCTCTTGTACTTCGGGGCGATCACGAAGGGGGACACCTTTGCGTCGATGCTGGAGGATCTCGCCGATCTCTTCGAGCAGAGCGCGGCGAACGGAACCCCCATCCGCACGGTCGTCGGGGACGACCCGGTTGAGTTCGCCGAGGCGTTCCTCCAGAACTACACCGAGGGTCAGTGGATCAACAAGGAGCGGGAACGGCTGACCAAGGCCATCGACCGCGCCGCGGGCGACCAGGCATAGCGGCAAGGAGAACGGAGATCCAGATGACAGCCAATCACGCCCAGGAGCCCGCGATCCACGTGCAGGGCCTGGAGAAGTCGTACAGGACGTTGCAGGTGCTTCGCGGCGTGGACTTCGACGTGGCCCGGGGCAGCATCTTCGCCCTGCTCGGCTCGAACGGGGCGGGCAAGACCACGGTCGCGAGGATCCTGTCCACGCTGCTCAAGGCCGACACGGGGACTGCACGCGTCAACGGCTTCGATGTCGCCACCCAGGCTGCCGACGTGCGGGAGTCCATCAGCCTAACCGGACAGTTCGCGGCCGTCGACGAAGTCCTGAGCGGGCGGGAGAACCTCGTTCTGGTCGCCCGGTTGCGGCACCTCAAGGACCCGGGCACGATCGCGGATGACCTGCTCGATCGTTTCTCGCTGAGCGACGCGGCCGCACGGAAGGTGGCGACGTATTCCGGCGGCATGCGTCGCCGCCTCGACATCGCGATGAGCCTCATCGGTAATCCGCGGGTCATCTTCCTGGACGAGCCGACGACCGGGCTCGACCCCGGGGCGCGCCTCGACGTGTGGCAGACCGTCAAGGAGCTCGCCGGGCACGGCACGACGGTGCTGCTCACGACGCAGTATCTGGACGAGGCCGAACAACTCGCCGACCGGATCGCGATCCTCCACGGTGGCCGGATCATCGTGAACGGCACCCTCGCCGAACTCAAGTTGCTGCTCCCGCTCGCCAAGGTCGAATACATCGAGAGGCAGCCGACCCTCGAGGACGTCTTCCTCGCCGTCGTCGGTTCCGACGGCAAGGCAGGCCACGCCGGCATTGACCGCGGCGTCGGCTCGGACGAGCAAGGAGAACAACGATGACCACACATTCCTTCGGCGATACCGCGATCCTGACGGGGCGATCCCTGCGCCACATCACGCGCAGCATGGACACCATCATCACGACGACGGTCATGCCGATCGCCTTCATGCTGCTGTTCGTCTACGTGTTCGGCGGCGCTATCAGGTCAGGGACGGATTCGTATGTCAACTACCTGCTGCCCGGCATTCTGCTCATCACGATCGCGTCGGGCGTCTCCTACACCGCATTCCGGCTCTTCCTGGATATGAAGAGCGGCATCTTCGACCGATTCCACTCCATGCCGATCGCACGGTCGTCGGTGCTGTGGGCGCATGTGCTCACCTCGCTGGTCGCCATTCTGATGTCGCTCGTGGTCGTCGTACTCGTCGCCTTCCTCATGGGCTTCCGCTCGGGGGCGGGCGTGCTGGCGTGGCTCGCGGTCGCCGGCATCCTGATCCTGTTCACCCTGGCGTTGACGTGGCTCGCCGTGATCCCCGGTCTCTCCGCGAAGACCGCGGACGGCGCGGTCGTGTTCTCCTACCCGCTCGTCTTCCTGCCGTTCATCAGCTCGGCATTCGTGCCCACCGACACGATGCCCGGCCCGGTGCGCGCCTTCGCCGAGAACCAGCCGGTGACGTCCATCGTCAACGCGATCCGCGACCTGCTTACGCAGCAGCCGGTCGGCACCGACATATGGATCGCCCTTGCCTGGTGCGTCGGCATCCTCATCGTCGCGTACGTCGTCTCCATGGTCATCTACCGGCGCAGGATCCCCTCGTAGGGCGTCGTCGAGCGGGTGGCGACGAGTCGCGGCTCGTCGAACGCCACGCCGAGCCGGTCGAGGCTACGGGATGGCGGCATCGAACACGTGCTCCTCTGCTGAGCCTGCTGGGTGTCTCGCACCGTTGGCGTCTCCGTTCAGAAGGGCACCTGTTCGCTCGTTCTGGATCGAGAATCAGCCCAGTGGCTCGGTGGATCCGAGCCTAACCGCGCCTGTTGACCACCCAGACGCCGGCGACGATCAGGGCGGCCCCGGCGAGGAAGAGGGCGTCGACCGACTCGCCGAGGACGACGACGCCGAGGATCACGGCCACGACCGGCAGGAGGTAGGCGACGAGGCTGGCCCGCGTCGGACCCCAGCCCGTGAGGAGCCGGAAGAAGACGATGTAGGCGAACCCGGTGCCTATCGCGCCCAGCCAGAGGACCGCGAACGCCGCCTCAGGCACAGCCGGCAGGGTAACCCCGCCGTCGACCAGCAGTGCCATTACGCCGACCACGACGGCAGCCCCGCCCACCTGGCCGGTTGCCAGCACGAGCGGGCGGGTATTCCGCAGGTAGCGGCGCGCGTAGGTGTTGCCGATTGCGTACGCGAGCGAGCTGCCCACCACGGCCAGCTCGGCGAGGAAACGCTCGAACCCGAGCGCGCTGCCCAGGTCGGCCAGGTCCCTGGCCGATAGGAGCACGATCCCGGCGAAGCCGAGGCCGATCCCGGCGAGCCGGCCCCGGGTGATGTGCTCGTCGTGGATGAAGGTCGCGGCGATCATGAGCGTGAAGAAGGGCGCCGCCGACTGGAGGATCCCGGCCATCCCCGAGGCGATGTGCAGTTCGGCCCAGCCGATCAGCGAGAACGGGATCGCGATGTTGACGGCGCCAAGGACGGCCAGGTGCCCGATCGTGCGCGCGTCGCGGGGGAGCGGCGTGCGGGTCACAGCCACGACCACGAGGAGGATCGCGAGGCCGACGAGGACCCGCAGCAGCACGAGGCTGAGCGGCGGCAGCGTCTCGACGCCGATCTTGATGAAGAGGTAGCTGCTGCCCCACATGAGGGCGAGCGCGCCGAGGAGGACGGCGTAGCCCGCGGCCGGGCGCGGGGCTGCGGCCGCGGCGGCCGTCGGGGCCGCGGACGGCTCGGGGTCGGGAGTCACCGGCGGAGTCTGCCACGGACGGCGGGGCCGCGCGGGCGCCCGGCTCGGGGCGGCGTGCCGCCGGAGGGCCACGGGGCGTCGGTGGACCCGCGGGGCGGCGTTCGGCCGGGCGAGCCACGGGCAGATCGATGGACCCCGCGGGGCGGCGTTCGGCCGGGCGGGCCACGGGCAGATCGGTGTACCAGCGGGCCGCGCACGGCCGCGCGCGGCCCCGCGGTGCCGGGCGAGTCGGGCCGCCGATCCTCGTACCATGGTCGGCACATGCGAGCCCTGCGCGCCGTGTTCCTGCTCAACGGGGCAGCCCTCGGCGTCTTCTACCCCTTCATCTCGGTGATCCTGTCCGGTCGGGGCGTGTCGCCGGAGGGGATCGGCGTCGTCACGGCCGCCTCGTCGGCCGCCTTCTCGGTGGCGGTCCCGGTCTGGGGCCACGTCGCCGACGTCATGCTCGGCCGTCGTCGCGCCCTCGCCGTCGCCGCCGTGGGAGCCGCCGCGTTCGTGCTCCTGGCCGGGGCGCCCGTCCCGCTCGTCGTCGTCACCCTCGGCTTCGTGGGGTTCAGCCTCTTCGAGAGCGCCTGGGGCCCGCTCGGCGACGCACTCGCAATGAACGCGATCGTGGATCACGGGCGCGAGTACGGCCGGATCCGCCTCCTCTCCTCGATCGGCTTCGGCGCCGTCTCGGCGATCGCCGGGTTCGTCTACAACGAGACCGGCTACGGCCCGTCGTTCGTGCTCTGCGCCCTCTTGGCGCTTGCGCTCGCCCTCGCGGCCGTTCGGGCTCCCGACATCGCCCGTGCCGACCTCGCGGCCGTCGCCCACGACCGCACGCGGGGTGGCTCGTTCGTCGTCGCCCTGAGGATCCAGCCGCGCCTCGGCCCGGTGCTCGCCGCTCTCTTCCTGGTTCACGTCGGGCTCATCGCGGGGTTCACCTACCTGCCCCTCCGCCTGATCGAGCTCGGCGGCGGTCCCTCGGACGTGGCGCTCAACGTGGCCGTCTCGGCGTTCGCCGAGATCCCGGCGATGCTGCTGGCAGGCGCGGTCGCCGCCCGCATCGGGATCCGCGGCCTGGTCGGCGGGAGCATCCTTCTCTACGCGGCGTGCTTCATGTCGTGGACGGTGCTGGACAGCCCGCTCCTCATCGTCGCCACCCGCCTGGTGACCGGCCTGGCGTTCGCGGGACTCTGGGTGGGGAGCGTCCTCACGATGGCCGTCCTCCTGCCGCCGCGCCTCCAGGCGACCGGCCAGGGGCTCTACCAGGTCACCGGGTTCGGCGTGGCGGCGGTCGTGGCGAACATCGGCGGCGGCATTCTCTACGGCACATTCGGGTCCGCGGTCGTCTTCGCCGTCGCGGCCGTTCTCGCCGTATTGGGAGGCCTGCTGGCCATCTTCGTCTTCCCCCGGCGCGGCGAGCGCATCGCCCGCGAGGGCGACGAGGCGGTGCCGCTACCATTCCCCACGACGCCGGCCTGACTGGCGGCGCTACGGAGGAACGGATGCGGCTCTGGGGCGGGCGCTTCGAGGGGTCCACGGACGCGCGGATGGCCGACTTCACGCGCTCGCTGGAGGTCGACCAGGTTCTCGCCCTCGATGACCTCGCCGGGTCGGTGGCTCACGTCCGCGGCCTCGGCCGGGCGGGGCTGCTCGTCCCCGACGAGGTGGAGGCGCTCGTCGCGGGTCTCGACGGGCTGCGAATCGAGGTGGAGGCCGGGACGCTGGCCTGGAACCCGGCGCTCGAGGACGTGCACATGAACCTCGAGGAGGCGCTCGTCCTCCGGATCGGGGCCGTCGCCGGGAAGCTCCACACCGGCCGCTCGCGGAACGACCAGGTCGCGACTGACCTGCGCCTCTGGGCGCGCCGGACGAGCGACGCGCTCGACGCGGCGCTCCTGCGCATGGAGCGGGCCCTCGTCGGGCTCGCCGACCGCGAGGGCGACGCCGTCCTGCCCGGCACGACCCACGTCCAGCCGGCCCAGCCGGTCCTCCTGGCCCACCACCTCCTCGCCTACGTGGAGATGCTCGAGCGCGACCGGGGTCGCCTCGCCGACTGCCGCCGGCGGGCGAACCTCAGCCCGCTCGGCTCGGGCGCCCTCGCCGGCGCCGGCTACCCGCTGGACCGCGAGAAGACCGCGCGCGAGCTCGGCTTCGACGGCGTCACCGCCAACTCCCTCGACGCCGTCTCCGACCGCGACTTCGCCGCCGAGCTCCTCTTCGCCTGCGCCCTCGCCATGGTCCACCTCTCGCGCTTCGCGGAGGAGATCACCTGGTGGTCGAACCCGCGCTTCGGCTTCGTGCGGACGGCGGACGCCTTCTCGACGGGCTCCTCGATGATGCCCAACAAGAAGAACCCCGACGCGGCGGAGCTGGTCCGGGCCCGCGCAGCCCGCGTGATCGGCTCGCTGGCCGGCTTCCTGGCCCTGCTCAAGGGGCTCCCCCTCGCCTACCAGCGGGACCTCCAGGAGGACAAGCCGCCGCTCTTCGAGGCGTGCGCCGCCCTCGAGGCGTCGCTCGACGTCATGGCCGGGATGGTGGCGACGCTGGCCGTCGACCGGGCCGCCATGCGCCGGGCCGCCGACGAGGGGTTCATCACGGCCACGGCGGTCGCGGACGCGCTGGTCCGGCGCGGCGTCCCGTTCCGGGCCGCGCATCACGTGGTGGGACGGCTCGTCGCGGCCGCCGAGCGGCAGGGGATCGGCCTCACCGAGATCGAGGACTCGGCGGTGGCCGCCGCGCTCGCCGAGGCCGGCGACACGACTGCGCTCGGCCTGGTCGGGGACGCCGCGCTCCCCGCTGAGCTGCGCGCGGCCGCCACGATCGAGGCGGCGCTCGCCTCCTGCGACGTGATCGGGGGAACCGCGCCCGCGCGGGTGGCGGCGGCGCTGGCGGCGGCCCGGGCGCGGCTGGCGGAGTCCTAGCGGCGCAGAGCCCGGACGCCTACGCCCGGTCGAGCTCCAGCGTGGCGATCGTCGAGCGCAGGAGCTCCGCCGAGCGGCGCAGCCCCGACGCCTCCTCCGCGGAGAGTCCCAGGCGCAGCGTCCGCTCGACGCCGCCGCGGCCGACCACGGTCGGCACCGACAGGTAGACGTCGTCGATGCCGTAGTAGTCGCAGACCAGCGAGCTGACCGAGAGCACGGTCGACTGGTCGCGCAGGATCGCCTCGACGATCCGCATCAGGCCCGCGGCGACGGCGTAGTAGGTGGCGCCCTTGCGCTCGATGATCTGGTAGGCGGCGTCGCGCGTCGCCTCGAAGATCGCCTGCAGCTGCGCCTGGTCGTGGCCCACCCCGTTGGCGGTCGCGAAGTCCGCCAGCGGCATCCCCGCGATGTTCGCCGACGACCAGACCGGCACCTCCGTGTCGCCGTGCTCGCCGGCGATGTAGGCGTGGACGGATCGCGGATCCACCCCGTAGTGCTCGGCGAGGAGCGCCCGGAAGCGCGCGGTGTCGAGGATCGTCCCCGAGCCGAGGACCCGGGCGGAGGGGAGCCCGGAGATCCGGTAGGTCAGGTAGGCGAGCACGTCGACCGGGTTCGTGGCCACCAGGATGATCCCGTCCGGGTTGGCCCGGGCGACGGCGGGCACGATCTCCCGGAAGATCGCCGCGTTCTTCGCCACGAGGTCGATCCGCGACTCGCCCGGCTTCTGGCCCGCGCCCGCCGAGATGACCGTGATCGCGGCGCCCGCGCAGTCGGCGATCGTGCCGGCCCAGATCCGCGTCGTCCGCGCGAACGGGACAGCGTGCATCAGGTCCATCGCCTCGCCCTCGGCCTTGCGCGCGTTGGCATCGACGAGGACGATCTCGGCGGCGACGCCCGAGAGGAGAAGGGCGAAGGCAAACGTCGAGCCGACGGCGCCGGTGCCGACGACGGCGATGCGCGTGGGATGGGGCGCGGCGCCGGGTTCGGGGGCGCCCTGGGCCGGGATGCGGGGCAGCTCGCTCATGCGGCCATTGTGCCCCAGCCGGCGAGCGTCCCCATTCGCAACCGCGGTGGCACCGGGTCCCGGGTTGCGACTCGGTCGCGCGGGCGGTCCCGTTCGCAACGGCAACCCGCGCGTCACCCGATCCGCACCCGTCCGTGCCGGTGCGGTACTGATCGCGACGCGGCGGGGAGGTACGGTCGGGCTCCCGCGATGCGGGCGAGGCCCAGCGACCCCCTGGAGGCCGCCCCGATGGACCGACCGCGACGTCCCGCCCCCGGCGCGCAGGGACGGCCCGCCTTCCGCGAGACGGCCATCGTCGCCGCGTCGACCATCCCCGCCTCGCCGGCCGTCTCCGCCTCGCGGGTCGTCGGCCCGTTCCGCGCCACGCCGCGGCGTCTCGCCCCCGCCTCGCCGGCCATCCACGCGGCCTGCGTTGCGCCGCGGCTTCCCGTCCCCGCTGCCACCGCCGCCACGGCCATCCCTGTCGCCCCCCTCTACGACCCCCGGTTCGAGCACGACGCGTGCGGCGTCGGGTTCATCGCCGAGACGAGCCGCGGTGGCCGAAGAGCGGCGCGCGTCGTGCCCCTGGCGCTCGAGGCGCTCGCGTCGCTGACCCACCGGGGCGCGATCGCGGCCGACGCGAAGACGGGCGACGGCGCGGGGCTGGCGATCCCCGTCACGCCCGCCCTGGCGACCGCCCTGGCGATCGACGCCGGCGTGGCCGAGCCCGACCCCGCGCGGCTCGCCGTGGGCGCCGTCTTCCTGCCCGCCGACCCGGCCGCCGGCGCGACCGCGCGCCGCATCCTCGACGACGCCCTGGCGGCCGAGGGCCTGGCTGTGCTCGCCTGGCGACGCGTGCCGGTCGACCACACCGTCCTCGGGCCCGAGGCGGCCGCTACCGCTCCCGACGTCCGCCACGTGGTCGTCGCCCGCCCGCCCGGCATGGGCCCGGCCGGTTTCGACCGCGCCCTGTTTCTCGCCCGGCGGACCGCGGAAGCGGCCGCGGCGGCAACCCCGGGACTCGCTGGATTCCACGTCGCCTCGCTTTCGCGACGGACGCTCGTCTACAAGGGCCTCTTCGTCGGCGCCGAGCTCGGGCGCTTCTACGGCGACCTCGGGAGCGGCGCCGTCCGCGTCCCGTACGCCGTCTTCCACCAGCGCTACTCGACGAACACGCACCCGTCGTGGGCCCTCGCCCAGCCGTTCCGGCTGGTCGCCCACAACGGCGAGATCAACACGGTGCGGGGCAACCGCGAGGCGATGCGCGGGCGCTCCGCGCGCCTGGGCGGCGGCGCGCTGGGCAGGCGTCTCGGGGTGCTCGCGATCGGCGGGACGGCGCTCCTGGATCCGGCCGGGTCCGACTCGACGTCGCTGGACGAGGCGCTCGAGCTCCTGCTCGCCGCCGGCTGGCGGATCGATGCGGCCGTGATGACGCTCCTCCCCGAGGCGCTGGACCTGCGCGACGAGGCAGTCCCCGGCCTCGCCGCCTGGCAGGCGGCGGCCGTCGCCCGCATCGAGCCGTGGGACGGGCCCGCGGCGCTCGTCTTCTCGGACGGACGGCGCGTCGGCTGCGTGCTCGACCGCAACGGCCTGCGGCCCGCCGCCTTCGAGGTTCGTCGCGACGGCCTGGTGGTCTGCGGCTCGGAGGCGGGGATGCTGCCGGTCGACGCGGGCCAGGTGATCCGGCGCGGGCGCCTGGGGCCGGGCGAGCTGCTCATCGTCGACACGTTCGCGGGCCGGATCCTCGAAGACGGGGAGGCGAAGCGATCGGCGATCGCCGCCGGCCCGGCCGGCCGTGCGCCGCGGCTCCTCGAGCCGGCCGTCGCCGCGCCATCGGCCGATGCCGCCGCGCTTGTCGGCGTTGTCCCGTCGGCCGGCGCCGTCCCGCCACGTGCCGGCGCCGCGCCATCGGCCGATGCCGCCGCGCGTGTCGACGCCGCCCGGCCCCGTGCCGGTGCCGTCCAGCCCGATGCCGAAGCTGCCCTTCGGCGCCAGGTCCTCTTCGGGCTCGACGCGGAGCAGCTTCGGATGACCGTGAGGGCGATGGCCACCAGCGGCCGCGAGCCGACCTGGAGCATGGGCGACGACACGCCCCTCGCCGTCATGGCGCGTCGCCCGCGCGGCGTTTCCGGCTACCTTCGGCAGGCGTTCGCGCAGGTGACGAACCCGCCGATCGATCCCGAACGGGAGCGCGCGGTCATGAGCCTGGAGGTGCCGGTCGGGCCGCGGCCGAGGCTCCTCGACCGGGCCGGTCGCGGGGCGCCACGGTGCGTGCGGCTCGCGGGGCCCGTGCTCGGGACGTCGGGAAGGGACGCCCTGCTTGGCCTCGGCCGCCGCGGCCCGGGCGACACCGAGCCATGGCGGATCGTCACCCTCGACGCGACCTGGCCGGCCGCCGCCGGCGCGGCGGGGCTGGCCATCGCCCTCGACGGGCTCGTCCTCGAGGCGACCCGCGCCAGGGACCACGGCGCGGACCTCCTCGTCGTGAGCGACCGCGGCGCCGGCCCCGGCGTGGCGCCGATCCCCAGCCTCCTCGCCGTGGGGGCGATCAACACCGCCTTCGTCGATGCCGGCCTGCGCGACGCCTGCGATCTTCTCGCCGATGCCGGCGACGCCTTCGACGTCCACGCCCTCGCGATGCTCCTCGCCGCCGGCGCCGACGCCGTCCACCCCTGGCACGCGATCGCCGTCGCGCGCGAGATCGCCGGCTCCCGGGGGAGCGAAGAGCTCGACCCGGAGCGGGCCGAGGCGAACCTCCTCGAAGCGCTCGAGCACGGCCTTCGCAAGGTGCTCGCCCGGATGGGGATCAGCACCCTGGCTTCGTACCGCGGGGGCCAGCTCTTCGACGTCATCGGCCTCGCCGAGTCGGTCGTCGATCGCTGCTTCCCGGCCGCACCGCGGACGGTGGGTGCCGCCGCCTTCGAGCGACTCGGCGCGGAGGCCCTCGCCCGTCATGCGGTCGCCTACGCGTACGTGCCGGCGCCCGCGCGCCCCGCGGCTGCCCACCTCGACCCGGCGACCGTGGTGCCGACCACTTCTACGGCGTCCGACGCGCCGGGCATGTCTCCGGCTCGGCGCCCGCGCCGACTGCGTCCGCCGAGACGGGCTGGTTTCCTGCTCACGTGCCGGCGCCGGCCACGTCTCCGGCGTCCGCGGCGCCGACCCCGTCTCCAGCCCGCGCGGCGGCTTCGGCCCTTGCCCTCCTCGACCCCGGCTTCGCTCGCTTCCGCGCCGACGGCGAGATGCATGCCTTCGCCCCGGCCGTCGTGAAGGCGACCCAGGCCCTCGCGGCCGGCCACCCGACCGGCGTCGGCCCCGGTGCCGCCCTCGCCCCGGCGGCGACCGAGGAGGCCGTCGAAGCCCGGCTGGCGGCCTACCGCGCCGCGGTCGCGCGCGACGAGCCGGCGATGGTTCGCGACCTCCTGGTCCTGCGGCGGGCCCGTACGGTGCCCCTCGCCGCGGTCGAGCCCTCCGCGGAGATCGTCCGCCGCTTCGTCTCGTCGGCGATGAGCCTCGGCGCGCTCTCCCCCGAGGCCCACCGCGCGATCGCGATCGGGATGCGGCGCCTCGGGGCGGCCTCCAACACGGGCGAGGGTGGCGAGGACCCCGCCGGGTACGAGCCCGACGCCAACGGCGAGCTGGCCGAGTCGGCGATCAAGCAGGTCTCCACGGCCCGCTTCGGGGTCACGACGCGCTACCTCGCCCGGGCCGAGCAGCTCGAGATCAAGATGGCCCAGGGAAGCAAGCCCGGTGAGGGCGGGCAGCTCCCGGCGAAGAAGGCGACGCCCCTGATCGCGTCCCTGCGCCGCGGCCAGGTCGGGATGACCTACATCAGCCCGCCGCCCCACCATGACATCTACTCGATCGAGGACCTCGCCCAGCTCATCGCCGACCTGCGGGCCGTCAACCCCGCGGCCCGGATCGGGGTCAAGCTCGTCGCCTCGGCCGGCATCGGGACGATCGCCGCGGGCGTTGCCAAGGCCCATGCCGACTACGTCCTGATCTCCGGCCATGCCGGCGGCACCGGTGCCAGCCCGCTCTCCTCGATCAAGTCGGTCGGCGCCCCGTGGGAGCTCGGCCTCGCCGAGGCCCACCAGGTGCTCGTGCGCCAGGGGCTGCGCGACCGCGTCGTCCTTCGAGCCGACGGGGGGCTGCAGACCGGGCGCGACGTCGTGGTCGCGGCACTCCTCGGCGCGGAGGAGTACGGTTTCGGGACGGCCGTCCTGGTCGCCCTCGGCTGCGACATGGCCCGCCAGTGTCACCTCGACACGTGCCCCGCCGGGATCGCCACGCAGCGCGACGATCTCCGGGCGAAGTTCAAGGGGACACCCGAGCAGGTCGTTGCCTTCTTCACGGCCCTTGCCGAGGACGTCCGCCGGGAGCTGGCGGCCCTCGGCTTCCGCAGCCTGGCGGAGGCGGTGGGGCGCACCGACCGCCTGGCGGTCGCGGTGGGTGCGTCACTCGACCTCGACGCCGTGGTCGGGGCTCCGCCGTGGCGGCTGCCGGCCGCCCGGACGACGGATGCCCCGAAGGCGCGCGGGCGCATCGCCGACGCGCCCCTGGCGAGCCCCCTCGACGATCGGCTGGCCGGGGCGCTGGCACCGGCGATCGCGGCAGCCGTCGCGGGGCATGCTGCGCCTGCCCCGGTCGTGATCCTGGCGGACCTCACCACGGGAGAGCGGACGGTGGGCGCCCGGATCTCCGGCGACCTCGAGCGCGCCAGGGATCGGGCGGGACGCACGGATCGACCCCGGGCGCTTCGCGGTTCGGTGCCGCCGATGGAGGGCAGCCCGGACGTCGTCGCGGCGAGCCCGGCCGGGATCCGGATGCTCACGGGCGCCGGGGCGGAATCGGCCGCGCCGGTCGGCTCGGACGTCGTCGAGCTGCGCGCCACCGGCGCAGCCGGCCAGAGCCTGGGCGCCTTCGCGACGGACGGCGTCCGGATCGTCGTCACGGGCGTCGCCAACGACTACGTTGCCAAGGGCCTGTCGGGCGGCACGGTCGTCGTCCGGCCGCCGGCGACGGCCGGCTTCCGCGCCGAGGGCGAGGCGATTGCCGGGAACACGTGCCTCTACGGGGCGACGGGCGGGCGCCTCCACCTGGTGGGCAGGGCGGGCATGCGCTTCGCCGTCCGCAACTCCGGCGCGTCGGCGGTCGTCGAGGGGATCGGCGCCCACGGCTGCGAGTACATGACGGGCGGTGTCGTGGTGGTCCTCGGGCCGACCGGGCGCAACTTCGGGGCCGGGATGACGGGCGGCCGCGCCTGGCTGTACGACCCGGACGGCCGGGTGCCGCTGCGGATCCACTCCGGGAGCGTGCGGGCAACGGCATTGACGTCGCTCGCTAACGAGGCTGGGCCGAACGTGGACGCGGCCGAATGCGACGCGGGGCGGCGCCCCGACGCGGCCGAGTTCGAGGCGGAGCTGTGGCACCTGGTGTCAGGCCACGCCGCCGAGGGGAGCGACCTCGCAGCCGCCCTCCTTGCGCGATGGGCGACCGAGCGCGCCTCGTTCTGGCTGGTCGAACCGGTGCCGGCGAGCCGGGATCCGGGGCCAGCAGAGGAGAGCCGCGCCCTTGCCCGCACGCCGATCGGGCCGGCCCTTGACGGGCACCGGCCGCACGGTGCAGGGTCGCGTTCGTGAACGCAGACGACGTGAACTTCGCTGACCTCCTCGACCTCGGCCGCCGGCCCGTGGCGGCCGACGGCGCGATGGGCAGCGCGCTGATCGCCCGCGGGCTTCCGCTCGGTGTGCCGCCCGAGGCGTGGCTGCTGACCGCGGAAGGGGCGGCCGCCGTGGGCGCCGTGCACGCGTCCCATGCCGCCGCCGGAGCGCGGGTCGTCCTGACCGCCACTTTCGGCGCCAGCCCGGTGCGTCTCGCCGACGGGCCCGTGGCCGGTCGCGCCGCCGCCGTCTGCGCCGCCGCGGTCGCGATCGCGCGGCGGGCCGTGCCGGCGGGCGTTCTCGTGGCCGGCGACATCGGGCCGAGCGGCGCGCTGCTCGCCCCATACGGGGAGCTCGAGCCGGCGGCGGCCCGCGACGCCTTTGCGGCGCAGGCGGCGGCCCTCACGGCGGCGGGCGCGGACCTCCTGTGGGTAGAGACGATGGCCGATCTCGCCGAGGCGCGGGCGGCCGTGCAGGGGGCTCAGGACGGCGCGCCGGGACTGCCGATCATCGCCACGCTCACCTTCGAGCGCGGCCGGACCCTGTTCGGCGATCGGCCCGAGGACGCTGCCGCCGCGCTCGCCGAGCTCGGGGTCGCCGCCGTCGGGGCCAACTGCGGGGCCGGCTTCGAGGCGGTTCTCGCGGTCCTGCCCGGGCTCCGCGCCGGGGCGCCCGGCCTGGTGCTCGTCGCCAAGGCGAACGCGGGCCTCCCGGTGGCGGGAGCCGACGGAAGCGTGACCTACCCGGCCACGCCCGACGACGCGGCGGACTACGCGCGGCGTGCCGTGGACCTCGGTGCGTCGATCGTCGGTGGCTGCTGCGGCACGACCGCCGCCCACGTCGCCGCGATTGCCGGAGCGCTCGGGCGGCGCGACCGCTGACCCCCGTGGAGCGCCCGCGGCGGCCGTGCCCCTGCCCCGCCCCGCCCGTCGGGGCGCTGACGCCGGCTACTCCCCGGGCGCCTGCAGGCGATAGCCGACGCCCCGCACGGAGGTCGGCAGCGGCGCCCCTGCCTCCTCGAGCTTGGCGCGCAGACGGGCCAGGTGCGGCTTGAGCCACTGCGGATCGGGATCGGGGTCGCTGGGCCAGCCGGCGGCGAGGAGCCGGTCGTGGGGGACGACCCGCCCCCGGGCGGCTGCGAGAGAGGCGAGGAGAGCGAACTCCGTCCGGGTCAGGGCCAGGACCGTCCCCTCCACCGACGCCTCGTAGCGGCCCGTGTCGAGGGACAGCGAGCCCACCCGGAGGCCGCCGGCCGGGGCGTCGCCGCCCTCGAGGCGCCGCATGACCGCGCGGATCCGGGCCAGGAGCTCCTGCTTGCCGAAGGGCTTCGTCACGTAGTCGTCGGCGCCGGCGTCGAGCGCCTCTACCTTGGCCAGCTCGTCGGCCTCGCCGGTCAGGACGATGATCGGCGTCCGGCTCATCTTGCGGATCTCGCGGCAGACCTCGACGCCGTCGCGGCCGGGCATGGCGAGGTCCAGGAGGACGAGGTCGGGAGCCTCCTCCTCGAAGCGGCGCAGCGCGGTCTCGCCGTCGTACGCCGTGATCACCTGGTGGCCCGCCGTCCCCACCAGGGCGGTGACCGCGCCGACCATGGCCGGCTCGTCGTCCACCACCAGGATCCGCAGGCCGTCCGGCGGCTGGAGAATGGTCATCGCGCTCGTCCCTCCACTCCGATCGTCAGCGCCCGTCGGCCGCGGGCAGGGCGACGACGAACCGGCTCCCGCCGTACCCGTTTCCCTCGATCCAAACCCGCCCGCCCATCGCGTCGATCAGGCGCCGGGCCGCGTAGAGGCCGATCCCCGAGCCCCGACCGCGCCGGCGGGCCTTGCGGACGAAGGCCTCGAAGACCGTCTGCCATTCCTCCACCGGGATGCCCGAGCCTTCGTCGGTCACGTAGACCCGGATCTCGCCCGCCTGGCGCCACGCGCCCACCGAGACGCCCGTGCCGCGGGGCGCGTACTTCGCCTCGTTCTCGAGGAGGAGCTCGATCACCTGCCGGAAGCGGGCCTCGTCGCCCACGCCGACGAGCGGCTCGTCGGCCTGCTCCCAGCGCAGCCGGTGATTGCGCAGCAGGGGCCGGAGCAGGTCGATGGTCTCGCCGACGACACCCCCGACGTCGAGGGGCGACCGGGCCAGGGCGACCAGCCCCTCGCCGCGCACCGAGACGAGGATGGAGTCGACGAGGCGGTCGAGCCGCGTGATCTGGTCCACGGCGGCGTTGCGCCAGTCCTCCGTGCTCGACGGCTCGGGCGCGTCGCTGATCCCGCCGGCCGCGTCGGCGAGGAGGTCGATGTACGCCCGGACCACCGACAGTGGGGTCCGCAGCTCGTGGGTGACGAGCGACAGGAGCTCCGCGCGCGCCTCGTCGAGCTGCTGGAGCGTCTCGAGCTGGCGCTCCTGCTCGCGCTGGAGGTGGCCCTTCTCGACGATCCCGGCCAGGAGCGCCGCGATCGTCCCGAGGAGCGTGATCTCGCGCGGGGTGAACCGCCGCGTCTCCACCGTCTGCACGTTGAGGACGCCGACGACCAGGTCGTTCCAGGTGAGCGGCATCGAGAGCATCGAGGTGAGGCCCGCCAGGTCGAAGCCGCGGAGGTACTTGAAGCGCGGGTCGAGCCGCACGTCGGGGACCTCGATGGGCCGGCGGGCGGAGGCGGCCGCCCCCGTGACCCCTTCGCCGAGGGCGAGGCTGACCTTCCCGATGTGCTCCTGGTCGAGGCCGTTCGTCGCCGCCAGGGTGAGCCGGTCGGTGGCGTGGTCGAGGAGGTAGAAGGAGCAGACCTCCACGTGGAGCGCCTCGCGCGTCCGGTCGACCACCGTCTGCATCAGCTCGTCCCAGTCGCGGGCCTGCGTGGCCAGCTGGGCGAACTCGTGCAGGAAGGAGAGCTCCCGGAGCGTGCGCAGCGTGTCGGTCTTCGGGGGTCAGGAAGGCAGCGTCGGCGGCGAGGCGCTCGACGCGATCTTCCGCGGTCAGCGGCGCGACCGGCGGTCGGACGCGTGCCGCCCGGGGCAGGGGAGTGGGGCGCGGATCTGGCATCGCCGTGATTGTGGCGCGAACCGGCGCCGGGTGTGCGCGAGTCACCCGGGCGCCGCCACCGGTTGCGGCGCGAACCGGCGCCGGGTGTGCGCGAGTCACCCGGGCGTCGCCGCGCGGTGCGTCGCTCCCGGGCGCCGGCCCATCGCCTGCGGGCGTTCCCGCGTCGCTCAGGACGCCGATCCCGCGGTCCCGCGGTCCGTGACCGTGGAGGGGAGGTCGGCCAGGAGGGGCAGGGTCCAGGTCCAGGCTGCCCCGTAGTGGGCGCCGACCGCGCCGTGACGGGCGGCCTCCACGCGGAGCGGCAGGCCGAAGATCTCGATGAACCCGACCGCGCTCGCGTGGTCGAACGCGTCACCCTCGTCGTAGGTGGCGAGGTTCTTGTCGTACAGCGACAGCGGGGAGCGCCGCCCGTTGGCCGTCGCGGACCCGTGGTCCAGCCGCACCCGGACGTCGCCCGAGACGGCCCGCCCGGAGCTCGCCACGTAGCCCCGCAGGTCGCGGTGCAGGGCGCTGAACCAGAGGCCGTCGTAGGTGAGCTGGGCGATCTCGTTGGCCACGAAGCGGTTGAAGCGGAGGGTGTCCTTGGAGAGGGTGAGCCCTTCGAGCGCCCGGTGGGCGGCGTGCAGGATGGTCGCCGCGGGCGTCTCGTAGATCTCGCGGCTCTTGATGCCGACCAGCCGATCCTCGACGTGGTCGATGCGCCCGACGCCGTGCGCGCCGCCGACCGCGTTGAGGCGTTCGACCAGGGCGACCGGGTCCAGGCGCTCGCCGTCGAGCGAGACCGGGATGCCACCCTCGAAGCCGATCACGACCTCCACTGCCGGCGGGGCGTCGGCCGGGTCGACCGTCCAGGCGAAGGCGTCGGCCGGCGGGGCGACCCAGGGGTCCTCGAGGATGCCCGTCTCGCAGGAGCGGCCCCACATGTTGACGTCGATCGAGTACGGCGAGGCCTTGGTGATCGGGATCTCGATCCCGCGGGCGATCGCGTAGTCGATCTCCTGGTCGCGCGAGAGGCCCATGCCCACGCGCAGCGGGGCGACGACCTCGAGCCCGGGATCCAGGGCGTGGACGGCGACGTCGAAGCGGACCTGGTCGTTGCCCTTGCCGGTGCTGCCGTGGGCGACGGCGTCGGCGCCCTCCTTCTGGGCAACCTCGACGAGGAGCTGGGCGATCAGCGGCCGGGCAAGCGCGGTCGCCAGGGGGTAGGCGCCCTGGTAGAGGGCGTTCGCCTGGAGCGCGGGCCAGCAGAAGTCGCGGACGAACGTCTCCTTCGCGTCGACGACGTAGGCACGGCTGGCCCCCGCCGACAGCGCCCGCCGCTCGACGCCCTCCCGGAGCGAGGTGCCGCCGACGTCGACGGTGAGGGTCACGACCTCGGCGTCGTGCTGCTCCTGCAGCCAGGCGACGGCGACCGAGGTGTCGAGACCGCCGGAATAGGCGAGGACGACCTTCTTCATTGCTGTGATGCCTCCGTTCGGACATGGGGATACGTCTTCGCGAGGTCGCCCCCGGGAAGGCCGGGGGCCGCCTGCGCGGCGAGGGCGGTGAAGTCGGCCCGCCAGCGCTCGAGGGCGGGCTCGTCGGCGAAGAGGACGAGGAGCGTGTTGTCGCCGGCCAGCGTCCCGACCTGGTCCTCGAGGCGCGACTCGTCGATCGCCTGGGCGATCGCGGACGCGGCGCCGGGCCGGCTCACCAGGACGAGGGTCAGCCCGCTGCGGGCGACCGTCACGGGGTAATCGGCGAGGATCCGCCGCAGGCGCGCCTCGTCCGGCGAACCACGATCGGGCGCCGAGGTCGTCCCCGACGCCAGCGAGGCGGCGGTGACGTAGGCGTGGTGGTCGCCACGCGGAGCCTTGACGAGGCCGAGGTCGGCGACGTCGCGGCTGACGGTGGCCTGCGTGACCGGAAACCCGCGTTCGCGCAGGAGCCCGGCGAGCTCCTCCTGGCTGCCGATCGCCCGGGTCGTCACCAGGTCGAGGATTGTCCGCGGCGCGCGGCGACGGCGGGCTCACGCGCTCCCCCGCGGGCGGCGACGACGGGGCTCATGCCCCCGGCTGCTTCGCCGGCCCCCGTGATCCGGGTGCCGAAGGTCGGGTCGGCGAGCGCCCGGGCGAGCGCCCCGGGCGCGGACGCGTCGCAGATGACCGCCTCGGCGCCGGGCGCCGCGATCCCGCCGAGGGCGGCCCGGATCTTGGGGACCATCCCGCCCAGGATCGTGCCGGCGCCGATGAGGGCCTCGGCCTCGGTCGCCGTCAGCGAGGCGATCCTGGCCCCATCGGCCCCCCGGATTCCGTCGACGTCGGTCATCAGGACCAGCTGGCGGGCGCCGAGCCCGGCGGCCAGCCCCGCCGCCGCGTCGTCCGCGTTGACGTTGCAGACGATGCCCTCCTCGTCGCGGGCGAGCGGTGCCACCACCGGGACCTGCCCGCCCACCAGCACGGCATCGAGCAGGTCGCGCCTGATGCCGACGACGTGGGCGACGAGACCCATCCCGGGCACGCGCTCGCCGACGAGCAGGCCGCCGTCGACGCCCGAGAGACCCACTGCGTCGACCCGCAGGTCGCGAAGCGCCGCGACGAGCTCGGAGTTGACCACGCCGCGCAGGACGGCGGCCGCGACCTCCAGCGCCTGGGCGTCGGTGACGCGAAGGCCCCCCTCGAAGCGGGTCGGGACGCCGAGCCGGTCGAGCCACTCGGTGATCCGCTTGCCGCCGCCGTGGACGATGACCACGGGGCGGCTCCGCGCGACGGCGGCCACCTCGGTCAGCACCTGCTGCTGGTCGGCGAGGGTCGTCCCACCCAGCTTGAGGACGAGGATCTCGCTCACGTCGTGTACTCCGCGTTCTCGATCACGTACTGCTCGGTCAGGTCGCAGCCGAACGCCTCGCCGGTTCCAGCGCCCAGGCCGAGGTCGAGGCGGAGCAGGATCTCGGGGCCGGCCATCGCGGCGCGGACCGCTGGCCGGACGAACGCGGCGGGGCCGCCCGCCGGCCCGTCGTAGACGAGATGGCCGGCGATCGCAATTCGCAGGGCGGCCGGGTCCAGGGCCACCGGCGCGCCGGCCCGGGCGCAGGCCTCCGCGTGGGCGAGGCCGGCGTTCTCGAGGAGGCGGGCCTCGCCCAGCCGGGCGTTCCCCGCGGCGCCGGCGATCCGGCCCCAGTTGGGGTCGCGGCCGTGGGCGGCGGCCTTGACGAGGCTGCTCGAGACGACAGCGCGGGCGACCGCCCTGGCGTCGACGTCGTCGCGGGCGCCCGAAACCTGGCAGGTGAGGAGGGTCGTCGCGCCCTCGCCGTCGGCCGCCTGCTGGCGGGCCAGCGACCGTGCGACGGCCTCGACCGCGCCGCCGAGGGTTGCGGCGGAAGGCGTGCCGGGGGCGACCGGGAGCGCCGCGGACGTGCCCGAGGCGAGCAGGAAGACGGTGTCGTTGGTGCTCGTGTCGCCGTCGACGGAGAGCTGGTTCCAGGTCCGGATGGTCGCCGCGCGGAGGAGCCCGTGGAGCGTGCCCGGATCCACGGCCGCGTCCGTCAGGATCACCGCCAGCATCGTGGCCATCCGGGGGTGGATCATCCCGACCCCCTTCGCGATTCCCGAGACCGTGACGGTGACCGGCGTCCCGTCGGCGCCGGGCAGGTCGACCTGCGTCGCGGCCATCTTGGCCACCGAATCGGTCGTCCGGAGCGCCTCGGCCGCCGCGAGGAGGCCGTCGTCGCCCGCCGCGAGGCCGGTGGCGGCCAAGCTGACGAGCCCTGCGGAGATCCTGTCCACGGGGAGCCGCGTCCCGATGACCCCCGTGGAGAGGTTCAGGACCGCCAGCGGGTCGACCCCGAAGTGGACTGCGACGGACCCGTTGACTGCCACCTGGTCGGCCAGGCCGGCGAGTCCGGTCGCGGCGTTCGCGCAGCCGCTCGTGGCGACGATCGCCGCCGCGCGGCCGAAGTGGTCGCCCTCGCGCCCGGGTGCCGGACCCGCCGCAATCGCCGCGGCCGGGTTCCCGTCGCCCGCGCTCCCGTCGGCTGCCCGGTCCCCGCCGGTCGCCGCGGGCCGCGTGGCCGCCAGGTTCGCCCGGGAGACCTGGACGGGCGCCGCGACCACCTGGTTCGTCGTGAAGACGGCGGCGGCCGACGCCGGTTCGCCGGTCGCCCGGATCACCGCGAGGTCGGGCCTGCCGCTCGCCTTGATCCCCGCCGCGACGGCCCCGGCGGCGAATCCGGCCGGCAGGATGGCGGCCCGGCGCACCGCCGGCAGGGAGGAGGGGAGCGCGACCAGGAGCCCGTCGGCGGCGGTGGCTTCGGCCGGCAGCTCGTCGGGCGGCGCAGTGGTCGCGGGCTCGGTCGTCATCGTGGTTCGCTCGTCATCGCTACGGCGCCAATGGCAGCTGCTCGAGGCCGGCGCTCTCCGGCAGCCCGTGGACGACGTTGAAGGCCTGGATCGCCTGGCCGGCGGCCCCCTTCACGAGGTTGTCGATGACGCCGAGGGCGAGGACGCGCCCCGTCCGCTCGTCGAGGCGGACGTGGACCCGGCAGGCGTTGCTGCCCAGGACGTGCTTCGTAGCGGGCGGTTCGTTGACCACGTGTACGAAGGCCTCGCCGGCATACGCCTCGGCGTAGAGGGCGTCGAGCTCGCCCTGGGTCACCGGCCGCGTGGGGCGGACGTGGCAGGCCGACAGGATGCCGCGCGTCATCGGGACCAGGTGGGGAAGGAAGTCGACGCCCCGCACGCCCGGGTTCGCGTCGGCTCCGTGCCCGGCGCCGGCACCGAGCGCCGCCAGCTCCTGTTCCATCTCGGCGACGTGGCGGTGGCCGCCGATCCCGTATGCCCTCACGCTCTCGTTGACCTCGCCGAACATGAGGTCCTGCTTCGGCTCGCGGCCCGCGCCGGAGACGCCCGACTTGGCGTCGACGACGAGGTCCCCGATCAACCCGGCCCGGGCGAGGGGAGCGAGCGCGAGCAGCGTGGCCGTGGGGTAGCAGCCGGGCACGCCGACGATCGCGGTCTTCTCGTCGCGGATCGCGGCCAGCTCGGCCCGGTGGAGCTCCGGCAGGCCGTAGACGGCGGCCCGGAGCAGGTCCGCCCGGGGGTGCTCGAAGCCGTACCAGCGCGGGTAGTCCGCGGCGTCCCGGAGGCGGAAGTCGGGGCCCAGGTCGATGATCGCGGCGCCCGTCGCGGCGAGGTCGGGGACGATCTCGGCCGCGGCTCCGTGGGGGAGCGCCAGGAAGACCGCGTCGGCGTCCGGAACGGTGGCGTCGATGTGGAGTCCGGTCCGGTCGAGGTGGATGTGGGTCCCGCCGATCGGCTCCCGGCTCCGGCCGCGCCCGACGAGGCCGACGATCTCGACGTCCGGGTGGCGGCTGAGCAGCCGCACGAGCTCGGCGCCGACGTAGCCGGTTGCGCCCACGATGGCGACGCGGATTCGCACGCCGTCGCCGCGCGGGCCGCGGGGGAACGGCACGGCCCGGCGCCCCGGCGCAACCCGGACCGACGCTCCGCTTCCCGCGCTCACGGGCGCACGGTCGCCGCCGCCGGGTCGGGGCGCGCGTTGGCGGCTGCCCGGGCGGGGTCCGCCGGGCCGCTCGCGGGCGGCCGTGCGTATCGGGAGGGGCCAGGCCCGTCGTGCCGGATCGTCGGGGTTCTCATGTCACGCATGACTATACACTGCAGACGCATAGTCATGCAACCGACGCCCCGGCCGGTCAGTCCGTGCTCGCCCCCGCCGGTGCCCCCGCCGGCGCCTCGGCCGGCGCCCCCACCGGCGCCTCGAACTGCTCGTGGTAGAGGCGCGCATACAGGCCGCCCACCGCCAGCAGCTCCTCGTGGCGGCCCCGCTCCACGATTCGGCCACGGTCGTAGACGAGGATCTGGTCGGCCCGCAGGATGGTGGAGAGGCGGTGGGCGATCGCGATCGTCGTGCGGCCCTCCATCAGCCGCTCCAGGGCGGCCTGGATGAGCCGCTCGGAGACCGTGTCGAGCGCCGACGTCGCCTCGTCGAGGATGAGGATCCGGGGGTCCTTCAGGAGGACCCGGGCGATCGCGATGCGCTGCTTCTCGCCGCCCGAGAGCTTGTAGCCGCGCTCGCCGACGATCGTCTCGTAGCCCGCCGGCAGCTCCAGCACCCGCTCGTGGATCGCGGCGGCGCGCGCCGCCGCCTCCAGCTCCGCCTCGGTTGCCTCCGGCCGCGCGTAGAGCAGGTTGTCGCGGATCGACGCGTGGAACAGGTACGTCTCCTGGGTCACCACGCCGATCGCGCGCCCGAGGGACGCCAGCGCGATCCGCCGCACGTCGAGGCCGTCGATCTCGACGGAGCCGCTGTCGACGTCGTAGAGGCGCGGCACGAGGTAGGTCGTGGTCGTCTTGCCGGAGCCCGACGGGCCGACGAGGGCCAGCAGCTGCCCGGGCTCGGCCTCGAAGGAGATCTCCTCGAGGGCGAAGGCGGCCGGCGGGGCCGGGGTGGCGACGACCGGCCCATCCACCGGCTCGTCGCTCTCCGCCCCCGCGCCGGCAAGCCCCGCCTCGAGCGCATCCTCGACGATCGGCTCCACCACGGCGTCGGCCACCGCCTCGTCCGGCGTGGACCTTGTCGCGTGCGTGTGCCCGCCGCCCGCGACCGCCTCGAGCGCCCGTTCCGACGGCACGGTCGCGGTGGGGTATCGGAA
Organism: uncultured Chloroflexia bacterium; assembly: GCA_963718085.1. Classification (GTDB taxonomy): domain Bacteria; phylum Chloroflexota; class Limnocylindria; order Limnocylindrales; family CSP1-4; genus CTSoil-043. The sequence goes on along the minus strand of CAVQYA010000002.1, from coordinate 39,336 downwards.
CCAGACCCGGTGCAGCCGCACCCGGCCGCGGATCGCCGCCGGCTCGAGGGTCACCGCGTCCGGCGCGTCGACGATCTCGGGGTCGAGGTCGAGGTACTCGAAGATCCGGTCGAAGAGGGCGAGCGACCCGGCGATCTCCACCTGCACGTTGAGAAGCTGGCCCAGCGGGAAGAAGAGCCGGCTCTGGAGCGTGGTGAAGGCGACGATGTCGCCCGCCGTGGGCGCCGACGGGTCGCCGTTCATCGCGAGCACGGCCGCGAGCCAGTAGACGAACGCGGGGATGATGCTGAAGATCGTGCCGATGATCATGAAGAACCAGCGCCCCACCATCGCCCGGCGGAGCTGGAGGGCGGCGAGCCGGCGGTTCAGCGTCCGGAACCGATCGGTCGCCGTCGCCTGCTGGCCGAACGTCTTGGTGAGAAGGACCCCGGAGACGCTCAGCGTCTCCTGCGTCGCCGAGGTCATGTCGGCCATCGCCTCCTGGGTCTCGGTGGAGACCGCCCGGCGGACGCGCCCCACGCGCTGGGTGAGGTAGAGGAAGAAGGGGAGCATCCCCACCGACAGCAGCGTCAGGCGCCAGTCGATGACGACCATCGCGACGAGCGACGAGGCAACCGTGGCCACGTTGGCGGCGACGCTCGTGGCGGTGTCGGTCACGACCGCCTGGACGCCGCCGACGTCGTTGGCGAGGCGGCTCTGGATCTCGCCGGTGCGCGTCTCGGTGAAGAAGCGCAGCGGGAGTCGCTGGAGGTGGGCGTAGAGCGCGTTGCGGAGGTCCTGCATGACGCTCTGGCCGATGGTGTTGTTGAGGTAGGTCTGGCCGACGCCGATCAGGCCGGACACGATCGGGGTGGCGATCATCAGGCCGACGAAGAGGGCGAGGTTGGTGTAGTCCCGCCCGATGATCACCTCGTCGGTGAGGAGCTTGAGCAGGATCGGGTTGACGACGCCGAGGAGGCTCGTGATCAGGATTGCGCCGACGACGACCGCGACCTGCCGGCGATACGGTCCGAAGAAGGCGACGATCCGGGTGAACGTCCGCCGCCGGCGCTCGGGCGGCATGGCCGGCGGCAGCTCCCCGCCGCCGAACGGGCCGCGGGCGAGCCGGCCGGCGCCCCCGCGGCCGGTCACGCAGCGGGCTCGGGCGCCCGCGCGATCACCACGAGGGTCGAGCGACGCGACGGGGCGCCGCGGGCCAGCAGGTCCCCGACGAGCCCGAGGGCGAACGTCGGCAGCCGTCGTCCCCAGGCGCGGGCAAGGTGGCCGACCGTCTCGACACGGACGTCCACCAGCCCGGCGGCCAGCAGCGCGGCCCGCAGCGCGGCGGGGTCGTTGCAGGCGCCGACGAGCGGGTGGGCGTCGGCCGCGGTCGCCTTGACGACGGGCTGAGCTCGACGACGGAGCCGATCCGGCATCCCTAGGTAAGCGGCCACGAACGGATGGCGGCGGTTGACGGTGGTGACGACGAGCGTCCCGCCCGGGCGCAGCCAGCGGGCGAGGTTGGCGAAGGCCGCGCCGGGGTCGGCGAAGTGCTCCACGGTGAACGAGCTGAGCACCAGGTCGAACGTCGCCGGCGGGAAGGCGTCGGAGCCTGCGCAGAGGTCGACGGTGGCGAACTCGTCGAGGTAGGGGAGCGCCCCCGGCGCCGGGGCGTGGATGTCCACGCCGACGAACCGCCCGATTCGGGCCCTGTGGCGGGCGAGGGCGGAGTTGCGGCCACAGCCGGCATCGAGGACGACGACCGCCGGCGCGGCCTCGCCTTCCGCCGCGTGCACTGCTTCGGCCCGCCCGACCGCGTCGTCGAGGGCGGCCCTGACGAGCTCCGCGACGCCCGGGACGATGCCGAGCCGGCGGAGCATCGCCTCGCGGCGGTCGCTCGCCGCGCGGCGGCTCCCCGCCTCGCGACGGTCGCTCGCCGCGCGGCGGCTCCCCGCCTCGCGACGGCGCGTTGGCTCGCTGCCGTCGCCCGACGCGACGCCGTTCACGACGTGGCGGTCGCCCGCCGCGCCGTCGCTCACCGCCGCGTGGTGGTCGTTCACGGCGCGGCGGCGGTGGCGGCTTCGACGGCGCCGGTCTCCTCGAGCCAGCGCTCGGCGTCGATCGCCGCCCGGCAGCCGTCGCCGGCAGCCGTGACCGCCTGCCGGTACCGGCCGTCGTGGACGTCGCCGGCGATGAAGACCCCCTCGATGCGGGAGCGGGTCCCGTCCTCGACGACCAGGTAGCCCTTCTCGTCCTTTGCCAGCCACCCCTCGAAGGGAGCGGTGTTCGGCCGGTGGCCGATCGCCACGAAGAAGCCCTCGACGGCGAGGTCACTGGTCGCCCCGCTCGCCACGTCGCGCAGCCGGACGCCGGTGACGGAACCCTCGCCGAGCACCTCGTCCACGATGACGCCGCGGTGGATCTCGATCCCCGGGTGGCTCTCGACGCGCGCCTGCATGATCCGGCTGGCCCGGAAGTCGTCGCGGCGGTGGAGAAGGTGAACCTTCGAGGCGAAGCGGGTCAGGTAGAGGGCCTCCTCGAGGGCCGTGTCGCCGCCCCCGACGACGGCCACGGCCTTGTCGCGGAAGAAGAAGCCGTCGCAGGTCGCGCAGGCGGAGACGCCGTGCCCGCGGAGGCGCTCCTCGGACGGGAGGCCCAGCCACAGCGCCGATGCCCCGGTCGCCACGATGACGGCCTGGGCGCGGTACTCGGCCCCGCCGGCCCATGCCCGGAAGGGGCGGCTCGAGAAGTCGACGCGGTCCGCCTCGACGTCGAAGACGCGCGTCCCGAAGCGCTCCGCCTGCTGGCGGAACCGGAGCATCAGCTCCGGGCCCTGGATCCCATCCGGGAAGCCGGGGTAGTTCTCGACGTCGCTCGTGATCGTCAGCTGGCCCCCCGGCTGGTGGCCGGCAAGGACGATCGGGGCGAGGTTCGCGCGGGCGGCGTAGATGGCGGCCGTCAGGCCGGCCGGGCCCGAGCCGAGGATGAGGACGCTCGCCTCCAGCACTCCGCCGGCAGCCGCGGCGGGCGGCACGGCCGCGAGCGGGCTGGCGTCGCCGGGGGCGCCGAAGTCGATGGTGAAACCGCCGAAGGGGGAGGTTGGTTCGGGCATCGGAAGACCTGGTCTCGTGCTGTCGTGGCCGCGGACGCGCGCGGAACGGACACCCATCCTAGCACGCGCTCCATACCCCCTGGGAGTATCCGGCGAGCCGCGCGGGCGGCCCGACGGCCCTCGCCGGGTGTTCGCCCCAGCAGCGACACCCATGACCATCGGGGGAGCGACGCCGTGGCCACTATCGACGACGCTGGCTCCCTCACGTCGCACGGCGTCCCCACCGCACGCGGGGTGCTCGCGCTTGTCTGCTCCCGCCACGCCTTCTCTCGCGGTCCCGGACGCCGCGTCCGTTGACTACTCCCGACCCGACGTCGCCCTGCCCGCGGAAGTCCGGATGGCCGTGGAGGACGCGCTGCTCGCGGACGAGACCCGGGAGATGTCGCGTCTGGCCGTCGCGGTCGCCCTCGTCGTCCTGGTGTTCGCGCTCGCGAGCGTGGCGATCGTGCTGGAGACCGGCGACCCTGCAACGGGGGCCGCCTGCGCGGTCCAGCTGGTGATCGTCGTCGCGCTGGTCTATGCGCGGCGACAGCTGCTGCTCGGACGGTCGGATCGCGGTGTCGTGCTGATCGTGGCCTCCACGCTCGCGGCGTGCCTCGTCATGGCGGCAATCCCGCCACCCGTCCCGGCTCTCGCTGCCGCCCCGATCATTGCCGTCGCCTTCTCGCTCTCGCTCCTCCACGGTCGGCGGCTCAAGGTCGCGCTGGTCGCCGCGTGGGTCGTCTCCCTCGTCACGGCGTTCATCGTCGAGGTCACACCCGCCAGTCCGGACCTGCCGGCGGAGATCGCGGCCGCGTTTCGGGTCGGCACGTTCGCCGGGCTCGGCGGGCTGATCGTGCTCGTCCTTTACCGGCATCGTCGCCGCCTGGATCATGCGCTGACCAGCGCGCAGACCGCCGACATCGCCCTCCGCGACAGCGAGGAGCGCTACCGGACGGTGGTGGAGGACCTCCGCGAGGTCGTCTTCCGCGTCGACGCGGACGGTCGATGCGTGCTCCTCAACCGCGCCTGGGAAGAGCTCACGGGCCACCGGGTCGCCGACTCCGTCGGCCTCCCGATGATCGACTTCATCCACCCCGACCACAGGGCGCTCTACGCCGACCTGGCTCGCAAGGTCGGCGACGGCGAGCGGGACGAGTACCGACACGAATTCCGCCTGGTCGGGACCCCCGGGACCGCCACCTGGGTCGAGGCCCACGTCCGGCCGGTCCACGACGATGCCTGGCGGTGGAGCGGGATGTCCGGCACGCTCACCGACATCACCGAGCGCAAGCGAGCGGAGGACGCGATCCGCCGGCTCAACGAGGACCTGGAGCAGCGGGTCGCGGAGCGCACGGCGGAGCTGCAGTCGGCGAACAGTGAGCTCGAGACTTTCAGCTACTCGATCAGCCACGACCTGCGGGCGCCGCTGCGGTCGATCAGCGGGTTCGCCTCCGCTCTCGCCGGCCGGTACCGGGCCGAGCTCGACGAGAAGGGCCGCCACTACCTCGACACGATCATGGCCTCCGGCGAGGAGATGGGGGTCCTTATCGAGGAGCTGCTCGACTACTCGCGGCTGGGACGGGAGATGCTCCGCGCCGAGCCGGTGCCCCTGGAGCCGCTCGTGACCCAGCTCCGCTCCACCTTCGACGAGCGGATCGAGGCGGCCGGGGGGACGCTGGAGGTCGTCGAGCCCCTGGCGGTCCCGGTCGGCGACCCGATGCTCCTCGAGCGGATCCTGGCCAACCTCGTCGAGAACGCCATCACCTACCGCCGCCCCGACGTCGCTCCCCACGTCACCCTCAGCGCGACCCGCCACGGCGACTCGGTCACCATCGCGGTCGCCGACAACGGCATCGGCATCGCCCCCGAGTACCGGGAGCGCATCTTCGAGGTCTTCGCCCGCCTCCACGGCGACGAGGAGTACCCCGGTACCGGGATCGGCCTCTCCATCGTCCGCAAGGCGGCCCGCCTCATGGGCAGCGACGTCACCTTCGAGTCCGACCGAGGGCGAGGGCACCACCTTCCGTCTCGAGCTGCCGGCAGCCGGGTCCTGACGGCGGGCGGGGCGTGGGAGCCGAGGCGCCCGGTCCGCGGCATCGAGTCTCCCGCCGCAGTTCATCGGCCGGGGCGACGGTCATGACGATCCGTCATGACGTGCTGAGATCGAGTCGGCAGACTCGCCTTGTCGGAACGAGCTCGGGGCTCGTCTTGCCGCGTGTCCCGAGGTCCGACGTGCGCACGAAGCGCGCCGCGCTCGACGAGTGAGAGCCATGGCCATCGATCATCCGCGACGGGCCCGCGGGGGCAGGCTGATGGCGGCCGAGTCCGCGGAGGCCTGGGCGGAGGCGACGGTGCGAGCCCCGGCCTCGTGATGCCGGCACCGCGCGAGCGGTGACGAGGGCCGAGGAACCTGCCCTTGTCCTCCCGGGTCCTGCTCGGGAACGGCAGCTCGCGCGAAGTCGGACTGCCGCCGCTTCCCAACGACCCCGTGAAGTCCAGCGGCACTCCGCCCGGCCGGGCATCGTCGGGGCCGGCGTGATCGTCGCGGTCGCCGTGCTGGTCGGCGTGGCCGGATCCACCATCTACCGGCAGACGGTCGACGCGATCCGCACGCAGCGGCACGCCGAGCTCCGCGTGATAGGCGACCTGAAGGCCGACGAGGTCGTCGACTGGCGCGAAGCGCGAGTCGCGGACGCCGACGTCGGTGCCAGGCTGGGCCTTCAGCGGCCAGGCCGTGGCGGCGTGGCTTCGCGGTCCCGGATAACGCGCGCGCGCCGAGCGGACCTGCGTGGAGCGTCTCGGCTGCTCCTCGGCTGGAACCCAACGGCAGAGCAGGCTCGCTACCTCGACGTGATCCTCGCGACGCCCGAGGGCGATCTGCTCCTCTCTGTCGAACCCTCCGTGACGGACCTGGACGCCGAGGCGCGTCGCCTGGCCGCGGAGGTCGGTCGTCTCGCGGGAGCCGGCGCTCGGGGACCTCGTCCGCGGCGAGCCCTCGGGTGACATCCACATCGACGTCGCCGCCCCGATCCTCGACGGATCCGGGCGCCCGCTGGCCGTGCTCATCCTGCGGTCCGATCCGAGCCGCTATCTCTACCCGGCCATCCAGAGGCGTAGCCCATGCCGGGCGAGTCGGCGGAGACGCTGCTCGTCCGCCGGGACGGCGACAGCGTCCTGTACCTGAACGTCCTCCGCGCACCGGGCCGACCCGGCCCTGACGTTACCGCGAGCCCCTCTCCAGCACCGACCTCCCGGCGGTCGCGGCAGTCCTGGGGCGGGTCGGCGAGTTCGAGGGGACGGACTATCGCGGCGAGGCGGTGCTGGCCGACCTGCGGCCGGTCCCGGATTCCCCCTGGTTCCTGGTCACCAAGGTGGACGCCGCGAGGCCCTTGCCGAGGCCGAGCTCCTGGGCGGCTCCATCCTGGTCATCGGCCTCCTCGCCCTGATCCTGACCGGCGGGGCGGTCGCGCTGTGACCCTGGCCTTGCGGCAGATCCGCCTCCGGCAGCGGCTGCTCCGCTCGGAGCGACGACCGCGTGTCGTCGGTCCATCTCTACGAGCGGGTGCTCGTGCTCGCGCGCGACCCCTTCCTGCTGGAAGACGCGTCCGGCCGGATCGTGGACGCGAACGCCGCCGCCGCTGGCCAGCCTACGGGTACAGCCGCGAGGAGCTGCTGCGGCTGCACGTGGTCGACCTGCGAGCGCCAGAGACCCAGCCGGTGCTGGACCAGGACTGGCAGGCCGCCGCGAGCCCGGACGGCGCGCTGTTCGAGACGGTCCACGTGCGCAGGGACGGGAGCACGTTCCCGGTCGAGGTGAGCTCCCGGGCGATCGACGTCGACGGCGTGCCCCACCACCAGAGCTTCGTCCGCGACATCACGGAACGTCACGCCTCGCGAGGCCCAGCTTCGCCGGCTGAGCACGGCCTACGCGGCCCTGGCCGAGACCGGTCAGGCGATCGTCCGCGCCACCGACGAAGCGGCGCTGTTCGCGAGCATCTGCCGGATCGCCGTGGAGCGCGGCGGTTACCTCGAGGCCTGGGTCGGCATCGTCGAGGAGTACGTCGAAGCGCGTCGTGCCCGTCGCCACGCGCCGGCACGATCGACGACTACGTCCGTGAAGCTCCTGGTCAGCACCGACCCTTCGCAGCCGGAGGGCCGGGGGCCGATGGCGCTCGCCTTGCGCGAAGCGCCGCCCGCACTACGCCGACGACTTCCTGGACGACCCGGCGACTGCGCCCGGGCACGACCTGGGCCGGCGGGTCGGCCTCCGCGCGTCCGCCGCGCTGCCGCTGCTGCCGCGGCGGCGCTCCCGTCGGCGTGTCCTCGCCTGTACTCGGCGTGAGCCGCACGTCTTCGACGGCGAGATGCGTGCCCTGCTCGAGGAGATGGCGGCGGACGTCTCGTTCGCCCTCGACGGCTTCGAACGAGACGTGGCTCGCCGACGATCGGACGAGGCGCTGGCCGCCAGCCAGGCCGACCTCGCCGTCCAGCTCGACGAGCTCCGCCGCTGGCACGAGGCGACGCTGGGGCGCGAGGAGCGCGTCCTCGAGCTCAAGCGCGAGGTGAACAGCCTGCTGGCCAGGCTCGGCGAGCCGCCGGGCTACCCGAGCGGCACGGACGATCGCGGTGGCCCGCCATGGCTGAGGGGACATTCGTCGCGCTGGTCCAGAATGCCGCGATGCTGCTGGCGATGGCCCTGGTCTACGACATCGTCGTCGGGTCGCGGCGCACCCCGTCGGCGTGGGTCCGAGGGCTGTCGTCGGAATCCTGGTCGGGGTCATCGGCCTCGTCGTCATGGTGACCCCGTTCGAGTACGTCCCCGGCATCGTCTTCGACACTCGCTCCGTCCTGCTCGGTGTCGCCGGCCTCTTCTTCGGTGCGTTCCCGCCGCGGTGGCGATGGCGCTGACCGCCGCTCGCGCCTCTCCCAGGGCGGAGCGGCGGCGTGGACGGGCGTGGCCGTCATCCTGGCCTCGGGGTGCATCGGGATCGCCTGGCGCCGGCTCCGCGGACGGGGGCTCGACGACCTCTCGCTGCGCGAGGCATACGTGCTCGGCCTCGTCGTCCACGTCGTGATGCTGGCCCTGATGTTCACCCTGCCGTGGGCGGTCGCGGTCGACGTGACAAGGGCGATCGGGCTGCCGGTCATCGTCATCTATCCCGTGGCGACGGCCCTGTTGGGAGCCCTGATGGTCAACCGGCTGCGCCGCGAGAGTATCCGGGACGTCCTCTCCCGAGAGTGAGGAGCGTCTGCGCCTGGCCGCCGACGCCGCCGACCTGGGCCTATGGGACCTCGACCTGCGGACAGGGGTGTCGACGGTCAACGCCCAGTACGCGCGCCAGCTCGACTACGACCCGGCCGACTTTCACGAGACCATCTCCGCCGCGAACGAGCGGTTGCATCCGGACGATCGCGGGGCCGTGGAGGCCGCGCACCGCGACTACCTCACCGGGAAGCTCCCCGAGTACCGCGTGGAGTTCCGGCAGCGAACCCGCTCGGGCGACTGGAGGTGGACGGAAACGCTCGGCCAGATCGTCGAGCGCGACGACCAGGGCGCCCCGCTGCGGATGCTCGGGTCGCACCTCGACATCTCGGCGCGTCGCGGCGCCGAAGAGCAGCTCCGCGCCGCCGCCGACGCGACGGCGCGCCTGCTCGAGATCGAAGTCCGCTCGCGCCGGGCGCTCCTGAGCATCGTCGAGGACCAGAAGGCGGCCGAGGCAGTGGTGCGCGAGAACGAGGCGCGTTACCGCGACCTGGTCCTGCACGCTCCCGTCGCCATCCTCGTCGATCGGGACGACCGGGCGGCGCTGGTCAACGACGCGTGCCTCCGGCTTTTTGGCGCGCAGCGCGACGAAGAGCTGCTCGGGAAGTCTGCCAACGCGCTGTTCCATCCCGACGACCACGCCCGGATCCGCGAACGCATCCGCCGCCTGCGCGACAGCGGGGGCGTCGTGGAGCCCATCGAGGCGCGCGTCGTGCGCCTCGATGGGCGTGTGGTGGACGTGGAGGTCACCGCATCGGCGTTCGAGGACCGGGGCACGAGGGCCATCCACCTGGTCCTCGGCGACATCTCCGAGCGCAAGCGGGCCAAGGAAGCGCTCGTGAGGAACGAGGAGCTCCTCAACGAGGTCCAGCAGGTCTCCCTCATCGGCGGCTGGGCGTACGACGCCCTGACGAAGGAGATCACCTGGACGAATGAGGTCTACCGCATCCACGAGCTGCCGCTCGGCTATGACCCCACCGACATCGCCAACGACATCGACTTCTACGTCGGAGACGACCGGAGGCTCATGGAGGAAGCCTTCGCCCGAGCGGTCGCCGCGGGGGAGCCCTACGACCTGGAGCTGCAGTTCCTGACGGCCAGGGGCAATCGCCGCTGGGTCAGGACGCAGGGTCAGCCGCGCACGGAGGAGGGGCGGACGGTCCGAATTGTGGGCAACATCGCCGACATCACCGAGCGCAAGCGGGCCGAGGCGGAGATCAGCCAGATGGCGCCTGCTTTCTGACATCTCCCCCAGCTCGATCACCGTGCACGACTTCGACGGGCGCTTCCTGTACGCCAACGAGAGGACCTTCGAGTTGCACGGCTACAGCCGGGATGAGTTCATGGCGCTCAACCTTCGGCAGGTTGACGTGCCCGCCGACGCGGCGCTCATCGACGGCGAGAATGCAGGAACTGCGCGAGCGCGGCGAGGCATCCTTCGAGGTGGAGCACCTTCCACAAGGACGGCACGATCCTGCCCCTCGCCGTTTCCGTCAAGATCACCACCTGGGGCGGCGGGAGGCCATCCTCAGCGTTGCCACCGACATCACCGAGCGCAAGGCAGGCCGAGGAGGAGATCCGCCGCCTCAACGAGGAGCTGGAGCAGCGTGTCTCCGACCGGACCGCGCAGCTGGAAGAATCCAACAAGGAGCTCGAGTCGTTCAGCTACTCGATCAGCCACGACCTGAGGGCGCCGCTGCGGTCGATCGGTGGCTTCGCCGAGATCCTCTCCCGGCAATACCGCGACGAGCTCGACGAGAAGGGCCGCCACTACCTCGACACGATCGTGGACTCCAGCGACCGCATGGGGATCCTCATCGAGGAGCTGCTCGACTACTCGCGGCTGGGACGCGGGTCGGTCCGGACGGAGCCCGTGCCCCTCGAGCCGCTCGTGGCCGGGCTGCGCTCCACCTTCGGCGAGCGGATCGAGGCGGCCGGGGGGACGCTGGAGGTCGTCGAGCCCCTGGCGGTCCCGGTGGGCGACCCGATGCTCCTCGAGCGGATCCTGGCCAACCTGCTCGACAACGCCCTGACCTACTGCCGCCCCGGCGTCGCTCCCCGGGTCACGCTGTCCGCCACCCGCCACGGGCAGAGCGGTGACGCGTCGCTGTCGCCGACAACGGCATCGGCATCGCCCCCGAGTACCGGGAGCGCATCTTCGAGGTCTTCGCCCGCCTCCACGGACGAGGACGCCTACCCGGGGACCGGCATCGGGCTCTCCATCGTCCGCAAGGCGGCCCGCCTCATGGGCAGCGACGTTACCTTCGAGTCGACCGAGGGCGAGGGCACCACCTTCCGTCTCGAGCTGCCGGCAGCGCCCGAGCCGCGTGCCGCATCCGCGCGAAAGGGGGCGTCCACGTGACGACGATCTCCCGGTTCGCATGGGTCCCGTTGGCGGTCCTGCCGGCGGCCCTCGTCGTCGCGCTCGTGCTCAAGACGGCGGGCATGTTCGATCCGGCGTGGCTGGTGACCCCGCTGAACCTCCTCTTCATCACCGTGATTCCCGGCGTGGTCGCGATCGTCGCCGTCGGGGCCTACCGGGCCACGGGAGTGCCCGCGGTCCTTGCGATGGGTGCCGGAATGCTGGCGAACGCGGTGGGGAGCGGGCTGGTGCCGGCGATCCTGATCACTTCCGGCAACACGAACGCCGGCGTCACGGTCCACAACGTCGGCGTGCTGGTCGCCGGGATCTGCCAGGTCGGCGCGATCCTGGTGGGCACGATCGTTGTACCGCCGGGCCGCACCCGGGCGTGGCACGTCGCGCTCGCCTACGGCGCGGTGGCCACGATGCTCGGGCTCGTCCTGGTCCTGGTGCTGGCCGGCGGGACACCGCCGTTCTTCATCCCGGGAGAGGGTCCGACGCCGTTGCGCCAGACCGTGCTCACATGCGGGACGGCGCTCCTCGCGTACGCCGCGTTGACCTGGTGGCAGGTGTACGTGCGCAACCGCGGCATCGCGTTCCTGCGCTGGTACGCGCTCGGCCTGGGTCTCTTAGTGATGGGCATGATCGCCATCCTCGCCACGCCCATCGTCGGCGGGCTCGTGGGCTGGGTGGGGCGGACCGGCCAGTATCTCGCCGGCATCTACTGCCTGGTGGCGATCGTGCTGGCAACGCGACCCTCGGGAGCCGAGGGTGCCCCCGGGAGCCGGCTCGGCGCGAGCCTTCTCCAGTCGATGCTCCTCTACAGGCCGATGGTCGAGTCGATGGGCGAGGCGATGATCACCCTTGATCGGCGTGGCGCTGTCCTCTACTGGAACCAGGCGGCGGAGCGGGTCTTCGGACCCCGACCGACGGACGTCTTCGGCGCGTCCCTGGTGGACCTCGTCGCCCCCCCTGCCACGCGCGAGGCGCTTCAGACCGAGCTCGAGGGCATGCTCAGGCACGTGGACCCCGCTCGCGACGGCCGGATGGAGCCGGAGCTGGTCGACGGCCGGGGACGCACCTTCCCGGCCGAGCTGGTCTTCCATGGCAACGACGCTGCGGCCGGCGTCATCACCTGCATCCTCCGCGACATCAGCGAGCGCAGGCGTGCCGAGCAGGAGATCCGTGAGCTCAACGAGGAGCTGGAGGAGCGGGTCCGGGAGCGCACCACCGACCTCGAGGCGGCGAACCTGGACCTCGAGTCGTTCAGCTACTCGATCAGCCACGACCTGCGGGCTCCCTTGCGGGCGATCAACGGCTTTGCCACGATGCTCGAGCGGCGCGAAGGCGACGTCCTCGACGACGAAGGGCGCCACTACCTCGACCGGATCGAGGCGGCCAGCGATCACATGGGGATCCTCATCGAGGAGCTTCTCGACTACTCGCGGCTCGGCCGGTCGATGGTCCGCGCCGAGCCGGTGTCCCTCGAGCCGCTCGTGGATGGCCTGCGCTCCACCTTCGGCGAGCGGATGGAGGCGGCCGGGGGGACGCTGGAGGTCGTCGAGCCCCTAGCCACGCCGGTCGGCGACCCGATGCTCCTCGAACGGATCCTGGCCAACCTCGTCGACAACGCGCTCACCTACCGCCACCCCGGCGTCGCCCCCCGGGTCACGCTGTCCGCCACCCGCCACGACGAGTCGGTGACCGTCGCGGTGGCCGACAACGGCATCGGCATCGCCCCCGAGTACCGGGAGAAGATCTTCGAGGTCTTCGCCCGCCTCCACGGCGAGGACGCCTACCCGGGGACCGGGATCGGGCTCTCCATCGTCCGCAAGGCGGCCCGCCTCATGGGCAGCGACGTCACCCTCGAGTCGGTCGAGGGCGCGGGCACCACCTTCAGCCTGGAGCTGCCGGCAGCGGACGAGGGCGTCCTGCCATGACACGCCTGCCGCAAGGCACTTTCGCGGCTGAGCCGTCCGCGCCACCATCGAGGCGGGGCGCCCGAACGCCGACGTCGGAGACGCCCGACCACATCCAGAAGACCCCCCCGGAGCGCGCACGAGGTACGCCATGACGAACCTGTCCCGGTCGGCCCGGATCCTGCTCGTCGACGACAACGCGAACGACGTCGAGCTGACCCTGGCAGCCTTCGCCGAGGCCCGGCTCGCGAACCAGATCGACATCGCCCGGTCGGGCAAGGAGGCCCTCGACCGCCTGGCCTGCCGTGTCATCGGGCCGGACGGGCGACGCGCGCCTCTGCCCGACCTGATCCTCCTCGACCTCAAGATGCCGGGCGTCGACGGCTTCGAGGTCCTTCGTCAGCTCAAGGCCGCGCCGATCCTGCGACGGATCCCCGTGATCATCCTCACCTCCTCGCGCGAGGAGGGGGACCGGGCGATGTCCTACGACACGGGCGCCAACTCCTACATCGTGAAGCCGGTCTCCTTCGACGGGATGCTCAAGGTCGTCAGGGACATCGAGGACTACTGGCTGACCGTGAACGTGGGGCCGCCGTTGCCGGACGACGCGGGAGAGGCGCCGACGTGAGGCCAAGCGAGGACGCGGGCACGTCCGGGGCGGGGGAGCCCGTCGCCGGCGCCGAGCCCCTGCGCATCCTGCTGGTCGAGGATCGCCCGAGCGACGCCGAGCTGATGGCTGCTGCGCCTCGAGGACGAGGGCTTCGAACCTGCAGGTCGTGCGCGTGGAGACCGAGGAAGCGTACGTCGCCGAGCTCGACACCGACGCCGGACCTGATCCTCTCCGACTGGCACCTCCCCATGTTCAGCGGGCTGCGCGCGCTCCAGGTGATCCGGGCCCGCGGGGAGGACATCCCGTTCGTCATCGTCTCGGGCGCCGTCGGCGAGGAGGTCGCGGTCGACGCGATGCACCAGGGCGCCGACGACTACGTGCTGAAGGACCGGCTCGCCCGGCTCGGTCCGGCCGTGCGGCGCGCCCTCGAGGCGAAGCGGCTGCGCGACGACCGGCGGCGGGCGGATGCTCAGCTCCGGCAGGCCGCGATGGTATTCGAGAGCAGCGCCGAGGGCGTCACGCTCACCGACGCAAGCGGCGCGATCGTCGCCGTCAACCGGGCCTTCGTCGAGATCACCGGCTACTCCCAGGACGAGGTGCTGGGTCGGAACCCGCGCATCCTGCAGTCCGGCCGCCACGACGAGAGCTTCTATCGCGACATGTGGGCCTCCCTGCGGACCACGGGCCGCTGGCGCGGCGAGATCTGGAACCGGCGCAAGGACGGCGAGGTCTACCCCGAGTATCTCACGATCAGCACCGTCAAGGACGAGCAGGGCTCGACCACGCACTACGTCGGCGTGTTCGGCGACATCGGCGACGTCAAGGCGGCCCGCCAGCAGCTCGACTTCCTGGCCCATCACGACGCGCTGACCGGCCTGCCGAACCGCGCCCTGCTCCAGGACCGCCTCGAGCAGGCGCTCGCGCCGGGCCCGAGCAGGCCTCGACGACTGGTGGCCGTGCTCCTCCTGGACATCGACCGCTTCGGCAAGGTGAACGAGGGCCTGGGCCACGGGGTCGGCGACGGGCTGCTCGAGGCGATTGCGCGGCGCCTCGCCGACGAGATCGAGGCCGGCGACACGCTCGCGCGGTACGTGGCCGACAAGTTCGTGATCGTCGTCGAGGACGCGCGGAGCGTCGCCCACGTCGCCCGCCTGGCGCGCGGCTACCAGAGCCTGGCTCGCGATGCCCTTCGTCGTCGAGGGCCACGAGATCGTCGTCACCTGCACGCGTGGGCATCAGCCTCTACCCGGCCGACGGCACCGATCCGGCAACGCTGCTGCGCCTCGCCGACGCGGCGATGCGGCAGGCCAGGGCCGCGGGGCGGCACCGGATCGGCGTTCGTCGACGTCGACCTCGACGTCGGGCTCGAGGAGCGCCTGGACCTTGAGCGCCTCCTGCGGGGCGCCACGGCCCGGAACGAGCTCGTGGTCCACTACCAGCCCCAGGTGGACCTGGCCGACCGTTCGCTGGTCGGCGTCGAGGCCCTGGTCCGCTGGCAGCATCCCGAGCGCGGGCTCGTGCCGCCCGGCGAGTTCATCCAGGTTGCCGAGGAGATCGGCATCATCGGGGAGATCGGCGAGTGGGTCCTGGCCGAGTCCTGCCGGCAGATGGCCGCCTGGCAGGTCGACGGTCTCCTCGTGCCCCGGGTCGCGGTCAATCTCTCCCCGATGCAGCTGGAGCAGGCGGACTTCGCCGCGACGGTGCGGGCCGCCCTCGAGGCCGCGGACATCGGCGCCGGAACGCCTCGAGCTGGAGGTCACCGAGTCCACGATCATGCGCCAGTCGGCGACGGCCGCGGCGGTCCTGGCGGAGCTGCGAGCGCTCGGCATCGACCTGGCGATGGACGACTTCGGCACCGGCCACTCCTCGCTGGCCCAGCTCCGGCGCCTGACGCTGCGCCGGCTGAAGATCGACATCTCGTTCGTCCGCGACATCGGCCGGGACCCGGCCGCGGAGGCGATCGTCCGGGCGATCATCGCCATGGCCCGCATCCTCGGCCTGGAGACCGTCGCCGAGGGCGTCGAGCAGGAGCACCAGGCCGCGTTCCTGCGCGACGCCGGCTGCGACATCGGCCAGGGCTACCTCTTCGGCCGCCCCGTCGCCGGCGGACGCGTTGCTGGACGCGTGGCGCCGGGCGTGAACGCCGGGTCCGGTCCGGCCCGGCGCCGTAAGCTGCCGGCTCCCGTCCCGGATCGGGCGACGGTCTACCGGTGGATCCTCTTCGGCCTCCTCGTCCTGCTCATGGGCAACCTCGGGGCGCTGACCGACCTGGTCATGCACCCCGAGATCCCCTACTTCGACGAGGAGCACATCTTGGCCGGCGGCATGACTGCAGCGGCGATGATCCTCCTGCTCGGCGCCTCGACAGGTACCTGGCCCGGCGCAATCGGGCGGAGGAGGCGAGCCGCCAGTTCGCCCTGGCGCTGGACGCGGCTCCCGGCGGGGTCAACGTCCACGACTCTCGAGGGTCGCATCCTCTACGCGAACCGGAGGGCGTGCCGACCTGCACGGCTACGGACGCGACGAGTACCTGACTCTCAGCCTGGACCAGCTCCTGAAGCCCGGGGACGGGGCCCTCATCGCCTCGCGCGTGCAGGCGAGTCGCGAGCGCGGCGAAACGTCCTTCGAGGTCGGAGCACCTCCGCAAGGACGGCTCGATCCTGCCCCTGGCGGTGACCACCAGGACCACCACCTGGGATGGCAGGGACGCGATCCTGAGCGTCATCACCGACATCACGGAGCGCAAGCGGGCCGAGGCGGAGATCCTCGAGCTCAACGAGGGCCTCGAGCAGCGGGTCGCGGAGCGCACCGCGGAGCTGAGGGCCGCCAACGAGGAGCTCGAGGCCTTCTCCTTCTCGGTCTCCGAGGACCTGCGGGCGCAGCTGCGGGCGATCAGCGGGTTCGCCGGGATTCTCGACGCGCGGCACCGCGATGGTCTCGACGAGAAGGGCCACCACTACCTCGACATGATCATGGCCTCCAGCGACCGCATGGGGGTCCTCATCGAGGCGCTGCTCGACTACTCGCGCCTGGGCCGGGAGATCCTCCGGAAGGTGCCCGTGACCCTGGACCCTCTCGTGGCCGGCCTGCGCGCCACCTTCGGCGAGCGGATCGCGGCGGTCGGCGGGACCTCGAGGTCGTCGAGCCCCTCGCGGTCCCGGTGGGGGACCCGATGCTGATCGAGCGGATCCTGGTCCACCTTGTCGAGAACGCCCTCACCTACCGGCGCCCCGACGTTGCCCCCCACGTCACCCTCTCCTCCACCCGCCACGGCGACTCGGTCACCATCGCGGTCGCCGACAACGGGATCGGCATCCTGCCTGCGTACCGGGAGCGCATCTTCGAGGTCTTCGCCCGCCTCCACTCCGACGATGCGTACCCCGGGACCGGCATCGGCCTCTCCATCGTCCGCAAGGCCGCCCGCCTGATGGACGGCGACGTGACCCTGGAGTCGACCGAGGGCGAGGGCACCACCGTCCGCCTAGAACTGCCGGCACCGCCCGAGCCGCCAGAGGGCTGATCCGTGACGCCTCCCCGCACCGACCCAGCTCAACCGAACGGCGTCCTGCCCGCTGCCGCGGGCGGCGAGTTCGAGCGCGCTGTCATCGACCATCTCTACGACGGCGTCTACTACGTCGATCTCGGCCGTCGGATCCATTACTGGAACCAGGGGGCGGAGCGGCTGACCGGCTTCGGGGCGGCTGCCGTCGTCGGGCACTTCTGCTACGACAACCTCCTCAACCACGTAGATGCCACCGGGAAGCAGCTCTGCCGCGCCGGCTGTCCGCTGGCTGCCACGATGGCTGACGGCCAGCCGCGTGAAGCCGAGGTCTTCCTGCGGCACCGCGAGGGCCACCGGGTCCCGATCCGGGTCCGGACATCGCCCGTCCGCGACCGCGAGTATCGGGTCATCGGCGCCGTGGAGATCTTCGACGACAGCACCGAGCTCGTGACCGCCCGGCGCGAGGTCACCGAGCTGCGCGACATCGCCATGCACGACGCCCTGACGGGCCTCCCGAATCGCCGCCATTTCGAGATGTCGATGTCCTCGCGGATCGCCGAGCTGGCCGGCTACGGCCGCCCGTTCGGCCTGCTCATTGCCGACATCGACCAATTCAAGCTCGTCAACGATAAGCACGGGCACGCCGCCGGCGACACGGCGCTGCGGACGGTCGCCCGCACCCTGCTCGAGTCGTCCCGGACCGCGGATGACATCGCCCGGTTCGGCGGCGAGGAGTTCGCCCTCACGATCACCGGCGTGGACGAGGGTGTCCTGCGAGTGATCGCCGAGCGGTTCCGGGCGCTGGTCGAGCGGTCGCGCGTCCGTCTCGGGGACCTGGACCTCCGGATCACGATTTCCCTGGGCGGCACGATCGCCGGGGTGGGCGACTCCCCGGAGATGATCTTCGAGCGGGCCGATGCGGCGCTCTACCGGGCCAAGGAGGGCGGCCGGAACCGCGTCTGCCTGCACGGGGACGGGGAGGCCACTCCCGCCTGACGGCCGCGCGCGTCGCACCGCGCCGCGCGCGGGCCGCGTGGCGGTCGCTGCGTCACCCCGGCGCCGCGCGCCACCCCGTCGCGGTCGCCGGTCGTCCGGCAGCGGCCGCGGCTCCGTCGGGACGCAGCCGCTACCTCGTCGGGACGCCGCGGACCAGCTCCGCGAGGCGCGCGGCGAGGACGTCGACGCCCGGCACCTCGATGTTCTGTATCCCGACGATCACGTGCTGAGCGCCGGCCTCGGCGAGAGCGGCGAACCGCTCGGCCGCCGCCGCCGGGGTCTCCGTCCCCGGGCGCCCGTCGGCGGAGAGGAGCGTGTTCTGGAGCGTCGAGCGCTCGATCTCCTCGAACGGTCGGCCGACCATCTGGCAGTGCTCCGCCAGGATGCCGTACTTGCGGCGCAGGATCTCGGGGCCGCCGAAGACGTTCGTGCCGTCGGCGTACCGGGCCACCAGGCGCAGCGTCTTCCGCTCGCCGCCGCCTCCGATCATGATCGGGACGCGGGGCCGGCTGATCGATTGCGGGGAGCTCAGGAGGCGCGTCGCCGTGAAGTGGGCGCCCTCGAACCGCTCCTCCGTGCCGCGCGCCCCCGTCCACAGGGCGTGGGCGATGCGGAGCGTTTCCTCCAGCATCTCGAAGCGCGTGCCGAGCGGCGGCATCGGGAAGCCCAGGCCGTCGCTCTCCTCCTGGTTCCACGCCGCCCCGATCCCCAGCCACGCGCGGCCGCCGGAGAGGACGTCCAGCGTCGTCGCCGCCTTCACCCAGAGCCCGGGCAGCCGGTAATGGACGCCACCGACCATGAGGCCCAGGCGCGCCCGCCTCGTGTGCGCCGCCAGGAAGCCGAGCGTCGTCCAGCCCTCGAGCATCGGGTCCTCGGCCGGCCCTATCCCGCGGATCTGGAAGAAGTGGTCCATGACCCAGATGGAGTCGAACCCGGCGTCGTCGGCGTCGCGCGCCACCCGCGCCAAGGTGGGTCCGATGGCCGGGGTGCCGCCGACGTAGTCGAAGCGGTTGAGCTGGAGGCCGATCTTCACGGGCGGGACTCCTGGTGGTCGGTGCGCGGGGAGAGGCGAGCGTACACCGGCGCGCTGCCGGGCCGCGCCTCGGCGCGCCGCGGGCCGCTCCTCGCCGGCGCGCCCCGTTCAGGCCCGCGCCGAGCCCCTGCGGATGCTCCCGCCGGCACGTCACGGCAACGCGGCCCGCCGCGCCCGCCTCAGCGGAAGAGGTCGACCTCCGGCGGCATGAGGACGTCCGCCCGGATGCTGCCGTCGCCCGGAGGAGGCGATGCGCCGCGCACCAGCGCGGCCGGCCGACGCGCCGACTTCCCGAGCACCAGCTCAGCCGCCGAGGCGATCTCGTCGGCGACGGCGCGGACGGTGGCGGTCATCCTCCGACCGTCCGCGTCGGGCGTGCCCCGGAGATCCTCCAGCGGCCGGAAGCCGGCGACGCCGATCGCGAGGTCGGTGATCCCGAAGCGCCATGGCCGCCCCAGGCTGTCCGCGACGACGACGCCGGGGGCGGTTCCGAAGCGCGCCGCCAGCCCGTCGCGGATCCGCCGCGCCGAGGCATCGGGGTCCGCCGGCAGGAGGAGCACCACATCGCCGCTGTCGGGCCCCACGTTGCTGGCGTCCACCCCGGCATTGGCGAGCACGAAGCCGTGGCTGGTCTCGGCGATGATCACGCCGTTGGCCATCCGGACGACGCGGACCGCCTGCCGGAGGACCACCTCGACCTGGCGGGGGTCGCGGTTCCAGCGGGCCGCGAAGGCGGCGGCCTCCGGCCGCGGCTCGACAGTCCCGAGGTCGACGATCGCGCCCTCGGCCTTGGAGACGACCTTCTGCGTCACGACGACGACGTCGTCGGGACGGAGTGGAAGGGCGCCCGGCGTCGCCGCGAGGGCGTCGCCGAGAAGCGCCGCGAGGTCGTCGCCCGGGCGGACCTCCGGGAGCTGCGCCAGCGGGAGGACCAGCAGGGCGTCCGCCGGGCGCGTCGGCTCGGTGGGCCTCCCGGAGCCCTCGCCGGGGCCGCTCACGCCGGCTCCGCCGGGGCCGCTCACGCCGGCTCCGCCGGGGCGGCGCACGGCAGCGCCGCCTGGAGGCCGCTCACGCGAGCTCCGCCCGCATGCCGCCGAGTCCCGCGGCCTCGGCTGCGAGGAGGTCGTCGGGCGTGTCCAGGTCCAGGTCGAGCGGGCTCGTGATCTCCAGGTAGATCGCGCCCGCAGCGCGGGCGGCGGCGGCGTGGGCTGCCCGCGAGCCCTCGCCGAAGCAGAACGAGATCGCGTCCGGCGGCGCCAGCAGGAGGACGTTCGTGCCGCTGCCGGCGCGGTCGGCGACGAGCGCGACGAGGGTGCCGGCGGACAACCCGGCGGGCGGCGACTCGGCGGCCGACGCCGTGGCCAACCCAACGGGCGGCGACCCGCCGGCCGTCTCGGCGTCGCACGATCCTGCGGGCGACGACCCTGCGTCCGACCCGCTGGGCGGCCCGCCAGCCAACCGGGCGGGCGCCTCGGCGACCGGAAGCGATCCCGCATGGGAGCGGGCCCGCTCGATGATCCGCCCCAGCTCCGCCGCGGTGACGGCCGGCAGGTCGGCCGGGACGACGAGGACGGCGTCGGCGCCGGCCGCGGTTGCCCAGGCGCGGCCTGCGGCGAGTCCCTCGTTCAGCCCGCTGCCCTCCTGGGCCACGCCGCGCGCGCCCAGCGAGCCCGCGAGCATCAGGACGTCCCGGTCCGGCGAGATCACGACCACCTCGGCCACGGACGAGGTGGTCGCAGCGGCCGCGACGGTGCGGGCGAGAAGGCGCTCGACGAGGGCCCGCCGCTCCTCGGCGTCGAGCGCCTCGCCGAGGCGCGCCTTGGCATCCTCCAGGCCCCGGACGGGGACGAGAACGACGATCCGCTCGAGGGCGAGGCGACTGCGTACGGGTTGCCGGCGGGACGCTCCACGTGCGGGAGTCGAAACGACGATCGTGGCGGGCGAAGCCTCCGCCGCCGTCGCGCCCGCCGCCCCGCGCGAACCCGCCGCGGCCATCGCCGCGGCGGCCAGGGCCGCCCGGGACGCATCGTCGGTCATGACCGATGGGACCACGACGGGCTCGATGCCGAGCGCAGCGATCGCGGGCGCGTCGGCCGCGTCGACCACGTCGACCAGGAGCGCGTCGACCAGCCCGGCGTAGAGGCGGGCGATGCCCGCGGCGCTCGATTCCGCGCCCAGGGAGCGCGCCATCCGGTCGGCAGGGCCCTTGAGCGCGCGTCCGCCGACGAGGGGCGATACCGCGACGACCCGGACGCCGCGCGCACGCGCGGCGTCGAGCAGGGCACGCATCCCGGGGATGGCGAGGATGGGGCCGATCGAGACGAACGGGTTCGAGGGGCAGATCACGATCGCCTCGGCCGAGGCAAGGGCGGCCGCGACCTCGGGCGTCGGCCGGGCCAGCTCGATCCCGGCGAAGGCAACTTCGAGGACGTCGGGCGCCTGGCGTAGCCGCACGAAGTACTCCTGGAAGGCGAGCCAGCCGTCGGGCGTCCGGACGCGAGTCCGGACCGCCTCGTCCGCCATCGGCAGGATGGGCGTCGCCACCCCCAGCGCCCGCTGGATCCAGCGGCTGACCTCCGTGAGGCGGACGCCCTCGTGCAGGCGCCGGGTGCGGTGGACGTGCAGGGCGAGATCGCGGTCGCCCAGGCGGAACCAGGCCGGCTCGCCCAGCCGCTCCAGCACGGCGGCAGCAGCCCACGTTTCCCCCGCCAGGCCCCAGCCGCGCTCGCGATCGGCGAGACCCGCGAGGGTGTACAGCACGGTGTCGTGGTCGGGGCAGACGAGAAGGCCGTGGAACTCCTCGTCGTCGCCGCTGTTCACGATGACGGTGAGGTCACCGGGGGCCAGGATGGCGGCCAGCCCGTGGGCGAGCTTCGCCCCCCCTACGCCGCCCGCCAGGGCCACGACACGCGGCACGACGTCCCCTCAGCCGGCAAGCGCGGCCCGGACCTCGCCAACCCGGGCGATGGTCTCGGCGTCGTAAGGCGCCGGCAGGCGCACGACGATCGTGCGGAAGCCGAGGTCGACGTAGGGGCGGATCGCGGCGGCGACGACCTCGGGCGGGCCCAGGAGCGTCGGCACGTTCCCGGCGTCGGGCGTGCCGTTGGCCTCGCAGAGGGCGCGGAAGGCGCGGACCGCGTCGGCCGGGTCGTCGCGGACCACGATCGGGAAGCTGACCGTCCGCTCGATCGTGGCGGGGTCGCGCCCCACGGCGGCGCAGTGCTCGCAGAGGATCACGTCGCGCGCCGCAACCTCGTCCACGGTGCCGCTGGTGTTCCAGGCGTCGGCCCGCAGGGCCACCGTTCGCAGAGTCTTCTTCGGCCCGCTGCCGCCGACGACGATCGGGAGGTGGTCCTGCAGGGGGCGCGGGCTGATGAACGCGTCCTCGAAGCGGTAGAACCGGCCGGCATGGCTGAAGCGCTCGCCGTCGAGGAGGCGGCGCATGACCTCGACTGCCTCGTCGAGACGGTCCAGGCGCTCGCCCACGCTGGCCCCGAAGTCGATGCCGAAGGCCTCGTGCTCGCGGGCGACCCAGCCTCCGCCGATGCCGAGGACGGCGCGCCCACCGGAGACGTGGTCCAGCGTCGCGGCCAGCTTGGCGGTGAGGCCGGGGTTGCGGAAGGTGTTCGCCCCGACCATCAGGCCCACCTGGACCCGCGACGTCCGTGCCGCGATCGCGCCCATCGCGAGCCAGCCCTCGTGGATCGGCTGCTCCGGGGGCCCGAAGATCGCCTGGAGGTGGTCCCACGTCCAGACGGCGTCCCAGCCTGCCTCCTCGGCCGCGAGCGCCGCGCCCAGGAAGCCCGGCCAGTCGCCGGACTGGCTCCAGAGCTGCGCGCCGAAGCGGACCTCGGTCTCCGTCGGTCGGGTCTCGAAGGGCGCGGCCCATCCCGGAGGTCACCGCCGTCAGTCCTCGAGGTGGTCGTGGGCGGCGACGATCTCGATCCGGAACGTCACCCGGTGCTGCGTCTTGAAGCGGGCGACGGCCGCCTCCGCCGTTGCCGGATCGTCGGCGTGGTATGCGCGGGCAAAGCCGGCGATGTCGGCCTGGGCGACTGCCTGGTCGTCGACGACCTCGGCGACGCGGCCGACCAGGGCGACGAACGCGTAGCCGTCGGCCCCGTCGATTACCGTCATCGCGCAGCGTGGGTCGCGCCGGAGGTTCGCCGGCCAGCGGCGCCCGTCGGCGCTGTTGACGGTGATCCGGCCGTCGGAGCCCAGGCGGTACCAGACGACCGCCTGGCGCGGCGCCCCGTCCGGGTCGAGCGTGGCCAGCGTCAGGAAGCGCCCGGGGGTGGCCAGGAAGGCGCGGAGGCGGTCGGTGAGGGGAGCGGGGTCAGGCATGGTCCGATCGTACGGCACCTGCCCGGACGCGGCACCCGCCAACGGGCGCGGCACCCGCCGACCGGCGAGAAGCGGCACCTGCCGGCTCTGCTCAGGCGTCGTATCCTCCGCGTAGAGCACCGCGGCACCGATGCCGGGGCGAATGGAGGAGCGATGAAGCTCGACGGCATGCACGTGGCGGTGATCTCCGGCGAGGGCGTCGAGGACCTGGAGTACTGGGTGGTCGTGATGCGGCTCCGGGAAGAGGGGGCTCGCGTCACCTCGGTCGGCCTCGCCCCGGGGAAGGTTCGCGGCAAGAACGGGCTGGCCGCGCCGGTCGACGTCGCGATCGAGACCGTGGATCCCGACGAGGTCGATGCCCTCGTGATCCCCGGCGGGCACATGCCGGACACGCTGCGTCGCTACCCGGCCGTGACCGACTTCGTCGCCGCGATCCACGCCGCGGGCAAGCCGATCGGGATCATCTGCCACGGCGGCCTCATCGCGATCTCGGCGCGCATCGTGGCTGGAACCCGCTCGACGGGTTCGCCCGGCATCAAGGACGATCTCATCAACGCCGGGGCGTCGTGGGTCGACGAGCCGGCCTTCCGCGACGGGAACCTGGTCTGGGGGCGGGTCGTCGCCGACATCCCGCCGTTCTGCGCGGAGCTCGTCGCCGCGCTGGCGGAGCACAAGGCGGCGCAGTAGCGGACCCGGTCGCGCACGGGGCGGCGCGGCAGGAGGGCCGGCGTCCGGGCCGCCCCCGCCGAGCGCCGCGCAATGCAGAACCGACATCCAGCGCGCCGAATGCCGGCGACGCGGGCTCCGGGCGACCGGGATTCGGCAGACCGCTGCCCGGGGACGTGCCCGCGGACCACGCTATTTGCCGATGGGCGTTCCCACGTCCTTCAGCTTCGCCTGCATCTCCGGGCTCAGCTGCTTGACGAGCTCCACGTTGGCCACGCCCGATGGCAGCAGGCCGGGGTCCACCGGGTTGTTGAACAGCTGCTGTGACGCGACCGCGTAGGTGCGCGAGAGGGCGGCGAGCGACCCGTCCTTTACCGCCGGATCGACGTTGGCCGCCAGGATGGAGACCGTGCCGTTGCTGTTGCGGACGACCTCGATCGTGCGGAACTGCTGGGGCCAGTCCCTCAGGGCCGCCGTTTCGATCTGCCAGAAGCCGAGCTCGGGCCTCGTGGAGTCGGGCGACGGGAAGGCGGTGATGTTGTTCACGTGCCGATGCCCTGCGACGAGCGCCAGGAGGTTCGGATACGTGTGCAGCTTCGCGATCAACGCCGCCTCGGTCACCGCGGAGGTGGCGCTCCATGCCATCGCCGACGGAGGCGGCACGACGCCGATCGGCTCGTGCATGGCGATGATCATGAGCCTGCCTTCGGACTGGCCCTTGTCGAGCTCGCCAACGAGCCAGTCGTAGCGCTGCTGATCCAGGTAGGAGTGAGCACAGCCGCCGACGCCGGTGGCGCAGTCGGCCGCGCTCTGGGTGTCGTCCAGGGCGATGATCTCGATCGGCACGCCCGGCTTGGGCTCGAAGGCATACGAGGCGAAGTTGCCGTCAAGGTTGGCCTGGGTGAACCCGTGCCCGACCGGCTTCGACGTGGTGGTGAAGAGCAGGCTCATCCACTCAGCCGGAGTCGTCATCGGCCTGCGGTTCGGGTCGGCGGCGGGGATCGTCGGCGGGGTCGCGAAGTCCGCGACCGGTCCCGCGCCGATGATCGTGCCATTGACCGTGCGGCCGTCGAGCGCGCCCGTGTAGGTGCCGCGGCTCGCCAGCCCGGCCGGGTCCCTGAATGGGTTCCCCATGTCGAGGATCGCGGTGCCGACGTACGCCTGCTGGAGGTAGTCGTCCTGGGGCAGCGTGCCCATCCAGAAGTGGTCGTGGTTGCCGATGACCTGGTACCAGGGGATGCTCTGGTCAAGCCCGGCCGCCGTGAACGCGTCCTGGTAGTCGTTGCCAGGGCCCGGGATGGGGTCGTCCTTCACGCCGGAATCGGGGCTGACGACCTTGCCGTCGAGGGTGTCGATGTACCAGCGCAGCTCGTTGACCTGGGAGTTGTTTGCCACGTCGCCCAGGGAGAGCCCGAAGTCGAAGGCCTTCTGACTGTTCAGGGCATTGATCGTCTGGATGGTCGCATCCAGGACCTGGGGCGTGAACATCATCACCCCCGAGTACGCCGATGACATGCCGCCCATGAAGCCGGCGACGACGCCCCCGGCAGGAGACTCCTCGTCCGTGATGTGGACGTCGGTGAACGTGAAGAATCTCAGCAGGCTCGCCACGTTGGTCCCGGCGGCGCCGCTGTAGCCGTCCGGCATCAGGTCGACCCGCTTCTCGGTCGCCTTGCCCGGTCCATACGCCCACGTGCCGTATCCGTTGGTCGAATACAGGTTGAGCTGGTAGGGGTAGATCTTCGTCACCGGGCTCGGGACAGCGTCGGGCAGGACCGTCCTCTGCTGCGTCGTCACGACGTCCGACGCGATCGGGTAGGCGGCGGGGGGAGCAGGCGTGTCCGTGGCGCCTCCCGAGCAGCCCGCCAGGGACAGGAGCAGCGTGCCTGTAGTCACGAGGACCAGGGAGTGCCTTCTGGTTGAGGAAGGAGGTTTCACGGGACCTTCTTTCGTTCTAGCCCGCGAGCGTCATCGCCCGGTCCGGCCGGAGCAGGAACGGCGGCAGGAAGGCGGCGAGGTTGGAGAACGGCAGCACGTCCGGGTGCAGGGTGATTCCGAGCGCCTCGCCCATGAAGCGGCGGCGGTCCTGGATGCGGCGCCACGCGTCCGGGTAGCGGCCGGCGAGCTCCGCGCGAAGCGACGTGTCCGCGAGCGCCACGCCGTCCTCGATGTTCGTGGTGAAGTAGGCGGTCCCCGTCGCCGGGATGATGTCCACCTGGAAGGCCATTCCCGAGCGAAGCTCGATCGTGGAGCCGGGCGCCACCGGCGAGTTGACCCACTCGTCGAGGTGGATCTGGTGGCCCGGGTTGAGGAAGATCCCGAAGAACGGGTCGCCGAGGCAGCGGTCGATGATCGCCTGCAGAGCGCCCCCCGTCTGCCCGACGCGGAGCGCCGTGTACCACTCGGCGACCGCCTCGAAGTACGGCCCGACCAGCCGTTCCACGTAGTCGCCGATGCCGGCGGGGAGCCCGCTGGCGTCATCCACCACGAAGCCCGCCCGGCAGTTGAGCGCGCCCCAGATACCGAACGCCACCGTGAACGGGTCTCCGCGCCCGATCGGCCGGTCACCGGGGCTGAGGAGCCCGAGCGACGCCCGTGGGCCGGCCGACAGCATCAGGTGGCAGGACAGCGGCGTGCCGTTCCAGTCGAGCAGGCGGACGGCTTCTCGCTCCGTCATCCCAGGGCGCAGGCCGAACAGGAGCCGGCGCACGCCCTGCGAGGTCTGGCAGGCGGCGTATTCGAAGACGGCGAGCTGCTCGACCTCGTTGATCACCCTTAGCCCGTCCGCGGCGCCGATGAGCAGGTCGGTGGCGTTCTCGACCGCGCCGCTCGATCCCGTGACCTGCCGGAGCTCGTCGGCGAGGAATGCCGGCGCGTCGATCGCCGTCCGGCTGGCGTACGTCTTCCAGCCGATCACGCCGACGCGGCTGCCCGCCCGGACCCCTTCGTCGCCCAGGAGGGCGGCGAGCGGCCGGGAGCGGTCCCGCGGCTGGCCCGGCAGGCTCAGGTCCTGGAAGAGGTGACGGCGCATCGGGAGCGGTGCGGCGCCGGCCACGCCGTGGCATTCATTGCCGACAAGGATGGCCGGGTCGCCGCTCGGGCCCAGGACGAGGATCGCCTCCTCGAACCGCGGGTCGAACCCGGTCAGGTACGCCAGCGATGCGCTGTGCTCACGGTCGGCGTAGACCACGAGCCGGTCGTAGCCGCGGGCCTCCGCCCGCTCGCGGAGACGCTCGACGCGCGCGGCGTAGAGGGATGCCGGGATCTCCGGCCGGACCGCGGGCATCCCGAAGTCCGGGAGGCTGATCTCGGCCAGTCGAGCCCGAGTCATCGGTTCGCCTCCCGCTCAGCCTCGCGGCGGCAGCCACGGACGTGGCTCCGAGGCGCCTCGCTCGATGTCGATGAACTGGCCCCCGGCGGCGCGCATCCACGGTCCCGTCTCGCCGTCGGGCCACTGGACGCGGACCTGGGCCTCATGGCTGGGGCCGAGCCCGAAGTGGGTCCAGCCGAGCTGGCCGCCGATATGGCCGCCGCCGACCGTGAGCTCGCGGCGGATCGTGCTGTCGCCCACACGGACCTCGATCCAGGCGCCGATCGCGTCGCGGTTCGGGCCAGGCTGGGAGAGGCGGATCGCGAGCCAGCCGCCCATCGGCGCGGGCGTGGCGGCGTCTCCCGTGCCGAGGTTCCGCCATACGCGCACCGGAGCGCCGTAGAACACCTCGACGAGGTCGAGCATGCCGTCGAGGTTGAAGTCGGCGAGCGCGGCGCCACGGCCGCGGTCGAAGGTCACGATGCCGGCGGCGTCGGCGCCCTGCCTGAAGGTCCCGTCGGGCTGCCCCAGCAGCAGCTCGCTCGGGTCCTTCTGCGCGTAGTCTGGCATCGCGCTCACGTTGCCCTTGGAGACGAAGAGGTCGACGAACCCGTCGTTGTTGACGTCCTGGAACTCGGGGTGCCACGAGGTCGACGGCAGCGTGTCGCCCCCGGTGAACGGCTGGGCGGCGTTCACGCCCCGCTTGAGCGCGATGTCGCGGTACGTGGGCTGCGCCGGGCCCGACGTCAGCGTCTGGAGCTTGTTGTCGCCCTGGCTCGTCAGGTACACGTCGGGATAGCCGTCGCCGGTTATGTCGCAGCTGGCGATGCCCATGCCCCAGACCTGCATCGACACCCAGCCGTCGGCCGCCGTGTACAGGCTAGGCGCCTGGCCCGGCGGGATTCGCCACAGCTGGTCCCGGCCTTCGGTGTAGTACTGCCGGTCGTTGGTGACCCGCAGGTCGCGCCGCCCGGAGCGATCCCAGTCGCTGAAAAGGATCGACAGCGTGCAGTAGCCGGGCGAGAGCACGATCGGCGGGCCGTAGGCGGTTCCCGCGGCGTTCGGCCGGAGCAGCGCGTTGTCGGCGCACGAGGCGGCATTCGTCGACGTGTTGAGGGTCAGGTACCTGCCCAGGGCGAGCGTCGGCAGCTGCGCAGCGCCCTCCCACGTCGCGCTGAACGCGGTCGTGTCGGCCTTGCCGCCGTCGATGGACCAGCGCTCGTTCGCCCGCTCGAAGCGACACCCGCCCAGGCCCCGCAGGACGACCGTCTCGCCCGCCCGCAGCGCCACGAGGTCGACCTGGCCATCGCCATCGATGTCGATCGGGTAGGCGCCCATGACGTCGGTGAGGTCCGTGGCCGGATCGGGGAGCCGCGAGAACGCCAGGGCGCCGCCCACCGGGCTGTCGTTGCGGTAGAGGGACGCGGGATTGCTCCCGCCGGCGACGTAGACCTCCGGCTTCCCATCGCCGCTGCAGTCGAAGACGGCGACCCCGCCACCGACGGCAAACGTCGGGCCGCCGTCGTAGACCTGGTCGATGCCGGCCGACGCCGTCTCGTCCACGAGCCGGGGCGCGCCCAGCGCGGCCGTGGGCGTGGTCGCGTGGCTCGCCATCAGCGCGTAGCCCGCGACGGCGACGACGACCAGCGCCACGATCCCCCTCCCGACGTCCGGCGCTGTCGCTCGACGCCGCATGCGGTCACCTGCTTCCCGGTGCGGCGCCGTGCGCGGGCAGGGGCGTCACGAGCCGACAGTCCCCGCGTAGTACCGCTGCGCGAGAGCCCAGGCCGCCTTGCCGCACTGGGAGCCGAGGTGGCGCCCCACGAAGTCGTCCGCCTGGATGTGGATGCCGCCCCACAGCCGGGATTGCCCGGCCTGGTCGGAGGCGTCGTAGTAGGTCGCCCATTCCAGGCGGATGTCCGTCGTCGGCCCCTGCTCGAACTTGAGGGACCCGGCCTTGATGGTGTAGCCGCTGAGCCCCCCGGGGAAGTACTCGCTGCCTGTGAAGCTCGCCAGGACCTCGGCGGCCGACCGGCTGAACGTGCTGTGGCCGGACGCGTAGCCCGGGAAGGACGGCGTCACGAAGTTCGGCGACTGGTAGGGGACCCAGTCCACTGCGAGAATCCACCTGACCCCCCCGACCTGGGTCTTCGGGTCGGGCGGGTTGCCGGCCCATGCCCTGATGGCGACCTGGCCCTCGTGGCCGGCGAGCGCCGCGTGGCGCTGGCCGGCCGCCGTCGTCTCCTTCGTGACGAGCTCGACGAGGCCGGGCACGAGGGGCAGGCCCTCCTTGTCATACGAGGCCAGCGCGCGGTCGCTCGACTGGCCCAGGCCGCCCATGTACCTGATCATCGAGATCGGCCGAACGGAGTCGTAGTAGCCCTTCAGGCCCCAGGCCGCGATGGCCGCGTCGTGGACGGCGCCGTTGAGCGCGAGGTACAGCTTGACGTCCCACTCGAGCCGGTCCACGACGGGGCCCGTGCCCCCGATCCGGAGGTTCGGGGCAAGCTCGTCGGACGCCAGGTTGGCGAGCACGTTCCAGTGCCCGGGCGGCGTCTCCGAGCTGGGGCCGTCGGCCCAGAACTCCGCCATGACGCGCCCGAAGTCAGCCAGGTTGACGACGTCCGGGGGATACGGCTGGCCGGTCGCGGGATTGACGGGATGTCCCTGGCCATCGTTCGTCCCGAGGTCGTTGTTCCCGCGTGCCCCGGGCGAGATGTCTATCGTGGCGCCGCTGGCGGGGTCCAGCACGCTGCTGTCGCGGATGACCTCGACCGCCTGGTCCTTGAAGGCCTGGTCGGTCAGGGGGTCGCCGAGGCGCGGCTGCGGCCCCGGGTCGATGGGCACCCCGGTGGAGCCGCCCGGGGGCAGGGCGAAGGGCTTGACGTGGCCCCAGTGCGTCCCGACGGCCTGCTGGACGCCGTTGGTCACCGGGATCCCGTTCTGGGAGATCATGTGCGCGATCTGGAGCGGCTGCCAGCGGTTCGGGTCGATCATCGTCGTCCCGGACCCGGCAACCACGAGCGGCGGGTTCACCGGCTTGTAGGCGGGGTCGGTGTAGCCACCCGCCTGGTTCGACCCGTCAGTCAGCCCGTAGGCCAGGACGGCCGCGGCGATCCGGTTGCCGAGCGCGGCCGGCGAGCTGCCGTCGGTCGTGGTGTCGGAGAGCGGGTAGCACAGCGCGTCCATCAGGTTGTCGAACTCCGAGAGCGACTGCTCGCCTCCGGTCGACGCGATGAAGCGGCTGGTTAGCACCCGGTAGGCGGCGTAGCTGATCGCCTCGTTGCGGGCCGCGGTCACGTCCGACGCGCCGAGCTTCTCCTTCACGAAGTAGCCGGAGGCCAGCGGGTCGTAGGCGGCCCAGGCGTCCCACATCGCGGCCGACACGTGGAAGAGGTTGCGGGCGTGGAGCGGCGGGTTGGGAAGCGCCCGCCGGATCGCATCGAGCAGGGCCTCGTCCCACCGGCGCGCCACCGACCACTCCGGGTGGCTCGCGATCGGCGGGCAGCTGACCTGCGGGGCCCACGGGCGGGCGACGACGAGTCCGACCGCCAGCGCGCCGAGCACCGCCAGCCCGGCGATTCCCGCGACCGCGAGCCGCCGCCGGGACCTACGGGTCGGCGGACCCCCGGCAGTCGCGTCGCCTGGGCCTGCCGGCGTCTCGTCGGCCGGGGGCGGGGCCGCGGGCTCCATCGTGCGCCCTCCATTCGGGGTTCGGCGTCAGGTCAGCTGCCCGGCTCGCCCGCGTTCGCCCGGGCGACCCGGTACAGCTCAACGAGTGTCGCGATGGTACCCCGACTGAAGGCCAGGTCGACGCGCGGCGCCGTGCCGTCGAGGATCGCCGACGTGAGGTCCTCGACCTCCGCCGCGTACTGGTCGACGGACGCAACCTCGATCGACGTCGCCTCGCGGCCGCGCCAGAGCGCCAGCGAGGGTGCCGGGCCGTCCGGGGCGGGCAGGAACGGGCTCCCGAGGACCAGCGTGGCGTCGCGGCCCACGATCTCGATCCGCTCCCGATCGGGGGCGGCGAAGCCGCTGTCGAACTGGGCCAGCAGGCCGCCCGGGAAGTGGAGCTGCCCGACGAGCGTGCGGTCGACGCCGCGCTCGTCGAAGCGGGCGAAGGCGCCGACGCGGTCCGGCTCCTCGCCGGCGATCCGTCGCGCCAGGCTCACCGGGTAGCACCCGACGTCCCACAGCGAGCCGCCCCCCATCGCCGGGTTCGCTCGCGGGTCGCCCGGCGAGGCGAGCAGGAACGAGAAGGTCCCGTTGACGAGCTCCAGCGGGCCCAGCGTCCCGCCCCGGGCGAGCTCGATCGCGCGGAGGATCTGGGGATGGTGCAGGTACATGAAGGCTTCGACCGCGATCCGCCCGGCCCCTGCCGCGGCCGAGGCGATGGCGTCCACCTCGGCGACCGAGAGGGCGATCGGCTTCTCGCACAGGACGTGCTTGCCGGCCGTCAGCGCCCGGATCGCCCACTCGGCGTGGAGGTGGTTCGGAAGGGAGACGTAGACGACGTCGACGTCGGGCGCCGTGACGAGCTCGTCGTAGGAGCCGAACACGCGGGGGATCCCGTGCCGGGCGGCGAACGCGGCCGCGCGGTCGGCGTCGCGGCTGGCGACGGCCACGAGCCGGGCCCGGGCAGTGCTGCCGACCGCCCGCACGAGGCGCGGGGCGATGCGGCCGGGTCCAAGGATGCCCCAGCGCAGCGATGTCATGCCCGCGTGCCGTCGAGCCTCTCCACGGGATCCCCCTCCTGCTCGGGCGTCCGGCCCTTGACACCATAGCGGCCGGGCGTCACATTCTCTCATAGGTTTGGAAGAAAGGAACACAAACTCGTGACGACCGGTCGGGATGAGATCGGGCAGCGGAGCGAGACGGTCCGCCGGGCGAAC
Organism: uncultured Chloroflexia bacterium; assembly: GCA_963718085.1. Taxonomy (GTDB): domain Bacteria; phylum Chloroflexota; class Limnocylindria; order Limnocylindrales; family CSP1-4; genus CTSoil-043. Next base: position 7,366 of record CAVQYA010000002.1, on the reverse strand, counting down.
CTGAGCGGCATCGTCCGCGAGCTCCATGAGAGGGGCCCGGTTTCGCGTTCGGAGCTCGTCGCCCGGACCGGGCTCACGCGCAGCGCGATCCGCGGCCTGGTCGGGGAGCTCGCCGCCGCCGGCCTCGTCTCGGAGAAGCCGGCCGTGCGCCTCGGGACTCCCGGACGGCCTTCGCCGCTGGTGCGGCCGAACCCCGGCGGCGCCGTCGTCCTGGCCCTCGAGATCGAGGTCGACTCCCTGGCCGCGGCGCTCGTCGGGCTCGGCGGCGAGGTCTTCGAGGCCGTCCGCGTCGACCGACCGCGCGGCCACTCATCCGTCGACGACGTGGTCGGCGACCTCGTCGGGCTCGCCGCCACGGTCAGGGCCCGCCGGCCGCCGGGCGACCCGCTGATCGGGGTCGGGGCCGCGGTCGCCGGCGTTGTCCGGCGCTCGGACGGCCTGGTCCGGATGGCGCCCAACCTCGGCTGGAGCGATGCTCCCCTCGGTGAGCGGCTCTCCCGCGCGCTGGCCCTGCCGGTCCCGGTCTGCGTGGCCAACGAGGCCGACCTCGGCGTGCTCGCCGAGCATCGGCGCGGGTCGGCGCGGGGCGTCGACGACGTCCTGTACCTCTCCGGCGAGGTCGGGGTCGGCGGCGGCCTGATCGTCGACGGCAGGCCCCTCACCGGGAGCGCGGGCTACGGCGGCGAGGTCGGCCACCTCCCGGTCAACCCGGGCGGCACTGCCTGCGGGTGCGGGTCGGTCGGGTGCTGGGAGACCGAGGTGGGGGAGCGCGCCCTGCTGGCCCGCGCCGGGTACGCTCCGGCGGGCGGCCGCGGCGCGGTCGACGCGGTCCTGCTGGAGGCGGCGGGCGGTTCGGCGGGCGCCGTCGCCGCCCTGGACCACGTCGGGCGGTGGCTCGGCCTGGGGTTGGCGGGGCTGGTCAACGTGTTCAACCCCCGGCTCATCGTCCTCGGCGGCCTCTTCGGCCGGATCCATCCCCTGGTCGTGCGGACCCTCGAGGCCGAGCTCTCGCGCCGGGCCCTGCCGGCCTCGCGTGCCCTCGTCCGGGTTGTCCCCGCGTCACTCGGCGCGGACGCGCCCCTGCTCGGTGCCGCGGAGCTGGCGTTCGAGCCACTCCTCGCCGACCCGGCCGCCTGGGTCGGGCCCGGCGAGGCCATCCTGGAGCTGGTCAGCGCATGACCGCCGATATCGTCCCTCGCCCACCGGTCGACGACCCCTTCGACCCGCTGGCGACATGCTGGAAAGGGGCTTGAGAAGGGTGGTAGCCTAACGCCGGACCGACACCGTTCCATCGAGCGACAGGGTTCCAAGGAGGAGTGATTTCGACCATGGCCAACCGCAAAGTCCTTGCCCTCGTGGGGGCCGCGGCAATCGTTTTCGCCGCCTGTGGCGGGGCGGCCACCACCAAGCCCAGCGCGGCGCCGAGCGCCGGGGCCGCCGGATGCACCGTCGGCGTCTCTTGGAACAACTACCAGGAGGAGCGCTGGGCCAAGTGGGACGAGCCGGCCATCAAGAAGGCTCTTGAGGCCGCCGGCGCCAAGTACATCTCGAACGACGCCAAGTCCTCTGCCGAGACGCAGGCGTCCAACGTCGAGAACCTCATCACGCAGGGCGCCAAGGTCGTCATCGTGCTCGCCCAGGACGGGACGGCGATCAAGCCGGCCGTCGCGAGCGCGATCTCGAACGGCGTCCCGGTCATCGCGTATGACCGCCTCATCGAGGATCCGACTGCGCTCTACATCACCTTCGACAACGTTTTGGTCGGCAAGATGCAGGCCGAGGCCCTCCTGAAGGTCAAGAACGCCGGCAACTTCGTCGTCATCAAGGGCAACAAGGCCGACGCGAACGCCGACTTCCTTCGCGACGGGATGGTCCAGGCGGGTCTGCCCGCTGTCGGGGCAACGGATCCGAGCGGCAAGCTCATCAACGTCGGTGAGACCTACACCGACAACTGGGATCCGAAGAACGCCCAGACCGAGATGGAGCAGTTCCTGACGGCGAACAACAACAAGATCGACATCGCCTTCGTCGAGAACGACGGCATGGCCGGCGGCGCCATCGCGGCGCTGGCTGCCCAGGGCCTCGCGGGCAAGGTGCCCGTGTCCGGCCAGGACGGCGACGCCGCCGCCCTCAACCGGGTCGCCCTCGGGACCCAGACGGTCGACGTCTGGAAGGACGCGCGCCTGCTCGGCCAGGCAGCCGGCGAGGCCGCGATCGCACTCTGCGCTGACAAGAACATCAAGAACGCCAAGAGCACCCTCGCCCCGACGGTTCAGTTCAAGAGCCCCGGCGGCAACGACATGACGTCCATCTTCCTCACCCCCCAGCCGATCACCAAGGACAACCTCAGCGTCGTCCTCGACGCCGGCTGGATCACCAAGGACGTCCTCTGCAAGGACGTCGCGGCCGGTTCGGTGAAGGGCTGCTGACGGCCCCCACCGCCTGACACCTGCGCCCTGCGCCAGCGGCTCAACCGCTCCGCAGGGCGCTCCCGTTTCGTGAGCCCGGTTCGAGAGGCGCCGTGATGAGCGAGGTCACCAGCGTACCCCCGAACACGACCGGCGAGCCGACGAGCCGGTCCGTTCGCTCAATGCTCTCGGCGCTGGAGCTCGACACCCGCCTGCTGGGGATGGTCGGCGCCCTGGCGGTGATCTGGCTCTTCTTCCACATCCTGTCGGGCGGGAACTTCATCACCCCCCGCAACCTCTGGAACCTGTCGGTCCAGAGCGCCTCGATCGCGATCATGGCCACCGGCATGGTCCTGATCATCGTGTCGCGCAACATCGACCTCTCCGTGGGGTCGATGCTCGGCCTGATCGGCTACGTGATGGCGATGGTCCAGGTCGAGTGGCTCCCGAAGGTCCTCGGCGTGAGCTACCACGAGCCCTACGTCTGGGTCATTGCCATCATGGTGGGCATCGTCCTCGGGGCGGTGGCGGGCGGGGTGCAGGGCTTCCTCGTGGCCTACGGGCGCGTCCCCGCCTTCATCGTGACCCTCGGCGGCCTGCTGGTGTGGCGCGGTCTGATCTTCCGCTTCATGCAGGGCCAGACGCTCGCGCCGCTCAACGACACCTTCCAGCTCCTCGGCGGTGGGCCGAAGGGAGCCCTGGGCGACACGCTCAGCTGGCTGGTCGGGATCGTGGCCTGCCTCGGCATCGTCTACATCCTGTGGTCCGGCCGGCGCCGCCGCCGGCGCTACGGCTTCCCCCTCCGCCCCCTGTGGGCCGAGATCGCCGTGGGCGCCATCGGCTGCCTGGTGGTCCTGGCCGCCGTCTGGGTTGCGAACAGTTACCTCTGGCCCGAGGCGCTCGCCGCCCAGGCCGGCTTCGCGACGCCGCCTCCGGTGGGGGTCGCCATCCCGGTCATCGTCATGCTGGTCGTCGGGCTCGTGGTGACGTACCTGGCGGGCCGGCGGCGGTTCGGCCGCTACGTCTACGCGATCGGTGGCAACCCGGAGGCGGCCGAGCTCGGCGGCATCAACGTCCGCCGGACCATCATGATGACGTTCGTGCTCATGGGGGTCCTGGCGGCCATCAGCGCCGCAGTCCAGACGGCCCGCCTGAACGCCGCCGTCACGAACCTCGGCGTGCAGAACGAGCTCGACGTGATCGCGGCCGCGGTCATCGGTGGGACGTCCTTCGCGGGCGGCATCGGGACGATCGCCGGGGCGATCCTCGGTGCGGTCGTCATGCAGTCGCTCCGCTCCGGCATGCTCCTGCTCAACGTCGACTCCCCGACGCAGGACATCGTCGTGGGCATGGTGCTCGTCGGGGCCGTCGGCTTCGACTCCTACGTCCGCCGGCGGTCGGCGTGACCGGGCAGGAGGCAATGGACACCATGACCGGCAGCCTGTCTCCCGCCGCGTCCTCCGGCCCGGCGCCCGTTGCGACGGCCGCTCCGCTCGTCGAGATGCGGGACATCCGCGTCGCCTTCGGCGGCGTCCACGCCGTCGACGGCGTCAGCGTCGACCTCCAGGCCGGCGAGGTCGTCGGCCTCGTCGGCGGCAACGGCGCCGGCAAATCCACGCTGATCCGCGTGCTGTCCGGCGCCCGGCCGGCCGATTTCGGGCGAGATCCTCATCGAGGGCCAGCCGGTGACGATCTCCAACCCCCGGGACGCGAAGGCGCTCGGCATCGAGACGATCTACCAGACGCTGGCCCTCGCCGACAACATCGACGCGGCCGGCAACGTGTTCCTCGGCCGCGAGCTGCGATCGCGGGTCGGATCGCTGGACGACGCGGCGATGGAGTCGGCCGTGCGCAAGGTGATGGGGCGCCTGAACCCTCGCTTCAGGAACTTCAAGACGGCGGTCAAGTCGCTCTCCGGCGGCCAGCGCCAGTCCGTGGCGATCGCCCGCGCGATCCACTTCAACGCCAGGGTGCTGATCATGGACGAGCCGACAGCGGCGCTCGGCCCGGCCGAGACGGCCCAGGTGCGCGACCTCGTCGCCCAGCTGAAATCGGAAGGCATCGGCATCTTCCTGATCAGCCACGACATCCACGACGTCTACGACCTCTCGGACCGGATCAGCGTGATGCTCCAGGGGAAGCTCGTCGGCACGGTCGACAAGAACAAGGTGACCAAGGACGAGGTGCTGGCCATGATCATCATGGGCAAGAAGCCCGGGGAGGTCACCGAGAAGGAGCTTGCCGAGCTCCACGTCTGAGCCGCGCCCGGGGCGGCGCGGACCCGCGCGGCGCAGGCCGGGGCGGCGCAGGCAAGGGCGGCGCAGGCAAGGGCGGCGCAGGCCGGGGCGGGCGCAGGCCCGCCGAGGAGACTTGGGGTCACATCCTCCGGAAGAGCGCCGCGAGGGCCGGGTAGAGCTCGCGGTAGAGCGCGTGCGCCTCCGCGTAGCGCGGCACGTCCGGCCCGGGCGCCGCCACGGGGGTCGCCGTCACCAGCGCCGCCGCGGCATCCTCGACGGTCGGGTACCAGCCGGCCCCGACCGCCGCGAGGAGCCCCGCGCCGTAGGCTGCCCCTTCCGTCGTGTTCACCGTGGCGATCTCCGCCTCCAGGACGTCGGCCAGGACCTGGCGCCAGAGCTCGCTGGCCGTTCCGCCTCCGGACGCGCGGATCTGGTCAGGGGCGGGCATGCCCGCCGCGACCATGAGGTCCAGGCCGTCCCGCAGCCCGAACGCCACACCCTCGAGCACTGCGCGCGCGAGGTGGCGCCGGTCGTGGGCGAGCGTCAGGCCGACGAACGCGCCCCTCGCGAGGGGATCCGGGTGCGGGCTGCGCTCGCCGCTGAGGTAGGGCAGGAACCACAGCCCCTCGCTTCCGGCGGGGACCTCCGCCGCCTCGGCGATGACGTCTTCGAACCCGAGACCGGGCGCCACGGCATCGCGGAACCAGCGCAGGCTGCCGGCCGCAGAGAGCATCACCGACATCATGTGCCAGCGCCCGGGGACGGCGTGGCAGAACGCGTGGACGCGGCCGGCCGGCTCGAAGAGCGGTTGCGCCGTCGTCGCGAACACGACGCCCGACGTCCCGAGCGACAGCGCCATCCTGCCGGGCACCACGGCGCCCACGCCCACGGCGTTCGCCGCCTGGTCGCCGCCCCCGGCGACGACCGGCGTCCCGGGGCGGAGGCCGGTCGCGGCCGCCGCTCCCGCGGAGACGAGCCCGGTCACCTCCGGGCCCTCCCACGTCCTCGGCATCCAGGCGGGATCGATCCCCAGCGCGTCGAGGACCTCGCCGGACCAGTCGCGGGCCGCGAGGTCGAACAGCAGCGTCCCGGCGCCGTCCGCCTTGTCCACGGCGTACTCGCCCGTCAGCCGGAACCGCACGTAGTCCTTGGGGAGGAGCACGTGCGCGATCCGGCGCCAGATCTCCGGCTCGTGGTCGCGCACCCAGACGAGCTTCGGGGCGGTGAACCCGGTGAGCGCGTCGTTGCCCGTGATCGCTACGAGCCGCTCCGCCCCGACCGCGTGGCGGATGGCGTCGCACTCGGCGCCGGTCCGCTGGTCGTTCCAGAGGATCGCCGGCCGGAGAACGTCATCGGACGCGTCCAGCAGCACGGCCCCGTGCATCTGGCCGGTGAGGCCGACGGCCGCCACGTCGCCGGCGTCGACGCCGGTCGTGGCCAGGACGGACCGGATGGACGCGACGGCACCGTCCCACCAGAGCGCCGGGTCCTGCTCGCTCCAGAGCGGCCGGGGCACGCTGAAGGCGTACTCCGTGGTGCCGATCCCACGGACGGCCCCCGCCTCGTCGATCAGGACGGCCTTGGTCGCTGTCGTCGAGGCGTCGATCCCGATGACGTGGCCCACGGCCGTCAGCTCGCCGAGTCGGCCGAGTCGCCCACCGACCAGATCGACTGGTTCACGATGTTCTCGTAGAGCTCCTGGCGGCCGGAGACCGGCCGGGGGTCGATCTCGCCCGCCTCGACCCTCGCCGCGAGATCCGCCAGGCCCAGGGAGCCGTCGAGGATGGCGGCGCCGAGCTCGCCGCTCCAGCCGGCGTAGCGCGCCTCGACCATCGCGGCGAGCGTGCCGCGTTCGACCATGTCGGCCGCGACCAGGAGCGCCCGGGCCAGCGTGTCGATCCCCCCGATGTGGGCGTGGAAGAGGTCAGTTCGGGAGATGCTCTGGCGGCGCAGCTTCGCGTCGAAGTTGAAGCCGCCGGTCGTGAACCCGCCGCCCCGGAGGATCTCGTAGAGGGGCATCGCGAGGTCCTCGACCGAGTTCGGGAACTGGTCGGTGTCCCAGCCGTTCTGGGGGTCGCCGCGGTTGGCGTCGATGCTGCCGAACATCCCGTTGGCGACCGCGTAGGCGACCTCGTGGTGGAAGCTGTGACCGGCGAGCGTCGCGTGGTTCGCCTCGATGTTGAGGCGGTACTCGCCGTCGAGCCCGTTTCGGGTGAGGAAGCCGTGGACGGTCGCGGAGTCGTAGTCGTACTGGTGCTTCGTCGGCTCCATCGGCTTGGGCTCGATGAGGAGCGTCCCCGTGAAGCCGATCTTGTGCTTGTGCTCGGCGACCAGGTGCAGGAACCGGGCCAGCTGGCCGCCCTCGCGCCGCAGGTCGGTGTTGAGGAGCGTGTCGTAGCCCTCGCGGCCGCCCCACAGGACGTAGTTCTCGCCGCCGAGGCGCTGCGTGACCTCCAGCATGTTCTTCACCTGCGCCGCGGCGTAGGCGAAGACCTCCGGGTCGGGGTTGGTCGCGGCGCCGGCCGCGTAGCGCGGATGGCCGAACAGGTTCGCCGTGCCCCACAGGAGGCGGACGCCCGTGCGCTCCTGGTAGCCGAGCGCGTCGTCGGCGAGGGCGTCGATGTTCGCCTTGAACTCGGCGAAGCTCTCCCCGTCGGGCGCGACGTCGCGGTCGTGGAAGCAGTAGTACGGCACGCCGATCTTCGCGAAGAACTCGAACGC
>CAVQYA010000001.1:0-2046574 GCA_963718085.1 uncultured Chloroflexia bacterium | reverse complement strand
AAGGGGAGGCGCACCAGGGGTTGGAGAGCCTCCGCGACGAGCGGCGGATAGGAATAGAAGAGGCTGTCTGCGGCGAGCGTTCCGGCGGCCGGGACCTGGTAGAGCGTCTCGCTTCTCGCGAGGCGCCCGGCTGCCTCCATCAGCAGGCGGAGGTCGTCGCCCGCGCGCGACGGCGCCAGCCCGGCCAGCTGCACGCCGATCCAGGCGATGCCGGCCCAGCCGATGGCGCCGGCGAGGAGCCACGGAGCCGAGCGACGGTCGACGATGCGCATCGCGGAAATGCTACGGGGCAGCGCGCTCCACCAACAGTCCCATGCGCGGCGGATGTCGCAGCCCAGCACGCCTGGCCGACTCGTGCGGGGCCTGCGGTCAGTCAGGGCGGGTCCGCAATCGGGTCCACGGGCCCCCTCGCTGGTGCTACCGTGCAGCGCCGTGAGGACCGGGCTCGCCCTCTACGCGCTCGCGCTCGTCGTGCGCCTCGTGCTGCTCGTCGGCTTCCCCGACCCCGCCTACCCCGACTCCTTCTACTACGTGGACGTGGCCCGCAGCCTGGCCGCGGGGCACGGCTTCTCCGTCGACGTCGTCTGGATCTTCGCGGAGGTGGGTGGGGCAATCCCGGCCAGCCCCGTCCTCCCGATCGCGTCGAACGCCCACTGGATGCCCCTGGCCTCGCTCGTCCAGGTCCCCTTCATCTGGCTGCTGGGACCCACCGCGATCGCCTCGGCGCTGCCGTTCGCCCTCGCGGGCTCGCTGGCGGCCCCCCTGACGTGGGTCCTGGCGCGAGATTCCGGCGCGAGCCGGCTGGTGGCCGTGGGCGCGGGCGTGCTGGTCGCGATCCCCGCGGCGAGCGCCGTCTTCATGGCCCAGCCGGACAACTTCAGCCTCTACCAGCCCCTTGTCGCCGGGGCGCTCTGGATGGGCGCCCGGGGCCTCCGCGGAAGCGGCCGCGCGTTCGCCCTGGGCGGACTCCTGGTGGGCCTGGCGACGCTCGCCCGCAACGACGGCGTGCTCGTGGGCGCCGCCCTCGCGCTGGCGTTCGCCTGGGACCGCTGGCGGGCGTGGAGGAGCGCCGGGGCCCGACGGCCGGCGATCCCGGCCTGGGCGGCGGTCGCCTGCTTCAGCCTCTTCCTGGTCGTCGTCGCGCCGTGGCTGGCGCGGCAGCTCGCGGTCTTCGGCTCGATCTCGCCGTCGTCCGCCTCGGGCAAGGTCCTCTTCATCCGCTCCATCGACGAGTGGAACAGCATCACCACGCCGGCGAACCTGGAGTGGCTCCTGTCGCAGGGCCTGGGCCCGCTGCTGGCCAGCAGGATCGGCGGCCTCATCGCCGCGATCACGATCTTCACGCTCCTGGTGGGCGGGGTCTTCCTGGCGCCGTTGATGATCGTGGGCGGCTGGGCCCGCCGACGCTCGAGCGCCTTCGGGCCGTTCTTCGTCTACGCGGGCCTGCTCTTCGCCTTCTCCGCCATCGTGTCGGCGGTCCACGTGCCGGGCGGCACCTTCATCCACTCCGCGGTCGGCCTCGCCCCCCACGCCTACGTGCTGGCGCTCGAGGGTGTGGCCGTCGCGGCCGGCTGGGTCGCGGCGCGCCGGTCGACGTGGAGCGCCCCGGCTGCCACCCGGTTCTTCTCCGTCGCCGCCGTCGGCTTCACGGTGTTCGCGGCGATCGGGAGCGCGCTCGTGACCCAGGCCGGCTGGGCGTCGCGGCGTGATGATTTCGAACTTGTGGGCCGCGGCCTGGCCGAAGCAGGGGCGGCGCCTGATGATCGCGTCATGTCGATCGACGCCTCGGGCACGCTCTACTGGACGGGTCATGGGGGGGTGGTGCTGGTGAACGATCCCCTCGAGACGATCGAGGCGGTGGCGCGCGCCTATGACATCCGCTGGCTCGTCCTCAATCGGGCGGACACCGTGGCGTCCGTCGCTCCCATCCTGAACGGGGGACCGCGGCCGTCGTGGCTGGGCGCTCCGGTGGCCGGCCGGCCCGCGCGCCAGCTGCCGGACGAGGCGCCTCTCCCGCCGGGGGCCGTCGGCGTGGCGCTCTACCCGGTCTGCCTCGACGCCGCCGACACGCGCTGTGCGAAGGTGCCCCAGTGAATGCGCCGGTGGCCGTGGCCGGCGGGCCCGCCTCGCGCAACCAGTCCTGGGGCTCCCGGTGCCCGTCGCGGCGCGAGGCATGGCTGAGCGCCGGGCTCGTCTTCGCGGTCGCCCTCCTCGTCCGCCTCTGGGCGGCAGCCCAGGTCCCGTTCCCGATCCCGGAGGACACGGCGTACTACTGGGGCGTCGCCCGCAACCTCGCCGAGGGGCGCGGCATCGTCACCGACGCGATCTGGTCCTACGCGACCCCCGCCCGGGACCCGCTGACGGGCGCGCTCGGCTTCTTCTTCCCGCGGCCCGCCTTCGAGATCTGGCAGCCCCTGCCGAGCTTCCTGGGACTCATCCCGATGCTGGCCTTCGGCTCCACGGCCTACGGGCTCACGCTCCCCGTCGCCGCGATCCTCGGGGCACTGGTCCCGGTGGTTGCCTGGCGGATCGCGGCCGACGTCGCCGAGGAGCGCTCGCTGACGGTCGAGCGGGCCCGGACGCTGGCGCTGGGCGCGGGCCTGGCAGGCGCGGTCGCCCTGCCCCTGGTCCTCCCGTCGGCCCATCTCGATTCCGTGAACCCTTTCGGGCTTCCCGCCCTCGCGGCCTGCCTGGTCATGGTCCGCCTGGTGCGGCGACCGCCGGAGCGCCTGCTGGACGGGCGCCTGGTCGGCCTGGGGCTTCTCATCGGGATCTCGGGCCTGGCCCGCAACGAGGCGGCCTGGGTCGGCATTGCGTGGGCGCTCGTCGCGGCCTGGGCCCTGCGCGACCGGGGGCTCGGCGCCGTCGCCCGGGCGATCGCGTTGCCGGCGGTGGTCGCCGTGGCCGTGATGGCACCCTGGCTCGTCCGGAACTGGCTCGTCTTCGGGTCGCCCCTGCCGGGCCAGGCGATCACGAACGCCTGGACGATCACGGGCAACGAGATCTTCGCCTGGCGGGAGCCGGCGACCGCCGCCGAGTACCTCGCCCTGGGCCCGGCCGTCTGGCTGGAGCATCGCGTCGGCGGGTTCATCCACAACCTGCTGAACGTGCTCCTGGTCCCCGGCGCTCCACTTGCGGTGGTCGGGCTGATCGCGTTGCCGTTGGCCGCGCGTCTTCGCCCGCTGCGACCACTCCTGGTGCTGGCCCTGATCACGTTCCTGGTGACCACGCTCCTGTTCCCGATCCAGACCCGCTGGGGAACCTACCTCCACGCGTCCGTGCCGGCCGTCGTGCTCCTGCTCGTGGCCGGACTGGCGGGACTGGACGAAGGGCTCGCCTGGATCGGGCGGCGGCGTGGCTGGACGCGCCCGGTGGCCTGGCTGGGGCCGCTCTTCGCCGGCCTGGGCGCGGTGCTGTTCATGGTGCCCGGGGTCATCGCCTACGGTGGCCAGTCCCAGGGCACCGGGGCCGCCTACCTGGACCTGGGCCGACGGATGGCGTCTGCCGGAGTTCCCCTGGACGGATCCGCCCCGGTCATCGCCAACCATCCGATCTGGCTCGCGGAGGTCCATCGCGTCTCCGCTCTCAGCCTGCCCGACGAGCCCGTGGCGAGCGTGGTGGACCTCGCCCGCACGTTCGGCGCCCGTCTCCTGGTCCTCGACGGCGAACACGGCGGGTGGCCGGCCCGCCTGGCCACCGACCCGGACGCGGCCTGCCTCGAACGCGTCCTGCTCCCGCCCCCCGCCGAGGGAGCCGCCCGCGGCGATGACATCCGCGTCTACCGGGTGGCGTGTCCGTGAGCGCCCGTATACTGGCCGCCAGATGAGCGCTGAGATCGACGCCGGCGAAACGGCGGGCAGGTTCGACACCCTTCACGCGGAGGCGAAGGCGGCTCTCGCCTACGCCGCGAACACCCTGCGCACGGTGACCGAGCGCTATCGCGAGGGGTTCCACGAGAGCCTGGCCGGGTGGCACGACGACCGCGACGCCCTCGACCAGGCCGACCGCCGGCTCCTCGCCGGTTTCGAGGCCGGCGCGTCCGGCGCGTCCGGCGCGGCCGAGTCCGGCGCGGAGCACGTGGCTGCCGAGGTCGCGGCGGTCTCCGCCGCAGAGGCCGGGGACGCCGTCGCCACCGAGAGGCGGGCGGCGGAGCTGCGCCGCCGGATCGCCCTGCAGACCTCCGAGCTGGGCGAGCGCCAGGCGGAGCTGGCGCGCCTGGAGCTCGCCGTCCGCGGCCTCGAGCGAACGTGGCTGTTCCTCGAACGCGGCGATGCCTCGCTCCTCGCCGACCCGGCGGCGCCCGACCTGGCCGACGACCTCCAGATGCGGCTCGTCGAGGCGCGCGAGGCCGAGCGCACGAGGCTCGCCCAGGAGATCCACGACGGGCCCGCGCAGGCGCTGGCCAACGCGATCTTCGGCGTGGAGTACATCGTCAAGATCCTGGACCGCGACCGGCCCGCCGCTCGCGTCGAGCTGCGCTTCCTGCGCGAGCGCCTGCGCCACGAGCTGGGCGACGTGCGCGCGTTCATCAGCCAGCTCCGGCCCCCTATCCTCGACGAGTTCGGCCTTGACGGCGCGATCCGCGACGCGGCCGCCACGTTCCGTGCGCTGACCGGTGTCGCGGTGGAGGTCGACCTGGTGGCCGTCGCTGCGGACCTCGGGGATCCGGAACAGGTCGTGGTCCTGCGGGTCCTCCAGGAAGCCCTGCAGAACGTCCGGAAGCATTCCGGCGCGCGCCACGTCCGGCTCGCCACCCGGCGCGACGGGGACCGCTGGATCCTGGAGGTCGGTGACGACGGTCGCGGTTTCGAACCCGATGCCGTGGGCGCGCCCGGGCGGCGCAACTTCGGACTGCAGTTCATGCGCGAACGGGCCGAGCTGGTCCGCGGCACACTCGAGGTGCGTTCGCGGGTCGCCAGCGGCACGGTCGTGGTGCTGGACGTTCCCGTCCCCGTGAGAGGAGGCAGCGCATGACTCATCCCGGGCCGGACCGCCGGCGGGGTGGCCCCGACCGGCGCGGTGACAGCGACCAGGTCCGGATCCTGCTCGTCGACGACCACGCCCTCGTCCGTGTCGGCATGCGGGCGATCCTGGAGCGCGAACCGGACTTCGACATCGTGGGCGAGGCCGACGACGGTCGTTCCGCCTACGACGTGGCCCTCGAGACCGGTCCCGCCATCATCCTGATGGACCTCTCGCTCCCCGCCCCCGGCGGTATCGACGCCACCCAGAAGATCAAGCGGGACCTCCCCGCGACCGGGATCATCATCCTGGCATCCGACGAGGACGAGGAGGCGCTCTTCCAGGCGATCCGCGCCGGGGCCGCCGCGTTCATCCTCAAGGACGTGGGCCCTGATGACCTCGTCACGATCGTCCGCCGGGTCGCCGCGGGCGAGTTCCTGATCAACGACAAGGTCTTCGCCAAGCCGGCGGTCGCATCCCGCGTCCTCAAGGAGTTCCGCGAGCTGGCGATATACGGCCAGGAGGCCGCCCCGATCTTCGCCCCACTCTCGCCGCGCGAGGTCCAGATCCTGGACAACATCGCCCAGGGGATGACGAACAAGCAGGTCGCCTACCAGCTCACGATCAGCGAGCAGACGGTGAAGAACCACATGAGCTCGATCCTGCGCAAGCTGGCGGTCAACGACCGGACCCAGGCCGTGGTGTACGCGATGCGCCAGGGCTGGATCCGGATGCCGGAGGACTGAGCCCCGGCCATGGCAGATGCCCCCGGCACGCTGGGCGAGATGCTCGACCGCGATCTCGAGGTCCTGGCCCGCGAGCTAGCCGAGATCGAGCTGCTCATCGGGCAGGCCCGCACGGAGGCAGCCCGCCACGAGCAGAAGCGCGTGCAGGCGGCCGATCGCCAAGCCCGTCTCGGTGTTGGGACCACCCCGGAGGAGCTGGCCGAGGCGAACGCCCAGGTGCTGGCGCTCACCCGGCGGGCAGCGATCATGGAGACCCAGCTGGACGTGCTCGCGGGCAAGCACAAGACCCTCGAGCGCTACCGCGATGGGCTGGCCCGCGTCCGGGAAGCCGTGAGCCCCTCGGACGAGGCTGCCGGCGCGTCGGGGGCGGCCGGGACGATGAGCGCCGTGGTCGCCGCGGCTCCCGGTCCGGTTGTGACGCACACAACGCCCACCGTCGGGAGGGTGATCCTGGCCGCCCAGGAGGACCTCCGCCGCGACATCGCCCGCGCGATGCACGACGGGCCGGCGCAGAGCCTGACGAACATCGTCCTGCAGGCGCAGATCGTGGAGCGCCTCCTGGATCGCGACCCGGCGGCGGCGCGGGCCGAGGTCCGCGAGCTGACGGCGATGGTCCAGCGCACCCTGGAGGCAACCAAGGCGTTCATCTTCGACGTCCGGCCCATGGTCCTCGACGACCTCGGGCTCGTGCCGACCCTGCGCCGCGTCGCCCGCGACAGGAGCCGGCGTGCCGGGGTGCCGATCGAGTTCGAGTCGCTCGGGTCGGACAAGCGCCTCCCGATGGACATGGAGAGCGCGATCTTCCGCGTCGTGGACGAGGCCGTCGGGGGCCTCGTGGGCGGCCACCCGGAGAAGGTCGGGATCACGCTCGACTGGGGCGAGGAGCTGGAGGTCGCAGTCAGCGCGGTCTACCCGCCACCCTCGAAGGTGGTCGCCGACGAGCCGCGCGCCGACATGCCGGCGGCGCTCCGGGAGATGGTGGACGACCGCCGGGCTCGCGCGGCCGCCAGCGGCAGCGTCGCCGTCCTGACCGTCGCGATCCGCCGCGAGATCGACGAGCGGGCCACGGCTGCCGGGGGGCGGGTGGAGTTCGCCGCGGACGGCCACCGCGTCACGGCGCGCTTTCCCGTCCCGGCGGCACCCGCGGACGCGTGACCTTGGCTGGCCGGCGCGGGCTGGGGGCGGCAGGCCAGGGCTTCGTCGAGTTCGGGGTCATCCTCGCGCTCGCCGTGCTCGTGGCGACAGCAGCCCTCCTGTTCCTCCGACCCCAGCTGGCATGGGTTCTCAGCGTGATCGGCAGCGAGGTGGACAAGGCCGGCATGCTGCTGGCGGGCGTCGAGGCCGCCTGAGCCTGGGGGCCGGTGAGCCGGGAGTACCACCGCGCGCCCCGGTACCACTGGGTCACTGGATTGCGGCTCGCGGTGGAGTAGTCTCTGCGTTGCCTCGGTCTCGGGGTGTGCGCACTCATCTGGGGAGAAATTCATGGCGCTGATCAACTACGTTCTCGGAATCATCCATCGGGACGAGGAGGGACAGGGACTCGCCGAGTACGCCCTCATCCTGGCCCTCATCGCGATCGTCGCGATCGTCGCCCTCATCTTCCTGGGCACCCAGGTCTCGAAGATCCTGAGCACGGTCGGCACGTCCGTCTAGCATCCGCCCGCCACGCACCGCACCGAAGCCGGGCCTTCGCGGCCCGGCTTCGCGATTCCGGGGCCGGGAGGCGGCGCCCGCAGGCACCACAGGTGGGTCCGTGGGGACTTGACATGCTCCTGGACCCAGCCTACGGTTCGCGCCGTCTGAAGCGTGCCGCTTCTGGCTCACCAGCCGGCACGAAACTTGTGCGGGTCCGGTGACCCGTCAGCTCCCGTCGGGCGGGAGACTCTCCAGGGAAAGGAGGTGAACCACCCAATGATGTATCTGTCCGGACTCATCTCGCATCTCCTGGACCGCGACGAGGAGGGTCAGGGTCTCGCCGAGTACGCCCTCATCCTCGCCCTCATCGCGATCGTCGCGATCGTCGCCCTCATCTTCCTGGGCACCCAGGTCTCGAAGATCCTGAGCACGGTCGGCACGTCCGTCTAGCCCGCGTCGAGCCGTCCCTGGCTCGGCCTGCTCAATGCAGCCGGGCCCGAAGGTCCGGCTGCATTGATTCCGCGTGGCGCCCGGCGGGAACCATCCAGGTTTCGCCGGGCGTTGACACCCTCTGCGACCCGGTCCGCCGTTTGCCGTCGCCCCTGGATGGGCGCGAGCCCTTCGGTACCGAATGGAGGCAGTCTTCGATCGGGATCCCGGGACCGTCAGCTTCTGGTCGTGCGGGGGCTATTGAGAGAAGGGAAGTGAACCCCCAATGGTGTATCTGTCCGGACTCATCTCGTATCTCCTGGACCGCGACGAGGAGGGTCAGGGTCTCGCCGAGTACGCCCTCATCCTCGCCCTCATCGCGATCGTCGCGATCGTCGCCCTCATCTTCCTGGGCGGCTCGGTCTCGAAGATCCTGAGCACGGTCGGCAAGTCCATCTAGCGATCGCTCACCGGGAGCCGTCGGGGCGGCCAGGCGGGTCTCGCCCTCGTCGAACAGGCGCTCATCTTCGTCGTCCTCGTCCTTGTCGCCTTCGCCCGTCCTGCCCTGTCCCGCACCGGCCCGCTTCCGGCGACCTCGGCATGATCGGCACATCCGTCTGACGCGAGACCGGCCCCGCCCGGGTGGCCGGTCTCGTCCGGCCCAACCATCGCAGACCCCGCGCTTTCTCCCGAGGATCGTGCGGGAAATCCTTCCATTTGTTCCCAACGGTCCTAGCACTTTTGTATGGTCGCGCGGCCCTCGGCCGGTGCTAGAGTGGTGCCGCCTGTCAAACGGCCACGGGGAGACCAACCTTGAAGCGCAGCAATCGTCTGATCCTGTTGATCGGCTTCTTCCTTGCGGCGGCTGCCTTCGTCGGCGTCGTCATGCTCCTCGGGAGCGGGGGAGGGACCCCGCCTGAACCGACCACGACCACGTACATCGTCGCCGCCAGGGACATCCCGTTCGGGGCGACCGTCACGGCGGACATGATCGAGACCAAGGAGGTCAGGATCACCGAGATGCCGGACGGCGCCTACACGCTCCCGGCTGACGCGATCGGCCAGACCACCACGGACACCGTGCTCAAGGGCCGGAAGATAGGTCCCCAGACGTTCTCCACGGTGACGGTCAACCCGGACATTGCCCGTCTCCTGAACGCGGGCCGCAGGGCCATGTCGATCCAGGTGAGCCCGGCCGACGGCGCGGGCATGCTCATCAAGCCGGGCGACCGCGTCGACGTCGTCGTCTCGATCAGCGGCCTGGAGAAGTTCCCCATCGTGACGACCGACCCCGTGACCGGCCAGCTCACGCCGGTGTCGGGCATCAACGCCACTTCCGTGAAGGCGATCATCCAGAACGTGGAGGTCGTGGGCCTGCTCTCCCCGACGACCGCCGTCGCCCCGGCTGCAGGTGGCCAGGCACCCGCGGTGGACCCGAACGCCCCCTCGACGGTCATCCTCTCCGTCTCCGCCCAGGAGGCCGAGGTGCTCCGCTTCGCCCAGATCGACGCCACGATCACCCTCATCCTGCGCTCCCCCGAGGACAAGGAGGCGCCCAACGAGGAGACGACCGGCATCACCCTTCGCCGGCTCGTCGACGGGTGGGCGGTGATCCCGCCGCAGATCGTCGAGACGGTCCTCCCCAAGCCCAAGCCGTAGCGGCTCGCAGCGCGGGGCAGGCCGCCAGGCCGCCCCGGCGTGCGCCACCGATCAAACGACCCACCCCACCCGAGATGAGGCAGAGGCCCCCCGGCCGATGAGCGACCAGATCCGCGTCCTGATCGTGGACGACATCGCGGAGACGCGCGACCACCTGACCAAGCTTCTCGGGTTCGAGAAGGACGTCGAGGTGGTCGGGGCGGCGGCGTCGGGCGCCGAGGCCCTGGAGATGGCCGCGAAGCTCCTCCCGGACATCGTCCTGATGGACATCAACATGCCCGAGATGGACGGGATTGCGGCCACGGAGCTCCTGACGGCGCGCGTGCCGAGCTCCGCGGTCGTGATGATGTCGGTCCAGGGCGAGGCGGACTACCTGCGTCGCTCCATGCTGGCCGGGGCCCGCGAGTACCTCGTCAAGCCATTCAGCTCGGACGAGCTGGCGGCCTCCATCCGCCAGGTCCACGCCCGCGAGCTGGAGAAGCTGGGCCGCATGGCGGCTCCGCCCGTCGATCGGGCGCCGGCCGCGGCGCGCGAGCACGGGCGCGTGGTGGCGGTCTTCAGCCCCAAGGGCGGGGTGGGGCGAACGACGATCGCCGTGAACATCGCGGTCGCCGCGGCATCCGAGCCGGGCCGCAACGTCGTCCTCGTCGACGGCTCGTTCCAGTTCGGTGACGTCGGCGTCCTCCTCAACCTGAACCCCAAGAACAAGTCGATCGCCGACCTGGTCCCCGAGCTCGAGACCGGCGGCGAGCCCGACTCCCTCGACACCTTCGTCATCACCCACTCGACCGGTCTCAAGGTGCTCCTCGCCCCGCCGTCGCCGGAGATGGCCGAGCTGGTGACCCCCACGGCCGTCCGCCGAGTGCTCGAGGTGCTCCGGGCGAAGAGCGACCTGGTGGTGGTGGATTGCGCGGCGGCGTTCAGCGATTCGACGCTCGCGATCCTCGACGTGGCGGACGTGATTCTCACGGTCCTCACCCTGGAGATCACGAGCATCAAGAACATGCGGCTCTTCCTCGAGGTCGCCCAGCAGCTCGGCTACCCCCCGGACAAGATGGCGCTGGTCCTCAACCGCGCCGACACCGCGCTCGGGATCCGCGTCGCGGACGTCGAGCACTCGATCGGCCGCAAGGTGGACCACACCGTCGTCAGCGACGGCCGGACCGTCGTGTACGCCCTCAACCGGGGCGTGCCGTTCTTCGTCAGCAACCGCGAGGCGCAGGTGTCCCAGGACATCCTCCGCCTCGCCCGGGCGCTCCTCAGGGCGTCGGAGACGGTGCCGGTCGAGGCCCCGAAGCCGACCCAGAAGAAGTCGCTCTTCGCATGGCGATAGCAGGTTGGTTGAAGCTCCCCCGTTGGGGGGGTGAAGGAGTGGTGGGACGATGTCCCTGCTGAAGCGAATCGAGAGCGCCCGACCGGGGGGCGCCGGGAGGGCGCCCGAGCCCGGAGGGGCCCCGGCACCGGGCGCACCCGCCGCGCCATCGGGCGGTCCGTCGATGCTCGCGCCCGCCCAGCGCCTCCTTCCCACGGCGCCCGTCCGCGAATCGTTCCGGGACGTCAAGTTCCGGATCCAGAGCCGCGTCATCTCCGACCTGGACCCGAAGCTCGACCTCTCCAACCAGGTCGAGGTCCGCCGCCAGATCGAGGAGATCTTCGGGAAGGTAATCGAAGAGGAAGGCCTGGCCCTGACCCGCGCCGAACGGGTCCGGATGCTGGAGCAGATCACCGACGAGATCATCGGCCTCGGGCCGCTGGAGCCGCTGCTCCGCGACGAGTCGATCACCGAGATCATGGTCAACGGCCCGCGCCAGGTCTACATCGAGCGGAACGGCAAGCTCGAGCTGACCAACGTGGTCTTCCAGAACGACGACCACGTCATGCGGATAATCGACCGGATCATCGCCCCGATCGGTCGCCGCGTGGACGAGTCGTCGCCGATGGTCGACGCCCGCCTCACCGACGGCTCCCGCGTCAACGCGATCATCCCGCCCCTCTCCCTCGTCGGCCCCGTCATCACGATCCGGAAGTTCGCCGCCTCCCCCTTCACGGTCGACGACCTGATCCGCTTCGGGACCGCGACCCCCGAGATGTTCGACTTCCTGAAAGCCTGCGTGGAAGCGCGGCTGAACGTGTTCGTCTCCGGCGGGACCGGCTCGGGCAAGACGACCACCCTGAACGTCCTCTCCTCGTTCATCCCGAACGACGAGCGGATCATCACGATCGAGGACGCCGCCGAGCTCCAGCTCCGCCAGGAACACGTGGTGACGCTGGAGTCCCGGCCGCCCAACATCGAGGGCCGCGGCGCGGTCCCCATCCGGGAGCTCGTCCGGAACGCCCTCCGCATGCGGCCGGACCGGATCATCGTCGGGGAGTGCCGTTCCGGCGAGGCCCTGGACATGCTCCAGGCCATGAACACGGGCCACGACGGCTCGATGTCCACCGGCCATGCCAACAGCCCGCGCGACATGCTGTCGCGCCTCGAGACGATGGTCCTCCTGGCCGGCGTGGAGCTGCCGCTGCGCGCCATCCGCGAGCAGATCGCCTCGGCCGTCGACCTCATCGTCCACCAGGCCCGGCTCAAGGACGGCACCCGGCGGATCACGAACATCACCGAGGTCCAGGGGATGGAAGGTGACGTCGTGGTCATGCAGGACGTCTTCATCTTCGAGCAGACTGGCGTCGTCGAGGGGAAGATCATGGGCCGCCTGAAGCCGACGGGGATCCGGCCGAAGTTCGTCGAGAAGTTCGAGGTGATGGGGATCCATCTGCCGCCCGGACTCTTCGGCTTCGTCTTCTAGCGGACGGGAGAGCATGCCGTGCCGCTGACCATCGCCGTTGCCGCCGTCGCGGCGCTCGCCATCCTCCTGATCGCCATCGGGTTCGCCTCGGCGAGCGGGTCGGGCGTGGGAGAGCGCCTGGAGCGCTACGCATCGGGCCGCGCAGAGACGGGGAAGACCGAGGGCGCCACGTCGCTCGGCGACATGATCTCCAAGAGCGCGGCGATCGCGCAGCTCAACAAGGTCGTCGACCAGCGCGATTTCGCGGCCAACATCTCGCGCGACCTGGCGCGGGCCGATCTCAAGCTGAAGGTCAGCGAGTACCTCTTCGTGTGGCTCGGGGCCATCGTCGGAATCCCGGTCTTCATGTTCATCGCCAGCTTCGCGATCCCGGCGCTCGGGAGCCCGATCGTCCTGGTGGTGGGAGCCGTCCTCGGCTTCTTCCTGCCTCGCTGGTACGTGAAGCGGCGCCAGGGCAAGCGCCTCAACCAGTTCAACAAGCAGCTCCCGGACACCATCACCCTCATCGCGAACGCCCTCCGGGCCGGCTCGTCGTTCCTGCAGGCGATCGAGCTGGTTGTTCGCGAGGCGCGCCCGCCCATCTCCGTCGAGTTCGCCCGGGTGATCCGCGAAGTGAATCTCGGGCTCCCGTTCGAGCAGGCCCTCGAGAACCTGGTTCGCCGCGTTCGCTCGGACGACCTGGAGCTGATGATCACCGCCATCTCCATCCAGTACACGGTGGGCGGGAACCTGGCCGAGATCCTGGACTCGATCGCCTACACGATCCGCGAGCGGGTCCGCATCAAGGGGGAGATCCGGACGCTCACGGCCCAGCAGCGGATGTCGGGCTACGTCGTGGCCTTCCTCCCCATCGGCCTGGCCGGTTTCCTTTTCGTCATCGCGCCCAACTTCATGGCGCCGATGTTCGATTCCGCGGTCAACGTGGGAGGGATCCCGGTGGGGATGATCCTCATCGCCGTCGGCGGGACCATGATGTTCATCGGCTTCATGTTCATCCGGCGCATCGTGGACATCGAGGTGTAGGGCATGGAGACCCTGACCCCCGTCATCGTCGCCGGCGCCGCCGCCCTGGCGATCCTCCTCATCGCGATCGGCCTGGCCGGCACGTCCCGCGTCGATCCGGTGCAGGCCCGCCTCACCCAGCTGGGGTCGATGCAGGCGAAGAACCTCGAGGAACTGGAGCTCCAGCAGCCGTTCTTCGAGCGAACGTTCCGGCCCCTCGCCGGTCGCCTCGCCGGGACGGTTTCCCGCTTCACCTCGGCGTCGTTCGCGGCGCGAACCGAGAAGAACCTTGCCCTGGCCGGCAGCCCGGGCGACCTTCGGGTATCCGACTGGCTCGGCATCAAGGCGATCTTCGCCGTCGTCTTCGCCATCGGCTTCTTCCTGGTGTTCACCCTGCTCCTCGCCACGGGGCTCCCCCTCGGCATCGGGATCGCCGTCGCCGGCCTCGCCGTC
The DNA here is from genome assembly GCA_963718085.1 of uncultured Chloroflexia bacterium. Classification (GTDB taxonomy): domain Bacteria; phylum Chloroflexota; class Limnocylindria; order Limnocylindrales; family CSP1-4; genus CTSoil-043. The sequence continues at coordinate 2,032,890 of CAVQYA010000001.1, read as the reverse complement.
GGGTACATCGCCCCGGAGTTCTGGCTCAGCCGCCGCATGCGGGCTCGTCAGAAGGCGATGATCCTCCAGATCCCCGACGCCCTGGACCTCCTCACCATCTCCGTCCGCGCCGGCCTCGGCTTCGACGCCGCCCTGGGCAAGGTCGTGGAGAAGATGGAGGGCCCGCTCATCAACGAGTTCCGGCGAGCGCTTGCCGAAGTCCGCGTCGGCAAGGCCCGCCGCGAGGCGCTGCGCGACATCATCCCCCGGACCGAGGTCGCCGCCCTCACCAACTTCATCGGCGCGATCATCCAGGCCGAGCAGCTCGGGGTCTCCATCAGCAAGGTGCTCCAGGTCCAGTCCGAGCAGCTTCGGATCGAGCGCCGGCAGCGGGCCGAGGAGATGGCCGCGAAGGCACCGATCAAGATGCTCTTCCCGCTGGTCGGCTGCATCTTCCCGTCGCTCTTCATCGTCATCCTGGGCCCGGCGATCATCCTGATCGTCAAGAACCTCGCCGGCCCGGGCGCGCCGGGCAGCTAGGCAGCCCGGCGCGCCCGGTGGATCAGCGGCCGTCCGGCCCCCTGCGCGCCAGGAACGCGACCCGCGGGACGGTGGTTGCCGAGTCGCTCGAGGTCGCCGAATCTTTCGGGGCTCGGCTGCTGGGCCTGATGGGGCGAGGCGTCCTCGCGGCCGGCGAGGGGCTCTGGCTCCGGCCGGCGTCGAGCATCCACATGCTCTTCATGCGCTTCCCGATCGACGCGGTCTTCCTGGCGAAGCCGGATGCCGACGGCGGGCGCCGGGCCGTCGCGGTGCGGCCGGCGCTGCGCCCGTGGACGGGCGTGGTCTGGTGGGCCCGCGGCGCCGACGGCTGCCTGGAGCTCCCGGCCGGGACCGCGACCGCGTCCGGAACGATCGTCGGGGACGTGATCCACCTGCAGCGGGATCGGCGAGGACGACGCCTGAGCCGGACACCATAAGCACGGGGTGAGCGGCGCCCGCCATTCTGGCCGACATGCGTCGTGTCACCCCTCTTCGGCTCCCCGGACCCGGCACCATGACCGGTCGCCTGCTCGACCTCGCGCTCCCGGCCGTCTGTCCGGGCTGCGGCCGCGAGGGAACCGCCCTGTGCGACCCGTGCAGCCTGGTGCTCGCCGTGCGGCAGGGGATCCCGGCCGGCGCCCAGGTCGGGATGCCATCCGACGTCCCGCTCCCCCTGGTCCAGATGGAGTGGTGCGCCCCCTACGGCGGCCTGGTTCGCGATGCGCTCCACGCCCTCAAGTACCGGGGAGAGCGGCGCCTGGCCGGGCCGCTGGGGGCCGCGGTCGCCGCGCGATGGCGGGAGGCCGCGATCGGCGGCGACGTCCTCGTCCACGTGCCGGTCCATCCCGGACGTCGCGCCGCGCGCGGCTACGACCAGGCGGAGCTGCTGGCACGCGCGGTCGGCGCCGCGCTGGGCCGTCCGGCGGTGCCCGCGCTGCGGCGGGCGCGGGCGACGGCGCCGCAGTACGAGCTGGGCCGGGATCGCCGGGCGGCCAACGTCGCCGCCGCGTTCGCCGTCGATCCGGCCATGCGTCCGGTGGTGACCGGCACCTGGATCGTGCTGGTCGATGACGTCGTCACCACCGGGGCCACGCTGGTCGCCTGTGCCGAGGCGCTGCTGGACGCAGGGGCGGCGGCCGTCTCCGCAGTGACGGTCGCCCGGGAGGCGTGACGGCCGCCGGGCAGGACGGTGCCCGCCGTCGCGATCCTGGCCTCCGACATCGCGCCCTTCAGCGGTCGAAGTCGCGCGGATGCCGACCTATACTCGACTCATCGGGCTGCCGTCGGACGCCGCGTCCCGCGGACCGGCCGGCCCGCACGCACCCTGGAGGTCAACCGTGAGGACGATCGTCAAGGGCAAGAACATGGACGTCCCGGACGCCGTGCAGGACTACGCCGAGCGGAAGACGCGGCGCCTGGAGCGCTTCCTCGACGACCGGACCGACGCGATCATCGAGCTCTCCGTGGAGCATCACCGGAGCGCGGACGATTCACGGATCGCCGACGTCACCCTCGTCATCGACGGCCAGACGCTCCGGGGGCGCTCGGACGCCTCGACGTGGGAAGCCGCGATCGACGACGTCGTGGACAAGATGGAGCGGCAGGCGGTCGACCACCGGGAGAAGCCCCGGGTTCGGGCGCGGGGGCCCGAGGAAAAGGGAATCCTGGCCCGGATCGCCGACGGCACCGCCGACGCCGGTCGCGAGCGCCGCGTCGTGAAGACCAAGCGGTTCGCCCTCGAGCCGATGTTCGAGGAGGATGCGATCGCGGAGATGGAGAGCCTCGGCCACGCGTTCTTCATCTTCGTCAACGCCGAGAACGAGCGGCTGAACGTCCTCTACCGTCGCCGGGACGGCGACTTCGGGCTCATCGAGCCGATCGTCCCCGGGACCTACACGCCCGGTCGGGGCGCGAAGCCCGCCGCCAAGCGCTGACTCGGCGCCCGTGCCGCCTCCCGCCCTTCCCGACGGCCGGTCGCTGGGGGCGCACCTCCCGCTCGGCGGCGGCATGGTCCGGGCAGCCGAGCGCGCCGCCGCGATCGGTGCCGACGCGCTCCAGGTCTTCATCGACAACCCGACCGCCTGGAAGCGGCGCACGGAGCCGCCGGCCGAGCTTCCGGCCTTCCGTGAGCGGCTGACGGCACTCGAGATCAGCACGATTGCCGTGCACGCCTCGTACCTCGTCAATCTCGCGGGGCCGGCGGAGGATCTCTTCGAGCGATCGGTCGCCCTGCTGGCCCACGAGCTGGCGGCCGCGCCCGCCTTCGGGGCCCGGTTCGTCAACGTCCACGTGGGGAGCCACAAGGGCGCCGGGGTGGAAGCCGGGGTCGCCCGGGTCGCTGACGGCATCGCCCGCGTCCTGGCGGGCACACCGGCCGGCGCGGAGGTCCCGTTCGGGCCGCCGGGCACGCCCCTCCTGGTCCTGGAGAACTCGGCGGGGAGCGGGGACGGGATCGGAGCCAGCATCGAGGAGCTGGAGGAGATCCTCGAGGCCGTCGCCGTTCGCGGGATCGCGGCCGGCCGCGTCGGCCTGTGCCTCGACACGGCGCACCTGTGGGCCGCCGGACACGACGTGGCGACCCCGGAGGGCGTCGACGGGCTCATCGAGACCGTGGCGGCCCGGATCGGGCTGGAGCGCCTCGTGATGATCCACCTGAACGACTCGAAGGCCGCGCGCGGCACGCGGCTCGACCGTCACGAGCACATCGGCGCCGGCGAGATGGGCGAGGGCGCCGGCCTCGCCCGCCTGCTTACGCACCCGGCGCTGGCCCACGTCGCCTACTTCCTGGAGACGCCCGGCATGGACCAGGGCTACGACGCGGTGAACGTGGCCCGCGCGCGCAGCCTGGCGGCGGGGCTCCCCCTGGATCGCCTCCCCCCGGAGGCCTTCGAGCTGCGTGGGGCACGCTCCCGGACACCCGCGGCGTGAGCTCGGCGATCCCCGCGGCGCTGAGCCGGGCGTCCCGCTGGGCCGCCTCGACCCGCTACGAGGGCCGTGGCGCGGACCTCACGGTCCTCGTCGCGCTCCTCGTCCTTGCGGCGCTCTTCCGGCTTCCCGACCTCGCCACGCGGGGACCGTGGGATACGGACCAGGGCGAGCAGATGCTTGCCATACGCTCGATCGTCAACGGCCAGCTGACCCTCGTCGGCGCCCTGACGTCCACCGGCGGAATCCACCACGGAGCGGTCTTCTACTACCTGGGGGCGCTCTTCGCCCTGCCCTCGGGCGGCGACGACCCGAGTGCCGTCACGTTCGGGATCGCCCTCGGGGGGATCGCCACGGTGGGGTTCGTCTGGTGGCTGGCCCGGGCCGCCGGGGGGCCTGTGGCGGGGCTCGTGGCCGGCCTGCTGACCGTCGTCTCGGCCCAGATGATCGACGCGTCGGTCCGCCTCTGGAACCCTGCCTTCGTGGCGCCCGCGGCCGCGTTCGCGCTGGCCGCCGCCTTCGAGGGCCGCCGGCGGGGAGATCCGCGCTGGTGGGTGGCCGTGGGGATCGGGGTGCTCCTGGCCGGCCAGTCGCACGTCCTGGCGTGGGTCCTGGTGGCTCCGATCGGGGTCCTCGCGGTCGGCGAGCTGCGACGCACCGGACGACGAGCCGTGCCGTGGCTGGCGGCCGCGGCCGGGATCGTCGCCCTCTCGTTCATCCCGGTCCTGGTCAGCGAGCTGCTCACCGGGTTCGGCGAGCTGCGGGCCCTCATGGATGCCGGGGGGGGCCTCGGGGCGGGCACGCCGCCGCTCTGGCTCCGGGCGGCCTTCGTCCCGTTCCGCATCCTCTCGGTGCCCGTCGTGGGCGAGGTCCTGCGGTCGATCCAGGTGAGCTCCATCGCGGTCGCCCTCGTCGCCGGCGCCGGGCTGCTCGCGGCCCGCGATCGCGGAACGTCCGGCGGCCGGCCCGCCGAGCCGGCCGGCGGGCAGGTCCCGTCGCCCGCCGGGGCCGCGCGGCTGCTGGGCGTGGGCCTCGTGCTGGGGGGCGCAGGGCTCGTGGCAGGGGCGCCGTGGCTGTCGCAGGTCACGCCGCTGTACGTCGACCACTACCACCTGGTCCTCGACCCCATCGTCTTCACGCTGCTGGGGCTCGGCGCGGCGGTGCTGTGGCGCGTCGCAGCGGGGCGCGTCGTGGTCGCGGTGCTCGTGGCCGTCGTGGCTGCCTGGAACCTCTTCGTGGTCCCCTTGCCGGGCGTGAACGCCGACGGCGGGTGGCCGGCCGGCCTCGCCGCGGGTCAACATGTCGTGGAGGTCAACGGCGACAGGCCGGCCGCGATCGCAGGCTCGCCGGACTTCAAGAAGACGACGGCAGTGGCCTACCCGGTGACGATACTCGGCCACCCGCCGGTCCCAGCGACGGAAGCGACGCGGGTCACGGTCCTCTGCGACGCGCTCTTCGAGGAGGTCGTCGGCCTCGCCTGCCGCGGACCCGCCGAGGAGGCACGCCTGACAGGGGTGGGGATCGCCCCCGGACCGCTGGTCACGCGATTCGAGGCGGCGCCGGGCCGCTGGATCTCCGTCTACGAGATCGCCGGCCGCTGATGGGCGGCGAGGACGCCCGGACATCCGCGGCGTAGCCCTGGAACGAGCGAACGCCGGCGCCCCAGTGCGCCGGCGTTCGCCGTCTCCGAGACCCGGGAGAGGAGGGTGCTCCCGGGGTGGTTCAGTTATTCGGTGTCATGGCCTACCGGAAGAACGCCGCACGAGCATCGGTACCGGGCGGATCGTGGAGACGCGGCGCTCCGTCGGGAGGCCCACGACGGAGGCGAGCGAGCCGGACATGGGGCGCGTGAGCGTTCGCTCTTCGAACTCAGGGCGGGGCGACGGGGCGACCGGGCGGGCGAAGCGGCGCACCCTGACCGCGAGGTAGTACTCCATGATCTGGCGGACCTGCGGCTCCCCGAGGGCGTCGTCCGCGCGGAGCGCGTACTCGACCCGGGCGGTCGGGTTGACCGTGGCCCCGCTCGAGACGAGGCCGAGGTACTGCGGGGCGTCCGCGTCATCCCGGAGCTCACGCAGCCCGCGGGCAAGCTTGGTGGCGGTGCCGAGGGACGGCGTCCGGTCGCCACGGACGAGGCGCGAGATCGTCGAGTGGTCGACGCCCGACGCCTGCGCCAGCTGGCGCTGCGACATCTTCTTGGCCCTGAGCTGTGCCCGCAGCCACTCGTTGAAGGGGCGGCCGTTCTGCTCGGTCATTGCCGGTGGCGCTCCGTGAGATCGGCGGCTTGTCCGCGTGGCGTCACTATCGAGAGTGGCGCATCCGGGAACCATGACCCGTTGGTACTCCCGGTCATGGCCGCCGGCGCCGGCGGGTACCGGTCGCGGGCCGGGTGCCGGCGGTGCGCGCCCGGACCCCGCTGGTCGCGCCCGGACCGGCGCCGGGGGGCGGGAGGAGTGCCGGCGTCGGCGTATCGGGAGGGGCGTCTCCCAGGCGGCCGGGGTCGACGGACCTGGCGTCGACGGGCGTGCGCCAGGGCCCGCCGCCGCGCGGGAGAGGCGTCACCGCCGCGCGGGCGAGGCGTCTCTCAGGCGGACCGGATCGACGGGCCCGGCTCCCCGGGAATGCGGCCCTCGCCGCGCGGCTTCGGCGAAAGGACGTACGCGATCGACCCCAGCACGATCACGGAGAAGACGCTGATCACGCGATCCACCAGGGCGATGGCGCTCGCCTCGACCAGCGGCACGTTGTAGACGAGCGTCAGGACGCCCACGATCCCCGCCTCGACGATCCCGAGGCCGGCCGGGCTGAGCGGGACGGCGGTGAGGAGCGACCCGATGAGAGCGACGAAGATCGCGCCCGACAGCCCCAGCGAGACGTCGGGGAAGCCGAGGGCCGAGACCACGAACCAGAGGCGCAGGGACTCGGTCGCCCAGACGAGGCCGGTGATGACGAGCAGGCGCGGAAGCGCCCGCCAGCCGATCGCCCCGAAGACGCCCTCCTCGAAGCGCAGGTAGAGCTCGAGGATCGTCTCCCGGCGCGGCAGCGGGAGCACGGCCAGCAGGCGGGCGCCCGCGTTGCGGAGGAACAGGAGCCCCGCGGCGAGGACGACCACGAGGCCGACGCCGATCCCGACCACGACCTGGATCTCCGACGGCAGGCCACCGCGGAAGCTCCAGAAGCCGGCCGCCAGGCCGAGGATCACGATCGCGAAGAGGTCGAGGATCCGCTCGATGAAGACGGTCCCGAACGTCCGCGAGAGGGAGGCCGCGCTGTTGAGCTTGAGCAGGTAGGCCCGGTAGACGTCGCCGAGCTTGGCCGGGACGACGCAGTTCACGAGCCAGGACAGGAAGATGATCTCGGTGGCGTCCCTGGTGGGGCAGTGGAAGCCGGTGCCCCGCAGGAGCAGCGACCAGCGGTACCCGCGGAGCGGGAAGCCGAGGTAGTAGATCCCGAACGCCGCCAGGACCAGCAGTGGATTCGCCTTGAGGATCTTCTCGGGGACCTGTGCCAGCTGGTCCCCGTTGAGCAGCACGAAGACGACGATGATGACGAGCGGGACCAGGATCGAGATGATCGTCCGGGGCTGGCGCAGGCGGCGCCCGAGCGAGATCTGCTCGGCCGTGACGTCGCGCTCGGGCGCCGGCGTGGGCGGCTCGTTCACCGGATCCGCTCCCCGATGCGCCCGTTCCCGCGGACCCGCTGGACGACCTTCGCAAGGGGCGTGATCGCCCGGACGAAGTAGCTGGCCCGGCCCGGGACGAGCCGCGCCGAGGCGAGCGCCGCCCGGAGCCCCGCCGGCGTCGAGGGGTCGCCCTCGAGGCGCGTCGCCGCGACCCCGACCTCGAGGATGGAGTGGGCGTCGGAGACGGCGACCCCGGGAATGCCGGCCGTCCGGGCCAGCTCGGCGGCCCGCTCGTTGCCGTCACGGAAGACCACCCGGGCGTTGAATGCCTCGACCCAGTCCACGAGGCCGGCCAGGGCGCGAATCTCGTCCTCGGACTTCCCGACGGAGCCGCGGTACCGGTCGAACGGGTGCGGGATCCCGACGAGGCCCCCCTGGGCACGGGCGCGCTCGATCGTCTCGGCGGCCGACAGCCCGGGCGGGATCAGCTCCTCGAGGAAGAGGCAGATGAGGTCGCCCTGCGCGGTCTTCACCTCCTCGCCGACGATCACGGTGATCCCGGGCAGGGCCGCATCGCGCGCCCGCCGGGCACCGTCGAGCCGATCGTGGTCGGTGATCGCGAGGTGCGTGATCCCGCGGGCGCGAGCCGCCAGGACGACCTTGAGCGGGTCCGCCAGGGAGTCGAAGCTCGCGCTCGTGTGGCAGTGGAGGTCCATGAAGGCGACCCCCGGCGTCGCGAGGTACCCGCTGCCGCCTTCCATCGGCCCGCTCAGATCTGCTGGACCAGGGACTTCTTGAAGAAGTCGAAGTGCTCCAGGGCGAGGCCGGTGCCGAGGGCCACGCAGTTGAGGGGGTTCTCGGCCACGTGGCAGGGGACGCCGGTCACCTGGGTGAGCAGGCGGTCGATGTTGCGCAGCAGGGCGCCGCCGCCCGACATCACCATTCCCTTGTCGATGATGTCCGACGAGAGCTCCGGCGGGGTCTGCTCCAGCACGCCGCGGACGGCAGCCACCAGCTGCTGGAGGGGCATCTCGATCGCCTCCATCACCTCGGACGAGGTGATGGGGATGGTGCGCGGCAGGCCGGCGATCAGGTCCCGACCGCGGACCTCCATCTGCAGCTCGCGCTCGAGCGGGAGGGCCGTCCCGATCTCGATCTTGACCTCCTCGGCCGTCCGGTCGCCCACCATCAGGTTGTACTTCTTGCGGATGTAGCTGGCGATCGCGTCGTCGAAGCGGTTGCCGCCCACTCGGAGGCTGTTGCTGACGACGATCCCGCCCAGCGCGATCACCGCGATCTCGCTGGTGCCACCGCCGATGTCGATGATGAGGTTGCCCGACGGCCCGCTGATCGGGACGTTGGCCCCGATCGCGGCGGCCAGCGGCTCCTCGATGAGGAATGCCTCCCGGGCGCCCGCCTTGAGGGCCGCGTCGCGGACTGCCCGCTTCTCCACCGACGTCACGCCGGCCGGGACGCTGATCATCACCTCGGGCCGGCTCAGGGAGAAGGTTCCCTTCCGCGCCCGGCCGATGAAGTAGCGGAGCATTGCCTCGGTGATGACGTAGTCGGCGATGACCCCGTCCTTCATCGGGCGAATGGCCTGGATGTTGCCGGGCGTCCTGCCGATCATCTGGCGGGCTTCCTCGCCCACCGCGACGATGCGGTTGTCCTCGCTCACCGCGACGACGGAAGGTTCCTGGATGACGATGCCGCGGCCCTTGACGTAGACGAGGACGTTGGCCGTACCGAGGTCGATGCCGATCTTCATGAAGGCGTGCTGCTCACCTGCTCGGGGAGGCGCTCGATATGGGCGCCGAGGTCGTGGAACTTGCGGTCGATGTTCTCATAGCCGCGCTGGACGTGGTGCGCACCGTGAATTGTGGAGATCCCGTCGGCCGCCAGGGCACCAAGGATGAGGGACGCGCCGGCCCGCAGGTCGCTGATGTCGACCTCCGTGCCGCGCAGCCGGGCCGGCCCCGTGATCTCGGCATGGTGGGGGTCGAGGATGGCGACGGCGGCGCCCATCTTGCGCAGCTCGCCGAGCCACTCGAGGCGGTCCTCGTAGATCGTCTCGTGGAGGCGGCTGGTGCCGGCGCAGCGGGTCATCAGGACGCTCGTCGGGGACTGAAGATCGGTGGCGAAGCCCGGGTAGGGCCCCGTCTTCACGTCGATCGGCCGGTAGGCGCCGGCTTCCGGCGGCGCGCCCTCCACCTCGATCGTGTCCTTGCCGCAGGCGACCTGGACGCCCATCCGCCCCATCGTCTCGATGAACGAGCCGAGGAATGCGCAGGGAGCCCCCTCGAGGGTGATCCTACCTCCGGCCACGGCGGCGGCCACGACGAAGGTGCCGGCCTCGATCCGGTCGGGGATCACGTTGTGCTCGGCGCCGCGCAGCCGTCGCCGGCCCTCCACGACGATCGTGTCGGGGGCCGTGCGCTCGACGGCGGCGCCCATCTTCTGCAGGAATGCCACGAGGTCGTCCACCTCGGGCTCGCGGGCCGCCGGCCGGATCGTCGTCCGGCCCTCGGCAAGCGTCGCCGCCAGCATCGCGTTCTCGGTGCCCATGACCGAGACGAACGGGAACGTCACCTCGGCGCCGCGCAGCCGGCCGGGCGCCTTGGCCAGGTAGTAGCCGTTGCGATACTCGATCTCGGCACCGAGGGCCCGCATGGCGTCGACGTGGAGGTTGACGGGCCGCCGGCCGATCCGGTCGCCGCCGGGGTTGCTGATGATCACCCGGCCGAAGCGGGCCAGCAGCGGGCCGAAGAGGATGAAGCTGGCCCGCATCTTCGCGGCGGCCTCGAGGGGCACGAAGAGCCAGTCGACGTCGCCCGCGGCGACCTCGTAGACGCCGTGCTCCGGGTGCTCCACCACGACGCCCAGGTCCGACAGCGTCTCGGCCATCACCCGGACGTCCTCGATCTCCGGCACGTTCGTGAGCCGGCAGCGCTCGCCGGTCAGGACGGCCGCCGCCAGCAGCTTGAGGGCGGCGTTCTTCGCGCCGCTGATCCGGACCGTGCCCGCCAGCGGCCGGCCGCCCTCGACCCGGAAGACCTCCCGGGTGACCGGCTCCGGCGTGTACTCCCAGTGAAACGGGCGGGCGTCCGCCATCACCGTCGTCCCGCGGTCGCTTCGGCGCTAGCCACGCCGGCGCGACCCCTCCCGGTGGCGCCGCTCGGCGACGTGGATCCGGACGAGGGCGGCCTGCAGGGCGGCCCGGGCCTGGGCGAGGTCTGCCGCCTCCACGAACCCGGCTTCGAGGGCTCGCTCGGCCTCGCGGCGAGCCTCCAGGGCCCGCTCGAGGTCGATCTCGGCCGCCAGGTCGGCGGTCTCCGCCATCACCACGACCTTGTCCGGGCGGACCTGGACGAAGCCCCCGACGATAGCGAAGGATTCCTCCGAGGCGCCCTTGCGGATGCGGAGCTCGCCCGCCCCCAGCAGGGAGAGGAGCGGGGCGTGGTGGGGCAGGATTCCGAGCTCGCCCTCGCTCCCGGGCAGGATGACCGCGTCGACCTCGTCGCTGTAGGCCAGCTTCTCGGGGGTGACGATCTCGAGCTGGATGGGCATCTCGCGGTCCTAGCCGGCCAGGCGCTCGGCGTTCGCCCGTACGTCGTCGAGCGTACCGGCGAGGAAGAATGCCTGCTCCGGGAGGGCGTCCGCCTTGCCCTCGAGGATCTCCTTGAAGGACGAGACCGTGTCGCGGATCGGGACGTAGATGCCCGGCCGGCCCGTGAAGACCTCGGCCACGAAGAACGGCTGGCTCATGAAGCGCTGCAGGCGCCGCGCCCGGGCGACCGTGGCCTTGTCCTCCTCGGACAGCTCGTCGATGCCGAGGATGGCGATGATGTCCTGGAGGTCGCGGAAGCGCTGCAGGACGCGCTGCGTCTCGCGGGCGACGTCGTAGTGCTCCTGGCCGACGACGAGCGGGTCGAGGACGCGCGACGTCGAGGTCAGGGGGTCGACGGCCGGGTAGATGCCGAGCTCGGCGATGCTGCGCTCGAGGCGGATGGTCGAGTCGAGGTGGGCGAAGGTGGTCGCCGGGGCGGGGTCGGTGTAGTCGTCGGCCGGCACGTAGACCGCCTGGAGGCTCGTGATCGAGCCGTTCTTCGTCGAGGTGATTCGTTCCTGCAGGGCGGCCATCTCCGTCGCGAGGTTCGGCTGGTAGCCGACGGCCGAGGGCATCCGGCCGAGGAGGGCGGAAACCTCCGAGCCCGCCTGGGTGAAGCGGAAGATGTTGTCGATGAAGAGGAGGACGTCGCGACCCTCCTCGTCGCGGAAGTACTCGGCCATGGTCAGGCCGGTCAGGCCGACGCGCTGGCGGGCACCGGGCGGCTCGTTCATCTGGCCGAAGACGAAGGCCGTCTTGGCGAGCACCCCGGAATCGGTCATCTCCTTGATCAGGTCGTTGCCTTCGCGGGAGCGCTCGCCGACGCCGGCGAAGACCGAGACGCCGGCGTGCTCCTGGGCCACGTTCCGGATCAGCTCCTGGATGATGACGGTCTTGCCGACGCCGGCTCCGCCGAAGATGCCGACCTTGCCGCCCTTCTTGAACGGGCAGATGAGGTCGATCGCCTTGAGGCCGGTCTCGAAGACCTCCACTTCGGTGGTCTGGGCATCGAAAGGGGGTGCCGGGCGGTGGATGGGCAGGACGTTGGTGCGATCGACGGGGCCCTTGCCGTCGATCGGGTTGCCGAGGACGTCGAAGACGCGGCCGAGGGTCGGCGCGCCCACCGGCACCGTGATCGGGGCGCCGGTGTCGCGCACGGCGGTGCCGCGGGCGAGGCCGTCGGTCGTGGTCATGGCCACGGAGCGGACCCAGTTGTTGCCAAGGTGCTGCTGCACCTCGCAGACGAGCGGGTCCCGGTCGGGGCGGATGATCTCCACCGCGTTGTAGATCGAGGGAAGCCGGCCGGGCGGGAACTCGATGTCCACCACGGGCCCGGTGATCTGGATGACCCGGCCGATGGCTTCGGGTGCGGCGGTCGCCATGGGTACGTCTGCCTCCTGCCGGCGTCGTCAGCGCGCCCGGGCGCCGGACGCGATCTCGATCATCTCGCGCGTGATGTTGGCCTGGCGGACCTTGTTGTACGAGAGCGTCAGGTCCTCGATGAGCTCCTCGGCGTTCTCCGTCGCGTTCTTCATCGCCACCATCTTGCTCGACATCTCCGAGGCCGTCGTCTCCAGGATCGCCTGGTAGACGCGGGTCGCCACGTAGCGCGGCAGCATCTGGCGGAGGACGGTCGCCGGGTCGGGCTCGAAGATGAACTGGTGGCCGGGAATCCCGTCCGTGTCCGGCGCGGGCTGGATGGGCAGCAGCTGCTCCAGGACGGGTCGCTGGACCAGCGTGGAGACGAACTTCGGGTAGACCAGGTCGATCTGGGCGAAGGTGCCGGCCAGGAAGTCGTCGGTGAGGAGGCGCGTGAGCGGGGTCACGTCGGCGAAGCCGGGGCGATCGCCGAAGCCGGCGAAGTGCGCTTCGATCGGCACCCGGGCGCGGCGAAGGGCGTCCCGGCCCTTGCGCCCGACGGTCACCACCGTGAGATGGCCCGCGTGCTCGAGGATCTCCTTGAGGGCAAAGCGGATCGTGTTCGTGTTGAGCGGCCCGGCCAGGCCGCGGTCGGTCGTGACGACGACGAAGAGTCGCCTGCCGTCCTCGCGCCGGGCAAGGAGCGGGTGGGTCTCCGCGTCGAGGACCGCGGCGAGGTCGGCGATCACCTCGTCGATCTTCTCGCTGTAGGGTCGGCTGGAGAGCGTCGCGTCCTGGGCGCGCTTGAGCTTCGACGCCGCCACGAACTGCATCGCCCGGGTGATCTGCTTGATGTTCCGGACGGCGCCGATGCGCCGCCGGATGTCGCGCTGGCTGGGCACGCTGCGCTCCTGTGGTCCGCAGGCTAGGCGAGGAAGCTGGCGCGGAAGGCGGTGATCGCCTCGTCGAGGCCCGCCGTGAGATCGTCGTCGAGCGCCTTCGTCGCGCCGAGCTTCGTGAGCAGGTCCGGCCGCTCCGCCTCGAGGAAGCGGTAGTAGCCCGCCTCGAACTCCTTGACCCGGGGGGTCGGGATGTCGTCGATGGCGCCCGTCGTGGCCGCCAGCAGGATGGCCACCTGCTTCTCGACCGGAAGGGGCTGGTACTGCGGCTGCTTGATGATCTCGGAGAGCTTCTCGCCGCGGGTCAGCTGGTCCCGGGTGGCCTTGTCGAGGTCCGAGGCGAACTGGGCGAAGGCGGCCAGGGCCCGGTACTGGGCCAGGTCGAGCTTGAGCGGCCCGGCGACCTTCTTCATCGCCTTCGTCTGGGCCGCCGAGCCGACCCGGCTCACGGAGATGCCGATGTTGAGCGCAGGCCGCTGCCCGGCATTGAAGAGGTCCGTCTCCAGGAAGATCTGGCCGTCGGTGATCGAGATGACGTTGGTCGGGATGTAGGCCGAGACGTCGCCGGCCTGGGTCTCGATGATCGGGAGCGCGGTGAGCGACCCGCCGCCGTTCTCGTCGCTGAGGCGGGCGGCGCGCTCCAGGAGCCGGCTGTGGAGGTAGAAGACGTCGCCGGGGTATGCCTCGCGCCCGGGCGGGCGGCGGAGCAGGAGGGCCATCTCGCGGTACGCCCAGGCGTGCTTCGACAGGTCGTCGTAGACGCAGAGGGCGTCCTTGACCAGGCCCTGCCCGGGGATCTCCACGCCGGTCTCCATGACTTCCTCGCCCATCGCCACGCCGCTGTAGGGGGCGAGGTACTGGAGAGGGGCGGGATCGCCGGCGCCGGCCACCACGACGATCGTGTGCTCCATGGCCCCGTGCTTCTCCAGCGTCGCGACGATGGCGGCGACGGTCGAGAGCTTCTGGCCGATGGCCACGTAGATGCAGACGAGGCCCTTCCCCTTCTGGTTGATGATCGTGTCGATGGCCAGGGCGGTCTTGCCGGTCTGGCGGTCGCCGATGATCAGCTCGCGCTGGCCGCGGCCGATAGGGATGAGGGCGTCGATCGCCTTGATGCCCGTCTGGACCGGCGTGTCGACCCCCTTGCGGGAGATCACGCCGGGAGCGATCCGCTCGACGGGGCGGGTCCGCTTCGCAAGGATCGGGCCCTTGTCGTCGAGCGGCCGCCCGAGCGGGTCCACGACCCGGCCCAGCAGCTCGGGCCCGACCGGGACCTCGACGACGCGGCCGGTGGTCTTGACGACATCGCCTTCCTTGATGGCCGTCGCGTTGCCGAGGATGACCGCGCCCACGGTCTCCTCCTCGAGGTTGAGGGCCATCCCGAAGACGCCGCCCGGGAACTCGAGGAGTTCCGAGGCGAGCGCGCCGGCGAGACCGTAGACCTGGGCGATGCCGTCGCCGACCTCCACGACCGTCCCGACGTTGCGCGTCTCCGCGGTCGCGTCGAAGCTCTCGATCGAGGACTTGATGATGCTGATGATCTCGTCGGATCGAATGGCCATGGCGTGTGCTCCAGTCGGTGGCGGCGGGCCGGTGGGCGGCCGGCGCGGCGTTGGGGGTCGGGTCAGCGGGCTCCAGCGACGATGCGGTCGCGGAGCCGCTCCAGGCGTCCCCGCACGCTGGCATCGATGAGTCGGTCTCCGATGCGGATCGTGATGCCCCCGATCAGGTCGGGGTCTATGGCCGTCACCATCTCGGCCCGCGCTCCGGTCATCTCCCGGACGCGGACGCCGATCGCCTCGAGCTCGGCGGTCTCGAGGGGGACCGCGCTCGCCACGCGCGCGACGACGACGCCGCGTTCGAGGTCCACGAGTCGCTTGAACTCCGCCGCGACGGCGGCGGCGGCGGAGAGCCGCCCCCGCTGCGCGAGGAGGAGGACGAGGTTGTAGGCCCGGGGGGTCACCCGCCGCTCGAGCAGCTTCCCCAGGACCTCGCGGCGTGTCGCGAACGGGATCGCGGGATTGTCGACCACGCGCGCCGCGTCGGGCTGGGCCACGACATCAGCCGCGAGGCGGAGGTCCTCGAGCCAGCGGTCGAGCGTCCCGTCCCGGCGGGCGATCTCGAACGCGGCCTCGGCGTAGCGACGGGCGGCCGTCGACGGGCGGGTCATCGGGCCGTGGCTCCCGGCGTCCCGGCCTCGGCCAGGAACTCCTCCACTAGGCGGCGCTGGCGATCGCCGTCCATCGATTCGCGGACGACCTGCCCGGCGGCGCTGATCGCCAGGTCGGCGACCTCCGCCCGCAGATCGGAGAAGGCACGGCTCTTCTCGGCCTCGATCTCGGCGGCCGCGCGGACGCGCATCCGCTCGAGCTCCGCGCGCGTCGCGGCGATCTCAGCGTCGCGGGTCTCCTGGGCCAGGCGCTCGGCCCGGCTCGCGATCTCGCGCGCCTCGCGGCGCGCCGCCGCGATCTCCTCGGCTGCCTTCGCCGACGAGCGCTCCAGCTCGAGTCGTGCCTGGTCGGCGTCGCGGATCCCCTGCTCGATCCTTGCCCGGCGCTCCCGGAGCGTCGCCGCGATCGGCTTGAGGACGACGAGATAGAGCACGGCGAAGAAGACCAGGAAATTGAGGGCCGCGACGATGATCCAGAACAGGTTGATGGTCAGCCCGGCGGACGCGGTCTCGGACTGGAAGCGGACGACCTCGTGCGCCGCCCGGCCGGCGTCGACGATTGCCACGGTGAGAATCCGGCCCGTCGCCTACTTGATGAAGATGGCCAGCAGGCCGACCACCACCGCGAGGACGCCGAGCCCTTCGGCGAACGCCGCGAGGATGATGGCGAGGCCGCGGATCTGCGAGGCGGCGTCCGGGTTCCGGCTGATCGCGCTGCTGGAGAGGCCCGCGAGGATGCCGATGCCGATGCCGGGGCCGATGACGCCGAGCGCCGCGAGGCCTGCGCCGAGATGCTCCGTGACCATTGTTCCCTCCTGCGCCCGGGATCTCCCGGGGTCTGCTGAGACCGACTATGCCCCTGACGGGCTGGGCTGCATGGCTGGTGCCGTCACGTCGTGGGCCGCGTCGAGGACCTCCTCGGCGAGATGGCCCTCCTCGTGCTCGTGGCCTTCCGTGGCGATGAGGATGAACATGAGCGAGAGGACGCTGAAGATGAGCGCCTGGACCAGGTTCAGGAGGAACTCCAGCCCGTACAGAGCGACCGGCAGCACGGCAACCGTGAGGCCCGTGACCACGCCGAGCGCCACTTCGCCGCCGTAGATGTTGCCGAAGAGTCGCATGGACAGCGTAATGGGCTTGATGAACTCGAGGAGGAGCTCGATCAGCCCCACGAACAGGGCGATGACGCCCGAGCCAACGCCGTTCCTGAACTCATAGAGGGGGAAGAACTTGCCGAGGTAGCCGCCGACGCCCAGCTTCCGGAAGCCCTCGGCCTGGAAGACGGTGAAGCTGACGAGCGCCAGGCCCAGGGTCACGTTGACGTCGCTGGTCGGGGCGCGCAGCTCCTCGAGCTTGCCGACCGGCGAGACCAGGCCGATCCAGTTGGCGGCCACGATGAAGATGAAGAGGCCGGCGAACCACGGCACGTAGGGCCGGGCACGCTCGCCGCCCAGCGAGAGCGCGAAGTTCTCCAGCGATTCGTAGGCCAGCTCGGCCGCGTTCTGGAGACGTCCCGGAATGACCTCGCGGCGGCGCGTCATGGCGATCGACATGCCGAGCACGAGCAGGATGACGATCCACATCGTGAGGAGCGTGCTCGTGATGCTGGGCCAGAAGCCGACCACGAGCGGCCCCGTCGGCGTGGGGTTGGCCGGGTCGAGGTCGAGGATCACGCGGGGCGCGGGGAACTCCAGGTTGCCATTGATGAAGCAGACGGGGTATGCGCACGCGGTGCCGGAGGCCGCTCCCTTCTCCGCCGGGGGCACGACGAGGTAGGCGACGACGTCAAGGGCGAGCACGACGAGCACGAGGTAGACGAGGCTGCGCCGCGTCAGGAACCGGCTCACGCCGTCTCCTCCGCGGGCGCCCATGTCGGGTGCCGCCATGTGCCTCTGCTCGCCACGCTGTCTCCACGCACAGGAGCGAGGCCGGATCGCCGCGCTCTCGGGTCAGTCGTCGAAGGTAGCCAGGAACCTGAAGATGAGCCGGTAGACGGCGCGGGCGCCCGCCCCGAGCCCGACGAAGAGCCCGACGAGGACGAAGATCGGCAGCGTTCGCAGCTGCTGGTCCACCCAGTATCCGCCCAGCACCCCCGCCAGGACCGTCACGAGGAGCACGAGCCCTATCTCGGAGAAGAGAGCGAAGTAGCCCCAGGCCCGTTCGGGCACGGCGATTCGAATCCCTGACGAAGCCGCGCGAGTATAGCAACGGGGGGGTTGCGCGGGCAACCGGCCGTCGCCGGGCCGCGACGCCGTGTAGTGGTCACCGGGAAGTGACGCCACCGCCGCCGGGCCGCGACGCTGCCGTCACCGGAACCGCTGCGCGAGAGCCTGCGTGCCTACTGCGGTCCCTCGTGGCCGTGCGCCGAGCGAAAGGCCTCTGCGGACCCCGACGCGATGATCGTCTCGCCGACCGCGAGACGGCGGTCGTCGCCGGGGTTCGCGGCGTAGGTGCCGTCGTCGGTGAGGATCGCGAGCACGAAGAGGCCGCGAACCCGGAGCCCGGCGACCGTCTCCCCGCTCAGCCCGCCGTCCGGCGTGACGTGAAGCTCTTCCAGGCTGAACGACAGCTCGCCGCGGGAGAGCGCCGCGTCGAGGAAGTCGACGACCCGCGGCCGGATCGCCAGCTCGGCGAGGCGACGGCCTGCCATCGTGTAGGGCGAGACGATCCGGTCGGCGCCCGCGAGCGCGAGCTTCTCCTCGGCAGAGGGCGTGCCCGCCCGGCCCACCACCAGGAGGGAGCGGTTGATGGCCCGCGCCGACAGGATGACGTAGACGTTCTGGGAATCGGAGTCGATCGTCGAGATCAGGCAGGCGGCCCGCTCGATCCCGGCCGCACGAAGAGTCGAGTCGTCCGTCGCGTCGCCCTCGACCACGAGGTGGCCCGCGGCGCGAGCCCGCTCAAGCGAGGCAGGGTTGACGTCGATCACGACGAAGGGGGTGCCCTCGTGGACCAGCTCGCGGGCCACGGTGGAGCCGACCCGCCCGTAACCGCACAGGACGTAGTGACCGCTCAGCGCGTCGACCGCCTTTGCCATCCGTCGCGTCCGGCTCCTTCCGCTCGTCGCCTCGAGGATGAGGTACTCCGTGACGAGGCCCACCGTCCCGAAGATGAGGACCACGCCCGTGACGGCGATGATCATCGTCCAGACCCGCCCCGTGTCGTCAAGCTCGCGGACTTCCTTGAACCCGACTGTCGTGACGCTGATGACCGTCATGTAGAGGGCGTCGAGGAGGCCCCAGCCCTCGAAGACCATGTAGCCGGCCGTGCCGGTCGCCACGACGGCCGCGACGATCGCGACCCAGGTCCGGAGGCCCGGGGCGCCGAGCAGCGCCAGGACCGCGTCCTTCGCGCCCGTCTCGCCGACCGGCCTCGCCACGCGCGCTCCTTCACGCCGGCCCCGCGGCATCCGCGCGGCCCCCCCAAGCGTAGCGCGCTCAGCCCGCCCCGGGACCCTCATCCTGGTCCCGGTTGTCGACCACACGGTCGATGAGGAGGATGACGATTCCGAAGGCAAGGAATGCGCCGAGGAACGCGTAGAGCTGCCCGCTCCCGGAGAGGAGCAGCGAGAGAGTTCCGAGGCCGGCGCAGATCGCGTAGATGAGGAGGACGGTCTGCGTGTGCGTGAGGCCGAGGTCCAGGAGCCGGTGGTGGATGTGGCCGCGATCCGCCGCGAAGGGAGACCGTCCACGCGAGAGGCGCCGAACGATGATGTAGAAGGTGTCGATGATCGGCACGCCAAGCACGAGCAGCGCGACCGCCACCTTGGCGCTGCCGAGGATCGAGAGAAGCGCCAGGGTGTAGCCGAGGAACATGACGCCGCTCGTGCCGATGAAGATCGAGGCGGGGTGGAAGTTCCAGCGCAGGAACCCGAGGAGCGCCCCCGCCAGCGTCACGCAGACCAGGGCCAGGGCCGGCTCCGGGTCCGGCCCCGTGACGCTGATGATGCCCAGGGTGACCACGGCGATGAAGGCAACCCCCGACGAGAGGCCGTCGAGCCCGTCGATGAAGTTGATGCTGTTGACCATCCCGCCGGTCCAGAGGACCACGAAGATCGCGCCCCAGACGCCCTCCAGGCGAATTGCCCCGTGCCCGAAAGGGTTGGCGATGGCCCCGACCGTGATCCCCAGCGCCACCGGGATCAGGGCGACGGCGAGCTGGCCGCCGAACTGCCATCGCGCCCGCAGATCGAACCGGTCGTCGAGGAGGCCGATGAGGAGCGCGGCGGCGCCTCCCAGCAGCAGGGCCAGAATGTCCGGCCGGGTCAGCGCCTCGAGTGGGTCCCAGAGGCCCACGGCGGAGTCGATCGCGAAGAGGGCCACCACCACCACGAAGAAGGCGATGGCCACCGCCACGCCCCCGCCCCGGGGCACGGGGGTCGTGTTGACGCGGCGCTCGTGCGGATGGTCGACGGCATCGACGCGCTGCGCCAGGCGGCGCACGAGCGGCGTCAGGACGAACGCGAGGAGGGCTGCCGCGAGGAACGCGACGGCAGCAGGGACCAGGATGCCCGGGCTGGTCACCGGGCGCTCACCGGGTGCTCACCGGGCGGACGTCACGCGTCCGGCAGGCCCGGGACCGGGAAGCGGGCGCAGATGTCGCGGACCTCGGCCCTGATCCGGGCATGCGCGGCCGGCTCGTCGCGCGCCAGGAGGGCCTCGACGAGCAGGCGGCCGACCTCCCGCATCTCGGCGGGCCCGAAGCCACGCGTCGTCGTCGCGGGCGTGCCGACCCGGATCCCGGACGTGACGTTCGGAGGCGCGGGATCGAAGGGGATGGTGTTCTTGTTGACCGTGATCCCGACGTCGTCGAGGAGGCGCTCGGCGTCCCGACCGGTCGTCCCGAACGGCCGGACGTCGATCGAGAAGACGTGGGTGTCCGTGCCCCCGGCGATGATCCGTCCGCCGCGCTCGGCAACCTCGGCGGCGAGGGCGCGCGCGTTCTCCACCGTCCGCCGCTGGTCGTCGCGGAACGAGTCGCCGGCAGCAAGCCGGAGGGCGACCGCCTTGGCCGCGATCACGTGCATCAGCGGGCCGCCCTGGATCCCCGGGAAGACGGCGCGATCGACCGCCGTCGCGAGCTCGGGTGAGGCGAAGATGAGCCCGCCGCGCGGTCCGCGCAGCGTCTTGTGGGTCGTCGTCGTGACGAGGTCCGCGTGGGGGAACGGCGACGGGTGGAGCCCGGCCGCGACCAGCCCCGCGATGTGCGCCATGTCCACGAGGAGACGCGCGCCCACGCCGTGGGCGATCGCCGCGAAGCGCTCGAAATCGAGGATCCGCGAGTACATGCTGGCGCCGGCGATCAGCAGCTTCGGGCGAACCTCCGCGGCCTGGCGCTCGATGGCGTCGTAGTCGATCTGCTCCGTCTCGGGGTCGAGGCCGTAGTGGTGCGCCTCGAACCACTTGCCGCTCAGGTTCACGCCAAGGCCGTGCGTGAGGTGCCCGCCGTGGTCGAGCCGCAGGCCAAGGATGCGGTCGCCCGGCGTCAGCACGGCGAAGAAGGCGGCCTGGTTCGCCTGCGCCCCGGAGTGCGGCTGCACGTTCACGTGGGCGGCGCCCGGGAAGAGGGCGAGGGCGCGCTCCCGGGCGAGCCGCTCGACGACGTCCACCCATTCGCAGCCGCCGTAGTAGCGGCGGCCCGGCAGGCCCTCGGCGTACTTGTTCGTGAGCCAGGAGCCCTGCGCCTCCATGACCGCGGCGAACGTGTAGTTCTCGCTGGCGATCAGCTCGATCTTCCAGCGCTGGCGGTCGGCCTCGCCGCGCATGGCTCGCCAGATCTCCGGGTCGACCTCGGCGACGGGCGCCCAGGCGGAGTCCGGCGCGCCGGTCATCCTCACTCGCGACTCCTTCGGCCCCGCCGGCTCGCTCGAGTCCGGCCGCGCCCATTCTGGCCCATGCGGCCGCGCCGCGTCCCGCGGCCGGGGCACGCGGCGCGCCGGCCGGTACGCGGCGCCTCACGCAAGGCCGGCCGCGCCGCGTCCCGCGGCTGGGCACGCGGCGCGCCGGCCGGTATGCGGCGCCCGGTCGGCGCCCGTCGGCGGTCAGGCCGGCCGTCCGCCGAGCACCAGCTCCTCGAGCACCCGGGCGGCCCCCTCCTCGGCCAGCGGCGGCGCCACCATGCGGGCGACGGCGCGGACGTGCTCGGGCGCGCCGCCCATCGCCACCCCCATCCCCACCTCCGCGATCATCTCGATGTCGTTTCGCTGGTCGCCGATCGCGAGAACGTCGCGCATGTCGACGCCGAGCCGCCGGGCCAGGAACCGGACGGCGCGACCCTTGTTGACGCCCGGCGCGAGGAACTCCAGGAACAACGGGTGGCTGACCGTGGCGTCGGCGCGGCCGGCGAAGTCGGCCCGGGCGCGCTCCAGGGCCTGGTCGGCGAGCGGCGGCGGGCCCACCGCGATGACCTTGGTGACCGGCGCCCGGACCCACGCGTCGAGGTCGGGCACGAGCACGACGCGCCCGAAGTTCCAGCGCGAGTAGTCCTCGGCGCGCTCGTCGCCGGCCGGCATCACCATCCGCTCGAGGTGGTTCACGTGCGGCGCCAGGCCGGCCGCGCGGCACCAGCCCATTGCTTCCCGGGCAACGTCGGCCGGCAGCGGGTGGTGCGCGAGGAGGCGGCCGAGGCGCGACCTGCCCGGCGCCGGCATCTCGCGGATCAGCGCCCCCTGGAGGCCGATGAGCGGCGCCCGCAGCCCGAGCTCCCGGGCGTAGGGGAGGGCGGAGCTCGTCATGCGCCCGGTGACGAGAGCGACGTGGACCCCGCGCGCGACGACGGCCCGGATCGTTGCCGCCGTCAGCGGGGGGAGACGCAGGTCGTCGCCGATCAGCGTGCCGTCGAGATCGAGGGCGACGAGGCGGATCCGGCCGCCGCTCACGCCGGTCGAGCCGGGAGGGAGATGGGGCTCGGCGGGGCACCGAGCACGGCGACGCGTGGGCGGCCCGCCATGTCCGCCTCAATGCTCAGCTCCCAGTCGGGGAGTCGCTCCGCCGCGGCGGCGCGGATCGCCGGGCCCTGCTCGTCGCCGATCTCGATGAACGCGACGCCGGAGGCCGCGACCCGCTCCGCCAGCACGGCGAGCAGGCGCCGGATGACCTCGAGCCCGTCCGGGCCCCCATCGAGAGCAGCCCGCGGCTCGAAGGAGGCGGCGACCGCCAGCGTGGGCACCACGGCGGATGGTATGTATGGCAGGTTGGCGCAGACCACGTCGAAACGGGCCGGCACCACGAGGAGGCCCGCGGGCCGGCCAGCCGGCGGCACCAGGTCGGCCGTCGCAACGGCCACCCGGTCCCCCACCCCCTGGGCCACGGCGTTCTCGCGGGCGAGGTCGGCGGCATCGGCCGACGCGTCGGACGCGATGATCTCCACCTCGGCGAGCATCCCGCGGCGGCGGAGCGCCACCGCCACGGCCACGGCGATCGCCCCGCTCCCGGTCCCGACGTCGACCACGGCAAGGGCCGGGGTGCCGGGCGGCCGCGGGGCGCCTGCGAGCCGGTCGGAGATCGCGCCGAGGGCCAGGTCGACGAGCACCTCCGTCTCCGGGCGCGGGATCAGGGCGCGGGCGTCCACGGCGAGGGCCACGCCGTGGAACTCCTTGATGCCGCGGATGTAGGCGACCGGCTCGCCGGCAGCGCGGCGGGAGACGTGATCGAGGAGACGCGCTGCCGCCTCCGGGCCGACCGATCCTTCCGGATGGGCGAGGACGGTCGTCCTCTCGACGCCGAGGGCGTGGGCCATGAGCAGTTCGGCATCCAGGCGGGCGCTCTCCGAGCCGCTCGCGCGCAGGCGGTCGACCGAGGCCGCCAGATGCTCGCCGATCGTCGCCATCGCGGGATCCCGCGGGCCCGGGCGCCTGCCCGCGCCTAGGCGGGGCCGTCCTCCCCGGTGAGGGTCCGCAGCTTCTCGGCCTGGTCGGTCTCGGCGAGGGCGTCGATGAGGCGGTCGAGGTTCCCGTCGAGCACGCCGGGGAGATTCGAGAGGTCCATCCCGATCCGGTGGTCGGTCACCCGGTCCTGGGGGTAGTTGTAGGTCCGGATCTTGTCCGACCGGTCGCCGGATCCGAGGAGCGAGCGGCGCACCACGGAGTCCGCGTCGCGCTGCTTGGAGCGCTCGGCGTCGAGTAGTCGCGCCCGCAGGATGGCCATCGCCTTCGCCTTGTTCTTGTGCTGGCTCCGCTCGTCCTGGATCTCCACCACGAGGCCGCTGGGCAGGTGCGTGATGCGGACCGCGGAGTCCGTCGTGTTGACGCCCTGGCCGCCGGGTCCGGACGATCGCTTGACCTCGATCCGGAGGTCTCTCTCCTCGTCGATGGAAAGGTCGGTCTCCTCCGCCTCGGGCAGGGCGACGATCGTGGCCGTCGACGTGTGGATCCGGCCCGACGACTCCGTGGCCGGGATTCGCTGGACGCGGTGGGTCCCGCTCTCGTACTTGAGGCGGCTGTAGGCCCCGTCGCCGGAGATCTCGACTACCGCCTCCTTGACCCCGCCGATGCCGGTCTCGTTGAGGGCCATGACCTCAGTCCGGAAGCGGTGGCGCTCGGCCCAGCGGAGGTACATCCGGAGGAGGTCGCCGGCGAAGAGGGCCGCCTCCTCGCCGCCCGCCCCGGCGCGAACCTCGAGGATCACGTTCTTGTCGTCGCTCGGGTCCCGCGGCAGGAGGAGGACCTTCAGCTCGTCGAGGACCGCCATCTCGGCGGACTCCAGGCGCCCGGCTTCCTCGTGGGCCATCGCCCGGATCTCCTCGTCGGCCTCCGCGTCGCGCATCTCGCGCGCCCCGGCGAGCTCGGCGCGGATCAGCTCCAGGCGGCGGAAGGTCTCCACGACCGGCTCCAGGCGGGCCATCTCCTTCCCCAGGCGGCGCAGCGCGTCGGGGTCGGACATGCTCTCGGGCAGGGCCAGCTCCGCCTGCAGCGACTCGTACTGGACGACGACGGCCCGCAGCTTCTGGTCGAGCGAGTCCAAGGTCAGGCCTCGGCGGCGGGCGCCGGTGGTGCTCCCGCGAGGACGAGGGGCGACCGGGCGATGGAGCCGCTCCCGGGCGGGAGGCTCTCGCCGTCGGCCGTCATCGCCTGCTCCATGCTGACGATCGCGACCTCGATCATGTCGTCGGTCGGCTGCTTGGTGGTGATCTTCTGGACCCAGATGCCGGGCTCGAAGAAGATCCGCACGAGCACGCTGCCGCGGTGCCGGGCGCCGAAGCGGAGGAGCTCGTAGCTGGCCGCGGCGATGACGGGGATCAGGACGAGCCGGCTGGCGACCATCACGAGGAGCTCCTGCCGTCCCACGATCGAGAAGGTGATGATGGAGAGGAGGATGACCACGACGAGGAACTCCGTGCCGCAGCGCGGATGCGCAGTCGGGTACCTGCGGACCGCGTCGACCGTGAGGGGGTCGCCGGCCTCGAGGGCGTGGATCGTCATGTGCTCCGCGCCGTGGTACTGGAAGGTCCGGCGCACGTCGGAGGTCCGCCCGATCACAGACAGGTAACCGAGGAAGATGGCCACCTGGACGACGCCTTCCACGGCCCGCTCCACGATCCCCGGTTGGCCGCCGGCGACGAAGCGGGCGATCAGGAGGGGCGCGAAGAAGAAGAGCCCGACGCCGATGACGAGGGTCAGGCCGAGCATGAGGGCGACGGACCACTTGCCGAGCTCCGCCGTGTCGGCCCGGCGGCCATCGGACGTCATGGCCGCCGGCAGCTCCTCGGCTGCGGCCACACCGGCCGAGCGGATGAGCCAACGCGTCCCGACGACCAGCGTCTCGTAGAGGACGACGAGGCCGCGCACGAAGGGCAGCTTCGCCCGGCGGGTGCCCCGAAAGCCGGTGCCGAGACGCTCGTCCGACCAGACGATCCGCCCGTCGGGGTGGCGCAGGGCGACCGCGATCACGTCGCGTCCGCGCATGAGAACGCCCTCGATGAGCGCCTGGCCGCCGTACGAGAACCGGGCCATCGCGGGCTACCGACCGGGAATCAGGACGGCGGGCCGGACGGCCCGCCGTTCGATCGCTGTGGTCGAGGGCGTCGGACGGTCCGTGATCAGCGGCCGGTCTGGGCGCGGTCCAGGCGGCGCTGGAAGCGCTCCACCTGGCCGGCCGTGTCCATGATCATCTGCTTCCCGGTGAAGAACGGGTGGCAGCTGCTGCAGACGTCGACGCGGAGCGACGGGCGGGTGGAGCCCACCTCGAACTCCGTCCCGCACGTTCCGCAGTGGACGGTGGCCATGTGGTACTTGGGGTGAATGCCCTTCTTCATCGAAACCTCGGATCGGCGCGTCAGGCGCCGGCGGCAGCGGTCTCGGCGGCGACCGGCGCCTCGGCGACCGCGGCGGCCTCCGTGACGATCGGCTCGACGCGGATCCGCTTCTTGCTGCGGGTCTGGTGCTCGAAGCGCACCCGGCCGGTGACCGTGGCGAAGACCGTGTAGTCGCGCCCGAGGCCCGTGCCGGTCCCGGCGAGGAAGGTCATTCCCCGCTGGCGGACGATGATCGAGCCGGCGGGAACGAGCTGGCCGTCGCCCGCCTTGACGCCCAGGCGCTGACCGGCCGAGTCGCGGCCGTTCTTCGAGCTTGAGCCTGCCTTCTTGTGGGCCATCGGTCAGCCTTCCTTCTTGGCGGCGCGGGTCCGCTTCGGCTTTGCCGGCGCGTCTGCCTTGGCGGCCTTGGGGGGCGCGGCCTTGGGGGGCGCGGCCTTCGCGACGCGCGGACTGGCCTTCTTCGGCGCCTCTGCGTCGACCGGAGCGGCGGCGGCGGCCTTCGCGGCGAGCGTCGCGGCCAGGGCCGCGTCGGCGGCTGCCTGTGTCGCGGCGACCGCCTCGAGGCGTTCGCGTTCGGTCTTCTTCGCCTCGGCTACCTTCCGGGCCTCCTCGGCAGCGCTCTTGCCGTTGAGGGTCACGTCGGTGATCCGCAGGACCGTCTGTTCCTGGCGGTGGCCCTTCTTGACCCGGCGGCGCGCCTTCGGCTTGTACTTGAACGAGATGACCTTGTCGGCGCGGTCGTTGCGCAGGACGGTCGCGCTGACCGTCGCGCCGTCGACGAGCGGCCGGCCGATCGCCGCCTCGTCGCCGTCCGCGACCAGGAGGACTCGCTCGAGCATGATCTCCTGGCCGGGCTCGACCTCGAGGAGCTCGACCTCGAGCTGGGTGCCGACCTCGACGTGATACTGCTTCCCGCCGGTCTCGATGACTGCGTACATGGGTCTCCGGGTTGGGCCGTGGCGCGCGGGCGCGGGGGCCGCTGGTGAAACGGCCGGGTGGGGCCGCGGGTGGCACAGCGCGGCGTCCGGCGTGGCCGGGCGCGAATGGGGAGTGTACGGCGCCCGGCCGGATCCCGCAACCGTCCCGGACGGCTCCGTGAACGGGCGACCCCCTCCCGGGTGCCGGGCCGATCGAGTGCCGATCCGCTTCCCTACGCCAGGAGGTCCCGCCGCCGGAAGACGGCGACGGATGCCACCCAGCCGGCCGCCGCCACGGCGCCGAACACGGCCACCGACACCCACGGCACGGCGCCGGTGTCGATGAGCTCGGTCACGGCCAGGTACCTGGGCCAGCCGAGGTCGCCGAGCCATGACAGGTCCGCCTGCAGCTCGGCCACGATGTTCATGAGGTACATGACCAGGAGCACGCCGACCGTCACCCCGGTGGCGACGCCGCGGCTGAGCGAGAGTGCCCCCACGAGCGAGGCCACGCCCGCGATCGCGCAGGCGAAGAGCCAGAAGATGACCGACGCCGCGAGGAACGGAGCGGGGGCGAACCCGGCGCCGACCAGGGCGCCCACCACGAGGACGCCGGCGGGCGCAGCCAGCGCGAGCAGCGCCAGCAGGATCGCCTGGGCCAGGATCGCCGCGCCCAGGCTGCGGGTTCGTGTCAGGGGCGTGCCGAGCACGATCTCGGTCCAGCCGCGCTCGACGTCGGCCGCGACGGGGCGGGTGGCGAGGATGATCGCCCCCATGGCCGCTATGACCGGCCACAGGAAGCTCCCGATGTAGGTGCTGAAGAAGACTCCGGGGTCGGTCAGGGTGCCCGACATCCCGAAGGCGGCCATCAGCTCCTTGGGGAGGATCTTGATGTAATCCTCGAGCAGCTGGGAGTTCTCCCGGAGAATCGGGAACATCGCGGCGATGATCCCGCCGTAGGCGAGGACGACGACGACCATCCAGAGCACGATCGTCCGGCTCCGGCTCAGCTCCAGGCGGAACGTGAGGGCGGTCATTGCGCCACCTCCGCGGGAGCGTCGGCCTCTCGGGCCGCGCCCGTCCGGCCTTCGGAGCCCGCGACCGACCCGTCGTAGTAGCGGAAGAAGAGATCCTCCACGTCCGGCGTGGAGATGGCGATGTCCCGGACGTCCAGCGTGGCGAGGCAGCGCAGGAGCGGGTTCACGTCGCCGCGAACCATCAGGTGGACATCCTGGCCGGTGCTGGAGAGGACCGTGACGCCGTCGAGGACGAAGGTCCCTGCGGGCGCCGGTCGCTCGAGCAGGAGGTTGACCGACCGCGTGAGGTCGCCGACCAGCGCCTGCACGGTGGCGGTCTTCACGAGGCGCCCTTCGCGGATGATCGCGACGCGGTCGCAGGCCCGCTCGACCTCGGTGAGGTTGTGCGACGACAGGAATACGGTCCGGCCGGCCGCCCGTGCCTCCGCCACGAGGGCGAGGAACTCGCGCTGCATCAGGGGATCCAGGCCGGTCGACGGCTCGTCCATGACCAGCAGTGGCTCGCTGCCCATGAACGCCTGCACGACCCCGACCTTCTGGCGGTTGCCTCGGGACAGCTTCCTGATGGCGACGCCCGGATCGAGGTCGAGCCGCTCGGCCAGCGTTCGCCAGGCCCCGGCGGGCAGCCCGCGAAGCGCGCCGAGGTGGTCGAGGAGGCGGGCCGCGCTCATCTCGCCGAGGTAGCCGGGATCGCTGCCGAGGTGGGCCATCTGCCCGTGGACGGCCGGCGCGTCGTGCCATGCATCGAGGCCCCGGATCGAGGCCGTCCCCGCGCTCGGCCTGATCAGCCCCAGCAGCATCCGGATCGTCGTCGTCTTGCCGGCGCCGTTGGGGCCGAGGAAGCCGAAGACCTCGCCCTCCTCGACCGTCACGTCGAGGTCCGTGACGCCGCGCCGCTTGCCGTACCACCGCGTCAGGCCGCGCATCTCGATCGCGTTGGCCATGGCGCACCTCCGTGCATCGAGCGGAGCGCGGTGCGCCGGGCCCGGCGCCCGGGATCGTGAGCCCGATCCCGTGCGCCGGGCCGCACCGCCAACCGGGGAGTCTGGGCGAGCCGGCGAGCGCGCGCGAGGGCCGACCGGCAGGATCGCGCCGGGGACGACGTCCCGACGCGGCGGCGCGTCGGCGCGGGCGGCGCGTCGGCGTCGTCGGCTGCGTCGGCGGGCGGGCGGCGCGTCGGCGTCGTCGGCTGCGTCGGCGGGCGGGCGGCGCGTCGGCGTCGTCGGCTGCGTCGGCGGGCGGGCGGCGCGTCGGCGCGCGCGGTGCGTCCGCGCGGCGGCTGCGTCAGCGCGCGGGCGGCGCGTCCGCGTCGTCGGCCATCACGATCCGCTCGCGAACGATGGACCGGATGGTCGGCGCCTCGCCCAGGGATGCCGGCGGCTCGCCGAGCGCCGCCACCACCTCCTCCGGGCGCCCCACCACGTCGGGAGCGTGCCGCAGGCGCATCGCCAGGGTCGCGCCGCTCCCATCGCTCGTCCGGACCTCCAGGCCGAGGATGAGCGGGCGCAGGTCGTAGGCAGAGGTCTTCTTCTCGCGGCGGCGCTCACGGGGCAGTGAGGCGGTGCCGAGCAACGCCAGGACCGCGCCCTCGAGGAGCCAGCGCGCCGGCCCCGCCACGAGCACCCGGTAGTCCGCGGCAACGACCACGGCCGGCGCCGCCGGAGCTCCCACCCACACGTCGCGAAGGTCCACGAGCGAGGCACCGGGGGGCAGGGCGTCGGCCACGGCCCGCCGGACCTCGGCGACGGACAGGCGCCTGGACAGGTAGAAATCGACGACCTCCCGCTCGCCCGCGACGCCGGGCGGGAGTGACGCCGCCGGCGACACTCGACCCCTGCCGGCCGCCTCCCCGGCAAGCGGCAGACCGGAGGACGCGAGCAGGGCGGGCCAGCTCCAGCCCGCGGCCGGCTCGATCGCCCCGTGCCCGGCGGGCGCCGGGACCGCGACGACGAGGCGCCAGCGCTGGCGTGCCGGGGTGGTCGGCGGAGGCGTCCTCGCGGGCTCGGGACGGCCGGGGGAGGCGTCCTGGCGGGGTCCGGTCGGCTGCGTCACGGTCGGTAGTCTGGCGGAATGGCCGCGATTGCCGCCCGGCCGGCCGATTCGCCGGAGGCCGCGTCCGCTTCGGCGGCTGCGCGCGGGATCACGAGGTTGAGCAGCACCGGTGCTGCCACGGTCGTCAGGACCACGGCGACGAGGACGGCGGAGAAGAGGCTCGGCGTGAGCAGCCCCAGGCCGAGGCCGAGCGTGACGACCACGATCCCCACCTCCCCGCGCGGCGCCATCCCGACGCCCACCGCCAGGGCACTCCAGCGGCCGGTCCCGCGCGCGCCGATCAGGCCGGCGAGGACCTTGGTGGCGATCCCGAGAGCCGCCAGCACGAGCGCCGCGACGACGAGCTTCGGGTCTGCGAGGACCGCCAGGTCCACCTGGGCCCCGGTCACGGCAAAGAAGAACGGGGCGAAGATGGAGGCGAGGGGTTTGATCTCGTGCTCGACCTCGTCCTGGGCCTCGGTCTCGGCGACGATCAGGCCCGCCACGAAGGCGCCGATGATGGCCGCCAGCCCGATGTAGGCGGCCAGGATCGCGAGGCCGAGCATCAACAGGAAGGCGAGCACCAGCGGCGTGTCGGCGAACAGGGGCCAGGTGAAGACCTCCCGCCGCAACCCCCGCGCGCGTCGGGCGATGACGAAGCCGAGGGCCACGAAGCCGAGGGCGCCGACGACGAGGCCTAGGGTGGCGACGCCGAGGTCGCCCCCGGCGACCCCCGAGACGATCGAGATGAGGACGAGGGCGAGGACGTCGTCGATGACCGCCGCTCCGACGATGATCCGGCTGAAGCGCCGGTCCAGCACGCCCATCCCGGCGAGGACCCGGCTCGTGATGCCGATGCTCGTGGCGGCGAGGGCGAGTCCGACGAAGGCCGCCGTGGCCGGCGGCTCGCCGACCACGAGAGCGTAGGTGGCGCCCGCCGCGATCGGGAAGACGACGCCGAGGACGGCCGTGACCGCCGCGGGGCGGCCGACCTGGAGGAGCTCGTCGGTCTTGATCTCCAGGCCGACCGCGAAGAGAAGGATCACGACCCCGATCTCGGAGAGGATGGTCGCCGTCTCGCCGGGGAAGACGAGGCCGAGTGCGTGCGGCCCCACGAGCAGGCCCCCGAGGAGCTCGCCGATCACCCCTGGCTGGCGCAGCCGCCGGAAGATCTCCTCTCCCACCTTGGCCGCGAGCAGGAGCACGAAGAGTCCCGTGACGATCTCGAGGGAGCCGGCGGAGCCGGCGGCCTGGGGCCATGGGGCGAGGTCTCGCGCGGGCTCGAGGGCCAGGATCGACATCAGCGCCGCCTAGACAAGGTAGCGAACCCAGACGTAGGCGCTGGAGATGAGCAGCGAGAGAAGAGCCACCATGCCGCCGATCCGGAGGAACCGCCAGAAGCTGATCGGGTGACCGGCCCGGACCAGGGCATTCGCCGCGACGACGTTTGCGGACGCACCCACGATCGTGGCATTGCCGCCGAGGCAGGCGCCCAGCGAGAGCGCCCACCAGAGCGGCTCCGTCGCGAGGCCGGAGGTCCCCAACTGGTGGACGACCGGGATCATCGTCGCCGTGTACGGGATGTTGTCGACCAGGGCCGAGGCGAAGCCGCTCACCCAGAGCAGGCCCAGCGTCGTCACGGCCTGGTCGCCGCCGGTCATCTCGGCCAGCCCCGTACCGACGGCGGCTATCACGCCGGTCGCGACGAGGCCCTCGATCACCACGAAGAGGCCGACGAAGAAGAGGAGGGTGGACCAGTCCACCTCCCGGATGAGCTCCGCGGGCTCGAGCCGGGCCACGAGGAGGAGGACGGCCGCCCCCAGCAGGGCGATCGTTGCCGGCTGCTGGTGGATGACCGCCGCAACGAGGAATCCGACGATCGTGAGGGCCAGCACGACAAGGCTCAGGCGCAGCAGCCGGCGGTCGGTGATGAACTCCGAATCGTCGATCGCGAGGACGGCCTCCCGGACTTCCGGCGCCACCGTCATCTGGCCGCGGAAGGCCACGGCCATCGCGCCGGCAAACACGACGAAGATGAGGACCACGACCGGGGCCAGGTTCAGCAGGAAGTCGACGAAGGTCAGCCCGGCCGCCGACCCGATGAGGATGTTCGGCGGGTCGCCGATCAGGGTCGCGGTTCCCCCGACATTCGAGGCGAGGACCTCGGCCAGGACGAACGGGATCGGGGAGAGCCGCAGCGTCGTGGCGATGTAGAGCGTCACCGGCACGAGCAGGACGATCGTGGTGACGTTGTCGATGAACGCGCTGAGCAGGGCGGTGATCCCCGCGAGCAGGAGGAGGACCACCAGCGGGTCGCCGCGTGCCAGGCGGACCGTGCGAACGGCCAGCCAGCCGAAGACGCCGGTCCGCCGCAGCACCCCCGCGATGACCATCATCCCGAAGAGCAGGAAGATGACGTTCCAGTCGACCGCCCCGAAGCCGGCCTCCTGGGTGACCACCCCGAGGAGGATGGCGGCGACGGCCCCGAGCAGCGCGGCCAGGGTCCGGTCAACGCGATCCGAGGCGATCGCCCCGTACGTGACGATGAAGACCGCGAGGGCGATCCAGGGCTCCATCGCGGGACGTCAGCCCGCGGCCACGACGGCGGCGGCGAGCTCCAGCCCGTCGAGGTACCCGGTCGGGCGCCCGGCGGCATCGACGACGTAGACGCCCGAGAGGTGCCGCAGGTGCATGAGATGGAAGGCCTCGGCAAGGGTCGCCGTCCCCGGCAGGCCTGCCGGAGGTCCCATCAGGTCGCCGGCGACCGTCGCCTCCACGTAGCGACCGTACTGCCCCACCCCGTCGGCATCGTGGATCTGCGCCAGCAGGGCGCCGGGGGCCAGCCGGCCGACCACGGCGGCCACGAGGTCGTGCGACGTGACCACGCCGATGAGAACGCCCGTCGTGTCCACGACCCCCAGGACCCGCGTCGAGGGCGAGGCGCCCGCGCGCCTGATGACGAGGTCGAGGTGATCGTCGGCGGCGACGAGCACGGGCTCGATGGCCAGGAGCCCTTCGGCCGCGCTGATCGGCGTGTGTGGACCGGGGGTGGATCCGGGTCGGGTCGCGTCCCCTCGTGCGGGCGTATCGTCTGCTCCCACCGGGCCGCCCCCGCCTACCACTCGGCCCGTTGCTGGCGGATCGCGATCCCCTGGAGAATGCCGAGCCCGATCGCCATGCTGACCAGCGACGAGCCGCCGTGGGTGATGAACGGGAGGGGGATCCCCGTGATCGGCATGATCCCGAGGACCATCCCGACGTTCACGGCCAGCTGGAACAGGATCATCGAAGCGATCCCGGCTCCCACCATCAGACCGAACGGGTCGCGCGAGCGCCAGGCGATCGCGAGCACCCTCCAGATGAGGGCCGTGAAGAGGAGGAAGACCACCACGCACCCCACGAAGCCGAGCTCCTCGGCCAGGATGGCGAAGACGAAGTCGGTGGTCTGGACGGGCAGGAGATCCGACTGGTTCTGCGCCCCGTTGGTGAGCCCGGCCCCCAGGAAGCCGCCGGAGGCGACGGCCTTCTGCGCCGTCAGCAGCTGGAAGCCGGCACCCAACGGGTCCTTCCCGGGGTCGAGGAAGCTCGTGAGCCGCTCCCGCTGGTAGTCGTGGAGGACGTAGGTCCAGACGAGCGGCATGGCCGCCATGGCGGCCGCGGCGATGGCCCCCAGCCAGCGCAGCCTCGCGCCCGCCATGAAGAGCATCCCGCCCAGGATCGCGAAGAAGACCAGCGACGTCCCGAGGTCGGGCTGGAGCATGACGAGGATCCACGGGGGCGCCACGACCAGGCACGCTCCCAGGATCGAGCTGAGCGAGTCGAGCCTCCGCTCCCGGTCGGCCAGGTAGCGAGCGAGCACGATGATCATCAGGATCTTGGCCAGCTCGCTGAACTGGAACTGGAAGCCGAGCACCGAGATCCAGCGCGACGAGTTCGCCGCCGCGTCGCCAAGGAGGAGGGTGGCGACCAGCAGGGCCAGGTTCGCGACGTAGATCGGCCACGTGAGGGTCCGGAGCCAGCGGTAGTCGAAGAAGGTGGCGGCCGCGTAGACGACGAGGGCCACGCCGGCCCAGACGAGGCCGCGCGCGAACGTCGCGCCGGCGACGAGAGCCTCCCCGAGCTGGGCCGTGGTGTGGCTGTAGGCCATCGTCAGGCCGATCGCGGCGAGGAGCACCGCGTAGACGGTCATCTGGACGTCGTAGTCGCGCCAGGCGATGCCCGACGCCTTCGCGGCCAGGCCCGAGGCGGCGCTTCGCTCGACGCGCAGGACGCCCATCAGGTGCGTCCCTGGTAGAAGTTGGTGCGCTTGAGGAGCTCGGGCAGCCGGAAGTCCTCCTTGATGCCGAAATGGAGCTGCAGGTAGTACTTCGCCACTTCCGTGGCCACGTTGCCCAGCGTCCGCGAGTCGTAGGTGAAGACGGCGAAGGCGAGCTGCGCGTCGGGCTTCGTGACGCTGCCGGACGGGTTGTCCTTCGTCCAGGCGGCCTTCGGCACGAACCCCGCGAACCAGTGGCTGTAGGGGAGCACGCCGTTCTTGTCCCGGAGGCCGAACTCGGCGGTCCCGGTCTTGCCGGCGACGACGATGGGGAGGTCGACCAGGTTGTAGGTGTGGCGGCTCGTCACGACGCGGCGGGCGGCCTGGCGCATGGCCGTGAGAACCGACGCCGGCGCCTTGATCTTCCTGATCAGCTTCGGCTCGAACGGGCGCAGGACCTTGCCGTCGGGGCCGCGGATCTCCCGGACGACCTGGGGCTGGTAGAGCTTTCCGCCGTTGGCCACCGCGGCGTAGGCGTTGGCGACCTGGAGGACGGTTGCCAGGTCGTAGCCCTGGCCGATGCCCGCCTGGAGGAGCTCGCCCGGGTAGATCGGCTGGCCGAAGCGATCCATCTTCCACTGGTTGGTCGGGACCAGGCCCGCCGCCTCGAATGGAAGATCGATCCCGGTCGGGCTCCCGAAGCCGAGCTGCTTCGCCCAGTAGGCCAGGCGCTCCATGCCGACGCGCTGGGTGAGCTGGTAGAAGAAGGTGTCACTGGAGTGGCCGAAGCCGTCGAAGATGTCCAGGGGGCCCCAGCCCCGCCTGTTCCACTCCCAGAACCTGGTGCTCCCCAGCTGGACGTAGGGCTTGCTGGTGATCGTCGAGGTGGTCGTGATGACCTTGTCGGCGAGGCCGGCGGTGCCCGTCACGAGCTTGTAGGTGGAGCCCGGCGGCTGGATGTCGCCGATTGCGTGGTTGATGAGCGGCTTGTGCGGATTGTCGAGCAGGACCTTGAACTGCGCGTTGGTGATGCCCCGGGAGAACTGGTTGGCGTCGTAGGTGGGGAAGCTCACCATCGCCAGCACTTCGCCCGTCTGCGGGTTGAGGACGACCATCGCGCCACGCTCGATGCCGGCCTTGTCGAGGCCCCACTGGAGGGCCTTCTCGGCGAGCTTCTGCTCCTTCGTGTCGATCGTCAGGACGAGGGAGCTGCCGGCGATGGGCGGCGTCTCGACGCCGATCACGCGGACCGTGCGCCCCGTCGCGTCCTTCTCGACTCGCTCGGTGCCGTAGGTCCCGCGCAGCTCGGCCTCGTAGGTCAGCTCCACGCCGGCCTTGCCGATCCGGTCGTCGGCAAGGTAGCCCTCCTTCGCGAGCTCGGCGTAGCCCTCGGGAGAGACCGGGCCGGTGTAGCCGATGATCTGGGTCATCAGGGTGCCGCCGAGGTAGTCGCGGCGCGGCTCGACCGTCACCTCCACCCCCGGAAGGGTCAGGCCGTCCTCGGCGATCAGGCGGGCCGTGGCCTCAGGGACGTCGCTGGCGATCGCAACGGCGTCGAAGCGCGAGGCCGAGCCCGCGTCCAGGGTCGCGTTGATGGCCCCCGGGGTCGTGTCGAGAAGCCCCGCCAGGCGCTCCACGACCTCCGGCCGCCGGGAGAGCGGCAGGTCGGCGGGGCGCACCCTGATCGTGAACGTCGGCACGTTCGCGACGAGCGGCCTGCCGGCCCGGTCGTAGATGAGCCCCCGGGTCGACGTGACCGGCTGCAGGGCCGTGCGGCGCGTCTCGCCGGCCGCGCCCACGGGCGCGCTGCCCGGCTGGGCGGAGCCGGTGAGCTGCATGGAGGACAGGCGGAGCGTCAGGCCGCTCATGACGACCACCACGGCGATGCCGAAGACCACGAAGCGGGCGGGTCGCCGCTCGCGGGACACGGGCTGCTCGAGAACGCTCACCAGTCGACCCGTTCCGCTTCCTCGACCCGGGTGCGCCGCGCGAACGCGAGCGCGATCGGCGCCGCGAGCGCCGCGACGACGACCGCGAGGACGGTGGACCCGGCAAGGCCCGCGGTCGGGTCGACGCCGCCGGGGACGTCGCGCAGCGCCTGGTAGAGCACGACCGTGAGCGGGGCGGCCATCGTCGCCAGCACCGCGGCGGCTGCCACGATCACGGGATAGCGGGCACGCACGACGACCCGACCGACCACCCATGCGGCGCCGACGGCGAGAAGGTCGATGAACGCGGTCAGCCCGAGCGGCCGCATCAGAAGTACGTCTATGACAAGCCCTCCGAGGAAGGCCCAGACGAGGCCGCCCTCGAGGCCCAGCGCCATCGTCCAGACGACGGCGATGACGAGGACGAGATCGAGGCCTCCGCCGCCTGCGGAGGCGAAGGGCAGGACGGTTGACTGGATGAGCGCAGCCACTGCGGCGCCGACCGCGGCGAGAACCAGGCTCAAGACGGTCGTTCCTCAGTTGGCCCGCGATCGCCGGACCGGCCCGGCACGACCACGGGGTCTGCTGGCCGAGTATACCGACGGTCCCCGGAATCGGGCAACGATGGTCGGCCGTTCGCATGCCTGCCGCGCTCGCCGTGCCACGACGTGGCGACCGCCCTCCCGGGCGGGCCGGCCTAGCCGGGTCACGATGCGGCTCGGCTCAGATCACATGACTCGAACGGTGGATCCCCTCCAGTTGGGCTCGTTTCACGTGAAACGGCCTCGATCCGCCGCGGGTCTCGAGCGGCGAATCCACCCCCGAGTCACGAGTGAAGTCGGCGCGAAGTGGCCGGTGAGCGACGGCTGGCAGACTGCGCCTTCGCACCTGGGGTCGCCCGGAAGTCGATGGGCCGGCGGAAGCGCGCGCCGATGGCTCGGGGGCGGCAAGGAGAGAGATCGGGTCCCCGATGGTAGACTTCACGATCGTGATCCCCGCTCAGATTGGCCGGTAGATGGGCCAGACGATTGCCTGCGCCAATCAGAAGGGCGGCGTCGGGAAGACGACCACGGTCGTCAATCTCGCTGCGTACCTTGCCGCCGACGGCGCGCGCGTCCTCGTGATCGATCTCGACCCCCAGGGCAATGCCACGAGCGGCCTCGGAGCCGCGCGGGCGGGCGCGGGCCGGTCGATCTACGACGCGCTCGTGATGGATGTGCCTCTCGACGCCCTCGCCGTGCAGACCGATACCCCTGGGCTCCGTCTCGTCGCCTCGTCGGTCGCGCTGGCTGGTGCCGAGGTGGAGCTTGCGATGCTTCCCCAGCGCGAGCGGCGCCTCGCCAGGCTCATGCCGCCCATCGCGGCCGCCTACGACTACGTCTTCGTCGACTGCCCGCCGTCCCTCGGGCTGCTGACCGTCAACGCCCTGACGGCGGCCGACGCCGTCCTCGTGCCGCTGCAGTGCGAGTACTACGCGCTCGAGGGCCTCAGCCAGCTCATCGCGACCATCCACCTCGTTCGCGATCACCTGAACCCGGCCCTGGCCGTCAACGGGATCGTCCTGACGATGTTCGACGCGCGAACGAACCTTTCCGCGGAGGTGGCGGCCGAGGTTCGGCGTCACCTTGCGGATGCCGTGTACGAGACGGTGGTCCCTCGAAGCGTCCGCCTCGCGGAGGCGCCGAGCCACGGCCTGCCGATCGCCCGGTACGCACCCGAGAGTCGTGGTGCGGCCGCCTACCGAGCCCTGGCCACGGAGCTGCACGGGCGCGGCGTCCGCAACGCGATGGGAGGGGCAGCGTGAACGCCCCGGCGTCGCGGACCGCCGCCCTCGGTCGCGGTCTCTCGGCGTTGATCCCCCAGGCCGTCTCCTCGACGCCGGGGCCGGCCGAGATCCCGATCGACCGGGTCGAGCGCAACCCATTCCAGCCACGAACCTCGTTCGCCGAGGAGGCCCTCGCCGAGCTTGCCGCCAGCATCGCCGCCCACGGCGTCCTTCAGCCCATCCTCGTGACTGAGACGCTGGACGGGTACCGTCTCGTCGCGGGCGAGCGGCGCCTCCGGGCGGCCCAGATGGCGGGGCTGACGCGAATCCCGGCCGTGATTCGCCAGGCCGACGATCAGGACCAGCTCGAGCTGGCCCTGGTCGAGAACCTTCAGCGCACCGACCTCAATGCAATGGAAGCCGCCCGGGCGTACCGTCAGTTGCGTGATCGGTTCGGCATGACGAACGAAGCGATCGCAGACAAGGTCGGTAAGGCCCGACCGACCGTCTCCAACACCATGCGTCTCCTCGATCTCGAGCCCGAGGTCCAGGACGCCATCGAGGCCGGCCGGATCGGCGAGGGCCACGGCCGCGCGCTGCTCGGCCTCGTCCCCGTGGCCCAGCGTGAGATGCTCGGCCTGGCAATCACCC
The DNA here is from genome assembly GCA_963718085.1 of uncultured Chloroflexia bacterium. GTDB lineage: Bacteria > Chloroflexota > Limnocylindria > Limnocylindrales > CSP1-4 > CTSoil-043. The sequence goes on along the minus strand of CAVQYA010000001.1, from coordinate 1,994,954 downwards.
GCGGCCTTTCGGTGCGGCAGGTCGAGGAGCTCGCCCGGCGCCTGCGGGACGGTGCCGGGCCGGACCGGACGACGGCCGCGGCCCGCCCGGCAGACGCGGAGATCGAGCGCGTGGAGGACGATCTCAGGCGGGCGCTCGGGACCAAGGTGCGCCTCGCGCGGTCGCGCCGCGGGGGCCGGATCATCATCGAGTGGTACAGCGACGAGGAGCTGGGACGACTCTACGAGCGGTTGACCGGAGGGAACGGGTGACGGATCGGGATCCAGCGAGCTCCGGTGCCGCGAAGTCGGGCGGCGGACGGCCGTCGGGCGGCGGACGGTCTCGGCGCGGTGCGGCGACTCGTGCGGGTGCGGGCGAGTACACGGCGGCCAGCATCCAGGTCCTCGAGGGGCTCGAGGCCGTGCGGCGCCGGCCCGGCATGTACATCGGCTCGACCGACGCGCGCGGGCTCCACCACCTCGTCTGGGAGGTCGTGGACAACTCCATCGACGAGGCGATGGCCGGCCACGCGACCCGGATCGAGGTAAGGATTCTTCCCGATGCGACGGTCGTGGTCTCCGACGACGGGCGCGGCGTCCCGGTCGGAAGGCACGCAACCGGCAAGGACGCGCTCGAGGTGGTCCACACCGTGCTCCACGCCGGAGGCAAGTTCGGCGGCGGCGGTTACAAGGTGTCGGGCGGCCTCCACGGCGTGGGCGTCAGCGTGGTCAACGCGCTCTCCGAGTGGCTGCGCGTGGAGACGGCCCGCGACGGCCATGTCTGGGCGCAGGAGTACGTCCGCGGCAAGCCCTCGACGCCGGTCACCAAGGTGGGGCCGCAGGGATCCCGGCGGGGGACCCGAACGGCCTTCCGGGCCGATCCCGAGGTGTTCGACGCCATCGACTTCAGCTTCGACGCGATCGCCCAGCGCCTCCGGGAGTCCGCCTACCTCAACAAGGGGCTCTGGATCATCCTCCTCGACGAGCGCGCGGACCGCGAGCGCTCCTTCTACTTCGAGGGCGGGCTCGTCTCGTTCGTGCGGCATCTCAACCGCCACAAGGAGGTCCTCCATTCGCGGCCGATCGCGGTGGAGCGGCGCGACGGGGCAACGACGATCGAGGTCGCCCTCCAGTACAACGACTCCTTCACGGAGAACGTCTTCGCCTTCGCCAACAACATCAACACGGTGGACGGCGGGTCGCACATCACGGGGTTCCGGGCCGCCCTCACCAGCTCGTTGAACGAGTGGGCCAGGCGCGCCGGGATCCTCAAGGACAGCGACGCCAACCTCTCCGGCGACGACGTCCGCGAGGGCCTCACCGCGGTGGTCTCGGTGAAGCTCGTGGAGCCGCAGTTCGAGGGCCAGACGAAGGCGAAGCTCGGCAATGCCGAGGTCAAGGGCCAGGTCCAGGCCGCGGTCGCCGAGGGGATCGCCCAGCACCTCGACGAGAACCCGGCCGACGGCCGGCGGATCATCGAGAAGAGCCTGACGGCGGCGCGGGCGCGAGAGGCGGCGCGCAAGGCGCGCGACCTCGTCATCCGCAAGGGCGCTCTCGAGGGGATGTCGCTGCCGGGAAAGCTCGCCGACTGCCAGGAGCGAGACCCCGCAAGGAGCGAGCTGTACCTCGTCGAGGGGGACTCGGCCGGCGGCTCGGCGAAGATGGGCCGCGACCGCCGTTTCCAGGCCGTCCTGCCCCTGCGGGGCAAGGTGCTCAACGTGGAGAAGGCTCGGCTGGACAAGGTCCTCTCGAGCGAGAACGTGCGGCCCCTGATCATCGCCCTCGGCGCCGGCATCGGCGAGACCTTCGATCTCGCCAAGCTGCGCTACCACCGCGTGATCATCATGACCGACGCCGACGTGGACGGAGCTCACATCCGGACGCTCCTCCTGACGCTCTTCTATCGCCACATGCCGCAGGTGATCGAGAACGGCCACCTCTACATCGCCCAGCCGCCGCTCTACCGGGTGAGCACCGGCAAGCAGACCCTCTACGCCCAGAACGAGAAGGAGCGCGAGGCGGCGTTGAAGAAGCTGAACGTGAAGAACGTCAGCGTCCAGCGCTTCAAGGGTCTCGGCGAGATGAACGCCGACCAGCTCTGGGAGACCACGATGAACCCGGAGACCCGGACGCTCCTGCGCGCCGAGGTGGACGACGGCGTCGAGGCAGACGAGATCTTCACGATGCTCATGGGCGAGAAGGTCGGGCCCCGCAAGGACTTCATCAAGTCCGAGGCCCGCAAGGTCCGGAACCTTGACGTCTGAGGTGGTGACGGCCGTCGGCCGCTACGAGGTCTCGCCGCACGCCTGCTTCGCCTGCGGCGCACTCAACACGCACGGCCTCCACCTCGTCCTGCACGTCGCCGGCGACACCTGCTGGACGGAGCTGACCCTCCTCCCCGAGTTCCAGGGCTGGGAGGGGATCGCCCACGGTGGGATCGTGGCGACGATCCTCGACGAGGTGATGGGCTGGGCCCTGGCCGGTGCAGACGCCTGGGGCTACACCGCGAAGATGTCGATCGAGTACAAGCGGCCGGTCCCGGTGGGCGCCCGCATTCGCGGCGAGGGTCGCCTGGTCGAGCGGCGGCGGCGCCTTCTCACCCTGACGGGGCGCCTGGTGGACGCCGACACGGGGGAGGTGCTGGCAACCGCGGAGGCCCTCTACGTGGCGGCCCCCGAAGCGCGGCGCCAGGAGCTGAAGGCACGCTACGGTTTCCGGCTGGTGCCGGAGGACCCCGCGCCCGGGGAGGCCCCGTGACGGCCCCGACCGCCGCCGACGACGTCGCCAGGGCGGCCCTGACCGCCGGCGCGGCACGCCCGTCGGGCGAGGCCACCGCGGACGCCCGCGCGTTCGTCGCCGACCGCCTGCCGGCGGCGCGCGCCCTCGGGCAGGCCCTCGGCGACCGCCTCGACGACCCGCGCGCGTTCGCCGACGCCGCCCGCGCGGGCCTTGCCACGATCGCCGACCCGGCATACTTCGCCGGCCAGAGGCTGGTCGCACCGGGGATCGGCCCCACGCTCGGGATCCGGACGCCGCTTCTCGACGCGGTGGCCGCCGGTCTCCGTCGGGAGGTCCGGGGGGTCGGCCCGGCGCGGCTTCTCGTGGTGGCCGAAGCGCTGGCCGGCGACGAGGTCCGCGAGCTGCGCTGGCTCGCGATCCAGGTCCTCTCCTGGATCATCGGGGCAGACCCCGAGCGGGCCTGGCAGGTGATCCGGCGGATCGGTCGCGACGCGGACGACTGGATCACGGTCGACACCCTGGCCGGCGTGACGGCCGATGGGATCCTGGCCGAGCCGTATCGCTGGGCCGAGCTGGAGCAGCTCGTCTACAGCCGCAGCAGCTGGGAGCGCCGGCTGGTGGGCTCGACGATCGCCACCATCCCCCACCGAGGCCACCTGCCCGGGCGTCCCGCCCCGGTTGTCGAGCGCGGCCTGGACCTGGTCGGGCAGCTGATCGGCGACGCCCGGCCCGAGGTGCAGAAATCGCTCTCGTGGGCGCTGCGAGAGCTGGCCGCGCTCGACCCCGTGCAGGTCGCGGCCTTCTGCCGGGCCGAGGCCCGCGACGCGGCGGCGGCCGCGGACGGCCACCGGGCATGGGTGCTGCGCGATGCGCTGACGAAGCTCCCCGCGGCCGACGGCGACGCGGTCCGGGCGACGCTCGCGGGCGTCCGGCGGACGCCGGGAGCCCCCTCCACGTCGACCGCGGCCGCCGAGGCCGCCGCCTTCCTCGCCGCGAGCCCGGCCGGACCGGCCGCGGGAGCGCCGCTGCCATGACCCGCCATCCCGCCGCCCGCAACCGGAGAGCGCGACCGTGACCGACAACCTGGGCGACGTCCGCTCCATCCGCATCGAGGACGAGATGCGGACGTCCTACCTCGACTACGCGATGAGCGTGATCGTGGCCCGCGCCCTGCCCGACGTCCGCGACGGGCTCAAGCCGGTCCACCGCCGCGTGCTGTACGCGATGGGCGAGATGGGCCTTTCGGGGACGAGCTCGTTCCGCAAGTGCGCCGCGATCGTCGGCGAGGCCATGGGCAAGTACCACCCCCACGGCGACCAGTCGATCTACGACGCCCTGGTGCGGCTCGCCCAGGACTTCTCGATGCGTTACCCGCTCATCGACGGGCAGGGCAACTTCGGCTCGGTGGACGGTGACTCGGCGGCGGCGATGCGCTACACGGAGGCGCGCCTGACGGCGATCGCGGCCGAGATGCTCGCCGACATCGACCGGGCGACGGTCGACTTCGCCGACAACTACGACGGCCAGCACCGCGAGCCGACGATCCTCCCGGCGAAGCTGCCGAACCTGCTCATCAACGGCTCCTCGGGGATCGCCGTCGGGATGGCCACCAACATCCCACCCCACCACCTCGGCGAGATCGTGGATGCCGAGATCGCCCTCATCGACGACCCCGAGCTCACCTCCGACGACCTCTGCGCCTACGTGAAGGGCCCCGACTTCCCGACCGGCGGCTCCATCTTCCGCTACGAGCAGCAGAAGAACGCCATCACGGGCGCCACGGAGACCGTGGACGCCATCCGCCAGATGTACGCCCACGGCCACGGGCGCGTCGTCATGCGGGCCCAGGTCGCCTTCGAGGAGGCCCGCCGCGACCGGGTGGCGATCATCGTCAGCGAGCTGCCGTACCAGGTGAACAAGGCGACGCTCCTCGAGAAGATGGCGGACCTCGTGAAGGACAAGCGGATCGAGGGGATCGCCGACCTCCGCGACGAGTCCGACCGCGACGGGATGCGGATCTACATCGAGATCAAGAACGACGCCAACCCGCACACCGTGCTCAACAACCTGTTCAAGCACACGGCCATGCAGCTCGCCTTCAACCTCAACATGCTGGCCCTCGTCGACGGGCAGCCGCAGACCCTGCCCCTCAAGTCGGTCATTGCCCATCACATCGACCACCGCCGCGAGATCGTCCGGCGGCGGACCGAGTACGACCTCGGGAAGGCGCGGGATCGGGCTCACATCCTCGAGGGCCTCAAGATCGCCCTCGACCACCTCGACGAGGTCATCCGGACGATCCGCGAGTCGGCGGACGTCGAGACGGCCCGGGCCAACCTGATGGCGCGGTTCGGGCTCTCCGAGATCCAGGCCCAGGCAATCCTCGACATGCGCCTCGCCCGCCTGGCGGCCCTCGAGCGCAAGAAGATCGAGGACGAGTACCTTGCCGTCATCCAGCTCATCGCGGAGCTCGAGGACATCCTCGCCAACCCGTCGCGCGTCCTGGGCATCATCAAGGACGAGCTGACGGAGCTGAAGCGCAAGTACGCCGGCGAGCGGCGGACGCGGGTCGTGGACGACTCCAGCCGCGAGATGACCGACGAGGACCTGATCGCCGACGAGGACGTCGTCGTCACCATCAGCCGGCGCGGCTACATCAAGCGGCAGCCGGTCGCCACCTACCGCCGCCAGGGCCGCGGCGGGAAGGGGATCATCGGCCACGTCACGCGCGAGGAGGACGCCGTCGACAGCCTCCTCGTGGCCAACACCCACGACTGGGCGCTCTTCTTCACCAACCGGGGCCGGGTCTTCTCCGCCAAGGTCCACTCGGTTCCCGACGCCAGCCGCCAGGCCAAGGGGATCCCGATCATCAACCTGCCGGGCGTCCAGGTGGAGGCCGGCGAGGTGCCCACGGCGACGCTCGTCGTACCCGACTTCAAGGCCGGCCGCTACCTGGTGATGGCGACCCGCCGCGGCGTGATCAAGAAGTCACCCCTCGAGCAGTTCGAGAAGGTCCGCTCCTCGGGGATCAGGGCGATCACGCTGGCCGACGGCGACGAGCTCGCCTGGGTGGACGTCGCGGCCGGCCGCGACGACGTGATCATCGCGACGGCGCTCGGCAAGCTCGCCCGCTTCGCCGAGACGGAGGTCCGGGCCATGGGGCGCGACGCGGCCGGCGTGATCGGGATCCGGCTGGCCAGGGCCGGCGACGAGGTCGTCTCGATGAGCGTGGTCCAGCCCGAGCGCGACCTCCTCGTCCTCACCGAGACGGGCTACGGCAAGCGCGTGGCGCTCTCCGAGTTCCGGCGCAAGCACCGCGGTGGCCAGGGGGTGATGCTGATCCCGCTCGAGGGCCGCAAGACGGGCCGCGTGGCGGCCGTCCAGCAGGTCACCGAGGTCGACGAGGAGCTCCTCCTCATCAGCGCCGGCGGCCAGGTCGTCCGGACCCGGACGAACACGATCAACCGCTACTCGTCCGCCGCCCGCGGCGTGGTCACCATGCGCCTCAACGACGGCGATCGCGTGGTGGGGATCGCCGCCTTCAGCGAAGGGCTGGCGGAGCGCGGGGCCATCGGCGACAATGGCGGCCCCGACGCGGGGTCCGGCCCCGGCAGCGGCACGGTCTCGTGAGGGGGTTCGGCGCGGAGGAGGCGTCCGTGTACTCCGACTCGTTCGACGTCTACACCGGGAACGCCAACGCGGGCCTGGCGGGCAAGATCTGCCGCTACCTCGGCGTGCCGCTCGGCCGGGCGCAGGTCTTCTCGTTCGCCAACGAGAACATCTTCGTCAAGATCCTGGACAACGTCCGCGAGAAGGACGTTTTCCTCGTCCAGCCGACCTGTCGCCCCGTCAACCAGTCGATCATGGAGCTCCTGATCATGATCGACGCCTTCAAGCGGGCCAGCGCGGGCCGGATCACGGCCGTCATCCCCTACTACGCCTACGGCCGGTCGGACAAGAAGGACCAGCCGCGCGTCCCCATCACGGCCCGCCTGGTCGCCGACATGATCACCGTGGCGGGCGCGGACCGCGTCCTCTCCATGGACCTCCACCAGGGGCAGATCCAGGGGTTCTTCAACATCCCGGTCGACGAGCTGACCGCCGTCCACCTCCTCTCCAACTACTTCCGCCAGAAGCGTCTCGAGAACCTGGTCGTCGTGACCGACCTGGGGTTCGCGAAGCGGGCCCGCACCTTTGCCGAGCTCCTCGACGCGCCCCTCGCGATCATCGAGAAGCGCCGTGTCGGCAACCTCGACCGGGCCGAGGTGATGAACGTGATCGGCGAGGTCCGCGACCGGCAGGCGATCTTCGTCGACGACGAGATCGACACGGCCGGCACGCTCTTCGAGGTGGTCCGAGCGCTCCAGCGCGAGGGCGTCGAGGACATCTACGCCTGCGCCACGCACGGCATCCTGTCCGATGATGCCGTCGACAGGATCTCCGGGTCCGGCCTGCGGGAGTTGGTCCTGACGGACTCGATCCCGCTTCCGCCGGAGAAGCGCCTGCCCCTGATCACCACGCTGTCCGTGGCCCCGCTCATCGGCGAGGCGATCCGGCGGATCCATCGCGGCGAATCGGTCGGGGCGCTCTTCTCCTCGGAGGTGACGCTCACCCAGGAGATGATCCTCTGGGAGGACGGCGTCGAGCACACGATCGACGCCCGAACCGGAGCCCACCTGGAGCCCGAGCTCCTGGCGCAGCGCGCCCGGCTCCCCGACGGCGGCCGGACCCTCCCCGCCATCCCCACCGCCGGCGCCACGCCGGCCCACACCCCGGGAGACCGATGACCCTCAAGCTCCACCGACCCGACGGCCAGGGCGGCCTCGAGCCGCAGACGGAGACTCCGAAGGACTGGCGCGACCAGCTCGAATCGCCGCGCTGGAACGCGTCGCCGCTCAGGAACCCGGAGATGAACCCGACGCGGACCTTCGCCGCGGTGCTCTTCTGGCTGGGCCTCGGGGCCCTGACGTTCGTGCTCCTGCTCGTGGGCTACGGGACGGGCTTCTGGAAGTAGGCTTCGCCCGGTGAAGCCGGACGACGGGCCCCGGACCGGACCCTCCGGCCGCCCTCGAACGGACCCGCCCGTATACTGACGGGCAATGGTCATGGGCTTCTTTTCCCGGTTCGTCGATTCCAACGACCGCGAGGTCAAGCGGATCCAGCCCCTCGTCGCCGCGGCCAACGCCCTCGAGCCCGAGCTCGAGGGCGAGTCCGACGCGGAGATCCGTGCCCGGGCGGACGAGATCCGGGCCGAGCTCGCCGAGCTGCAGGCCGACTTCGGCCCGACCCAGGACGAGCACGACCAGCACGACCTCGAGCGCCGCCGGGACATGGAGAGGGCCCGCCGCAAGCGGGAGAACGCGCAGCTCCAGGCGGCCCTCGACGAGGCCCTCCCCGAGGTCTTCGCCTGCGCCCGCGAGGCGATGCGGCGGACGCTCGGGATGCGCCACTTCGACGTCCAGCTGATCGGCGGGACCGTCCTCCACCAGGGAAAGATCGCCGAGATGCGGACCGGCGAGGGCAAGACGCTCGTCGCCCCCCTCGCCGCCGTCCTGAACGGGCTCACGGGCCGGGGCGTCCACATCGTCACGGTCAACGACTACCTCGCCCGCCGCGACGCCCAGTGGATGGGCCCGATCTACCACTTCCTCGGGCTCTCGGTCGGGATCATCGTCCACGACACGGCATACCTCTTCGAGCCCGGCTACCCGACGAGCGACGAGCGCCTCATCAACCTGCGCCCGGTCACCCGGCGTGAGGCCTACGCCGCGGACGTCACGTACGGCACCAACAACGAGTACGGCTTCGACTACCTCCGCGACAACATGGTCACGGAGCTGGACCAGCGGGTCCAGCGGGAACGCTTCTTCGGGATCGTCGACGAGGTGGACAACATCCTCATCGACGAGGCCCGCACGCCCCTGATCATCAGCGGCCAGGCGGAGGAGTCGGCCGACCTCTACTACACCTTCGCCCGCCTGGTCCCGAAGCTCCATCCGCGCCCGGAGGGCGCCGAGGAGGGCGGCGACTACTTCGTCGACCTCAAGGACCGCGCCGTCTCGCCGACCGAGGAAGGCGTGGACAAGATGGAGAAGCTCGTCGGCGTCGAGAACCTCTACGACGCCGACCCGCGCCTCGCCCGCCACTTCGAGCAGGCGCTCCGCGCCCACGCCCTCTACCGGCGCGACAAGGACTACCTCGTCAAGGACGGCGAGATCGTCATCGTCGACGAGTTCACCGGGCGCCAGATGCCGGGCCGCCGCTGGAGCGAGGGGCTCCACCAGGCCATCGAGGCGAAGGAGGGCCTGCGGGTCCAGCGGGAGTCGGTGACGCTTGCCACGATCACCTTCCAGAACTACTTCCGCCTCTACGACAAGCTGGCCGGCATGACCGGCACGGCGATGACCGAGGGCGAGGAGTTCCACAAGATCTACAAGCTCGAGGTCGTCGGCATCCCGACGAACCAGCCGATGATCCGGGTGGACGACTCGGACCTCGTCTTCCGCAACGAGAACGGCAAGTTCAGCGCCGTGATCGACGAGATCGAGGAGATGACCGAGGCCGGCCGCCCCGTCCTCGTCGGCACGGTCTCGGTGGAGAAGTCGGAGATCCTCGGCGAGCTGCTCCGCCGGCGCGGAATCAAGCACGAGGTCCTCAACGCCAAGTTCCACGAGAAGGAGGCCGGGATCGTCGCCCAGGCCGGGCGCACCGCGGCAGTGACGATTGCCACCAACATGGCCGGCCGGGGGACCGACATCGTCCTGGGCGGCAACCCGGCGGGCCTCACCTCGGAGCTGCTCCACCAGCGGGGCCTCAACCCGGCCGAGGTGGACAAGGCAACCTACGACGAGGTCTTTCGCGAGGCGAAGGCGCGCTGCGACGCCGAGCACGAGGTCGTCGTGGCCGCGGGCGGGCTCCACATCGTCGGGACGGAGCGCCACGACAGCCGTCGCATCGACAACCAGCTCCGCGGTCGCGCGGGCCGCCAGGGCGACCCCGGCTCGTCGCGCTTCTACCTTTCCCTCGACGACGACCTCATGAAGCGCTTCGCCTCGGACCGCGTGGCCGGCCTCATGGAGCGCCTCGGCCTCGAGGACGACGTGGCGATCGAGTCCCGCCTCGTCAGCAAGACGATCGAGAGCGCCCAGAGCCGGGTCGAGGGGTTCAACTTCGACATCCGCAAGCGCGTCGTGGACTTCGACGACGTCATCAACAAGCAGCGCGAGACGATCTACGCGGAGCGGGACAAGGTCCTCCACAACGAGGACCTTACCGACACCGTGCGGGCCTTCGTCGACGAGGAGATCGGGGCTCTCCTCGACCAGCACTGTGGCGGCGAGCAGCCGGACGACTGGGCCATGGAGGCCCTCTCCGTGTCCCTGAAGGCGATGGGGCTCGACGGGCCCGGGACGAGCGAGGATGACCTCTGGGAGGCCGGCGGCCGGGAGGCGCTGGCCGGCCACCTCCGCGAGCTGGCCGAGGCCCTCCTCGCGGCGAAGGAGGCGGAGGTCGGCGAGGTCGACTGGGCGATGGTGGAGCGACTCGTGCTCCTCCGCACGATCGACTCCCTCTGGGTGGAGCACCTCACCGAGCTCGACGACATGCGGCGCGGCATCGGCCTCCGCGGCTACGCCCAGCAGGACCCCCTGAACGAGTTCAAGAAGGAGGCCTTCAGCCTCTACGACCAGCTGCAGTCCCTGATCCGGCACCAGGTGGCGACCACCATCTTCCGGGTCCAGATCGTGAAGCAGCCCGCCGCCCCGACGCCCGACGAGGCGCAGCTCGCGGCAAGCCTCGCCGCCGGCGCCACGGCGATGAGGAGCGCGCCGCCGGCTGCGAGCGCGTCCCGCAGGGCGGGCGCATCCGACGCCGCCCCGGTCCCCGGCGCCGGCGTGATGGCCCGCGGGCTCCCCACCGGGCCGGCCATCCGGGCCATGCAGCAACAGGTGGGCGACCGTGCGCTGGCGCCCGCCCAGGGCGCGGGTCCGGGGGCGAAGCTGGGTCGGAACGATCCTTGCCACTGCGGCTCGGGACTCAAGTACAAGAAGTGTCACGGGCGCTGATCGTCGGCGGCCGCCGGTCGGTCGGTCGAACAGTCGCCGCGGTGGTCGTGGTGGGACTCGCGAGCACCCTCGCCATCACCGCGTACGCCACGTTCCGGATCTGGCAGCGGGGCGACGTCGACGACGCGCCCCGCGTGGGGACGGCCGACGCGATCGTCGTCCTCGGCGCCGCCCAGTACGACGGCAGCCCCTCGCCGGTCTTCCGGGCGCGGCTGGATCACGCGATCGCGCTGTGGCGGGAAGGACGGGCGCCGCTGCTCGTGATGACCGGCGGCAGGCAGGAGGGCGACCGGTGGACGGAGGCTGCGACGGCCCGCGACTACGCGATCGGGCAGGGCGTCCCCGTCGCGTCGATCAGGATGGAGGACCAGGGCCGCTCGACGCTCGAGTCACTGCGCGCGGTGGCGACGGTCATCGAGAGCGAATCGCTCGTCTCGGCCATCTTCGTCTCGGATCGGAGTCACATGCTGCGCGTGATGAGGATGGCGCGCGACCTCGGGATCGAGGCCTACGGATCGCCGACCCCCGACTCCCCGGCGGATGCGACGATGGAACGGCGCGCGGACGCCACGCTCCACGAGCTCGGGGCGCTGGCGTGGTACGCGCTGGTCGGACGGCCAACCCCGGAGGCGGATGCGAGCGGCTCCTGACCGCGGGTCCGGGCCGCCGACTTCCCCGGTGCCGCCGAGGGGCGAGGTGCCGCCGCGGCGACGAAAACTCCCTCTTGGCCGCTCTGCGTTCGCCGCATATACTCCCGCTGATGCTGCGCACGCACACGGCGAGCGCACCCGGTGACCCAGTCGGGCGGCAACGTTGCCATATGCCCGAACCGGCCGGAGCGAGGGAGTGGTGAAGCAGGTCGAGGACGCCGCCTTCGTCGATCTCATCGCGTGCGAGCGCGACTGCCGTTCCTGCAGCTACGCCGCCGCGCTCGACTGCAACGGAAACTGCGGCGTCTGCCGGCACAACGCGTACTGCCCATGCGTCAACCCCGTCGTCGCCCGGAGCAAGACGGCATTGCGCCTGATCGAGCTCCGGCCGATCCTGCTCCAGGACGCCCGAGGTCGGATCTAGTGGATCGAGCCGACCTGCGCGACCTCGTGGAGCGGATCCGGGCGACCTCGGGGCGTCTTTGACCTTTCCGCCCGGGAGTCTCGCCTCGCCGACCTCGACGCGCTCAGCGGCGCGCCCGGCTTCTGGGACGACCAGCGCGCGGCGCAGCGGGTCCTTCGCGAAGCCGACGGGCTGCGAACGGAAACGGAGCTCTGGCGGGACCTGGAGTCCACGGCCGCCGGCCTGAACGAGCTCTTCGACCTCGCCGCCGAGGCCGACGACGCGGAGATGCTCGCCGAGATCGGGCGTGACGCGGAGGCGCTGCGATCGTCCTACGAGCGCGAGCGGACCGCCCTCCTCTTCACGGGGGAGTACGACGGCGGCAGCGCGATCATCTCGATCAGCGCCGGGGCCGGCGGCACCGAGGCGACCGACTGGGCCGAGATGCTCCTGCGCATGTACCTCCGCTGGGCCGAGCGGCACCGCTTCAAGACCGAGATCGTGGACCAGACCGAGGGCGAGCAGACGGGCCTCAAGAGCGTTACGGTCGAGGTCGGTGGGCGCCGCGTGTACGGCTGGCTCCGGGCGGAGCGGGGGGTGCACCGCCTCGTCCGGATCAGTCCCTACGACGGCCAGAAACGGCGCCAGACCACGTTTGCCCTCGTGGAGGTCCTCCCCGAGGTCGACGACGACGTCATCGAGATCGAGCTTGACTGGGACGAGATCCGGGTGGACACCTATCGCAGCCAGGGTGCCGGCGGCCAGCACGTCAACAAGACCGACTCGGCAGTGCGGCTCACCCACTTCCCGTCCGGGATCGTGGTCCAGAGCCAGAACGAGCGGTCGCAGACCCAGAACAAGGAGACGGCTACGCGGGTCCTGAAGGCCCGCCTCCTGGAGCGGGCCCTCGAGGAGAAGGAGGCGGAGCTGCGTCGCCTCAAGGGGGAGCACGTCGAGGCGGGCTGGGGCAACCAGATCCGCAGCTACGTCCTGCACCCGTACCAGATGGTGAAGGACCACCGCACCGGCCAGGAGACGTCGAACACGGCCGCCGTGCTCGACGGCGAGCTGGACCTCTTCATGCAGGCCGAGATGGAGCGCCAGGCCACCGGGGCTCCCCTGGCGGGCGCCGGCGAGGTGGCGTGACCGCACGCCCGGACGGCCTCGCCCTGCGCGCGGCCCGGGGCGACGAGCTGCCTGCCTGCGCCGACATCTGGCGCGCCGGTCTCGACGGGTACGGGCCTCTCGTCGGCCGGCCCCCGATGATCGCCTCCCCGGGGCCGCTCCTGGCGCTCCTCGCCCACCTGCGCGAGACCGATCCCGCCCGCTTCCTGGTGGCCGTCAGGCCCGAGGCTGACGGCAGCGAGCGCGTCGTGGCGTTCGTCTCGGCAAGCCGGCGCGACCACGTCTGGTTCCTCGGGATGCTCTTCGTCCACCCCGACGAGCAGGCGCGTGGACTGGGGCGCGCGCTCCTCGAAGCGGTCCTGCCGAACGCCGGCGAGTCCGTCACCCTGGGGACCTGCACGGACGCCGCCCAGCCGATCTCGAGCGGCCTGTACGCCCGGTACGGGCTCGTGCCCCGGATGCCGGTCCTGGAGCTCGTGGGCCGGCCCGACCGTGCCGCGCCGGCCGCGCTGCCCGAAGGCGTTCGCGCCGTCCCCTTCGAGCTCCTGGCGGCCGGCCCCAGCGACGGGCCCGGGCCGCGCCGGCTCGCCGCTGCGCTCGATGCGCTCGACCGCGCGATCCTCGGATACGTCCACCCGCAGGACCATGCCTACCTTGGAGGGTCGGGTCGGCTGGGTCACCTCTACGAGGCCGGCGACGGTCGGGTCGTCGGCTACGGGTACGTCTCGCCCGTCGGGCGGATCGGGCCGCTGGCCGTGGAGGACGCGGCGCTCCTCCCCGGCGTGCTGGGGCACCTCCTGCACGCCGTCGCGCCGGCGGGTGCCTTCTCGGCATGGGTGCCCGGAGCGGCCGGCGGGGCCGTCACAGCCCTGCTCGAGGCCGGGCTCCGGTTCGAGGACTTCCCCGCACTGCTCTGCTGGGACCGACCGTTCGCGGACTTCTCCCGGTACGTCCCCATCACGCTCGCCGTGCTGTGAGGCGGGCGACGGGAGGGCGGCGGGACGGATCGATCCCGCGGTGGTAGCCTCGGGCCGACCGTGACGAGCGCCTCCCTCCCCCCGCCGGCCTCCGACCCCGCCCGGGCTCCCGAGCCGGCCCCCGGCCCCGGGCCCGCCTCGCGGCCCGTGCTGGAGCTGCGCGGCGTCGGGAAGACCTACCCGAACGGCAAGGTCGCCCTGCGGGACGTGGACCTCACGCTCGGCGAGGGCGAGTTCGTCTTCCTCGTCGGCCCGTCGGGGGCCGGCAAGTCGACCCTCCTCAAGCTCCTGATCCGCGATGAGCTCCCGACCGCCGGCGAGGTGATCGTCGACGGCCGCGACCTGGCGCGCGTCGCCCGCCGCAAGGTGCCCGACCTCCGGCGCCGGATCGGGATCGTCTTCCAGGACTTCAAGCTGCTTCCGACCCGCACGGTGCGCGAGAACGTCTCCTTCGCCCTGGAGGTCACCGGGACGCCACGGGGGCGAATCCGGCCGGCCGTGGAACGGGCGCTCGCTGTCGTCGGCCTTTCCGCCCAGGCCGACCAGCTCCCGACGACCCTCTCCGGCGGCGAGCAGCAGCGGACGGCGATCGCCCGGGCCCTGGTCCATGAGCCGCGCCTCATCATCGCCGACGAGCCCACCGGCAACCTCGACCCGCTGATCTCGTGGGAGATCATCCAGCTGCTCCTGCGGATCAACGAGCTGGGGGTCACCGTCCTCATGGGCACCCACAACGCCGAGGTCGTCACCTCGCTCCGCCGGCGCGTCGTCGCCCTGGAGGAGGGGCGGATCGTGCGTGACGGGGTCGGTGCCTACCACCGCGAGGACTGAGGGCCGTGTGCTGAGCGCCATCCTGGGCTTCCCCCGCTTCCTCGCCTTCAGTGTCGGCCGCGCCCTCCAGGGGATCCGCCGCAACGCCCTCATGAGCCTGGCGGCGGTCGCCACGATGGCCCTGATGCTCCTCCTGCTGGCCGGCTTCTGGCTCCTGCAGGCCGGGCTCGCGGCAGGGGTGGCATACGTCGAGGAGAAGGTCGAGGTCGTGGCCGACCTCCGCGACGTCGCCGGGGCGGATGCCGTCCTGGTCGTGCAGGCGGAGGCCGTCGCCGCGGACGTCGCGGCGCTGCCCCAGGTCAGCGCCGTCCGCTACGTCTCCAAGGACGAGGCGCTCGCCCGCTTCCGGGCTCGCCTCCGGGAGCGCGGGCAGATGGACCTCACCGGGTACCTGGACCGGAATCCGCTCCCTGCCAGCCTCGAGGTGAGCCTCGTCGACCCGCGCGACTACCAGGCCGTCGTCGACCTGCTCTCGTCGCGCGAGGAGGTCGTCGAGAACGTGGTCGAGGTCCAGCGGCTCATCGAGCGCCTGACCTCGGTGACTGACGTCCTCCGCACCGGCGGCCTCGTCGTCCTCGTGGTCGTCGGGTTCGTGGTCCTCTTCATCATCGTCAACACCATCCGGCTCGCGGTCGTCGCCCGGCGCGAGGAGATCGAGATCATGCGGCTCGTCGGCGCCTCGGACGCGTTCATCCGCTGGCCATTCATCTTCGAGGGCGCGTTCGTCGGGCTGTTGGGGGCGGCGACGGCGCTCCTGGTCCTGGGGCTCGCCGCCGGGCCGGTGGGCGAGATGATGTACGGCTTCTTCCGGGTCCTCCCTCTCGAGCTCGGCACCCTCACCCGCGACATCGTGCTCCTCGTCGTGGGGACCGGGCTCGGGGTGGGGATCCTGGGCTCCTGGCTCTCGGTCCGCAACTACCTCACGCGCTAGCCGGCGGAGCGCCGGGCGGGCGAGGCCGCGCGGGGGCCCCGGGCGGACTGCCGTTGTACGCTTCTCCCCCGCGCCTGCCGCGCCCCGCACCCTGCCAGGTATCACCGATGACCGATCCCCTCGACCGCGAGCCCGACGCCGGCGCACCGCCAGCTGCCACGACGGATGCGCCGTCCGACGCTGGACCGCCGCCCGCGCCCGCCGGCGCCCGACGCCGCGGCGTGAGTCCGCTCCAGCTCGCCCTCGCCACGGTCGCGCTCCTGGCGGGCGCGGCGCTCTTCCTGTCGGGCTTCTCGCTCGGCGCGCGGACCGCCACGACGCCGGGGACCCCCGCCGCGGACGCCGAGCTCTTCGCCCCGTTCTGGGACACCTAGGAGTCGATCACGAAGAGCTACGTCGGCACGGTCGACCGCGAGAAGCTGGTCCGGGGCGCGATCAACGGGATGATCGGGGCGCTCGGGGACCCCTATTCCTCGTACATGAGCCCGGAGGAGCTCAAGCGGGCCCGCGAGTCGATCGGCGGCGAGTTCTCGGGCGTCGGGGCGGAGGTCACGACGCGCCCCACGGACCCGGCCACCGCGACCTGCGCCCCGATCGGGCCGGCCTGCCTGCTCACGGTCGTCGCCCCGATCGACGGGTCGCCCGCGGAACGGGCCGGCGTGCTGTCGGGCGACGTCATCACGGCCGTCGACGGCCGCACCGTCGACGGCGATACCCTCGATGCGGCGATCGCCCGGATCCGCGGCCCAAAGGGAACCGAGGTGACGCTGACCCTCGTCACCGACGGGGCGGCGCCGCGCGAGACGAGGATCATCCGCGACACGATCGTCTCGCGCCAGGTCGAGTCGCGGGAGCTGGCCGGGGGCTCGGTGACGTACATCCGGGTCGCCGGCTTCTCGGACAACGCGGCGCGCCAGTTCGAGACCGCGATCCGGGCGGCCCGGGCGAAGGGCATCGCCAAGTTCATCATCGACCTCCGCGACAACCCCGGCGGCTACGTGACCGCCGCGCGGGCCATCGCCAGCCAGTTCATCGGGGAGGGCCCGATCTTCTGGGAAGAGGCGGCCGATGGAACGCAGGTGGCGACGAACGCCGACGGCGGCGGCGCCGCGACCGACCCCGGGATCCGGGTTGCGGTACTCGTCAACGGGGGCAGCGCCTCGGCCAGCGAGATCGTGGCCGGCGCCCTCCAGGACACCGGGCGCGGCACCCTCGTCGGCGAGAAGACCTACGGCAAGGGAACGATCCAGCAGTGGGTGGATCTCACCGCCGAGACCGGCGGCTTCCGCCTGACCATCGCGAAGTGGCTCACGCCCGCCAAGCGATGGATCCACCAGAAGGGCCTGCAGCCGGACGTCGCGGTCTCGGCGAACGCGGCGGGAACCGGCGAGCCGGGAACGACCGGCGACCCTTTCATCGACGCCGCGCTCGAGGTGCTCGACGCAGTCGCGGAGGTCCCGGCCCTCCAGCGAGCCGCGTAGTCCCTTCGGGCCGCGCTTCGATTGGCGGCGGGCTGCTTCGATGGGTGTTGTCAGATCGCCCGGGGTCAGGTACGGTTCGTCCGACCGAAAGGAGGTGATGTGCAGTGACAGACATAAGTCGGCGTCGTTGCACCACCTCGCCGGAGGCGGCCGCCTGACGGACGCCCCAGCGGGTGGGCAACCCGAAACGCGTTCGAACGCCGGTCCCCCACGGGGCCGGCGTTCGTGCGTCCGGGGCGTCGCTGGGGCATGATCCCGGCGGGCCCCCAGCCCTCCGCGACTGCCCGGTCCGCGCACCACGAAGGAGCATCCGCCATGGGCGAGGAGACGATCGCCCTCAATCGCAAGGCCCGTCACGAGTACCACGTCGAAGAGACGTTCGAGGCGGGCATCGTGCTGACCGGGACGGAGATCAAGTCGATCCGCGCCGGCCACGTCAGCCTCCAGGAGGCCTACGCGCGGATCGAGCGCGGCGAGGCCTGGCTCGTGGGCGCCCACATAGCGCCCTACGTCGGGGGCAACCGGCTCAACCACGAGGCCAAGCGGACGCGGAAGCTGCTCCTCCACCGCGACGAGATCGACGAGCTCCTCGGCAAGACGAAGTCGAAGGGGCTGACACTGGTGCCCCTGCGCCTCTACATCGACAACCGGAGCCACGCCAAGCTCGAGATCGGCCTGGCGCGCGGGAAGCAGCTCCACGACCACCGCCACGACATCGCCGAGCGCGACGCCCGTCGCGACATGGAGCGCGCCATGGCCGACGCCCACCGCGGCCGGTAGCCGCGTCGGGGGGACGGCCCGGCGGGCTCCGCGTCAGGGGCCCGGAGCTGCCTCCTCGGCGAACGCGGGTGGTAGCAGGAGCTCCGGGATCACGTCGTCGCGCCAGCGCCCATCGAGCCGCCGCGGCGCTCGCAGGCGCCCACCTCGC
The DNA here is from genome assembly GCA_963718085.1 of uncultured Chloroflexia bacterium. Classification (GTDB taxonomy): domain Bacteria; phylum Chloroflexota; class Limnocylindria; order Limnocylindrales; family CSP1-4; genus CTSoil-043. The sequence continues at coordinate 1,976,848 of CAVQYA010000001.1, read as the reverse complement.
GAAAGCCCGGGCTCCGCAGCAGGACCGTCGGCGAGGGCCCGCCAGCGGAATTGGGGAATCGTCGAGCGAGGCGGTCAACTGGTCGAGCGGAAGCCACCGGAGACGGCGCCGGCGCGGGCTCGGACCCAGGTTGGCGGATCCCTCAGACCAAGGTCCGACCAGCTTCCCGACCCGGGCCCGTTCCGCCACGAGGGGCCCAGGCCCGAGGCTGTGCAGCAGATCACCGCAGGAGCAGACGCCAGGGGACCGGATCCCCGGACCGACCCTGCCGAACCACCACAGTCAGGAGACTCCAATGTCCCGCTTCGCTTCTCTCAGCCCGGCCCGGCTCATCGCCTCCAGCGGCCTCACGCTGGCCCTCACCCTGGGCGCGCTCGCCGTTCCGGCCGCCACGTTCGCGAAGGGCGGCAACTCCGCCGTCCAGGCGACCGGGAGCTGCACCCTCTACAGCACCGCCAAGCTCAAGGCCAAGCTGGACAACGGCCGCATCGAAGTCGAGTTCGAGGTCGATCAGAACCGCAACAACCGGCTCTGGAACGTCAAGGTCTGGGATGACGGCCACCGCGTCTTCACCGGTGCCCGAAGGACCGTCGCCCCGAGCGGCTCGTTCACGCTCCGGCGCCTGATCACCAACCGCGCCGGCGTGGACACCATCGGGGCGCGGGCCACCAACAGCACGACCGGAGAGGTCTGCCGGGCCACGCTCAACGTCTGATCCCACGTTCCTCCCCCCGAAAACGAGGCGGGCCCCCCGGGGTCCGCCTCGTTTTCGTTCGTTCGGCCGAGGGCCCGCAGGGGGCACAGCCGACGGCGGGGCCCGCCTGCCCGCGCGCTACAATGGCGCTTGCCGGCCCGAGAGCCGGCGCGGGACGGCCGACGCCGCCCCGATCGGTGGGGATGCGTGGTCTCGACGGGGCCCCGCAGCCCGGAAACGCGAGCCGAGGATGCCGCTCTGGCCTCGTTAAAAGGCGGCAAAACGAAGTAACTGCCAACAAGCAGCCTGCTCTCGCCCTCGCCGCTTAGGCGGTAAGGTGAGCGTGGAAGCGGCCTCCCCTCCGTGGGCCGTGGAAGCGTCAATCAGCGGAGGTGCAGCCCCGGCAAGCGCCGCGTAGCCGGGAGCGAAGCCCGATCTAGGGACACGCAGCTGGACCGGTCATCGCCCCTGCCGATGGGGGTGGGCCGGTCGAGATCAAGCATCGGACACGCTCGTAGTGGTTCCGGGTCACGGGTTTCGGACGGGGAGTTCGACTCTCCCCCATCTCCACCAGACTCCCCCGTGCGACCTGAACGTCACACCATGACGTGACCTCCGGAACGCCCGCGCGGGCGGGGGCGCCGCGTACTCTCTTCGGATGAGCACAGCACGCATCTCCGCCGTCCTTGGACGGGCCATCGCGCTTGGCCTGCTCCCCCTGACCGTCGCCGGCCTCGTGCTGGGCCTCATCGCCTCGTGGGCGGGCGCGGAGGACCTGGCGAACTGGTCCTGGACGATCCCCACGGTGGTGGTGGGCGCCCGGCTGGCGCTGGCGATCATCCGTGACCTGCTCGCCCGCGAGGCAGGCGTCGACGTCATCGCCATCCTGGCCATCGGCGGCGCGCTGGCGCTCGGCGAGACCTTCGCGGCGGCTGTCATCGGCGTCATGCTCGCCACGGGGGAGGCACTCGAGACGTACGCCCAGGGACGGGCCCAACGGGAACTGAGCGCGCTTCTCGGCCGGGCGCCCCAGGACGTCCACCGCTACGTCGACGCCACCCTCGAGACCGTGCCGATCAGCGCGGTCACGCCGGGCGACCTCCTCCTGGTGCGACCCGGCGAGGTGGTCCCGGTCGACGGCCTCGTGCGCGGTGGCGCGGCGATTCTCGACGAGTCGGCCCTCACCGGCGAGGCCCGCCTGGTCACCCGCGAGGACGCGGACACGGTATCGAGCGGGGTGGTGAACGCGGGCGGGCCCTTCGACCTGCTGGCGATCGCCACCGCGGAGGAGAGCACCTACGCGGGGATCGTGCGCCTCGTGGAGGAGGCGGGGCGCGCGAAGGCGCCCTTCGTCCGGCTCGCCGACCGCTACGCCCTCCTGTTCGTGCCGTTCTCGCTCGCCCTCTCCGTGGGAGCCTGGCTCCTGTCCGGCGACCCCGTCCGCGGCCTTGCGGTGCTCGTCGTGGCAACACCGTGCCCGCTCCTCCTCGCCGCCCCCATCGCGATCGTGGCCGGAATCTCGCGGGCCGCACGGCGCGGGATCATCGTGAAGGGCGGTGGCCCCCTCGAGACGCTGGCCAGGGCGCGAGTCATCCTGTTCGACAAGACCGGCACGCTGACCGCGGGGCGGCCGCATCTCACCGCCGTGGAGGCGGTCGGCGGGGACGTCAACGAGCTGCTCCGAATGACCGCGGCCGTCGAGCAGGCGTCCCCGCACGTGATCGCGGCGGCGATCGTCCATGCGGCGCGGGCCCGCGGGCTCGTTCTGCCGCTGCCCACCGACGTCTCCGAGACCCCCGGGGCCGGCGTGGTGGGTCGCGTCGAGGGGCGCGAGGTGGCCGTCGGGTCCGCGGCCTTCGCCGCGGCGGGCGCTCCGCTTCCCCCCTGGGCCCGCGAGCTGAGGCGCCGGGCCGCCATCGAGGGGGCCTCGAACGTCTTCGTGCGCATCGACGGCGAGCTCGCCGGGGCGCTCGTGATGGATGACCCGATCCGCACCGAGACTCCTCGCGCGGTACGGAGCCTGCGCCGGGCCGGCTTCTCCCGGATCCTCATGGTGACCGGCGACCACCACTCCGTGGCCGAGCTTGTCGGTGCGGCCATCGGCCTCGACGGCGTCCTCGCCGACCGTGCCCCGGGCGACAAGGTGGACGCGGTCATCGCCGAGCGCGAGCTCGCCGGGGGACCGCTCGTCATGGTCGGCGACGGCATCAACGACGCGCCGGCCCTCGCCGCGGCGGACGTGGGGGTGGCGATGGGCGCCCGCGGAGCCACCGCCTCGTCGGAGGCGGCCGACCTCGTCATCACCGTCGACCGCCTGGACCGCCTCGCCGAGGCCGTCCGGATCGCCCGCCACTCGCGGCGGATAGCGGTCCAGAGCGTGCTCGCGGGGATGGGCATGTCGATGGTCGCCATGGTGGCCGCCGCGTTCGGCTTCCTGCCCCCGGTGGCGGGCGCTCTCCTCCAGGAGGCGATCGACGTGGCGGTGATCCTCAACTCCCTGCGCGCCCTGCGGGGGGGGATGGAGAAGCCCGTCCGCGTCGCCGGCTGGACCGAGACCCGCGCCCGGCTGACGACGGCCCACCGCGACCTCGCGCCGGGGATCGCCCGCCTGCGCGCGATCGCCGACCGCATGGACATCCTCCCGCCGGCCGAGGCGCTGACGGAGCTGCAGGCCGCCCGGATGTTCCTGGTCGAGACGCTCGTCCCCCACGAGATCGACGAGGACCGGGTCGTCTACCCGATGCTGTTCGCGGCGCTGGGAAGCGACGACGCGACCTCGGCTCTCCACCGGACCCACACCGAGATCTTCCACCTGATCCGGCTCTTCGACCGCCTCGTCGCGGAGCTGGAGGCCGACGGTCCCACCCCGGACGATCGAACGGACCTGCGGCGCGCCCTCTACGGGCTGGACGCGATCCTGCGGCTGCACATGGCCCAGGAGGAGGAGCTCTACCTCTCGCTCGTCGACGAGCTGACCTCGGAGCTGGCGGCGGAGGCCGCCTGACGGATCTCCTGTGCCGCGCCGCGCGCGGCGGGCCGCGCAGCGCCTAGGGCGAGACTGGCGGACTGGGGGTGGGCGTCGGGGTCGGCGCGGGGGTCGGCGTCGGCGATGGACCCGGCGTGGGCGTGGGCGTGGGCGTGGTCGCCTTCTTGCCGACCAGCAGGATGCCGTTGACCCGCTTGTAGTTCGAGTACCACGTGTCGCTGTGGAGCACCGCGCCGCTCGCGTCGCGGACCGTCCGGGTGACCCAGACCTGCATCCCGCTGACCGGGTACTCGATCCGCTTGCTCGTCCCGGCCCGGATGCTCGTCGTGTACTGGATCGTGTCGGTCGCGCGCACGACGTTCTTGATGGTCGGCCGGCTGAAGGAAACGGTCCGGCCCGTCGGCGGCCCCCAGATCTCGAACTTGACGAAGTTGACCCCTGTGACCCCCCGGATGAGCAGCGGGAAGTCGGTGTCGTTGCGGAAGCGCATGCTCCGTGTCGCGCCTCCCGTCTTCCAGACCGTCGCATCGAGGCCGGTCGGGTACCGATCGATGTAGTAGTAGTGGTTGGCCCGCTCGAGTATGCCGAGCCCCGCCCGGGCCGCCGCGTTGAAGAGCGTCGTGGAGACGGAGCAGATCCCTCCGGCCAGGGCGCCCGTCGGCTCGGTCCGTCCGTTGAGGATCGCGCCGCCGTCGCGGTAGCCGCGCGCGTAGGTTATCGGGCCGAGTGCCGACCAGAAGTCGAAGACCGCGCCCGGCTGGACGACGTAGCCGTTGATGTCGCCGGTGGGGATCGAGATGTTGTTGCCGAACCCGTTTGCCTCGTAGCGGTGGAAGTTGGTCGTCCAGGACGAAAGGCGCTTCATCAGCGGCGCCGCCTTGTTGGCCTCCTCGGTCGTGAGCGCGGGGCTGACGACGGCGATCGCCAGGGCGACGGGAGCGGGCGTCCCGGTCGAGGGGGCAGTCGCACGATCGAGGACGGCCCGGGCGACGAGCGGCGCCGACGCCGCGACGTCGAGAGCCCGGCCGTCCTTCCCGGCAACGACGCCGACCACCGCCGCCCCGCGACCCAGGAGGAAGGTCGCGTCCTTCGGCGCGCGGTCGATCTTCTCGGCGAGGCCGGCGAGCGCCGCCGTCGGGGCCGTTGGCGCCACTCCGGGGCGATAGACGCCGTCGGCGGCCGTGCCGAAGGTGATCCAGCTCCGGACGGTCGATGCGCCGATGGTCCAGGTCTCGGTGCCGTGCGTCAACACGACGTCACGGGCCATCAGCTCGGCGGCCGCGACGGCCGACGCGACGCCCGCGTCGTCGACGAGCGGCGCTATCGCGATCGATTCCATCGCGAGCTCGAGCGTCTCGGGAGCCGCGGGATCCACGAGTCGCTCGAGGAGCGCCCGGGCGACCTCCTCGAGGGGGAGCCCGCGGCCCGCGACGGCGGGGGTCGTGGAGATGCCGGTCTTCGTGACGGCCGCCGTGGCGCTCACCGGAGCCCGGGCGACTCTCCCCGCCGCGCGGGCCACCTCAACGCCGACCGCGGCGGGATCCACGACGACGAGCGGGTCGATCCGGGTGCCGTCGACCAGGCTCCGGACGCCCAGGGCCGCGCGCCCGATCGGGTCCGGCTCGCTTCGCCCGACCGACCACGCCAGGTCGACGAGCGTCGCCACGTCGGCGCGCCGGCCGAGGGATGCGTAGGAGATGCTGACTCGCCTCCCGTCGACGTCGATGACGGCCTCGCCGGCGCTGTACCCGGCGAGGTCTCGCTCGAGCAGCGCCGTGGCGGCGTCGCGCGACAGGCCGCCGACTGTCACGCCGGCGACGGTCACGCCGGGATAGATGCGATCGTCGTATTGGCCCTGGTAGGCAAGCAGGGCGCCGGCGCCGAACCCGATCGCGAGCACGAACCCAGCGACCAGGCCGAGGACGAGCTTCCCGAACGGAAAGCCCCGGGAGGGCGGAGTCGGCGTCACGGGGGTCATGGCAGCGGAGAGTTCACCTGCATCGTGCGTCTGGGACGCTGCGGGAGGCTGCTGCGTTACGCGCCATGCCGATCCTCGCTCAGCCGCCGCTCAAACCGCCCGCGGGATGATCACGATCCGGCGGTTCGGCTCCTCGCCGATCGACTGCGTCCCGACGGACGCGTGTCCGCGCAGGGCGAGGTGGATCCATCGCCGCTCGAGGGCGGGCATCGGCTCGAGCTGCAGCATCTTGCCGGATTCGATGACCTTGTCGGCAGCCCGGATGGCGATTTCGCGAAGCTGCTGCTCGCGGCGTCCGCGATAGCCCTCGACGTCGACCAGGACGCGGGTCCACTCGCCCATCTGGCGCGAGAGCATCAGGTTCACGATGTGCTGGAGGGCCGAGAGCCGCTCGCCCTTGCGCCCGATGAGTGCTCCGAGGGCCTCGTGTTCCTCGTCATCCGCGCCGACGACATTGAGGCGGTTCGTCTCGCCGGTCTCCACGACGACGTTCACGTCGAAGCCCAGGTGCTTCATCAGCTGCGCCAGGATCGCCTCACCGGCGGTCAGCGCGGCGGGCGAGGCTTCTGCGGCCTGGAGTTCCTCGCGCTCGCGGATGAGCGAGCGGGCAACCTGGACCATCTCCTCCTCGGCGGTCGAGACGGACGAGCCCCCGGGTCGCTGGCCATGGTCGTCGCGCGGCGGGCGGTCGTCACGCGGCGGGCGGTCGTCACGCGGGCGGTCGTCGCGGCGCGGGCCGCGATCCACGCGCGGCGGGCGGTCGTCACGCGGGCGGTCGTCGCGCGGGCGGTCGTCGCGGCGCGGGCCGCGATCCACGCGCGGCGGGCGGTCGTCACGCGGGCGGTCGTCGCGCGGCGGCGGTCGTCGCGGCGCGGGCCGCGATCCTCGCGCGGCGCCTGGACCGGGAGGGGCGTGGCCTCCGCGGCCGAGCGCTTGGGAGCCGCCCCGCCGAGGGCGCTGCGCGGCGCCGCGACGATGCGGGCGGGCTCCGCGCCCATTCCCAGGACGCCCCGGCTGCCGGGCGTGAGGATCTCGAAGTCGAGCTCGTCCAGGCCGACCCCGAACGCCTCGCGGGCGTTGCGGAGGGCTTCCTCGACGGACTTTCCGGTGAAATCGCGGTACTCGCTCATGGTCTCAGCGCTTTCTCCCTCGGCGGCCCTGGCGGCCTCGTTCATGCGGGCGCACGGTGGCCGCCGCGGACTTGGTGCGGTCGACCTCGGTGCGCGCGGTGGGTCGGGATGGGGTGGTCCGCCCCGGCTTTGCGTCCCCCGGCTGGGCGGATCGCAGCGACGGCGGCTCGACCGGGAAGCGTGGGCGGTGGTCCTTCGCGAAGCCCGGCGTCCAGCGAAAGACCGGGAACAGGGAGCCCCAGCCGACGATCAGGTACTGCTGGACGATCCCGAAGACCGTCGTGACGATCCAGTAGAGGAATAGACCGGCGGGCAGGAAGCCGCCGTAGAGGATCGAGATGAGGGGCAGGAACAGGACGAGCTGGCGCTGGATCTTGCTGTTCTGGTCCTGGTACGAGGGGTCCGAAGGCGGCATCGTCATGCGGCTCTGGACCAGCTGCAGGACCGCCGAAAGGAAGGCAAGGAGGCTGAAGCCGCCGATCAGGGGCAGGCTGAAGAGCACCTGTGGCTTCGAGACGTCCATGCTGCCGAGCCAGCCGACCGTCGAGTTGATGCACGGCTTGTAGGCATCGTAGGCAGCCGTACCGAGACCGTTGACGCACTGGATGTCGAAGATCTTGATCCCGAAGACGCTGATCATCGCGGTCGGGTCCGGGTTGGTCAGGCCCTGGCTGATGACCTGGTAGATGATCAGGAGGAGGGGGAGCTGGAGAAGCATCGGGAGGCAGCCCGACGCCGGGTTCACCCCGCGCTCCTTGTAGAGCTCCATCTGCGCCTGGCTGAAGCGGGCCCGGTCGCCCTTGTACCGCTTCTGCAGCTCCTTGAGCTCGGGCTGGAGGAGCTGCGTCCGCTTCATCGAGACGATCTGGCGCCGGAAGAGCGGGATGAGGGCCGCGCGCACGAGGAGCGTCATCACGATGATCGCGATCCCGATGTCGCCGGTGATCCGCTCCATCCCCGCGAGGACGATGAAGAGGACCTGGAAGATCGGGTTGAAGACCCAGGCGAGGAGCTTGACCGGGTCGGCGCCGGGCTGGGCCGGGGTCAGGGGCGGGTGCGGAGACATCGTGAGCGTCGGCGCGGCCGAGCCGCCCGGGACGACGGCCGGCGAGCCGGCGCACGCCACAGCGACGAAGAGGACGAGCGCCAGAAGCGCGAGGAGAAGCAGGCGGTCGCGCCGTATGCGGGGAAGGGTCACGGGTTCCTCGGCTTCATCGGACAGGGTCGTAGCCGCCGGGGTGCCAGGGGTGGCATCGCGCGATCCGCTTTGCGCCCAACCAGCTGCCCCGCGCGAGGCCGTAGCGGTCGATTGCCTGCTCGGTGTAGTGCGAGCAGGTCGGGTAGTAGCGGCAGCTCGAGGGCAGCCAGGCGAACACCGTCCGATAGAGGTGAATGAGCCCGATCCCGATCCGCTTCACGCGTCCGCCGGTCCTCCGAGCACTCCCCCCCGGCGGAGGAGTCGCTTCAGCGCCTCGACGAGCACTCCATGGTCCGCATCCACGAGCGCCGGCCGGGCGATGATCAGAACGTCCCAGCCGGGCTGGAACGAGGGCGCCATCACCCTGAGTGTCTCCCGGAGCCGTCGTCGGACCCGGTTGCGAACGACCGCGCCCCCGAGAGCACGGCCGGTGGCGAGGCCGAACCGAACGCCTTCGGAGCCGGTCTTCAGGAATCGGGCGGTCATGAGCGGGTGGGACCGCGAGGTCCCGTGGGCCTGGATCGCCGCGAAGTCCGCGGGCCGGGTGAGCGTCGCGAGCCGTCCGTGGGGGCGGCCCGGTGCCGGTGTCAGACCGCCAGCCGCTTGCGGCCCCGAGCGCGGCGAGCGGCCAGAACGCGCCGGCCCCCGGTGGTCTTCATCCGGGCGCGGAAGCCGTGTTCCTTCGCGCGATGGCGCTTCTTCGGCTGGTAGGTCTGCTTCATCGGGCGTCGTGTCTTCCTCTTGTTGTCCGGCCTCCGGATCGAATCGCCGCGCGACTCGAAGAGGCGCGCGAACGCATTGGGCGCAGCGGCGCCGGGCGCGTCAACGCCGCGCGATTATGGAACGCCACCTCGAGAGTGTCAAAGGACCCGCCGGACGCGGCCACGCTCGGGCGAACGCGCGGTGCTGCAGGGGCCCCATCGCCACCGGCGTGGGATACTCCCCCGGGGTATCCGCGATTGGAGGCCGAATCGCCTTGCGGGGCCCTCCGGAGCGGTGCTACCATGCGGCGGCCCACGGCACCGGGACGCCCGCGGGCAGTCTCGGGGGCGTCCCCGGGGGATGGCCGAGGGGTAGCTCCGGGGGCCCTGTTCGGCCCGTTCGACGCTCGCCGCGCTCTCCCTCGTCAGTATGGTCCGTTCTCATCCTCAGCCTCCCCATCCGGCGCCTCGGCGCCGGGCCGACAGGGTCCTCATGGACACGAAACACATCTGGCGCGCGGCGCTCGGGGAGCTCCAGGTCGCCTTGTCCCCGGCCAACTTCGAGACGTGGCTCCGCCACACCTCGCTTGTCGACGTGGACGACACCCGCTTCCGGATCGCGGTTCCGAACGGTTTCGCGAAGGACTGGCTGGAGACGCGCTACCGGCCGCTGATCTCGCAGACGCTGGCCCGCATCGTCGGCTACAGCGTCCAGGTGGAGTTCCTCGTCCGCGATGACGCCGGCGAGCCCGGATCGGCCCCTGCGGCCGCCCCTGCGGCCGCCCAGCAGGTCCGGGTGGAGCCCACCCGCGTCGGCGCCGACGGTGGCTCCTCGAGCCTGAATCCTCGCTACGCGTTCGGCAACTTCATCGTCGGTTCGGCCAACCGGCTGGCCCACGCGGCTTCCCTCTCCGTCGCCGAACGGCCGGGGCATGCCTACAACCCGCTGTTCCTCTACGGCGGCGTGGGCCTCGGCAAGACGCACCTGATGCACGCGATCGGAAACGCGGTCATCGCCCGCTTCCCGCGCAAGAAGGTCGTCTACGCCACCAGCGAGAAGTTCACCAACGAGTTCATCACGAGCATCCAGCAGGGCCGCATCGACGACTTCCGCGCTCGCTACCGGCGGATCGACCTCCTCCTGATCGACGACATCCAGTTCATCGCCGACAAGGAGCGAACCCAGGAGGAGTTCTTCCACACGTTCAACACCATCCACGAGGACGGCAAGCAGATCGTCCTGTCCTCGGACCGGCCGCCGAAGCAGATCACGACCCTCGAGGAGCGTCTGCGGAGCCGGTTCGAGTGGGGCCTCATCGCCGACCTCACGGCCCCCGACCTCGAGACCCGGATCGCCATCCTGCGGGCCAAGGCCGAGGAGTCCTCGGTGCCCATCGGGCCCGACGTGGTGGAGTTCATCGCGCGCAAGGTCGTGAGCAACATCCGGGAGCTCGAGGGGGCCCTGAACCGCGTTGTCGCCTACGCCAACATGGGAGCGATGCCGATCACGATCGAGCTCGCGCAGGCGGTCCTGTCGAACGTCCTGTACAACCCGAAGAAGCGCCAGGTCACGCCGGAGAAGATCGCCCGCGCCGTCTCCGAGTACTACGGGGTCGCCATGGACCTGCTGCAGGGCCAGAAGCGCGACAAGGCGATCGTCACCCCGCGCCAGATCGCGATGTTCCTGATGCGCGAGGAGACCGATGTCTCGCTCCTGCGCATCGGTGCCGAGCTGGGTGGCCGAGACCACTCGACGGTCCTCCACGCCTGCGACAAGATAAATCGCGAGGCCGCGATCAACGACGAGCTCCGGCGCGACATCGCAGCCGTGCGCGAGTTGATCTACGCCGACTGAGCGGCCGGGGGCGCCCCGCCTCGCGGTCGGCCTCCACACCGGGCCGTGGACGACCGGGCTTCCGCCGTGGGCCGACGGCCGCCGGCGCGGGCGGGCGTGTCGGCAACTCGTCCCACGGCGGGCATGGCCGCCGGGACGCGGGGCGCCCGGTGGCCGTCTATCAACTACGCGTCCCCACGCGCACCGGTGTCCCGGCTGGGCTGTCCACGGCGGAGGCGCGGTGCTCCACCCCCGGAGCGCGCTCGGCTGCGCTCGGCCGTCCACGGAATCCACACCATTATGAATACGGTGATGACGTTCATGCGAAGATGAGACCCACCACGAATCCACCGGTGGGCTCCGCCTTGGACCACCCGCCGCCCCGCCCACCCGCTCACCCGGAGTGACAAGTCCGTGAACCTGTCGGTCATCCAGGAGAATCTCGCCCGCGGCCTCTCGGTCGTCAGCCACGCGGTGTCGAGCCGGAGCACGCTGCCGGTGCTCGCCAATGTCCTGCTGCGCACCGAGGACGCCGGGCTGAAGCTGACGGCGACGAACCTCGAGATCGGGGTAACCTACTGGGTTCCCGGCAAGATCGAGACCGACGGCGCGATCACGGTCCCGGCACGGCTTCTCACGGACGTCGTCAACTCGCTCCCTAACGAGCGGGTCGACCTGGAGCTCCGGGACGGCAATCGACTCCACATTCGCTGCGGCCGCTTCGAGACACATCTCCGCGGGATCGATGCCGACGAGTTCCCGGCAATCCCGGCCGCTGGCGAGCGGCCCACGACCCGCATCAGCCAGAGGGTGCTGCGGCGCGCTCTCGCCGAGATCACGTTCGCGGCTGCGAGCGACGAGGCCCGGCCCATCCTGACCGGCGTCCTCACCCGCTTCGAGGGCGACCGGATCACGCTCGCCGCCGCCGACAACTACCGGATCGCGATCACGACCATCACGGGGCTCGACGCCGTCGAGGAGACGAGCGTCGTGGTGCCTGCCCGCTCGTACATCGAGCTGGCCCGCGTGCTGTCCGACAGCGACGACCCCGTCGAGATAATTCTCTCCGCCCAGAAGAACCAGGTCCTCTTCCACGTGGAAGGAGTCGAGCTGGTCAGTCGCCTCATCGACGGCCAGTTCCCGAATTACCAGCAGGTCCTGCCGGCGACCCACGCCACCCGCGTGGAGGTGGACCGGGACGACCTCCTCAAGGCCGTGCGCCTCGCGGCCTACATCGCGAACTCCTCGGCCAACATCGTGAAGATGCAGGTCGCGCCCGACGGGGCGCCGCACGTGACCGTGGGGGCTGCGGCGGACGTGGGAGACCACCAGGGCGTGGTCGACGCGGTGATCGAGGGAGACGGCACCACCATTGCCTTCAATGCCCGGTACCTCGGCGACGTCCTCGCGAACGTCGACGCCGACCGCTTCTCGATCGAGCTCAACGGCCCTCTCTCGCCGGGTGTCTTCCGGCCGGCCGACGGACGTGACTACACGCACGTCGTGATGCCGGTCCGGACGACGTCCTAGGCGAATCCGGGAGGCCGGGGCCCGCGCCCGGCACCATCCTGCTCACCTCGCTGCGCCTCGCCGGATTTCGCGCCTACGACGCGCTCGAGGTCTCGTTCGGCCCGGGCCCCCACCTCGTGTGGGGCCCCAACGCCGCGGGCAAGACAAGCCTCCTCGAGGCGATCGTCCTCCTCGCCCGCGGCGCCTCGCACCGCACCGGGGCCGACTCCGAGATGATCCGCTGGTCGGCGCCCTTTGCCCGTGTCGAAGGCAGGCGCGACGACGACGACGGGGAGGCCGACGTCGACGTGATGCTGGTCCGCGACGGCCCGTCCGGCGGCCGGAAGCGGGTCCGCGTCAACGGCGTGCCGCGCCGGAGCCGAGCGCTGGCCGCGGTCCTGCGAACGGTCATCTTCGCGCCCGAGGAGATGCTGCTCGTCGTCGGGGCCCCGGGCCTCCGCCGGGCGGCCCTCGACGCCCTGGCCGCGCAGCGCTTCCCGGCCTACGCCGCCGACCTCTCGACCTACGGGCGCGCGCTGACGCAGCGCAACCATCTTCTCCGGGCGATCCGGGAGGAGCGGGCGTCCCGCGACCAGCTTCCCTTCTGGGACGGGATGCTCCTGGAGGCCGCGACCGCCGTGCTGGACGCCCGCCACCTCCTGCTCGCCGAGCTGGCGGCCCCGCTGGGCGCGGCCCACGCGGAGATCGCCCCCGAAGAAGGAGTCCTGCGGCTGTCCTACGTGACCAACGCCCCGCCCGCGCCGGGCGAGACACCCGGCGCGGCGCTCGCCCGGCGCCTGCACGAGACGTCCGAGAAAGAGCTCTGGAACGGCGCGACTCTCGTCGGCCCCCACCGCGACGACCTCGCGTTCGCGCTCGACGGCCGCGACCTCTCTTCCTTCGCCTCCCGCGGTCAGCAGCGGACCGCGATCCTGGCCCTCAAGCTCGCCGAGCTCGACCTCCTGGCGGCGCTCGACGGGAGGCCCCCGCTCCTCCTTCTCGACGACGTCTTCTCGGAGCTCGACCCGGCCCGCCGGGCCCACCTCGTCCGCCGCATCGCGACGCTGCCGCAGGCCTTCGTGACGACCACGACGCTGGACGACCTGGACCCCGCGCTGCGTGCCGCCGGAACGGCGTGGCGCGTGGACGGCGGGGAGTCGACGGGCTCGGGTGCGGCCGGCTCCGGCGCCCGCCTGGTCGAGGCCTCCGGGTGAGCCCCGCCCGTCGTTTCGACGATCCCCGCCTGCCCAGGCGGCGGCCCGTCCACCGCGTGGGCGACCTCCTCCCCGACGCCGCCCGCGAGCTCGGCCTCGTGGAGCAGCTGCGCTGGGCGCGGGCGCGGGCCGCCTGGGACGCCCTCGTGACCGAGCGGCTGCCGGGCGCGGCCGGCGGATCGCGGCCGGTCAGGGTCGAGGGGCACGGGACCCTGGTCGTAGAGGTGGTCCTGCCCGTCGTCGGGCAGGAGCTGCGCATTCGTGCCGAGGAGCTCCTCGAGGAGTTCGCCCGGCGCCCCGGCGGGATCCGGGCCGAACACCTGCGGGTGGTGGTGGGCCGGGGTATGATCGGCTCGCCCTAGGCCCGGCGAGCCGATCGCGCACCGCCTCCCCGGGCGGCCGGCGTCACGCCGGCCACCTCTCCACCGTCGTGTGAGCCGATGGCCGTCCGATTGCAGATGAAGCTCGGCGTGGTCGCCGAGGCGGAGCGCCTGGAGGACTCCCCGGACACGGTCGCCGTCGTCGAGCCGACGATCGGGGCGACCTCAAGATCCAAGGGGAGCCTCTATGTCGTCGTATCCGGAGTCGGCCGCGCGCGGCGCCTCCAGGAGGCCACCCGCCTCGTCGCCGACACGGTGCAGGGCGAGTACTACTACGACGAGTCGGCCGGCCTCGTCGTCTGCCTGGAGAAGTCGATCCGGGCCGCGAACCGGAAGCTCGCCGCGAACCGCGACCGCCTGGGCCTCGGGGCCGACGCCGCCGGGCCCGTCGGACTGGGCGTCGCGGTCGTGCGCGGGAGTGAGCTCTACGTGGCGACGGCAGGCCCGGTCGAGGCCTACCTGGTCCACCAGGCACACCTGCTGACGCTCCCCGATCCGAACGGCGGCGTCGGCCTGCCCGCCGACGACCTCGCGCCGCAGATCTGGCGCGGCGAGATGGCGGCGGGCGACACGCTCATCCTCGTGTCACGGAACATCACGGCGAAGATCGGCACCGACGAGCTGAAGGACGCGGTCAACACGCTTCATCCCCAGGCGGCGATGGAGCAGGTCCACGGGCGTTTCACGGCCGCCGGCGGCGCCGGGGGTGACGGCGCGATCGCCATCGAGGCAGTGGAAGTCTCGCCGACCAGCCAGCGCGCCCGCCTGGTGCCTGCCCGGCCGCCAGAGCCGCTGGCCGGCGCTCCGGACCGTTCGCCCATCCCGCTTGCCGACTCGGTCGGCGGCGGCGTGGCGGCGGTCACCTCGGGCATGGGCCGCGCGCGCTCGGCCGCCGGCAGCGCGATCGGTGGCGCCATCACCCGACTCCAGGAGCTCCTCCCGCGCCGCGGTCCCCACTACCGGCGGGTGACGCCGGCGGCGACGCGCCGGGAGTCACAGCGGCGGGCGGCCGTCGCCGTGCTCGCCTTCGTCGGGATCGCGGCGACCCTGGGCGTGGGGCTGTGGGTGGTCGGCGGCTCCGGAAGCGGCGCGATCAACGAGGTGACGGCGGGCGAGAAGGCATTGGCGGCCGTCAAGGAGGACCTCCGGCTCGTCTTCCACAACGGGGCCAGCCTGGTGATCGACGATCCTGCGAAGGCGGAGGAGTTCCTGAAGGACGCCCACGCGCAGCTCGCCGTGGCCGCCGCCAACGGGGTTCCCGCCACCACGCTGGCCCCGCTCCGCGCCGAGGTCGTCGGCGGCCTCGACGACATCTACGGCGTCGTCGACGTGGCCCCGCGGACGGCCTTCTCGTTCGAGGGCCAGGAGCAGGCCTTCGACCTCACGGCGATGGTGCTGGGGCCCGACGGCGTCCCGTACGTGCTCGACCGGACCACGAAGACGGTCTACCGGGTCGACCTCGGGGCGAAGAAGGCGGCCGCGGTGGTTCGCAGCGGCGCGAGCGCCTCAGGCACCAAGGTCGGCGATCCGAAGCTCCTGGCACTGGGCGGCCCCGATGTCGTGGTTCTCGACGCCAAGAACGTCCTGTGGCGCTGGCGACCCGCCGACGCCAAGGGCAAGGGGACGCTGGCCCGCGTCCGGGTCGCCGAGTCGGCGACGTGGGGCGCCGACATCCTCGCGTTCGGCACCTACGTCCGCAACGCCGAGGACGGCCTCTACAACCTCTACGTCGTGGACCCGTCGGAGCAGCAGATCCTGCGCTACTCACCGGCCCAGGACGGCAGCGGTTACCCGGCAGCCGGGTCGGGGTACCTGACGACGCCGCAGGACGTGTCGCGCGCCACCTCGATGTACATCGACGGCGAGGTCTACCTCGCGGACGGCGGGATCGTCGAGAGGTTCGTCTCTGGGCGGGGCGGCAACTGGGGCCCGGACGAGCCGCCGGACTCGCTCCTGCGACCCCTGCCGGCCTACCGCCTCATCGCGTCGCCGGGGACGCGCGGCGAAGGAACCATGTACGGCTACGACCCCGGCAGCAACCGGATCGTGGCGTTCGACAAGGCGAGCGGCAAGTACCAAGGCCAGTTCCGCATCGTGGGCGGGGGCACGGACTGGGCCGACGTCCGGTCCTTCTTCGTCGTCAACCGGGCGAGCGGGCTGGCCCCGGTCGTCTACTGGATCAACAAGCAGCGGATCGGCGTGGCGACGCTGCAGGACGTCTCCACGCTGCCCGCGCCGACGGCGGCGCCCTCGCCCAGCCCGAAGGCCTCTCCGGCAGGCTCGGCGAAGCCGACGGCCAGGCCCAAGCCGACGGCCACGCCCGCGCCGTAGCCGGTCTCGCCGGGGCGGGTCCGTGCTCGGTCGAACGCCGCCCGGCGCCGCCCGGGTCCCCGTTCGATCGACCATGGGATAATCGGCCCATGGGCGGGCGCCTCGTCGAGATGGTCATCGAGAGCGTGCGCGTGCACATGCTCTCGACCCAGCACGTCGTGATCCTCAAGGACCTGGAGCGCCGGCGCTACCTGCCGATCTGGATCGGGCCGTGGGAGGCGAACGCGATCGCCATGAGGCTCCAGGGGCTGTCCCCGGAGCGGCCACTCACCCACGACCTGTTCGCGGGCGTCCTGGAGCAGCTCGGGGCCACGATCCGCGAAGTCGTGATCGCCGACCTGGCGGACGAGACCTTCCACGCCCGGATCATGCTGGAGGTCGCCGGCCGGGTCCTTGAGATCGACTCGCGCCCGTCCGACGCGCTGGCCCTCGCCGTGCGGGCGGACGTGCGCATCTTTGCCGCCGAGGAGGTCCTCGACCGCGCCGGCGTGGAGAGCGACCAGGCCGACGACGACGAGCCCGATCGACGAGGAGCGCCTCTCGGTCTTCCGCGATTTCGTGAACTCTCTCGACATCGAGCCCGGCACCGACCGCCCCCGGGAGGGGCCGCCGTCCTAGTGGCGCCGGGCCCAGCCATCAGGCCGCGGGCGCAGGCTCCACGATCGGGTCGCCGCGACGCAGCGCGCGCGCCCGGTTCGACCACATGCGGAGCCGCAAGCCCCAGAAGTCCTTCATCGCGCGCCAGATGACCGACGGCCGGGCGCCGGTCGGGGAGCCGGCGGTCCTCGGGTAGTGCGGCACTCCCACCTCGACGATGGATCGTCCCGCGGCGCGCAGCTTGATGAGCAGCTCGGCCGAGAAGAAGGCGCCCCCGGACTCCACGCGCACGCCCTCCAGGGCGGGTCGCCGGAAGAGCTTGCAGGCGCAGTCCACGTCGCGCGCCCGGAGGCCGAACCAGGTGCGGTTCGCGAGCCTGTAGAGGCGGGCGTAGATCGTCCGGATCGGCGGATCCGCCCGCCTGATCCGGTAGCCGACGACGACGTCGGGGGCATCGGCCTGTCCGAGCCGGCCGGTCAGGCGGGCCAGGTCGGCGACCCGGAACTGGCGGTCACCGTCCGTGAAGCAGACGAGGTCGTAGCGGGCCGCCCTGAAGCCGGAGAGAAGCGCCGCGCCGTAGCCCAGGTTCGTCGGGTGGTGGACGGCCCGGACGACGTCCGGGTACGCCGCCGCGAGTCTC
Organism: uncultured Chloroflexia bacterium; assembly: GCA_963718085.1. GTDB lineage: Bacteria > Chloroflexota > Limnocylindria > Limnocylindrales > CSP1-4 > CTSoil-043. The sequence continues at coordinate 1,959,656 of CAVQYA010000001.1, read as the reverse complement.
TCGGCGATCGCGGCGGTGGCATCCTTCGAGCCGTCATCGACGGCGATGATCTCGAAGCGGTCCGCGATCGCCGGCAGGGCGACGAGCGCCTCTTGCACGAGCGCTTCGAGGTTCGCCTCCTCGTCGTGGGCGGGAAAGAAGTAGGAGAGCGCGGGAACGCGCGTCGGGGAGTCGAGGCTCATGGCCGCATCGTAGCGGTCGGAACCCGGACCGTGGCTGAAGGTACGGCCCGGCCCGCCCCGGGCCGGGGGCCCACGACGCGGTAGAGCGGCTGGATCCCGGCCGGGTCGGGGATGGCCTCCAGGACCCAGGCCGCCTCGAGGCCTCCGAGCTCGGCGGGGTTGCGCACGAGGTATACCGGCCGCGCCGCGACGTTGGCCCGGATCACGTCGTCGACGCTGCCGAGGTTCTCGTCGAATCGGTCGCGGTCGTCGACGACACGGACGTCGGGTCGCTCGCCGAGGACTGCGGTCCGGTACCAGAGCGGCGTGGAGAAGCTCCACCACGAGACGACGACCGCGTCGGCGCCCGCGCTCGCCAGCACCCAGCGGCTCCAGTCGGCCGCCCGCGTGTCGTGCGACATGTCGACGTGGGCCGCGGTCGCGGGCGCGGCCAGGGCCGCCGGGAGCACCAGCGAGGCGGCCAGCGCCGCTGAGAGGGCGTCCCCGGCCAGGCGGGTCCTCCCCGTCGGCCGCGACGGTGCGCCATCCCGCCCCGAGGCGTCCGGAGTGAGCGCGGCGCCGCTCCGGCGCGCCGCCGCCAGCAGGGCATCCACGAGAGCGCAGGATCCGACGCCGAGCCAGGCGACCACGATCAGCATCGGACCAAGGTAGTAGCGGTCGATCGAGGCGTTCGTGTAGGACGCGGCGAACCAGCACGTGACGACGAGCCACGACGCGGTCAAAAGGGCGAACCGCGGGCGGCGCACGGCCGTCAGGATGAACGCCACCGGCACGGCCGCCGCCAGGACCCCGAGTTGCGCCCCGGCGAGCGCCACGAGGTTGCCGACCTTGTGCCCGAGGTCGCCGAGCGGATCCACCAGGTCGCCGCGGAACTGCTCGGCGAGGACGACGTACCAGAAGCCGTCCCACGTGTCCGGGTGCCCGTAGACGAGCGGGGCGCCCATCGCGGCGCGGATCGGCAGCTGCAGGTAGAGGGCGGCCGTCACGCCGACGAGCGCGCCCGCGCAAAGGGCCAGCAGCCTCGGGCGGAGCAGGATCCGCGGCTCCACGGCGACCACGAAGAGAGCGATGCCGGGGGCCAGCAGAACCGTCAGGGTGTGGTTTCCCAGCATCACCCCGTAGAGAGCGGCGGATGCCACCAGCCATCGGTCCGCCCGGGGCGAGCCCGCGCGACGCCGTCCCTCCCAACCAACGAGCAGGACCAGGAGGGCCGCGACGAGCGCCAGGTGGAGCGTGTGCGGATCGGCGAAGCCGCCCATCCGCCACGGGATCGGCGTGAGCGCCAGGAGGAGGCCCGCCGCCGTAGCCACGACGGAGCGCCCGGTGAGCTGCCGGACGAGGACGACCGTGAGACTCGCCGCCGCCGCGAGGAGGATGGCCGACAGGAGGTTCATCCGCAGGGCGGGTTCGCCGGCCGGGCCCAGGACGAGCGACGCGAGCCAGCCCAGGATCACGTAGCTCGGATATCCGGTGGGGTGGGCCGTCCCGAAGACCGGCGGGACGGCCTGGAACTCTCCGGTGTCCCAGAAGCCCTGGCCGGGGAGGAGCACGCCGCGGGCGAGGACGAAGGCAGTGGCGCCCGACGAGCGCGGGAGCCGCCACCTGCCGACCAGGGGCGACGGGGTGAACGCAGGGCTGCTCACCAGCCGAGCGTCCGGGCCCAGGCGATCCCCCAGGCCTGGACGGCGATCGAAAGGGCCACGAGGCCGCCCACGACGACGAGGCGGCCTCGACGGGGCGTGCCGCGCGACCCGAGGAGGCGCTCCGCCCCGATGCCCGCGGCGACGAGGAGGAAGGGGGCGAAGTCCAGGCTGAAGCGATACCCGAACTGGACCCAGCCCTGGCTGAAATGCGCCAGGTTGACGGCCGCGATCACCAGCGTCGCGAGGAGGGCGCCGGCAACCCGTCGGTCGCGCAGCAGCGCCAGGGAGGGCAGGGCCAGCAGCCAGGCCGGGCTCGTGAGGAGGAGGCTCGTCCCGGTCTGCTCGGGGACCGCCCACGAGCAGCCAGCCGCGCTCCACGCCTCGCGAGCCACGCCCGGATCGCAGGGCGGCATCAGGGACGGCAGGCTGAAGAGCATGATCCCGAGATTCTGGGGGATGTAGCGGACGTCCTGGAGGGACCACGCGGCGTTGTAGCCCAGGTGCGGGTACGCCAGCACCTCGTAGCGATACAGCGACTCGTAGACCGGGCTGAAGAGAGAGCCTGTCGCGGCCAGGTTGTAGGCGAGGAGCCCGAGGATCGGGATCGCCATGCCCATCGCTGCGGATGCCCCGCGCCGCCGCCATCGGCCGCCCCCGACCAGCAGGAGGAACGGGAACCCGAAGGCGACGGTCAGCCGGCTCGTCGCCGCGAGCCCCAGCAGGAAGCCCGCGGCCAGCTGGCGGCCGTCGAGGAGCGGCTGCTTCGTCAATCGGCCTCGCCCTTGGTCTTGCCTCTCGCCATCCAGGGCCAGGCCGACGGCGCCCAGCGCCAGGCCGACCGCGACGACGTGGGCGAAGTACCAGGTCGATGCCGATCGACGCCGCGTACCAGAGGGCCGTCCCCGCGCCGACGAAGAGGGTCAGCAGTGACGCGGACGGCCGGCCGCACGCCGAGCCGACCCAGGACCCAGAAGGCGACCGCGACGTCGAGCGCGCCGATGACGACGGCGAACAGCACCTGGTCGAGGGCCAGGCCGAAGACCGCCACGAACGGGAGGAGGACGACGGCGGGGAGCGGCGGGAAGGGGATCATGCCGCGGCCGGTCGGGAGGCCACTCGGCGTCGACGACCGGGATCACGTCGTTGAAGTAGTCGTTCCCCGGCCCGGCCGCCGAGGCGGCGACGGGGTACGCGATCGAGAAGTCGACCATCCAGCCACGCCTGCGCCTGCCAGGCGAAATGGTTGTAGACGACCTGGTGTGCGGGACGCGTCAACTGGTAGAGCACCAGGCAGGCCAGCACGAGGCCCAGGCCGACGGCGAGCGCCGTCCGGGCACGAGGGGCGGCCGTCGTCGAAGAGGGCACCACCGGGATCGGGCGGCGGGCCCTCGGCTATACTCCGGTCCACCTCAGCGCTCGTTCCAGGGAGGCCGTACCAACAACCCGTGCCAGGCCCCGCAGCGGGCGAGAGCGCGCGGGCCGGCGAGCAGGCCCGGGTTCGCATGCGGGACGCCATCGTTCCGCTCGGCGTCCTCCTTGCGCTCGGTCTCGCCCTCCGACTCATCATCGCATACGTCCTCCTGCCCGGCTCCGGGTTCGGCGTCGACCTCGGCAGCTTCTCGGGGTGGGCGACGGAGCTGGCCCGGAACGGCCCCTGGGGCCTCTACGACCGCCCGATCTTCGTCGACTACACGCCGGGCTATCTCTACGTGCTGTGGGGCGCTCGGCCTGGTGAGCCAGGTGACGGGCGCGCCAGGTCGGCGACCTCCTCAAGCTGCCCGCCATCGCCGCGGACCTGGGCCTCGCCCTCGCCGTCTTCGCCCTGGCCGCCGATCTGGGCGCGAGCCGCGGCCGCGCGCTCACGGCCGCCGGCGTCGTGCTCCTAGTCCCCGTCGACCTGGTTCGACAGCGCCATCTGGGCCCAGGTCGATTCCGTGGGCACGCTGGTCCTTCTCCTCGCGGTCCGGGAGCTGTGGCGCGGCCGGTCGGAGCGGGCCGCGATCCTGACCACGATCGCGGCGATCATCAAGCCGCAATTCGGCATCCTGATCCCCCTCGCCGCGGTCGTCATCATCCGCCGCCACTGGGTGGAGCGGCCGGCCGACGGCAGCCGGCTCGGAGGCGGCCCGGTCCGGATCGTCACCACGACGATCGCCGGGCTCGTCACCGCGACGCTCGTCTGCCTGCCGTTCGGCCTCGCGATCGTGCCGATCCCCTTCCTGGGGATCCCGCTGGAGAACAGCCTCCTCGGCCAGATCGTCCAGACCGCCGAGCGGCTACCCGTACGCCACGGTGAATGCCTACAATCCCTGGGCCCTCGTCTCGATGGACGGCGCCGGGCTGGCGTCGGCTGGGACGTGGATCCGCGACGCTGCCAACCCGGCGAACCCGACCGACCCGTTCCTGGCGCCACTGGGGATTCCCGCGGTCCTCGTCGGCGGCGGCCTCATCGCGGCGGCGATCATCGGCGCTCATGGTCGTCCTCTGGCGTCGCCACGACGACCGGCGGGCGCTCCTGGTGGCGCTGGCCGTCATGGCCGTCGCCTTCTTCGTCCTCCCCACGCGCGTCCACGAGCGCTACCTCTACCCGTTCTTCGCCCTCGGGGCGATCCTGCTGGTCCTCCGGCCCCGCTGGGCGGTGGTCTACGCTGTCCTCGCGATCGCCAACCTGGCCAACCTCTACGGGATCCTGACCCTGCCCTTCTACGACAACCCGGGTCTCGCGCCGATGCTCGACGCGTTCGGCGGCCTCGGTGCCCGGCTCGGCGAGGCGATCCGCTCGCAGGCGGGCGTCTCGATCGCCGCGCTCGCCCATGCCGGTGGCTTCGTCGCGGCCACGGCTTTCCTGGTTCGGCCGGTCGCCGGCGAGACGGACCGCGCGCTCGCCGACGACGAGGACGACGAGTCGCTTCGACGACGAAGGCCGACGGACGACGCCGACGCCAGGCGCCATGTCCCGGTCGGGCCGGGGGTCCCGGTCGGACAGGCGCCCGCGGAGCCGGCCCGCGAGCCGCCGCCGTCGCGAGCCGGCCGACGACACCGCCAGACATACCTCGCGGACGACCCGCCACCCGCGGACGAACCGCCCGAACCGCCCGAGCGCGCCCCCTTCGACCGCTCGCCCGCGCTCGCCCGCGAACGGGGCGGGCGGCTGGACCGCCTCGACCTCTGGTTCCTGCTGGTCCTGGTCGTCGCGGCGCTCTGCCTGAGGACCTTCCGCCTCGGCGAACCGATGCGGATGCACTTCGACGAGGTCTACCACGCCCGGACGGCGACCGAGTTCCTCCAGGACTGGCGCTACGGCGAGCCGCACGGGATCTACGAGTGGACCCATCCCCACCTCGCCAAGTACGGGATTGCCGAGGGGATCGACCTCCTGGGAAACAACCGGGTCGTCGCCACGAGCGACCTCGGGACGGCGGTCCGGGACGCGGCGATCGAGCCGCGCTGGGACGTCGCAACGGGGACGGCAGCGGGACGGGATGACCCGCGGCGGTGAGCGCCTCTACGTGGCGACGGGCGACTCCTTCGACGTCTACGACCTGCGCACCCGCGCGGTCCTCGCCCGCTTCGTGGTGCCCGGTGCCCAGGCGGTCGCGGTGGACCCCGTGGCCCGCGTGGCCTACGTCGGGACCGGCGGCGGCGAGATCCTGTCCCTCGCCACTGACGTGACTGCGGGCGACCTGCGAGCCTCTGCCGCCGACCATGCCCCGGTTGCGTTCGCCGCGACCGGGGCGCCGGTCGAGCGCCTGTGGTCGGTGGGCAGCGGCGACTACCTCATCGCGGGGACGCCGGACGGCGGCCTGGTCACCCTCGACGCCGCGACTGCGGCCGAGCTCTCGCGGACCACTCTGGCCGGACGTGCCGAGGTCGTGGATGCGGGACGCGTCGCCGCGCTGGTCGCCACGCCCGTCGAAGTTCCAGATCCGGCGGCCGCTGCCGTCCGTGGTCGCCAGCCTGACGGGCGGCGACGCGACGGCCCTTGGCGCGCTGCTGGCCCGCGACGCGCCACGCGTGGTCGTGACGGCCGACCTCGGGACCTCCCGGGAGGCGATCGACGCGGCAATCGCGGACGGCCGGCTGGCCGGGCTCGCCGTCGAGGACGTGCCGCGGGTCGCCGTCGCCGACGCGTCCGGCGTCACCTTCCTCGAGCCGGCGTCGGGGCGCGTCACCGGAACGGTGCCGCTCGACGCCCCCGCCACGGGCCTCGCCGGCGTGACGGGCCTGGACGCGCCGCTGCTGTACGCGGCCAGCGGGAGCGCGCTCGCGGTCGTGAAGCTCCCCACGAGTGACACGCCGGCCTCGATTCAGCAGACCGTCTGGATGCCGGGCGCCGTCGAGCGCGTGGCGTTCAACGACGCGAGCCAGCTCGTCCACGTCCTGGGCCGGACGCCGGACGGAGCTGCCAACACCGTCTACGTGGTCGAGCCCCGCGGCAACTCCGTCTTCGCCGACGCGGCCCTCCCCTTCGTGCCTGCGGCCTGGACCTTCGACACCGCGGCGGCCTACCCGAGCAGCGACCGCGAGGAGCTCCTCGTCTTCGCCTCGGACGGCACGAGCGCCGCCGTGGACGTCGGCCAGAACGCCTTCGCTTGGCGCCTTCCCGGCGTTCTCGCCGGCGCCCTGATGGCGGGCCTGCTTTTCCTCCTGGCCCGGGTCCTCTTCCGCCGCCGCGCGGTCGCCGTGCTGGCCGGACTCTTCGTCCTCGCGGACGGGATGCTCTTCGCGCAGTCCCGGATCGCCATGAACGACGCCTACGTCGCGCTGTTCATCGTCGCCGCCGTGACCGTCTTCGCCGCGATCTGGACCGGCGCGTGGCGCTGGCGGGGCGCCTTCTGGGTGGCCATGCCCGTCATCGGCCTCCTCCTGGGCCTGGCCCTCGCCTCGAAGTGGGTCGCCCTCTACGCGATCGGCGGGATCGGGCTCCTGATCCTCCTTCGCTCCGCCCTGGGCCGGGCGCTCATCGTGGTGGGCCTCGCCGCGATCGCCGCGACCCTCGGCTACATGGCCATCTCGACCGGCCCCGATGCGACCACCGGCGGCAACCTGCTCTTCCTGCTGATCATGGTCGCCCTGACCCTGGTCGCGTCCGCGGTGGCCGTTCTGCACCCGGTGGCCTGGACCGTGGAGGAGATCCGGATCGCCGTGGGCGGGCCGGCTGCCGCCGGGGCCCTGCTCGGGCTGGCCTCGATCCCCCTCGCCCTGGGGCCGCTCGCGCAGACCGCCGCCGTGGGGCTGATGGCGCTCGGGGGGGCGGCCGCGGGGGCCTTCTGGCTGGCCGGGCGGCTGGGCCTCGGGCCGCTCGCCGCTCAGCCGGCGCCCGACGACCCTGCAGCCCTGCTGGAGCCGGCCGAGCCGGCGCCTCCCGGCTGGCTGCGCCCCGGCTGGCAGGCCGGCCTGCCGATCGCCTGGGCCGCGCTCTGCCTCGTCGCGATCCCCGTCGCCATCTACGTGGTCTCTTACCTGCCGTGGGCAGCCCTGGGGAACCAGATCGTCACCGGGTGGCCCGCGGGCCACGACGGGCAGACTCTCATGGACCTCACCCGCAGCATGTACGACTACCACAACAACCTGCGGGCTACCCATGCGGCCGCGTCGCCGTGGTGGGCCTGGCCGGCCAACCTGAAGCCGGTCTGGTTCTACCAGGAGAGCTTCGCGGGCGGCAGCGTCGCGGCCATCTACGACACCGGCAACCTGGTGGCCTGGTGGCTCTCGCTCCCCGCCCTCGTCTTCGTGGCGTGGCAGGCTTTCCGCCGCCGCAGCCTGGCCCTCGCCCTGGTGGTGATCATGTTCGCCTCGCTCTGGCTGCCCTGGGCGCGGATCGACCGGGCGACGTTCCAGTACCACTACTACACGGAGCTGCCCTTCGTCCTTCTTGCGCTGGCCTACTTCGCGGCCGAGGTCTGGCACGGTCCGTCGCGCCGGACGTGGCTCCTCGCCCGGGGCGCCGCCGCAGGAGCCGTCCTGGCGCCGGTGGCCCTGTGGCTCTTCCGTCGGCCCCTGTGCGCCTTCATCGACGTCGAGCGGGCCAACCCCGGGTCCCAGGCCTGCACGCAGCCGACGGCACTGCCGATCGCCCTCACCGTGCAGGCCGTCGGCCTCATCGCCGTCATCGCCGTCGCCGGCGTCGCCCTCGTCTGGCAGCTGCTTCGCGTGGACAGGGAGCTCGACCGCGGGGCGGTCCGGGAGCGGACGCGGCCAGCCATCGTCCGGATCTGGCTGACGCTCGCGATCGGGGTCGCGGCCCTCGCCGCGGCCGCCCTCCTGCCCGCGACGCCGCTCCTGGAGACGGGAGGCATCCCCGGCGAGCTGCTCTCCCTGCTCCTCCTCGGGATCCTCGGTCCCCTGGCCTGGGTCGTGGCGCGGGCGGTCTCACCGCGACGCTTCGTCGCCGGCCTCGTCCTGGTGGCAGGCTTCGTCTTCGTGCTCTTCTACCCGAACATCTCGGGCCTGCCGCTACCCAACGCCGTCTACAACTGGTACCAGGGCCTGCTGCCGACGTGGCTCTATCCCTTCCAGTTTCCCGTCAACACCGACCCCCCGGTGAACGTCTCGCTCCTGGGGCCGTGGCCGCTCCTCCTGTTCGTCGCCGTGATGCTGGCGGCGGCCTTCGTGGCCTACTCCGCGTGGGTGTGGCGGCTGGCCCTCGCCGAGCGAGCGGCGGACGACGGCGGCGACGACGAGGACGCGGACGACGACGACGGCGCCCCGGGCGCTGACGAAGCCGACGGCGCCCCGGACCCGGACGGTGGCAGCGCCCCCGACGCGGCCCCGTCCTGACCGCTACTGGCCCGGCAGGCGCGGGTCGGCGGGCACGTCGGCGGTGAAGTGGGCCGGCAGCGGCCCCTGCGCCGCCAGGCGGCGGATGACGAACCCGTAGTAGGCCTCGACGCGGGCCGCGATCCGGTCCCAGCCGAACTCCTGGACGCGGACCAGGCCGCTCTCGCCCATGCGCGCCCGCAGCTCCGGGTCGCCGACGAGGCGGAGGATCGCCTCGGCGATCTGGCGGTGGTCGCCCGGCGGCACCAGGAGCGCCTGGTCCCCGCGCTTCACGACGCCCTTGTAGCCGTGGATGTCGCTGCAGACGATCGCCGTCCCGGCCGCCATCGCCTCCAGCAGGACGATCCCGAAGCTCTCCCGCCCGGTCGCCGGGGAGACGTAGATGTCGGCCGTCTTGAAGAGCTGGACCTTCTCCTGGTCCGAGACGCGCCCGAGGAACTCGACGCCGCCGAGGCGGCGGGTCATCACGTAGCGACGCGCCTCCCGCTCGAGCGGCCCGGAGCCGACGACGAGGAGGCGGCAGTCGCAGCCCGCCCGGCGGACCATCCGGAACGCCTTGAGCAGGTGCAGGAGGCCCTTGCGCGGCTCCATGCGCCCGACGAAGAGGATGTTCGGGCGGCCGTCCTGCCAGCGGGCCAGCGGGACGGCGTGGGCGAAGCGGAGCAGGTCCACGCCGTTCGGGATCACCTTGTAGTCGCCGGGCAGGTAGCGGTCGGCGAAATGGCGGGCAGCGGCGCTGACGGCGATCCGTCCGTGCAGCCGGCCGGCCGCCACCGGGCCGAGCATTCGGCCGCCGAGCTGGTAGCCAGGCGCGTAGCCGGCGAACGCGTGGAAGGTGGCCACGTTCACGCTGCGGGACTCGCGCAGGGTCATGAGCGTGAGGAAGGGGACGAAGGGCTCGTGGAAATGGAGCAGGTCGAAGCGCTCCCGCTCCAGCACGTCCTGGATCTGCGAGCGGTAGCGGGGCGACACCGTGATCGTGCCGACGGAGCCGTTGACCGGCACCGAGAAGCCCTTGCCGATCCGGATGACGTCGCCCTCCGAGCTGCGCTGCAGGCCGTGGCTGGCGGTCAGGATCCGGACGTCGTGGCCGCGGGCGCGCAGGCCTTCGTAGAGGTGGCCGACGTGGTCGTTGACGCCGCCCGGGAGCGGGTAGACGTAGGGCGTCACCAGGCCGATCTTCACCGCCGCCCCTCCTCTCCCGCCTGAGCGATGGCCCCGGCGTCCAGCGCCGGCGGCCGCCGGGCGCCGCCCGGGTAGCCATGGTCCCGGCCCGACCCGTCGCGGCGGGCCCGACCGAGGATCTCGGCACGCGCGTCGCGGCCGTACTTGCGGAGCTGCCTCCCGAAGGTCGGCAGCTGCGACGAGGTGCCGTGGAAGCTCCCCTGCCAGCCGGATGCGCCGGCCAGGATCGCCGCCCGGAGGTCCTCGGCGGTCCCGCCCGCGAACGTCGTCCAGCCCGCCCCCACGCTCGCGGCCTCGTGGGCGTCGCTGTTGCCAACCACGGCCAGGCCGCGCTCGGCGGCGAAGGCGACGACTCGGCGGTGCACCGGGCGCCCGAACGTGGTGGGGTTGAACGCCTCGAGGGCGTCGGGCCGGACCCGCGGGTCCTTCCCGTCGAGCAGGCCCCGCAGCGTCCACGCCTGGGCGCACATCGGGTACGGGAAGAGCGGGTGGGCCGGGATGGCGAGGCCGCCCTGCTCGTGGACGAGGCCGATCGACTCCCGCAGCGAGCGCAGCGGCGGGATTGCCTCCTCGATGAACAGGGCGAGCAGGTGGCCGCCGCGGGTCGTGACCTCCTCGCCGACCACGACCTCGAGGGTCAGGCCGCGCGCCCGCGCGATGGCCCGGGCGGCGTGTGCCGCGTCGATCCGCTCGTGGTCGGCGATGGCGATCACGTCGAGCCGGGCCGTCGCCACGGCGAAGGCGAGGATCTCCTCGACGCCGCAGACGCCGTCCGAGGCGAGGGTGTGGATGTGGAGGTCGGCGCGACCGTGCGGCCCGGCGGGATCCGGCCCGGCGACGGAGCGGAGGACGGCAGGGATCTTCACGCGGGCGTCCCGGACGCCGGCTCACCGGCGGGCGCGGTCGCCCGGCCCCGGCGGAGAGGACCGACGTCGTCCCAGATCGGGAAGAAGACCGTCCACCACTGCTCGGGCGCCTCGCCGACCAGGTCCTCGAAGGCGGCCGCGGTGGCGGCCAGGAGGGCCTCGACGCGGGCCCGGCGGGGCAGGTCGGCGGGCGGATGTGGCAGCGTGACGAGCCAGCCCCGGAACCCGCCGTGCCTCGAGCGCCGCACCGCCGCCACGTGGAGCGGCGCACCGGCGTCGAGGGCCAGGTAGGCGGGGCCGATCGGCAGCGACGCCGGGAGGCCGAAGAGAGGGACGACCATGCCGCCCCCGGCGATGTCGCGATCGGCCACGAGCCCCGCGGCCTCGCCCCGGGCCAACGCCGCACGGAGCTCCCGACGCGCCTCGGCGAGGCCGATGATGCGCAGCCCGACGCTCTGGCGGGCACGGAGAAGCACCCGCTGGAGCTCGGGGTCGTCGATCGTCTCCATGGGTGCCGTCACCGGAACACGCGAGCGGCTGGCAAGGACCGAGGCGACCGCGGCCATCGAGCCGAAGTGGAGCGTGGCGAAGACGGCCGGCCCGCCGGCGGCGAAGGCGGCGTCCACGGCCGCGGGGTCGTCCATCACGAAGTCGCGGCGGACGTCGCCCGCGATCGACGCGCCGCGGAGAGTCTCCGCGTAGCTGCGCACCGCGTGGCGGAACGCGGCGCGGACGAGGCGCTCCAGGGCGGCCGGGTCGCCCGCCGCGGCCCGCGCGCGCGCACTGCCGCGCCCCTCGGCGGCGAGCCGCTCCACCACGTGGGCAAGGTTGCCCCGGGCGATCGCCCCGCGGCCGGGGGCGGCGCGGTACCAGAGCTCGCCGACGGCGTCGCAGGCCCCGTAGATGACGGCTGCGGGCAGGCGCTCGAGGACGGCGACGAGGCCGCCCACGAGGGACGCCCGGGCGCGCTGGCCGGCTGTGCCGCGCCCGTCGCGCCGGCGGCCGGCGGCCCCGGTCGTCACCCGGCGCCCCCCTGCGCGACGGCCGGGGCGACGGCCGGGGCGACGGCGCGGTCTCCCCGTGCTTCCGCGCCCGCCCCGTTGGCCAGGGCGCGCTCGGCCAGGAGCGCCTCCTCCGCCGGGTCGTCGGGCCAGATGGGCTTGAAGACGCACCACTGCTCGGGGGCCGCGCGGACCGCCACCTCGAGGGCGTCGGCGATCGCCTGCGTCGCCCGGGCGATCTCCGCTGGCGCCGCGGAGGCGACGTGGATGGGCGTCCCGGTCTCGCCCCGGTGGGTCCCGTCGGGGCGGAGGGTGGTCCAGAAGGGGAGGATGGTCGCTCCCGTCCGCGCGGCCAGGACGGCGGGCCCCGAGGGCAGCGTGGTCCATGCGCCGAGGAAGCGCACCGGCTGTCCGTCCGGTCGATAGCCCCAGTCGACGAGGAGCCCGAGGATCTCGCGATTGCGCAGGACGCGGTAGACGTCGCGGAGGTTGCGCCAGCGGATGATCTCGAGGCCCCAGACCCGTCGCTGGGCTGCAAACAGCTCGAAGAGCTCCTCGTACGCGGTGTCGTCCGCGAGGGCGTTCATCGGCAGGCCACGCCCGGCCAGGCCGGCCGCAGCGGCCTCCCCGTTCCCGAGGTGGAGTCCCACCATGATGAGTCCGTTCGAGGCCCTCCAGGCGGCTTCCATCCCGGCGATTCCCGGTCCCCCGAACTGGGCCACCTTCCGGGCCTGCGACATCCGGAGCAGGTGCATCCCCTCGACCAGCCAGCGCACCTGATTGCGGAAGACGGCCCTGCCCAGGGCGTCGACCCGGCGGTCGCCGACGGGCAGGCCGAGGATCCGGGCGGCATTGGCCCGCACGTAGCGCCGCTTCTCGGGCCAGAGCACGTAGACCGCGACGGCCATCCAGCCCCCGATCCGGACGGTCGGGCCGAAGGGGAGGCGGCCGAGGATCCAGGAGCCCGCCCGGTAGGCGGTCACCACGACCTTCTCCCGGACGCGACGGCCGCCGCCCGAGCGGCGATGGGGCGCTCGAAAGCGCCCCCTCGTGCCGTTCTCCGCCACGGTCCCCGGCGGCGCGGCCGGCGCCGCGTCGTCGGGGTCCCCCGGGGCGGACGTCACCGGGCGGCCACCCTGGCCGGCGCCTTGGCGAGAGTTCGGAGCTTGCGCTCGACCGCCTTCTCCGTGCCGACGAGCGTCTCGTTGTCCTCGCCGCGGATGAATGCCTCCACCCGGTTGAAGGCGATGTCGTCGTGGAGCTGCTGCGGCGGGCTCTTCATGAAGTAGGCCGACGGGGCAACCAGGGTTCCCTTCAGGCCTCTGTCGAGGCCCAGCTTCATGCAGCGAATCGCGTCGGTGATGACGCCGGCGCTGTTGGGGCTGTCCCAGACCTCGAGCTTGAGCTCGACCTTGAGCGGCACGTCGCCGTAGGTCGTGCCTTCCATCTGGATGTAGCAGAACTTGCGGTCGGTCAGCCACGGCACGTGGTCGCTCGGGCCGACGTGGACGTCGCCCGGTTCGAGGTCGTAGTCGAGCATCGACGTGACCGCGTTCGTCTTGCTGATCTTCTTGCTCTCGAGGCGCTCGCGCTCGAGCATGTTCAGGAAGTCGGTGTTGCCGCCGAAGTTCAGCTGGTAGGTGCGGTCGAGGCGAACGCCGCGATCCATGAAGAGGCGGGTCAGGACCCGGTGGCTGATGGTGGCGCCGACCTGGCTCTTGATGTCGTCGCCGATGATCGGAAGGCCTTCCTCGGCGAAGCGGCGCTGCCAGTAGGGCTCCCGGCCGATGAAGACCGGGATCGCGTTGACGAAGCCGACGCCTGCCTTGAGGGCCTGCTCGGCGTACCACTTGGTGGCCTGCTCGCTCCCGACCGGGAGATAGGAGACCATCACGTCGACCTCGCGCTCCCGCAGGATGCCGACGATGTCGGCCGTGGGGCCGGGCGCCTTCTCGATGACCTGGCTGAGGTACTTGCCGAGGCCGTCGTGGGTCATCCCGCGATCGACCGTCACGCCCATGGGCGCGACCTGCTGGAAGACGATCGTGTTGTTGGGGTGCGCGTAGATCGCCTCGGAGAGGTCCTTGCCGACCTTGGTCCTGTTGATGTCGAACGCCGCCACGAACTCGATGTCGCGGACGTGGTACCCGCCGAGGCTCACGTGCATGAGCCCCGGGACGAAGTCACCTTCCTTGGCGCTCTCGTAGTAGTAGCGGCCCTGGACCAGGCTGCTGGCGCAGTTCCCGACGCCGACGATCGCGACGCGGATCTTGCCGTCCCTGCGCTTCGCGCCGGCCCAGGTCCCGCCCTCGCCGGCCGTGCCGTTGCTGCTCTCGCCGTTGTTCCCGTTCTTCTTGGCCATGGCGCTGTCGTTCTCGCTCCTGCTGCGGTGGGTGGTGGACGTGGGTTCGATCGTCAGCTCGCCCGCTCGCCGGCCTCCGTCGTGGCGGCCGCACGGGCCTGGGCGCGCGTGTGGAGCACGCGCTGGATGACCGTGAGCGTGGCGCCGATCGCGATGATCGCGAGGGCGCCCTCGATGACGAGGATGCCGGCGGGCGTCTCCGCCTGGGGCGCCATGTCGATCGACCGGGGGGCCGTCCCGACCAGCGCGCCGAGGACGAGGCCGGCGCAGAGGATCACGAGCCGGATCTCGCGCGGCATCACGCCCACGGCCGCCATCCCCGTCCCGGCCGAGAAGCCGAGGCCCTCGGACCTGGCCCGGGCGTAGCTGACCAGGAAGGCGCTGCCCATCGCGAAGGCCGCAATGAAGGGCCCGAACGGCCAGCCGGTGGCGGCCAGGCCGGCGACGAGCCCGACGTAGACGAGCGCCTCACCCCAGCGGTCGAACACGGAGTCCATGAAGGCGCCGAGCCTGCTGACCCGGCCCGTGGCGCGGGCGAGGGTGCCGTCGAACATGTCGAACGCGCCCCCGACGAAGACGACGAGCCCGCCGATCAGCCACAGCTGCAGGCCGAGCAGGACGGCGCCGATCGCGGTGATGGCAAAGCCGATGAGGGTCAGGCCGTCCGGGGTCAGCCCCAGGCGGCCGAAGAAGAGGGCGATCGGCTCGCCGACCTTCTTGACCCTCGTCCGCGTGTCGTTCGAGATGGCCACGATCAGCCCATCCCCAGGATCGCCCGCTCGCGGGCGGCGACCTCGCCGAAAGCCTCGGGTCGGAGGGAGCAGATCGTCTCGCGGCCGGCTCTTCGGCTGACGACGAGCCCGGCCTCGCGGAGGCGGCGGAGGTGATGGCTGACGAGCGGCTGGCTGAGGCCGACGTGGTCGATGAGGTCCCCGACGCTCGCCTCGCCGTCGGCGAGGCGCCGCACGATGCGCAGCCGGTTCACGTCGGCCAGCGCCTTGTGGAAGATGCGGATCTCGCGGAGGTCGTCCGGCTGATCGACGATCGAGGCGATCGTGGAGCGAATCCGGGCGGGCGAGGGGCTCAGGGGTGACTCCGATCGGGGTGGGGCCGGCGCCGGAGGCGGCGACCCCGCACAGCAATCAGCGTTTATATAAAGCGTCGTTGATGGTAGGCGCGTCTCGCAGCCGTGTCAAGGGTTGCGCGCGCGAGCAGGAGGCTCCGCCGCTCAGGGCGGCGGTGCCGGGCGGCGCAGCTGCCGGCCCCGCCGCTTCGGGGGCGGCTCGTCCTCTCCGGCACCCTCGGCCTCGTCTCCCCCGCCTGCGGCGCGGCCGCGCCTCACCTGGGCGTCGAGGACCTGCTTGAACTGCTTGGCAAGGCCCGTGCGCATCCCGGAACGCTCGGGGGCCGCCGCGTCGTGGTCGCGCCGTCGGGCGCGCGCAGCCTCGGCGGGCGGGAGGTCGTCGGCCGGGTCGTCGGGCGCCTTCGGCGTCATCGACGTGAGCGTGCCGCGGGCGGTCGGGCGTGTCAAGCGCGAGTGATGGTCGTCTGAACGGGAGTGAGGGTCGGGCGAACGGCCGGCGGGTCAGATGGTGGGCCGCAGCGCGAGGTGGTGGTTCAGGTAGGCCGACTCCGTGCTCACCTCGCGCACGACGAGGTCGCCGATCACCGGCGGCAGCTCGGGCACGTCCGTCGCGTCGTCGAGCTCCACTTCGAGGAGGACGAGGCCGGGGGGCTCGCTGAAGACGTCGAGCTCGAGCGTCCACGGGCCGTAGGGGATCACGTGCCGCGTCTTGCGGATCACCCTCCGCGCCGGGTCGGCATCCGCGAGGAGGCGACCGTACTCCTCCGCCGTCAGGCCCGTTTCGAGCTCCTGGCGCACGATCCCGGAGAGCTCGCGCTTGCGGGTGAGCACGTAGCGGACAGTTCCTCCGGATTCGCTGCGGCGCACGCGGCGCACCCAGTCGTCCTCGAGGCGAAGGTACGCCTGCTCGATCAGGACGGGGCGCGCCCCGAGTGCCGTAAGGGCGGCCTCGGCAGGCGCGCGCGCCAGGAGGTACTTGCGCTCGATCTCGAGTCCGTCGCCGCCCATGAAGCTCCCTTCACCGTGAGTATGCATCCACCGTTCGCGCCGAGCCGGGCGCCGGATTGGAGCGGCTCCCCGCCGCGCCGGCAGCCGGACGGGAGCGGCTGCGCGCGGCGCGGCTCCGTCTACACTCCCGGGCATGGACCGCCGGGTCGCCCTCGTCCTCCTTGCCGTGCTGGGAACCGGCGTGTTCCTGGCCGGCCTGGAGCTGATGATCACAGCCGTCGCCCTGCCGGCGATCGTGGTCGACCTGGGCAGCTGGACCGAGCTCCGCCACGCCAGCTGGATCATCAACGCCTACCTCCTCGTCTACGTGGGGACGATGCCGCTTGCCGGCCGCCTCGCCGACCTCTGGGGGGCCCGGAGGCTCTTCCTCGGCGCGATCGTGTGCTTCACGATCGGCTCACTCCTGGCCGGCCTTGCCCAGACGCTGGACCAGCTCATCGCGGCCCGTGCCGTGCAGGCGCTTGGCGGCGGGGCCCTCGTACCGGTCGCGACGGCCGCCGCCTCCCACCTCTTCGAGGGCCACGAACGGCCACGCGCGCTCGGGGTGATAGGCGCACTGACGTTTCTCGGGATGGCCGCCGGGCCGTTCCTGGGGGCCGCGATCCTGGACCTCGTGCGGCCGGAGGCCGCCCTCATCCGGCTGGGAATCCTGGGCGGTCCGGCGGCCGGCCTCCTGGCCCCGGCGTGGCGCTACGTCTTCTTCGTGAACGTGCCCGTGGGATTGGCGGCCCTGGCATTCGGCTGGGCGGCAACCGCGGGCTGGGACACGCCGCGGGCCCGCGCCCGCGTCGACCTCGTCGGCGCGCTCCTCTTCACCGTCGCCCTGGGGGCGATCCTCGTCGGAGTGACCCTCCTCGGCGAGGGGGCCGGGGCGACCCCGGCGGCCGGCATCGACCCCACGCTGGTCTCCGCGGGGTTCATCGCGGTGGGGGCCGCGGCCGGGGTCGGTGCGATCCTCCTCGGCCGTCGCCGGCGCGAGCCCTTCCTCGACCCGCGGCTCTTCGCCGACCGGGTCTTCGCCTCGGCGGCGCTCGTCAGCCTCCTGACCGGCTACGCGTTCGCCACCGCGATCGTCGGCTCAGCCGTCTTCGTGGACCGCGTCCTATACGGTGGTCCCGACGACCAGCGCCTGGCCCTCGGGGCGCTCGCGGCCGCCACGGCGGCGGGAGCCCTCGCTTCGGGCTGGCTCGTGCGGCGCTGGTCCCTGCGCGCCGTCACGGCCCTCGGCCTGGGGGCGTCGATCGCCGGTCTCCTCTGGATGGGGACCTGGGACGCGCGCGTGACCTACCCGGTCGTGGCGGCCGCCGGCGGGCTCTTCGGGCTGGGCTTCGGCCTCACGGTCACGCCCCGCAGCACGGCCGCGGTGGAAGCGGTGGGGCGCTCCCGCTTCGGCGCGGCGTCGGCCACCGTCACCGTCGCCCGGATGATCGGGATGGCGGTGGGGCTCGCCGTCCTGACCGCGTACGGCTCCACGGCGATCGACCGGTTCTCGAACGCGGTGTTCGGGTCGCCGGACGCGTACAAGGCGATCGTGGGGCCGGTGCTCGCCGAGCGCCCGCTGCGGGACCCGCTCGTGATCGACGCGCTGGAAGACTGGGCGGCCGCAAGGGCGGCGGAGACCATGGTCGTCCTCTTCCTCGTGGCCGCCGGGGTGACGGTGGCGGCTCTGCCGGCGGGCGTGGCGCTCGGGGCGCGGCCGCGTATGCTCCGCGACGAGACGGCCGGCGGGGGCGCGGTCGCAGCAGGAGGTGGCGATGGCCGCGGACCCGGGCTCGACCACGAATCCGAGCCCACCCTCGCTCTCTGAGGCGCTCCGCCTCGAGGCCGAGACGTCGCTGCGGATCGAACACTGGCGCGACGGCGAACACCGGACGATCTCGGGGTTCGAGGCGCTCCGCCACGAGGTCGGCGACTCGAGCGCCCGCCACTGGGTCGACCTGACCGATCCATCTCCGGCGCTGGTGGCGGCCGTCGCCGCCGAGCTCGGCCTCCACCCGCTGATCGCCGAGGACATCGTCGAGCGCAACCAGCGCCCGAAGCTCGAGCTGACGGACGGGCTCGCCCACCTCGTCGTCTTCGCCGTTGCATGGGAGCGCGAGGTCCTCGTCGACGAGATCGACCTCGTCCTGGGGAGCACCTTCCTCCTGACGGTCCACACGTCGTTCTGGGACCCGCGCGCCGCGACTCACCTCCGCGACGGCGTTGGACCGGTCATCGCGCGCGGCACGGACTTCCTCCTGTGGGCGCTCCTGGACCACGTGGTCGACGCCTACTACCCGGTCTTCGATCGCATCGAGGACACCGTCGACGACCTGGAGGACCGGATCGTCGCCCGCCCGGACGCCGACACCCTGGAGCAGCTCTTCGGCCTCAAGCGCCAGCTCGTCGAGCTGCGCCACGTCAGCTCGCCGCAGCGCGAGGTCTTCAACCAGCTGACGAACCGGACACTGCCGTTCATCAACCCGGAGCACGTCATCTACTTCCGCGACATCTACGACCACGCCGTCCATCTCTCCGACGAATACGATTCGTTCCGGGAGCTCGTGTCGGCGGCCCTCGACGTCTACCTCTCGACGGTCAACAACAACCTGTCGCTGATCATGAAGCGGCTCACCGGGATCACCGTCATCCTGGCCGGGATCGGCGCCGGCGGCGGCCTCTTCGGGATGAGCGAGGCGGCCGCGGCCTTCTCGCCCGCCGCGGCACCCGGGTTCTGGATGGTGACCTTCGGCATCATCGCGCTGGCGGTGGGCCTCGCGGTGGTCCTGCGCCGGTCCCGCTGGATCTGAGCGAGGCCTGCCCGCAGACGACCGGCTTCCGACCGGGTTGGCGGCTGCGCGGTGCGCCGGCACGGATCTGCCGGCCCGGATCTGCCGGAGCGTGGCTGATCCGACCGGATCTGCCGGACTGGAGCTGATCGGCCCTGCGACGACGACCAGCGCGGGGCCGGTGCCGCCGGAGAGGATCTCTTTGGAGCGGAAACGACGACTCGGCGCGAGCCGCGGCGCGCGAGCCGCACGGCTCCCGCGAGAGTCCGCTACGCTCCGCGCCGATGCGCACCTTCATCGCGATCGCGCTCGGGGTGATTGCCGGCGTTGCCGCCGCCCTCGGCCTGGCCGTCGCCGTCTACTCGCTCGTGCCCGTCGCGCCCGCCCCGACGCTGGCCGCGACGCCGTCGCCGGTCGCCGTGCTTCCCTCGCCGTCGCCGACCGCCGCGCCCTCGGCCGCCGTGTCGGCGGTCCCGGGGTCGCCCACCCAGCCGGGTTCACCGCGCAGCGTCTCCCCCTTCCCGCTCGTCGGACGGCCGGCCCCGCCTCTCGTCGCGCCGGGCCTGGACGGGTCCACGGTCGACCTCGCGGCCTACCGGGGAAGACCGGTCTGGATCGTCTTCACCGGGACCTACTGCCCGCCCGCCCGTGACGAATACCCGCTGATGAGCGGCTTCGCGGCCCGCTACGCGGAAACGGGCCTGGTGGTAATCGCCATCCACGTCAAGGAGGACGCGGCGACGGTGAGGCCGTTCGTCGCCGGGCTCAACGTGACCTTCCCCGTCGCGCTGGATGGCGATGGAAGCCGGGCGGCGTCGTGGGACGCCCTCGCCCTGCCCGTCCACTACTGGATCGACGAGGCGGGGATCGTGCGGGACGCGGCGCTCGGCGGGCTCGGGCCCGACCAGATGACCCGCAGCCTGGGGACGATCCTGCCGGGCGTGACGATCGGCGAGTAGGGCGCCGATCCGCCGCAGATCGCCGTCGCGCCGATCGCCGTCGCGCAGATCGCCCCGCCGCTGCGCCGCCCCGCCGCTGCGCCGCCCCGCCGCGGTGCGCCGCCGCGCCGCCGATCGCCGATCGAGCCGGGCGACGCCTCTCCCGCACGCGGACCTAGGGCAGCGCCGCTCCGACCGCCCTGGCGGCCGCCCCGACGCCATCGAGGAGGGGTCCCGGGAAGAGCCCCAGGACCACCGTGACGATCGCCGTGATCGCCAGGCCGACGCGCAGGAGCGCCCCGTGGGCCACCGGGGTCGGCTCGCCCTGCGGCTCGCGCATGTACATGTAGACGACGACGCGCAGGTAGTAGAACGCGGCCGCCGCGGCGTTGAGGACCGCGATCACCGCGAGGACCGTCAGCCAGCCGCCGCCCTGGACGGCGGCGATGATCACGTAGGCCTTGGCGAAGAAGCCGGCCGTCGGCGGGATCCCGGTGAGGGAGAGCAGGAACAGGACCATGAGGATCCCGAGGACCGGCTCGCGGCGCCCCAGTCCGGCGAACGTCTCCAGGCGGCTCGTCACGCCGGGCCGCTTCTGGAGGGCCCCGATGACGGCGAAGGCGCCGAGGTTCATGAAGGCGTAGGCGGCGCTGTAGAAGAGGAGCCCCTCGAGCCCCTGGATCTGGCCGGCGGCGTAGGCCGCGAGCCCCACCATCATGTAGCCGGTGTGGGCGATCGACGAGTAGGCCAGCATCCGCTTGACGTTGTCCTGGGTGAGGGCGACGAGGTTGCCCAGGGTCATCGTGAGGGCGGCCAGCACGAAGAAGACGATCACCCACTCGTCGCGCAGCGGCCCCAGCGCCTCGGCGAAGACCCGCAGGATCACGGCGAAGGCGCCGATCTTGGGGCCCACCGAGAGGTAGCCCGTGACCGGGGTCGGCGAGCCCTGGTAGGCGTCGGGCGTCCAGTAGTGGAAGGGGACTGCCGCGATCTTGAAGGCGACGCCGGTCGTCAGGAAGGCGAGGCCCATGGCCAGGCCCGGCGAGAGCGCTGCCTGCCCCTCCACGATCCGGCCCAGGACGGCCGCCACGTCGCCGATCCGGGTCGACCCGGTGAGGCCCCAGACGAAGGCAAGCCCGAAGAGGAAGATCGCGCTCGAGAACGAGCCCAGGAGGAAGTACTTGATGGCCCCCTCCGTGGAGAGCGCGTCGCGCTTGTGATAGCCGGCCAGGAGGTAGCCCGGGATCACCATCAGCTCCAGGCCGAGGAAGAGGACCAGGAGGTCGGCCGAGGCGGCCACGAGCATGGCGCCCGCGAGGGCGAAGACGAGGACCGCGGCGAACTCCGGCACCGGCAGCCCGCGCGCGGCCAGGTAGTCCGGCCCGAAGAGGATCGTGAGCGCCGCGATCGCCACGAAGACGAGGTGGAGGAAGGTCGTCAGGGCGTCCACCTTGTACGTGCCGCCGAACGCCGTCCCCGGGGTCGCCCCGACAACGGCGATCAGGGCGGCGGCGACCCCGAGGCCGAGGAGGCTCACTCCGACCGCGACGGTGGCGTCCCCGGGCCTGAGGATGTCGGCCACGATGATGGCCGCCGCCACGAGGACGACGATGATGAGGGGGGCGATGACGGTGAGGTCGGCAGGGGACATCGGCGCGGCTCCCGTCAGTTCCCGATCGCCGTCGCGAGCGACGGGTCCACGGCGGCGAGGACGGCCTTCACCGACCCGGCGATCAGGTTCAGCACGAGGCCGGGGAAGAGGCCGAAGACCACGGTCAGCGCCCCGAGCGGCGCGAGCGTGAGGATCTCCACCGGGCGCATGTCGGTCAGGTGGTGCCCGAGCCCCCGGAGGAAGTCCGAGAGAGGCCCGAAGAGCACCCGCTGCTGCATCCAGAGGAGGTAGGCGGCGGCGAAGACCATGACGAAGACGATCACCGCGGCCACCCACGGGCTGAACACGAAGGCGCCCTGGAAGACGAGGAACTCGCCGACGAAGCCGGCCAGGCCGGGGAGGCCGACCGAGGCGAAGACGAAGAAGCCGAACGCCGCCGAATAGACCGGCATCGCCGAGCCCAGCCCGCCCATCTTCGCGATGGCCCGATCGTGCGTTCGCTCGTAGATCACGCCCACGAGGAGGAAGAGGGCGCCGGTGATGAGGCCGTGGTTGACCATCTGGAGGATCGCCCCCTGCAGCCCCAGCTCGCGGCCGGGCGTCCCGACCGGGATGAGGAGCGAGGCGAAGATCCCCAGCGTGACGAAGCCCATGTGGCTGACCGAGCTGTACGCGACCAGCTTCTTGAGGTCCGGCTGGACCAGGGCCACGATCGCGCCGTAGATGATCGCGATCACCGACAGCACGATGATCAGCGGCGCGAAGGCCTGCGCCCCCTCGGGAAAGAGCGGCAGCGCGAACCGGATGAACCCGTAGGCGCCGAGCTTCAGGAGGACACCGGCCAGGATCACCGACCCCGCCGTGGGCGCCTCGACGTGGGCGTCGGGGAGCCAGGTGTGGAAGGGGAACATGGGGACCTTGATCGCGAAGGCCAGGGCGAACGCGGCGAAGGCGAAGAGCTGGAAGGTCCGGTCGAAGCCGTGGCCGGCGAGGTTCTGGAGGTCGAAGGCACCCGCCCAGCTGCCGGTCGCCACCTGGTAGGCGAAGGCCGTGGCCAGGATGGCCACCAGCATCAGCAGCGACCCGACGAGGGTATAGAGGACGAACTTGATCGTGGCGTAGATGCGGTTCGCCCCGCCCCAGATCCCGATGATCAGGTACATCGGGACGAGGACGACCTCCCAGAAGATGTAGAAGAGGAAGAGGTCCAGCGAGACGAAGACGCCGAGCATCCCGACCTCGAGGATCAGGAAGGAGATCATGTACTCCTTCACCCGCTCCTTGATCGGCGCGAAGCTGGCCAGGATGGAGATCCAGGTGAGCGTCGTCGTCAGGACGACCATCGCCACCGAGAGCCCGTCCACGCCGAGCTTGTACTGGATTCCGAAGAGGGGGATCCAGTCGAGCTGCTCCACGAACTGGAAGGCGAGCCCGGGCCCGGTGTCGCGGCCGGGCAGGTAGCCCAGGAGGAGCCACAGGCTGGCGACCCAGGCCGCCAGCGCGAAGACCAGCGCGGCGCCCCGGATCGCGGCCACGTTGCGGCGCGGGATGAGGGCTATCACGAGCGCCCCGACGAGCGGCAGGAAGGTGATGACGCTGAGGATGGGGAAGTCGCCGATGCTCATCGCCGTCCTCCCTACCTGGCCGCGATGAGGAGGTACGAGCCGGCCATCACGATCAGCCCGATCGCGATGCCCAGCGCGTAGTTCTGGACACGCCCCGTCTGGACCCGGCGGAGGCCGCTGCCGGCGTCGATGGTGAGGCGGCCCACGCCGTTCACCGTCCCGTCGACGATGGTCCGGTCGAACCACCAGATCGCCGCGGAGAGGCGGCCGCCGATCACGATGAAGAGCAGGTGGTTCAGGTCGTCGAACCACCACTTGTTCAGGGTGGCCCGGTAGAGGAAGCGGGTGATCCCGTTGGCGCCGGTGATGGACTCCACCCGAGCCCGGCTGCCGCCGCGCCGGAAGGCACCGAAGAGCCAGATCCCGACGACGAGCCCCACGGTCGCCGCCGCCACGCTGACGAGGATCAACGCGCCGTCGATGCCGGCCAGCTCGAAGGGTGCCTTCTCGGGATGGAGCAGCTCCTCCGACCTGACGAAGACCGGCTCGAGCCAGCCCTTGAGGGTCGAGCTCCCGAACGGGAGGCCGAGGGCCATGCCGATGAGCGCCGACGGGATGGCGAGGAGGACGAGCGGCAGGGTCATCGTCCAGGTCGACTCGTGGATCCGGTCCCAGATCCGCCTGACGTGGGCCGACGGCTCGCCGTAGAAGGTCTTGCCCATCAGACGCCACATGTAGAAGGCGGTCATCACGGCCACCACGAGGCCGATCGCCCAGACCCAGGTGAACCCGAACTTGTAGCTCTCGCCCAGGATCTCGTCCTTGCTGAAGAAGCCGGCCAGGGGCGGCAGCCCGGCGATGGCGAGGGTGCCGACGAACATCGTCCAGTGGGTGACCGGGATCTTCCGCCAGAGGCCGCCCATCTTGTTCATGTCCTGCTCGTCGTGGACGGCATGGATCACGCTGCCCGACCCCAGGAACAGGAGCCCCTTGAAGAAGCCGTGGGCCATGAGGTGGAAGATCGCGGCGGCGAAGGCGCCCACGCCGAGCGCGGCGAACATGTAGCCGAGCTGCGAGAGCGTCGAGTACGCCAGCACGCGCTTGATGTCGGTCTGGGTGAAGGCGATCGAGGCGGCCAGGATCGCGGTGAAGATGCCGATCGCCGCGACGATCACCATCACGCCCGGAGCGAGGGCGAAGATCGGGTTGGCCCGGGCCACGAGGTAGACGCCGGCGTTGACCATCGTCGCCGCATGGATGAGGGCGGAGACCGGCGTCGGGCCCTCCATGGCGTCGGGCAGCCAGACGTGGAGCGGGAACTGGGCGCTCTTGCCCACCGCGCCGCAGAAGACGAGGAGGGCGATGGCGGCGATCGTCGTCGGGTCGAGCTTCGCGATCAGCTCGAACGAATTGCGGATGTTGAGCGTCCCGGTGCTGACCCAGATGAGCATGATCCCGAGGGCGAAGCCGAGGTCGCCGACGCGGTTGACGATGAACGCCTTCTTGGCGGCGAGGGCGGCCGAGCGCCTCGGGTACCAGAACCCGATGAGGAGGTACGAGCTGAGCCCGACCAGCTCCCAGGCGGCGAAGACGGTCAGCCAGCTGTCGCCAAGGACGAGCAGGAGCATGCTGAACATGAAGAGGTTGAGGTACGCGAAGAAGCGCCAGCGGCCGGGGTCGTGGGCCATGTAGCCCACCGAGTAGAGGTGGACGAGCATCCCGATGGTCGTCACGACGATCAGGAGGCAGGCCGTCAGCTGGTCTACGTAGAGGCCCATCTCCACCTGGAAGGCGCCCGCCGGGATCCAGGTCCAGAGCGTGATCCCCGCCCCGTGCTCGCCGAACCCGCCGCTGAGCGCCTCGTAGACGACCACCATGGCGATCGCCCAGGTGGCCACGATCAGGAGGAGCGGGACCAGGAAGGCGTAGCGCCCTATCCGCCGCCCGAAGAGCGCCGTGAAGACGAAGCCGGCGAGCGGCAGGAGGAGCAGCAGGGGCACCAGGTTGATGACGCCGCTGGCGGCGACCGGCTCGGCCGCGGCGGCGGCGAGCCAGGGGGCGGCGCTCGGGATCAGGGGATCGAACACGCGGGTCTCTCGGGCTCCTCGAGGGCTACTGGCGCATGGCGTCGTACTCGTCGACGAGCGGCGTCCGCCGGTTGCGGTAGATCGCCATGACGATGGCGAGGCC
This sequence comes from uncultured Chloroflexia bacterium, assembly GCA_963718085.1. GTDB lineage: Bacteria > Chloroflexota > Limnocylindria > Limnocylindrales > CSP1-4 > CTSoil-043. The sequence goes on along the minus strand of CAVQYA010000001.1, from coordinate 1,934,472 downwards.
GACGGTCGCCTCGGCCGCGGCGACCGCCATCACCATGAGGGCGATCACCGAAGCCTCGACGTTCAGCTCCGGCACGAACGCGCCGAAGGCGACGATGGCGAGGTTGACGGCGTTGAGCATCAGCTCGATCGACATGAGCATGCTGATCGCGTTCCGCCGGGCCAGGAAGCCGAAGGTGCCGACGGCGAAGAGGATCCCGGCGAGGACGAGGTAGGCGTCCAGGGAATTGCTCATGCGTCGCGATCCTCCCGCTTCGCCAGGAAGACGCCGCCGACGACGGCCACGAGCAGGAGCACGCCGACGATCTCCAGCGGCAGGATGTACTCGTTGAAGAGGAGGCGGGCCAGGGCGTCCGTGGCGGTGACGACCCGTTCGCCCACGGCGCCCCAGTCGGTGGCGGTGACGGTCAGGGCCACGACGACCGCGAGAACGATCGCGGCGGCGGCCGCGGGGATCGCCTGGGTCTGGAAGACGAGGCGGGTCGGCGCGTTCTTGGCCTGGGTCAGCATGACGGCGAAGAGGATGAGGACGGCGATCGCCCCGATGTAGACGAGCACCTGGGCGGCGGCGACGAGGGGCGCGCCCAGCATCACGTACATGCCGGCCAGGGCGGCGAACGCGGCGACCAGGGCGATGCCGCAGCGGATGATGTCGCGGAGGGTGACCACCAGCAGCGCGCTGCCGATCATGGCGGCCGCCAGGAACAGGAAGAGCACGTCGTTCCAGCTGATCCCCAGGATCGGCACGGTGTCCGTGATTGCCACCTCTCGCCTCGCTCAGTCGGTGCCGTGGGAGGGTGGTGCCGCGGGCCCGCTCCCGTGGCCATTCCCGTTGCCGCCCGCGATGGACGCCGGGAGGACGGGAAGCATCCGCGGCCCGATGTCGCGCCCCGCGGCGAGGGCCCGCGCGGCCCAGTCGCGCTCGCGGCGGCCGTAGGTCATCTCCGTCTCGCGGTCCACGGCGGCGATCGCGATGAGGTCGATCATCGGTTCCTCGCGGCTCGCGTGGGCCAGCTCGAAGTCGGGGCCGCAGCGGAGCGCGTCGTAGGGGCAGGCGTCCACGCAGATGCCGCACAGAATGCAGCGGCTCTCGTCCACCTCGTATTTCGCGAGGATCCGCGGCTTCGGCATGAGGGCGCCCGTGGGGCACGTCTCAGCGCAGCGGCCGCAGGAGACGCAGGGAGTGTCGTTGAGGCTCATGTCGAGCGGCGTCGTGACGAGGGTGTCGAAGCCGATCCGCATGAAGTCGTAGCAGGCCGCGCCCACGACGTCCGAGCAGACCTGGGCGCAGCGGCCACAGTCGATACAGCGTGACGGCTCGCGGAGGATGAAGGCGTGGCTGTCGTCGCGGAGGTAGTCGTGGTTGGTGCCGGTGAAGCGGTTCTCGGTGACGCTCCGGAAGCCGGCCCCCCGGTTGTTCTGCGGCTCGAGGCTCCCGAGGGTCGTCCCGTGCTCGATGCCGAGGCGGCGCAGGTCGCAGAAGCCGATCGCCTCGCAGGTGCACTGGAGGCAGCGGGTGCTCTCCGCGACGGCCACCTCGCGGCTGTAGGGGATCTCGTACTCGACGTACGAGCTCCGCCGCTCCTCCGCCGGCATGCTCGCGAGGCGGTGCCGGGATTCCTTCACCTCGGAGGTGAAGGGGACGATGGACAGGAACTCCGGCTGCGGCTCCGCCAGCGTCTGGCGCGTCCGGATCGCGGCGAGGTCCTGGCCCTGCAGGAAGGCGTCCACGGCGTACGCCGCGCGCCGCCCGTCGGCGATCGCCTGGACCACGGTCGCGGCGCCGGTTCGGACGTCGCCGGTGCCGAAGACGCCGGGCCGGCCCGTCTCGAAGGTGACGGGATCCACGTCGAGGCGGCTCCACTTCGTCGCCCTGGGGCCCTCGTTGCCGGGTCCGATCCAGGCCAGGTCCGGGCCCTGGCCGATGGCGATGAGGACCCGGTCGCACTCGATGACGAACTCGGTCCCGGGCGCCGGCGCGGGTCGACGGCGGCCGGACTCGTCGGGAGCGCCGAGCTGCATCCGGATGAACTCCACCCCGCGGGCCTTCCCGGTCGCCTCGTCGACGACGACGCGGGTCGGGCCGGCCTGGAAGATGGCGGTCACGCCCTCCTCCATCGCCTCGTGGACCTCGCTCGCGGCCGGCATGTCCTTCATGTCGCGGCGGTAGACGAGCGTCACGTCCGCGGCGGCCTGGCGGATCGAGGTGCGGGCGCAGTCCATGGCGGTGAACCCGCCGCCGATGACGACGACGCGCGAGCCCGCGTGGCCCGGGTAGGCGAGGCCGAGGGTGGCGACCCTGAGGTAGGCTAGGCCGTCGATGACGCCGTCGGCGTCCTCGTTGGGGATCCCCAGCTTGTTCGTGTCGTAGCAGCCGATGGCGACGACGACCGCGTCGAAGCCCTGGTCCCGGAGGTCGTCGAGGCTGAAGTCGCGCCCCAGCGCCCGGCCGCAGACGAAGCGCCCGCCCAGGCGGGTGACGCTCTCGTACTCGGGGTCGAGGATGCGGTCCTTCGGCAGGCGGTACTCGGGGATGCCGTAGCGGAGCATCCCGCCCGGCGCCTCGTCACGCTCGAAGATCGTGACGTCGTGGCCGGCGATCAGGAGGTAGTACGCGGCCGACGCGCCGGCCGGTCCGGAGCCGACGACGGCCACCCGCTTGCCCGTCTTCGGCTGCAGCTCGAAGGGGAGCGGGGGGTCGATGCCCTGCTCGGCCATCTCCCGGAGGACCTGGTCGCCGGCGTAGCGGTGGCTGTCGCGGATCGCGATCGCCTCGTCCACCTCGTCGCGGCGGCAGTGCTCCTCGCAGGGTGCCGGGCAGACGCGGCCGAGGATCGAGGGGAAGGGGATCGTCCGCTTGAAGATGCGAACCGACTCGCGGAACTCGCCCTCCGCGTTCGTCTTGAGGAAGCCCGGGATGTCGATGTGGCTGGGGCACTTGTTCTGGCAGGGCGGAAGGCAGTAGGCGTTGTGGTCGGAGAAGATCAGCTCGAGGTTCGTCCGCCGGATCCGCCGGAGGTCCTCCGTCTGGGTCCGGACCACCATCCCCGCCTCGGCCGCGCGCGAGCAGGAGATCGGCGGGTGCTCCTCGCCGTCCACCTCGACGACGCACATCCGGCAGGCGCCGAAGCCCGGCAGCTTGGGCTCGTAGCAGAGGGTCGGGATCTCGATCCCGTTGTCGCGGCAGACCTCGAGGATCGTCTGGCCTTCGCGACCCTCGACGAGCCGCCCGTCGACCTCCAGGCGGATGACGGGCGTGGACTGCGGGCGCTGCGGCGCCTGGGTCCGGAAGAGGCGCTCGGCGATGCTGTCGACGACCGGAGCGGGGCCGGTCGATGCGACGATCGCGGTGGGGCTGGCGATCAGTTCGGCCATCGTGCGGTCGTCGCCTACCTTCCGTTGGCGGCGGCAGCAAGCCGCGCCGGGCTGCAGACGCCGGCGGGACAGACGCCCCGGAGGACGTGATCGTCGATCTCGGGCCCGAAGTATCGCATCGCGGTCCGGAGGGGAGATGACGCCAGCCGCTCGTGGTCGCAGAGGGCGCTGGCGGCGCAGTCGTCGGCGAGGTCGACGAGCAGCTTCGGGTCCGTGGGCCGGGCAGTTCCGTCGGCGTAGCGCTGCCCGATCTCGGCAAGCCGGCGCAGCCCGATCCGGCAGGGGATCGTCTTGCCGCAGGCCTCGTCGGCGCCGTAGCGGACGAGGAGGCGGGCGAGGTCCACGATGCAGGTGCGCTCGTCGGCGATCACGACGCTGCCCGACCCGACGTGGGCGCCGGTCGCCCTGAGCGACTCGAACGTGTAGGGGGTCTCGAGGAGCTCCGCCGGCAGGAAGCCACCGCTGGGGCCGCCGACCAGGGCCGCCTTGAACGTGTGGCCGGCGGCCACGCCACCGGCGAGGGCGACGAGCTCGCGCAGGGTCGTCCCGGTGGGGACCTCCGCGATCCCGGGATTCGCCACGCCGCCCGAGACACCGACGAGCACGGTGCCCGGCGCGTCGGGATCCCCGATGGCGCGGAAGGCGTCGACGCCGTTGACGACGATCCAGGGGACGGTCGCGAGCGTGACCACGTTGTGGACGAGGGTCGGGTGGCCGAAGAGGCCGCGCTCGGTGGGGTAGGGCGGGCGCTGCTCGGGCTGGCCGCGCTTTCCCTCCAGGGCGTTGAGGAGGGCGGTCTCCTCGCCCAGGATGTAGGCGCCCTGCACCGTGCGAACGGTGACGGCGATGTCGCGGCCGGAGCCGAGGACGTCCTTTCCGAGGAAGCCGCTCTCCTCGGCGGCGGAGACGGCGGCCCGGAGGATCCGCACCGCGTCGGCGTACTCCGCCCGGACCGCGATGATCGCCTCGCGCGCGCCGACGGCGATGGCGGCGATGGCGGCGCCCTCCACGACGGCGAAGGGCCGGGTCTCCATGAGCAGGCGGTTGGTCGCCTGCGCCGGGTCGGCCTCGTACCCGTTGGCGACGACGTACCTGGCCGGGTCGACGGCGCCGGCCACTGCCCGCCACTTGGCGCCGGCCGGGTAGCCGGCCCCGCCCCGGCCGCGCAGCCCGGACGCGGCGATCGTCGCCACGGTGCCGGTGGGCCCGAGGCCGCCCGTGACGGAGCGCAGCGCGGCGAACGCCCCCGCGGCGACCGCGGCGGCGAGATCGGTCGGGACCGTCGCGGCAGCGTCGCCCAGGATCGGGCGGGGCCGGCCGGCGGGGGTCGCGAGGATCGTCGTCATCGGCTCAGTGGACCGTGCGAATGGCCGGGTGCTCCCCGGCGAGCGCCTGCGCCCAGGCGGTGGCGATGGTGGCGGTCACGTCCGGCTCGGCCTCCCCGTCGAGGGTCACGAGCGGGACGGCGGCGCCGGACGGGTGCGTGGCGAGCCAGGAAAGGCGGATCCGCCCGTCCGGGGTCGGCCGCCCCATCTCGGTCCGGAGCACGGAGGCGATCTGCTCGGCGAGCCGGCCGCCACCGGCCACCAGGCAGGCCGTGCAGCGGCAGACGGCCACCTCCTCCACGGTCCGCTCGAAGCGCAGGTGACGGTAGAAGCTGGCGGTGCCGTAGACCATCGCGTACCAGGCGCCCGTCCGATGGCTGATCCGCTTGAGGGCGGCGACCGGGAGGTGCCCGAACTCGGCCTGGACGGCCTCGAGGATGGAGAGCATCAAGTGCGGGTCGTGGTCGTGGCGCAGCAGGATCGCGTCCACGGCAGCCAGGTCGGCCGGCGGGAAGGCCGTGAAGAGCGCGTCGGGAACCTCGCGGCCGGCGCGACGGAGCGCCGACTCGGTGCGTCTCTCGCCATACGTCTCGGCGGCGCCCCAGTGGACCGCGTAGCGACCCTTCGTGTCAGCCCCGCCCATGTCGATGCACTCGATCGGGCACGCCTGGGCACACTGGAAGCAGGTCTCGCACTTGAGCGTGCCGTGCTCGTCGTGGAGGAGCTGGAGCCGGCCGCGGTAATTCACCGCGACGTCCGCGTCGACCTCGGGGTACTTGATCGTGACGGCGGGCTGGAAGAAGCGGCCCAGGGTGAACGCCATCCCCCTGACCAGACCGAGACCGGGAATGCGGCTCATCGCGGCCCCCTCACCGGTTCGCCAGGATCGAGACCGCCATCGCGGTCGCGAAGATGTTGAGGAGGGAGGCGGGCAGCAGCCACTTCCAGGCGAAGCTCATGAGCTGGTCGACTCGGACCCGGGGGAAGGTCGCCCGCATCTGCACGAAGACGAAGACGAAGACGTAGCTCTTGGCCATCATCCAGAAGAGTCCTGCCACCCACTCGAAGCTGATGAACGCCCAGCCGAACAGGGCGATCACGGCCAGGAGGTTGAAGAGGACGAACCCGATCACGAGCGCCTGGAGCATCGAGATCCGGGAGGAGCCGATCCAGAAGGGAAGCGCCAGGAACGCCGTGCCCACCACCGGGGCCAGCCCCAGCAGGACGAAGAGGCCCGGCCCGAGGCTCGCGGGGTCGAGGCTGAGGGTGACCAGGAAGGGCCAGTCGAAGGGTGCGTTCCAGCCGCCGAAGAAGAGGACGACCGTCATCGCCGAGATGACGAACACGTTGACGTACTCGGCGAAGAAGAAGAAGCCGTAGCGCATGCCCGAGTACTCGGTGGCGAAGCCGGCCACGATCTCCTGGTCGGCTTCGGTCATGTCGAGCGGCGTCCGGTTGGCCTCGGCGGTCGCGGCGATGAAGAAGATCAGGAGGCCCAGCGGCTGCTTCCAGACGTTCCAGTCCAGGAAGGAGCCGGCCTGCTGCTCCACGATTGAGCCCAGGCTCATCGTGCCGGCCAGGATGATCACGCCGACCACGGAGAGCGTGAGCGGGATCTCGTAGCTGACCGCCTGGGCAGCGGCTCGCAGGGCGCCGATGAGGCTGTACTTGTTGAAGCTGGCCCAGCCGGCCATCATCAGGCCCACGACGTTGAGGCCCCCGATCGCGAAGAAGTAGAGCAGGGCGATGTTGAAGTCCTGCGCCACGAGGCCGGGCGCGAACGGGATCACGAGGAAGCTCATGATCGTCGCCAGGAAAACGGCCACCGGGGCGAGGGTGAAGATCGTGACGTCGACGCCGATCGGGGTGTAGTCCTCCTTGCCGAGGACCTTGAACCCGTGGGCGAGGGACTGGGCGCTGCCGAATGGGCCGACCCGGTCGGGGCCCACGCGAAGGTTCATCCGGGCGATGATCTTCAGCTCCATGTAGATGACCACGAACGCGGTCGGGATCGTGGCCACCATGATCACCAGCGGCGGCGACGGCGAAGCGGACAGGGCCCGGGTTGGCGACGAGGAAATCGACGAGCGGGGGCCCGAGCAGGACGACCGCCACCGTGGCGACGGCGCTCAGCACGAGGAGCGTCGGCAGGAGGACCAGCAGCACCCGCGCGGAGAGCGAGAGCCGGCTCCAGTAGGAGGTCACCGCGGTCATCGGCGAGGTGCCCTCACTTGTCCACGCCGCCCATGACCGGGTCCAGCGACGACATGATCGCCATCATGTCCGGGAGGAGGTTGCCCGGCATCAGGTGACCCAGGAGCTGCAGGTGCAGGAAGCTCGGGTCGTGGATGCGCATCCGGAAGGGCTGGTCCGTCCCGTCGCTCATCGCGTAGCACGAGTACTGGCCGCGTGGCCCCTCGACCGCGCTGTAGGCGCGGCCCGGGCGCGGGCGCAGGAGGCGTGGCAGGCGCGCCATGACGGGCCCGTCGGGCATCTGGTGAAGGCACTGGTCGATGATCCGAAGGCTCTGCTTGACCTCGTCGGTCCGGAGCAGGTAGCGCGCGAGCGAGTCGCCCTCTCGGCGGGTCGGGATGTCGAAGTCCAGCTCCGGGTAGACGCTGTAGGGATGCGCCCGGCGAAGGTCGAACGGGACCCCGGAGGCCCGCAGATTCGGCCCGGTGACGCACATCCGAAGGGCCGTCTCGCGGTCCAGGACGCCGAGCCCCCGAGCGCGCCGCACGAAGATCTCGTTCTCGTTGAGAAGGGCTGTGCCCGCCTCGAGCTGGGCGCCCGCCCGGCTCATCCAGTCGCCCAGGCGGCTCATGAACTCGTGGTTCAGGTCGCCGTTGACACCGCCGATCCGGAGATAGTTGAAGAGCATCCGGGCGCCGGTCAGGCCGGCCAGCATCTCCACCATCTCGTCCCGCTCGGAGAAGCTCCACAGGATGGGCGTGATGCCGCCGAGGTCCAGGGCCATGAAGCCGATGAACAGCGTGTGGCTGGTGATCCGGTTGAGCTCGCCGGCGATGACCCGGATGTACTCGGCCCGCCGCGGGACCTCGACGTCGAGGAGCTTCTCGAAGGCCGTGACGGCCGGCCACTCGCAGAAGATCGAGGCCAGGTAGTCGAGGGGATCCATGTACGCGATCGACTGGTGGTAGTCGGCGTTCTCGCAGAGCTTCTCGACGCCCCGGTGGAGGTAGCCCAGGATCGGGTCCAGGTCCACGACCTGCTCCCCGTTGATCTTCAGGACGACCCGCAGCACGCCATGGGTTGCGGGGTGGTGAGGCCCGATGTTGAGGAGCATCTCGCCGTCGCGGAGGGCGTAGAACTCCTCCTGTCGCTCGGTATGGGCGATCGGGATCGGCTCGAAGACGCCGGCGTGGTCGACCGGGATCTGGAGCGCCGGGTCGTCCAGGCTGGGGCGCGTCGGGGTGGACATGCTCGCTCTCGCCTACGTCCCGGGCGACGTGCGTCGCAGGGTGGTCTCGTCCGCGTCCTTCGGGGCGCCGGCGCGCTCCATCTGCCGGATCCCGCCGCCCGGCGAGCGCGAGGCGTCGTCGGGCAGGTGGAAGTCCTTGCGCAGCGGGAAGCTCACGAAGTCGTCGGGCAGGTAGATGCGACGGAGGTCGCGGTTCCCCTCGAAGACGAGGCCGAACATGTCGTACGCCTCGCGCTCCATCCACTCGGCGCCCTTCCAGAGGAAGGTGAGCGAGGGGAGGCGCGGCTCGTCGCGGGGGATCTCGTCCACGACGACCCGCAGCCAATCCGGGGTGAACTCGCTCCACAGGTGGTAGACCACCTGGAACGTGGTCCCGGTGTCCACGCCGCCCAGGTCCGACAGGTACTCGAATTGGAGGTCCGGATCGTCGTGCAGGGTCCGCATCACCCGCGGCAGGTCTCCGGGCCGGATCCGGACCTCAGTCTCGTCGTGGCGCTGGCGGACCGGGCCCGCCAGCGACGAGCCCAGCTTCCGCTCCAGGAGCGCCCCGAGCGAGTGGTCCACGGTCAGATCCCCTCCGGGACGGTGGGGCCGATCGCCCGCTCCGGCCAGTGGCCGCGGCGCTGCCTGATCAGCTGCTGGAGCTTCATCATGGCGTAGATCATGCCCTCCGGGCGGGGCGGGCAGCCGGGGATGTAGACGTCGACGGGCATGACCCGATCGATCCCCTGGATCGTGCTGTAGCTCCGCTTGTAGCGGCCGCCGGAACAGGTGCAGTCGCCCATCGCGACCGCCCACTTCGGCTCCGGCATCTCGTCCCACAGGCGGATCAGCGGCTCGGCCATCTTCGTGGTGAGCGTGCCGGCCACGATCAGGACGTCCGCCTGGCGCGGCGAGGCCCGGAAGGGGAACATGCCCCAGCGGTCCATGTCGTTCTTGCTCGTGGCCGCGGACATCATCTCGAAGGCGCAGCAGGCCAGGCCCGACAGGAGCGGCATGAGGCTGTTCAGCCGGATCAGGTCCAGGATGTAATCGGCCTTGGTAGGGATCACGCCGAGGGCGCCCCAGCGGGCGTCGTTGCGGCGCCCCTCGCCGGTTTCGTCGTAGCGCTTCAGGGCCAGCGTGGGCGCCTCGTCGACCGGCACGCCGCCGTAGGCCTCGCCGTCGACCGGGGTCCAGAGCGCGTTCGGGACCACGATCGCCTCGGCGACCTCGTCCGCGGCGGTCGTCGCCCGAACGGGCAGGCGGCTGCCGGGCGACCCGGGAGGCGGGCCGCCGGCCGCGCCTGCGGCTGCCGGGCGCCCCTGCGGGCTGGTCAGCGCCACGTCAGCACGCCCTTGCGCCAGGCGTAGGCCAGGCCCAGCAGCAGGATGAGGACGAAGGTCACCATCGAGGCCATCACGCCGGGGATCGGATCGCGCACGACCAGCGCCCACAGGAAGATGAAGATCACCTCGATGTCGAAGGCGACGAAGAGCAGCGCGTAGATGTAGTACGAGACGCCGAACCGCCCGTGAGTGTCGCCGTACGTCGGGATGCCGCTCTCGTACGGGAGCCCCTTGAGAGGGCTGCCCTTCGTGCGATGGCTGATGAGCCACGAGGCGGCGATCACGATGAACACGAAGGCGACGCCTGCGATCGCGAGGCCGACGACGTACCAGATGCCTTCCATCGCACCTCTCTGCGGCCGGGGACCATGAGTTCCGTCGCTGATCCGCCGGCCCGGCGGGAAGCTCGAACGAGACGCGCACACACAAGCGGCCCGGGGGGCCGCGAGCCGCGGGGGCATGGTAGCAGGGGACGCCGGCCGTTTGTGGGCCGTCGCGGTGGGCCGGTTCCACGCGCTGGGCCGGCTCCACGCGGCCGGCGTGGGGCCGGGTGGCTGCGGTACGACAGGGCGCTACGGTGAGGCGGGCCGCCCGCCCGCCGCCAGCCACGTGTCGAGCCGTTGCAGGGTGAAGGCCCCGACATCGGCAGTCATGGAGCCGCCTGCGACCCTGGCGTCGAGCCGCGTCTTCACGCCGTCGTGGATTCCGGCCCTGATGATCGCGTAGTCCCTGGAGGCCTGGATGGCGATCGATTCCAGGCTCTCGCCGGGATCCATCGTCCCTATCTCGCTGCGAAGAGTCAGCAGGTCCATCGGGAAGGCCGCGGCGGCGGATTCCAGGCCCCACGGGCCGAGCTGGTCGAGCACCTCCTGGCCCCACGGCATCGGGTCTTCGCTCTGCCTCGTCGTTCCGCTCTCCACCAGGTCGGCGAGGTAACCCCAGACAACCTCGGGGGAGACATCGCCGTACAGCGCCGTCGTGCTCGACTTCTCGACCACATCGCAGAGGTTCGCGCGCTGGGTGATCGCCAAGGTGGCCCGCACCCGTCCCGACGCCGCCTCGATGACGACCACTTGCCGCGTCGCGTCGTAGCGAGCGACCGTGTGCGCTCCGCCGGCGTACCGGCAGACCTCCACCTCGGTCGCGGCCTGGTCGGCCTGGATGCAGGCCACGAGCTCCGTGTCGGCCAAGGTCGATGGTTGCCACTCGGGCGGTGCCGCCCACGGCCACTCCACCTCATCGCCCGACGCGTCGAAGGTGATCCAATGAAGCTCGCGCCCGGAGAAGTCCAGCACCAGGAGATGGTTTCCGGTCGACGAGATCGCGCCCGCCGCTGGCACGCCTCGGCCTGCGCACGCCGGCGCGAGCGAGGCACCCAGCACCTGCAACGCCGGATCCCGGGTCGGGAGGGCTGGAAGTCCGGCTCGGGGGCCGGCCAGCTCACAGCCGGAAAGCATCAGGGCAGCCACGGCCACAGCCACAGCCGCGGCAATGGCACAGCGAATGGCTGGACGATGGCGCACAGGGTGACCCGTTCCGGGACGCGTCTGAGCCTGCATCTTCGCACGTCCGGCGACGTGCTTCGGCGCTCATCGGACGGTGTTCCAGGAGCCCGGCCCGCGTCGGGTCAGCGCCGCTGCGCTCCCGGCATCCGATACGAGAGCCCACGGAGGGGCGGCTGCCGGGCTATCCCGCGGCCGGCAACCACCGCCCGAAAGCCGCCGAGGTGGCGCGGGTCGAGCAGGCGCACGACCGCGCTGCGCAGCTCCAGGGCTTCGGATGCCGACCCGACGCCCGCCTGGCGCCGCCCGAGCAGCTCCTCCAGCCCACAGCCGACGAGGAGCTCGGCCCCGGATGTTTCCCCGAGGAGATCGAGGCCCGCGTCCGCGAGGGCCTCGCCGAGGGCCGTGGTGTCGACGTGGGCCGTGATGTCCCGCTCCCCGACGTCGCGATACGGAGCCCCGCGGTCTCCCTCCGCGACGTGCCCGCGGTAGGTCATGAGCGTGCCCGCCCGCCGGCGCGGCCCGTACAGGTCGGCCGCCGGCGCGCCGTAGTCGATCACGAGGACGAGGCCCACCGCCAGCCTCCGGCCGACATCGAGCGCCCACTCTCTCACGGCCGGGCGGACCTCGAGCCGCTGGCCCTCGACGAGCGTGATCCCATCCCGCGCCAGGCGCTCCAGCCGGTCGCCGAGCGCGGGATCCGACGGTTCGTCCAGCGTCTCGCCGATGGCTCCACCAGCACCGACGGTCACCCGGACCTCCAGCGCCCGCCCGCCCCGGACCTCGAGAAGATGGACGGGGAGCGCGTCGAGGAACTCGTTGGCGAGGACGACGCCGACGACCGGGGCGCCGTCCAGGCCAGTCGGGTCGACGAGGGTCAGGCCGGACGCGCCGGCGCGTGCGCGCAGCTCGGCGAGACGGTGCCGGTTGACCTCGACCGGGGCATAGGCGAGGGCGTCGGCGAGCCGCGAGCCGTCGTCGCGGAGGCCGGCGAGGACGGCCAGCGCCAGGGTCCCGGCCCCGGCGCCGTACTCAACCAGGGTGAACGGGGCGGGCCGGCCGAGGCGCTCCCAGGCTTCGGCCACCTGCCGGGCGAGCGTCGCGCCGAAGATCGGGTGCAGCTCGGGCGCGGTCAGGAAGTCGCCGCCGCGGGTCGGACGGGCCGCCGGGGCGGTGTAGTAGCCGCCCTCGGCATGGCCGAGCGCCATGGCCATGAAGTCCGCAAAGGCGATCGGGCCCCGCCGGGCGATCTCGGCCCGGATCGCATCCTCGGCGGGCGTGGTCATCGGACGCGCTCCGCGGGCCGTCGCGCGCCGCGTTCGACGAGCAGGCGCAGGCCGGGACCGACCAGCGTGTGCCCGCCGAGGAGGACGGGGATCGGCGCCGACACGGCCGCGGCGGTGAGCGCCCGCAGCCACGGATCGGAGATGCGATCCGGCAGCAGCAGGTCCGAAGCGAAGCGGTCCTCAGGCGGCGGCCAGGCCGCCTCGTCGGCACCCAGTCGGTGGGCGAGGAGGACACGGGTATCGACGACGCCGGCGTCGCCCAGCCGGGCGAGGATCCGGCCGATCTCTCCGGGACCGTCCCGGTCGAGGAGGAGCCCCAGGACGGAGGCCGGCGGACGGGCGGTCGACGCGGAAGCGGTCGATGCTGGGTCGGTCGGCGCGTACTCAGGAGGCGCCTCCGCAGAGCGGTCTCGGCCGGCGACTCCGGTTGCCAGGGCCAGGTGCGACGCCGCCCGAAGCCCGCGCTCCTCGATCAATGCCCGCACGCGGCAGGCCGCGTGACGCTCGAGCACGACGAGCGTGGCGGACGACGTCCTCCCGGCAACCGTAAGCTCTGACCGACGGTCACCGAGCACCAACCGAAGGGCGCGGACGCGCGACACGAGCAGCGACCCGGCCGCGGCCGAGGGGAGCGCCCCGCCCGCGACCACCACGTCGGCGGGCGAATCCAGGTCGAGCCCGAGGCGGGGCCGCCGGCGCAGGTCGTCCACGCGGTACCCGGCGACCTCCTCGAGCCAGCGCGGCAGGGCGTTGTCCGCGGGGAGGTCCGGGAGGTCGCGGAGCACGGCCGCCCCGGCGACGGCGACCGCATCCGCCGAGTAGCGGTTGTTCGCCAGGGCGCACGGGAGGTCGGACGCCGCGGCCGTCACGAAGGCGCCGTAGTCGAGCGGGCGCGCCAGGGCCAGCGCCCCGGATCCCAGGACGACGATCCCCGGCGTGCCCGCCGCCCCGGCGAGGCGCCGCAGGCGAGCGCCGAACGGCTCGACCCGCTCCTCCTCGACGAGCTCGACCGACGTCGCTCCGGCGGCCCGGAACCCGGCGAGGTGGCGTGCCGCCAGCTCCCGCCGCGCGGCGTCGAGCGCGCCGGCGAGCGGACCCGCGTCGACGGGGAGCGGCGGATGGAGGATCAGGACCGTGACGGCGCCCACGCGCGTATTCTCGGGGCATGGCACCGCGTTCGCGTGCGACGTCGCCGCGCTCTTCTTCGACATGGCCGCGCCCGCGGACCACGACGCCCCTCGGCACCCGGCCGCCCACGCCCCGCGCCCGATGAAGCCCCCCCGCCGGCCCCGCCGCGTCCGGGCCTACGTCGGCCTGGGCGCCAACCTCGGCGACGCGGCGGGCATGCTGGTTGCCGGGATCCACGTCCTGGCGGCCCTGCCCGGCGTCCGGCTCGCCGGCGTCTCCCGCCTCTACGCCACGAAGCCCGTCGGGGTCACGGACCAGCCGGAGTTCCGCAACGCGGTCGTCTCCCTCGACGTCCCGGCCGGCCCCGACCCGGAGACCGGAGCCCTGGCGCTGCTCCTCGCCCTCAAGTCGATCGAGCGCGCCTTCGGCCGGCAGCTCCGCGAGCGCTGGGGTCCGCGCGAGCTCGATCTCGACCTCCTCGTCTTCGGCCGCCACGCGATCCGGACCGAGCGCCCGCCGGCCGCCCGCAGCGACGACCCGGCGAGGCCCGAAGCCCAGTGGTTGCAGGTCCCCCACCCGGGCGCGCGGGAACGGCTCTTCGTGCTCGCCCCGCTTGCCGACCTCGCCCCCGGCCTCTGCCCGTCGGGCTGGGGCGAGACGGTCGCCTCGGCCCGCGCCCGCGCCGAGACCGCGGAAGGCCCCGAGGCGGTCCGGCCGGTCGGGCGCTGGGACACGGCGGTGGGAGCCTGGCGACCCGGCTGAGACCGATCCCCTCGGCCAGCGCTCCCGGGCCTCGAGCGTCAGGCGCGAGGTCTCCGCGGTCCGCCGTTCGATGGCCATCTCAGCAGGGCCGGCGATGAGCGCCGGTGAAGGGGCCTCGGAGTACGATGCCGCCCCGATGGCTGTTGATCACGCTCCGCCCGAGACCCGACGCAACGGGCGACCTGCGGCTTCAGCGGATCGAGCCCGATGGCGGGCGCCGCCTCGTCACGCTGCCCATGCAATGGGGTGACGTCCCGCCCGGCACGCTCCGCGCCATCCTGCGCGAAGCTGACCTCACGGAGGCAGACCTGCGGCGACTCCGCGGAGGCTGACAGACTCCACCCAGGTCTGTTGCCTGTCGTCGGCCCGCGTCTTCAGCCGAGCGTCGCGCGGGCGATGGCACCGGTCCCGGGCCCCGCCTGGGCGACCACGGCCCCACCGGGCGCCCAGATGCCAGAACGACCCGCGGCCCGGGCGTAGCCGCCCCCGGTCGAGCCGGCGAAGCTGGCCATCGCGACCCAGACCCGGTGATCGGCCGCGATGCGCCGGGCCCGCTCACCCGGGACGGCCGAGTCTTCCGCGGACTCCAGGACGCCCGCGACGTAGGCGTCGATCCCCAGGGCGGTGGTGTCGGCCGCATGGGCCGGGATGCCGGTGTCCCTGCAGATGGCCAGGCCGAGCCGCCAGCCGTCGACCTCGAGCACGGCCGGCCCTTCGCCCGGGCTGAACCGGTCCGACTCCGCCCCGCCCAGCCACATCTTCCGGTAGGCCACCGTGGCCCCGGCACGGTCGATGGCCAGCATCGCGATGTGCGACAGGCCCGCCTTGCCGCGCACCGGGGCGCCCACGAGCGCCAGCGCCCCCACTTCGGCGCAGGCCTCGACGATCGGCCCCAGTCGCGGGTCCCCGACGCCGACCGCCGGGGCATCCAGCTCGTACCCGGTCAGGGACAGCTCGGGAAAGACCACCACCCGGGCGCCGGCCGAGCGAATCGTCGCCGCGTGTGTCAGCGCGTTCAGCCCGACGTCATGGGACGCGCACACCGGCTGGGCAACCGCGATGACCAGCGGCTCACGCATGCGGACCCCCTGTCAGCCCAGGACGCCAGGTCGGACGCGGCCCCGGCTCAGTGCCGGAAGTGGCGCCGGCCGGTGAAGACCATGGCGAGATGGTGGCGGTCGGCCACCTCGATCGCCATCTCGTCGCGGCGCGAGCCTCCCGGCTGGATGATCGCGGTCACGCCGGCGACGGCCGCGTGGGCGATCACGTCGGGGAACGGGAAGTAGGCGTCGGACGACATCACCGCCGTCTTCGCCCGGTCGCCGGCGCGGCGGAGGGCGATCTCCACGGCCACCTGGCGGCTCACCTGGCCGCCTCCGACCCCCACCGTCTGGAGGTTCCGGGCCAGCACGATCGCGTTGGATCGGACGTGGGCGGCGGCCCGCCAGGCGAACATCAGGTCGGTCAGCTCCTCGAGGGTCGGGCGCCGCTGCGTCACCACGCGCAGCTGACCCCGGTCGAGGGCCGTCCCGTCGAGCGTCTCCACCAGGAGCCCGCCGCCGACCCGCTTGAAGTCGAGGGCGGCGATCCCGTAGTCGCGGAGGCCGTCGGACGGGTTCGGGGGGACCGAGAGGACCTCCAGCTCGGGCCGCGCCGAGAGGATTCGCAGGGCTTCGTCGGCGTAGCCGGGCGCCACCAGCGCCTCGAAGGTTCCCTCGGCGATCGCCCGCGCCGTGGCCTCGTCGACGGTCCGGTTGACGGCGACCGTGCTGCCGAAGGAGGCCGCCGGATCCGTCTCGAGGGCATGCCGGAGGGCCACGGCCAGGGCGTGGTTCGAGGCGATCCCGACGGGGTCGGTGTGGCGCACGACCACGGCGGTCGGGGCGGCGAAGTCGGCGGCGATCCGCCAGGCGGCGTCGAGGTCGAGAAGGTCGTTGAACGAGGGCTCGCCTCCCTGGAGGCGCATCGCGTCGGCCAGGGTGCCGTCGCGGTGGGTTGTCTCGCGGTAGAAGGCGGCCCGCTGGTGCGGGTTCTCGCCGTGGGCCAGGTCCGCCACCTTCTCGAGGACGACGCTGATGTGGGGCGGGAAGGTCGTCCCGGTCACCTGGTTCAGGTAGGCCGCGACCTGGGCGTGGTAGGCGGCCACGACCGCGAAGGCCTCGGCGGCCAGGCGCTGGCGGAGCTCCGCGGAGACGCTGCCCCGGGCGCGGAGCTCGGCCACGACCTGCTCGTACGCGGCGGGGCCGGGGACGGCGGCGACCCCGGCGTGGTTGCGGGCGGCGGCTGAGAGGAGCGCCGTGCCGCCCACGTCGATCATCTCGATCGCCTCGTCGAGGGGGACGCGACGCGCCCCCACCTGGGGAGCGAACGGCTTGACGTTGACGACGACGAGGTCGATTAGCCCGATGGAGTGCTCGGCCATCTCGGCCAGCTGCTCGGGCCGGTCGCGGCGGGCAAGGAT
This sequence comes from uncultured Chloroflexia bacterium, assembly GCA_963718085.1. GTDB lineage: Bacteria > Chloroflexota > Limnocylindria > Limnocylindrales > CSP1-4 > CTSoil-043. The sequence goes on along the minus strand of CAVQYA010000001.1, from coordinate 1,917,864 downwards.
CCCGGCGTATACGGCGGGGTGGAAGGTCTTGACCGAGCCGCCGAGGAGCGGGGGGACGTTCGTGAGAGCGGTCACTGGCCGGACGTCGATTCCGTCGGCCAGGAGGTGCTCGCGGGTCCCGTCGGTGGCGTAGACCTCGACCCCGAGGGCCAGGAGGTCGCGCGCAAGGCCAACCAGTCCCTGGCGGTTGGCGACCGAGAGGAGGGCTCGCACCCGGCTGGGACCTCCGTATGGGCGCGGCGTCGGGCCTCGCGCGCCGATCTCCCCGCCCGGGACACAGGGCGGCCTTCACGCTCCGCGGCCCGAGTATAGCGCGCGACCGTGGCATACTCGGCGGACCGTTCCGTGGCGCCCGCCGGGCGCTCCGCCGTCGAGGAGGCTCCGCGACCGTGACGCTCCCGCCCTGGGAATACCTCTTTCTCGCGTTCAACGACAAGAACTTCCCCGACCTGTTCAACGCGATCTGGGTCTTCTCGCTGATCGGGATGGTCGCCACGGTCCTCCTGTACAACCTGCGCTCGCGCCAGCTGCGCCGCCACCAGGTCTACCTGGACATGTACGAGTGGCTCCTCTGGTCGGGCGTCATCTTCTTCTTCATGCTCCTCGTCTACGCCCTCTTCCACTTCGACTTCCTCTTCGTGGTCCTTTCCATCCCCGTGGGCGTCGGGATCCTCCTCTGGGTCCGCTTCGTGCGCTTCCCGCCATATCTCGCGGCCTACGAGACGCAGCTGGCCCGGGCCCGTTACTACTCGAAGCAGAAGTTCGCGCATCCCGAGGCGACCATCCGCCCCAAGCGCGCCTCGCGCGGCGCCCGGTCCCAGCGCCGTCGTCGCTGAGGTCGCGCAGGCCGTCGGAGGAGGGGCGCCATGGAGATCCGGCGCTTCGGGGTCGGCAATCGGCGCCCCGACGGGCCGCCGGGGACCACCGGCGTTGCCGGCCAGGTGATTCACGCGGACGCCCGCGGGACGGTTTCGGAGCTGGCCTTCGCCCGGCGCGCGAGCGTCGAGCCGCACTCCAACCCGAACACCGCGTGGTTCATCGTGATCGAGGGCGGCGGCATGGTCACGGTCGGGGAGGAGCGGGCCCGGGTGGCGGCAGGCGAGGCTGTCCTCTGGCCGGCGGGCGTGGTCCACGCCGCGTGGACGGAGATCTCCGAGATGCGGGCCCTGGTCGTGGAGCTCGCCGGCCCGGACGACACGCAGTTCCGGGGGATCCTCGATGGGCGCGCGCTCGCGCTCGGCGCCGGCCGACCGGGGGCTGGCGCCGCTGCCGGCCCGGTCGCGAGGGCCGACGGCGGGCTTGCCGCCTCGCCCGCCGACGTCGCCCTCGCCGCGGCCGAGGGCGAGCCTCTCTAGCACCTCGTTTCCGCAGGGCGGCATGCCCGAATGGCCCTTGGCGGGACCCGCCGGGCGCCGGCACGATGCTCCCGTGCGCGAGGGACGCGCGACGTACCGCGGGAGACCCGATGGCCGATTGGATCGACGCGCTGCGCGGCGACCCGCTCCCCTGGCTGCTGGACGAGGCGACCCCGGCCGTCCGGCACCTTGCGCTTCGCCAGCTCGGCGACCGGCTCCCGGACGACCCCGAGGTGAGCGACGCCAGGGCGGCGGCCATGACGACTCACCCCATCGCGGCCATCCTCGCCGCCCAGGACCCGGCCGGCTGGTGGGGGAGGCCCGGGTCGGGCTACGGGCCGAAGTACGCCTCGACCGTCTGGTCTCTCGTCTTCCTGGACCAGCTCGGCGCCGACGGGACCGACGCGCGGATCAGGACCGCGTGTGCGTATCTCCTCGACCACGCCCAGACGACCGCCGGGGGGTTCGGGGCCGTGGCGTCCGGCGAGGCCAGGCCCGCACCGTCGACTGCCATCCACTGCCTCAACGGGAACCTGCTGCGCGCGCTCATCGGCTTCGGCTGGCTCGACGACGAACGGGTCGGGCGGTCGATCGACTGGCAGGCCGCGGCGATCACCGGCGAGGGCGAGATCCGCTTCTACAGGTCGTCGATGCCGGGGCCGGGCTTCCGCTGCGGCGCCAACGAGGGCCAGCCCTGCGCGTGGGGAGCGACGAAGGCCGTCCTGGCGCTGGCCCGCATCCCGCCCGTGCGCCGTGCGCCGCACGTCCAGAGAGCGATCGACGCCGGCGTCGCGTTCCTGCTGAGCCGGGACCCCGCCGCGGCCGACTACCCGATGGGCTGGGGCAACAGCAGGCCCAATGGCTCGTGGTTCAAGGTCGGCTTCCCCTCCGGCTACGTGACCGACGTCCTGCAGGTCCTGGAGGCGCTCTGCGAGGCCGGCGCCGCGGGCGACCCGCGGCTCGGCCCGGCGATCGAGTGGCTGCTCGCCCAGCAGGACGACCGGGGACGCTGGGTCAACCGCTATGCCTATGCGGGCAAGATGGTCGTGGACATCGACGTGCAGGGGCAGCCGAGCAGGTGGGTGACTCTGCGCGCCTGCCGCGTGCTCAAGGCAGTGGCCGAAAGCCGAAGAGGGTGACGGGGCCGGCTGGTCCGGCCCGGCGCAGCACGCCCGTCCGGCGCGCCGTCACCCGCCGAGCACCGCCCCGAGCTGGCCGAGGATCGCGGCGGTGGCGCCCCAGACGATCCGGCCCTCCACCACGTAGGCGCCGTAGCGCAGCGGGCGGCCGCGCGGGTCGGGGTCGACGAGCACGGGCGCCACGCCCGGGAGGAAGGCCGCCACCGGCACCTCCAGGATGGCGGCCACCTCCCGGATCTCGGGCACGAAGACCGGCCGGCGCGCCGCCACCGCGACGATCGGGGTCACCAGGAAGTTGCTGGGCGGGATCCAGAGCGGGTCCAGACGGCCGATCACCTCGACGCCCGCCTCGCCGACGTCGAGCCCGACCTCTTCCTGCGCCTCCCGGAGCGCCGTGGCGACCAGGTCCACGTCGCCGGGATCCACCTTGCCACCGGGGAGCGAGACCTCGCCCGAGTGCTGGTCGGTCCCGTACTCCACGCGCTCCGTGAGGACGAGGTACGCCTCCCCGTCGGTGACCGGGGTAGACCAGGACGAGGGCGGCCGCGAGCCGGGCGCCGGGGGGCGCTGCCGGCCGCTCGAAGGGCAAGCCGTCGGGCAGCCGCTCCGGGCGCAGCCACGCTGGCGGCGGCGGGTACGGGTGCCGCAGCGCCGCGAACCGGGCGCGGACGTCTTCCGGTGTCATCCGCGCATGGTACGGGCGCAGCGCGTCAGGGCCGACGAGGTGGACGGTTGGCCCCGGGCACGGTCCGCGCCGCCGACGCTAGTTCAGCCGCTCCCCGTCGCCGTCCTTCTTCCTCGGACCCGCCGTCGGGGGCAGGTCCAGGATCGATGGCGCGGCCCCGGCGGCGACCGCCTCGCCCGCGCCGGACCGGGCATCGCGCCGTTCCGAGGCCTCGGAGACCACGGTCGCCCCTTCCTGGGTGAAGACGAGCGTGCCGCCGACCGGGTCGGCATCCACCCGGATCAGCGTCCCGGGCTTGAACTCGCCGCGCAGGAGCGCTCGGGCCAGCGGGTTCTCCACCAGGCGCTGGATCGTCCGCTTCAGCGGCCGGGCCCCGTAGGTCGGGTCGGTGCCCTCGCGGGCGATCACGCCCTTCGCCGCTGGCGTCACCTCGACGGCCAGGTCGTGGCCGGCCAGGCGCCGGCCCAGCTCGGCGAGGAGCAGGTCGACGATGCGGGCCAGGTCGTCCTCGGTGAGGGCGTGGAAGACGATGACCTCGTCGACCCGGTTGAGGAACTCCGGGCGGAACGTCCCCCTCAGGGTCCCCAGGACCTCCCGCTTCATCGTCTCGTAGCCCGTGTCGCCGGCCGTCGGCCGCCCCGCGTAGGCGGCTATGGCCTGGCTGCCGACGTTGCTGGTCATGATCAGGACGGCGTTCTTGAAGTCGACCGTCCGACCCTGGCCGTCGGTCAGGCGGCCGTCGTCGAGCACCTGGAGAAGGACGTTGAAGACGTCCGGGTGGGCCTTCTCGATCTCGTCGAAGAGGATCACCCCGTACGGCCGGCGGCGGACGGCCTCGGTCAGCTGGCCGCCCTCGTCGTAGCCGACGTAGCCGGGCGGGGCACCGATGAGCCGCTGCACGGAGAACTTCTCCATGTACTCGCTCATGTCGAGCCGCACCATCGCGTGCTCGTCGTCGAACAGGAAGGCGGCCAGGGCCCGGGCCAGCTCAGTCTTGCCGACGCCGGTCGGGCCGAGGAAGAGGAACGAGCCGATGGGCCGGCGGGGGTCCCCGAGCCCCGCCCGGGCCCGCCGGACGGCGTCGGAGACGGCCTCGATCGCCTCGTCCTGGCCGACGACCCGCTCGTGGAGAGCCTCCTCCATCCGCACGAGCCTGGCCATCTCGCCCTCCACCAGGCGGTTCACCGGGATGCCCGTCCACGCGCCGACGATCTCGGCGATGTCTTCGGCGTCGACCTCCTCCTTGAGCAGGCGCGGGGCGCCGTCCGACGCCGCGAGGGCGGCCGCCTGGGCCTTCATGCGCTCCTGGAGCTGGACGAGGGTGCCGTACTTGAGCTCGGCCGCCGTGCCGTAGTCGGCCTCGCGCTCGGCCTGCTCGATGCGAAGCCCGGCGGCCTCCAGCTCCTCCTTCGTCCTGCGCAGCCCGGCGATCGCGGCCTTCTCGGTCTCCCAGCGCTGCTTCATGGCGCCGGCCTGCTCGGCGATCTCGCCGAGCTCCGTCTCGAGGGCCGCCAGGCGCGCCTTCGACGCCTCGTCCTTCTCCTTCTTGAGCGCCTCCCGCTCGATCTCGAGCTGGACGCGCCGCCGCTCCAGCTCGTCGAGCTCGACCGGCATGGAGTCGATCTCCATGCGCAGGCGGCTGGCGGCCTCGTCGACGAGGTCGATCGCCTTGTCCGGCAGGAAGCGCCCCGTGATGTAGCGGTTGGAGAGCGTTGCCGCGGCGACAAGGGCAGAGTCCGTGATCCGGACGCCGTGGTGGACCTCGTAGCGCTCGCGCAGGCCGCGCAGGATCGAGATGGTCTCCTCGACCGTCGGCTGATCCACGAGGACCGGCTGGAAACGGCGCTCCAGGGCGGCGTCCTTCTCGACGTGCCTGCGGTACTCGTCGAGTGTCGTCGCCCCGATCGTGTGGAGCTCGCCGCGGGCCAGCATCGGCTTGAGGAGGTTGGACGCGTCCATGGCGCCCTCGGCCGCACCGGCCCCGACCACCGTGTGCAGCTCGTCGATGAAGAGGACGATCCGCCCCTCGCTCTCCTTGATCTCCCGCAGGACGGCCTTGAGGCGCTCCTCGAACTCGCCGCGGTACTTGGCCCCGGCGATGAGGGCGCCGAGGTCCAGGGCGACGACCCTCTTCTCCTTGAGCGTCTCGGGGACGTCGCCGCGGACGATCCGCTGGGCGAGGCCCTCCACGATCGCCGTCTTGCCGACGCCCGGCTCGCCGATGAGGACGGGGTTGTTCTTGGTTCGGCGGGAGAGGACCTGGATGACCCGCCGGATCTCGTCGTCACGGCCGATCACCGGGTCCAGCTTCCCGGCCCGCGCCTCCTGGGTAAGGTCGCGGCCGTACTTCTCCAGTGCCTGCGTAGGTGCCCTCCGGCGTTGCCGAGGTGACCCGCTGGCCCCCGCGGATCCCGGTCAGTGCCGCCAGGAAGGCCTCGCGCCCGGCGCCGTGGCGCTCGAGGAGGGCCTGCCCCTCGCCGCCGACGTCGACGATCCCCAGGAGGAGGTGCTCGGTCGAGACGAAGTCGTCCCCGAGGCGACGGGCCTCCTCGGCGGCGCGCTCCAGCACCCGGCGGGCACGGCCATCGAGGGTCAGCTGGCCGCCGGCGACCTTCGCCCGGCGGGCGAGGAGCGCCGCCAGCTCGCCGCGGAAGGCGGCCAGGTCCACGCCGACGCGGCGGAGGGTCTGGGCCGGGATCCCCTCGTCGTCCTCGGCGAGGGCGGCCAGGAGATGCTCGGCGTCCAGGACGGGGCTCTGGAGCCGTTCCGCCAGCGCCTGCGCGCCGGCGATCGCCTCCTGGGCCTTCTGGGTGAAGTGTTCGAGGTTCATGGTGCGTTCGTGCTCCGGGTGCGGCCGGGGGGCTCAGGCGCCCCGCCGGGGGTCGGGCTGGTCGATGGCGTCGAGGAAGGACGTCGCGGCGGCGCGCCCGTGCTCGTCGAGGGCGGGCAGCACCACCCGGACGCGGACGAGCAGGTCGCCCCGGCCCTCCCCCCGCAGGCGCGGCATCCCCTTGCCCGCCAGGCGGATCGTCCGCCCGTTCTGCGTCCCCTCCGGAACCTTGAGGAGGAGGCGGCCGTCGAGCGTCGGGACCGGGACCTCCGCGCCGAGGAGTGCCTCGCGGAGCGTGACGGGGAGCTCGCGGACAAGGTCCGCGCCGTTACGCGTGAACGAGGGATGCGGCGTGACCTTGACGACGAGCACCAGGTCGCGCGCGCCGGCGCCCTCTCCACCGCCGCGGCCGCGAAGGCGGATCCGGCTCCCGGTCTCGACGCCGGCCGGGATCTTCACCTCGAGCCGCTTCCCGTTCACCTCGACCAGCCGGGCCGCCCCGCGGAACGCCTCGTCCAGGCTCACGTCCAGGTGCGCCTCGACGGCGGACGGCGTCACCGCGTGGCCGCGCGCATGCGACGCGCGCCCCGGCGCATGCCCCCCGCCGCGTCCGGCCGGCCCGTCCGCTTCGCCGGGCATTCCGCCCGCGAAGAACGTCCGGAAGAAGTCGGAGAAGCCGCCCGGGTCGCCGGCGTACTCGAAGCGGACGCCGCCGGGCGCGGCGCCCCCCGCGCCGGCCGGCCGGAAGCCCGCGAAGGGGCTGCCCGGCCCGAATGGGTCGCCGCCCGCCCGGGCGCCCGTGCGGGCGTAGTCCTGCCAGTTGGCGCCGAGATCGTCGTACTGCTTCCGCTTGGCGGGGTCGGCAAGGACCTCGTTGGCCTCGTTGACCTCCTTGAAGCGGCGCTCCGCCTCGGCACTGCCCGGGTTGCGGTCGGGGTGGTGCTTCCGGGCGAGCGCGCGGAAGGCCTTCCGGACCTCCCCGGTCGAGGCCGTTCGCGGAACGCCGAGAATCTCGTAGTAATCCTTGTAGTCCACTGCGCCCCCCGTTGCCGGGGTCCGCTCAGCCGCCCATCGCGATCGCCGGCGGCTGGTCGGCCGGGAAGCCGGGCGGCGGCGCCGGGACCGCGAGCGGGGCGCTCCTGCGTGGGCCGCCGCCGGACCCGGGCGCCTTGACGACCAGCGTCTTCGGCTTCCGCCGGAGTGCCCCGTCGAGGACCTGGTCCATCGAGTCCACGAGGATGAGCTTGATCTGCCTGCGGATCTCGTCGGGAATGTCCCCGAGATCCTTCTCGTTCTTCTTCGGGAGGATCACCAGGCGGGCGCCCGAGAGATGCGCCGCGAGGATCTTGCTCTTGAGGCCGCCGATGGGGAGGACCCGGCCGCGAAGGGTGATCTCGCCGGTCATCGCCACGTCCTTGCGAACGGGGATGCCGGTGAGGGCGCTCACCATGGCGGTCGCCATCGTGATCCCGGCCGACGGGCCGTCCTTGGGGATCGCCCCGGCGGGGACGTGGATGTGGAGGGTGTTCTTCTCGAAGACCTCGCGGTCGATGCCGAGGCGGGTGGCGTTGGCGCGGATCCACGAGAGTGCCGCGCGGGCCGACTCCTTCATGACGTCGCCGAGCTGGCCGGTCAGGATGAAGTCCTCGCGGCCCTCCATCTTGGTGACCTCGACGGCGACGACGTCGCCGCCGACCTCGGTGACGACGAGGCCCGTCGCCGCCCCCGTCTGGTCCTCGGACTCCAGCTCGCCGTATTCGAAGCGCGGCGGGCCGAGGTACTCGAGGAGCTTCCGGTTATCGACGATCGTCCTGCGCTTGCGGCCTTCGACCACGTGACGGGCCACCTTGCGCATGACGTTGGCGAGCTCGCGCTCCAGGTTCCGGACACCGGCCTCGTGGGTGTACGCCTGCACGAGCGTGACGAAGGCCTCGTCGGTGATCTCGATGTGCTTCTCGGTGAGCCCGTGGTTGTGGAGCTGCTTGGGGAGGAGGAAGCGCTTCCCGATCTCGATCTTCTCGAGCTGGGTGTAGCCGGGCAGCTGGATGACCTCCATCCGATCGCGCAGGGCGGCCGGGATGGGGTCGAGCAGGTTGGCGGTCGTGATGAAGAGCACCTTCGTGAGATCGAAGGGCACCTCGAGGTAGTTGTCCTGGAAGGTGTTGTTCTGCTCCGGGTCGAGGACCTCGAGGAGGGCCGACGACGGGTCGCCCCGGAAGTCCATCCCCAGCTTGTCGACCTCGTCGAGCATGAAGACCGGGTTGTTCGTTCCGGCGGTCTTGATGCTCTGGATGACGCGGCCCGGGAGCGCCCCGATGTAGGTCCGGCGGTGGCCCCGGATCTCGGCCTCGTCGTGGACGCCGCCGAGGCTCATCCGCACGAACTTGCGGCCCATGGCCCGGGCGATGCTCTTGCCGAGCGAGGTCTTGCCCACGCCGGGCGGGCCCACGAAGCACAGGATCGGGCTGCGGATGGTGTCGGCCAGGGCGCGGACCGCGAGGTACTCGAGGATCCGCTCCTTGACCTTCTCGAGGCCGTAGTGGTCGAGCTCGAGGATCTTCGCCGCTTCCCTGATGTCGAGGTTGTCGACGGTCGAGTTGTTCCACGGCAGGCCGACCAGCCAGTCGACGTAGGTCCGGATCACGCCGACCTCGGGAGAGGCGGACGGGATCCGGCTCATCCGGTCGACCTCCTTGAGGGCGCGGGTGCGCACCTCGTCCGGCATGCCGGACGCCTCGACCTTCTCGCGCAGCTCGTGGATCTCGGCCTGCTGGGGGTCGTCCTCGCCAAGCTCGCGCTGGATCGCCTTCAGCTGCTCGCGGAGGATGTACTCCCGCTGGGTCTTGTCCATCTCGGACTTGACCTCGCTCTGGATCTTCCCTTTCAGCTCCAGGATCTCGACCTGGCGGGCGAGGAAGGCCGAGCAGAGCTTGAGGCGCTCGACGACGTCGACGGTCTCGAGGAGCTCCTGGCGCTGCTCCGTCGTCATGTCCGGGCTGTAGGCCACCATGTCGGCCAGGAGGCCGGGCTCGGTGATGTTCCGGGCGGCGACGGCGGCCTCGGGCGGGACAGGCGCCCCGGACTGGACGTACTGCTCGATCTGGCCCTGGACGGTCTTCATCAGGGCTTCGATCTCGACGCCGGTCGGAGCGACGTCCGGCAGATCCTCGACGCGGGCCCGGAGGTAGGGGCTCGTCGACGAGAAGCCGTGGAGCCGGATGCGGCCCTGCCCCTGGACGATGGCCCGCACCGTGCCGTCCTGGAGCTGGACGACCTGGGCGATCTTGGCCAGGGTGCCGATCTCGTAGAGCTCGGCCGGGTCGGTGATCTCCTCCTGCTCGGCCCGGCGCTGGGTGACGAGCGCGATGAGGCTCGAGTCCGCGACCGCGGCGTTGAGCGCGTTGACGCTCTTCTCGCGGCCCACCTGGAGGGGCACGATCATCTCGGGGAAGATCACGGTCTCGCGCAGGGCGACGAGCGGCAGCTCGCGGACTGGCGCGGGGGGCCGGCCGGGAGTGGCCTTCGGCTTCCTCATCTGTTTCTCCTGGGCCTCGGGCCCTGCGGGCCTCCGGGTGCTGGCGGCGGTCCGCTGGGTCCGCCCGGTCGTGGTGTTGGTGGTTCGTCGGCGTGCCGGCGGCCGGTCGGGGTCAGGCGCCACGGCGGGCTGGCCTCCCGGGCTTGGCGGTGCCGCCTTCGCAGCCGGCACCCGTTCCTTCGTCGTAGAGCGCCTCCAGGATGCGGACGCCGAGCCGCTCCTCCAGCTCGAAGAGGATGCGGATCCCGGCGAGGTTCGCCCCCCGCTCCTGGGTGAGGTGCCGGATCCAGAGGATCCGGCGGATGTCCTCGTCAGAGTAGAGGCGGATGTTCGTGGGTGTGCGCGCCGGCTCGATCAGGCCCTCGTCCTCGTAGATCCGGAGCGTCCGCGGGTGGACCGAGACGATCCGGGCGGCGACGGAGATTATGTAGAGGGGGCGGGTGGGATCGCGGTCGAGCCGGCTGCTGAACATGCTCGTCGTGCCGTCAGCCGGCGGCGCCGGACCCGACCGGCTCGCGCCCTCGCTGGGCTTCGCGGGCCGCCGCGATCAGGATCGGCCTGGGCTTCGGGTTGAGGAATGTCGTCATGGCGCGGGCACCTCCGGGTGCGTGGCTGAGCGGCCCGGGCCCCGCCCGGTCGGGTGTCCTGCGTCGGCACGCTGCCGCGCCTGCCGGACACCAGCGCAGGGTAGAACCATGACAATCATGTTGTCAAGCATCAGGGGTACGCCCTGTCCCTGTTGGGAGGGGTGCCGGCTCCGACGCCGGGACGCCGCCGCGTGAGGCCTGCCCGCGACGTCGTCCCAGCGTGCGGCGCACCAGCGCGATCTCCGGTGCCCGCAGGAGGAGGGAGGCCCCGACGTACGCGCTGAGGGCGGTGCCGGTCGCGACACCCACGGCCACGCCCGTCGCGATGCGCCCGTGCGGGCCGGCGTCGAGCGCGGCGACGCCGCCGGCGATCAACCAGCCGGCCACGCCGGCCCCCACCGCGAGGAGCGCGGACCGCAGCGCGGCGGTTCCCACGGCCGCCCCGTCCAGCCCGGGGACCGCGCGGCGCAGCATGGCGACGAGGAGGAGCGCCTCCACCACGGCCCCCACGACGAAGGCCGTGGCGAGCCCGTCGAGCCCGAGCGGCCCGACCAGCAGCGTGGCCAGCCCGGCCGTGGCGACGAAGTCGGCGAGGGCCGCCACTATCACCGCCCGGGTCCGGTCGGTGGCGTACAGGGCGCGCCCCGCGAGGGCGGTGACGGATTCCGCCGCCAGCGAGATGAAGAGGATGCGGACCGCCGCCGCGGCCAGGGCCACGTCCGCCGCGTCGAACCTGCCGTACCCGAAGAGGACGGCGACCGCCTCCGGGGCGAGGGCGACGCCGACGGCGGCGACCGGCAGGGCGAGGAAGAGGACGAGGCGCAGCCCCGACGTCGCGAACTGGCCGAGCGGGAGGCTCCCGCCACGCGCGTGCTCGTCGGACATCTCGGGCAGGGCAACCGTGCCGACGGGCACTCCGAGGAGGCCCGCGGGCACCTGGAAGAGGGTGAAGGCGACGGTGAAGGCGGTGACGCTGCCGGCGGGCAGCGTGGAGGCAAGGGCCACGACGACGATGAGCTGGATCTGGCCCGTGGAGAGCCCCAGGGCCCGGGGACCCAGCAGGGCCACGGCCCGGCCGAGGCCCGGGTCGGCCAGGGAGAGCGAGGGCCGGATGCGGAGGCCGGTCCTGGCGAGGGCCGGCAGCTGGACCAGCAGGTGCGCGGCCGATCCCACGACCACGCCGATCGTGAGGGCCCTGATCCCCAGCGACCCGCTCAGGAGGACCGCGGAGGCGACGGTCACGACGTTGTAGGCGACCGGACCGACCATCGCCGGGCCGAAGCGGCGATGCGCGTTGAGGACACCGCTGACGAGCGAGCCCAGGCCGAGGAGCAGCGGCGCGGGAGCCATTTCGCGCGTGAGCGAGATCGCCAGCTCGCGGGTGGCGGGGTCGAAGCCGGGCGCCAGGAGGGGCACGAGGACCGGCGCCCCGAGGGCGAGCGCGAGCCCGAAAGCGGCGAAGGCGATCCCGCCCCAGGTCAGGAGGGCCGACGCGGTGCGGCCGGCCCGCTCCGCGGCCCGCCCGTCCACGAGCCCGGCCAGGGCAGGCACGACCGCGGCAGCCAGGGCACCCGTGGCGACGAGGTTCAGGACCAGGTCCGGCAGCCGGAACGCCGCGTAGAAGGCGTCGAGCTCCGGTCCCGCCCCGAAGACCGCGCCGTTCACGAGCACCCGCACGTAACCCAGCCCGCGCGCCAGAAGGTAGCCGGCGAGCACGATCGAGCCGGCGCGGGCAAGCGCTCGCGTGCGATCCGTGACGGGGGTTGGTGGCCGCGGCTCCCTCACGGCGGTAGTATTGCCGTCGGGTCCGGCCCGCGCCATGCGACCGATCCAGGAGCCATGGAAAGCGAATTCCCCAACTCCTCGGTCCCGCGCACGCGATCCCCCTGGATCGCCGCGCTCCTATCGTTCCTGGTCCCCGGGCTGGGGCAGGCGTGGGCGGGCGCCGGGCGCCGCGGCCTGGTGGTCTCGGTCCCATTCGTGGCGGCCGTGGCGCTCGCCGTGGGGACCGTCGTCGCCGCGGGCGGCGCTCTGGGCCTCGCCGAGATCGCCGTCCAGCCCACCGTCCTCCTGGCGATTCTCGCCGCCGACGCCGTCTTCCTCGTCTACCGCGCCTGGGTGATCGTGGATGCCGGGCGTGTTGCCCGCGGGTCCGGGAGCCGGCGGCGCCCGCTGACAGCCGGCACGGCCGTCGCGATCGCCGCCCTGCTCGTCGCGACCACGCTGATGCACGGCGCGGTGGCGTACGTCGGGTGGAACGGCTACGACCTGCTCACCGGCGTCTTCGCCCAGTCGACCGGGAGCGGGCCCGCGTGGGGCGACGACAGCGGGGACACGGCAGGTATGACGGACCCTGCGCCGGAGCAGGGCGTGACGACCGCGGCCGCGAGCCCGACGCCGTCGCCGGCCGCGGCGCCGGGGGCGAGCGCCGCCCCAGGCGGGATCCCGTACTGGGCCAGGGACGGCCGCCTCAACCTCCTCCTGGTGGGCGGCGACGCGGGACCGGGCCGCTTCTCGCTCCGAACGGACACGATGATCCTGCTCACGGTGGACCTCGAGACGGCCCGCGCCGCGATGTTCGGGATCCCGCGCAATCTCCTCAACGTCCCGCTGCCCGCGCCATACGCGGCGGCCTACCGCGGGGGCGTCTTCCCGGACCTCCTCAATGCCCTCTGGCGCGCGGGCCAGCTCCGGACGACGTGGCCCGGCAGCAACAGGACGCGTGGCTACCGGGCACTGTCGGCGGCCGTCGGGAACATGACCGGTGTCTCCGTCGACGGCGTGGTCTCGGTCGACCTCAACGGGTTCGTCCGCGTGATCGATGCCCTGGGCGGGCTCGACATCAAGGTCCCGTACCGGATCTACGACAATGCATACCCGAAGGAGGACGGCAGTGGCACCCGGGTGCTCGAGATCCTGCCGGGCCTCCAGCACCTCGACGGCTCCACCGCCCTCGCCTTCGCCCGGACCCGCCACCAGGACTCTGACTACGGCCGCATGAGCCGGCAGCAGGTCCTGCTGCTGGCGCTCCGCAAGCAGGTCAACCCGTGCACGATCCTGCCGAGGCTGCCGGACCTGGTCGGGATCGCCAAGGACTCGCTCTACACGAACATCCCGCTCCAGGAGCTGCCGCGCCTGTTCGCCCTGGCCAACAGGATCGACACGCGGCGGATCGAGCGCTTCGCCTTCACGCCGGCCAACGGCTACCCGGAGGTCGTGACTCCCGCCTCCGTCCTGAAGATGCGGCGTGCCGTGCGCGACGCCTTCCTGGGCGACCCGCCCCCCGCGGAGGGCTCCCCGGACCTCAGCCTGCTCTCCTGCTGAGTCCGGCCGGACGGGACCGGCCGCGGGACACGGCCGCGGGACGGCCTGGCCGCTAGGAGGCCGTCGCCCCGATCAGCGACTCGTGGAGGGCCGGCTCGCACTCCGGGCGCCCCGTCGCGATCACCTTGTCGCGGGCCCGGAGCACCGTGTCGCCGCGGACCGCCTGCGCCACGCCGTCACGGACGATCGCCACGATGGCGCAGCCTTCCGGCAGCTCGATCTCGCGGGCGATCCGGCCGACAGCTGGGGAAACGTCGTCCAGGTAGGCTTCGATGAGCTCGAAATCGCCCGACAGCGGGGCCAGGTGCAGCAGCTCGTGGACGGGGATGTCCTGCTCGATCGAGCCGAGGATCATCCGGGTCGGCGAGATCAGCTCGTCCACGCCGAGGTGCTTGAAGAGCGGCTCGTTCTTCGGGTTGTTGACGCGGGCGATCGTCTTGCGCACCGCGAAATGGTGCTTCGCCATCTGGCAGATGACGAGGTTGTCCTCGTCATCGCCGGTGACGGCCGCGACGACGTCGGCGCGGATGGCGCCCGCCTCGGCCAGCGCGCTCCCCTCGCAGCCGTCCTTGGCCACGACGATCGAGCCGATCTCGTCGGAGATCTGGTTCGCCCGTTCGCGGTCCTTCTCCATGAGGACGACCTCGTGGCCGGACCTGCTCAGCTCCTTGGTCAGGTAGTAGCCGACCTTCCCGCCGCCCACGACCAGCACGAACATGGCTCAGCCCTCCCCGGTGGCCGGCGCCGCGTCCGCAGGCGCGGTCGCGTGGTGGTGGCCGACTGCCTCGCGCACGGGCGGCTCCCCGCCACCAGGCTGGCCCAGCGCGGAGAGCAGCGCGTCGGCCATCAGCGTGGTCCTGCAGATCGTCCCGATCCCAAGCTCCGCGTAGGCCTGGGCCCGCACGGGATCGTTCACCTTGGCGTAGACGCGGGGGATCCCCAGCGCCTCGAGGGCGAGCTGGGCGGCCATGATGTTGCGGTTATCGCCCTCCGTGAGGGCCAGGAAGAGGTCGGCGCCCTCCGTCCCGGCGCGACGCAGGGTGTCCTCGTCAGTCCCGTCGCCGCGCACGGAGCTGCCCCGGAAGGAGGCCGGCAGGCGGTCGAAGGAGCGGGTGAGGAGATCGACGATCGTGACCTCGTGGCCGGCGGTCTCCAGCGCTCGCGCCATCACGGCGCCGACGCGGCCGCAGCCAACGATTACGGCTCTCATGGTCGGTGTTCCTCGGGCATCGGCTCGCGCGCCACCCAGACGGCGCACGGGGCGTTCTTCAGGACGTAGGGGACGGTGCGGCCGATCGCGAAGTCGCCGCCGAACCGCTTGCGGTAGGGGAGGCCGAGCACCAGGAGGTCCGCGCCCCGCTCCGCCGCCTCGTCGACGAGGGCGGCGCCCACGTCGCGCGCCTGGACCAGGACCGTCTCGAGCGGGTGCCGGGCATGCTCGGCCTGGGTCTCGGCCATGTCGAGGACGCGCTGGGCGTCCTCGCTGCGGTCGGCGACGTCCGCGTCGAGGGGGAGCGTCCAGTCGATCTCGACGACGTGGACCGCGACGACCTTGGCGTGGGCCGGCTTCGCGAGCTCCAGGACGAGGCGCATGATCCGCTCGTCGGACGGTCCGCCGTTCAAGGCGACGACGGCGCGGGCAAAGGCGGGAACGAGCTTCTCGGCCACTGGGCGCGATGGTCCTCCGGATCAGGGTGCGCCGCGCCGCGTCAACGTCCGGCGGGCGGGCCCAGCCGCACACGATATCACCGCTGCCGTCGCCCGGCGGCCAGGGATCAGGCGTCCTCGGCGTCGGTCCCTGCGCGTCGATCGAACGCCTCCGGCTCCTCGCGCCGGTAGGGGACCATGGTGACCACCGTGTCGGGCCGCCCGAGCAGGGCTCGGCGCAGCTCGGCCGTGGACTGGTTGTAGAGGAGCCGTTCCCACCAGTGCCGGGGCACGAACTCGGGGATCACCACGAAGGTGACCGGCGTCTCCTTGTCGGGCGGCCAGGTGTGATCGAGGACGTCCAGGTAGGCGAGAAGCGGGCCGGTCAGGGCGCGATAGGGGCTCTCGACGACGACGAGCGGCACGGCGGGCACCTGGCGCTCCCAGGCAGCCCTGACCTCGTCCGCGTAGACCGGATCGTCCGCCACCAGGACCGCCCGCACGTCGCTCGAGACGGAACGCCCGACGTTGACGGCCTGGATCACGGCGCGATTGAGCGCGCTCACGGGCACCACCACCCGCTCGTGGCGGTGCGGCTCCGGGGCGACCTGGCCGGGCCGCAGGGCGACCTGCGCCTTGGACGCAGCGTACTGGCGGTGGATGAACTCGAACACCAGGACCTGGAGCGGGATCAGGACGATCACGAGCCAGGCGCCGTCGACGAACTTGACGCTGGTCACGACCCCCAGCACGACGAGCGTGAGGATCCCGCCCAAGGCGTTGATGCCGGCCCGCCACCACCAGCCGGGCTCCCGGACGGTGAACCAGTGGCGGACCATCCCGGCCTGGGAGAGCGTGAAGCAGACGAAGACGCCGACCGAGTAGAGCGGGATGAGAGCGTGGGTGTCGCCCCCGAAGATGACCAGGATCACCCCGGCAACCGTGGCGAGGGCGACGATCCCCCACGAGAACGCCAGGCGGTCGCCGCGGAACCCGAACTGGCGCGGCATGTACTCGTCGTGGGCGAGGATCGCGGCAAGGCGCGGGAAGGCGTTGAAGCTCGTGTTGACGGCGAGGAAGAGGATCAGGGCAGTCGAGGCCTGGAAGAGGAGGAACGGGGCGGTCCCGTCGCCGAAGACCGCCGCGGCGACCATCGCCACCACGGTCGGCCCGCCCTGCGTGGTGGGCCGGATTCCGAAGGCGTCGGCGACGACCGTGATCCCGATGAAGAGGACGCCGAGCAGGATCGCCATCGTCAGCATCGTGTTCGCGGCATTCTTCGCTTCGGGCGGCTTGAAGGCGGGAACGCCGTTGGCGATCGCCTCGACGCCGGTCAGGGCCACGGACCCGGCCGCGAAGGCGCGGAGGATGAGGATGAGCCCCAGCGTCTGGGTTCCCAGGGGGACGAGCTCACCCGCGGGAGGGGCAGTGGTGGGAGCTCCGCCGGATACGATCCGGATGATCCCGAGGACGATCATCAGCAGCGCCATCCCGACGAACACGTAGGTCGGGCTGGCGAAGAAGAGCCCGGCCTCGCGCAGCCCGCGGAGGTTCGCGATCGTTATCAGGGCGATCGCGCCGAGCGCGATCTCGATGCGGAAGTCATAGAGCGCCGGGACGACCGAGTAGACCTGCGAGACGGCCGACGCGGTGGAGACCGCGACGGTCATGACGTAGTCGATCAGCAGCGCCGCGGCCGCGACGAGCCCCGCCAGGTGGGAGATGTTCTCCCGGGCCACCACGTAGGCGCCACCGCCCGACGGGTAGGCGCGGCAGACCTGGCGGTAGGAAAGGGAGACCACCGCCAGGAGTCCCGCGATCGCCAGCGCCATCTCGATCGAGACCAGGAGCGCTCCCGCGCCGGCGACCACGAAGACCCGCAGGATCTCCTCGGTGGCGTAGGCGGAGGAGCTGATCGCGTCGGAGCTGAAGATGGGGAGGGCGAGCTTCTTGGGGAGGCGCTCGAAGGCATCCTCCTCGTTGGAGAGCCGCCGCCCGAAGAGGAAGCGGCGGATCGTCTGCCCGCGGCCCCGGGATGCCCCCGGCGACAGGGACGCGGACGCCTTCGCGGTGAGCATCCCCGGGCCCGTGTACCGGAAGTAGGGCGAGTGGGGCCTCTCCACCCGCACCCGGCGGTCGGCGACCTTGCGGCCCTGGAGCGGGCGTCGTCCGCCGATCACGCCGGCCCCCCGGGCTCGTCGGGAGCCGTGGCGGCCGACTGGTCCGTGGCGGCCGAGCCGCCCTGCCTGAGCCGGTACGGGACGTCGAGGATCACGGTGTGCTCGCGGCCGACGAGAACCGTCCGCAGCCGGCGGGCGGTCTGGTTGTAGAGGAAGCGATCCCACCAGTGGCTCCCGACGTACTCCGGCAGGACGACGACCGTGGTGGGTGTCTCGAGGTCCGGTGCCCAGGTCCGGTCGAGCACGTCGAGATAGGCCACGAAGGGACCGACAAGGGCCCGGTACGGTGACTCCACGACGACGAACGGGACGTCAGGGAGCTGGCGAGTCCAGCGATCGCGGAGGCGCTCGCCCTCGTCCGAGTCATCGGTGACGTAGACGGCGCGGACGTCCTCCCCCAGCGCCCGCCCGACGTCGATGGCCTGGATCACCGCGCGATTGATGCCGTTCACCGGGACCACCACTCGCCGGGCCCGGTACTGGGACAGGATCGCGCTGTCGGCGGCGACGTAGAGTTCGGCCTCCTGGCCCCGGTACTGCGCGCGCACCCACCACATGAGCGCCACGAGGACGGGGACAGCGATCAGCACGATCCACGCCCCGTTGGGGATCTTGGACGCCGCGCTGATGACGAACACGACCGCGGTCACTACCGATCCGATGAGGTTGAGGCCGAGCTTCCACCGCCAGCCACGGCCCCGCTCGTCGAACCAGTGGCGGACCATCCCGGCCTGGGAGATTGCGAATGAGAGGAAGATCCCGATCGAGTAGAGGGGGATCAGGGCGGCGACGGAGGCGTCGAAGAGGAAGATGAGGATACACGCGGAGCCGGCGAGGATGCCGATCCCCCAACTGAAGGCGAGACGGTCGCCGACCATCGCGAACTGGCGTGGCATGTACCCGTCCACGGCCAGGATCCGGGCGAGGCGGGGCGCGCCGTTGAACCCGGTGTTCGCGGCCAGGACGAGGATGAGCGTCGTCGCAACCTGGAAGCAGACGAACACGATTCCGTCCCCGTAGACCTGCCGCGAGACCTGGGCGATGAGCGTGACCTTCTCTCCCGGGTCCGGGACGATGCCGAAGGCGAAGGAGAGCACGGACACTCCGACGAAGATCGTGCCGAGCAGGAGCCCCATCGCAGTCATCGTGTTCGCCGCGTTCCGTGACTCGGGCGGCTTGAAGGCGGGAACGCCGTTCGTGATCGCCTCCGTCCCGCTGAGAGCCACGGATCCGAAGGCGAACGCCCGGACGATCAGGAGCACGGAGAGAGCCTCGAAGCCGCCCTCCGGCGGCGTCACGGTCGGGGTCGGGAACGTCGCCGCAGGGTCGCCGGTGACGACCCGGGCAAGGCCGATCACGATGAGCGCGAGGGCGCCGACCACGTACATGTAGGTCGGGATAGCGAAGATGTTGCCCGACTCCCGCAGGCCGCGCAGGTTGGCCACGGCGAGGAGGATGGTGGCGAGGATGGCGAGCTCGGCCCGGTACGGCAGCAGCTCCGGCACGACGGAGGTGGTCGCGGCGATGCCGGCCGCGATGGAGACCGCCACGGTCATCACGTAGTCGAAGAGGAGCGCCGCGGCCGCGAGCAGCGCGATCGGCACTCCGAGGTTGGCCCTGGCGACCGCGTAGGCACCGCCCCCGGACGGGTAGGCGTGGCAGACCTGGCGGTAGGACGTCGTCACGATGACCAGCAGGATGGCGATGGCGACGGCCACCTCCACCGACCAGAAGACCGCCGCACCGCCGGCCAGGACAAGAATCCGGAGGATCTCCTCGGAGGCGTATGCCGACGAGCTGATGGCATCCGAGCTGAAGACGGCCAGCGCCTTCGTCTTGGAGAGGCGCTCGCCGATCTCCTCTTCGCTCGCCAGGGGACGCCCGATCGCCACCTCCTTGACCCTGGCCCAGGCTCGGCCCAGCGAGGTCTTGGGGACGTTCGCCGAGCGCTTGGCCGTCAGCTGGCCGGGCCCGGTGTAGCGGAAGTAGGCGCTGTGGGGCCTCTCGATGCGGACGCGCCGGTCGCCCACCTTGCGGCCGCTGAGTGGACGGCGGCCCCCGATCACGCTAGCGGCCGTCCGCCAGGCGATCGGCGAGCCAGTCCGGCAGGCCCGCCGCCCGGATGTCCGCCTGGGTCGTGGCGACCGGGTAGGCGACCCGATGCCAGCTGACGCGGCGCGCCTCGGTGTCGATGACCATCGCACCTGCCCGGGGGTCGCCGTCGCGAGGCTGCCCGACGCTGCCCGGGTTGAGGAGGAGGCGGCGCCCGTCGAGCGGCACGACCGAGCCGTGGACGGGGCCGAGCGCTTCCACCCGGCGGTCCGACGCGCGCCACGCCGCCGGGACGTGGGTGTGCCCGTGGAGGCAATAGGGCGTGGCGAGCGCGGCGAGGTTCGCCCGCGCGTCGGGCGTCGTCAGGACGTACTCCCAGGTCGGGTCGCGGGGGCTCCCGTGGACCAGGGTCACTTCCCCGAACTCGGCGCGCTCCGGGAGGCTGGCGAGCCAGGCCCGGGTCTCGGGGGAGATCCGCCGTGCCGTCCACTCCACCGCCCGGCGGGCGGCGGGGTTGAACCACTCCACGTCGAGGGCGCCGAGCGCCGCCAGGTCGTGGTTGCCGCGCACGCCGGTCGCGCCGATCTCGCGCAGCCGCGCGACGACCTCGTCGGGATGGGGTCCGTACCCGACCACGTCGCCCAGCTGCCAGACGGCGTCGACCTCGCCGAGCGCGGCGAGCATCGCGTCGAGCGCCGGCAGGTTCGAGTGGATGTCCGAGAGGACCGCGACACGCATCGCCGCGGAGCGTATCGCGGTGCCGCCCGGCGCGTGCAGCCGGTCACCAGGGGCGACGCCTGCGCTCGGCCGGATTCCTGGGCCAACCCGGCCCGGTCGGACCCTCCTTGCGGACGGCGACGAGGACGTGATCCTGCAGCCCCGGGAGGGATGCAGGAAGCGGGACGACCTCGACGCTTCCGCCGCCCAGCGCCGCGACGGCCGCGAGCGCGCGACTCAGCTCCTCGTCGAGGCCGGCGCGCTTCCAGGCCAGGAGCAGGCCGCCCGGCACGAGGAGGGGGAAGGCGAGCTCCACGAGCTCGGGGAGTGGCGCCACGGCGCGCACCGTCACGGCCGGCCATCGCTCCCGCTGCCGGCCGTCCACGGCCAGTGCCTCCGCGCGGACCGCCGCGACCGCCACGCAGTCGGCGAGGCCCGCGGCCGCCGCCGCGACCCGCAGGAAGGCGGCCTTCTTGGCGATGGAGTCCACGAGGAGGGCCGCCTCGGCCGGAAGGGCGAGGGCGAGGGGCAGGCCCGGGTAGCCGCCCCCGGAGCCGAGGTCGAGGAAGCGCGTCACGCCGGCCTTCCGCAGCACCGGGACCGCCGCCAGGCTGTCGAGGACGTGGCCGCTCACGGCGGCATCCGGATCGCGGATGGCGGTCAGGTTGACGGCCATCGTCCACGCGAGGAGGAGGCGCAGGTGCCTCAGGATCGCGTCGCGGGCGGCCGGCGACAGGTCGGCGAGGCCGAGGGTCGCGCACCCGGCGTCGAAGCGCGCCACCGCGGTCGGAGCAAGGGGCGGGCAGAGAGAGGGATCGGCCGGGAGCGGTGGGCGGTCGCCCAAGGAACCCTCCGCTGCGTCGTGCGAGCCCGTTCCCGCGGACCGCGCCGCCCCCGGCCGGTGATCGGCTCGCACCGCCGGGACCCTGGAGGACGGTCTCACGGCGAGCGTCCGGTTGGCGGCCCGGGTCTCCCCGTGGCCCCTCGCGTTCGCCGTCGCCCGTCACCTGGTCCGCCGTCGATGCGGACCGTGATCGTTTGGCCGCCGCCCTCGGCCGTCAACATGGTTATCCACCGGGTTATCCACGATCTGCAGCACGTGGGCGACGGCCTGTGGACAACCGGGCAGCAGTCGTCGGGCCGCCCTCCACCGTCGCCAGGCGGCGTCGAAACACCGGGTCTCCGGTCGGGCGCAGGTCCCGAGACGTCCCCCTCCTGCGCGCCGGCGGGGGCGCGCCGACGGCGTCCGTGGGCGACTCCCGGGCATCGGAGGGATGCCCCGACCTGCCGGGGCAGCTCGCCGCGCGACGTCGCGGATCGTGAGGCCTCCCGACCGTCGCGGGGATGCGCGGCCTCGCCGCGGGTCAGGGGCGCGGCGTGCTCCGCACCGGGCGACCGAGCGCCCGGCGGACGACGTCGAGCACCTCCTCGACGTAACGGTCGGCCTCGCCGCGCTCGGCCGCCGTCCGGACGCAGCCCTGCACGTGATCCTCCAGGACCATGATCGAGACCGCGTCGACCGCGGCGCGGAGAGCCGCCGTCTGCTGGAGGATGTCGACGCAGTACTCCTCGCGCTCGATCATCCGTCCGATCCCTCGCACCTGGCCCTCGATGCGGCTCAGGCGCCGGAGGAGCTGGGCGCGGTCGCGCGAGTAGCTGTGGCGGAACGCGGCCCCCTCGGAGCCTGCGTCGGCGCCGGCCACGGGCTCGCCGGGGTGCAGACCGCCGTGGTCGCCGGTCGTCATGAGTCACGGTTCTCCGAAGCGGCTCTCGTGCTCCGATGATACTCCCCGTGGGTATGGCCGGGAGCGGCGAACAACACCTGCCCGGCATGTACCCCGCCCGGCGGCGGACCGGCTAGACTTGGCCGGATGGACCTCCCGGCGCACCATCCCGAGCGGATCGCCCCTGGCGATGCGGGCACGAGTCGCGCCCGGACGGAGCAGGCGGCCCGGTGACCGACGCCCGGCCCCGGTCCGCTTTCGCCCACGCGAGCGAGGCCGAGCTGGCGCGGATTCTCGACTTCTACGAGGTCGCCTGGGAGTACGAGCCGCACACGTTCCCGATCCTCTACGACCGGGACGGGGCCGTGCTTGCGAGCTTCAGCCCGGACTTCTACCTGCCCGAGCTGGACCTCTACGTCGAGATCACGACGCTCAGGCAGCGACTGGTCCGGAAGAAGAACCGCAAGCTGCGCCGCCTCCAGGAACTCTATCCCGGCCTTCGGATCAAGCTCCTATACGCACGGGACTTCCGGGCGCTGCTCCTGAAGTACGGCCGGATCAGCCTGGCCGACGCCCTCAGCGGAGCCGAGGGGCAGGCCACGCCGCCGCGCCGCGAAACGGCCGCTGCCGAGTCCCGGGTCGGGCGCCCGGCCGCGTTCGTCAACGCGCCGCGGAACACCCGCGGCGACGACCCGTCGGCCGCGCCTCCATCTCGGTCGCGCCGGTCGCGCCGGTCGCGTCGCACGCGCGCCCAGGCTCGAGCCCGCGCGGCCACGTGGGCAGCCACCGCCCCGCTCGCGGAGACGAAGGCATGAGCAGGACCCCTGACCTCGTCGCCGACGTCGCCGAGGTGCTCCTCTCCGAGGAGCAGATCCAGGCCAAGGTGGCGGAGCTCGGGGCCCGGATATCGGCCGATTTCGCGGGGCGCGAGCTGACCCTCGTCAGCGTGCTCAAGGGCTCGCTGCCGTTCATGGCCGACCTGATGCGGGCGATCACGATCCCGGTCCAGATCGACCTGATGGAGGTCTCGTCCTACGGGGGGACCGCCACCGAGTCGTCCGGCCTCGTGCGGATCCTCAAGGACCTCTCCTCGTCCATCGACGGCCGGGACGTGCTGATCGTCGAGGACATCATCGACACCGGCCTCACCCTCAACTACCTGGTCCGCTACCTCCGCGGCAAGAACCCGGCCTCGCTTCGCATCTGCACCCTGCTCGACAAACCCGCCCGGCGTCTCATCGAGATCGCCATCGACTACCGCGGCTTCGAGATCCCCGACCAGTTCGTGATCGGCTACGGCCTCGACTACGGCGAGCGCTATCGCAACCTTCGCTTCGTGGGCGTCCTGCGCCCCGAGGTCTACGCGACCCCCGAATGACGCTCCACCGCCACCCGCTCGGCCGCGGCCGCCTGGTCGCCGGGATCAGCGCCATCCTCGTCCTGGCCGGCTGCGTGCTTCCCTGGTTCCGGGCCGGCGGCAGCGACGGCATCACGCCGCGCGTGGGCAACGCCTTCGAGGGCCCGGGAATCCTCGTCTTCCTCGCCGCGCTCGCCACCCTCGCCCTCGCCGCCCTCCCGTATGCGGCCGGCGACCGGCCGGTGGCGTACGACCGCTGGTGGGCCTACGCGGCCGTGGCGGGCGTGGCGGCAGCGGCCCTCGTGGTGCGCGTCGCCGGCATTGCCTCGGAGGCTGGTGGTTTCGCTGTGATGCTCCCCGATCGCGCCCCCGGGCTCTGGCTCGCCGCGGCCGGCATCGTCGGCCTTCTCTTCGCGACCGCCGAGATCTACGGCCAGCACCGGGAGTAGCGGGCGCCGGGGAGCGTCAGGGCGCCGCCGAAGGCGCGCTCCCGCCCGGCCCGACCGGCGCGGACGGCGTCGGCGACCCGGTGGGCCCGGGCCGCGGGCCGTGCAGCTCGACGGCGAACCAGGCCTCGACCGATGCGGACGCGCCGCCTCCCCCAAGCTGGACGCGGAAGACGTAGGTGCCGACCCGCCACGACGAGGCCCTTCCGGAGACGTCGCGGTGCGAGGGGTGCCGGCCGGGCGGACCGTACAGGACGCCGCGATCCTCGGCAGTTCCGCTCGCGATCACGACGGGCGCGATCTCCGTGATCACCGAATGGCCGGGCGAGGGATCCCCCGGCCCGAGTCTCCAGGCGCTGACGCGGAAGGAGACGTCGCCGCCGGCCCCCCCGGGATCAGTGGTCGGTGCGCAGAAGCCGAGGCGCGGCACCGCGTCCGCGTAGACGAGGGTCCGGGTGATGGCGGGGTCCGTCGGGCCCGTTGCCGGCGCGAGGTCGATGCGCGTCCACGAGCGCGAGACCGTGGGCCCATCGACCTGGTCCACGACCGCCAGCCAGTTGCTCCTCGACAGGCAGGCAACCCGGGCGCCGATCTCGGTCCAGTCACCGGCGCCGGGTGTCGAAGCGATCGTCGGCGACGCGGTCGGGACCGAGGTTCCCCCTGGTCCCGCGGCCGGGGCCGCCGAGGAGCCCCGGTCCCAGGGCTTCACGACTGCGACCACCAGGGCCAGCGCAACGAGCACCACCACGGCGCGAAGGCCGCCGCTTGACCCTCCGACCGACCCGATCCGAGTCGTCGTCGGTCGCTCCGCGTCATCCCGGCGGTCCACGCCGGTGCGTCCCTACGACTCCCCGAGGTACGCCTTGCGGACCATCTCGTTCTCGCGCAGCTCCCGGGAGCTTCCCGCGAGGACGACCCCGCCGGTCTGGAGGACGTACCCCCGGTGGGCGATCGAGAGCGCCTGGAGGGCGTTCTGCTCCACGAGCAGGATCGTCATCCCGCGCTCGTTGATCTCCCTGATGATCGCGAAGATCTGCTGGACAAGGATCGGGGCCAGGCCGAGGGACGGCTCGTCGAGGAGGAGGACCCTGGGGCGCGTCATGAGAGCTCGCCCGATGGCGAGCATCTGCTGCTCGCCGCCCGACAGGGTTCCGCCCTTCTGCCCGGCCCTCTCGCGGAGGCGCGGGAAGAGCTGGTAGACGTGCTCGACCTGCTCCTCGTTCTCAGCCTTGCTCCTGGTGAACCCGCCCATGAGCAGGTTCTCGAAGACGGTCAGGCGGGAGAAGATGCGGCGACCTTCCGGCGCATGGCCGATGCCACGCTGGACCAGCTCGTGGGCCGCGACGCGCGAGATGTCCTTGCCGTCGAACTCGACGGTCCCGACCCGCGGGTGCAGGAGCCCAGAGATCGTCTTGAGCGTCGTCGTCTTGCCGGCGCCGTTGGCCCCGATCAGGGTGACGATCTCGCCCCGGTGGACCTCCAGCTCGATCCCCCGCAGGGCGTGGATGGCACCGTAGTAGGTGTGGACGTCGGTCAGGCGCAGGACCGGCGTCTCCACCTCCGGGGCGGTCACCGGCGCGGTCATGGCGCTCATGCGGGCGGCGTCCCGAGGTACGCCTCGATCACCCGCGGATCGCGACGCACCTCCTCCGGCGTGCCCTCGGCGATCTTTCGGCCGGCGTCGAGGACGGTGACCCGGTCGCTGATCCCCATGACCACCTTCATGTCGTGCTCGATGAGCAGGACGGTGAGGCCGAGGTCGGTGCGGAGCCGCGAGATGAGCTTCATCAGGTCCAGCGTCTCCTTGGGGTTCATGCCCGCCGCGGGCTCATCGAGGAGCAGGAGCTTGGGGCTCGAGGCCAGGGCGCGCGCGATCTCGAGCCGGCGCTGGTCACCGTAGGGGAGGTTCTTGGCGAGCTCGTTGCCGATCCCGTGCAGCCCGACGAGAGTCAGGATCTCCTGGGCTCGGCGGTCGCAGGCATCCTCCTCCCGGCGTGCCCGGTTGGTGCTGAGGAAGCCGTCGATCAGGGTGGCGCGCATCCGGGTGTGCATCCCGATCAGCACGTTCTCCACTGCCGTCATGTTCTTGAAGAGGCGGATGTTCTGGAAGGTGCGTCCGACGCCGGCCTGCACCATGTCGTTCGGGCGGGCGCTGCGGAAGATGCCCAGGCGGAGGAGGAAGCTCTGATACCAGCGTGGCCGCACGATGGCCAGCAGGAGCGTCCCGATGAGGAGTCCGATCGCCGCGACGGCGGTGAGGGCAATCCCTCCGCCGCCGAGGGCCCCCGTGGCCCCGAGGCCGAGGCCGGCGAGGACGACGAGCACCGATGGAGCGACCCACACGAGCGACTCCAGTCCCACCCGTCGCGGACGGGCGACCATCGCCCGGCCGTCGAACTCGATGCGGCCGGCGGTCGGGTCGATGATCCCCAGCAGGACGTTGAAGAAGGTCGTCTTGCCGGCCCCGTTCGGGCCGATGAGGCTGACGATCGCCCCTTCCGGGATCGAGAAGTCGATCTCGTTGACGGCCACGAGGCCGCCGAAGCGGCGGGTGACGCGTTCGGCCACGAGGATGTTCCGTGCCTCGCTCATCGCCCGCCCTCCTCGCTCACTTCGGGAAGGGTCATCTCGTCCTCGCCGGGCATCGTCACCTCCGCGTGGAGCTCGCGTTGGCGCCGACTGTTCGGGAAGAGGCCCTCGGGTCGCAGCAGCATCATCGCCACGAGCGCGACGCCGTAGAGCAGGAACTGCAGCTGGATGAAGTCGATGTCCCGAAGGATCGGGATCGCCAGCGTGTCGAAGAACTGGTTGAGCGTCTTGAGGAGCACGTTGTTGATGGTGTAGATGACGAACGCCCCGGCGGCGACGCCCCAGAAGTTGCCCATGCCCCCCAGCACGACCATCGCAAGGACGGTGAAGGAGACGACGAATCCGAACTGGTCGGGGCTGACGACGGTGAGCTTGGCCGCGTTGATGACGCCGGCGATGCCGGCCGTCGAGGCGCCGAGGGCGAAGGCGAGGAGCTTCGTGGTGACGGTGTTTATGCCGTTCGCCGCCGCCGCGAGCTCGTCTTCGCGGATCGCCTCCCAGGCCCTCCCGATCCGGCTGCCGGCCAGGCGGTAGCAGAAGATCATGACCACGGTCACGACCCCCATCATCGTCAGGTAGTAGGGCCAGGGGTTCACCGCCGAGAAGGATCCGACCACGGGGAGGTACGGGCGGAAGATCCCGCCCACCCCGTTCGTCCCGTTCGTCAGGGCGTCCGAGTTGAGGAAGACGATCGGCACGATTTCGCCGAAGCCAAGGGTCACGATCGCCAGGTAGTCGCCCCGCAGGCGGAGAGTGGGAGCGCCAAGGAGGATGCCGAAGACGGCGGCCACCAGGGCGCCGATGACGAGCATCGGCCAGAAGATGAGCCCGGCCTGGTCGCCGAGCAGGCCCTTGAGGTCGATGCCGAGGATCTGGTTGCCGAACGGCGAGGCGGCGTAGGCGTAGGCGTAGGCCCCGATGGCGAAGAACGCCGCGTACCCCAGGTCGAGGAGGCCCGCCACGCCGACGACCAGGTTGAGGCCGAGGGCGAGGAGGACGAAGACGCCGGCGTTCGTGAAGCCGTCGATCCAGGAGTTCTGCGTCTGGAAGGAAGAGAACGGGGGCACCACGGCCAGCACGGGCAGGACGGCGGCAACGAGCGCCATCCCCACGATGATGCTGAGGGAGCGGTGCCGGGAGCTGAGATCGCCGAGGCGTGTGCGCAACTCGCCGAGCTGCGTGCGGCGGGCGCCCGCGCGCGGCCCTATCGGTGCCGGGAGGCTCCCCGCGGCGCTCACGCCCGCTCTCCCACCTGCTGGCCGAGGAGGCCGGCGGGGCGGAAGACCAGGACGATGACGAGGACCCCGAAGACCACTGCCGGGCCCCAGCGACCGTAGCCGAAGGCGACCGCACCCACCTCGATGAAGCCGATGATGAAGCCGCCGAGGGCGGCGCCGACCTGGTTGCCGATGCCGCCGAGGACCGCCGCGGTGAAGGCCTTCAGGCCCGCCTGGAAGCCGAGGTCGAAGCGCGTCACGCCGTACTGGAGGCCATAGGTAACGCCCGCCGCGCCGGCCAGCGCGGAGCCGATGAAGAAGGTGATGGCGATGGTGCGGTTGATGTTGACGCCCATGAGCGCTGCGGCATCACGGTCGAGAGCGGCCGACCGCATGGCGCGCCCCATCCGGGTGCGCCCGATGAAGAGCTGCAGCCCGATCATGAGTCCCACCGCCACCATGACGATGAAGAAGCTCAGGATCGGGATCCTGGTGGCACCGATCTGGATGAAGGCGTCCGTCGGGAAGATCTGCGGCGCGTTCGTCTGGAACGGGCCGTAGAAGAACTGCACGATGTTCTGGAGGATGAACGAGACGCCGATTGCGGTGATCAGCGGAGCCAGGCGCGGCGCATTCCGGAGGGGCCGGTAGGCGGATCGCTCGATGAGCACGCCGGCGAGCCCCATGACGAGCATCGAGGCGACGAAGATCGCGACCACGAGCACGACCAGGAGAAGTGGGTCGTTGACTGCGCCCTTGAGCCCGAGCGAGACCAGGAGCGAGAGGCTGACGAAGGTGCCCACCATGAAGACGTCGCCGTGGGCGAAGTTGATGAGCTCGATGATCCCGTAGACCATGGTGTA
Source organism: uncultured Chloroflexia bacterium (assembly GCA_963718085.1). GTDB lineage: Bacteria > Chloroflexota > Limnocylindria > Limnocylindrales > CSP1-4 > CTSoil-043. The sequence continues at coordinate 1,889,617 of CAVQYA010000001.1, read as the reverse complement.
GCCGATGGCGACGAGCGCGTAGATCGCGCCCAGGGTGAGGGCGTTGACGAACTGCTCCGGGCCCAGCACCAGGAAGGCGACGACGAGCGCGGTCGCCACGATGGCGAGCTGGGCCAGCACCCGGGCCGACGAACCCGACAGCGAGCGGGCGGGCGGCGCCTCGGCGGTGGCGGCAGGAGCGGTCATGGGATCCTCTCGCGGCGCGCAGTGAACGGGTGTCGCCGGTTGGAAGCGAAGCCGGGGAGCCCGAACGAGGGCCCCCCGGCTTCGAGTCAGCGCGGGACTGCTTGCGGCCTACTGGCCGTAGTTGACCTGCTCCTTGAAGACCCAGTCGCCGACGCCGCCGCTGGCGGTCATGTCGACCGTGTAGAGGGAGATGATCTTCTGGTTCGTGTCGCCGACCGCGTCGAACTTGACGGGGCCGAGGACGGTCGTGAACGTGGTGTTGGGGTCGACGCCCGCGGCGCGGACGTTCTCGCGGGTGACGTCACCCTTGGTCGCCGCCGCCTTGATCGCGTCGATGACGATCTGGGCGCAGGCGTAGCCCGAGGCGCTGTAGGCGCCCGGGGCGACCTTGTACTCGGCCTCGTACTTCGTGGCGAACTCCGCCTTGCCCGGGTAGTCGGCGATCGCCGCGACCGAGCTGTAGGAGTTTGCTGCGGCCGCGCCGGCGATGTTGATGAAGCCGCCGGCCACGTTGCCGGGGCCGTCCTGGATGCCGTCGCCGCCGAGGTAGACGAGGCTGCCGAGACCGGCCTGCGGCATCTGCTTGCGCACGAGGCCGCCGCCGGTGGCCGTCACGCCGCCGTAGAAGACCGCGTCAGGCGCGCCTTCCTTGAACTTGGTGAGGATCGGGAGGTAGTCGGTGGTGCCCTTCGGGGCGCCCTCGCGCCCGACGACGGTGCCGCCGAGCTTGGTCCACTCGCCCGCGAACGCGTCGGCGAGGCCCTTGCCGTAGGTCTCCGTGTCGTCGACGATGGCGACCTTCTTGAGCCCGAGCGTCGTATACCCGTACTGGGCGACGGCAGGACCCTGGATGTCGTCGGTCGTGGCGACGCGGACGTAGTTGATGGCGGGCTTGGACCGGAGCTGCTGCCCCGGGGCGCCCTTGGTGAGGTCCGGGTTCGTGTTCGCCGGCGAGCACTGGAAGAGGCCGGCCTCGTTGGAGACCGGGATCTGGACCTTGGCCACGCTGGAGTTGAAGGGGCCGACGACGCCGACGACGCCGGAGTCGGACACGAGGGTGGTCATGTCCTTGGCGCCCTGCTGCGGGTCGTGCACGCCGTTGACCGCGTGGTCAAGGACGAACGCCTGGAGCGTGTAGCCCTTGATCGTGCCCGCGGCGTTGGCTTCCTTGATGGCCAGCAGCGCGCCGTCGCGCGCCGGGCCGGCGCTGGCGAGGGAGCTGCCGGAAAGCGGGAGCGTGATCCCGATCTTCAGGACCTTGGCGCCGCCGCCAGAGCCTCCGCACGCTGCAAAAACGAGAGATGCGGCAGCGATTGCCGCACCCAGCCGGGTGAGCTTCATGTCTCCTCCTCAATTCCCACCGCGTGACCCGCCCCCGGGACACGCGCCCTCCATCCGGACTTCGTCGAAACGTCACGGCCCGGGTACGGACCGACGCGCCGAATCCCTAGTTGGTGGAGCGATGCCGTATATTAGGCGACGGCGACCCGAATGCAATACGGGCGTCGTGCGCCCCGGCGTGGCCGGGCGAGCGTGAGATCGCTCCCCGCCCCGGTGCGGCGCCAGACGCCAGAGCCCGGTCGAGCCAGACCGCCAGCTCCCGATCTCGGATCCAGGGGTCGCCCTCCTGTGCGAGGTCAAGCCCTCGGAGTGGAATATCAGGTTCGGGCGGCACGGATCACCGACGTCGAGCGCATCGTCGCGCTCGTCGGGTCTGCCGCGCCGACAGCCTCCGCTTCGACCCTCGAAGGGGCGGACCTGCTCCGTCAGCTGGTCTACCTCCCACAGGCGAGCGTGATCGTGGCGGAATCGCTGCGGACGATGGTCGGGGTCGCGGTTCTCGCGCTTCGCCCATCCATCCCGGCAGGCGGCTACGTCGGGACGATCGACCTTCTCGCGGTCGATCAACGGCACGACGCCGAACGCGTGACCGGGCTGCTCCTCGAGGAGCTGCTCCGGTCGGCTCGAAACAAGGGCTGCGCCGTCGTCGAGACGACGGCTCCCGCGGACGGCGCCGCGCCGGTCGCATGGGAGCGACACGGCTTCCGGCCGGCAGGCCCGCGCATCGAGTGTCGAATCAGGGCGGACCGGGCCTCCGCCGACAAGGGGTGATGGCCGGAGCGCGCGGGGCGCGCATCCGGCGGACGGGCATCCGGGAACCGGGCGCCCGATCCGGAGACAGCTGAGGAGTCATTGTGGGCAAGAACGTCGCCGTCTTCGTGGACGTCGCGAACATCTTCTACGCGGCCAAGGCGGCAGGCGCGGACATCGACTACGTCCTCCTGCTGAAGGCGGCAACCGCCGGCCGGGACCTGGTGCGCGCCTACGCGTACACGGGCCTCGACCCGGAGAACGAGAACCAGCGCAACTTCCACTCCTTCCTTGCCCGCAACGGGTACAAGGTCGTCAGCAAGGACATCCGCAAGTACGGCGACGGCAAGGTCAAGGCGAACCTCGACATCGAGCTGGTCGTCGACATGATGAAGACGGCCCGCAACCTGGACGTGGCGGTCGTGGTCTCCGGCGACGGGGACTTCGCGCCCGCGATCCGCGCGGTCCAGGAGACCGGCGTCCGGGTCGAGGTGATCAGCTTCCGCGGCAACACGAGCTCGGACCTCATGGAGGTCGCGGACCGCTTCACCGACATCACCCACCTGGCGAAGGTGGAGAAGGGGTCGACGGTCTCGGGTCGCCGTGTCGCGACCGACGACGAGGACCTCTCGATGACCGAGGTTCCCGACAAGGAATCCGAGGGGACCGGGCGGGGCCGGGGCCGCGGGCGCGGCCGGGTTCGCACGGAGCGGGTCGAGGATGCAGCCGAGCCGGTCGAGACGAGCCGCGGACGCGGCCGGGGCCGCGGTCGAGTCGCCGCCGTGCCGATCGCCGCGGAGCCGGCAGTGGCCGCGAGCACCACGTCCGGGGCCGCCCTGGTGGCACTTCCCGGCGAGAAGCTGTCGAAGGCCACCGTGGCGCATCCCGCCGAGATTGCCGCCGCGCCGGTAGCCGCCGCGACGGGCGACGACGGCGAGGAGCTGGAGATCGTCGGTGACGACGAGTCTCCCGCTGATGCCGAGGAGCGCCGCCGGCGCCGCCGCCGCCGCGGCGGCCGCGGTCGCGGTCGCGGCCGCGGCCAGGACCAGGACCAGGCGGTCGGGCCCGAGGGCGCGCCGGTCTCCGATGGGGAGGCCGTCGAGGCCGTCGAGGTTGCCGAGGACGAGGAGGAAGAGGAGGTCGGCGAGCTCGCCCGGCCGGCCCCGCGCCCCGCGGCATTCGGCTCGGTCTGGGACTCGCAGATCGGCGTGCCGAGCTCGCCCCGCCAGGCGTCTCCGGGCGCCGACGAGGAGTACGACGACGAGCCGGCCATCCCCGAGTACCTGCTCGCCGAGCGGCGGACGGGGAACCGGGCCGGCGCCCGGCCCGGGCAGCACGGCGGCCAGCGCGGTCGCAGTGGCTCGTACGCGGCCGCGGTGGACCGCGAGCGGTACGGCGGCGCCGGCCGGGGTGCCCCGAGCAGTGGTCGCGTCCCCGAGCCGTCCGGTGGACGGGGCGGCAGCCGCCCCGTCGAGCCGTCCGGCCGCGGCGTCCAGGGCGGATCGCGGGGCGGGCAGCGCCCGTCGCACGCTCCGCAGCAGGCGCCCTTCCGTGATCGTGCCCCGGAGCGCCGACCTTCGTCGGAGCCGTGGAGCGAGGTCCCGCCGGAGCTCGAGGAGCTCCTCCGGGCACAGCTCGCCCAGAAGATCGCCCGCCAGGAGCTCGCTCCCGCGGCGCGAACCGAGGAAGCGCAGGCGCCGCGGCGGCGCACGCGTACGCGACCCACCGCGCCCGCCGAGGTTCAGGCCGAGGCGGCGGCCGCGCCGCTGGAGACGAAGCCGGCCCGCACGCCGCGGACAAGGAAGGTCGCCGCTCCCGCGGCGGTCGCCCCGGCGCCCGTTGCCGAGGCTCCGGCCCCGGCGAAGGCCCCGGCCCGCCCGGCGCGGACCAGGAAGGCCCCGCCCGTCGACGCCCCGGCCGCAGTGGCGGCCCCGGTGGCGGAGACGAAGCCGGCCCGCGCGTCGCGGACCCGGAAGGCGGCCGCCCCGGCGGCGGCCGCCCCGGCGCCCGCTGCCGAGGCTCCGGCGACGACAGCGGCGAAAGCCCCGGCCCGCACGCCGCGGACAAGGAAGGCCGCTCCCGCCAAGAGCTCCTGACACCGGGGCAGCAGCCCCGAGCCCGCCCCGATGCCGGCGCCGCGACCGCGCGCCCGCCAGCCCGTCGAGTCCCCGGCGCGTGCGCGTCCGGGGCCTCGACTACGGGTGCCTTCCGCCGGCCGGTTCGCCACGCGGGGCCAGTCGGCCGCCGTCGCCGCGATGGAGCGGATGCTGCGTCACGGCGCACCGCAGGCGCTCCTCCTGGTGGGGCCCGGCTCGGTCGGCAAGACGACCCTCGCCCTCGACCTCGCGGCCGGGATCCTCTGCCACGCGGAGGACCCCGGCACCCGGCCGTGCGGCGCCTGTCGCTCCTGCCGGCTGGTCGACGCCGGCGCCCACCAGGACCTGCATCGGCTGGCCCCGGAGGGACCCGGGCGCCAGGTCCGGATCGGCGACCACGAGGACCCCGATCCCGGGACCGTGCGCCACCTGCTGCGCGAGCTGGCGCGCCTCCCCGTGGAGGGTGCCCACCGCGTCGCCATCGTGGAGGGCGCCCACCGTCTCAACGAGGACGCCCAGAACGCGCTCCTCAAGACCCTGGAGGAGCCTCCTCCGGGGGCCACCCTCATCCTGTGCGCGGACGAGCCGGAGCGGCTGCTGCCGACGGTCCGATCGCGGACGGCCGTCCTCCGTCTCGGTCCGGTGGGTCCCCGCGCGATGGAGAGCCTGCTCGCCGAACACGGCGTCGAGCCGCCCCGGTCGGCGCGGCTGGCCCGTCTCGCCGACGGACGTCCCGGCCTCGCGATCGCCCTGGCGGCCGCGCCCGAGGCCGTCGCCGCCCGCGAGGAGCTCGCCCGGTCGCTTCTCGACCTGGTCGCGCTCGGCACGGCCGATCGCCTGGTCGCCGGGCGCGTCCTGCTCGCCCGCGCCGCGGATCTCGCCAGGACTGGGGTAGCCCCTGGGCAGGCCGCTGCGGCCGACGGCGTCGGGGCCGGGTCCCCGAACGATCCGGACGACGCTGCCGATTCGCGGCCCGCCCGCGGCACTCCCTCGGAGCGTCGCCAGGCCGCCGCCGCCCTCCTCGCGACGTGGACGGCCGTCGCCCGGGATCTTGCGGTGACGGCAGCCGGCGCGGGGTCCGCCGCCCGGGACACGGCCCTTCTCGACGACCTCCGCACCGTCGCCGGCGCCGTTTCACTCGACGGGTGCGCCGCGTTCCTGGGCCGTCTCGTGCGGGCGGCGGAGCTGCTGGAGGCGAACGCCAACCCCGAGCTCCTCGTCGACACCCTGGTCCTTGCCTGGCCCCACGCTCGCGCGGCGGCAGCCTCTCGATGAGCGACGCCCCGGACGCCCCCGCCGACTCCGCGCGCCTCGACGCGACGGTGGTGGGCCGCGTGCAGGGAGTCGGCTTCCGCTGGTTCGTGCTGGACGCAGCCCGGCGCCTCGGCCTGCAGGGGTGGGTCGCCAACGCCGCCGATGGCTCCGTCCGCTGCGTGGCCCAGGGGCCGCGCGCTGCCCTCGACGCGCTGCTCCTGGCGCTCGCGACCGGCCCGCTCGGCGCGAGCGTGGAGCGCGTCGTCCCGCGCTGGGGCCCGGCCGGCGGGATCCTCGGGCCGTTCGAGATCCGCTCCGGGGCCCATCCCGGCGACTGACCCGGCCGATCAACCCGGCGCCGGACCATCGGGGGATTGCCACGGCCCGCCGCGGTGAGCGACGCTTGGTCCCATGCATCCCGACCTCACCGTCGCCGAGACGCTGCCGCGCGTCTACCGGCGCATCCTCGACGCGGTCGGCCGGCTCGAGCAGCTCGGCGACAGGCAGGAGGCGACCCGCGTCCGGTCGTTCGCCATCCGGGTCTACTCGGGCTCGTGGGACATGGCGAGCCATCGCCAGCTGGAGGACCTGCTCGCCCGCGCGGAGGCCGCCGTCCAGGACCGCGAGCGCCGCGAGCGACCTCGCGTCGCCTGACGCGACCGCGGCTGCCGCCGCCACGGACCCGCGCCCGCCCGCTCGCCGCCGCCCGGCGGTACGCTTCGCCCGATGCCCGACACGGTTCCCGACTCTGCCGCCCCTGTCGCCGCCACGCGCGCTGCAGCTCTCGCGCAGGCCATGGCCGCCTTCGAGGCCCTGGCGGAGCTGGGCGAGACGATCGAGGACGAGTGGACCTACGTGACCGCCCTCGCGAGCGCGGGCCGGGCCCGGCTGCGGGCGGCGGCCGGCCTCGTCCCGGCGGCGCCGCTCGCGCCCGACCGCGCTGCCGCCGTCGCGGCCGCGTGCGAGGAGGTGTCCAGGATCGTCGACCCGCACCGCGCCATCGACTGGCTCTCGACGTTCCCGGCGATCGTCGAGCTGGCGCTCGGCACGCCCGACGCCTCTCCGGGCGCCGGTCCCGCCGCAAGCTGACGGCGATGCGCTTCCAGGACGCCGCGAAGGACGCCCGGGCGGTGGTCTACGCGGGCATCCAGGCCGACCCTCTCGTCGCCCGGCTCGCTGCCCTGGTGGCCGACGCGACGTACCCCCAGCGGCTGCTGGCCCGCGCCGTCATGAACGGCGAGTCGTCCGACCCCGGGACCTGGCGAGCCATCTTCCCGACGGTTCTCGGCCCCGACGCGCCCGACCGCGAGGGGGGCGAGGCGATCCTCGCGGCCGGCCTCGAGGTGGCTGGGCGCGGCGAGCAGGTGCGCTCCCAGTTCCGCGGCGCGTTCGTCGAGGAGCTGACCCAGCTCCTCGTCCGGCGACGGGCCGGGGCGTCGGCCGCGCCGATGGTCCGCCGCGAGCGACGGGTCCTCTTCGACGGCGTCGCCGCCGAGATCCACCCCTACGACGTGACCGTGGAGGTCCCCGGGCGGGCCGAGGCCTGGGACTGCAAGTGGGGCGCGCGCGGGATCAACGCGGATGTCCTCAACCAGCTCGACGACGCGCGGCGCCACGCCGCGGACGAGGAGGCGGCGGTGCGCGTCGGCCTGGTCGTCTACGACGTGCGGACCAGCTGCGCGGTGCGGCTGGCCCAGCAGACGGCGCCCCGGACGGGCACGATGGTCGTGACGATGGAGTCGCTCGACGCGCTCGCCGGCAGGAAGGCGCGATGAGCCCGGTCGATCCCGCGCTGCCGCTGCGCCACGCGGCGACGTACCGGGTGCGCTTCGACGAGGTGACGCCGCGCGGCCTGCTGCGAGGTTCGGCCCTCCTCGGCTACGTGCAGGATGTCGCCTGGCGCCATTCGGAGGCGCTCGGCTTCGCGCGCGCCTGGTACCGGGAGAAGGGTGTCGCCTGGCTGGTGCGGGCGGTCGAGGCCCGCATCCTGGGGCCGATCGCGGACGGCGAGACCGTCGCGGTCACCACGCGGCTCACGGGCTCGCGCAGGGTCACGGCGCGTCGCGAGACGGAGGTCGCGGGGCCGAGCGGCGATCTCCGCGCCCTGGTCATGATCGAATGGGCGATGACCGACGGCCGCGTCCCGGTCCGCATCCCGGTCGAGCTCGAGCGCGCGCCGGTTGACGGCCCCGGGCCGTTCACGTTGCTGCGGGTCGATCTCCCCGCGGGCCCGCCCGACACGCCGGTCCGGAGGTTCTCGCCGCGCCTCCGCGAGCTCGATTCGATGAACCACGCCAACAACGGTGTCTATCTCGACTGGCTCGACGAGGCGGTGGCGGCCGCGAGCGCCGCCGGGGACGCGGCGACGGCGGCGATTCCCCGCACATACCGCATGGAGTACCTGCGCCCGGCCGGGCCCGGCGCCACCCTCGTCTCCACCGCGTGGCCCGAGGGGCCGGGCTGGGCTTACCGCCTGGCCGACGAGGGCGGCACGGACCTCCTGCGCGGCCGGCTCGACCTGGGCTGATGGAGCGGCCCGGCGCTCATCCTCCATGGACACGAGGCTCGTCCCGACCGCCGTCGTGAGGCCGAGGTGCCATCGCCCGTCGATTCGCCGGCGCGGCGTCCACGGTGAGCTGCGGCCCTGGCTCGCCGCAGCCGGCAGATTCCCTCTTGACAAGTGACTTAGTACTCGCTAAGTTTCCGCCATGAACACGAGGCTGACAGCCGACGAACGCCGTGACGAGGTGATCGCGGCCGCCGCCATCGAGTTCGCCGGGGGCGGCTTCTCGGGCACCTCGACCGCGACGATCGCCCGGCGCGCCGGCGTCTCGCAGCCGTACCTGTTCCAGCTGTTCGGGACCAAGAAGGCCCTGTTCATGGCCGTCGTGCGGGACACCTTCGGGCGAACCGGCCGTCACCTCCGGGAGACGGGGCGCGCGGCGCGCGCGGCCGGCCTCGACACACCCGCCGTCCTCGAGCGGATGGGCGATGCATACATCCACCTGCTGCTCACCGACCGCGGCGTGCTCCGGCTGCAGCTCCACGCCTACGCCGCCTGCGGCGACCACGAGGTTCGCGACGTCGTGCGCGAGGAGTTCTTCTCCGTTTGGCGGTCCGTCGCCGCCCTCACGGGCTCGGACCCGACCGGCCTGATGGACTGGTTCGCCCAGGGAATGCTCATCAACGTCATCGCCAGCATCGGCGACGCCAGGACCCCCGAGGAGTTCTACTCCACGCTCGTCGGAGGTGTGGCCGCGACACAGTAGCGCGCCCCCTTTTTTGGGCGCTGAACTTAGCGACTGCTCACTCAGTCTATCCCGACCGTCCCAGGGTCGAGAAAGGAGCACCCGATGACTCACCGAACCTCCGCCACATGGACATTCTTCATCACCGCCCTTGCCCTCTTCATGGTCAGCCTCGACAACCTCGTCGTGACCATGGCCCTGCCGGTCATCCGGCTCGACCTTGGCGCTTCGCTCGCGGATCTCGAATGGACCGTCAACGCCTACACCCTGACCTACGCCGCGCTCCTCCTGCTCGGTGCCGCGCTCGGCGACCGCTTCGGCCGGCGGCGCGTCTTCACGCTCGGCCTGGTGATCTTCACCCTCGGGTCGGCGGCCGCGGCACTTGCGCCCAGCAGCGGGACCCTCATTCTGGCCCGCGCCGCCCAGGGGCTCGGCGGTGCGTTCGTGACGCCGCTCAGCCTGACCATCCTGTCGGAGGCCATCTCGCCGGCCCGCCGGCCGCTGGCCCTCGGTGCATGGGGCGGCCTCGCCGGCCTGGCCATCGCGATCGGCCCAGTCGTCGGCGGCGCGATCACCCAGGGCATCTCATGGCACTGGATCTTCTGGGTCAACGTCCCGATCGGCATCCTCGCCGTCGCCCTCTCTGTTCTCCGCCTCCGCGAGAGCCACGGACCGGACCGGTCGCTCGACCTGCGCGGGGTCGCCCTCGCCGGCGCCGGCCTGGTGGGGATCGTGTGGGGTGTCACCCACGGCAACGGCCTCGGATGGACCGACCCCGAGGTCATGGCCGCGGTCGGCATCGGCGCGGCGCTCCTGGTCGCGTTCATCGCCTGGGAGGCTCGGGCGGCTCGGCCGATGCTGCCGCTCGGGCTCTTCCGCCGCCGGGCGTCCGTTGTCGCGAACGGCATCTCCTTCCTGATGTCCTTCGGGATGTTCGGAACGATCTTCCTGCTCTCGCAGTTCTTCCAGGTCGTGCAGGGCATGGACCCGTTCGAGTCGGGCCTGCGGGTCCTGCCCTGGACGCTGATGCCGGCCTTCGTCGCCCCGCTCGCCGGCGTGGCCTCGGCCCGCTTCGGTGCCCGCCCGATCCTCGCAGCCGGGTTGGCTCTGATGGCCGCGGGTCTCGGCTGGCTCGCCGCCATCAGCTCGCCCACGGTCCCGTACGCGAGCTTCCTGCTCCCGTTCATCGTCAGCGGCGTCGGCATGGGCATGTTCTTCGCCCCGATCTCCAACGTGGTCCTCTCGGCCGTTCCGAAGGAGGACGAGGGCAGGGCGTCGGGCGCCAACAACACCATCCGCGAGCTCGGCGGCGTGTTCGGGGTCGCGGTCCTCGCCGCGATCTTCGCGGCCAACGGCTCGTACGCATCGCCCCGGCTCTACGTCGACGGGATCGTCCCGGCTATCGCCGCCGGGGCGGCCGTGGTGGCGCTCGCCGCCGCGCTGGCCGTGGCCCTGCCCCGGCGCATGACCGGCCTGCGGGCGGTCGAGACGGGGGCGATCCCGGCGCAGGTGGAAGGCGAGGTGATCGAGCTGGCTGCCTGAATGCCGGGCGGCCCCTCGCAGAGCCAGGCCGCACCAGGCCCTCCGGGCGGCTCAGGGCGCACCGCCCGGAGGAGACGGATCGGCCCGTCGAGGCGAACAGGGCGGCGAAGCCCTCGGCCGACGGGGCGGCGTCGCGGTATTCGATCTCGCCGCCGTGGGGTGCTCCCGGCCGCACGATCATGGTCAGGTTGGGGCCGCGGCGAGATCCGGCATCACCGGCGTCGGCGGCGGGGTCCGGAGCCGTCGACAGAGAGCAAGCCCGATGATCCCCACGGCGAACTCCACCACGAATGCCGTCCCTACGCCGGTGGCGGTCCGCCCCGGGTCGATCGCGCCGGCAGCCGAGCCGGCGACGAGAAGGATCATCGCCCCGCCAGTCCCTACGCCGAGCGCTGTGCCCAGGATGTCGGCGAGCTGGAGGCCCGCGGAGGCCGCCCCCTCGCCGCCGGCGGGAGCCTCGCGGAGGACCGTCACGGTGAGCGGTGCGTATGCCACGCCCATGCCGAGCCCCGTCACCCCCAGTCCGGCGATCCCGACCGCGATCGACACGCCGGGAACGAGCACCATCCCGGTCGCGGCCAGTCCGACGAGCAGGATGCCGAACCCCACCTGGACCAGCCGGCCCGCGCCCTCCCGCTCGATGAGACGGGCCTGGATCCACGCCCCGGATGCCCAGGCAAGCGTCGCGGCCGCGAATGCGATCCCAGCCTCGGCTGCGGATGTCCCGCGGACCACCACGAAGGCGAGTGGGACGTATGCCTCCGCACCCGCGAACGTGAAGGTGAGCAGGCCACGGAGGAGGACGGCCGCGGGCAGCACCGGCCGCGCGCGGAGCGTCCCGGGAGGTACCAGTCGGGCGAAGGCCGGCAGCCCGACGGCGAGCCCGACGATGAGGAGCGCAGCCGCCCCGAGCGGGTTGCCCGGCCGCGGAGCCCAGGCCCGCCAGCGTGAGTCCGGCGCCCGCGGCGACCGCCAGGGCGAGGGGCAGCCGCCTCCAGGCATCCGGGCCGTCCCCCGGCTCGATGCCCCGGGCGGCGAGGCGGGCGAGCGACGGGAGCGTCACGGCCAGGGCGATCGCGATGAGCGGCAGAAGGCCGAGGAACACCAGGCGCCATGTCGTCGCTGACGCAATGAAGCCCGCGGCGGCCGGCCCGAGTATCCCGGGCAGCACCCAGGCGGCGGATAGAGCCGCGAACATCCGCGGCTGGACCGACGCCGGATACGCGCGTCCGATCGCGACGTAGGCGACCGGCGCTCCGAATCCGGCACCGAGCCCCTGGAGGACCCGCCCCACGATGAGCACGGGCATCGTGGGGGCAAGGCCGCCGGCAAGCAGGCCCGCGGCGAAGCATGTGAGCCCGACCGCCATCGGCATGACGAGCCCACCGCGCCGATCGATGAGGACCCCGGCCCAGACGATTCCGACCAGTTGGGCGAGGAAGAACGCGGAGAAGACCCACCCGTACAGGTCGAACCCGGCGAGGTCCCGGGCGACGAGGGGCATGATCGTCCCGACCGCAAGAGCCTCCGACGCCACGAGCGTGACCGTCAGAACGAGCCCGAGCGAGAGCGAGCGGCGGCCCGCACCCCAGAGCCCGGTCGACACGGTGTCTGTCGAGGCGTCGTGCACCGCGGGTGTCCTCAGCCTGGCCAGATCGTGACGAAGTGGGCGGTGTGGAACACCGTGAAGGCAGCCGACAGGATGACGTACTGCCACCAGCGGTAGGGGCTGCGGACGTAGAGCCTGTCGCTCATCATCCCGATCCCCACGAGCCACGGGAACGCGAGGTAGGCGGGCGCGAGGAACCCGAAGGCGCTCAGGCTCCACGCGCTCTCGGGCCAGGCGATCACCGCGACCCAGGACGCGAAGTAGGCGACCGTCCCGACGGCCCACACCACGAGCCCGATCCTCCGGCGCCGAGTCGGGAGGCGGATGGGCATCAGGATCGGCAGGAGCACGACCAGCCAGCGGAACAGGTTCTCCCCGAGGGCGAGACCCGGGTTGGCCGCCTGCCATTCGGCGCTGTTCCCGTACACGGCGGGGAGTGACGCCGCCAGCAGGGAGTCCCAGATCATCACGGGGACCATGAGCAGGAACCCGTTCCGGGCGAGCGCCTTCCACGACAGCCTGGGCAGAGCTCGATGTCTCACTTGGCGGGGGAGGATCGTCCGGATCATTCGGCTGCCTCCGGGAGGGAGTGCATCGGATCGCGGGTGCGGGGATCGTTCGTCACCTGGGCGGCCATCTCGGCTCTCTTCCTCTGCAATTCGCGCTGGTCATCTGCAGTGACTGCACTAGTGTATATTAGCATGCATGCAGCAGGGACAGACTCCGGCGGTCGAACGATGACCGAGCAGCTCAGGCCCGCGGATCGCGCGACGTACCTGGAAGACATCACGGGGCGGGTCCCGGGCCTCCAGTACGTGGTCGTCGATGAGACGGGGCCCGTCTTTGCGTTCGCGGGTGGTTGGGCCGACATTCGACGGGCTCAGCCGATGACGGCGACGACGACGATGATGGGCTACTCGCTCACGAAGACGATCACCGCGGTCGCCGTCCTGCAGCTCGTCGGGCGCGGCGGGATCGCGCTCGACGACGAGCTCGACCGGTTCGTGCCTGACACGCCCTACCGTGGACGTTCGATCACCGTCAGGCAGCTGCTGAGCCACACGTCGGGGATGCCAAACCCGATTCCGTTGCGCTGGGCGCACCTGGCCGGCGACCAGCAGTTCGACGAGGCGGCAGCGCTCGCCGAGGTGCTCCGCCAGAATCCGCGGCTGCGGAGCCGGCCCGGTGAGCGCTTCGCCTACTCGAACCTCGGGTACTGGCTCCTTGGCAGAGTCGTCGAGCGGGTGACGGCCCGCAGGTTCGCGGACCACGTGCGGGTGAGCGTGCTGGAGCCGCTCGGGCTCGATTCCCATGAGATGGGCTTCAGGGTCCACGACGCAGGCACCCAGGCGACGGGCTATCTCGCGAGGTACTCGTTCTTGAACCTCGCCAAGCGCCTGTTCCTGGACGGGCGGTACTGGGACCGGTACGACGGCCGCTGGCTGCGCCTGACGAACCACGAGGTCAACGGCCCGTCCTTCGGCGGTCTCCTCGGCACGGCACGGGCGTTCGGCACGTTCCTCGCGGACCAGCTCCGTCCCGAAATCTGCGCTCCTTGGTGAGAAGGAGCACCGGCTGCTCGAGACCCGCCAGGTTCTCGCCGACGGCAGTCCGATCCCGATGACCCTCGGATGGCATGTCGGCCGTGCCGCCGGGGCGGGCTACCTGTTCAAGGAGGGCGGAGGCGGCGGCTTCCACGGCGAGATGCGGCTCTATCCGTCGCGCGGCATCGGCTCGGTCGTGATCGCGAACGACACCCAGTTCGATGCGTCCGGCTTCCTGGGCCGCGTAGATGGCTCATTCGGCGGGATAGGCCGCGCAGACTCGCAGCCCGACATTCGCAGCGACCCAGGGTTGTCTGGGCAGTCCACGAGGAGATGACGGTGTTCGACGACGTCAGCGACATCCGCGAGACGAGGAAGCGCTACAACCACAAGATGTTCGGGAGCGGTGTGCCCGTCTTCCGCGCGTACGAGGAAGCGGAGGCCGAGGCGCTGAGGAGCGGGGCGCTCGAGGGCCGGTACAAGGAGCTCGTCGCCCTCGGGATCAGCATCGCCGAGAAGTGCTACCCGTGCGTGGAGTACCACGTGACAGCCGCCCTCAAGGGCGGGGCGACCCGCCAGCAGGTCATCGAGGCGACCGCGGTCGCCCTGGTCCTGGGCGGCGGTGTCGCGCAGTGGCCTGCCCGCTTCGTGTTCAAGGTGCTCGACGAGGTCGAGCGGGAGAACGCCGAGCGCTCAGGCCCAGCTTCGACGTCGCACTAGCGCTGGTCACCGCCGGCTCCCCCGGCTGGGGTCGGGGTGACGAGATCACGGAAGGAGGTTGCAGCATGTCGTTCGGGCCGCGGGAGGCACCGCGCCTCGGGACGGAGCGACCGGTTCGCGGTGGCCCTCAGGATCTCTTCTACGCAACGAGCTCCACGGTGGGGATGCCACTCATGGTGCGCGGCGAGGGGGTCTACCTCTGGGACAGCAAGGGGACTCGTTATCTCGACGTCGCCTCGGGTGCCTTCCTCTCCAACCTCGGGCAGGGCAACGACCGGGTCCTGCGGGCGATGCACGAGCAGGGCCGAAGGATGACGTACAGCTACGTCAAGAACACGCGGCACGAGCCCAACGCCCGCCTGACGGATCTCCTCAGCGGGCTCGCGGGTCCGGGTTTCGAGCGCGTGCACTTGTCCTCAAGCGGCTCTGAGGCGGTCGAGATGGCCGTCAAGTTCCTTCGCCAGTACGCGGTCTCCACGGCACAGGGATCGCGCGACATCATCGTGAGCCTGCTCCCTTCGTATCACGGCGCGACGCTCCAGACGATCGCCATCGGCGGAGACACCTCGACCGAGCCCACGTACGGCCCATTGGCCACGTTCTCCGAGAAGGTGCCGGCGCCATTGACGTACCGCGCCACGAGCCCCGAGGCGGCAGCTCAGGCAAGCGTCGCCGCCCTCGAGGCGACGATCCTGAGGCTTGGACCAGATCGCGTCCTGGCCTTCGTCATGGAACCTGTCGGTGGACAGGCCAGCGGGGCAAACGTTCCGCATCCCAGCTTCGTGCGGGAAGCTAGGCGCGTGTGCTCTAGGTACGGGGTCTTCCTCGTGTTCGACGAGGTCGTCTCCGCATTCCGCACGGGCCGGTTCCTCGCGGCGCATCACGAACCGGAAGCACTCCCGGACCTGGTCGTCTTGGCGAAGGGCCTCGGTGCGGGCTACGCTCCGATCGGCGCCGTGCTGGCTCCCGCCCGCCTCGTCGATGAGCTGGCGGAGATCGACGGCTTCAACCTGTCCCACTCTGCCAATGCGAACCCGATCAGTTGCGCGGCGGCATCGGCCGTGCTGGACGAGGTCGTCGAACGCGACCTGATTGGCAATGCGGAACGCGTCGGGTGTCGCCTGAGGGCCGGTTTGGAAGCCATCGCCGCTCGCTCGCCGATCGTCGGCGACGTGCGCGGGCTCGGTCTCCTGCTCGCGATCGAGCTCGTCGCCGACAAGGCCACACAGGCCCGCTACGGCTGCGACCACGACCCGGCTGAACAGCTGCGGCTCATCGGAGCGCGTCACGGCCTGCTGCTGTATGCACGCCGCCAGAACGGCGGGCTCTTCGGGGACTGGCTGTTGATCGCGCCTCCGCTCGTTCTTCGCGACGAGGAGTGTGATGAGCTGCTGGACGGACTTGACGATACCCTTGCCGAAGCTGCAGATGCACTCCTGGCCTAAGCAAGAGCGGCCTGTCCACGCCGCTGATTGCACTAGTGTATGTTACGGTGAGTTCGGCAGCGCTCGCGAGCGTCGGCAGGCAGCCGATGAGCGGTCGGGAATCACGCTGCGATCCCTGCTCCGGTTCGACGAGTTCCTCGCCACCCGGTCCCTCCGCCGGGAGTCCACGTTCCGGGAGCACCTGCGGATCATCGGTGGAGCAATCGAAGCATGACGGGTGACATCGCGAGCAGCGCCCGGCTGCCCGGCGCCCGCGATCCATCGGCGCAGGCGGCGGCCCACCTGCGTCCCGCGACGCGGACCACAAGCGTCCCCAGCTCGGCGATCCGGGACCTGCTGAAGGTGGCCCAACGGCCCGGCATGATCCTGATGTCGGGTGGGCTCCCAGCGCCTTCATCCTTTCCCGTCCAGGCGCTGCGGGACGCCTTCGTTGCCGTCCTGGATGCAGACGGTCCAGCGGCACTCCAGTACGGCATGACCGAGGGCGAGCCTGGCCTACGCGCATGGGTGGCGGCTCATGAGACCTCGCTCGGGACCCCGACATCGGCCGACGAGGTGCTCATCACCGCCAGCTCCCAACAGGCGCTGGATCTCGTCGGCAAAGCGTTCGTCGAGCCCGGCGAGCCGCTCCTTGTAGAGTCGCCGACCTATCTTGGGGCGATCCAGGCGTTCTCCCTGTATGGGCCGGTCTTCCGCGAGATCCCGACCGATCCCGACGGCGTCGATCCGGAGGCGCTCACAGCAGATGCGGCTGGAGATGCGCGGCTCCTGTACGTGATGCCCAACTTCCAGAACCCGACGGGACGGACGCTCAGTGCCCCCCGGCGAGAGGCGCTCAGTCGCGCCCTTCGGCGACTGGATCTCCGGGCCGTCGAGGACGATCCGTACGGCGACCTCTGGTACGACGAGCCGCCGCCTCCGAGCCTCAGGACGTTGGCAGCGGAGCGCACGATCCGGATCTGCTCGTTCTCGAAGGTCCTGGCGCCGGGCCTCCGGCTCGGGTATGTCGTGGGTCCACGCCCGGCGATCGATCTCCTCGCCCGCCTCAAGCAGGCGACGGACCTGCATACCTCGACCCTTGCCCAGCGAGCCGTGCTGCACCTCCTCGAGTCGGGGTTTCTTGACCAGCACCTGCCCAGGGTCCGCGACATCTACGCTCGGCAGTGCGCAGCGATCCTCGGAGCGCTCGAGGCCTCGATGCCGTCCACGGTCCGCTGGAGTCGGCCGGCAGGCGGGATGTTCGTCTGGGTCGAGCTCCCGGAGCGGATGGACGCAGGAAGGCTGCTCGTGAGGGCGCTCGAGCACAACGTGGCCTTCGTTCCGGGCAATGCCTTCTACGCGTCGTCGCCCCGCTCGAACACGCTCCGGCTCGCGTTTGCCACGGTTCCTCCGGACAAGCTCCGTGTGGGCGTCGCGACGTTGGCCGATCTCGTCCGGTCCGGCCCGCAGGACTGATCGCACACAGGCCTCGTTGCGGCCCGATCCGTCGCGGGGCGCCACAGGCCCGGGCCGCGACTCCCTCGCCGTCTCGATGCACTAGTGTAGTATTGGAGGATGATCGCCAGACGCCATCCCCAAGCACCGGGCCGCCCGAGCGAGCTGCGCGAGCGAAAGAAGCGTCAGACGAGGTTGTCGATCTCCGAGGCCGCCGACGAGCTGTTCGCGGCGCAGGGCTACAGCCGGACCAGCATCGACGAGATCGCGGCCGCCGCCGACGTATCGCGGCGCACCTTCTTCGCCTATTTCCCGTCCAAGGCCGACCTGCTCCTCGTCCGGGCCGATGCGCCCAAGGAGCGGTTCCTCGAGTCGTTCCGCGCATGGCGGCCGAGCATGCCCCTCGGTCCGTTCGCGCTCGCGCTCGGCCTTGAGACGGTGAAGGAGGTGATCCGCTCGCTTGAGCCGGTCGGGGCTGTCGATGCCGGCGAGCTCGAGCGTGTCCACGCAAAGGTCGTGGCGGTGTCGCGCACGCGCTGGATCGATTGGGAGGACCGGCTCACCGTGATCATCCGCGACGCCGCCGGCTGCCCGCCCGATGACCTGCGCGCTCGGATCGCGGCCGGCATGATCCTCGCGGCGATGCGTGCGGCGGCCGAGGTCGTCGATGCTGCGGGTCTTCGCGCGATGCCGACCGACTATCGCGCAGTGGCGCTCACGAGGGCGTTCGACTGCCTCGAGCCGAGCCTCTCAACGCTCGTCGCCGACTTCGGCGCAGGACAACCGAGCGAGTCCCCGGACGCCGTCGAATGAACGACTACGAGGTGATCACGGCGGCCGGGAGCCCCGATCTCATCGGCGCGATGCGAGACCTGGGCGCGTCACCCTGGCCCGAGTTCCTCGGTCACGACGAGGTCGTGAGTGGTCGGTGGGATGATCTCTACGAGCGGTTCCCCGACTTTCAGTTCGCGCTCGCCGGCCGCGAGCGCGGCGATCTGCTCGCCGTCGGCAACTGCCTGCCGATCCGCTGGGACGGCGACCCGTCGACCCTGCCGGCACGTGGCATCGACGCCATCCTCGAGGATGGCGTCGCGACGGCCGTTGTCGGGGTGGCACCGAGCGCCGCTTCGGCGTTGATGATCGTGGTCGAGCGGGGCCACCTCGGCCGAGGGCTGAGCGCGGCCTGCGTGGGGGTCATGCGCGGGATCGCGGCCGACCACGGGCTGCCGAGCCTCGTCGCGCCCGTGCGCCCGACCGGCAAGCATCGCTATCAGCTGATCTCCATGGAGCACTACGCGGGCTGGCGACGCGCCGATGGCTCGCTGTTCGATCCGTGGCTGCGGACCCACGAGCGGGTCGGCGGCACCCTCGCGCGGATCGCGCCCGAGTCCATGACGGTGCGCGGCACCGTCGCCGAATGGGAGACGTGGACAGGCCTGCCGATGCCGCAGACGGGCTCGTACCTGGTCGCGGGCGGACTCGTGCCCGTCGAGATCGACCGCGAGCGGGACCTCGGCCTGTACGTCGAGCCCAACTGCTGGATGGTCCACCGCGCACGCTGACAGCGCCGCGAACCCCTGGCGGCGCCTGAACTGCCGCGACCGTCAGCGTCTTCGGCACCCAGGTGACGCTTCCAGCGCTGCTCATCGCGGCCTCGACGCTGGACCGTCGGCGCCCTGGGAGATCACGCGACCGTCTGGCCGATCCTGCGACCCGGGCGGCGTCGACCGAGCACGAGGGCGTGGGTCACCGTCCCGTCTCCGGCGGCCCGTCCGGTCCGTCCGACCCGGCCGATCTGCGTGCACGAGCGGCGCGCCATAGCGCCCGGAGCGGACCGGACTGAAACGCACCGGCGACGACCAGGAGCCAGACGGTGCCGGCCAGCAGGCCGCCCGCGACGTCCGTGAAGTAGTGATAGCCGAGATAGATCCGGCTCACCCCCACGAGAAGCGAGAGCGCGATCCCGACTGCGAGCGCGACAAGGCCGATCCGCCGCCCGCGCACCGACCAGAGAACGACGGCGAGCGCCACGTAGAAGACCACGGAGTTCATCGCGTGACCGCTGGGGAAGCTGTAGTCGGGCAGGACCTGCGCCCAGTCGACCTGCGGGCGAGGGCGATGGAAGAAGAGCTTCATCGTCTCGTTGAGCACCAGGCTGCCCCCGCTGGCGACCGCCAGGAAGAGGGCTTCGCGGGACCGGTGGAGCCGGGCCAGCCAGGTCACGGCGATCGCGAACAACGGCGGGAGGACGAGGGTCGAGCCCATGAACGTGGCGGCATTCATGATCTGGTCCAGGGCGGGCGACGCCAGGCCGTGGAGGAACGACGTCGCCACGGTGTCGAGGGCGAATGCCTCCTGCTCGCGCACGGCATCGGCCAGCGAGCCCAGCACCAGCAGACAGGCGACCAGGGCGGCGAACCCGCCGACCACCGCGATCGAGGCGGCGCCCAGCGGTGCGCCCACGGGCGATCGCAGTGGGCCGTCGCCCGTGGCGCCTGTCTGCGGCCGGGCCCGCGGCGGTCCATCGCGCTGCGATTTCACGAACGAACGCCTCCACGATAGCTCTCGGCCGCCGTGGTGCGCGGGCGCGGGCCGATGGCGAGCGCCCACGGAGCCCGCAGGCCATCGTCGGTCATCATCGCCGAGACCGCGGAGTAGCATGCGGCGTCGGAGGCTGCACGGTGGTCGATCGGCTGACATTCCTCGGGCATTCCACCGTCCTCGTCGACGTGGACGGCGTGCGAGTGCTCACGGATCCGCTGCTCGGCCACCTGGCGGCAGGTGCCATCCGGCGCCACGTGCCGGCCGTGCTCCCCGCCGCGCTCGTGGGACTCACAGCCGTCTTCATCAGCCACGGTCACCTGGACCACCTGGATCTCGCGTCCCTGCGGGCCCTCCCCGGCCAGCCGGCGCTCATCGTCCCCGTCGGCCTCGGGCGCGTGGTCGCGAGGGCGGCTCGCCGGGGCCGTCCACGAGATGCGGGCCGGTGATCGGCTGCGCGTCGGTGACCTGGCGCTGGAGGCCGTCCACGCCGAGCACGGCCGCCGGCGCTCGCCCATGACGGCCGCGGAGGAGCGCCCTGGGCCTCCTCATCGACGGCTCGACCCGTGTCTACTTCGCGGGCGACACCGGTCTCTTCCCGGCCATGAGCGAGCTGGCCGGGCGTGTCGACGTGGCGCTCCTGCCGGTGAGCGGCTGGGGCCTCACGCTCGGGCGCGGCCACCTTGACCCCTGGCGAGCGGCCGAGGCGGCGGCCCTGATACGTCCGGCGATCGCCACGCCCATCCACTGGGGCACGCTCCACCCGCTCGGGCTGCGGCGCCTTGCGCGCCGCCGTTTCGAGGGGCCGGGCGAGGCCTTCCGGGAAGCCGTCGCGGCACGCGCCGCGGGGGTCGAGGTGCGCGTCCTCGCAGCCGGGGCAATCGATGACCCTCGACGGGCGCGCCGGGCGATGACACCGGGGGTCGGCCGGGGGATCTGCGCCGGCGGCCCGCCGCTGGCTCGCCTTCTACCGCCTGCAGGCGCGCCTGATCTGGGAGTGGCGACCGACGCGCCTGGCGATCCTGCGCCGCGACGGTCCTCTCCTTCGTCGGGGCCTGCCTGGCGCTGGCCATCACGGATGGCGTCGCTGCCGGGGCTGAGCATCGACGGCCTGGCCCCGCTGCTGCTGGCCGGGCTCCTGCTGCTGGCCCTCGACAGCGCCTCGGCCCTCGTCCTTCACCGGCTGCTCGTGGGGCTGGCCGATCCTCGTCGCCCAGGCCCTGGGCCTGCTCGTCCAGTTCGCGGCGATCATCGTCCTCCGGTCGGTGCTGCCGGGCGTCCACGTGGGAGACACCGCGACCGCCGTCTGGGCAGCCCTGCTCCTGACGGTGCTCAACAGCCTGTTCGCCGAGCTCGTGGCGGTGAGCGACGACGACTCCTACTACAGCGTGCTCGTCCGGCGCCTGGTGGCCCGCGACTTCGGGCATGCCCGAAGGAACCGGAGCCGGGGCTGCTCGTGGTACAGGTCGACGGGCTGAGCCTGCCCGTCCTGCAGCAGGCGATCCGGGCCGGACGGGTGCCCGTGCTGGGTCGGCTCGTGCGCGACGGTGAGGCGAAGCTCCACCCCTGGATCGCCATGCTGCCGCCCACGACGCCGGCCAGCCAGGCGGGCATCCTGCACGGTCGACAACGACGGCATCGCCGGCTTCCGCTGGTACGAGAAGGCGAGCGCCAGGCTGCTGGTGGCAAACCACCCGGACGATGCGGCCGAGATCGTCCGTCGCATCAGCGACGGCGCGGGCCTGCTGGCCGACGACGGGGCCAGCATCGGCAACCTGGTGACCGGCGACGCTCCGCGGAGCTACCTGACCATGGCCACGATCTCCGAGGAGCGCGCCGGCCGACGACGAGCGGCGGCTGCGCGGCTTCTTCGTCACCACCGTCAACTACATTCGCCTGCTCGTGCTGATGGTCGGCGAGGTGGCCAAGGAGCTCTACCAGGCGGAGCGCCAGCGTGGCTGGGCGGTCGAGCCGCGCATGCACCGCGACCTGCACTTCGCGATCGAACGGGCGGCGACCAACATCGCCCTGCGCACCGTCTCCACCGCCCTCGTGATCGAGGAGATGTACAGCGGGGCGCCGACCATCTACGTGGACTACACCGGTTACGACGCCATCGCCCACCACTGCGGACCCGAGCGCGTGGAGGCGATCGACGCGCTCGAAGGCATCGACCGGGCGATCGGGTCGCTCCTGAAGGCCGCTCGGTACACCGGCCGGGCCTACCGGATGGTCGTGCTCTCCGACCATGGCCAGTGCCTGGGCGCCACGTTCCAGCAGCGCTACGGCCAGACGCTCGAGGCGGTCATCGCCGCGCTGCTGCCGGGCACGATGACCGTCGTGGGCACCACCGAGTCGGTCGAATCGGCCGGCATGGGCCGGCGCGATCGCGGCCGAGTTCGGGCGAGGCTCCGGCCTCGGCCCGCTGCTGGCGCGCCGGCTGCCGAGCGGCGCGCGACGCCCCGGGGGCGGGGCGCGGAGCGGCCCCGCCGCGGCGCCTCCCGACGTCGTCGTCGCCTCGTCCGGCAACCTGGCCCACGTCTACTTCACGAGCCGAGCCCGACCGGATGATCGACGAGGAGATCGAGGCGCGCTACCCGGGCCTGATCGAGGCCCTGGCGCGTCATCCGGGGATCGGCGCGCTGCTCGGTCAGGTCCGCCGCCGGCCATCCGCTGGTCCGGGGGTCATCCGGCCGGCTCGACCTGGCCGCGGGCCGGCCCGACGACATCGACCCCCTCGCCGATTCGGTCCCCGGGCGGCCGAGGACCTGCGGCGCCTCGAGAGCTTCCCGACCGCCGGTGACCTGATCCTGCTCGGCGCGATCGACCGCAGTCTCCGGAGAGGTCACCGGGTTCGAGGAGCTCGTCGGCTCGCACGGCGGCCTCGGCGGCCTGCAGACCGAGCCCTTCATCATGTGCCCGGCGACCATGGAGCTGGCCGAAGAGCCGCTGCTGGGGGCGCCGGCTCTCTATCGCCAGCTGATCGCCTGGCAGGCCCAGCTGCGGGGTGAACGGCGAGCCTGAGCCGCACTCCGGGGCCGGATCGCCACCCTCCGCGCCACCGGGTTACCCCCGGTGCCACCGGGTCACCCCCGGTTCCACCGGGTCACCCCCGGTTCCACCGGGTCACCCCCGTGCCGACGGGTCACGCCTGGCCGCGCGCCGTCTCGAGCCTGGCGATCTTGTCGAGGAGGGTGCCGATCGCCTCGTCCTGGGCCTTGAGGTGGTCCTGGATCTGCTGGGCCTCGTGGAGCGTCGCCTCGGCATCCTGGTAGGTCTCGTCGGCCCGCTTGTCCGAGGCGCGGGACAGGATGTTCTGGCCGACCATGATCACCGAGAGCATGACCAGCTGGATGAACGTCTGGCTGACCCACTGGATCGTGGGAAACAGGCCCTCACCGAGCGCCTGCGGCAGGGCGATGAGCGCGAGGAGGGCGAAGGCGTACGCGCACCACATCGTGCCGACCGCGGTCGTGAGCACGAGGGCGATCCTGCCGTTGGGGCCGACGTGCTCGCCCGAAGTCTTGGCCGGGCCGGCCTTCTTGCGCGTGGCGATCCACTCGTGCGGGTGGTGAACGAAGTCCACGGACATGATCGTCTCCCTGGCACGTCGGCCGCCGGTCGTCCCCGCCGGCGAGGCAATGACGCCCATGATCCACGACCGTCTCGCGGGGCGCTGGACCGGGGGCGCTGGACCGGGGGCGCTGGACCGGGGCGCTCCGCGGGCGGGCGGCCCCGGACTGCGGGACTCGCGTCCGGTCAGATCGGCCGCCTCGACCGGGTCCGCCGGCGCCGGGCTCCGCTGGTCACGGCGGAATCCGTCGCGACGATGCTGATCGAGCCGTCGGCTTCGAGGGTCGCAAGCTTCATCTGCTCGACCGCGTCGAGTCCGTGCTCGCGGAGGGCGGCCTCCACGTCGACGAGGTCGAGGCCCTGTCGCACGAGCACCTGGAGGAGCCAGGCGCCGTCCCGCCCGATGACGGTCGGCTTGAATTCGAGGAGCCTCCGGACGAGCGGACTGCGCACGCGCAGGGCGGCCACGCCCCGGTTCAGCACGAAGAGGGTGAGGATCACCACGAGCCCGCCGGGGATCGACGCATCGGACCCGGTGATCGCCGGTTGCAGCGCATTCGCGGCGAGCAGCACGAGGGCGAGATCGAAGAGCGTGAACTGGCCGATCTCGCGTTTGCCGAACAGACGGAGAGCGCCGAAGAAGGCCAGGTAGATGAGCGCCGTCCTGATCACGAGATCGAGCGCCGGCGTACCGAGCGTCCACATGCGGAAGCACCTCGGGTGGTCGAGTCGTCGGAGACAACGCGGAGGCTACCGCGCCGCGGTGCCCACCGGGCCGGCGACGGTCGAGCCGGACGCGATCGTGGCGAGTCGGTCCCCCGCCGGACGGCCGACGACCTGCGTCGCCTGTCGGCGGGCGTGAGCCTCGGACGATGGCGCCTCGGCTGCCCCGTTCAACTCCACCGTGTTCGTGAGGTCCCCGATCTCGGCTCTCGCAGCGCTGCCGCCCATCATCGCCGAGACCCCGGCGCGAGCGCTGCCGCCACCGCGTCGCGGAGGCGAAGCCATGTCCGGTAGCGCTCGTCCTCGATCCGGCGCCGGTCGAGTTCCGGGACGTTCGGGGCCACGGCCTCCTCGTGCGCCCATCCGCGCGGCGCGAATACGTCGGCCCCGCAGGTCGCCCAGGCGGCAAGCGCCGCGCTCCCGAAGGCGGCGTCGGCAATCGGCCGCCACGTCTGCTCGGCTCCGAGGACGTCGGTCACCAGTTGGCGCCAGAACGCGCTCCGTGCTCCACCGCCGGTTGCGATGAAGCGCATGGCCGCCGGGTCGTAGCCGGTCGACTCCAGCCCCGCACGGCTCGCGAAGCCGAACGACTCGAGCACCGCCCGGTGGAGGTCGACCCGTGAGTGGCCCGTGTCGAGGCCGATGATCGCCGGGCGCCGAATCGCCTGTCCCGGTCGGGCGTGGGCGAGGAAGTTGGGCACGACGTAGGGGTCGGCCAGCGACGGGGTGATCCTCGAGGCGCCCGCGTCGAGCCGCGCGAGGTCGGGGCCCGGATCCTCGGGGGCCGGCCGCTCGAGACCGCCAGCCACCCACGGGAGCGCGGGGCCGAGGACCGCATAGGCCACCTCGCGGTACGGTGCCCACTCGACGATCGGGCTGGGATCATGGAGGTAGGCCTCGAAGGCGTGGGTGCAGACGTCCGCCGACGTCGTCGTGCCGTAGTAGAGCAGCACCTGGCCCGGCCGTACGACTCCGGCGCCGATGAGCTCGGCCGGCGTATCGCCCATCCCGACGACGACCGGGGTTCCGGCGGGGATGCCGGTCTCTGCCGCCGCGCGGACCGTGACCGAACCGAGGACCTCGCCCGCGCGTCGGAGCGGCGGGAGCGCCGAAGTGCCGAGGCCGACCGCCGCACGGACGTCCTCACGCCACGCGAGGCGGGTCGCGTCGAACAGCCCGCCAGCCCGGCGGGCGCTTCGATGATCGAGGCCGCGCACGCCGGTAAGCCGGAAGGCCACGTGGTCGTGCGGGTTGAAGAGCATGCGGGCCCGGCGCAGAAGGCCCGGCCGCTCCGCGGCGAGCCGGAGGAGCTTCGGCAGCCATTCGTCGCCGGCGAGGTCCTCGCCGCCGAGTCCGGCGGCGCGCTCGACCTCTGCGTCGGCGCGCTGGTCGCCGTACAGAAGGGCACGAGCGATCGGCCGTCCGGATCCGTCGGCGAGGAGCAAGGTCGGGTAGTGCCCGCTTACGCACAGACCGGCGAGCTGAGCCGTCCCGCGCAGCCCTCCCTCCGAGCGGGCCCCCCACGTCGCCGCGACCAGGGCCTGGACCGCCACCCACCACTCGCTCGCGTCCTGCTCGGCGGCGCCCGGCTGGGGTCGTGAGACGTGCTGGGGCGCGCTCGCCCGCGCCACGACGGCGCCGTGCTCGTCGGCCAGGACGGCCTTGGCCGAGCTGCTGCCAAGGTCTATGCCCATCACGAGCCTAGGGCCGTCCGTGCGCCCGCCGGCCCCTGGACGCCGGGCCTGCGGGTGGGCGTCGTCGTCAGGACGGGCTGAGGCCATCGAAGGTGTAGCCGATGCGCCGATACCGCCTGGCCATTTCGCGCGTCAGTCCGCGGATCGCGTCCGGCGCTCGTCGCCGGGCGATGACGTCCGCGATGAACTCGGCGATCGCCGCCATGTCGTCGGGTCCTGCCCCGCGCCGCGTCAGCTCTGCGAGACCGAGCCGGATCCCCGCGTCTCCGAGAGCCGGCGGCAGCCTCGTCGCAGTCGTCACGATCCCGGCAACCTCCAGGCGCTCGCCGATCGCCCGCGCAGAGCCGAACTGCGCGACCTGGAGCAGGAGCGTGTGCGAGGCGGTGTATCCGCGCTCCCGTCCCACGACGGGGACATCCCGCGCATCGATCTCCGCCCCGAGACGCCGCGCGTTCGCGACGATCGCGTCAGCGTAGGCTGCGCCGAAGGCGATCATCTCGGCCGCCGCGAGCCCGAGCGCCGGCATCCGGCCGGGGTTGTGGTTGGTCACCAGGCCCGGATAGACCGCCGGCGCGACACGGGCGGCCATCTCCTCGGAGCGGCTCATGACGAGGCCGCCCGGTGGGCCCGGAAAGCTCTTGTGGGTCGACGCCCAGACGAGTCCGGCGCCCTCGCCGAGCGGATCCTGGAACCGACGGCCAGCCATGAGCCCGAGGACGTGGGAGGCGTCGTAGGCGATGACCGTCTCCGGCTGATCCGTCAGCCCGGCCGCGAGCTCGGCGAGCGGGTGCGGGAAGAGGAAAAGGCTGCTGCCGAGAATGATCATGCGGGGCCGTCGGGCCTTCGCCAACTCGAGGGTCCGCCCGACGTCGACGGTGTAGGCGTCCGGGTCGAATGGGAGCGGCTGAACTTCGATCCGGGCGTGATGCGTCGCGTTGAGCTTCTCGGCGATCCGATGCCCGCCGCCTGGGGAGTCCAGCTCGAGCACCACGTCGCCCGGCGCGGTGAAGGCCAGGACGGAAGCGCTCCCGGCGATGTGGCCGGACAGCGAGCGCGTCTCGATGAAGGGGGCGTCGAACAGCCGCCGGAGGAGCGCGTGGACGAGCTCCTCGATCGAGACCATGATCGAGGTCCCGAAGTACTTCCGGGCCCGCAGGTCGCGCCCGACGTAGTCGCCGTACCGCGAGGCCAGGTCGGAATCGAGGAGCGCCCGGGCCGCCGGGCTCATGACGTTCTCCGCGGCCACGAGGTTGAGGCAACTCGTCCGCCACTCCTCGTGACCGGAGACGAGCTCGACGAGTCGTCGGGCCGCCGCCTCGGGCTCGGTCGAGCCCCCGTCCGCCTGGGGGAGCGGCGGATCCTGCGGCGCGCTCACCGCCGTCGGAGGCCGTCCCGGGCCGCGTCCACGGCCGAACGGAAGGCCCGCGCCTTCTCGGTGAGGGCGCCAAGGTCGCCGGCGGCGACGACCCTCGGGTCGACGAGATTGCTGCCGACGGCGACGGCGGCCGCGCCTGCCTCGATGAACGGGCCGACGGTTTCGAGGTCGACACCGCCCGTCGGGACGAGACGGACCTGGGGCAGCGGCGCGAGGACATCCTTGAAGTAGCGAGGTCCGAGCCCCGTCGCCGGGAATACCTTCACGAGGTCCGCGCCCCACTCCCAGGCGGTCAGGATCTCGGTCGGGGTGTAAGCCCCCGGAATGACGACGGCGCCATAACGATGGCAGGTCTCGATCGTCTCGCGCGAGAGCGTCGGCGCGACGATGAACCGCGCGCCGGCGAGGATGGCGGCCCGCGCCGTCGGACCGTCGAGCACGGTGCCTGCGCCCAGCACGATCCGGTCGCCCATCGCGGCGGCCGCGCTCACCAGCGTGTCGATCGCCCCGGGCGTGGTCATCGTGAACTCGATTGCCCGGATTCCGCCAGCATCTATGGCCCGGGCGACCTCGAGCAGCCTTTCTGACGACTGCAGCCGCACGACGGCGATGACGCCGGTCTCGAGTATCCGCCCGAGGGTCTCCTGTCGGTCCATGTCGTCCTCTTCGTCAGCGCGCGATCCGGAGCCCGGCTCCGGAGAGCTGGGCATCGACCTCTGCGCGGGTGACCACGGCGAGATCGCCGGGCACGGTCTGCTGGATCGCGCTGAAGGCGTTCCCGTACCGGACTCCCGCTGCCACGTCGCCGGTCAGCCAGCCGTAGATGAATCCTGCCGCGTAGGCGTCGCCGCCGCCCACCCGGTCGACGACCTCGATGTCGTACGTCCGGTCGTCGTAGTCGATGCCGCCGGCGTGGGCGATGGCAGTCCACGTATTGCGGAGGACGGACGTGTCACCCCGGAGCGTGATCGTCACGACCTTGAAGCCGAAGCGACCAACGAGCTGCCGAGCGACGTCGTGGTAGTCCGAGCCGCTGATCCCGAACACCCGGCGGGTGTCCTCCTCGGTCGTTATGAGGACGTCGACGTCGGCCATGAGTGGCTCCTGCACGGCCCGGGCGCGCTCCTCCGACCAGAGCTTCGCGCGGTAGTTCAGGTCGTAGGTGATCGGCACCCCGGCCGCGCGGGCAGAGCGGAACGCATCGCCAACCGCCGTCGCCGCGGCGTCGCTGAGGGCTGGCGTGATGCCCGTGGTGTGGAGCAGCGACGCGCCGGCGAGGGCCGCCGCCCAGTCGATCTCGCCGGGCACGAGCCGGCTGAAGGCCGATCCCGCCCGATCGTAGAGGACCGAGCTCGCCCGTGGGGATGCCCCCGCTTCGAGGAAGTAGAGGCCGGCTCGCGCCGCCTGGTCCCACGAGACGAATCCGACGTCGACGCCGAACTCTCGCGCCTTGTTCCGGATCATCCGGCCGAAGGGGTTGTCCGGCAGCCGCGAGACCCAGCGCGAGGTGAGCCCAAGCCGGCACACGCCAGCTGCGACGTTGAGCTCGGCGCCGCCGACCGTCACCCCGAGGGACGTGACCTGCTCGAGGCGCTGGTGATCCGGCGCAGCCAGCCTGATCATCGCCTCGCCGAAGGTCACGACGGGGCCAACTGTCTCCGGGTTCACGATGGAATGCCTCCTCGGCGGTTCGGTCGGCGCCATGCGCCGGGTTCAGAAGTACGTTCGGACCACGTCGACGACGTGATCGTCGGCATCGACGACCGGCAGCAGGTGCCACTTGTCGAAGGCCGTGCAGGGGTGGGATATGCCGAAGGCGATCCAGTCCCCGACCCGGGCGTCGACGCCCCCGGGGACGCGGACGAACGCATGCTGGTCGTTGAGGCCGGTCACGATCATTCCGGAGGCGTCCTGCCACTCCCCGGTGGCCGGCCGCCGCAGCCGCAGCGGGATCGGCATTCCGAGGTCGAACGACACGTCGCGGCGACCGATGTTGGCGATCGCGAGCCCGGCCTCGGGGACCGAGACGAGCTGGCCCCACGCCTCGAGCGCCGGCCGGAGCGCGAACCCCGCGATGCCCCCGGGACGGCTGAACGGCGACAGGCCCTCGTAGTGGCCGGCGTCGTGGCTCACGTAGGCGCCTGGTCGGATGATCGTCCGCGGCCTGGTCCCGCCGCGCAGGGGGGCCGTGAACGCGGCGACCACCTCATCGAAGAAGACGCTGCCGCCCGCCGACAGGATCGGCCGCGCGGCGTCGACGAGCAGCCCTTCCGCGAGGAGCGCCTCGGCAGCATCCCGCATGAGCCCGAGGAATGCCCGCACCCGCCCGAGGACGGTGGCGTCTATCGTGCCTCCCAGGCCGCCTTCGTACCCGGCGACACCGACGACCGGCAGTCCGGCGGCGGAGGCTGCCCGCCCGACCTCCACGGCATCCTCGACGCTCCGACAACCGGTGCGGCCGCCGGTCGGCCCCATCTCGATGAGCAGACCGAGCCCACGCAGAGCATCGCGCGGCCGGCTGGCCGGGAGGCGGTCGCCGAGGAGCCGAACGCCATCGAGCGAGTCGAGATAGGCGAGGAACTCGAGGCCGGGATCTGCGGCCAGCTCGCGGAGGATCCAGTCGATGGCGACCGGGTCGACGAGCTCGTTGGCGAGAAGGACCCGGGAGAGCCCGAACGCGCGGCACAGGACGACCTGGCTGGGCGTTCCGACGCTGATTCCCCAGGCTCCCGCATCGGCCTGGAGGTCGAAGATCCGCGGCGCAAGGGTCGTCTTGCCGTGTGGAGCGTGCTCCACCCCCGACGTCCGCGCATACCTGGCCATCGCCTCGATGTTGTTCCGGAGCGCCTCCTCACGGAGGACCATGACCGGTGGCATGAACGCCCCGTCGAAGAGGCTCGGGCGAGCGGCCGCGAGCTCGTCGAGGGTCAGCCCGAACATGCTGGGCGCGAGGCCCTTGAAGCGGGCGTCGATCCGCTCGGCGCGCTCGGTGGCCCGACCGATGCCGACGCCTGGTTTCGTCACGACCCCTCCCGGACCTCCACGATCAGCTCGACCTCGACCGGGGCGCCGAAGGGCAGCTCGGCCACGCCGATCGCGGAGCGCGCGTGGCGGCCGGCCTCGCCGAAGACCTCCTCGAGCAGCTGCGAGGCACCGTTCATCACGGCAGGCTGCTCGCCGAACCCGGGCGCCGACGCGACGTACCCGGTCAGCCGCACGACGCGTGAGATCGCGTCGAGCGAGCCGAGCAGGCCCCGGACCTCGGCCAGGCAGTTCAGCGCTGCAAGGCGTGCAGCCCCGCGGCCCTCCTCGACCGAGATCGCATCACCCAGCTTCCCGCGGACCTGGAGGACGCCGTCGATCGTCGGCGTCTGTCCCGAGGCGTAGACGAGCCTGCCGGTTCTCACGGCCGGGACGTAGGCGGCGACCGGGGGCGGGAGCATCGGGATCGCGATGCCGAGGTCGGCCAGGCGGCGCTCCGCGCTCATCGGTCCAGCACCCGGTGCAGGAACTGCTGGGTTCGCGGGTTGGACGGCGTCGAGAAGAGCACCTCGGGTGGCCCCTCCTCGGCAATCACGCCCTCGTCGACGAACACGACGCGATCGCCGACGTCCCGGGCAAACCCCATCTCGTGGGTCACGACGAGCATTGTCATGCCCTCTGCGGCGAGCTGGCGCATGACGCCGGTCACCTCGCCGACCAGCTCTGGATCGAGCGCCGACGTCGCCTCGTCGAAGAGCATGATCTCCGGCTCCAGCGCGAGGGCACGGGCGATCGCGACCCGCTGCTGTTGGCCACCGGACATCTCGGCCGGATAGGCGTCGGCCTTCTCCGCCAGGCCTACGTGCTCGAGCGTCCTGGTACCGAGTTGGTCGGCCTCCTGTTGGGACAGCTTCTTGACCTTTCGGAGCGCCAGCGTCACGTTCTTGAGGGCCGTGAGGTGCGGGAAGAGGTTGAACTGCTGAAAGACCATCCCGGCGATTCGATGGACCTCGCCCGCCCGCTTGGGGTCGTGGACGGGGATCCCGGCAACCCAGACTTCGCCGGCCTGGATCGGCTCGAGGTTGTTGATGACCCGGAGCATGGTGCTCTTGCCGGAGCCGCTTGCCCCGATGATGATCACGACCTCACCCTTCTCGACGGTCAGGTTTATCCCCTTCAGGACCTCGAGCTCGTCGAAGCGCTTGTGCACGTTGCGGAGCTCGATCATCGTCATTCGTGCAGGGCCCTCGTCTCGAGTCGCCGCGCGGCAAGCGACATTGGATAGCAGATCACGAAGTAGATGACGGCGACGACCATGAAGGTCTCGATCGGCATCCCGATCCGGTCGATGATCGCCTGCCCCTCCCGGACGAGCTCGAAGTAGCCGATCGCCGTTGCGAGCGCGGTGTCCTTGACCAGGCCGATGTACTGGCCGACGAGGGGCGCCAGGACGATCGGCACAGTCTGCGGGAGGATCACGTACCGCTCGATCTGGTACCGCGAGAGGCCGACCGAGCGGGCCGCCTCTCGCTGGCCCTTTGGGACCGCCTCGATCCCGGCTCGGAAGATCTCCGATATGAGCGCGCCCTCATACAGGGTGAGGGCGGCCAGTGCCGCCATGAACGTGTCGACGCCGCGGAGTCCAAGGTACGCCGCCCCGAAATAGATGAACAGCATCTGGACCAGGAGCGGGGATCCCCGGAAGACCTCGAGGTAGAGCCGGAGCGGCAGCCCCAGGCCACGGATGCGGGCCGTCCGCAGAAGGGCGACGACGAGGCCAAGCGTCGTCCCGGTCGCGATCGAGGCGACGGAAAGGATCAGGGTGTTGACCAGACCGGTGAACAGGATGCCGCTGCTGTCGAAGATGCCCTGCCAGCCCATCGCCTACCCTCCCCGAACCATCGCCCACAGCTGGTGGCGCAGGGACGGCGCCCCGCCCTTCCGGCGGGGGACGAGCGGCGGCTTGAACGCCCTCCGGCCGACGACGTCGGCGAGCAGGGCCGTGACGTTCGACAGGAAGAGATAGAGGACCAGCGCGATCGTGAAGACGTGCATCGTGAGGAGCGTCTGCGAGTTGATCGTCTGGGCCGCGTTCGTGATCTCCTTCAGCGCGATCTGCGAAACCAGCGACGAGCCGAGGATCACCTGGACGAACTGGTTGACGACCGGCGGGTAGACGTACCTGAGGGCCTGGGGAAAGACGACACTGCGGAACGTATCGCCGGGGCCGAGCCCGACCGAGCGGGCCGCCTCGAGTTGGCCGCGCGGGACGGCCTGCAGGCCCGCCCGGATGATCTCCGTGAGGTACGCGCCGGCGTTGATCGCGAGCGCGGCAGTGCCGGCCTCGAACGCTCCCAGCCGCACCCCGAACTCCGGCAGCGCGAAGTAGATCATGAACAACTGGAGGAGAACGGGTGTGTTCCGGATCACCTCCACGTAGGCGGCTCCCACCCACCTGAGCGGCGCAATCCTCGACCGACGGGCGAGCGCGCCGGCGACGCCGAGCGCGAACGCCAACGCGAACGCGAGCACGGACATGGTCGCGGTCAGCCACAGCCCGTTGAGGAACGCGGGCATATAGCCCATCAGGGTCGCCCACGGAGCGAGCATCACGGACCGAGCATCAGTAGCTGTTGAGGGCCGGTCGAGCCTCGGATGATCCGAACACAGCCGCCGGGGGTAACCCCCGGCGGCTGTGTTCCTCGATCACTCGATGGCTGATCCCCAGGTCACTCGTATGCGACCGGCCAGAGGGGATCGGAACCGAACCACTTGTTGTAGAGCTCGCGATTCTTGCCCGTGTGGTTGAGCCAGAACAGGAACTGGTTCTGCCACTCCAGCCAGTCCGGCTGTCCCTGCGCGACGCCGAACCCGTTGTACTCGAGCGGGATGAGCGCGTCGTGGGTTACTCGAAGCGTCGGGTCGATCTTGGCCTGGTAGGTCTGGAAGTTGGAGTCCTCGACCATTGCGTCGGCCTGGCCGGACTTGACCGCCAGCACCGCCGCGGCGGAGGTCGGGTACGACTGCGACTTCGCGTTCGGGTTGGCGGCCGCGATGATCTCGGCGTTCGTCGAACCCGTGACGACGGCCACCGTCTTCCCGTCGAGGTCGGCGATCCCGTTGATCGTGCTGTCCTTCTTGACCAGCAGGACCTCGCTGGCGATCACGTACGGGATGGTGAAGGCGATCTGCTTTGCGCGCACCGGGTTCTCGGTGAAGTTGCAGATGACGACGTCGACCTTGTCGGTCTGCAGGTTCGGAATGCGGTTGTCCGCCGTCGTGTCGATCATCTCGAGCTTGACGCCGAGCGCCTTCGCCATCTCATTGGCGATGTCGACGTCGTAGCCAGCCGGCTTGCCGTTCTCGTCCATGAACCCGAAGGGTGCGAACGACAGGCAGTCGGCGACCCTCACGACTCCGGCCGCGATCACCTGCTGAAGCTTGTTCGTAGTGGTCGTAGTGCTGCTCGATGAGCAGGCGGTCAGGACCAGCCCGACCACCACGAGACCGGCGATCAGCCTGGTTCGCCCGCCAAGCCGTACCCCACGTGGCATGGTTCTCTCCTCTCTCTGCGCGGTGATGACGACGAGGCAATCTAGCACGAACCTGCCTCCGGGAATCCCCGTTCGGAACGCGCCCGGGCCGGTGACGGTCGAGCCGGACGCGATCGTGGCGAGTCGGTCCCCCGCCGGACGGCCGACGACCTGCGTCGCCTGTTGGCGGGCGTGAGCCTTGGACGGTGGCGCCTCGGCCGCCAGGCTCCGCGGTCGGCGGCGCCGGCGTGGTGGCGGCGGCGAGAAGGGATCACCTGCGGCTCGACACGCGCGATGCCGTCGCCCGGCGGAATCTCCGGAGGATGACCTCGTGTGGGACGCCGAGGGAGTCGATGGCGAGGACGGGCTGTCCGGCCGTCGCGAAGTGGTGGTCGGCCCCGTCGGTGACTTCGAAGCGGTCATCACTCAGATGCCGAATGCGGATCTCAGCCCTCCTGGTGCGATCGGCAACGATCCCGGTGACCGGTCCATCCGGCAGATCGCGGACGAATCCGATCCCCAGCCTCGATCCATAGCCGAGCTTCGTGGTGTGAACGACGTCGACGACGGCGACCACGTACCCGCGAGATCGATCCCGATACATCGCGAGGAGGATCACGAGGAGCCCTCCGAATGACAGGAGCCCGGCAAGTCCGAGCACCGGGGCGATGACCGGGCTGCACTCGAGCACCGATCCGCACGGCCGCACGGAATCCGACGACTGCGACGGGTCGCTTATGCCGGCCGAGTTCGTGGCGAAGGCCCGACACACGTACTCCACCGCGTTCGTGAGGTCCCCGATTTCGGCCGTCGTGGTCCCGGAGGAGGCGAATTCGATCCCGGCGGGCCACGTGCGGCCCTGGTCGCCCGAGCATTCGTATCGATAGCCGGACACGAGCGACGCATCTTGGGCCGGCACCTGGATCCGCACGGCGCCGTTCAGGGCCTCGACCGCCGGCTTGCCGGGCGCCGCCGGGCGCCCGACCGGCGTGGCGGTCGTGGGCGCGGCCGTCCACGAACCTGTCGATCTCGTGTCGACGGCCGCCACCGCGCATTCGTAGGCCGCGCCGTTCGTGAGTCCCTCGACGACGGCCGATGTCTCGAGCGACGCTCCCTCTCCCGATTCGATCCACCCGCCGTCGCCCGAGCGGCAGCGGACCCGGTAGTCGACGATCGGCTGCGACGCCGCGGCAGGAACGACCCACGCCACCTGGATCCGGCCGTCGCCGGGTGTGAGCGTCACGTCGCGGACCGCGCCCGGCGTTGGCAAAGGCGTCGGCGTCGGAGAGGGCGGCGGCGGCGGCGTCGGAGAGGGGGGCGGGGTCGGCGCGACCGTGAAGGTGCAGGTGACGTCCTGGAGCGCCACGGCGACGGCGTTGCCGGCATCGTCGGCCGACTGGAACACGACCTGCGGCCAGGCGAACTGCGCCCCGACCACGCAGGCCGGCATCTTGCGAATGATCCGCAGGTTGAGGAGCCCGCTTGCGAGCGCGTCGCGTTCGGCCGGCAGGAGGCCCATGCCGACAGGCAGGAGCGCGAACGGCGACCGGCTCCCGAAGAGCCGGTCGCGCGCCGGCTGCACCTGGCCGACGGGCACGCCCGCGGCGTCGTGCTTTCCGTCCGTGAACAGGATCAGCGCCGGCCGAACGGCGGCCAGGCTGAGGTGCCGGGCCGCCCGCTCCATCGCGGCGATGTAGTTCGTGGCGCTGCCGATCTTCTCGGCGAGAGTTGGATCCGGGCCAGTCCGGTAGGCCGTGGCGGCGCTCCTGAGGCAATCGGCGAAGCGCGCGACGGTCGCGGGGCTGTCGATCAGCTTCATGTCCGTGCAGCCCGGATAGTCGGCGGCTCTCGTGGCGAACTGGACGATGGTCACCGTCGCGTCGCCCACGACGAGGTCGGACGACGTCGCGTCGACGCGATCCGCGATCCGGTCCAGGGCGGCGGCGAAGCGGTCCCGGTTCGCCACGTCCTCGAGGATCGAAGCGGAGAAGTCGAGGACGAGGACGACCTCGGATTGATCCGGGGGAGTCTGCGCGAGCGAGCTCGGCGCAAGGTGGACCCCGAACAGGAGCGCCCCGGCGCCGAGCATGAAGACCGTGAGCGCCGCCGACCGGAGGCGGCTCCTGTCTCCTCCTCTGCCCACGGTGCCCCCCTTCTCCGGCCTGTCCCGACGTCGAGCGCGAAAACCCTCTGGCGCCAACTCACTGCTCCCGGGCCCGCTCTCGCCGGGCGGGGAAGTCGACTCCGACGTCTCCAATGGTAGCGGGGCAGCGACCGCCGCCAACGGGCGCCCTGTCCAGAGTTCTCGCACACGGGGACCCCGCCGCCACAGGCTGGGACCAGCACTCGGCCGGGCCGTCGTGGTCGGCACGGAGCGCCAAAGTAAAAGATAGTTGACAACATGTTGGCGATCTTTTACATTGCCCATGTCAACGATTTTTGACATGGGAGACGCCGATGACATTCCTCGAGAAGAGCAACTGGGTCGTGCTCGTCGTCGCGGTGCCGACACTTCTCATCTACGTGGCCCTGGTCGTGCCGCAGGTGCTCGGCAAGCCGATCGCCGAGGCCTCCTGGGTGCAGCCGATGACCTTCGCAATCGTCGGCTTCATCGTGGCGAACGTCCTCGGCAACGTCGTGGCCGCGGCCTCGAACCCTGGCGAGGCGGACAAGAAGGACCAGCGCGACAGGGAGATCAACCATTTCGGTGAGCGGGTCGGCAACTGGCTGATCATCGCCGGCTCGATCGTCGCCCTCGTCCTGGCGATGACCGGGGCAGACCACTTCTGGATCGCCAACGCCATCTTCCTCGGGGGCATTGCGGCATCCATCGTCAGCTCCGCCGCCAGGATCGCGGCGTACCGCGGGTCCTTCCAGGGATGGTAAAGCCGACCCGCGTGACCAACTCGATCCGGTCGCTCCGGTTCGCCAACGGCGAGATGACCCAGGCGGACCTGGCCGATCGAGTAGGCGTGACCCGCCAGACGATCATCGCCATCGAGCAGGGCAGGTACTCGCCCTCGCTCGAGATGGCCTTCCAGATCGCCCGGGTCTTCCGGGTGCCGCTCGACGAGGTCTTCCAGCACTCGGACGAACCGGGGTGACCAGCCGACCACCGGCCCCAGCCTCCGCGGGAGGCCACGACCACCAACACACCGATCGGGAGCACACCATGTCAGAGCCGTCCACGAAGTCAGCGTCCCTGCCGCCCCGCTGGTTCATACGCCTGTTCTGGACGGGGCAGCGTGCCGTCTACTCGGTCACCCGCGGCCGGTTGGGCCTCCGGACCGCGAGGGCCGACCGCTGGGGCATGCTGCGCCTGCGGACGGTCGGGCGCCGCAGCGGCAAGGAGCGCATCGCCATCCTCGGCTACTTCGAGGACGGCCCCGACCTGGTCACCATGGCCATGAACGGCTGGGGCGACGCCGAGCCGGCGTGGTGGCTCAACCTGCAGGCTCAGCCCGACGTCACCGTCGACCTGCCCGGTGGGTCGCGCGCCGTCCGCGGTCGTGCAGCGAACGAGGACGAACGGCCGCGCCTCTGGGCCATGCAGGCGGCATACGACAAGGATCTCGACGCCTTTGCGGCCCGGCGCTCACGGGAGACCGCGGTCGTCATCCTGTCGCCCCGACCCGAATAGGGATCCTCGCCGGAGCTGGGGCAGCGTCGGGCTGACGGACGATCGGACGCCTGCCGACGCCGAGTACGGCAGTGCTGACAACTCGCCTGTTGTCTACCTCGATGGCAAGCTGGAAGCCCACAATGGGGGGGCTCACCGCCGGCGCAGACGGCGCATCCACGAACCACCGCCATCGAACATCGGAAGTGACGACGCTGGACAACGCAGGCCCGCTGCTCGAGACCAAGCTCTACATCCCCGGGCTGCGACGCGGCCTGGTCGCGCGCCCGCGGCTCATCGAGCGGATGAACCGTGGCGGCGAGTCGAAGCTGACGCTCATCTCCGCCCCGGCCGGCTTCGGCAAGACGACGCTGCTGGCGGACTGGCTGGCAGGCACTCCGGCCGCTGAACGGTCCGTGGCGTGGCTTTCCCTTGACCCGGGCGACAACCAGCCCGCGTCCTTCTGGACCTACTTGGTCACCGCGTTGCAGACGGTGGCGCCGGGGGTCGGCGCACGGGGGCTGTCCCTGCTGCAGGAACCTCAGCCGCCACCGATCGAGACGATCCTCACCACGCTGCTCAACGAGCTCAGCGCCGTGCCGAACGACATCGTGGCGGTGCTCGACGACTACCACGTGATCGACGCGCCCGACGTCCAGGACGGGGTGGCGTTCCTGCTGGAGCACCTGCCCCACCACATCCACCTGGTCATCACCACCCGCGCTGATCCGGCGCTGCCCCTTGCCCGCCTGCGGGTGCGTGGCGAGCTCGTCGAGATCCGCGCGGCCGACCTGCGCTTCACGCCGGGCGAGGCGGCCGCCTACCTCAACGAGGTGATGGGGCTGGATCTCGCTGCGGGGGACGTCGCCGCACTGGAGGCGCGCACCGAGGGCTGGATTGCCGCTCTCCAGCTGGCGGCGCTCTCGATGCAGGGGCGCACCGATGTCGCGGGCTTCATCGCGGGCTTCGCGGGGGACGACCGCTACATCGTCGACTACCTCGTGGAAGAGGTCCTGCACCGGCAACCCGACCAGGTCCGGAGCTTCCTGCTGGAGACCTCGATCCTGGACCGGCTCAGCGGCCCGCTGTGCGACGCCGTCACCGGCCAGGACGGGGGCAAGGCAGCGCTCGAGGCGCTGGATCGAGGCAACCTGTTCCTCGTCCCGCTCGACGACCGCCGCCGCTGGTACCGCTACCACCAGCTGTTCGCCGACGTGTTGCGGGCGCGCCTCCTCGACGAGCAGTCCGGGCGGGTGCCGGAGCTGCACCGGCGGGCTTGCACGTGGTACGAAGAGCACGGCGAACGATCCGAGGCCATCGGCCACGCAATGGCGGGCGGGGACGTCGCGCGGGCGGCGGACCTGGTGGAGCTCGCGACCCCGGCGTTGTTCCACAAGGATCAGACGGCCACCGTGCGCCGGTGGCTCGAGGCACTTCCCGACGAGCTGATCCAGGCCAGGCCCGTGCTGAGCGTCGCGTATGCCGCGACGCTCCTGGACGGAGGCGAGATCGAGAGCGTTGAGGCCCGACTGCGGGACGCCGAACGGTGGCTGGACGCGGCGGCCGACAGGCCCGAGGGATCAGGGGCCCCAGCGACTGCGATGGTCGTTGTCGACCAGGCGGGATTCCGCCGTCTGCCGGGTTCGATCGCCCTCTACCGTGCGGCCCGGGCCATGGCCATCGGCGACGTGACCGGCACGATGACCCATGCCCGGCGGGCGCTCGACCTCGTCGGCGAGGACGATCAGGTTGGGCGTGGTGCGGCGGCGGCATTTCTGGGACTCGTTGCCTGGGCGAGTGGGGATCTCGAGGCAGCGCACCGTTCGTACGCGGAGAGCATGGCGAACCTGCAGGAGGCGGGAGACGTCTCTTCCGTCATCGGCGGCGCCACCGTCCAGGCCGACATCCGGACCGCCCAGGGTCGTCTCCGCGATGCGATGCGCACGTTCGAGCGGGGACTGCAGATTGCGACCGAACATGGCGCGCCCGCGCTGCGGGGGGCGGCGGACATGCACGTGGGCATGAGCGAGCTGTGTCGCGAACGCAACGACCTCGAGGCCGCGTCGCAGCACCTGCTGGCGGGCCGCGAGCTGGGGGACGAGAACGGCCTGCCGCAGTACCCCTACCGGTCGCGTGTCGCGGCGGCCCGGATCCGACAGGCAGAGGGCGATCTCGATGGCGCGCTCGGCCTCCTCGAGGAGGCCGAGCCCCTCTATGCGAGCAACTACTCCCCCGATGTGCGCCCGGTCGCCGCCGAGAAGGCGAGGGTGTGGATCGCCCAGGGGAACCTGTCGGCGGCGTGGGGCTGGGCGCGGCAGCATGGTGTCGCGGCCGAGGACGAGCTCAGCTACCTCCACGAGTTCGAGCACGCCACCCTGGCAAGGCTGCTCCTCGCACAGGGAATGCGAGACCGCGCCGACGACAGGATCGCTGCGGCGATCGAGCTCACGCAACGCCTGCTGGCAGCTGCGGATGACGGCGGGCGGAACGGGAGCGCGATCGACATCCTCGTCGTCCAGGCGCTCGCCCGTCATGCCAGCGACGATCCGGCGGGTGCGCTCGACTCGCTGGCGCGCGCCGTTGCCCTGGCTGAGCCGGAGGGCTACGTCCGCGTCTTCATCGACGAAGGGCCGCCCATGGCGGCGCTGCTGAAGCTGGCGGCGAAGGGCCGGAAGGCTCCGAGCTACGTGCGCCGACTCCTGGCCGCCGTTGTCACGGTGGAGGGACGAGCGACCGTCGGACAGCCGCTGATCGAGCCGCTCAGCGAACGGGAGCTCGAGGTCCTGCGTCTGCTGGGCAGCGAGCTCGATGGACCCGAGATCGCGCGCGAGCTAACCGTGTCGTTGGCCACCGTGCGGACGCACACCAGGAGCATCTACGCCAAGCTCGGCGTCAACAGCCGTCGGGCTGCCGTCCGCCGCGCCGCCGAGCTCAGCCTGCTCTCGCGCGCCCGGGACCGCCGACCCACCGCGTAGTCGGGCGCGCACGGGTGCCCCCAGTCGCAGCCACGTGCAGGAACACCGACCCCGGAGTCCCTTCGTCTCGCTGACGAATCATCGCCCCGCTCATCACCCGTGCTGATGCGCGCTCATCACATCCGCCCTCACGTTGTGTCAAGTGACTCAGGTCGGTGTTGCCGGCCGGGAATCCAGGTGGCAGCACGCACGAGGAGCGGCATGACCGAACGACACACATTCACAGGCGTTCGCCCCGAGCCCGGACGCTACGAGATCCGGCTGACCGGGCACCTTGACGCGCGCTGGGCCGCGTGGTTCGACGGGCTCACTGTCACTCATGAAGGCGACGGGACCACGCTCATCAGCGGTCCGATCGCCGACCAGGCCGCGCTCCACGGGCTGCTCCAGCGAGTGCGCGACCTCGGCCTGCCGCTCGTCTCGGTCACTCGTCAACCACAGGAAGGACAGAGAGCATGAACACGAACCGAACGATCGCCGCAGCTCCGGGGAAGCCCGGCCTGAGCGCAGATCGGAAGGCCGCCGTCTGGATCGGCGTGCTGTACATCATCGGAACGGTCGTCCTGGTCCTCAGCCTGCCCGTCACGGGCGCGACCCTGACAGCTGCCGGAGGCCCGGGGCAGGTCGCCGCGCCTCCGAATCAGCTGGCGGTCGGCGCCCTGATGGTCCTGCTGGCGGGCTTCGCGCTCGCGATGGTCCCGGTCGTGTTCTGGCCGATCGGCAGGCGGTACAACGAGACGCTGGCCATGGGCTACGTCGTGTTCCGGGGCGCGATCGAGACGGTCCTCTACATCTTCACGGCGCTCGGGTGGCTGCTGCTGATCGCGCTCGGCACGCAGCCGGAGACGGCACCGCTGGCCGGCTTCGTGGACACGGTCGAGGCCGTGATCGGGCAGCAGCTGAGCGCCATCCCGTTCGCTCTCGGCGCGCTGATGTTCTCCTTCCTGCTCTACCAGTCGCGGCTCGTGCCCCGGTGGCTGTCGGTCTGGGGGCTCGTGGGGGCCGCGCTCTACATCGTGCCGCCGATTGGGAGCATGTTCGGGCTCTCGCTCGGCGTCCTCATGGCCCCGCTCGCCCTGCAGGAGATGGTCCTGGCCGTCTGGCTGATCGCCAAGGGGTTCAACCCGCGGGCGGTCGCCTCAGCACCGGCGATCGCGACGGCGCCTGGAATCGAGCCCTCGCGGGCAGCGGCGGGTGCGCTGTGACCGCGGAGTCGCAGCGACCTGCGTCGCTCCAGCCGCGCTGGTTCATCCGCTCGTTCTGGGTGGCGCAGCGTGCCGCCTACTCGGTCACCCGCGGCCGGTTCGGCCTCCGGACCGCGACGGGCCGACCGCTGGGGCATGACTGCGCCTGCGGACGGTCGGGCGCCGCACCGGCCAGGAGAGAGTGGCCATCCTCGGCTACATCGAGGACGGCGACGACCTCGTAACCATGGCCATGAACGGCTGGGCCGATCCCGAGCCCGCCTGGTGGCTCAACCTGCAGGCGCATCCCGACGTCACCGTCGACCTGCCCGGCGGGTCGCGCGCCGTCCACGGACGTGCAGCGAACCCGGACGAGCGGCCCCGCCTGTGGGCCAGGTGGGCCGTCTACGACAAGGATCTCGACGCCTTCGCCGCCCGCCGCTCACGAGAGACCGCGGTCGTCATCCTGTCGCCCCGACCCGAAGGATGAAGGCGATCGTCCGGTACCAGTACGGCTCACCCGATGTCCTCCAGCTCCAGGACATCGACAAGCCGATCGTCAAGGACGATGAGGTGCTGGTCCGGGTCCACGCGGCCGGCGTGAACATGGCCGACGTGGACTACCTGCGAGGCCGGCCGTCCGTCGTACGCCTGGTCACCGGGTTGCGCAGGCCGAGGAACCGCGGCCTGGGGTTGGATGTGGCCGGGCAGGTCGAGGCGGTCGGCAAGAGCGTGACGCAGTTCCAGCCAGGTGATGAGGTATTCGGGGACCTGACCGAGCATGGCTTCGGCGCGTTTGCCGAGTATGCCTGTGCTCCTGAAGATGCATTCGCGCTGAAGCCGCTCAGCATGACGTTCGAGGAAGCCGCGACCGTGCCCCAGGCGGCGGTCATGGCCCTGCAGGGCCTTCGCGGCACGAGACCGATCGAGCCAGGACAGAAGGTCCTGATCAACGGTGCGGGTGGAAACGTGGGTCCGTTCGCCGTGCAGATCGCAAAGTCATTCGGGGCCGAAGTGACCGGCGTGGACAGCACGGGCAAGCTGGACATGCTGCGCTCGATCGGCGCCGACCACGTCATCGACTACACCACGGAGGACTTCACCAGGAGCGGGCAGCGATATGACCGGATCCTCGATGTGGCGGCCTATCGCTCGATCTTCGAATGCAGGCGTGCGCTGAAGCCCAACGGCGTCTATGTCGTGGTCCCGAATTCCGTGGCCGGGATGTTCCAGGCCGTGTTCCTCGGACCGCTGATCTCGATGGCCGGTAGTCGGAAGATGGGCATCCAGAAGGGAAGACCGTTCGACAAGGCCGACGTCGCCTTCCTGAAGGAGCTCATCGAAGCCGGCAAGGTCGCCCCCGTCATCGATCGACGCTACCCGCTCAGCGAGGTCCCTGAAGCTCTCCGCTACCAGGAGGAAGGCCGCCCTTGCGGGAAGCTCGTCATCACCGTTTGAGGCGCCGAGCACCGCTCAGATCACGTTGAGCTCGAACGTCGAGTCGGCGGCCGCGCGCCGCCTCGACATCGTCGGGGCTCGCGCCCCCGATCAGTGTCCGGCGGTGTCCCGGAGCTGCTCGAGGCCGTCGAGGATCAGATCCAGTCCGAACTCGAAGTCGACCGGGGCGCCGCCCGGGGCCGTCGTCGCCATCTCGGCCATCGCGAGGAGGTTCGGATACTCGCCCGCTGGAAGACCTCGCGCAAAGGCCGCCGCCATCTCCGGAGCGTTCTCGACGTCGAACGGCCAGGCCAACTCCTGGAGCACGAAGCCGTAGGTGTGGCTGTCCAGCGCCATGATCGCGCGGATGACGATCGGCATCGGGAACCCAGCGGCCGATAGGACGCCGATCACCGCGTCGAGGTAGCGCAGCCTCGCGGGACCGGCGTTGAGGCGCGACTCGATCAGGCTGCCGGCCCAGGGGTGGCGGAGGAGGACCTGGTGGGCCGAGATCGTGCTCCGCCGGATGGAGGTCTTCCAGTCGACGTCCCTGGACGGCACCTCGAACTCGCTCATGACCACGTCGGCGATGCCGTCGAGGATGTCGTCCTTGTTTGTCACGTGCTTGTACAGCGACATCGCCTCGACCCGGAGCGCCTGGCCGAGCTTGCGCATCGACACCGCCTCGAGGCCGCCTTCATCCGCCAGGGCGATCGCGGCTCGCAGGACCCGTTCCCGGCTGAGCGGTTTGCGTCGGCGCGCCGCGGCTCGAGCGGGCGGTGTCTGTGGCTTCGTCATCCGATCCTCATCCTCAGCACTTGACAGGCTTACGGTGTAGTCGTAGGCTTACACCGTAGGGCTGCAGTGTAGCAGGCCGCGACGAATTGAGGAAGCAGCGATGTTGATGCAATTGGCGACCCTCGCGGGCACCCTGTTCGGCGGACTCGCGGTGATCGCGATCGTCCTTCTGCTCGCGTGGCGGGCGAAGTCCCCGCTCGTGCTCAAGCCCCTCATCCGGCTCCAGCGCGCGATCATCAACCCCCGCCAGATGCGGTCGGCGGGGTCGCCCGGGGCGTATGCGGCGGTGATCCGGCATCGCGGTCGTGTCTCCGGCCGATCGCTCGAGACGCCCGTCGGTGCAGTGGCCGTCGATGATGGGTTCCTGATCGCGCTCGTGTACGGGTCACGCACGAACTGGGTCCAGAACGTGCTGTCGAGCGGGTCCGCCACCATCGTGCACGAGGGGCAGACCTACGAGGTCGACCAGCCCGAACTCGTCCCGATGCAGGC
Organism: uncultured Chloroflexia bacterium; assembly: GCA_963718085.1. GTDB lineage: Bacteria > Chloroflexota > Limnocylindria > Limnocylindrales > CSP1-4 > CTSoil-043. The sequence goes on along the minus strand of CAVQYA010000001.1, from coordinate 1,845,522 downwards.
GGTGGCGACCCGGTTCACGGCCAGTGACCAACAGGGCTTCCGTCTGCTCGCGGTCGACCAGGCGCTCCGGGTGCGGCGGATCGAGCCGGAAGGAGCCCGAGCGCGGTTCACCGACGCGGCCCGGGGCGAAGGCGCCAGGGGTTCCTCCGTCGACACGACCCGGTCGATGGGTGCTCAGCATGTCGGCTGAGCCGCGCGTCGTGTCAGGGACTTTCGCCCCGAGGATCGCGCTGCGGCCATCGAGGTGCTGGCCGCGTCATTCGCGGGCTTCGCCCCGCTGGACCAGGTGGTCGGCGATGACGACAAGGCGCAGGGCCGACGTCGCCGCATGTACGAGATGGCCCTCAAGGAGGGCACGAAACAGAAGGTCATCGTCGCCGAGCGTGACGGCGGGATCGAGGGTGTCCTGACCTACGCGGATCGGCCCGACTGCATCCCCAGCGCCCGCGACAGTCTCGCCGCCGTGCGAGTCGCGGGCCCGAGGCTGCTGGCCCTCATCCGTGACTTCCGCAAGGTCGGCAAGGCGCACCCCACGACGCCACATCGCCACCTGCCGGTGCTGGGCGTGCGCCCCGAGGCGCAGGGCCTCGGTATCGGCGGGCTTCTCATGAGCGAGTATGCCCGCCGCTGTGACGAGGCCGGGCTCGAGGGCTACCTGGAGACCACCCGCTGGGCCGACCCGTCGAGACGCGCCCAGGAGCGCCTGTACGAGCGCCACGGCTTTGTCGTCGCCGAGGTGGTGCCGATGACCGACGACTGGTCGATGGTCTCCATGAAGCGGCCGGCGTTCACGACGTCAGGCGGCCGAGCCGGTCTGGTTGAGGAGAAGCGTTGAGCAAGATGAGAGCGATCAAGAGCGGGTTTTCCGCGCTCGTGGCGAGAGAGGTGGAATATGCCGACCCGTATGAAGATCGTGGCCTTTCCATCGCCATAGTCGTGGCTGGTGTCCTGATGGGGCTGTTCTTCGTTGCCCATCAGGCGCGATCAACGGGGTTCTTCACCGGAGCATTCGGCGCGCTGGAGATGCTCCTGCTCTATGGAACTCTGCTCTATTGGATTGTCACATCTGCCTTGATAATCGTTGGTCAGAAGAACCTTTCTCGCGACCTGGACTTTGGTGGGCTCTTCTTCGCCGCTGTCGCCGTTGCCTGGCTCCTGGTGGTCTTTCCGTTCGACATTGCCCGTGTTGCAGACGCGTCGCCGGATTCCCTCAGGTTCCTGGTGCAGTGGATCTCCAACGACATCGCCCGGGTGCTGATGGTGCTGAGCTTCATCGTGCATCTGGGCCTGGCGATCTACTCAGCGGTACTGCGCGTGTCCGTCTACAGGGCGCGTGCGCAAGGGAGTCACTGACCGGACATTCGCCCGTCCGCGCAGGGCGCGCCGGAGGCTCCCCCGCCGTCGTCGACCGGGCCGTGGTACGAACCGTCGCGCCAGCTACGACCCGCGCACCGCCCGCTCGATGCCGTCGAGGATGAGGTCGAGGCCGAACTCGAACTCGGCGGCGTAATCGAAGCCGGACGCGAGGAGCTCCGCCGACACGCGCACGAAGCTCGGGTACTGGTCGGCCGGCACCTGGGCGAGGGCCAGCTCGCCCACCGCCGCCAGCTCCTCTGCATTGCTGAACGGCATGTTCACCTCCTGGAGCGCGAACCCGAGGACGTAGCTGTCGACGAGGTTGTAGGCGTGCGTTGCCACGATCGCGGAGAATCCCGCGTCAAGCAGGACGGCGAGCGTGTCGTCGTGGCTGCGGAGATTCGCCGGGCCGGGCGCCATGCGCGACTCCATGAGGGTGATCGCCCAGGGATGCCGGCGCAGGGCGGCGCGGGCCGAGATCGATCGGGCCCGGACCGCCGTCCGCCAGCTCGAGCGATCTGCAGGCAGCTCGACCTCGGCGAAGACGAGGTCGACGATCCCGTCGAGGATGTCGTCCTTGTTGCGAACGTGTCGGTAGAGCGACATCGCCTCCACGCCCAGCCGGCGACCGATCTGCTGCATCGTCAGCGCCCCGATGCCGCCGCCGTCGGCCAGCTCCAGGGCGGCGCGCAGCACGCGGTCCCGGCTGAGCGGCGCGCGCTTCGGCGTCGTGCGGCGTGTCATCGGCGTTCTCCTCGATAGCCCTTGACGCCATTGTAGCTTATGCCATATGCTTATGTCATAAGCGTACGATACGCGACGAACGCGAGGAGAGACCGGTGCAGGCAATCGTCCAGGAACGGTATGGCGGGCCGGAGGTGCTCGTCAGCCGGGAGATCGACAAACCCCGGATCGGCGACCGGGAAGTGCTCGTGCGCGTGCACGCAGCGGGGCTTCATATCGGTGACGTGTTCGGCGTCCGCGGCTCGCCCTTCCCGATCCGGTTCACGAGCGGCCTGCGCGGGCCGAAGTTCGGCGTGCCGGGGTTCGACATCGCCGGGACGGTCGAGGCGACCGGCAGCGCCGTGACCCGCTTCGCGCCCGGTGACGAGGTCTTCGGCGTCTGCGCCTGGCCGTCGTCCGGCGCGTGCGCCGAGTATGCGCGGGCCGCCGAGGACGGGCTCGTCCGCAAGCCGTCAGGCATGAGCTTCGAGCAGGCCGCGGCCATCCCGACGTCGGCGTCCGCGGCGCTCCACGGCCTCCGCGCGGGCCGGCTGCAGGCCGGTCAGAGGGTCCTCATCAACGGCGCGTCGGGCGGCGTGGGCACGTACGCGGTGCAGATCGCCCGCGCCCTCGGCGCCGAGGTCACCGGCGTGTGCGGCCCGACCAACCTGGAGCTGGTCCGCTCACTCGGCGCGCACCACGTCATCGACTACACCCGCGAGGACTTCACCCGGGGCACCGCGCGCTACGACGTGATCCTCGACAACATGGAGAACCACTCCCTCGCGGACACTCGACGAGCCCTGGAGCCCGCCGGCACCCTCGTCCTCATGAGCGGCACCGGCGCGAGCGGCCTGGGGCTGCTGGTCCGGCTGATCCGACCGGTCCTGATGTCCCCCTTCGTGAAGCACAGCCTGCGCCGACCCATCTCCAACCCGAAGCGCGAGGATCTCGAGGTCCTCTCGTCGATGGTCGAGGAGGGGGCGCTCCGGCCGGTCATCGACGCGACGTATCCGCTGCCCGAGGCCGCGGCGGCTCTCCGCCACATCGAGGCGGGCCACGCACGAGGGAAGGTCGTTGTCGCGGTCTAGGGAGCCCGAGAGGCAGGCTGGCCCCAGGGCACGCCCGAGCCGGAGTCACCATCACGATGAAGCAGAACGAAGCTCAGGAACGAGGCAGCTGAAGACATGGCGGATGTGAGGATCATCCTCTCAGGGTTGTGGGTGGCGGTGATGCTGACCTACCTCCTGGGGGACGTCTTGCGCGGGTTCGCCGGCCATGTGACGCCGGGGGAGATCGGGGGCCGAAAGCCAAGCCAGGGAATGTGGCTGGGGATCGCAGTGATCATGCTGATCCCGATCGTCATGGTCGTCCTGTCCCTGGTGCTGCCGTTTCCCGCCATCGGCTGGGTCAGCATCGTCGTCGCAGTCGTCGTCGTCGTCTTCAACCTCGCCGGCTTGCCGTACGTGGGCATGTACGACAACTTCCTGATCATCGTGAGCCTCGTCTTCAACGCCCTGATCGCCTGGTACGCATGGACGTGGGTCTCGACGGCTGGCTAGCCTGGTTGCTCGAGGGATATGCGTCCTCGAACGGCTGAGGATCGCGTCAGACGGGAATCCCGCCTCGCCCGGCCCACCACGGCGCGAGGCTTGATCGATCCGAACAGCCGGCCGCCGCGGGCCTTGAACGCGTCGGCGGGCTGCGGCTCCGGGACGACGGCACCTTCGCCGACGGCCGCCACCGCCTGCGAGACGTCATCTCGCCGATTGGGATGAGGGAGTTGACCCGCCTTGCCTGGAGATACGGCCGCCGTCACGCGCTGCGCACGGTCCCCCGGATCCTCAGGCGTCGTTCATCCGCCCGAGCCGTCAGGAAGGGGGGAGCCGGCCTTCGGGAAGGTCGGATCGACGGCCGCGGCATCCCCGGTTGCCTTGGGCCAGGTCCACGCGGTCCCGGCGATGCCGGCCAGGAGGATGACCTCGAGGGCGCTGCCCAGGACGTAGTAGCTCCACTCGCCGATGGCCCCAACAACGATCGTGAAGGCGTACAGGACGGCCAGGAGGATGTTGGCCGCCCGCCCGACCCGCACCGGCAGGACCAGGCTCAGGAACACCATCAGGGCGGGCAGCGCCACATACGCGGTCGTACCCAGCAGGAAGCCCTGGTCGATCGAGAAGTCCGCGATCCGGCCGGCTTCGATCGCCTCGCGCGTGTCGGCCCGGTAGAGGCCGAACAGGTCGACGTAGGCGAAGACGAACAGCATCGATGTCCACAGCGCGGAGATCCTGATGCGGGGGCTGACCCAAGGGTCGCGGTAGTCGGGCGTCGTGCTCATGCGGAACCCTCCGGCCTGTCGGTGCGTGCCATTGCGCCATCACGGGAGAAGTTGCGCGGAGGAGGCTTCTCGCCGTTGACGCCCGAGCGGGCGACACCGCGGCCGACCATCACTGCCAGCCCGCCGTGGCGGCCGCGACATCGATGACCACCTTGCCGCGCACTCGGCCCGACTCGACGTGGGCCATCGCCTCTGCGGTCCTCGTCAAGGGGTAGGTGCGGTCGATCACGGGCCGCACCGCTCCCGACTCTGTGTAGGCGACCAGCAGCGCCACGTCCTCCGGTCGGCCGATCGCGAGCAGCGGGCGCAGCTTCCGCGACCCGAACCGCGAGCGGATCGCCGCGCCCGCAGGCCGAACGAGCGGGCCCACCCACTGGCCGGGCCCCGCCCCCACAGCAACGAGCGTGCCCGCCGATGTCAGCGTCCGGGCCAGCGCGCCAAGCGAGGTTGCGCCCCCGGCCACGTCGATGATCGCGTCGTACGGACCGGCCAAGCCGAGTGTTTCGCAGGTGTAGTCAAGGACCCTGTCGGCGCCCAGCGAGCGGACGAACTCCACCTTGGCCGGGCTCGTGGCAGCGATCACCTCCGCGCCCATCGCCTTCGCGAGCTGGACTGCATACGACCCCACGCCGCCGCCGGCCCCGGTGACGAGCACTCGCATCCCGGGGCGGATCCCTGCCTTGTCTCGCAGCGCCTGGAGCGCGGTGACGCCGGCCACAGGCAGGGCGGCGGCCTCCCGGAACCCGAGCGCCGCGGGCTTCTGCACGAAGGCTGTCGCCGGCCCGGCGACGTACTGCGCGCACGCGGACCCCAGCGCCGCCAGGACCTCGTCCCCCGGCCGCAGCGTGGTCACCGCGGACCCGACCGCCTCCACGACACCCGCGAGGTCTGCACCGCGGATGGGGCCCCTGGGGCGGCGGAGCCCCTCGGTTGCGCGAACCAGGTAGGGCATCCCGCGCATGAGGTGCCAGTCGAGCGCGTTGAGCGACGCCGCGTGGACGCGCACGAGGGCGCCATCCTCGGCGGGGACCGGGCGCCCGACCTCCGCCAGCTCCAGGACTTCCGGGCCGCCGTACCGGTGCTGCACGATCGCGTGCATCACATGGTGCCTCGTCGCAGTCATGGCGGTACCCCCTCGTCGATGAAGTGTACGTTGTACATTTATCTCGTACGTTATACTTCCCACGTCGGAGTGTCAACCGAGAGGAGGAGGGTCCGTGGCAAGGCCGTCGAAGGCGGTTGGGGCCGGGCGCGAGCCGCTGAACCACGAGCGCGTCCTGCGTGCGGCCATCGGCGTGGCGGATGCCGACGGATTGGACGCCGTGACGATGCGGCGGGTCGGGCAGGCGCTGGGCGTGGGGCCGATGGCGCTCTACAACCACGTGTCCGGCAAGAACGCGCTGCTCGATGGCATTGCCGACATGCTGATTGCGGAGATCGAGTCGGCGCCCCCCGGCACCCCCTGGAAGGGGGCGATCCGCGCCCGGGCCCTGAGCGCCCGGGTGATCCTGCGGCGCCACCCGTGGGCGGAGGAGCTCTTCGCCCGCCAGATGGGGATCAGCCTCTCCCTGATGCGGTACCTGGACAGCATCGCCGGCCACCTCCTCGCCGGCGGCTTGTCGCCGCAGCTCGCGCACACCGCCATCCACGTGCTCGGCAGCCGCATCCTCGGCTTCAGCCGCGACATCTTCGACCCCGAGAGCCGGCAGGCGCCGGCGGCAGTCGAGCTGGCCCTGATCCGGGGCGACTACCCGAGCGCCGCTCGAATCGTCGCTGGGGCCACCCACGACCCGGACATCGAGTTCGCCTTCGGCCTCGACCTGGTTCTCGAAGGCCTCGAGCGCGCCCGCGGCGTCGGACCGTGAGCCGCGGCGGTGAGGCCGTGATCAGCGCCGGTGCGCGTGGGCCTCGGGACGCCGCCCTTGCCCCAGTCGCAGGAGCGCGAGTTCACCGCTGACCGATCCGAATGAGCCGGTAGCCAACAAGGAAGACCCAGGCCGTGGTGAGAATCGAACTGATGATGATGGCGCCACTGAGCGCACTGACAACCAACGGGCCGGCGACCGAAACGATCCCCAGGATGCCCGCGGCCAGGGCCAGATAGGCGGCCGCCCTGCTGAAGCTGGACCTGAGCATGACGAGGCCGACCATGAGCTCGCCCAACGCCAGGACGACGATGCTGTAGGCACCCACGGTGGACGCCAGCACTGCCGTCGCGTACGTCGCAGCCGCGACGTTGGCCGCCCGCATGCTCTCGGTCGAAGCGGCGTCGTAGTTGCCGCTGAGCTCGATCAGCGCCGCGAAGTTGGCCTGGGTCACGGCCACGTCCAGGACGACGAACAGCAGCACGAGCGCGGTCGCCAGCAGCATCGCGCTTCGGTTGACCCCTCGCAACGCGAGATACAGCGAGAACGCGACGGGTACGAAGAGAAGATCCGTCAGCACGGCGAGGCCGACGATCCCCGACCAGACCGAGGTCTTGCCGGCGGCATACGTGAGCCACGCCTCGCCGCCCAACGGCGGAGCTCCCACTTGGGCATAGAGCACCATGGTGATGACGTACCCGATGCCCAGTGCGAGTGCGGCGATGCCGCCGGCCCGGTACATCCCCCGCTCATCTGGGCCAAGGCCGCTTGCGATCATCTTCTCGGCCCTCATCGACTCCCTCCTTCGCCTGGCACCGGGCGCCCGTCTGTAGCCCTGGTGACGAGTCCCACCTCGATCGAGGTTCGGTCGGCCGTCTGGCGCCCGGAGGTGCTCGGCCGACGTCAGACGCTATCGGCGGAACCCGGTGCGGGCCATCCGGCCACCCGGCATCTCTGGGGTGGGGCCAGCCCCAGTGCGGCGTCGGATCCCGCTCACGACCTTCCCGCCTGACACCTGGTCACCTTGACATCTGCTGTATCTTGCAGATATAGAACTATCAGAGAGAGGCGAAGAACGATTGAACGGACGCAGCCGAACCAGGTACGCAGTGCTCGGCGCCCTCAGCCAGCACCCGATGTCGGGCTATGACGTCAAGTGCGCTCTCGAGACGATCGTGGGCCATTTCTGGCACGAGAGCTTCGGGCAGATCTACCCGATCCTCCGGCAGCTCGTCGCCGAGGGGCTCGCGACGGTCGACACCGAGCGGGTGCCGCGGCGCCCGGAGCGCCATGTCTACACCGTGACACCACAGGGCAGGGCGGAGCTGCATCGATGGCTCGCCGAGCCGGTGGACCACCACCAGCGTCCTCGCCACGAGCTCCTTCTCAAGCTGTTCTTCGGTGCGAACCTCCCCCACGCCGTCACCCTGGGGCTGGTCGACCGCCATCGCGAGGAGGTCGAAGCGCTGCTCGTCACCTACGCCGAGATCGAGACCGAGTTGCGGCACACCCCGGTTGAGGACGATCGGGCCCGACCGTTCTGGCTGGCCACGCTGCGCTACGGGCAGCTCACCGCACAGGCCACCCTGCGCTGGTGCGATGAGACGGCCGAGCTCCTGCGAGGCCTCGCGGGCCCCGTCGAATCGGCGCCCCCCGGCGGCACGCCGCCGTCGACGGGTCACCGCTGATGGCCATCCGGCCCCTCCTGGCTCTCGTCGTCGGGTGTGCCATGGCGGCGATGTCGGCCGGTCGCCGGCAGGTGAGCCTGGCGGCGTGGCTCGCCTGTGCGTTGCCCTGACAGGGGGCGCGGCCGGCTGGGAGGCCCTCATCGCCGCCGGCGTCGTCTGACCGCAATGTGACGAGAAGGAGCCCGATCATGTCGTCCAACAGCGCCGCAACCGTCCCCATTCTGGTTCTCCTGGTCCTCGGGTGCGTCCTCGCGGTGCTCGGTGTCGTCGCGGGCGGCAGCCTCGAGGTCATGGCCCTCGGACTCGGCGCCGTCGCGCTCGCCGCGGTGCTCGGCACCACCGTGGCGGTCTTCGGCGGCCGACGCTCATGAGCTGCGAGTTGGCACCGAGCCACGGTCACCGGTCGAGCTTCGGCCTCGACGTCTGGAGGCGGAGCGATGCGTCGTAAGCTGGGGCCGAGCGACCTCGGTGACCTCCTTGGGCAGCCAATCCTCGCCATCCTGGCGATTCGCCTGAGCGACGAGTCGACCTTCCTCTCGCCCGTCTGGCACGAGTGGGCCGGTGGCGAGTTCCGCGTCTGCATGCCGGAGGGCGACGCAAAGCTCGCCCAGATCCGGCGCGATCCGCGCGTCTCGATCGTCGTGGCCGAGAACTCGCTCCCGTATCGGGGGATCGAGGTGCGCGGCGCGGCCTCGTTCACCTCGGAACCGTATGCCGCGACGATGCGTCGTCTCGCTCTCCGCTACTTCGGGCCGGGCGCCGACGAGCTCTACCCGGACACGTCGGCTGGCGTGGTCATCCGGATCGTCGCGGGGCGGCTCCGCTGCTGGGACTTCGCGGACGACGTGGCGGCGCTTCAGGGCACCGGGCCGTGACGCGACAAGCCTCACCCCCGACGGTCTCACCATCGGCGCCGTCGATCGTTGCCCTCGACGACGTCCCGTTGCCAGCGAGCGCGGGCAGGCCTTCGGGTCCTCGGGCGTGAAAGGCGCCGGCAAGACGAACGACGATTCGGGTCGGCCCAGGGAGTAACGGAAAGGGGAAGGCATGCGCACCGTCCCGCAGCGACTGCTCGCCATGATCGCCGTTCCCGCGACGGCGGTGGCTCTCTACAACCAACAGATCGCCGCCGGGATCGTGGCCGCGGGCGCAATCGTGGCGTGGGCCATCATGGCTGTGCTTGCCGCGCGGCGGGCCGACTAGAGCGACCGCTCGCGAGTCGGACATGCCGCCGACGCGGCGACGCGCAGCGACGAGATGCCCGAGGCGGTAATGGCGCGCGCGACAGGTGTCGGGAGGATCAGAACAGCGCGCCGAGCGCGAGCGTGTACACGAGGTAGAAGACGACGCCCCCAATGGCCGAGAGCGCCAGCATCAGCGCGATCCCGGGCCCGCTCCGGAGGTGGATCGCCGCGAGGGCCACGAGGGCGAGGCCGAGCGCCAGCTCGCCGATCCAGTAGCCGACAGATGTCGTCGCCGCCACCACGGTGAGGCCATACAGTCCCTCACCCAGCAGGATGCCGGCGATCGGGGCGACCCCGGCAGCGGCACGGAGCGGGTTCGGGCCCCTCAGCCACGCCGCCCCGACACCGAGGGCGGGCCCGGCGATGACTGCCGCAGCGCCCCAGCGGACGAACATCGAGGTTCCAACCGGGTAACCGCGGAATTCCGTCGCCAGCGCGTAGCCGGCGAGCATGGCGACGAGCGACGCGAACCCGACCAGGGTGGCCCGTCGCGGATCCCGCTCGAGCAGCGCAAGGGCGAAGGCGCACAGGCACCATGAGCCCGACGAGTTGCTCAGGGGCGTCAGCCCCTCTGGCAGCGACCCCTGCCCCGCGGAGGTGGCGATGCCGATCGCGAGCCCCGCTCCGACCGCGACGAGCTGGATCCGGGTCGAACTGGCGTTCCCACGCGCTGGGAGACGCGACGCGGCGCCGACGGTGGCAGGGGATCGGTCGGGCATCACAGAGGCGATGTTAGCGAGGGGGGTCCGGCTGACCGCGGCGGCTTGCGCGCACGGGCTGGCGATGGCGCTGCCGGACCGGGCTGCAGACGTACCCGACAGGTGTCGGGCGCGCGATCGCGGCCTGCGGCACCGACCTCATCGGCACCGCATCGTCGTCAGTCTGGCCGTGCCAGGAGGCGGCCGCCAGGCAAGGTCGACCCCCTCCCACCACGACGCGCGGTAGGCTCTCGCAGATCGCTGGCAGCCGGGCGCGCCAGCGCCGTCGTCGCCGCAGCTTGCCGGGAGTCGCTCATGAAGGTCGGATACGTCGTGCTCTACGTGAACGACACGGAGGCCTGCCGCAGGTTCTGGGTCGAGCAGGTCGGCATGGTGGAGAAGCGGCGCGACGAGGTGGGCGTCTTCACGATCGCGCAGGTCGGGTTCGCCGACCAGCCGTTCGCGTTCGAGCTCGTGCCGCTGGAGATGATGAAGGACAACCCGGACGGCCTCGACCTCGCGACGCCGTCGATCTGCTTCCACGTCGACGACCTCGAGGCCGCGCGCGCCACCCTCGTCGGACGCGGGGTGCAGGCGACCGAGGTGGGCGAGCACCACGGGATGCGGAGCTTCGCGTTCTCGGACCCCGAGGGACGCTGGTTCGCGGTGACGCCGTGATCGGCGCGGGTTCGGCACCCGGTCACCGTCCTCCCGTGGCGACCGGGAGGCGGCTCGGGATGAGCGGATCGACTGGACACCGGATCTTCACCACGACCCTGGCCTCGGTCTACCCGCTCTACCTCGCGAAGGTCGAGAGGAAGGGCCGCACCCGGGACGAGCTCGACGCGGTGATCCGCTGGCTGACGGGGTACGACCAGTCCGAGCTGGACCAGCACCTTGCCGCCGGCACGACCTTCGCGGACTTCTTCGCAGGGGCGCGCCTGCACCCCAACGCAGCGCTCATCACGGGCGTCGATCTGCGGGGTGCGTGTCGAGACGATCGAGGACCCGCTCATGCAGCAGATCCGGTACCTCGACAAGCTGGTGGACGAGCTCGCGAAGGGTCGGGCGCTGGAGAAGGTCCTGCGCAGCTGATGGCGTTCGCGAACGCGCAGGACGGCCCGTCCGCGCCGCCGATGGTCCACATCCTGGTCTCCCACCGGCGCTCGTAGCGTCGAACCCGTTACCGAGGAGGACTTCTGATGCGCAGCGTGACCTATTCGATGGGCGTCTCGCTCGACGGCTACATCGTCGGGCCGGACGGCGGCTTCGACTGGACGGTGCCCGACGAGGAGGTCTTTCGCTTCTGGATCGACGAGATCCGAGAGGTCGGCGTCCACCTGATGGGACGACGGCTGTACGAGACGATGCTGTACTGGGAGACCGCCGACCAGGATCCATCGCTCGACGACGCAGAGCTCGAGTGGGCCGCGCTGTGGAAGCCGCTCCCGAAGGTGGTGTTCTCCACCACGCTGTCGGCGGTGCAGGGCAATGCCCGCCTGGCCTCCGGCGGCCTGGCGGAGGAGATCGAGCGGTTGCGAGCCGAGCCGGGGGAGGGCGACATCGCGATCGGCGGCGCGACGCTCGCCGCCGAGGCGGCCGCGTTGGACCTGATCGACGAGTACCGGGCCATGGTCTACCCGGTGCTGGTCGGCGGTGGCATTCCGTACTTCCCGCAGCGCGAGCGCCGGGTGGATCTCGAACTCGTCGAGACCCGCACCTTCAGCTCGAGAGTCGTCTACCTCCGCTACCGCGTGGTGCGCTGAGAACGTCACTCGAACAGTGGCAAGAGGTCTCCCGACGGGGAGGCCTCTTTCGTCTCCCGCTCGACGTCCAGCCGCGTCATTGGCGCACGCTGGTCGACGCTGGGGCGCATGGCCCAAACGGCCGAATAGCGATCGCGGACCGCCGCCCGCACGCTTGGGGGCATGACGACGCGCTGGTCTGATCCACCCGGCTCCTGGTCCCCCCGCCTGTTGCGACCCAGGGTACGCCCGCGCCGTCACCCCGAGCCCGATGAGCGGTGACGACTTCGACGTGATCGGGATCACGCAGCGGGAACCCGGCCCGACTCCATGACAAGGCTCGACTGGCATGGACGTGGCATACTGAAGTGAGTGCGCAAGCAGTCACCTTGGAGGGACGTCGATGGCCGTGCGTGTTGACCTGAACATCTCCCTGGACGGCTTCGCGACCACGACCGACCAGACGCGCGAGAACCCGTTCGGGCCCGACTGGTCGCGCCTCGTCGAGGCCTACATCGCGACCCGCACGTTCCGGGCCCGAGTGCTGCACGACACGTCCGGCGAGGGAACCACCGGCGTCGACGACGCGTACGCGCAGGCGTACTTCGCCGAGGTCGGCTGCGGAGATCATGGGCGCCGGCATGTTCGGGCTCCACGCCGCCGCGGATGACCCGGACTGGCGCGGCTGGTGGGGCGACGAGCCTCCGTTCCGGGTCCCGGTGTTCGTGCTCACCCACACTCCGCGCCCGGTGCTCGAGATGGCGGGCGGCACGACCTTCCACTTCCTATCCGCGACGCCCCGCGAGACGCTCGACCTCGCGCTGGAGGCCGCGGGCGGCAAGGACGTGCGGATCGGCGGCGGCCCGACCGTGGTGCGCGAGTTCCTCAAGGCAGGACTCGTCGACCGGCTCCACGTCGCCATCGTCCCGATCCTGCTCGGCCGCGGCGTCCGCCTCTGGGACGACCTCCGCGGGTTCGAGGACGGCTACAGCGTGACGTCGGAAGTCGCCCCGAGCGGGATCACGCACCTGACCTTCTCGCGCTGAACGTCCGGGTCTGCTCCGACGAGCCACTGGAGCAGGGGCGCACGGTCGGGAGTGTCGGGGTGTTACGGTCAGGCCGGCTGGCAGAGGCCTGAGTCCGGAGGAAGGTCGGCGATGGGCAAGGTGGTGACCGGCGCGACCGTCTCGCTTGACGGCTACATCGCCGGCCCGAACGAGACTGGATTCGAGCACCTGTTCGGGTGGTTCGACGCCGGCGAGCACGAGCTCCCGAGCGCCAACCCAGCGGTGTCATTCCACCTCACCGAGGCCGACCACCGGTTCTTGCGCGAGGTCAACGAGTCCGTCGGCGTCTACGTCATCGGGCGCCGGCTGTTCGACATCACCGACGGGTGGGGCGGCATCCACCCGTTCGACAAGCCGATCGTCGTCGTGACCCACTCGATCCCGGACGACTGGGTCGCCGCCCACCCGGACGCGCCGTTCAAGTTCGTGACAGACGGGATCGAGGCGGCGATCGAGCGAGCACGAGCGATCGCGGACGAACTGGACGTCATCGTGACCGCCGGCAAGCTCGGGAGTCAGTGCCTCGAGCTCGGACTCGTCGACGAACTCTGGCTCGACCTCGTGCCCGTCCTCCTCGGCGACGGCGTGCCGTTCTTCGAGCACCTGAAGGAGGCGCCGATCCTCCTGGACGGCCCGCAGGAGGTGGTCCAGGGAGCTCGGGTGACACACCTGCGGTACACCGTCCGCCGCTCCTGAGCGCCGGCCGTTCAGCGCGGCGATCGTCGCCGCGCCACCCGGTTGACCTGCCGCCATCCCGCCATCCACGCTGTCTGCGAGGTGGCCGCGCATCTCGGTCATCGAGCGTCGAGGGGCCGCGGTTCGTCGGCATCCGCCAAACACTGGCGGCGTATCGGCACGGACTCGCGCTCTCGCTGCCAGATGCTGAAATGGCGCGCCCGACAGGATTCGAACCTGCGACCTTCGGCTCCGGAGGCCGACGCTCTATCCACTGAGCTACAGGCGCGCGGGCGGGCACCGGTACGGCGCCGCGAGGCGGGATTGTACTCCGTCCCGGCTCGGGCAGCCCCGGCGATCCAGGGAGCCGGGTCGTCGGGTACGGCCGCGCCGATCCTCGGAAACGTCGAAGCGGCCCCCGAGGGAGCCGCTTCGATGCTGTCCCGGTGAAGCGGGCCCGTTGCCGGACCACTTCTGCCGCGTTCCAAGGGCATCTATCACGCCGGCTGCACCGGCTACCCTGACCCTACCTACCCATGACCTTGTAACTGGGGCAGCGGTCGCTCTCGCGACTGGAGAGGAGTGTAGACGACCACGCCCCGGGACTCAAGGGTTTCCGTGCATTTGGTGGTTAATAATCCGCAACCTTCGCGCGCAGCACGAAGCCGCCCCGGAACACGCCTCGGTCAGTCCTCGTGCACGGTCACGGCCGTCATCACGACCGGCTTGTGCGGGTAGTCGCGACTGTCGCGCTCGGCGGTCGCGATCTCGTCGACCACCTCCAAGCCGGAGATGACCTTCCCGAAGACCGTGTAGCTCTTGGGCAGCTTCCCCCGCATGTCGGCGTGGCAGATGAAGAACTGCGAGCCGTTCGTGTTCGGTCCCGCGTTCGCCATGGCGAGGGCGCCGCGCGCGTAGTCGCCGGGGAACTTCTCGTCGTCGAAGCGGTAGCCGGGTCCGCCCTGCCCCACGCGCTTGCGATCGCGGACCTCGCCCTTCGCGTCGACGCGGCCATGCTCGCCGTCGCCGCCCTGGATCATGAAGCCGGGGATGACCCGGTGGAAGATGACGCCGTCGTAGAAGCCCTCCCGGGCGAGCTTGATGAAGTTCGCCGCCGCCTTCGGGGCGTCGGCGTCGGCGATCTCGACGACGATGTCGCCGGCCGTGGTCGCGATGGTGGCCTTGGTCACGGGGTCCTCCTCGGACGGGGATGATTGGCGCGGGCGTGCCGGCCCGCGGGCGATCAGGGGCGGCTGACGGTGGCCTTCGTGATGGCGACGGGCTCCAGGGCCCGGCCCTCCTGGCCGCCCGTGTTCGGCATCGCTGCGATCGTGTCGACGACGTCCATGCCCGAGGCCACGGTCCCGAAGACCGAGTAGGCGGGATCCAGGCCGATGTCGGCGAGGCAGATGAAGAACTGGCTGCCGTTCGTGTCGGGGCCGGAGTTGGCCATGGCGACCGTGCCACGGGCGTAGGGAGTAGTCACCGGGTCATCGGCGAACTCGTAGCCGGGGCCGCCGGTCCCGACGCGGCTCGTGTCGACGTTCGGCTTCCGGCCGAACTGGCCGTCGCCCGCCTGGATCACGAAGCCCGGCATGAGCCGGTGGAAGACCACGCCATCGAAGTAGCCGCACTCGGCGAGGGCCACGAAGTTGCCCGCCGCGTTGGGTCCGAGCGAGCCCTTCACCTTGATGACGATGTCGCCCTTCTCGGTGGCCAGGGTCACCGTCGCCGTGGCGTCCGCGGCCATCGGCGCGGGGGCGCTCTTCGGGCAGGACGCCGGGATTGCCCCTCCCGGGTGGCTCGCCGGCGCGTCCGACGGCGCTCCCGACGGCGCCACCGAGGGCGCGACGGAAGGCGCCGGTGTCTGGGTGGGGCCGCCCGGCGGCATGATCGGGGCGGCCGCGGGGCCGCACGCCGAGACGGCGGCCGCGGCCACGAGGGCGAGAGCGACGAGACGACGAGCTGGCGCGGGGGTCATGCGGCGGCCTCCATGGCTGCGGTGTACTCGATGCGACCGGTGAGGAGTGCCTCGCCGAGCACGACGCCGGCGACGCCGGCTTCGTGGAGGCGCCGGATCCCGGCCAGGTCGACGACGCCGCCGGCAACGAGCACCTCGATGTCGAGGTCCCGCACGAGGCGGCCGATCAGCGCGGCGTCCGGCTCGGAACCGCCGTGGGAAAGGAACAGGCGGCGCACGCCGAGCCCGGCCAGCTCGCTCGCCACCTCGTCGAAGGCGGGCCGGCGACCCGAGCGCCAGGGGAACGCGGCCACGCGGTCCGGCCGCGGGTCCAGCCCTACGGCGAGCCATTCGCCGGCGACCTCCAGGCACGCCCGCAGCGTGGCGTGGTCGTCGGCCATGCTCATGGGGACCACGACGCGGGTCGCCCCGGCGGCGAAGGCCAGCCGGACCTGGTCCGGCCCGTCGAGGCCGCCGGCGACCTGGAGCGGGACGGCGACGCGCGCCGCAATCCGGGCGATGGCATCGAGGTTGGCGGGCCGCCCCTGCCGGGCCCCGTCGAAGTCGACGAGGTGGACGATCCGGGCGCCCTGGTCGACGAAGCGGGCGGCGATCACCTCCGGCCGGTCGGTCGGGGCCCCGACGCCGGCGGCGGCACCGGGCCAGAAGACGATCCTGGAGCGGCCCGCGGTGAGGTCGAGGGAGGGGATGACGAGCACGAGTCCGGGCTGCCGGGTCAGGCGCCCGGGGCGCCGACGGGCGCCGGCTGCGTCCAGGCGCCGGTTGCCGCCAGGGCTTCGGCGCCCGGCGCGGGTCGCGTCCCGGCCGTCTCGGCAAGGGCGGCTCGCGCCGCGAGGATCGTCGCCTCGACTTCGGCGCGCTCGATCCCGTGGTGGGTCACCGCCCGGACGGTGCCGTGGGGGTACGGGACCATGAGGACGCCGAGCGCCTCCAGCGCGGCGAGGAATGCGGCCCGGTCGCGGGCGACGCGGAACACCACGAAGTTCGTCACCGCGCGCCCGGGGTCCAGGCGGCCCGGCGCCGGCTGGGCGATCCCGCCGGCCAATTCGATCCCGTCGAGCTCGGCCAGGCCCTCGGCGAGGAGCCGCGCGCTGGCGTGGTCATCGGCGAGGCGCTCGATCATCCCGTCGGCGCCGCCCGCGAGGGCGACGAGCCCGGCTGCGGCCAGGACGCCGGCCTGGCGCATCCCGCCGCCGAGGAGCTTTCGCGCGCGTCTAGCCCGCCCGATGAAGTCGTGGGCACCGACGACGACCGAGCCGACCGGGCAGGCCAGGCCCTTGGAGAGGCAGAACGTGACGGAGTCGGCGGGGGCGGCGAGGGCGGCCGGGGTGACGCCGAGGGCGACGACGGCGTTGAAGAAACGGGCGCCATCGAGGTGGAGCGGGATTCCATTGCGGTGGGCGACCGCCGCGACCGCCTCCTCGTAGGCGACCGAGAGCGGGCGGGCCATCGAGTGGGCGTGCGTGTTCTCGAGGGCGATGAGGCCCGTGATCGGCTCGTGGGCGTCGTCGGGGTCGCGGAAGGCAGCCTCGATGGCGGCCGGGTCGATCGTCCCGTCCGGGTTCTCGGGCAGGGAGCGCACGGACGCGCCGACGACGACCGCGTGCCCCGCCGCCTCGTCCATCACCAGGTGGCTCATGGCCGCCGCGATCACCTCCTCGCCGCGGGCGAGGTGGGCCATCTGGGCGACCAGGTTGCCCATCGTCCCCGACGCCACGAACAGCCCGGCCTCCTTGCCGAGCAGCGCCGCCGCCCGCGCCTCGAGGGCGTTGACGGTGGGGTCGTCGCCGAAGACGTCGTCGCCAACCTCGGCGGCGGCCATGGCGCGGCGCATGGCGGGCGTGGGGTGGGTGACCGTGTCGGAGCGCAGGTCGATCCGGGGCATTGCGGCAGGATACCGCGGGGAAGGGCGGGGGGCGGTCAGGGGTGTCCGGGCGGCCGCGGTGCCGCGTCCCGATGGTCCGTGCGGGCGGCGGGCCGTGCCGCCGTCTCGTTGGCTGTTCCGGCGGTCGCCGCACTGCGTCGCCCCCGGCTTCGTGCTACATTCCGCCGGCCACGGACCCGTGGTGTAGCGGCCCAACATGCCAGCCTGTCACGCTGGAGATCGCCGGTTCGAATCCGGTCGGGTCCGCCATCGCGCTCGATCCAGCGCCCCGTCGACGCCGACGGGGCGTTTCGGTGTCGGCCGGCGCCTTCGACAGGTGGTCGGCCAAGCGGTCCGCCCGGGGCGACCGGGCGTCTCGACTCGCCCGCTCTCCGTTCTCAGGCCAGGCCGGCGAAGAGATCGGTCTCGGGGCGGTTCGGTCCCAGCGGCACCTGCGAGGCGCGGAGGACGAAGGTCTCCTCGGACCACAGCTCGGCCAGGGCCTCCCTGCCGAGGGCCATGAGGGGGCTCTCGGTCGGCGAGATCTGGGTGAGGTGGGCGAGGAGCGCCGCCCAGCGCGCGTCGGCGAAGGCACGCACGTCGATGCGGGTCGTGATGAGGGCGTCGTCCACCGTGGAGCGGCGCATGAACTCGTCCCAGCGAGCCAGCTCCTCGGGGCCGGCATCGGTCGGGCGCGACCACCACGATGCCATGCCGGCAGCCTCGGCGCGGGCCGCCATCGCCTCGCGGCGCCCGCGGGAGATCGCCTGCTCGTATAGCTTGGCCGGCGCCCACGGCTCCAGGCCCCCGTCGGCGGCCGACGGGCCAGAGCCGCCGTGCGCGGGCGCCAGCTGCTCCGGGTACCAGTCCGGATCGCCCGCGCGATAGAACGCGCCGATCGCCACCTGGTGGGCCCGGATGTGGTCGGGGTGGCCGTAGCCCCCGAAGTCGTTGTAGTGCGTCATCACGTCGGGCCGGTGGACCCGGACGAGCCAGACCAGGCGGCGGATCGCGTCGTCGAGGTCGGCCTGCCAGAACGAGCGCGGGTCCCGGTTGCCGGCCGTCCCCATCATCCCGGAGTCGCGGTAGCCGAGGTTCTCCCAGGTGGTGACGCCGAGGGCGGCCATCGCGGCCTCAAGCTCCGCGGCCCGGATCTCGCCCAGCCGGCGGTGGTTCTCCGGCGTGTCGAGGTCGGGGACGACGATCTCGCCGAGCTCGCCGCGGGTGCAGGTGACCACGACGACGCCGTGGCCCTCCGCCGCGGCCTTCGCCATGACGCCCCCGGTCCCGATCGTCTCGTCGTCGGGGTGGGCGTGGACGGTCATGAGGGTGTGGTCGGCCGCGGGGGTCGGGGACGCGGACGGGGAAGGGGACGCGGACATGACGGCATCCTACCCCGGGGACCGGCGGTGGTGGCTGGAGCCGTCCGCTCGCTACGATGCGCGGGTCATGACCGAGAGCCACCCGCCGGGCCCCCTGGCCGGGCTCCTCGTCGCCGATTGCAGCACGGTCCTTGCCGGACCGTACACGACCATGCTCCTGGCCGACCTCGGGGCGGACGTGGTCAAGGTAGAACCGCCCGAAGGCGACGGGACGCGCGGCTGGGGCCCGCCCTGGGTCGGCGAGGGTTCGACTCGGACTGCCGCCTACTACCTTGCCGTCAACCGCAACAAGCGCTCGCTCCGCCTCGACCTCAAGAGTGCGGACGGCCGCGAGGTGCTCCGCCGCCTGCTCGCGCGCGCCGACGTCCTGGTGGAGAACCACCGCGCGGAAGGCTTCGCCCGCCTCGGCTTCGGCGATGCCATGCTCGAAAGGCTGAACCCTCGGCTGGTGCACCTGGCGATCTCCGGCTACGGGTCGACGGGCCCCGAGGCGGCGACCCCCGGCTACGACTTCATCGTGCAGGCGATCTCCGGGCTCATGTCGATCACCGGCCAGCCGGCCGCCGACGGCGGCGCGCCGACGAAGGTCGGGGTTGCCATCAGCGACCTGACCACCGGGATGCTGGGAGCGACGGCCGTGCTGGCCGCGATCGCCGGGCGCGACCGCCCCGGGTCGCCCGCCCATGGGCGAGGCCAGCGGATCGACGTCTCGCTCCTGGCGTCGACGCTGTCGTGGCTGGCCAACCAGGCCCAGAACCTCTTCGTCACCGGGGAGTCGCCGGGCCGCCTCGGCAACGCCCACCCGAACATCGTCCCCTACGAGACGTTCGCCACGGCCGACGGCGAGATCGCGGTCGCGGTGGGGAGCGAGCGGCAGTGGCCTCGGTTCACGGTGGCGATCGGTGCGCCGGACCTTACCGATGATCCGCGCTTCGCGACCAACGGCGTCCGCGTCACGAACCGCGACGCACTCCGCCCGCTCGTCGGGGCCCGCCTCGCCACGGAGTCGACGGCGAGCTGGCTGGCCCGCTTCGCCGCGGCCGAGGTGCCGGCCGGTCCGATCAACGACCTCGCAGGGGCCTTCGCCTCGCCGCAGGTGGCGGCGCTCGGCCTGCTGACGGAGGTCGTGCACCCGGTCCTGGGGCCGCTTCTCCAGGTTGGCCCGCCCTTCGAGCTGCACGCGACGCCGGCGTCCGTGCGGACCGCGCCACCGCTCCTCGGCGAGCATACCGACGCCATCCTCGCGGAGCTCGGCTACGCGGCCGAGGAGGTCGTCCGTCTCCGCGACGGCGGCAGCGTGTGACGACGACCCGGGGCGACGGCCGGCCACGGACCATCGACGCGACGAGCAGGCCCGGAGCGGCCGGCAACCGAACGGATCGCCCGCGGCTGACCCGGCGCAGGCGCCGCGTGCCCAGCCCCGCCCAACGTGGCTGACCGCCTCGCGCTGACGTCGTTGCGCGTGGCGCAGCTAGCCGGCCGAGCTGCCGGCCACCGGCGCTCGCTCAAGGTCGCCGGCGCGGTGCTCCCCGGCGTTGTTTGCGCGTGGCGCAGCGAAAGCCGGCCACGCGAACCGTCCGGAGCCCTACCGGCGTAACACGAGCCTGATCGGCTGCGTGGCGTGCAACGCCGCCCGGCGGGGGGCCGCGGGACGGCCGCTGGTAGACTCGCGGCCACGACGACTTCCGCGCCGCCTCCCGGGACCGGGGCGCGCGGCGCAGGGGAGACGAGGGAGGCACCGATGGCGGACGACCGCGAGCGCTGGGCGCTGATTCTCGGCGCATCGAGCGGCATGGGACAGGCCACGGGGCTGGCCCTGGCCCGGGCGGGCTACCGGGTCTTCGGGATCCACCTGGACTTCCGGGCCGGCCTCCAGCATGTCGAGGAGGTCAAGGCGGCCATCGCGGCGACCGGGTCCGAGGCGATCTTCATCAACATGAACGCGGCCGACGACGAGAAGCGCGCCGCCGCCCTCGCGCGTCTCGCGGAGCGCTTCGCGGAGTCGCGGGCAGCCGGGCGGACGCCGCACCTGCGGGTCGTCATGCACTCGCTCGCCTTCGGCTCCCTGCAGCCGTTCCTCGCCGAGGACCCGAAGGGCGCCATCAGCCGCAAGCAGATGGAGATGACGCTCGACGTGATGGCCAACTCGCTCGTCTACTGGGTCCAGGACCTCTGGCGAGCGGGCCTCCTCGAAAGCGGCTCCAAGGTCTTCGCGATGACCTCCGAGGGATCGGCCCGGATGATCCCGTCGTACGGTGCGGTGTCGGCGGCCAAGGCGGCCCTGGAGTCCCACTGCCGCCAGCTCGCCATGGAGATGGCCCGGCTCGACGCCGGGGTCGCGGTGAACGCGATCCGGGCCGGCGTGACGGACACCCCCGCCCTGCGCAAGATCCCGGAGGCCGCCCGGGTCGTCGAGGCGACCCTGGCCCGCAACCCCCACGGCCGCCTGACCACCGTCGAGGACGTCGCCGACGCCCTCGTGACCCTCGCCTCCACCGATTTCGGACTGGATCAGCGGCAACGTGATCAACGTGGACGGCGCCGAGTTCGTCTCGGGCTAGCGTCAACCTGGCCGGCGCCGAGCTCGTCTCGGGGCGGCAGGAGGGTCGCGCGCCGGGCCGGCGAGGACCGGGGGCGGCTCGTGCGTCGTTCGGGCGACCGTCCCGGCGCTGGCCTTCAGGCCTCGGACGCCAGCCAGGCAGTCTGGACCCGGGCCGCCGGCGTCATCTCCATCGCGCCGTCCTCCCGGACCCACCACGCGGCCAAACCCAGGCCGCGGGCGCGCGCCGCGATCCCGCGCGCTCCCTCCAGGAAGAGCGTCTTCGACCAGACTTCGGCCCAGGCGGGGTCCGGGCCGGCGACCGTGACGGCCAGCAGGCCCTCGCCGCCCGGCTCGCCCGTGCGCGGGTCCAGGAGATGGTGGACCTCGCGACCCTCGCCGGTCCGCCAGCGGTGCACGGCGATCGACGAGGTGCAGATGGCGCCGTCCCGGATGGCCGCGACCGCCGCCTCCTCGTCCCGGCCGGGATCCTCGACGCCGACCATCCACGGCCCCCCCTGGGGCGCCGTGCCGCGGGCCACGATGTCGCCGCCCGCCTCGAGGAGGGCGCCTGCGCCCGGTGTCGAGAGCTCGGGCAGCTTCCGTTCCAGCACGGCCATCGCCCAGCGGATGGCGAGGCCCTTCCCGATCCCGCCCAGGTCGAGGGGTGCCGCCACGGCTGCGCGCCGGCCCCGGGGATCGATGTCGAGCCAGTGACCGTCGGCGAACACCGCGCGCCGACCTTCGTCCGTGGCGACGGCGGGGCTCGGTATCGTGACAGCCGCCCCGCTCGCCGACGCGGGGGTTGCCGCCGTTTGGATCGGCGAGCCCGCGTAGCCGAGCCGCTCCAGGTCGCCGAGGACCCGCGGGTCGAACGTCCCGCCCGTCACCCGGTGGGCGCGGTCCGCGGCCGCCAGCGCCGCTCCCAGCCAGCGGCCGACCGGCACGCCGGCAGGGTCGCCCGCACGCGCGTTGAGAACCATCAGGTCGCTCGTCGGACGGAACCGCGAGAGCGCCTGCTCGATCTCCTCGATGGCCGCGGAGACCGCCTCCCAGCCGTCGCGGGCGCGGGATTCCGGGACGCCGGCGACCGTCAAGCGGAGCGGCGAGCCCATGGCCCGCCGCTCGAACGGCGCGATGGCCGAGCCCGCGACGCCGAGCATGTCGGGGGGAGAAGACACGCGCGCGGTTTCCGGCGT
This sequence comes from uncultured Chloroflexia bacterium, assembly GCA_963718085.1. Classification (GTDB taxonomy): domain Bacteria; phylum Chloroflexota; class Limnocylindria; order Limnocylindrales; family CSP1-4; genus CTSoil-043. The sequence goes on along the minus strand of CAVQYA010000001.1, from coordinate 1,823,158 downwards.
TCTCAGCAGGCCTTGCCCGACGCGGTCGTGCAGGCGTTGACCGCCGGCCTGCTGACGTAGGCGGTGGTGCTGGAGACGCCGGGCAGCCGCGCCGAGGGGACGGACAGCTTCGAGGCCGAGCCGACCGCGGTCCGGACCTGCTCCCCGAGCGCGTTGAGCGCCGTCTCGTGGGCGGAGATCCCGGCCGCGACGGACTTGTACCCGTCCGCGGCAGTGGCGTACGCGTCGTCGAGCCGCGTGAGGCGGCTCTCCAGCGCGTCCTGGCTGTCCCGGAGGCGTGCGACGGCGTCCGCCGTCGGGGCGCGATCCGCCGCGAGCCGCGTGTCCGCCGTCGCCTGCAGCGCCGTGACGCCGGCGAGCGACACGGCATACAGCCCGGCGGTCATCCCCAGGGCCACGACGACGTGGACGGGACGACGGCCCCTGGCCGCCGGCCGCGCGAGAGCTCGCGACGGCACGACGGCCAGCGAAGCGCCCGCACCCGGCGCCGTCCGGCCGTGGAGCGGCGCCCACGGCGCGAGCGCCGGGGACGTCTCGTGCGCCGCCGCGCGCTCGCCATGCGGCTCCCGCAGGGTCCGCGGACCGCCCGGCCGGGGGGAGAACGAACGGGCCGGAAGTGCGCTCGATGCGGTTCCGGAGAACCCGAGGGTCCGCTCAGTCATCTCCGCCCTCGTCGTCGTCGCCGCCGCTCGCCGCGCCGGATGCGCCGGTGGTGGCGTGGGGCGCCGGCCTGGGGGCCGTCGTCCTGACGACCGTGACGCTCCTGGCCGTGAGGGCGGCGGCAGCGGCCTGCTTGTTGAGCGCGGCGAGCTTCTTCTGTGCCGCCGCGATCTGCGCCTGCAGCGCCCTCGCGGTCTTGCCGTCGGTCCCGATCTGGGCGTTCGCCGCGTCCAGCGCCGCCTGGAGCTGAGCGGTCTGCGCGAGCGCCGCCTCGAGGCGCGCCTGCAGGTCCGCCCCGCGTGCCTCCTCGTTGGCGAGCTGGATGGCCAGGGTCTCCGGGGAGACCGGTGCCGAGGTCGGCTGGGAGGCCGCGGCAGTCCACTGGGAGGCGGCGTTGATCGTGGCCGCACCGAGCCCGAGACTCCCGACCACCCCCATGGTCACGGCCGTTCGCCGGGCCACGAGCTTGACGGTGTTGTTCATCGCATCAGTTCCTCCGTGAGAGCGCTGGGGGCAAGGACGGGGCCGAGGGACGTGGTCGCCTCCCGGAGCCGTGCCTCCCGGATCGGGATGGGACGGCCTGGCGCCTCGGGCGCGCCGTCTCCGGACGCCCGAATTGGTCGGCCCGGCCGCATGTCGGTCAGAGAGGTGGAGAACGTCGGGCGCGCCTTCCTGGCGACCCAGTAGCGGTAGGCACCCGCGGCGAGCACGAGGCCGCCGGTGGCCACGTACACGGGCAGGAGCGCAGAGCTGTCGGTGCCGGCCAGCAGGCCGTGCATCCAGGACAGGACCCAGGCCACGAGGGCAAGGCGGTGGAGCTTCAGCCACAACCCCTGCGGCAGGAGCTTGGTCCAGCGGCCGGTGAGTCCCGACAGGAGGGCGGCATAGAGGCCGATAGTGCCGAGCGCCACCGGCGCCGTCCGGTAGGAGGAGAGGCCGGGGATGAAGGAACCCGCGACCCCGACCCCCGCGAACGGGTCGAGGACGATGCTCACGACGTGGGCGACGAGGAAGGCGACCACGAACACGAACAGGTTCTCGTGCCAGGGGAAGATTCGCCTGGAGAGCTTCCAGGTGGACTGGTTCGTGGGGTGCGACAGGACGAGGCCGAAGATCACCAGCGCCGTGAGGAGCAGGTAGGCGGTGATCCCGGTGGCCCGCGCGGCGAGCCAGAAGCGCATCTGGGCCTGGTAGGCCGACGTCTCCGGGAGCACCTGGTCGGTGGCGAAGACGATGAGGATGCCGAGGGTCGCCCCAAGGACGAGCCAGGCACGCCCGCTCAGGCGCATCGGAAGCGGCTCCTGGCGGGGCGGCGGGTGATCGGTTCGGTCATGCGGGGCTCCAGGCGTTGACGGGGCGGTGTCGCCCGTATCCCGTATGAGACTGCCCGACGCAGGAAGGTTTCGGCGCCGTCCCATCGTTTGCGGACCCCGGCCGCTGGGACTACCGTGAAGGCCGGAGGACTCGATGGCCGACCCCGCCCCGCATCGCCCGCTCGACCCGCATCCCCACGTGCACGACCGCTTCTGCGGCCACGCTGCGGTGCCGCACCAGGATCACGTGGACTTCCTGCACGACGGTCACGTCCATCACGTCCACGAGGATCACGTGGACGATGCGCTCGCGGGCTCCGACGCCCACCTCGCGCACGCCGGTCACATGCACGTGCACGAGGATGGCTGCGGGCACGCGGCGGTCCCCCACGAGGACCACGTCGACTTCGTCCATGGGGCTCATCGGCACGCGGGGCATCACGTCCACTACGACGAGCACTGACGCCCTCGTCACCGAGCGGCACGGCGGCTCCGAGCCGCCGGGAAACGAGCGCTCGCCGACGCCCAGTGCCTCGAGCTAGGCGACCACCTCGGGGCCCACGTCGATGACCTGGGGGTGGCCGTGGGTCACCTCGGCCACGACGAAGCGCTGCGCGTGCTCCGCGTGCGGGTCCCGCAGGAGGATCCCGAACGTGTCGAGCAGCCGGTCGGCCGTGAGCACCTCGGCGCCGGGGCCCAGGGCGACCACCCGCCGCGCGAGCAGCATCACCTGGTCGTACTCGACCGCCTCCGAGATGTCGTGGGTGGCCGTCACGACCGCGGCCCCGCGGACCATCTCCGCGCCGAACGCCGCGAGGTAGAGCTCGCGCCCGCCCGCATCGAGGCCCGCCGTCGGCTCATCCAGGACGATGAGGTCCGCCCGGCGGGCGAGCGCCTGGGCGAGGTAGACGCGCTGCTGCTGGCCGCCGGAGAGGCTGCCGAGGGGGGACCGGGCGAGGCCGGCGACTCCCATCCTTGCCATGGCCGCCTCCACGAGATCGTGATCCTCTGCCCGCAGCCGGCCGAAGAGCCCGAGGTCGGGGTAGCGTCCCATCCGGACGACGTCGACCGCGCGGAGCGGCAGGACGAACCCCGACGCGTGGAACTGGCCGACGTAGGCGAGGTGGCGCGGCGCCCCACCTGGTCGCGTCCCGAGAACCTCGAGCGTGCCATCTACGACCGGCAGGAGTCCCACGAACGTGCGCAGCAGGGTCGACTTCCCGGACCCGTTCGTGCCGACGAGGGCCAGCGACGAGCGGTGGCCGACGACGAGGTCGATCCCCGGCACCAGGGCCACGCCCCCGTGGCCGACGGCGAGCCCGCGAGCCTCGATGACGGGCCCGGCGGCCCCCGGCGCGCTCACGCCGGACCCGTTGCCGGCGCGTCCGACCCTCGGAGCGCTCATGCGGGACCCGTCGCCGGCGCGTCGGGTCCCCGGCGCGCGGCCGTCAGGCGGTCGCGGAGGCTGGTCCCGGCCAGGACCGCGAAGAAGATCGTCGCCGCGACGAGCACGATCGTGGCCCCCGCCGCGACGTCGAAGTGGTAGCTCACGAGAAGCCCGACGTAGGTCGAGACGATCCCGATGCCGGCGCCCCAGGCCATCATCGCCTCGATCCGGTGGGCCAGCAGGGCGCCGGCGCCCGCCGGCGCCAGCAGCATCCCGAACACGAGCAGGGTGCCGACCGTCTGGAACGAGACGACCACGGTGAGGGCGACCAGGACGAGCATCACGAAGTGGTAGCGGCGGGAGGGGAAGCCGGCCACGTCGGCCTGCTCCGGGTCGAAGCTGAGCAGGAGGAAGGGACGGGCGCACACCCGGGCAACCGCAAAGACGATCACGGTCGCGGCGGCCTGGGTGGCGAGGCCATCCAGGCTGGTGCCGAGGATCTGGCCGAAGAGGATCCCCACCAGGTCGCCGGCGAACGAGCTGGAGCGCGAGACGATCACGACGCCGAGCGCCAGCATCGCCACGAAGAGGAGGCCGATCGCCGTGTCCGACGAGAGTCGGGAGCGGCGAGTGATCAGGTTGACGCCCGCGATCATCGCGAGAGCGCCCACGGCGGCCCCGGCAATCCCCGGCAGGCCGAGGAGGAGTGCGGCGGCGATCCCCGGCAGCACGCCGTGGGCCAGCGCGTCGCCGATGAAGGCCAGGCCGCGCAGCACCACGAACGTGCCCACGATCGAGCAGGCGATCGAGACGAGCACGCCCGCAAAAAGGGCGCGGACCATGAACTCGTTGGCCAGGAAGGGTTCGACGAAGGGGCCCACGGGCGTCCCTCAGCGCAGCGCAGTCGCGATCGCGGTCGCGATCTGCCCGATGAAGCTGAAGTACGACCCGTCTGCCGGCAGGGTGTGGCTCGGAAGCTCGACCACGGTGACCCCGGTCTCTCTCCCGATCGCCTCTACCACTGCCCTGGGTGTGCCGATCTCGGTGAAGATGGCGGCCACGCCCTGGGCTTCGATCGCCGCCCGGAGGTCGGCGAGCTGGCCGGCTGAGACGTCGCCCTGGGAGGTCAGGCCGGGGATGACGGCGCCGACGAGGCGGAGGCCGTAGCGGTCGGCGAAGTAGCCCATGGACTCGTGGCCGGTCACGAGCAGGCGGCGGGCCTCCGGGATGACCGCGAGCGTCGCCCTCGTCGCGGCATCGAGGTCGGCGAGGCGGGTCGCGAGCGCGGGGGCGCGATCGGCGACGTCGATCCCGACGCTTCCCAGGGCGGGCACCAGGGCGAGGACGACGTCGCGCATGGCGAGCGGGTCGACCCAGAAGTGCGGATCGCCCGCGGTCGAGCGGCCGTCGGCGGTCGCCTGCTGGCGGACCTTGACGTGGTCCGTCGCCCGGAAGACCACGACGCCGCGCTTCTCCGCCTCGGCCAGCGGTTTCGCCAGGCCCTCCTCCAGGTTGAGCCCGTTGGCGACGACGAGATCGGCCTTCTCGACGCGCTCGATGTCCTTCGCCGAGGGCGACCAGTCGTGGGGGTCCACGCCGTTGCCCATCAGGACGGTCACCGTGGCCCGGTCGCCGACCAGCTCCGCAACGACTGCCCCGAGGATCGGGTAGGTCACCACCACGGACGGGATGCCGGGGGCCGACGTCGGCCCGGCGCCCGAGCAGGCGGCCGCGAGCATGGCGACCGTCCCCAGGATCGTCGCGATACGGAGTCTCATCGTACCTGGCAGGCCGGGCAGAGTCCGGACAGCTCGAGCCGGTGCCCGTCGATCCGGTAGCCGGTCCGGCGCGTGACCTCGCGGGCGATGGCGCCCAGGCCCAGGTCGCCGACCTCGGTGGAGCGATCGCAACGGGTGCAGACCAGGTGGTGGTGATGCGCCGGGACGCAGACGACGTAGGCGTGCCTGCCCGACGGGCGATCCAGCCGCTCCACCGCGCCGACCCGCTCGAGCAGGTCCAGCGCCCGGAAGACGGTCGCCCGACCGATGCCAAGGCCGCGGGACCGGACCTCCGCGACGAGGTCGGCGGCCGTGAAGGTCGACCCGTCGCGTTCCCCCATGAGGTCGGCCAGGGCACGGCGCGGCCCCGTCAGGCGGTAGCCGGCGTTCTCGAGGGCGGCGACGATGGGGGAGGAGGCGACCATGCCCGGCACGATAGCACCGGGTCGCCCTCTTGTCGAGACACGGTATCAGTCCAGGCGCGCCCGGCAGACCGCGAGGCGGGTGCGCAGCCAGACGCGCCCGGCAGACCGCGAGGCGGGTGCGCAGCCAGACGCGCCCGGCAGACCGCGAGGCGGGTGCGCAGCCAGACGCGCCGGGCAGCCCGCGGAGCGCCGCCCGCGATGACTCACGGGGTGGTGGTCGCGGCACCGAGCGTGATGCCCGCGGCGGTCGAGGGCGCTGACCGGATTGACACGCCCACCGGTATATCCGACAATCCCACTCGGAATTAGATCAGGCCCGGGCGTCCTACCAGGGTTCGGTCCCCGCCCTGCGTTCCCGGAGGATCCCACCCCCCTTGTTCGATGTCGGAGCGTTCACAAGCGGCTTCTTGACCGGCCTCCGGGAGGGCGTGGAGGCGGCACTCATAGTGGCCATCGTCTGCGCCTACCTCGCGCGGACCGGCAACGCCCGGCATTTCGGCAAGATCGCCGCTGGCGTGGGGGTTGCGGTCGCCACGTCCCTCGTCGTGGGGGCGGCCATCTTCGTGACTCTCGGCGGGCTCCACGAGCCCTACGAGCAGATCTTCGAAGGCCTCGCGATGCTCCTCGCCGCGGGCGTCGTGACCTGGATGCTCTTCTGGATGCGCCGCCAGGCGAGCTCGGTCAAGGGGGACCTGCAACGGGCGGTCGACCGGGTGCTCACCGAGGGGACGGCGTGGGGCCTCGCCGTGCTCGCGTTCACGGCGGTGATCCGCGAAGGGCTCGAGACAGCGCTCTTCCTCGTCGGGCAGGCCACGTCGGCCGCCGCGGGCGAAGCTGGCGCCGTCGGCGCCGCCTCGGTCCTTGGGGGCGCCCTCGCCGGACTGGCGATCGCCGTCGTCCTGGGCTACGGCTTCTACCGGGGGAGCCGCGTGCTCGACCTGCGGCGCTTCTTCCGCTGGACCGGCGCCCTTCTCGTCTTCATCGCGGCCGGCCTCCTCTCGAATTCCATCCACGAGCTCGTCGAGATCGGCTGGATCACGGTGGGGGCCGGCACGGCGTTCGACATCAGCGCGATCCTTCCCCACGACGCCGGGATCGGGCTCTTCCTGCGGGCGATCTTCGGCTACACGTCCACCCCGGAGTGGGCCACGCTCGCCACCTGGGCTGCCTACGTTGTTGCGGTGCTTCCGCTCTACCTCCGCCCGATGCGGCGGCGCCCGGCGACGGCGCCCTCCGAGCCCACGGAGACGGCCGCGTCCGGCGCCTGAGGCGCGCTCCGGCGCGCCGAGTCCGGGCACGGTACCCTACTGCGCAACCACCGCCCGAGCGCGGATCCAACTCCTGGCACCTGGGATCACTAATGCCGAACAACCAGCCCGCCGGCGGCCTGCCGCCCTCGCAACGTCGCGATCGACGCGAGTCGGCCCGCCGCGACCGCCACCTGGCCGCCGCCCGCACCGCCGCGCCGAAGCCCGCCTGGCAGTCGCCGATGGTTCTCCTCTCGGTCGGCGCGGTTGCCGTCGGCCTCATCGTGATCCTCTTCGCCTCCGGCGTGCTGGGCGGGCGGAGCGGCGGCTCCACCGGCGGCCTGAAGGTCCCGATCCGGCCGACGCCGCCGGAGCTCATCGACCCGGCCGACAGTCGAGCCCTCGGGCCGGCCAACGCGCCCATAACCATCGAGGTCTGGTCCGACTTCCAGTGCCCGGCCTGCGACTTCTTCGCCCGGTCGGTCGAGCCCGACCTGATCGCCGAGTTCGTCCGCGCCGGCACCGTGCGCCTCGTCTATCGCGACTTCGCGTTCATCGACGGGGGCAACCCGGACGGCGAATCGCAGCAGCCCGCGGCGGCCGCCAGGTGCGCCGGCGAACAGGGCAAGTTCTGGCAGTTCCACGACTACCTGTTCGAGAACCAGAAGGGCGAGAACAAGGGCGCCTTCCGACGCGAGGTCCTCGACCAGATCGCCAAGGCGGTGAGCCTCGACATGACGGCCTATGGCTCCTGCATGGACGCCAGCGCGCCCGAGCAGGCGACGAAGGCGGAGACGGCAGCAGGGAAGGCCGCGGGCGTCACCTCGACGCCGACGGTCGCCATCAACGGCGTGCTCCAGCAGGCCGGCGCGCTGGGGATGGCCGACCTGCGGCCGCTCATCGCGGCCGAGCTCGCCAAGGGCTCCCCCGCGCCGAGCCCCTCCGGCTCGCCGGCGCCGAGCCCCTCCGGCTCGCCGGCGCCGTCGGCATCGGCTGCGCCGTGAGCGACCCGCTTCCGGTCGCGCGGGTCCTCTCGGCACCCGGGACCTTCGTTCACTTCCGCAGCCCTGCCCTGACTCCGGACAATGGTGGTGGTGGCCGCCGGCCGCCGGCGGCCCACCGCTCACTGCTCGGAGCGCTGCGCGACGATGATCCCGACGGGCCTGACCAGCCGCCTCCGCGGCCCCGGTGACGACCCCGTGGGCCGCGACGTTCGTCTGATAGGGGAGGCTCCGGACCGGACCTTCTCCTGTCCGGGCTGCGGGCGTCCGCTGGAGATCGGCGAGCGCCGCTGCCCCGGTTGCGGCAGCCTGTTGGTCGCCGGTGTCCTGGTTCGAACGGCGCTCCTGTTGATCCTGGCGGGCAGCGTCGTGGGGATGATCGGCGGCGCCGTCGTCGCGGGGGCGGTCATGGCGCCCCGGCTCACCGCGGCCGAAGCCGCCGTGGCGGCGGCCAGGGCGACCGCCGTCCCGACCGTGGGTCCCTCGCCATCTGCCCCGTCCAATGCCCTGCCTGAAGGTGTCGCGGGCGGGCTGCTCCAGGTCGCCACCGTCAACGAGCGGCTCGCGCGCGCTGCCACGGACCTGACCGCGATCTTGGCGGCTCCCGATCCGGCCGCCGCGGGCATTGCTCCTCTCCTGCGCAAGATCGCTGCCGACGCGCGCTCCGGCGAGCAGGGCGCGCGCAGCGTCGCCGCATGGCCCGGCGCCGGGACGTTCCCGGCCGACGTGACGGCCCTCTACAGGGTCGCCGGGTCCGTAGCCGCGGACGGTCTGGGCGCCCCGCTGACCGACGACGCCGCATATGCGGCGGCCGGCGGCCGCATGCTCTGGGCCCTCAACTCCCTGCCGGCCATCGCCGCGGCCACGCGCGAGGTCGCCAGCCGCGCCGGCATCGCCCTGCTGGACGCGGCCCCGGCGCCCTGAGGTCCGCCAGCCGCGCCGGCATCGCCCTGCTGGACGCGGCCCCGGCGCCCTGAGGTCCGGGCGCGGCGGCCTTGTCGGGTTCGGCGTCGGCGCTCAGCGCCGAGGGCGGTCGTCTACCGGGCGACGCGATCCACGATGGCGCCGAACTCGTCGACGGTCAGCGTCCTCTTGTGCTGCAGAGACTGCGCCTTGACCTCGGTGAGGATCGCCATCTGCTCGTCGGGCGTCGCCGTCCGGCCGAGTCGCTCGAGCCCGTCCACCACCGAGTCGATCCCACTCCCCTTGCCCCACACGAGCTCCACGTCGGCCTGGCCGACGAGGCTCGGCAGGTAGGGGAACGCCTCGGTCAGGTCCGTGTCGCGAACGTTGCGGACCCAGGTGGAGATGATCCCCGATTCGACGTTGAAGAGGCGAGTGCCGGTGATGGGTCGGTTGGACGGCTGGTCGATCTGCCCGTACGCCATAACCATGCGCGCCAGCGGAGTGAGGTGCTCGAGCCGGATCCCGATGTCGAGGTCGTACAGGGTGCGGAGCGCGACGACGGTCTCCTCCATGGGCGTGTTGCCGGCGCGTTCGCCGATGCCGCCGATCGTCGTCTGCAGGGTGGCCGCGCCGGCGGCCGCGGCGATGAGGGTGTTGGCAACGCCCAGGCCGTAGTCCATGTGGAAGTGCGTCTCCAGCGGCACGCCAAGCTCCTCGCGGCTGCGCTCCACGAAGCGAAGCACGGCGTGGGGCGTGAGGACACCGAACGTGTCGACGAGGCCGAGCGCGTCGACGTGGCCCTCCTTCGCGACTCGCCCGACCAGGGCCAGGTAGTCGTCGACCGAGGCCCGCGTGGCATCGATCGGGAAGAACGAGACCCGCAGGCCCGCGTTGTGCGCGTACGTGGTCGCCTCGATGGAGAGGGCCTGGGCACGCTCCACGGACCAGCGGTAGCCGAGCTCGATGAGATGACGGCTCGACGGGATCTCCATCACGACGCCGTGCACGCCGCAGTCGACCGCACGCTTCACGTCGTCGATCACGCATCGCGAGAAGGCGTAGATCTTCGAGGGCAGGTTCAGCTTGACGATCGCCCGGACCGCCTTCTCGTCCTCCGGGGAGACGGCCGGCAGCCCGGCCTCGATGCGGTGGACGCCGGCTTCCGCGAGGCGCCTCGGCGATGCGGATCTTCTCCTCGGCCGTGAAGACGACCCCGGCCTGCTGCTCGCCATCGCGCAGCGTGACGTCGTGGATCTCGAGGTTCGGGGCAAACGCGAGCTGCTCGGCCACCTGCGGGTCGTGGTTCCACGGGCTCGTGAACCACTGGTCGGTGTGCCACGGTGCCTGCGATCGCGCGGGTAGTCTGGCCGTCGGTCAAGGTCTTGTCCTCCGCATCTCTGGGTCTCGCCTGGCACGTGAGCGGTCGATCCTTCCTGAGACAGGATCGGGGCGCCCTCGGACTCGCTCGTGCATCGGCATCTCCTAGCGCCCCCGCCGGCAGGTCGAGATCGATCTCCCTGCTTCGGCGTCCTCTCGGGGAGGATCCGGCGGTAGCCGTCGGTCACCATCTTCTCGGTCGTGGTGAGATGGGTCATGAGCGCCTGCGCCAGCCGTTCCGGGTTCCGCTGCAGCGCGATCGCGACGAGACGAGGGTGGTCGTCGATCGCCCGCGCCGGCGATCCGAACACGAGCGTCCGCAGGTGGGCATAGCGCTCCGCGCTCTGCCACAGCGATCCCAGGAGGCGGGTCCTCCACGAGTCCATCGCGGGCGCGAGCATCGCCAGGTGCAGGGCGCGATGCGCCCCCCAGAAGTCCGTCGAGGGATCCGTCGGGTCGGCGGCCGCCAGGCGCTCGCCGGCCGCGACGATCGACGCCAGGTCGTCCTCGGTGTACCGGGCAGCGGCGCGCCGGACGGTGTCGCCCTCGATGAGTCGGCGAAGGTCGTAGATCTCGCGCAGCTCATCGATGCTGATGTGGCTGACCGCGGCGCCCTGGTGATGCGTCGATTCGACCAGGGCACCGGCCTCGAGGCGGCGCAGCGCCTCGCGAACCGGGATGTGGCTGACGCCCATCTCGCGGCTGACCGCCGCGGCAGAGATGCGTTCACCCGGTGCCAGCCTGCCGTCGAGGATGTCGCTCTGGAGGCGCGCCGTGATCTCGTCGACCAGGGAGGGCGGCCGCTCGATCGGGCCTCGATCCCGCCTGGCAGCGGGGGGTCGCAGGGGGTTGAGGCCGGCCATCTCAGTCGATCCCCAGGATGTCGGCGGATCTCTCTCCGGAGCGGATCCGCTCGATCCACGCTCTCCTCGGCCCGAAGACGCTCGACGGCAGCGCGCGCCACGCCGTCGATCCGTGCTGCCGGAACTACCACGACGCCGTCCAGGTCGCCGAGGACCAGGTCGCCCGGCGAGACCACGACCCCGCCGCACTGCACGACCCCTCCGAACGTGCCCTGGCCGCCCTTGTGCGGACCGGCCGGCGAGGTTCCGCGCCCGAAGAGCGGGAACCCCAGGGCGCGGATCTGCCCCAGGTCGCGCACCAAGCCGTCGATCACGGCGCCGACGAGCTGTCCGCGACGGGCCGCCTCGGTCAGCACGGCGCCCCACACCGCCCGCTCCATGCCACCCTCGGCGCTCAGCACCAGGACGTGTCCGGGCGGCACGTCGCGAAGGGCGCGGTGGGTGGTGGCCGAGTCGCCCGCGACGGTTCGGACCGTGAATGCGGGACCGACGAGCCGCTGTCCGGAGAGGAGCCGGATCCTCCCGTCCATGGCCCCGGACCGCTCGAGGCAATCCGACACGAGCGCCGAGGGCAGCTGCTGCCAGATCGCATCGTACGTGGACGAGGGCACGCGGATGTCAGTCATGCGGCACTTCGCAGGCTGACCATCGTCCGGTCCGCTCGCTGCCAGGCGACCACGACCAGGGCCGCGGCCCCGAACACCGCGGCGACCAGCAGCCAGGCGGGCGCGTAGCCGCCGATGCGATCGACCAGCCACCCGAACAGCAGGGGGCTCCCGACGAATCCCACGTAGAAGCCCGTGAGGACGATGCCCGAGGCCAGGCCGGCCAGCCGCGGACCGGAAGCGGCGAGCACGGCAAGCATGCCCACCGAGTTCCACGTCACCGCCGTGGCACCGAAGAGGAGTGCCGCCGGCCAGACCACCCACAACCCCACGAACTGGACGGCGAAGATCATGCCGATCGCCACGACGGCGCCCGCGCCCAGGGCCATGAGAGGCCCCGAGAAGCCTCTCATCCGCTCGCTGCCCCAGCCCCAGGCCACGCGCGACACGATGCCGGTGAAGCCGATGAGGGCAACGACGGCGCCTGCGACCGCGGGGGAGGCACCCCCCGTCTCGACCAGGTAGAGAGGCAGATACGCGTTCACGGTCGCCACGCCGCTGCCCATGAGAAAGGCGTACACCGCCAGCCAGCGGACGCCCGACGGAAGGCGGTCAGCCTCCCTCGGACGGGCCTCGGCCGGTCGGTCGCGAGCGTCGTTCGGCCCGGCGCCGTCGGCCGGGATGATGAGCATCGCAGCGAGCACGCCCAGCAGCGGGATCAGCGCGCTCCAGCCCAGCGCCACGCGCCAGCCCAGCGCCACGGCGAAGGGCGCGAGCAGCGCCCCGGTCAGGAAGGCGCCCACCTGCACGCCGGCCTGCTTGGAGCCCATCGTCAGGCCGCGCCTCCCGGGCGGGAGGTTGACCGCCACCAGCTTGTTGGTGGTGGGGTTGCCCGCGGCCAGGGCGATGCCGGCCAGCGCGGCCATCACCAGCAGGACCGGGTACGCGGCCGCGTTCGCCATCCCCAGCAGGGCCACCCCGGCCACCACGAACGACGCGTTCATGACCAGCTTGCCGCCGAAGCGGTCGACCGCGCGCCCGGCCACGAGTGACAGCCCCCCACCCACCAGGAAGAAGCAGGTGGTGAGCAGCCCCAGCTCGACGCGTGACAGGCCGAACTCGGCCACCAGCTGGGGGCCGAGGACGCCGAAGGCGTAGCCGGGAAACGTGCCGGTCGCCATCGCCAGGGACAGGACCGCGCCGAAGGCGGCCCGACGCGAGAGCGAGGCGCCGCCTCGCTCTGCGTCTCGATCTGCTGCGGCGGGTCGGCTCACGGCGCCGGGGCCACCACCTCGTTCCGAAGCCTCCCGAGCCCCGCGACCTCGCATTCGACGACGTCGCCCGGGACCAGGGCGCGCGGTGGCTTCATGGCGAAGCCGACGCCGTGCGGAGTGCCGCTGAGGATGACGTCGCCCGGCTCGAAGGTCATGCCCCGCGCGATGTACCAGATCAGGTACTCCACCGAGAAGATCATCTCCCGGGTGGACGAGTCCTGGCGCGGCTCGCCGTTCACCCAGCTGCGGATCGCGAGGCCCTGCGGATCGGGGATCTCGTCGGCCGTGGTGATCCAGGGGCCGATGGGGCAGAACGTGTCGAAGCCCTTGGAGCGGTCGAGCTGCCCGTCGCGCTTCTGCGCGTCGCGCGCCGAGACGTCGTTGGCCACGGTGTAGCCGAAGACGCAGCCGAGCGCCTCCGACTGCCCGATGCTCTTCGTCGGCCGACCGATCACCACGGCCAGCTCCGCTTCGTAGTCGCCCTGCGCGGTGAGCTGCTCGTCCATCACGATGCGCCCGTAGGGGTCCGTGATGGCGTTGGGGAACTTGGCGAACACGATCGGGTTCTGCGGCTCCGTCTGGTTCGTCTCGCGGATGTGGTCCCTGTAGTTCAGGCCGATGGCGAGCACCTTGGACGGCCGAACGATCGGCGCCAGGAATTCCGGATCGACAACCCCGCCCGACCGGCCGCCCACGAGGGCCGCCAGGTCGCCGGCTCGCTCGATCACGTCGGCGGTGGTGCTCGCCGTGATGCCGAGTCCGTCCAGGGCAAGCCATGTCGAATCAGCGGCCTGGACCGCGAAGTCGGACCCGACCGGCGTCCGGATGCGTGCGATCTTCATGTGCGCTCCTTCAATGGGACGCGGGGGTCAGGCGGAGACCACCTCGATCGCATCTGGCTGGTTCCAGAAGACGATCCGGCGCTCGAGCCAGGCGATGACTGCGAACAGGGCGAGCCCGATGACGCCCAGGTAGACGATCAGGGCGAAGACCCGGTCGATGCGCAGCTGCTGCGCGCTGAGGCGCACCAGCTCTCCCATGCCGCCGCCGCCGCCGAGGTACTCGCCCACGACCGCGCCCACGACGCTGAACACCGCGGCCGTCTTCAGCCCGGCGAAGATGAACGGCAGGGCCGCCGGCAGCTTGAGCTTGACGAGCGTCGTCCAGCGGCTTGCCTCGAGCGAGCGGAACAGCATTATCGAGTCGCGGTCGACCGAGGCCATCCCGGCCGCCGTGTCGACGATCATCGGGAAGAAGGCGACGAAGAGGGCCATGACGATCTTCGACTCCACGCCGAAGCCGAGCCAGGCCACGAAGACGGGCGCGAACGCCACCTTGGGCAGGGCGTTGAAGGCGACCAGGTAGGGCATGACGGCCGTCCGGCCGAGCTTCGTCTCGCCCACGATCACGCCCAGCGTGAAGCCGGCGAGCGCCGCGAGGATGAAGCCGACGGCGACCTCCTGGGACGTGATCCAGAGCGCCTCGGCGACGTGCCCGCCGCTGATGATGTTCTTCGCACTGTCGACGATCTGTCCGAACGTCTCAGCCGGTCCGGGCATCAGGAGCCGGGACATGATCCGCGCTGAATAGAAGAGCTCCCAGCCCAGGATGGCAACGATCCCGATCACCGCGATCGACAACCAGCGGGGCACGCGGTCGAGCCATGACTCCGGCGGCGGCGGGTTCAGGGGCGGTGGGTCGAGGAGGGGCGCCGCGAGGCGATCCGGATCAGGCGTCACAGCTGGCCTCCCACGTCGAGAAGTGCGCGGACGTGCCGGACGATCTCTCCAAAGCCAGGCTCCGTCATCATGTCGAGGGTGCGCGGCCGGGGAAGGTCCACCGGCACGACCTCGGCGATGCGTCCCGGCCGAGCGCTCATCACGAACACGACGTCGCCCAGGAAGACCGCCTCGGGGATCGAGTGGGTGACCATGAAGGCGGTCGCGTCCCGCCCCTGGCAGATGCGCTGCAGCTCGACGTTCATGTACTCGCGCGTCAGCTCGTCGAGCGCGCCGAAGGGCTCGTCGAGCAGGAGGATCGCGGGCTCCGTGATCAGCATCCGGCAGATCGCGGCGCGCTGGGCCATGCCGCCCGAGAGCTCGTGCGGATAGACGGTCTCGAATCCGGTCAGGCCCACCATCTCGAGCAGCGCCATGGCGTCGGGAGTGCGTGCCTTTGCGGTGGCCGAGCCGTCGCGAATCTCGATCGGCAGCAGGACGTTCCGGAGGGATGTGCGCCAGGGCAGCAGGGTGGCCTGCTGGAACATGATTCCGATGTCGCGCCGCGGCCCGAGCACGGGCGTTCCTCGCAGCGTCACCTCTCCCGTCGTGGCCGGCATCAGCCCGGCCATGATCTTGAGCAGGGTGGACTTGCCGCACCCGCTCGGGCCGATGATGCTCGCGAACTGGCCGTGGAGCAGGTCGAAGCTGACCGGGTCGAGGGCCCGGACCCCCCGCGCCGCGAACGTCTTGGAGACGCCGCGGACGCGGAGGACCGGCTCAGGAGTCGGACGGGCGTCACCGCCCGTCCGACTCGGCGAACTCACCGAGGCGTTCGCCATCTCTACTTGCCGAGGTCCTTGTGGGCCTGCTGGACGAACTTGTTGGTCCACATGTCGTTGAGATAGGACAGGGGTCCCGCGAGCTCGCCGGACGAGATCAGGGAGTCCTGCCAGGACTTCCACCCTTCGGGCGTGAACTCGCCCAAGGGGAGGCCGCCGAGCGGGTGGGTCCGGGGAAGCACGGCATCGAACAGGGCGCTCGCGAGCGCGGTGTCCGCGCCTTCCTCGGGATTGAGCTTGGCGCAGTCCGCCAGCGTCTTGTCCTTGTTCTGCTCTGCGAACCAGGTGCCCTTCATCAGGGCCCGGGTGAAGCTTGCGATCAGCTCGGGGTCGCTGTCGATCGTCGTCTGGAGCGTCGCATAGCCGTTGCCGAAGAAGGCCAGGAACTTCTCGGGCGTGATCTCCCGCAGCGGCAGGCCGCGGGCCGTCATGATCGCCATGTCGGGGATTGCCGCCGAGTAGGCGACGATGTCCTTGCGCTCGAAGGCCGCGACGGCCATGCCGCCGTCGCCGACGGCCAGGAACTTGTAGTCGGTGTCTTCCTTGAGGCCCGCGTCGGACAGGATTGCGCGCGCGTAGGAGACTTCGGAGCCCTCCGCCGTGCCGACGCCGATGACCTTGCCCTTCAGCTGGGCGATCGTGGTGATGTCCGACGCCTCCGCCACGACGAGGCCGAAGAGCGACTGGGCGAAGTGGTTGTAGAACAGGACCGGCTTCTCGCCGCGTCCCCAGGCAGCGATCGTGGGGCCGGGACCCGGCAGCCCGATCTCGGCCTTGCCGGCGACCATGGCCTGGTAGACGGCGCTCGAGCCATCGACCGCCTCGAAGTTGATGTTGAGGCCCTCCTCGGCCATGTAGCCCTCGCCGATGGCGGCGCAGAGGTTGTAGACGTTGACCGCGGACGGGTTGGGCATGAGGGCCGTGATGGTCCGCATGGGCTTGGGCGTTGCCGGCGCGGGCGTCGCCGGCGCGGCCGTAACCGGCGCGGCGCTTGCCGGCGCGGCCGTCACCGGCGCGGCGCTTGCCGGCGCATTGGTGGCCGCGGACGAACACGCCGACAGCACCAAGGCGACTCCGGCCAACAGGATCATGGATCGTCGAAGCACGAGGCTCACCCTCCTCCACTCGCTCCCGGCACCATGTGCCAGATTGGCTATAACATATATCGTATATAGCCCGCATGCAATCCCCTTTGCGGGATGGCTCGCTCGGCGTGACGCGGTCCGTGAGCGGTCGGCCCGCGGTTCGGCCGGCCGGCCGAGGACGCGACGATGCGGCGTGCGGGCGGCCCGGGCCCGCGCCGGTTCTCCAGTCGCGGCTTGGCCAGTCGGCCAGCGGCGCGACGACGGCAGGCGGTCGCCCGACTTCGCGCCGGTCCACCGTGTTGCCGGTGTGTCGCCGGCCCGGCGAGGCCCCGCCCGCGGGCTCCGCCCTCGGCCCCGGCTGGCTGGTCCTCAGCCCCGCTTGCGGGCGATCCAGACCTCCTCGGACGGCCAGCGCCGGGCCCACTCCGGGGTGACGAACGTGTAGCGCGTCGCGGCGCCCTCCGGCGCCCGGAGCTCGACGAGGTTCTCGACCTCCAGGCCGCTGGCCCTCAGGAGGCGGATCCAGTCGCCGTAGCCCAGGTGGAACTCGACGCCCTCGTCCTCCCCGGGCCATTCGAAGCGGTGCATCCCGAAGTAGTCGCGGACGAGTCGATCCCCGGCGGGCACCTCTTCGTCGGGCGAGCAGAGCATGAGGATCGTGGCGTTGACCAGGAAGACGAGCAGCCCGCCGGGCCGCAGGAGGCGAGCGGCTTCGGGGATCCACCGGCAGGGGTCGCACCAGATGCTGGCGCCGTACTCGCTGATCGCCAGGTCGAAGGACGCATCGGGCAGCGGCACCGCCTCTGCACTCGCCTCGATGAGGGGGAACGAGATGCCGTTCTCCGCCTGGAGTGTCCGGGCCGTCGCGAGCTGGGCGGGCGTGATGTCGATCCCGACCGGCCGCGCCCCTCGTCGGGCCAGCCAGGCCGAGACGTAGGCGGTCCCGCAGCCGAGCTCGATCGTGTCGCGGCCGGCGACGTCGGGCAGGATGCGCAGCTCTGCCTCAGGGACGCCCCAGATGCCCCAGCTCGGCTCCGTGTCCGCCCAGTTCCGGCGACCGGGCTCGACGTAGTCGGTTGCCCAGCGCGTCCACGCGGCGCGGTTCGCGCTCACGTGGGCCGGCAGTGGCTCGTGCTCATTCACGGCGCGACGGCAGCGGAACGCGGCAACGGTCGAGCCCGGCCGTCGCGGCCGGGCTCGGTTGCCGGTTGGTCGTTCGGGCCGGTCAGGGGAGCTTCTGGAGGATCCCCTCGGCCAGGTTGGACGCGCCCAGCGCCACGACGTAGAAGACGACGTCGTTCTTGACGTAGAGGTACGCGCCGTAGCCGGCCGCCCCGGACCCGTAGACTTCCTTGCCGCCGACCGTCGACTTCTCGGCGGCCGAGTCGCCGAAGCTCGTCAGCGCCCAGGCCAGCATCTTGCCGGAGTCGATCCCCTTGATCTGGATCGCCATCACCAGGCTGCCCGCGCTCCCGCTGGCAGCGTCGGTGGCGGTGGCCATGGCGACACGGACGTCGCGGAGGGACTTCCCGTTGTCCGCGAGAAGCTTCTCCATGTCGCTGTCGCCGATCGGCACGCCGGCGGGGATGGACTCGCCGGTGAAGCTCGCCTTCGTGAACGTCACTCCGTTCACCTCGGACGGCAGGAGGGCCTCGAGGTCGCCCGCGGCCCCGGGCACGAACGATGCCTGGAAGCCGGGGTCCTCGGTTGCGCCCGGCGCCTGCGTTTCGCCGGGGGCCTGCGTCTCGACGGGTGCCTGCGTCTCCACGGGCGCGGGCGTCGCCGCCGGTGCCTGGGTCGCCGCCGGCGACTGGGTGGCGGAGCCGCCGCACGCGGCGACGAGGAGAAGGGTGGCGAGCGCGCCTGCGAGCGCCCTGCGATCGACGGTCATGTGGTTCCTCCAGGATGATTCCGCGCCGGGTGGCAGGCGGATTGTAGACCCCGTCCCAAACCCTGCCGACATCCCCCGATCGGGCCATGGCGGTCCGGGCGGCCGGGGCTCGCGGGGTGGACCCCTTGCGCCGGGACCGCTATGATCCGCTGGTCATGCAGAGTGCATAGGATCTATGCATTGTGCATCGGTCGAGGCGGCAGCGCGGAACGGACCAGGTCGGAAGGGAACCGCGACGGATGGACGACACGGAGATCACGGCGGCGGTTGCCGCCCAGGGGGCCGGTGAGCCGCCGTTCGTCAACATGCGTGACCCCGCGAAGCGCCTTGGCCCCGACGGGCAGCCCGCGGTCAGCCGCCGGGCCCGGATCTGGGAGGACGTCCCGGACGAGAAGTGGAACGACTGGCGCTGGCAGCTGGCGAAGCGTCTCAACACGCTCGAGGAGCTCGAGCGTGTCCTCAACCTGACCGACGACGAGCGCGAGGGGCTGTCGGCCCCCGACAAGTTCCGGGTCGACGTCACGCCCTACTTCGTATCGCTGATCGATCCCGACGACCCGAACGACCCGATCCGGCGCCAGGTCATCCCCGTCGGATCCGAGCTCCGTGCCTTCACCGGGATGATGGAGGACTCGCTCGCCGAGGACCGCCACTCCCCGGTTCCCGGACTCGTGCACCGCTATCCCGACCGGGTCCTGATGCTGGTCACGACCCAATGCGCGAGCTACTGCCGGTACTGCACCCGGAGCCGGATCGTCGGCGACGCGGGCCAGAACTTCAACCGCCGGGAGCACGAGGCCCAGCTCGACTACATCCGCCGCACGCCGCAGATCCGCGACGTCCTCATCTCCGGCGGCGATGGCCTGACCCTGGCGCCCAGGCTCCTCGAGACGGTCCTCCGCGGCCTGCGCGAGATCCCCCACGTGGAGATCGTCCGGATCGGCTCACGGGTCCCCGTCTTCCTGCCCCAGAGGGTGGACGAGGAGCTCGGCGAGATGCTCGCCAGGTACCACCCGGTCTGGATGAACATCCACGTCAACCACCCGAGCGAGATCACGCCCGAGCTCGCCCGCGCCTGCGACACCCTCGCCCGGGCGGGCGTGCCCCTCGGCAACCAGGCGGTCCTCCTCGCCGGGGTGAACGACTGCGTCCACATCCAGCGCGACCTCGTCCAGAAGCTCGTCGAGATCCGCGTGCGGCCCTACTACATCTACCAGTGCGACCTCATCGAGGGTGCGGGTCACTTCCGGACGCCGGTCGGCAAGGGTCTCGAGATCATCGAGGGCCTCCGGGGCCACACCTCGGGCTTTGCGGTCCCGCAGTTCATCGTTGATGCGCCCGGCGGCGGCGGCAAGATCCCGGTCATGCCCAACTACCTGATCTCGTACTCGGACCACAAGGTCGTGCTCCGCAACTACGAGGGCTACATCACGACCTACGAGGAGCCGACGTCCTACACGCCCCACGACCGATCGACCTGCCGCTGGTGCCAGAACCCGCGGCCCGAGCCCGGCCAGGAGGGGATCACGGGCCTCCTCGACGGCAAGAGGATGTGGATCGAGCCGGCCGGGTTCGTCGAGACGCACGCCCGCGGCAACGAGGAGGCGCACCGCCTCCAGGATCCGTCGAAGTGGGTTCCCTACGGCGTCGGCGCGCTGGAGGGGCAGGCCGGCCTGCCGCTGCCCGGCCTCCGTCCTGGTGCCGGGGCTGGGGACCCCCCGGCCGCGTACGGCCCCGGCGAGGAGCCGCGTCCGGCCGAGGGGACGCCGACCGCCACGGCCAACCACGAGCTCCTGTAAGGCGTCGGCGCCGGCGGGGCGCCGACGCTGCGCTCGCCCGGGGCGCCCCAGCGGGTAGCCGCCGCCGACGGATCAGGCGGCCCGATCCAGGGCGCGGCCTGCCCCCGCCTTCGCGCGGTCGAGCGCGGCGATGGCCGCCTTCAGCTGCGTGTCGCCGGAGGCGGCGAGGCCGCCGCTGCCCAGCGTCGCGTAGTCGTTCGGGACGACCTGGCCGACACCGACGGGCAGCGCCACCACCTCGTCGGGCACGATCCCCTCGCGCCAGATGGCGCGACCCTTCGGCGTCAGCCAGCGCTCGACACCGATCGTGAGCGCTCCGCCGTCCGCGAGGGGGTACGTGAGCACGATCGTCCCTGCGCCGTAGGTCTGCACGCCGACGACGCGGGCCCGGCCCGCGTCCTGGAGGGCACCGGTCAGGATCTCCGCCGAGCTTGCCGTCTGGCCGTCCACCAGCACGACGAGGGGCAGGTCGGGCGCCAGGGCGGTGCCCTCGACCGGGTGCGGCGTCTCCTTGCCGCTGCGGTCAACGGCGACGTAGACGACCCCGTTGCGAAGGAAGAGGCCGGCCGTCTGCACCGGCTCGTTCACGGCTCCGCCTGGGTTGCCGCGCAGGTCGAGCACCACGCCCTCGGCCCCCTGGGCGAGCGCCTCGCGGAGCGCGGACGCCACCGCCCTGGCGGCCCCGGTCGAGAAGGACTCGAGGCGGATCACGGCGTCCCGCGTTCCGGGCGCGAACGCCCACGAGACGAGGGGCAGGTCCAGCTTGGCGCGGGTGATCGTGACCGAGCGCACGGCGCCGTCCAGCCCCTTGAGCTCCAGGGTGACCTTCGTGCCTTCCGGTCCACGCACCTTCGGGACGACCTCGTTCACGGCCATGCCGGCCACGCTGACCCCGTCGACGGTCAGGATCTCGTCACCCGCGGTCACGCCTGCCCGCTCCGCGGGGCTGTCACGGAGGACGCGGACGATGACGAGCCGTCCATCCTTCAGGTCGAGCACGGCGCCGACACCGACGAACGTGCCGGAGAGGGACTCGTCGCGCGCCTTGACCTGCTCGGGCGTCAGGTATCCCGTGTGGCCCCGGTCGTCGAGGCTCTGGGTCATGCCGACGAGCGCCCCCCGCTCCAGGGTCAGGGGGTCGAGCGCCTTGGGATCGACGTAGTGCTGCTCGAGGAGGTTGTACGCCTCGTCGAGGAGGCGCCAGTCCGGGCGATCGGCGGACGGCGAGTAGGCGGGAGTCGGCTGGGGACCCCCGCCGATCAGCCCGCCACCCTGCCCGACGGAGACGCCGAGCGAGAAGGTGACGAAGGCGGCGAGGACGAGCACGGAGAGAAGCAGGGCCGGGCGCCCCCGGGCGCCGCGCGGTGGCGTCGCGCCGGACGGGGGCCAGGCAGGCGGGGAGGGGTCGGGCGCGCCGGGCGCGCGGGAAGGTTCGTCAATCATGGTGCCGGAACGATGCACCATCCGCGCGAAGAGCGGGTGGCGGGGGTCAGGATCCCCTCAGCGGGCCGCGTCCGTAGCGGGCCATGATCTCGACGACGCGCTCGCCGTCGATGCCGTGCGCCGTTATCCCGTCCGCGCCGGTCATGGTCCCGGCGACGAGAAGGGCGTTGACGATCGCCTCCTCCACTGCCTCCACCGCGGCCTGGAAGAGCGGCGTGAGTCGCGTGTCGTCGAGCATCCGCACGTCGTGGACGGCGCGCGGCGCCGGCACGGGCGCCGGCCCCGGGAGCCCCCGGTTGCCCGTGGCGAAGGCGAGGAACATGTCGCCCGAGCCGGTCGAGGCGATGCTGCCCATGCGGGCCAGACCCAGGCCGGCCCGCTGGGCGAGCCGCCCGCACTGGTGCGGCAGGAGCGGGGCGTCGGTGGCGAGGACCACGATGATCGAGCCGGACCCGGGTGCGAGGGCGCCGCCGTGCCCGCCGGTCCGGGCGCGCGCCAGCGCCTCCGCGGCATCCCAGGGGCTCGGGACCTCGCTTGTCGGGATCGCCTCGCCGATCGGCACGCCGTCGATCCGCAGGAGCTCCCGGTCGCCGTAGTTCGCCTGGACGAGCGCCCCGACGGTCCAGCCGCCGCCATCGGCCGGAACGACGCGCGATGCCGTGCCGATGCCGCCCTTGAACTCGTGGCAGATCATCCCGGTCCCGCCACCCACGGCGCCCTCGGCCACCGGGCCGCCCGTCGCCGCCTCGAGCGCTGCGTCGAGGTGTTCCGGGCGCACGTGGAATCCGTTCATATCGTTCAGCACCCCGTCGGAGGTCTCGCCCACCACCGGCAGCGACCAGAATTCCGTGTGCGGCGCATGGGAGCGCACGGCGTGGACGAGGAGTGCGTCGTGGACGACGCCGACCGAGTGGGTGTTCGTGATCGCGATCGGGCTCGTCAGGAAGCCGGACTCGCGGACCCATTCGAGGCCGGTCAGCTCGCCGTTGCCGTTGAGGCGGTGGCAGCCGGCGAAGACCGGCTCGAGGAAGGCGTCGCCGTCGTGGGGGAGGACCACGGTGACGCCGGTCCGGACGGGTCCCTCGCCGACGACGCGCGGCCCTTCGCCCCGGATCAGCGTCGTGTGCCCGACCCGCACGCCGGCCACGTCCGTGATGGCGTTGAGCGGGCCCGGCCGGAGCCGGCCCAGGATGATGCCGTGGTCGCGTGCGCGCATGTGGCTTCCTCAAATGGCGTCCGGGGACGATTCTAGGGTCGCCGCCGGCCGAGCGCGCCCCGCGGGCGCGGATAATCCCACCATGCCCGTGCCTGCGTCGCCCACGCCCGTGCCCGCCACCATGCCGGCCAGGATGCCCGCCACCGTCGCCCCGCTCGCCGGGGAGCGTCTTCCTGCGCTCGACGGGGTCGCGCCGGCCGACGCTGCGGACGGGTTCCGCGACCTGCCGGGGCTCGCGCTGCTCGAGAGTGCCCGGCCGGGCAGGGCGGGGCGCTGGTCGTTCCTCGTCGCCGATCCGGTGGCGGTGCTGGACGGGTCGGCGCCCGGCGAGGATCCGTTCGCGGAAGCGCGCGCCGCGCTCGCCCGGTTCGACCGGTCGCCGCTGCCTCCGGGCGCGCCGCCGTTCGCCGGCGGGCTCGTCGGACATCTCGGGTACGACCTCGGGCGACGGCTGGAGCGCCTCCCGGAGCGGGCGATCGACGACCAGGGGCTGCCGGACCTGCGCCTGGGTCTCCACGCCTGGGCGATTGCCTGGGACGGCCGCGACGGGCGGGCGTGGCTGACGGGCCGGACGATCGACGGCGACGCTGATGCCCTCGAGCGGGCACTCGCGGGCGTGCGCGCCCGCGCCGAGGCCATCGTGCGCGTGCCCCTCCGCGGGGAGCCGGACTTCCCCCGGCTTGCCTTCCGTTCGGAGGTCGACCGCGCGACCTGGATGGCGCAGGTCGAGGCGGTCCGGGCGGCGATCGCCGCCGGCGAGCTCTACCAGGCGAACCTCGCCCGGCGACTGGTGACCTGCTTCGATGGTGAGCCATGGTCGGTCTTCCGGCGCCTGCGGGTGGGGGAGCCGGCGTCGTTCACCGCCTACCTGGACCTGGGCCGGGCCGCGCCCGCCGACCCCGGTCGCGACCCGGCCGCGATCGGTCCCCGCCGGGCGGTCATCTCGGCCTCGCCGGAGCCCTTCCTCGCCCTCGACGCGACCGGCCGGGTCCGGACCGACCCGATCAAGGGGACCCGGCCACGCGGCCGCACGCGGGCGGAGGACCGGGCGCTCGGCGGTGAGCTGCTCGAGTCGGGGAAGGACCGCGCCGAGAACACGATGATCGTCGACGTCCTGCGCAACGATCTTGGGCGCGTCTGCCGGCCGGGCAGCGTCCGCGTCCCCCGGCTGTGGCGCCTGGAGCGCACCCCGTCGGTGCAGCATCTCGTGTCGACGGTGACCGGGCGGCTCGCGCCCGGCCGTGACGCCTTCGACCTGCTGGCGGCGACCTTCCCCGGCGGCTCCATCACCGGCGCCCCCAGGATCCGGGCCATGGAGCTGATCGAATCGCTCGAGCCGGTCCGCCGCGGCCCATACTGCGGCGCGGCGCTCTGGCTCGACGCCGGCGGGGCGATGGGCTCCTCGATACTCATCCGGACGTTCGTTGCCGACGGGCGGCGCCTGACGCTCCACGTGGGTGGCGGGATCACCTGGCGAAGCGACCCGGCGGCCGAGTGGGAGGAGACGCGAGCGAAGGCACGCGGCCCGCTGCAGGCGATCGGAGCGGTGGTCGAAGGCGAGGAGGCAAGGTGAGCGACACGGGAGCAGGCGGCCCGGGCACGGGACCCGCTGCGGGCGGCCCGGGCGCGCGAACTGGAGCCCTGGCGGTCCGACCGGGTGCCCGCCCGATCGCGTGGGTCGACGGGCGGCTCGTGGCGGCCGACGAGCCCGCGCTTCGCGTCGGCGACCGCGGCTTCCAGCTGGGCGACGGGCTCTTCGAGACGCTCCGGGTGCGGCGGGGCATCGCCATCGAGATCGGGCTGCACATGGCCCGGCTGCGGGAAGGCCTCGGCATCCTCGCGATCCCGATGCCGCTCTCCGACGGGGAGCTGGCGGCGGGGATCGCCTCCGTGGTCGCGTCCAACGCTCCGGCCGACACCGGAGATGCCCCGCCCAACGCTCCGGCCGACACCGGAGATGCCCCGCCCAACGCGCCGGCCGACACCGGAGTGGCCCCGCCCAAGGCGCCGGCCGACACCGGAGATGCCCCGCCCAACGCTCCGGCCGACACCGGAGTGGCCCCCCGGCCCGGCGACGCCGTCGTGCGAATCACGGTAAGCCGTGGCGCACCCGTTGGCCGCGGGCTGCTGCCGGCCGGCTGGCGCGACCTCGCTCCGACGGTGACGATACAGGCCTGGCCGCACGTGCCGGTCGCGCCGGAGCTCCTGGCCCGGGGCGTGCGCGCGGTCATCGCGACCGGCCGGCGCGATCCGGCGCACCCGCTCGCCTCGGTGAAGACGATCTCGCGGGCCGACCATGTCCACGCGAAGCTCGAGGCGGAACGGGCCGGAGCCGATGACGCGATCACGCTCACGATCGACGGGCACGTCGCAGAGGCAACCACGGCGAACGTCGCCATCGTTGTCGGTAAGCGCGTGCTGACGCCGCCGCTTGCCGCGGGGATCCTCGCGGGCACCACGCGCGACTGGCTCCTGCGCCCGGAGGGGGCCGCCGCCCTTGGCCTGGCCGCGGCCGAGGCGTGGATCACGCCCGACGACCTCCTCGCGGCGGACGAGGTGCTCCTCTGCTCGTCCGTGGCGGGATTCCAGCCGCTAGTGGCTCTGGACGGCGCGCCGATCGCCGGCGGCCGGCCGGGTCCGTGGGCCGCGCGCCTGCGCGACGCGCGGGAAGCGTGGATCGTCGCCGTCTCGGGCGGATAGGACCAGGGGCGCGATGGCGCGGTGCGAGTGCCGCGCCGCCGCCGGGTCCGGGTGACGATCGCCGTCGTCGTCCGCTGCCCACGCATACACTCCCGGAATGACCCGCCACGAGCCCGTCGAGAGGCCCCGCACCCCCGCGGTCGGAGGCAAGCGAGCCGTCCCGGTCCCCGACCCGGTCGCCCGCGACTACATCCTCCTCGCCCTCCGCCTGGACCGGCGGATCGCGGGCCTCGTCGACGGCTACTTCGGCCCGGCCGACCTGAAGGCGCTCGTCGACTCGGAGCAGCTGCGGTCACCGGCTCGCCTCGTCGACGACGCCGCCGCGCTGCGCGCGCGCCTCCCCGCCGAGGTGGAGGAGCCCGATCGACGCCGCTGGCTCGACGTCCAGCTGGCCGCGCTCGGGGCGCAGGCAGGCGCCCTCGGGGGCGGTGGGCTGCCCTACCTGGAGCACGTGACGGCGTGCTTCGACTACCGGCCCGCCGTCACCCCGGAGGCTGTCTTCGACGCGGCCGCCGCCGAGCTCGAGGCGCTCCTTCCCGGGGCAGGGCCCCTTGCCGCCCGGATTGCCGCGTGGGACGACCGCTTCACGATCCCGGTCGACCGCGTCCGGCGCGTCGTCGACGGGCTGCTGCCGGACTTCCGCCGCCGCGCGCAGGCCAGCTTCGGTCTCCCCGACGGCGAGGGCCTGGCGGTTTCCCTCGTTCACGACCAGCCGTGGAGCGGCTACAACTGGTACGACGGCGGCCGGCGGAGTCGCGTGGACCTGAACACCGACCTCCCGATCCGGGCGGCCGACCTGCTCTCCGTCCTCCCCCACGAGACCTATCCCGGGCACCACCTCGAGCACGCCTGGCACGAGGCCCACCTCGTCGACGATCTCGGCCGGCTGGAGGCCAGCGTCCTCTGCATCAACACGCCCGAGTGCCTGCTGTCGGAGGGCCTGGCCGACCTCGGGAAGCGCTTCGCGGTCCCGGCGGACGAGGAGGCCGGTATCCTCGCCGACGTCTACCGGTTGGCCGGCCTCCCGAACCTCGCCGACGCCGCGGCCTCGCGCGCCACCGCCGAGCGCCAGGTGGCGATCTCCCGGGTGCTGACCGCCGTCCGCGGAGTGGCGGGAAACGCCGCCCTGATGCTTCACGCGGACGGCGTGCCTCGCGAGGAGGTGCTCGCCTACCTGGAGCGGCGCCTCCTCTCGACCCCCGGTCGCGCCGCGAAGCGCCTCGAGTTCATCTCGCACCCCCTCTGGCGGACCTACGTCTTCGTCTACTTCGA
Organism: uncultured Chloroflexia bacterium; assembly: GCA_963718085.1. Classification (GTDB taxonomy): domain Bacteria; phylum Chloroflexota; class Limnocylindria; order Limnocylindrales; family CSP1-4; genus CTSoil-043. The sequence continues at coordinate 1,796,356 of CAVQYA010000001.1, read as the reverse complement.
GGGCGAGCGGTTGTTGCGGCGCTGGCTGGAGATGGTCCCCGAGGCTCAGCAGCCGGCGCGCTTCAGGCGACTCCTCGTGGAGCAACTGACGCCATCGGCGATCGTCGAGGAGATCGGCGCGGGATAGCCCGGGCGCGGTTGCGCGAACAAGGCCCGAACAGGCCCACGGTGCCCGAGCCGACGTTTCCCGGTCCGGGCAGGCTCACGGCGGCCCCGGTCAGCTCCCGCTGGTCCCCGTCAGCCCGCCGGCGTGCGAACGAAGAGGACGCGGTCCTCGCCGACCCCGTCCCAGTCGGCGAACGCCGGCACGCCGTAGATGTGAGAGCTGCCCGGGCCGGCCTGCGGCGCGAAGCCCAGGGACACGAAGAAGGCCAGTGCGATGCGGTCGTCGGGGCGGCAGGCGGCCTCCAGGGTGGTGACTCCCGACGCGACGAGAGGCGCCGTGAAGCGCCCAACCAGGTCCCGCCCGATCCCCCGGCGGCGAAACGCCGGGTCCACCGCGACGAGGCGGACCACGGCCTCCGCGGGCCGGTCGGCCGAGCGGAACCCCAGGATGAGCCCGAGTGGACGCCGATCGCGCGACGCCTCGGCGAGCCACGCCGTGCCGCCGAGATGGCGGAACCAGGTCCGCCCGAGGCCTGAGCCGCCCGGCCGCTCCTCCCGCCAGTCCCGGAGGCGTGCGTCGAGGCGGACCAGGTCGGCCTCGGTCGGATGGCGGACGTCGTACGGCGGCGCCGGAATCCGCGGAGCGGGGACGACCGGCGGGAACCAGTGGTCCATGTTCGGGAAGTCCGGCATCAGAGCGACCCCCAGGCGGCGGCGCCCTCCGCCTGCCGCCCCGAGGGCGGCGGCCCGAGAAGGCGCCGACGTGGCGGTGGTCCGGGGGACTGGGCTGAGGACGGTGTCATCGGTTGCTCCAGTGTCGGGCGGCCGCCGCGCGCGGGGCTCGCAGGGTCGCCCGAAGGGCCTGATCGTGCCGCATCCGTCGGATCGTAGCGGCTCCGCGACCACGCGCATTCGCACCGGCGGAGCGGGTATCCTTTGACGCCGTGAGCCACTATGCCCTCGGCCTTCCCGATCCCGACATGCGGGCCGGCTTCCCGGCGGCCGCGGAGCGGGTTCGCGCCGCGCAGGCGCACCTCGGCGCCCGGGCCCTCGAGGTGGCCCTCGAGCGGGACCCGACTCTCCGGGACCGCGCCGGCGAGATCGGCCTTCGCCGGCTCCTGCGGGACACCGGGATATTTGTCGATCGGATCGCCCGCGCGCTCGCGTCGGGGGATCCCGGCCAGGCGGGCGAGTGGGCCGACTGGATCGCCCCGGTCTATCGGCGCCGCAAGGTCCCCATGGACGACCTCGTCACGTTGAGCGAGGGGCTCCGGAGCGCGCTGGCCGCGGTCCTCGCCCCCGACGAGCAGGCTGCGGCCGACGCCGCGCTCGACCAGGCGATCGAGACGTTCCTCCGCTACAGGAGGATCGCGGGCGACGCCCGGAAGCGCAGCCGGATCATGACCACGCTCTACAGGGGCGGCTGAGCGATGACGATCAAGTGGGTCCAGGTGGACCCCCTCGTGATGAACGGCGAGCCCTTCTGCTACGGCAGCCGGGTGACGGTGCGGCAGCTCCTGGAGATGCGCTCGGGCGGCTACGGCCTGACCCGGATCCTCACCGACCACCCGGAGCTGCGCCGGCTCGGCGTCGCAGCCGCCTTCTGCTACGCCGCCGACCACGCCGATCGCTACGCGGAGTTCTTCGCCCCGGACGGCACCCTGGCCGGCCCCGGCTACACCGACGACGAGGCGGCGACCCTTCCCGAGCAGTACCGTCGGCCGGGCGTGGTCGTAGCGGAAGCCCCGCCCGCGGGCTGACGCGCCCCGCCCCGCCCCGTCACGTTCCGACCGACCCGGCGCGCTCCGGGTCATGCGCGCCCGGCCGAGCCCGGCCAATTCCGAGTAACGCGCTCAACATTCCATCGACGATGGTACGCTTGGGTCTGCACCAACCCGCATCCGGACCCTCCGCCGCATGACCGACCAACCGGCCACCGCCCCGAGCACCGACGCCGCGCTGGACTTCGATCCCGTGCGTCGCGCCCGGGAGCTCGCCGTCCTCGACGCACTCCGGAATGTCGTCGACCCCGAGATCGGGATGAACGTCGTGGAGCTGGCGCTCATCAAGCAGATCCTTCTCGGCGAGACGGAGTCCGAGGTCAAGATGATCCTCACGACCCCGTTCTGCCCCTACGCCGGATCGATGATCGCCCAGGTCAAGGAGCAGGCGGAAATGGCGCTCGACCAGCCGGTGAAGGTGACCCTCCTCGCCGAGCGCTGGGACCCGCGCGACGCGGGCCTCATGTGGTGAGCGAGGAAGCGGCCGCTCGCGTCCCGCATGTCTCCGCGATCGCCACTCGCCGCGGCGACGATGGAACGACCGGCCTCCTCTTCGGCGGCGACCGGATCCCGAAGGATGACCTGCGCACCGAGGCCTACGGCACGCTCGACGAGGCGGTCGCCGCGCTCGGCCTGGCGCGGGCCGAGCTGGAGGTGAAGCGCCAGCTTGACGTTCTCCCGCCTGCCCTCGACGAGATCGCGACGCTCATCCTGCGAATCCAGCGCGAGCTCTTCGTGGCCGGCGCCGAGCTGGCCGCCAACCCGACAGCCTGGGATCGCCTCCGCGAAGGCTCGACGAAGGTCTCGGCCGTGATGGTCGCCGGGATCGACGCCGTCCTGGCCGACTACGAGGCCCGGATCTCGCTCCCGGCCGAGTTTGTCGTGCCCGGCGAGACGCGGACCAGCGCCGCGCTCGAGCTGGCCCGCACGATCGTCCGCCGCGCCGAGCGGCGAGCGGTGACCCTGGAGCGTGCCGACCTCGTCCCGGGCGCGAACCTCCTGCCGTACCTCAACCGCCTCGCCGACCTCCTGTGGGTGCTGGCCCGCGCCGCCGAGCAGGCGGAGGCCCGCCGCGCGACCGCCGCGCGCCCCGGGCGCTCACCGGATTCCGCCGAGACCAGGTCCGACTGATCGAAGCGGGCCGCGCGGCGCGGGCCGCCCGGGGCCCTGTCGTCGATTGTTCGGCATACTCATGACGACGCGGGTATCGGTCCCCGGCCACACGATGGAGATGCACGCACGATGAACCAGTACACGTACGTCCCGAGCCAGGTCGGGGTCCGCCCCGATGCCCGCCTCGCCCAGGCGTTCCTGACCGGGTCGTTCTTCTGGATGTTCCTCGGCCTCCTCGTCACGACGGGGGTCGGCTTCCTCATCTCCTCGCTGCCGCAGGAGACGCTCCTGAGGTACGCCGGGCTCGCCCTGCCGCTCATCATCGCGCAGCTCGTCGTGGCCTTCGTCCTGAACCTCGCGATCCGCAGGATCTCGGCCACGGTCGGCCTGCTCCTCTTCTTCGTCTTCGCCGCGATCACGGGCGTGACGCTCGGGTTCATCCTCCTCTCCTACGACCTGGGCAGCATCGTCGCCGCCGGCTCCTCGGCCGCCGCCGTCTTCGGTGCCGCAGCGCTCTACGGCGCGGTCACCAGGCGGAACCTCGCGGGCCTCGCCCCCTACCTGTTCATGGGGTTGATCGGGATCATCGTCGCCAGCCTGGTGAACATGTTCATCGGCTGGCAGTGGCTCTCCTTCGGGATCTCCGTCGTCGGCGTCGTGGTCTTCACCGCCCTGACCGCGGTGGACGTCCAGAAGATCCAGCGCGGCGACGTGGCCGCCTGGACGCAGTCGATGGAGAAGGGCGCCGTGATGGGCGCCTTCATGCTCTACCTGGACTTCATCAACCTGTTCTTCATGCTCCTGCGCCTCTTCGGCAGCAGCCGGAACTAGGCGCCCGGGCGGCCGGGGGCCGCTCGACCGAGAGCGAACGACGAGGACGGCCCGGCCGAACGACGACCGCGCCGTTCGGCTCGTGAGGCGGCGGCCCGTCGCCGGCCGACTCCGCGTCAGCGTCCTCGGCGGCAGTCCCTGGTCAGGCGGCGACGTGGGCCCCGGTGTGTTGACGCCGTGTCTGTCGAAGTGGGCAGACGTCCGGCCGCGACGCGGTGCGCTGCCCTTCCTATCAGATGCGCGCCACGCGAACCGTATGTCGGGCGGACGCCCATTTGCGGATCCGAGCATTCGCGCCGCTGCCGCCCACGAACGTGGCGCTCTCGTCCAACCGCGCGCCGGCAGGTCCCGGCGCCGGCCGCAGCTGACTTACGGCGCACCACGCGAGCATCTGAGAGGATCGGCCGGGTCGGCCTCAGGCGTCTGGCGGCGGCATCCTCGGCGGCCAGGAGCGGGCGACCCGCGTCGGAGTCCCGGCGGCCCGGAGCGGGCGACCCGCGTCGGAGTCTCGGCGGCAGTCCCTGGTCAGGTGGCGTCCTCGGCGTCGGCGCGCGCGACCCGCGTCGGAGTCCCGGCGGCCCGGAGCGGGCGGCGGCGTCCTCGGCGTCGGCGCGCGCGACCCGCGTCGGAGTCCCGGCGGCCCGGAGCGGGCGGCGGCATCCTCGGCGTCGGCGCGCGCGACCCGCGTCAGCGTCCTCGGCGGCCCGGAGCGGGCGACCCGCGTCGGAGTTCCGGCGGCGGCCCTTCGTCAGGCGGCGTCCTCGGCGGCCAGCAGCGCGCGGCCGGCGTCGGCGGCGGTCAGCGGGCGGGCGAACAGGAACCCCTGCCCCCGGTCGCAGCCGAGGTCGCGCAGCTCCGCGAGCTGGTCCTCGCGCTCGATCCCCTCCGCGGTGACGGCGATGCCGAGCCCCTGGGCCAGGCCCACCACGGCGCGCACGATGGCGAGGTTCGCCGGCGCCTCGTGCAGGCCCGACACGAACGAGCGGTCGATCTTGATCCCGTCGAGGGGAAGCTTCGAGAGGTAGGAGAGCGAGGAGTAGCCGGTCCCGAAGTCGTCGAGAGCCACGCGCACGCCGAGCGCGTGCAGCTCCCTCAGGGTGACGCCCGTCGCCTCCGCGTCGCTCATCGCGGCGGATTCGGTGATCTCGAGCTCCAGTGTCGCCGGCGGCAGGCCGGTTTCCGCGAGCACTGCCGCGACTCGCGCCGCCAGGTCCGCGCGCGCGAACTGCCGGACGGAGAGGTTCACGCTGACCACGAGGCCTGCGAGGCGCGGGTCGGCGAGCTGCCAGGTCCGCGCCTGCCGGCAGGCCTCGGCCAGCACGACGTCGCCGATGGCGAGGATGAGCCCCGTCTCCTCCGCGAGGGGGATGAAGGAGAGGGGCGCGAGGAGGCCGCGGGTGGGGTGCTCCCAGCGAACCAGGGCCTCGTGGCCGAGCGTCCGCCCGCTGCGCAGGTCGACCAGCGGCTGATAGTGGACGCGGAGCTCCTTGCGCTCGATGGCCCACCGCAGGTCCAGCTCGAGCTCGAGGCGGTCCATGGACGAGGCGCTCATCCGGGGGTGGAAGACCGCCACCCGGTCGCTCGCGTCGGCCTTCGCCCGGTAGAGGGCGATCTCGGCCTCGCGCAGGAGGTCGGCGGCGCTCTGGGTGCCGGCCCGTGACGTGGCCACCCCGACACTTGCCGTGACGTGCGTGTCGCGACCCTCCACGAAGAAGGGTGCTTCCAGCGCCGCGATCATCCGTCGCGCGAGCCCGTCGGCTGCGGCATCCCCGGCCAGGCCGTCGACGAGGACGGCGAACTCGTCGCCGCCGAGCCGGGCCAGCGTGTCTGCAGGGCGCAGCGTGTCGGCCAGGCGACGGCCGACGGCGGCCAGCAGCTGGTCTCCGACGGCATGGCCCAGGCTCTCGTTGATCACCTTGAAGCGATCCAGGTCGAAGAGGAAGACCGCCAGCGGTGTCGCCTCGTCCGGGTGTGCCCAGCCGAGGGCGTGGGTCACGCGGTCCATGAAGAGCGAACGGTTCGGCAGCCCGGTCAGGGTGTCGTAGAAGGACTGGCGCGCCAGGCGTTCCTGGATCGTGCGGCGCTCCCGGATGTCGCGGATCGCGGTCGCCCGGGCGGGGACGTCGTCCGGATACGGGATTGTCCGGCCGATGAGCTCGACAGCCGCCTCGGAGCCGTCCGCGAGAAGGGCCGCCGTCTCGAACGGTGTCTCGTTGTCGACGGCGAGCTGCAGCGCGAGCGCGACCCGTGCGGATTCCGGGAAGAGGCTCACCACCGGCGAGCCGAGGACCTCGTCCGGGGCGCGCCCGAAGAGCTCGGTGAACGCGCTGTTGACCTCCAGGATCCGGCCGTCGCGATGGATCACCAGCGCCTCGAACGAGGCGTCGGCGAGACGCCGCAGCCGTTCCGTGCTGGCCCGCAGCTCGTCCTCCGACAGGGCCCGCGCTGCCAGCTCCGTGCGAGCCGCGGCGTGGAGGCGGGCATTCTCCATGGCCACGGAGGCCAGCTGGGCGAAGCGGCTGAGTCCGGCGACGTCGGTCTCGTCGAAGACGCGTCCCGAATCGCCTGCGGCGAGGCCGATGACGCCGATGATCTCGACTCCCGCCGTGAGCGGAACCCCCACGACCGAGCCGATCCGGCCGAGGTCGTCCATGCCGGGCGCCCGCCCGGCCCACGCGTCGTAATCCTCGACGCACATCGCCTCGTGGGTGGCCAGGACCCGCCCGCTGACGCCCACGCCCGGCAGAACCTGCAGGCCGTCGAACCCCCGGAAGACGCCCAGGCCGACGGCAAGGCGCAGGACGTCGGCCTCCGGGTCGACGAGGTAGAGGTAGCCGTTCGGCGTGCCGGCGAGTGCCGCCGCCCTGGCGACGATCGTTTCCAGCAGCTCGTTCGGGTCGTGGCGGCCCATCAGCGCCGAGGTCGTCTCATGGATGGCGGCGAGGTACTCCGCGCCCCGCCCCGCCATGGTCACGCCGGTCGCGGCGCGCGCCTTGCGCCGAGCGGCCTTCTCCAGGTAGAGCTCGGCGTCGGCCAGCATCACGAGCTCGTCCTTCGAGGTTCCGTCGGCCGGGCAAGCGGCGACGCCGATGCTCACCGTGACGTGCGGTCCGTCTTCCCGCGAGCCGATCTCGTCCACGGCCGCCGCCAGGCGGTCGGCGATCACGCGAGCCTCCACCCGCGTCACGCCCGGGAGGATGGACGGCGAACTCGTCGCCACCGTATCGGAACACCCGGTCCACGGCGCGGACGTGGGCGGGCAGGGCGTCGGCCAGCTGGCGGAGGAGGCGGTCGCCGGCGGGGTGCCCCAGGCCGTCGTTGAAGCTCTTGAAGCCGTCGAGGTCGAGCATGAGCAGGGCGAACGCGCCGGGGCTACCATCGGCGTCGCTCGCCAGCAGCTCCTCGAGGTCGGCCTGGAAGGCGCCGTGGTTGCGCAGGCCGGTCAGGGCGTCGCGCTCGGCTCGCAGTTCCGCCGCGTGGAGCGCCTCGGCCGTCTGGAGGGCGGTCGATGCCTGGCCGGCGAAGAGCTTGGCGAGCTCGAACTCGTCCGCCGAGAAGTGGGCCTCGGCCTCGCCCATCCGTCCCACGTTCAGGGTGCCGATCACCTCCCCGCCGACGCGAAGCGGGACGACGATGAGCGACTCGGGCTCGACGGGCGTCCCCGGGATGTTCACGGCGCGCGGGTCCAGGTGAGCGTCGTTGGCGAGGAGCGGCCCACCGTGGTCGATCGCCCAGCCGGTCAGGCCGGTGTCGGTGGGGATCTCCCGGCGAGGATCACCTCGGCGTAGCGGTCATGGGCCAGGACGGCCGTCCGGACGCCGCGCGCGCGGTCGATCCGGTAGATCGTCAGGTTGTCGTAGCGCACGACGCTCCGCAGGCCGTCGGCGATCCGCTCCAGGACCAGGGATGGGTCGCCCGCGCCGAGGAGCGTCTCGTTCACGTCCAGCAGGGCGCGCTGGCTGGCCAGGCGATGCTCCAGCTCCTGCTGCTGGTCGCGGAGCCGGCCGATGTTCTCGGCGTTGACGAGCGCCTGGGCGGCGAAGCCGGCGAAGATGCGGAGGGTCGCGAGGTCGTCCTCGACGTAGCGGTCGGTGCCCTTCTTGCTCACCACGACCACGCCGCGGACCACGTCATCGAAGGACATCGGGGCCACGAGCATCGACTCGGGCTCCTCGTCGGGACCCACCACGATGCGGCGCGGGTCGGCTCGAGTGTCGGCGACGCGGACGGCCGTGTTGTGGGCCGCGACCCAGCCCGTCAGTCCCATGCCGATCGGGACACGCAGGACCTCGTCAGTCGGGGTCCGAGACGCCCAGGAAGGTGCCCCCGAAGGCGATCGGCTCGCACATGCCGGCCGCGCGGTCGACGCGGTAGACGCGGGCCGTGTCGGACGCGAAGAGCCCGCGGACCTCTGCCACGATCACATGGCCGATCTCCGTCGGGTCGTGCAGGCGGTTGAGCCGGCCGGCCAGGTCCTGGATGGCGTCGAGGCGCGCGGCGAAGTCGCGGACACTCGCATAGAGCCGCGCGTTCTGGAGGGCCATGGCCACCTCGTCGGCGACGCTCGCCACGAGGTCGAGCTCCTCGGTCGGCCAGTCGTGCCGGCGGGTGTGGTGCAGGGCAAGGAGGCCGAGTGGCTCGTCGAGGTAGGCAACCGGGACCAGGCAGATCGTCCGGAATCCTTCCGCGTCGTAGCGGGCGGCCTGCTCGGCCCGAACGTCATTGCTCCAGGGGTGCTGGAGGACGATCGTCCGGCGGCTCGCCACCGCACGCCAGCCGGCGGAGGTGCTCCCGCGCTCGACGTCGGCAACGCCGGCCAGGAATGGGGGCCCGAGGCCGCGATGGGCGGCGAGCCGGAAGGGGTGGTCGCCGTCCTCAACGGTCCAGAGCCCGGCCTTGTCCGCCGCGAACAGGGCGACCGAATGGTCGAGGACGTTCTCGATGATCCGGTCGAGGTCACGGCGACCGCGAGGCATGGGGCGGTGGGCGTCGCCCGGGCGGTCGCTCGTCACGGCCGGGCGCGAGCTCGCGGTTGCGCTCTCTCCGACGGACGTGCGGACGCCGGGCGCGTCGGCCGGGCGCGAAGTCACCCCGCCCGGGCGATCGCTCGTCACGGCCGGGCGCGCGCCCACGTCGGTCGTGCGGGCACCAGGCGCGGCCGGGGGCGCGCTCGCGTCGGCCGGGCGCGGACTCGCGGCGGTGCCGTCCGGCGTGCTGGGTCCTGGCAAGGCGACTGCCATCGTGCTCCCACTGGCTCGGGCCGACCGCTGCGTGCGGCCACGCCGGATGTTGCCCCGGTGCACCCCTGACCGTACCGGTCGGCCGAGCCACGGGCGATAGCCCGTGCGTACTACCAGCGGGAGCATTGGTGCGTGGGGTGGGTGACTATCCGCGGCGCCCACATGTCGGCCGCCCGTCGCCCGACCGGCGGCGGCGCAGTGCCGATCCGCGGGGCCGGTGCCCCACGCCCGCGGCGCCCACATGTCGGCCGCCCGTCGCCCGACCGGCGTCGGCGCAGTGCCGATCCGCGGGGCCGGTGCCCCACGCCCGCGGCGCCCGCATGTCGGCCGCCCGTCGCAAGCCCGCGGCGCCCGCATGTCGGCCGCCCGTCGCACGCCCGCGGCGCCCGCATGTCGGCCGCCCGTCGCCGTTGCCCCAGAATGGCAGCGTGGGGATCAGGATCGTTCACCTCCGGCCGGACTCACCTTCGTCCGCCGCGGCGAGGCGGCTCGGCGAGATCGTCGTGGCCGCTTACGACGCCGTCGGCGCGCTCGAAGGCGACGACGACTACGTGCCCGAGTTGCGCGATGTCGCCCGCCGGGTTCGCGAAGCGGTCGTCTTCGCCGCGTTCGACGAGCCCAGTGGGGTGCCGCTCGGCTGCGTCACCTACGTGGCCGGCCCGGACAACGCCTGGGCCGAGCACCTCCGCGACGGTGAGGCCTCGATCCGGATGCTCGCCGTCGATCCGCCGGCGCAGGGCCGCGGCGTCGGAACGGCGCTCGTCGACGCCTGCCTCGCCCGGGCTCGCGCCGACGGGCGGCGGGCGGTATTCCTGCATTCGCTCCCGGTCATGGCGGGCGCGCAGCGGATCTACGAGCGCGCCGGCTTTCGTCGCGTTCAGGAGCGCGACTGGGTCTTCCCGGGCTTCCTGCTGATGGGGTTCGTGCTGGACCTGGCATGAGGCTGCCGGGCAGCGGCCGCGGCGGTCGCCGGGTCGTCGCCGACCGGTGCCGACGCCGGCCAGCGCCGCCGCAGAACCCCCGAGACTACCGGGCACCGTTTGGGTCGGTGCCGACGCCGGCCAGCGCCGCCGCAGAACCCCCGAGACTACCGGGCACCGTTTGGGTCGGTGCCGACGCCGGCCAGCGCCGCCGCAGAACCCCCGAGACTACCGGGCACCGTTTGGGTCGGTGCCGACGCCGGCCAGCGCCGCCGCAGAACCCCCGAGACTACCGGGCAGCGTTTGGGTCGGTGCATGGCCGTTTCCCCGGCCGAACCGTGCCCGATGCCACTCCGTGGCATACGGAGCTCGCGGCGCAGGCCCGGTCCGGCCGCCGCGCCGATCAGCCCGTCGCGCCAGCCCTACCCGCCGTGCGGGCGCTGGAGCCGGACCGAGCGGCGGATCGGGCGGAAGCCGACCCGCTCGTAGACGCCCAGGGCGCCGGTCGGGTTCTCGGCGTCGACGCCGAGCGTGGCCGCCTCCAGGTTCACCGCGCGGAAGGCCTCCATCGACCGCGCCAGCAGCGCCGTCGCCAGGCCGCGCCTCCGCCACGGCCGGCGCACGCCCAACTGGCCGACCCAGCCCTCGCGCACGCCGGTCGCCTTCCAGTCGGACTCGATCACGTAGTTGACGGTGTAGCCCGCGATCTCCTCGCCGTCGAACGCGACGAAGGTGAGGTCCGGCCGAAAGAAGGGGTCACCGATGAAGTCACGGCCCCAGATCTCGGGGGTCAGCGGCTCAGAGCCCCAGTGGTCGGCGAAGGCCTCGTTGTGGGCCAGCCGGAGGGGCTCGGCCAGGGCCGGTGCGTACGGCTCCAGCCGGAGGCTGCCGAGGTCGGGCATGGCGGGGAGCGGCTCGCGCAGGTCGCGCCGCATGTCGATGTACCAGCGGGCCGCCCGGAAGCCGGCGGCCTCGTGGAGGGCGATCGCGTCGGCCTGGCGCTCCTCCTTGAAGGCCTCGACCAGCCGCAGGAGCTCGGCGGGCTGGTCGGCCAGGATCTCGTCGGCGCGGGCCAGGGCCCAGGCCAGGATCGCGCTCCCGATCCCGAGCCCGCGGTACGTCGGATGGGTGGCACCCCAGAGGAAGGCCCGCCGGGAGTCGATGCCCTGGAGCCGCTCGAGGATCATGACCGAGGCCGCCAGCGATCCGTCCGGCAGGGCGAGCGCGAGCGTGTTGGTGGCCGCCGGACAGTGCGGATCCGACAGCTCGTGCCGGGCGATCTCCTCGGTCATCACCTCCTCGCCGGCGTCGGCGACTCGCGCCTCCTCCTGGAGCCGGACGTAGGAGGCGATGTCGTCGACGGCCAGGGGCCGCCACGCCGCGCCTGGCAGGGACGGGATGGGGCCGGGGAGGGTGGGCACGGCGCCATTGTGCCCGACGGACCCCGACAGCCCGGCGCCATGGCCGGGCGCCTTCGCCGACGGGCTGCCGCGGCGATACTTCCGTCATGAACCTCCCGACCGCCTCCCCTCCCTCCGCCGCCCTCCTTGCCGACGCGCGCGCCGCGCTTCCCGCCACCACCGCCGTGCGACGGCGCCTCCACCGCACGCCGGAGGTGGGCCTGAACCTGCCTTCGACCCAGGCGATCGTGGTCGAGGAGCTGAGGGCGCTGGGCCTTGAACCCAGGCTCGGCTCGACCACCACCTCAGTCACGGCGATGATCGAGGGCGCGAGGCCCGGTCCGACGATCCTCCTCCGGGCCGACATGGACGGGCTGCCCCTGACCGAGGAGACGGGGCTTGCCTTCGCGTCGGAGACGACCGGGACGATGCACGCCTGCGGGCATGACACCCACATGGCCATGCTGCTGGCGGCCGCGCGCCTGCTCGTGGCCCGGCGGGATGCGATCGCTGGACGAGTGCTCCTGATGCTCCAGCCGGGCGAGGAGGGCTTTCACGGCGCCCGCTTCATGCTCGACGAGGGGCTGCTGGAGATGCCGTCCGGCGAGGAGGTGACCGGCGCCTTCGCCCTCCACATCTCGACGAAGTACGCGAGCGGGACGATCGACTACCGGCCCGGCGCGATGCTGGTGGCTGCCGACTTCATCCGCCTCACGATCCGCGGGCGGGGCGGCCACGCGTCGGCGCCCCACGAGACGATCGACCCGATCCCGGTGGCCGCCGAGATCGTGCTCGCGCTGCAGGCGATGGTGACGCGGCGCGTCGACGTCTTCGACCCGGCGGTCGTCACGATCGCCCACTTCGCTGCCGGCACCACCACGAACATCATTCCAGAGACGGCATTCCTGGAGGGCACGATCCGGACCACCTCGGCAGCCACGCGGACCCTGGTCCATGCCGGCGTGCGCCGCGTCGTCGAGGGGATCTGCGCGGCTCACGACGCGACCGCCGAGCTCGAGATCATCCCCGGCTACCCGGCAACGCTCAACGACCCGGCGTTCACGGCGTTCGCCGCGGGCGTTGCTGCCGATGTGCTGGGTGCCGACGCGGTCATCGAGCTCGCTGCGCCGATCATGGGCGCCGAGGACTTCTCGTACGTCCTCCAGCGGGTGCCCGGCGCCATGTTCTTCGTCGGCGCCCGCCCTCCCGAGGAGGACCCGACCACGGCCCCCCAGAACCACTCGAACCGGGTGATCCACCACGAGCCGGCGATGGCCGTCGGCGCCGCGGTCTACGCGGCGGTGGCGCTGCGGCACCTCGCCGGGGGGTGATCGGCCGGCCGCTGCGAGACCAGGGCATGGAGCCGCCCCGCAGCAGGCGCTCCCGACAGCTGCGGGACCCGTGCACCCGGCCGCCGCGGATCGTGCCGGTCAGAGACCCTTGGACGTGTCGCAGGCGTTCATGTCGCCGGTGTCGAGGCCCGTGCTGAACCATTGCTGGCGCTGCTCGGACGAGCCATGGGTCCACGACTCCGGCGTCACCCGGCCCTGGAATTCGGCCTGGATCCGGTCGTCGCCGACCGCAGCCGCCGCGTTGAGGGCATCCGCCACCTGGGCCTTGGTGATCGGCTCGAGGTAGCCGGTCTCGACCGCATGGTTCGCCCAGACGCCCGCCAGGCAATCGGCCTGGAGCTCCGTCCGGACGGCCTGGCTGGTGGCGCCGGTCTCGCCCGAGCTGCCTTCGAGGAGGCCGAGGAGGTCCTGGACGTGGTGGCCGTACTCGTGGGCCAGGATGTAGGCCTGCGCCATGGGGCCGCCGGTGGCCCCGAACTTCGACTTGAGGTCGTCGAAGAAGCCGAGGTCGATGTAGACGAACTTGTCGCTCGGGCAGTAGAACGGCCCGACCTCCGAGCTCGCGGCGCCGCAGCCGGTCGAGATCGCGCCGCTGAAGAAGCGGGTCTTCGTGGGCCGGTATGTCTCGCCGGCGTCCGCGAAGGCCCTGGTCCACCAGGCCTGGATGCTGTCGACGTAGCCGACGATCCGGCAGTCGTCCCGGGCGTTCGCATCCGCGCCGGTCTTGCACTCCTGCAGGAGGGTCGTGCTTGCCGGCTCGCCACTCCCGCCGCCAACGGTCTGGTCCAGCAGCGTGCCGAGGCTGCCTCCGCCGCCAAGCAGGAACACCACGACGATGACGATCAGGCCGGCAACGCCGCTGCCGCCGACCGCCATCCCGCGGGCTCCGACGCGCCTGCCCCGGAAATCCTCGACCTGCGATGAGTCGAGCCGGGCACCCCGTTTGAACGTCATCCGAGAGCCTCCCATCACTGGTCGATGGCTAAGGTACGCGTTCACGCGTCAAACGTCCGGGTCGTTCACCCGCGTCCCGGCCAATGGGCTCCCGCGACGCGTGATCTCCTCGGCTCCACTGCGCGTGATCGCCTCGTTGCCTCCCGGCGCGCGACGGTGTAGGATTTCCGAGCGGAAAGGTCGGAATTAGCGAGCGGACGCGTCGCGCCGCGCGAGCACCCGGCCTCCGCCGCCGCACCTTCGCAACGGACCCGCACAGAGGACCCCATCCTGAGCGCTCGACCCTTCCACGCCACCGGCGCCATCTCCTTCAGCACGAAGGGGGAGTACGGCGTCCGGATGCTCGTGCAGCTGGCCCGGCGCTGGGACGGCGACGCCACCGTGCCCATCAGCCTGGCCGACGTGGCGGCCGACGAGGATCTCCCCCGCGCCTACCTGGAGCAGCTCGCCATCCCCCTCCGCGAGGCGGGGATCGTCCTCTCCACCCGCGGCGCACGCGGCGGATACGCCCTGGCCCGGCACCCGGTCGAGATCACCATGGCCGAGGCACTCCGGGCCCTCGAGGGCCCGCTCGCCCCGATGATCTGCGCCAGCGAGGACCCGGCCGACGCCGACGCCTGTGTCCGCCTGGGCGCCTGCTCCGTGAACAGCCTCTGGGTCCACGTGCGCGACGCGATCGGCGGCGTCCTCGACAGCACCACCCTCGCGGACCTGGTCCCGCGGCCGCACCTCATCAGGCTGGACGTGCGACCGGCCTCAGTGGCCACCGAACCAGCCGCCGGACCCGAACCCTTGCCCGTCTGACTGCCAGCCGGCCGCCCGGCTCGTCGTCGGTCGGACGCCCAACCACAGGAGCCGAACCAACCCGTGAGCGACCAGCACCTCCAGATCCGGAACCTCCACGTCGCGCCCGTCGCCGACCCAGAGCGCCACATCCTCCAGGGGATCGACCTCGACGTCGGCAAGGGCGAGGTCCACGCGATCATGGGCCCCAACGGCTCCGGCAAGACAACCCTCGCTTACGCGCTCATGGGCCACCCTGCCTACGTGGTCACCCAGGGCGAGGTGATCTGGAAGGACATGAACATCCTGGCCCTCTCGCCCGACAAGCGGGCGCGCCTCGGGATGTTCCTCGCCTTCCAGTACCCGACGGCGATCCCCGGCCTCAGCGTGGCCAGCTTCCTGCGGACGGCTCTCAACGCCCGCCGCCAGGGCCTCGAGAAGAACGCCGACGTCGATCCCAGCGACCCGGTCCGCGGCGGCATCTCGATGGGCGACTTCCGCCGGCTCATGCGGGCCAAGATGGGCCTCCTCAAGATGGACGAGGGCTTCGCCGCGCGTTACGTCAACGAGGGCTTCTCCGGCGGCGAGAAGAAGCGCCTGGAGATGCTCCAGATGGCCGTCCTCGAGCCCGAGATGGCGATCCTGGACGAGACCGACTCCGGCCTCGACATCGACGCCCTGCGGATCGTGGCCGAGGGCGTCAACGCGATGCTCAGCCCGAACCTGGGGGTGCTGCTCATCACCCACTACCAGCGCCTGCTCAATTACATCAAGCCCGACCGCGTCCACGTCCTGGCCCGCGGCCGGATCATCACCAGCGGCGGCAGCGAGCTGGCCCTCGAGCTGGAGGAGAACGGCTACGCGCCGATCCTGCGCGCCGCGGGCTTCGACGCGGACGAGTCCGACGTGGCCTACGCCACCCGCGTCCCCGAGACGGTCGAGGCCGGCTGACGGCCGCCCGGCCGACGGCCCGCTGCGCCAGCATCGACTGCGAACCCCGGAGCGACTGATGACCGACACGCTCGCGCGCACCGGCGCTGCCGCCGCGGCCCCCGCGCCCGCCGCGCCCGCCGCGCCTCCGCTCGACCCGCACGCTCTCCGGGCCGACTTCCCGATCCTCGCCGAGCGCGCCCACGGGATGCCGCTCGTCTACCTGGATTCGGCAGCCACCAGCCAGAAGCCGCTGGCGGTGATCGAGGCGATGGACCGCTACTACCGCGAGTACAACGCGAACGTCCACCGCGGGATCTACGAGATCAGCGAGAAGGCGACCGCGGCCTACGAAGGCGCCCGGGTCAAGGTCGCCCGGTTCATCAACGCCCCGGCCGCCCACGAGATCGTCTGGACCCGCAACGCGACCGAGGCGATCAACCTCGTCGCCTACAGCTGGGGCCGGCGCCACCTCGGCCAGGGCGACGCGATCGTCCTGAGCGAGATGGAGCACCACGCCAACCTGGTCCCGTGGCAGATCCTGGCCCAGGAGGTCGACGGCGACCTGGAGTTCATCCCGATCACCGACGAGGGGATCCTCCGCCTCGACGTCTACGAGGTTCTCCTGCGCCTCCACCCGAAGCTTGTCGCCTTCACCCAGGTCTCGAACATGCTGGGCACGATCAACCCGGTCCGCGAGATGGTGGAGATGGCCCACGCCGCCGGCGCCCTCGTCCTCGTCGACGGGGCGCAGGCGGTGCCGCACCTGGCGGTCGACGTCCAGGAGCTCGGTGCCGACTTCTACGTCTTCTCCGGGCACAAGATGCTGGGCCCCACCGGGTCGGGCGTCCTGTGGGGTCGCCGCGAGCTGCTCGACGCGATGCCGCCGTTCATGGCCGGCGGCGACATGATCCGCGAGGTCAGGCTGCGCCGCTCCGAGTTCAACGACGTCCCCTGGAAGTTCGAGGCCGGCACGCCGGACATCAGCGCCGCCATCGGCCTGGGCGTCGCCGCCGACTACCTGCGCGAGCTGGGCATGGGGCGGGTGCGCGAGCACGAGCGCGAGCTCGTGGCGTACGCCCTCGACACTCTCGCCCGCGAGGTCCCCGGGATCGCCCTGTACGGGCCGCCGGCCGACGTCCGCGGCGGCGTCGTTTCCTTCAACCTGCCCGGCATCCACCCCCACGACGTGGCCCAGATCCTCGACCGCGCCGGGGTCTGCATCAGGGCCGGGCACCACTGCACGATGCCGCTCCACGAGCGTCTCGACCTCGCGGCCAGCGCCCGCGCCAGCTTCTCCGTCTTCACCACGACCGACGACATCGACGCCCTCGCCGCCGGCCTCCGCGAGGTCAAGCGGATCTTCAGGGCGTGACCCGGACCCGCGATACACTGCACGCCCCATGGACGACCTCTACCGCGACTACATCCTCGAGCACTACCGGCGCCCCCACAACTTCGGGATCCTGGAGGATCCGGACGCACGCTTCGAGGGCGCGAACCCGCTCTGCGGCGACCGGATCACGATGATGCTCGGGATCCGCGACGGGCTCGTCTCGGAGGTTGCCTTCACCGGTCGCGGCTGCGCGATCAGCCAGGCGTCCGCCAGCCTTCTCACCGACGAGATCAAGGGCAAGCCCGTAGCCGAGGTCGAGAAGATGACCCCGGCCGACGTGCTGGACCTGCTCGGCATCGAGATCAGCCCCGCCCGCCTCAAGTGCGCCCTCCTGTCGCTCGACACCGTGAGCCACGCGCTCGAGGAGCGGGCGAAGGCGGCCGACGCCCCCGCGGCCGACGCCCCGGCGGACGGCGCTTCCACCGCGGCCGAGGCCCCGGCCCGCGTGTCCGCCGCGTCCGAGGCCTGACCGACGGGCTGCCCTGCCGGGTTCGATCTCCCGAGAGCGCGTCGACCCCCGGAGCCCCCGAATCGCCGATGTCGAAGACCTTGTCCGACCTGATGCGCAACGCCCGGGCGGAGGTCCGCGAGGTGACCCCGCTCGAGGCCGACCGGCTGCGCGCGAACCCCCGCGTCGTGCTTGTCGACGTGCGCGAGCGCGGGGAATGGGAGCAGGGGCACGTCGACGGCGCCCACCACGTCGCCAGGAGCCATCTCCAGCAGCAGATCGAGGCCTCCGTGCCCGACCGCGCGACGCCGGTGATCCTCTACTGTGCCGGCGGAGTCCGCTCGCTCTTCGCCGGCCAGACCCTCCGCGCGATGGGCTACCGGGACGTCGTCTCGATGTCCGGCGGCTTCGAGCAATGGAAGTCGCTCGGCCTGCCGTGGACACGACCGACCCTCCTGTCCGCGGAGCAGAGGCGGCGCTACAGCCGGCATCTCCTGATCCCGGAGATCGGCCTCGAGGGCCAGGCGAAGCTGCTGGGCTCGACCGCGCTCCTCGTCGGCGCCGGCGGCCTCGGCTCGCCGGCCGCCCTCTACCTGGCCGCCGCGGGCGTGGGGACGATCGGGATCGTCGACTTCGATGTCGTCGACCTCTCGAATCTCCAGCGCCAGGTCATCCACACGACCGACCGGATCGGGCAGAAGAAGGTCGCCTCGGCCGCCGCCGCCATCGCGGCCCTCAACCCGGATGTCGAGGTCATCACCCACGACGAGGCCCTCGGCCCGGAGAACGTGGACCTGCTCATCGCCGGCTGTGACGTGATCCTCGACGGCACCGACACGTTCGAGACGCGCTACACGCTCAACGACGCGGCGGTCGCGGCCGGGATCCCGGTGATCCACGCCTCGGTCTTCCGCTTCGAGGGCCAGCTGACGACCTTCGTCCCGTTCGAGGGTCCGTGCTATCGCTGCCTCTACCCGACCCCGCCGCCTCCCGAGCTGGCGCCAGGCTGCTCCGTCGTCGGGGTCCTGGGTGTCGTGCCCGGGATCATGGGCCTGCTCCAGGCCAACGAGGCGCTCAAGGTCCTGCTCGGGATCGGCGACACGCTGGCCGGGCGGCTGCTGCTGTTCGACGCGCTGGACGCCTCGTTCACGGAAGTGAAGCTTGTTCGCGACCCGGCCTGCCCGGTCTGCTCGGACGCCGCGGTGGAGGCGCGTGTGGCTCGGGCGGCGCCCGCCACCGAGGCGCTCGCCTTCCCGTTCCCCGCGCCGCCCCGCGAATTCCCGGCGTGAGCGTGGGCATCCAACCCGCCCGGATCCACCAACCCGGGCAGGGTTCCAGCAGGCCTGCTGCTGGATTACCAGCCCCCACGCTCGGGTTTGCGGCCCAACCCCGGGTTCGCCGGGAACCGTGAGCACGAAGCGCCCGGATTCCAGCAGGTCCGCTGCTGGAACCGTCCCCAGCAGGGCCATCGCCCCGCCGCCGGGCCCGGGCGTCCGCCCTGACTCTCGGCGTCTGGCCGCGCACCGTCATCCCGGGCCCGCCCGCGTGACCCTGCCCGCGGCTATCCGCGACGCGCTCGTCGCCCACGCCCGGGCCGAGTTTCCGAACGAGGCCTGCGGGCTTATCGCGGGCACGGCGCCCGCCGCCGAGGGTGGCACGGCCACGCGCTGGCACCCCGCCCGAAACCTCGCCGCCTCACCGCTCCGCTACGAGATCCACCCCGACGACCTCCTGCGAGTCTCGCTCGCCATCGACGACGCAGACGAGGTGACCTGGGGGATCGTCCACAGCCACGTCCGCTCCGCGGCCCGGCCAAGCTCGATGGACGTCCGCCTCGCCGGGCAGTGGCCCGACGCCCTCTACCTGCTCGTCTCGCTGGCGCCGGATCAGCGGGGCTTCGTTCCGCGCCCCGCCGCGGGGGCCGCGGCCGGCGCGAACCCCGCTGCCGGCGCGAACCCCGCTGCCGGCACGAACCCTGCGGGTGCCGCTGCCGGCGCGAACCCTGCGCCCGGCGCGAACCCCGCGGGTGCCGCGAACCACGCCCCGGGCGCTCTCGCCGTGAGAGCGTGGCGGATCGTGGATGGCGCGGCCTTCGAGGTGGCGCTGGACGTGGAGCCCGAGGTCACGCCGGGAGCGGCTGCCGACGGGGGCTGACCGCCGGCCGCCATGTTCCGACACGGCCGCGGCCCACGCGTCGCAGCGCACGCCTCTCCCCGCTCCCGGCCGCGCACGCCTCTCCGCGCCGCCGGCCGCGCGTGCCTCCCGCGCCGCCGGCCGCGTCCGTCCGACGCAGCCGCGTCGCCGCCGCGCGCCGCCATCGCCCGCGCGCCTCAATCGGCGTCAGGCTCGTGCCGCCAGCGCCCCCACGAGAGCGGCCTCCGTCGGAGTCGAGCCGAGACCCAGGCGCGCCCCCACCCGGGCCGCGAGCGGCGGCTCCACGTACGTGGAGGCGAGCACCGGCCACGCCCCCTCGGCGAAGACCTCGGCCGGCGTCCCATCCAGGATGATCCGCCCGTCGCGCATGACGACGACGCGCTCGAACGTCTCGGCCACGAAGCGCATGTCGTGGCTGACCGCGAGCACGGTCCGGCCCTCTGCGACCAGGCCCCGGACGATCTCCCGCACGCGCACCATCCCGCGCAGGTCCTGCCCGGTGGTCGGCTCGTCGAGGATCACGATCGGCGTGCGCATGGCGAGCACGGACGCGATCGCGACCAGCTTGCGGCGCGAGTAGCCGAGGTCGTAGGGGTTGGCGTCGGCGGCATCGGCGAGGCCCACCGCCGCCAGCGCCGCGGCGACGGCACCGTCGAGCGCGGCCCCCCGCACGCCGAGGTTCCGGGGCCCGAAGGCGACCTCGGCCCTGACTCGCCCGGCGAAGATCTGGCGGTCCGGGTCCTGGAACGCGAGGCCGACGAGCGCCGCCAGCCGCGCGACCCGGACGCCCGCGGCGTCTCGCCCATCGACCCGGACGACCCCTGCGGTCGGGCGGAGGAGGCCGTTGAGGTGGCGGACCAGAGTGGACTTCCCGCTGCCGTTCTGGCCGACGATCGCCACCGCCTCGCCGGCGGCGATGCGCAGGTCCACACCGGCGAGGGCCCGCGTGCCCTCGGGGTAGACGTGGACGAGGCCGGAGATCTCGATGGCGGGCGCCGTCGCGGTCACGTCCGGAGCGTCGAGCGCCGCCGCGGGCATTCCGACCGAGGCTTCTGTCGCGTTCGTGCCGGCGCCGGTCGCCCTCACCCTGACCACCCCAGCTCCGCGAGGCCCGGCAGGCTGCGCGCGGCGAGCGCCCGCGCCAGGCGCACCCGCGCCGGCGCCTCCACTCCCCAGCTCTCCAGCCGCTGGTCGTCCAGCACGGCAGCCGCGGGACCGTCCAGGACGATGCGCCCGCCGTCCACCACCACCACCCGGTTGCAGAGGCCGTCGAGGAGGTCGGTCTTGTGCTCCACGACGAGGAGCGCGGCGCCGCTGGCGGCAAGGTCGCGCAACGCCGCCAGGACGAGGTTCGAGCCCTCCGGATCGAGCTGGGCGGTTGGCTCGTCGAGGATCACGTGACGCGGCCCCATCGCGAGGAGGCTCGCGATCGCCACGAGCTGCCCCTGGCCGCCGGAGAGGCGGGCCGGGTCGCGCTCCGCCAGGTGCTCGATCCGGAGCGTCGCCAGCGCCCGCCGTGCCCGGCCCAGCGTCTCGGCGACCGGCAGGCCCAGGTTCATCGGCCCGAGAGCAACTTCCTCGAAGACCGTCGCAGCGATCCCGGAGCGCTGGGTCGCCGGGTCCTGGAAGCCGATCACCACCCGCTGCGCCAGCTCGTGGACCGCGAGGCCGGCCGTCGGCTCGCCGTCGATCAGCACCTGGCCGCGAAGCTCGCCGCCGATCGAGAGCGGGGCGAGCCCGGATGCCACCAGGCAGACCGTCGACTTGCCGGACTCGTTCCCGCCTACGAGGCCAACTATCTCCCCGTCGTGCAGGACGAGGTTCACGTCGTGGACGACCGGCCGGGCGTAGCCCGCGTAGCGGTAGGTGATGCCCCGCAGCTCAAGCACGCCGGCGGTCCTTCGGGCGGACGATCGCGCGACTCACGGGCTCGCTCACGGGAGGGGGGGCCAGGCGTCGAGCACGCGGACGGCGACGAGGGCCACGAGGGCGGCGACGAGGAGCCAGCGCGCCAGCCGCTCGACCGGGCGATCCGGCGGCCACCACAGGAGACTTCGCCGGCCCGGCCGGCCGAAGCCGCGCACCTCGAGGGCGAGGCTCCGCTCTTCCACCTCGGTCAGCGAGGAGAGGAGGACCGGCCCCACGATCGGCAGGACGCCGCGCAGGCGCGCCCGCAGGCTCCCTTCCGTGTCGAGTCCCCGGCTGCGCTGGGCCGCCGCGATGACGCCCGCCCGCGCCGCCATCGCCGGGACTGCCTCGATCGTGGCCGCCGCGACGAAGGCGAAGCGCGGCGAGAGCCCGCGCCGCTCGAGATCGAAGACGAACGCCCGCGGGTCGGTGGTGAGAGCGAAGAGCCCGATCGCGGTCGAGATCGCGAACAGGCGCACCAGCGTCTGGCCGGCGAAGTCGACGCCCTCCAGGGTCACGTCGAAGGGCCCCAGGACGAGGATCACCGTCTCGCCGGGCCGCGTCAGGACGCTCACCAGGATCACGGAGATCGCGATCGGCAAGGTGAGGAGAAGCGAGCCCCGCAGCAGCCGGCGGAGGACGCGACCCGCCGCCGCCGAGGCGAGGACGACCCCGACGAGCGCCAGGGGGACCAGGTAGCCGCCGGCCACGAACGCCGCCAGCGACGTGATCGTGGCCGCCAGCGCCTTCGTGAGCGGGTTCAGCCGGTGATACGGCGACGGGGTTGCGGGGAGCAGGTGTGCGACGAGATCCTCGTCGCCCATCCGGACGAGGTCTATGCGCCCTCCAGCCCGACGGCCCTCTCTCCCTGCGGGAAGCGGGCGACGAACCTCCGCGAGAGAGTCTGGATCAGCAGGAAGACGATGAAGAAGGTGAGCACCTTGTCGATCGGGTCCGAGAGGAGGCCCTGCTGGAGGACCGCCTTCTGGAGGTCCGAACCGGCCTGCTGGAAGGCGCCGACCAGGAGGTCGGTGCCCGAGCCGGTCACGCCGCCGAAGACGATCGCCGAGATCGGGGCCGAGACTATCGCCGAGACGACGCCGGTGATCGCCCCGCCCACCGCCACGAAGACGACGCCCAGGTCACGCCGCGCCAGCAGCAGGAAGAGGAACCCGACGACGGCGAGGACGAGGAAGGCCGCCACCGCCCAGCTGAGGGCAACGAAGATTCCGGAGACATCCGCCTGGTCGCCGAAGAAGGTCAGCGTGCCGTTCGCATAGAAGGGGAGGAAGCCGTAGAAGAAGACGATGCCGACGATGGCGGCGACGACGGCGAAGCCGGCGAGCAGAGCCGGCAGGCTCGACGCCGGGCGTGAGCGGAACCAGCCGACTCGCCCGAAGATGCCGGCGAAGAGGCCGATCTCCACGGCCACGATCGCGAAGGGCGCGGCGTACTGGGAGTTGAACGGGGCCGGCAGGACGTACGTCCAGAGGAGGTTCGACAGGAGGCCGGTGAGCATGCCGGGGACGGGCCCCGCCACGACGCCGACGAAGATCGTGCCGATCGAATCCATGTAGATCGGGACCTTCAGCGCCGCAGCCACGGTCTGGCCGAGGACGATGTTGATCGCGATCGCGATCGGGATGAGCACGATCGTGCGGGTGTCGAACTGGCGGCGGATCCAGTCCACCGGTGCCCTCCGTTGCGCCGCGCTCGCCCGGGACGGCGCGTGCGGTCCCAAGTATCGCCCGCCCGTGGGTGGGCGCGCCGGCCGCCCCGGTTTGACCCCGGGGCCGGTTGCCGCCGCGTGCCCGACCGTCGCGAGGGGTGCCGCCCCACCGGCGTTCGCGGCCGTCGGCGTCGTCAGGCCGGGCCGATCCGCGCCGCCAGGCCGCCGACGCGCTCCACGAAACGCTCGAAGAAGGCCGCGACGTCGGCTTCGACCGCAACCGCAAGCGTCGGCGGCCGGCCCCGGGCACGACGCCAGTCGGCCACCGTCTCGCCGGTCGTCAGGGTGCCCTCCAGCTCCACGTCGACGGCGAGCTCCTCGGCCCGCACGAGCCCCGGGTCCAGGGCGGCGGCCACGGCCAGCGGGTCGTGGATGAAGGCGCCGCAGAAGCCGTCGTAGCGCGAGTGGAACTCCATGTAGAAGCGCAGCGCGTCGTCCACGTAGCGGACGACCCGGTGGCTGGCGACGCTGCCGGCCGCCGCGTCGCGGGTGGGGTCCGGGCGGGAGCCGGCGCGCCGCGCCAGGGCGGCCAGGTGGTCGGGGAGCAGCTTCGCCCGCTCCGTCACATCAAGGCCGAGGGCAAGGGGGAGCCCCGCCAGCCCGGCCGCCAGCCGGCGCTCCACGATCCCCGGATCGCCGAAGGCCGCGATCGCCACCTTCATCGCCTCCGGGTCGACCGAGACGTTCCACTCCGTCGTCGGCGCCGTGTTTCCCGGCGAGCGGTAGCTGCCGCCCATCAGCACCCAGCGGCGCAGGAGCAGCGGAAGCTCGGGCTCGCGGAGCACCGCGGCGGCCAGGTTCGTGGCCGGGCCAAGGGTCACGAGCGTGATCTCGCCGGGCCGGCGGCGCGCCTCCCCGATCATGAGATCCACCGCGTGGCGCTCCGAGAGCGCGCGGCGCGCCGGGGGCAGCACCGCATACCCAATTCCCCGGGGGCCGTGAGTCTCGGGCGTGGTGACGAGCGGGCGGACCAGCGGCGTCTCGCGCCCCAGGGCCACCTCCACGTCGTCGCGGCCGGCCAGCTCAAGCACGGCCCGCGTGTTCTCCGCCACCTGCCGGGCGTCCACGTTCCCGGCCACGCAGGTGACGGCGACCAGCTCGGCCTCGGGCGAGCCGCAGGCGTAGAGGAGGGCCAGGCTGTCGTCGATCCCGGTGTCGACGTCGAGCAGGAGCGGGATGCGGGTCGCGGGCGGGGGCATCGTGGCGGGACTGGTCATCTCGCGCCGATCCTAGCGCCCCGCCGGCTTCCCGGCCCTGCCGGCCTGGGCACCTTCCGCGGGCCACTCGGGCGCCCGCGCCCGCCCCCGTTGCGCGGCTCTACCGCCCGCGCCCGGCGAGCCCCCCGCCGGCCATCAGGTAGCCACCGACGCACATGAGCCAGATCAGGATCGGGTACGCAACGAGCCGCTCGCCACCGCCGTAGCCGACCACGTCGGGGATCGACAGGAAGGTGAACACGGCCAGGCACCCGAGCGTGAACGCGCCGAGCAGGGCCGAGGCGTAGCGGATCGGGCCGCGAAGGATCCGCGCGTCGGCGAGCATCACGAGGCCCCCGGCGGTGAATCCGCCGTAGGCCCCGAGGTTGTGGAGCGCGGCGATCGAGCCCACCGGGAAGAGCCCCACGAGGAAGACGAACAGCGGCGGGATCGCGTTCAGGACGAGCCACGTCCGGCCCACCTTGCCGCGCAGCGCGAGGAGGATGCCGAAGAGCCAGGAGGAGCCGAGCAGAAGGAGCGCGCCGTTCCAGTACCACGCCGTCGGCGCGCCCAGCGAGCCCAGGCGGCTGAGCGCGTCGTCGTGGATGTCGTAGGCGGGGTAGGCGGCCTCGGCAGCGGTGTTCACGAGCCAGAAGACCGCGGCCCCGGCGAACAGCAGGACACCTGCCCACGGGCGCGGACGGACCATCCCTGCCTCCTCACGAACGAGTCTCGGCAGTCAAGGATACGGGCGGCGAAGCTCTGCTGGGCTTGAACGGACCCAAGAACGAGGTTCGCGGGTGGCGGCGCTCGACATGTGACGCCGGGCGAGCGGTTCGAAGCTCCCGCGCCGGTTGGGTCAGCCGGGCGGGCCGACCGGCGTGCCCTCGGGGCCGTGGTCCGCGCAACCAGTTCCCTGCATCAGGCGGGAGTGTCCTGCTGCCGGAACTCCGTCAGATCGTTCGGGGGCCAGCCTTCGACGATCGGCCCTGCCTTCGAGAACCGGAAGTCGCACTTCGGTCCGTTGTTGCCCAGGGTCGTCGTCCGGCTGAATGCGATTCCCATGTTCTTCATGATCGCGTAGTCGACCAGGCACAGGTACTTGACGTACTCGAACATGCCCTTCCGCCCGAAGTACGCGCAGATACCGCACGCCACGTAGTCGACTCCGAACTCGTCGCTCGTGGCGCCCTCGACGAACCTCAGCTTGAACCCGTTGATGCCGTTCGCCTGCCGGCTCGTTGCGGCCTGACGTGCCCTGATCTGCCGCTTGTTGATGCTCGAGAAGAACAGGCTGCGCTGGATCCGTCTCCGGAGTGCGGGCAGCCTGAATTGCGCGTCCGCCGTTCGATAGATGCGTTCACCGATCTCGTACTCGGAGAGTCCGTACGTCTCGAGCTGCTTCGCCATGGACAGCGCCAGGACGCTCAGCTTGATGTACGTCGCGAGGGTTCCTTTTGCCACGTCGAGAACAGGTGCTTCCCGGATCTCGCTGCTCAGGATCATCTCGAAGGTGCTCACGTATGCGTCTCGAGTGACCCCCGCCTCTTTGGGGAAGTGCGCGTCCAGGGTCCGCCTGAACGTCCCGATCAGTTCCTCTTCCATCTCGTCCCTTCCGAAGCGTTCAGGCCGGGCTCTTGTCACGGATGACCAGGACCAGCGAGACCGAGTAGCACGCCAGCACCAGGGCGAATGACAGGAGCAAGCCGTACTGGAGGAGAGGGCTCGTCGAACCCTGGGGGCAGACGACCTGCATCACGACCCGCACCGACCACAACACGCACGTCGCTCCCAGCACGACCCCGGCGGCATAGCGGCTGCTGCCGGGCCCATACGCGATGAGCAGGTTCATCAGCCCGAACAGCACCAGGCACAGCGAGAAGAAGACGTTGATCGCCCGGATCGCGACGACGAGCTCCGTGGCGGACGGGTCGATGTACGAGTACCAGTTCCAGATCCCCGGGACGAAGAAGTGCCAGACGCCGAAGCCGATGGACACAACACTTCCGAGAGTGGTCAGGATCCTCGAGAGGGGTGTGTCCAAACCAGGGCCTCCTGCAGTCTTGACTCGACCGGTCGGGACGACTCTGGCGTCATCGACCCCATATGTACAGGTCGCGCGCGCCCATCCCCATGGCGGTCGGCACGTCGTCCTCGACGACGTGCCGACCCGCGGGACACTAGGAGGCGACCACGGTCAGGAGCACGGTCTTGGCTCCCTTGGTGCCGCCGGCCCAGGGCTGGCTGTAGGCGAATGGGATCTCCGTCGTCCCGGGTGCCCCAACCTTGAAGGTGAAGGTCTCGCTGCCGGCGCTGCCGACCGGCGCACCGTCGGGTGCCACGACCGCGTGATCGACGAGCGCGACGGCTGACGAGGCTGGGAGGACGGGCAGCTCCCAGGAGAAGCCGGTCGACGGGTTCGAGCAGAGGGTGATCCGGATCGTCTCGCCGACGGTGGCCTTCACGGTCTGCTCCACCGTCGCTGCCGCGGTCTCGCGGGACGGGAGGGCCAGGTCGTCGCAGGTGATCTCGATCGCATCCCGGGGCGCGGCAGGCTGGCCTGCCGTGGCGGCGCTGCAGCCGCCGAGGAGGACCGCGGCAAGGAGGACTATGACTGGGCGACTCGCGCGCATTGGAGGGGCTCCTGTTCGATGATGTACTTACAAGCGTAAGCACTCCGTATGACGACGAAGTTGCCGAGCCGGTTCCCTCGGCCCAGCAGTCGGAAGCCTTGATGGCGCTCGAGCGCCATCCGGACGCGCGATGCGAGGCCCGGCGGGTCGCCGGCCTGCCTCGAACCTGCGCTTCGGCCCTACAATCCGGCGCGACCGGCGCGCTACCGTCGGCCAGAGGTGAGCCCATGACCCAGGTCGACGAGACTGCCGAGCAGGACACTCCGTTCCTGCGCGAGGCGATCCGCCTGTCGCGGACCCGGATGCGCCAGGGCCGCGGCGGGCCGTTCGGCGCCGTCGTGGCGAAGGACGGCGTCATCGTCGCCCGCGGCTGGAACGCCGTCACCTCGAGCCTGGACCCCACCGCCCACGCCGAGGTCGTCGCCATTCGGCGCGCGTGCCGCCGCCTGGGCGCGTTCCACCTCGGCGGCTGCGTCCTGTACACCAGCTGCGAGCCCTGTCCGATGTGCCTGGCGGCCGCCTACTGGGCCCGCGTCGAGCGGCTCGTCTATGCGGCGACCCGCGACGACGCCGCCCGGGCCGGCTTCGATGACGCCCGCATCTACCGCGAGGTCCCGCTCACCCCCGAAGCGCGCTCGCTCCACACGGACAACCTCCTGCGCGCCGAGGCGATCACCGTTCTCGAGGAGTGGCTGGCGAAGCCGGACCGGGTTTCCTACTGAGCGAGCCGCGCCCGCTGTCCACCGCGCCTGCTTTTCACACCGCGCCTGCTTTTCACACCGCGCCTGCTTTCACACCGCGCCCGGCGCCCACCCTGCGGTGATGCCCGTGGGAGCATCGCGGGCGCATCAGCCGCGGCGCCCACCCTGCGGTGATGCCCGTGGGAGCATCGCGGGCGCATCAGCCGCGGCGCCCACCCTGCGGTGATGCCCGTGGGAGCATCGCGGGCGCATCAGCCGCGGCTTCCGGTTGGCATGATGCCCGGCTGATGCGGCCAGGGGCATCAGGATCTCGGGGTCGTTTCGCGCGATGATGCCCGGCTGATGCGGCCAGGGGCATCAGGATCTCGGGGTCGTTTCGCGCGACGCGGCCACGGCCGCGACCGTGGCGTGACGGATGGGGCAGAATCACCGGGACACCGCGCCCGCGCCCGGCCGGCGACACGCCCGCTTCCGCCCCCGCGCCCGCCCGAACAGGAGACCCCCCGATGCCAGGTCAGTCCCACCGGATCACCCTCATCCCCGGCGACGGGGTCGGTCCCGAAGTCGTCCTTTCCGCGCAGCGGATCATCGCCGCGGCCGGCGTGGTCGTCGACTGGGAGGAGGCCGAGGCCGGCGCCGAGGTCTTCAAGCGCGGCGACACCTCCGGCGTGCCGAAGGCCACCCGCGATTCGATCGAGCGCACCCACGTCGTCCTGAAGGGTCCCCTCGCAACCCCGGTCGGCTTCGGGGAGAAGAGCGCCAACGTCACCCTGCGCAAGCTCTTCGAGACCTACGCCAACGTCCGCCCCGCGCGCGAGCTCCCCGGCGTGCCCACCCGCTACGCGGGCGAGGGCGTGGACATGATCATCGTCCGGGAGAACATCGAGGACCTCTACGCCGGCATCGAGCACATGCAGACGCCCGACGTCGCGCAGTGCCTGAAGGTCATCACCCGCAAGGGCAGCGAGAAGATCATCCGCTACGCCTTCGAGCTGGCCCGCCGGGAGGGTCGCCACAAGGTCACCTGCGCCACCAAGGCCAACATCATGAAGCTCACCGAGGGCCTCTTCAAGCGGACCTTCGAGGAGCTCAGCGTCGAGTACCCGGAGATCACGGCCGAGCACCTGATCATCGACAACGTCGCCCACCAGATGGCCAAGAACCCGGTCCAGTTCGACGTCGTCGTCACCACGAACCTCAACGGCGACATCATCAGCGACCTCGCCTCCGGCCTGGTCGGCGGCCTGGGCTTCGCGCCGTCCGGCAACTACGGCGACGAGGTCTCGATCTTCGAGGCAGTCCACGGCTCGGCCCCGAAGTACGCCGGGAAGGACGTCATCAACCCGACGGCGCTGATCCTGTCGGCGCTCATGATGCTGCGCCACGTGGGCGAAGCCGCCGCCGCCGCCTCGATCGAGGACGCGGTCCTCGTGACCCTCGAGGAGGGGAAGGCGGTAACCCAGGACCTGGCCCGCCAGACCGGCGGCGACGTGGAGCACGCCGCGTCGACGACGGGCTTCACCGACTCGATCATCGCGAACCTGGGCCGTCGGCCTGCCACCGTCCCGCCCCGCTCCGACGCGGTGCGGCCGGCCGTCGAGCCCACGCCGCGTCAGCGCTGGTCGTACGGCGCGGCGGTCTCGGCCGCGGTTCCCCGCACCACGGTCGGCGTCGACCTCTTCCTGGAATCGTGGGCGAAGCCCGCCGAGGCCGGCCCGGAACTGACCGCGCTTGGCGGCGACGCGCTGGCGCTCCAGATGGTCGACAGTCGCGGCACCATGGTCTACCCCGACACGGGGCTCAACCCCGACGCGGTGGGCGTGCTCCGGGCGCGGTTCGTCGCCCGCGTGGACGGCGCGCCCGTGACCGACGCCGACATCGCGGCCCTCCTGGGACGGGTCGGCGAGCGCTTCGCCTGGACGCACGTCGAGAAGCTCCACGTCTTCGCCGGCGAGGACGGCTTCACGAAGGCGCAGGGCCAGTAGCCGTATCGAACGGAGATCCCGCCGGCGCGCGCCCGCGCGTCGGGATCGTCGGCGGGAGCCGTTCTGTCTGGCTTTGGGCGAGCCGCTCAGCCGTTGGCCGTCGTTCCCGTGAAGCGCCACGACCCGATCCGCACTGCGGGCACCAGGACCGCGCCCAGTTCACCCCGCAGCAGGCGCCGCGCGGACGCGACCGCCTCCACCCTGGCCAGCGCGTCGAGGTAGGACTGGGTGAAGCGGAGGTTGCGGACCGGGCCCACGATCTCGCCGTCCTCGACAAGGAAGGTGCCGTCACGGGTCATCCCGGTGATGACCGCGAGCTTCCCGTGGACCACGTTCGTGTAGTGGAAACGGGTAACCAGCAGGCCGCGTTGCAGCCCGCGGACCAGCTCCGCCCGCGGCGTCGATCCCGCCGCCATCGCGGCGTGGAGGGGGAACGGACCCCACGGGTTCGGCGCCGGCAGGCCGTGGCCCGTGGACGACACCCCGGCCCGCGCCGCGGTCGCGGCGTCGTGGACGACCTCCCGGCAGACGCCGGCCTCCACCATCACGACGCGGCGCGTGGAGACGCCCTCGTAATCGAAGCCGGCCGGCATCCCGGCCGGGTCGCGCGCGTCGTCGACGATCGTTACGAGCTCGCTGCCAACCCGCTTCCCGGGCTCGAAGAAGGAGCGCCCCTCCTCGACGGCGAGGCCGGAGAAGCCGACGAAGCCGAGGTTGTCGAGGAGGTCGGCGACCGCGTACTCCTCCAGCACCACCGGGTAGTCACCCGGCGGCAGGTCGATCGGCCGCGCCGAGCGGTGGGCCTTCTCGGCCGCCTCCCGGCCGACCACCGCGGCGTCGATCGCCGTCGCGTCCACGGCGGCCGCCTCCGCGTACCCCGTCCCGTCGTCGGGGCCCATCGAGACCGTCAGCAGCCGCGCGGCCGTGCGGGCCTCTGCCGCCCGGATCCCCGCCGAGGTGGCGACGGCGACCGTCTCCAGGCCGGTGGAGAACGACCCGTAGGCCCTGACTCCGGCGGCGTCGGCCGCGGCGATCACCGCGCGCACGCCGGCGGCACGCAGCTCCGGGGAGGCGTCGGCGGTGGCGGCGGCGAAGGCGCCCTCCACGGGCTTGGCGGGCCCGGCCGCCGGCAGCCCGGCCCAGTCGCCGGTCTCCTCCGCGATTGCCGCTATCCGGCCCGCGGTCTCGGCGAGCCGCCGCAGCGCCGCGGGGTCTGTGCGCCCTGACGAAGCCACGCCGATCCGCTTCCCGCGGGCGAAGCGCAGGTTCACCCTGATGTCGGATTCGGAGACGTTCTGGTGGATCTCCGAGTTGGCGAAGCGGGTCAGGGCGTCGTCACTGCCGGTCACGAGGACTTCGGCCTCCGTGGCGCCCTCCACCTCAGCCAGGTGCAGGACCGTCTCCGCCAGCGCGAGCGCCGCCGCCGGGTCGAGACGCCCGCCGGCAGGCTCCACCGCCCTCACGACATCACCCCCACCTGGACATCGCGGAACCGCGCCCCCGAGCAGCCGTGGCCAACGTGCCCGACCTGCATCGGCTCGCCCTTCCCGCAGTTCGGCGACCCCAGCATCACGTAGCTGGACTCGTCGCCGATCGCGTCGCAGCTCCCCCAGAACGTCGGCGTGATCCCGGTGTAGGTGGCGTTGCGGTAGAGCTGCCCGAGCTTCCCGCCCCGGATCTCGTAGGCGAGCTCCGTGGCGAACTGGAAGTTGAGGCGCCGGTCGTCGATCGACCAGCTCCGGTTCGTCACGAGGAAGAGGCCGTCGTCGGTGTCCGCGATGATCTCGTCCAGGCTCATCCCGGGCTTCGGCAGCAGGTTCACGTTCGTCATCCGGATGAGCGGGATCCGGTTCCAGCCGTCCGCCCGCATCGCGCCGCCGGAGCGTCGCCCGATCCGCGGCGCCGTTTCGCGGCTCGAGAGGTAGCCGACGAAGACGCCGGCCTGGACGAGCGGCACCGCGTGGGCCGCCACGCCCTCGTCGTCCCAGCCGAAGGTCCCCAGCCCCCCGGGCGCCGTGGCGTCGGCGACTATGTCGACGATCTCGGACCCGTAGCGGAAGCCGGCGCCGAGCTTGTCCGTCGTCAGGAAGCTCGTGCCGGCGAAGCTGGCCTCGGTGCCGAAGACGCGGTCGAGCTCGGTCGGGTGGCCGCAGCTCTCGTGGACCTGCAGGTAGAGCTGCGAAGGGTGGAGGACGATCGTCCGCCGTCCCGGCGGCAGCTGGGGCGCGGAGAGAAGCTGCACGGCCTCGGTGGCGACCCGCTCGGCGGCGCCGGCGAGGTCCAGCGAGCGGACGTACTCGTAGCCCGCGCCCTGCCAGGCGCCCCCCGCGTCGGGGTAGCTGCGCCGCTGGTGCTCGTCGCCGTCGACCGCGTTGGCCTCGATGCCGGCGCCGACGTGGGTGATCACCTGCTCGGTGAAGCTGCCATCGCTGGCGGCGAACGTCTTCTCCTCGCGCTGGGCGCCATAGGTGCTGTCCGCGAAGGCGATCTCCTCGACCCGGCGCATCGCCTCGTCCGCCGCGAGCAGGTCGCCGATCTTGTTCTCGAGGGGGATAGCGAAGGGGTCCTCGGCAACGGGAGTCTCGAAGCGCCCGCGCGCGGGAGGCCGGTCGTCGAGGGTGACGGGACGCCGCAGGGCCGTGGCGCTGGCGCGGGCGATGCGGACGGCCCCGGCCGCGACGCGATCCGCCTCGCCGGCCGTGAGCCGATGCGAGGACGCGAACCCCCACGCCCCGTCGACGAGGACGCGGACGCCGAAGCCCTCGGTCTCGTGGCTGAGGACGCCGGCCAGGCGGCCGCTCTTGACGTCGATCGATTCCTCCCGCCGGCGGACGACGCGGACGTCGGCGTAGGACGCCCCACGAATCCGGGCGGTGTCGAGCGCCCGGTCGGTGATCTCGTGCATGCCGCGCAAGGTAGCAGCGGCCGAGGGCGGGCGTGACGGCAACGCGGGCGTGACGGCAACGCGGGCCGCACTCCTGCCCCGACCCGGCGCGGTGGGAGGACGGAGCGACCGCGCTCGCCTGGGGGCTGTCCTGCGCCTGCCGAGGGGCGAAGGCACGGTGCCATCCCGCCCCCGGCCGGCTCCGCCCGTCCCGCCCCCGGCCGGCCCCGCCCGTCCCGCCCCCGGCCGGCCCCGCCGTCCCGCCCACCGCGCGACCCCGCTACTCTGGCGCCATGATGTCCGGCGTCGCGCCCCGACGGGGGCCCTTCATCACGCTCGAGGGCCCCGAAGGAGGCGGCAAGACCGTCCACGCCGAACGGCTGCGCGCCGCGGTGGCGGCCACCGGGCGCGAGGCCCTGCTCGTCCGCGAGCCGGGCGGGACGCCGGCGGGCGAGCGGATCAGGGCCATACTCATGGACCGCCACGAGTCGTCGGTCCTGCTGACCCAGCGGGCCGACGCGCTGCTCTTCATGGCCGCCCGGGCTCAGCTCGTGGAGACGGTGATCCGGCCGGCGCTCGATCGCGGTGCGGTCGTGCTCTCCGACCGCTACCTCGACTCGACGCTCGCCTACCAGGGGTTCGGCGGCCGCCTCGGCGTCGAGGAGCTCCTTCCCGTCGGGCACTTCGCGACCGGCGGCCTGCGGCCCGACCTGACCATCCTCTTCGACGTCCCCGTCGAGATCGGCCTCGCCCGCAAGAGCGCCGCCGAGACGACCCGGTTCGAGGCCCATTTCGACCGCGCCTACCACGCCCGCGTCCGTGGCGGCTACCTGTCGCTGGTCGCCGCCGAGCCCGACCGCTGGGTGATCGTCGACGCGTCCGCGCCCGAACCCGACGTCCTGGCCGCCGCTTCCGCGGCGCTCCTCGCCTTCCTCGACCGGGTGGCCCCGCTCGCCTGAGCCCGGGCAGCGCGCGAGACGGTCACGGGGAGCATTCCGGCGTGCCGAACTGCCGAGGCTCATCCCCCGCCGCAATGCGCGTCAGCCGCCGCCGAACGTTCGTCGGCGCGAACCGTCAGCCGGCGCGAACCTCCGCGATCGTGCCCTGCCCAGAGGCACGGGCGCCCTCGAGTGCCCCGAGCGCGGATGCCAGCAGCTCGTCGGCGCTGGTCCCATCGGCGGGAAACCGGGCGACGCCCGCGCACACCGTCACGGGCCTCCCCTGGACGGCCCCCAGTGCCTCGATGGCGCGGAGGATGCGGTCGGCGACGACGACGCCGCCGCTCCCGGGCGCGACGACGACGAACTCGTCGCCCCCGATGCGGGCCACCGTGTCGACGAGGCGAACCTGGTCGGCCAGCACCGCGGCCACGGCCCGCAGGACGGCGTCCCCGGCCGACGCCCCGTCGCGCTCGTTGACGGCGCGGAAGCCGTCCACGTCGAAGACCGCCACCGCGATGTCGCTCCGCTGGCGGCCGGCCCGGGCGATCTCCAGCTCCAGCACGCGATCGAGCGTCCGGCGGTTGACGAGCCCGGTCAGGGGGTCGAGATGGGCGAGCCGATCCTGCCATTCCCCCTGCTCGACGGCTCCGGCGGTCGCCGCCGAGCGATCCACCGCCACGGCCGCGAGATCCACGACGGCGTCCAGCACGCCCGGCGTGCCCTCGCCCTCGGGCTCGCCGGCGCGCCAGCCGAGGGCCAGCACGCCGACCACGCGCTCGATCGTGGCGTCGCCGACGATGAGCGGGAGGGCCAGGATCCGATCCAGCCGGTTGTGGGCGGCGAACGGGCCCGGCGGCGTCTCGCCGGCAGTGCCCGCCGCGACCGCCCGTCGCTGCAGGATGGCGTCGGCGAGCGGATCGGCGGTCGGGCTGCCGTCGAGCGAGGCGCCGACGACCTCGTCGGCGGGAATGGTCGCGGAACCGGCCACCCGCAGGGCGCGCACGAGCCCGTCGTCGCCGGTGGCCGCCACGAGCGCGGCCGCGGCGCCCCGGTCCGCGAGGGCGACGTCCAGCAGCGCTGCGAGGGTAGCGTCGAGGTCGGCGGCTCGAGCCACGAGGCGGACGGCGGTCGCCAGGAGGAGGCCGGGTTCGGCGGAATGCTCGGGCTGGGTCACGGCTGCCTCCACGCGCGGTCCCAGGGCGTGGGAGGCCCGGGCCGGGATGTGCCGATGATACGCGTCGCAGCGGGCCGCTTGGGCGTGCGTCCTATACTCGCCCACGTGAAGCTCGTCGTGGCCATCGTGCACCCCGAGGACGCCGGCCCCCTGGTCGAGACGCTCCTCGAGCGCGAGTTCCGGGCGACCCGCCTGCACAGCTCGGGCGGCTTCCTGAAGCAGACGAACGCGACGGTGCTCCTCGGCGTCGACGACGAGGCCGTCGAGGCGGTCCTCGGGATCATCCGCGAGACCTGCCATTCGCGGACCCAGCTCGTCAACCCGATGCCGCCGATCCTCGAGCCCGGCGAGTTCTTCCTGCCCTATCCCCTCGAGGTGGAGGTCGGCGGCGCGACCGTCTTCGTCCTCCCCGTGGAGCGCTTCGAGAAGCTGTAGAGGGTTCGCCAGGCGGGCAGCCCACTCCCGCATTCGGTAGCTGTGCTCTCCCGTCGCGTTTGCCTCCGGGTCCGGCCCGACGTCCCTCCCGGCTACCAGCGCTCGAGGTGCACGAGCTCCGCCGGCGGCCGACGTTCCTTCGCGCCGGGCTCGTCGGCGGGGAATCCCAGCGGCGTGAAGAGCAGCGGCTCCACGCCATCCGGCAGCCCCAGGATCTCGCGGGCGACGGCAGGGTCGAACGCCGCGATCCAGCACGTCCCCAGCCCCAGCTCGGTCGCAGCCAGCACCAGGTGGTCCATCACGATCGCCGCGTCCACGTCGGCGTAGCTCCGGCCGTCGAAGGACTCCCGTGTCCAGGCCTCCCGAGGGACTGTGCAGACGCCCAGGACCACTGGCGCCGCGGCGAACCAGTCGCGGGAGTAGAGCCGGCCGAGATCCGCCTCGCGGCCGGCGGTGTGGATGACAACGATCCCGATCGGCTGGCGGTTCGAGGCGGTCGGGGCCAGGCGACCGGCTTCCAGGACCTGTGCAAGGAGCTCGTCCGGCACGGGATCGGGTCGATATGCGCGCACGGCGTAACGGGCGCGGATCAGCTCGGCGAACGACACGGGTGGGCCTCCTCTGAGGGTTCCACGATAGACGAGCCCACCTCGTTCGATTCCCTCGTCGTGTTCCGGCGGCCCCGGAAATCAGGGAGGGCCGCTCGCGCGATATGGAGGGTAGAACGCCAGGCAGCGTTCCCTTTCCTTCTCTCTCCGCGGGGGCTCCCCCCCGCTCGACCGCCCCGGTCCACCGCCGCGGCGGTCCCCGTTTCCCGTAGGATCGCGGCCATGCCAGCCGATCCCGCCCCGCTGCCCGCGTGGCTGACCGCACTCGAGGCGCGCGCGCCCGACCTGGTTGCGCCGTTCGCCGCGCTTGCCGAGGGCCGGCCGCTCGATGTGCGGCGCGCCGTTCGGGCGCGGGCGGGGGAGGGAAGCGCGGCCCGGATTCTCCCCCAGCACGCGGCGATCGCGGAGGCCTATGCGGCGCATCTCGATGCCCTCCCCGATGCGGCCTTGAGCCTCGCCGGCGGAGAGGCCGACTGGACGGTGGCCGAGGCGCTCGGCCACGCGTTCGACGCGCGGTCGGGGCTCACCGTTGCCGCGTCGCTGGCCGCCCAGGGCCGCTTCCCGGCCGACGCCCCGACCGTCGTGCCCGGCATCCCGGGCCCTTCTGATGCGTCGCGCGATGACCTGCGCCGCCGCCTCGAGCTGAGCCAGCGCCTGGTCACCCGCGCGGCCCGTGCCGTCGCGGGCCGCGAAACAGAAGCGTGCCCGCTTCAGCACCCGCTCGTCGGCCGGCTGCGCTGCGGAGAGTGGTTCCTCTTCGCGGGGCTCCACGACCTGATGCACCTCGAGCAGCTCGACGCGCTGGCGGCGTCGTTCGCCGCACTTGCCCCCCCGTCCGCGACGCCCCCCACGGTCGCGACGCCCCCCACCCCGGAGGCCGACCGCCCGTGAGCCCGTACCGCCCCGACCTCGTCGAGTGCTGGATCTACCGCGTCCCGCCGGCCGGCGAGCTGGAGTTCCTCCTCCTTCGACGCGCCCCCGGCCGCATCTTCCCGGGGCTCTGGCAGTGCGTCACCGGCGGCGTGGAACCCGGCGAGAGGATCCCGATGGCCGCGCTTCGCGAGGTGCGCGAGGAGGTGGGCTTCGGGCCGGGCGAGATCGAGGCCTTCTACGACCTCGACCAGGTGACCCACTTCTACGACGAGGGCCCCGACGCGGTCATTGCCGGGGCGATCTTCGCCATCCGGGTCCGGCCGGGCGCCGAGCCGACGCTCTCCCACGAGCACGACGGCTTCCGCTGGGCGAATCGCGATGAGGCGCTGCGCCTCGTCGTCTGGCCCACGTACCGGGCCACGATCGACCGGATCCTGGGCAATCTGCTGGACCCTCAGAGCGAGCCCTGGTTCCGCCTGGACCCGCAGGGGCGCCGGCTGGCCCGCTAGCAGGGCCGCGACCGGCAGATTCCTAGACGCTTGCCCGTTGGGGGCGGCCGGAAGCACGCGGCGCGACGCCGAAGAGGCCGGCGACCTTCGAGACGCGGCACCAGGGCTGGTGCGACGCGCCTGCTCGCCGCCTCCGCGGGCCCCGCCGCGCGCGTGTCGACCGCTCCGCGCGTCCTCGCGCGTGCCGATCCTCTCAAATGCTGGCCTGGCGAACCGTATGGAGGGCGGCGGCGAACTCGGCCGTTGACCCCCGCCGGGGGGCGCCGGCGGAACCTGTCACGTGCACGACCTGCCGAATCCCTGATCGAGTTCAGCCGCCCGAGCAGGCACCGCTGCGGCCCTGGACGCCACCCGGACGCGTTGCCGCGAGGACCGAGCCGCCGTACGGTTCGCCACCCGCGAATCTGACAGGAAGGAGAGCGCCAGGAGCGGGCCGGACGGGCGTCGCAACCAGCCCGGGACCGTGCGGCCGTCGGACGGGAACGCCGCGCGCAGCACCAGGGCGTGCTCGCTCAGCCGGCGACGGTTGGTGGCGCTCTCCGCCACCGCGACCCAGACGCTCACGGTGAGCGGCTCCCAGCCGAGGTCGCCCACCGCCTTCGGCGCGAGCCGCCGGTAGCGATCGACCGTCCCGATCAGGCGCTGCACCTCGACGATCTCGGTCTTGAGCTCGATCACCAGCAGCGATCGGGTCGCCGCGTGCCACCCGAGGAGATCGATCACCCCGCGCTCGCCCCAGATCGAGAACGAACGCTCCGGGACCACCTCCCACCCGGCCGCGGTGAGGATGCCGACGACGAGCTCGTGCATCGCCGAGTGACCCGCGTTCAGAAGGCGGTCGAGTTCCGTGCCGTTCCAGCGCAGGACGACGTCGAGGTCTGCCCGGAGCGCCACGGCGATGGCCTGTAGCTGCCCGATCCGAACTCGGGCGAGGTCGCCGCGCTCAATGGAGGCGATCACGGCGCGCGGTACCTTCGCGCCCTCCGCGACCTGCTTCTGCGTGGAATTCGCGCGGATGCGAATCGCCCGGAGGCCGCGTCCGATCCTCGAACCGTCCATGACCGACAGCGTAGATACCGGCGCTCACCCCGGGCTTATGCGGGCGGGGCGCCAGCCCGGGCGTCGACGATCGTCGCGGGCCTCTGCGGGCGCGGTGGGGGACCCGAACGCCCGAGGCACCGGGGGCGCCCGCTGGGCTCGGACTCGGGACGCGGCCACCCCGGGCTTACGCGGGCGGGGCGCCAGCCGGGCGGAGACACACCTCGCCGCCCTACGCCCGGAGGCATGGGGGCCGAACGCGCGGAGCCACGGGGCCCGAACGCCCGGAGGCACGGGGCCCGACGGGCTGGGCGCGGCGACGGGGCAGGCGTGGCACCTCGGTTGCGCGGCCCGGCGACGCGTCGAGACCGCCCGGAGGCGAGGAAAGCGGCGCCGCCGGTCCGCACTCGTTCCCGGTTCGCCCGTTCCCCCGGCACCGGCCGTACAATCCCCCGAACCGCGGCCGGCGCGGACGTTGGCCGCGGCGCCGAAGGCGGTGGCCGGGGCTCCGCCCAGACGCCGTGGCGACGGCCCAGTGGCCCGGGCCGGGTGCGGCGGCACGTCGTGGCCAGGGCCATGGCGCCATGGGCGGCGGCAGCGACGACCGGCAGGCGGACGGCGGCAGGCGCGGAGGATCCGGATCGACGATGCAGACCCCCACCGGGGCCGCGGCGCGGCGCCACTTCCGCTCGAAGGTCGATTCGATCCGCCCGACCTATGGCTTCGACGACGTCTCGCTCGCCCCCGGTACCGAGACGATCGAGCCGAGCGACGTCTCGCTGGAGCAGGACTTCGCCGGCATCCCCCTCCGGATCCCGGTGCTGGCCGCGGCCATGGACGCGGTGGTCGACGCCCGCAGTGCCGGCGTCCTGGCCGGCCTCGGCGGCCTCGCAATCCTGAACCTCGAGGGTGTCCAGGCCCGCTACGACGACCCGACCCCGATCCTCGAGCGCATCGCCACCGCGCCCGACGCCGAGGTCCGGGCGGTCCTCGCCGAGGCCTACGCCGCCCCGATCCGCGAGGACCTGATCGCCCGCCGGATCGCCGAGATCCACGCCGCCGGCGCGAAGGCCGCCGTCGCCGCGACGCCGGGCGCCGCGCGACGATTCGGCCCGTTCTGCGCCGAGCACGGCGCCGACCTCTTCCTCGTCCAGAGCCAGGTGAGCAGCGCCCGCCACCTCGCCTCGAAGTACGAGCCGCTCAGCCTTTCCGAGTTCACCCGCTTCATGCCGATACCGGTCGCCGTCGGCAACACGACCCACGCGGAGGCCGCGTTCGCCCTCATGGAGCAGGGCGCCGCCGCGGTCTTCGTGGGCGTCGGTCCGGGCGCGGCCTGCACCACCCGCGAGGTGCTCGGGATCGGCGTCCCGCAGGTCACCGCCGTGAGCGACGTGGCCGCCGCCCGGGACGCCTTCTTCGCGGAGACCGGGCGCTGGGTCCCGGTCGTCGCCGACGGCGGGATGAAGAAGGGCGGCGACATCGCCAAGGCGATCGCGGCCGGCGCGGACGCCGTCATGCTGGGCAGCCCCCTGGCCCGCGCCGAGGAGGCGCCCGGCCGCGGCACGAACTGGGGGATGGCCGCCCCGTCGCCCGTCCTGCCGCGCGGCACGCGCATCAAGGTGGGCACGATCGGGCCGCATGGAGCGGATCCTCTTCGGGCCTTCCCACGTGACCGACGGGACGGAGAACCTGGTCGGCGCGCTGCGCCAGTCGATGGCCGCCCTCGGCGCGCGCACCATCCGCGAGATGCAGCAGGTCGAGATCGTCTACGCCCCGTCGGTCGCCACCGAGGGCAAGTCCTGGCAGCTGCGCGGGAAGTAGCGGCGCCGGCCGGGGCGACCCGGAGGGCGCGTGCAGCGATCATGCCCGACACCTACGGCGAGCAGCTTGCGGCCTGGGGGAAGGTCGTCCTGCTCGAGACCACCGGGCGCGTCAGCGGGCGAACCGTGCGCGGAGCCGTCGGCTTCGTCGCCGAGGCGGACGGCAGCCTTCTCGTCGCCGCCGGGAGCCCGAGCGCCGGCTGGGCGGCGAACCTCCGTGCCGACCCGGCCTGTCACGGCACGATCGGATCGGCGCGGCTGGCCTACCGGGCCGAGGAGATCGAGGGACCGGACCGGGCCCGCGCGATCGCGGAGCTGATCCTCAAGTACGGGACGCCGGCCGAGCGCCTGGGAGCTGGGCCCGCGTTCCGCCTGCGCCCCGCTGGCTGACCGACCCTGCCGTCGGGAGGCGGCGCGCGCCAAGCCCGGGAGCCGCCCGGTAGACTGCCCCGAACGGCAGCAGGGCGGGAGGCAGGCGCTTGAGCGAGGGCGAGGAGCAGGGGTCGGCGGCGGGCGCCAGCGAACCCGCCGGCCGGGCGCCCGCGCGCGACCATCCCGCGAGCGGCCAGCCGCCACTCGACCAGCCGCCACGCGACCGGGGCAGGACCGTCCACGGCGATCTCGCCAACGCCGGCCACCGCGTCCTCGCCCCGGACGACGCCGAGGTGGAGGCCTACCTGGAGGTGGCGCTGGACGCGGCGGCGCCGGTCCGGCCCGACCTCGACGTCCCCGGCGGCGCCCTCCCCCGCGGCGAGGCGCAGCGGCGCCGAGCCCGACACGATCGTCGTCCTCGACTTCGGCAGCCAGCTCGCCCAGCTCATCGCGCGCCGCGTTCGCGAGCTGCACGTCTACTCGGAGCTGCTCCCCCACGACACTCCCTATGCGGAGCTGGAGCGTCGGCGCCCGCGCGCGATCATCCTCTCGGGCGGCCCCAACTCCGTCTACGACGAGGGTGCACCGAAGCCCGACCCGGCGATCTGGAACGGCCGGATCCCGGTCCTCGGCATCTGCTACGGCGCCCAGCTCATGGCCCTGGAGCTCGGCGGTGACGTCCTGCCGGCGGCACGCCGGGAGTACGGGCCGGCGACCCTGACCATCGCCGGCGACGACCGGCTCTTCGCCGGCCTCGATCGGAACCAGGCGGTCTGGATGAGCCACGGCGATTCGATCACCCGGCTCCCGGCCGGTTTCTCGGCCACCGCCCAGACGCCCTCGACGCCGTTCGCCGGCCTCGCCGACCCGGCCCGCGGGCTCTACGGGATCCAGTTCCACCCCGAGGTCGTCCACACTCCCCACGGCCGCGAGGTGCTGCGCAACTTCGTTCTCGGGATCGCCGGCGCGCGCCCCACCTGGACGCCGGCGAACTTCATCGAGTCGACGGTGAACGAGATCCGCTCGCGCGTGGACGCTCACGCCCGTGCGACCGGCGGCGATGGGAAGGTGATCTGCGCCCTCTCGGGCGGCGTTGATTCCGCGGTGGCGGCCGCGCTGGTACACCGCGCCGTCGGCGACCGGCTCACTTGCATCTACGTCGACCACGGGCTGATGCGGAAGAAGGAATCCGAGCTGCTGCGGGTCACCTTCGAGAAGAGCCTTGGGATGAACCTCGTGATGGTCGACGCCCGCGAGCGGTTCCTGGCCCGCCTGGCCGGCGTGATCGACCCCGAGGCCAAGCGCAGGATCATCGGCGACGAGTTCATCCGGG
The DNA here is from genome assembly GCA_963718085.1 of uncultured Chloroflexia bacterium. Lineage (GTDB taxonomy): Bacteria > Chloroflexota > Limnocylindria > Limnocylindrales > CSP1-4 > CTSoil-043. The sequence continues at coordinate 1,754,810 of CAVQYA010000001.1, read as the reverse complement.
TCTTCGAGGAGGAGGCCGCGAAGATCGGCCGGATCGACTTCCTGACCCAGGGGACGCTCTACCCGGACGTCATCGAATCGACCGCCCCTGAGACGAAGGCGGCCCAGAAGATAAAGACCCACCACAACGTGGGGGGGCTGCCCGCGGACCTTCGGTTCACCCTCATCGAGCCGCTCCGCTACCTCTTCAAGGACGAGGTGCGCCTGGTGGGCGCGGAGCTGGGGCTGCCCGAGGCGATGGTCCTCCGCCAGCCGTTCCCGGGGCCGGGCCTCGCGATCCGGATCATCGGCGAGGTCACCGCGGAGCGCCTCGACACGCTCCGCGACGCCGACTGGATCGTCATCGACGAGATCAAGGCGGCCGGCCTCTACCGGTCGCTCTGGCAGTCGTTCGCCATCCTCACGCCGCTCCTCAGCGTGGGCGTCATGGGCGACGGGCGGACCTATGCCAACGTGTGCGCCATCCGCGCGGTCACCTCGGAGGACGGGATGACGGCCGACTGGGCGAAGCTTCCCTACGACGTCCTCGGGAAGATCTCGTCGCGGATCGTGAACGAGGTGCCGGGGGTGAACCGGGTCGTCTACGACATCAGCAGCAAGCCGCCCGCCACCATCGAGTGGGAATGACGGGGCAGGGCTCGTGATCGGGCACCGCCGCGTCCGCAGACCGCGGAGGGATCAGATGCGTCCGAGGCCCATAGCCGTCGCTCTGGCCGCCCTCGCCGTGGTTGTCGCCGCCTGCGGCGCCGTGCCGAGTCCGGTGCCGACCGGCGTGCCGACGAGCATCCTGGCGTCCGCCGCCCCCACCCCGTCGGCCACCCCGAGCCTCACGCCCTCGCCATCGCCCACCGTCGCCCCACCGTCGCCGACCCCCGCCGTCGCCATCCCGGGCGGCTGGAGCGTCGTGAAGTCGGAGAAGTGCCCCGACAGCACCCGCTTCGAGTGCGTGACGCTGGCCGTCCCGCGCGACCACTTCGTCGCCGGCGGCCCGACCTGGAACGTCACCTACGCCATACAGAAGGCTACGGGCAAGCGGCTGGGGACCTACGTCACGATCACCGGCGGGCCCGGCTCGAGCGGCATCGCGGTTGCGGAGAGCTACACCGACGCCGACCCGGCCTCGATCCCGGAGCATTTCGACATGGTCTACCTGGACCAGCGGGGGATCGGCCTCTCCGGTCCCGTGCAGTGCGCGGCCGCGACGGCCGTCTACTACGCGTCCACCGCCCGGCCGGAGGATCCTGCCCAGGCCGCCGCCGCCGGCAAGGCCGCCGCCGACTACGTGACCGCCTGCCTCGCCGAGGCGGGGGCGAAGACGGAGGACCTTCCCTTCTACTCGACCCGCCAGGCCGTCGAGGACCTCGAGGCGGTGCGCGAGCACCTCGGCGTCGACAAGCTCTACCTGTACGGCGAGAGTTACGGGACTCAGTTCGTCCAGACCTATGCCACGGCCCACGCGGACCGGATCGCGACACTCTTCCTGGACGGTCCGGTCGACCTCACGCTGGACGGGGCGACCTACTACGGCGAGGCGGCGCGCACCTTCGACGACGTCCTGCTGGCCACCCTCAACACGTGCGAGACGGACGCCGGGTGTCGCGCCGACAGCGAGGGCAGGACGCCGCTCCAGGTGTACGACGCGCTGGCCGCCCGGCTGGTGCAGGCTCCGATCCCCTTTGCGTTCCCGATGAAGGACGGGACCGTCGAGCAGCGGCAGCTCACCCTGGCCGACCTCGAGAATGCCGTCGTCTCCTACCTCTACTCGCCGGGCGACAGGGCGACCCTCTTGCGGGCCCTGGCGTCGGCAGTCGACGACAACCTCGTTCCCCTCGCCCGCCTCGCCTACGAGGCGATCGCCGTCGACCCGGACACGCGCGCTGTGGTCCCCGATCCGTCCTACTCGGACGCCCTCTACTACGCCGTCGAATGCCAGGACTACGTCTACAGCGCCGGGGTCGGCGACGCCGACGCCCGCCTCGCCTCGTTCCTCGCGGATGCCCGCGTGCTCGGCGTCGACAGGCTCCGCCTCGGCGCCGTCTACTACGGCGACCTGCCCTGCCTCTATTGGCCGAACCAGCCGGCGACCGACCTTCGTCCGGCGCCCATCATCGACGCTCCCTATCCGACCATCATCCTCGGCGCCACGGGCGATCCCATCACCCCGATCGCGAACCTGAACCGCCTCGCCAACCGCCTCACCGACGTGCGCTCGATCATCACCACGGGCGGGCCCCACATCACCTTCGGCTGGGGCAACGCCTGTCCCGACGAGCTGATCGCCGACTACCTCGTGAAGGGGACGCCGATCGACGCCGCGATCACCGTGTGCGACGGGGTGATCGCCGACGCGTACGTGCCGATCGCCCGGGACGCGCCGGCCGACTACCGGGACGCGCTGGACCTCGCGGCGGCCATGGACGACCAGGTCGTCAACACCGACGACTACTTCTACCGCCTCGAGGATGCGCCGCTGCCGATCGGCTGCGACTACGGGGGGACGCTGACCTACACGCCCACCGACACGGGGACCGACCTCGCCCTCAGCGGGTGCGAGTTCACCGAGGGGCTCCCGATGACCGGGAAGGGCGCGATCGACGACGAGTCGGGCGGGCTCGAGATGACGATCACGGTGCCCGAGGGGAGGCTGACCTATGCTCGTGACGGCGACGGCAACCGCCGCGTCAGCGGCACCTTCCGCGGGAAGCCGGTCGAGCAGCGATCGGGTGGTTGAGGCCAGGACGGCTGTGCGGCGGCGCAACGCCCAGCCACGGATCGACTGCTCGCCGGCAAGGTTGCCCCGGTAGAGTGTGAGGATGGTCGACGACGCGATCTCCCCCGACCCGATGCCGGACCCGGAACCCGGCTCGGCCGAGGTCGGCCGCTGCCCGTGGTGCTCGGCCGCGCTGCCCGTCGCCGACGCGGAAGAGTGCCCATCCTGTCGGGCCCGGCTCGTGGAAGAGGCGGGCGTCGAGATCCCCGGGCTGACGTCCGTGGATCCAGTCCTGCTCGCCGCGGCCGCGGCGCCGCGCAAGGTGAAGCGGAACCTCGCCACGCTCCTCGTGGGCAGCGACAACGAGACTCCGCTCCCCTCGCTGGCCGAGATGCCGGCCCTCGCACTCCCCGCCGCCGACGTGCGCCGGGAGATGATCCGTCTCGAGATGGACGCGCGGCTGGCGTCGCTGAAGGCGGAGGTCTCGGCACGGAACGCCGAGGGAGCAGTCCGATTGGCAGGCGACGCGACGCCCGAGGCGGCGCTCGCGCCGGTGCCCGCCGCCGAGGCGACTCCCGCGACAGGGCCCGACCCGGCGCCCGCCGGCGACGCGACGCCCGACGCAGGTCCCGCCCGCGAGGATCCGCCCGGCGGGGGCTGACGCCCCTATCCTGCAAGGGATGTCGCCCCGCCTGCCGCCGCCGGCCGCCTCGTTCATCCGCGAGCATGAGGTCGTCGTGGGGGCCGCCCGCCTGCGGGCCGGAATCGACCGGCCGACCGAGATCGAGGGCTGGTGGCTGGCCGTCCTGTGGGTCGCTGACGACGAGGGGATCGTGCCGTGCCGGGCGATGGCGCCGGCGGCCGGGCCGCCGCCCGACCCGCCCCACGCCCGTCTTGGCCCGTTCCTCTCCGGCGGGCTCTCCGGCTTCGTCCTCGAGGAGGGCGGGCGCCAGCAGCTCCGGCTCCGCCTCCCCATGCCGCCGGACGAGGAAGGCCGGCCGTGGAGCGCCCCGCTGGTCGTCCAGCTGGCGCTGCGGTGGGAGCCGGCACGGGCCGCCGGCCTGGCCCCGAACAAGCTTGCCGACGTTGCCCTGGCCGCCTTCCGGCGGGCCGTTGAGGCCGTCAACCGGCCCTGACCTCCCCTTCGGCCGACGCTTGCTCGCCGACGGGCCGGCCGACCCGGGCCCGGTGGCCCGACGCGGCCCGCCCCGACGCCTGCCCGGGGTCCCGCGTAGACTCAGCGGCGATGAAGAATCTGTTCGACGATTTCCTCCGCGAGCTGAACGAACGCCAGTCCGGCGCCCAGGGCGGACCGGGCCGCCGCGACCCCGCGCCGCGCGACCCCGCGGGATCCGACCCGGAGCGCGAACGGAAGCCGCAGGAGGACCCCGACGCGCCGGCTGAGGAAGCGCCGGCCGAAGGCGAATCGGCCGCCCGCCCGGCCGACGACGCCGATGGGAATGACCCGGCGCCGGACGACCGTGACGCCGCGCCGATCGACGAGCCCATCGTGATCCGCCCCGCGGGCCGCCGCGAGCGCGCCGGCGGTCGAGGGTCCCGTGGAGGCGGTCGACCGCCGCGCCGCCCGTCCGGGGGCCCGGACGACGGTGGCTCGCTCCGGAGGCGCGTCGGGGCGCTCGGCCCGCAGGTGCTGCTCGCGATCATCGGCCTGATCCTCTTCGCCGCGGTCTTCCTCGTGGCTGCGGGTCTGGACCTCGCGACTGACGCGATCTGGTTCAAGAGCGTGGGCTTCGACCCGGTCTTCTTCACCCGCCTCTGGTCGCAGGGCGGCCTCTTCGCCGCCGGCTTCCTCGCAGCCGCCGTCTTCCTCTTCGCCAACCTGTGGCTGGCCGGCCGTCTTGCCCCGCCGCCCGACGCGGCGGCCGGGCAGCGCGTGCGCGGCTTCATGGGCCGCCTGGGCGAAGCCGCCCGCGCCACGACCGAGGGCCAGATCGGGCGGACCGACGCGTTCGGCTTCCAGCGGCGCGGACCCACCGGGCGCGCCGGCGAAGAAGGCCCGCCCGCCCGCCCCACGGTCTCCTTTTCGGCCGAGGACATGCCGGACCTCTCGCCCCTCGCCATCGCCGGCCTCGCGGTCGTCGCCGTGCTGGCCGCGCTCGGCACCGCCGGCGTCCTGTCCGGCAGCTGGGAGACGATCCTCCTCTGGCAGAACCGCGTCCCGTTCGCGACGGCCGGTGTCGCCGCGGTGGTCGACCCCGTCTTCGGCCGCGACGTCTCGTACTACCTCTTCGAGCTTCCCTTCCTGCGCCTGGTCCAGGGCGCGGTCGGCGGCCTGCTCATCGCCGGGCTGGTCGTCGCCGGCGGGCGCTACGTGCTGGCAGCAGCGCGCGGCGGCGGCTTCCCGACGCCCGTGCGGGTCCACCTCGGCGTGCTCGGCGGCCTCTACCTCCTCACGGTCGCGGCCGGCTACCAGCTGGACAAGCTGGAGCTGGTCTACAGCGCGCGCGGGTTCGCCACCGGCGTCAGCTACACCGACCAGGCTGCCCAGTTCTTCGCCTTCGACGCGCTGACGATCGTCTCCGGCCTCGTCGCGGCGCTCCTCGTAGGCGGCGCCTTCACCCGCTGGATCTGGCCGCTGGGGGCGGGTGTCGCCGTCTGGTTCGGCCTCTCGCTCCTCCTCGGGCGGGTCTACCCGGAGGTGATCCAGAAGTTCACCGTGGATCCGAACCAGTACGCCCAGGAGCGGCCGTACATCGCCAACAACATCGGGATGACGCGACTGGCCTTCAACATCGCCGGATGGGAGGACCGCAGCTACCGGGGCGACGCGCCCCTCGTGGCGGACGACCTGCTCAAGGAGGCCGCCACCTTCAAGAACGCCCGCCTGTGGGACTACCGGCCGCTCCAGACCACCCTGAACCAGCTGCAGACGGTCCGCCAGTACTACGACTTCTACGACGTGGACGTGGACCGCTACACGGTCAACGGCGAGACGCGCCAGGTGATGCTGAGCGCCCGCGAGCTCGCCCCCGAGCGCAACTCCCAGGCAGGGTCGTGGGTCAACCAGCGGATCGTCTTCACCCACGGCTACGGGCTCGCCATGGTCCCGGTCAACGAGGTCGACGCCCAGGGCCTGCCGCGGCTCCTCATCCGGGACCTCCCGCCACTGGTTGCCCCCGGGGCGCCGCCGGTCACCCAGCCCCGCATCTACTTCGGCGAGCGGCCCAACGACTGGATCATCGCCGGGGCCCGCCAGCCGGAGTTCGACTACCCGATCGGGACCGGCGACGGGACCGACGGCAGCGGCAGCCAGGAGACGACCCACTGGGCCGGCACCACCGGCATCAAGCTCGACAGCATCCTGTCCCGGCTCCTCTTCGCCGCCCGCTTCCGTGACCTCAACCTGCTCATCTCGGACCAGGTGACCGCCGAGAGCCAGCTGCTCATGCACCGCACGCTGAGCGAGCGGCTCGATCTCATCGCGCCTTTCCTCGCCTACGACAAGGACCCCTACATCGTCGTCAACGACGATGGCCGCCTCGTCTGGATCCAGGACGCCTACACGTTCAGCGATCGCTTCCCGAATGCCCAGGACTTCAGCGCAGGGGACCTCGGGGACAAGAGCGGCCTGGCCGGCCGCTCGTTCAACTACCTGCGCAACAGCGTCAAGATCGTCATGGACGCCTACGACGGGACGATGACGTTCTACGTCGCCGACCCGACCGATCCCCTCATCAGGGCGTGGCAGGGCGTCTTCCCGACGCTATTCCACCCGATCTCCGAGCTCCCTGCCGGGCTCCGCTCCCACCTGCGCGTGCCGGAGGAGCTCTTCAACGTCCAGACGCGCGTCTTCGCCAGGTACCACGTCACGGACCCGCTGACCTTCTTCCAGGGCGACGACCTCTGGACGGTGCCCCAGAACCCGACCAGCGAGACCGGCCAGCTGCCGCTGGAGGCCTACTACGTCTACATGCGGATGCCCGGCGAGGTCGAGCCCGAGTTCCTCCTGCTGCAGCCGATGGTCCCCAAGGATCGGCCGAACATGATCGCCTGGGTGGCCGCCCGCAACGACGGCGACGCCTACGGCGCCGTCCGGGTCTACCGCTTCCCCCGCGACACGTCGATCTTCGGCCCCGTCCAGATCGAGGCGCGGATCGACCAGGATCCCATCATCAGCTCGCAGGTCACGCTGTGGAACCAGTCCGGCAGCCAGGTCGTGCGCGGGAACCTCATCGTCGTCCCCGTCCAGGACTCGATCATCTACCTCGAGCCGCTCTACCTCCAGTCGACCGGCTCGGCGATCCCGGAGTTCACCAAGATCGTGGTGGCGAGCCCGACCAAGGTGGTCTGGGGCGACACTCTCGAGGAGGCCCTCAACCTGCTCCTCGCGGGCGGCCCCGGGCCGACGCCGAGCCCCTCGCCGAGCCCCGGCGCCAGCCCGTCCCCGGGCGCGTCGCCGACGCCGTCTCCCACGTCGGGCCCGAACGTGACTCCGCTCCCGGCTGACGTCCAGGCGCTCGTCCGCTACGCGAACGAGCACTTCGCGGCTGCCCAGGAGGCTCTCCGGCGCGGAGACTTCGCGACGTACGGGATCGAGATGGACGAGGTCGCGAAGACGCTCCGGCAGCTGGAGATCCTGGTCGGGGGGAGCCCCTCCCCGGTGCCGTGAGGGAGACCGGGGCGCCGTCCCCGGGCCAGGCCGGCGCCCAGTCCGCGGCCGCGCCCCGGGACGACCGCGTGCCCGCGGGCGACCAGTACGCGGTCGAGCCTGACGCGGCCGTGGACGGCCGCGTGTTCCCGGGTGACCGCGTGCCCGCGGATGGTGCTCTCGAGGAACTGGACGGCAGTCCCGTCGGGTTGCCGGCCATTCCTTCGGGGCGGGCCGCGCCCGCGCTCACCTGGCGGCAGGGGTTCGCCGCGGCGGCCGCGCTGACCGTCCGGCGACCGCGCCTCTGGGTCTTCGCGCTGGTCCCGTTCCTCGCTCGGGGCGGGCTCGCGGCCCTCGTCGTCCCGATCGTCGTGGCGCCGACGTTCGTCGGGCTCGCCAACTTCGTCGGCCCGACCTCGGTCTCGGCCGAAGGGCCCGGCCCGCGGCTGGTCGCTCTCGTCGCGCTGGGAGTGGCGACGGGTCTCGCCCTGGCCGTCGTGGGAATCCTGGTCGCGGCCGGGGCGGAAGTGGCGCTCCACCGGGCGACGATCGAGGCACCGGAGGCGGCGTCCGTCGCGATCCGGGGAGGCGCGGGAACGGTCGTTCGACGCGACCAGGCGGGTGTCTCCGGTGGGCCCGCGGCCACGGTCGCCCCGCCGGCCCATGCCGGCGCCCCGCCCGCCGGTGTGCCCGTTCCGCCGGCCGATGGCGGTGCCCCGATGACCGGCGCCGGCGTTCCGTCGGCCGGTGCCCCGCCCACCGGCGCGGGCGCGCGGATCGCCTTCGCCCGGGTCGCGGCCCTTCGGGTCCTTCTCCTCGTGCCCGTGGTCGCCGTGGCGGCCGCCGCGGTCCCGGCCTGGATCGCGGTTGCCTACCACGAGCTCACCGTGCCGAGCGACGTGGTCGCTCCCCTCGCGGTGCGCGTCCTCACCGGCGCGCCGGCCGCCAGCGCGGCGGTGCTCGCCACCTGGCTGGCGGCCGAGGTCGTGGGCGGCTTCGCGACTCGCCGCGTGGCTCTGCTCGGCGCGTCCATCCCCCGGGCGCTGGGAGGCGGCCTCCTCGACCCGCTGCGGGCGCCGCTCGGCACCGCCCTCACCGTGGCGGCGGCCCTCGGGGCCACCCTCCTGGTCCTCGCCCCGGCGTGGTGGGTCGTCGGGGCTGCGTGGGAGGCGGCCCGGCTTGCCCTGGCCGGCCGGGGCGACGCGCCCGCCGCGCTCGGGGCCGCCCTTCTTCTTGCCGCGGCGTGGCTGGTCGCCCTCGTCCTCGGCGCGATCGCTGCCGCATGGCGTGCGACGCTCGTCACCATGGAGCTCATGCGCCGGCGGCCGTGAACGCCCTGCTACACTGCGCCGCGTGCGCCGCCGACGGCCAGCCGCCCGGGCGGTACGGCGCCCCTCGCAGAGAGGTGGGTGACCCCACCGCATGAACCTGGACTTCCTCTCCGGGATCGGCGACGCGATCGCCGCCTTCTTCGCGAGCCCGCTCGTCCAGTTGGCCTTCCAGGCGATCGGCTTCTACGTCGTCATCATCTGGCTTGCCTCGGCCTACTGGGCCTTCCGCGACATGCAGGGCCGGACCGCCAACCCGGTCCTGCCGTACCTCGCAGCGGCGCTGGTGATCGGCTTCACCCCCGTTCTCTTCCTCTTCGGGCTCCTCGTCTACCGGATCGTCCGGCCGCAGGAGCGCCTTGGCGAGGCGTACGAGCGGGGGCTGGCTGAGGAGGCGCTCATCGCCGAGATCGAGCAGATCGAGCACTGCGCCAGGTGCGGACGCAAGGTCCATGGGGAATGGATCATCTGCCCGACCTGCCGCACGCGCCTCAAGCGCGTCTGCCCGCACTGCTCAAAGCTGGTGGGCCTCGAGTGGTCACTCTGCGCCTGGTGCGGCCGCGACTTCGAGCGCCGCGAGGCGCTGGCCTCGGTGGGTTCCATGCCGGTCCGACCGATCCGCGAGCCGGCCCTGGCGGCGGCGCCGGCCCCGGCGCGGGCGCAGGTCGCCGAGCCCCCGACCGCGGCCGAGCCCCCGGCAGCGGCCGTCGTGGCGACCGTGCGCACGACGCGCGCGTCGCGATCCGCCGCCGGCTCATCGGCACCGCGTCCCACGACCCGGGGCTGAGCGACAACCCCGCCCGACTCCCGCCGCGCGCCGCCGGTCGAGGCCCGCGCGCCGCCCGACTCCCGCCGCGGCGCCGACCCAGGCCGACGCGTTGCGCCGCCGGGCGACCGCCCCACGACCCGCCCGCCCTGCCGCGCTCCGGCCGGTGCCCCTCGGCGCCCCTCGACTGCGTTGAGCGCCCGATGAGTGGCGGGTGAGCGACCGTCGCTAGGATGCGGGGCGTCCTCGGGTTCGGATGGCGGGGGAATCGGCGGGCTCCGTCGTCCGGGCCCGGGGACCCAACATCGCCGCCGCGATCGCTCGGAGGCAATCCCCCGTGGCAGACGCAGGCACCTTCGTCCTTCCCGACGCCCCGGCTCGCGCAGTCGACGCTCGTTCCAGGCGTCCCGCCCGGCGCGTCTGCGAGATCCCGGCCGCGGAACGCCCCCGCGAGCGCCTCGCCGCCCGCGGTGTCGCCGGCCTGACGACGGCCGAGCTGATCGCCCTCGTCTGGGGCTCCGGCGGGCGGGGTCTGGGCGCCGTGGACCTCGCGGAGGAGGCGCTCGCCCGGCACGACGGCCTCGCCGGCCTGGCGCGCGCCGGCGAGCTGGAGCTCGTCGACCTGCCCGGCGTGGGGGCGGTGAAGGCCGCTCAGCTGACCGCCTCGTTCGAGCTGGGACGCCGCCTGGTGGCCGACTGGCCGGCGGGCCGCTGGACGGTTCGCGCGCCGCGGGACGTCGCCGACCGGCTTATCCCTCTGATGGGGCATCTCGAACGCGAGGAGCTCCGCGTCGTCCTCCTCAACGCGAAGAACGCGGTCCTCAAGGTCGTCACGGTCTACCAGGGCAACGTCTCGGCGTCGCTCGTCCGCGTCGGCGAGCTGTTCCGCGACGCCGTCCGCATCAACGCCGCCGGGACCGTCCTCGTTCACAATCACCCGTCCGGCGACCCGACCCCATCGCCCGACGACCTCCACCTGACCGCCGAGGCGCTGGCGGCAGGCCGCCTCCTCGACATCGAGCTGCTCGACCACGTGGTGATCGGCCACGACGCCTTCGTCTCGCTGCGGGACCGCGGGATCGCGTTCGACCGGGCCGGGCCGGGGCTGCACGGCCGGCCCGCGGTGGCGGAGTAGGCGCTGGGGGCCGCTCCTGCGCAGCGCGCGCAGGAGTCGCGGCCGCTCCTCTCGCCGGCGGGGCCCGCCCCGAACACCGGGGTATACTCCCGCAGCGACCTCGACCGGTCGCACGCGCCGCCGCGCGCCCTCGAGACGACCGGGCGTCCGCCGCGGGCGACCCCCCGAGCGACCAGCACAGGATCTCCCCCGGACCATGTTCGACGCGCTTCTCGGCCTCTTCTCCCGCGACATAGGCATCGACCTCGGGACGGCGAACACGCTCGTCCACGTCCGCGACCGGGGGATCGTGATCAGCGAGCCCAGCGTCGTCGCGATCGACGCCAAGACGAGGAAGGTCCTGGCGATCGGCGCCGAGGCGAAGCGGATGGTCGGCCGGACGCCGGCGAACATCATCGCGATCCGCCCCCTGCGCGACGGCGTGATCAGCGACTTCGACGTCACCGAGCAGATGATCAAGTACTTCGTTCACCGGGTGCACGACCGGATCGGGCTCATTCCGCGGCCGCGGATGGTGCTCGGGATCCCCTCCGGCGTCACCGAGGTGGAGAAGCGCGCGGTCCGCGACGCGGCCCTCAACGCGGGCGCCCGGTGGGCGCGCCTGATCGAGGAGCCCATGGCCGCCGCCATCGGGGCCGGCCTCCCCGTCAGCGAGCCGACCGGCAGCCTGATCGTCGACATCGGCGGCGGGACGACCGAGGTCGCGGTCATCAGCCTCGGCGGCATCGTCGTGAGCCGGAGCATCCGGATCGGCGGGGACGAGATGGACATGGACATCGTCTCCTTCGCCCGCCGCGAGTACAACCTGCTCCTCGGGGAGCGGACCGCCGAGGACATCAAGATCGCGATCGGGTCCGCCAACCCGGGCGACTGGGACGCCCAGCGGGTCAACCTCCGCGGTCGCGACCTCCTGACCGGCCTGCCGCGCAGCGTGGAGGTCGGCGCCGACCAGATCCGCGAGGCGATCGAGCAGTCCGTCCAGCAGATCGTGGACACGATCAAGGACACGATCGAGGAGACGCCTCCCGAGCTCGTCGCCGACATCATGGACCAGGGGATCGTCCTCGCCGGCGGCGGGGCGCTCCTGCTCGGCCTGGACCGGCGCGTCGCCGAGGCGACCCAGATGCCGGTTCACATCGCCGATGATCCGCTGACCTGCGTGGCCCGGGGCACCGGGGTCGTCCTCCAGGAGCTGGACCGGATGAAGCGGGTGCTCGTCGCGGACACGTACTCGCGGCCGCTGCGGTAGGGGACCCGAGATGACAGGCCGGCTCGCCGGCTACGGGCACCGCGCTCCCCGCATCGCCCGCCGTCGCGCGATCGTCTTCTCCGTCCTCGTCGGGATCTCGGCGGTCCTGATGCTCGCCAGCGCCACGGCGCCGGTCGCGGAGCTGCAGCGCGGCCTCGCGTTCGCCCTGGCGCCCTTCGCCGAGGCCGTGAACGGGGTGGGGCGCGAGGTGCGCTCGGTCGGGGACGCCGTCCTGGAGATCGACCGGCTGCGCCGCGACAACGCGACCCTCCGTGCCGACAACGACCGGCTGGAGCAGCGCAACCGGACCCTCGACGCCCTCGCGGTCGAGAACGAGCAGCTGACCGCGCTCCTGGCGATCCGCAACACGCTCACGTACTCCACCGTGGCCGTGCGGGTGATCTCGCGCGAGCTGGCCGACGTCAACCGGGTCGTGATGATCGACGCGGGGAGCGATGACGGCCTCAAGATCGGCGACGTGGTCGTCGGGGCCGGCGGCGCGCTCGCCGGCCGGGTGACCGAGCTCGGCACTTCGGCCGCCCGGGTGACGCTCATCAACGACCCGGCCTCGACCGTGATCGGCGAGATCGTGGGAAGCCGGGCCACCGGCGAGGTCGTCGGTGACCTGGGCGGAGCCCTGGTGATGGGCAAGATCGACGCGACCCAGCAGGTGGCCATCGGCGAGGAGGTCGTCACGGCCGGCCTCTCCCTCGGCGAGGCGGTTCGCTCCCCCTACCCCAAGGGCCTGGTGATCGGGCGGATCATCGACGTGATGCGCGACCCGAACGCGGTGGTCCTGACCGCCTTCGTCGATCCGGCGATCGACCTGGGCCGGCTCGAGGCGCTCCTGGTCATCACCGACTACGAGGGCGGGATCCCCGGCGGCGATCTGCTTCCCACCGACAACCTGAACCCCGACGGGACCCTTCCCGACTCGGAGCAGCCATTCGCCACTCCTCGCCCGACCCCGCGTCCGACCCCTCGGCCGACCGCGCGCCCCAGCACGAACCCGACCCCGCTGCCGACCCCGCGGCCCTGACCGCGGCGGCGGCTGCTACGATCGCCCGGCGATGAAGGGCCTCATCCTCGCCGGCGGGACCGCCACCCGCCTCTTCCCGCTCACGATAGTCACGAACAAGCACCTCCTGCCGATCTACGACCGGCCGATGATCTACTACCCCCTCGAGACCCTGGCGGGTATGGGGATCCGGGAGGTTCTCGTGATCGTCGGGGGCAAGAGCGTCGGCGACGTCGTGGAGCTGCTCGGCGACGGCGCGCACTTCGGCCTGAGGCTCACCTACCGCTACCAGCGCGGCGCCCTCGGGATCGCCCACGCCATCGGCCTCGCCCGGGAGTTCGTCGGTGACGACGCCTTCTGCTGTGTCCTGGGCGACAACATCCTGGGCGGGCCGGCGCTCGAGCCGCTGGCCCGGGCGTTCGAGGCCGGGCCCTGGGGCGCCGGGACCCTCCTCTACCGGGTGCCCGACCCGGAGCGCTTCGGCGTCGCCGAGCTCGATTCCGCCGGGCAGGTGGTCGGCTTCGAGGAGAAGCCGACGAAGCCGAAGAGCGACCTGATCCCGATCGGGGTCTACTTCCTCCGCCCGGACGCCTTCGACGTCATCGACGCGCTGGCGCCGTCGCGGCGCGGCGAATTCGAGATCACCGACGTCCTCAACCACTACATTCCCCAGGGCGGCCTCTACGCTCCCCTCTACGAGGGGCACTGGGCCGATGCGGGGACGGTCCCCTCCCTGCTGCGGGCCGCCCAGCTGGCCGCCGCCGCGGACGCTGAGGGGCAGCTGGCCCCGCCGCCGCAACGGCCCTCCACGTGACGGCCTCCCGGCCCGGCGCCCACCTCCTGGTCACCGGCGGCGCCGGGTTCATCGGGAGCTGCTTCGTTCGCGACGTCCTCGGCCGCCGCGACGGAACCCGGATCACCGTCCTCGACAAGCTGACCTACGCGGGGAACCGGGCGAACCTCGGCGAGGTGGAGGCCGATGCGGAGACGGCATCGCGCTTCGACTTCGTGCAGGGCGACATCGCCGACCCGTCCGCCGTCGCACCCCTTGCCGCGGCGGCCGACGCGATCGTCAACTTCGCTGCCGAGAGCCACGTCGACCGCTCGATCCTGGAGCCCGCGGCATTCCTCCGGACCGGCGTGGACGGCGTCCACGTGCTCCTGGAGGCCCTGCGCGCGGAGACTGACCGGGCCGGCCGCGGCGAGCGGGCGACGGCGCCGCGCCTCCTGCAGGTCTCCACCGACGAGGTCTACGGGTCGATCGACCAGGGCCACGCGGTCGAGTCCGCGGCCCTGGCGCCACGCTCGCCGTACGCGGCGGCGAAGGCCGCCGGCGACCTGCTCGTGCGGGCGTATCACGTGACCTACGGGCTCGACGTGGTGATCACGCGGGGCTCGAACACCTACGGTCCCTTCCACCACCCCGAGAAGCTGATCCCGCTCTTCGTGACGAACGCGCTCGACGACCTGCCGCTGCCGCTCTACGGCGACGGCCTCCAGCGGCGCGACTGGCTCCACGTCGCCGACCACGCCGGCGCCATCGCCCACGTGCTGGAGCACGGCGCAGCCGGCGAGGCCTACAACGTCCCCGGTTCCGCGGAGCTCTCGAACCGCGAGGTGGTGGTCCGGCTCCTCGCCCTGCTCGACAAGCCCTGGTCGCTCGTCCGGTCCGTGGCCGACCGGCCCGGCCACGACCGGCGCTACGCGATGGACGGCCGGCGCCTGCGCGAGCTCGGCTGGGTGAACCGGGTTGGCTTCGACGAGGGCCTCGCCCGGACCGTGGCCTGGTACCGCGACCACGAGCCCTGGTGGCGCGCTGCGCGCGGCCGCAACTGGGACGCCTACTACGCCCGCCAGTACGCCGAGCGGCTCGAGACCTCGTCGGCCGCGGAGCCCGCCGGATGATCGACGGGGCCGGCTGATGCGGATCGCGATCACGGGAGCCGGCGGCCGCCTCGGCCGCGCCCTGCTGGCCGCCCTCGCGGAGGCGCCCTTCGCGGGGCCCTCCGGACCGGTCGCCTGGGACCTCCCGGGTCACGACCTCGACGAGCCTGCCAGCTCCGATCGCCTCGTTCGGCGCGATCGCCCCGACGTCGTGGTGCACACGGCGGCGTGGACCGACGTCGACGGCTGCGCCCGGGATCCTGCGCTCGCCCTCCGCCGGAACGGCGCCGCCGTCGCCGACCTCGCCGCGGCCTGCGAGCGGGCCGAGGCCGACCTCGTCTACATCTCCACCAACGAGATCTTCGACGGGCTTCGAACGGACGGTCGCGGATACGGGCCGCGAGATGAGCCTCGCCCGGTCAACCCTTATGGCGCCAGCAAGCGCGCGGGGGAGGTTGCCGCGCAGGCCGCGTACCTCCGCCACGGCAGCATCGTGGCGTCCGAGGCGGGCGCCGCCCCGCCCGCGGGGCCCCAGCTGGCGATCGTGCGCACCGCCTGGCTCTTCGGCCCGCCCGGCAACGACTTCCCGGACAAGATCCTCGCCGCGGCCGAGCGGGCACGCGCGGCCGGCGAGCCGCTGCGGGTCGTGGGCGACGAGGTCGGCTCGCCCACCTACGCGCCCGACCTCGCAGCCGCCATCGTGGAGCTCCTCGCGAGCGGCACGTACGCGGGCCTCCACCACGTTGTCAACGGCGGCGCCGTCTCCCGCGCCGCATGGGCCCGGGCCATCCTCGCCGCCGCCGGCCTGGACGTTCCCATCGTGGAGGTCCCCCTCGCCGCCTGGGCCCGGGCGTCCGCAGTGCCGGCCTGGGCGGTCCTCGACCCGACACCGCTGCCGTCCGGCGTGCCGTTGCGCCGGTGGGAGGCGGCGATGGCCGATTACCTGCCGCTCCTCCTGCGCGGGCGAGCCCCGCTGGCGCGGTCGTGACCGGCCCGCGGCCGCCGGCCATCCCGGGACCGTCGCCGATCCCGGGCGTCGCCTGGGGGCGCCTGGCGCGGCACGTCGACGTTCGAGGGAGCTTCCGCGAGCTCTGGCGGGCGAGCGCCTTCGGCGATGTCGACCCGCACCTCGCCGGCCGACCCGCGCCCGCCTTCACCCAGGCCAACCTCTCCACCTCGTCCCCGGGCGTCCTTCGCGGCCTCCACCTCCACCGCCGCCAGCTCGACCACTGGGTCGTCACGGCGGGCCGGGCGCTGGTGGCCCTCGTCGACGTCCGCCCGCTCGTGGCCGGCACGGCAGAGCGTCCCCTCGTCGAGCTTCGCGAGGCCTCCGCCGACACCACGGTGACGATCCCGGCCGGAGTGGCCCACGGGTTCCTCTCCCTCGAGCCGCTCGAGCTCGTCTATCTCGTCACGAACGAGTTCGACGGCAGCGACGAGCTGGGGTTCGCCTGGGACGACCCGCTCGCCGCCGTCCCGTGGCCGGCCGTGCCGGGCACGCCCGACGGGCGCCCGATCCTCTCGGACCGCGATCGGTCGAACCCGCCGCTTCGGGAGCTCGTCGCCGCACTCCTGTCCGCCCGATGAGCCCGGCGCTGTCGGGCCCCCGGGACCGGCTCCGCTCCCGGTGCCACCGACCGCCGCCAGGCCGGTCGGGCCCGCAGCGCACCACGCCGGAGTACCCTTCATCGAGCCGTACCACCTGCCGGCATGACCATCGGACGATTGGAGGCGGGCCGGCCCGGGCATAGCGTGACCATCCCATGACGAGCCGATCCAGCAGCGCCCCGGGGCGGCTCCGTCGCGCCCTTGCCGTCACGTTCGCGGCCGTCGTCCTGGCCGGCCTGCCGGCGGGCGCCTCGGCCGTCGACCCCGCCCCGCCCACCGACGTCCCGGACCTGCGCGCCTATCGAGTCCAGGCCGGCGACGAGCCGAGCCAGATGTACCTCGACACGGCTGCCAACGAGCTCCGGGACTTCCAGTTCACGCCGGGCGACCGGGTCACCGTGGCCTTCCGGCCCCGCACCGCCGACAGCTGGCCCGTCGGCGGCCGTGCGCCCCGGGCGCTCCCGGCCGGGCGCGAGTCCGGCGCCGAGATGGCGGACGTCTCGGCCGGCCCGGCCGATCTCGCGCCCCTGCCTCCCGGCGCCGAGCCTGCGCCCGTGCCTCGCGGCGCCGCCCCCGCGCCGGTACCGACGCCGGGCGCCCTGACCCTGGACACCGTCCCGATCCCGGCGGAGTGGGCGGCGCTCGTCGTCGCGTCGAGCCCGGCCGATCTCGCGCCCGCAGCCGCCGGCATGCGCCGCGAGGTCTACGGCTTCCTCCCGTACTGGGAGGTCGCCGACGCGGACACGCGCCTCGATTTCGACCTCATCACCCACCTCGCCTACTTCTCCGTGGGCGCCGACGCTCAGGGCAACCTGAAGAAGCGCGACAGCGACGGCTCCCTCACCACCGGCTGGGCCGGCTGGACCAGCACGAAGATGACCTCGATCATCAATGCCGCCCACGCCAAGCGCAGCCGGGTCACTCTCACCCTCTCGGTCTTCGCCTGGACCTCCGGCCAGGCCGCCGTCCAGAGGGCCCTCCTCGGCAGCCCGGCGGCGCGCCTCAACTTCGCGCAGCAGGCGGTGGCCGCCGTCCGCGATCGCGGCGCAGACGGGATCAACCTCGACTTCGAGCCGCTCGTCTCCGGGTGCGAGGACGAGTTCGTGGCGCTGGTCCAGGCGATCCGGGCGGAGCTCGACGGGGTCGCCCCCGGCTACAGCCTCTCGTTCGACACGATGGGCTCCCCGGGCAACTACCCGCTGGAGAGAGCCCTCGGCGCGGGCGGGGCGGACGCCGTCTTCGTCATGGGCTACGACTACCGGACGGCCGGCTCCAACTACGCGGGCTCCATCGACCCGCTCGCCGGGCCCGCGTACGACCTGGCGGACACCGTCCGCGCCTATACCGCGCGCGTGCCGGCCTCGCGAGTGATCCTCGGGATCCCCTACTACGGCCGGGCCTGGTCCACCGTCTCGGACGCGCTGAACGCGCGGACCCAGACCGGCGCGAAGTACGGCTATTCGAGCGCCGTCACCTACGCGATCGCGGCGGACTACGCCGCCGACAACGGGCGGCGCTACGACAGCGGGGAGGTCTCCGCCTGGACCGCCTACCAGAAGCAGAACTGCACGGCGACCTACGGCTGCGTGACCACGTGGCGCCAGCTCTACTACGACGACGCGGCGACCCTGGGGGCGCGCTACGACCTCGTCAACCGGAGCGGGCTCCGCGGGGCTGGGATCTGGGCGCTCGGGTACGACGGGACACGGCCGGAGCTCTACCGGGCCCTCGCCGACAAGTTCCTCAACGACACCACCGCGCCCGCAGCCGGCATCGTCGCTTTCACGGCCGCGGCCCGGCCCGACGAGAGCTTCGTCGTCCGCTGGACGGCCTCCGACGACTACAGCGGGATCGCCGGCTACGACGTCCAGGTCTCCACGGACGGGGGCCCGTGGACGGGCTGGCTGACGGGCGTGACCACGGTGAGCGGGACCTACCTGGGCCTGGACAACCACGGCTACGCGTTCCGGGTGCGCGCCCGCGACGGGAAGGGCAACGTCTCGGCCTGGAACGTGGCCAGTGTCTACTCCGAGGTCCCGGTGCTGGCGCCGGGCGGCTTCCTCCGGGTCACCGCCGACACCCTCAACGTGCGGTCGGCGCCGGGCACCGCGGCGACCCGGATCACGACGGCGTCGCAGGGCGACCTCTTCGCCATCACCGGCGGCCCCGCGACCGCCGACGGCTACAAGTGGTACGAGGTGAGCGGGCCGCTCACGACATGGGGCCCGGTGGGCGACGTGCAGTCGAGCGCCTGGGTCGCCGCATCCGGGGCCGGGGTCACCAACGTGGCGGCGGCGCCCGCGCCGAACAGCGCCCTGGTCCAGGCGGGGATCCGCCTCGTGAGCTTCTCCGGCAACGGGCCGGCGAGCCTCGGCACTTCGCGGGCGGCCGTGGCGGACCGCAGCTTCTCGCCCAACGGCGACGGCTCCGAGGACCTCCTCGTGATCCGCTGGAACAACCGCAACGCCCTCGCCGCCCTGGAGCTTCGGGTCCTCCGTCCCGACGGAACGCTCGCCGGGACCAGGGCGCTGCCGAACACCGGCGCCGGGGCGCAGGAGCTCGCGTGGGACGGGACGGTCGGCGGCCCGCTGGCGGACGGCCTCTACGTCCTCCAGCTCGTCGGCACGGACGGCGGATCGACCTACACCTGGCCCGCCGACGCCGCCGTGGCGACGGGGCTGGCCGACCGGGTCGGGGTCACCATCGACACCGTGCCGCCCGTCCTCGAGACGGCAACCGCCTCGGGGGCCAGCCTCTCGCCGAATGGCGACGGGCGCTACGACGCGATGAAGATCGGCGGCGCGGGCTCCGCGGACGTGGTTCGCTGGGACGTGGTCGTGGCGCCCGTGGCGGACGGCGTCGCGGGCGATCCGATCCGCCGCATCGCCGGCGCCGGCCGGTCGGTCGCCACCGCGTGGAACGGGGTGGCGGACGGCGGGACGCGCGCCCCGGACGGCGCCTACGCCGTTACCCTGCGCCTCTTCGACGCCGCAGGGAATGCCGCGACCCGGTCCTGGCCGGCGCTCGTCGACGCCACCCCGCCGGCGCTCACCGCGGCGGCCGGTCCGGCGGCCATCTCGCCCGATGCCGACGGTGTCGCCGACACGACGCGCCTCTCCTGGACCTCGAGCGAGAGCGCGGCCGGGACGCTGCGCGTCCTGCGCGGGACGAAGGTGGTCCGTTCGTGGACCATCGGCGGGACCTCCGGCGCCGTCAACTGGAACGGCCGCGACGCCGCCGGACGCACCGTCGCCGACGGGCGCTACACGGTCGCCGTGACGGGATCCGACGCCCTCGCGAACCAGGGGAAGACCGCGATCCCGCTCGTCGTCGACCGGACCGCCGGCCGGCTCCGGTGGGACCGGACGGCCTTCTTCCCGCAGGACGGCGACCGCCTCCTGCCGGCGGCGACGATCTCGGTTCGAGTCGCCCGCGCGGCCCGCCTGACGCTGCGCGTGCTCGACGCATCCGGCGCCGTCGTCCGCACCGCCTGGAAGGGCCGCGCCTTCGCGGCCGGGATCGCGGCGTGGCGCTGGGACGGACGCACCGCCGCCGGGGCCTGGGCGCCGCCCGGCCGCTACGTCGCCGAGCTCACGGCGGTCGGCCCGTACGGCACGACCGTGCTGCGCCGGGCCGTCGTCGCGGACGCGTTCACGGCATCGCTCTCCTCGCCGGCGCCGGCCGCCGGGAGCCGTCTCGGTGTCACCTTCCGGAGCGTGGAGCCCCTCGCGGCAGCCCCGACGGCCACCCTGCGCCAGGCCGGACTGGCGGCCGTCCCGATGACCGTGGTGCGGCTCGCGGACGGCTCCTGGCGGGCGACCGTCACGGTCGCCACCGGGGCGCCGGGGCCGGCCGTCGTGACGCTCGCCGGCCGGGACAGCGCCGGCGGCAGGAACAGGACCACGCTCGCGGTCACGGTCCCCTAGGCGCGGCACCGCTACACTCGGCGGGATGATCGAGCCCGCCTCCCCCTCCGGTCCCGCGTTTCCCGCCGGGTTCGGAGCCTGGGTCGTCCTGCCGACCTACAACGAGGCGGAGAACCTCGGTGAGATCGCGGCGGCGATCCTCGTCGCCCTCCCCGCCGCCACGCTCCTCGTCGTCGACGACGGCTCGCCGGACGGGACCGGCCGGATCGCCGACGCGCTGGCGGCGGCCGACCCGCGTGTCCACGTCATCCACCGGGCCGCCAAGGCGGGCCTGGGCCGGGCCTACCTCGCCGGCTTCCGGGTCGCCCTCGACGGCGGTGCCGAGTGGATCGTCCAGATGGATGCCGACTGGTCCCACGACCCGGCGGCGACGCCCGGCCTTCTCGCCCCTCTCGAGGCAGGGGCGGCGGACCTCGTCATCGGCTCTCGCTACACGACGGGCGGGGCGGTCGTCGACTGGGGGATCGCCCGGCGTCTCGTGAGCCGCGGCGGGAGCCTCTTCGCGCGGATCGTCCTGCGCCTCCCGGCCAGTGACCTGACGGGCGGCTTCAAGGCCTGGCGCGCGGCGACGCTGGCGGGGGCCGGCTTCGATGGCGTCCACGCCGGAGGCTACGTCTTCCAGGTGGAGATGACCTACCGTGCCCAGCGCCGCGGGGCGCGCGTCCGCGAGGTGCCGATCACCTTCCGCGATCGAAGGGTGGGCCAGAGCAAGATGAGCCGCCGGATCATCGTCGAGGCGCTCGTCGTGGTGCTCCAGCTGCGCTGGGAGGAGCTGCGCGGCCGCGGCCCGCGGCGCCCCGCATGAGGCTGGGCGGCGCCGGGAACGCGCCGGCCCCCGCTGCCGGCGTTCGCGTGCTCGTCGACGTCCGGCCCCTCCAGGAGCCCGACCGGGCCCCGACCACGGCGGCCTACCTGCGCGGCCTGCTGGGTGCGTACGCCGCGGAGCCGCTTGACGGCGAGTCGTTCGTCCTCCTCCTCGACCTCGGAGCGGACGACCCCGGCGCTTTCTTCCCGGGGCTCCCGGTCGTTGGTAAGCGCAGACTGCCCATTACCCGCATATTCCGTTCGGGCGCGCTGACGCTGGATCCGTTCCTCGTCCGCGGCGCGGCCCTCGGCGCCGGGCGCGGGGCCGCCCGCGAGTCCGGGGGCGCCGGCGTGGTGGCCCACGCCGTGGGTGGCGCCCTCCCGATCGGGCCCGGCCTGCCCGTCGTCGCGACGCTCCTGGACCTTGCCCCGTGGGAGCTCCCCGATCAGTACCAGCGCTCGCTTGCGGCGCGCTTCGGGCAGCGCCTCCGGGCCCAACTGCTCCGCGAGGCGGACGCCGTGATCGTGGGGAGCGCCGCGGTGGCGCGGGCCGCGACTCGGCTCCTCCGGATCCGCCCCGGGCGCCTCCGCGTCGTCCCGCTGGCCGGGGGCGATGCCTTCGCCCCGTTCTCCATGGAGGGCACCGAGGTCGGCGACGCGCAGCGGGCGGCGCTCGACGCGGAGCGCGAGCGGTTCGGGGTCCCGGCGCGGTACTTCGTCTACACGGGCCGGCACGACGCCCGCCACGATCTCGGGACGCTGCTGGACGCGCTGGCGCGCCTTGCGGCCGCCGGACGGCCACCCCGCCTGGCGAAGACGGCGCCATGGCCGCCCCGGATCCTGCTCGTCAACACGACGCCCGGACGATCGTGCCGCCGTGGCCCAGGCCGCCGCGGGCAGCGGCGTCGGCGAGTCTCCTGCACTACGCACCGGCCCTTCCCGCTGACGCGGGTGGCCCGCCTTGTCGCCGGCGCCCGCGCCGCCGTCCACGCGGTCGTCAGTGACGCGGCGGCCCTGTCGGTGCTCGACGCGCTCGCGGCCGGCACGCCCGTCGTCGCGAGCGCCGTCGGTGCCCTGCCGGAGGTGGTCGGGCCGGCCGGCCTGCTCGTGGAGCCGCGCGACCCGGACCGCCTGGCGCACGCGCTCGGCGCGGCATGGTCGGACGACCGCGTGCACCGCGGGATCGCCGGCGCGGCGGCCGCCCGCGCCGCGTCCGGTCGGCGAACGTGGGCCGACGTCGCCGGCGAGACAAGGGCGGTCTACTCCGCCGTGGCGGGCGCCCCCCGGACCTGACGGGCGCTCCCCGCGTCTAGGGCGAACCCGGGTTCGCGGCAGCGACGACCAGGCGACCGTTGATCACCTTGACGGGCGTGCCGGCCGGCATCACCTGGACGAATGTCTGGCCCACGGTCAGGGTGACCGCCTTCCCGGCTCGATCGAGGAAGCGGGTGGGGCTCGCGGCGGAGGTCTTCTTCCAGGTGCCCTTCACGACCGTTCCGTTCGTCGCGATCCAGGCCGGGCCGCTGCCGACGTTGGCTGCTTCGAGGCGTCCCTTCTGGCCCGCGCCGAGGAGGCCGAAGCGGACCTCCATGACCACGACGTTCTTGGGAGCTACCACCTGGTCGTTCGCCGCATCGCGCTGGACCTTCCCGTTGACGTAGCGTCGCCAGGTGTTGGACGGGCGGTCGTAGCGGTAGGAGAAGGCGCCGAGGCGGTAGGCGACGTCGATCCGGGCACCCGCCGGACGGAGGTCGAGGGCCGCGTCGGGCGCGAACTTCCAGGCGGGCCTGGGCGCCTCGAGCGGAGCCGCTCCAACCTTGCCGGCGAGCGCGCGCAGCCTTCTCCCGTCCGTGTAGACGTTGTGCGGGGCGTAGCGGTCCCTGGTGCGCCACAGGTAGGTGCCGCCCCAGCGGAACTCGTCGGCGTTGTAGACGAGCTGGCCCCGCCCCTTCGCGGCGAGAATCGCCATCGCCTGCGGGACTCCCGCCGACGTGGACGTAGACGCTGTTCCACTCGGCGGCCCACTGGACGAAGTAGAGGCGGGCGCTCCGGACGGGGCCGACCGACTTCGGGTCGCCCTCCGCGAAGATCATCATGTAGCGCGGGATGCCGCCCTCCGCCGGCGCCTGCCAGACGACCGATGCCTCCGTGAAGCCGCTCTGGGGACGGGCGGCCGAGTGGTCGTCCACCATCACCGCGATCGGGTGGCGCGCGGCGAGCTCCGGTGTCACCAGGCGTCCCGTGAGTGGGGCGACCGCGAGGACGGGCGTCGGCGTCGGCGTGGGCGTGGCGGTCGGCGTGGGCGTCGGCCCGGGCGTGGGCGTCGCCGCGGGAGGCGCCGTGGCGGGGATCGCCGAGCCCGCGGGCCCGGTGGCGGTGCCGCTGGCGGACGGGGACGCCGTCGGCGAGGTGGGCGAACCGCACGCGGCCACGGCGACGACCACGGCCGCGGCGAACAGCAGCCGGCGGACGCGCGCCCGCCCGCCCGTGGCGCGATGGACCGGAAGGGAAGTCATGCCGGGCGGAGGATACCCCGGACGCGCTAGGCTGGGCGCAGCGAATCCCGCGGATCGTCCGGCCGGCACCCAGCCGGCACGACGGCCCGCGTCACCCCGGCGAGGCAAACCATGTCCGACCAGCCGATCCCCGAGCCCACCACCGCGGAGCCGGTCACCGGATCGCTCGACGCCGTCGCCGTCGACGTCCTCGAGTTCGAGCGCGGGGCAATCGGCGGCGTCCGCGCCACCGACGTCGCGGCCCGCCTTGCCGTGATAGGCGGGATCGCCGCCAATCGCGCCTCCGTCGAGAGGGGGGCGGTCAGCGGGATCGTCGCCCGCGAGGCCACGATCCGGCAAGGTCTGGTCCGCGGCGTGCTGGCCCAGGACGTCCGCGTGGAGCAGGCGCTCGTGCGCGTCGTCGTCGCGAACACGGTGCAGGCCGGCCCCACGACCGGGATCCTGTTCGCCGTGGCGCGGCGGATCGACGGCGAGGCGAAGATCCTCGTCGACTGGCGCGGGGCCCTCGCCTTCGGGGCCGTGTTCGGGGCGTTCCTGGCCCTGGTCCATCTCACGCGGCGCTGAGCAGCGCGCCTGCGGCACGCGGCAGCGCCCGCGGCACCCGGCAGCGCCCACGGCGCCGGGCAGCGCGCCCGCGGCACCCGGCCGCGCGCCTACGGCGGCGGGCTGTCCTCGAACCGCCCGGACGACCCGGCGGCGAGGAGCTTCTTCTGGGTGACCCTCTCCCGGTAGAGCGCCACCGTCTCGTCCGGGGCGCCGTCGTGGACCAGCTGGCCCTGCTCGAGCAGCACGGCCCGATTGCAGAACTCGGTGACGTAGGTCAGGTCGTGGGTGACCATCACGATCGCCTTCGCCTGCGTCATCAGCTCCCGGATCCGCACCTGGCTCTTGGCCCGGAACTCCTGGTCGCCGGTGCCGAGGACCTCGTCGAGGAGCAGGATGTCGGGGGTGATGGCCGTCGCGATCGAGAAGCCGAGACGGGCCTTCATCCCCACCGAGTAGGTCTTGACCGGGGCGTCGATGAAGTCGCCGATGTCGGCGAAGTCAAGGATCCCCGGGGTCAGCGCGTCCAGCTCCCTGCCCTCGATCCCCAGGAACGCGCCGGAGAGCCGGATGTTGTCGCGCCCGGTCAGGTCGACGTCGAAGCCGGCGCCCAGGGTCAGCAGCGTCGAGACCTTTCCGTCGACGAAGATGCTGCCCGTGGATGGCTCGAGGATCCCGGCGAGGGCGAGCAGGAGCGTGCTCTTGCCGGCCCCGTTGGGCCCGATGAGCCCGATCGTCTCGCCGTGCTGGACCTCCAGGTCCAGGTCCTTGAGGGCCCAGAAGTGCCGGGCGCCCGGCGCCGCGGAGCGCCGCCCGAAGCGCGCCACGGTGCTCTTGAGCGTCGTCCGGCGGGTGAGCGTCAGGTTGTAGCGGACTCCGAGCCCGCGGACCGCGATCGCCGGGACCGGGCCGCTCACAGGATCCTCGCGAATGCCGGCTCGACCCGCTTGAAGCCAACGATGGCCAGGGCGAGGAGGAGCAGCGAGAACAGCAGCACGATGCCCAGCCCCACGAAGTCGGGGGCGACCCCATGGGCGACCTTCTCTGTGCCCCAGATGATCCGTCGATAGGACTCGAGGATCTGGGCCATCGGGTTGAACGATAGGACCGTCCGGACCGGCCCGTTCCCCACCGACTCCAGCGAGTAGAGCCCGGGGGACAGGTAGAACCAGAGCCGGAGAGCGTGCCCCAGGATGTTCCCGATGTCGCGGTAGAAGGCGTTCAGGGCCGAGATCCCGATCGCCAGGGCGAAGACGAAGACAGCTTGGACGGCGGCCACGAGCGGCAGGGCCAGGAGCCACGGGCTGATCCGGTCGTGGTAGGGGACCAGGAAGAGGGCCAGGGCGATGAGGCCGAACCCGAAGCCGGTGATGCCGGCGCCGACCGATGCCGCGGGGAGCACCAGCTTGGGGAATTGCACCTGGCGGACGAGCGCCACTCGCGACGAGATCGACGTGGAGGCGTCGCCGAGGGTCGACGCGAGCCACTTCCAGGGCAGGATGGCGGCAAAGAGGAAGAGGGCGAAGTCTGGGATGTTGCGCTGGAAGATCAGCGTGAACAGGATCCAGTAGATGGCCATCTGCATGAGCGGATCCAGGATCCACCAGGCGCGTCCCACGAAGGTGTCGGCGTGGGTCCGCTTCAGGTCGGCCGCGACCAGGAAGCGGATCAGCCGCCTGCGCGAGGCGATGTCGTGAATCCCCTGGCGCAGGGTGCCGAGCGGCCGTCGGCGGGCGGTGGCGGGGGCGGCCGGCGCTGCCGTCCCCCAGGAGGTCTTCACGGGCTGCAAAGGTAGCACCCGTCGGCGGTCGGCGCGGCGCGGAGCCCCGGGGGACGTGCGCCGCCCTCGCCGCGCGGCGATCCACGGCCCCGCGAGGAGGCGCGGGCAGCGCGGTTCAGACCGCCCCGAGTCGCTCGTAGAGCGCGCGGTAGAGCAGGGCGTTCCGCCCCCACGTCCGGTTGGCCAGGACCCAGGCCCGCGCGTTCGCGCCGAGCCGGGCGCGCTCCCCGGGGGAGTCCAGCAGCGGCTCCACCGCGTCCGCGAGCGAGACCGGGTCCTCGGGCGTGAACGACGTCCCGGTCTCGCCGTTCTGGACGATCTCCAGGAGCGCCCCGACGCCGCTCACGACCAGGCAGCGCTCCATGGCCATCGCCTCGTACGGCTTGAGGGGCGTGACGAGCTGTGAGACGCGATCGTTCGTGCGGGGCACCACGAAGAGGTCGATCAGCGAGTAGTACGCGCCGACGTCGCCGTGGGGCACGCGCCCCGTGAAGCGGGCGATGCCGGTGTCGAGGAGGCCCAGGTCGCGGGCGCGATCCTCGAGCGCCCCGCGCTCCTCGCCGTCGCCCACGAGGAGGAGGCGCACGCGCCGCCCCCGGTCCCGGAGGATCCGCGTCGCCTCGACCAGGTAGCCGATCCCCTCGTAGGAGACCATGCTGGAGACGTAGCCGAGGACGGTCTCGCCTCTCTCGAAGCCGAGGCGCGCGAAGAGCGCCTCGTCGCGAGGCCGCGGCGCGAACCGGGCGGGATCGACGGCGTTGGGAACGACGACCACCCGTTCCGGCGGAATCCCGCGGGCCACGATGTCGGCCTTCATCGTCTCGGAGAGCGTGACGACCGCGTCGGCGGCGGCCATGCACGCGGTCTCCGCCGCCCGCCCCAGGACGTAGCGATCCGCGGTGGCGCCGTCGCCGGCCGCTCGCGAGACCCAGGTCTCCTCGAGGAAGCCGCGGACCTCGTAGACGACCCGCAGCGGGTAGCGCTCTCGGAGGGCGAGGGCGACCTGGGCGTTGGGGTGGTTGGTCGTCGGGTGGAGGACCGCGGGACGGAGCTCCGCGACCAGGGCGTCGAGGCCGGCCGCGGTCTCCGTGGCCTGCACGTCGGGGGCCCCGGAGAGCGGCATGTCCGGGCGGATCCGGTAGTACGGCACGCCCTCGACCCGCCCCCGGAGCGGCGCGCCGGCACGGCCCTCGGAGAGCGGGAAGCCCGCCCGAGTCGCCATGTGC
Source organism: uncultured Chloroflexia bacterium (assembly GCA_963718085.1). GTDB lineage: Bacteria > Chloroflexota > Limnocylindria > Limnocylindrales > CSP1-4 > CTSoil-043. The sequence continues at coordinate 1,727,709 of CAVQYA010000001.1, read as the reverse complement.
GGGTCGAGCCCCGCCGTCCGCTGGGCCAGGGCGATCTGCTGGGCCCGGACCGAGTAGCCGTTCTGGCGGTAGGGGAGCGAGTTGGTCAGGAGGTGGAGCACGCGGCCCGGCACCGGCGTCCAGCCCGGAGCGGCCCGGGGCGGGAGGGCCGGCCGCCAGGCGGGATCGAGGACGCGCAGCTCGGCCTCGGCGCGGCCCACGAGCTGGAGGCGGCGCCCGCGGTCCGCGGGCTGGGTCAGCCCGTCGGCGAGCTCGATGGTCTCGCGGTAGCACCCGGACGCGAGCGCCAGCTCCGCGAGCAGCCGGCGGCGCAGCTGGCCCTCGGGCAGCTGGTCGACGATCGGCCGGATGACGTCGAGCCGGCCGACTGCGACGGCGACCAGGGCGAGGCGATGAAGTGCCTGCGGCTCGGCGACGGCCATGCTCCGCCGGAGGAGGTCGACGGCGTCCTGGGTTCGCCCCATCTCCCAGCGCAGCAGCACCGCCGTCGGACCCCAGACGGCGTGGCCCGGATCGCGTTCGGCCAGCCGCTCGGCGACCGCGAGCGGCGCGCGGAGGGCGCGGCCGCGCAGCTGCGGCGAGGCGCGGCCGCTCAGGCGGTGAAACGCTGCCAGCTTGCGATAGCGGAGGATCGAGCGGACCTCGCGGAGCGCCAGCGCGCGGGCCATGCCCGGCAGGCGGAGCTGCAGCGGGCGGCCGGTGCTCCCCGGCCCCGGAGAGGGTTGTGCCATCGCCCCGACGGTAGCACAGGCCACCGGGCCCGGCCGAACCGCGACCGGCCTCGGCACGGGACCCCGGGCGGCCGAGGGGGGACGGCTGCCCGTGCTAGGGTTCGGGCCGTGTCGAAGACCGCCATGCCCGCCCCGGCCGCGGCCGCCGTGAGCGCCGGCCCGGCGCCCCGTCCCCTGGTCCACGTCGTGGGGGCCCGCCCCAACTTCATGAAGGCCGCCCCGGTCATCCGGGCGCTCGCCGCGCGCGGCCTCCCCCAGACCCTGATCCACACGGGCCAGCACTACGACGCCGCCCTGTCCGACATCTTCTTCCGGGAGCTCGGGCTGCCCGAGCCGGACCTCAACCTCGGCGTCGGCTCCGGCAGCCACGCGGTCCAGACGGCCGCGATCATGGTCGCCCTCGAGGACGCCTTCGCCGAGCTCCGGCCGGCCCTCGCGATCGTCTACGGCGACGTCAACTCGACCACGGCCGCCGCCCTCGTGGGCTCGAAGATGGGCGTTCCGCTGGCGCACGTCGAGGCGGGCCTCCGCAGCTTCGACATGACCATGCCCGAGGAGGTCAACCGGCGGGTCACGGACATCCTGTCCGACCTCCTTTTCGTGACCAGCCCCGAGGCGATCGCCCACCTCGCCCGCGAGGGCGTGGCCGCGGAGCGGATCCGCTTCGTCGGCAACCCCATGATCGACACGCTGCTCGCCAACCTCGACAGGTTCGACGCCGAGCGCCAGCGGGCGGCCCTCGGGATCGCCGGGCCGTATGCGGTGGCCACGCTCCACCGGCCGGCGAACGTCGACCGTCCGGAGGTGGCGCGGCGGCTTGTGGCGATGCTCGACGCCATCGCCGCGCAGGTCACGGTGGTGCTCCCGCTCCACCCTCGCGGCCGGCCGACGCTCGAGGCGGTCGGGCTCCGCGACGGCGAGCGGATCCGCGTCGTCGAGCCGCTCGGCTACGTCGACTTCATGTCGCTGGTCCGGGGAGCGGCAGTGGTCGTGACCGACTCGGGAGGGATCCAGGAGGAGACCACCGTGCTCGGAGTCCCCTGCCTGACGGTCCGGCCGAACACGGAGCGGCCCATCACGATCACCCACGGCACGAACCGCCTCGTCACTCCCGAATCCGCGCCGGCCGAAGTGGCCGCGGTCCTCGGCGGGTCGTTCGTCGGGCCGGCCGAGCCGCCGCCCCTCTGGGACGGCCGAGCCGGCGAGCGGATCGCCGCGGAGATCGGGTCCTGGCTCGCCGGGCGCTGATCCCCGGCCCTGCCGCTCGCCCCGACCCGGCCGCTCGCCCCGACCCGGCCGCTCGCCCCGACCCGGCCGCTCGCCCGACCCGGCCGCTCGCCGTTCCGTCATCGTCCGGGTCGCGTCTCGCCGGGTCCCGCGACCGCCCAACGGCTAGGATGCGCTCGATGCCACCGACCCCCGGCCGGCGACGGCGCCCCGTCGCCATGCTCGTCCACAGCTACTACGAGGAGGACCCGCGGGTCCGTCGCCAGGCCGAGACCCTCGTGCGCGCGGGGCGCGAGGTGGACGTCGTGTCGCTGCAGCGTCCCGGGGACCCGCGGGAGGGCGCCCTCGAGGGTGTGACCATCACCCGGCTGGACGTCCAGCGCCACCAGGGCTCGCCCATCGCTACCTACCTCGCGGAGTACACGTCCTTTCTGGTGCGGGCCACGTTCGCCCTCGCCCGGGCGCACCGCCGCCGCCGCTACGGCCTCGTGCAGGTCCACACGCCGCCCGACTTCCTCGTCTTCGCCGCGCTCCCGCTGCGCCTTGCCGGCGTCCCGGTCCTCCTCGACCTCCACGAGGCGACCCCGGAATTCTTCCGGTCGCGCTGGCCCGCCGCGTCGAACCCGTTGACGATCGGCGGCCTGACCGTCGTCGAACGGCTTGCCGCCTCCGTCGCGAACCGGGTCCTGTCCGTCACCGAGGCGCGCCACGACCGGCTCGTCGCGCTGGGGATCCCCGCCCGCAAGCTGGCCGTGATCCGCAACGGACCCGTCCTCGCCCGCTTCGATCCAGGCGCCCACGCCCGGCGGCCGTTCATGACCGATGGCGTGCTCCGCCTGGCCTATGCCGGCGCCCTGACCCCGCTCTACGCCCTCGAGGACGTCATCGAGGCCGTGGCGATCCTGGCCCGCGATCGGCCCGACCTCCCCGTCAGCCTCGACCTGTACGGGCGGGGGGACTCCGAGGAGGACCTCCGCGGCCTGGCGGCCCGGCTGGGAGTCGCCGCCCGGGTGCAATTCCACGGTCGCATCCCCCTGCACGCCGTCGCCGCCGTCCTCGCCGGCGCCGACGTCGCCCTCTCGCCGATCCGCAGGAACAGCTTCTCGGAGATGAGCCTCTCCACGAAGGTCTTCGAGGGCGCGATCATGGGGAAGCCCGTCGTCGCCGCCGATCTCCCGGCGGCGCGCGCGGAGTTCGAAGGCGACGTGCTCGCCTGGTACGAGCCGGACGATCCGGCCGACCTCGCCCGGGCGATCCTCCGCACCCTGGATGAGCCGGCCTGGCGCGCCGCCGTGTCGGCGCGGGCCGCCGACCGGGCTCGCGAGCTCGCCTGGGACGGCGAGGCGCCGCGCTATCTGGCCCTGGTCGAGGAGCTGGCCCGCGACGGGGTATCCTCCCGACCGTAGGCCGGGGTCGCAGGCAACGGGAGGCGTCGTGGAGCAGGATCGGTCGATCGCCGTAATCGGGCTGGGGTACGTCGGGCTGCCGCTCGCCCTCGGGTTCGTGGAGTCGGGCCTCGCGGTCACCGGGATCGACGCCAGCCCGGCGAGGGTCGACGAGCTCACCCGGGGCAGCTCGCCCATCGAGGACATCCCCGACGCCCGCCTCGCCGCGGCCCTCGGCGCGGGATTCCGCGTGATCGTGCCCGACCCGGACGCCGTCCGTGCCGCCGACGCCGTCTTCGTCTGCGTCCCGACGCCGGTGACGACCACGAAGGACCCCGATCTCGGCCCCGTCCTTTCCGCGGCCGAGCTCGTCCGCGCCGGTCTCCGTGCCGGACACCTCGTCGTCCTCCAGTCGACGACCTTCCCGGGCACCACGACAGGTCCCTTCCGGGAGGTCCTCGAGCGCGACACAGGCCTCCGGGCCGGCGTGGACTTCGACCTCGCCTTCGCCCCCGAGCGGGTCAGCCCCGGCGACCCGGCGAGCTCCGGGAAGCTGGTCCCGCGCCTGGTCGGCGGTTCGACCCCGGCGGCGACGACGCGGGCGGCCGCGCTGCTGCGGAACATCAACGACACCGTCGTGGAGCTCTCGTCGCCCGACGCGGCGGAGATGGCCAAGCTCCTCGAGAACGTCTTCCGGAACATCAACATCGCCTTCGTCAACCAGCTCGCGCTGCTCTGCGAGCGCATGGGGCTCGACGTCTGGGAGGTCATTGAGGCGGCGGCCACGAAGCCGTTCGGCTTCATGAAGTTCACCCCGGGACCCGGCGTCGGCGGCCACTGCATCCCGGTCGATCCCTACTACCTCTCGTGGCGGGCCCGCGAGTTCGACTTCACCGACCGCTTCATCGAGCTGGCCGCCGACGTGAACGTGGGAATGCCGCGACACGTGGTGGACCTCGCGGCGGAGGCCCTCAACGAGCGGTCACGGTCGCTCAAGGGTGCCCGGGTCGGGGTGCTCGGCGTCGCCTTCAAGCCGGACGTCGGCGACGCTCGCGAGGCGCCCGCGGCCCACGTCCTCGCCGGGCTCCGCGAGCGGGGCGCCGAGGTGCGCTTCCACGATCCGCACATCGCGCAATTCCGCGACGCGAGCGCGCGCTCCGACGCCTCGACCCCGCTCGACGACCTGCTCGGCTGGGCGGAGCTCCTCGTCATCGTCACCGCCCACCGGGCCATCGACTGGGACGACGTCTACGCCAGGGGCGACCTCATCCTCGACACCGTGAACGCTTCGCGCGGTCGCGCGCTGCGACCGCGCCAGGTGCTGCGCCTGGGAGCCGGCTGGAGCGCCTGACCTCCCGGGTCAGCCAGCGGGCGGCAGGATCGGCGGCCGCGCTCGGGGCCGGCCGGCGACCGCCACGGTCGGCCGGCGCACGGCCAGGGTCGCCGCCGCGTCGGTCGCTGCACGGCAGGGCCAGCCGGCGTACGGCAGGGTCAGCCGTTCGCCCCTACGTGCCGCCGCAGCTCGTCGATGAACCTCCGGGAGATCCCGGCCGGGTCGAACCGGGCGGCTATCTCCCGGGCGTGGTCGGCCGGGTTCCCGGCGACCAGCTCCGGCGCCCGACGCAGGGCCTCGACCAGGCCGTCCTGGTCGCCGGGCTCGTACAGCAGGGCGACGCGGTCGTCGAGAAGCTCCACGGCCGCCGCGAATTGCGGCGCGACGATCGGCAGGCCGAAGGTCAGGGCCAGGAGGAGGACGCCGGAGTTGAGGGCCTGGGTGCGTGTCAGCACCGCCACGTCGGACGCGCGGAAGAAGTCCCCGACCTTGTGGTCCTCGATCCGTCGCGGGAAGGCCGCCACGTCGGGCGTCACGGCGAGGTCGAGGAGGAGCTCGTCCGTTCCCGTCCCCGCGGTCGTGCCGCCCGCAACGACCAGGCGGCGCGGCGCCCGGGGCGTCGCAGCCGCGGCGCGCCACGCGGCCAGGAGACCTTCGACGCCCTTGTAGGGCCGGATCGCCCCGAAGGCGAGGAACACGAGCTCGTCGGGCCAGAGGCCCAGCTCGAAGCGGGCCGCCTCGCGCGTAGCCTGGGCCGGGTAGACGCCCTCGTAGCTGGGGTGTGGGATGACGACGAGGCGGTCCGCCGGGATCTCGAACCAGGGCGCCACCGCGGCGGGCGTCGAGCCGGCAAGGGCGTGGACCATGGCCGCCCTCTCCACGACGCCCCGCCGGACCAGCACCGCCTCGTCCTCGAAGCGCACGTCGTGGGGGAGCGCGTTGTGGATGGTCCAGGCGATCCGGCCGCCATGGGCCCCGAGCGCGTCGAGCCGGGCCAGGAAGGCCGTGGCCAGCTCCCCCGCCTCCGCGGCCGTCTCGGCTCGCTCCGTCACGCCGTTGAGCCAGTGGAGGTGGAGGACGACCGCGACACGACCCCGGGCGACCTCGGCGATCGCCTCGGCATCGGCCAGGTCGGCAACGGGCAGGGCCGCGACCCCGCGACTCCAACCCTCCTGGTAGAGCAGCTGCTGGAACGGGTTGGTCCGGGCCGGGGGGTGGTAGAGGAGGAGCAGGGGATCCTGGTGTCCCGCCGCCTCCAGGAACCGGATCGCCCGGATTCCCTCCAGGAGCCCGGCCGAGGCGCTCATCGGGCCGCCGCCCGATGGGCCCGGGCGCAGGCGTAGGCCGCCTCGTAGGTGGGCACGTTGGCCGCCCACGTTCTCTCGCGCACCACCCACGCCCGCCCCGCGCGGCCGAGCGAACGTCCCAGCTCCGGCGCGTCCATGAGCTGCTCCAGGCAGGAGACGAGGGCCTCGACGTCGTCGGGGGCGAAGACCAGGCCGCGCTCGTCCGGTGCCGCGATCTCGCGGAGCGCCGGGAGGTCGCTCACGACCAGGGGGCGTTCCATGGCCATGGCCTCGAAGGGCTTGAGGGGCGTGACGTTGCGGACCGCCGGCTCGTCGCGGCGCGGGACGACGAAGGCGTCCAGGGCGGCGTAGTAGGCGGGCACCTCCGCATGGGGCACCGCGCCGGTGAAGACCACGCAATTGCCCGCCCGTGCCCGGCCGGCTCCTTCCTCGAGCTCGCGGCGCCGCCGGCCGTCGCCGACGATCAGGCAGGTTGCGTCGCGGCCGCGCGACCGCAGCCGGACGGCCGCCTCGATGAGCAGCTCCTGGCCCTCGCGCGGGTGGTCGAGGTTGCTGACGTACCCGAACACGAAGCCGTGGAGCCCGTGGCGTGCCCGCAGCGACGCGTCGGGCGGGCGCGGCGCGAACTGCTCCGCGTCGACCCCGTTCGGCGCGACGAAGACTCGCTCGGGCGGGATGCCGCGGGCCACGATCTCGTGGCGCATCGCCTCGGCGATCGTCACCACCGCGTCGGCCTCCGTCATCGCCCGCGTCTCGGCGGCCTGTCGCCGCCTGCTCATCTCGGCCAGCCCAGCCCCCTCCCTGCTGCTCCAGGACGTCTCCAGGAACGAGCGGACCTCGTACACGAGGGGGAGGCCGTGGCGCGCCCGGAGGGCGAGGCCGACCAGCGCCATGTCGTAGCCGCGCAGCCCGGAGGCCGCATGCAGGATCGCCGGGCGCTCGGCGTGGACGACCCCCGATGCGAGCCAGGCGAAGTCCTCGAGGTAGCGATCGGAGGGGACGTCGGCTGGGTAGCTCGCCCCCAGGTCGAGGCGGTGCATGCGGATCTCGTCGATCGTCTCGACCGCGGGAGCGACGCGGCCGGCCGCGCGCGGAAAGCCCAGCGCGGTGACGGCGACGGGGTCGAGCCCGCCGGCTCGCTGGGCGGCCATCACGTGGTGGCTGCGCATGGCGAAACCGGTCTGGCGGTCCGGGAGCGACTCCTTGAGGAGATGGAGGACCCGCCCCGGCGACACCGGCGCGATCGGGTCCGCCGCTCCCGCGAGGCGCGGCAGCCACCCCGGATCGCTCTCGCGCAGCATCCCGACGAGGCGACGATCCAGGGCGGCCCGCTCCGCCGTGTCGCCGATCCGGCGCAGGGTGCGAAGCGCCGCCAGGCTCGTCGTCGGCTCGCCGATTCGCAGGAGGGCCGCCTGTCGGATCTCGTGGGCGGCGATCGTCCGCGGGTGAGATGCCAGGATCTCCGCCGCCGCCGCGAGGGCCTCGTCGGGGCGGCCCTCGTCGAGCGCGCGCCGCGCTTCCGCGATGCGGCTCGGGTCGAGCGGCGGCCCGCCTGCGCGGCCGCGCCACGCTTCCGGCGGCCGGCCCGTGACGAGATCGCGCAGCGCCCGGCCGGCAGCCAGCGCGGCCGCCTTCCGCGGCGCCGGCAGCCAGCCGACGGCGCGCCGGGCCGCGCGCCGCGCCGGCGACGGGAGACGGGGCAGGGGCGGCGGAGCTGGGTCGCCCATGAACGGCTCCCCGTCAGCGCCGGCGGAGGACGACGTTGGCGAACGTGTAGCGGAGGCCGAGCCTCTCCCAGCTGACCACCCGCTCCCCGCAGCGGAGGTCGAGAGATCGAAGCGGCTCCAGGCCGTGGCCGGCGGCGGTCTCGAGCCAGCCGGCGAGGTCTTCCGGGCCGAAGATCCGGACCGGCCCGCCGTAGGCCTCCAGGTCGGCGACGTCGACCGGCGCGCACCAGAAGTCCGTCGAGGTCACGAGGACGCCGCCCGGCCGCAGGAGGCGGCCGGCCTCGGCGAGGTAGCGCTCGATGTCCACGCCGTGCTCCACGACGCTCAGGCAGGCGATGGCCGCGAACGAGCGATCCGCGAACGTCGTCGCCGTCAGGTCCATCGGCTGGTAGCGGATGGGGCCGTCCCGGACCTCGGCCTCGAAGACGAGGTCGATCCCGTCGAGGTCGCGATACTCGTAGAGCGCCAGCCAGGGGAGGAGCCGCGAGTAGCGCGGGGCGCCCATCTCGAGGACGGGGTCGGCGGGTCGGGTGTGGTCGAGGATGGTCCCCAGGGCAACGAGCAGGTCCCAGTTCTTGGGGCGGTCGTTGTGGGGGGGCAGGCCGCACCGGGCGACCTCCGCGACGGCCGCATCGACCTGGCCCCGGTCGGCCAGCGCCCGGTTGACCCACTCCTGCCATCCCGTGTCCGGCCGGCGAGGCGGCACGGTCGCGCCCTCGCGCACGAGTCGCTGCCAGAACCGCGGATCGCGGTCCCAGCCCACGCGCCGCCGGTAGCCGCGCGTGCGGAGTTCGCTGATCGTCCTGCCGAGCCGTCGCGCCTGCGTGCGAACGACGTTGATCGGGTTCATCGGCCCTCGGCTGCATCCCTGGTCCGGTGTCCGTCGGCGGCTCCGGTCGGGACACAGTATCGCGGGTGACGGGCGCCGTCCGACGGCCGCGGCGAACACGGGCCCGGGAGCCCGGTCGCCACTCGTCCGTCGGCATGCCGCCGCGCGCCCCGGCCAGCCTTCCCCGCCCGGTGCGGTACGATGCGCCGAGCCCGGCGCCTCCGCCGCCTCCGACCCCTGAACCCGAACGGATACGAGAGCACCATGACCCTCCGCGCTCGCCCGACGACGCGGACCGGCCGCCGCAGCGGCTACGAGTCCGACGCCCGGCGGAACCTCTACTTCAACATCGGCTTCGGCGCCGTCGTCGTAGTCGCGATCCTCCTCCTCGCGGGTGCGGCTGCCGCCAGCTGGTACGGCGAGCACCTGGCCGCGGTCGCCGTGGTCAACGGCGAGTCGATCACGAAGGACGCCGAGCGCGAGAGCGTCGCCCTCGAGACGTTCCGGCTCAACACCCTGGACTCGCGGACCCGCGAGAAGGTGAGCGCCGGCAGGATGGCGGCATCCCAGGGTCAGCAGCTCCTCACCTACATCTCCCAGCAGATGGACCAGATCAGCAACGTGGGCCTGGAGCGCGCGATCGACACGACGCTCCTGCTCCAGCTGGCATCCAAGCGCGGGATCGAGGTGACACCGGCCGAGATCGACGCCCAGGTCACGAAGGACGCCACCACGCCCGAGAGCCGCCACGCGTTCGTGATCGCGGTCACACCGGCAAAGGACGCCGGGGCGACGACGCCGACCCAGGCCGAGAAGGACGCGGCGAAGAAGAAGGCGGACGGCCTCCTCGCCGACCTCAAGGGCGGCAAGACCTGGGAGGAGGTCGTCAAGGCCTCCGGTGACGCTGCCGCCGCCGACACCAACGGCGATCTCTTCTTCCTCGAAAAGGGAACCACCTCCCCCGACGCGCCGTTCGTGGAGGCGGTCTTCGGGCTTGCCGCACCGGGCTTCACCGCGGTCGTCGAGGGCGCCGACGGCGTCTACCGGATCGGCCGGATGACCGAGATCTCGGCGCAGCTCGTGGACCCGAATCACATGAAGCGGGTCGCCGACGCGGGCATCTCCGAAGCGGCCTACCGCCGCTCCGCGGGAGTCACCGTGGCCCGCGACAGGATCGACGCCCAGCTCCTCGCCGAGGTCGTCGACAAGCCGTCCGAGCAGCGCCGAACCGCCGAGATCGCGATCGAGGACAACGGCGGCAGCCCGATCGCGCCCGGTGCGGTCCTCGTCAAGCACCTCCTCTTCTCGCCCAAGAACGATCCCGGCGGCGCCGCCGCACTGCCCCCCGACGACCCCGCCTGGAAGGTCGCCGAGGAAGCGGCGGCCAAGGCCTACGGCGAGCTGAAGGCCGGGACGAAGCGCTTCGTGGACCTGGCGCCCAGCAGCGACGACGCCACCTCGGCCGCCGCGAACGGCTACCTGCCCTACTTCGTCAAGGACGATCCCAGCACCCAGCTGGACAAGGCGTTCAGCGACGCGATCTTCGCCCCGGGTCTCGTGCCGGGCCAGCTCCTTGCGCCGGTCAAGTCGGCCTTCGGCTGGCACGTAATCGAGTTCGTGTCGGCGGACGATCCCGTCGTCCGCGCCCAGAAGCTCAGCGCCGAGGCAAGCAAGCCCGGCGCCGACGTGGCGAGGCTCGCCGCCGACAACTCCATCGCCCCGTCGGCCGTCGATGGCGGCGACCTCGGCTGGATCGCTCGCTACCAGCTGGCGAAGGCCCAGGAGGACGTGGTCTTCGCGACGCAGGCCAACGGGGTGTCGACGCCCACCCAGGGCACCGGCACGGGCGCGGGCCTCATCTTCTACGTGGTCACCGAGATCGCCACGCGATCACCGGACCCCGAGCAGGCGAAGACTCTGCACAGCAGCGCCTTCGTCAACTGGTACCAGGGAATCAAGGACGACCCGGCCCAGACGAAGATCGAGCGGCTGACCGGCGGCTGACGGGAGCCCCCCAGTGCTCGATGCCCTGCTGGCCGAGGCGCGCCTGCGCTGGGGCCTGGACCCGGCGCAGGGTCTGGCGGTGGTGCCGGCCGAGCGCCTGATCGCCGTCCCCCTGGAGCCGTCGCGCCCCACGCTGCTCGTGCCGCTCGCCGTCCTGCGCACCGCGCGACCGGCCGCTCCGCCGGCTCCGCTGCCGGGCCGCCACGGCCCGGCGGGCCGCGATGCCCTGGCCGTCCTGCGGCGCCTCTACCCGGCTGACCACCCCGTGGGGCGCTTCGGCGCGCTTGATGCGACGACCGTCGGCGCCCTGGCCGCGGACGACCTGGAGGCCCCGCTCTACCTCGCCCCGGTCGCCCCGGAGCTGGCGGCGGCATCACCGTGGTCGATGCCCTGGATCTCCAACCGCCTGCGGGCGCCCGACGGCTGCCCGTGGGATCGCGAGCAGACCCACGAGTCGCTGCGCAGCCACCTCCTCGAGGAGGCCTACGAGGTCTACGACGCCCTCGCCGGCGGCGCCACGCCCGAGCTTGCCGGCGAGCTGGGCGACCTCTGGCTGCAGGTCGTGCTCCACGCCCAGCTGGCCGCGGAGGCCGGCGTCTTCGACCTGGCCGACGTCCAGGCCGCCATCGCGGGCAAGATCGTCCGCCGCCATCCCCACGTCTTCGGCGACGCGGAGGTCCGCACCGCCACCGACGTGAACCGCCAGTGGGAGCGGATCAAGCAGGCCGAGCGCGCGGCGGAGGCGGCCGTCTCTGCCGCGTCCGCCCCCGACGGGGAGCCGGCGCCGCCGGCGAAGAGCGCCCTCGACGGGGTGAGCCGCTCCATGCCCGCCCTCGCGGCGAGCCAGGAGATGCAGGAGCGAGCCGCGCACCTCGGCTACGACTGGCCCAGCATCCACGGGATCCTCGCCAAGGTCGAGGAGGAGCTCGGCGAGCTCGCCGCGGCGGAGGGCCCGGCGCACCGCGCGGAGGAACTGGGCGACCTCCTCATGGTGATCGTCAATCTCGCCCGCCACCACGGCGTGGAGGCGGAGGCCGCGCTGCGGTTCGCCAACGACAAGTTCCGCCGAAGGTTCGGGATCGTCGAGCGCCTCGCCGCCGAGCGCGCGGTCGCCCTTCGGGACCTCTCCTTCGAAGAGCTCGACGCGCTGTGGGACGCCGCGAAGGCGGAGCTGGCGAAGTCGGAGCCCGCGACGAAGTCGGAGCCCGCGACGAAGTCGGAGCAGGCGCCCCAGAATGGGCTCCAGGAGGTGCGCTGATGACGATCGGGAACCGCGGCCCGGCCCTGCGCCCGTCGGGGCGGCGGCCGGACGAGCTGCGGCCGGTGACGATGACGCTCGGCGTCCAGAAGTGGGCCGAGGGCTCCTGCCGAATCCGGGTCGGTGACACGGAGGTCCTCTGCGCGGCCACGATCGAGGACCGGGTGCCGCCGCACCTGCGCGGCAAGGGGAGCGGCTGGGTGACCGCCGAGTACTCGATGCTGCCGCGCTCCACCGCGGAGCGGACCATGCGCGAGGCGACGACCGGCAAGGTCGGCGGCCGGACCCACGAGATCCAGCGCCTGGTCGGCCGCTCCCTGCGGGGCGTGGTGGACCTGGGGCGCCTCGGGGAGCGGACGGTCACGGTCGACTGCGACGTCCTCCAGGCGGACGGCGGGACCCGCACCGCCAGCATCACGGGCGGCTACGTCGCCCTCGCGGCGGCCCTCATCACCTACGGCATGGAGCGCCTGCTCATCGCCAGGGTGGCCGCGGTCTCCGTCGGGATCCAGGGGGCGGTGCCGCTGCTCGACCTCGACTACGCGGAGGACCGCGTCGCGGAGGTCGACTTCAACGTCGTCGGCACGGATGCCGGGCACTACGTGGAGCTGCAGGGGACCGCCGAGGGGAAGCCCTTCTCCCGCGACGACCTGGGCCTCCTGCTCGACCTCGCCGGCACCGGCCTTGCCACCCTCTTCGAGGCCCAGGCCGCGATCCTCGCCACCGTGAAGCGGTGACCGACCGGCCCCGCCTCCTCGTCGCCACGCACTCGCGCCACAAGCTCGGCGAGTTGCGCGACCTCCTCAGGCTCGATCACGCCGAGTTGGTCGATCTCGACGACGTCGGGATCGCCGACGAGGTGGAGGAGACCGGGACCACCTTCGCCGCCAACGCGGCGGTCAAAGCGCGCTTCTACGCCCGCCGGTCGGGCCTCCCGACGCTGGCCGACGACTCCGGCCTGGAGGTGGACGCGCTCGGGGGCGGTCCGGGGATCCGGACACGTCGCTACGCCGGCGAGCAGGCGACCGACGACCAGAACAACGCGAAACTGCTGGCGGCGCTGGCGGGCCTGCCGCCCGAGCGGCGGCGCGCCCGCTATCGCTGCGCCCTGGCCCTGGCCCTGCCAGCGAGCGCGGGACCGCGCGGCGGCCTCCGGGTGACGCTGGCGCGCGGCACCTTCGAGGGCCGCATCGGGACGGCGCCGCGGGGTGCCAACGGCTTCGGCTACGACCCGATCTTCGAGCCGGCCTCGGAGCCCCCCGGCGGCGCCACGGTCGGGGAGTGGCCGCCCCAGCGCAAGCAGGCGGTCTCCCACCGGGCCCGGGCCGCGCGGCGCATGGCGCCGATCCTCGCCCGCGAGGGCTTCTGAGCGCGAAACCTGGCTACGGGGCCGCGACTACCATCCCCGGCGACGGCAGGGTCTCATTCGCGACACCTGCCGCGAAGGCGCCCGTGAAGTCGCCCACGACGGCCCTCATCGGTCCGGTGGCGGCCTCGCCCGAGTCGCCGATGAGGGCACCGGAGACGTTGCGATTTAGGGCACCCGGATCTCGGAGACGGCGAAAGCTGCTCGGTGCCGGAAGATCGGGTTGCCTCCACGCACCGCGCATCGGTACTGCGGCGTGCCGGTACTTGTGGCGCGGAGGTATTCTCGCGGCGAGCTCGGCAGGCGAGGCGGCCGCGGCCCATTCGCGAGGGCCCGGGGCAAACCGCCGTCTGGGATCGGGTCGCAAGCCGAGAGAGGTGTACGCAATGTCGCTGCTCACGCGGGTCGAGGCGCAACAGCGGGCGCTCGACCCGGATGCCCGCGAGCTCGTACCCGTCATGGCTCCGGCTCCGCGCAGCTCGGCCCGCATCGCGGAGCGGGAGGAGTCCCGGCGCGACATCAAGGGTCGCCTCCAGGACGAGGTCATGAAGGCCTTCGACTCGTTGCGCGACGTCTCCGATCCGACCGCCCTCCGCGCCCGGGTCGAGGTGATCGTGGAGGACACGATCCGTGTGCACGGGTTCACCGTGACGCGTGCCGAGCGTGTGCGCCTGATCGACGAGCTGGTCGGAGAGGTCGGGGGCCTCGGGCCGCTCGAGGCGCTGCTTCTCGACGAGTCGATCACCGAGATCATGGTCAATGGCGCGAACCACCTCTACATCGAGCGGGACGGGAAGATCGAGCGCATCGACAGCTACTTCCTGAACGACGAGCACGTGCTGCGAATCATCGACCGGATCATCACCCCGCTCGGACGGCGCATCGACAAGTCGAGCCCGAGAGTCGACGCGCGCCTGCCCGACGGCTCGCGGGTCAACGCAGTCATCGGGCCGCTCTCGCTCGTCGGGCCGGTGATCACCGTCCGCAAGTTCCCCGCCCGGCCGCTCACGGTGGACGACCTCGTCCGCCTCGGCACGGCAACGGCCGAGATGTTCGACTTCCTCAGGGCCTGCGTCGAGGCCCGCCTCAACCTCTTCGTGTCCGGCGGCACCGGCTCGGGCAAGACGACGACGCTCAACGTCCTCTCCTCGTTCATTCCCGAGGACGAGCGGATCGTCACGATCGAGGATGCCGCGGAGCTGCAGCTCCGCCAGTCGCACGTCGTGACGCTCGAGGCGCGCCCGCCCAATCTCGAGGGCCGCGGCGAGATCACGATCCGCGACTTGCTGCGCAACGCCCTGCACATGCGCCCCGACCGGATCATCGTGGGGGAGTGCCGCTCGGGCGAGGCGCTGGACATGCTCCAGGCCATGACGACGGGCCAGGACGGCTCGCTGTCCACCGGGCACGCGAACAGTCCTCCGGACATGCTCCGCCGGCTCGAGACGATGGTGCTCATGACCGGCTACGAGCTGCCGCTGCGGTCCATTCGCGAGCAGATCGCCTCCGCGGTCGACCTGATCGTCCACACGGCCCGCCTCAAGGACGGCTCACGCAAGATCGTCAACATCACCGAGGTCTACGGGATCGAGGACGACGAGATCCTCACCCAGGACATCTTCGTGTTCGAGCAGACCGGAGTTCGAGACGGGAAGGTCGAGGGGCTCCTGCGGCCGACCGGGATCCGGCCGACGTTCATGGGGAGGTTCAAGACGAGCGGGGTCGAGCTGCCGCCCGGAGACTTCGGCATCCCCGCCGAGGATCTCGCGCGACGCGGCCCGGCCGGCAGGGGCAAGGGCAGGTGGACCGCCGAAGCGACGCTTCAGCCGCCCGATGCGTCCCGACTCCCCGTCGGCTACGGCCGCGCGGTCAGCGCAGGGGGCATGCTCTACGTCTCGTCGATGGGCCCCGTCGATCCCGAAACCGGCCGGGTGGTCAGCGGCGCGATCAAGGAGCAGACGCGCCAATGCCTGCAGAACCTCAAGGCGCGGCTGGAAGCGGCGGGGAGCTCGCTCGACAAGATCGTCTGGGCCAACTGGTCGTTGCGCGACCCGGCGGAGTTCGACACCTTCAACGAGGAATGGGTCCGCTGGTTCCCGGGCGACTCGCCGATCGGCCAGGGAACCCTTATGCCGACCCTCCAGCGCCGGGCCGGCTTCCGGATCTCGATCGGGGTGATCGCGGAGGCGTAGACGGCGCCGAGCCCTGCACGGTGCAGCTCGACGGGCGCGGGTCACACCCTACGGCTGGGTGAGGACCATCTGGGGTTCGCCGAACTGACCGAGCCCGTTCTGCCGGAACTCGCACTTCCCGCCACGGATGTTCCCGTCGTTGTAGGCCTGGCGCAGGCAGTTGCGCAGGGCCAGCTGGCCCCAGTAGTTGGGGTGGAACGATTCGTTCTTGAAGTAGACCATGCCCTCGATTGGCAGGAGCCCGCCTTCGGAAAACACGCCGCGGATCTGGGCGACCCACTCGGACACGTTGGATGCGCCGGCACTGGTCCACTGCAATACCGGGTTCAGAGGGCCGGCCTGGGGGACCTGGTCGACCGTGTCCTCGCAGAGACGATGGCCGACGAGCGCCTCGCTCACGTCCATCACGTGAACGTCGACGCCGGGGTACCTGGTGGAGAACACCGCCACCGCGGAGTTGATCGTGGAGCTGATGCGTGGGAGGGCCGTGCTGTTGGCCCAGTCGGCATCCGCGTTCCAGAACGGGCAGCCGTTGTTGAAGCGGGACCACCCGGGCTGGATGTAGCGGATGTCGCCACCGGGCGGAAGCGGCGAGGGATAGTTCTGGATGAGCAGCGACCAGTCGGAGTCGGCGTAGTTTGCGGCGCGCATCGCCAGCACGACGTCCTCGTAGGCGTTCACGAGCTTGGTCTTCACGGCAGTGACGTTGTCGTCGGTGAAGCGGGCTTTGACCGACCCATCGTCGTTGCAGTAGTCCTTCCAGAGGTACGACGAATCGGCGAAGTTCTTCGCGCACTGCGCCACCGTGCTGGAGAACTCGAAGTCGTTGCCGCCGATCGAGAGGACCACGAGCTTCACGTTGTGGACGAGGGCCTCCCGGGTGAGCATCGATGCCTGGCCGATCACGCCGGACGGGCACGCGCCGGGGTCCGGGGCGGCCGGGCGATGGATGTCGGTCGGGCAGCTGTCGACGCCGGGCTTGATCCCGTCGCCGGGGTTGCGAGTCTGGGTCGTGGCGCCCGAGCAGGCGAGGTTGATGGTGTCCACGGTGCCGTATCCGCCGCGGTCGATGTGGACCTCGGCCGATTCGGAGCGATGGCAGCCGGCGATCACCTCGCCGGTGCCCGTCGCGTTGTCGTAGTAGGCGTCCGATCCCCCGGCGTCGACGACGAAGTACCAGACGCTGGTGTTGCCCGCCCAGCGACCGGCCTCGCCGGAGATGTAGGAGTCGCCCAGGGCGACGATCGTGGGGGTGCCCGTCGGCGGCCCGGGAGTGGCGGCCGGCGAGGGCGCCGGCGACGATCCCGGGCAGGCGCCCTGGTTCGTCGCGTGGGCCGTGATCGACGGGGCCTCCGCCCAGCGCACCCAGATGCCGTCGGGGAACACGGGAACCCCGTAGCTGGCCGCGTAGGTGTAGTCGGGTGGCGAGAGGAGGTAGGTGCCCTCGGTATGGACGGAGGTGAACGACTGGTCGGAGGAGAATTCGATGTGCGGGTCCGGGGCCGCCGACCCGCTGACCACGAACGGGGCGGTGACGCCCTCCTGGCAGCCGGTCGTGATGGTCAAGGGTCCGTAGGACGGGCCGCTGGACGGGGCGGGCGTTGCGCCGGGGCCCGTCGTCTCGGTCGGCCCCGCCAGGCCGCTGACCTGCATGCTTGCCGCCTGCACGGCGACATGCGCCGGAAGGACCGTCCCATCGGGCCCCGACCGCGTGATCCTGACCCAGATCCCGATGGCATCGGACGCGATGTCCGAGCGCGCGATGCTGTAGGAGCCCGCCGTCGCATAGCCCACCGGATCGTCCTCGGGAGAGGTGTTCTTGAGGGTCGTCAGGATCGGGTCGCCCACGGCCGAACCGCTGCCCTCCTCGAGGATCGGGCCGTAGGTGAGCCAGAACTGAGCGTCGACCCAGGGTGCGCCACTGGCCGTGTCGGTGGCCAGCAGGTTCATGTCCAGCCGAACCTGGTCGGCGACCGGCGTGCCCCGGAAGGCCCAGGAGGCATTGTCCGTGCCGGCGGGATCGCGCAGCCACCACCAGCCACTGATCTCGTCTCCCTTGACCGCAAAGTCGACGACGGTCGGGGCCCCGGGTGGCTTCGGCGTGGGCTTCGGGCCGCCGACATCGGCGATCTGCACGCTGGACTCCGTCACGGCAAGCTGTTCGGGGAGGACCTTGCCATCGGGCCCGGCTCGGGCGATCCGCACCCAGACCCCGCGGGTCCCGCCGGGCAGCTCGGCGCTCGGGATCGTGTACTTGCCGCTCGCCGTGTAGTCGAGCGAGCCATCACTCGCCGGGGTGTTCGGGAGGGTCACGAGCACCGGGTCGCCGCCCGGGGCACTGGCGACATTGCTCTCGACGATGGCTCCGTAGCTGAGCCAGAAGCGGGCATCGGTGCCGGCTCTGCCACCGGCCGCGTCGGTGGCGAGCACGTTCAGATCAAGGGTCACCTCGCTGCCGGCCGGCACGCCAAAGAGTCCCCAGGAAGCCTTCTGTGTTCCGGCGGCATCGCGCAGCCACCACCAGCCGTTGTTCTCGTCGCCGTTGACCTCGAAATCGACACGCAGCGGCGTGATCGGGGCCGCGGGGACCGGCGAGTCGCCCGGCCCGCCGATGACGACCGTGCCGGCGACCGGGCTCGCGGACGGGCCGGCCACGGTCGCCCCGGGGGTGGGCGTCGGGACCTGGGTTGGACCCGGTGACCCGCAACCGGCCGCCAGTGCCGCGGCAAGCCCGAGCGCCGCGAACGCTCGGCGAGAAGAGAAGGTTCGTGCGTATCGTCCGCGCATCCTGCACTCCATCCGGTCGCTTCACGCTTCGTTGCGCGCGAGGACTCCGAACGCCAGCACGCCGTGCGTCCAGGGCAGGGGGTTCGCATCGCTTCCGCATCCGGCGGACGCGGCGGGGCCCGCGACGATCACGGGGACCCCGACCCACCTCTCACCGGCACGGCGCCCGGCTGCCCGACTGCCCACCGCACGCGCCTCTCGTGTGACGGCACCTGGCGAGCGAGCCATTCCGTGGCCGCGCGGACGGCTCAGGACTCCCTGCAAGTGTTCCCCCGACCACGGACTCGGGAAGTGTCATCCGGCCCGGCCAGACGATGACCTTCGGGGCTGGCGCGGCCCCGAGGCGGGCCGGGTTGCCGCCCGACGGACGGGCCCGGCTCGCGGCGACGTTCGACGAGCTCTGCGGACAGGGTTCCGACTGGCAACCGGTCCGGCGGCCCTTGGCGCCCCGCGGCCGGCGAGTACGCCGCGGTCCGGACGCCTATCGAGGCCGCAGGGTGCTCTCCTGCCGGCGCTCGACCAGGTGGCTGCGGCCCGCCCAGCCGAGGTACCGAGTCGGCCGGACGCGGATCGCAAGCGAGTACGTCGCCAGGAAGTCGTCGCGGCTGAGGCCGACGTTCGCCATTCGCGCGGCGTATGCGTGAAAGAAGGACTCGGGGACCAGATCGCACGCCGGCAGCTCGAGCACGTCGGCCACGCCCTCGACCAGGAGCACGTCGAAGTCCGCCGTCGGATCGCCGAGGGCGAGCATCACGGCGGGATTGGAGCGGATGTTCCGGACCTTCCGCGCCTCCGGCTTCGTGAAGAGGAGGAATGTCTGCCCGTCCCAGCGGAACCAGATCGGGACGATGTGGGGGCGCCCGTCGCTCGAGACAGTTGTCAGCCATACGACCGACTCTGCCCGGATCCGCCGATCAAGCGTGGCGCCCGGATCGGGAGCCGGCCCGACCGGCGTCGTCGGCGCGTGCGACCTGGCCGACGCTCTCGCCGGCCCGACGTCGATGGCAGCGCTGACGGTTGACACCGCGACCTCGTCGGGCGCCGCGCGACCATCCCCCGACGCCGGTCACGCCAAGTGCCGGCGCGGTCCCGGCGACCGGGATCGAGGCCACGTGTCGACGCCCCCCTGCTGTTCGGTGCACCCTGGCACGCGGGTCATTAACGGTTGGTGAGAACGGGCCTGCGGTAAGCCGGCGCGCGGGCATCCCGACGCCGCGAAGCGTGACGAGATCGGGGGCCTGCTCAGGCCGGCACCCAGAACCAGAACCGGGCGCCGCCGCCCGGGCGCTCGTCGTACCCGATCGCCCCCCCGTGGGCGCCCACGGCGGCTGCGGCCGTGGCCAGGCCGAGCCCGGCGCCCGGCGACCCGGCCGGCCGCGCCCTGGCGAACGGCTCGAACAGCGAGGAGCGGAAGTCCGGCGGGACGCCCGGCCCCCGGTCGAGCACCTCCACCCGAAGGACACGTGTCGCCTCGTCGCGGTCCAGCTCGGCGGCCAGCTCGATGGCGGAACCGGGGGGCGCAGAGAGCGTGGCGTTGGCGAGGAGGTTGGTGATCACCTGGACCAGGCGCGGCCGGTCCACGTGGACGACGACATCGGGAGCCGTGACCTCGATTGCCACGTCGCGGGCAGTGGCGGATACGGTAACCAGCTCCACGGCACCGTGGATCAGCTGCGCCAGGTGCACGTCCTCGCATTCGAGCCGCCGCCCATCCGGCTCGGCCGCGGCCAGGCGCAGGAGCCCGTTGGCGAGCTCGCTCAGGCGGACCGCGTCCGCATGGGCGGCCTCGACCGCCGCCCGCAGGCCAGGCCCGTCGGTCGGGTGGAGCAGGGCCAGCTCGAGCTCGGTGCGGAGCGCCGCGAGGGGCGTCCGGAGATCGTGCGAGGCGCCCATGACGAAAGCCCGCTGCGAGCGGACGGATTCCTCGACCCGTGCCAGCATCCGGTTCAGGGTCCGGGCGAGCATGCCGAGCTCGTCGTTGCCCTCCACCCCGGCCAGCCGCCGGTCGAGCTCGCTGCTCCCGATCGCGTCGGCCTCGCGCGCGAGGCGCGAGACCGGAGCCAGCGCCCGTCCGCCCAGCCACCACCCGCCCAGCAGGGACAGGACGATCAGGGCGCCGCCGGCGAGGGCCATGGTCTCGGCGAGGCTGCGGAGGTTGCGGCCGATCTCCGCGAGCGTGCTGCCGACGACCACCGTCCGGCCGTCCTTGGCGGGCGCTGCGTAGACGGCGTCGCTCGCTCCGTTCCCGACCTGGACCGTGGAGAGGCCCGGGGAGGGCGCCGCCACGGCCGGCGCGCCGGCGCTTGCGTAGACCCGCTTGCCCGAGGGGTCGAGGATCACGACGTAGACGCCGCGGGAAAGCACGCCCGGATCGGGTTGGCCGGTCGGATCGACATTCAGGAGGTCGACGGTGGCTCTCGCCGTCGCCTGGAGGGCCTCGTCGAGGTTGTGTCGGAGGGCCGACCCGTACTGCAGCCAGACTACGACCGCGACGACCAGCAGGGTCGACGTGAAGCCGAGGGCGTTCCAGGCGGTGAGGCGGAGCCGGAGCGTCACGGCGGATCAACCGGCCCGGGCGCGCCCCCGCGCCGGTCGCGCCGGCGACGCGGCGCTCGCACCGGCGCGCCCGGCCTGGCGACGCGGAGGACGTAGCCGACGCCCCGGGCGGTCTCGATCCGCGGCGCCGCGGGGTGCGCGGCCAGCTTCGTGCGCAGGTATCGGACGTACACGTCGACGACGTTCGAGGTCCCGTCGTACGCCCAGTCCCAGACGCGCTCGATGATCTCGGTCCGCGTCAGCACGTCCCCGGCGCGCCGGACGAAGAGCTCCAGGAGCGCGTGCTCGCGTGGGGAAAGGTTCAGGGGCCTGCCGTCGACCTCGACGGCCCGGGAGGCCGGATCGATCGTGAGCGCCCCGGCTGCCAGGATCGTCGGGCGCTCCGGCGCGCCCCGCCGGGCGAGCGCCCGCAACCGCGCGGCCAGCTCCGCGAAGGCGAATGGCTTGACGAGGTAGTCGTCGGCCCCGACGTCGAGGCCGCGCACGCGGTCGTTCACGGCGTCGCGAGCGGTGAGCATCAGGACCGGCGTCCAGTTCCCGGCCTGCCGGATCTCGGCGCAGAGGGCGAAGCCGTCGCCATCGGGCAGCATCACGTCGAAGACCAGGGCGTCGTACGGATTCTCGGTCGCCAGCCAGCGCCCGTCCTCGATCGATGCCGCCAGGTCCACGGCGTGTCCTTCCGCCTGCAGGCCTCGCTGGAGGAGCCCCGCGAGCCGTACGTCGTCTTCCAGAAGCAACAGGCGCATGACCGAACCCCCGGCATATGGTGCGCCCGAGACGGCAAATCGGCTGTGAGCGATGGCGGGGGGAGCGGAGAGGCCGCTCGCCGTGGCAGGCGGCCTCTCGCGACCCCGGAGAGCCGACCCGCGGTCGTCCGGCGGGTCGTCAGTCGGGCGCCTCTTCAGGCGCCTCTCTACGCGTGGCGCACCCGCGTGGTGACGCGCCAGAACGTGTTCCGGTGGGCTGCACTCGGCGCGCTCACGACGTGCCCCAGCCAGACGCCGTACCAGTTTCCGACGATCGTGTTGCCCGAGATGGTGACGGCGATGGGCGTCGCGGCCGACCAGGCGAGGATGCCGGTGGTCCTCATGTCCCCGGCCGGGGTCACGTCGGGGTCACCGCCGGTGTTGTTCGTGCCGATGAGGTTGCGGAGGATGCTGTTGCCCCCGACGTATGCGCCCGGGGCATGGCTGTGGATCGTCACGCCGGCGAGCCCGTTGCCGGTGATGGCGTTGTCCTCGATGACGTTGTTGTAGGAGGCGGCCCCCGGGAAGGGTGCGGCGATGAGGACGCCGGCCCCGCCGTTGTTGCTCACGACGTTGTAGCGAACCACGTTGTCGTACACGCCGCCGAAGAGCGGCATGAACTTCTTCGTGGCGGGATCCATGGCAAGGTTGTGCGACGGGAGCGTGATGCCGCAGTCGAAGAGGGCGCCGGTCACGATGTTCCCGGCGACCAGGTTGTCGTGGGTGGGTCCGGACTCGTCGGTCAACAGGATGCCGCCCACGTTGCCGCTCACCGTGTTGAACAGCACGCTCGAGTTCGCGACGCTCCACAGGTGGATGCCCTCGCCGCAGTCGCCCGGCACCTCGCCGTTCGCCTTGCACTCCGGGTAGGTCGTCGTGGCGGCGTTGGCCGGCAGCCCGCCCTGGTCGTTGTTCATGACCACGTTGCGCTGGATCGTCACGTGGGTGAGCGGCGCGCCCGTGTAGAGCTGCGTGCCCTGGATGACGGGGCCCTTCACCGGGTTGGGCTGCTGCGCGAGGATTCCCTCCCCGGTGGCGTTCTTGACGGTGAAGCCCGACACCGTGACGTTCGAGGCGGAGATCTTGATGCCGTTGTCGAGCCCCGTGGCGTCGATGGTGACCGCGCCGCTGGCAGTCAGCGTCAGGGACCTGGCGACGGCGACTTCCTCCGCATAGGTGCCGGCGCAGACGACGACCGTGCCCCCCGCGGACGCCGCGCCGACCGCGTCGTTGATCTTCGCGTACGCGGCAGTGGCGCAGGAGGTGCCCGCGGCGCCCGGTGCGCCGCCGGGCGACACGTACAGCGTCGTGCCGCTCGCCGCGGCCACCGGGACGGCCAGCACCGAGCCGGCCAGGGCGAGAGTTGCGGCGAGCGCCACCAAGCGCTGCCTGGAGAGCGATAGGACCATCGGATCCCCCTTTCCCGGGCGCGTCGGGCGCCCGTCACCGAAAGGGTCGGGCTCGCCATTAGCCCTGCGCGACGGTCGAGGCGACCGTGTTGGGATGCCGCCGCGCTGGTGGGAGCCGGATTGCTCCCGCGCTTCCCTTCGGTTCGGCGGAATCTGCGCGCTTGATCATGAGAGTCTCATGAGAGGAGCCCGGTGTCAGCCGAACCAGATGTCGGTCTCCTCGGTCGTGACCGGAGACGCCGATAGAAGCCGCAGGATCACCGTCGACGGAAGCCGGGTGCGACGCTCGACCAGCCTTACGATGCACGACACGTCGTGGCGGCAGCGGGTGAGGGCACGGGAATCCAGCCTGGGCCACATGGCGAGGGCGCGGCGATCGACCGCGCACTCACGGGGTGACGCGCAACCGACGTGGTGCGGCCGGTGGGCGCTCATGGCAGGCAACCCCAAGGGCACGCCGAATGCGCGCCACGTCCCGCCTCCTGAGCGGTCCGGAGCGCCCGGGCCGGGGCCGAGTGGCATTCCCGACCGGGCGCTCCTCTACCGTGCCGAAGGTGGGGCGCGGCTCGCCCCGGCGGCTCGCCCCGGCGTCAGGCCCGGGCGTAGTCGGTCGCGCCGGTGAAGTCGACCAGGACGACCGGCTTGTCGCCGACGACCCAGGCGTCGTGACCGGCCGGCAGCGACGAGAGCCCGCCGGGGCCGACGTCGAACTCGGTGCCGTCGGCCATCTTGACGTGGATGGTGCCGGACACGTGATATTGGAGATGGGGCGCCTCGCACCAGTCGGTCCCGGCTGCAGGCTTGACGTCCTGCGACCAGCGCCAGCCCGGCTCCAGGACGAACCTGCCGATTGCTCCGGCCGACGTGTTGAGGATCTCGGCGCGGCCGTGTCCGAACGTCCGGACCTCGTCCGGCTTCGAGAAGTCAGGATGCTCCACCATGCGCATGACGCGCCTCCCTTCGGTCGTGGTCGGTCTCGCAGCTGGCGGTTCGGCGTCAGGCCGAACCGCCCTTCTTGAGCACCTGCTCCGCCTCGTCGAGCGTCCAGGCGCGAAGCGTCTCGGTGCGGATGTTGCCGGTGCCCGCGACGCCTGCCGCCTGCGCCAGCATGGTCTCGGCGTCGGGTGCCTCTGCCAGCACGACGATGTCGTATCGCCCCTGGGTGAGGTACCAGCCGTGGATCTTGATCCCCAGGCGATCCCCGCGCGCCATGTTCTCCTCGACGCCCTTGCGGAGGCTCTGGAGGTTCCTGGCCCCTTGCTCGGTGAACTTGCCCAGAACGACGAATGTGGCCATTGGTCAACTCCCATCCAGGCTCTCGACGCCGGGTTCACGGCCCGGCCGCCCATCCTGGTTGGCCGCTGTATAGCCGCCCGATGATTAGAAGCGAATGAGGACGGCCAAGCTTCCGATGGGGCGCCCTGGGTGGGCGGCCGTCGCCGGAAGGCGGAGGCCCCCGGCGGTTCCCCATCGCCACGCTCCCACCCCAGCAGGATGGCGGGCGACCAGGACGCGCCGGGGGCCGTGTGGCGGCCTCGGGTCCGGTCGCCCACCCCGGGGAGGAGAGCGCCGGGGCGGCAGAGCCGGGCCCGATGACTGCT
The DNA here is from genome assembly GCA_963718085.1 of uncultured Chloroflexia bacterium. Taxonomy (GTDB): domain Bacteria; phylum Chloroflexota; class Limnocylindria; order Limnocylindrales; family CSP1-4; genus CTSoil-043. The sequence goes on along the minus strand of CAVQYA010000001.1, from coordinate 1,703,251 downwards.
TCGGGTGAAGGGTGCCGCGCGGTTGATTAGATGGCCATGAGAGCGGGCGAGGGGCGGTCCGCGGCGACCGCCCGTGCCCGACGTCCCGGGCCGAACCGCCCGGGCGACGCGTTGACTCAGCCAATCGCGAAAGCGCCCGCGGCTACCTCGCCAGCACGGCCGCCCGCTCCGAGTCGACCACGAGCTCGGACGGCGAGCCCGTCATCGGCGCCGTGAGGTCGACGCCGTGGACCGCCTTGACGCGCGCCACGAACCACTTGGTGAACGGGTCGGTGGCGCCGACCATCTGCCCGAAGGACCGCGCGGGATCGTCGCCCTCGAGGGTGACGATCACGAGGTCGCCCATCGGAGTCTGCTGGAGGAAGGTCCGCTCCTGGACGCCCGCGCGCCGGCGGGAAGCGGCGAACTCGGCATGGCGGGGACCGGTGATCTCGTCCATGAAGCTCCGCCACTCGGCGGTCTTGCCGGGCGCGATGGGGAATGCCACTGCCATGAGGGCCACGAGAACCTCCGTGGGCGCGTCGAGCGCCCGGTACCGGAAGGGTCGGACTCGCCATTGGCCCTGCGCGGCGGTCGAGGCGACCGTGCTGGGGCGCCGCCGCGCCGGTGGGAGCCCGACGGCTCCCTTGCCCCCCTTCGGTTGAGTGGACGATGCGCGCCGGTTCATGAGAACGTCATGAGAGAGCGCCGCGGCCGGTCCGATGACTTCCCACGAGGCCCTGCGTGCAGCTTCCCGACGGCGGGCGACCGCCCTGCACGATGGTCCGGGCCCGGCGGCCGAGCGGTCCGGCGAGGCGTGCTGGCGACGCTCGCGAGTCGTCCGCCAGGATGACGCGAGCGGTGGCCGCAGACTTGCTACCCGCGGTGCGCCAGTGGTAGCATCATCGGTATGAAGGTGAGTGTCAGCCTCCCGGGCGAAGACGTCCAGTTCCTCGACGACTACACGAAGGAGCAGGGCCTCGAGTCCCGCTCCGCCGCCCTGCTCAGGGCAGTTCGCCTGCTCCGCACCGCGGAGCTGGGCGCGGCGTACGAGAGCGCCTGGGAGCAGTGGACCGCCGACGGCGACTCGAGACTCTGGGAGTCGACCGTCGGTGACGGCCTGCCCGACAGGGCCCCGTCGTGATGCGGCGCGGCGAGATTCGCGAGGTCGACCTCGATCCCGTGCGCGGCGCGGAGGCGAACAAGCGCCGGCCCGCCGTGATCGTCAGCAACGACGCGGCCAACCTCGCCGCCGCTCGACTCGGCCGTGGCGTTATCACGGTCGTCCCCGTGACTTCGAACCTCGAGCGCCTCTACCCGTTCCAGGTCCTGCTCCCGGCAGCGGCCAGCGGACTCGCGCGGGACTCGAAGGCGCAAGCGGAGCAAGTCCGGTCCGTGGCCGTCGAGCGCGTGGGCGCAAGGCTGGGTGCACTTCCGCGCGCGATCATGCTCCAGATCGACGAGGCACTTCGCCTGCACCTCGCCCTCTAGCGAGCGCCCGACCGCGGCCGGTCGGACGCAGGGCCGCGCCCAGGCAGGGACGTTCTTGGCTTATGCAGCATTCCTGGGCGCGCGCCCTCGGACCGGTGCGACCATCACGTGGCCTGGCCTCGAGGGGCTGCTGCAGCGAACGGTCGAACAGATTGGGCTTCTCTTCGCTGGTTTCGGCCTGTACAGTGGGCCGCGACCCTGGGAGGGCCGGCCGGCGCGATGACGACCCAGCATCGCCAGCGACGCCGGCTCGGAGGTTGGGGGCCGACGAACATGGCTTCGTTGCCCGGCGGGCAGGCTCGGGGAGCCGCGATCCGGACGTTCCTGATCGCGGACATCCGCGGCTACACGCGCTTCACGGCCCAGCACGGTGACGAGGCCGCCTCCCGCCTGGCGTCCCGGTTCGCGGAGGTCGCGCTCGAAGGCGTCGAGGCCTGGGGCGGCGAGCTGGTCGAGCTGCGCGGCGACGAGGCCCTCGCGGTCTTCGACTCCCCCCGCGGGGCGCTGCGGGCCGCGGTCGAGCTCCAGTCGGCGTTCGCCGACGAGACGGCGAGCGAGCCGGCGCTGCCCCTTGGGGTCGGCATCGGCCTCGACGTCGGGGAGGCCGTGCCGGTCGGCGACGGCTATCGTGGGGGGGCCCTGAACCTCGCCGCCCGGATGTGCGCGATCGCCGGGCCGGGCGAGGTCCTCGCCAGCGAGGGGCTCGTCCGTCTCGCCGGCCGCGTCGACGGCCTCGCGTACACGTCCCTCGAGCCGGCCACGTTCAAGGGCTATGACGAGCCGATCGCCGCGGTCCGGGTCTCGGGCACGGACGGGCTCCAGCAGGTTGCCGGCGTGGCCCCGCCGCCGTCCGGGACCGAACCCCCGCCGCTGCCGCCCGAGCTCGACCCCATCGTGCCCCTGGCCGGCCGCGCGCCCGAGCTGCGCTGGCTCGCCTGGCACTGGCGCCGCGCCCGGCACGGCCACGGCCGCACGCTGGTGCTGTCCGGGCCGCCCGGGATCGGCAAGACCCGCCTCTCCGCCGAGCTCGCCACCAAGGCCCACGCCGCGGGCGCCGCCGTCTTCTACCTGCCCGCTCATCGGGAAGCCGACGACGAGGGTTTCGAGGCGCTCGGCGGGCTGCCCGGTCCGGCCCTGGTCATCGTCGACGATATCGACGCGGCAGGGGCCACGATCGCCGCCTCCGCCGAGCGGTTCGCCCGCGGGCTGGCGGGGCGACCGGGGCTGCTGCTCGTCATCCACCGCCTGGAGGCTCCGCCGACCATAACGGGCCTGGCCGAGCGGCTGGCGCCGCCGGAGCAGCGCCGCCAGCTCGGCCCGCTCGAGCCCGACGCCGTTCGAGCCGTCGCCGCCCTCTACGCCGGCCGCGCCGTGGAGGACCTGCCGCTCGGCGATCTCGTGGCCCGGTCGGGTGGCGTGCCGGCCGTCGTCCACCGCGTGGCGAGCCAGTGGGCGCGGGCCGCCGCCTCCGGTCGGCTGGAGGCTTCCGCCAGCCGGACCGGCTCGGGTCGACGGCAGCTTCGCGAGGCCGAGGCGGCCCTGATCGAGGACGTCACCGACGTCGAATTCACCCGGGAGCGGGCCCGGCTGTACGCGGTCGACCCGGCCGACGAGGGCGACCGGGCGGGCGCCCGCACCATCTGCCCCTACAAGGGCCTCGCCGCGTTCGAGGCTGCCGACGCCGACTACTACTTCGGCCGCGAGCGCCTGGTCGCGGAGCTCATCGCCCGCTTCGTCGGCAGCACGTTCCTCGGCCTCGTGGGCGACTCGGGCAGCGGCAAGTCATCGGCGCTCCTGGCCGGGCTCCTGCCGGCCCTCGCGGGTGGCGTCCTGCCCGGCAGCGAGCGCTGGCCCCGGGTGGTCTTCCGACCCGGCGAGCACCCGCTCGCCGAGCTCGGGCGGGCGCTTGCCCGGGCGCTGCCGGACCGGGACCTGCCGGCCGGCGATCCGGGGCTCGCGCTCGATGCGGCGCTCGCGACGCTCGGCGCCGGCGAGCGGCTCGTCGTCGTCGTCGACCAGTTCGAGGAGGTCTTCAACGCGACCCGCGACGAGGCCGAGCGGAGCGCCTTCCTCGACCTGCTGACGGGCGAGCGCCCCGGCCTCAAGGTCATCGTCGCCATGCGGGCAGATCACTACGGCCGCTGCGCCGCCTACCCGGCCCTCGCGAGGCTCATCGGCGCCGACCACGTCCTCGTCGGGCCGCTGAGCGTCGTCGAGCTCGCGGCGGTCATCGAGCATCCCGCCCAGCGGGTCGGGCTGCGGGTCGAGCCGGGGCTGACCGAGGCGCTCGTCGCCGATGCCGGGAGCGAGCCCGGCGTCCTGTCCCTCCTCTCGACCGCCCTCCTCGAGCTCTGGGGGGCCCGCGAGGCCGGGCGCCTGACCCTCGGCGCGTACCGCGCGAGCGGCGGCCTCCGGGGCGCGATCGCGAGGCTCGCCGAAGCCGCCTACGCCGGGCTCGACCCGCACCGCCAGGCGATCGCGCGGGCGATCCTCCTGCGCCTCGCCGGACCCGGCGAGGGGTCCGAGCTCGTCCGGCGCCGTGTTCCGCTCACCGAGCTCGACGTCGAGGGCGATCCGGCGGTCGCCGAGGTTCTCGAAACCCTGACCGCCGCGCGCCTGCTGACCAGCGGTGACGGCTTCGTCGAGGTCGCCCACGAGGCCCTCCTGCGCGAGTGGCCGCGGCTCCAGGGCTGGCTCGAGGAGGACGCGGCCGGGCGCCAGGTCCGGCTCCACCTGATCGGCGCGGTCCGCGACTGGGAGGGGCGCGGCCGGGAGCCCGGCGATCTCTATCGCGGCGCCCGCCTGGCCGCCGCCCTCGACTGGGCGGCAGAGCACCAGGTGGAGCTCAACGCCGCCGAGCGCGCCTTCCTCGAGGAGAGCAGGCAGGCCTCGGAGCGCGACGTCGAGCGCCAGCGGCGGATGAATCGCCGGCTGCGCGTGCTGCTCGCCGGCGCGGCGGGTCTGCTGCTGGTGGCCGTGGGCGCGGGTGGGCTCGCGGTGCTCCAGGGCCAGCGCGCCGCAGACGAGGCGCGCAACGCGACGGACCAGAAGGTGCTCGCGCAGCAGGCCGCGGACAATGCCACGCAGCAACAACTGCTCGCGGAGCAGCAGAGCGTGCTCGCGCAGCAGAAGGCCCGCGAGGCTCGCTCCCGGGAGCTCATCGCCTCGGCCCTGGCGGCCCGGGACCAGGACGGGAGCCTTGCCAAGCTCCTGGCCGTCGAGGCGACGAAGGGGGCCGGTGCGCCGACCTTCCAGTCGACCAACGTGCTCCGCCAGGTGCTGGCCGCCGACCCGGTCATCGCCCGCTACAGCTGGCCGAAGGACCAGCCCGTCGACTGGCTGTGGACCGACCTCGACCCGGCGGGCCGGCGGCTCGTGGCATCCGGGGTCATCTGGTATCCCAGCAGCCACCTCGAGGTCGCCGACCCGCGGACCGGGACGGTGCTGTGGTCCTATCCGACAGATGGTGCGAGCGCCATCAGCGGAGACGGCTTCATCGGCCCCTCCTTCTTCTCGGCGGATGGCTCGCAGGTGATCGCCGGCCTGCTACTGGACCAATCCCGGGGTCGCGCCACCGAGCGGGATCAGCCTCGGCGTCGCCATCTGGGACGCCGGGACCGGAAGGCTGGATAAGCTGATCGACGTGGGCCCGTGCGGCGGGGCCGTCGCCGCCGTCTCCCCGGGCCGCCTACTGGTGAGAACCCCGACGCCGGGTCCCGACGGACGGACGGGCTGTCACTGGCCGATGTCAGGCAGCGATGGCCTCGCGCCGGTCCTCGTGGTCGACCCGGCCACGGGGGCGGCAACGAAGGTCGCGGATCAGGCCCTCCTGAGCTGGCTGGCCTACCGCGGCACGCTGAGCGGGAACGGCCGGTTCGTCGGCTATGACCTGTTCGAGCCTGGAGCGTGCGGCGCGGCGTGCGTCACCTCGGTGGTGGTCGATCTCGACGACCACATGAAGCGGGTCTTCCAGCTCGAGGCCGACTGGAGCGCCTACCTGGTGCCCTACGCGCGGCTGCTGAACAACGACGGGACCCTGCTCCTGTACGGGGACGTGCCGATGGCGGTTTACGAGATCCCCGGGTCGACGACGGCGACGGTCAGGCCTCGGTTGAGCGCCCAGGGCGGCTACAGCGGGTGGGTGGAGTTCGACCCGAGCGGTCAGACCGTCTACGAGACGTCGTGGAACCGGGTCCTCCGGCGCTGGGATCCACGCACCGGGGAGGTGCTCGCCACCTGGCCGGCCATCGCCAACGGCCGGCCGTCGGTCGCGGCAGACGGCCGGACGGTCCTGGTCGGGGGCACCGGGCCTGCCGGGGCCGTGCTCCTCGACAGCGCGATCCGGGGCGATCTTGGCGGAGTGTCGGGGTGCTCCGGGTTCACCTTCGGAGGGTCCCTGGACGTCCGAGCCGGCATGGCGGCATTCAACATCGATTGCGACGGACCCGCGGACTCGGGCACCGTCCAGGTGATCGACCTCGCCGGCAAGCAGCTCCTGGCGTCCTGGACGGGGTGGTACGCCCAGGACCTGGCCCTCTCACCGGACGGCGGATCATTCGTCAGCCAGGACCGCAAGCCTCCCGCGGACGCCGGTCCGCCGGCCGTCGTCGACGTGCGGACCGGCCTGCCCACCGTCGTGCTGCAGGGCGTGTGCAGGATCGACTGGATGTCGCTGATTCCCCCTGACGAGCAGCCCGGCTGCCATGCGTACCCGCAGGCGCCATTCCCCTTCGCCGTGGACAACGTCCGGTGGTCCCCCGACGGCACGATGATCGCGGCGGGCGACGGCTGGAAAGGGTACGTTGCCGTCTGGGATGCGCGGGACGGCCGGCTGCTGTTCAGCGCTCCTCCGAGGGCGTCGCCCGCGCAGATAGACGCGTACGAGGGCGCAGCCGAACGTGATCTTCACGCCGGACTCGAGGCGTCTCCTGGTCTCCTATGCACTCAATCAGGGCGATCCGGGCACGGGAACCGTTGAGACGGGGGTCATACAGACGCTGTCCACGGATACGTGGACCACCATCTCGACCACGACCCTGGCTCCGTCCGTCTTCGGCAGCCGCAACCTGGCTTTCGTCGGTTTCACACCGGACGGTTCCACGCTCGTCGCCCTCAGTGGTGGAGGGGGGAGCGTCAACGCGACGCTGGTCTGGCTCGACGCCGCGACGCTTCAGGTCAAGGGCCCCGGGCCGATCGTGCTCTCGCAGCTGATCAAGACTGCGGCGTTGAGCCCCGATGGGTTGCTGCTCGCGACGGGAGGGAGCAACGGGGTCCTGAGCGTGTGGAACGCCAAGACCGGCGAGCTCGACCAGCAGATGGACTTCGGCGGGTCGCAGGTCCAGGGCCTCGCCTTCATCGACGACCGGCATCTCGCGGTCACGCCGCAATACCTCGGCCTGGTCATCATGACCGTCGATCCCGCGGAGCTGGCGGACATCGTCCGGGCGTCGCTGACGCGGACCTTCACGGCCCTCGAGTGCACGACCTACGGGATCGAGCCCTGCCCGACCCTGGAGCAGATGCGGGCCCCGTGAGGGCGGCCTGGTGCGGCAAGGCGCCGCGGGCGTCGACGACCTGAGCCAAGGAGGACAGTCAATGGCGGAGCATCCGAACGCAACGCTCATCCGCGAGAGCTACGAGGCCCTCAACAGGGGAGACACGGCCGGTGCGTTCGCGGCCTGGTCCGACGGCATCCTCTGGCACGAGCGGAACGGCAAGAAGTGGGCGCTCGCCGGTGACTACGTCGGCACTCAGGCTGTCGCCGGATTGTTCGGCGGGCTTCCGGCCCTTGGCCTGACCGCGATGCGGGCCGAGCCTCACGACATCCTTGCCAGCGACGACCACGTCGTCGCGCTCATGAACATGCACATGGAACGTGGCGAGCTTGAGTACCTCAGCCACGAGGTGCACGTCTGGCACGTCGAGGACGGGAAGGCGACCGAGGTCTGGGTCACCTCCCAGGACCCGGACGCGTTCGACGCCTTCTGGGCCGCCAGGCTCTAGTCGCTCCAGACACCAGGATCCGGTCCTGCAGGGATGAGACGCCGATGACCCGACGACCCGAGACGCGGTACGCCTGGAACGGCGACGTGGCGCTCGCCTACCAGGTGTTCGGCGCCGGGCCGGTGGACCTCGTCTACATGCAGGGCTACACCTCCCACATCGACCTCAACTGGGAAAGCCCGCACCTGGCGCGCTTCCTGCGCGGGCTCGGCGAGCGGGCGCGGGTCATCCACACCGACCGCCGCGGCTGGGGCTGTTCGGACCGGTTCTCGCCCGGTGACGTGGCGCCGCTCGAGGTCCAGGTGGACGACCTCGTCGCGGTGATGGACGCCGCCGGCTCCGAGCGCGCGGTGATCTTCGTGTCGAACGACACCGCGCCCACCGGCGTGCTGTTCGCGGCGACGTATCCAGAGCGCGCGGCGGGCCTCGTCCTCGTCGATCCCGTGGTGGCGTACTACGACAGCGAAGAGGCACGCCGAGAATGGGTTGAGATCAACGATCGGGTGCGTCGGGAGTGGGGAACGCCGGCGTATGACCGCGAGTTCTGGAGCGACGAGCGCGCATTCCTCGACTGGTTCGTGCCCTGGTCCCGGTCGGGCGTTGCCCCGGGGGCGCTGGCCGCCGAATCCGACGCGTTCGCCTCGGTCAATGTCCGGGGCGTGCTCTCGTCGATCCAGGTACCGACGCTCGTGGTCGGTCTCCTGGAAGGCGGCGATCACAAGCCGGTCTGGACCGAATCCCTGGCGCCCTCCTCTGGCCGCCCGGAGGGCGGCCAAGCATCGAACGCGCAGGTCGCGGCGGACGGGATCACCGGAGCGCGCCTGATCGAGCCGGCCGGGGAGGGCGGCGCCGGCTGGCATCACTGGTACGCGCGGGGCCCGGCGATCCTCGCCGCCGTCGGCGACCTGATCGCCTCCATCCACGAGGAGCAGGAGTTCTTCGACAGGGTGCTCGCCACGGTGCTCTTCACCGACATCGTGGACTCGACCGCGGTGGCCGCCCGGCTCGGCGACGCGGGATGGCGCACGCTCGTCGAGCGGCATCACGCGACGGTCCGCAGCCTGCTGGCGCGGTATCGCGGCTTCGAGGTGGACACGGCCGGCGATGGCTTCTTCGCGACCTTCGACGGCCCGGCCCGCGCGGTGCGGTGCGCGACCGCGATCGTGGCGGCGATGCGGCCGCTCGGCGTCCAGGTCAGGGCGGGCGTCCACACCGGCGAGGTCGAGACGATCGGTCGCAAGACCGGCGGCCTGGCCGTCGTGATCGGAGCCCGCATCGCGGCGGCCGCCGGCCCCTCGATGGTCCTGGCGTCGCAGACGGTGAAGGATCTGACGGCCGGGTCGGGCCTCCGGTTCGATGACGCTGGTGAGCACCTGCTGAAGGGCGTGCCGGAGCGCTGGCACCTCTACCGGGTCGGCGCATAGACGGCCCTGCGATCCAGGGGTGTTGCACCTCGAACGGCCGGGGCGGAGCACCCGCGGCCAGCCCCACGTGACGAGGGGCGGCTCCGGCCTCGACGGCCGCAGTAAGGTTCAGCCGACATGCGCGAGCTGAAGCGCGACCTGCCGCTGGGAACCGTGACGTTCCTGTTCACGGACATCGAGGGCTCGACGCAGCTCGTCGCGAAGATCGGGCCGAAGGCCTTCCGCGACGTCCTGGAACGCCACAATCGCCTGATCCGTGACGCAGTGGCGGCTCACGCCGGGGTGGACGCCGGCACCGCGGGCGATTCGTTTCTCATCGTCTTCCGAGACGCAACGTCCGCAGCCGCGGCAGCGATCGAGGCCCAGCGTGCCCTCGCCACCGCGACGTGGCCCGCCGGTGCCGAGGTTCGCGTGCGGATGGGCCTCCATACAGGCCAGGCGATCGCCGGCGGCGACGGCTATGTCGGCCTAGACATCCATCGGGCTGCGCGCATCGCCGCGGCCGCCCACGGCGGACAGGTCCTGATGTCGGAGGCCAGCCGGGCGGCGGCTCGGGATCTGCCGCCCGGCGTCGTCGTGAAGAACCTCGGGCAGCACGACCTGAGGGGACTCGCGGAGCCGGAGCGCATATACCAGCTGGTGGTCGACGGGCTCCCGTCCGACTTCCCACCGCTCCGCTCGAACCTCACGCGGCGGACGACGCTTCCCGTCCAGCTGACCTCCTTCGTCGGGCGCGAGCGGGAGCTCGCGGAGGTCACGGCCATGATCCGGGCGGACAGGCTCGTGACGCTCGTCGGTGTCGGCGGGATCGGCAAGACCCGGTTGACGATCCAGGCCGCCCTGCCCCTGGGCGACCTGCACCGCCACGGAGCGTGCCTCGTCGAGCTCGCACCGATCAGCGACCCCGGCCTCGTCGCGCCGGAGATCGCCCGGGCGCTCGGCATCCAGGAGCAACCGGGCCGGGCGATCACCGACACGGTCATCGACTTCCTCCGGGCGAAGGACCTCCTCCTCCTCCTGGACAACTGCGAGCACGTCATCGATGCCGCGTCGGAGCTGGCCCGGCGCCTCCTGGCGGCGTGCCCGACGCTGAAGATCCTCGCGTCCAGCCGTGAGCCTCTCGGCATCGGGGGCGAAGCGACCTTCACGGTTCCATCGCTGGACCTGCCGGACGCGATCGACCCGCGCCGGGCGGTCGACGAACCGGGGCTCGTCCAGATCGGCGAGGTCGAGGCGGTCCGCCTTCTCGTCGACCGCGCCCGGGCCGTCCTTCCCGCCTTCAGGCTCGATGCCGCCAACGTCGGCGCAGTCGTCGAGGTCTGCAGGAGGCTCGACGGCATCCCACTGGCGCTCGAGCTCGCTGCAGCGCGCGTGACCGTCCTGTCCGTCCAGGAGATCGCCGACCGACTTGGCGATCGCTTCCGCCTGCTCACCGGCGGCGGTCGTGGGGCCGTTCCCCGCCAGCAGACGCTCCAGGCGGCCATCGACTGGAGTTGGGACCTGCTCGAGGGGGCCGATCGCGCGCTGCTCCGGCGGCTGTCCGTGTTCGCGGGAGGCTGGACCCTCGAGGCGGCGGCGGTCGTGACGGGCGCCGCAGACCCCATCGAGACGCTGGACGGCCTCGCGAGGCTGGTGGCTCGATCGCTTGTCGTGACGGACCCGGCAGGGCCCACCAGGTACCGGATGCTCGAGACCATCCGGCTGTACGCGGACGCGAAGCTCATCGCGAGCGGCGAGGCCGAGGCGCTGCGCGGGTGCCACCTGGCCTGCTTCCGGGCGATGGCGTCCCAGGCCGAGTTGGCGCTCCAGGGTCCCGACATGGTCCCCTGGCTCCAGCGACTCGATCCGGACGCGGAGAACCTTCGCTCGGCGCTTGAATGGGCCTTCCGCGCCGACCCCGAGGCGGCCATCGAGATGAGCGGCTCGATGCGGGCGTACTGGCGGCTGCGTTCGGTCGGGTCCGAGGGCCTCGAGCGGCTCGGCCAGGCCGTCGACCTGGCGCGCTCGCGCCTGCTCGACGAAGGATCCCCGGGGGCGTTGGAGCGTTCTATCGTGCTCGCCCGGACCCTGGCGGCCGCGGCCCAGGCCCACGCGCTGTGGGCGGACGCCGTCGTCGCGCGCGGCTGGGCGGACGAGGCGCTGGCGATCGCGCGCCGCACCGGCGACGAGCGGGCACTCAGCCTGGCCCTTTCGGCGGCGTTCCTCGTGGCGGTCTTCTCCAGCCAGTTGGACGACGTGGACAGGGCGGCCGACGCGCTGCGGGACGTGGCCGCCCGCCAGGGTGACTGGTGGTCCCTCGTCTACGTGCACTGGGTCGGCGCCGAGATCGCCCGCCACGACGACCCGGTGCTCGCGAGGGCTCGAATCGAGGCGGCGACCGAAGCAGGGCGGCGGTCCGGCAACCCGGCGACGATCGCCTTTGCCGCCCTTGCCCGGGCTGAGATCACGGGCTACATCGCAGACCTCGCGGAGGCGCGTCCCTGGTTCGACCAGGCCATCGCTCAATACCGCGCCATCGGGGATCATCGCTTCGAGGTGATCGCCCTGAGCGATCTCGCCCACGCGCTGCGCCGCGGGGGCGCCATCGACGAGGCCGAGGACATCTACCGCAGCACGATCCGCGAGTGGCTCCACCTCGGCAACCGCGGCGCGCTCGCCAACCAGCTCGAGTGTCTCGCGTACCTGGCCGTGGCGCGAGGGGAGGCACCCCGTGCAGCGCGGCTCCTGGGCGCCGCGGAGGCCCTGCGCGAGGTCGCCGGCTCGCCGATGCAGGCGATGGGCACCGAGCACGAGGACAACGCCGCCGCCGTGGCTCGACTCCGGGAAGGGCCGGACCAGGAGACCGTCGACGCCGCCTGGGCGGAGGGCCGCCGGCTGAACGCGGATGCGGCCGTAGAGTCTGCCCTCACGGTGCCGGCGGCCTGACGCGTGGCCAGGTGCCGCTCCCGGAAGTGACCACGACCCTCGTGCCCATCCGTCATCGGGCCGCACTCGGATCCCCGTCCGCTTCGGCCCTCGCGGGCACGGGCGTCGTCCTCAGCGGGCGCGCCCGCGGAGCCCGTCGAGGTCGAGCACGATGAGGTGGCGCCGCTCGGCGGCGATCAGCCCGCGCCGCTCCAGCTGCCCGAGGGCCTTGTTGACAGCCTCGCGCGAGGAGCCGACCCAGCCCGCGAGCTCCCGCTGCGAGATCGGGATGCCGATCCGGATCGCGTCGCCCGACGCCTCGCCGTAGCGTTCCGCGAGCTCGACCAGCCGGTGGGCGACGCGTCCCACCACGTCGAGCCCGGTGAACTCCGCCCGCTTGCGATCGGCGTCGCGCAACCGACCGACGATCGAGCGCAGCAGGACCAGCGCGAGGCCTGGCTGCTCCGCCAGCGCGGCGAGGAACCGCTGAGCCGGGACGACGAGGGCCTCGCCGGCCTCGACGACGGTGACGGTCGCGAGATGCTCGTCGCCGTCGATCGCCGAAAGCTCGCCCAGCACGTCGCCGGCGCCGCGGAACCCGAAGACGGTCTCGTGGCCGTCCTCGGAGACGGAGGAAACCTTCACCCGTCCCGAGAGCAGGAGGATCACCCGGTTCGAGACATCGCCCTCCGTGAACAGGATCGTGCCCGGCCGCACCTGCTGCCGGCGGCCGCCGGCAAAGGCGACATGCAGCGGTCCGCCGGGCACGTCCGGCTGGTCGGTGCGCGGTTCGGGGAGATCAGCGGCCACGGCGCGAGCATAGTCCGGGCCTTCTCCGGCGAACAGGCCCGACATGGCCAGGGCTCAGCACCCGGGGAGTGACGCGAGGAACTCCCCGGGCACGCCCGCTGCCGATCTGTTTCGCCTCTCGTGACGTGACCGTCCGGAGCGGGAGAGCCAACGTGTGACGAAGTACCGCTTCCGGCGTGACGAGTCCCCTCGTGACCGCACCCGCTGACGCGGGACAGTCCCCTGGTCAGCGAGGCATGTCGATCGGCCCGACGAATCGGACACGGAGAAGGAGTTCACAGATGCGTTCACTCCGCAGGCTCGTCGTGGCGGGTGCCACGATCATCGCACTCACCGCCATCGTCCCATCGGTGTCGGCGTCCTCGCACAAGGCCTTCCACCTGGAGAAGACCTGCGTTGTCGCGACCCGCGAGAACCATTGCACTGTCACGGCGTCCAGCTTCAAGACGATCCCGGTGGGAACCGTGATCACCTACACGCCCGGAGCCAACGCGCCTCACGGCCATCATCACCATCAAGAACGGCACCGCCACCGGCCTGTGCGATCCTCGAGCCTCGTCGCTACGTGATCCATCCAATTCCGGAACGTGCACCTTCGCGACCGGGACCGGACGCCTGGCTCAGTTCCATCTCACCGTGGACGTGACGACGACCGCCCGTACTGCCCGTGGTACTGGGACGGGACGTACTGGTTCGGCGACGACGGCCACGATGGCGATGACGGCCACGACGGCCGCGACGGCCACGACGGCCACGACGGCGACGACGGCCACGACGGCCACGACGGCCACGACCGCCACGACTGAGGAGAGATCGGGAGCCACGAGCGCGGGGATCGCTGCGCAGTCAAGACCGCGCCAGGGGCCGTTCGCCCCGGCGCCTGCCAGGACATCTGGGGGGCCCTGCCCACCGGCGGGGCCCCTCCGACGCTGCTCGGCACGAAGGCGCGGTCGATTGACGGACCCGGGCCTGAAGACCGGAGTGCCCAATGAGCGCAGAGCCGGAACCCGACCCAACCGGCGGATCCTGCGGCGATGGGTTCATGCGATTGGAGCGCTGTAGGCTAACCTTCGGGCGTCGCCCGCGAAGCACATGCGGTTCGCGAGCACGAAACTCGTCGGGGTGTAGCGCAGTGGTAGCGCACGTGCTTTGGGAGCACGAGGTCGTGGGTTCGAATCCCACCACCCCGACCAACTGCCCCATCAACGTTTCCCCGACGTGGGTGCGCGGATGCCCTTGACTTGAGGCGCGACCTCAACTTGCGCCGGACCTGAGGGAATCATCCGCGCGAGTGCGCCTACATTCGCGAGCGCCATCGCGCGTGGGCTGACCAGCGGCGCCAGGCGGTCCGCGCCGACCGAGTCCGGCAGATCGTCGATGCGGTTGCAGCCCGGGCAGACCTGGGTATCTACCCGCCGCGGAACCGGCCCCGAGCGCCACGCCGATGCCGACGTCGACGATCGCGGGGATTGCCAGCTTCGAGCGCGTTCCCGCTAGGCGGGCGGGTCGGCGGTCCACCGGAGGATGTCACCCGGCTGGCAATCGAGCACCCGGCAGATCGAGTCCAGGGTGGTGAACCGGATGGCTCGAGCGCGCCCGTTCTTCAGGACGGCGACGTTCGCCGGGCTGATGCCGACGGCGTTGGCAAAGTCGCCCACGGACATCTTGCGTCGGGCGAGCATGACGTCGAGCTCGACGATGAGGGCCATCAGATCACCTCGTCGAGCTCGGTGCGGTCGGCGATCGCCGACTCGAGCAGGCCTCGCATGACGACCATGAGGAGCACGAACGCCAGCCCGCAGGCGAGGGTGGCGGCCAGCCCGAGGACGATGCCCGGCCCGCCGCCGTGCACGGCTAGCAGGTGGGTCATGACGCCTGCGCTCAGGACCGTGGCGACCACCGCGCAGGCCGTGATGACGTCGACCCAGCGCAGGGCGCTGCGGGTGAAGATGACCCCGCCGTTGACCATGGAGAGCAGCCGCCAGACGACGAGCAGCGCCACCTGGGCGCAGGCGATGGCAAGGATCCCGGCCACCGAGTACGGGACGACGAGGTATTCGACCTCGGGGAAGGTCTTCGCCGCGTGGGACGCGAACAGGGGCACGAGCACCTGTCCGAGCACGGTTCCGAGCAGGAGGACGACAAGAGCGACGCGGAGAAGCCGACTTGCGAGCATGGTCATCTATCGATGGTCGAGTGCTTTCGCTCGGATGTCAATAGGTCATCCGGCATCCGGCGGCTTCTGACCAACACGTTTCGCACACCCGATGGCGCAGTTGGGAACCCACCGCCGGTTGACAGCCGGCTGTGCGGGGAAGATGCGAAGACTGGTTGCCTGTGCGCCCGTTCTTCTTGGTCTTGGTCCTGGTCTTGGTCGGGCGGGCTCGAGGCGGGATACTTGGGGAGTCCCGGATGCCGCCGAGGAGTCGAGACCGTGCCGAGCAGCGCCGCGCGACGCCGCGGACCCCTCTTCCTGCTCGAGACCGCCAACATCGCCTCGGGAGTCGGTAACGCGGTCGTCATGATCGCGGTCCCGTGGCTCGTCCTCGAGACGACGGGGTCGGCGGCCGCGGCCGGCCTGGTCGCGGCGGCGAGCGCTCTGCCCGCGCTTCTCGCCGCGCCGGTCGCCGGCTGGCTCGTCGACCGGTTCGGACGACGGGCCGTCAGCATCGGGTCCGACGTCCTCTCCGCCGCCTCCGCCGCGCTGATCCCGGTCGCCGCCGCGATCGGCGACTTGACGCTCCCGGTCATCGCCGGTCTCGCGGTGCTGGGAGCCACGTTCGACCCGGCCGGCTACACCGCGCGCCGCTCGCTCCTTCCCGACGTCGCCGAGGTCGTCGACATCGGGGTGGACCGTCTCAACGGGATCCACGAGGGGATCTTCGCGATCGGGTGGACTCTCGGACCGCTCCTCGGTGCCGTGTTCATCGCCGCGGCCGGAGCGTCGGGCGCCTTCTGGGTGCCATTCGTGCTCTTCCTGCTCGCCGCGCTCTGCGTCGCGGCGATGCGGGTCGGCGACGCAGGCCAGCGCGCACGAGCGGAGGCAGTCGGACGGGGCGAGAGCGTGGGCGTCCGGGAGGGGGCCGTCCGAGGGTTCACGGCCCTCTGGCGGGACCGTCCCATCCGGCTCGTCACCTTCGCGACCGTCATCCTCGCTGCTGTCTACCTGCCGACGGAGGCGGTCATCCTGCCCGCCTACTTCGAAGGGCGCGGCGACCCTGGAGCCCTGGGGATCGTCATCGCCGCGCTCGCCGGCGGCTCGGTCGTCGGCGCCTTCTCCTACGGCTGGCTCAGCGCGCGCCTCCTGCGGTCGACGCTCGCGCGTCTCATCCTCCTGGGGACCGCGCTCTCGGTCCTCCCGATGGCACTTCTCCTCCCGCTCCCCGTGCTCGCGGCCGCGGGGTTCGCGCTCGGGCTCGCCTGGGGCCCTGCCGAGCCCCTCATGACCACCCTTGTCCAGCGGCGGATCCGGCCCGACGAGCAGGGCCGCGTCTTCGGCGTCCAGCTGTCGCTCTTCTCGGCGGCCCCGCCGATCGCGCTCCTGTTCGTCGGCTGGCTCGTGGAGACGGTCGGGGTCGGCCCGGCGTACCTGGGGATCGCCATCGTGCTCGCGGTCGTCGCCCTGGCGATGATCCTCACCCCCGCCATCCGCGAGCTCGACCACGACCCGTCTCGCTGACCGGCTGGCGACGCCGGCCCACCTCGATGCCGCTCGACCGACCGCCCGGGCGATCGGCGTCCTCGCCGGGGCGGCGGCCCGCGGCCCGATCGTCGGCGGGAGCAGGCGGGCGATCCCCCGCAGGAACCGTGGCCGTCGGCGTGGCAATCGCCCCCGGTAACCTGGGTCGGCGCCCCACGGTGTCTGGCAGGGGCCTGCTACCCTCGGAGCAGTGGACACACCCGAGGTGATTCGCCACCCCAACCCGTCCGACGGTCCGCCACGACCATCCACGATCCATCGCGGGCGCCGCCGCCAGGAGACCCGATGACCGAACCGACCGCGCCGCCGCGCCTGGGCCGCCCGCTCACGGGCATCCGCGTCCTGGACTTCTCGCGGCTGCTGCCCGGCCCGTGGTGCTCGCTCCTCCTCGCCGACCTCGGCGCCGAGGTCATCAAGGTCGAGACGCCGCTGGCCGGCGACTACGCCCGGATCGCGCCGGCCGAGCTCGGGTTCGGCGGCCTCTTCGAGGCCCTCAATCGCGGCAAGCGGAGCATCGCGGTCAACTACCGTCTCCCGCGGGGCCGGGAGATCGTGCTGCGCCTCGCGGCCACGGCGGACGTCTTCCTCGAGGCGTCCATGCCCGGCCAGCTCGCCCGGCGGGGGCTCGGCGAGGCGGCCATCCGGGCCGTGAACCCCCGGATCGTCTACTGCTCCCTCTCGGGGTACGGGCAGGAGGGTCCCTATCGGAATCGGCCCGGCCACGACCTCGACTACCTCGCCATCGGCGGCCTCCTCGCGCTGTTCGGCCCAGCCGGGGCGCGCCCCGTCCCGCCAGGCCTCCAGGTCGCCGACATGGCGGGGGGGACGCTGGCCGCGCTGGAGATCCTCGCGGCGCTATTCCGACGCGAACGGACCGGCGAGGGGACGGTCCTCGACGTCGCGATCCTCGACGCGGTTGCCACCTGGCTGGGGGCGCTGGGCGCCGGCGCGACCACGGCCGGGGTCGTCCCGGGCCCGCTGGCCGGGGCCTTCCCCTGCTACGCCGTCTATCCCGCCGCCGACGGCGCCTTCCTGGCGCTCGGCGCCCTCGAGCCGCAGTTCTGGGTCGCCTTCTGCCGGGCGGTTGATCGCGAGGACCTGGTGCCGCGCCAGTACGACCCGACGGCCATGCCCGAGGTCGCCGCGATCCTGGCGTCGCGGCCGCGAGCGGCGTGGCTCGAGGACCTCGGCGACGACACCTGCGTCGCCCCGGTCAACACGCCGGGCGAGGCGCACCGCGACCCCCACCTTCGCGCCCGCGGCCTGGTCGTGGGCACGGGCGACGCCGCCCACATGGTGACCCCGCTCCGCGCGGCGGCCGGCCGCGGCAAGGGCACCGACGTCGCGGCCGCGAGCGGCGGGGGCGAGGGCAGCGGGCATGGCGGCGGCAGCGGACACGGCGACAGCAGCGCCGACGAGCGGCCGGCCCCGGGTCTCGGCGACGACACGCTGGGTGTGCTGGCGGCGGCGGGCTACACGGACGCCGAGGTCCGGGTCCTCCTCGACGCCGGCATCATCGGCGAGGCCGCCACCGCGGAGGCGACGGCCAAGGCCGTGCGGCTCGGCTCGATCCTGGCCCGCATGGCGGAGCGCGGCCGGAGCACGTCCTAGCCATCGAGGCGGGGGCCGCCCCAGGCGGCGACGCGCGCGCTACGTCGGGGTCCTACGCGTCTCCGCGGAGCGGCTCCTCGGCGTCGACGTGTGGCTCGCCGGCGTCGAGGTGTGGCTCGCCCCCGGCGTCCTCCGGGTCGCGGCGAAGCGGCCAGACCAGCTCGGTTTGCCACTCGTCCTCGTCGACGCCGCTCCCGGGCCCTACCAGGTAGACCTCCCACGGGTCGTCGCCAAGCGGGCGCCCGAGCGCCCCGGCCTGCCGTCGAAGGTCGTTCCACGCCGCCTCGAGCCCCCCGTAGGGCCCGACATGGGTGGCGATCGCCGCGGGACCCGCCGGGAGCTCCCCGGGGTGCACGACCCCGGCCTCGACGAACGGATCCCCGATCGGGAAGCCCGCCGCCAAGTCGAGGCCGTCGGGCCCCATGGCGAAGTAGCGGGCGAAGGGCGGTCCGGCGGGGGCGATCCCGCCTGCGCGCAGGGCGGTCGCGACGAGCGACAGCGCGTCCGACATGAAGTCCGGGATGTCCTCGGCGGCGACCAGCGACCGGACGGCGGCGACCGGGACCAGGTCGAGTTCCAGGATCCCGACCGTGCGAGAGCCGGCGTCGTCGGTCATCGGGGCACCTCGGTCTGCGTCTGCGTGGACCCCGATCGTCGCACGCCGGGCGTCTCGCCGCCGCGGCCGGCGTTCGGCGACCGCCGCGACTACCCGCCGGGCCGGCCCGCGCGACCGCCCGCCTCGTCACGCCGCCGCCCCCGTCGCCCGACCCGTTCGCCCGCGGGCGGGCGCAGCCATCGCGCTCGGCCGGGCGCCGCCGCCGCGTCAGGCCGACTCGATTGCCCGCGGCGGGCCTCCCCGCGCCGTTCAGCGAGTGAGGACCCGCCGGAAGCGCCACGTCCCGACGGCGATCAGGGCCACCGCGAAGAGTGCCAGCACCGCCAGCTCGACGGCCACGTCGGCGATCGTGCCATTGCGAAGGCCGACCTCGCGGAGGCCCTGGATGGCCCAGGCCTGGGGCGTGAGATAGGCGATGGTGCGGGCCGGTTCGGGGAAGATCTCGCGCGGCACCATCGCCCCGCCGAGGGCGCCCAGCAGCATCCCGGCCATGACCCCCAGCGCACCCGCCTGGTCGGGATTGTCGGAGAACACTCCCACCATCATCGCCGCCCCGGTGCCGACGAGGGCGAACAGGACCACGATCAACCCTGCCGCCAGGGGATCGCCCCAGCTGACGCCGAAGACCACGGCCGAGAGCACGATGATGAACAGCCCCTGGACCATGGCCACCCCGAACCGGCCCAGCGTCTCACCGACCAGGATCGTCCCCACCCCGACCGGCGCGGCGAGCATCCGCCGCGAGACCCCGAGCTGACGAGTCTGGATGAGCTGCGTGGCGGCGGTCATCGAGGTCAGGAACATGAAGAGCACGAGCTGGCTCTGAGCGCCGGGGGCGAACGTTCCGGTCCCGACCGGGAAGATCCCCTCGCCGATGCGCTCGACGGCGACCGTGACGCCGGCCAGCCTGCCCTGGACGGAGCGCGCCGCGGCGAGGGCCTCGTCGAAGGGGATGCCCTCGCGGCTCACCGCGAGGCGCGCGGCCCGGATGGCCGCCGCCTGTCCGGCGATCGCCGCGTCGACCGCCTCGCGCAGCGCCGAGACCGCGCTCTGCGGCTGGCCGAGGATCGCCACGTCCGCCACGCCGCCGCCCCGCAGCGTCGCGTCGTAGCCGGGCGGGACGATCACCCCGATGTCGAGGCTGCCCTGCTCGACCCCGGCCCTGAGCTCGTCGACCGTGGCGAGCTCCTTGAGCTCGAGCCTCACGCCGCCGTTGCGGATTGCGTCCACGAGCTCCGTCCCGAGGGCGCCGCTGCCGACTGCCACGATGCCCATCCGCGGCGCGAGCCGGCCGCCGTACATCATCCCCAGCACGATGATCAGGACGACCGGGAGGACGAAGACGAAGAAGAGCCCGGTCCTGTCGCGCAGGAGCCGGCGGACGTTGACGGTGGCGATCGTGACGGCGTTCATGGCGCGACCACCCGCCGCGCCCGCAGCAACCCGAGGCCGCCGGTCACGAGGCCGACCGTCGCGAGCACCGCCAGCGAGGGCACGACGACGGCGATCCCGCCGCCGCCTGCCAGGTCGTTGATGCCGCGCAGGAACCAGGCGTGCGGCGTGATGAAGCTCAGCGCGGCCATCCCCTCGGGTGCCTGGGACATCGGGAAGAAGGAGCCGCCGAACACGGCCAGGGTCATGGCCACCACGGCGATGAGGCCGGATGCCTGGTCCTCGGTCTTTGCGAACCCCACGCACAGGGTGGCGATGCCCGTTGCCGCCACGGCGGTCGCCGCGACCAGGGCCGCGACCGCCAGCGGGTTGCCCCAGTCCGCGCCCAGCAGAAACGTCGTGGCTACCACGATCACTGTCATCGAGATCGCCGCGACCACCAGGCTGACGATGACCTTGCCGAGCAGGATCGTGGCCGGGGCGATCGGGGCCGCCAGCATCCGGGCCAGCGTGCCGTTGCGGCGCTCGGCAAGCAGGCTCAGGACCCCGAACTGGGCGGCAAAGAAGACGAACATCACCGCCATCGACGCGCCGTAGAAGGTCTTCGACGAGGCTGTCCGGTCGGCCGTCGCACCGGCGCTGACCTCGATCGGCGCCGGGACCGCCACGGCGGCAGCCGCCAGCTCGGCGACGAGCGCCGGTCCGGGCGACGCGCCCGAGACGGCGATGACCGTTCCCACCGCGACCTGCACGGCGGTGACCCCGCTGCCGAACCCGACGAGCACGCTGCGGGCGACCTCGACCGGGAGGGTCGACGGACCGCCGATGACCAGCAGCCGGGCCGGCTGGCCGGCCTGGACGGCGGCCGTGAACCCGGCCGGGATGACAATGGCCGCCGCGACGTCGCCGGCGCTCACGGCCGCCCCTGCCTCGGCCTCGCTCGACTTCGGCACCAGCGTCGCCACCCCCGCCGTCGCAAGGCCGGCGAGCGGACCGTCGACAAGCCCCCGGGCGACCTCGCCGCCGTCGAGATCCACCACGGCGTACGTGGCGTGGAAGGTGTCCTGGTTGGGGATCATCGTCGAGAAGAGGAAGGCGAGCCCGAGCGGGGCCAGGACCGCCATCAGGAGCACCGAGCGGTCGCGGATCTTCTGACGGAGGTCCTTCGCGGCGATCACGAGGGCGGCGCGCACGGCTCAGTCCCGGAGTGCCTTGCCGGTCAGGTGCAGGAATACCGCCTCGAGGTCGGGTTCCACCACCTCCACGCTGCGCACGGCGGCGCCGGCGGCGGCCGCCGCCTCGAGTATCCGGGGCAGCAGGTGCCGGGCGCCCTCGACGACCAGGACGATGCGCCCGTCCGACGCGGTCGCCTCCGCGACCCCTTCGAGCGCCCGCAGGGCCGCCGTCGCCGGGCCGGCGGTCCCGCCGACCGCCAGCTCGACGCGGTCCTTCTCGCCGACCAGGGCGATCAGCTCGCGGCGGGTGCCCTCGGCCCGGATGCGACCTTCGTCGATGATCCCGATCCGGTCACAGAGCCGTTCCGCCTCCTCCATGTAGTGGGTCGTGTAGAGGATCGCCATCCCCTCCTGCTCGAGCGCGGCGACGCTCGAGAGGATGGCGTTGCGGCTCTGGGGGTCGACGCCCACGGTCGGCTCGTCGAGCACCAGGAGGCGGGGGTGGTGGAGCAGGCCGATGCCGATGTTGAGCCGGCGCTTCATGCCGCCCGAGAAGCTGTCGGTGCGGTCGCCGGCCCGCTCGGCGAGGTCGGTCACGGCCAGCACCTCGTCCACCCGCCGGTCGAGCTCCTTGCCGCGCAGCCGCTGGAGGCGCCCGAAGAAGCGGAGGTTCTCGCGGGCGGTCAGGTCCGGGTAGATGGCCAGGTCCTGGGGCACGTAGCCGATGGCGGCCTTGGCGTCGGTGGCCCCCACGTCGACCGGCCGGCCGGC
The DNA here is from genome assembly GCA_963718085.1 of uncultured Chloroflexia bacterium. Classification (GTDB taxonomy): domain Bacteria; phylum Chloroflexota; class Limnocylindria; order Limnocylindrales; family CSP1-4; genus CTSoil-043. The sequence goes on along the minus strand of CAVQYA010000001.1, from coordinate 1,681,375 downwards.
CACCAGGACCTCCCCGCCGTCGCGCCGGAGGAGGCCGCAGATCATCGAGATGGTGGTGGTCTTGCCCGCGCCGTTGGGCCCGAGCAGGCCGTAGGTCTCGCCGGCGGCGATCTCGAAGCCGACACCGTCGACGGCGGTCCGCTGGCCGTAGCGCTTGAGGAGGTCGCGGCAGACGAGGACCGGCCCTGGGGGGGTGGCCGCGCGCCCGGATGTGTTCAGCGCCATGTCCGATCCCTGCTGCAGTCTGGCCGAGCCGGGCGGCGGGGCGTGCGGGGAGCCCGCTGCCGGGGACCGCCGGGCAGGCCGATGTTGCGACAGGGTACGGGCGTAGCGAAATTGCCGAATGGCCCTACCCGTCGGATGACCTACGATCCGCGGATCGACGCGCGCCCCGGCGGTCGACGGGGTGCGTCTGCCGGCTCGGTCCGTCCGCTCCGCGCGTCGGCCGCCGCCGCTCGTCCACGCAGGAGGTCGCGATGCCCGGTCGTCCGCTCAAGGTCGGGGTCCAGCTCCCCGAGGTGGAGTGGGAAGCCCGCTGGACCGATCTCCGCGCCATGGCGCTCCGCGCCGAGGAGCTCGGCTTCGACTCCGCCTGGTACGGCGACCACCTCCTCTACCGGCGCCCCGGTGACGACCGCGCCCGCGGTCCCTGGGAGGCGTGGACCGTGCTGGCGGGCCTCGCCGAGGCGACGAGCCGGATCACGCTCGGCCCGCTCGTGGCGGCCACCGCGTTCCACGCGCCGGCGATGCTCGCCAAGCAGGCGGCAACGGTCGACGAGATCAGCGGCGGGCGCCTGGTCCTGGGCCTGGGTGCCGGCTGGAACGAGACTGAGTTCGCGGCTTTCGGCTTCCCGTTCGATCACCGGATCAGCCGCTTCTCCGAGGCCTTCACCATCATCCGCACCCTCCTGCGCGAGGGAGCGATCGACTTTGCCGGCGAGTTCTTCACGGTCCGCGACTGCGAGCTCGTGCCCCGCCCGCGGCCGGGCGGACCGCCGCTGCTGATCGGCTCGAGCGGGCCGCGGATGCTGGAGATCGCCGCCCCGCACGTGGACTCCTGGAACGCCTGGTTCGATGCCTTCGGGAACCGGCCGGCCGGGGATCGCGCCGCTGCGCGAGCGAGTGGACGCCGCCGCGCGGGCGGCTGGGCGGGATCCCGCGGCGATCGAGCGCACGTCGCGGTGCTCGTCCGGCTCCCGGGCGGGCGCGGCCGCGTGCAGGGCGACACGGCCAAGGATTCCGTGCCGCCGGTGACCGGCTCGTCCGCCGAGATCGCCGCGACGCTGCGCGCCTTCGCCGCCGAGGGGATCGCCCACGTCCAGCTCGTGGTGGACCCGATCACGCTCGCTTCGCTCGACGCGCTGGCGGCGGTCCTCGAGGATCTCGACCGGACCTAGAGGCTGAGCGGCGGACGTTCGGCCGAGGACGCGGCCCGCCCGGCGCGCTTTCGATGGACAAGCGCCCGCGAAGATGCCTAGAGTGGCGCGGGGCACCGGGGGGAGGACCGGCCCCGTGGGCACGCTCCGACGGGGAGCCGGAGCGTCGAGGAGAGGAGCACCGATGCGCGCACCTGTCAGCCATCGATTCGTCCGCCTGCTGGCCGCGCTGGGCCTGGCGGGGGCGCTTGTCCTGCCTGCGCTCGCCGTGCCGGCCCGCGCCGCGGAGAGCAAGCTGGTCCTCCGCGTCGGGACGGTCCAGGACCTCGATTCGATCAACCCGTACCAGACCCTGCTCGTCAGCGGCTACGAGGTCTTCCAGCTCACCTACAACCTGCTGGTCGACTTCGGGCCCAACCTCGAGCCCGTGCCCGGCTTCGCCGACAAGTGGGAGCGGGCCGCCGACGGGAAGTCCTGGACGTTCCACATCCGCAGCGGGATGAAGTGGTCCGACGGAACCCCGGCCACGGCGCAGGACGCCTGCTACTCGTGGGAGCTCGCCATCGCGGCGATCGCCGACGAGTCGAACATCGGGGCCGGCTACCTGGATCCGGGCCTCAAGGACGCCGGGGTCACGAAGGTCGAGTGCCCCGACGACCAGACCATGATCGCCTCCACCACGGACGCCTCCGACCGCGTCCTCCAGACGTACCTCCCGATCATCCCCAAGCACATCTGGGGCGCCAAGGACTACACGGCGATCGGCGAGGCCAAGTTCGAGGCGCCGCTGGTGGGCAGCGGCCCCTACACGCTGGCCGAGTGGCGGACCAGCGAGTTCGCCCGCTTCGTCCGCAACCCCAACTACTGGGGCACGCAGGGAGCCGCCGACGAGGTCGTGATCCAGTTCTTCAAGAACGCCGACACCATGGTCCAGGCCCTCAAGGCGGGCGAGATCGACTACGCTCGCAACCCCAACGCCGAACAGCTCAAGGCCCTCCAGTCCGCGCCCGACATCAAGACGGTCGTCGGCAGCGCCAACGGCTGGACCCAGCTCGCCTTCAACGGCTACGGCGCTTCCAACGGCAAGACGATCCCCGGCGGCGGCCCCTCCACGAAGGCGCTCCTCGACCCGGCGTTCCGCGATGCCCTGGGCTACGCCGTCGACAAGAAGATGCTGGTCGATCGCGTCCTCGGCGGCTTCGGCGACGTCGGCACCACGGTCGTCCCGCCGGTCCTCGGGGCATGGCACGTGGAGCCCACCACGCCGCGGACCTTCGACATCGAGCTGGCCAAGCAGAAGCTCGATGCCGCCGGCTACAAGCTCGACGCGAACGGCGCCCGCCTCGACAAGGAGGGCAAGCCGATAAGCCTGCGCCTCTACATGCCCGACACCGACGACTCGTACCCGAAGGTCGCCCAGTTCGTCAAGGACTGGTACGGCCTGCTCGGCGTCAAGGTGACGACGAACGTCTACGACTCGGCCACCCTCGGCAACATCGTGCTGCCGCCGGAGGCCTGCGACAAGCCGGAGGGCTGCGAGTACAAGGCGGACTACGACATCGAGCTCTGGGGCTGGTCGGGCAGTCCCGACCCCAACGCCCTGCTCCAGATCTTCCGCTGCGATGCGATCGGCTCGTCGTCCGACAGCCAGTACTGCAACCCCGAGTACGACAGGCTGTACGACGCGCAGACGGCGGCCCTGACCGCCGCCGAGCGCAAGACGATCCTGGCCCAGATGCAGAACATGCTCTACGATCAGGCCGTCTACGACATCGTCTTCTACGACGCGAACCTGGCGGCCTATCGCACGGACCGCTTCGCCGGCTGGCAGAACCAGCCCGTCTCGAACGGCACGCCGTTCTTCTCCTACTCGACCCTCGGCTACACGATGCTGACCGACGCGACCGCGGTGGCTTCGCCGACCCCGGCCCCCTCGGTCGTGCCGGGCTCCTCGGCGACGCCGGTGCCGCCGACGCCGGCGCCCAGCCCAAGTGGCGGAACCGGCGGCACGGGCGGCGACTCGACGGCCCTCTACGTCGGGATCCTCGTCGCGGTCCTCGTGGTTGCCGGGGTTGTCCTGGCGATGGTCTTCCGGCGGCGGAAGAGCGCCGCGGCCGACGAGGAGTAGCCGGCCGCGAGCACATTGCGATGACGCCATCGGCGGAGGGCCCTCGCGCGGCCCTCCGCCCCTCGCGGGAGGCGTTGCCGCTCGTCGCGAGCGGGCGCCCCGCGCCGGGACGGGAGCCCGGCTCATGAACGCGCGCTACCTGGCCCGCCAGTCGGCGCAGGCGATCTTCACGATCGTGATGATCGTGCTCCTCAACTTCCTCCTGTTCCGGATGATGCCGGGATCGCCGGACCGCGTGAATCCCCGCAACCCGAACGTGAGCGTGGAGCAGCGGGCGGCCGCCAAGGCCCGCTGGGGCCTGGACAAGCCGTTGATCCCCGACCAGCTCGTGGCCTTCGTCGGCTCGACCCTCCAGGGCGATCTCGGCTACTCGATGAAGTTCCAGGGCCAGCCGGTCCTCAAGGTGATCGGCGACCGGTTCTGGCCGACGATCCTCCTCATCGGCCTCGCGGAGTTCATCGCGATCATCCTGGGCCTCGCCCTGGGCGCCTACACCGGCTGGCGGAGAGGAGGGATGGCCGACCGGATCGGCAACGGCCTGAGCCTGGTCCTGTACTCCATGCCGTACTTCGTGATCGGCATGCCCCTCATCATCATCTTCGCCGCGGGGCTCGGCTGGTTCCCGACGTCGGGGATGCAGACGGCCGGGGCGACCTTCGCCAACCCGGTCGACTTCCTGCTCGATCTCGGGGCCCACCTCGTGCTCCCGCTCGCCACCATCAGCCTCGGCCTCATCGGCGGCTACTCGATCCTCATGCGCTCGTCGGTGACCGAGACGCGGGCCGAGGACTACATCGCCACCGCCCGGGCGAAGGGTCTCACCGACGGCAAGATCCTCCGTTCGCACGCCATCCCCAACGCCCTCCTGCCGGCCGTGACCCTCATCGCCATCAACCTCGGCTACGTGGTGGGCGGGGCGATCACCGCGGAGATCGTCTTCAACTGGCCCGGCCTCGGGACGCTGACGGTGGATGCCCTCAATTCGCGCGACTACCCGGTGCTGCAGGGGATCTTCCTGTTCCTGGGCGTCTCGGTCGTCGTGGCCAACTTCGCGGCCGACATCGTGTACGGCTACCTCGACCCGCGCGTGCGCCGATGAGCGCCACGTCCGTGACGCCCGCCGGGGTCCGCAGGACGCGCTGGCGCCTCCGCCTGCGCAACGCGCGGGCCTTCGGAGGTCGCTACGCGGCCCGCAGGGACGGCGTCATCGGGGCGGCGATCCTCGTCCTCTTCGCGGCCCTGGCCGTGGCCCCGGCGCTGTTCGTCGGACCTCTCCAGACGGTCACCACCGCGTTCGGCGCGGCGCTCGAGCCACCGTCGGCCGCCCATCTCTTCGGGACGGACGAGGTCGGCCGCGACATGCTGAACCTGACGGTCCACGGGGCGCGGGTCAGCATGGTCATCGGGCTCCTCGCCACCCTCATCACGATCCTCCTCGGGGCCGTCATCGGGATCGTGGCGGGCTTCCTGGGCGGCCGCTCCGACCAGGTCCTCATGCGCTTCACGGACTTCTTCCTCGTCCTCCCGACCTTCGTCCTGGCGATCGTCCTGGCCCCGATCATCCTCGACATCGTGGGGACGGACGCCGAGTTCTTCGGGATCCGGGCGACCCTGTTCGTGATCGTCGTCGTCATCGGCGTGACGAGCTGGGCCTCGACCGCCCGGGTCATCCGCAGCCAGACGCTCTCCGTCAAGGAGCGGATGTTCGTGGACCGGGCCCGGGTCATCGGCGGCAGCCGGGTCCACATCATGCGGCGCCACATCCTCCCCAACGTCGTCAACCTGATCGTGGCGAACACGGTCCTGACCTTCGCCGGCGCGATCTTCACCGAGACGACGCTTTCCTTCATCGGCCTCGGCGACCCCTTCGCGCCGTCGTGGGGACAGCTCCTCAACGCGGCCCAGGAATCCGGCGCGCCCGGGCTCGGCGCCTGGTGGTACATCGCCCCGCCGGCCGTCTGCGTCGTGGTCGTGATCCTGGCCTTCACCCTCGTGGGCAACGCCCTCGACGACGTCCTGAACCCGAAGGCCGGGATCCGTCGATGACCGCGCCCGAAGGTCGCGCGGTCTCTCGCGGGCGGCGCCAGTGGCCGCTCCCGAAGCAGGCCGATCCGGACGCCCGGTTGCTCGTCGTGGAGGGGCTCACGACGCGGTTCTCGCTGGGCCGGGCGACGGTGCACGCGGTGGACGACGTGAGCTTCGCCCTCAACGACGGGGAGGCGCTGGGGATCGCCGGCGAGTCGGGCTGCGGCAAGACCACCACCGCCCTCTCGCTCCTGCGGCTCCTGCCGTCGAACGCCGAGGTCGTGGCGGGCAGCGTGAAGCTGTTCGGGATCGACCTCCTGACCAAGTCCGAGAATGCCCTGCGCCGCTACCGCTGGCGGGAGATCGCGATCATCTTCCAGGGGGCGATGAACGCCCTCAACCCGGTCCGCCGGGTAGGCGACCAGATCGCCGAGCCGATGATCGAACGGCAGGGCCTGACGAAGGGCGCGGCCGCCAAGCGCGCCGGCGAGCTCCTCGAGCTCGTCGGGGTCCCGAAGGCCCGCGGCCGGGCCTACCCGCACGAGCTGTCCGGCGGGATGCGCCAGCGGGCGATGATCGCGATGGCGCTCGCCTGCGACCCGGCGGTGATCATCGGCGACGAGCCGACGACGGCCCTCGACGTGATGGTCCAGGCCCAGATCCTGGAGCTCCTCGAGAATCTCCGGGCGAAGCTCGGGCTCTCGCTCATCCTGATCACCCACGACCTGTCGGTCATCGCCGAGACGTGCGACCGGGTCATGGTCATGTACGCCGGGAAGGTGGCCGAGGAGGGCCCGGTCGGCACCGTATTCGCGACGCCGCGCCACCCCTACACGCAGATGCTCCTGCGGGCATTCCCCGACGTCCACTCCGGGCGTCGCGACCTCGGCACCATCCCTGGCACGCCCCCCGACCTGCGGACGCCGCCACCCGGCTGCCGCTTCCACCCCCGCTGCCCGGCGGCGATGGAGGTATGCGGGTCCGAGGTGCCGCCCGAAGTCACCTTCGGGGACCGGGTCCGGGTCGCCTGCCACCTCTACCCGCCGGGGAGCGACGGGACGCCGCGCCCGCTGCCGCCCGCCCGTGGAGCCGCCTGGGAGAGGCCGTCATGAGCGACGAGCTGGCGGACGGCGCGGAGCTCATCCGCCTCGAGGGGCTGGAGGTCCACTTCCCCATTCGAGGCGGCCTCATCGACCTCGTGCGGCGGCGGCCGATCGGGGTCGTCCGGGCCGTCGACGGGATCGACCTCACCCTTCGGAAAGGGGAGGTGCTGGGCCTCGTCGGCGAGTCGGGCAGCGGCAAGACGACGACCGGCAGGGTCATCGTCAAGCTCACCCGACCCACCGGTGGCCGTCTGCTCCTCGAGGGGGAGGACGTCACCGACGTCTGGGGCGGGAATCGCCTGCGCCTCTATCGGCGCCGCGTCCAGCTCATCTTCCAGGACCCTTACGAGACGCTGAACCCCAAGCAGACGATCCACGACTTCGTGGCCGAGCCGCTAGAGGTGCAGGGGATGGGCGGCGGGCCGGCCGAGCGCGAGCGGCGGGTGCTCGAGGCGATCGAGACCGCGGGACTGCGACCCGCCACCGACTTCGCCTTCCGCTACCCGCACGAGCTCTCCGGCGGCCAGCGCCAGCGGGTGGTCATCGCCGGTGCCCTCGTCCTCGATCCGAAGATCGTCGTCGCCGACGAGCCGGTGAGCATGCTCGACGTCTCGATCCGGACCGAGATCCTGAACCTGATGCTGGACCTCCGTCACCAGCGCGACCTGACCTACCTCTTCATCACCCACGACCTGTCCGTGGCCTGGGTGATCGCCGACCGGATCGCCGTGATGTACCTGGGCAAGATAATGGAGCTCGGTGCCGCCGACGAGGTCATCAACGACCCCCGCCACCCGTACACGCGGGCGCTGGTCTCGGTCATGCCGACGCCGGAGCCGCCGAAGGCCGGCCAGCGGGCGCGCCGGGTCATCCTGGCCGGCGAGACGCCCGACGCGGTCAACATCCCGACGGGCTGCCGCTTCCACCCGCGCTGTCCGCTGGCGGAGCAGGCGGGGATCCTGCAGCGCTGCCGCGCGGAGGAGCCGCCGCCGATCGACCTCGGGGCTGGCCGCGCGTCAGCCTGCTGGCTCGCCGAGTCCGGGAAGCCGCTCCCGGCCGTGGAGCGACGGGTCGGTGCCGGACCAGGCGTAGGCGGCGACCAGGGCCACTCGGGGAGCTAGCCGCCGCCGCCGCCGTCCGCCACTGCGGCCGCGGGACTCGAGCTGCATGCTCGACCCCGCTGCCGCGAGGCCATCAGCGGCCGTGGATCGTGACTTCGCCGGCCGCTCGCCACTCGGCCACCGACTCGATGACGCCCTCCGTCTTCCCGTAAAGGCCCTTCGCCCCCTGAAGCTCCTTCGTGATCGAAGCGGTCCACTGCGGCGGCACGACCGGGATCACCGCCCGCCGGGACTCGGCCAGGGGTCCCTCGTAGGCATAGAAGTCGACCCGGATGGCGACCCCGAAAGCGAACGCGTCCGTCGGGTTGCGGGCCTGGAACGACCACGTCCCCTCCCCGCCGACGGTGCTGTAACCGCCACCCGTCCATTCGAGCACTCCTGGGGGGCTGGTCGGCGGCCCGGCGCTCACCAGGGGAGGCTCCACGGCCCAGCCGTTGAAGGACGCATGCGAAGCCCCGAACAGCGCGGCACGGACGGCGCCCGCGGCAACGCTCGCGGCCTCGTATGACTCGCCGAGCTTCGGGATGGTCGCCAGCACCTCGCTCCGGCTCGTGAGCGACGCCGTTGCCTCGAGCAGCAGCCCGGTCGCGGTCGACCGCTCGCGGAGCGACGCGACCGGATCAGCGAGGACCGGCGGAAGCGGGATGGACGCCAGTTCAGAGACGAAGCGATCCTCCGCGGCGACAAGTTGGGCGACCGCCTCACGCTGGTCATCGAGGGACGCCTCGGCGCTGGTCAGGGACGCCCAGGCCGCGGCTATCTCGCCATTCGTCGCCTCGGCCAGCCCCATGTACGCCATCTCGGCGTCAGTGGCGGCCTTCCGGGCCTCCCTCTCCGGGGAGACGGACTCGACCGAGGTCACGGTGGGGCGCGGCTCGGCGCCTGGATCCGATCGAGCGGGTGCGGCGCACCCGACGATCGCCGCTGCCCCGACCACGAAGAGAGCAGTGGCGAGCCAGGATCGTCGGGCGACCGTTGCCATCGCCACTAGCGCGTGCCCCAGGCGTAGACCTGCTTGACCATCCGGAGGTAGACGAACGTCTCCGTCTCGCGAACGCCCTCCACCCGCCGCAGGCGGTCGGTCAGGAACCGCAGGAGCGCATCGTTGTCCTCGCATACGACCTCCACGAGGATGTCGTACGAACCCGCCGTGACGACGAGGTAGGAGACCTCGGGGAAGGCGGCGACGGCCTCGGCGACCTCCATGAGCCGGTCGGCCTGGCAGCGGACGCCGATCATCGCCTGCTGGTGGAAGCCGAGCTTGAGCGGATCGGTGACGCCGACGACCTGGAGGATGCCCCGCTCGATCAGGCGGTTGGTGCGGGCCCGGACGGCCGCCTCCGAGACGCCGAGGTCGGCGGCGATCCGGGTGAAGGCCCGGCGACCATCCTGCTGGAGGTGCTCGATGATCCGCTTGTCGAGCTCGGACACGTCGGCGCCCGGCGCCACGCCGTTCGTCCTTCCACGCGCCTGCTGAGCCACCGGAGTCTCGTCTCCTGGGACCGCGCGCGATGGTCGGCGCGGCGCCGCGTGACGGTAGCAGACGCGGGCCCCGACGCAACGGAATTCCGCGGGCCGCAACGCCGGGCGTCGAGGGGCGGTGCCAGGCGCGGCCACCCGACCACGAGCCGCAGCGGGACCCCGAAGGGCGTGCCGGGCGCGGCCACCGGACCACGAGTTGCGCCGCCCGGCTGCGCTTGGCCCCGCCGCGCGAGCGGCTGAAGGAGCGCGTGGTGCGCCTCCCGGTGCATGAGCGCACCGCTGTGCCGCTGCAGGCCCCCCCGGGGCCGGCCAGCGTGCGAGAATTCCGGCCACTGCCGGTTTCCGCGTGGCCGTGCCCGCGGGCCGGAAAAGGAGAACCGTGTCGAACGCCTGGCTCGCGGCAGGGCTCGGCGTCGTCGTCGCGCTGGACATCGCGCTGCTCTGGATCTTCCTCGGGCCCTCGCTCGCGCGACGGCGCGACGAGCGGAGCGCGGAACGGCACAACGGCGCCGCGCTCGACATTCGCGCGATCGCCGCCCTGGACCCCAACGCCATCCTGGACGATGGGGTCCCGGCCGCGGCGTACGACAAGGTCGTGCGCGTCGCAAGCTGGGCGTACCTCCTCTCCACGGCGGCCGCCGTCTACGTGACCGGGAACTGGCCCGCCGCGGAGGACCCGCTCCTCCTCGTGCTCGCCATCGGCAGCGGCTTCATCATCTTCGCCCACGACATCCTCCCCGCCGCAGCACTGGGCGCCGCCCGCTTCGTCGCCGAGGCTGCGGTCGCGATCACGCTCGTGAGCATCATCGTGTCCCTGACCGGCGGCGCCGCGACCCCATTCTTCTATGCCTACCCGCTCGTCGTCGCCGGCGTCGCTCTCGTGGTCCGGCCCCTCGTCACCATTGCCCTCGCCGTGGTGGCCATCGGTGGCTACCTCGTTGCCGTGGTGGTCGCGGCGGGCTTGGCCATGCCGGACCCGGTATCCCTCGCGATCGTGGCCGTGAATCTCACGGCCCTCATCCTTCTGGCCTACGTCGCGATGGTGGTTGCCCGCGCGCAGCGGCGCACGCACGAGACGGCCGTCCGGCTCTCGACGATCGATGCGATGACCGGGCTCGCCAACCGCGCCTACATCATCGCGGCGCTCGAGCGCGAGATCGACCGGGCCACGCGCTTCCGGCGCGGCTTCTGCGTGCTGATGGCCGACCTCGACGGCCTCAAGGAGCTCAACGACACGTTCGGCCATAGGGTGGGGGACCGGGCCCTGACGCTCGTGGCCAGCGTCCTCCGGGAGAACGTGCGACGAATCGACACCGCCGCGCGCATCGGCGGCGACGAGTTCGTCGTGCTCCTCCCCGAGACCGACCGCGAGGGGGCCCACGTCGTCGCCGACAAGATCCGCGAGGAAGTGGCCGCCGCCGAGCTGGTCGACCGGGGGGAGCGCATCCCGATCGGCGTCTCGATCGGGCTCGGCGAGTGGGCGCCGGGCCGGTCGCTCGACGACGTGATGGCCGCCGCGGACTACGCGATGTACGACACGAAGCGGCTCGCCCGCCGTCGCCGCAACGGCCACCCGGCGCGGGAGGCGGTCGGCCCCGGGCTCACGACCGGCGCGGCCGAGCCCGCCGAACCCGCCGAGCCGGTCGCCACGGGGGCGGCTCGGGGCTCGCAACCCCGCTGACGGGCGGGCGTCTCGCGAACCGTCTGGCGGTCGCCTGCCGTCCGGCGCGCAACCGTGTCGGGATGGGGGCGCCCAGCGCGTAACCCGGTCGGGCGGGGCGACCGCCCGACGCGCCTCCCATGCTTCTGCCGCCGATGCGCCTGCCGCTCGGGGCGGTGTAGCATCGCCCGCCATGGACGGTTTCACGACGCGGGCGATCCGCGCCGCCACGCGGGCGCCCCGCGTGAACCAGCGGCCGACGTCCGTCCCCATCTACCAGGCGGCCACCTTCTCGTCGGCGGACGCGGACGAGCTCGGCGCCGTCACCACCGGGGCGACCGCGGGCTACGTCTACTCGCGCCTCGGCAATCCGACGGTGGACGCCCTGGCCGACGCCGTGGCGGAGCTCCACGGGGCGGAGGCCGGGTTCGCCGCGTCGACCGGGATGGCCGCGATCCACCTCGCGGTCGGCTCGCTCGTCGGGGCGGGGGACCGGATCGTCGCCACGCGGAGCCTCTACGGCACGACGCGCGCGCTCTTCGCGCGAGTCCTCGCCCGCTTCGGCGTCGAGACCGCCTTCGTGGACCCGGCGGACCACGCCGCCGTGGACGCGGCTCTCGCCGCCGCGCCGACCCGGCTCCTCTACCTCGAGACGATCTCGAACCCGACGATAGCCGTCGCCGACCTCCCGGCGCTCGCGGCGCTCGGCCACCGTCACGGCGCGGCCGTCGTCGTCGACAACACGTTCGCCTCGCCGGCGCTCTGCCGGCCCCTGGAGCACGGCGCCGACCTCGTCGTCGAGTCGGCCACGAAGTACCTCTCCGGCCACTCGGACGTGCTGGCCGGCGTGGTCGTCGGGAGCCGTGAGCGCGTCGAGGCCGTCCGGGCCCTCCACGTGGAGACCGGCGGCACCCTGGCGCCCTTCTCGGCCTTCCTCGTCCTGCGCGGGATCCCCACGCTCGCCCTGCGGCTGGAACGCCACGCCGCCACGGCCGCCCGCCTGGCCGCCTTCCTGGAGGCCGCCCCGGGGGTGGCGCGCGTCCTCTACCCGATGCTCCCGTCGCACCCCGACCACGCCGTCGCGGTCCGCCTCCTCGGGTCGGGCGGCGGGATGCTCGCCCTGGATCTCACCGGTGGCTCCGCGGCGGCCCGCGCCTTCGTCGACGCCCTCCGGATCCCGGAGCGGACGGCCTCCCTCGGGTCCATCCACACGATCGTTGTCCACCCGCCGTCCACGACCCATCGGCAGCTGAGCGCGGTGGAGCTCGCCGAGGCCGGGATCGCCCCGGGCCTGCTGCGCTTCTCGGTGGGCCTCGAGGACGCCGACGACCTCCTCGCCGACGTGGAGCAGGCTCTCGAGGCTGCCCGCGCCGGCGTGCGCGGGGCTGCCCGCTTCGCCGCGCTCCCGTCCGCCCACCCGGCCGGATGACCGTTCCCGCCGGCCCTCCTGGTCGCGCAGATGCCTGGCATCGCTTCTCGCTCGCCGGCCGGATGACCGTTCCCGCCGGACCGGGTCGCGCGTTCCACGGCCTCACGGGGGAGCTCGTCGCGCGTCGGCGCGCCACCTGACCGCTCGACGAGGCGCGACAATCCCAGCCATGGCCACGCTCGACGAGTTCCGGAGATCGCTCCTGCCGGCCGCCGTCGTGGCCGGGCCGCTGACGGCGGAGCAGGCCGCGCGCGAGATCGCCTGGGTGCGCGTGCTGCGTTCGCGGGTTCCCGCGCTCGACGCGCTCGAGGCCGGCGACCTCGTGATCGCCCCGGGGCCGGTGGTCGCCGCCGTGGCCCGTTCGGCGGAGGACGCGGCGGCCCTCGCGGACGCGCTCTCGGGGCGGGCCGCGGCCCTGCTGGTGACCGGGCGCGACGCAGACGACGGCGCAGCCGCGCTCGTCGAGGCGGCCGCTACCCGCAGGATCCCGGTCCTGCGGCTCCCCGATGCCGACGCCGCCGCCCTGGAGCGGAGCGTCATCGCCTGGCTCGTCAACCGCCGCGCCGCCCTCGACGAGCAGGCGGCGGCCCTGGAGCGACGGCTGGAGGCGCTCGCCCTCGGGGGCGCCGACCTGGCGGCCCTCGTGGCGGCGTTCGGGGGTTTCCTGGGGCGCGCGGCCGTCCTCGAGGGGCGGCGGGGCGACACGCTGGCCGTTCACGCGCCCGTCGAGATCCCCGCGGCGGCCGCGGCGGCCAGCCGCTTCCTCGCGACCGGCGGCGGCGTTGCCCTGCGGGTTGCGCTCCCGCTCGCGCCGGCGGACCCGTCCCGTCGCCCCGACCTCGCCCGCTACGGCGAGCCGGCGCTCCGCGGCTCGCTGCTGCTCCTGGGCGACGGCCCGATCGGCGAGCTGGAGCGGACGGCGACCGACCGCGCCGCAGCCCTGATGGCCCTGGAGCTGACGCGCGATGCGGCCGTCCACCGCGCCCGGGAGACTGCCCGCCGCTCCGAGGCTCTCCCGGCCGACGGGCCACCGTGGGTCGCCCTCGTCGCCCGCCAGGTCGGCCGTGAGGACGTCGAGGAGTCGGAGCAGCGCGAGGCGTTCCGGGCCGAGCTCCGGCTGCTGGCGCCCAACCGGCGGCTGACCCTGCGCGGCGATTCCGAGAGCCTCGAGTTCCGCCTCGTCGCCGTGGCCGACGCGGACGACCCCAACGGGCTCGCGATCGCCGGGCGGGTCGCCGGCTTCCTCCGCCGTTCGGTCGCGGTCTCGCGCCCCTTCGTCGACGCCGCGGGTCGGCCGGCGGCCGAGGCCGACGCCCGGGCGACCCTCGAAGCCGCTGAGCGCTACGGGTCCGCCCCGCCCGTCGTCCGCGCCGATCGAGCCGCCGCCTACCGGCTCCTCGGCAACCTGCACAACCTGCCCGACGGGCTGGGGCTTGCCCGCGCGCTCCTCGAGCCGCTTCTCGGCGGGCGGCCGGCTCTGGCGGCGGAGCGGCTCGAGACGCTGCGGGTGGTGCTGGACCGGCCGGGCCTGGCCGAGGCGGCGGCCGCCCTGGGTGTCCACCGCAACACGATCGCCTACCGCGTCCGGCGGATCGAATCCCTCGGCGGCTGGGACCTCCAGGACCCGGAGCTGCGCCTCTCGCTCGCGGTGGCCGTCCGGATTGTGCAAAGAGCACAAGTCGCGTACCAATTCCGCAACCGCCTGACGGTCTGCTCCGCTGCTATCCTCCCCGCAGTCCAGTTGCCCGCGGCCTTGATTGGTGCGGGCATCACAAACGAGATGGGCGACCCGGACCGTGGTCCGGGGCCGGCCTTGTCCCCGAGGAGGCAGTCAAATGGCCGAGGCCGGCGCGTTGGAGCAGATCAAGAAGGCGAAGGCGGACGGCATCCGTTTCGTCCAGCTGCAGTTCACGGACATCCTGGGGATCGTCAAGGCGGTGACGATCCCCATCCACCGGATGGAGGACTCGGTCAAGCACGGGACCTGGTTCGACGGCTCGTCGATCGAGGGCTTCACCCGGATCGCCGAGTCCGACCAGTACCTCATGCCGGACATGGCCACCTTCGCCGAGATCCCCTGGCAGCCCGGCAGCGGCCCGCGCGGCACCGCGCGCGTCATCTGCGACGTCTTCACGCCACGCGGAGAGCCCTTCGCCGGCGACCCCCGATTCGTCCTCCGCCGCCAGGTGGAGCGAGCGCGGAAGCTCGGCTTCATCGTGAACATGGGACCCGAGCTGGAGTTCTTCCTCTTCCGCCGCGACGAGACCGGGAAGGTCGCCCCGCTCCCCCACGACCTCGCCGGCTACTTCGACTTCTCCACCGACCTCGCCCAGGAGATCCGCCAGGACATGGTCGACGCCCTCGAGGCGTTCGGGATCATGGTCGAGGCGGCCCACCACGAGGTGGCGGCCGGCCAGCACGAGATCGACTTCGAGTACAGCGACGCCCTCAAGACGGCGGACAACGCGCTCACCTTCAAGTTCGCCCTCAAGGCGATCGCCCAGCTGCACGGCCTGTATGCGACGTTCATGCCCAAGCCGATCTTCGGGATCAACGGCTCCGGGATGCACACCCACCAGAGCCTCTTCTCGATCGAGAAGGGCCGCAACGCCTTCGCCGACCCGGACAACAAGTACGGGCTCTCCGACCTGGCCCGCTCGTACATGGCGGGAATCCTCGCCCACGCCAAGGGGATGGCGGCCGTCCTCGCCCCGACCGTCAACTCGTACAAGCGGCTCGTTCCCGGCTACGAGGCGCCGACGTACATCACCTGGGGCCGGACGAACCGTTCCGCCCTCATCCGCGTGCCGATGATCTCGCCCGGCAAGTCGATCGAGGGGACCCGCGCCGAGGTCCGCTGCCCCGACCCGTCCTCGAACACGTACCTCGCCTTCGCCGTGATGATCGCGGCAGGTCTCGACGGCGTCGAGCGGGGCCTGGCCCTCTCCGACCCGGTCGAGGAGAGCCTCTTCGAGATGGACGCGGCCCGGGTCACGGAGCGCGGCATCCAGGAGCTGCCGGGCACCCTCGGCGAGGCGATCGCGGAGCTCCGGGCGGACCCGGTCGTCTGCGAGGCCCTCGGCGACCACGTCCTCGAGCACTACGTCGAGGCGAAGACGGCCGAGTGGAACGAGTACCGCACCCAGGTCACGCAGTGGGAGCTCGACCGCTACCTCGAGGCGTTCTGACCCGCTGATCCGCTGATCCGGCGCTCTGATCGCGCTCCCCGGCGCGCGGCGGTCACCCCGTCCGCGCGGCAATTCCCCGCTCGGACGGCGCTTGGACGGCGCTTGGACGGCGTCTTGATCGCGTTCTGGCCAGGCGCCCCTTGGGGGAGGCGCCGTCGACGGCCCCGGCCCCCGGGTTCGCGCCCGGTGCCGGGGCCGCTTCCCGCCCGGTGCCGGGGCCGCTTCCCGCCCGGTGCCGGGGCCGCTTCGTGCCTGACGTCACCCGCGCCCGGTGCCGGGGCCGCTTCGTGCCTGACGTCACCCGCGCCCGGTGCCGGGGCCGCTTCGTGCACTGCCCGCACTGCCTTTGCTCGCCGCCCGGCTGGGCCGGCCAGGGCTGGGGTCCCATCTGACGTACTCTGAGAAGGTCTACGGGGGCTCGAAGGGTGTGTGCCCGACACCTCCGCATCCAGGAGATGCCTTCTCTGCATCGGGCGCGCCGCATGTCGCCGATTCCACCGACCCGAGCCTGGTAAGCGTCGGGTAAGCGGTCCCGGTAATCCTTCACGGCATACCGCGAACAGTTCCCCGCCTGGAGGGTGACGCGGCATGCCAGACCGCCACCGGCGCCGCGCCGGCACTCACCGTCGCCGCGGCCGCGAACGCGCGTTCCTGGTCGCGCGCCGGATCGGCTTCGCGCTGCGAGATGCGCGTCGCCGCGCCGGACTCAGGCAGGTCGACATCGCCGAACGTGCCGGGATCTCGCAGTCGTTCTACAGCCGCCTCGAGCGCGGTCTGGCGACGTCGGCGAGCGTCGAGACGCTGGCTGCGAGCGCCGAGGCGGTCGGCCACCAGCTGGCCGCGTTCCTCGAACTGGCTCCGGGCGCCACGCCGCCGCGCGACGTCGAGCACCTCCGGACGCAGCAGCTCGTCGTCGTAACCGCGGCCGCCGGAGCGTGGCGTGCCACTCCCGAGGCGGCGCTGCCCGACGACGGGCCACGGCCCCGCTCGATCGACGTCCTGCTTCGGCGCCCGGCGCGAGGCGAGACGGCAGTCGTCGAGGTCGTGAACTACCTCGCCGACGTCGGCGACGCAATCCGCAACCTGGAGGCGAAGGTTCTTGCGATCGCAAGGCGTGAAACGGCTGGCACGGTTGCCGGCCTTCTCCTCGTTCGCCGAACCAGGAGGAACCGCCAGGTCGTATCCGACCTGCGCTCCCTCTTCGCCGCGCGGTACCCGGGCTCGTCGTCGGCGTGGCTCAGGGCGCTCCGGGACCCGACCGCGCCGATGCCGGCTGAAGCCGGGTTCGCCTGGACGAGCGTTCGGGGCGACCGGCTGGCCGCCGCGCGCCTGGCGTAGCCGCGACGGCAGCTCCGCGCGATCGACAGCGCGACGACTCCCATGCCGACGGAGCTGGCTCTGGACGGACGCCAAGGGCGCGACGTTTGGCGAGGCGCGCCCTTCGCCGGGGCCCGGCCGACCTTCGCAGCCGGGCCTGACGGGCGATGTGAGGCGGCGGGCGCCGATGCGGGCGCGGCTCAGCCCTCCGCGAACGCCACCGCCAGGTAGCCGACGGTCCGCCGGGGATCGCCACCGGCGTCCGCCGAGGTCGCCGCCGCGAGCGCGACACCGGGCCGCACGCCCATCGCCCGCAGGGCGGCCAGCCCGAGGACGGCCGGCTCGATCCCGCACATCCCGCAGGAGACGCCGGGCTCCCGTCGAACCAGGTCGGCCTCTGCCTCCGCGAGTGCCTCGGGTGCGAGTCGAAGGATGTCGGGAAGGAGGGCCGCGGTCACGCGCTCCGCGACGACGGCGGCCGGGTAGTGGGCCATGTCCGTGGAGATCGCCAGGAGGACCTCCTCGCCCGCCGCCCGCCGCTCCGCGAGCAGCCTCCCCAGACGCTCGCCCGCCTCGACGCAGCGTCGGCCCGTGCCGGTGCCCACCGAGAGGGCGACGATCCGGGCGCCGGGCGCGAGGCGCGCCACGAACGGGAGCTGGACCTCAAGGGAGTGCTCGCCGAGATGGCAGCGCGCGTCGGCGAGGAAAGGCTCCCCGAGCGCGATCACGGCGTCCGTCAGTTCGTGATCCACGGCCACGTCGCCCAGCGGTGTCCGCCACGGGCCGCGATCCCAGGCCCCGACGCCGGTGAGCCAGGCCGCGCCGTGGTTCGTGCCGAGCAGGACGATGGTCACCGGCGGTCCGGGCGCGGCGGATGCAGGAACTTCGGACGCGGCGGGCAGTGGCGGTCCGGGCGGGGCGGATGCAGGAACTTCGGACGCGGCGGGCAGTGGCGGTCCGGGCGCGGAGGGCGACGGGCCTTCGATCGCGACGCCAGGCGATCCTGACGCGGCGGGCGACGGGCCTTCGATCGCGACGCCAGGCGATCCTGACGCGGCGGGCCGTGGACTTCCGGGCAGGCCCGGCGAGACCGCGAGGGCGGCCGACGACGGAGGCGTGGCCGCCGACGACGGCAGGACGGCAGAAGACGCCAGGAGGGCGCGCCACCCCGCGGCGGCGACGATCCCCGAGTAGACGAGCCCGGCGTGCGGGACCAGGATCCCCGCAACAACCGAAGCGTCGAGGCGGGCCGGCGCGGGGTGCGCGGAGCGGGCAGCGCGTAGGAGCTCCTCCACCATCGTCGCCAGCTGGCCGGGATCGCCCGGGTAGAACGTGCCCGCGACGGCCGTCGGCCGCGGCGCGAAGCTCGGCGGCCGGTCCGGGCCGGACTCCGGCGTGGACGACGAAGACGGCGTGGGCGCAGCCGGCCGGGCCCGGCGGAGAGACGGCACGCCGTCGCCGGCGCTCATCCGCAGGGCACCCGCCCGTCGTGGTCGAGCGCCCGGCCCGCGAGGGCCCGCCCGCACGAGGGGCACGATCCGTCCGGGCCGAGCCGGTCGAAGACCCGGTACCCGCGGCGCTCCAGCAGCACCTTCCCGCACCCGGCGCAGCGGGTGTCCTCCATCTCGAGCTGGGGGGCGTTGCCGACGTAGACGTGGGCCAGCCCCGCCTCGTGCCCGATGTCGGCGGCCAGCCGGAGCGTCTCCAGCGGAGTCGGCGGCACGTCCATCATCCGGTGGGCCGGGAAGAAGCGGCTGACGTGCCACGGCGTCTCCGGGCCCAGCTCCGTCGCGATCCAGCCGGCCAGCGCCCGCAGCTCGCCCGGGTCGTCGTTGTGGCCGGGGATGACGAGCGTCGTCACCTCCACCCAGACGCCGGCGGCCCGGTAGGCGCGCATCGCGTCGAGCACCGGCGCGAGGCGCGCGCCGCACTGGCGACGGTAGAAGGCATCGTCGAACGACTTGAGGTCGACGTTGGCGGCGTCGAGGACCGGCCTCAGGAGGTCGATCGCCTCCGGGGTGGCGTAGCCGTCGGTCACGAATACGTTGAGTAGCCCCGCCGCGCGGGCCTCGCGGGCAGTGTCGAGGGCGTATTCCAGGAAGACGGTGGGCTCGACGTAGGTGAAGGCCATGGCGCGTGCCCCAGCCGTCAGCGCCTCGTCCACCGCCTTCGACGGAGGAAGGCTGCGCGTCGGCAGGTCGAGGCCGAGCCTCGGCGCCTGGGCGATCTCCCAGTTCTGGCAGAACGAGCAGTGGAACGGACAGCCGACGGTCGCGATCGAGTAGGCGAGGGCGCCCGGCGCGACGTGGAAGAGCGGCTTCTTCTCGATCGGGTCGATCCCGACGGCGACTGCGCGCCCGTAGACCGTGGAGAGGAGCGTCCCGTCGCGGTTCTCCCGGACGCCGCAGATCCCGGCCCGGCCGGGCCGGACGAGGCAGCGCATCGCGCAGGCATTGCAGCGGACGCTGCCGTCCCCCTGGGGTTCCGCGAGGAGTGCGGGGACCACGCCGACGGCCCGAGCGGACGGGGCGGCGCGACGGCGGCCGGCGATGGGCAGGGCGGACACGCATGGATGGTATCGGTCCCGGCTGTTTGGTGGCGGCAGCGCGTGGCCGCAGCGCCGCGGGCGGCAGCGAGTGGGCGGGAGCGCCGCGGGCGGGAGCGCTGCGGGTCGCAGCGCGTGGGCGGCAGCGCGCCGGCGGGAGCGCCGCGTGGCCACAGCGCGGGCGGCGGCAGCGCCGCGGGCCGCAGCGCGTGGGCGGGCGAGCCACGGCGAGTGCCCTCCGGCCCGTATCGGCGGCCCCGTTCGGAACTGGCCCGGGGCGCCGCAGGGCGCGCACGATGCCGGGCCTGGAGGAGACGATGAACCAGTCCGGACCGGACCCCGAGCAGCATCCGCTGGAGCACCTGCTCGACCTTGCCCGGGCCGCGCTGGCCGCGGCGGTCGCTGGGCGGACCGCGCCGGCCCCCGACCTCCGTGGGCACCCGGAGATGGCCGGGGCGGCGGACGCCTTCGTCACGCTCACGGCCGGCGGCGACCTCCGCGGCTGCATGGGAACGCTGGGCGCCGAAATGCCCGCGGGGGAGGCGGTGGTACGAGCCGCCGGCCTGGCGGCGACGCGCGATCCGCGCTTCCGACCGGTTGACGCCCGCGAGCTTGCCGGTCTCCGCGTCGAGGTGAGCGTGCTCGGTCCACCGCGCCCGCTGGCGGATCCCGCGGCTTTCGTGCCCGGCCGCGACGGGATCGTCGTGGAGGCTCGCGGCCGGCGGGCGCTCCTGCTCCCGCAGGTTGCCACGGAGATGGGCTGGGGCGCGACCGAGATGCTCGACGCGGTATGCGAGAAGGCCGGGCTCCGCTCGGACACCTGGCGCGACCCGGGGACGAGGCTGTCGGTCTTCGAGGTGGAGCGCGCTTCGGGACCTGCCTGACCGCCGCGCCATCCCGCATCACCGCTGAGTGGAAGTCGCCGCACCCGTCGACGCGGGCGTCTGGGCCTCCGGGCGTCTGGGCCTGCCCGACCGCTGCGCCATCCGGCATCATCACCCGGTGCACGACGCCGCTCCCTTCGCCGCCCCCGCCGACGACGACCTCCGCCCGCGGCTGACCCTCGGCCTGCTCTCGGCCCAGCACGGCTTCATCCACGCCCAGACGGCCCTCCTGCCGCTTGTCTTCATCGCGGTGACGCCGGTCTTCGGGATCGGGGTCGGGGAGATCGGCCTCCTCCTCGCGGTCGGCAACATCCTCACCGGGGTGATCCAGCTCGCCTACGCTCCCCTCCAGCGGGTGGTCAGCCGGCGCTCGCTGCTGGGGTTCGGCGGCCTCGTCTTCGGCGCTTCCATGGCCGCGACCGGTCTCGCGGCGTCATGGAGCGCCTTCTCGCTCGGCACGATCGTCGCCCGGGTCGCCGGTTCGCCGCAGCACCCGGTCGGCAACGCGCTCATCGCCGAGCAGCGCCCGGCGCGGGCCCGGGCGTCGGCGATCGCGGTGCACATCGCCGGAGGGAACCTCGGGACGGTCGCGGTCCCCCTCGTTGGCGCCTGGCTGATCGCGTCGTTCGGCTGGCCCGTCGCGATGGCCGCGATCGGGATCCCGGCGATCGTCGTGGCGGCGCTGATCCTGGGTTCCGTGCGCGAGACGGGCGATGACCGGGCGGCGGCGCTCGCCCACGGGAGCGTCCGCAGGGCCTTCGCCGACGTGCTGCGGGAGCGCGACCTGCGGCGGCTTCTCGTCGCCTCGTCTATCGCCGCCGCCGGGCGCGGCATCGGCGTGGTCTCGACGTTCGTCCCGCTCTACCTCGCCCGGTCGCTCGAGCTCGACGCCGCGACCATCGCCCTCATGTACACGCTCCTGCTCGCGGGAAGCGTTCCGGGACCGCTGCTGGCCGGGCGCCTGGCGGGCCGCTACGGGCACCGGCCCGTGCTGGCGGTCTCGTACGTCGCCGGCGCCGCCTCGCTCGTCCTGCTCGTGGCCGCCGGCGGCTCGATCCCGCTCGTCTGGGTCGCGATCGGGTTCGTGGGGGCCCTCGTCTTCGAAGAGGCCAGCCTCCTCCAGGGGCTGCTGGTGGAGGCCGCGCCGGCCGGCATCCGCGACGCCGCCAACTCCGCCTATTTCACCCTGATGTTCGTGGTCGGAGCGATCTGGGCGGCGCTGCTCGGCGCGATCGTCGCGACGCTCGGCGACGCGGCCGGCTTCCCGGTCGTCTTCCTGCTCATGGCGGCGAGCTACCTGGTGGCGATCCTCTTCGTCGTCGGGATCCGCTCCGGGGGTCGCCCGGCGGCACGAATCGGCGCCCGGCGATAGCGCCGCGGGGATCGCCCCGGAGATCGCCCTGGGCTCGGCGGGCAGGCGGAACCGCCCGCGAGCCGTCGGGCGCGCCGGCCGCGTTTGACGGAATCGCACGGGGGCGCGATGGTGGGGGCACTAGTTGTATGCGCCGGGCTCTCATTCCGCCAGTCCGAAGCGCGCGACGGATCGGACCCACCATGGCTCGCACGCCCTTCTCCCCGCCTGACGCGAACATCGTTGTCTGCAGCGACGGCTACTTCGACGTCTACCCGCCGGCCGACCGCTCCAACGGCGACAAGCCCGCCTATCGCGGCCATCTCTCCGAGCTTGGGACGGGCATCCGAGGTGCCCATGACCGGCTCGCGGTCCGTCCCGGATCGGTTGCCCTGGCCGACGCCGTCATCGCCTGGTCCGCGGTCCATGGCGCGGCCGCGGTTCGCGGCGAGCTCGGCCGCGGGCGGGACGGCAACCAGCCCAAAGCCTGAGGCGCCCCAGCCAGCGTTGATGCCGTGAGCGAGAACGTCTGCTACGTCGACGCCTACGCCCGGAGCGTCGCCGCGGCCGTCCGGGCGGTGGAGCCGCCGGCGGCCGAGGGGAAGGGCGCTCTCGTACTCCTCGATCGGACGGTCTTCTACCCTGGCGGTGGCGGCCAGCCGGCCGACCGCGGCGAGATCCGGGCGCCCAACGGGCGGACCTGGCAGGTGGTGGCTGCGTGGAAGGCCGGCGAGGAGATCTGGCACGAGCTGGAGCCGGGAGCCGAGCCGCCGCCCGCGGGCCCGGCCCTCTTCACGGCCGACCTCGACTGGGAGCGCCGCCTCCGGCTCATGCGCACCCACACCGCGTTGCACGCCCTGTGCGGCGTCGTCTGGCGCGATTACGGGGCGCTGGTGACCGGGGGCAACATGGAACCCGGTGGCGGCCGAATGGACTTCGAGTTCGAGCGGATGTCGGGCGAGCTCGTCGGCGCCATCGAGACGACAGTGAACGAGGAGCTGCTCCGCGCCCGCGACGTTCGTGTCGACGTGCTGCCCCGCGAGCAGGCGTTCGCCATTCCGGACCTCATCCGCACGAAGGTGAACCTCCTGCCCGAGGGGATCGAGCGAATCCGGACGATCGAGATCGTGGGCCTCGATCTCCAGGCCGACGGGGGCACCCACGTCGCCAACACGCGCGAGGTCGGCACGATCCGGGTCACCGGCTACGAGAGCAAGGGCCGCACCAACAAGCGGATCCGGCTGGAGCTCCGGGACCCGACGGCCTGACCGGCGCCGCGTGCCGGCTCGGGCGACCGGCGGCGGGCCCGCGCCCGGCGGCGGGCCGCCGGGCGGGGCAGTCGCGCAGCTCGTCCGAGCCTCGTCCGCGAGGTCGGAGGAGAGCTCGCGCAGCGACCAAGGCGGCGGCATCATTCTCCTGATGCGGCGTGACATACTGTGATCCTGTTCTGGCGCACGGAGGATCGGGTCGTGGCCGACGGCCAGGTTGGCGAACCGGAACTCGAGGCGCGGCGCGCCCTCGTTCTCCACGATCGCCCGCTGGTGGTGGACCTCATCCAGCTGACGCTCAACCACGGCCTCTTCGTCGTGCGGGCCGCGCGCAGCCTGGCAGAGGCGGAGGCGATCCTCGCCGAGTGGTCCCCGCACATGACCGTGATCGACATGGACCACGACGACAGCACCGCCCTGCTCGGAGCGCTCGGCGCCTCGAACACCCTGCGGCGGAGCGCGATCCCGGTCCTGGGCCTGACTCGGCGCGGCGACCTGCGGACGAAGCTCCAGGCGTTCGATCTCGGGGTCGACGACATCCTGACGATGCCCTTCTCGCCCGAGGAGCTGCTCGCCCGGGCCATCGTCATCACCCGTCGCGCGTCGGGGATCACCCGGCCGATCATTCCCACGATCAGGCTCGGCGAGATTGAGATCGACATCGTCCATCGCCAGGTGCGCGCCGGCGACTCCGTCGTGCACCTCTCCGGCATCGAGCAGAGCCTGCTCTACCTTCTCGCCAGTCGCGGCGGACGCATCGTGACGAGGGAGGAGATCCTCGACGCCATCTGGGGCACCGACTTCGTGGCCGAGAGCAACATCGTGGATCGCCACATCCGGAGCCTGCGCATCAAGCTGCAGAACGACTACCGGCATCCGCGCTTCATCGAGACGGTCCCCGGGCGGGGATATCGGTTCATCCCCACGTTCTCGAACTCGGGATGGAGCGGCACGCAGGACCCGGACGAGCGCCCGCGCAACTGAGCGCCGCCTGATCACCGCCGGCCGCCGGCAGACCCTCGGGCAGCACGCGATGGCTCCTCGTCGGGACTGACCAAGAGGCGAACCAGTCGCCGCGGGCCCCGCTCGACGAACGAGTGAAGGTGCCCGCCCGATTACAGCGGCGAGATTACGAATCGTAATGACGGCCTGGTTTCCATTCGGCAGACTCGGCGGCGGGTCGATGTCAGGAGCCGTCGGCCTCGAGCATCATTAGCCTGGAGGGCGTCTCGATCCCTCCCGCCCTCCAGGCGCCGCCCGAGCTCGAATCAGTCCGTCCCCGTGTCTGGGAACTCGGGGACGATCGGCGAAGGCCGGCTGGGAAGTCGGCTCTCGGCAATGCTGGAGCGCCAGTGCCCGGTGGCTCCAGCGGCAGGATCCCGTCGCACGGGGTCACCAGCTGAGCGAGTCTGATGCCTGGGGGCGCAGACGATCTCACCTGGAGACGGAGCGACGGGATCCTGCCGAGTCTGCGGGGCGGACTGCGAGGGCGCGAAGCGGCCGAGTCGGGATGCGGCTCGAAACGGCCGCACGCGGATGTGGACGCCGCGAGTGGCCGCGGCTCCGCCGCCGGGAACGCGTCGCGAGCGGCCGTCGGGCAGGGCTCGCGTCGGCCGCCTGACCGCCGGGCACCCCCTGTCGACCCGCCACGAGTCCATGACGGACCGTAATGACGCGGTCGTGCCGAGGCGGGACACTGCGCGTGCCTCCGGAATGCCCGGTGGCTCGCCTGCCCGACCGCGAGATACCGCCACCTGCATCGGAGTACGAAGATGACGGAGCTCTCACCGATCTCTCACCGGAGCCCGCGGTCACGAGGCAGGGCCTTTCGGCGGGCGTCCTTCGTGGGACTCGCCGCAGGGGCAGCGCTCTTCGCCGGCGCCTACCTCGTGGCTGCCGCGACCGCGCCGTCGCTGGGCGCGGCAGCGAGCTACTCCGTCCTGGCTGGCCAGACCGTGACCAATACGGGCGCGACGACGATCTCGGGAGACCTGGGTGTCAGCCCGGGCTCTGCGGTCACGGGCTTCCCCCCGGGGATCGTCACCCTCCCGGGCACGATCCACGCCGCTGACACGAACGCGGCCGCCGCCCAGATCGCCAGCTCCGCCGCATTCGACTTCCTCGACCAGGGTTGCGTCATCTCCTACCCGGGGACCAAGGACCTGGTGGGCGAGAACCTCGTGCCCGGCGTCTACTGCGCGGGTGCCTTCACCCTGACGGGAACGCTCACCCTCCAGGGTTCGGGCGTCTGGATCTTCAAGTCGGCGTCCACCTTCATCACCTCGGGCACCGCCCGTGTCGTGGGTGGCGAGCCGTGCAACGTGTGGTGGCGGGTGGTCAGCTCCGCGACGCTCGGCACGAACACGTCGTTGGTGGGAAGCATTCTCGCGTCCACCTCCATCACCATGGCCACCGGCGCAACGCTGAGTGGTCGAGCCCTGGCGCAGACCGGCTCGGTGACGATGGCCGGCAACACCGTCTCCAATGCGATCTGCGCCGCTGTCGTGAACCCGACCGCGTCGCCCGCCCCGAGCGCGTCGCCGACGCCCAGCGCGTCGCCCGCCCCGAGCGCGAGCCCGTCGCCGACGCCCAGCGCGTCGCCCGCCCCGATCGTTTCGGCCATCCCGACGCTGCCGCCCACCACCACGGATCCTGCTCCTCTGCAGGGTGGGAGCGCCCCATGGCCCCTAGTGCTGGTTCTCTCGGTCGCGAGCGGCCTGGTGTTGAGCGTCGGTCTCCGGATGAGTCGCGACCGCGCTCGATAGGCGAGGCGATCCCGGGACCAGCGCCGCAGGAGGTCTAGCCGAGGACGACCCGGATCCGGTGCGTGGCGCCGTCGTCGACGAGCGGGATCGCGGCGCCGCGCCCCGGCAGCGGGCGTCCGTCGAGCTCCGCCACCGCCACTCCACGACTGACCCCCTGCGGGTTCTCCACGACGATCTCGTACGTCGCGGAGTGGTAGCGGAAGTCCATCTCGTAGCCCGGCCAGGCGCGGGGGATGCAGGGCTCGAGCACCAGGGTCGTGCCGCGCAGGCGGAACCCCAGGATCCACTCGACGCCGGCCTGGTACATCCAGCCGGCCGATCCCGTGTACCACGTCCAGCCGCCGCGCCCGACGTGCGGAGGTTCCGTGTAGACGTCGGCCGCCATGACGTACGGCTCCACCTTGTAGCGGTGAACCCCGGCCCGGGTGCTGGCATGGTTGATGGGGTTCAGGATGGAGAACAGCTCGCCCGCCTTGTCGCCGTCGCCCAGCGCCGCGAAGGCGAGGACCGACCAGATGGCGCCGTGCGTGTACTGGCCGCCGTTCTCCCGGATGCCCGGCAGGTACCCCTTGACGTAGCCCGGATCGACGTCGGAATGGTCGAACGGCGGGGTGAAGAGGAGGACGAGACCGTCGCCACGGCGAACGAGGTATTCCTCCACCGCGGCCATCGCCCGCTCCGCATGGGCAGGATTGGCGGCCCCGGACAGGACGGCCCACGATTGGGCGATCGAGTCGATCCGGCACTCGGCGTTCACGGCGGAGCCGAGCGGGGTGCCATCGTCGAAGAAGGCCCGGCGGTACCAGTCGCCGTCCCAGCCGTTCCGCTCCAGCGCCCGCCGGAGCGTCTTCATGGCGGCCCGCCAGCGCTCCACGCGCTGGACGTCTCGCCACGGCCTTCCGCGAGCGGCGTGAACGCGGCGAGGACGGTGTGCAGGAACCAGCCGAGCCAGACGCTCTCGCCCCGGCCCTGGTAGCCCACCCGGTTCATGCCGTCGTTCCAGTCGCCCGACCCGATGAGCGGCAGCCCGTGGGCGCCGACCGCCAGGCTTCGGTCGAGAGCGGCCGCGCAATGGTCGAACAGCGAGGCCGACTCCGCTGAGGGATCCGGCTGGAAGTAGGCATCGTCCTGGTCCGGCCGCAGCGTCGGTCCCTCGAGGTAGGGAACTGTCTCGTCGAGGACCGCCGCGTCGCCCGTGACCGCGAGGTAGCGTGCTACCGCGTACGGCAGCCAGAGGCGATCGTCCGAGATCCGGGTTCGGACGCCGCGACCCGACGGCGGATGCCACCAGTGCTGGACGTCCCCCTCCCCGAACTGGCGAGCGGCCGCCCGCAGGAGGTGCTCCGCGGGCGATCTCGCGCCTCGCGGGCACCAGGGCGATGACGTCCTGGAGCTGGTCGCGGAAGCCGAAGGCGCCCCCCGCCTGGTAGAACGCCGTCCTCGCCCACAACCGGCAGGCGAGCGTCTGGTAGATCAGCCAGCGGTTGAGCATGATGTCCATCGAGCGGTCGGGGGTCCGCACCTGGACCGTCCCCTGGACATCGTCCCAGTAGCTCGCCACGTCCCGCAGGTCGGCCTCGTGGTCGGCCGCTCGTGCACGCCGGATGAGGTCGGCTGCCGCCGCGGCCCCGTCCGCCTCGCCGAGCAGGACGACCACCTGGATCCGAGCACCGCCGGCGAGCTCGAAGCCGGCCTGGAGGGCGGCGCAGGGATCCATGCCGGCGCCGGCGGCTCCCTGCAGGCGGTGTCCGCGGTCCAGGCCGGCGGGCCGGTCCGGGGCGCCGTTGCGGCCCAGGAACTCGGTCCGGTCGGCCGTCCACTCCGTCTGCCGCCCGCCGAGGTCGAGGAACGCGACCCGGCCGCCGAACTCCGTGTTCCACGGGTTGCGCACGAGGATCGCCCGGGTCTCGGGATCCAGGGCCGTCACGATCCGGGGGCCGCTGGCCCCGCGCGAGGTTCCCAGGGCCCATTCGGCGTAGGCGGTCACGGACAGGCGCCGGGAGCGCCCGGATCGATTCTCGATGGTCAGCACCGAGACCTTCAGGGGCTCGTCGAGCGGGACGAACTGGACCAGGTCGAGGGCGATGCCGTCGTGGAGGTGCTCGAACCGGCTGAACCCGGCCCCGTGGCGGGCGACGTACGTCGATTCCTCGCAGCGGATCGGCTGTGCCGTGGGGCCCCACAGCTCGCCGCTGTCGTCGTCCCGGACGTAGATCGCCTCGCTCACCGGGTCGCCGACGGGGTCGTTGGACCATGGCGTGAGCTGGTTCTCGCGGCTGTTGCCGGACCACGTGTAGCCCGCCCCGGATTCGGAGACCTGGAACCCGAACGAGGCGTTGGCGATCACGTTCAGCCAGGGCGCGGGGGTCGACTGCCCCGGGCCGAGGATGGCAACGTAGTCGCGCCCGCCGTCGGCAAAGCCGCCGAGCCCGTTGAAGAACTCCAGGTCCGGACGCGGCGGGGGTGCCTCCCTCCGGGCCTGCCTCGCGACGGGCGGCGCGGCGGGCCGAGCCGCCCGTTCGGGACGCTCGAGGCGGATGACCTGGTCGGCGAGGCTGCCCCGGCGACTCAGCAGGACGGCCCGGGCGGCCGCCTGGAGAAGCGTGCGGTCCTCGCTGGAAAGCTGGTCGCCGCGCAGGATGTAGACGCCGCCGTGGCCCGGCTGGCCCTCGGGAACAAGGACTGACTGGCTCGATCGCACGAGGGCCTCGAGCGAATCGTGGAGGTCCTGGGCGTAGGTGGCGCCATGCTCGTTGAGGATCACGAGGTCGACGTCGAGGAGCTTGAGCCGCCAGTACTCGTGGGCGCGGAGCAGCTGGCGGACGATGCTGAGGTCATCCGCCTCGTCGATCCGCACCATGACGATCGGCAGGTCGCCCGAGATGCCGTGGGCCCACAGGCCGCGTGCCCCCCGCTCGTTGCGGGCCAGCAGGCTGGCCGCCGGGCGCAGCGACGGGTCCGAGTAGATGACGCGGTTGGCCAGTCGCTGGAAGAGGTGGGCCTCGTCGGCCTCGATCCCCAGGTGGTGGAGCTGGACCTGGGCCTGCGTCCAGGCCAGGGTCGCCGCCCGCTCGAACGTGGCCGACTCGCGGTACTTGTCGGCCAGGTCCAGGACGTCGTCGCGCGACTCGGCGACGACCGTGGAGAAGATCGCGTGGGCGGTGGCGCCGGGGGCGAGGGTGACCCGGCAGCGGAGGCTGAAGATCGGATCCAGGACCGCGCCGACCGTGTTCGAGAGGGGACGCCCATCGATGACCGAGACCGGCGAGCGGATGGACCGGCCCCGGCCGAGGAAGCGGGCGCGATCCGTCTCGTACTGGATGACCCCGCCGGCCTCCTCCTCGACCGCCGCCACGTGGGCGGCCCAGATCGGCTTCTCGTCGCGCGACCGGGGGCGGCGGGTCGCCAGGATGGCCCCGATGTCGGGGGCGAACTCGGTCTCGACGAAGAGGTTCTGGAAGGCCGGGTGAGCGGCGTCGGCCGCCTGCGGCGCGAGGGCGATCTCCGCGTACGACGTCAGCTCGATCTGGCGCTCCTGAGAGCCGAGGTTCGTCAGCGTCACGCGGCGGATCTCCGCGTCGTGCTCGGCCGACACGACGATGGTCAGGCCGGTCGCGATCGACCCGTCGCGACGGGAGAACTCGGCGTGGTCCTCGGCGTAGGTGACCTCGTAGCTGTCGGCCTCGGCGCCGCTGGGCTGGTGGCCCGCCGACCAGACCGCGCCGCTGTTCATGTCGCGCAGGAAGAGGTAGCTGCCCCACGAGTCGCGCGTGACGTCCTCGCGCCAGCGGGTCACCGCCACGTCGCGCCAGCGGCTGTAGCCGGATCCCGCGGCCGTCACCATGACCGCGTACCGCCCGTTCGAGAGCAGGTGCGTCCGGGGCACCGCGTCGTGGGGCGAAGTGAAGCGCCGGAGGATCGGCGGCACCAGGTCGCGCACGTCGGCGGCGCTCTTCACCTCCTCGGCACGGGGCCGGGCCACCAGCACGTCCCGCGGCATCCGCTCCTGGAGCAGCAGCTCGGTCGCCTCGACCAGCGGGTCGGCGTGGAAGCGCTCCACCATGACGCGATCGTTGAGGACGTTGCCCAGGGCCACCAGCGCCATCCCCTGGTGATGGGCCATGTAGCTCTTCACGATCGCGACCGTCGCCCCCTCGGGGAGCCGGCGCGCCGTGTAGTCGAGCGCCTCCCGGAAGCCGTACCGCCCGCCCGCTCCGGCCCTGCCCAGCCGGGCGAAGTTCCGGATCGCGGCCTCGGGCTGGATCATCGCCCCGAGCGCGGTGGCGTACGGGGCCACGACGACGTCCTCGCCCAGGCCCCGCTTCAGGCCGAGGCCGGGCACGCCGAAGCTCGAGTACTGGTACGTCTGGTCAAGGTCACGGGCGTTGAACGCCGACTCGGAGATGCCCCAGGGCACGCCGAGCCCGGCGGCATAGCTCATCTGGCGGGCCACGACGAGCCGGTACGTGTGGTCGAGCAGGCTGTTGGCGGGAGCGCGCATCACCAGGGCCGGCATCAGGTACTCGAACATGGACCCGGACCACGAGATGAGGGCGGAGCCCCGACCGACGGGGGTGAGCGCCCGGCCGAGCCGGAACCAGTGGTCCGGGGGGATGTCACCCTTGGCGATCGCCACGAAGCTGGCGAGGCGGGCCTCGGACGCGAGGTGGTCGTAGTAGCTCGGGTCCAGGGTGCCGTCGCGGACCCGGAACCCGATCGAGAACAGCTTGCGGGTCGGGTCGAACAGGAAGCTGAAGTCCGTCTCGCGGAACAGCTGCTGGGCCTGGTCCGAGATCGCCTGGAGCCGTCTCGCCAGCAGCGCCGCGGCCGGTGATCCGTCGCCGGGCTCGCCGGTCGGCGGATCGGCCAGCTCGGCGATCGTCGGGAAGGCGGCGCGCTCCCGCGCGGGCGGGAGGAGCGCCAGGTCCCGGACATGGCTGCCGACCGCGAGTCGCCAGGCCTCGGCCCACGTCACCAGCTCGCCCTCCGCGCCCTCTCCGCGCTCCGCGGTCAGGGCGGCGGCCACGTCCGACAGGGTCCGGGCGTGCGCGGAGAGCTCGCCCAGGCGGGCCGCCCACGCCTCGGGCGTCGCGGGGACGACGAAGCCGGCCTCCGGGGGCAGCTCGAGGGCCTCGTCGAGGTGCCTCCGCGAGAGCGTCTGGCTTCGCCGCTCGTCGCCGATCGCGCCGGCAGCCTCGCGGGCCAGCGCGATCCCGTCGCCCAGCCCGGTCAGCGCGGCCGCGACCGGCAGCGGCTGGTCGATCATCTGGCGGCAGGCATTGGAAAGGGCGAGCAGGTGGCCGGCGAGATTGCCGCTGTCGACCGACGACACGTAGGCCGGCTCGAGCCGGTGCAGGTCGCGCGTGTCGTACCAGTTGAACAGGTGGCCGCGCCAGCGCTCGAGGCGACCGATGGTCGCCAGCGTCGCCTCCAGGCGCTCCACCATCTCGAGCGTCCCGATCCACCCGAAGTCGCGGGCCGTCACCGTCGCCAGCAGGTACATCCCGATGTTGGTCGGCGAGGTGCGATGGGCGACGACCGGCAGGGGATCGTCCTGGAAGTTGTCGGGCGGCAGCCAGTTGTCCTCCGGACCGACGAACGTCTCGAAGTAGCGCCAGGTGCGGCGGGCGGTCAGGCGCAGCGCCCCGACGTCGGCGGCCGACAGCTGCTCCGCGGCCGAATCGGGGGGCGGCCGGCTGACCCAGCGGGCGACGAGGGGCGAGAGCAGCCACAGGGTGACGAACGGTGCCGCGATCCAGGCGGCGCCCGGCTTCACGGCGACGACGAGGACCGCGATGGCGGCCGCGATCGCCACGCCGCCCGCCATCTGCCTGTAGAACCCGGCGAGGTCGCGGGCGCGGCCGGCCTTGGCCTGGGCAGCGGTCATCCATTCGAGAAGATTCCGCCTCGTCGCATACATCCGCACCAGGGTTCGCAGGATCGCGTCAGTCATCAGCCACGCCTGGTGGGCGAGGAACGCAAAGCCGAGGCCAACCTGCGCCGCGGCGAGGGTGACGTCCGCCCCCACGGCGCGCAGGTGGCTGCGCTTCGAGATGCCCTGGCGTTTCGGCAGCAGACCCGCCAGGACGGGCAGAGCTGAAGGGAAGAACACAGAACCCAGGACGCACGCGGTCCAGACCACGGCCGGGACCGAGGGGAGAGTCCAGGCAGCCACGAGCGTTGCCAGCGTCAGCGGGGCGGACATCGTCCGGCGCAGGTTGTCGACCATCTTCCAGCGGGCGATGCCGGGGACTGGACCCGGGCTCCGCCGGCCCGCCGCGTCACGAGCCCGGCCGAGGATCCAGGGCAGGAGCTGCCAGTCACCCCGTGCCCAGCGGTGCTGGCGGGCTGCCGAGACCAGGTAGTTCGAAGGGAACTCGTCGAAGAGTTCGACGTCGGTCACGAGGCCGGCCCGGGCAAAGGTGCCCTCGAACAGGTCGTGGCTCAGGAGCGCGTTCTCCGGCACCCGGTCCGCCATGGCCGCGCCGAAGGCATCGAGGTCGTAGATCCCCTTGCCCGTGTAGCTCCCCTCTCCGAACAGGTCCTGGTAGACGTCGGAGACGGCCGACGCGTACGGGTCGATCCCGGCCGACCCGGAGAAGATCCGCTGGAAGAAGGTTGCCTCATGCTCGGCTGGGAGCGTCGAGGTGATCCGCGGCTGGAGCACGCCGTAGCCACCGGTCACCCGGCCGAGCCGCGGATCGAAGGTCGGCTGGTTGAGGGGATGGGCGATCGTCCCCACCAGGCGCCCGACCGCGCCCCGCGGCAGCCGCGTGTCGGCGTCGAGGGTGACCACGTAGCGCACGTCCCGCGGCGGGATCGACGCGGCCCGCCCCGTGGCCAGGATGCCGGTCGTCGTCGAGCCGCGCAGCAGGGCATTCAGTTCGAGGAGCTTGCCGCGCTTGCGCTCCCAGCCCATCCAGCAGCCCTCGGCCGCGTTCCAGCGTCGCTTGCGATGGAACAGCAGGAAGCGGGCTCCTCCCCCGGGGGCCTCGCCGTGGCGCTCGTTGAGCCGGTCGATCGCCGCGACCGCCGCGGCGAGGAGCTCGTCGTCCCCCGGGACCTGCTCGGTCGGGGCATCCAGCCAGTCCGACAGCAGGGCGAACCGGAGATCGCCCTCCCGGTTCCCCAGGTAGTGCACCTCCAAACCGCCGACCTGGACCTCGGCGTCCGCCTCGCTGGTGAGGAGCATGGGCACGACGACGAGCGTTCGCAGCCGGGAGGGCACGCCCTCGTCGAGGTCGAATTCGGGGCAGCGCCCTGGGGCCCAGCACGTCGGTGACGGTCCGGTTGACGAGGGCGACGGCAAGGTCGGAGGCGGGGGCGAGCGCGAGGATCGCGATCAGGAGGATGCTGGCGCCCGCCGCCCCTGCATTCCCCGACAGCAGGATCGGAATGGCAAGGATGAGCGCCGTGACGAGCGTGAGCGTCCCGAGGTAGGCGAACGCGGCGGCCCGGACATAGGCGCGCCGCAGCCGGCGCTTCAGCGGCACGCGAACGTGGAGGTCGCGCTCGAACGCCGGGCGACCGTCGGAGATCAGGTACCAGCCGGGATCTCGTCGGGCCGTTGCGGGCGGTTCGACGTCGTCGGCCGGCAAAGCCTCATCCGCCTTGTCCGCCATCGTCACGGCCCTCTGGGCGACCTCGACCTCGCCGAGGCCGGAGCCCCGGGCAAGCTCCTCGACGGCGTGCCGGTAGCGGTCGCGCGTCGCGAAGTCCATCTCCGCGAACGAGCTTCGAGCGCGAAGCACGTCGTCGACGTGGCTGACGCTTTCGACGAACTCCGCCCAGTCGAACCACGAGATGAGGCGCATGCTCGTGATCACGTTGCGGACCGTCACGTTCATGGTCGCCTGGCGCTGGTGCTCGAGGCGCACCATCTCCTCGGCGGTGGTCCCCTGGGCCGCGAGGAACTCCTCCAGCCAGCGCAGGGCCGGGGTGACCGCTGGATCCTGGTCGCGCAGCCGCTGGAAGAGCTGGACGCGGGCCGCCGTGGGCAGCGTCACCCGCGAGAGCCGGCGCAGAGATGATGCCGCGCCATCCGGATCGGCCGCGCCGAGGCCGAGGAGGCCGTCGGCGAGCTCGTCCGCCTGCTGTCGCGCCGACCGGCTGCGGACGATCTGCTCGGCGAGGCGGCGGAGGTTGTCCACCAGGATGATCCGGAGGCTGATCGCCGTCGCCCAGAGCTCGCCGATGGTCAGCGGCTCCACTTCCTGGTAGGCCCGCACCATGCGCCGCAGGCTCTCCGGGTCGAAGCGGCTGTCAGTGTGGGCGACGTAGGCCCAGGCCAGGCCCAGGACGCGCGGGTAGCCCTCCAGGTGGCCCCCGGCCAGCTTGGGGAGCTCGCGGTAGTAGTCGGGGGGCAGGTCGTCGCGGATCTCGCGGAGCTGCTCGTCGACGATGGGGTAGTTGTCGACGAGCCATTCGGCGGCCGGCGTGATCCACCGCTCGTCCTTGATGGCGCGGGCCAGGACCCGGTACGACTCCAGCAGGACGCGGCCGTTCTCGGCGATGCGGGGCCTGACGTCGCGTCCGCGGCGGGGTGCGTCGGTGACCGCCTGGGCGGCGGCCAGGGTCTGGGCGTGCTGCTCCAGCCGCTCCACGCTGAAGAGCTCCGCGAGGATCGGCTCGTCGGGCTCGGCCTGCGAGCGCGCCCGCCGGCGATCGCGACCGGGCGGGTCCGGGAGGGACTGGTTCGATGTCATCTTCAGCCTTCAGCGCATTGGCCCGACCCGGCGCACCCCGGCCGTCACCCGGCAACGCGTCGATGATAGCGACCGCACTCCGGTGTGACCTCTGGGCGGTTGCCCGCGCGCCGCGCCACCGCTTCATCCGGGCGCCGCCCACGGCCGCCCGGCCGCCACGGCCCCCCCGCGACGTTGCCCGCCCGGCGGCCGCCGCCGCGGGATGACGGACCGTCATGACTTGCCGGCGGCGGGACCACACACTGGCAACGCGCCCCAGAAGCCGCCCTGGTCGTCGAGCAGACGAAGTCACGTCAGGTCCCCCGTGTCTGGGGCACGGGGGCGGTCGGCGGCGGGTGCCGGGCTGGCCGATCGAGGGGATCCGGTCGAGCTGGGTCTCGCAGCCAAAGCCGCACAGGAGAGCGCCATGACCTTCGACCAAGTCGACAGAACCGTCGTCACCCAGGAGCCCGTGGCAGCCGCGGGCCAGCAAACGGTCCCGGTGGCCGCACGCCAGGAGACGGTGCGGACGGACAGCCGTCGCACCACGCGGACGGGTCCCGGTGGTCCCGAGCTGACCCGGCGGATCATCGTTCTCGTGTTCGGGCTGATCCAGATCGTCATCGGGGCCCGCATCGTCCTGCTCCTGCTCGACGCCCGGGAGGCCAACGGCCTGGTGTCCGGCATCCTCAACGTGAGCCAGGTCTTTGTCGGGCCGTTCGAGGGCATTCTCCGCTCGGACTCCCTCCATTCCGCGGGCTCGGTGCTCGATCTCGCGGCCGTCGTGGCCTTCATCGGCTGGACGATCATCGAGCTGATCGTGATCTGGGCCGTGGGCATCTTCCGGCGCGAGCCGGCCTGACCCCCTGAGTCCGACCGTGTCGCGGTCCCCGGGCGGGCAGGGCCTTGTCCGCAAGCAGCGTCGGCCGAAGTGCGGCCACGCGACACGGAAGGAAGACGCGCGATGAGCATCATCGCCTGGATCGTCGTCGGCGCCATTGCCGGCTTCCTGGCAAACATGGTCATGGGCTCCCGCGGGGGCCTGGTGCTGATGGTCGTCCTCGGCATCGTCGGGGGCCTCGTGGGCGGCTTCGTCGCCACGAGCGTCCTCAAGATCGGCTCCGTCGACGGCATCAACATCGAGAGCATCGCCATCGCCACGCTCGGCGCCATAGCGATTCTCTTCGTGGCGAACCTCGCGAGCGGCTCCCGCGGACTTCGCCGCCGCTGAAGGGGCTCTCGAGACCCGCGTGGGTCGGCGGCGCCCGACGATCGCGGACAGGACCGACTCCGTACCGAGCCAGTCAGATCCGGCATCTCGTGCCGGCCCGACAGGGAAGAGGAGCGAGACATGCGGATCATGAGACGCGAGCGGCGGCCACCCGAGGCCGCTGCACCCGCCGTTGACATCCACGAGCGCCGGGACGCCGTCGGGCGGCGCCTGGCGGAGTCCATCGAGACGGCCCGGGCGAGCGCCGCGACGCTCATCGCCCGGCTGCCCGGCACCATGCGGGCGACGCGAGCCGGTGCGCAGGACACGACGAGCGCGCTGCAGACGCTGCCCGACCCGACGCTTCGGTGGCTGGCGGCCACCTCGGTCGGCCTCGGCGCCGGGCTCTACCTTGCCCGCGCGCCAAGGCTGGCGATCGCGGCAGGGGTCGCGCCGGCGATGGTCATCGGTGCGGCCATCGTCCTGCGTCCCATCGAGCCGGTCGTCCCGGCCCACCAACACGCCCAGGCCGAGGATGCACCGGGAGGAATGATCGACATGACCGACGAGCACACCAAGGGCGCCATCAGCAAGGCCCGGGGCAAGGTCGAGGAAGGGCTCGGCAAGCTGACGGGCAACAGGCAACAGGAGGTCCAGGGCAAGGTCCGGCAGGTCCAGGGCGACGCTCAGAAGGGCCTTGGCGACGTCCAGGATGCCGTCAGGGGGCCCAAGGGCAAGTCCTGACGGGAATGAGCTCGGGACGGCGCGCCCGGGAAGCTACCCACCCGCCGGCCGAATCGACATGCGAAGACGGAACGGGAGAACGAGATGAACTCCAGGAATGGCGGAGTCGGAATCATCGGCGTGATCGTCATCGTGCTGGTGATCCTCTGGCTGTTGGGCGTCATCGGGCATTGAGCCCCGAGACAGGCCCGGATCGTCCCGGGCACGGTGGTCCGAGGCTCAGGCCGGTCGCCTCGGCGGCGCTTCGCGGCGTCGCCCTCATCGCGATCGCGATGCTCCTGATCCTCGTCCTCCTCCCGGCGGCGCTCGGCGCGGTCGTGACCCAGGCTGCGGTCGGCACCTGAGGGAGGTCGACAGGTGGCCGCGATCGTCGTCATCGGTCGTCCGGGCGAGGTGACTGCCCAGCGGGCGGGCCGGCGCTGGATCGTCGAGGGCATCGCCACGAGCGGACTCGAGGGATGAGCCGTTCGGGGAAGACCGGAGCGGGGCGGGACGCAGGGTCGGAGACAGAGGGCGGCTCGGCTGGCTCCGCGCGAATCGCGTGGTTCGCGACGCTCGGCGCCCGGACCGAACGCGACCGATCCGTGCCGCCGACCTCGCTCCCGCCGCCGGAGCGGGTGCGGGTCGTGCAGGGGCGCGGCCAGGTCACGATCGACTGGTCGCCGGTGGTGGGCGCGGCCGGCTACCTCGTTCACCGGGGCCCGGCTGCCGCGGGTCCGTTCGAGCCCATCGACCAGGGCGGCGGCGACGTCCTCGCGGTCCCGCACGGCCCGTATCTCGACACGACGCGCCCGCCGGGCCGGGAGGCCTGGTACGCGGTCTCGAGCCTGCCGACGATCGAGTCGACGCGAGGCCCGCTGTCGCCGCCGGTTGCCGCCCGGGAAGGGACGGCGGATGCGACCGTCGCGATCCGCGTCGACGCGGGCCGGGTCCTCGGCCGGGTCGGACGACCATGGCGCCCGATCCTGGGCTCCGAGCCGCTGGCCCCGCTCCTCCGCGGGCCGGGGGTCGACGGGCGGGACGTCGGCGCCGAGCAAGCGGAGGCCTTGCGGGTCGTCCGACGCGAGCTCGGCGTCGAAGCCGTCCGGGCGCAGGCCATCTTCGACGACTCGCTCGAGGTCCACCGCGACTCGGGCGGCGGGCCGACCCACGACTTCGCGAAGGTGGACGAGGTCCTTGACCGGCTCCTCGAGACCGGCCTTCCGCCGATAGTGGAGGTAGCCTTCACGCCGCACGACCTGGCTCGCGACCCCCAGGCGACGGTCTTCGCCTACGCGGCGATGATCTCGCCGCCACGCGACCTCGAGAGGTGGGCGGCCCTCGTCCGCGACTTCGCTGCCCATCTCGCGGACCGCTACGGTCGCGACGAGGTGCGCCGCTGGGCGTTCGAGGTCTGGAACGAGCCGAACGTCTGCGTCTTCTGGTCGGGCGCCGAGTCCGACTACCTGCAGCTGTACGCGGCCAGCGTCCGGGCCATCCAGTCGGTCGATCCGGGCTTCCGGGTCGGCGGCCCGGCGACCGCGGCCGCGGGCTGGATCGACGATTTGCTCGACTACACGGCGTCGAACGACCTGCCGCTCGACTTCTTCTCCTCGCACACGTTTGGCCTGCCGCCGCTCGACCTTCGTCCGGTCGTCGCCCGCTTCGGGCGGCCGGGCCTGCCGCTCTGGTGGACCGAGTGGGGCCTCAGCCCGCGCCACGGCGCGTCGATCAACGACAGCGCCTGGGCCGCGCCGCTCGTCGCCCGGGGCATGCGCTCGGCGGCCGGCCGCGTCGACGCGCTCGCCTGCTGGGTCGCGTCGGACAAATTCGTCGAGCTCGGCGACGCGCCCGCGCTCTTCCACGGCGGGTTCGGCCTGCTCACGATCGGCAACCTCCGCAAGCCCGGATTCTGGGCCCTGGCGATGCTGGAACGGCTCGGCGAGGACGAGCTGGCGAGCGAGCTCGAGGGCGACGGCGCAGGCTCGCTCGTCGAGGCGTGGGCGTCGGGCGACCACGACGGCCGGATCGCGATCGCGGTCTGGAACGGGACGCTGGACCAGTCGAAGGGGGCCGGTGTTCGGGCCCTCGGCCGCTCGGTCACGCTCACGGTCAGGGGGCTGCGACCAGGGTCCTACGAGGTCCGGCACCACCGGGTCGACGCTCGCCACTCCAGCATCGTGCGGACATGGAAGCGTCTCGGCCGGCCCGGCTGGCCGGACGAAGCGGGCTGGGAGCGCCTCCGCGCAGCCGACCGCCTCGAGACCCTCGGGCGATTGCGCCGGGTCCGCCCCAGGCGAGGCCGCCTCGAGCTGGCCTTCGAGCTGCCGATGCCGGCCATCTCGCTCGTCGAACTCGTGCCGGTCGACCACCGGAACGGCGGTGGCGCCCACCGCTGACCGGCGGCCCGGTGAGGTGCGGGATCGTCAGCCCGGACCGGGATACCAGCGGCCGCCGCGCATCACGCGGCGCACGGTGAGGTCGTCGTCGAGCTCGACGAGATCGGCGCGGAGACCGGGCTCCAGGCGGCCCCGATCGGTGACGCCGAGGAGGGCCAGCGGCTCGCGCGACGCGGCGGCCACCGCCCGCGGCAGCCCGACCCCGGTGCGGACGAGGTTGCGGACGGCCGAGTCGAGGGCGATCACCGAGCCCGCCAGGCGTCCGTCCGACACGAGCACGCAGCGATCGCCGTCGATCACCACTTCGAGCCCGCCCAGGTTCCCGCTTCGCGCGGGCGTCCCCGCCAACGCCACGCAGTCGCTCACCAGGAGGAGGCGGTCCGCCGGCTTCGCCCGGAGGATCAGAGGCCAGAGTGCCTCGCGGACGTGGTGGCCGTCGGCGATGAGCTCGACGTAGGCTTCGTCGTCGAGGAGCGCCGCGACGGCAAGCCCCGGCGCGTGATGGTCCACGCCCGTCATCCCGTTGAAGAGGTGGGTCGTCGTACGCGCGCCGGCAGCGTATCCCGCGCGCCCCTCCTCGACCGTGGCCGCCGAGTGGCCGAGCGAAGCCGTGACGCCCCGCGCCCGCAGCCAGCGGATCAGCTCCAGCGCCCCCGGCACCTCCGGCGCGATCGTGATGAGGCGCATCCCCTCGACGAGGGGCTCGAGGTCGGCGGTGGAGACATCCGCGGGGACGCGGATGTGGGCCGCGTTCTGGGCGCCCTTCCTGGCGGCGGCGATGAAGGGCCCTTCGAGGTTGAACCCCAGGGGCCCGGCGCCGTCGTCGGGGGCGCTCGGCATCCAGCGCCGCACCCGCCCCGCGAACGACGCCAGCTCCGCCAGCGGCGCCGTCACGGCGGTCGGCAGGAACGAGGTGACGCCGTGGCGGAGGAGCGCCCGGGCCATCCCGTCGAGCGCGCCCTCCGGGCCCATCGCGTCGTGGCCGCCGCGGCCGTGGACGTGGACGTCGACGAAGCCCGGGGCGACGAACGGGCCGCCGGCCGCCGCCGGCTCCATCTCCACCGCCGCGATGCGGCCGTCCCGGACGACGACCCGCCCCGCGCGGACGTGCTCGTCGAGGACGAGCCGGCCCCGGACGACGGTTTCGGCGCTCACGGTGCCGCTCCTGCCCCGGCGGCCCGTGCGTCCGCGGCCTCCGCGCCCGACCCGGCGATCCCCACGCCGCGGCCCTCGGCGCCGGGGGGATACGTGCCGCAGGCCGCCGCCGCCTCCCACATCGCGGCGACGTTCTCCGGGGGCACGTTCGCCTGGACGTTGTGTACCGAGGCGAAGACGAAGCCGCCCCCCGGAGCCAGGTCGGCGACACGGCGCCGCACCTCGGCCCGCACGTCGTCCGGCGTCCCGCTGCCCAGGACCCCCTGGGTGTCGACCCCGCCGCCCCAGAAGGTCAGGTCGCGCCCGAAGTCCCGCTTGAGGGCCGCGGTCTCCATCCCGGCAGCCGAGACCTGCACCGGGTTCAGGACGTCGACTCCGATCTCCACGAGGTCGGACAGCAGCTCGCGGATCGCCCCGCAGGAGTGGAAGAGGACGCTGGCCTGCGTCCGGGCCCGGATGAAAGAGATGAGCTCGGCGTGGAGCGGCTTCACAAGCGAGCGGTAGGTCCGCGGCGAGAAGAGGGGCGTCGCCTGCCCGCCCAGGTCGTCCGCCTCGCCCACGACGTCTACGGCGTCGCCGAGCTCGGGAAGGACCGCCCCCCACCAGGCGAGCTTCACCTCCAGCACCCGCTCCATCAGCGCCCGGGCCAGCGCCGGGTCCGCCGCGAGGTCCATGTAGCCGTCCTCGAAGCCGCGGAGCCGGAAGAGCATCTCGGTCAGGCCGGCGCAGACCGAGCCGACGTAGACGGCCCGGCCCTCCTCGGCGATCACCCGCCGCGCTTCCTCGGCGACGCCGGCCCGGCGGGCCGGGTCGCCGCCGTCCGGCCAGGCGAACCGGGCGAGGTGCCCGGCGTCGATCTCGCCGCCCAGCGGAGCGGACGACGGATCGAAGAAGAAGCCGTCCTTCGGCATCCGCCGCCGGACGCCCCATTCGTCGAGGTAGGCGCGGTATTCGCCATCGTCGAGCATCTCCCGGCGATACCCGGTCGGGCCGCGCGGCTCCACGCCCCGAACGTCCAGCCCGAGCGCGTACGCCACGTCATCCTCCACGACGGCGAGCTGCTGCGAGAGGTCGCCGACCCGCACCTCCCGCTCCGGCAGGCCGAGCGCGCGCCGCAGGCCGGCGTATGCCCGCACGTGGATCCCGGTCATGCGGACCGCGCCCAGGTCGCGCGGGACGCGGTCCGGCTCGTGGTGCTCCAGCGCCGCCCTGACTCGAGTCCTCGACTCCATGCGCCGGCTCAGCTGCCGGACGGGCGGCGCGAGCCTCGCTCGCGCGCCGCCTCGACCTCGAAGTCGACGTCGAGCGCGTAACGGTCGGCCGGGTAGCGCGACTCGGTGGACTCGAGGGGCCGCCCGCGGAGGTCGACGATGACCCGCCGCTCGACCAGGAGCGGCGTGCCGGGCGGGATGCCGAGGAGGCGGGCGTCGTCCGTCGACGCCGCCCCGGCCGTCAGCGTCGCCCGCCCCCGCGCCGGCACGAGCCCGGCTCCCCGGAGCGCCTCGTGGAGCGAGCCGGTCTCGAGGTCTGCGCTCATCACCGCATCGGCGCTCCGTGCGTGGAGGGCGACGGACTCGAGCGCGATCGCCGCGTCGTCGGCCAACCGGATCCGGACGAGGGAGACGACGAGATCGCCCTCGCCGAGCCGGAGGTCCCGCACCTCGACGGAATCCGCCGGCCGCAGCTCGCGGCGGAGGAGACGCGAGCGCGGGACGCGTCCCTGGCGACGCATCTCGTCGGAGAAGCTCATGAGGCAGTTGGCCCGGCGGTGAGACGCCGGCGCCGCGACGAAGCTGCCCCGGCCGGGCTCGCGGTTGACGAGCCCCTCCTCCGCGAGCCGGGCGACCGCATTGCGGGCCGTCATGCGGCTGACGCCGAACTCCCGGCAGAGGGCGGTGTCGGACGGCAGCGGGTCGCCGGGCTTCAGGGCCGCGATGCGCTCCCGGAGCGCCTGCTCGATCTCGCGGTAGCGGGGCAGGTAGGGGTCGGAGATCACGATCGCGAGTCCCGGCCGCCACTCGCGGCGGCGGTCTCGGTGGCCCGCTCGGCCCCGTGCACGGCGGCCCCGATCGCTCCCGCGAGGAGGCCCAGCTCCGCGGAGACCAGGACCACCTCGTCGATGGATGTCGTCCTGACGCGGCGCGCGATCTCGGCGCGGATCGGGCCGAACAGGAGCTCCCCGGCGGCGGCCACTCCACCGCCGATCACGACCCGGTCCGGAGAGATCACGGTGATCATGTTGGCGATCCCGATCCCGAGGTAGCGCCCGATGTCGGCGAGGCCGGCCAGGGCCCGCGCGTCGCCGGCCTGCGCTGCGCGGACCGCCTCCTCGGCCGTCGCCGTCCCGCAGGCGGCCGCGATCTGGTCGGCCCGGGCGAAGGACTCCAGGCAGCCGCGGTTGCCGCAGTTGCACCACGGTCCGTCGGGGTCGATCGTGTGGTGGCCGATCTCGCCGGCGGTCCCGTCGTGCCCCTGGTGGACGCGCCCGTCGATCGCGAAGACGCCGCCTATGCCCGTCCCGAGCGTCAGCCCAACCATCGACGACGCGCCCCGGCCGGCCCCCAGGCGGAGCTCCGCGAGCCCGAAGGCGCGGGCGTCGTTGATGAGGAAGACGGGGACGCCGACCGCGGCGGTGATCGGGCCGGCCACCGGATGCCCCGCCCACGGCCCCGGGACGTTGACCAGGAAGCGGGTCGCGCCGGTTGCCGGATCGTAGAGGCCGGGCACGCCGATCCCGACGCTGGCGACGGGCCCCCAGGCGTCGATCGCGGCGGCACCCACCTCGGCCAGCTGGGCCACGACCGCGGCGGGGACCGCATCGCGGTCGGGGACGACGCGCGTGGGCGCCTGGCCGTGGGCGAGCGTGCTCCACGAGTCGCCGACGTGCTCCACCACGGCCCACTTCAGGTTCGTGGCCCCGAGGTCGAGGCCGAGATGACGGGTCCCCGCCCCGGCAGCCAGCGGCGTCCCGTCCATCCTCGGCCCTGCTGCCTCAGGATTCCGACGTGGCGCGCGTGTACGCGGCAGCGACTGCCACGATGATCGCCCCGAAGAGGATCTGTCGGGCCGCCTCGGGGAAGCCGAGGGCCGAGATGAGCGACGTGAGGACGGTCAGGATGAGCGCGCCGACCATCGTCCCGCCGTAGCCGCCCCGCCCGCCCATGATCGAGGTCCCGCCGATGACCGCCGCCGCGACCGACGGCAGGACGTACGAGTCGGCGAGCGTCACGGCGGCGATGTTGGTGAGGCCTGCGACGAGGAGCCCGGCGATGCCGGCCAGCAGCGCAGACATGACGTAGAGGACGATGAGGACCTGCCAGGCACGAGTGCCCGACAGGCGCGCGGCGACGGGGTTGTCCCCGATCGCGTAGAGCAGCCGGCCGTACCCGGTCCGCCAGAGGACCAGGAGGACGAGCGCGGCCAGTGGCACGAAGACGAGGAGGCTGGTGGGGACGATGCCGAGCAACGTGCCGGACCCGAGCCAGCGGAGCATCTCGGGGACCCCCGTGCCCGTCTGGACCGTCTGCAGCTGCCAGACGTTCGCGAATCCCAGGACGACGAGGCTCATCCCGAGGGTCATGATCAGCGGGTGAACCCGGAACACCCCGACGCCGATGCCGTTGAGGAGCCCGGCCAGGGCCGCTGCGCCCAGCGCCACCGTGATCGCGAGCGCCACTCCCCCGGGGCCGTGCGCGAGCGTGGCGGTGACGAACCCGGCCATCGAGGCGACCGCGCCGACCGATAGGTCGATGCCGCCGGTCAGCATGGTCAGGGTCTGGCAGCCGGCGAGGATGGCCAGGGGGACGGCCGCGCGGACGATCACACCCGCCCACCCCGGGCTGACCATCCCCGGTCGGACGAACGCGCTGGCGACGACGAGGAGGGCCAGCAGGGCGATGAGGGGGATCATCGGGCGGTCCCGGAACAGGCTGCGCCAGGCGGCCCAGGTCAGCCACGGGCTCCGGGCGCTCTCGGCGTGCACGGTCTCGCTCATGCGCGGCTCCGCCGCAGCTGGAGGAGGCTGCCGACCATGACCACGCCGATCAGGATGGCCCCCTGCGCGACGACCGCCAGGTTCGGGTCGAAGTTGAGGAACGTCATGTCGCTCCGGATGATCTGCAGGATGACCACGCCGACGATCGGCCCGAAGACGCCGCCCCGCCCGCCGGCGAGGCTGACGCCGCCGAGGACGACTGCGGCGACGCTCAGGAGCGTGTAGGGCCCGGGGACGGGCGTCCCGATGCCGGTGCTCGCGATGAGCGACAGGCCGGCGAGCGCCGTGAACAGGCCCATGAGGACGTAGGCGAGGATCCTCGTGCGGCCGACCGGGACGCCGCTCCGGAAGGCCGCCAGCCGGTTGCTGCCGATCGCGTAGAGGGAGAGGCCGAACCGTGACCGCCGGACCGGGATCCAGATGAGGGCGACGACGACGACGAGGGTGATCGCGGCCTTTGGTGCCCACGGGCTGCCTAGCGATCCGAGGATGAGGTCCTTGAGCCACCTGGCGGACCCGCCGCCGGGCGCCTGCAGGACGAGGAGCGCGCATCCCGCCCAGACGAAGGACATCGCGAGCGTGACCACGATGTCCGGCACGCGGGTCAGGACGACGAGGGCGCCGTTGACCGCGCCGAGGACGAGGCCGAGGAGGAGCACGGCGACGATCGCGACGACGCCGAACTCCTCGGGCTGCCCCTTCATGAGGACGGCCGCGACTACGCTCGTGAGCGCCATCATCGAGCCGATGGAGAGGTCGATCCCGCCCGAGATCACGACGATCGCCTGGGCGACGGCGGCCAGCGCCAGGGGCAGCACGGAGATGGCGAGCCCCTGCACCCCGGCGACTCCGTAGCTCGGCTGGATCAGCTTGGTGAAGGCAAGGAGGAGGGCGAGGAACCCGAGGAGGCCGAGCGTCCACGCATTGTGCCGCGCCCAGGAGGCGAGGGCCTCGGTGGGACGGGCGCGGGCGGCGCCGACGGGGGCGGTCGCGGCGGTCACCGGTCGCTCTCCATCTCGCCGCGGTCCCCGGGTGGGGCCGTGGCCGATCGCTG
Source organism: uncultured Chloroflexia bacterium (assembly GCA_963718085.1). Classification (GTDB taxonomy): domain Bacteria; phylum Chloroflexota; class Limnocylindria; order Limnocylindrales; family CSP1-4; genus CTSoil-043. The sequence continues at coordinate 1,636,514 of CAVQYA010000001.1, read as the reverse complement.
GGCGGAGGCCTCGGCCTGCGGTCCTTCGACCGCGACGGCGGTCGCCTCGGCGACGGCTTCCGCAGCCAGCTCCTCGGGCATCGCCGCGTCGGAGCGGAGGTTGTACGCCGCGCGGAGCAGCGTGGCCTCGTCGGCGTCCGCCACGGGGATCTCGGCGACGACTCGGCCGCCGAAGATGACGATGGCCCGGTCGCAGACGAGCTGGACCTCCTTCAGCTCGGACGTGTAGATGAGGACGGCGGCGCCGGCCTTCGCCAGGTCGCGGAGCAGGATGTAGATCTGGTTCTTCGTCCGGATGTCGATCCCGCGGGTGGGGTCGAAGCACAGCATCGTCCGAACGCCCCCGGCGACCCATCGCGCGATCGTCACCTTCTGCTGGTTCCCGCCGGAGAGCCGCCGCACCTCACCTCCGGCCCGGGCGTCGATCTGCAGCGTGGCGACGGCCGCGTCGACCGCTCGCCGCTCTCCGCCGAGGTCGATCAGGCCCCACCGACGCATGCGGGTCGTAAACGGCAGGGCGATGTTCTCGCGCACCGAGCGCTGCATGAGCAGGGCCTCGGCGCGGTCGGCGGCGACGTACACCAGGCCGGCCCGGATGGCGTCGGCCGGATGGCGAAACGAGACGGGCGCGCCGTCGACGAGGAGCTCGCCGCCGCTCGGGCGCTCCGAGCCCGCGAGGATGTCGAACAGCTCGTCCTGGCCCTGGCCCTCGAGAGCCACCACGCCGAGCACCTCGCCGGGATGGAGGTCGAACGAGGCGTCGTGGAGCCTCGTGCCCGACCTGAGGCCCTGGGCAGCCAGGCGGGGCGTCGCGTCCACGGCCCGTCCTCGGGCAGGAGCAGCCGCAGACGTCCGCGCTGAGGCCCCTTCGCCGCCCTCGCCGAGCATGAGCTGGACGATGCGCTCCTCCGAGCCCCTGGTCACTGGGACGACGCCGACGGTCTCGCCCTCGCGCAGGACCGTCGCCCGGTCGCAGATGGCGGCGATCTCGATCAACCGGTGAGAGATGAAGATGACCGAGCGGTCGCCGCCGCGCTGGCGGCCGACGACCTCGAGGACGCGCTCGGTGAGGTTCGCGGGCAGGGCCGCGGTCATCTCGTCGAGCATGAGCACGTCGGGCTCGATCGCGAGGGCGCGGGCGAGGTCGACGATCCGGAGCGAGGCCAGCGGCACCCGCCGCGCCAGGCTCGACAGGTCGAGGTCCCCGAGGCCGAGCTCGTGGAGCCAGTGGCGGAACGGCTCGAGGGGCGTCTCCGTGAGGCGCAGGTTGGACCGGATGTCCAGGTCCGGGATGAGCGCCGGCTCCTGGTAGACGGAGACGAGCCCGCCGCGCCGGGCCTCCGCAGGCGAGTGGGCCGTGCGCTCGCGTCCGCGAACGGCGATGCGGCCCGAGTCCGGGTTGATGGCGCCCGTGAGGATCTTGACGAGGGTGCTCTTGCCGGCCCCGTTGGCGCCCATGAGGGCGTGGACCTCGCCCGGACGCACGGCCAGCGAAGCCGACTTCAGGGCGACGACGGCGCCATAGGTCTTGGAGACACCGGAAGCCTCGAGCAGGAGGTCGGTGGTAGTGGAGGTCATCAGTCCCGTAGGTCGATGGGGATGCGCGGGGGACGCCGGCGGACCGGCATCCCCCGCGTGGTTCGACAGCCCGAGCGGGCTAGTTGCCGCCGGGACCCTTGCAGGCGACGGCCTGCTCGGGGGTGTACGTGGTCCAGCCGGGGATCTGGAGGCCGAGCGGCCAGGACGGATCCAGGTTCTTTACGAGCCAGCCCTTGAGCGTGGCCTTGCCCGCGTCGGTGGTGTTGTCGGCAATGACCGGCGTCAGGAGCACCGTGTTCGGCTTCGGGGCCGCCGCGTCGGTCTGGACGGCGGCGCCGTTCAGGAGCTTGAGCGCCAGCGCCACGCCCGCGCCGCCGACGGCGGCAGTGTTGGTGACGGCCGCGCCCTCGAGGCCGGGGTAGCCCGTGGGATCGAGGAGGGGGTTGACGAACACGCCGCGGTCCGCGCCGACGATCGGCACGAATTTCTTGCCGTTGGCCTTGATGGCCTCGACGACCTCACCGTCCATGCCGGACGTCCAGATGCCCTGGATCTTGTCGTAGTCGCCGCTGGCGATGAAGTCGTTCGTCAGCTGGGTCGCGACCGCGGAGTCCCACTTGGTGAAGACGCCCTCGTTGGTCGGGACGACCTTGATGTTCGGGAACTCGGCAAGGGCCTTCTTGAAGCCGATGTCGCGGTCGCTGTCGGCGGGATTGCCGGCGATGCCGCGCATGTAGTAGACGTTGCCCTGGCCGTTCAGCTTCGTGAACAGCCACTTGGCGCCGAGGTAGGCGTATTGCGTCTGGTTGTTGTAGAGGTTGTAGGTCTTGGGGTCGTTGACGTACGCGTCGACCGAGATGGTCTTGATCCCCGCGGCCTGCGCTTCCTGGAGCGCCGGCGTCAGGGCGTCGGGGTCGTTCGGGTTGAAGACGATGGCGTCGACGCCCTTGGCGATCAGGTCGCGGAGGTCCTGGAGCTGGCCTGCCGCGTCGGTGTTGCGGTGGATGACGGTGAGAACGGAGACACCGCCCGACGCCAGGGCCTCGGCCTTGGCGGTGCAGACCTGCTCCTCGCGGAAGCCGTTGGCGACGCCGCCGCCGTTCGAGTACCCGATCTTCCACTGCTTGGCGGCCGCCGACGGAGCCGCCGACGGAGACGCCGCGCTTCCGCAGGCGCTGACGATGATCGCGAGCCCCGCGAGGCCGACGACGGCCCGCGCGGCGCGAGACTGCCTGTTGAACATTCACTCCTCCTCGTGCGCCGGCGCGCTCCTGCGTCGCCGGGCATGTACGTTCTTCCCGCGCCCAGGCGCGGGGGGAAACTGCAGGTCTGGGTCCGTCACACCTCCTGTTGTTCGGGGTCTGCGTTCCCCTGCCGGATGATGGCACGCGCGGGACGCCGCGCGTGTTCACGGTAGGCCGAGTGGAATTGGGCCCGGCATCGCCGACCCGCCACGTGGAAGGCCGCGATGATGACCGACCCGGGCATCCCGCGCAGGACGATCCCGCCCACCGGTCAGTACGCCCCGTCGCTCGAGGGTGCAGCCGGGGCCGCGCCCGCACCCGCCCGCCGGGCCCGGAAGTCGTCGAGCATCGCCTTCGTGGCCGTGGCCCCGCAGCGGGTGACCCCGAGGGCCATCACTGCGACCAGGGCGTCCAGCGTCCGGACGCCGCCGGCCGCCTTGACCTGGACGTGCGGGGAGACGCTCCGCCGCATGAGCGCCAGGTCCTCGTGGGTGGCGCCGCCCGGGGCGAAGCCGGTGGAGGTCTTCACGAAGTCGGCCCCGGCGGCCTCGGTAAGGCGGCAGGCACGGACCTTCTCGTCGTCGGTCAGGTAGGCGTTCTCGAAGATCACCTTGACGATCGCGCCGCCGGCGTGGCCGACCTCGACGACCGCCGCGATGTCCGCCTGCACTTCGGCGTCCCGCCCGGACCTGAGGGCCCCGACCTGGATGACCATGTCCAGCTCGGTCGCGCCGTCGGCGAGCGCCCGGCGGGCCTCGAAGACCTTCGTCTCGGTCGCGTGGTTCCCGTGGGGGAAGCCGATGGTCGTGCCGACCGCGACGTCGGTGCCGGCGAGGATCGCCTTCGCCCGGGTCACGTCGGCCGGGCGGACGCAGACCGAGGCGACGTCGTATTCGGCCGCGAGACGGCAGCCGTCCTCGACGAAGGCGTCGTCGAGCTCCGGCCGGAGGAGGGAGTGGTCGATCGTCTTGGCGATGTCGCGCTCGGTGAGGCGGGCGAAGAAGGCGGCGAGGGCTTCGGAGGTCAGCTCGGCGGGTGCCAGGGGTCGGGAGGTCACGGGGTCGCTCATCTGCAGTACGGGCGGAGGACGTCGCGGGCGATGAGGAAGCCCTGCTTGACCTTCTCGTCCGTGCCCTCGAAGCGGCGGTCCTCGTGCTCGATGATGCAGTCGCCCTCGAAGCCCGCCCGGTACAGCTCCGAGAAGACGACCGTCCAGCTCACCTCGCCGAGACCCGGGATGCGCGGGATCTGCCAGCCCATGCCGGCCGAGAAGATGCCGCGCTCGTAGAGGCCGTCGCGGTCGATCATCAGGTCCTTGGCCTGGAAGTGGAGGATGTGCGCCCCGAACTCCCTGATGAAGCGGCCCGTGTCGATCATCTGCAGGACGAGGTGCGAAGGGTCGAAGTTGAGGCCGATCGTGTCGCCCCACTGCTCGAGGATCCGGCGCCACATCCGCGGACTCGTCGCGATGTTGTGCCCTCCGGGCCACTCGTCGTAGCTGAAGAGCATGGGGCAGTTCTCGATCGTGATCCTGACCCCGTTGTCCTTCGCGAAAGCCACGATGTCGGGCCAGACGCGGAGGGCCTCCTCCCAGTTCTGGTCGGGGTTCTTCGCCGCGTCGCCGCCCATGAACGTGTTCACCAGCGGGATGCCCATCTTGCGGGCCGCCGTGATGACGTGGCGCAGGTGCCCGATGACCATCTCCCGGTGGGCTGGATCGGGGTGCAGGGGGTTCGGGTAGAAGCCGAGGCCGGAGATGGAGAGGCCCTTGGCGGCGATCTCGTCCACGATCTCGCCGCCCTGGCCCGCGGTCAGGTTGGCGACGTCGACGTGGCTGGTGCCGGCATAGCGGCGGGTCGGGCCGGACGAGCGTGGCCAGCAGGCGATCTCGAGGACCTCGAAGCCGGTCGCGGCCGCCCAGTCGGCGACCTCCATGAGCGGCGTCTCGGGGAAGGGGGCGGTGAGGAATCCGAGCTTCATCGCGATTCTCCCTCGGCGTGGCTGGGGCGAGATCGGGGGGCGGCGGGTCGGGTCATGCGCCGCGGTTGACGGCGACCCAGCGTCCCTCGCGGGCGCTGGCGGCGATCGCGTCGTTGACGAGCATCTCGTCGTGGCCGTCGGCGAAGGTCGGGTAGACCGGGTGCTCCGACGGGCCGCCCGCGGCGACGTCCGCGTAGACCGCCCGGTAGAGGGCCTTGAAGGTGTCGGCGAACCCCTCGACGTGGCCGCCGGGCAGGCTCGCCGCGGCCGTTCCCGGCGCGTTCATGAGGGCGGGGTTGCGGAGCAGCAGCTCGCTGGGGCGCTCGCGGCGACCGAGCCACAGCTCGTCCGGCCGCTCGGAGTCCCAGGCCGCGGCGGCGGTCGAGCCGTCGATCTCGTACTGGAGCGAGTTCTTGCGCCCGGCGCTCACCTGCGAGACCGCGACCGCGCCGCGGGCCCCGTTCGCGAAGCGCAGGAGGATCGTCGCGGCGTCGTCGGTGGTCATCTCGCGGGCGATCGTGCTCGCGGCGCGCTCCGTCGAGAAGGTCGCCACGGGGCCGGCGGGCTGCTGGCGGACCTTCACGAAGGTCACGAGGTCGGCCATCACGCTCTCGATCCGGAGCCCGCCCACGAAGCCCATCAGGTCGAGCCAGTGCGAGCCGATGTCGCCGATGGCCCGCAGCGAGCCGCCCTCCGCCGGGTCCAGCCGCCAGTTCCAGTCCGTGTCGAGGAGCAGCCAGTCCTGGAAGTAGTGGCCGGTCACCAGGCGTACCTCGCCCAGGCCGCCGTCGGCGACGAGCCGCGCCAGGTGCTGGTTGAGCGGGTAGAAGCGGATGTTGAAGTTGACGGCGTTGACGACGCCGGCCCCGGCGGCAAGGCGGACCAGCTCCGCGGACTCGTCCGACGTCGTTGCCAGCGGCTTCTCGCAGACGACGTGCCTTCCGGCCGCCAGGATCTGCCGCACCTGCGGGAAGTGGAGCGCGTTCGGCGACGTGACGTGGACCACCTCGACCCGCTCGTCGGCCAGCAGCTCTTCGAGGCTGCCGTAGGCGCCGGGAAGGCCGAGCTCGGCAGCCCGCTTCGCCCCGTGCTCCGGGGAGACCTCCAGCAGCCCCTGGATCCGGACGCCGAGGCGGCGCAGGGCCTCGATGTGGACGGTGCCGATGAAGCCGCTGCCGATCACGGCGGCGCCGATGTCGCTGATGTGTCTCATGCGGGGCATCCCTCGGGCGTCCGCGAAAGGTCGTCCAAACGTCTAGACGGCTAGACGACATCCTAGCGGCGAGGCGGCGGCTGCACAGCGCGAATTTGCGTCCCGCGGTGTCGTCAACCCCGCACGCGCAGGGGCAAGTGTGCGTGGCAGAACTGGCCCTCGCCCTCGATGTCCGCGCGGATGCGCTCGCCGCTCGCGGGAACGCGAACCCCACCGCGGAGGCTCACCCATACACTTCGCCACCACGCCGGACGAGGTCCGCGCCGACGCCCGCGAGCGCACGGGCACCGGCCGTCGGGGAAGCGGGCGCTGCCCGCTCGGGCAGACTTCGCCGCAGGGCTTGACGGGCCACCGAGACCCCCGCACGCTCAGCTCGTTCACCCGTGGGGGGCGAAGGCGTCCCGAGTCCGGAGCGCATGGTTTCCGAGTCAGGCGCACGCCTGGAGCACGCCGACCCGCATCCCGAGATGCCCAGCCGCGCGCCGACGGAGGCGCGTCACGTCCCCGCGACCGCCACGCCGGCCCTCGCCGGGTTGCGCGGCCCCGCATCGTCGGTCGCGGGCCTCCCGATCGCTCACCTCCAGCGCGCCGCCGGAAACGCGGCAGTCGCGAAGCTGCTCGCCCGCGAGGCGCGGGCTCACGCGCCGGCGAAGGAGAGCGCCGCGCTGCCGACGATCCAGCGCGAGCCGCAGGGACCTTCCGAGGCGAAGGTCAACGAGGGTCTCCCCGACGGGTACGAGGCGATGAACGAAGGGGAGAAGGTCAACGCCATCCGCGGGCTCCTGGGTTCGGCGTCCGCCAGCGTGATCAGCCGCGCCTGGAGCCGCCTGTCTGCTCCGCTCGAGACCGCTCGCGCCAACCCGGACCTCTTCGCAGCTTCGGTCAAGAGGAGCGCGGCGGTGGCCGACCTTCCGCCCTTTGCCGCGCTGAAGGAGGAATTCGAGGCCGCGGTGCTGGGCAGAGCCCGCGGCTACCTCGACAGCAACAAGGAGGCGGTCCAGGCCGAGCGCGCCCGCACCGGCGTTCCGACGACGGGCGAGAACGCGGGCGAGACCGCGACGGCCGACCAAAAGGTGCAGGAGATCCAGCAACTCGCGCCCGAAATGGAACGGGCGAAGAAGGCCAGGGCCGAGTTGCTGCGCATCCAGCTTGGCACCGAGAAGCGTGGCAAGGGCGACACCCAGGACCTCTACCCGATCATCTTCCAGCCGGGATCCCCGCCGGACGCGCGGGACGCGCGAACGATGTACGACGCCGTGCTGGAGAAGTGGAACGCAGGCGTCGCCGTCGAATTGGCCCTCATCAAGAAGTGCCCGTCGGCCGCGTTCTTCATGGGCGAGGGTGGCGATCCCTCGAAGATCAGTGCCGGGACGGACATCAAGGTTGCCCGAGCCGAGATCACAAAGGGTCTCGACGACCTCGAGAAGAAGATCCTTGCTGCGATCCCCAAGATCGGCAACGGCGTCAACTTCACGGACCTCATCCCGATCCACCAGGAGCTTCTTGTCGGCCCGGTGTGGTCCAAGCCGGTCGAGAGCGCGGTGGCCAGGGACGCGATCTCCGGTGCCAATGTCGGCGAGGTCCTCAAGACCCTTGGACTGAGCACGCTCTCAGCGGCGGCGTTCCTCTTCGGGTCGTTTGCCAGCGGCGGACTTGCCACCTTCCTGTTCGCGGCTGGTGCTGCCGTGAGCGGCGCGCAGGCCGGCATGAGCTGGGACAAGTACTTCGACCTCGCTGCCGCGCACAAGGGGTCCATCGACCCGGCGGCCCAGCTCGTCTCGGGTGAGCAGGTCGACGCGGCCATGATCTCCGCGGCCCTCGACACGATCTTCGCCGCCATCGATGTCTGGCAGGGCGCGTCCGGTCTCAAGAAGGCGGCCGTGGCAGCGGGGACGGCCAAGCAGGTCCGCAGGGCCGGCGAGGCAGTGGGCGAGGGCGCGAAGGCCGGGGCGACGGCCGGCACGGCGGCCATCCTTCGGAACCTCTCCGGCGCGGAGAAGCCGGCCGAGGCGCTGGCGAAGGCCGTCGCCGAAGTCGGGCCCGAGCAGGCTCAGAAGATCTCCGGCCTCTCGTTCGAGCGGCTCGCCGAGATCGCCGGCGGAGCGGGGACGGCGCTCGGCGACCAGTTCTTGATGCTGGCCGAGAAGGGCGTCGGCGCGATGAGCGAGGAAACGAAGGACCTGATCGCGAAGATCCCGAAGTTGGCCGAGATCAGCGACGCCGCCGAGGCGGAAAAGGTCCTCGCGGCGGGAGCCTCGCAGTTCGGGTACAAGGGGCTCCTGGAGAAGGTCGGCGGCTGGAAGGCGATCCGGGACATGGCCGTGATGAAGAGCGGTTCCGGCACGGCGGCCGCCCTCGAGGGATGGCGGGCGGGCATCGTGAGGGAGCTCGACAAGTACATCCAGGAGGTGTCCGACGAGCTGTCGAAGGCCGTCCGGACGGGCACCGAGGCGGCAGCCTCGGACGTCGACGTGCAGATCGTTGGGGGAACGGCGGCCGAGCTCCAGAAGCGGGCCGAGGGCTGGCTGGGCTCCCGCTTGGGAACGGACGTGGAAGGTGGCAAGCGTCTCCTCGACGCCCAGATCTTCATCGACCCGTCGCGGGCCCATCTGGTCGACATCATGAAGAACCTCGACGAGACAGTGCGTGCCGAGATCCGCAGCGAGATGGCGAAGGTCGAGCCGCCCCTGATCTTCGGAGCGCGGCTCACCGCGGCCGACAAGCTCGGGCAGGAGGCGGTCGATCGGGTGATGAAGGAAGCGCGGCAGGTGGGGTTGGAGGATGTCAAGAGGTTCGTTCCGCTCACGCCCGACGAGCAGGCAAAGGCAGCCACCACGATCGACGTCCTGATGAAGAGGCTCCCGGACATGGCACCCGGTGAGCGGGGCGCCACGGTGAAGGAGATCTCCATGACCCAGGCGCGGATCGACGCGTCGCACGCCGACGCCTACGTTGGCGGGGGGGTCGCCGTCTGGGTCACCGGCCGGGACATGGACGTGGCGAAGATGGCCGAAGCTCTCAACGTCGGGGTGGAGGACCTCGCGAAGTGGACGGCAGCCCAGCGGATCAGCGCCGCCCTGTCCGAAGGGAAGTGGCTCGATGCGGCCGTCAGCCAGCTTCGGAGCCCGGGGGCTGGGGACGACATCACCGCGCTGGCCCATGCCGTGCGGGACATCGGAAAGCATGGCGCCCGCGCGGCCGAGGTCCTCAAGGTCGGGGGCAGGACCAACGTCGCCCGCCTGGACCAGATCATGGAAGCCCTCGTCTCCTACAAGAGCGTCACGCCGGTGGAGTTGAAGGAGATCGTGACCTCGGGTGACCTCGTCGTCCTGCGCGGGGAGCTCGACCGGCTGCTTGGCGCTCTCTCGAGCGAGACGGGCAACGCCGTGACCGCGCTGCGGGGTGAGGCGCAGTCGTTCGGCGTCTCACTGGCCGGGAATCCCGACTTCGAGGCCCTCGAGAAGTGGCGGGGAACGTACGCGAAGCTGGCGAGCGGCGCCCGGAGCGCTTCCGAGGCGCAGGTCCGCGCCCTCGAGACCGCCCTCCAGCAGGCCCAGGAGGCCACGGTGCAGCCGCCGACGGAGCCGCCCGCCGTCTACCCGGTGGCGACGCCGCAGAGCGTTCCTCCGGCCGCCGCCCCTACAGCGTCTTGACCGCGCTGATCAGGTCCGCCAGGCCCGCCTTCGCGTCGGCGAAGAGCATCCCCGTCTTCGGGTTGACGTACAGCTCGTTGTCGATGCCGGCGTAACCGCGGCCCATCGACCGCTTGATGACGACGATCGACTTGGCGTGGTCCACGTTGAGGATCGGCATGCCCGAGACCGGGTTGCCGGGCCGCCGGGCCGCCGGGTTCGTGACGTCGTTGGCGCCGATGACCAGGGCCACGTCGCAGCGGTCGAACTCGGGGTTGATCTCGTCCATCTCCTTGAGCAGCGGGTAGGGCACGTTGGCCTCCGCGAGGAGGACGTTCATGTGCCCCGGCATCCGGCCGGCCACGGGATGGATGGCGTACGAGACGTTGACGCCTCTCGCCTCGAGGAGCTCGGCGAGCTCGCGGACCGCGTGCTGCGCCTGGGCCACGGCCAGGCCGTAGCCCGGCACCACGATGACGTTGGTCGCGTAGACGAGCTGGATCGCCACGTCGTCCGCGCCGATGGAGCGGACGGAGCCGCCCGCCCCGCCGGCGAGCGCCGCGGTCGTTCCCTCGCCACCGCCGAAGCCGCCGATCATGATGTTCAGGATCGAGCGGTTCATGGCGTCGGCCATGAGCTTGGTCAGGATGCCGCCCGACGCGCCGACGAGGGCGCCCGAGATGATCAGCACCGGGTTGTCCAGGACGAAGCCGGCCATCGCCACGGCCGTCCCCGTGAAGGCGTTGAGGAGCGAGATCACGACCGGCATGTCGGCCCCGCCGATCGGCAGGACCATCGTGACGCCGAAGAAGAGCGCCGCCGCGAGGATCAGCACGAGCAGCACGACGGAGACCGCGCTGTTCAGGGCAATCGTTCCCGCGGCGCCCAGCACGAGGAGGACCGTGCCCGCGACGACGACGATGGCGAGGGCGACCGTCAGGACCCGGCTCCCGGGCAGGATGATGGGCTTGCCCCTGATCAGCCCCATCAGCTTGCCCGAAGCGACGAGCGAACCGGTGAAGGTGACTGCCCCGATGATGACGTCGAGGACCACGAAGACGGCGCTGGAGACGGGCGCCCCGGCCGCGCCGGTGTGCCTCACGAAATCCTCGATCGCCACGAGGGCGGCCGCGCCGCCGCCGACCGCGTTGAAGAGCGAGACGAGCTGCGGCATCTCGGTCATCTGGACGGTGCGGGCGGTGTAGAGGCCGAGGCCACCGCCGACGACGAAGCCGACGACGATGATCACCCAGGCTATGGCGTCCACGCCGCCCGGGCGGGTCGCCAGGCTGACCAGCGTGGCGAGCACGGCCACCACCATCCCGCCGGCGGAAAGGAGGTTCCCGTTGCGCGCCGTCGCGGGGGAGTTCATGAAGTGGAGGCCCAGGACGAAGCAGACCGCGCCGCCGATCTGGGCGATGTAGACGAGGGTGCCGATCTCCACCACGGCCCCCGTCAGGGCTTGCCGGCGGCCTTCGGGGCCGCGGGCTTCTTCTTGAACATCTGGAGCATCCGGTCGGTGACGACGTAGCCGCCCACCACGTTCATGGCGCCGAACGCCATGGCCACGAAGGCCAGGAGGTAGCCGAGCGGATCCCTCGCCTCGGCGGCGATGATCATGCCGCCGACCAGGACGATCCCGTGGATCGAGTTCGCCCCGGACATGAGCGGCGTGTGGAGCGTTGCCGGGACCTTGGCGATCACCTCGAACCCGACGAGGATCGCCAGGACGAAGACCGTCAGGGGGAAGAGCAGGTCGGTCATGCGGAGGTGCCTCCGGCGGCGGGGGCGGGCTCGAGGAGCTTCGCGGTCGCCGGCTGGACGACCTTCCCGCCGTGGGTGATCAGGACGCCCGCGGTGATCTCGTCCTCCGGGTCCAGGTGGAGCGCGCCGTCCTTGGCGAGGTGGACGAGGAGCTCCTGGAGGTTGCGCGCGTAGAACTGGCTGGCGCTGATCGGCACGGTCGCCGGCAGGTTCTCCGGGGCCAGGATCCTGACGCCGTTGTCGGTGGCGACGGTCTCGCCGGGCTTCGAGAGCTCGCAGTTGCCGCCGAGGGCGCTGGCCGCCATGTCCAGGATCACCGACCCCGGCTTCATCGCGTGGACCGCGTCGGCCGTGACGAGGACCGGCGGCTTGCGACCGGGGACCTGGGCGGTCGTGATGACGACGTCCATGGCGGCGATGACGCCGTTGAGCTCGGCCTGCTGGGCGGCCCGCTCCTCGGCCGTGAGCTCGCGGGCGTAACCACCGCTGCCGGTCGCGTCGATCGCCGTCCTGAGGGTCACGAACTGGGCGCCGAGCGACTCGGCCTGCTCCTTCGTCTCGGGGCGGACGTCGTACGCCTTCACGACGGCGCCGAGCCTTCGGGCGGTGCCGATCGCCTGGAGGCCGGCCACGCCGATCCCCAGGATCAGGACGTTGGCCGGCTTCGCCGTGCCGGCCGCGGTCGTCAGGAGAGGGAAGTAGCGCCCGAACGCCTCGGCGGCGACGAGCACGGCCTTGTAGCCGCCGATGTTCGCCTGCGAGGAGAGGACGTCCATCGTCTGGGCGCGCGAGAGGGTGCGCGGGATCGCGTCGAGGCTGATGGCGCTCACCCCGTGCTCGGCCAGCGTCCGCATCAGGCCGGGGTCGATGAGGGGGGACAGAAGCCCCACCAGCGCCTGGCCTGGGCGGAGCCTGCCGACCTCGGCCGCGGTGGGCTTCTGGACCTTGACTACGCAGTCGGCCAGGCTCCAGGCGTCGTCGCCGGAGACCAGCGTCGCGCCCGCCTCCTCGTACATCGCGTCCGTGAACGACGCGGCTGCCCCGGCACCGCGCTCCACGAGGACGTCGATCCCGGCGGCCTTCAGCTTCGCAAGGGCGTCCGGGACCAGGGCGACGCGGTGCTCGCCGGGCAGCGTCTCTTTCGGTACGCCGACCTTCATCTGGGCTCCTGGAGTGACGGAAATCAGGGGTAAGGATAGCGAATGATCCGCGGCCGCCCCGGGCTGCGGCCCCGCAGGTCCGCGAGACGGTCGGGGCCACCCCGGTCCCAGCCTCCCATCGTGCCGGGCCGTCCTGCGGATGGCGCGAATCGAACCTAGGATCGTCGAGACCACCGCTCTCGTCTCCACCCCGCCCGCCCAGGGAGGACCCGGCGCCATGCCCGACGCACCCGACGTGACCGGCGTCACCATCACCGTCCGCGACAACGCCTCCTACCGCGTTGCCGGACCGTTCACCCTCCTCGACGGCGAGGGCAATGCCTTCGAGTTGGAGGCCGGCAGGGCCGTCACCCTGTGCCGCTGCGGTGGCTCGGCGACGAAGCCGTTCTGCGACTCGTCGCACCGGACGAACGGCTTCAGCAGCGCCGTGCGCGTCGTGCCCGGCGGCGAGGATCCCGCGTCGGGCTGACGCCGGTGCCGTGCTGCGTGCACGACAGCGAGCGTCCCGTTGCGGGCTGACGCCGGTTCCGCGTCGGGCTGACGCCGGTTCCGCGCGGCGCGCCCGTTCCCGATCCGCGTCGTCTCCTCCCGCCCGAGGCCGGTTCCGCCCGCGTCGGTCACAATCGCGGGGTGACCAACGACGGGCTCGGACTCGCCACCGCGGACCTACTGCTCACCCTCCTCTTCGGGGCTGCCTTCCTCGCCCTCTTCGCGCTCCACCGGTGGGACCTGGGCCGCCGGCGCCGGCGCGTCGCCGCCTTCCGCGCGGCCGGCGACTTCGGCCCGGACAGCGCAGCCGTCGCCGCCGTCGTGGCCGCATCCGCCGGTCTGGACGGCGCCATGGCGGAGAGGCTGGCCGTCGAGCGCCGTCGGGCCTTCGAATGGGACCCCCGCCTCGACAAGGTCCCCAAGGTCGCCCGGCTCGCCCGCGACCGCGCCTTCGCCAACCAGCGCGACGACGTGGCCCGGGCCGCCGCCGACGCCGCCCGCGACGCCGCGACCGCCGCCCTGGCCGGCGCGCCGGTCGAGGCGCGCGTCCTTCGCGAAGCTGCCGAGTGCGCCGCCGAGACCGCCGCGGCGATCGCCGCCGCCGAGCGGATGCCCGCCGCCGAGTTCCGCATGCTCACCAGGGCGTGGCGGGCGGTCGTCGGCCCGATCGGGGTGGCGCCGCGCCGGGAGCCGTGACGGAGGGCCGTCGCGGGCCGCGGCCGCGCCCGGAGCCGTGACGATGCCCCGAGCCGGCAGCCGTGGCGGAGGGCCGAGCGGGCAGCTGTGCAGGAGGGCCGAGCCGGCAGCCGTGCCGGAGGGTCGTCGCGGGACGCGGCCGCCTCGCTCGCCGCGGCCGGGCTACCATGACGCAGCACGGCAAGAGCACGCCCGACGGTCCCTCGGAGGCCACCGCGATGACCAGCGAACCCCACGCCACTCCCGCGCTCGAGGCCGCGGCCCGCCGCCGCCGCGAGCTCCGCGAAGCCCTCGTCGCCTTCGAGAACGCGCTCGCCTCGCCGATCCGCGATCGCGTCACGTGGCGGTCCGGCGTCGCCGACGCCCTCCACGCCATGGGCCACGCCTTCGAGGACCACGTCTCCGAGACCGAGGCGAGCGGGGGCCTCTACGAGGAGATGAGCGACCTCGCGCCGCACCTCGGCGCCAAGGCGGGACGCCTCCGCGAGGAGCATCCGGCGATCACGGCCGCGCTCGCGGAGGCTTCGGCCGGCATCGAGGCTCCGCCGGCGGACGAGGCAGACGCGGACGCCACCCGAGACAAGCTGCAGCGCCTCATGGGTCGGATCGTGCGGCACCGTCAGCACGGCGCCGACCTCGTCTGGGAGGCCTACTCGATCGACATCGGCAGCGCCGGCTGACATCGACATCGGCAGCGCCGGCTGACATCGACATCGGCAGCGCCGGCTGACGCGGATGGCGGGGGTCCCGGACCCGCTCGCGCCGCTGCTCGCCGGCGGCCGCGTCGTCGTCATCGACGGGGGCCTCGCCACCGAGCTGGAGGCGGCCGGCCACGGCCTCCGCGATGGTCTCTGGTCCGCGCGCCTGCTCGCGGACGAGCCCGAGGCGATCGTCGCGGCCCACCTCGCCTACTTCCGCGCCGGCGCGCGCGTCGCGATCACCGCCAGCTACCAGGCCACCTTCGAGGGCTTCGCCGCCCGCGGGCTCGATCACGACGCGGCGGCCGCGCTCCTGCTGCGGAGTGTCGCCCTGGCCGGCGAGGCCCGCGCCCGCTACCGTGCCGAGCAGGCTCCGGCGGACCCGGGGCCCCTGCTGGTCGCCGCCTCGATCGGGCCCTACGGCGCCTGGCTCGCCGACGGCGCCGAGTACCGCGGGCGGTACGGCCTGGATCGGCGCGCCCTGCGCGACTTCCACCGCGAACGGCTGCGCGTGCTCTGGAGCGCCGGCCCCGACCTCCTCGCGTGCGAGACGATCCCCGACATCGCCGAGGTCGGCGCCCTCGCAGATCTCGTGGACGAGGCTGCCGCCCCGGCCTGGCTCGCGCTCTCCTGCGCCGACGGCGGGCACATGCGCGATGGGACGCCGGTGGAGGAGGCGGCTGCGATCGCCGATGCTACGCCTGCGTTCATCGCCGTCGGCGTGAACTGCACCGCGCCGGAGCACGTCGAGGAGCTCGTGGCCCGGATTGCGGCCACGACGGCGAAGCCGGTCGTCGTCTACCCGAACTCGGGCGAAGGCTGGGATCCGGGCGCCGGGCGCTGGCTGCCGGCCACCGGCCCCGACGTCGACGCCGCCTCGGCCCGCCGCTGGGTTGCAGCCGGAGCCCGCCTCGTCGGGGGTTGCTGCCGGGTGGGCCCGGCGCGGATCAGGGAGCTGGCGACGTCCCTGGACGACCGGCGGCCCGTCGAAGCCCGTCTGCCAGGCGAGTGACGCCGCTCCCGCGAGCGGGGCCCGAACGAGACCCGCCAACTGATGCCCGTGCGTTTGAGGGTCATCCTGTCGGTGTCCGGCGGCTTGGCTCGTGCCCCTGGCCGCATCGGCTGCGCATCATCGCCAACTGATGCCCCTGGCCGCATCGGCTGCGCATCATCGCCAACTGATGCCCCTGGCCGCATCGGCTGCGCATCATCGCCAACTGATGCCCCTGGCCGCATCGGCTGCGCATCATCGCCAACTGATGCCCCTGGCCGCATCGGCTGCGCATCATCGCCAACTGATGCCCCTGGCCGCATCGGCTGCGCATCATCGCCAACTGATGCCCCTGGCCGCATCGGCTGCGCATCATCGCCGCTCCCAGGGGCGGCTCGCCCGACGCCTCCCGCCCCGCCCGAGTGATGCCCTCGCGATGCGGCCACGGGCATCAACTCAGGAGCGGCCCGCCCGACGTGTTCCGCCCCGCCCGACGCCTCCCGTCCCGCCCGAGTGATGCCCTCGCGATGCGGCCACGGGCATCAACTCAGGAGCGGCCCGCCCGACGTGTTCCGCCCCGCCCGACGCCTCCCGTCCCGCCCGAGTGATGCCCTCGCGATGCGGCCAGGGGCATCAACTCGAGAGCCGTCCTCAACTCGAGAGCCGTCCTCCTGCTGAGGCCGGGTTCAAGGCGGTGGAGGCCGATTGGCTGGGCTCCACCGAGCTGGTCCGCGTAGTTCTTGTCGGAATACGCGGGGCCGGGGGCCGAGGGCCGAATGCGCCTCGCCCGAGCCGCAGCGGGTGCGCCGCCCTCCCATCGTAAGATGGCGCGGCATGTCCGCCGCATGCCGCCGCATGGTCGTTCCGAGGAGGCCACGTGACCCAGCCGCGCGAGACGCCGCGCGAGACCCCGCGATGGGACCGCCTGGGCCCGGCCACGGCCGCCCGGCTGGAGGAGGCCGCCCTCGGGATCCTCGAGCGGATCGGGGTGGAGATCCCGGTCCCGGAGGCGCTCGACCTCCTGCGCCGCGCCGGTGCCTCCGTGGACGGGTCGCGCGTGCGGATTCCCGAGCGCCTGGTCACGTGGGCCCTCGAGGCGGCGCCCAAGCAGGTCACCCTCCACGACCGCGAGGGCCAGCCCGCCCTCCGCCTCGGCGGCCGCAACCACTTCTTCGGGACCGGCTCGGACTGCCTCAACATCCTCGACCATCGGACCGGCGAGCGGCGCCGCGCCACCCGGGCCGACCTGCTCGAAGGCCTGGCCCTCGCCGACGCCCTCCCCAACGTCGACTTCGTCATGTCGATGTTCCTTCCCTCGGACGTCGACCAGGCCCTGGCCGACCGCCACCAGGCGGCGGAGCTCCTGGCCCGCACCCGCAAGCCCATCGTCCTGGTGACGTATGACCTCGCCGGCATGCTCGACGGCCTGGAGATGGCCGAGATCGTGGCCGGCGGCCGCGAGGCCCATACGGCGCGGCCCCAGCTGGGCGTCTACATCAACGTCACCCGCGGCCTGCTCTTCAACGAGGATTCGGTTCGCAAGCTCCTCGCCTGCGCGGCGCGCGGCATCCCCGCCCTCTGGATCCCGGTCACCTCGGGGGGGACCACCGGCCCCATCACCCTCGCCGGCACGATCGCCATCAACACGGCCGGGATCCTGGCCGGCGTCGTGATCGCGCAGCTGGCCCGCGAGGGCGCCCCCGTCGTCGTGCCGGCCTTCGGCGGCGATTCGCTCGACCTGCGGACGATGGTCGACCCGTACGCCGGGCCCGAGCCGAAGGGCGTCGCCGCCTCGCTCGCGCACCGCTGGGGCCTCCCGATGTTCAGCCTCGGCGCGGGGAGCGATTCGAAGACGGTCGACGAGCAGTCGGCGGCCGAGGCGGGCATGACGATGCTCGCCGACGCGCTGGCCGGCGGCCACCTCATCCACGACCTCGGTTACCTCGAGTCGGGCCTCACCGGCTCCCTCGTCCAGCTCGCCATCTGCGACGAGCTGGCCGGCTGGATCAACGCCCTGGTCCGCCCGGTCGACGTCTCCGACGAGGCGCTGGCCCTCGACCTCGTCGAGGCGCACGGCGTCGACGGCTCGTACCTCGAGACCGACCACACGTTCGCCCACTACCGCGAGCGCTGGTACCCGACGCTCATCGACCGGCGGGGATACGAGGCGTGGCGCACCGGCGGCGCGACGACGATGGCCCAACGGGCCGCGGATCGCGTGGAGGAGCTGCTGGCGAGCCACGCCCCGACCCCGCTGCCCCCCGACGTCGAGAGCGCGGTGCGCGCGGTCGTCGATCGCGTCCAGGCCGCCGCCGGCCTCTGACGGCCCGTCGCAATCACGCCCGGATCCGCGCCCGGATCCGGCGTATCTTCGCCTCCCCGCCTCCGGCCCCCAACGACCACCACCCCACCAGCCCGCGACGCACGAAGGAGCAGCCCGATGACCGAGACCGAGTTCCAGGCCATGCGCCAGGCCGTCATCGACGGCGACGCCGACGCCGCCGAGGCCGCGGCGAAGGCCGCGATAGCGGCCGGCATCCCGCCCCTGAAGGCGATCGACGACGGCTTCATGGCCGGCATGAAGGAGGTCGGGGCGGGGTTCGCCGCGGGCGACCTCTTCCTGCCCGACATGATGCTGGCGGCCCGCGCCATGCAGCGTGCCCTGGTCGTGCTGGAGCCCGAGCTCAAGGCGAGCGCCATCGAGCGGACCGTCGCCGGCCGCGTCGTCATCGGCACCGTCGCCGGCGACATCCACGAGATCGGCAAGAACCTCGTGGGCATGCTCCTCTCCACGTCCGGCTTCGAGGTCCACGACCTCGGCGTCAACGTCGCCCCGGAGCGGTTCGTCGCGGCCGCCCGCGAGCATCGCGCCGACATCGTCGGCCTCTCGGCGCTCCTGACGACCACGATGACCGGCCAGCGCACGGTGATCGCGGCGCTCACGGAGGCCGGGCTGCGGCCGCCCCTCAAGGTGATGGTCGGCGGCGCCCCCGTGACGGGCTCGTGGGCGAACGAGATCGGCGCCGACGGGTACTCCGAGGACGCGATGGGCGCGGTCGAGCTCGCGAAGCGGCTCATCGGCGCGCCCGGGGCCGCCCGATGAGCGCGCCGCTCAACCCGATCGGGCCGCGCGGCCTCCGGATCGAGGTGCTCGACGCGGACGCGATCGAGCGGATCCACGAGGCGACGCTCCACGTCATCGAGCACGTCGGCGTCCGCTTCCCGTCGGAGCGCGCCCTCGACATCTGGGCCGCCGCGGGCGCCGACGTGGACCGGGCGAGCTTCGTCGTCAAGGCGTCGCCGGCGATGATCGAGACGGCCATGAGGACGGCGCCCGCCGTCTACACCCTCGCCGCTCGCGACGCGGCGCTCGACCTCCCGCTCGACGGCGAGCACGTCTACGCCGCCACCGACGGCTGCGGCGTGGAGGTCTCCGACCTCGAGACCGGCGAGCGCCGCCCGTCGCGCCTCTCCGACGTCGCCGAGATCGCCCGCCTGGCCGACGCCCTCGACGAGGTCGCCTTCCACTGGATCCCGGTCTCCGCGCAGGACCGGCCGGCTCCGTCGCGCTCGCTCCACGAGCTGCTCGCCTGCTGGGCGAACAGCACGAAGCACGTCCAGACCGAGTCGATCGTCACCGAACGCGAGGCCCGCGCCGCGGTGGAGATGGCCGCCGCGATCGTGGGCGGCCGCGACGCGCTCCGGGCGCGCCCCGTCCTCTCGATGATGCAGTGCACCACCAGCCCGCTCGGCCACGACGGCGGGAGCATCGACGCCGGCCTGGTCGCCGCCGAGGCGGGAATCCCCGTCGGCTACATGACCATGGCGTCGGCGGCGTTCACGGGGCCCGCCACGGTCGCCGGGTCGCTCGTCGTCGGCAACGCCGAGGTGATCGCGGCGCTCGCCCTCATGCAGATCGCCTACCCCGGCTCGCCGGTCTACTACGCGGCCGCGCAGACGGCCATCGACCTCCGCTCCGGCGCGTACACCGGCGGCGGCCCCGAGGACTTCCTGTTCGGGGCGGCGACCAACCAGCTCGCCGACTTCTACCACGTTCCCGCTCTCGATGGGCGCCTTCGCCACCGGCGCCAAGGCGCCCGACTGGCAGGCCGGCGTCGAGAACGCTCTCTCGTCCTTCCTGGCCGCGGCCTCCGGATCGGACATGCTCCTCGGCCTCGGGCTCCTCAACGGGAGCCGGATCTTCTCCCACGAGCAGCTGATGCTCGACGCCGAGATCTACTCGATCGTGCGGGCCACCCTGAAGGGCATCCCGGTCGACGACGAGGCGCTCGCGCTCGAGGCGATCGCCGCGGTCGGGCCGGCCGGCGACTACCTCACCTCGCCGCACACCCGGCGCCACATGCGCTCCATGTGGAAGACGCGCTTCATGGACCGCCGCCCGATGGGCGTCGTGGAGGCCGAGGGCGGCGGGCCGCGGGCCTGGGCTAACGCGAAGGCGCGCCAGCTCCTGGCCACGCACGAGCCCGAGCGGCTGGCGCCCGACCTCGCCCGCGAGATGGCCGCCGTGATCGCCTCGGTCGAGCGCGAGGCCGGCATCGAGCCGGCCCCCACGGTCGTCGACGAGACGCTCTCCACCGGGACCGGGCGGTGAGCCCGACCCCTGCTGCGGGGCCCCTCCGCCCGGTGCTCCGGCTCCTCGGGACGGACCTGGTCGGGCGGATCCTCGACGAGGCCCACGAGCTCCTGCGCGACCCCGGCATCCGGGTCCAGGACGAGGAGGCGATCCGCCTCCTCGCCGACGCGGGCGCCACCGTCAGCGGCGAGATCGTCCGGATCCCGGCCACGCTGGTCGAGGGGGCGCTGGCGACCGTGCCCGCCTCCTTCGACCTCTTCGACCGGGCCGGCGCCCCCGCCGTCCGCTACGGCGCCGGCGTCGTCCAGTTCGACCCGGGCTCGTCGGGCGTCAACGTCCTGGACCCGGTCACGGGCGACCACCGGCCGTCGCAGGCCGCCGACCTGGTGCGCCTGGTCCGCGTCGCGGAGATGCTCCCCGCCTACGCGGCCCAGTCCACGGCCATCGTCTGCGGCGACGTCCCCGCCGAGATCGGCGACCTCTACCGGCTCTACCTGGTCCTCCTCGGCTCGGCCAAGCCGATCGTCACCGGCGCCTTCAGCCCCGACGGGACGGCCGCCATGATCGACCTCCTCGCCCTCGACGCCGGCGGGCGCGAGGCGCTGGCGGCCCGGCCGCGGGCGGTCTTCGACGTCTGTCCCTCGCCGCCGCTCACCTGGACCGCCTTCGGGGCCCGCAACCTCATCGACCTCGCCCGGGCCATGGTCCCGGCCGAGATGGTCTCGATGCCGCTCGCCGGCGGCGCCGCGCCCGTCACCCTCGTCGGCTCCGTCGTCCAGCACGCCGCGGAGTGCCTCGGCGGGAATCGTCATCCACCAGCTGGCCCGCCCCGGCGCCCCGATCGTGTGGGGCGGCGCCCCCTCGATCGTCGACATGCGGACCGGCGTCACCCCCATGGGTGCCATCGAGACGGCGATGCTCGACGCCGCCTACAGCCAGGTGGGGAAGCACCTCGACCTCCCGACCCACGGCTATCTCGGGGCCACGGACGGCAAGATGATCGACCACCAGGCCGGCCTCGAGAGCGGGATGGGCGCGCTCGTCGGCGCCCTCGCGGGGATCGACATGATCTCGGGCTCGGGCATGCTCGATTCGCTGCGCTGCCAGAGCGCGGAGAAGCTCGTCATCGACGCGGAGGGGATCGCGATGGCCCAGCGGCTCGTCCGCGGCATCGCCACGCCCACCGAGACGCTGGCGACGGCGATGATCCGGGCGGCCGGCCCGGAGGCCCGCTTCCTGGAGCTGACCGAGACCCGGCGGCTCTTCCGGACCGAGCAGGCGCTCCCCTCGGCGGTCATCGACCGGGCCTCGCTGCGGGCCTGGGAGGATGGCGGCCGGCCCGACACCGCGGCGCGGGCCCGCATCCGCGTCGGGGAGCTGCTGGCGGCCTACGGGCGGCCGGTGCTCGATCCCTCGATCGAGGCGGCGATGGAGGAGCTGGTCCGCGCTGCCGGGGCGCCGTTCGGGCTCGCCGGCGAGCTGCCGGGGGTGGCGGCCGCGCGGGCCTGAGCTTCCGCGAAGCCGACCATCGGCCACGTTTCGGCCGCTGGGCACGGTTCAGCAGCCGGGCCATGTTCCAGCAGCCGGGCCACGTTCCAGCAGCTGGGCTGCTGGGAATGGCGACTGTCACGCTTGACGATCGCGGCGAACGGCCCGTTCGGCGGGATCCGTGAGCACGAAGCGCCCGATTCCCAGCGGGCCGCCTGCTGGAACTCCCCGATCAGGCCGGGCTGACCAATTCGGCGAAGGTCGACCCGCCGGCGCGGACCTGATCAGCGATCCGCATCAGCGATCCGCCGCGCGCGCCCCCCGGAACGACCTCCAGAGCAGGAGGTCGTAGGCGATCTTGAGGCCACCCGCCAGCACGAAGGGCAGGCCCGCGAGCGCCGCGGTGGCGACGAGCGGAGCCGCGATCAGCGGCGAGACCGACGCGCCGACGCTGCGGGCGATCCCGGTGATGCCGGCCGCGGCCGAGCGCTCGTCCGGGTCGACGACGGCCATCGTGTACGACTGCCGGGTGGGGACGTCCATCTGGCTGATCGAGAACCGCGCCAGCAGGACGGCGACCGCCAGGGGCAGCGTCGGCATGAGCGGGACGAGGATCAGCAGGACGTTCGAGGGGAGGTGCGTCACCACCATCGTCTCGATGAGCCCGATCCGGGCCGCGATCCGCCCCGCGACAAGCGCCGAGATACCCGCCAGGAGGTTCGCGGCGAAGAGGACCCCGCCGATCAGGGCCGGATCCGCCCCGAAGCGCAGGTGGAACCAGTAGGCGACCAGGGACTGGACCACGAACCCGCCCCCGAACGCGTCGAGCCCGAACAGGACCGAGAGGCGGGCCACCGTCCGCTGCGAGCGATGGAGGCCCAGCCGCCGGCTGATGGAGACGTCCGGCGCGTCCTGGACCTCGACGTTCGGGGAGACGAGCGAGAAGAGGCCGGCCAGGGCCACGCCGACGACGGCGTAGGCCACGATCACCAGGCGGTACCCGTCCGCCGCGGCCATCCCCGAGGCGATCAGGCCGCCGGCGAGCGCCCCGCCCGCGAGCGCCCCGGCCGCGGTCGCGAACGACCCCACCAGGTTGAACCAGGCGAAGAGGGTGGTCCGGTTGGTGTCCGGCGACACCTGGGTGAGCGCGGCCTGCTCCACGGCGAGGAACGGCCCGACCTCGTTGCCGCTGGGGCTGATGACGCCGACCGTCGCGGCGACGACGATCACCGGCAGCCAGGTGGACGCGGCGAAGCCGGCGGCCGCCGCCACCATCAGCAGCGCCCCGGCGAGGAGGACGCGCCGCCGCCCGACGCGATCGGCGTGCGTGGTCAGCCACAGCGAGACCGCGGCATCCCCCAGGAGCGTCAGGGCGAGGACGATCCCGATCGCCGCGCCCGACAGCCCGATCGCCGCGAGGTAGAGGACCAGGACCACCGACACGAGGCCGTAGCCGAACATCCGGACCGCCCGCGTGGCGAAGATCAGGGCGCGATCCCGGCCGAGGTTGCTCGTGCTTCCCACGGGCGAAGTATCGGCGACCCGCCCTCCCCGGTTCGCCACGGACCGTGGCCCCCACGGCCGCATCCGATGCGCTCCCGGGGGGAGCGCCGCAGGTCGCTACATCGAGGCCGTGTACGTCGGATCGAGGTAGTGCTCGGGATCGTCCCGGAACTCCAGGAAGCAGCCCTTGCCGCAGAACACGTACTCGGTGCCCTCGTGGCTCGTCACCAGGCCCTTCGCTCGCGCCTGCGACCGGGTCAACGGTCATGCCGCAGACCGGGTCCTCGTTCTCGTCGATCATTCGCCGTTCGGCCATCGTGGCTTCCTCCTGGTTCTCCTGGGTGGTGCTGGGCAACGATCACCGGGCGTGCGCGCCGGCGACCTCGGAAACGTCGGGATCGACAGGCGCCCGGGTGGGCGCCCGGACATCGATCCTCGGGGCCGTGAACCGGCGCAGGCGCAGGGCGTTCGAGACGACCGTCACCGAGGAGAGGGCCATCGCCGCGGCCGCGAGGATCGGGTCCAGGAGGATCCCGGTGAACGGGTACAGGACGCCCATCGCGACCGGGATGAGGACGACGTTGTAGGCGAAGGCCCAGAAGAGGTTCTGCCTGATGTTGCGCATGGTTGCCCGGGAGAGGGCGATCGCGGTCACGAGGCCGCGGAGGTCGCCGCTCATGAGGGTCACGGCGGCCGACTCGATCGCGACGTCGGTCCCCGTGCCGATCGCGATCCCGACGTCGGCCGAGGCGAGGGCCGGGGCGTCGTTGACGCCGTCGCCGACCATCGCCACCGCCAGGCCCTCGGCCTGGAGGGCGCGGACCTGGGCCGCCTTCTCGTCCGGCCGGACATCGGCCACGACACGGTCGACGCCAGCCTCTGCGGCGATCGCCCGCGCCGTCGTCTCGTTGTCGCCGGTGAGCATCACGACGGTCAGCCCCAGGCGATGCAGCTCGGCGACGGCAGCGGCGGAACCCGCCTTGAGCGTGTCGGCGATCGCGATGACCCCGGCGGCACGCCCGTCGATGGCGACGAAGACCGGCGTCCTGCCGGTGGACGCGAGCTGCCGGGCGGCCTCGGCGAGCGCCGAGACGTCGACCCCGAGGAACGCCGGCCGCCCGACGAGCACCTCGTGGCCGTCGACGGTGGCCCGGATGCCCTCTCCGGCGACGGCGTCGAACGCGCTCGCGACGGAGGTCTCGAGCGCGCGCTCGCGAGCATGGCGGACGATGGCCTCGCCCAGCGGGTGCTCGGACCCGCGCTCGGCGGCCGCGACCAGGGCCAGGAGCTCGTCCTCGGAGAGTGCGCCCTCGGCGCGGATGACGTCGGTGACGCGCGGCTTGCCCTCGGTGAGGGTGCCGGTCTTGTCGAGCACGACCGCCCGGACCTTGTGGAGCCGCTCGAGGGCCTCGGCGTTCCGGAAGAGGACGCCGTTCTCGGCACCCTTGCCCGTCCCGACCATGATCGAGGTCGGCGTCGCGAGCCCCAGGGCGCACGGGCAGGCGATGATCAGGACGGCGATCGTGTTCACGAGCGCCATGTTGAACGCGGGCTGCCGGCCCGAAGGCGAACCAGGCCACGAACGTCAGGCCGGCGAGGGCGAGGACGACCGGGACGAAGACTCCCGTCACGGCGTCCGCGAGGCGCTGGATGGGGGCGCGCGATCCCTGGGCCTCCTGGACGAGGCGCACGATCTGGGCGAGCACCGTGTCGGCGCCCACGCGCGTGGCCTCGTAGGTGAAGGTCCCGGAGCCGTTGAGGGTCCCGCCGATGACCTCGTCGCCGGGCTTCTTGCCGACCGGCATGCTCTCGCCGGTGACCATGCTCTCGTCGATCGAGGAGCGGCCGTCGCGCAGCACCCCGTCGACCGGGATCTTCTCGCCCGCCCGCACCCGGAGGAGGTCGCCGCGGACCACCTGCTCGATCGGGATGTCCACCTCGACGCCTTCGCGCATCACGCGCGCCGTGCGCGGGGCGAGCCCGATGAGCTTGCGGATCGCGTCCGAGGTGTGGCTCCGGGCGCGCGCCTCGAGGAAGCGGCCGAGGAGGATGAGCGTGATGATCGCCGCCGCCGTGTCGAAGTAGAGGGGGAGCGCCTGGCCCGCCATCCCCAGGCCGGCTGCCCGGAAGAAGTCCGGGAAGGCGATCGCGGCGATGCTGTACCCGAACGCGGCGCTGGTGCCCACGGCGACCAGCGTGTTCATGTCCGCGGACCGGTGGCGGAGGGCGTTGAACGCGCCGTGGTAGAAGGGCCAGCCCGCGTAGAACTGGACCGGGGTTGCCAGGATCAGCTGGAACCACGGGTTCGTGAACAGCTCCGGCAGTCCCGGCGCGACCGTCATCCGGGCCAGCCCGACGAGGATGGGGATGGTGAGGACCGTGGCGATGACCAGCCGCCGGCGAAGGTCGGCGAGGTGCCGGTCGGCGTAGGTCGGCTCGTCGCGGCCGGCGGGCCCGGCCTCGTCGGCGGCCACCCGGTCCACGCGGGCCACGTACCCGGCCGCCTCCACGGCGGCGGCCAGGCCGGCCAGGTCGATCAGGGCGGGGTCGAAGTGGACCGTCGCCGTCTCGGTGGCGAGGTTCACGTTGGCCTCGGCGACGCCGTCGGCCTTCTGGAGGAACCGGCTGATCCGGTTCACGCAGGAGGCGCAGGTCATGCCCTCGATCGCGAAGGAGACGGTCTCGACGGTCTCGACGGGGGCGGCTGGGGAGGCTGGGACGGTCACAGGGTTCTCCGTATACTCCTAGGGAGTATTCTCGCACGTGTGGTCAAGAAGGGCCGGCCGGCGGCCAGGACCCGATCAGCCGCGATCGCCGGCCGGCGACCAGGGCCGGATCAGCCGCCCGGCGCGCTCCCGCCGCTCGCCCCTGTCGGGCGCTCCACGACGGTGATCTTCCCGCCGTACATCCCCATCGCGCAGGAGTAGGCCAGCGTGCCCGCCGGCAGCGCGGGCAGGTCGATCGTGTTCGACCCCTTGTGAAGCCGGACCTGGAGGCCGAGGCTGGGGACGGCGAGGAGGACGGCGCAGGTGCTCACGTTGGTCGACTCGATCGTCCAGCGTGTCGGGATCCCCGCGTAGATCGACACGTTGGCCGGGCGGTACCCACCTCCGTCCTGGTAGGTGGTGAGCGCCTGCGTCCCGTCGGCCGCCACGGCGCTCGCGGGGAGCGGAGCGGCAGCCACCGCCTCGGCCCCGAGAAACGGGAGCGTGACGCCCGAGAGCCGGATCCCGGCACTCGCGTTGATGAACGCGAAGCCGAGGACGACGACCCCGACGAGCCGGAGGAGCGGTCGGGCGCATGCCGCTCGGCACCACGACCGGGAGCCCGGCCAGCGCGAGCAGCCCGGGCGCCGTCCCGATGGCGAAGGTCGCCATGATGGCGCCCGGCGAAGAGCGGCGAACCGGTCGAGAGGGCGTAGATCTGGACGGCCTGGGTGAAGCCGCAGGGCAGGAAGAACGAGGCCGCGCCGAGGCCCGCGGCCCGCGTGTCCGAGTAGGCGCCGGCGGTCCCGCCACCGAGCCCGAGCCGGTGCCCGATCCCCATGGGGAGCGTCGGCGACCAGGTCGCTATCCGCGGCGACAGGCCGGTGAGCCGTGTGCCGAGGATCGTCATCACCAGCGCGACCGCGATCATCAGCACGGCGGTCACCTGCGCCGGCAGGGTGACGCTGGCGCCGACGGCGCCGAGGGCAGCCCCCAGCACGCCGTAGCCGACGACCCGGCCGGCCATGAACACGAGCGCCGGCCGCATCTGCGCGCCGAGCCCGCTGTCGCCGGCGCCCGAGGCCGCTCGACGTGCCTGGAACCCCGCGGAGAGCGCGAGGACGAGGCCGCCGACGAGGGCCATGCAGGTCGACACCCCTGCCGCGAGGCCGAGGAGCAGCGCCACCGCGAGGCCGCCGCTGCTCAGGTCGCCGGCACCCGAGGCGAGATCCGTGAGCCCCGTGACCTGCGCGAGCACCGCGAGAGCACCCACGAGAACCATGCCGGCGATGGCCGTAAGCCAGACGTTGGGGTCACTCGCCAGCCACGGCGTCGCGCCGACCGTATAGCCGGCAGCGTTGATCGCCTTCGCGATCGCGGCGGCGGGGACGGGCGCCGAGCTCGTGATCTCCACCCGTCCACGAACCGCCGAGGCGCTGACGTGCTGGACGTTCGGAAGACGGCCGACGTAGCGCTGGATGCGCACCTCGCACGAACGGCACGTCATCCCCGCCACGGGCACGGTCGTGGCGAACGATTTGGTCGCGGCGGCCGGCGCGCTCGGCGGGTTGCCGCCGGCCGCGGCCTGGCGTTCGGCGGCCAGCTGCGCCAGCACGCGGTCGACCTCGAGGTCGAAGAGGAGGTCGGGCGCCAGGGCGGTTGCCTCGCTTCGCGCGGGGGTCGGAGTGGCCGGCGCGCTGCGGCCCTGGCTGTTCGCGGCGGGCCTGGTGTGACGGCGGGACATCGGGACGCATGCTCCTCTGGACGGTCGCTTGGCGCGAACTGCAGTGATGACAGCGTGGAGGGTGCGTGCCGCCAGGCCAATCCAGAGCACGGCAAGCGTTCCTCAAGACTTGGTCAAGCCGGACGCGCGCGAACGCCGTTCGCGACGGGTCGGGGCGCGCGCCGCGGCCGCGGCCCATTCGCCGACGAGCAGCACACCGCCGACAGGTCCGCCGCCAGGGGCCGGCAAGGGCGCCTTCAGGCGGCCGGGAGGTCCAGCACGAAGGTGGCGCCCGTTCCCGGACCGGCGCTCTCCGCCCAGGCGCGGCCGCCCATCGCCTCGGCGAGCGCGCGCACGATCGCGAGGCCGATCCCCGACCCGCCGGACGCGCGACTGCGGGCGGCGTCCACGCGATAGAAGCGCTCGAAGACGGCCTCGAGCTGATCGTGCGCCAGGCCCGGGCCCTGGTCCGCGACGCTCAGGGTGACGTGGCCGCCCGAAGCGGATGTCGTCACGGTCACGGCCGAGCCGTCCGGCGCATGGCGCAGGGCGTTCGACAGGTAGTTGGCGAGCACCTGGGCGACGCGGTCGCGGTCGCCGAGCGCCGTCGCGGGCCCAGCCTGCAGGTCCAGGGTGATCCGTCGCGGTGCGGCGAGGGGGCGGAAGCGATCGACGACCTCGCCGGCGAGCGCCGCGGCATCCATGGTCTCGATCCGCAGCGGGAGCTGGCGCGCCTCCGCTCGCCACAGCTCGGAGAGGTCGTTGATCATCCGGGTCAGGCGCCCCGTCTCGGCGCGGAGGAGCCGCCACGTCTCCGCCGACGGGGCGATGACGCCGTCCTCGAGCCCCTCGAGGTAGCCGTCGAGCGTCGTGAGCGGGGTCCGGAGCTCGTGGGCGACGTCGCCGACCAGCTGGAGCCGGCGGCGCTCCGTCGCCTCGAGCGAGCCCGCCATCTCGTTGAAGGAGGTCGCCAGCTCGCCGAACTCGTCCGGCTCGGACACCGGCACCCGCTCGGCGTAGTGACCGCCCGCGACTCGCCGCGCGGCGGCGGCGAGAGCCGCGATGGGTCCCGCAATCCGCGCCGCGACGGCGAGGCTGACGACGGTGGCGCTCACGATGGCGATGACCGTCGCCGCGATCAGCGCTCGCTGCATCGCCTCGTCGAAGGCCGCCTGCGTGGCGGCGCTCATCGCCTCGCCCATCGGGTCGCCCGGCAGGTGCCCCATGGCATCCAGGAAGTAGCGCGGTCCGACGAGGAGCACGGCCACCGCCACCGTGCCGAGGGTGGCCGTGATCACGACGAGGAACGCCAGCAGGAGCCGCGCCCGCAGCGACCGGGGGAGCGACATCAGCCCTGCTCGCGGAGGCGGTAGCCGACGCCCCGCACCGTCTCCACGAACCGCGGCCGCGCCGGGTCGTCGCCCAGCTTCCGGCGCAGGTTCGCGACGTGGACGTCGACGAGGTGGTCGTCGGCGGCGTAGTCGACGCCCCAGACCCGGTCGAGCAGCGCCTGGCGGCGGATCACGATCCCGGGATCGCGGGCGAGAACCGCCAGGAGGTCGAACTCGATGGTCGTCAGGTCCACGACCTCGCCATCGACCCGGACGGTCCGCCGGGCCTCGTCGATCTCCAGCCCGGGTGGGCCAGCCGCCGGGGGCGCCGCGTCCGTCCGCGGCCGGCGGAGAAGTGCCTTGACCCGGGCCACGAGCTCGCGCGGCGAGAACGGCTTGACCAGGTAGTCGTCGGCCCCGACGGTGAGGCCCATGATCCGGTCGATCTCCTCGCCCCGCGCCGTGAGCATCAGGACGTAGGCGGTGGAGAACGATCGCAGCTGGCGGCAGACCTCGATGCCGTCGAGGCCCGGCAGCATGACGTCGAGGATGACGACGTCCGGGTTGGTCGCGCGTACGGCGGCCAGGCCCGCCGGCCCGTCCGCGGCCGTCACCACCTCGAACCCGTCGCGCTCGAGATAGCCGCGGACGAGGTCGAGGATGGGCGCCTCGTCGTCGACGACGAGGATGCGCGACGGTTGGATCGGTGCCACCTGCGCAGAGTCGGTCAGATCGCCGAATGGCGCAACCAGGGCCTGCGCTGGGCAAGTTGACTTGCGCAAGTACGCAAGTGTGTGTTAGTGTCGTGGAGCGCAGAACACGAGAGGCCGGCCGCCGACCGCGGGGCCGACTCAGCCCTCCAGACCGTCCAGAGGTGACCCCCATGTCCACGTTGACCGCCTACACCTTCGGGACAAGGCTCCCGGGGACCGTCGCCGGCGTGCGTCCGGCTGTCGAGGCAGCACTCAAGGCCGAGGGGTTCGGCGTCCTCACCGAGATCGACGTCCAGGCGACGATGAAGGCGAAGCTCGGCGTGGACCGCCCGCCGTACGTCATCCTCGGCGCCTGCAACCCGCCGCTCGCCCACCGGGCGCTCGAGGCCGACCCGTCGGTGGGTGCGCTGCTGCCCTGCAACGTCGTCCTTCGCGAGGATGGTCCGGATACCATCGTCGAGGCAATGGACCCGATGGCCGCTCTCGGAATCGTCGACGCCCTCGGCGTCCGCCCGGTCGCCGAGGAGGCGAAGGCTCGCCTGGAGCGGGCGATCGCGGCTCTCGAGACGCGGGCCCGATAGACGGCCCTCAAGCCAGCAAGTCAACCACGACCTGTCGCCCGGGACCGCGGGACCGCCGCGGCCCATCACCAGCGTCCCCCGGACCACCGCGGCGGCACGGCCAGACGAACCCGGACACGGAGATCCACCCATGCCTGTCAAGACCGCAACCATCACGCTCGACGGGAGCGCCCTTCGCTTCGTCGCCACGACCGGAAGCGGGCACACGCTCGTCATGGACAACGCGCAGGGCGACACCGGCCCGCGCCCCGCCGACCTGGTCCCCGTGGCGGTCGCAGGCTGTACCGCGATGGACGTCATCTCGATCCTCCGCAAGAAGCGCCAGGAGGTCACGCGCTACGAGGTCCGCGCCGAGGCCGTCCAGATGGACGGTCACCCGAATGCCTTCACCCGGATCGACGTCCTCCACGTCCTGGAAGGGCCGGCCATCGACGTCGACGCGGTCCACCGGGCGATCGAGCTGTCGGCGACGAAGTACTGCAGCGTCGGCGCGACCCTTTCGAGCGGCATCACGGAGATCCACCACTCGTACCTCGTGCGCGATGGCGCGGGCTCGGAGCAGACGGCCGAGGTCATCGTCCTCGGCCCGGGCGCGGATCCCACCGCGACGGCTGCCGACGCACCGGTCGCCCTCGCCGCGGGCTGAACGGGCGGACCGGCGCTCCAGCCCGCCGAAGGGAAGCCTCACCATGTCCACAAAGCGAAAGAGCAGCCCGGCGACCGCGAACGCGCCGCGGAAGGCCGGCTCGGACGGGCGCCCCGTCACGCCGGGTCGAGGCGCGTCGAGGTCGGCGTACGCGCGGCAGGCAGCCTCCAGGCGCCCGTGGCTGCTCCTCGGGTCTGGCCTCGTCGTCGCGCTCGTCGCCGTCGTCGGCTGGACCGTCCTTTCGAACCAGCCCGGCAGCGGCAGCCCCGCGGCAACGGGCGGCACCCCTGGGACCGTGGTCCAGGCCAATGGCGGCCACTGGACCAACATCACGCCGGACACGCTCGCATCCATGCTCGAGAAGAAGGACTTCACGCTCCTGAACGTCAAGACGCCGTACATCGGCGAGATCGCCGGGACCGACCTGTACATCCCGTACACGGACCTCGCCGCGCGCGCCGCGCAGCTCCCGGCGGACAAGGGGGCGAGGATCGTCGTCTACTGCCGGAGCGGAAACGAGAGCGCGATCGCGGCCCAGACCCTCATCGACCTCGGCTACACCAACATCGACAATCTCGACGGCGGGATGGCGGCCTGGACGGCGAGCGGGCGGCAGATCGTCCAGCTGAGCCGCACGTGAGTGGCCGGCGGCTCCCCGCGGGCTGCCCGCTCGCGGCCGTCCTGTCGGCGATCGATCGGACCTTCGTCATCCACGCGGCGCTCTGGTCCGGCGCCTCGCTGCTTGCCTTCGGGCTTGTCTCAGCGATCATCCCGAACCCGGTCTTCGGGCGACAGATCCCGCCCGAGCCGTTCGCGGTCGCCGTGTGGCTCATCTCGGCGCCGCTGATGGGCCTTCTCGGCGCGACCTACTCGGCGTCGGCAACCCGGGCCGCGACGGCCACGCTTCCGGTGCCGTCGATGCAACCGGGCCGCGCCCTACCGCTCTCGATGCAGTCCGATGCAACCCGGGCCGCGACGGCCACGCTCTCGATGCCGCTCGCGATTGATCCCGCCGCTGCCGCGAATCGTCGCCGGGGGACGACCCTCGGGACCGCGGCGAGCGTCGGTGCCTTCCTCGCCATCGGCTGCCCGGTCTGCAACAAGATCGCCCTCGTCCTGCTCGGGGCGGGCGGGGCCATGACGGTCTTCGCGCCGCTCCAGCCGCTCATCGGGGCGGCCTCGCTCATGGTCCTCGCGGGCAC
Organism: uncultured Chloroflexia bacterium; assembly: GCA_963718085.1. Lineage (GTDB taxonomy): Bacteria > Chloroflexota > Limnocylindria > Limnocylindrales > CSP1-4 > CTSoil-043. The sequence continues at coordinate 1,604,622 of CAVQYA010000001.1, read as the reverse complement.
GCTCGCCTGGCGCTTCCGCCTCCGCGTCCGCGGCGGAGCCTGCCCGGTCTGATCTCGGGCCGCCAGCCGTCCTGACTGACCCGACCTGCCCGCCCGGGCCAGCCCGCCCGGACCGACCGGATCGCCTGCGCCTGCTCTGGCTGGGATCGTCCGAGTCCTGACGGCGGCCCTTCGGCCGGGCTAGCATCGGGCGGTATCCCACGGAGGCTTCCGATGACCGAATCCACGCCGCCGCTCGGCCTCGAGGCCTGGCTGGCGCGCCTGGCCGAGCTCCTTCCCGCCGACCTCGCCGAGGCCCCCGGGCCGGCCGAGCGCGCCGTGCTGCTGGAGCTCGCCCGGGTCGCCGCCCATCGCGGAGAGCGGATCGCCGCGCCGATCACGACCTACCTCGCCGGTGTCGCCTTCGCCGGCCTCGCTCCGGCCGAGCGCCTGGCTCGTCTCCGCGCCCTCGTGGCCGCCCTGGAGGCTTGAGCCTGGGCCGATCCCAGCCGCCGGTCTGTCGTTCCCAACCCGACCAGATGTATCGTCGAGGGCCGACCAGATGTACGGCAGCCGGCTGCGTGACCAGCTCGGCGGCGACCTCCTGGATGCGATGGTGGTCACCACCGGGGAGACGGCCTACCGGCGTCCGGACGGGATCGCCGTCGTGCCCGCCGCACTCCTGGGCCCCTGAGCGGCGCGCGATCACACCAGCCGCCGCGCTCGCGCCCGCCGCCCGCCGCCCGCCCCGCCGACCTGCCGCGTGCAGCGGCGATCAGATGTAGCGTCGCTGTCTCAGCAGCGCTGCTGCTGAGATCCGCGAGTCCCCGCACGGACTTCCGGCCGAACGGGCACTTCGGCCGGAACGCCGAGCACGACTCGCCCGATTCCGAGCAGGCAACCTGCTGGAACCCCGCCACCCGCCCTGCCGTGCCCCACTCCCACCGCCCGCACGCGCCCACGCCCCGCCCACTCCCGCCCCGTATCATCGGCGGCATGACACCGGCGGAGATCGCGGCCACCAGATCGCGGCCATGACGCCCGGCGAGCCTGCGGCCCGCGGCACGATCACGCCACGATGACGCCCGGCGAGTTCGCCGCCAAGTGGCGCGGCATCACCACCTCCGAGCGCGCGGCGGCGCAGTCCCACTTCATCGACCTCTGCCGCGTCCTCGGCGAGCCCGCCCCGACCGAGGCCGACCCGACGGCACCTGGTACGCGTTCGAGAAGGGCGCCGGCAAGCTCGCCGGCGGCGACGGCTTCGCCGACGTCTGGAAGCGCGGCTTCTTCGCCTGGGAGTACAAGGGCAAGCGCAAGGACCTGCGGGCCGCCTACCTCCAGCTCCAGGGCTACCGCGACGCGCTGGAGAACCCGCCGCTCCTGGTCGTCTCGCGACCTCGACACGATCGAGGTCCGCACCAACTTCACCAACCTCTCGCCCGGTCACGAAGGTCGTCACCCTCGACGACCTCGCCGCGCCCGACCCGTCCGAGGCCCTCGCGATCCTCCGGGCCGTCTTCACCGCGCCCGAGGAGCTGCGCCCCACGCTACGAGCCGGCCCAGATCACCGAGGCGGCCGCCCGCCACTTCGCCGAGCTGGCCCTCGCCCTCCGCGGCCGCGGCCACGACCCCCAGGCCGTCGCCCACTTCCTCGACCGGATCCTCTTCTGCCTCTTCGCCGAGGACGCCGGGATGCTGCCGAACGGGGTCTTCTCCCGCCTCGCCGAGAAGACCCGCGGCCGGCCCCACCTCTTCGGCGACGCCCTCGGCCAGCTGTTCGGGCTGATGAGCCGCGGCGGCGGGATGTTCGGGGCCGAGGAGGTCCCCTGGTTCAACGGCGGCCTGTTCGACTCGGCCGACGTGCTCCCGCTGACCGAGGCCGAGATCGGGACGCTCCTCGAGGTGGGCCGCCTGAACTGGGCGCTCATCGAGCCGGCCATCTTCGGGACCCTCTTCGAGCGCGGCCTCGACCCCGACCGGCGGGCCCAGCTGGGCGCCCACTACACGGCCCGCGAGCAGATCTGGCAGCTCGTCGAGCCGGTGGTGATCCGGCCCCTGCGCCGCGAGTACGCCGCGATGCAGGCCCAGGTGACGCAGCTCCTGCTGTCCGGTCGAAAGGTGACGAAGGCGACGGCGACCGAATCGAACCCGACGGCGGCCTTCGAGGCCTTCCTCGCCCGCCTGCGCCGGGTGCGCGTGCTCGACCCCGCCTGCGGCAGCGGCAACTTCCTGTTCGTCACCCTGTGGGCGCTCAAGGACCTCGAATGGGAGGCGATCCAGTGGGGGAGCCTGGTCCTGCGGACGCCGATGCAGGTGCCGCGCATCGGGCCCGAGGCGGTCATGGGCATCGAGATCAACGCCTACGCCGCCGAGCTGGCCCGGGTGACGATCTGGATCGGCGAGATCCAGTGGATGCTCCGCCACGGCCTCGGCTACGCGCGCGACCCGATCCTCCGCCCGCTCGACCACATCGAGACGCGCGACGCGCTGCTGGACCTCTCGGACCCGACGCAGCCCGCGCGAGGCGGAGTGGCCGGCGGCCGAGTTCATCGTGGGCAACCCGCCGTTCCTGGGCGGCAAGCTCCTGCGGCGCGGGCTCGGCGACGACTACGTCGACACGCTGTTCGAGGTCTTCGACGGCCGGGTGCCCGCGCGAGGCCGACCTCGTGACCTACTGGCACGAGAAGGCGCGGGCGGCGATCGCGGCCGGGCGAACGCAGGCGGGCTGGGCCTGCTGGCGACGCAGGCGATCCGGCGGCGGCGCGAGTCGGCGAGTGCTCGAGCGGATCAAGGAGTCGGGCGACATCTTCTTCGCCCGCTCGGACGACCCGTGGGTGCTCGTCGGGGGCGAACGTCCACATCAGCTTCGTCGGCCAGGACGACGGGACCGAGACGGAGCGCGAGCTCGACGGCCGTGCGGTCGACGCGATCAACGCCGACCTGACGGCCGGGGTCGACCTCACGCGGGCCCGCCGCCTTCGCGGAGAACCTCGGGATCGCCTTCATGGGCGACGTCAAGGGCGGTCCGTTCGACATCGACCGCGAGACTGGCCGCGCGACTGCTCGCGTCGCCGAACCCTGATGGACGCTCGCAACGCCGACGTCGTTCGCCCGTGGGTCAACGGCCAGGACATCAGCGGCCGGCCGCGAGGGCTGTGGATCATCGACTTCGGCGCGGACATGCCGGAACGCGGAGGCAGCCCTGTACGAGGCGCCGTTCGAGTACGTGCGCCGGCACGTGTCAAGCCCGTTCGCGAGCCGAGTCGCCGCGCAGCGCGCTACGCGGAGCGGTGGTGGCTGCACGTGCGAGCCGCGGCCCGGGCATGCGCACGCGCTCTGTCGGCCTGTCGCGGTTCATCGCGACGCCCGCAGCTCGCCAAGCACCGCCTGTTCGTCTGGCTGCCGAGCCGAGTCCTGCCCGATCAGCGGCTCATCGTCGTTCGCCCGCGACGACGACTACACGTTCGGCGTCCTCCACTCGCGCGTCCACGAGGCGTGGGCGCTCGCCACCGGGACCCAGCTCGCGAGGTCGAGTCCGGCCTCCGCTACACCCCCACCACCTGCTTCGAGACCTTCCCCTTCCCGCGCCCCACCGACGAGCAGCGCGAGGCCATCGCCGCGGCCGCCCGCGAGCTCGTCCGCCTCCGCGACGGCTGGCTCAACCCGCCCGGCCTCGACCCCGCCGAGCTCGGTAAGCGCACCCTCACCAACCTCTACAACGCCCGCCCCACCTGGCTCGCAGCACGCCCACGCCGCCCTCGACACCGCCGTCCTCGCCGCCTACGGCTGGCCCCCCGACCTCACCGCCGAACCCCTCCTCGCCGCCCTCCTCGCCCTCAATCTCTCCCGCGACCCCGCCTGATCGGCGACTCCCGCGCGACGGCGCATTCGCATCAAGCGCACGACTGCGAACAGAAACGACGGTGCCGGACGAGCTGGCACGGTCGTCGGCGAGACTCCTGGCACCGGACCTTGACAGGCGTCCGCTTTCGGGCGCACGGTACTCATCCCTCCCGTCGCCAGCCCGGAGCGCAGCGATGATCATCAACATGCCCGACGTCAACGATCATGAGCAGCTCGCGGCGAATCGCGAGCGGATGATCGTGGAGCTGCGGGCGCAACTCAACGTCTTCGAGCACCGCTACGAACTCCGCTCCGCGAAAGTTCACGCGGCCATCGACCAGGGCGTCATCCGCGAGACGGCCGAAGTGGCCGAGTGGCTCATCGCCTGGGGCACCTACTGCGCTCTTCTCGATGAGCGGCAGGCACGGGGCGAATAGCTGGGACTCGTATCTCTCGGCTCACAACCGCCGGCTCGCGGACTTCGCGGACCACTTCATCGACAACGACGCGCTTGCGATCGAGACCGGCGAAGCCACGGTCCGGTGGACAGGGATCCTCTACTGCCGCGACGGCATCGAGATCCAGGTGCGGAAGCGGCAGCGATCTTGGATGCGCTCCGGCCGCCGCTGGGTCGAGACGATCGAGTACAGCTATCACGTCATGATCAAGGCCGGGGACGGTGTCCGCGGCCTCTTTCGGTACGACAACGCGCACCCGCATCCGGGCCATGCCGACGCCCATCATCGGCACGAGTTCGCCAACGACGGCAACGATGAGTCCATCCGCTGGGTCGGCGAAGCGGGCTGGCCGACGCTGGGCGATGTGATCGCGGAGGCGTACGAATGGTGGAGCCACACGGGATGAGCGGAGGTGGAGGCAGCCAGCGCCAGGGCCCCCCAGAGCGCCCGCCCGATCGGGCGGAGGATCTAGGAGATCGACCCTCGATGGGTTCGGAGAGGCGGACGATCCCAGCTGCTTTCCAGGGGTAGCCGTCTCCGCCGGGAATCGTGAAGTCGTATGCGAGGGCGGTCGCTTCCCCCAAGCGCATGACGACCTCTTCCAGGCTGTTCATGGCCTATCGGCGTCGGGCGTCTTCTGTGCGCCGTGAAGCCCAGGGCCATCAGGTCGCGTGGGCTCCGGACCGACTCGAGGCTCTCATCACGCACGACCGTGCCGCTCGTCGCCCGCTCCGGGGGACTCCAGGCTCCACGCCTGCGGATGGAGCGGCTGCGGCGGTCGGTCGACGCCGGCTGCGTCGAGGGCCGCGAGGTAGAGCTCGGCCGCTTCCGCGAGATTCGCGAGTGCTTCATCGGTCGTGAGCGCGTGGCTCATGCATCCCGGCAGGTCCGGATGGCGCGCGACCCAGACGCGGCTGGCACCGGCGTGGTCGCGCACGAGTTCCGCGTCGTAGCGGAGCGTCGCGCCCGCCCCAACGCGGACCGTTGAACGCACCTCGGTGCTCATTTCGCCCCCTTCCCGCCCTCCTCGGCTCGCGCGACGAGATCGAGGAGCGTCTGAATATACCCCGTCGGCAGCGGACTGGATCTCGTGATCGTCGCGACCAGCGACGGGAGGTCGGGGTGCTGGACGACGATGTGCTTGGCGCCCTCGCGAACCACGAAGCCGGCCCATCGACATACGGTGAGCGCGTCGTCGACGGACCAGTCCGCCTTGCTGGCCCGCATTCGGAGGAGCAGCCTCTGGCCCCGACTCACCGTTCAGCTGCCGACATTCACCGCCTCCTCATGAGGGTCGGCCGAACCGGGCTGCCTGCGCGAACGGGCTGCCAGCCGCGGGCACGTCGATACACAAGGTAGATCCGGCGACTTCACTCGGACTTCACCGGCCGCGCCGCCGCGGCGAGCGTGCCGGTTCGAGGCTGCGCCGCGCGGGGCCGCGCGATCAGTTGCCCGGCGGTGACGGCTCCAGCCCGGGCGTTCCTTCGGGCGACTTGGACGGGTCCGGCGACGGCGTCGGGCTCGGCGCCGGCGCGGCCAGCGTTCCGAGGGGCACGAGGAGCGTGGGCTTGTCCTGCGACATGACGTAGCCGGACGAGTGCATCCAGTAGACGAGTGTCAGGGAGTCCAGCTGCGCCTCGGGAGCGATCGAGGTGACCCACCCCTCGACGGACTGGCCGACCAGGAGCTCCCCGGACCCGAGGGCGGGCTCGCGCTCCTCCCACATCACGATGGGTCGCCTCCAGTCCGTTCCCGTGGCGTCCCGGAACGTGTAAGTTGCTGTCCTTGTAGCTGGTCTTCTTCAGCGCCTTGATGCGCACGTATACGGTCACGTACGCCGAACCCGCCTCCGGCGTGGCGCGCCCGGTGCCCGCCCAGCGCTCGGCGCGGGACACGACCTGGTACTGGGCGTTCTCGAGTCGGACCGTCTGGCCGCGGCGGCCAAGGGCCGCGAAGTCGCCGCACCAGCGGCTCGATCCGCGCCGCAGCACGAGCGCGACGCCCGCCGCGGCGTTCCAGGCACCCCGGACCTGCTTCACCCGCGCGGTCGTGACGGCCAGGTTCCGCGTGATCGAGCCCGCCGAGCTCGACGTCACCGACGGGAGCGTGAACAGCGCGGGGCCGAGGGCGGACACGATCCACCCACAGCTGCCCTTGTGGACGGTCACGGCAAAGGTCGACGCCGCGCGGTGGCCGCGATCCGCGGGACCCGGCTCAGCGGCCCACGGCTTCCCGGTTCAGCGGCTGGCGAGCCGCTCTGCGAGCGAGCGGCCGCTCGGCGGACGACCCGTCAGTTCGGAACGGCGATCCAGGCGCGACATCGCGCCCTGCACGTAGCGGACACCGAGCCAGCGGAGCGGCTCGACCTCCCAGTCGGGGCTGCGATGGTTCACCAGGGGCAGCTCGGTCAGCGGAGTGCGGGCGCCGGTGATCAGGTCGGCAAGCGTTCGTCCGGCCAGGTTGGCCGTGGAGACTCCGTGCCCGGTGTACCCGCGGGCGCTCGCGATCCCGCTCCGCGGGTCGAACGAGAATGTCGGGTGCCAGTCGCGCGGCATCCCCAGGGGGCCGCCCCAGGCGTGGGTGAAGCGGACGTCGCCGAGCATCGGGAACCAAGTGCGGACGAAGCCGCGGAGCATCTCGTGGGTGGGGTCGTGGCGGTCGTAGGCGTCCTTGATCGGCGAGCCGAGGCGGTATGGCGCGCCGCGCCCGCCGAACAGGATCCGCCCGTCCGCTGTTCGCGAGAGGTAGTCGATCGAGAGGCGCGCCGAGGCCACGATCTCCCGGCCGGCCCACCCGATCTCGGCCCAGCGGGCGTCGTCGATCGGCTCCGTCAGGACGATGAGCGAGTACATCGGGACGAGTTGGCGGTGGAGCCTGGCGAGGCGCACGAGGTAGGCCTCGCCGGCCAGGACCACGACCGGCGCCCGGATCTCGCCGCGGGCCGTGATCAGCGCCGCCGGCGCCGCGCCCGATGGCGCGCCGCCAGCCCGCCCGCCGCGGCCCGCCGGCCCGCCACTTGCCCCGCCGGCCGCCGCTCCTCCGGCCGCGCCCCTCGCGCCGGCCACCCCGCCGGCCGCCGCCCGGAAGTCGGTTACCGGCGTCCGCTCCACGATCCGGGCCCCCATCCGTTCGACGAGCGTGGCGAGGCCGCGAACGAGGCGCCCCGGGTGGACCACGGCGGCCCTCTCCGACCAGAGCCCGGCCACGGCCCCCGCGATCCGGATCTTCTCGGCGACGCCGGCCGCGTCGAGGAGCCGGTAGTGCTCCCCGAAGCCGAACCGCTCGTACTCGCGAAGGGCGCCCTCGATCGCCGGGACGTGATGCGGCCCGCGGGCCACGATGAGCTCGCCGCCCTTGTGGAAGCCGGCGTCGATCCCCTCGGCGGCGGCCACCCGGCCAACCTCGTCGACCGCGTCGTACGTCGCCTGCTGGATCCGCCGGGCGGCGTCCTCGCCGTGCAGCCGGGCGAGGCGATCCATCGAGACGTTGAGGTCGGGAGCGCACCAGGCGCCGTTGCGACCGGACGCCCCGAAGCCCGCGATCTCGCCCTCGGCGATGACGATCCGCAGCCCCGGCTGGAGCTTGAGCAGGTAGTAGGCGGTCCAGAGCCCGGTATAGCCGGCGCCGAGGATGGCCACGTCGCATTCGGTCGTGCCGTCCAGCGGCGGGCGCGGCGTGAGATCCCCGGCGGTCTCCAGCCAGAACGAGGCGTCGGCGTAGCGGTCCATGGGGCGAAAGGGTAGGGGACCCGCGCGCAGCACGGCGGCCCGTTGCGGAGGATGGAGCGCGCTCACGGTGCCGTTCCGGCGCGGCGCGACCTCCCTATCCTTCGCAGCATGTCCATCGATCCCGCGACCCGGCGCAGGCGATTGGGCGGGATCCTCCTCGACCTCGAGCCGCTGCGCCGCGACCGCGACTACCGCTTCCTCTGGACCGGCCAGGTCATCAGCGGCGTGGGGCGCCAGGTCACGGTAGTGGCCCTGCCCTTCCAGCTCTACGTCCTGACCGGCTCCACCCTGGCGGTCGGTCTCCTTGCCCTCGTCCAGCTCGTGCCGATCCTCGTCTTTGCGCTGGGCGGCGGGGCGATCGCGGACGCGGTGGACCGCCGCCGCCTCCTGCTGGTAACGCAGTTCGGCCTCGCCCTCGCCAGTGGGGCGCTCTTCGTGCTCGCCGCGACGCCCGGTGCCCCGCTCGTCGGCTACTACGTAGTGGCCTTCGTCTCGGCGGGCCTTGGCGCGGTCGACCAGCCGGCGCGCTCCTCGGCGGTCCCCCGCCTCGTGCCCCGCGAGCGCCTTCCCGCCGCGATCGCCCTCAACCAGCTGGGCTTCCAGGCGATGGCCGTGGCCGGGCCGGCGCTCGGCGGGCTCCTCCTCGTGACCGTCGGCGTGGCGGGGGCGTTCTTCTTCGACGCGGTCACCTTCGGAGCGGCGATCGTCGCAATCCTCCTCATCGCCCCGATCCCGCCGCACCCGGGAGCGGCCCGGCCCAGCCTCGCTACCGTGGCCGAGGGGCTTCGCTACACGCGTCGCAAGCCGATCGTGCTCTCGACATTCGTCATCGACCTCGTCGCGATGGTCTTCGGGATGCCGTTCGCCCTCTTCCCGGCGCTGGCGCTCGATGTCTTCCACGCCGGTCCGGCCGGCGTCGGGCTGCTGGCCGCGGCCCCGGCGGCGGGGGCGCTGGTGGGGGCCGCCCTCTCCGGCTGGGTGGGCAGGATCGTGCACCCGGGGCGGGCGGTCATCGTTGCCGTCGCCGCCTGGGGAGTCGCGATCACCTTCTTCGGGCTCTCCACGTGGAGCTTCCCGCTGGCGCTCTTCTTCCTGGCCTGCGCCGGCGCCGCCGACGTCTTCAGCGCGGTCCTGCGGTCGGCGATCGTGCAGCTCGAGACGCCCGACGAGATCCGCGGGACGGGTGGCCTCGATCCAGGTCCTCGTCGTGACGAGCGGGCCCCGGATAGGCGACGCCGAGGCGGCTGCGGTGGCCGCCGTGGTCGGGCCGCAGCTGTCCGTCGTGTCGGGCGGGATCCTCTGCCTCGTGGGACTCGTGGCCGTGGTTCGCGGCTTCCCGGAGCTGCGCCGCTACGTGTCGCCGGCGGCGCGGCCGCCCGAGCCGGTGACCTGAGCAGGCCTGCCACTCAGCACGTCACCCGGGGCGGAGGGATGCGTTGCGGGGAGCCTCGACGCGGCGCGCGCCGACCTATGTGGGGCGGTCAGGTCCTGGCGCAACGCCCGCGTAGTAGGCCCCCAGCTCAGCCTCCCGATTGAGTGCCGACAGGGCGCCCTGGGCTCGGCGGCGCAGCCCGCCGGCCGCCGCGTTCCAGGTCTCGATGACTCGGTCCACGTCAACCAGGAGACGTCCCTCGGACTTCACGATCTGGCCGCCGACCAGGACCGTCTCCACATTGCCCGGATGGGCGTCTTCCACGACGAGACTCACCGGATCGCTCCGGTCGCAGCCGCCGAAGTTGATCGCGCGCATGTCGATGAGGACGACATCGGCGAGCTTGCCGGGCGTGAGCGAGCCGATCTCCGCAGACCTGCCGAGCGCCTGCGCCCCGTTGACGGTCGCCCAGCGGAGGGCGTCGTGGGTCGAGACGACATTCGCGTCGGCGGTGTTCCGGAACAGCCGCTCGGAATGGAGCCCCAGGCGCATCGCGGTGAGCAGGTTGCCGGTGGGGCCGCCACTCAGGTCGAACCCGATGGCAGGGGAGACCCCCCAGGCCTGGGCCCTCAGGCAGCTGCGGCCCATTCCAGACCCGAACTCGGTCTCCGGCGTCGCACAGATGCTCCCACCCGCTTCTCGCAGGACGTCCCACTCCTCGTCCGTGGTCATGTTCATGTGCGAGAAGAGCAAGTCCGGCCCGAGGAGCCCGACATCGGCAAGCCCTTGCACCTGGGCAGGTGCCGCTCCCGTCTGGCGGTCCCATTTGCAGTTGACGTGCGCCGTAAGGGTCGGCACCCCGAGCGCTCGCCCTGCACGGATCTCCCGATGGAAGGTATCCATCCCGACCGTCTCGGGTTCCTCGAGCGCGACGCCCATCTGGACCCGCTGGTCGGGGCCGAACCGCCCGCCGAACTCGTCCGACCAGAGTTCCCCGGCGAGCTCGATTCGCTCATCGAGCGTTCTCAGGCCGTCCGGGCCGGCGAGCCCGAAGCACCAGGTGGCGCGTATCCCCGAATCCCTGACGCCGCGAAGCGCTTCGAGGGCGTGGAGCCTGCCGGCCAGGTAGTTGCTGTGATCGACGACGGTCGTGACGCCCGAGTTGAGCGAGTCGAGCGCGTTGCCGAGCGTGAAGACGTAGAGGTCGCCTGGCTCGAGCATTCGAACCGTCGTCGGCTTCCAGTTGGTGATGGCGACGTGGAAGGAGTCGTTGACGGAGCGGCCGCGCAGGCCGGCGCCGAGGTGGCGATGACAGTCGATCAGGCCCGGCAGGACGATGCGTCCACGTGCGTCGATGACCTCCGCCTCACCCGGGTCGCCGATCGATTCGCCGACCGCGATCAGGCGATCGCCTTCGATGAGGATGTCGCCACCGTCCAGGATCCCCAGCGATTCGTCCTGGGTGACGATCAGGCCCCCCCGAATGAGAATCCGCCGTGGATCGCTCATGTCTCTCTCTAGTCTCCCGTGCTCTTCGTGCCCGCCCTTTCGGCCAGTGCCCCGTCGCGATCGCCGCAGATCGGGGGGTCAGGGGAGGATGGCGATGGCCTCGATCTCCACGAGCAGGTCGGGTCGAGCGAGTCCCGATACGACCAGCAGAGTATTGGGGGGAAGGTGGTCCCCGAGGACCTCCTGCCGAACCTCGCGGAAGGCGTCCACGTAGCGGGCGTCCGTCAGGTAGACGGTCGTCTTGACGATGTCGTCAACCGAAGCTTCCATCTCGCCCAGGATCGCGGCGATGTTCGCGAACGCCTGCCGAGCCTGGGCCCTGATATCTCCCCTGCCCACGACCTCGCCACCGAGATCGCGGGCCACCTGGCCGGCGAGGTAGACCGTGTCGCCGACGCGACACGCGTGCGAGTAGCCGACCGGGGCGTGGACTCCGGCAAACTTGAGCGGTCCTGGTGCCATTGGCGTCACTCCTCGCCGGTGTCGTTGCCGCGTCGCGCGTGCAGCCGCATCAGGCGGGCGACGTTCCCCGAGAGCACGTCGCTCTTCTGCTCCTCGGACAGGCCGAGCGAGTCGACCGCGGCAATCGTCTCGCGGATGAAGAGCTCCCCTCCCTCCGGGTCGAAGGGATAGTCGGTTCCGAAGAGACAGTGCTCGGGTCCGAAGAAGTCGAGGCCGCAGCGGGTGCCCGCACGCGACCCCGACAGGGCCGTGTCCGCGTAGAACATCCGGAAGTACTCGACGGGGCTCTTCTCCATGCCGGCACGAAGCCGCGCAAGGTCGTCGCCTTCCGTCCTGGACCCCAGCTGGTCCCAGCCGCGAACGATCCGGCCTTCGAAGTACGGGATCATGGCCCCCATGTGGTGGGTGATGATCTTCAGTGCGGGGAAGTCGCGGAACAGGCCGCTGAACACGAGGCGGGCCATCGCCACGCTCGTCTCGTACGGCCACCCGAGGGCCCACCAGATCTCGTAGCGAGAATCGCGCTCGGTCGCGTAGTCGGCGAAGGACGGACCTCGCGTGGGGTGAATCCAGATCGGCAGGTCGAGGTCGGCCATGCGCTCGAAGAGGGGTCGGAACCGGGGATCGTCGAGCGGGATCCCATTGACGTTGCTGAAGAGCTGGATCCCTCTCGCGCCGAGCTGGCTGACGGCACGGACGAGCTCGGCGAGCGCCGCGGGCACGCTGTCGAGGGGGAGTCCCGCGACGAACGCCGGGAAGCGATCGGGGTAGGTTGCGCACAGCGCGGCCATGCTGTCGTTCGCCAGGCGGGCGAGCCGGGGCAATTCCTCCGGACCAGCCAGCGCCTCGATGGGTGGCATTGACAGCGTCAGGACCTGCTGATATCCCGGAAATCGATCCATCGTCGCGAACCGGGTGTCCAGGTCGTGCAGCGCCGGCAGGTTGAACCACCGCTTCAGACGGCCCTGGTCCCGCGCGACCGCCTGGACGGCCGCCATGTAGCCCGGCGGGAAGATGTGGCTATACGCGTCGATCAAAGCTGCAGTACCCCCAGCTACGCTCGGCCCGATGCCTCCCGAGCCGACAGAAAAGGTTTGCTGCTCAGGACCCGGGACCGGTAGAGCCTAATGGCCCTAGACCGTGTGGTTTACATTTTTCCGGATGTAAGCGTTTGCTTTGTCATTCTGGGAGGAGCCATGAACGCACACCAGGCACGGCGACGCCCGCGGCTTTCGTCGGGCGCCTTTGGGCCGATCGTAGCGAGCGTAGCCACTGCGCTGCTGCTGGCGGGATGCGGATCAGCCGCCAGCCCGACTCCGGCGCCAACGCCGGTGCCCGCGTCCCCCACGCCGGCCGCCCCGGCCGCGTCCCCCACGCCGGCCGCCCCGACTCCGGCCCCGACTCCGGCGCCCCTCACGGTCGTGCCGTTCAAGGTCGTCATCGTTGACCCGGACTTCAGCGCCGTCATCGCCATGGCTGCCGCCGACGGGATGAAGGCCGCCGGCCTTCCCGCGGAATGGGTCGAGGTGGCCAGCGTTGAGCTCGCCTCCGACGGCACCTCCCGCAACGAGTTCCAGTTCGCCGGCGGGGCGACGTCATCCGACCTGCTCGCCATCCAGGCGGGCGCCAACAACGTGGTCATCGGCAACGAGACCGGCAACCAGTGGGGCCTCTACAGCAAGGCCGACATCACGACCTGCGCAGAGCTCGACAAGAAGCGCGTCGGCATCTTCAGCGAAGGGGCGGTCGCCACCGCCATGGTCCGGAACTGGATCGCCACCAACTGCGCGGACATCAAGCCCGAGTTCCTCGTGGTCGGAGGCTCCAACGTCCGCTACGCGGCCCTCCTGGCGGGACAGATCGACGCGACGGCCCTCGAGCTGTCGGACGCCGTGCTCCTCGAGAAGGACCAGGGCGACGCGTTCCATTCCCTCGCGCGCTTCAACCTGGACCTGCCCAACCTCAAGACGGGCGTGATGGTCGGCAACCGAGAGTTCGTGGAACAGAACCCGGATACCGCCGTCGCCTTCATCAAGGCCTACATCGACGAGATGCGCAAGGTCAACGCCGACCCCGCCTATTACCGGTCGATAGTCCTCAAGTACCTCCCCGAGACTCCGCTTGATAGCCTGGACCTGGTCATCAAGGCCTACATCGACCTCAAGCTCCTCGTGGGCACGGACATCAACATGCAGAGCCTCCAGGCGACAATTGACTTCTTCATCGCAGCCGGCGTCCTGAACGCCGGCACCAAGGCCGAGGCCATTGCCGACTTCTCGTACCTCGAGCGGGCGATTGCTCTCGAGTAGCGGTCTCTCCGCGTCACCCGGTAGACGCGGTGCGGACGTGGTGAGCCGGATGGCCCATGCGCTGGCGAGTTCGCCGGCGACCTACCGGCTCACCACCCTCGTCGTGTTCGCGCTGGCGTGGCAGATCCTCGCGTCGGGCTCGAAGGCGCTGCTCGTTCCGACCTTCACGGAGACAGTGGTCGCCACTGTCGAGATGATCGCCGACCCGGAAGTCTGGGCTGCGTTCTTCACGAGCAACCAGGCGATGGTCCTTGGCTTCGTCATCTCCGTCGTCATCGGGATCCCTTTGGGCTTCGTCACCGGCCGGTTCAGGCTGATGTCGAAGGCGCTGGATCCGTACATAGACCTGGCCGTCGCGGTGCCGATCGCCGGGCTGATCCCGCTGGTCGTGATGTCCACCGGGATCGGCCTGACCTCGCGGGTCATCCTCGTCGTGTTGTTCACGATGCCCATGGTCGCGGTGAACGCGAAGGCAGGCGTCCGGGGAGTCGACGTCTCGTTGATCGAGATGGCTCACTCCTTGATGGCGTCAGAGCGCCAGGTCTGGCGACGGGTGCTGCTGCCGGCGGCCCTGCCGGCGGTCATGGCCGGGGTCCGGATCGGCCTCGGTCGAGCCGTCACCGGGATGGTGCTCGTCGAGCTGTTGATGGTGTCGGTCGGCATCGGACGGCTGATCCTGCAGGCCGAAGGGTTCTTCCAGGGCGATCGTCTCTACGCAACGGCATTGCTGGTTGTCTTCGAGTCGTTGCTCCTCATCAGCGGAGCGCGACTGGTCGAGCGCCGGATCACGCCATGGAAGGAGTCGAGAGGGTGACGGGATCTCGGTGATCGACGTTCAATCGGTTTCGAAGGTGTTTCCGGCCAGGGACGGAAGGCCGCCCACAGTCGCTCTCAAGGACGTGAGCCTCACGGTCCAGGAGAATGAATTCCTCACGATCCTCGGCCCAAGCGGCTGTGGCAAGACGACACTTCTGCGGGCGATCGCCGGCCTTGTTCCCTGGGAGGGAGGCGAGATCCTCGTCGAGGGCAAGGCCGTCCGGGGACCGGGACCGGAGCGCGCGATGGTCTTTCAGAGCTTCGCGCTGCTGCCGTGGTTGACGGTTCTCGCGAACGTCGCGTTCGGCCTGGAGCTGCGGGGTGAACCCAAGGCGAGTCGCGAGGCGAAGGCGCGAGAGCTGGTCGAGATGGTCGGTCTCTCTGAGTTCGCCGACCGCCTGCCCCGGGAGCTTTCGGGGGGCATGCAGCAGCGCGTCGGCCTGGCGCGGGCCCTTGCGGTCGAACCCCGGGTCCTCCTGATGGACGAGCCGTTTGGGGCACTGGACGAGCAGACACGCCGACTTCCTCCAGGAGGAGTTGCTGCGTGTCTGGGAAGCCAACCGCGTCACGGTCGTCTTCGTGACCCACAGCATGGAGGAGGCGGTCCTCCTCGGCGATCGGGTGGTCCTCATGACCGCCCGGCCCGGCACCATAGAGGAGATCGTGCCGGTCCCCTTGCCGCGACCGCGCGCGTCGAGCGTCAGCGACATCCAGAGATCCTCGCAATTCACCGAGATCACCGAACACCTCTGGCAGCGTCTCCGCACGATGCAGACCATCGTCCCGGGTGGCGTCGCCGAATGACGTCGCCCACGGCGTCCACACCGCTTCGGACTCGCCTCAGGGGTCCGCTCGAGAGTGCCCTGCCCCTGTTGGCTGGTGTGGTCGCATGGGAGATCGGGGCCCGGCTCTGGGGCGTGTCCTTTCTGCCGCCCTTCAGCACCGTCGTCGACCGCCTGGTGGAGCTCACGTTGGCCGGGCGCATCGGGCCGAGCCTCGTGGCGAGCATGACCAACCTTCTGATCGGCTCCGTCATCTCCGTCGTGGGCGGTGTCGGAATCGGTCTCCTCATGGGTGCATCCCGCAAGATCGAGCTTGCGCTCGACGTCTACGTCTACGGATTCCTGACCGCCCCGACACTCGTGTTTGCCCCGATCCTGTTCTCGATCTTCGGTCTTGGCTCCGGATCGATCATCGCCCTGATCGTGATCTCCGCCATGTGGGTCATCATCATCAACACGGTGGCCGGCGTCCACGCAGTTGAAGCCGAGCAGATCGAGATGGCGCGGTCGTTCAACGCCAGCCGGCGGGACATGGTTCTGAAGGTGATGCTGCCCAGCGCCCTCCCGCTTGCGTTCGCCGGGCTCCGCCTGGGCGCGGGGCGAGCCGTCAAGGGGTGGATCAACGGAGAGATGTTCATTGCGGTGGTCGGACTCGGCAGCATCCTGATGAAGGCCGGACGGATGTTCGATGCCGAGACCGTCCTTGCCATCGTCCTCCTCGTGATGGTCATCGCGTATCTCGTGGTCGGCCTCGTGCAACTGGTCGACCAGCGGGTCAACCGGTGGCTTCCTTCGACCGAAAGGGCCCAGCGCACGAACTGACCTCACCCGGTCCGGGACAGGGGCCAACCCCGGGTCGGATCGCCAGGATCAGACGCGGCCCCGGGTCAGAGACGTGGAATGGTCAATCCCCCGTCGACCATGACGACGCTGCCGGTGCTGTAGGCGAGGTCGCCGCGGGCGAGCATGGCGACGGCCCGGCCCACGTCCTCCGGTGCGCCCCAGCGGGGCTGAAGCAGCAACCCTTCGGCGATCAGCCGGTCGTACTTCTCCCTGGCCGCCGAGCTCATGTCGGTGTAGACGATCCCCGGCCGCACCTCGTAGACCGGGATCCCGAACTCGGCCAGGCGCACCGTCCAGAGGCGGCTGGCCATGCTCAGGCCGGCCTTGGAGATGCAGTAGTCCCCGCGGTTCGTCGACGGAACGGTCGCCGATACCGAGGTGATCGTCACTATGCAGCCGCTGAAGTCGCGTTCCCGCGCCTGTTCGATCATCCAGTTGGCGACGGCCTGGGTCAGGAAGTAGGGACCGGCGAGGTTCGTGCTGATCAGGCGCTCGAAGCTCGCCTCGTCGGCCTCGAGGATGTCCGCCCGGACGAGCGGGCTCACACCGGCGTTGTTGACGAGGATGTCGAGGCGCCCGAAGTGCTCCCGGACCGCGGCCACGAGGGCCGCCCGGTCCGCGCTGATGGCAATGTCGCTGCGAAAGTACGCCACCGTGGCGCCCGCGGCATCCAGCTCGGCAACGACCCCGGCCACTTCGTCCGCCGGCCGCCGACCGCTCAGGACAAGGTCGCAGCCCTCGGCTGCCAGCGCCCGCGCGATCGCCAGGCCGATTCCGCGGGTACCGCCAGTGATGAGGGCAACTCGGCGGTCAGTCATGACCGTTGGGGCCACGTGGGCCGAAGAACGCATGGTAGGTCTCGCCCTTCGCCACGCGCCCGAGGTAGAGGGCCAGCTCGCGGAGGTGGTAGTCGCCCCACATGCACGACTCGCCGCACGGCACCCGGCGGCCGGCCGGAACGTGGTCCCAGCCGTTCGGTCGGTGGTAGACCGCGTGGAGCAGCAGGCCCTGGTGACCGGGGTCGGTGCTCAGGTAGGGTTCGCCGAAGAGCGTCCGGGCGACGGTCAGCCCGGCCTGCCAGTACCGGGCGCCCTCCGGGTCGCCGTGCTCTCGGAGGTAGTGCCCGAGCCGAAGCAGGCCCTGGGCGCCGATGGCCGCCGCCGAGCTGTCGACCGGCTCCTCGTCGTTGAACGGGTCCGACGGCCGATCCAGGCAGCTCCCCAGCCGAGCGAGCCCGGGCGCGCCGGTGTCCCAGTAGGGGACGCCGTCCGTGGGCGTGTTCGCAAGGTAGAAGTAGCAGGTCGCCAGGGCGGCCTCGCGCATGACGGACTCGACCTCGGTTCGTCCCCCGTACGGCAGGAGCTCGACCTCCGGGCGACCTTCGAGCCACTCCAGCAGTTCGGCGAATCCGCACATCGCCCAGGCCAGCCCGCGGGTCCAGGTCGTGAACGGGGACCATCCCTGCTGTGAGCTCGGGCAGCGGAAACGGCCGTCCGTGACGTTGAAGATGCTCTCGTGGGCCGTCCGGCCACGGACGTCGTAGGCGTCCCGGCCGCGACCGTAGTAGACGCTGTAGAGCGCCGTCGCCCGGGCGTGCTCGATGAGGCGGCCGAGCAGCGACACGCGCTCGTCGTGCTCCGCCATGAGCACGTGGCCGAGGTCGTGCGCGATGGCCAGGGATCGGAGTGAGCGGATCGTGTCGACGAAGAGCGAGTGGGGGCCATTGAACGAGTGGATGAAGCCACCCGTCTCCATCGGCGTCCATCGCGCGGCCTGGACGGCACCGCTGACGGCAAGCGCGAGCTCGAGGGCCTCGCGCTCGCCCGATGTCTGGGCGATGCGTCCCTCGCGGGCCAGCCGCCAGAGGTTGCCGTAGGTGCTGACGTTGTTGAACCCGTGATCGTGCACGCCGATGTGGGTCAGATGGACGGCCATCCGCGACCGTGTGGCCTCGCGGCCAATCTCCAGGAACGTCTCATCGCCCGTCGCGTCGAACTGGAGGAGAGCGGATCCGAACTGGAAGCCCTGGGTCCACTCCGTCCAGCCGCGAGCCGTGTAGCGGCCCTCGACGGTGAAGACGGGTGCGCCGCTGCCGGCCGGCCAGGCCGCCTCGATCGCCCGGATCTTCGGCCCCGACGCCGCCCAGAGGCGGCCGATCGCGGGGAGCAGGTCGCTCGGCCTGAGCGCGCCATCGATCGTGAGCATCTCGGTCCGTCCAGCCTTCGGAGCTTCACTGCACGCCGCCGCGTCACGTGGCGGGCGCCGCGGTCACTCGGGTGACCCCCTGCGAGCGTACCGCAGTCGGACCGGGAAAGAAAGCGTTTTCTCTCGACCGCCAAGCGGGTATCATGTCTCCGCAGAAGTGACGCCGTGGCACCGACGACATGCCCGGCTGGCGGGCGAGGACGTGATCAGATGGGCATCCTGGAACGGCTCGGAGACATGGCGATCGTGCCGGTCGTCGAGATCACCGACGTGAGTCGCGCCGTGCCGTTGGCCGAGGCGCTGGTCGCCGCGGGCCTGCCGTGCGCCGAGATCACCTTCCGGACAGCAGCGGCGGCCGATGCCATTCGGGCCATTCGGGAGGGCTGCCCGGACCTCCTCGTCGGGGCCGGGACCGTGCTGTCGGTGGAGCAGGCGGAGGCCGCCGTGCGGGCCGGGGCGGCGTTTCTCGTCGCGCCCGGATCCAACCCCGAGGTCATGGCCGCCGCTCGTCGGCTCGGGAGGCCGATGGTGCCCGGGGTGTGCACGCCGAGCGAGATCGAGCGCGCGCTCGCGGACGGTCTCGACGTCCTGAAGTTCTTCCCGGCCGAGGTCTGCGGCGGGATCCCCTTCCTCAAGGCGGTCGCGCCGGTCTATCCGACGGTTCGCTTCGTGCCGACCGGCGGTGTGGGGCCGGCGAACCTCGCCGCCTACCTGGCGTTGCCCCAGGTCCTGGCCTGTGGCGGCAGCTGGATGGTGAGGCGGGAACTGATCGCGTCAGGCGACTTCGAGGCGATCACGCGGTTGACCTCTGAGGCCATCGCGATCGCCCGCGCGGGCCGTCCGGGGCTGGCCTCCGCAGCGGCCGCCGATCCCACCGGCTGATCGAAGGAGGATCGACATTGCCCCTCGAGCTGCGCCCCGCTGACGCCTGCCGATGGGATCTCGTCGCGCTCGGCGAGGTCATGCTCCGGCTGGATCCCGGCGAGGGCCGGATCGCGACCAGCCGTGTCTTCCGGGCCTGGGAAGGCGGCGGCGAGTACAACGTGGCCAGGGGTCTCCGACGCACCTTCGGCCATCGCACCGCGATCGTCACCGCTCTCGCCGACAACCCCGTCGGCCGCCTCGTAGAGGACCTGATGCTCCAGGGCGGCGTCGATCTCTCGCTGGTCTCCTGGGTGCCCTACGACGGTGTCGGCCGGGTCGCCCGCAACGGCCTCAACTTCACCGAGCGTGGCTTCGGCGTCCGCGGCGCCGTCGGCTGCTCCGATCGCGGCCACACGGCGGTCTCGCAGCTCCGCGGTGGGCAGATCGACTGGGATCGGGTCTTCGGCCGGGACGGAGCGCGCTGGTTCCATACCGGCGGCATCTTCGCGGCCCTTTCGGACACGACCCCTCTCGTCGCCCGGGAGGCAATGGAGGCAGCGCGCCGCCACGGCACCATCGTCAGCTACGACCTCAACTACCGCCCCTCGCTCTGGAAGTCGATCGGCGGCCAGGCGAGGGCGCGCGAGGTCAACCGCTCACTTGTCCCACTGGTCGACGTGCTGCTCGGGAACGAGGAGGACTTCACCGCGGCGCTGGGCTTCGAAGTCGAGGGGTTGCAGCCCGGCCTGGACACCTTGGACCCTGCCGCGTTCGGGCGGATGATCGACCGGGTCACCACGGCGTATCCGAACGTGCGCGCGGTCGCCACGACCCTCAGAGTCGCGAGGACCGCGACGCGCAACGACTGGGGAGCGGTCTGCTGGGAGGACGGCACGCTCCACCAGGCGATCCCGCGACCGGACCTCGAGATTCTCGATCGGGTGGGCGGCGGCGACTCATTCGCGTCCGGGCTCATCCACGGGTTCCTGGTCGGGCTTGGCCCCGAGGTGGCGGTCGAGTACGGCGCCGCCCACGGGGCGCTGGCGATGACCACGGCGGGCGACACCTCCATGGCAACGCTGGCCGAGGTGGACGCGTTGGTGGCCGGCCAGGGAGCACGCGTCCAACGATGAACCGAATGGCACTAGTAAGCCTTTTCTGGCGCCCTAGGATCGCCGCATGACTGTGACGATCAACGATGTCGCGCGCCGGGCGGGCGTGTCCGTCGCCACCGTGTCCCGCGTCCTCAACGGCAACTACCCGGTCGCCGAGCCGACCCGGCTCCGGGTCCATGACGCGGCGAGCGATCTCGGCTACGTGGCCAATGCCCACGCCCGGGCGTTGATCAAGTCGACCAGCGGCACGATCGGGGTCATCCTGCACGACGTCTCCGATCCCTACTTCGCCGAGATCGTGAGCGGGATCCAGGAGGTGGCGGACCAGCACGGCCGGCTCGTCCTGCTCTGCAGCTCGATGCGCGACCCGGCCCGCGAGATCACCTATATCGAGCTGCTCCGCGCCGAGCGGGTGGACGCCGTGATCATCGCCAGCGGGTACGTGGAGGAGGACAGGTTCCTGCTCGCCCTCCAGGAACAGGCCCGCGGGCTGCGGGCGCAGGGCGGGCGGCTGGTCGTGTGTGGCCTGTACCCGATCCGTGCCCGGGCCGTCGTGCCGGACAACGCCGGCGGTGCATTCAGGATCACGACCCACCTGCTCGAGAACGGCCACAGGCGGATCGCCCACCTCTCGGGACCGCCGTCGTTCAGCACGACGAACGAGCGCCTGAACGGCTATCGAGGCGCCCTGTCGGCATTCGACGTGCCCCCCGACCCCGAGCTCATCGTGGCCGGCGACTTCAGCCGCGACGGCGCCTACGAGCGATGCCTGCGGCTGGTGGACTCGGGTGTCCGGTTCAGCGCGATCTTCGCCGCCAGCGACATCATGGCGATCGGCGCCCTCTCCGCGCTGCGCGACCGGGGTCTGTCGGTCCCCCGGGACGTCTCCGTGGTCGGCTTCGACGACATCCCGATCTCCCGCGACCTCACGCCGCCGCTGACCACGGTGGCCATCCCGATGGCCCAGATGGGCCGCCGGGCGATGGAGCTCGCCCTCGACGCGGAGGCGGAGCCCGACCTCCGCGAAAACGTGCCGACGACCGTGGTCGTTCGCGAGTCGGTCGCCCGGATCGACGCCGCGCAGTCGGCCGGGGTCGCGCGTTGAGGATCGTCGGATGGCGTGGTCCGACGTCCCGGCGTGACGTGCGTTCCATGGGATCACCTGCCCACCGGCAACACCTGCCGTGGCGGACCGGAAGACAGAGAGGACGTCCGTGAAGCAGCGCCGGGTCGGGATCATCATGAACGGCGTCACCGGACGGATGGGCCAGAACCAGCATCTCGTCCGGTCGATCCTCGCGATCCGGAGCGCCGGCGGCGTGCGCATCGCCGACGATGAGGCGATCTGGCCAGACCCGATTCTCGTCGGACGCGACGAGGGGCGCGTCCGTGCCCTCGCCGAGAAGCACGGCATCGAGCGCTGGAGCACCGACCTTGCCCGCTGCCTCGACGACCCGAACGATGCTGTCTACTTCGACGCCCTTCACACGGCGCAGCGCCCGGCCGCGCTCGAGGACGCGATCGCGGCGGGCAAGCACGTGTACTGCGAGAAGCCGACGGCTCTCGACCTCGCCACGGCCCTGCGGCTGGCGGCGCTCGCGAGGTCGGCCGGCGTCAAGAACGGCGTCGTCGCCGACAAGCTCTTCCTGCCGGGTTTCGTCAAGCTCCGCCAACTGATCGACGCCGGCTTCTTCGGCAGGATCCTGGCCGCCCGCGGCGACTTCGGGTACTGGGTCTTCGAAGGCGACCTGGAGCCGAGCCAGCGGCCGTCGTGGAACTACCGCGCCGAGGATGGCGGCGGGATCATCTTCGACATGTTCTGTCACTGGCGGTACCTGCTTGAGCATCTCGTGGGACCGGTCGAGTCCGTGTCCTGCCTCGGGGTCACGCACATCCCGACCCGCTACGACGAGCACGGCCGCTCGTACGAGGCCACCGCCGATGACGCGGCGTTCGCCACCTTCGCCATCCAGGGCGGGGCGATCGTCCAGATCAACTCTTCGTGGGCGACCCGGGTCTACCGGGATGACCTGTTCACGCTCCAGCTCGACGGGACGCACGGCAGCGCCGTGGCCGGGCTGTTCGACTGCCGGATCCAGGACCGCTCGGCAACGCCGCGCGCGCTCTGGAACCCGGATATCCCGAACTCGACGGATTACCGCGGTGGCTGGCAGGACGTTCCGGACGGCCGACCGCTCGACAACGGGTTCAAGGTGCAGTGGGAGCTGTTCCTGCGTCACGTCGTCCTCGACGAGCCGTTCCCCTGGGACCTCTTCGAGGGCGCCAGGGCCGTCCAGCTCGCCGAGCTGGCGCTCCGGTCGTGGCACGAACGCCGCTGGGTCGACGTTCCGAGGCTGGCGTTCTGAGCCAGATGCTCACCACCGAGACCAGCCCAACCGCCGATTCGCCGGTCGCGGACGGCCTGGCGGACCGGGTGTCGCTCGCCCGCCTGAGCCTGAACCAGATCACCGCCGACCCCTGCGACACCCGCACCGTCATCGAGGCCTGCGTCCGCCACGAGATCAAGTGGATCTCCCTCTGGCGGCACAAGGTGGCCGAGCTGGGGGTGCGCGAGACCGCCAGGCTGGTCCGCGATGCCGGACTCTCGGTGTCGAGCCTGTGCCGCGGCGGATTCTTCGCGGCGGCAACCCTGGCCGAACGACAGGCCCGCCACGACGACAACCTGCTGGCGCTCGAGGAGGCGGCCGAGCTCGGCACCCGGGTTCTCGTGCTGGTCTGCGGGCCCGCCCCGGACCGCGATCTGGATGCCGCCCGCCGGATGGTCGTGGAGGGCATCGAGCGGCTCCTGCCCGAGGCCGAGCGCCTGGGCGTCAAGCTCGGCGTGGAAGCGCTTCACCCGGTGTTTGCCGGCGACCGGTCCGTGGTCGTGACTCTCGGGCAGGCGATCAGGATCGCCGAACGGTTCCCGCCCGAACTCGTCGGCGTCGTCGTCGACGCGTACCACGTCTGGTGGGACCCCGACGTCTACGAGGGGATCCGGCGCGCCGGCAGCCGCGTGCTCGGCTTCCACGTGTCCGACTGGCTCGTCCCCTCGCCCGATCCGCTCATGGGGCGAGGGGTGATGGGAGATGGCGTCATCGAGCTGCGCCGACTGCGCACGGCCGTCGACGCGATCGGCTACAGCGGCCCGATCGAGGTCGAGATCTTCAACCGGCGCGTCTGGGACATGCCGCTCGACGAGGCGTTGCCGCTGATCAAGCAGCGGTTCCTCGAGCACGTGTAGACCGGGTCGCCGTCCGACCACGAGATGGTCGAGCCGCCGAGCCCGGGCGAGCTCGCAGGCGATACCGCGGTGCATGCACTGCCATCTGCTCTGGCGTCGGTCCGCCTGCGTTCCCGGACCGAGGGTCAGACCACGCTGACGATCACCCGGTGCAGGCCCCGCGCGCCGTCCGGCGCGGCGCTCGTCGGCGTCTCCGACTGCGCCTCGCCGTTCCCGTCGGTCGCCCGGACCTCGAGGACGTGCCGGCCGGGCAGGGCATCCCAGGAGAGGACCCACTGGACCCACGTCGCGTCCGAGATCGGGCGGCTCGTCCGCGCGGGGCGCCACTCGCCCTCGTCGATCCGAACCTCCACGCGCGACACGCCCCGATCGGGCGCCCAGGCGACGCCGGCGATCTCCGTGGGCCCCGCCGGGATGCTCGTCCGGGCCGCCGGGACGTCGATGCGCGACTGCGTCAGGATCGGCCCGTCCTTCGCCCAGCCGAGCGGGATCCAGTAGCCGTCGACCGCCTCGCGGGTCGTCAGCTCGATGGCCGCCAGCCACTTCGTGGCCGAGACGTAGCCGAAGAGCCCCGGGACGACGAGGCGCGCCGGGAAGCCGTGCATTGGCGGAAGAGGCTCCCGGTTCATCCCGACCGCGATCATCGCCTCGCGGCCGGGCGCGAGCGCCCAGGCCGTGGGGAAGCCGGCGCTGAAGCCGTCGACCGACCGGCCGACGACCTGGGTCGCGCCCGCCTGCACCCCCGCGGCGTCGAGGAGGTCCCGGAGCCGGACGCCGGTCCACAGCGTGTTGCCGACGAAGGTCCCGCCCACCGGGTTGCTGACGCAGGCGAGGGTCACGTACTGCTCGAAGAGCGGCATCGCCAGGAGTTCGTCGTACGTGAGGACCAGGGGACGATCGACCAGGCCTCGCACCTCCAGGCGCCACGCCCCGACGTCGATCCGCGGGACGATGATTGCCGTGTCGATGCGGAAGAACGCGTCGTTGGGCACCACGAGCGGGGTGATCCCGGCGACGGCGAGCTCCTGGGTCGCATCGAGGGCCGGCGCGGGCTGGAGCGCCGCGGGGAGCCGGGAGACCGTGACGAAGTCCTCGCCCTGCCGCGCATCGACGCGACCCCGGCCGACCACGCTGGCTGCCACAGCCGCCCCGATGGTGCCGGCGCTGGCGATGAGGAAGCGGCGGCGGTCCCAGTCGGGCATCGACGTTGGCAGGGTCGCAGGGGAGGCGGCCGCCGGCCGGCCGCTCTCCGCAAGCCTGCCGGCGCCCGACGCGAGCACCCCCGCCCTCCCGGCGGCGCTGGCCGTGTCGGCGACCACCGCGTCGCCGGGGGCGGCCCGCCAGCCCGCGTTCTCGACTCTGCGGTCATCCGCCGACCCGCCGGCCAGCGTCAGCAGCCCGCTGAGCGCCGTGAGGCCGGCAGCGACGGCGAGCGCCGGGCCTGCCGGCGAGAGGAGCGGCTCTGCCAGCGGTTCACGCAACGCGGCGAACGCAGCCACGATCCCGAAGGCGACGAACAGTGCCGCCCCGCCGCGGAACCGCCGCCGGGCCAGGACGCCGGCCCCGGCCGCGATCGCGACGGCGGCGACGACGATTGCGACCTGGAGGGCGAGCTTGTTGTTCGTCCCGAAGAGGGCGACGACGAAGTCCTTGGCGCCCGGCGGCTGGAGCTCGATGACGAGCTCGCCCACGGCGACGACGGGGGACGGCGCGCCCGCGACGAGCCCGGCGAAGAGCTCCCCGGCGGCGACCGCCGCGAGGCCGGCCACGGCGCCGGCGAGTGCCGCGGCCCAGGCCGCAACGCGGCGCGGGCGGTTGACGGCGGCGGGGTCGCTCATGGCTGCGCAGCGTAGCCGGGCTCCGCCCCGGCCGCCTACAGCGGGGATCGTGGGCGCTCGCGCCCGGCGCCGACTGTCGGCGAGGGACCGGTCACATGCCGGGGCGACGGGCGCTCGCCAACGACGCTAGCTTCGGTGCGGTCCGGCACCGACAACGTGCAGTTCCACGTCGGGAAGCCGCTCGACCAGGCGATCCACGAGCGGGCGCTCCAGAAGCCGTTTGAGGCCTGCCACCTCACGGTGCGGGAGCACCAGGTGCGTCGCCCGATGAGACAGCGCGACCTGCGCCAGCCCGCTCACCACGTCCGTCGCCTCGAGGCGCACGACGTCGGCGCCGAGATCCACGGCGTCGTCGAGCGCCTCGTGGAGGTCGCGAGTTCGGTCGAACGGCAGGCGCCCGAGCTCCGGCGTCTCGATCACGACGGCGACGAAGGCGGCGTGAAGCGAGCCGGCGAGCATCGCGGCCTTGCGCACCGCCCGCCCCGTGGCGGGACTCCCGTCGATCAGGACGAGCACGCGATCGGTCACCAGAGGCATCTGGCGACCCGCGATCGCGTCCTCGAGCTGGCCTTCGACCCGTCGGGCGACCAGCCGGAGGGAGAGCTCGCGCAGCGCCGTCAGATTCGACTCGGTGAAGAACCTGTCGAGCGCGACCTGGGCGCGATCGGGCGGATAGACGTTGCCATGCTTCATCCGCTGTCGCAGGGCGTGGGGACTCATGTCGACGAGCTCTATCTCGTCCGCGCTCAGGAGGACGTCGTCGGGCAGGCGCTCGTTGACCGGGGCCCCGGTGATCGTCGCGACGGCATCCGAGACGCTTTCAAGGTGCTGGACGTTCATCGTCGTCACGACGTGGATGCCGGCGTCACGAATGACCTCGACGTCCTGCCAGCGCTTGCCGCGGGCCGAGCCGGGCACGTTCGTGTGGGCCAGCTCGTCGACCAGGGCGACCGTCGGCGAGCGCTCCAGGACGGCGTCGGTGTCCATCTCCTCGATGACGACACCGCGGTATTCGATCCGCCGCCGCGGCACGATCGGGAGGCCTTCGAGCAGCTCGATGGTGTGAGGCCTGCCGTGCGCCTCGACGAACCCGACGGCAAGGTCCGTCCCGCGGGCCACGCGCCGGTGCCCCTCTTCGAGCATCCGGAACGTCTTTCCGACCCCGGGCGCCATCCCGAGATAGATGCGGAGCCGGCCGCGTCCATCCGTCGCCTCGGACCGGACGCGCGCCAGCATCTCGTCGCCGGTCGGGCGGACGTCCAGTGCATCGCGCTCCGGGTCGGTCATCGGAGCAGGCCCTCGAGGTCCAGGTTGACCAGCAGGACGTTGACCCGTGCCTCGCCCAGGAAGCCGAGGAGCGGCTGCTCGGTGTGGCGGGCGATGACGGCCCAGACATCGGACTCGCTGATCCCGCGGGCCCTGGCGATGCGGGCCACCTGGTACTCGGCCGCCGCCGGGCTGATCTCCGGGTCCAGGCCGGAGGCGGACGTGGTCACGAGGTCCACGGGGACGGGACCGTTGCCGTTGGCCGCGCGCAGCTGGTCCACGGCCGCCGTGACCCGGTCGATGAGGGCCTTGCTGGTCGGCCCCAGGTTGGACCCGGCCGAGCTGTTGGCGTCGTAGCCACCGGGATTCGCGTCGCTGACGCCGGCCGCGGAGGGGCGGCCCCAGAGGTACTTCGGGTCGCTGAACGCCTGGCCGATGAGGCTGGAGCCGACGGTCTTCCCATCGACCACGATCATCGACCCGTTGGCCTGCGATGGGAATACCACCTGGGCGATGGCGGTGACGACAGCCGGGTACGCCACGCCGGTGACCAGGGTGAGGGCCAGCAGGAGCGCGAGCGCCGGATACAGCTGGTGGCGAAGGAAGGAGCGCATCGTTCGGTCCTCAGGCGAGGTGGAGAGCCGTGACCAGCAGGTCGATCGCCTTGATCCCCAGGAAGGGGGCGATGATCCCGCCGAGGCCATAGATGAGGAGGTTGCGCCGGAGGAGCACGCTCGCCGGGGCCGCCCGGAAGGCGACGCCCCGCAGGGCGAGCGGGATGAGCGCCACGATGATGAGGGCGTTGAAGACGACTGCCGAGAGGATCGCGCTCTGCGGCGTGGCCAGGCCCATGACGTTCAGGGCGTTCAGCTCGGGGTAGACGCTCACGAACATGGCCGGCACGATCGCGAAGTACTTGGCCAGGTCGTTGGCGATCGAGAAGGTCGTGATCGAGCCGCGCGTGATCAGGAGCTGCTTGCCGATCGCGATGACCTCGAGCAGCTTGGTGGGGTCCGAATCGAGGTCCACCATGTTGGCGGCCTCCTTGGCGGCCGACGTCCCGCTGTTCATGGCCAGCCCCACGTCGGCCTGGGCAAGCGCCGGCGCGTCGTTGGTGCCGTCGCCGGTCATGGCCACCAGGTGTCCCTCAGCCTGCTCGTCGCGGATGAACCGGATCTTGTCCTCGGGCCTGGCCTCGGCGATGAAGTCGTCGACTCCGGCCTCGCGAGCGATGGTGGCCGCCGTGCGCGGGTTGTCGCCGGTGACCATGACCGTGCGGATCCCCATCCGCCGGAACTCGGCGAAGCGCTCGACCAGGCCTTCCTTGACGGTGTCCTTCAGCTCGATGAGGCCCACCACGCGCCCGTCGTCGCGGATGGCGAGGGGCGTCGCGCCCAGGTCGGCGAGGCGGTCCGACGCCTCGAGGATCTCCTGCGGCATCGCGCCGTCGAGGTCGCGGGCGATCGCATCCATCGCGCCCTTGAGCACGAGCGCGCCGGAAGCCAGCCTCGATCCGCTCGTGCGGGTCTCGGCGCGGAACGGGATCTCCCCGGCGATGGTGGCCGCCAGGAGCGCAAACCCCGGCTCATCCTGGGACCCGGCCGGCGCGCCCAGCGCGGCCAGGCGCTCGCGGGCGAGGGCGACGATCGAGCGCCCCTCGGGTGTCTCGTCGCGGATCGACGCCACGAGCGCCGCGGTGAGGGCCTCAGACTCCCCGACGCCGGGCGCCGGCGTGATCGAGGCGGCCATCCGGTTGCCATAGGTGATCGTCCCGGTCTTGTCGAGGAGGATCACGTCCACGTCGCCCGACGCTTCGACTGCCCGGCCGCTCATGGCCAGCACGTTGAACCGGGCGACCCGGTCCATGCCGGCGATGCCGATCGCCGACAGGAGGCCGCCGATCGTCGTCGGGATCAGGCATACGAGCAGCGCCATGAGCGCCACGGTGTCCACGATCGTGCCGGCGTACTGGCCGAACGGCCGCAGGGTCACGACCGCCAGCAGGAAGACGATGGTCAACCCGGCCAGGAGGATGGCGAGGGCGATCTCGTTCGGCGTCCGCTGTCGCTTGGCGCCCTCGACGAGGGCGATCATCCGGTCCAGGAACGTCTGGCCCGGGTCGGCGGTGATCCTGATGACCAGGCTGTCGCTCGTGAGCGTGGTGCCGCCGGTGACGCTGCTCCGGATGTCCGTGCCCGGTTCCTTGAGGACGGGCGCCGACTCGCCGGTGATGGCGGACTCGTTCACGAACGCCACGCCCGCGATCACGTCGCCGTCGCCGGGGATGACCTCGCCCTCGCGAACCTCGACGATGTCATCGCGGCGCAGCTCCGACGAGCCGACCTCCTCGAGCATCCCGTCGGCCCGGCGCCGGTGCGCCGTCGTGACCGAGCGGGTCCGCCGCAGGCTGGCCGCCTGGGCGCGGCCGCGCGCCTCGGCGATCGCCTCGGCGCAGGTGGCGAACAGCACGGTGAACCAGAGCCACGCAGCGATCTGGACCTGGAAGCCCAGGCCCCCGCCGCCGGTCGTGGGCTGCAGCCCCGTCGCGTTGCCGAGCGCGATGAGGGTCACCAGCACCGCCGTCATCTCGACGACGAACATCACCGGGTTCCGGACCAGGTACTTCGGATGGAGCTTGCGGAACGCCTCCGGGAGTGCCGCCCGGAGCTGCGCGGGGTCGAGGATCCCGCGCTGGCCCGGAGCCCCGCCGGCCGCGCCCCCGGCGGGAGCGGCGGTGCCCCGGCCGAAGCGCTGGAACCGTCGCGTGCCGTGGGAGAGATCGATGGCTCGAAGGACCGTCATGTCAGAAGGCCTTCCCGGCGTTCTGGAGGAGCTGCTCGACGATCGGCCCCAGCGAGAGCGCGGGGAAGAACGTCAGCGCGCCGACGATGATGATCACCCCCACCACGAGCACGCTGAACAGGACGCCGGTGGTGGGGAAGGTGCCGAGGGACGCCGCCACGCGCCGCTTGGCGGCCATCGAGCCGGCCAGGGCCAGGATCGGGACGATCATGCCGTAGCGCCCGATGAGCATCGCGAGGGCGCCGGTGACGTTGTAGAAGGGCGTGTTACCGGTCAGTCCGGCGAAGGCGGAGCCGTTGTTGCCGGTCTGGCTCGAGTAGGCGTAGAGGATCTCGCTGAAGCCGTGGGGACCGGCGTTGAGCGGGCCGGCCAGGCCAGGGGCCGTGACCGTGGCAAGCGCGGTGAAGCCGAGGATGCTCGAGCCCAGGACGAGGATGACGAGCATCGCCATCTTCATCTCGTAAGCCTCGACCTTCTTTCCCAGGTACTCGGGAGTCCGGCCGACCATGAGCCCGGCGATGAAGACGGACAGGATCGCGCCGATCACGAGCATTCCGTACAGGCCCGCGCCGATGCCGCCGGGCGTGATCTCGCCGAGCTCCATGTTGAAGAGGGGGACCAGGCCGGCGAGCGGTTGGAAGCTGTCGTGCCAGCTGATGACGGCACCCGTGCTCGTGCTGGTCGTGATGGCCGCGAACAGCGCCCCCATGCCGGCTCCGAAGCGGGTGTCGTTGCCCTCCATGCTCCCCAGCGCCTGGTCGATGGTCGCCGGGAAGAGCGGGTTGCCGCCGGCCTGGCTGTGCATCGCCACCACGGCGCCGACGAGGAAGACGGCCGCCATGGCCCCGAAGATCGCCCAGCCCTGGCGCTGGTTGCCGGCAAACCGCCCGAAGGCGTAGGTGAGCGAGAAGGGCACGGCGAACATGAGGACCATCTCGACGAAGTTGGTGAGCGGGGTCGGGTTCTCGAACGGGTGGGCCGAGTTCGCGTTCAGGAACCCGCCGCCGTTGTTGCCGAGCTCCTTGATGACTTCCTGGGACGCGATCGGGCCAAGGGCGATGGTCTGCTGGGCGCCCTGCAGCGTCGTGGCAGCCGCGGGCGCGTTCAGCGTCTGGGGCACACCCTGCCAGACCAGGAAGATGGCCACGACGAAGGCGATCGGCAGCAGGATGTAGAGGACGCCTCGCGTGAGGTCCACCCAGTAGTTGCCCAGCGTCTTCGCGCTGCGCCGCGTGAGGCCGCGGACCAGGGCGATCGCGACGGCCAGGCCGGTCGCCGCCGAGGTGAAGTTGCGGACGGCAAGGATGAGCATCTGGCTCAGGTAGCTGGCGCCGGTCTCGCCCGCGTAGTTCTGCCAGTTGGTGTTGGTCTCGAAGCTGGCCGAGGTGTTGAAGGCCAGGTCCGGGGATTGCGCGGTCGCGCCGTTCGGGTTGAGGGGCAGCACATCCTGGAGGCGCAGGACCACGTAGCCGACGACGATGGCCACGAAGGCCATGGCCAGGACCGAGAGAGCGTAGCCCTTCCAGTCCTGCTCGGCCGTCTCGTCGATACCGGCCACACGATAGACCGTGCGCTCGACAGGGCGGAGGACGGGGCTCAGGAGGGTTCGTTCGCCCTCCATCACTCGGTGGATGTAGGCGCCGAGCACCGGGGTGATCACCAGGATCACCCCGGCGAAGACGACCAGCGTGACGAGGTCTCCGGCCGGCACGGCTAGAAGTCCTCGGGCCGCAGGAGGGCCCACAGCAGGTACACGAAGATGAACGCGGCGGCGAGGCCCGCCACGATGTCCAGGACGTTCATCCGCGCAACCGCTCGCACAGGGCCAGCAATCCGGAGAAGAACAGCGCGCAGCCGGCGCCGATGACCAGGATCAGCAGGTCGGTCATCCGCCGTCCTCCAGCTGGGGCTCGGACGCCGTAGGCCCTGCGGCCGGGTCGTCCGCGGCCCGACCGGGAAGCGCAAGGAACCGGTCGATCGTTGCGACCAGCGTCTCGAGCGGGAATGGCTTGGGCAGGTAGCCCGCGCAACCGAATTCGGCGAGTCTTCGCGGGCTGACCGTGGTCGCGCTGGTGATGATCACCGGTGGCGAACCGGCGGCGGCAAGCGCCGGGCCGCGCAGGAGCTCCCAACCGGTGTCGCCGGGGAGATTCAGGTCGAGGATGACGACGCCGGGCCGAAGACCGCCTTCCAGGGCGGCGGCGGCGCCCTCGGCCGAAGATGCCTCGTCGACCTCGTGGCCCTTGGCCCGCAGGTAGTGCGAGACGATCCGCCGCAGGCTCTCGTCATCCTCGACGATCAGCACGCGACGGTTGCCGTCAGTCATCGGTGATCCGCTCGACCGCGATGTCGGCGCCGGCGTCGTCGGGCATCCACAGGGGAACAAGGCGGACACCAACCTCCGTCGCCAGTCCCCGCGCGGTCGCCAGCAGCGCCTCACCGAAGCGCAGGCCTCCGACCACGACACGCGGCGCCCCCCCGCCGGCGACCATCGCGATCGCCTCGCGCACGAGGGTCATCTCGAGCTCGAGGGTGCGACCGACCCGCGCGGCCAATTGATCCGTGGGCTGATCCATGTCCCCAGCGTGCCAGCACCCGCCAAGAGGCCGTGGCAGGCAGAAGGGTCGCAGGCCCTAAGGGTGGTCTAAAGTTCCGGCCGGTCGAGCTCGCGGACGCGATAGCCGACGCCGGGCTCGGTCACGATCAGGTCGCGCAGCGCCCCCCCGGGGTCCGCGGCGGCGAGCTTGCGCCGGAGCTGGCTGACGTGAACGTACACGTAGCTGGCCTCGCCCGCGTACGCCGCGCCCCAGACGGCGCGGAGCAGCCTGCCCTTCGTGACGAGGCGACCGGCGTTGCCGAGCAGGACCCGCAGGATCTCGAACTCGCGGGGCGTCAGATCGACCCTTTCGCCGCCCACGCGAGCTTCGTGCCGGGCAGCATCGAACTCGAGCGGTCCAACGGCGATCCGTCCGCCCTGGTCGGCGGCCGGGCCGGCGGCGCGTCGGAGCGCGACCCGGAGCCGGGCGTTGAGCTCGTCGACCCCGAATGGCTTCGTGACGTAGTCGTCGGCACCCCGTTCGAGCGCCTCGACCTTCTCGCGTTCCTCGTACCGGCCGGACAGGATGACGATCGGCGTCGTGGCCTCGCGGCGGATCCGCCGGACGATGTCGAGACCGTCGATGTCGGGCAACCCGAGGTCGAGCAGGACGACGTCCGGCCGGCGGCTCTCCCACCGGAGCAGCGCCGTGTGGCCGTCGCCCGCCTCGGTGACGCGATAGCCTCGGGTCGTCAGCTCGCGAGTGAGCGCCGCACGCGTCTCGTCATCGTCCTCGACGACGAGGACGAGCGGACCGTCCGGCGCCGACCTGTGGCCGGTCATCCCCGCGCCTCGACGGCGGACTCCAGCGGAACCGTGGCCAACGGCAGATCGATGTCGATCGCGAGCCCACCGAGTTGGCTGCGGCGTGCCGCGACCTGGCCGCCCATCGCCTCGACCAGCCCCCGGACGACCGCCAGGCCTATCCCGGTACCCGAGCGAGACCCGCCGGCGACGCCCGGGACGCGGTAGAACTTGTCGAAGATCTTCGACAGCGCCTGTTCAGGCACGCCGGGACCTGCATCCTCGACGGTGAGCCGAACCCGCGGCTCGCCGGGGATCTGCTGGGCGGCAAGGCGGATGGCTGTGCCGGGCGGCGTGTACTTGATGACGTTCTCGATCGCGTTGGTCAGGGCCTCGTCGAGGAAGATCGGGTCGACGTCGACTGGCGGCCCGCCAAGCGCGATATCCAGGGGCCGATCACCCAGGCGCGGGCGCAGCCGCTCGACGGTCTGACCGACGAGGTCGTCGAGCTCGAACACGTCGCGTTCCGCTCGCAGGACCCCGGCTTCGATCCGGCTCAGGTCGAGCAGGTTGGTCACCAGCCGGTTGAGGTACTCGACCTCGCGGTCGATCGCATCGGCACTCTCCCGTTGATCGTCCGCGGTGAGTCCGCTCCCCGGGCGCAGGGTCCCGGCCGCCGCCCGGATCGTCGCCAGCGGCGTCCGAAGGTCATGCGAGACCGATTGCAGCAGGGCCGACTTGAGGGCGTCGCTCTGCCGGGCGATCTCGGCCGCCTGGGACTCGGCGGCCAGGCGATCGTGAGCAAGGGCCTGGCCGATCTGGTCCGCCGCCGCGGAGAGCAGCCGGGTCTCGCTGCCGTCGGGGGCGCCGCGGCCGCGATCGCGCAACGCCCATACCGATCCGAACTGCCTGGCGTCCGCTTCGACTCGGACACGATAGGCCTCCCGCCCGCCGCCCTGGCCCGCTCTAGCCTGGCCCGGCTGGTGGACACGGCTCCACTGGGCCGGCGTCTCGCCGGCCGTCCGCTGCAGCACGTGGTGCAGCCCCGGGATCGTCGGGCGTTGACCTGCACCGGTGTCGGCAGCGACCCGTTCCCGAGCGTCATCAGGACCGAGCGCGACCCAGATCCGCTCCATGGCGGTCTCCTGCCGCAGGATGCCTGCGATTGTCGGGAGCACCGCGGGCGTGGATTCGCGGGTCGCAAGCTCCCTGCTGACCCGGAACAGTGCGCGCGCCTCCCGTTCGCGGGCCTTGGCCACCTCTGTCCGCGACCGCTGCAGCGCGACGAGCTGACCGACGACGATCCCGATGAAGAGAAGGAGGACGAGGTTCAGCCACTCCCCGGGGTCGGCGACAGTCAGGGTGTAGATCGGGATCACGAAGAGGAAGTCGTACAGCAGGAACGACGCGACGGCCGCGACGACCGCGCCCCACGTCCCGGAGACGAAGGCGGTTGCCACGACGGCCGCCAGGTAGACCGCGGAGGCATCCGGGACCCCGATGACTTCCCGCAGGAATCCGATCGCCAGCGTGGCGCCGACGAGTGACGGAACCGCGACGGCAAGAAGCCTGGCCAGGTCACGAACATTCATTCGGCGCATTGCACGATCGTAGGCCCTGGCGCCCGTGCCGATGCGGACAACCGGCTTCCGACGGGCGATCAGCGCCTCGACAGGCGCTCAGCCATTCGGCCCCGGGCAGCCTAGAATCCGGCCAGGTCCGGAGCCCGTGCGTCGCCCCGGCAGAGGAGGCAGGCCATGGAGTACCGCAGGCTCGGGAAGACGGGCCACCAGGTGAGCGCGATCGGTTTCGGCTCCTGGGCGATCGGCGGGTCGTGGGGCGACGTGGACGACGAGGTCAGCCTCCGGGCCCTCCACGCCGCGGCCGACGCCGGCGTCAACCTCATCGACACCGCGGACGTCTACGGCGACGGCCGCAGCGAGCTGCTCATCGGCCGGTTCATGCGCGAGCGTGCCGGCGAACGCTTCGTGGTCGCCACGAAGATGGGCCGGAGCGTGCCGCAGCTGGCGGCCAACTACAACCCGGAGGCGTTTCGGGGCTGGGTGGACGGCAGCCGCGAGCGGCTCGGCGTCGAGCGCCTGGACCTCATCCAGCTCCACTGCCCACCGATCGAGGTCTACTACCGCCCCGACATCTTCGCCGCCCTCGACGAGCTCGTGGCCGACGGGTCCATCGCCGCCTACGGCGTCAGCGTGGAGCGGGTGGAGGAGGCCCTCAAGGCGATCGAGTTCCCGGGCGTCGCGACCGTCCAGATCATCTACAACCTGGTCCGCCAGCGCCCGGCCGACCACTTCCTCGCCGAGGCCGCCCGCCGCGACGTCGGCGTGCTCGCCCGGGTGCCCCTGGCGTCGGGCCTCCTGAGCGGCAAGCTCACCCGTGAGTCGAAGTTCGAGCCCGACGACCACCGCGCGTTCAACCGCCACGGCGAATCCTTCGACGTCGGGGAGACGTTCGCGGGCCTCGACTACGAGACGGGGCTCGAGCTGGTCGAGGAGCTCCGGGCGCTCGTGCCGGGCGGCGCCACGCTCGCCCAGATGGCGCTGCGCTGGGTCCTGATGGCCGACGCGGTGTCGGCCGCCATCCCCGGCGCCAAGACGCCCGACCAGGCCCGGTCGAACGCTGCCGCGGCCGACCTTGCGCCGCTGCCGCCGGCGACGATGGAGCGGATCCGCGAGCTCTACGAGCAGCGCGCCAAGCCGCTCGTCCACCAGCGCTGGTAGGAGACGGCCGCCGCTTCGGCAACCCGCCCACCGGCCGCGACCATGGAGCCACGATGACGGCGATCGACGCGAAGGCCGTCCTCGGCGACCTCTCCGGCGGCCGCGTCCTCGACGTCGCGACCGGAACGGGAGGGTTCGTCCGGTTCCTGCTGGACGGCCTCCGGGACCACGGGGAGGTTGTCGGGATCGACGCGAACCCCGCGCGTGCGGCGGCGTTCGCGACGGCGTTCGGTGACCGCGCCGACGTGCGCTTCGTCGAGATGGACGCGCACGCCCTCGACTTCGGCGACGGGTGGTTCGACACCGTCTGCGTCTCGAACTCGCTCC
The DNA here is from genome assembly GCA_963718085.1 of uncultured Chloroflexia bacterium. GTDB lineage: Bacteria > Chloroflexota > Limnocylindria > Limnocylindrales > CSP1-4 > CTSoil-043. Next base: position 1,568,779 of record CAVQYA010000001.1, on the reverse strand, counting down.
ATCACCTCGCCGACCCGGCGCCCGTGCTGGCGGAGATGCGGCGGGTGCTCCGGCCCGGTGGCCACATGATCGTCAACGAGATGTACCGCGACGGCCAGTCCGAGACGCAGATGACCCACGTCCTCCTGCACCACTGGTGGGCGGCGGTCAACACGATGCAGGGCGAGGTCCACCGGGAGACGTATCGCCGCGACGAGATCGTCGAGATCGTCGAACGCCTGGGGCTGGCCGATCTCCGGCTCGTCGACCTGTCCGACCCGGACGAGGACCCCCACGACCCCGAGACGGTCGCCGACATGGAGGCCGCGATCGACCGCCACGTCGCCCTCGCCGACGGCCATTCCGAGCTCCAGGGGCGCGGCGAAGAGCTGCGCGTCCGCCTCCGCGCGGTGGGCGTGCGCAACGCGACCCAGCTCGCGGTGATCGGTCGAGCCTGACTACTATCCGGGAAGTGCGGATCCCGGCTTCGCCGGCGCGGCACCCGGGTCCACCTGGAGCCGGCAACAGGCCGTGATTTGCTCGCCAATGCGTCGCGGGCGGAGCAGTGACGAGGTTCAGGGAGCCCGACACGGCTTCCACCCCGCTCAGGGGCGTTCCACTCCGGCCCGGTCTTGGTCAGTGGTTCCGCCCCGGACGACCGGCCGGGCGCTCCGAAGAGACAGGAGCGCCCGACATCAAGGCGAGGGCTGCGAGGTAACCCAGAGAGAACTAGGACTCGATGCCCGAGAACTTCAGGACGAAGTCGCCCTTCCCGACGAACTGCGTGTACTGGAAGTCCCACTCGCCGCTCGGCGTCTTCGAGATCGCGAACATCACCTCGTCGCGAACCTTAGGGTCGGTGTTCTTGACGAATTGGACCGCCCACTCGTGGCAATTCGCGTTGTTCAGCTCGATGTAGACGCACTCGACCCCTGAGGCGAACGCGACGGTCCCGCCAGGAACGGTCGCACCGCTGGGCAGGTGGTTCGGGTCGTACCAGAAGTGCACGGTCCCGATCTGGGCATGGGACTCGCGGATGATGTTTCCCGGAGCGCCCCTGAAGTCGTATGTGCCCGGGACGAGCCGCTGGTTCGTCGGCTGGAAGAGCTGCGCGGTGGCATGGCCGAACAACGTTCCGTCCGGGGCAATGAGGTTGAAGTCGCCGTAGAAGCTGCTGCCTCGGGGGCCCGCCGGTGATGCCGCCACGCTCGAGACGCTGAGCGAGGCGATGAGCGCGAGAGCGGAGAGGATCGCCATCAGGCGACGCATGTCGAGACCTCCTTGAGGATGGTTGGGAGCCTGTCAACCCGAGTGGGCACCGGTGTGGGATGGTCAGGACTACGGCACCTCCGGGCGCGGCAGGCTGATCCAGGCCGAAGCGGAGACGGGCTTGGGTGCCGGCCTGCCCACCACGAAGCGCTCCGGGTTCGTGGCGCCCGCGTCGGCGGGCACGTAGGCCGGGACGTCGAGCGACGCCTCGAGCGGGAAGCGCCGGGCCCGGTCCGCCGCACGTCGGTCGTCGGCGCGCAGGTCGGCGGCCAGGATCGCCCGCTGGTTCATTGTCCCGTACAGCATCCTGGTCGCTCCCTTCTTTGGCGGTTCCTGATGAACCGAAGGTAGCCGCAGGCCGGGACCGCACCATCGGGCATTCACTCAATCGGGCGCCGGGGTGGGCCTCATTCCCGCGGCTCGGGCTCGTGCGTCCGCGCCCCAGCGTCCGCGCCCCAGCGTCGCGCCCCGGCCCTGGCCCTCGCGGCCGACCAACCGCCGGTCCTTCCCTCGAGGCGCTGCGGAGGCTACAGTCCCCCGATGGGCGTCCGCCGCTCCAGCCCCTTCCTCATCGGCCGCGAGGCGGAGCTGCGCGCTCTCGAGGAGGCGGTCGCCGCCCGCGCCGAGCGCCCGGTGGTGCTTCTCGGCGGCGAGGCGGGCGTCGGCAAGAGCAGGCTCGTCGGGGAGCTGGCAACGCGCGCGACGGCGGGCGGGGCGACGGTTGCCGTCGGCTCGTGCGTGGGGCTCGGCGCCGAACTCCTGCCGTACGCGCCGTTCGTCGAGTCCCTCGGACGGCTGATCGAGGCGCTGGGAGACGGCGCCGACGAGCTTCTCGGGACCGCCCGCCCCGACCTGGCCCCCCTGCTGCCGGACCTCGAGCCGGGCCCGAAGGTCGCCCGGACCGGCGCCGTGAGCCGGGGCCGGATGTACGAGGCCGTGCGCGGCGTCCTCGATCGGGCGCCCGAGCCCCTCATCGTCGTGCTCGAGGACATCCACTGGGCCGACCAATCCACTCTCGAGCTCCTCTCCTACCTGGCGCGGCGGCTCCGCCATGGGCGGACGCTGCTGCTGGCGACGTACCGGACCGACGAGCTCCACCGGCGGCATCCGCTCCTGCCCGTGCTCGCCGAGCTCCAGCGAAGCGGGCGCGCCAGTCGCATCGAGCTGGATCGGCTCGACGGGGCCGAGGTAGCCAGGCTCGTGCGGGCGATCCGGGGCGAGGCGGTCCCGGCCGCGCTCCTCGAGGCGATCGCCGGCCGCTCGGAGGGCAACCCGTTCCTCGCCGAGGAGCTCATCGCGGCCGACGCCGGGCCGGCGACGACGCTTCCGGCGACGCTGAGGGACCTTCTCCTGGCGCGCGTCGGGGCGATCGAGGCTCCGACCCGCCGGGCGCTCGGCATCGTCGCGGCCGCTGGACGGCCGGTCAGCGTGGAGCTGGTGGAGGCGGCGTGGGACGGCCCGGCCGCCGACCTGGACGGCGCCCTGCGAGATGCGGTCGATCGGGCACTCCTGGTCGTCGAACCGGCCGGCCGGAAGCTTGCCTTCCGGCACGCGCTCCTGGCCGAGGCGATCGACGACGATCTCCTCCCCGGCGAGCGGGTTCGGCTCCACGCCACCCTGGCGCGGATCCTGGCGGAGCGGCCGGACCTCGCCAGCCCGACGCCGGCCGGCGCTGCGGCCGAGCTGGCGCACCACCTGCTCGCGGCGCGCGACCTCCCCGCCGCTCTCGACGCAGCCGTTCGCGCCGCCGACGCGGCCGCGGTCGCCCGCGCCTACCCGGAGGCGCGCACCCTGTACGAGCGCGCGCTCGAGCTCTGCGAGCGGCTGCCCGATCCGGGCGGACGGCCCGGGATCGACCGCGCCGCCCTGCTCGACCGGGCCGCCGAGGCGAGCTTCCACGCCGGCGACGTGGCTCGCGCGGTTGCGCTCGGGCGCCTCGCGGTGGCCGAGAGCGAGGTCGCGGCGGACCCGGCCCGGACGGGAGTCCTCCTCGTACGCCTCCTCGAATGGACGGAGGAGACGGGCCATCGTGCCGAGCTCGAGGCGCTCGCGGAACGCGCCGTTGCGCTCGTCCCCGGCGACCCACCCTCCCCCGAGCGCGCGTTCGCGCTGCTCGGGCTCGCGCCGCCCGGATGCACGCGGCTCGGAACCGCGAAGCGTCGGGCGCGGCCCGCGAGTCCGGCCCGGATCGCCGCGGCCTGCGGCGCCACCGGGTACGAAGCGATCGCGCGGTCGGTGATGGCGATCACGCTCGTCGGCCTCTGCCGCGACGAGGAGGCGATCGACGGAGGGCGAGCGTGCCGTCGCGCTCGCCGAGGTCTCCCGCGGCACCGAGGAGGTGGGCATCGCCCACGTGCAACCGCGTGGCCGTCTACGGGCAACCTCGGGCGGTTCGAGCGCGCTGGTCGAGGTCCTCGACGAGGCTCGCCGCGCGGTCGACCGCGAGGGGTCCCTCACCCTGAACGAGCCGTCCCTCGCGATCTGTCGAGGCTGCCGTCCTTGCCTGGCAGGGCCGCTGGACCGAGGCCGACGAGCTCGTCTCCGGCGTACGTCGACGCCGGCACGTCGCCGGAGCAGCCGGCGACCGCATGCCTCTGCCTCCGGGGCACCATCCGCGTCCGTCGGGGCCGGCTCGAGGACGGAGAGCGCGACCTTCGGGCGGTGCTCGAGCTGCGCCCCTCGATCTTTCGTCGAGACCGCGGCCGAGGTCTTCGGCGCCCTCGCCGAGGCCGCCGCTCGTGCGCGCCGACCCGCGACCGCCCTCGCCCTCGTCGACGAGGGGCTCGCGGGCCTCGAGCCGACCGACGACCTGCCGTGGCGCGCGCACCTCTCCGCGCTCGGGCTCCGGGCGGCCGCCGACCTGGCCGAGCGGTCACGGGCGCGGCGCGAGGGCGGCGCTGCGGCCATTGCCTCGTCGGCCGCGAACGAACACCGGGAGCGCCTCCAGGCTGCCCTCGAAGGCCGGCTGGTCGAGGAGGGCGGCGTCGACGACCTCCTGCGCGCGAAAGCCGCGTGGGGCTTCGCCGAGGCGGGTCGCGGCCTGGGCGAGCCGAATCCTGACCCCTGGGCAGAGGCCGCCTCCGCTCTTGCGGCGACGGGCGACACCCACCTGGCCGCCTACTGCCGCTTCCGCGAGGCGGAAGCGGCACTCGCCGGGCCGGGCGACCGGACCCGGGCCGAGCGTGCACTCCGGGAGAGCCGGGCCTGGGCCGTCATGGTCGGGGCGGAGCCCCTGCGGCGCGACGTCGACGACCTCGCCCGGCGCGCGCGCCTGGACCTGGCGGCAGGCGCGGCTGCTTCCGACACTCCGCCCTCGCCGGAGCGCCCGACGTCGGCCGCCGGCGATCCCTACGGCCTGAGCCCGCGCGAGCGCGAGGTCCTCGCCTTCCTCGTCGACGGGCGAACGAACCGCGAGATCGGCGCGACGCTCTTCATCAGCGAGAAGACGGCGAGCGTCCACGTGACGCACATCCTCGACAAGCTCGGCGTGACGAGCCGCGGCGCGGCGGCCGCGCTGGCGGCCCGCGGCGGCCTGGTGGACGCGCCCGGCGACCGGGGATCATCGGGAGGCGATCAGCGGCCCTGACGCACATCCGACGGCGCGCGGCCGTGGAACCGACCTGCGGCACTGCCCGCCCGTCGTCGCGGCGGGGCACGCCGGCCCGCCACCTGCGAATATCGAGCCCACGCCAACCTCCGGGCTGCCTCGAGCATCGATGCTCATGGAGGTGCACGCAGCGGCCATGCGCAACGCGACGGAGAGACCGGTGACGAGCGCGGACGCCCGCGCGCTCCCGGACGCTCCCGACGCGGTCGCGGTCGCGATCCTCCCGCGGCCGGAGGTTCACGCGGCCGTGCCTACCCGGGTCCGCCTGGCCGAGGACGCCCGGCGCGGCGACCGGCTCGCCTTCGAGCGCCTGGTCGAGCCGTGGCTCGAGCCGGCGTTCCGGACCGCCCTTGCCATCCTCGGCCGGGAGGCCGACGCCCGCGATGCGACCCAGGACGCGCTCCTGCACGCCTGGCGGAACATCCGCGGCCTCCGCGACCCGGACCGCTTCGACGCGTGGCTGGGTCGGATCCACGTCAACGCCTGCCGCGCGATCGGGCGCCGCCGCGGGAGATCGGCGGTGCGCGAGATCCCCATGGAGATGCTCCCCGACCCGGAGGGGCCGGCAAGCCGCTCGTCCGGGCCGGATGAGGCCTCGGCATCGCTCGACGAGCTGGAGCGCGTGTTCGCTCGGCTCTCCGTGGAGCAGCGCACGATCCTCGTCCTCCACCACCTCGAGCGCCGGCCCGTCGCCCGGATCGCGGCCGTCATGGGCATCCCCGAGGGCACGGCGAAGTGGCGCCTCCACGCGGCGCGAGCCGCCCTGGAGCGCGCCCTGAAGGAGGAGCGGCGATGACGTCGCGCGTGACCGTCACCGACGCGGCGCTCGAGGCGATGCTCGCGCGTCGCGCGCGGCGAGGGAGCCCGGTCGGGCTGGCCGACGCCGCCTTCGCCGCGGTCGACGCGACGAAGCCGCGCCGCGTGCGCTGGCTGGCGTGGCCGGCAAGGCCCGCCGTGCCGGCCTCGTGGCTGCCGGGCCGCCCATCGCCCGGGCTGACCTGGGTCCTCGTCGCGGCGACGCTGCTGCTGGCCCTGCTGGCGAGCGCCCTGGTGGGCGGTGCGAACCCCAGGGGACCGCTGACGAAGCTGGTCCCGACCGGGATCGACGTCCTGGCGCCGGAGAGCGGCATCTACGACCGGGTGCTCGCCGACGGGGCCGGCACGCTCTGGGCGGTCGGCCCGGGACACCTGACCCGCTTCGACCCGGAGACCGGCGCCCGGCTGACGTGGACGGTTGCCGACGACGCCGTCTTCTCCGACGCCGTCGTCGCCCGGGCGCGGGAAGGAGGAGTATGGCTCTGGTCGGGTTCGAGCATCCGCCAGTTCGACGGCAAGGAGTTCAGGCGGACGATCGCGGCGCCGCCGGGCTCTGGCCCGGCCCACCTCGACGAGGCGCCCGACGGCTCACTCTGGGCGCAGTCGGGGGACGGCGGACTCCACCGCTGGGACGGCTCGGCCTGGGTGGCAGCCCCGCCCCGACGCCCCTCGGCGCAGGCCGGGTTCCTGTTGGTCAGGGGCGCCGACGACCTCTGGGTGGCGAACGCCGGTGACGGCGGCCCGGCCGGCGCCGGCATCTCCCACCTCGTCGCCGGTCGGTGGGTCACCTACGGGCCGGCGGACTCGGCGATCCTCGGCGGCTCGATCGGGGCGATCGCCGCCGTCGCCGACGGCTCGATCTGGGTCACGAAGGTCCCGGGCGCGAGCACCGTCGACCACGGCATCGCCCGTTTCGACGGCCGGTCCTGGACGATGATCGACGACCCCGGCGCCCCGGCCTGGTGGCTGGAAGCCGCGCCCGACGGCTCGGTCTGGGCGGTCGTCACTGCCCCGGCCAACACGCTCGCCGTCGCCCGGTACGCCGACGGAAGATGGATCACCTACGGCACCGCGGACGGCCTCTACGGGACGGCCCTGGGCCGCGTTTCGGTCACCCCGGCCGGGGTCTTCCTGGGCACCGACGCCGGCCTTTTCCGGTTCGCCGGCGAGCGCTGGGTCCCGGCGTGGCCGAATGTCGCGGCCGGGCCAGGTGTCGAGGCCTGGCCGGGAGGCGGATCCAGCCCGGGAGACCGGCTGCTCGCCGTCTCGGCGGACGAGGCGTGGGCCGCGGACGCCCGCGGTATCTGGCACTTCACCGAGGGTGCCTGGCAGGGCCCGCAGGAGCCCGGGGACCTCGCCGGCGCGGTGATCCGCTCGCTTGCGCTGGCGGCCGACGGGACACTGTGGGCGGCGAGCGACCACGGCGTCGCGGCCCTGCGCGCCGGCCGCTGGTCGACGGTCTCCAGGCAGGACTCCTGGGCCATTCGCGTCGGGCGCGACGGGACGGCATGGGCCGGCGGACCCTCCACCGAGATCGTCGGCCTGCGCGCCGACGGCTCGGCTCCGCCACGCACCGTGACCTGCCCTAACGGCGCGATGTTCATGGCTGTCGCTAGCGACGGGTCCGTCTACGTCGGGCAGTTCGGCTATTCAGGAACGCCGGGGCTTGCCCGCTTCGACGGTCGGACCTGCGAGAAGGTGGACCCGCTCGGCGATGGGCTGGGCGTAGATGTCGTCGCCCTGGCGGGCGATACCGGTGGCGGTCTCGTGGCCCGACTCTTCCGGGGCGGCGGGCCGTGGACGAGCTACCTCGCGCAGTTCGACGGCGCCCGCTGGACCGTCCTGGAGGAGCAGGCCGGGGTCGGCAGCGTGACCGGCGACATCTCCGTGTCGCCGTCTGGCCAGGTGTGGCGGGCTGGTGCGGCTCCCGCCTCCGGCATCGAGCGGTTCGACGGCAGAGGCTGGATCCCGGTTGTCGCCGGCGTCGCGGCGTCCGCCCCCATCTCGATCGCCCCTGACGGCACGGTCTGGTTCTCGGGCGGGACGGCGATCCAGCGAATCCGGGCCGAGGTTCCGCGACCCTGACCCGCAGCAGAGGAGGGTGACGATGAGCGCAGCGACGGGGACGCGCCGCCCGGCGGCAGCCTTCATCCTTGCCGCGCTGCTCGCGGCGGGGTGCGCCGGCAGCGGGCCCACGGCCGCGCCCACGTATGCGTCCACTTCGCCGCCGACCGCCAGCCCGACAGCGGAACCCAGCGCGGCCGCGACGCTCCTGCCGCCGACTCCGGCGCCCACCGCCACGCCGGCGGCCGTGGTCGCCACCCGGGACATCGTCTACCAGTCCGGGCACCCGGCGCTGGTCGACGGTCTGCTCGACGTGTACGCGCCGACGAAGCCCGGGTCGTATCCCGTCGTCGTGATGCTCCACGGCGGGCCCGGCGTCGTCTCCAAGGGATGGAGCGGGCCGTGGGCGGAGAAGATCGCCGAGCAGGGCTACGTGGTCTTCGCTCCGGCGTGGGGCGTGACCAGCACCGAGGGCAAGGACCTGCCGAGGGACCAGGGGTTCACGCTGGTGGAACGGCAGGCCGCCTGTGGCGTGGCCTACGCGCGAGCGCATGCCGCCGAGTACGGCGGGGATCCGTCCACGCCTCGTCCTCTTCGGCCACTCGGGCGGGGCGAACGCGGCGTCCGTCATCGCGTTCGGCGGGGTTCAGCCGGTCGATGGCTGTCCCAGTGGCGACAAGGTCGGTCCGATCTCGGCGCTCGTCACCTACGAGGGCGACTGGCTCCTCATGGACACCATGTGGGGCCCGAGCGTCCCGAAGGAGGTCGCCGCCTTGACGCCCTGGAAGTGGCTGTCGTCCGACACGACGCTCCCGGTCGTGATGCTGATCTCGGAGAGTGGGGGCGGCGTGGTCGACCCGCCGACGCTGGACCCGCCGATCGACTGGAGGACGGCCCGCGACGCTGCCGCCCTGCGCGAACGGCTGCTGACGGCCGGGCCCGAGGGCGGGCGAATCGATGTCGCCCAGGAACAGGCCATCCTCGCCGCCGCGCTGAAGGCCCAGAAGAACCCCGTCTCGCTCACGGCGGTTCCCGGCGCGGACCACATGTCGGTAGGGACCTCGATGCCGATCCTGCTCGCCGCCATAGACGAGGCTGCCGGGCGGTAGGGACAGCCATCAGGGCGGCGCGCGCCGGGTCCTCGGAGGTGGCTCCAGGAGGCGTCTGCGGCGGACCCTACAGGTCGGCGACGTTGATGATGCCGCGGCGGATGGCGAACTTGAGGAGCTCGACCCGGTCGTGGAAGCCGAGCTTCTCCATCACCGTGGCCCGGTAGTTGTGGATCGTCTGCTCGGCGAGGTGGAGCGTCCGCGCGATCTCCCGGTTCGTGTGGCCCACGGCTGCAAGGAGCATGACCTCGCGCTCGCGGTCGCTCAGCGATTCGAAGGGATCCTCGAGCGCCCCCTGCGTGGACTTGAGGACGTAGGTGTTCACCATCCGGGTGACGATCGCCGGGCTGACGTACGTCTCCCCGCGGCTGATGGAGCGGAGCGCGGTGACGAAGTCCGACGCCTGGGCCTCGCGGGTCAGGAAGCCGTCGGCCCCGGCCTTGATCGCGAGCGAGAACTGCTCGCTGCTGCAGCGGCATTCGAGGGCGAGGATCTTGAGGGCCGGCTTCATCGCCCGGATCGCCTCGATCTCCTGGAACGACGTGCACCCGGAGCGGTCGTAGGGCAGGCACTCCGTGATGACGACGTCGGCGGTCGACGCCTGGACGAGCCCGCGCATCGACTCGCGGTCCGGGACCTCGCCGATCACCTTCAGGTCCGGCTCGGCGTCGATCACCTCGCGCAGGCCGACGTTGAGCATCGGAAACTCGAAGATGGCCAGGAGGACACCCAGCCTCTTGCCGTTGCCCGGTACGTTTCCGCTTGCGCTCAATTCCACCTCGTCGTCTCGGGGGGACACGCTGATGCGCGCCCCCGGACCCAGGTGCCATCATCCGTCGACGCCGGGGAGGTCCGCGTAGGGCCATCCGTCGCCTTGCGCGGGCGCGGTGGCCCCCGTCCGATGGCCCCAGTGGCCCCCGGAGGCCCCTATTGCTGCTTGCCCGACTCCCCGTGGCAGAAGGAGCACATCCCCGCGCGCGATGTCAGGTCGTGGGGCGCGACCGGCGCCGGACTGGCAGCCGGGCCGTGGCACGCCGAGCACTGGTCGTTCGTCCGGCCGAGATGGTCGGCCGGGAGGGCGCCCACCTTGTCGGCGACGTGGCAGGTGAGGCACAGGCCGTCGGCCGGCGTCGGGTGCAGGTAGAGCGGCGCCTCGGCGGACGTCCCCTGGTGGCAGAGCCAGCAGGTGGCGGCGGAGCGGTCGCGCATGCTTGCCGGCAGCGGCGCCTTGGTGCCGTGGCACGAGAGGCACGGCACGTCCCGGTGGGTGGAATGGGGTCGCGCCTCGGCCGCCGGGGTCGTCGCCTTGTGGCAGATGAGGCACTGGTCCGCGTGGATCCCGGTGTGCCCGGGCGCCGTGGCCACGAGGCGGTCGCTCGAATGGCAGGACGTGCAGCTCGTCCAACCCTCCAGCGGGTGGCCGATCGGCGGAACCGGGACGTTGCCGACGCCCCCGGTGGGGGTCGTGTGGCAGGCGATGCAGTTGTCGCCGACCGGCATCTGGAGCGCGAGCGCCGGCGGAGAAGTGGGGGCCGGCGTCGTCGTCGCCGATGGCGACGCGAGGACCGGAGGGGTGGTCGCGGTGGCGGCCGGAGCCTGCCCGACGGCCGGCCGCGCCACGCCGAGGCTGATGAAGGCGAGGCCGATCGCGATTCCGGCCGCCATGGTCGCGACGACGGCGGCGAACGCGAAGAGCAGGCCGCGGATCCGCTTCGCCGTCACAGCGCACCTCCAGCGGGGTCGAGGATCGGGGGTTCCGGAGGCACCGGAGGGGCCGGATCGGACGCCTCGTCATGGACGGTCCCGGCCGGGTCGGCTGATCCGAGGAAGGCGCCCACCAGGTGGCCCTGGTGCTCGTCCATCGGCAGGTAGCGCTCCACCAGGGTGTAGGCGAGCGCGAGGAAGGCGAACGCGCCGACGATGATGCTGATCTCGACGAGCGTCGGCGCGTACGTCGCCCACGGTGACGACACGACGCCCGCCACCGCCGTGCCCGGGGAAACCTGGCCGGCGGAAAGGAAGATCATCCGGTCCGCGAAGAGCCCGACGAAGGCGAGGCACGAGGCCGCGAAGAGGCCCGCGGGCGTCCTGGTCCGCGGCAGGAGGACGAGGACGAGAGGCACGACGAGCCCGATGAGGACCCGGAAGACCCAGAACCCGAGGGCCAGCGGCCCGATCAGCATGGCCCCGGTCGCGTCCGAGAGACCCGGGACGACGCCGTAGAGGCCGAACATCGTCTGCCACCCGACGAAGAGCACGGTCACGGCGAGCGCGATCGTCAGGAGGAGGCGGATCGCCGGAAGCGCCAGCGTCGTCACGCGCTCCCAGCCCGCCAGCCGGAACCGGTGGACCAGGTAGAAGACGATCCCCAGCAGGGCAATGCCCGAAAGCAGGGCGGACACGACCATGGCCGGCGGCGTGAAGGCGCCGTGCCAGTAGGGGCGGGCCGCCAGGATCCCGAAGACGGCCCCGAGGGTCGTGGGCGCGAGGACCGCGGTGATCGACGAGAGGACGCAGGCAAACCGGTGGATCCGCCAGTGCCCGGTGAACATGCTCCACACCTCGGTGATGAGGAACACCAGGTAGACGCCGTAGAAGACTCCCATCCACCACATGGGCGAGAACGGCGACGGGCTGAGGACCGCGCCGAAGACCATCCGCAGGGGATAGTGCAGGTCGAGGGCGATCAGGCCGAAGGCGGTGATGAGGCTCAGGAGGGCGAGGATCGCGTGCCTCTTCTCGAGCGGCAGGAACATCTCGATCCCGAAGACCGTGCCCAGCGACGACGCGAGGCAGAGGCCGCTCGTCGTGATCGCGAAGAAGACGTACCCGGTGATGAGGATCCCCCACTCGAAGGTGGGCGTGGTGCCCAGGACCTCCCAGCCGGGAGGCAGGGCGATGACGGCACCGACCGCGCCGACGAGGCAGAGGATGGTGAGGAGCGCGAACCAGAGCTTCAGCGGGCGGGGCGTGCCGGCGACCTCGAGGCGGATCGCCCGCAGGGCTACCCGCGGATCCGTGCTCATGGTGCGGCCGGCGACCTGGACGGACATCACTCCACCTCGCCTTCGAGGCCGGTGTAGTAGACCCGCGGCTTCGTGCCGAGGGCGGGCTTCATGACCCGAACGCGCTTCTCGCCGAGGGCGACGCTCACGGGGCTGGTCGCGTCGGCGAGGTCGCCGAAGATCCGCGCATTGACAGGGCAGACCTCCGCGCACGCCGGCAGCGAGCCGCGGGTGATGCGGTGGTAGCAGAACGTGCACTTGTCGACCACGCCCGACATGCCCTTCGGGGTCACATCGCCGGCGGGGACCACGTACCGGGCCCCGTACGGGCAGGCGACCACGCAGTAGCCGCAGCCGATGCAGCGGTTCTCGTCGACGAGGATGACGCCGTCCTCGGTCCGGTAGGTCGCGCTGACCGGGCAGACCCACGTGCACGGCGGGTTCTCGCATTGCATGCACAGGCGGGGCACGAAGTAGGCGTCCCGGACCGTTGCCGCCGCCGCCGCGGGCAGCGCCTCCTCGGTCGGGAAGCCGTGGACGCCGCCGTCGGGCGAGCTCACCGAAACCGTGCCGTCCTCGGTCCAGGACGTGCAGCTCCACCCAGGTCCGGTTGAACTCCGGCTCCTCGGGGACGTGGTTCTCGAGCTTGCAGGCCTCGACGCAATGGCCGCAGCCGATGCAGGTCGTCGTGTCGATCGCGAACGCCCAGCTGTGGGCCGACGGGTCGTACGTCGTGGCGGGCGCCTCCACCTCGGCGGCCCGCACGGCGCCGGCGTCCGACCCGGCGAACGCGTCGGAGACCAGCCGTGCCCCGCAGACCGCGGGCAGCGCCGCCAGCCCGAGCTGGAGGATCCGGCGCCGGGAGAGCGTCATCGGACCCCGGCCCTGTTCAGTGTCGCCGGTCACGCCGGTCTCGCTCATGGGACGCTCCTACTGGCCGGCCGCAGGCCGCTTGTGGCAGCTCTGGCAGACCGCATCGGAAGACTCGACGTGCCCGGCCGGCACGGGCTTGAGGCCCGCGGGGGCGTGGCAGGTCACGCACGCCGGCAGCCGCGCCAGCGAATGGGAGATGTCCGGCGGGCGCACGGCGTCCGCACTGTGGCTGTCGTGGCAGCCGAGGCACGTCGACGCCGGTGTAGTGCTCCGCGAGGTCGACCTGGGCGAAGGCCTCCGGCTTCGCCGGGGACTTCTCGTGGCAGACGACGCACAGGTCCTCGCCCGGCTTCGCGAGGCCCAGCGATCCCGCCGGGGCCTCGAGCGGGGCGGTCGCCGCGTGCTCCGCCAGCGGTCCGTGGCAGCTCTCGCAGGTCACGCCGGCGTGCCGCTCGTTCTGCCACGGGGCGTACTGGGCCTCGTGGCAGCGGGCGCAGAGGACGGCGTCGGCGTACCTGGGCGTCAGGGCGGCCCACGTCCGGGCGTTCGCCTCGGGGTGGAACCCGTACTCGCCGTAGATCCAGGGGACGGCGACGACCAGGGCTATCGACGCAACGGCGAGGAGGGCGACGAGGGCGCCACCCGCCAGGATCCCCTTCACGATGCCCCTGCGGCTCGTGGGGCGACGGCGCGCGAGGGCGGCCCGCAGGCGCCTCACAGCTCGGCCGCCTGGATCACGCCGCGACGCAGCGCGTAGCGCAGGAGCTCCACGCGGTCGTGGAACCCCAGCTTCTCCATGATCGTGGCCCGGTGGCTGTGCACGGTCTGCTCCGAGAGGTGGAGGGTCCGCGCGATCTCGCGGTTGGTGTGGCCGTAGGCAGCCAGGCGGAGCACCTCCCGCGAGCGCTCGTTGAGCGTCTCGTAGGGGTCCTCCGTCGACGGGTCGGGGCCGCGCAGGACGTAGGTGTTGACCATGCGGGTCACGATCGCGGGGCTGACGTAGGTCTCGCCGCGGGCAATCCGGTGCACGGCATCGACCACGTCGGTCACCTGGGCCGCGCGCGTCAGGAACCCGTCCGCTCCGGCCTTCATCGCGAGCGAGAACTGCTCGGTCCCGCAGCGGCATTCGATGGCCAGGATCTTCAGGGCGGGCTTGGCGGCCCGGAGCGCCTCGATTGCCTGGAACGAGGTGCAGCCGGCGGTGCCGTACGGCAGGCACTCCGTGATCACGACGTCGGCCGGGGTTCGCGTGACCTTCTCTCGCAGGGAGGCGAGGTCGTCCAGCGTGCCGACGACCGCCATGTCGGGTTGGCTGTCGATCACGGCCTGGTAGCCCGCCACGAGCATCGGGAAGTCGAAGATCGCGAGAAGAACGCCCAGCGTGCCGCCGTTGGCCGGCATCTGCCCGTTCGCGCTCATCAGCCGCACGCCGTCCCGATCGTCAGCCGTGCGCCGGGATGCGGTGGGAACGACGGCGCAGGATCAGGGCCCAGGCGACGGGAGTCGCCTGCAGGACTACGAAGGCGATGACCAGGCCGACCGCGGACGCCGCCTCACCGAGCCCGAACAGGAGCACGTGGAGGATCACGAAGGCGACCACGAACTCGCAGAACATGGTCACCGCCGTGAGCGCGAGCCACGCGCCGACCAGTGAGCGGCCGCCGGTCCCTGGCGCGCGCATGAGGGCCGCGCCGACCACCACTAGCCACACGAGAACCGCCAGAAGGACCCCGAGGCTGTCCATCTCCGTTACCTCTTCTCCCGACCTGTCGCGAGATTCGACCGATGCCCGTCGAATCTGGGCGCTCCGGACGGTGAGGGGAACGGCACGACTGGGGCTATCTGACTCGACGTGCGCCCCCAAGTTGGGCAACCGTCGTGGTCAACGCAGGAACCGTCGGCGGAAATCAGGCCATGCGCGTCGGAATCTGGGCAACGCCCGTCGGATCAGCGACGACGGTCGTCGTGGACCGGGAGATCCAACCTCCTGCGTGACCCTCAGCGGCCGCCGGTCCCGCCCGTTCCGCGGGACCGGGAGCGGAGCCGCGCCAGGCCGCGCCCGGCGCCGTAGCCGAGCAGCACCGGGGGCATGAAGAAGACCGTCGCGATCACGCCCTGCACGGGATCGATCGGGACGGGGTTGCCGGCGAGGGACGCCACGACCGGGATCGCGACCATGCCCGCGACGACGCCGCAGATCACGAAGGCGAACCCGGCCCAGCCGCGGGCCAGCAGGCCGGCGACGAGGCCCGCGCCCGCGAGCAGGGGCGGCGAGACGAGGATGCCGTCGACCGCGCAGGTGGCGCTGAAGCCGTGGGTCGCGCATCCCACCAGGGCGCCGCCGAAAAGCGCCAGCGGGCAGGCGACGGCGACGACGACCAGCGCGGCAAGGCGGCGGAGCAGCGTCCGGAGCTCCCCATCAACGTCCATGCCCGACTCCTCTCGGCCGCCATCATGCGCGACGCCGATCCCTCCGGCAAGGCGGTCGTGCCCTCCGGCAAGGGCTCGGGCCCGACGGCCGTTCGTGCCGCCGACCGGTCCGCTACGCTCCGCCTGTCATGCCCGCCCGCGATCGCACCCTTGCCACCGTCGTCGATGCGTTCGCCCCCGGTGGCGAGGGGCTGCCCTCGGCGAGCGCGCTCGGGGTCCACCATCGCCTCCTCGCCGAGGTGGACGCGCTGGGGAAGCCCTCGTTCCGCCGCGAGCTCGACCTCCTCCTGAAGCTCGTGGACTCGCGCGCGGGCAGCCTCCTGCTGGCCGGGCGCCCGAGAAGGTTCTCGTCACTCGACCAGGGGGGCCGCGAGGCGTATCTGCGCGGTCTCGCGGAAAGCCGCCTCCCACTCAAGCGGACCGCCTTCCAGGATCTCAAGCGGCTCACCTTGCTCATTCTCTACGGCATGGAGGATTCGCCGTGGCGGGCGACGACGGGCTACGCGCCCCCGCCCGCGGACCCTCCGTCGGTCAGCCGCCTGGCGGTTCGGACCCCGTCGGCCGGGGAGGTCGTGGAGGCAGATGCCGTCGTCATCGGCTCCGGCGCCGGCGGCTCGGTGGCAGCTGCGGTCCTGGCGGCGGCCGGCCGCCGCGTGGTCGTGCTGGAGCGGGCTGCGCTCGTGACGGAGGACCGGTTCGGGGGGCCCGAGCTCGACGGGCTCGCCGACCTGTTCCTGGACCGCGGTCTCGCGGCCACGACGGATCGCTGGATCTCGATCCGTGCCGGGAGCGCCGTCGGCGGCGGGACCGTGGTCAACTGGAGCTCGTCCCTGCGGGCGCCCGGCGCCGTCCGCGACGAGTGGCGCGCCGCCGGGATCGGGGACGATCTCGACGAGCACTACGCGGCCGTCGAGGCGGAGATGAACGTCACCACCGCGGAGAGCGCGCCGAACGGCCCCAACGCGATGCTCGCGGCCGGGCTGGCGGCAATGGGTCTTCCGGCGACGGTCATTCCCCGCAACGTGCGGGATTGCGGCGACTGCGGTCCCTGCGCGGTGGGCTGCCGGAGCGGCGCCAAGCAGTCCACCCTCCGAACCTACCTCGCCTGGGCCTGTCGCGACGGCGCGGTCATCCTCGACCGGACCGAAGCGCAGCGGATCGTCGTGGAGGGAGGCCGGGCAGCCGGCGTCGTGGCGCGCGTCCCCGGCGGGGAGATCACGGTCCGGGCGCCGCTCGTGGCCCTTGCCGGCGGCAGCATCCTCTCGCCGGCCGTCCTCCTCCGCTCCGGGATCGCGTCGGCCAGCGCCGGCCGCAACCTGCTGCTCCATCCCGTCGCCGCGGCCGCGGGGATCTACCCGGAGCCGATGGCGCCGTGGTCGGGAGTCCCGCAGGGCCTCCTCGGCGATGCGCACGCGGAGATCGACGGACGCTGGGGCTTCCGCGTGGAGGCCGCGCCGACCCATCCCGGCCTGATCGCCAGCGGTTTCCCCTGGTGGGGAAGCGCCGGCCACCGGGCGCTGATGGCAAAGGCGGACCGGACCGCCGCGTTCATCGCGATCGTCCGCGACCGCAACGCCGGCCGCGTCGAGCTGGCCCGCGGCGGCGGGGTGAACGTGCGGTACGCGCCGGGGGCACCCGAGCGCGCCCTCCTGCAGCGAGGGATGCTGGAGCTGGTCCGCCTCCACCGCGCGGCCGGGGCCCGGAGCGTCGTGCCGCTCCTGACGCCGCCGCTCTCGTGGGAGGACGGGGCTCCGTTCGAGCCGTACCTCGCGGAGCTGGCGCGCCGGCCCATCGCGCCGAACCGGATCCTCCTGTTCTCGGCCCACCAGATGTCAACCTGCCGGATCGGGACCAGCCGGCGCGCCAGCGTGGCCGACCCGGAGGGGCAGGTCTGGGGGGTCGAAGGGCTCCACGTGGCCGACGCAAGCGCCTTCCCGACGGCCTCCGGCGTCAACCCGATGCTCTCGATCATGGCCCTCGCGCGCCGTACCGCACGGCGCATGGCCGACCGCTAGGGGAGCTCTCCGCGCGACCAGAACGGACGCCCGGTCAGGCGGCCCGGACCCAGGCGAACCGGGGCCGCCACGCGTGCCGGGACCCCCCGGCATCCTCGGGACGCGGACGCGCCCCCCGATGCGCGCGGTTGGCCGCGAGCGCCACGGCCGCGAGGAGCATGGAGGCGCTGCCGAACCAGAGCGCAGGCAGGGCGATCATCGAGGCCACCGGGACCGTCCAGCGCCGGTCGGTCCGGGCTCCCCAGGCGACGAGCCCGGCCGCGACGGGCAGGCGCAGCCACACGGGCACCGGGACGGCGGCCCACGTGCCGGCCGTCTTCGTCGCGCTTGCCCCGAGCACGTCCAGCCAGTCGGCCCACGCCCCGGGCGCCAGGGCCCACGAGACGGCCGCGATCGCGGCCGTGGCACCCAGCGCTATCCCGAGGTTTCGCCACTCCCGACGCACGGCGAACCAGAGCAGGCCCACGCCGGGTGTCACCTTCGTCAGCAGGACGAAGGCCCAGGCGGCCGGCCAGCGGAACCCCGCGACGATCGCGACGGCCAGCAGCAGGTGGATGTTGCCCCCGAGGAGCTCGAATGCGGAGAAGACGATGGCCACGGCCCACAGGCGAGGGCCCACGAGGAAGCGGATCGCGAGGAGGAGCAGCGTCGTCCAGGCGGCCAGGAAGGCCTCCCACGGAAGGGCCTTGAGCCCGGCGAGGCCCTGGAGGAAGGCCGGCGAGTAGACGTAGGCGACCGGCTGCGTCCAGTCCGACCGGGCGTAGGGGTCCGCAAGGCTGGGGAGCCAGTAGCAGAACGCCTCGCGGCCGGTCGGCACCGCGGCGTCGGACGACACCCGGAACGCGAGCACGATGACGAGGGCGACGCCGGCCGCGACGAGCCCCACGCCCTCGCGGCGGAGGATCGCGCCTGCCCGGCCAAGAACGACCCGCGTGATGGCATCCCTCCCGGCCCCGAGGTCTCGAACGGCGCTTCCGACGTCCGGCCGCCCGCCGAGCCCGCCCCAGCGTGGCGGAACACGCCGGCGGACCGTAGGTCCAAAGGTACCTGATCTGCCCTCCGGCGGGAACGTCGTCGCGTTCGGGCTCGGCGGCTGCGTGCACCCCGACCGGCCCGTTACCCCGCCCGGGCCATGGCCGCGCGCGTCGGCGAACGTGCGGTGATGCGCCGTTCGGCCCGGAGGCCGGGGCCAATGGCTCTGGTGGCTCGGTGGAGGCACGGCACACGCTCCTGCCGGCGCGTGGCGGCGGGCAGGGCCCGGGCGAACGCGGGCACCGTCAACCGGGAGAGGCATGGACGCCGTGGCGGCCCGTGCGCAGGCGAAGCGGATGAGGCTGGGAGCAGGAACATGAACCCGAATTGCGCATCGTCGAGCCGCCGAACGTCGCTTCGGCGGCTCGCGGCGACGCTCGCCGCCGTCGCACTCGCGATCACCGCCTGCGGGCAGGCCCCCGGCTCGTCGAGCGCTCCGGCGTCACCGCCCGCCAGCGCACCGCCGGCCAGCGCCACTCCCGCGCCAACTCCGACCAGCGTCGCGACCGTTGCCGTGCCGGACAAGGCCCGGATCGTCGAGACGAGGGCCTTCGGCAGAGTGCCCGCCAACCAGGTGATCGTCTTCCTCGCCGACGGGAAGGGCGCGGCCGAGGCGGACGCGCTGGCAACGAACCTTGGCGGCCGCGTGGTCGGTCGCCTGGACTTCCTCGACGCCTACCAGGTCGAGACCTCGGGAACGACCGAGGCGGACTTGACGGCCGCCCTCGCGACCGCCCGGGGCACGACCGGCGTGACCCTCGCCGTCCCGAACCAGATGATCGATCCGGCCGAGGAGCCGGGCGAGATCTGGGGAATCCGGATCACCCCGATGACCGATCCGCCGTACGACGCCGGTGGCAACGCTGACGGGTACGGCATGATCGGCGTCCAGACCGCCTGGGACTACATCCGCGGTTCGGACATGGGCCTCGAGCCGGTCCAGGTCGGTGTCGTCGATTTCGGGACTGTGGACCGGATCGAACGAGTTCGACGGCGGCACGAACATCGAGTTCACCGACCCATCCGGCCGCCTCGCGGACCCCGAGAAGCAAGGGAGCAGTGCCGACGGTACGTTGACCGACGACGTGTCGGGCGGCCATGGCAGCGGCGTTGCCAGCATCATCGGCGCGGACGCCGACGACGGGGGGCCGGCGGGGGTCGCCTCGGTCCTGGGCGACAGGCTGACGATCTCCAACACGAACCTCTGGGGTCCCGAGTACGGCACGGCATGGGTCCCCGCCCAGCCGAACCCCGACGACCCGACCGTGGTGACGTATCCGGGCGACGGGACCTATCAATACAGCGCCCTCGTGGCGATCATGAAGCAGGTCGAGGCGGGCTCGACGGTCATCAACATGTCATGGGGTCCGAAGGATCCCGCGCTCACCGACCCGGATGTCCCCAAGCTCTTCCGCGCGTTCTACGAGCGAATGGGAAGGGAGCACCCCGAGGTGGTCTTCGTGGCTGCGGCCGGGAACCACGGAAGGTCGGCCGACGGCTCGCAGATGTTCCCCGGTGGCTTCGACCTGCCGAACGTCATCACCGTCGGCAACGTCAACAACGATGCGACGATCACCGACTCGAGCAACACCGCCGGCAACGATTTCGAAGTGTCGATCTACGCCCCCGGCCAGCAGGCTGTGCGCGGGTACAACAAGGACACGGGCGAGGTCAAGAACTCCTACGGCGGCACGAGCATGGCCTCGCCGCAGGTTGCGGCCACGGCTGCCCTGCTGCGTTCGCTCAACAAGAACCTCACGGCCACCCAGATCAAGGAGATCATCACCGGCGCCGCGACCAGCAAGAACGGCACGCCGGTCCTCTCCGTCGATGAGGCCGTCCTGGCGGTCATCAACCTCAACTGCGACGCGCTGGGCATCCCGCGGATCGACAAGGAGACGCTTCTCGGCCGCGGTGTCGTCGACGCCGTGGCGGTTCCCGTGGACGGCTCGCCGGGCGTCTACACGCTCCGCGGCATCGTCAAGGGCACCGGGGCAAAGGGCGTTGACCTCGACGTCACGGTGACCGAGGGCGAGGTGACCAGCGGGGAAGAGCCGACTCACCTCGACGAGCCCGGCGAGGCGACGTGGACGGTCAAGCTCGATCCACCCGACGAGGGCGTGATCGTCGTTCGCCGCTATGACAACAAGGCCGCTTCGCGCATCGCCATCGAGACCATCGACGTCAACGGGGCCTGGGCGGGCACGTTCACTCTCACGTCTCTCGAGGTCGACCCGGCGATGGAGGAGAAGGCCAAGGAGGAGGGCTGCGACGTGGCCATCCTCCAGGGCCTGCTGGGCAAGGCGCTGCCGATGACCCTCGACCTGTCGGTCGACCCTGACTCGACGGGCACCTCGACCTACTGGATCGACGTCTCCTCGCTCAAGGATGCCGATGGCAAGTCAATGTCGTCGGAGCCGCAGGAGGCGCCCGTCACGTACAAGGGCAACCTCCTGACCTTCCAGCTGGATGGCTCGAGCGGCGTGGCGACGAGGATGACGGGGGCTGTCAGCAGGAGCGGCGGGATCGTGACGATCAGGGGAACGATCACCATCAAGGGTGACGGCTACTCGGCCACGGCCGCCTGGACGGTCACGAAGGCGGGCGCGTAGCGGCTCCGGCCATGTACCCGGTCCTCGCCCAGTTCGAGCTCGGCGGCGCGATCCTGACGCTTCACGCGTACGGAACGTTCCTCGTCCTGGCCGCCGCCGGGGCGGGGTGCTTCCTCGTGCGCGGCGCCCGTGCAGTCGGGCTTGACCGGAGGCACGCTGCGGGTCTCTTCCTCGCGGCGCTGGCCGCCGGCCTCGTCGGGGCCCGCCTGCTCGACGCGGCCCTGAACCTGCCCGCGTATGCCGCAGACCCGCCGCGCCTCGTGACCACCGAGTTCCGGGGCTTCGCGCTCTACGGCGGTCTCGCCGCTGCCGTGGCGGTCGCCGCCCTCTGGTCCCGTCGCTCCGGCGTTCCGCTGCGGCGCTTCGCCGACGCGACGATCCCCGCCGTGGTGGCCGGGATCGTGCTCATGCGGGTCGGCTGCTTCCTCAACGGCTGCTGCGAAGGGGTGGCCACCGACCTGCCGTGGGGTGTCGTCTTCCCGCCCCACGCCGTCGGCCTCGAGCGCGACCTGCTCGCAGGGCAGATACCGCTCTTCGGCGCGGTGACCACGCCGCAGGCCGTCCACCCGACGCAGCTCTACGAGCTTGCCGCCGCCGTGCTTCTTGCCGTCGCGGCCCGCGTGGCGGCGCGTTCCGGCGCGGCGCCGGGCGTCCCGGCCATGATCTTCGCGACCGGCTTCCTTCTCTTCCGGACGGCGAACCAGGGCCTCCGGCCGACCTCGGCCGACGCGGTCCTCCCTGCCCCGGCGCTCGTCGCGATCTACGCCTGTGCCGGGGTCGTTGCCCTGGTCCTGCTCCTGCAGGCCATGCGCGCGGGCGCAGCGCCATCACCTGCGCGCCTGCTCGCGTCCTGAATTCGGCGGCGGGGCCGGGTCGTGCCCGGACGGCGTGGCGAACGTGGCTCGTCACCGGCGTGGCCTCCCGTGGCCAGCGCGGCGCCGGTCACACCACCGGCGGCCCCGGCTCGATCCCGGTCAGGAGCACTCTCACGGCGGCCACCAGCATGGTCCGGTCCACGCCGACGCCCTCGCCGGACGGCTGCAGCGCCAGCCCGAACAGGGTCGCCAGGATGATGATGGCCACCCGTTCGGGGACGACGTCCGCACGCAGCCGCCCCAGCTTCTGCTCGGCAGACAGGTACGCGGCGATGAACTCGGGCGGCCCCACGGGTCGGCCATCCGGCAGTGCGGGCGCCGCCTGGCGACGCTGGCGGGCCAGCTCGGGGTCGGCCAGCAGCGCCAGCTCGAGCGGCAGCATCTGGTCACGCAGGCTCGACAGGCGGTGCAGGCAGTCGACCAGGTTCGACTCCACGGTGTCCCTTCCGGCACGCGCGGGCAGCCTCGACACCCATTCGATGACGGGGTCGTTCCGGTCGAGGACCGCGGCCACGAACATCGCCGCCTTGTCGGGGAAGTGCCGGTAGATGGTTCCCTCGGCCACCCCCGCAGCCTGCGCGATTGCGCGCGTGGTCGCATGGGCGTAGCCCACGTCACGAACGACCCGGCCGGTCGCCTCGATCAGCTTGAGCCGGGTGGCCGCCCCGCGATCGGTCATCTTCATCCCCTTGCCGGTCACCCTCGCGAATGCGGTGGAAGCCGGTCCCCTAGTCGGTGATGTCGCGCCGCGTGAACACCGCGGCCGCCAGCCCCAGGCCGATGGTCACGTACAGCAGCGCGAGGCCGGCCGCCGAGGCGTAGGCCAGCGACGGGCTGCCGCCGCGTGCCAGCGCGGTCAGCGTCGACCCCAGGAGCCAGCTGGTGTCCCCACCGGCAGCCATCTTCACGATCGATTCCACGAGCAGAACGTACCCGACGCCGACCGAGATCGCCACGGCCGACGACCTGGTCAGGACCGCGAGAACCAGGCCGATCACACCCCACACGAGCAGCGCCGCGAACATGTTGACCCAGGCACTCGCCACGGCAGACAGAGGGTCATTTCCCCACGCGGACGTCGACACGCCGGCAGCGCCGGCGGTGGGCACGGCCACCAGCACGTTCACGATCGTGGCCACGACCGTCGCGGCCGAGGTGACGATCGCCAGCGCCACCACCTTGCCGGCCAGCAGCCGCCAGCGGTGGGGCTGCGCGGAGACAAGCAACCGGACGAGCCCGCTGCTGTAGTCGGTCGCGGTCAGTGTCGCCCAGAACGACAGCGTGACGACGCCGAACAGCGTCGACGCGGCAGACAGCCCAGCCACCACGCCGTCGGGGCCGGCGAGCGCCGCCGCGTCCGGGAACGACACCCCGGGAGCGCCGGGTGGCAGCGTGGTTCCGCTGGACAGGACGCTGAACATCACCGCGTTGATCATGACCGCGAACATGGCCATCAGGCCGAACCAGGCCGCCAGCAGCCTCGGCCGACGCAGGCGCACCAGCTCGCTTCGCACCACGGCAAGCATCACGCCACCTCCGCGTGGGCGGCGGTGCGGCCGGCGGCCAGCTCGCCGTCTGACGTCCCGGTCATGGCCAGGAAGATGTCCTCGAGGCTGTCCTGGACGACGACGAGCCTGCTCAAAGTCACCCCCGCTGCCGCGGCAGCCCGGTTGAGGTCGGCCGCCGCGGTCGCGTCGGTGGCAACCCGCAGGACGGCATCGACCCCGCTCACCACCCAGCCGGCATCGGTGAGCGCCGCGCGCAGCCGATCGGTGTCGCCCTCATGCTCGGCGCAGAGATCGATGTGCGCCCGGGTCCGGGCCAGGAGCTCGGACATCGGCCCGGAGAAGACCAGGCGGCCGAGCCGGATCACCACCACGTGGTCGCACATGGCCTCGATCTCCGCGAGCAGGTGGGACGAGACGATCACGGTGCGTCCCTCCCGCCCGAGACTGCGCAGCAGGCCCCGGACCTCCACGATGCCGGCCGGGTCCAGGCCGTTGGTCGGCTCGTCGAGGATGAGCAGCTCCGGATCCGGCAGCAGGGCGGCGGCGATCCCCAGCCGCTGCTTCATGCCCAGGGAGAAGTTCTTCGCCGGCTCCCTGTCCCGCCCGGTCAGCCCCACGAACGACAGGACCTCGTCGACCCGGTCGAGGCGCAGGCCGCGCAGCCGGGCCAGGGACACGAGGTTCGCCCGGGCCGACAGCCCCGGCACGAAGGCAGGGCCCTCGACGAGCGCACCCACCCTGGACGCGTACCGAGCCGGGGAGCTGATGGGGATGCCCAGCACCGTCGCGGTGCCGTCGGTCGGTCTCACCAGGCCGAGCAGCATGCGGATGAGGGTCGACTTGCCCGCTCCGTTCGGACCGACGAGCCCGATCACGCCCGAGTCCGGAAGGTCGACGCTCAATCGGTCCACGGCCGTGATCGGCCCGAACCGGCGCGTCAGACCGGATGTGACTACGACCGACATGGACCCTTTCCGGCATGCCTCGGATGTGAGCGCTCACTCGCATTGTATGAGACGTGCCGCTCCGCGTCAAGCGGAGCGTTCACGACGCCCGGAGCGTCGCGCGGGCGCGCGAGGGTCTCGCGGTCGCGGTGGGACGCATATCGGCGGATCGGGTCTGGCGTCGGGCGCTCAGCGGATCGGGAAGAGGATCTCCGCGACGGGCCCGGCGTCGGGCGCTCAGCGGATCGGAAAGACGATCTCCGTGACGGGCGGACCCAGTTCCTCGGGGCCGGTCAGGTAGGCCTCCCACGGCGGCCCGGCGCCCTCCAGCCCGTGCTCCCCGAGCCAGGCCATGGTGCGCTCCCACGCCGGCCCGATCTCGTCGTAGGGCCCGACGTGGGTCGCCCGGACGGCCCGTCCCCCGGGCAGGACCGCCTGCCGGACCCGGTCTGTCGGGACGAGCGTGCCGGCGAACGGGAAGCCGGCCTCGGCCTCGATCCGCTCGCCGAACGACAGGTAGCGGGCGAAGGGATGGCCGGCGACGGCGGCGCCGGAGGCTGCGATCGCCTGGGCCGAGAGGCCGAACGCCTCCCCGATGAGTCCGGGGAACTCCGCCAGGGTCGCGCCGATGTGGACGACGGCTGCCGGACGCTCGACGAGCTCCACGATCTCCGGCGACTTCGCCGGGCCGGGGCCGATCGGGTCTGTCATGGGCACACCTCCTTGCCGCCCATCGTCGGCCGCCGACGACGGAACCCACAAGGTGCGTTGGACCGGCGGGCCCGGGCCGTTCGTCCTCGTCGTCCGCCGCCCTGAGCGTCCCCGGGCGCGCGCCGACGAGTCGCGCGGATGCGCGCCCGGGTCGGCGGCGCCGAGGCCGAGTTCCTGGTGGGAGCGGCCGCGGACGGCGCGCCCCCACGGGTCGCGAGGGGCTATCCCCTGTACAGCTTCCAGGTGACAGTCGGCAGGAGCGGGGTCGCCGCGTCGAGGATCTCGCCGAAGTTCGCCTCCGACGCGAGGATGTCGATGATGAACAGCGTCGTCCCCAGCTGGTCGACGCCGACCATCTGGATCTCCACGAACTTGGTGGCCTGCCCGCCCTGGGGTGTCGCGGTGTAGCACATCGCGGCGATCATCCCGGTCGGCCCGTTCGGGATCGTTCACCGCCTCGGGTCCGACGGTGCCTTCGCAGTACTTCGCGTTCGGATCGATGTCTTCTGGTTGTCGGCCAGCACTCCCTCGAGCCAGGCCTCGGGAGTCGTCGGTTCCTGGAGCGTCCCGCTGGTGAGGGCAGGCCGCCCTTCTGGGGGACCATGAGCTGGATCGTGTAGTCCTGCGTGTCGTGGACGGTCCAGGGCGCAGCGACCACGACCGAGAGGTTGGCGACCGAGACGATCTGGCCGCCTCGGCGGGCGGGCCGTCGGCTGGGGGCCGAGGGTCGGCTGGATCGGCGGCCCGGCGGTGGTCACCGGGCCCGGGGTTACGATCACCACGGGAGGGGCGGTGACCACGGGCGGCGGCGGTGACGATCGGACCCCCGGACGCGGCCGGCGTGGCCGACGGGCGGACGACCGGCGGGCTGGGCGCCGGCGTCGGCAGGACCGGGATCGCCGGGGACGGGGCCGGCTTCGAGAGGAGCGACGAAGCGGCGACGCCTCCCACCACCAGGACGACCAGGAGGACCACCACCCCGCCGACGATGAGGCCCGACCGGGCAGACGCCGGGCGGGCGCTGCGGCCGGCGGGTATGCCGGGTAGCCGGGGGGCACGGACCCGCCCGGCCCACCGGCGGGCGGCTGTCCCCAGCCGGGCGGGGGCGCACCGGGCGGCGGGGTCCAGGCCTGGGTGGGTGGTGGCGGCGGCGCGGGCCACGCCTGGGGCGAGGGCGCCTGGGGCGGCAGCGCCTGGGGCGAGGGCGCCTGCGGCGGCAGCGCGAACGCCGGCGGCGGTGCCGGCGCACGCGACCGGCGGTTCGACCGCGACTGGCGGTGACACGGCGGGCGGCGGTCGGCGGTGCGACGGGGCGGCGAGACTGGCGGCGGTCCGACACGACGGGCGGCGGGCGCAACGCGGTGGCCGCAGCGACTGGCGGTGCGACGGCCGGCGGTGCCACGGGCGGCGGCGCAGCGGGCGACGGCGCAACGACCGGCGGCGGTCACCGCAGCCGGCGGCGGGACGATCGCGGCCGGGCTCACGGGCTGGAGCGGGGTGGCGCAGTTGCCGCAGAAGCGGCCGCCGTCGGGTTGATGGTCCCGCAGGCGGGACAGCGAGCGGCATCTAGCGCACCCACCTTTCCGTCGCGCATCGTCTCCGTGCGAGCCTCGCGCACGGACGCCGGGACCGCGCTGAGAGCCATTCCGCAGGACGGGCAGAACCCGGCCGCGATGATGTCCGCGCGGCAGTTCGGGCAGGTCGTGTACGCGAAGCCGACGTTGCCGGCCTCCTCGAGGAGGGCCGCGTGGAGGACGATCCGCAGGTAGACGATGACCACGCCGACGCACACGATCTGCCAGCCGACGCTCAGCAGTCGCGGCAGCGCCGATACCCGACGAGGAGGCGGTCCACCAGCACGAAGGCGACGGCCATGACGAGGGCGACGACGACGCCGCCGAGCTCCAGCCGGCCGATCCTGCCCGTCGCGCGCGCCGCGCCACAGGGCCGCCGTGATGAGGCCCGTCGTGCTGCCCGCCATCAGGGGCGCGAAGATCGCGATCGAGATGAGCGGGTAGACCCACCCGGCGACCGCCGTGTCGATGGAGGAGCTGGTCAGCACCTCGGCGAAGCGGACGATCGTGGCCGCGGCGGAGAAGCCGAGCCCGGCCGCCACGCCGAGCACGAGCCCGTCGACCGTGTCGGAGATGTCCTTGCGGCCTCGCAGCAGGAGCGCCGGGATCGGCTTCACGATCTCGGCGACCAGGGGAAGGAGGACTCGCCCCGGCCAGCAGCCCCGACACGTCCACGACGGTGCCGAACGGGGTGACCGAGACGTCGCCCAGCGAGACGACGAGCTGGTTCGCGACGAGCGTCACGACCGCACCGATGAGGAGGCCGCCGCCCACCGTCAGGCCCACCACCGGGATCGGGCGCGTCGCGGTAGATCCGGACCTCGTAGAGGTACATGAGGTAGAGGACGGGCACGAGGAACGCCGAGAGGATGATCGCGGCCGTGATCAGGCCCAGGAGCGAGAGGATCACGAGCACGCCGATCCCCCCGAGGAAGACCCACTTGAACTCGTTGACCGCGTCGTGGCCGAGGTGCGGGAAGAGCGTCGAGAAGATGCCGGGGCTCACCACCGGCTCGCTCGGGTTGGCGGCGAACCGATCGAGGCGCCGGCGGTCGCCGGTGGTCCCGCCGGGACCCTGGCGGGCCCCGCACACGGTGCAGAACGTGCCGTCGGGCACGTCCCTGTCACATTGGGCACAGCGCATCGCGACCTCCCTGGCGGTCCGCGTTCCTGCGGGCTCGCCCACTCGACGGTGACCCCGGCGGGCTCATGCGGTGCCCGAACCGCCCGCGGCGGCGCCCGGCATGGAATCCCGGTCGGCCCGCGGTGAACCTCACGGGTAGCTGCTGACCTCGACCCGGCCCGTCTTCACGACCACCGAGATTCGCAGGCCGCGAGGCGCAGACCCGGTCTGGTCGGTGTACTCGACGACCCAGTGCTCGACATTGAAGTCGGTGGCCAGGACGACGGTCCGGGGGACGCCGGCGAAGCCCGGGTACTGGATCCGGACGATCGTGTCCGCCGCCTGCTCGGCTGCCTGCTGGGTGACCGGAGGGGCCGGGTGCATTGCGGCGGCCAGCTCCTCGTCGGCCGTGACGACCGGCCCGCCCAGCAGGAGGACGACCGCGAACCCCGCGACGAGGAGCGCGGTCCAGGCGCCGATGACGAGGGGGAAGCGCTTCATGGCCGACCGAAGTAGACCATGTAGTGGAGGGTCTTGAGGGCGATCTTGGCGGCATCGACCTCGCCGTCCGCGACGAGCGTGTCGATGGCCTTGCCGATCCCCTGCTTGGCCTCGAAGAAGGCGTCGATCGGGGTCAGGCCGGCATTGATCCCGCGCCAGAAGAGGAGCTCGAACCCGGTCCGTCCCTTGGGCGTCTCGTTCGGGCCGATCAGCGTGCTGTACGAGAGATGGGTGTCCGCGACGTAGGCGCGGGCCCCCGACTTCAGGTAGTGCAGGGCAAGGCTGTTGTCCGCGGTCTTGTGGGTCGGCTCCTGGACCGTGTCGAGCGTCCAGGCCCCGTAGCAGGCGCCGATCTGGACGACTCCCCCGCTCGTCGGGTCGGTGTCGATCGTCACGGCATCGGCCTGCGCCGACTCCTTGGTCACCCACTCCCCGTCGAACGCGGCTGTCGCCGTTCTCCGGCTCCCAGGCCACGGTGTTGGTGGACCAGACGTTCGTGAGGACGCCGATCCCGTGGAGGAGAACGTAGAGGTATCGGGCGGAGCGAGCGGCCGGGTCGGCGCCGAACGACGCCGCGTCCGAGGGGGGCGCGTAGCGGAGCTGGACCTGGATCTTCGCGCCGATCGCTCCCAGCACGACCCCGGCCTGGTTCTTGCGCTCCGAGTTGACCAGGGCGAATGCCCCGCCGTCGGGCGGCACGATCTCGCCGAGCTGGGTGAGCAGGAGCTGCGCGTCTTCGCTGCTCGGGATCCGGGCCGTCGGGATGTCCGGGATGCCGTACTCGTCCCCGTTGAGGTCGGAGTACGGGTCGTCGGAGGGCAGCCAGTCCGACGGCAGCTCCCATTCGACCAGGGCGGAGTTCTCCGACGCGCCGACCGGGTTCGCCACGTGGACGAAGGGCACCGCGTCGTCGTTGCCGAGGATCAGCAGGTACTTCCAGCGTCCCGTCCGGAGGAGCCGCTGGACTTCCGGCACGGCAGTCTCTGGGGTGTCCCGGGTCACGCCACTCCCGTCGAGATCGTGGACCTCGCCCACGCGGGCGGCGGCGGCGAGGACGGCGTCGGCTTCGGCGCCGAGCTTGTCCCGGAGCACCGCGACCCTGGTCACCACCAGGACCTCGGACGGGTCCTTGTAGGCGACCGGGCCGCTGGCCGAGCCGGAGCCCAGCAGTTGGTCGCCGGCCGAGCCGCTCCCAATGACGAACGAGACGACCTCGTCGGGAACGCCGTTGAAGTTGACCTCGATCGAGTAGGTGTCGTCCGGGAAGCCGCCCTGGGCGACCAGCGGGAAGACGAAGCCCTGACCGTCGCCGCGCCGGGCGGCACTGCTGTTGACGACGACGTGGCTCGTCTCGTAGACGAAGCGGTCGCCCTGGAAGAGCCGCAGCTTGAGCTCGGTCCCGACCTCCGCGTAGCTCCAGCCCAGCAGCCCGAGGACCGCGCTCGTCCCGCTCGGGAAGGCGTTCCCGAGCCCGATCGGAGTCCCGTCAGCGGCGATGTCGGAGGCGAGCTGGAGGTGGTAGAGGACGGCCTGGCCGACCGAGGCCGGCTGGAGGGGCCCGGCCACCGCCGGAGTGCTGGAGGGCGTCGCGGCCGCTGCGCTGGCGGTGGGGAGCGCCGTGACGGTCGGCTCGGGGGGTGCCGTCGCCGCGTCGGTGGGCTGGCCCGCAGGTGGCGTCGCGGCATCGAGGGACGGGGCGACCGTCGGCTCGCTGGAGGCGCCCGTGCTGCAGGCGGACGCCGCCAGCGCCGCCGCGAGGAGCAGGGCAGGCAGGCGGCGGGTCATCGCTTCTCCTCCGCGCCGGCGGCCTGCAGCTCCAGGATCCGGGACCGGAGCTCGTCGACGCCCGTGGCGGCCGGGGGCCGCTTCGTCCGCACGGTCAGGCGCCACTTGTGGAAGGCCAGCTCGCCCTCGGCGGCATAACGGCGACGAAGCTGCATGACGGGACCCAGCCCGCCCGTCCGGAGGAGCACGCCCTGCCGGCCGAGGCGTCTTCGGAGCGACGTGATCGTGGCGAAATCCGCCTCGCTCACGACGCCCGTCGCGACCTCGTCGTGCAGCTCGACGCGGAGGATCCGGGCCTGGCGGCGCCAGGCGACGACCACGGTGACCGCCAGCGTCACGATTCCCAGCCAGTTGATGGCGTTGGCGGCCAGGCGGCTGAGGAGGCCCAGGGCCGCGTCGGGCTGGCCGACGAGGCGCGAGAGGATCATGGGGAACGTGTCGTGGAAGGCGTGCAGGAAGGCCGCGGTGGCGAGGGCCAGCGCCTGCACGATGACGTGCCGCACCCCGGCGAGGCCCTGCCAGGCGCCGATGATCGCCCCGAAGACGGCGGTGTAGAACGCCTGGTTGAGGCTCGCGATGACGAGGGCCACGATCGTCCCCCCGCCCAGGAGGCTCGTCCCTCCCAGGGCGTAGGTGAAGGTCTCCGCCGCCCCGAACCCGGCGCCGAGGGCCGCGCCGTAGACGACGCCGTCGAGGACATCGTCGAACTCGTCGCGGATGCTGTGGATCAGGGCGTACAGGAGCACGCCCTTGACCAGCTCCTCGACGATGCCGAGGAGCGGGTCCACCCTGAGGCCCGGCGCAAAGGCGGGGGGGAGGGCGGCTGGACGGCCGACGAGGACGAGGAAGGCGAGCGTGATCAGAGGCGCCGCGATCGCGCCGAGGCCGACGCTCGAGAGGAGGAACGTCCACGGCTCCTTCTCGTAGCGGTCGACCGCGTTCAGGACGAAGAGGTAGACGGCCAACGGGACGAGCGCGAGGACGAGAGCTGCAACGAGCGCCGACGGCTCGGGCATGAGGGGGGACTCCCTCCGAACTCCGCGGACGACCAACCGGGCACGGGTGGGCTCCGCTCCGGCCCGCGAGGGCCGACGGGAGGCGCACCCTGGGACGAGCACCCGGCTGCACGCCTGCGCCGGTGATTCCAGTGTCGCGGGTCCGACCGTGGAACGCAACTCGGAATGCGAGGATTGGAGCGCGGGGATTCGCCCGCGACCGCGGTTTCGGCCAACGCCGTCGCAGGCCTCGCGGCGTCGTTCCCGCCGCCGTCGCCGCGACGGTCGGCCGCGGTACGATCCCGCGATGGATCACACCGACCCGAGCCGCAACGCGGCGTCCCGACCCTCGGCAGGCCTCCGCGTTACCGCGGGGTGGACGGCGTGAGCGACCTGCTTGCCTGGTGTGAGTGGACCGACGTGGCGTCGCCGCCAGGGGTGCGGCTCCTCGGCCCTGCTACCCGGGACGTCCACCGCGAGCAGGTCGGGGACATCGCCTTCTACGTCCCGAGGTACTTCAGCGGCAGCGCCGGGCTGATGCCGGTGCCGGCCATGACCTCGCTGCGGGTCCTCCAGATGCCGAACGCCGGCTACGACGACGCGCTCCCGTTCGCCCGCGACGGGCTCACGATCTGCAACGCCCGCGGCGTCCACGACGCGTCGACCGCCGAGCTGGCCGTGGGGCTGGCGGTGGCCTCGTTGCGCGGCATCCCGACCTTCGTGGGCAACCAGGACCGTCGGACGTGGGAGCACCGGAGGGGCGAATCGCTGGCGGACAGGCTCGTCGGCGTGGTCGGCTACGGCTCCGTCGGTCGCCGCGTCGGTCGCCTGATGGCGGCGTTCGAGGCGTCCGTCGTCGGCTTCTCCCGGAGCGGCCGGGACGGGTCGCTGCCGGTGGACGTCCTCGACGCGCATCTCCCGGCGCTCGACGTGGTCGTCCTGACCGTCCCGGCGGCCGATGACACGAAGCACCTCTTCGACGCCCGGCGCCTGGCGCTGCTCAAGGATGGAGCCTTGCTCGTGAACGTCGCCCGGGGGAGCGTGATCGACACCGACGCCCTGGTTCGCGAGCTGGCGACCGGTCGCATCCGCGCCGCCCTCGACGTCACCGATCCCGAGCCGTTGCCGGCCGACCACCCGCTGTGGTCCGTTCCGAACTGCCTCATCAGCCCCCACGTGGGAGGCGATTCGTCGGCCTTCGAGCCGCGGATGAAGCGGCTGCTGGTCGAGCAGCTGCGGCAATTCGCCGCGGGAGAGCCGCTGCTCAACGTGGTGCAGGCCGGGAAGAGAGCCTGAGCGGTCGGCGGCGGCCCTGAGCGGCCGGCGTCGCCCCTCGGCGCGCCCGGGCGCCAGTGCCGCGACCCGCCAATTCCTCGACCGTCGCCCGTGGCGGCGGGAAGCACGCGAACGTGGCCGCGAAAGGGCCGGCGACCGGCGAATCGGGACGCTACGCGCGGTTCGACTCCTGGGCCGCCGCGTCCGTCTCCAGCATCGCTTCGGCTCGATCGGCGGCGATCGCCACCGCCTCCTCGACCTCGACCTCGGGGTTCTCGGCCTGGATCTCGGCCACCGCCTCCTCGAGCTCGATGCCCTCGACCTCGTTCACCGCCCGGGCATCGATGACGTAGCGCAGCAGCAGGTTGACGACGGCGACGAAGGGGATGCCGAAGATGGCTCCCCACAGGCCGGCGACCTGCGCGCCGGCGAGGAGGGCGACGATGACGAGGATCGGATGGAGCCCCACGCCCTCCCGGAGCAGCCGAGGCTGGACGGCGTTGACCAGGATCGTCTGGGCGATCGACCAGGATCGCGATGACGAGGAGGGCCACGTCCGGCCGGAAGGCCAGCGCGACGAAGACGACCGGGACGAGCGCGAGCGGTGGCCCGAAGAACGGGATGAACATGAGCACTGCCGTGCTGACGGTCAGCAGGAACAGGTAGGGCAGGCCGAAGACCAGGCCGAGGCCGAGGGACAGCCCGACCTGGATCAGGACCAGCACGACCTGCACCCGCAGGAAGCCTCGGAACGCCCGCCCGACCGTGCGCTGGACGAGCAGCAGGGTGTCGGCGTGGCGATTCGGGACGATGCGGCGCAGCGTGCCGGTGATCGCATCCGGATCCGCGACGGCGTAGAGCGACAGGATGACGACGATGAACAGCGTCCCGAAGACGGCCAGCACGCTGCCGGCGATCAGCTGGGTCTGGTCGGCGAGCTGCTGGATCACGGCCGGCAGCGTCTGGCGCTGGACGTCCTCGACCACCGAGCGCAAGGTCCACGACCGATCGGTCGATCCCGATCGCGCGCTGGAGGTCGCCGGCCATGGTCGCTATCGAGGCCGTGATCTCGTCGATTCGCCCCACGAGGTCGGCCGCCTCCCGCGCCCCGACCTGGGCCATCGCGACGACGAACAATGCGATGCCGCCGATGACGGCGCCGTAGGCCACCGCCACGGCGAGCCCTCGGCCGAAGGGCAGCCGTCGCTCGAGAGCGTTCACCAGCGGACCGATCAGGAACGCGAGAAGCCAGGTCAGGAAGAGCGTCAGCAGCAGCGAGCTGAACCCGCCCGCGACCGCCAGGACCCGGTCCAGCACGGCGATGCCGAAGAAGGCGATGCCGAGCGCCAGGAAGGCGACGCGCAGGGTATCCGGATCCGCGGGCCGGCCGGCAGGGGTCGTCATTGCTCGCTCACCGTCGAAGCGTCGGGGGTCGGACGGGTGGCCGCCGCCCACGATACCGCACCGTCCCTGCGCCCCGGCGGCCGTCTCTGTCGACGAGACTGACCGGTCGGCATCCGTCGGCCTCAGCAGGGGGGAAACCTTTCCCCCTGCCCGGGCCTCAAGTATGTGAGACCCCGGACTCGCCTCGGCATGCGCGTCACGGGAGACATGGCCCAGCGGACGCGACCGGCGTCTCGATCGCGACCGTGGAGCGGAGGAGACCTTGATCACGCAGCAGGCAGCCCAGCGACTGCTGGCCGGCCCTCCCCTGGATGGCAAACCGGAGCGGCTGCACGCTCACGTGGCGAGGCTCGGCGCCCTGCCCCGCGGCGATGACCCCGACCTCGTCTCGAATATCGAGGCGAGCGGCCTGCTCGGGCGGGGCGGCGCCGGCTTCCCCGTGGGTCGCAAGTGGCGCTCGCTGGCGGAGCGCAGGCACGGCCGGGCCGTGGTCGTCGCGAACGGCGCCGAGGGCGAGGTGGCGAGCGCGAAGGATCGGATCCTCATGGCCCACCGGCCGCACCTGGTGATCGACGGCGCCGTCCTGGCCGCCGAGGCCGTCGGCGCGGAGGAGATCGTCTTCTACATCGGCCGGGAGCACGAGGCGGCCGTGGCGGCCATCAGCCGGGCCCTCACCGAGCGCGAAGGCGAGATGCGCCAGTCGATCCGCCTCGTGACTGCCCCGATCAGCTACGTCGCCGGCGAGGCGTCCGCGGCGGTTCATTGCATCAACACCGGGGACGCGCGGCCGATGACGACCCCTCCGCGTGTTTCGGAGCGCGGCGTCGGAGGTCACCCGACCCTCGTGCAGAACGTGGAGAGCCTCGCCTACGCGGCCCTGATCGCCCGTTTCGGAGACCAGTGGTACCGCTCGGCCGGCCGCCACGAGTCCCGGGGCACGGCCCTGGTCACGGTCGGCGGAGCCGTCCAGCACGATGGTGTCCGCGAGATCGAGCTCGGGACGACGATCGGAGAGGTCGCCGCCGCCGCCGGCGCCACCTCGACGGGCCCCGGAGCGGTCGTCCTGGGAGGCTACTTCGGCACGTGGGCCCGGCTCAGCGACGTCTGGGACCTGCCCCTCGATCCGGTCCTGATGAAGGCCCGAGGCCTGACCTTCGGCTGTGGGATCGTCGGCCTGCTGCCAGCCGACCGCTGCGGCGTGACGGCGACGGCAGCGATCATGGCCTACATGGCGCGGGAGAGCGCGGGCCAGTGCGGTCCCTGCGTCTTCGGACTCCGAGCCATCGGTCAGGCCACGAGAAGGGTCGCGGATGGCGTCGCGGGCGCGGACGAGCTCGGCGACATCGAGCGGTGGGCGTCGACGATCACGGGGCGCGGCGCGTGCCACCATCCTGACGGTGCGATCCAGCTGCTGACCAGCGCCCTCGACGTCTTCGGCGACGAGTTCGTCGGCCACGTTCGGCAGGGTCGGTGCTCGATCAGCGGGTCGCGGGTCCATGCCTCCTGGCAATGACCTCCGGCTGCGCGTGGACTGGATCCGCTGCGACGGCTACGGCCTCTGCGGGGACCTTCTCCCCGACCTGATCGGCCTTGACGAGTGGCGCTATCCGATCATCCCCGAGGGGCCGATCGACCGTGTCGCTGCGCCACGACGCGCAGCGGGCCGCCGACTGCTGCCCCATGAAGGCGCTCATCCTCGAGCCGGTTCCGCCCACCCGGCGCGGCTGACGGAGAGGCCGGCTGCGCCCGCCCGGTGCGGGATGCGGGGCTGCGAGGTTCGCAGGTAGAGTCGGCCGGCCGCCGCACGCGTGTCGTCCCGCGAGGTTCGCCCGCCACGAGGTTCGCCCGCCACCGGGACGCGCCACGAGCCTGGACTTGACCGGTCTGATACATTCGCCTGCTTCGTGACCGCTGACGTTCGGGATCGGGACGGACGGCTACGATGCCGCACATCACGCGTACACGTATCTATCCGCAAGGAGGCCGTGGTGCTCCCCCCTGACTACAGGATGCAGCGCATCATCGCCGAGCCGGAGGTCGCGCGGCGCGAGCGGCGTCTCGAGCTGTCCGGGCGCGGGTCGCCGGGCGGATCGTGGCGGAGGCCGAGGAAGGGTGGGATGCGGCCCGCCAGGCGTGGAATCTCGCCGCCGACCAGCGTCCGCCCGTGGTCGCCTTCCCCGAGACGACCGACGACGTCGTCGAGCTCGTGGCCTTCGCCCGGCGGCCACGGACTGCGGGTGGCGCCCCAGGGGACGGGACACGGCGCGGCGCCACTCGGCGCGATCGAGGACGCCCTGCTCCTGAAGCCGTCCCGGATGCGCGAGTCGAGATCGACCCGAGTCGGCGTCGCGCGCGCGTCGGGGCCGGGGTGACGTGGGGCGAGGTCCAGAGCGGCCGCCGCCGCGCACGGCCTGGCCGGACTGGCGGGCTCACTCGCCCGAGGTCGGGAGTGGTGGGCTACACCCTGGGCGGCGGGCTGGGCTGGCTGGCCCGGCGCTACGGCCTGGCCTGCAACAGCGTCCTCGCCGTCGACGTCGTGACCGCCGATGGCCGCCTGCTGCACGTCGACCGCCGAGCACGAGCCGGACCTCTTCTGGGCGCTCCGCGGCGGCGGGGGCAGCTTCGGCATCGTCACCGCGCTCGAGTTCGCCCTGTATCCCGTGCGCGAGCTGTACGCGGGCGCGCTGTTCTGGCCGCAGGAGCGCGCCGCCGAGATCCTGCATGCCTGGCGGGCGTGGACCGCCGGCGTCCCCGACTCCGTCACCTCG
The DNA here is from genome assembly GCA_963718085.1 of uncultured Chloroflexia bacterium. GTDB lineage: Bacteria > Chloroflexota > Limnocylindria > Limnocylindrales > CSP1-4 > CTSoil-043. Next base: position 1,532,505 of record CAVQYA010000001.1, on the reverse strand, counting down.
GTCGGCCGCCTCCTGAACCTGCCGTCCGCCCCGGAGATCCCCGAGCGGCTGCGGGGCCGCTCGTTCGTGCTCGTCGAAGCGGCCTGCCTGGTCGACCGAAGCGAGGGCATCGAGCTGCTGCGCCCGCTCCGGGAACTCGGGCCGGAGATCGACACCTTCGCCATGCTGCCGCCGACCGCTGCTCGGTGCGCTGCACATGGACCCGGTCGACCCGGTGCCGGCCTTCGTCGACGGGTGGCTCCTCGCGGACCTGCCGCCGGCGGCCATCGATGCCCTCGTCGAGGCCGCCGGTCCCGGGTCGGGATCGCCGCTGCTCTCGGTCGAGCTGCGCCACCTGGGAGGCGCGCTGGCCGATGCCGCGCCGGAGCACGGGGCGCTCGCCTCGCTCGAAGCCGGGTTCGCCGACCGTCACGATCAGCCTGGTGCCGAACGCGAACGGGGCCGCGCCGTGGAGCGTCACGCCGCGATCGTGCGGTCCGCGCTGGCACCGTGGGAGGCGGAGCGGAACTACCCCAACTTCGCCGAGCGATCCTTCAACCTCGCGGACTTCTTCCCGCCCGCGACCTGCGAGCGGCTCGTCCGCGTCAAGGCCGCAGTACGACCCGGACGATCTCATCCGTCCACGCACCCGATCCCGACGGCCTAGGGGCCGGCCCGCCGTGTCCGGGATTACGCCCGAACACGGCAAGCCCGGTGAATCGGAAGACGCCCCCGCCGGTGCCGGCGCTCGCGCCCGAACACGGCCGTGACGGGCCAACGGCACGCTACAGTTGGGGACGATGCACCTGCTCGACACGTCGACGACGGCCCTTGAACGTCAGCGCGAGGCGTTTCGACGAATGACGCCCGAGCAGCGAGTGGCCGTGGCGGCAGAGATGAGCGACGAGATCCGGGCCATCGCCGAATCCGGGATCCGACGGCGTCACCCGGACTACTCGGACGACGAGATCCGGGAAGAGCTGATCGTGATCCTCCTAGGTCGCGAGGACGCCGCTCGCGGACGGGCCCGGCGCATCTCCGCCGCCAGGTGAACCTCGCGGCGCTCCTCGCTGCCACGGTCGCCCAGCTGGAGCGTGCCGGCGTGCCCTACATGATCACCGGATCCGTCGCGAGCTCGTATCACGGCGAACCGCGGGCCACGCGCGATCTCGACATCGTCATCGATCCGGATCGAGGAGGGATCGGCCGGCTCGTCGGGGAGCTCGAGGCGGCCGGACTGTATGTAGACGAAGATGCCGCCCTCTCCGCGTTCGACGATCGCACGCAGTTCAATGCGATCGACGCGACGACGGGCTGGAAGGTCGACTTCCTGGTCCGAAGGGACAGGCCCTTCTCCCGGGAAGAGTTCGCGCGTCGGGCCCCTGCGAACCTCCTGGGCACGCCGGCCTGGATCGCGAGCCCGGAGGACACCATCATCGCCAAGCTCGAATGGGTGGCGTCGAGCGGTTCAGATCGGCAGCTCGGTGATGTGGTGGCGATGCTCGATATCGGCAAGGAGTCGCTCGACCTCGCCTACATCGATCGCTGGATCGCCGGCCTCGGCCTGCATGGGGCCTGGGACCGCGCCCGAGCGTCAGCACCGCCCGTTCAGAATGGTTCATCCTGAGCGGGTCACGCCGCCCCACACTCGTCTCCCCGATCACGACCCGACAGCGCGTGCACCCCGAGGCCGGTAGGAGAACTTCATGCCCCAGGCTGAACGAGTCGTCGACATCCTCGCGGGCCGGACGGCGGTCGGCGAGCGCGCGACGGTCCAGGGCTGGATCCGGACACGTCGCGATTCGAAGGCCGGGCTCTCCTTCCTGGCTCTTCACGACGGGTCATGCTTCGACGCCCTCCAGGTCGTGGCCCCGGCCGCGCTCGGCAACTACGACGACGAAGTCCTGCACCTGACCGCCGGCTGCGCCGTCACCATCGCCGGGACGGTCGCGCTATCGCAGGGCAGCGGGCAGGCCGTCGAGCTCCTCGCCGACTCCGTCGTCGTGGTCGGCTGGGTGGACGATCCGGAGACGTACCCCATCTCGCCCAAGCGGCACTCGTTCGAGTACCTCCGCGAGGTCGCCCACCTGCGGGTGCGAACGAACACCTTCGGCGCGGTCGCCAGGGTTCGGCACTGTCTCGCCATGGCCATGCACCGCTACTTCGACGAGCACGGCTTCCTCTGGGTGCACACGCCGATCCTGACCGCCAGCGATGCCGAGGGGGCAGGAGAGCTGTTCCGCGTCTCGACGCTCGACCTGGCCAACCTTCCGCGCACGCCCGAGGGCGGGATCGACTACTCGCAGGACTTCTTCGGCAAGCCGGCCTTCCTCACCGTCTCGGGCCAGCTCAACGTCGAGACGTACTGCCTGGCGCTCTCGAGGGTCTACACGTTCGGGCCCACCTTCCGGGCCGAGAACTCGAACACCAGCCGGCACCTCTCCGAGTTCTGGATGGTCGAGCCGGAGATCGCCTTCGCCGACATCTCGGACAACGCCGACCTGGCCGAGGACCTGCTGCGGTACAGCTTCCGCGCGGTCCTGGACGAGCGCGCCGACGACATGGCCTTCTTCGCCGAGCGGATCGACAAGGAGGCGGTCAGCCGGCTCGAGGGCTTCGTCAAGTCGAGCTTCGCCCGGATGGAGTACACGGAGGCGATCGAGATCCTGGAGCGAGCCGGCCGTTCGTGGGAGTTCCCCGTGGAGTGGGGCGTCGCCCTGCAGGCCGAGCACGAGCGATACCTCTGCGAGGAGTACGCGAAGCGGCCGGTGGTGGTCGTCAACTACCCCAAGCAGATCAAGGCGTTCTACATGCGCCTCAATGACGACGAACGGACCGTCGCGGCGATGGACGTGCTCGCCCCAGGCATCGGCGAGATCGTCGGCGGCAGCCAGCGCGAGGAGCGCCTCGACGTGCTCGATGCGCGGATTCGCGAAACGGGGCTCGACCCCGCGGTCTACTGGTGGTATCGCGACCTGCGCCGGTACGGCACGGTGCCGCACGCCGGGTTCGGGCTGGGCTTCGATCGGGCGGTGGCCTACGCGACGGGAATGGCCAACATCCGGGACGTGATCCCGTTCCCGCGCACGCCTGCGAGCGCCGACTTCTAGTCGATCAGTACGCCGGGGGACAGGGGAGGGGACACGACCGTGGACGACGCCGCGACGAAGACGGCCGGGGCGACCGCCGCCGGCGATGCCCCGGGCGGGGACGGCGCCCGGCCGACCACCCTCCTCCCGTTCACCCAGCTGGCGCGCATCTCCGCATACTGGCTCGGCCTGACGGCGATCGACGCCGCGGTCGGCCTCTACATCGGCTTCCAGCTCGCCTACACGAACATCCGGGGCGACGTCACGCTGGGCGTGGCGACCGCCCTGGTGACCCTCGGCGGCGCGGTCGTGGCGATCCTGGTCCAGCCCACGGTCGGCGCAATGAGCGACTACGCCGTGTCGCGCTGGGGCCGGCGCAAGCCGTTCATCGTCTTCGGCTCGCTGCTGGACCTCGTCTTCCTGTACGGGATCGCGACATCGAACACGCTCCTGACGCTGGCGACGTTCGTGGTCCTGCTCAACTTCTCGACCAACATCGCCCGCGGGCCGTTCCAGGGCTACGTGCCGGACCTCGTCGCGGACGCCCAGGTCGGCATGGCCAGCGCGATGGTCGGGATGATGCAGATCATCGGGAACATCACCGGCTACGCCCTCGTCAGCCTCGCCGCCGTCCTCGAGAACCGGGCGCTGGCCATCGGGGCCGTGGCCGTCGTCGAGCTCGTCACCATGGTCAGCGTGGTAATGGGGGTCGGCAAGGGACAGGAGCCCAAGCCGCGCGAGGGCAAGTCCTGGCTCGCAATCGCGCGCGAGACCTGGGGCACGGACATCCTCCGGGAGCGGTCCTACGTGTGGCTGGTCGTCTCGCGGCTCTTCTTCCTGACCGCCGGGGGGATCCTGTTCGCCTACGTCGTGGTCTACCTGAAGAACGTCTTCGGCTACGACGAGTCGGGGGCCGGCGCCGTCAACACCGCGATGCTCGTGGTGGTGGTGATCGGCAACCTGGTGGCGGTGGTACCCGCCTCCCGGCTCTCCGACCGGATCGGGCGGAAGCCGGTGATCTACCTCGCCTGCCTGGTCGGGGCCATCGGGGTCGCGACCACGGCGCTCGCTCCGCACGTCGCCGTCGCCATCCTGGGTGCCGGCCTCTTCGGGATGTCCGCGGGGACCTTCCTGTCCGTGGACTGGGCCCTCATGACGGACATCATCCCGAGGGTCTCGGCCGGCCGCTACATGGGCCTCAGCAACGTGGCGACCGGCTCGGCGCCCCTTTTCGCGGCCGCGCTCGGCGGGGTCGTCCTCGACATCGCGGCGGGGGCGGGGGGCGACGCCATGGCCCCGCGCGTGACCTTCTTCGCGGCGGTCTTCCTGTACGGCGTCTCGGCCCTGTTGCTGCGGCCGGTGGTGGAGCCCCGCCGCAGGTCCGACGGGGCGACGGCGCCCGTTGCGCCGCCCGCCGGCGCCGTATAGCCGGCCCCGCATAGCCGGCGCCGCATCGCCGAATTGCGGCCCAAGTCCGCCGGCGCGCCCGAGCCGGAGGGCATGCCGCGAGCGCGCCCGAGCCGGCGCGCATGCCGTCGCCGACCGCCGCTCCCGCCGAGCAGCCGGGCCGCAGCCGGTCCCTGAACTCGTCCGGCTTGGCAGTCAGGGGCCGGACGGCCGCTCGAACCCTGCGGCGCAGAACCAGTCGACGGTGACCTCGAGACGCCCGACGCGAAGGTCGAAGTCGGCCTGGAGCCGGCGATCGAAGACGACGTCGACGCCGCCCATGCGCTCGGTGAGCACGGCCTTCGCGGTCACCATCTCCGGCGGCGATCCATCGCCGAAGTCGACGCTCAACGTCGCGGTCTCGCGGCCCGGGACCAGCCGCAGGCGAACGCGCCGGCCATCGACCCAATCGACGACGGTCTCCAGCGCGTCGGTTCGAAGGTCGAACCGTCTTGAGCAGATGCCGGTGGCGCGCGCCCACGTCTGAGGGTCGTCCGCCTCGGGCATCTCGATGACGCCTCCGAAGAAGAAGGCGCCCTGCACGACCCCCGGCGACTCGCTCGGCTCACCGGGAACCGGGGTGGCGGGGGTCTCGGCCCGGCACACCCAGGTCGCGGTGCCCGAGGCCGCCCCGCTGCCGGGACCGCCGATCCGCAGGAAGCCGACTTCGCTGTCGGAGAACGAGACGCGACCCGTCGTCCCGTCGGCGCCGGCGTCGAACGTGGTCGTGCGGACCCCGTAGCTCCAGCGGCCGTTGACCGCCAGGCCGACGCTGTTCGGGGCGTCGCCCCAGCCCATCCCGATCAGGAACGCCAGGCTGTCCACGCCGATGCTCCCCAGGTCGTCGGCGGTCACGGTCGCGATCCGCGGGCCATCGGGCTCGGTCACGCACGTCGCGGCCGCCGTCAGGCGGGCCGGGACGGGCTCGACGAGGACGACCGTCACCTCGCCCACGGACGCACGCGGCGGTTGCCAGACGGGACCGATCGCGTTCCCCACGGGCCAGGCGAGCACGACGCAGCCGCCCGCCAGCAGCACGCGCTGACCGACGCCACGCGTCAAGCGTGGGACCAGGAGCACCAGCCTGCCACGGCCAGGGCCGCAAGGACCCCGACCAGCGTGAGCGAGGAAGCGAAGGTCGGGCCGAGCTCGCTCGACGGACCGCCCCCGGTGCTGCCGTACCTGTGCCACGCCCCGATCAGGCCGCCGGCGATCGCCCCGCCGGCGATGGGCACCAGCCAGCTCCAGGGCGGGCGGCGGACACGCTCAACGGGATGGAGTGGCGGGTCCCGGCGGGACGCCGCAGCGTCACTCGGCATCCGGATCGCGTCGCCTCCTCATGCGAGTGCGGGGACGGTATCGGGCGCAGCGGTCGTCACCAAGGGCCGGACGGCACGCGGCGTTCACCGGTCCGAACGGGCCAGGGCGAAGTGACTCGCCTCCGGCCCGTGGGCGCCGCCTGTGACCAGCGCGGGATTCGAGCCGAGCGGGCTGAACATGAGCACCCCGCCCGGTACAGGGGAAGAGACCGCTGACGACCCCGGACGGTGGGGCCGTTCGCCTCTGCCGGCGGGACGAGGGGCCGGGGAGACTCCTCCCGTGAATCGGATGAGGATCATCCTGGCGGGCGCCGGGTCGCTGGCGGTTGTCGGGGTCGTCGCGGGGCCTCGCCTGTGGCGAGGCATGCTTGACTGGAACGCCACGGCCGAGGAGGTCCGGTGCGCGCTCCCGGGCGACGACCTTCTCCCCGACGCCGACCTGGTCGCCACCCGGGCCATCTCGATCGCGGCCTCGCCCGTCGAGGTCTGGCCCTGGCTCGTGCAGATCGGAGTCGGCCGGGCTGGAGCCTACGCCTACGACTGGCTGGACCGGCTGTTCGGCCTGGACGTGCGGAGCAGCCGCCGGATCGTGCCGGAGCTCCAGGGCCTGGCCGTCGGCGACATGATCCCGGTGGCCAACGACGGGACCGGGCTGCGAGTCCGGGCCATCGAGCGGGAGCGCGTGCTGGCGACCAGCACCGACGACGGGACGTGGGCCTGGACCTGGATCCTGGAGCCCGTCGGCGACGCCACGCGGTTGATCAGCCGCACCCGAATGGCCACTTCCCACGGGCCGCTGCCCGTCCGCGTGGCGACCCGGCTCCTGCTCGTGCCCGCTTCGTGGGTCATGGAGCGCCGGATGCTGCTCGGCCTCCGAGACCGAGCCGAAGGGAGGGTCGGCGCGGCGGCCCGGGTCGCGGCGACACGTACGTCCCCGCGAGCCCCCAGCGTCGCCGCCACCAGCGGCGGCGTCGCCAACAGCGGCGCCGGCCCCGGCGCCGCGGCCACCACCATCTGGCCCGCCGTCACCGACGTCACCGCCGCCACGGAGATCGCGCCGGACGTGTACCTCCTCGGGCCGTGGGGCCGCACCCAGACCAACGCCTACCTGGTCCACGACGGGTCGTCGTGGATGCTGATCGACGCGGGCTGGGAGAACGACGGACCGCGCATCCAGGCCGCCGCCCGTTCATTGCTGGGGCCCGGGCTGGTCCCGTCGGCCATCTTCCTGACCCACGCCCACCCCGATCACGACGGGGCGGCCCGCGCGCTGGCACAGGCGTGGGGATGCCCCATCTTCGCGCACCCTGCGGAGATCCCGCTCGCCACGGGTGACTTCCGCGCGATGCAGGCGTATGCCGGGCCGCTGGATCGCCGGCTCGTCCTGCCCCTCATGCGCGCCGTCGGCAGGCGGCGACGCGAGGCGATCCTCGCCGGCTCGAGCCTGGCCGGGATCGTGCGACCGCTCCAGTCCGGGGGCGCGATCCCGGGCATGGAAGGCTGGCAATGGATCCACGCGCCGGGCCACACCCCGGGTCACGTCGCGTTCTTCCGGGCGCGCGACCGGGTGGTCATCAGCGGCGACGCCGTGCTGACCCTGGCCGTCAACTCCTGGTCCGGCCTCCTGCGGCAGGCGCAGGGCCTTTCCGGCCCGCCGTGGTACACGACCTGGGACCGGGAGGCCGCGACCGCCTCGATCGTCGCGATCGCCGACCTCGAGCCCGCGGTCCTCGCCGCCGGTCACGGCCTGCCGCTGGAGGGTCCTGGGACGGCCGCCGCGGTCCACGCTTTCGCCGCACGGACGATGCGAACCTGAGGAGCGTACCTCGCGAGGATGGGCGACCCTGCGGTGCGACTGGCCGAGCGGTTCGACGGGACGCTGTTGATCGACCGCGGCTTGGAGCACGTCCCGGCGCTGGCTCCGATCGCCCATCTCCTACCCGAGCTGCTGGCGGCGGCGTGAGGAGGCGCGTCGTCACGGGCGAACCTCACCTGAACCCCCGGGAGTCTCGTCGCCGATGTCGCATCCACGATCAGGGGGACGCTCGAACCGTCCGGCCCTCGGCAGCTGTGACCCGGATGAGGTCTCCGGCTACTCTCCGACCACGGCCGCGATCGCCGCGCAGACACGCGTCAGGTTGGCTGCCGTCAGTCCCGCGATGTTGATCCGGCCGCCCGCCACCAGGTACAGGGCGAACTCCTCGCGCAGCCGGGCAACCTGCTCGGCCGACAGCCCAAGGAACGAGAACATTCCCCGCTGGCGGAGGAGAGCGTCGGCGTCCAGGCGGGCGCCCGGCCCGCCGGCCACGCCGGCGGCACGGAGCTCTTCGACGAAGCGGGCCCGGCTGTCGTTGATCCGGCCGCGCATGAGCGCCACCTCGTTGATCCAGCGGGCCCGGAGTTCGGGATCGCCGAGAACGGTGGCCACGATCTCGCCGCCGTGGGCGGGCGGGTTGGAGTAGTTGGCGCGGGCCGCTACGTGGGCATGGCTGACGAGTGCCACCGCCTCTTCCCGGGTTGCACCCACGACAGAGAGTGCTCCGACGCGCTCCGCATAGACGGCGAAGTTCTTGCTCATGCTCGAGGCGACAAGGACGGTGCAGCCCTCTGCCGCCATCGCCCGGACACCAGCCGCGTCCTCGTCCAGTCCGTCGCCGAACCCCTGATAGGCAAAGTCAAGAAGCGGCAGCAGGCCACGCTCGGCGATGAGTGAAGCCAGCCGCCCCCACCCTTCAGGCGAGAGGTCCGTTCCGGTCGGGTTGTGGCAGCAGGCATGGACGACCACGAGGTCGCCGCGCGCCGCCCCATCCAGGGCGGTCAGCATCCCGTCCAGATCGAGCCCGGTGCCACCAGGGCGCAGGTAGGGGTACCAGCGAACCGGTGTACCGGCCGCCGCGAGGATCTGCGAGTGATTTGGCCATGTGGGTGTGCTCAGCCAGGCGGTCGCTCCGGGGACCAGGCGGTGGACAAGGTCGACGGCCACCCGGAGCGCACCCGTTCCGCCCGGCGTGTGGAGCGTCTGCACCCGACCGTCGCGGAGTGCCGGATGGCTCTCGCCGAAGACGAGCGTCCGTACCGGCTCGGTGAAGGTCGGATCGCCCCCGATCGGCAGGTAGGTCTTGGAGGCTCCGCTCGCGGCGAGTCGGCGCTCGGCCTCGGCCACGGTCGCGAGGATCGGCGTCAGCCCGCTGCCGTCCTGGTAGACGCCCACGGCAAGGGTGATCTTGTCCGTCCGTGGATCTGCTCGAAAGGCACCGATCATGCCCAGGATCGCATCGGGAGGGGCCGGCTGGAGACCTGGGAACGCCGGTACGGACATCATGATCCTCGCGCGGAGCGGGCCTGCACTTCAGCGATGATCGGAGCGACTCCGCCGGCCGCGTGACCGTGCGCGACGACCCCTTCCGGCGGCGACCCATTCACCACCCGGCTTATTCCTCGGCTCGCGTCGGCGATCGGCTCCCGACGGAGGTGCCGAACCTCGCCACAACGCACCGCGGTCATCTCCGAGCTCACAGCCGAGCCCATGAAGATGCCGTGCTCCCACCGGAGAACGCCACCCGCCCATCTGCCACCGTGAGGAGCACCCGCCCGGGCAGCTCGTGGCCGAGGAGCGGCGTGTTCTTGCCGCGCGAGGCAAGCGCGTCCGGGGTAACGTGCCAGGTGCCCCCGGCGTCGACGATGACGAGATCCGCGGGGGCTCCCTCCGCGAGCCCGCGAGAACCACCGCGCCGGCCCGGCCGCGCGCCCAGCACGGTCGCAGGCCCGACCGTCAGGGCCGCCACGGCCCGCGCCAGCGTCAGCTTCCCGGCGGTGACCGCGGCGAGCAGCACGCCGAAGGCCGTCTCGACGCCACTGATCCCATTAGCGGCGAGCCCGAACTTGGCGTCCTTGTCGACTGCCCTGTGCGGCGCGTGATCGGTCGCGACCGCGTCTGCCGTTCCGTCGATGAGCGCTGTCATGCACGCGGCGGCGTCGGCAGCGCCGCGGAGCGGCGGATTGACCCGGCAGGCGGTCGAGTACGGATCCGCGACCAGGGCGTCGTCCGCCCACGGATCGCGCGCCGCGCCCGTGTCGTCCAGGGCCTCCCAGGCCCAGCGCCGCGCGCCGGCCAGCCACTCGTCGGTGAACCCGAGGTGGTGCGGCGTCACGTCGCACGTCACGGACAGGCCGGCCGCCTTGGCGCGCCGCACCGCGTCAAGCGCTCCAGCGGTCGAGAGATGGGTGAGGTGGAGCCGGGCGTTTGGTGCGTCGGCGCGCACAGAGTCGAGGATCGCAATCCCCCGCTCCACCGCCGAGATCTCGGCCGCCGCGGTCGACCCCTTGAGGCGCAGGATCGTCGCCACATGGCCCTCGTTCGCCTCCCCGCCGGCCGTGAGTACGAGGTCCTCGGCGTGCTCCACGATCGGGAGTTCCAGCGTGCCGGCGTAGAGCAGCGCGTCGCGGAGGAGAATCGTGCTCTTCACGGGCGAGCCGTCGTCCGAGAAGCCGACGACGCCTGCGTCGGCGAGCGCGCCGAGCGCCGCGAGCCGCTCCCCGGCCCGCCCGACCGTCACGGCGCCATAGGCGAGGAGCTCCACCGGCGAGCCGGACGCCGCGCTCGCCGCGGCAACCTTGGCCAGGACCCCGGGCTCGTCCGCAGCCGGCGTCGTGTTCGGCATCGCGCACACGGTCGTGAAGCCGCCGTGGGCGGCCGCAGCGAGCCCACTAGCGATCGTCTCGGCATCCTCGTTGCCCGGCTCTCGCAGGTGGACGTGGAGGTCGAGGAATCCGGGCAGGACGAGGACACCGTCCGGCCCGATGCCGTCCGCCGCCGGACCATCGAGCCAGGTCACGGCCTCGAGGACGCCATCGCGGACCACGATCTCGCCCGGCCCTTCGCGATCCGCGACCGGATCCACGAGCCACGCCCGGCTGATCTCCATGAGGCCGACGGTCTCGCCGACCCGGAACTCAGGCATTCGTCACGGCCTCCGGGTGCCCGCTGGCGACGAGATGGAGAAGCTCCAGCAATTCGCCCCTGGTCACGGACGAGGACCACGCGCCGATGCCCACGGCGTCCGCGGAAGGGCCCCGAGAGTGCGCGGCCAGCGCACAGCAACCATTCGACGGATAGCGCGGTGCAGCCATCACGCGTTCTCCTGTCGCTGACTAGTCACCGTCCGGCTCCGCAATGACCATCGTTCCCGCCTGGCCCGCGAGGACCCGAGCCACGTCGTCGAGGGCCCCGATTGCGGCCAGCTTTCCGCCCGCGCGAACGAACTGGACGCACGCCCGCACCTTGGGTGCCATGGATCCGGCTGGGAGGGCGCCGTCTGCCAGCAGCTGGTCGGCTTCGGCGAGCGTCAGAGTGGCCAGCGGGCGGGCACCGGGTTGACCCCAGTCACGATATACGGCGTCGACATCAGTCAACAGGATCAAGGCATCTGCCTCGACGCTGGAAGCCAGAACCACGGCGGCGAGATCCTTGTCGATCACTGCCTCGGCGCCGCGGATCTGACGCTCGCCATGCTCGACAACGGGAACCCCGCCGCCACCGGAGGCGATCACCAGGACCCCATGCTCCACGAGCGTCCGAATCGCCTCCGCCTCGACGATCCGCCGCGGGACGGGTGATGGGACGACGCGCCGCCAGTACTCGTTGTCGGGGGCGATCGACCAGCCACGATCGGCCTGGAGTCGGCGTGCCTCCTCCTCTGCATATACCGGCCCCACCGGCTTGGTGGGCCGCGCGAAGGCGGGGTCATCGGCATCGACCACAACCTGCGTCAGCACAACGGCGATGTCACGGGAGGTGCCCTCGAATGCGAACCTGTTGACGAGCGCCTGGCCGAGCATGTAGCCGATCTGACCCTGGGACTCGGCTCCGAGCACGTCGAGCGGTTGCGCCGGAACAGCAGGGAGAGCCGATTCGGACTGCAGGGCCAGGAAACCGACCTGCGGCCCATTGCCGTGTGTGACGATGACTTCGGGGATCAACCTGGCGAGCGCGGTTACGGCTCGTGCTGCGATATCAACGTTGGCAAGCTGTTGGTGATACTCGCCGCGCTCTCCGCGACGGATCAGGGCGTTGCCCCCGAACGCCACCACCACCCGCCGCGGGAGACGGTTGGGACCTGGTTCCGAATCGTCCCGAGCGTCCGGCGTCGCGTGCCCCATTGGTTCGGACCTCCATCCCATTCTTCTGATCGACGTCGAGCGCGTCCCGAGGCGGCCTGCTCCCGGCCACGGGCAGGACGTATCCGTGGCATTCGACCGGTGAGGACCGTGGCCCGGGAGCACATTCTGGAATGCTCTTCCGTTCACGTCAAGATCAGAGGCCCTGGAGACGCCGATGGCATATCCGTCGGTTCGATGATGGGGCTGCCTGTTCTTGGCCGAGGTGCCATCATGCGTCGGGGCTCCTCGCGTCTGGCGCTTTCGTTTCGACAACGCAGACGGCGTCTCTGCCCCTTGAGATCGTGATGAAGGTCGATCGAACAATTCGCGCACTGGAATGTCTGGCCGAGCGGCCGACGCCCATGGGAGTCCTGGAGCTCAGTGCCGCGCTGGGCGAACCTCCTCCAAGCCTGCATCGGACGCTCCAGGTGCTGATCGAGCACGACCTCGTGGTCCAGGATCCGGGCACCAAGCGCTACCGACTCGGTCCGGCGATCCTGAGACTGGCCGACGCCTGTCGCGAGCAGAGCCTGCTGGCGGTCGTCGCCCAGCCGGTTCTCGATGCGCTTCGCTCAGAGCTCCACGAGTCGGTCTTCCTGTGTGAGCTCATCGACGGGCGGGCGGTCGTGGTGGCGGTGGCCGAGAGCCCGCGTCCGCTTCGTTCCTTCATGCGGCTCGGCCAGCGCATGCCCTTCCATGCAGCGTCCTCGGCCAGGGCGATACTCGCCTTCCAGGAACCGAGCCACATCCAGCGCCTTGTCGAGCTCGATGGCGTCGATCGCTACACTGATCGCACCAGGATCGGCACTGCCGAGATTCTGCAAGAGCTGGATCTGACCCGCCGCCGGGGCTACGCGGTTTGCGATCAGGAAATGGAGATTGGGGTGAAGGCGATCGCCCTGCCGATTCGCGACAGCACTGGCGGCGTGGTCGCCAGTGTTGCCGTCATGGCCCCCCGGGAGCGCCTGATCGGGAACAGCCGGGCGCTCGCACTCCGGGCGCTCGCTGAGGCCGCATCCTCGGTGTCTCTTGCGCTTGGCTACCGGCCGCATGCTGCAGGATCGCAGCGCACGACGAGCGCGGCCTTCGATGAGGGCGTGCTCGCTCCCTCGGGCGGCTCGGCCGGGCGTGGGTGACCTTGGTGCGCCCCATCGACATGCAGCATCTGGCCCGACCGCTGGGTGAGCGCAATGCCGAGCTGGCACGGGACATCTTCAACGCCGCCTATCTGCGCGGCGATTTCGTGCTCAGCTCCGGAGCGCGCAGCTCGTATTACTTCGACAAGTACCTCTTCGAGACCCGGCCGAGCATCCTTGGTCGCATTGCCACGTCCTTTGCCGAGCGGATCCCGCCGGAGACTGACCGGATTGCCGGTCCCGAGCTGGGAGGTGTGGCCCTCGCGACGGCCCTGTCGCTTGCTGTCGGGTTGCCATTCGTGATCGTGAAGAAGGCGACGAAAGGGTACGGCACGTCGAGGATCGTGGAGGGTGAGCTGCATCGCGGCGATAGACTCGTTCTCGTCGAGGATGTCATCACGTCGGGTGCGCAGGCGATTCATGCGGCGCGGCAGATCGAGCGATCAGGCGGGCAGGTCCTTGCGATTCTGGCCGTGATCGATCGCGAGCAGGGTGGCTCCGAGAGCATCTCCGCTGCCGGCTACCACTTCGAACCGATGTTCCGTCGTAGTGAGCTGGGGCTGTAGTGGAGAGCGAGACCGCGTCGATGGATCCCGGGGTGCTGAACACGTTGATGCTCCGTGTCGGGCTGGATCCACAGGAACCACGCGAGGCCGGCGCCGATCTCGCGAAGTTCGATCCGTTCCGCGATCCCGGTGCCACCGACCTTCTCGGACGTGAGCTCGCTCGGAAACTCCGGGACCAGGACGCGAACGTGGTCTGCGTGTGGGAGGAGCCCGAGGATATGGTCCTTGGTCATGTCCTCGGCCTCGCCCTGGGTGTCGGCTGGACGCGCTGCGTGAATGCAGACGGGCTGGCCGCCCTCATCGGCAGGATGCCGGCCGCTCCCAGGTGCGCGATCGTCACCGACGCGGTCAGAGCAATCGAGCCGATCACCGCGATCCGCAATCTCGTCCGGGTGCATGGCGGCGAGGTAGTCGTGATCGCCGCTCTCCTCTCGACGCTCGAACTCGAGAGCCTGGCAGACGGAGCCGTCGCGATCGTCTCCCTTGCCGGGCACTCCAGCAGCTGACGCGTAGAGCGCAGGATGGCGCCTGGGAAGCCGACTGTGACGCTCAAACCGGTCCCGGACGCCGGCGAGGCGGGAGAGACAGCCCCCGGTTCGCTCGAGGCGATCGCCCAGCGCATCTCAGAGATGCTGTCGGCGATCGGAGCCGTCGGGGCGGATCCGGCCGGAGGGGTATCCCGGCTCGCGTACACGGAACCGGAGCGCAATGCGCATCGCCTCGTCGCTGCCTGGCTGACCGAGCTGGGTCTCCGAGTGCGTGAGGATGCAGCGGGCAACACGATCGCCGACGATCCCACCGCGGACGACGCAACCGCCAGGATCGTCCTCGGGTCACACCTCGACAGCGTGTCCCGTGGCGGCAACTTCGATGGAGTGGCGGGCGTCGTGGCGGCGGTCGAGGTCGTTCGTGGGTTCCAGACAGATGACCGGCGACTATCGCGTCCGCTCCGGGTCGTCTGTTTCGCGGGTGAAGAAGGCGCGCGGTTCGGGGAACCGTGCATCGGGAGCAAGGCCATCGCCGGCCTCCTCCCTTCCTCCGCGTTGAACGAGCTCACCGATGAGAATGGGGTGACCCTCGGCCAGGCGATGAGGAGTGTCGGTCTCGATCCGGCGCGTCTCCCGGAAGCCCGGTGGGCCAGCGGCGACGTGGCGACGTTCCTCGAGCTTCATGTCGAACAGGGACGGACCCTCGAGATCCAGGGAGTCCCGCTCGGCCTCGTGGACGCCATTGCGGGCAGCGCCCGAATGTTGCTGACGGTCCAGGGTCGGGCAGACCATTCGGGTGGCGCGCTCATGCGAGATCGCGGCGATGCGCTCACGGCGGCCGCGGAGATCGTTCTGGCCGTCGAATTGGCCGCTCGAGGGTCGTCCAATCATGGCCTCCGCGCGACTGTCGGGCGCATGGCAGTCGAGCCGAACAGCCAGACCACCATCCCCGGACTTGTGCGTCTCGCCATCGACGTCCGGGATATCGATACGGAGCGTCTCCGGTCGGTGGCAACGTCTCTCATCGACGCCGCCGGCGAGATCTGTGACCGGCGGGGTGTCGTGCTCGAAGCGCGGGTGATTGCCGACACCTCACCCGTGATCCTCCCGACGTGGGTTCGGAAGGTGGCGACCGACACCTGCCAGGAGATGCGGCTCGAGTATCGGGTGGTCACGAGCAGTGCAGGCCGCGACACCCAGGTGATGAACCACCTCGCTCCCGCCGGCCTCATCCTCGTGCCGAGCCGCCGCGGGCTGAGCCACGTTCCGGACGAGTGGTCAAGCTCAGTTGACATTGCCCGCGGCGTGCGCCTCCTCGTTGAGTGGGTCGCACGTCTCGACCAGCACCTTTCTCAGTGGGAGCACGCCAGCGGCTGATCGGCGTCCACGCCAGCCGTCCTGTCTCCGTCACCCAGCCTGGCGATCGGGTCTGCCCGCCGCCGCACCGTGGCCCGCGGGGCCGGGCCCGCTCCAGCGGGCCGTGAGGTCCCGTGGCAACGCGATGTGCAACAGGTCTACCACGCGCTGGACGGTGTGGTCGACGATCTCGTCGACCGACGTCGGGCGGTGGTAGAAGGCAGGCATCGGCGGACAGACGATCGCCCCAAGCTCGGCGACTTCGACGAGCAGCCGGAGATGTCCCAGGTGGAGCGGCGATTCCCGCGGCACCAGGATGAGTGGCCGACGCTCCTTCAGCGTCACGTCGGCCGCCCTCGCCAGGAGGTTCTCGTTCGACGACCGGGCGATCCGCGACACCGTGCCCATCGAACAGGGGATGACCACCATCGCGTCAACGGGATACGACCCGCTCGACGGTGGCGCCGACAGGGCGTCGAACGCGTGCACGACGTCGGCCAGCGCTTCCACGTCGGCGACCGGGACGTCAGTCTCGAGCCTGACGGTCTCGCGCGCGGTCGCGCTGATGATCAGGTGCGTCTCGACGTCGGGGACGCCTCGCAGCACCTCGAGCAGGCGGATGCCGTAGACGGCGCCGCTCGCGCCGGACATCCCCACGATCACGCGCACGGCGCGGTCTCCCTTCGCATCAGCCCCCCGCCTCGCGAAGGCGTGTCGAGGCGGGCCGCTTCCAGCCCATACGGTCCAGCTCGGCCTTGAGCGACACATCCTCGATGCCGAGGATCCGCGCCGGCGAGAACTTCGCCCGCTCGTTGATGGGCATCGTCGCGTCGATCCCCATCTTGGCGCTCGTGCGGGGCGCCGGGGCCGATGGGTCCAGGGTCGGGCTGTAGAAGTCGGAGACGATCATGACGTCGCGGTCGGCCTGCATTCGGGTATTGACGGCCCACTCCACCTGGAACGGGTCGAACACGTCGATGTCCTCGTCGACGACCGTGACAAGCTTGGCCCCGATCGGCGCCGCAAGGAGGGCCAGCGCCAGGTTGCGAGCCTCGCTGTTCTGGCGCTTCTTGATCGCGACGACGACGTGGTGGCGGGCGGTTCCGGCGGGGGTCACGTTCACCGCCCGGACTTCGGGGGTGATCTTGTACGCCTCGTGGTAGGCGAGCGCCGTCACGGCTGGCTGCATCATCCAGTGGTTCTCGGTCATTGGCATCCCGGTGAGGATGTTCTGGTAGATGGCCGACCGGCGCATGGTTATCGCCGTGACCTCCACGACCGGGGCCAGCTTGCCGTCGCTGTACGTGCCGGGATACTCCCCGAACGGACCGTCGATCTCGTACCGGCCCGGGATCGTCCGCCCCTCGATGACGATCTCGGAGGTTGCGGGAACCTCCACGTCGATCGAGATGCCCCGCACGATCTCGAGCGGCTCGCCGCGGAGGGCGCCCGCCACGCGGAACTCGTCCACCCCGTACGGCATGCGTGCCTGTGAGGCAATCTGGGTCGCGGGCTCCACGCCGATGGCCGTTGAGATCTCGCAGCCCCGCCCAAGGTCGTGGTGGCGCTCGATGATGGTCCGCAGCTGACGCCCCTCCGGGGCAAACACCGTCAGAAGGTTCTTGCCCAGCGGCAGCATCCGGTGAATGGATACGTTGCGGATGCCCGTGCCGGGATCCTTGGCGATCTGCAGGCCCCCTGTCACGTAGCGCCCCGCGTCGAGCTCAAAGTGGCGGACGATCGGAAGGCTGAACACGTCGACCTGGTCGCCGCTGATGACGATCTCCTGGCAGGGGGCCGGACCTTCCACGAGACGGGGCTCGATGTGTTTCGATTCGCGCTCGCGGTAGGCGGTGGCCAGGTCATCCTCGTCGACGTCCATCGCCCAGGCGACCCTGCGCCGGGCCGCGAAGAGGCCTGTCAGGCAGGGCAGGGCGCTGTCGCGCATCGACTCGTACAGAAGTGCCGGACCGTCACAGTCGGACGTCTGGCGGGCGAGGGCCGCGGCCTCGTACTCCCAGTCCACGGTGCGCCCGATCCGCACCAGGTCCCCGCGCTCCTCGAGCGCGGCAAGAAACGAACGCAGATCCCACCACGCCATGTCATTTGCCTCCTCTCCGCCACGGGCTCAGCGGGCCCTGTCATCCAAGATCGCCCGACCACAGGCCGACCCGGCCGATCGCCGGCCCTCCTATTGCCTGGCGCCGACGCGTCCGGCTCGCCCCGTGGGCGGCAACCATGCCGTGAGGCGACGATCGAAGTACTGGACCACGGCGACTGCAACCAGGGCGACCGTGATGACGACGAGCAGGACCGCGAACACCGCCGCGGCATCGTATACGGCGCCGGCCTGCCGGACGACCAGTCCGAGGCCCACGATGGCGATGAACATCTCGCCATTGATCGCCCCGATCACCGCCCGCCCGATGCCCAGCCGGACGCCGGCCATGATCAGCGGCACGGCCGCGGGAAACACGACATCGCGCAGCAGCTGCCGCTTGCTGGCCCCGAAAACGCGTCCCATCTCGAGCAGGGCGCTGGGCGAGGCACGTACCGCGGCCGCGGTCTGGACGATGATGATGAAGATGGCGTACTGCACGATGAGGCCGATGATCGACGCGCGGCCCAGCCCGAAGATCGCGAAGTAGATCGGCGCGAACACGATCGCGGGTGCCGTCATGAGTGCGTAGACGTAGACGTCGAGGGCCAGACGGGCTCGTCGCGACATCCCCATGAGAACGCCGATGGCGAGCCCGAACACGAGCGAGATGGCGAACCCGATCAGAAGGTTGGTGACGGTCATGGTCAGGTTCGCGACGATCACGCCGCTCTCGATGAGCTCGCCCAGGCGCTGGATGACTCGACTCAGCGGCGGGAGGAACTGAACGTTGGCAACTCGTCCGCCCACCTCCCAGAGGATCAGGCCCGCCGCGAGCCCGACGATGGCGGGCGGTAGCCGGAAGCCGAACGCAGTGCGCCCAGCGCGGGCGGGACCCGCTCCGCGCGCTCGAACCGCGACGCCGGTCATGCTGCCCCCGCATGCGCGGTCACGTCCGCTCCCAGCCGGCCGGCCTCGCGATGCATGGAGCGGAGCCGGCGCCATAGGTCGGTCGTGATCGCCGCCAGTTCGGGCGAGCGCTCGATCGCGTCGAGGTTCGCTGAGCGCGGCCTCGGCAGCGGCACGTCGATGATCTGGTCGATCTTGCCCGGCCGCGGGCTCATCAGCGCGACCCGGTCGCCGAGCAGCGCGGCCTCCTGCATGCTGTGGGTGACGAACACGACCGTCGGGCGCGCCGCCTCCCAGATTCGGAGCAACTCCTCCTGGAGCAGCCGGCGGGTCTGCTCGTCGACCGCACTGAACGGTTCGTCCATGAACAGGACCTTGGGCTCGACGGACAACGCCCTCGCGATCCCGACTCGTTGCTGCATCCCTCCGGAGAGCTCCCGTGGAAGCCGCTTCTCGAAGCCGTCGAGCCCGACCATTCGGATGAACCGGCGGGCCGTCTCCTCGCGCTGCTTCTTCGGGACTCCACGCATCTTCAGGCCGAAGGCGACGTTCTCCAGGACGGGCGCCCACGGCAGCAGAGCAAAGTTCTGGAAGACCATGCTCCGCTCGAGGGAGGGACCGCTGACGGGAACGCCATCGATCACGATCTCGCCGTCGTCCCACGGGACCAGGCCGGCCATGTTCTTCAGCAGCGTCGTCTTGCCACACCCGCTCGGGCCCAGCAGCGTGAGGAACTCGTTGTCGCGGACCGTCAACGTGATGTCCTCGAGGGCCTGCAGGTTTCCCTCCTTGGTGACAAACAGCTTGCTGAGATCCCTTACCTCGATCATGCGGTGGTCTCCTTGGCCGCGGCCGCGGGCCGCGGCCGCGCGGCGGTCAATTCCAGCTCGTCGGCATCCCGCCCATGGATCGGACCGCGGGCGTCGAGGACTGCGGCACGATGGGCGCTCACCGGTTATCCGTCGCCCACGAAGCGCTGCGCTCCTCGATCTTCCTGGCGATCGAGATGAGCACGAGCGACTCGAGCACTATCAGCCCGATCAGGGCGAATACTCTGGCCGGCTCCATGAGGGCCCGGTACCGGCTCAGGAGGTTCCCCACCCCGACGGAGGCCAGCAACAGCTCTGCCAGGACCATACCCGTGATGCCTCGGCCAATCCCGATCCGGATGCCGGTCATGATTGCCGGGACTGAATCGGGGAGGAGCACATGACGCCAGATCGTGAGCTCGTTCGCGCCGTTTGACCTCGCCATCTCGATCAGCTCCGGGGGAACCTGGCGCACGCCCGTCTGGGCGTTGACGATGATGCTGACGACCGCAAACATCATGACGGTCACGATTCGAGACTCGATCCCGATCCCGATGGACATCACGAGGATCGGGATGATGATCGCCATCGGCGTGATGATGGCGATGCTGAGGTAGGGATCGATCAGACTCGCCGTGCGGGGGAATCGTCCCATCAGCAGCCCCACCGGGATGCCGACTGCGATCGACACTCCAAGTCCGATCGCGAATGACTCGTTGCTCGTCGCGAGGGCAGACCAGACTGCGCCGTCCGACAGGTGACCTACGAATGCCTGCGCGGTCTCGAGCGGTGCCGGGATGAGAAGGCTACGCGCCACGACGGCGAAGATCTGCCACGCGGCCACGAACACCGCGAGGGTGCCGAGCTGGTATGGCAGCGCCGCAGAGACGCGGAGCCTTCCCGGTCCCGAGCGGACTCGAGGCAGTTGGTCTGCGCGAGTCAACGATCAGCTCACTTTCGTCCGAGGATGTCCAGTACGGCGTTCAGATGCGACAGGTCGGCCGTTTCGTCGGGCGTCAGGCCGGGCTTCACGATCCCGCCCTGGGTGAAGAACTCGATGGTCGCGATGACCGACTCGGGCGACGGGCCGCCGTTCAGCGGGAAGAGCCCAAGGTCGACATAGGCCTTCGGGGCCAGGTCGAGCTGCTCCGCCGACACGCCGGGAATGTACTTCTTCGTGAGAGTACGGAGGTAGTCGACGTCAGCATTGACCTTCCGGAACTCCTCCACGAGGGCCTTCAGGTAGATACGGGTGGTGTTTGGATTCTTCGCGATGAAGTCGGCGTTCGCGAAGATCGGGCTCGTGTGGACGTCCGGCAGCGTCTTCATGAAGTCGGTGAGCCGATGGAACTTGGTCCCCGACCTCGCCTCCACGACCGCGGCATCAGCGAGCTCGAGGGGGGTGGCGTCGAACTGGTTGTTCATCAGGGCGAGTGCGCGGGTCGTGGATCCCTGGACATAGAGGATCACGGGCTTCGCCTCCGGGCAGGTCTGCTTGAGCCAGACCTCGACCATGGCGGCGCTCACCGAGCCGGCGGCGTGCAGCGCGAGCTTCTTTCCGTTGAGATCGCTGCACTGCTTGATCTCGATCTTCGACTCGATGACCCACTCGTTCAGGTTCCGGTCGGCGACGACCTTGAGAACCGGTCCGAGCTTCTGGTCGGCCAAGCAGCACACCGCTCGCGTCACTGGACGAGAACTGGAACTGGTTCTTGATGACGCCTTCGAGCGCGAGCTGATCCTCGGCCATGAACGGCGTGTCGATCGTGAAGCCCTGCGCCCGCAGGGTGTCGATGGCGGCGAGCATCGGGATGTCCGAGAACCCGACCTCGGACGGGAACGAGACGGCGAACGTCTTGGTCTCCGGCTCGCCGATTGCAGCGGGGCTCGCAGGAGCAGCGGTCGGCGAGCCCGACGCGGGCACGGCCGTGGCCGGAGCGATCGTCGCCGCCGGGGTCGCGGCCGCGCTCGGGGTGGCGGTTACGGGGGTGGCCGCCGATGAGCACGCCCCAACGACGAACAGGAGCACGAGCAACGTGCCGAATCGCACGATAGGTTTCACCTGAACACCTCCCAGTGGGTGGAGCTGACTACCTCGCCGATTTCTCCGATCAGGCCCTTGCCTCCTCCTCCTCTGTGCTCCCGGCGCCTCACGCGCCCGTAGGTGCGGACGGCTACCAGACGGTCTGCCCTCCGTCGATGACGAGCGTCGTCCCGACCATGAAGTCCGCCGCGTCGGACGCGAGGAGGATGACCGCCTCGACGACGTCCTCCGGCACGCCGAACCTGCCCGCGGGTATCCAGGCCAGCCGCTGCGGCCCGGTCTCCGGGTCGGTCAGGTAGCTGCGGTTCATGTCGGTCTCGATCGTGCCGGGCGCGATGCTGTTGACCCGGATGCCGTGCCTGACGAGCTCGAGGGCCATGACCCGGTTCAGCATCCAGATGCCGCCCTTGGCGGCGCAGTAGACGCTGTTGCCCGGCCACCCCTGCTCCTGGCGCGCCGACGAGACGTTGACGATCCTCCCGTAGCCGCGGGGGACCATCGCCCGGGCGGCGGCCTGGCCGACCAGGAAGTAGCCCTTCAGGTTCGTGTCGATGACCGCGTCCCACTCCGACTCACCGAGGTCGATGAAGGGCGTCGAGTTCATGATTCCGGCGTTGTTGACGAGGATGTCGAGGCGTCCCCAGGCTGCGACGACATCGCCGACCAGCCGTCCGGCTTCGGCAGCGACGCGCACGTCGGCCTGCACGGCGATCGCCCGGCGGCCCATGGCTTCGATCTCGCGGACGAGGTTACGGGCCCCTTCGGCATCCCGCGCGTAGTGGCAGGCCACGTCCGCGCCCTCGCGCGCCAGCCCCCGCCCGATCGCCTCACCCAGTCCGCCGCTGGCACCCGTGACCAGGGCCGTCCGTCCTGCGAGTCTCATCCCTGCACCTCAGGATCGCAGGAGCGCGCCGAGGCGCGGGAGGTCGGCGTTCACGGAGAGGCGTCGGAGCGCCCACCAGAGGATCGCCTGGTTGCACGAGACGACCGGGCGGCCGAGATCGCGCTCGAGGGCATCGACGATCTCGAATGTCCGGAAGTTCGTCGCGCTTATGAGCACCGCGTCTGCATCCGAGAGGTCGAGTCCCCGGCACATCCGGTAGGCGACGTCAGGGGACTGGAGATTGGTCGCAAACCATTCACGGGACTCGCCCCGGGGGCCCTCGAACACGTGGTGGCGACTGCTCGTGACCTCGATGCCGTTTCGCCGCAGGAAGTCCTCCATCACCGCTCCGCGCGCGTCCGTGTAGGGGGTGAGCAGGGCCACGCGCGCCAGCCGCATGTGCTGCAGGGCCAGGACCATGGCCCAGGTCGCGGTGACCGCCGGCAGGCCGGAGCGCTTCTCGATCTCCTCGATGATTGCCCGGTTCTGGTCGACGCCGCCCAGGAAGCTCGTCTCCGCGCAGGCATACACGAGGGCGTCCGCTCCCAGGGTCGCGAACACGGGTGCCAGGTCGATTCCCTGGCGGGGCATCTCCTCGCGGACTTCGGTGGTCAGGCGGGCGCCGTGGAAGCTCACGCCCTCGATACCGCAGCCGTACAGCTCCGGCTCCATGACCGCGTTGTCGACCGGGAGGATGAGGCCGACTCGCCCCCGCCATCCGTACACCGTTCTCTGACCTCCAATCCCTGCCGCCTCACCGGACCGAGACCCCGGCCGGGCGTGACGCCCTCTACCGAAGAAGGATCTCCTGGCCCGCCGACCGGCCCACGGCCGCCCGGACGACGGCATGTGCGGCCACCACGTCGAGGGCGGCAAAGCCGACGCTCTTGAAGACCGCGATCTCGTCGGGCGATCCGCGCCCCGCGGCACGCCCGAGCACGAGCTCGCCGAGCTCGACCACGGAGTCGGCCGATACCAGCCCGGCCGCGATCGGGCCGCTGATGTCCCCGGAACCGGACAGCGCCCCGGCCCGCGTGTCGACGACGATCCGGGCGGCCCGGGCGACGGTTCGGGGGTCGATCTCGGCTGCGTCCGGCGTGTGGCTGCCGATGCCGCACACGAGGACACCGCGGCCGATCCACGCGTCGTCGAACACCGGGGTTGTCGCGCTCGTGGCTGTCGAGACGATGTCCGCGCCGGCGACCGCGTGCTCGGCGTCCTTCGCGGCATCGATGCGAGCAGCGGGGTGTGCGGCGCGAGCCTGATCGACGAATTGGCCCAGTCGCTCCGGGCTGACGTCCCACACGCGTACCTCGGCGACGGGCGTGGCGGCCAGCACGCCGGCGAGCTGAGTGTGCGCCTGCACGCCCGAGCCGATGAGCCCCAGGCGGCGGGCATCCGGGCGGGCGAGGTACCGGCAGGCGAGTCCCGTCAGCGCGCCGGTGCGGACCTCGGTGAGGTAGGACGCGTCGAGGAGAGCCTCGACTCCCAAAGCCGGATCCTGGTAGTAGAGGACGGCGGACGTGACGAAGGATCCCGGCGTGCCATCTTCCTCGAACCGCGACCAGATCTTCACGCCCACGGCGCCCAGTCCCGGAAGGTAGCCGGGCATGACGAGGACCTCCCCCGCGGGGCGCTCGGTCTCTATGTGCGTCCGCTGCGGAACCACGGCGCCCCCGCGTGAGTACTCGGCGGCCGCCTCCGCGACGACGTCCAGCGCCGCGGTCATCGGCAGCAGCGCCGCGACGACGGTGCGGCCCAGAATGAGCACGTCCTCGTCCTCCCTACGCCTCGCCGGGTTCCAGCTCGACGCCCCCGGACATGGCCTCACCCTCGTGGCCCGGCGCGCCCGGACCGACCATCGCTGCCCCGGCCACGTCCGGCTGTTCCTCGTCGCGCGCGTCCGCACGGCCATCGACCGAAGCCCGCACGTATCCCGGGACGGAGCGCAGGTGATCGCGGAGCGCCTCGGCCGCTGCCTGGCCCTCGCCGCTGGACACGAGCTCGGCGATGTGCAGGTGGTGAAGGCCGGAGGGGATGTCTCGCAATGGCAGGAGCTCGTCCCAGGGAAACCGGTTCCACACGACGCGGATCATCTCCTCCAGTGCCGGGAACTCGCATCCGGCGTAGAGGATCCGGTGGAAGTCGGTGTGAGCACGCCTCAGCTCGGCCGTGTCGCCCTTGCGGGTCGCCGCATCGATCGCCAGCGCCAGCTCGGTCAGCTGCCTCGCCCTGTCCGGAGTCATATTCTCGACGGCCATCTCGGTCGCGAGCGATTCGAGTGCCTCGCGAAGACGGTAGAGCTGGCGAACCGTGCCCGTGAAGTCGGCGACTGCAACGCCCTGGTGAGCCACGTATCTCACGAGGCCCTGGGCCTCGAGGATCCGGAGGGCCTCGCGAACCGGGGTCGGGCTCGCACCGTATCGCTCGGCGAGCTCCTCCTGGCGGAGCCGGGTCCCCACCTGGTAGTCGCCGCGGAAGACCGCCTCGCGGATCAGGCGAACCAGGACGTCTCGCTTGCTCTGGAACTCGCCCATGTCACCCACGGGGCAACTCTATCCCCGGGGAAGAGTGTATGCAATATATAATCTACAGCGGCACTTGCCCCCCCAGGGCCAGCTGAACGCGACTTCTCAGCATGAGCGGGCCAAGGCACCACCCTGTGTGCAGTGGCAGGGCCGACGCAGACACTCGAGGGCCTCGCCGGAGGGCGACGCCGAAGACAGTCGTGTGGGCTACCCGATCAGGAGGCGAACGCTGACGAACGTCCCGATCGCGATGATCGCGAGGCGCAGGGCGCGCGCCGGCAGGCGTCGTCCGACGATCGCGCCGACCTGGCCGCCGGCAATCGCGCCGATCGCGAGGAGGATGGCCGGCGGCCATGCCACCGGTGCGACCGCGATGAACAGGATGGCAGCCATTCCGTTGATCAGCACGGCAAGAACGTTCTTCAGGGCGTTCAGGCGCTGCAGGCCATCGGGCAGGAAGGTAGCCAGCAGGGCCATCATGATCACCCCCTGGCCAGCCCCGAAATAGCCGCCATACACCCCGGTCAGGAAGATGGTGACGACGAGCGGCAGCGTGTGCTCCTCGCCCACGGCCCGCCGGTCGCCCATCGCTCGCGACAGCCGTGGCTGGATCGCGATCAGGACCACCGCGCCGAGGATGAGGATCGGCACGATCTGCTCGAACGCGGCCGCCGGCAGCGCGAGCAGGAGCAGGCCCCCGGTCAGGCCGCCGGCGAGCGCGGCGGCACCCAGTCGGATCGCCCGGCCGCGCTGGCCGGTCAGCTCGCGGCGGTACCCGATCGCACCGCTGAGCGCGCCCGGCACGAGCCCGATCGTGTTCGAGACGTTGGCCACAACCGCCGGATAGCCGAAGGCGAGGAGCGTCGGGAATGTGATCAGCGAGCCCGATCCCACCACCGTGTTGAGCGTGCCTGCCGCGAGGCCGGCGGCCAGGATCGCGATCGCCTCGAGCGGGCTCATCAACCGCCAATCC
This sequence comes from uncultured Chloroflexia bacterium, assembly GCA_963718085.1. Lineage (GTDB taxonomy): Bacteria > Chloroflexota > Limnocylindria > Limnocylindrales > CSP1-4 > CTSoil-043. Next base: position 1,506,723 of record CAVQYA010000001.1, on the reverse strand, counting down.
TGGTGCCAGTGGGGGACCTGCTCGGCATCGTACTCACCAGTGAAGCCTGAGGCCTCAGCAGTTCGCGGGCGCTCTGCGCTGGGCTTCGGGCGTCAACGGCTTGCGGTGCCGCGGCGAGCCCGGACCCAGGTCGGTTTCGATGGTCGCTGCTACTCCTGGCCCGCGACCAGGGCGATCAGGGCCATGCGTACGGGAACACCGTTGGCTGCCTGCCGGAAGTAAGCCGCGCCCTCGTACGTGTCGACGTCAGTGGCGATTTCGTCGACCCGCGGCAGCGGGTGCATGATGCTGACATGCGGGCTTGGCTCGCTCGACCAGAAGGCGGTCCAGCACGTACGCCCCCTTCAGCCGCTCGTATTCGGCCGGGTCGGCGAAGCGCTCCCTTTGGATACGCGTCATGTACAGGACGTCGCTCCTGGCCGCTGCCTCAGCCAGGTCCTCGGTCTCAACTACGTCCAAGCCCCGTTCGCGCAGTCCCTCGCTGATCTCGGCTGGCATTCTCAACGCGTCCGGAGCAACGAAGTAGTACCGCACCCCAAAGTTCGCAAGAAGTCCGGACAGCGAATGCACCGTGCGGCCGTTCTTCAAGTCGCCGACAAGGGCGATGGTGAGCCCTTCGACATTGCCCTTCTCCTTCTGGATCGTGAAGAGGTCGAGCAACGCCTGGGTCGGGTGCTGGCCGGCGCCGTCACCACCGTTGAGGATGGGAATCGAGGCGCCGTCGGCCAGCTCCCTGGCGCTGCCGACCACCGGGTGCCGGATGACCGCCAGGTCGGCGTAGCCCTCGATCATCTTGCCGGTGTCGAAGAGTGTTTCGCCCTTGGCAGCCGAGCTGGACGTCCTGGCCTCGGCCACCGAAAGAACCTGCCCCCCCATGCGCAGCATTGCCGTCTCGAATGACAGCCGGGTGCGGGTCGACGGCTCGTAGAAGAGAGTCGCCAGTACCCTGCCAGCCATGTTCAGCAACCGGCCGCCTGACTGGGTCACCTTCTCGAAGCGAGCAGAGGTGGCCATGATCAGTTCGACTTCCTCAAGCGTGAACTGATCAGCTCGCAGGACATCGCGTCCCTCCAAGCTGGTTGCCATGTTCGCATGCTCCTCTCACTCGAAGGACGCTGAGGGTTCCGGAACCCTTGGTAACGGAATGCTATTCCAGGATTCCCAGACCGCGCTCACCGTTTCCCTTTCGAGTACGTCAAGTGGGCGGTGAACTCTCCCGAGACGCCCGGTATCCTCGGTCCTGGCCGTCGGTCAAGATCCCGGCTACACGATCCGTGCCCGAGTCGAAGCCGCCAGTAGTCAGGCCACCCGAGACGCCGACGATCTCGCCGACGCCGTTGTCCCTCGTCAGTCGATGACGCCGGGGACGTCGCGGTAGAGCCCCTTCCGCCACTTGCCGTCGAGCATGTCGCCCATGGCCCGGGTGGCGAGATCGGAGAAGGCCCGGTCAAGGATGTGCATGTCGACGGCTACGACGTCGAGGTGGTCATTCGCCGGGTCCACGCGCTCGTCGAGGACGGCCCGCATGAGAGTTGCCTTTCGCGACCACGCGGGATGCTCCGGGTCGGGCTCCCAGGTGGGACCGTCGCCGTGCCCTTCCGACCAGCCCCGCTCGCGGCTCGCGACCGCCTCGCGCTGGTCGTAGGCCGACCAGCCCTGCATGGGGAGCAGGAACACCGTCGGACCCGTCGTGCGGCTGAGCCGGTCCGCGATCATCCGGGAGACCTCCTCGACCTCCTCGGGCGTCGGGATGATGATCGTGACGCTCGCGTTGTGGACGTACGGCAGCCCCGTGTTCCGGTGGCTCGCCCGGCGCCCGCTCCTGGTCTCGTCGAGGTATCGCTGCGGCACCTTCTCGAGGGCCCCGAGCGCTGCCTGGTCGAGGCCGCCCGGGGCGACGACCTGGGGGATCCCCATGGCCCCGGCGGCCGTGAGGCGCTCGCCCTCCCATGCCAGCGGCGTGCGGTAGACGCTGCCGAGGAGCGTGCTCATGAGCTCGGCCGTCGTGAGGTCGATGACCGCGGTGATCATCCCGGAGCGGACGAGGTCCTCCATCGTGGCCCCGGGGACGCCCACGGCGTGGAAGGCGGCGGTATCCCAGCCGCGGCGCTCCATGAAGTCGGTGCAGCGGAGGACCGCCGGCGTCGTCGAGCCGTACGACGTGATGGCGCAGAGCGGCCGCGAGCCCGGCGGCACGTCGGGCACCCGGGCCATGGCGACGACGGCGGCCGTGGCGTTCGCGACCATGCGGCGCGTCACCACGTTGACCCCCTGCTCGGCGGTCGGGTTGACGATGAAGATGTCCTTGTTCCCGAGCCACAGGCTGACGTCGCTCGGCGCCATGTCCGTCAGCATCACCTTCGGCACGCCGAACGGCAGCGCGCGCATGACCTGCGTCGCAGTCGTGGTCCCGACCGCCCCGGCCCACGAGATGATGCCGTCGCACCGGCCGGCCGCGTGGAGCTCCAGGATCTTGACGGCGCCGGCACGGCCGACCAGCTCGATCGCCGCCGCTCGCGGGGCTGCGAAGACCTCCTCGACCGGAGTTCCGGTGGCCGCCAGGACGTCGTGGAGCGAGACGTCGGCCCAGTCGACCGCGGCACCGAGGCTGAGATCCATCACCAGCGGCGTGCCGCCGTGCGCGGCCACCTGCTCGGCTAGGAACCGGATCTCGACCCCCTTGGTGTTGCACATCCCGGTGACGACGATCGTCGGTGCGTCTCGCACGGATACCTCCACTGGGGCCATCCGGGTCGCCCGCCACCCGACGGCTGCCGCCCGCCGCCGGCGCCATCATGCGGCCCCGGCTCCCGTCGCGCGTGCCCACGCGGCCCGACGGCGATCGTGCCGATGCTACGATCGCGCCTCCACGGCCGTCCAGGACTGAGGGAGCGGCATGACAGGACCCGGCTCGCCCAGGGGGTGTCCACGGTGCGGCGGCCAGGTCACCGCGTCCGCTGCGTTCTGCGGCTCGTGCGGCCTCCTGCTGGCCCCTCCGACGCCCGTCCGGCGCCGCTCGGCGGGGCCCCGGACAGTCTTCCTCGCCCTCGTCGCCGCCGTCGCCCTCGTCGGCGCCGGCGTCGGGGCGGGGCTCCTGCTGCAGCCGAAGGACGGCGCCGGCGGCGGGACGGCCGCGGACGCATCGGCGGGACCGGCGACGCCCGGCTCGACGACGGGCGTTCCGGGCGCCCTCGCAACACCCCCGATCGTGGATGGCGCAGAGGACCCGACCCTCCTCGTGCCCACGATCCCCGACGAGCTGGACACTCCACCCGTCGACGAGACCCGGCCGCCGCCCGTCAAGCTGACCGTCGGCGCGCCCGGCGACCTCGCATCACAGACGATCGGCACGTCGGGCGGCACGCTCGAGGCCGCAGGGTTCAAGCTCGAGTTCCCGGCGGGCGCGCTCGCCGGCGACACGCCGGTCCGGGTGACGCAGGCGCCGATCACCGCGGCCGAGACGGGCGGTCTCGTCACGCCGATCACCCCGCTCTACACGGTCGACGCCGGCGCCGGGCCGCTGGGCGCCCCGGTCACCGTGACGCTCCCGGCGACCGCCCCCGACGGCGCAACGGCAATGGCCTTCTACTGGGACGAGGCCGCCGGCATTCTCACGCCCCTCGTCGCGCTCACCCGGGACGCGACCTCCATCACCGCCGGCGCGACGCACTTCTCCGGCATCCTCGGCGGGCTGGTCAACCTCCCGAAGGTCCCCGAGATCGTCGACTCCGGCTTCCGGCCGGGGACCGACGACTGGCAGTTCACGAACTACGGCTCCTACATCGCGTCGACGGGCCACTGCGAAGGGCAGAGCCTCACGGCACTCTGGTACTACGTGGCCCAGCGCAAGGGGGCGAGCGCGAGCCCGCTGAACGGCCTGTACGACAACAACGGCGCACCTTCGAAGACGCCTGACCTCGCCTGGGACGACTCGGACGGGTATCGCATGGCGAGCAGTGTCCAGGTCGACCCAATTGCGAACCAGTTCGCTTACGAGTTCCTAAAGGGCCTCATGTTCGGCCGGGCCGATGGCACGCTCACATACCAGGCGTTCCGGACAGCGATCGCCCTGACGGGTGAGCCCCAGCTGATCCGCATCGCCAGCGCAGACGGCAGCAACCACGCGATGGTCGTCTACCGGGTCACCCCGAATTGGCTGATGGTTGCCGACCCGAACTTCCCCGGCCATACCCGGGGTATCCGCTACGACGCCGCGACGGGCAAGCTCGGCCCGTACAGCTCCGGCGCGAACGCGGCCGATATCGCCTTGAACGGCGCGACCAGCTACACCCAGTTCGCCTTCCTTCCCTGGCGCTCCGCCATCTCGGAGGCCGTGCTCGCAGTCCGCTGGACCGAGTTGCAGGACAACGCCTCGGGCGACCGCGTCTTCCCCGGCTACACGCTCCTGGTGCTCACCGGCAAGGACGCGGCCGGAAAGGACGTCTGGGCGACGCTCACCGACGGCTACCGGACGACCGAGAAGAAGCTGACCATCGACCTCTCGAAGCTCACGGACGGCAGCGCCTCGACGATGCGGATCTACCCGGGAACCTCGTCGACGCCGTTCGGGCCCGACGCCTTCAAGCAGACGATCGACCTCGAGGACGGGGAGAACCCGCTCGGAATCTTCGTCCGCGGCAAAGTTGGGAACGAGTGGCAGTACGTCGACTTCGTCCGGCTGACCGTCAACAGCGGCGAGTCGACCGACTGGGAGCTCGTCGACGTCCAGGTCAGGCACACCAGCGTCTCGGTGAACCAGGACTACGACTGGAGGTACGAGGGCGACGGGCGAGGCGGGATAACCGGCATCTGGACGACCCGGACGAGCACGGGCACGGCGACTGCCCGGATGGTCGGCACCTGGGACATCCCGGACCGGCTGACGCCGGGCACGCAGGTGAACGTGTCGGGAACCGTCAAGTCGGAGCTCGATTTCCAGTCCGGCGCCGCCGACTGGTGTTCGGGCGGGATGTACCAGCTCGGCCCGGAGGATGGCAGCCTCGACGCCTTCGCCATGAACGAAGCGGCGGCGGAGCCGGACACCGGGCGGACCGCCGTGCCCGCCGACCAGGTGCAGAGGCTGTTCTCCACGATGATCGGCTGCGACACGGGCGCTGGCACCATGTCGGCGGAGAAGGCGGTGGACGGGACGCTCGCGGTTCCCGACCGACTCGTCGTGACGGGCGACCAGGTCCCGTACCTGGTGGTGGCGTTCGTCCTCGGCCAGGACTACGACGCGGTCCAGGTGTCGTACATCTACCGGTAGACGCCCGGGCGGATCGAACTTCGGCCGACTCCCACCAGGCACGTTACCCAGAGGCAGCCTCAGCGACCGGTGGGTCCGAGGGGCGCGTGCCCCTCAGGCGCCGACGTACTGCTCGAGCCGCTCCCAGGTGTCCCTGAGGCCCTCCTCCATCCCCATCTTCAGCACGGTCTCGATGTCCTCCGCCTTCTGGAAGCGGGCGATGCTGCGAAGGCGAGTCTCCGTGCCCTCGGCGACGAACTCGACCTCTATCGTCATCTCGGGCATGCCCGGGGCGAGGTTGCCGTCCGCATCGGTGAAGAAGTCCTGGTAGACGATCCGCTGCGGTGGGACGATCTCGGAGTAGACCGCCTTGCCCCAGGCGTCCATCACTCCGTCCGGCCCCTGGCCGCGCATCATGTACCGCCAGGTGCCGCCGGGCCGGAAGTCGATCTCGCAGACCGGGAGGGTCCAGCCCTTCGGTCCCCACCAGTGAGTGAGCGCCTCGCAGTTGGTCCACGCGTCGAAGACCCGCTCTCGGGTGGCCGCGATGGTTCGCTCGACCGGATGGTCTTCGGCGCGATGCTCACGCCCGCGCCCACCTCGCCGATGTGGTGGATGGGCGTCTTCTACGGGACGTACCTCGTGGTGCTGATCATCGAGACTTGGACCCTCTTCACGGACCACCCGACCCTCCACAAGTACGCCTGCACCGCAGGCGCCATCGTCGCAGTGTTCGCACCGGTGACGCTGGGTATGGTCTTCGGCGTCCTCGCCGCCAAGCCCTTCTGGTTCGGGATCTTCACGCCCATCCAGATGGTCTGCACCGCGCTGACCGCGGGTCTGGCGCTTCTCGGCATCGTGTTCTGGGCCGTGGACCGCTTCAAGCTGGCCGACCACGCGAGCGCGAAGCCGATCGCCATGCCCTCAATCCGGCTCCTCATGGCGATCGCCCTTGTCATCGTCTCCGCCCTGGTCGTCTGCCAGATGGTGGACGCGCTGGTCAGCCAGCAGGTGGGCATGCGAGAGGCGGCGATCTCCCTGATCAGTGGCCCGCTGGCGATCCAGTTCTGGGGCATGCGCGTGATCGTGGGGCTCGTGATCCCGGCGATGCTGCTGGCGATGCCGATGACGCGGACGCCACTGGGCCTCTTGGCCACCTCGGTGGCCACGCTGGTCGGCGTGTTCGCTGACCGCCTCAACCTCGTCGAGGCTGGCCAGATCTACCCGCGGACCACGTTGGCGGGCGCGGTGTCCTACCCGTACGCCAACTACACGCCTTCCCCGGTGGAGATCGGGGTCCTGATCTTCGCCCTGGCGTTCTTCGCCACCGCGTACACGCTCGCCGAGCGGTACCTGCACATGGGCGAGAGGAATTCGCACAACTTCTGGCCCTGGCCATGGATCAAGAAGCGCCACGACCACGACCACCAGGGCGACCACGACGCCGGCGTGTCCGACCCGGACGTGCTCAAGCGCCCGGCCAGAGCCACGGGCACTGTCACCGGCACAGATGGATCGGTTCGTCGAGCGCTACGGCCTCGTGGACACGAAGATCGTCTACTCGATTGCCCAGAGCGGTCGCACCGTCTGGCGTTCCAGCACCATGGCGGACATGCTTGCCGCGGCCACGGCCGGGTCGTTTGACGTCCTGCTGACTGGCTACTTCGATCGGTGGCAGCGCAACCTCCGACGCACCTTGGAGCTGGTCGAGGATCGCCTCCATCCGCCCGGTGTTGCATGGGTCTGTGCGATCGACGGCCGATGAGTTCGGATCCACGAGACTGGGACCAGATGGTGACCGAGGCTCCAGCCGGCTCGACGTCGGCGACTGGGATCGGCAGAGCTCGAGCGGGAAGTCGATCACCGCGCCACCGGAGCGAGGCGTGCGAGGAGCTCGTCCAACCGGGCATAGCCCTCGTCGACGCCGAGGGCCATGCCGCCCGCCACCATCGAATCGCGCGCCTGGACCGTCTGGTAGACCGAGTGCGTGCGCACGAGCGTCTTGCTGCCCCGCGTCTCGAGGGTGAGCTGGTCGAGGGCCACATGCCCGGGAGCGCCTTCGAACTCGAAGGTCTGGACGATCCCATCCGGCGACGGGGTGCCGTGGAAGACTCCGTGGAAGCCCCACTGATGACCCTCATCGTCGGCGTGGATGTACCGCCACCGACCGCCGTCGCGGAGGTCGTAGCGTTCGATCGTCATCCTGTACCTCCGTGGGCCCAGCCACTGGATGAGCAGCTCTGGGTCCGCGTAGGCCCTGTAGACGAGGTCGCGCGGAGCGTTGAACTCACGGCACATATCGATGAATGGGACGCCCGCTGGGGCATCGATCTGCGTCGTTGACATCACGGGTGCTCCTCATGGTCTTGATCGGTGAGCGACGCGAGCAACGCGTCGAGCCGCTCGTGGCTTTCCTCCCAGTACTCGCGATAGCGCACCAGCCATTCCGTCGCCTGACGGAGGGGATCCGCTTCCAGATGGCTGAGCCGCGCGGTCGCGCGACGGCTGCGCGAGATGAGTCGGGCAGACTCGAGCACCCGCAGGTGCCGCGAGATGGCCGGCTGGGAAACCATGAATGGCGCCGTCAGCTCACCCACGCTCGCGTCCCCTTCCGCCAGGCGGGCGAGGATCGCGCGTCGCGTTGGATCGGCGAGGGCGCCGAAGACGGCGTCGAGTTGATCAGTCGTCAAGTCCATACCAGTGGCCATGAGCTGCTGCCAGTCAAACGCCCATCGGTCTTCGCGGCATATCTCGCGGCGGTCGCGGGCGCCCGCGAGACGGAGCCGGGTTACCAGATCGGCTGGATAAGCTGCACCGCCGGATCCGAGGGCGAGGACCAACTCGACGCGTCCGGTTCTGCCGCGAGATCGATCCAGGGGTAGACCTCCCAGGCAGCACCGAGCGCCTTTCGGCCAGACTCCTCCAGCCAGGCGTGAAGTCGGCCATAGGCCTCCCCAAGCCGGTAGTGTGGCCCGGTATGCCAGGTCGTGATCGCGGGTCCGGAGGGCAGCTCGCCGGACACGATGCGGCCCTCGGGAACGCAGTTGTCTCCGATGGGAACGCCGGTCTCCATATCTGTGGTCGTCTCGCCGAAGGTGTGGTACCGCACGAACGGCGGTCCTGCGGGCCTGATCCCGCGACTCCTCATGAAAGTCGAGAGAGCCACCAGGCGCTCGCCGATGGCATCACCAAGGTGGACCACCGGGATGGTTGCCCTGATGCTCAAGACGGGCTGGAGCTGACGTACCTCGACAACGACGCGATCGGGCTCGTCCGGAACGTCCATGGGTGATCACCTTCCTCCCGGGGCGGCGGGGTGGGCGTCCATAACCGTCTCGTTATGGACTGGAGCGGCCATTGAACACCGAAGGTCATCGCCATGTCAAGCCCTCCCGGGCCCGGAGCGCATCCAGCCGAAGGCGCGGTTCCTGCTCCTGCTCGAAGAGATCGCGTGGTCAACCTTTGTCATCGAGCCGCGACGCCGCAGGCATCCGTCACGGCTCGATGACGCGGCGCCGCGAGCCTGCCGCGAGCGCGGCGACCAGACGAGGGACGCCACGATCTCGACCCGCTCGGCCAGCTCGCTCGGGGCCGGGCTCCAGATGCCCGCGAAGTCGAGTCCGGTCATCACGCTCGACGCGATCCAGGAGACGAGGACGATGAGCGACGAGGCGCCCGAGTACAGGGCGAAGGCGCGCCCGCTGCCTTCGCCGCTGCGCGCGGCGAGCGCTGTGGCGGCGGTCATCGACGCACGTCGGCGTTCACGTCGAGTGAAGGTTCAGTTAACGAAGCCGTGTCTTGTCGCCGATCGGGGCCTCGCCGATACTCCCCGTCTTCGAAGCGGGGGCGTCCTCGCCAGCCAGGCTTATGGTGGCGCCTCCCATGAATGGGGGCAGGAATGCCGAAGATCGTGGTCACTGCGGCGGTCAAGGATGTCGAGGCGTGGCTGAAGTTCAAGCCGCAGCTCATCGCCCAGATGTCCGCCGTCGCGTCGGACGGGACCAGCTACGTCGCGATGGATGGCAGCAACCGCGTCGCCACCACGTGGGAGGTCCCTGACTTGCAGGCCTTCCAGGCGGCCCAGGGCGCAGCCTCTCCCGAGATGGCGGCGGCGATGGAGAGCTACGGGATGATCCCGCCGGTGACGATCTACATCGAGAAGTAGCCGGATCCCGGCCGGTCGGGCGCCCCGACGCGCAGGTGCGCCCGCCCCGCTCCGCCGGGTCATGCGACTGCCGTGACACCGGCGGATCAACCCGCCGGGCGAGGCTACAGATCGCTCAGCGCATCGAAGGTGGGAGGGCGCCGCCCGGGGAACGATGGTCATCGAGATCATCGAGACCATCGAGGTCCCGATGCAGACACGCCGCTTCGCAACGCATCTCCTCGAGCGATTGGAGGTCACCCGTGCCTGACGGCTTGACGGTCGGCGCTGCGCTCCTCGTGGCGGGCCCGACGGTGTTCGTGGTTTCCGGGCTCTACCCGCCCATGTTCCGCGTCTGGACGGTGCCCCGGGAGGAGCATCTCGCCCTCGTTCGCGCGCACCCCCGTGCCTGGACGCTGTTCAACGCCGGCTTCATTGCCGTGACCATCCTCACGGCCGCCGGGCTCGTCATCCTCGCCGGGTCCATGGACGCGGACACCGGTCGGAGGGCCGTCCTGACCGCAGCCGCAGTCGTGTACGCGATCGCCGGGGGGCTCTGGTGTGCCGTCGTGGGGATCCGGATTCGGGCCACCCCGGCCCTTGCCGAGATGGTGGCGGTCGGCACGCAGACCGAGCCCGCCGAGACTCTGCTCGGTGCTGCGACGGGCGGGCTGTTCGCGACATTCCTGCTCGGGACCGGTGCAGCGCTCGTCGTCGTGGGGCTCACTCTCGCGCTGGGCGGCGGCGTCGCTGCCCCGGTGGCCTGGCTCGCGACGCTCATCCCGGCGCTCGCGACCGTGGGGTTTCTCGCCTTCGGTGACATGCCTCCAGTCGTCCTGTACGTCCCGACCCTGCTCATCGGGCTCGCGCTGCTCCTTGGCTGGTCATGAGCCGGTGATGGCTGACCTCGGAGGTGTTCGGATGACGACGACGCGTTTCCGCGGGGCGGGCGCCAAAGCCGCCGCGCTACGACTTGGAGGTTGGACGACCCTTGGCAGTGGAGTCGTCGCGGTGATCGGCCTGGCGTTCCTCGTCGGGATGTTCGTCTTGTTCGCGATCGGTGCGAAGTCGCCCGGGATGGTCTTCGGTCGGATCAACGACGTGCTCGTCGTGGTCTCGTACACGCTCGCCGGGTCGTTCGCCATCGCCCTTCACGGGCTCCTTCGGCCGCGGGCCCCGCTTGGGCATTCCAGCAGACATGGATCTCGATCACCGTCCGTAGCTTCCTGAGCTTCCTGCTGATCATCGTGTTGATGGTCGCGAAGCCGAGCGTCCGCGCAACCTGACGGCGGTTCCGGTGGCTCGCTCGGAGGGCGTCGGGCGCGCAGGAACAACCACGAAGCCCGCGCGGCGGGAGCGAGCGGCGCGGGCGTACGATTGTCATCGTGGCGGCTCTGACAGACCTCCAGCTCCTGGGCGAGTTCGCCCTGCGAGCCGGCTCGCGCGTCGTCCTCGACGAGTCCTGGAAGCGGGGCAGAGCCAAGAGCCTTCTGAAGATCGTCGCCCTGGCCCCCGGCCATCGTCTGCATCGCGAGCAGGTGACGGAGGCGCTGTGGCCTGAGCTGGACCCCGATGGGGCGATGACCCAGCTCTACAAGAGCCTCCACTTCCTGAAGGCCGAAATGGCTTTGTTCGGGCTGCCGTCTCCGCTCGGCATCGTCGACCAGCATGTCTCGCTCGACGGAGCCATCGATGTCGACACGGACCGCTTCAGGAGACGTGCCGGCCTCGCGCGTCGCGGAGAGACCGTCCGACGACAGGTCGCCGAAGCGATCGCGACCTATCCGGGTGAGCTGCTGCCGGGTGATCGACTCGAGGAGTGGACGACCTCGCCGAGGGAGGAGCTGGCGCGGCTCCATCGGGAGCTGCTCGTGGAGCTCAGCCGGCTCGAGCACGCGCAGGGCGACGATCGAGCGGCGATCACGGCCCTCCGCCAGGTGCTCCAGGGGGATACCACGGACGAGCACGCTCACCGCGCGCTCATGCGCCTGTTCGCCTCCACGGGCGACCGTGGCCAGGCCATCCGCCAGTACCACGCGTGTCGCGACGCGCTCCGGCGCGAGCTGGACGTGGACCCGTCGCTGGAGACCGAGGCGCTGCACCGCAGCATCCTCGAGGAGAGCGTCGCCTCGACTGAGGACGTGGGCGCCGCACGGGCGACGATGCTGGAGGAGCTCGCCGACGCCATGCGCCGCGCCGGCGAAGTGGAGCACAGCACGCCGCTGTACGAGCAGGCGCTGGAGGTCTTTCAGGCCGCGGGCGATCCGCAGGGAGCGCTGCGCGTGGGCGGCAAGGCGGCACTCGGACAACTGCTGCGCGGCGACATCGCAGCTGCCACGCGGCTCGTCGACGCGACTCGTCGCGGCCTCGGCGAGCAGTCGCCCGCCTACGTGACGGCCCGGACCTACTACCTGCTTGCGCAGCTCCGGTGGCACAGCGGCCGGTACGCGGAGGCGCTCGCCGCGGCCGAACGCTCGCTGGCCGCCGCCATCGAGGGCACGGACGTGCCGCAGCAGGCCGCCGCGCTCGAGATCCTGGCGCTGGCCTGCCATGCGCTCGGGGATTGGCGTCGCGGAGTCAGCGCAGAGGTCCGCAGGCATTCCCTCGCCGTCGAGGACGGGTTCCGTGTCGACGAGGCCTTCGAGGGGCACCTCTGCCTCTGGGAGTACCACCTCTACGGCGACCGCCCGTACGCCGAGGTCGAGCGGTCCGTCACGGAGGCCCTCGCGCAGGCCGAGGCCGCGGGCGACCTCCGCGCGATGGCCGTGTGCGAGCACGCCCTCGGCTCCCTCCATTTCGTCACCGGCCGCTGGCACGATAGCCGCGACGAGCTGGCGCGCAGCGTCCGGCTCGCCCGTGCCGCAGGCGCCTCCCAGGCGGCGATCATCGGCGAGCAGCGCCTCGGCCTGCTGGAGACGGCGGTCGGGGAGTCCGCCGATGGGCGCAGACGGCTCGAGCGTGTCCTCGCGGAGGCTCGCGACGCCGACAGCCTCATCACGCACCACCACAGTCGCACGCGCATTCTCGCGGCCCTTGCGCGCACCCATCTCCAGGCGGGCGCGCTCGACGACGCGAGGGCGAGCGTCGACGAGGCATTCGCCGCGCAGCGCGACCTGGGCGGATGCGTGTCGTGCGACGCCCTGCTCTACCCGACGGCCGTCCCCGTGTACCTGGCCACCGGTGCCATGGATCTAGCGTCGCAGTCCTCGAGCCAGGCGGACGCCACCGCGGGCGCCTTCGGGAGTCGTGCGTGGGTCGCGGCAGCCGATCACGCGCGGGGTCTGCTGCTCGCGGCTCAGGACGAGGGCGAGAGGGCGGACGCGTCGCTGTCCGCCGCGGCGTCGACCTTCGAGGGCCTCGGCCAGCCGTACGACCTCGCGCGGACGCTCACCGCGCTCGCCTTCGTGCGCGGGCGCACGCCGCGGCGGCGCGACGACGCGGCCGGGCTCCGCCGGCGCGCCGGCGAGCTCTACCGGACCATCGGGGCGCGTCCCGACCCGGAACGAGTCCGGCTCGTCCTCGGCCGGGCACGAGGAAGGTCCGGGGAAGGTCCGGCCTCCTAGAGTCGCCCTCGATCCGCAGTCGAGGTGCTCACATGCCGCCAGTCGTCCAGATCCCGCGCCGAATCGAGGAGATCGCGCCATGACCGAACATGCGCGCGAGCTCCACCTCGCAGCCGACGCGCACGTCGCGTGCGAGGCGGTCTACGACGTCCTCGCCGATGCCGATACCCACCTCGGCTGGGCGGGCCGCCAACAGCCGTGGTACTTCCGTCTGCTCTCGCTTGACGCCCCCGACACCCGACTGATCGCCGGTTCTACCTTCTCGAGCACAGGCTCCATCCCGGGTTCCGGTCGGCGCTTCGACGACCGATCGCGCGTCACGGTGGCGGAGCGTCCATCGGCCTTCGAGTTCGTCACCGAGGCCACGGTCCCGGGCCGCCGTCCGATGCGGGCGACATTCCGCCACCGGTACGAGCTCGAGGTGAACGGCGACGGCTGCCGCGTGCGCTACACGTTCCGCCAGGAGGATCTCGTCGACCCCATGCTGCGGCTCAGCCTGCCGATCATCCGCGACATGAGCTGGAAGGTGGGCATGCCGATGATGATGCGGACAGGCCTGCGGAACCTCGTCCGAGCCGCCGAGGCCCGGGCGGCCAGTCCGCTCGTGCTGGATCAGGCTGGCTGACCCATACCGGCGCCGCCTGCGCCGATCCGGATCGTCGGTCGGAACCTGCTCACTCCAACCAGGAGCACACGATGCGCATCACGCCGGTCGCGCCCGCGGAGGCCTCGGGCGCCGTTCGCGACCTCTACGAGCATGATCTCGCGGCGAAGGGCTTCATCGCGAACTACACGCGGCTCTTCAGCCTGCGGCCGGACGCCTATCGCGCCTGGCGGCACCTCGTCGCTGCGGTCACTAGCACGATGGAGCCGCGCCGCTATGAGCTGGTGACCCTCGCGGCGGCGGAGGCCCTGCGGTCGCGGTATTGCGTCGCCGCGCACGGCGCGGTCCTCGAATCCACCTTCTACGACCGCCCGCAGCTGGAGTCGATCGCCAGGGACTTTCGCGACGCGGGCCTTGCCCCGCGCGATGTTGCGATCATGGCGTTCGCCGAGAAGATCGCCCTGCACGCCCATGCGGTGACGGACTCCGACGTCGACCAGTTGCGCATTCTCGGGCTCGGCGACGCGGAGATCCTTGACGTCACCCTCGCTGCGGCCGCGCGCTCCTTCTTCGGCAAGACGCTCGACGCACTGGGCTGCGAGCCCGACGAAGCTCTCGCCGGCACCGCGCACCTGCTCGACCTCGCTGCGAGCGACAAGACCGCTACGACGTGGCCATGACGGGTGACCGGTTGCGGACCCGATGGCTGGTTGGTCGTGCTGAGACTGGAGCCCCTCCAGCCGGACCGTGGCACCGGCCACGACCGCCACTGGCGCGGCGGCCGCGGGGGTCCTGCCTTCCCTCGGACCTCGCAGGGAAGAACGGCCCTCGACCAGGGCGAGTCGCCGGCGTAGCCTCGTTTCGAGAGGGGCGCCGCGCGTCCCCCAGATGCCCTCTCTCCTCGGGCGTCGAAGGAGGCCGGCGATGGGCATGATGTATGGGCACCTGGAGACCAACCCCCGCGGCGCAGCCGAGGGCCGCCCGAGGCCCTACGTCCGTCCCAGTGCATTCCTGAACAAGGTCCTGAACCCGATCGCGGTCGCCCTCGGCCGGAAGACAGTTCTCCTGGTGCGGGGGCGCAAGAGCGGGAACGTCCTCAAGGTGCCGATGGACCCTCCCTTCGAGTGGAACGGCACCCGCTATTTCGTTTCGCCCCGGGGCGAGACGCACTGGGCGCGGAACCTGCGTGCGGCTGGCGAGGCAGACCTGCGCACGCGTCGCGGCCTCCAGCACGTCCGCGTGGTCGAGATCGACGGCGCGGAGCGCGACGCGGTCGTGAAGACCTACGCGTCCACTATTACCTGCAACTGCCGGCGCTCCATGGAGCTGCTGCCCGACCCGGCCGACCACCCGGTCTTCCGAATCGAGCCGACCGCCACCTGAGGCACAGCGGAAGACGCGAACGGACTAGGACCGCGACGCAGGCGCTGGTCGGACGTTCGTCGCAGCCCGCCTGACGCCGGCGGCCCATTCGAACGGCCTGGACGTCGCTCCGCCTCAGGTTGTCATGGCGCGCCCGGAGGGTGTTGGGCGCGCGTTGGCAACCTACGAGATCCCGATCGAGGGTCGCGATGAGTGGCTCGCGGCGGCGAGGCGGCTGGCGTGAGGGACCGCCCCGCCCGGTGCGCGACGGACCGTGAGGTCGGCGTAGTCACGGCACCGATGGGCGTGCGCCGCCGCGGCCCCTGGCACCATGGGCGCGTGCACGAGCTCTTGCAGGTCATCGTCGATGCCGATCCTGCGGTGTGGTCGGCGGCCGGGTTCGCCGTGCGACCCGCCGACGCCGGCAGCGCCCCGACCTGCACGGTCGGACAGACCACGATCGTCTTCGGCGTCGACCTGGCCGCTGAGGACCGGGACGACCGACGCGCCGCTGGTAACAGCACCAGCGAGCGCAGCGCCGACGACAGGGGCGAGGACCCACTCGCCGGCATCGTGGCGGTGGCGATCGCGGGGCTCGACCCCGGCGATCTCGACGGCATGACCCTCGTGGCCGCTCCACGGCCGGCGCCGCCGACCGATCCCGTGGCGCATCCCAACGGGGTGATCGCCCTCGACCACCTGGTGGTGCGCTCGCCCGATGTCGACCGCACCACCGCGGCGCTCGTCGACGCCGGCCTGGTGCTGCGCCGCGAGCGCCGCTTCCCCATGGGTGCCGGTACGGCCCGCCAGTCGCTCTTCTGGCTCGGCGCCACCATCCTCGAACTCGTCGGCGACGACCTCGCGCACGGACCCGGCCCGGCCGTCGCCTGGGGTCTCGCCTGCACCGCCATCGATCTCGACGTGGCGGCCGCCCTCGCCGGCGACGCTGCGACCCCACCGAAGCGGGCCGTGCAGCCGGGGCGGCGCATCCTGTCGCTGCACGGGCTCGGGGTCCCGGTCGCGCTGCTCACGCCGCACCCGAAGCTGCGGCCGGCACTCGCCGGCGACCTCGACCGGATCGCCGAGGTCGAGATGGCGGCCGGGACGCTCTTCGCCGGCATCGGGCTCGCGGAGATCGCCGACGACCCCGTCGACACCGATGAGATCGGCCGCGCCATCGCCGACGGTCGGGTCTGGGTGGTCGAGCGCCGCGGCCGGATCGAGGGTTGGGTCATGGCGGTGGTGGTCGACGGCGAGGCCCACCTCGCCCAGGTGTCGGTGGCGCCAGAGGCGGCCGGGCTCGGTCTCGGTCGACTGCTCGCCGAACGCGTCCACCGCTGGGCGACCGACCAGGGTCACGCGTCGATCACGCTGACCACCTTCGTCGACGTGGCCTTCAACGGCCCGCTCTACGAACGGTGGGGCTACCGGACCCTGGATGCCGACCAGCTCGGCCCCGAGCTCGCCGTCATCCGTGCCGACGAGGACCGCCGCTGGCCGCACCTCGCCGGGCGCCGGCAGGCGATGCGCCTCGACCTGTGAGGCCATCGCCTCACGCGACAGCGTGTCGAAGGGACACCAAGCCGAGACATCGGATCCGTGGACTGGCTCGCCGCGGCGGCGAGGCGGCTGGCGTGAGGGACAGCCCCGCCGGGTGCGCGACGGACGGGAGGTCGTCGTGGTCGCCGCGGTCCTCGTGGCCGGGTCGGAGAAGGCCGCCGCCCACCGCCTCGGCCTGTCGCACTCGACCGTGAACACCACCTGGCGAATGCCCGGTCCGAGGTGGGGGCGACGACCACGGCGCAGCTCGTGTGGATCCTGGCGGCGCGGCTGCCGGAGCCGGGCGGAACACGTGCCCCTACTGCGGGACGGCGACCGCGTACGTGAGTAGCGGCACCCCGAGCACCAGCAGCACGATCCCGGCGATGAGCCCGGTCCGCCGCGACATTCCGAGGTTCGGCCCTCTCGTGAGCGTGATGATGATGGCCAGGATTCCAGTGACCGTGAGGATGATGCCGGGGAGGCGCAGGTCCATTTCCGATCTCTCCTCGATGGCCAAGGTGTCTGCCCGGGACTCGGGTCGACCCACGAGCCGATCGTACGCCGTCATTGTGCTCGTCTGACCCCGCTGGGTCGGAAGGCGCCGCTGTGGGGACCCGGCTTCGAAAGGAAGTGGCGGGATGTGGGATCAGAGGCAGCCAGCCTGCTCTACCTGGTGGTCATGGTCACGGTCGTGGTCGTCGTGGACTGGCGGTTCCTCAGACGCCACCTCTGGCGGCGGCTGGCCGTGAACGTCGGCATCGTCCTGGTGTTCCTGGCGGTCTACTGGGTGTTCGTGCGGCGGCAGTGAGCGCCGCGACGCGTTCGCGGCCCGTGCGATGCTTGAACGCGTGACTGATCCCCGCCCTTCCGACGAGACGCGCATCGACCGCTGGCTGTCCGCGGTGCGTCTCGTGAAGACCCGCCCGCTTGCGACGCGGTTGTGCGAGGGCGGCCACGTCCTCGTGAACGGGATGCCGGCGAAGCCGTCGACGAAGGTTCGAGCGGGCGATCGGGTGGAGGCTCTCGTCGCCGACCGCACGCGCATCGTCGAGGTCCTGCGGCCGATCGAGTCGCGGGTCGGAGCCACCATCGCCGCGAGCTGCTACGTGGATCACAGTCCGCCGGTCGTGCCGGATGCCAGGCCGGGGACCACACGCATCCGCGGGGAGGGCCGGCCGAGCAAGCGCCTCCGGCGCGAGCTCGAGCGCCTGCGCCGGGCTGCCGACGCCTGACCCCGCCTGGCCGGCTCCGTCTCCGTGAGGCCCCACCGCGGCTCCGCGTCGCCGCTGCAGATCAGCGCCCGGCGGCCTCTGGCATCTCCAGCTGATCGTTGGAAGCGCGGCACTCGGGTCGTTCCTGCCGCCCTCCTCACGAACAAGGCCTGCGGCTACCCGGCGCGGGGCGCCCGGCGCCGTCGGAAGCCGACCATCCTCGCGTGCCTGCACCTAACCAGCAACGCCACGGCGACCGCGATGCAGGAGCGCAACTACGCCAACCGGGCCGGCTCCGCCGGCGGGTCCTCGCCGTCATCGACGAGCAGGAGGTCAGCGTCGTAGCCCTCGACACCGGGGAGATCCTCTCGGCCCACTGCATCGAGCCGGGAAGGGCTACTGGCGCAACACGCGAAGAGACCCCGGCCGATGGCCGGGGTCCAGCAGACCGGTTGATCACAGGTGTCACGCATGACGCGACGCATGTGTCACCGATGTCGCGACTCAAGACACTGGCGCGCCCGGAGGGATTCGAACACGTTCTGCCAACCATCATGATTGAGGGCGTGGACGTCCTTGTTGCGGCCCTCCGGGCTGCCTGAGACGGCATGACACACCATCCACGACGCAGCGGTGGCGTCTCGAATCGGACGGCGCTCCGTGCCGTTTGATCACGCAGACCAACGCTCGGGTGCGGCAGAGGGCGATGTCATTCGCTGCTGCGGTCTGCGCTGCTGTCTGGCGGCAAGGTCATCACGGCGCTCCCCCCCTCACCCTCGACGCGGGCGACCCCGTGCCAGAGGGGGTACTCCTCTGAGGCCGCTACCTCAGAGCTCGTTCACTCCGGATCGCTCGCGGGAGGAGTGGGTCGGGCTCAGGAGACTTCGATCGGCAGTTCGTAGATCTCGGCGGTCGGGTGGCCGGCCCTTGCGTGGATGCGCATGACGGCCTCCTTGCTGGGACCGGTCGACAGGCAGAAGACCTTCCCCGCCTCAGGATCGAGCCAGGCGCGCTCGAAGTGGACCCCCTCCTCAGCTTCGATCGCCTGGTCGGCGGCCTGGGCCGCCTCCAGTTGGCTCTGGGTGACACCACCGAAGCCGTCGTGCAGATCCATGAAGCGCGGCATGCTCTCACGTCCTCCCGTCGCTGGCGGATCGGCGGCGTGCCGTCGCGCGAATGCGCCTCTACGGATGATGACATGCCGGACAGCAGCCGCGGGCTACCCCTTGATCCGAAGCCGGCGCGACTCGCCAATCCCAGGGGTTGGGCGACGGGACATTCAGGCGTCGCCACTGCCGGGCGCCGGTGATGTGTCGAGTGCGGGGCGTCGATAGACAGCCCGACAGCGCTCGAGCAGCCGGTTGGAGGTCAGGGCGTCGCCGCGCTGGAGTGCTCGGATCCCGGCCGCGCCCAGCATCTGCGCCGCGCGCCCCGCCAGTGTCCGCGTTCGCTCGTCGTCCAAACCGAGTTGCTGTCGATGGTGGATGGCCTGCTCAAGGTGGTAGCCGATGATCTCCTCGTATTCGATCAGCCGATCAGCCGCCGCCCGCGCCTGGAAATCGGCGAAGCGCTCATGAAGCTCCGCCCGTTCGGCCTTGGTCAGCCCGGCGTAGGCGGCATCGCGGATGAGGATGTGTTTGAAACGGAGCGACCGTCCGGAAGGATCGTCGCGATCCGCCACGAAGAAGCCCTTGCGAAGCAGCGCCTCCGGTGTCGCCCCGAGCTCGCCGCCGAGCGCGAGCAGCTCGTCGAGAACGAAGCGTTCCCCGATGACGCTCGCCTGCCGCAGGGCCGTCTTCTCTGCCGCCTGCAGCCCGTCGATGCGCGCTGCGACGATCGACTGGATCGTCTCGGGCAGTGGAAGATCGGCCGCGGAGCCCTTCGTTCGCCACTGACCACCTGCCAGGTCGAGGTAGTGGGCCTCGATCAGCATGCGGACGAACTCCTCGCAGAACAAGGGATTCCCGCCCGACCGCTCGAGGACCCACGATCCGACCAGCGGCGGCAGGTCCTGTAGCCCCAGGAGTCTGGCGAGGAGAGTGCGGGTGTCCGACTCATCGAGCGGCTCGAGAAGAAGCAGGGACGCGTCGGCCCTTCCGGCCGACCACGACGCGTGCCGTTCGAGCAGCTCGGGACGAGCCACGCAGACGAGCAGAAGCGGCACGGCGCTCGATCGATCCGCGAGCTGCGCCAGCACGTCGAGCGCGGCCGGGTCCGCCCACTGCAGGTCGTCGATGACCACCACGAGCGGGCCACGCGCGGCGATCGCCTCGAGGTGCTGGCGGATCCCCCAGCTGAGCTCCACCGCGATCCGCGCGGGCGGGACGGTGGGAAGCGCCGCGTCAGGGGATTCGAGGCTCAGGGCCAATGCGACCCTCGCCAGGATCGCCTGCAACCGGTCGCTCGATACGAGCTGGGCCAGCCGCTCACCCAGCTTGGCAAGCGCCGCGGCACGGTCATCCGAGGGCTTGATGCCCGCGTCCTCCCTGAGGATTTCCATGAGCGGCCAGTACGTGATCCCGGCACCATACGGCAGGCAGCGCCCCTTCAGGATGCGGACGTCGGCCCGCTGCGCGAGCCGCGCCAGGACTTCCGCGACGAGCCTCGACTTCCCGACGCCTGCGTTCCCGACGATCGTGACCAAGTAGCCGGCGCCCCCCTCGCTGGCCCGCGCGAAGGCATCCAGGAGCTGCTGCAGCTCGCGCTCGCGACCGACGAGCGCGGGTGTGTCGCGGTGCGATTCCGGAACGGCGGTCCGCGCCCGCAGCGCGTGAAACGCAGGCACCGGCGCGGTCTTGCCCTTCGCCGTGATCGGCTCGCGCGGCTCGTATTCGATCGCATCGCGGGTGAGGCGTTCGGTCAGCGCCCCCACAATGACCTCGTCGGCGTCCGCTCCCTGCTGCAGTCGAGCGGCGACGTTGACGGCGTCACCCGTCACGAGGAACTGACGATCGTCGCCCACGCCAGCGACCACCTCGCCGCTGTTCACGCCGATCCGCAGGGCGAGGGCGATCCTCAGCCCGCGGTTGAGCTCGGCGACTGCGTCACGCATCGCGAGCGCCGCCCGCACGGCCCGTTCGGCGTCATCCTCGTGCAGCCGGGGAACACCGAAGACGACCATGACGGCATCTCCGATGAACTTCTCGACCGTCCCGCCGTGCGTCTCCGCGATCTCCTTCATCCGCGCGAAGTAGCGCACCATCACGCTGCGGACCAACTCGGGATCGTGCTGCGCACCCAGCGCGGTGGAATCGACGACGTCCGCGAAGAGGAGGCTCACGAGCTTGCGCTCCTCGGTCATGCGGGCGGCCCAGAAGTCACGGTGAGACACGCAGAGAGATGCTTCCCACGGACGTCGGGATCGAGCGGATCGGTCTCGCCAGTGGCTCGGCGCGAACACGGCGTCCGCAGGAAGGATCGCGCATCAGGACTCCCCACCAATGGCGCGTACTGTGCCCCCGCGCGTCGCTCAGCTTACGCGGAGTCATGTGGGCCGTGGGCGCGCCGCCCGGGCGCGCCGTGTGGCTGGCTTGCCGGTCTCGCCCAGCGAGCCGAACCGAAGATGACTTCATCATGAGTCGCCAACTCGCTTCCCGCGCCTTCGCGTCGCGCCGAGTCGCCGGGCCCGTCGGCGCGCTCGTTGCGGTCGCCTGCCTCGTCATCGCGGCCTGCTCCGGCCCCGGCAGTCCCGTGGTGCCAGGTCCGTCGCCGAGCGTGGCCTCGCCGGCCACGGCCTCGTCGGGCGCCGCCGTGCCGGCGAGCGCGCCGACCGATTCCGGCCCGGTCACCGACTACTCGCAGCCCGAGAACTGGCTCGCCACGCCGACCTCGACGAACCTGCCGGTCGACGTGTTCTACCTCTACCCCACCGCCTACCAGAAGACCGGACCGGATGCGTCGAACACCGCGGCGGTCACCGACGCGGGGATGCGTACGGGGGCACAGTCCGCCTACGCCCGCCAGGCCACCCTGTTCAACGGCAGCGCGAACATCTACGCGCCCTACTACCGCCAGCTCGACGCCGTCTACGCCTTGACGCTGCCGCAGGACCAGCACGACGCCGCGATCGGCGGCGCCCCGACTGTCGACGCCACGGCGGCCTTTGCGTACTACATCGAGCACGACAACGGCGGCCGCCCGTTCATCCTCGCCGGCCATTCGCAGGGCTCGGACGTGCTGTGTCACCTGCTATCGGGATACCTGAAGGACCACCCCGACGTCTATGCCCGGATGGTCGCCGCCTACGTCATCGGCTACTCCGTCACGCCGACGTTCCTCGCGGCGAACCCGCACCTGAAGTTCGCCGAGCGGGCCGACGACACGGGTGTGATCATCTCGTACAACACCGAGGCACCCACCACCGGCGGCCCGAACCCGGTCGTCCTGCCGGGCGCCATCGCCATCAACCCGATCACCTGGACCCGGACCGCGAATCTCGCGCCCGCCGCGGCGTCGCTGGGGTCGTGGCTGCCGGACTCTACCGGCACGTTCCGCAAGGTCGAGCATTATGCCGACGCCCGTGTTGACGTTGAGAGGGGCGTCGTCGTCGCCAGCACACCCGACGAGTCGGTCTGGGCGCCCGGCAAGCCGGGTGGCTTCCCGGCCGGCGTCTACCACTCGCTCGACTACGCGTTCTACTACTTCGACCTGCAGGCGAACGCCAAGACCCGCGTCGCCGCATACCTCGCGGCCCACGGCGGTGCCTCCAGCGGCACGGCTGCCCCCGGCTGACCGGCGCGGCACGTGGCACGATCCACGGCACGTGACCACCCTGTCGTCCTGTGTCGCCGATGTCGCGACTCAAGACAATGGCGCGCCCGGAGGGCTTTGGGCGCGCCCGTACAACAACGCACATCGCGAACGAACGTCGCTCGCAGGCGGCATTCACCAACCCTGGCCACGTCTCGGCCGCGGATCGGGTATCCCCGGATCGGCTCAGGACGTCAGGCTTCTGCACGAGAGGGTGACAGGGTGGCGGCTCGCGACGAGCTGGATGCAGTCAACGCGGGGTTCGGCCAGGCATTCGCGACGCAGGATGCTGAGCTGCTGGCGGCGCAATGGTCTCGAGGGTTCTCGTGTTGACGCGTCCAGATGCGTCGTATAGCGTCGTGCCCATGACGAGACAGCTCTCCGGGCGCGGAGCACAGGCCATCTCCGTCTCCAGGTTGGTCGACGCTCCACCAGCCCAGGTCTACTACGCCTTCACGAACTCCTCCTGTCTGCGCGAATGGCTGGCTGACGCATCGCAGATCGCCCCGCAGCCCGGCGGACGGTTCTACTTGTCATGGAACTCGGGCTACCACACCAGCGGCGAGTACACGCACCTCGAGTCACCGGGGCGGGTCGCCTTCACCTGGCTGGGCCGGGGCGAGCCGGCTGAGACGCAGGTCCAGGTGACCCTGGCGCCCCAGGGGAGTGGCACCCTGGTGACGATCGAGCACTCAGGCTTCGGTACCGGCGCGGCCTGGGAGAAGGCGACGGAGGAATCCCGGGCCGGCTGGCACAAGGGGCTCGAGAACCTAGCCTCGGTGCTGGAGACCGGCGAGGATCTGCGGATCGTGCGCCGCCCGATGATGGGCATCGGCTTGAGCGATTTCAACGAGGAGATCGCCAGACAGGCCGGGGTGCCGGTCTCGACTGGCATCCGTCTCGACAGCACCGCGCCCGGTATGGGTGCCGAGGCCGCCGGGCTGCAGAAGGGCGATGTGCTGGTGGAGATTGACGACCAGCCGATCACCGACTACGCGAGCCTGACGAACGCCCTCCAGGGACATGCCGCCGGCGACCGGTTGATGGTCGCCTACTACCGCGGCCCTGAACGCCGATCGGTCAGCATGGAGCTGTCGCGGCGCCCGTTGCCCACGATCATCTGGGATCCCGTTGAGCTCTCACGGGCAGTCGCCAGCCAGTACGCGGAGGCAAGCCAGGCCCTGCGGAGCTTCTTCGCCGACATCAGCGAGGCTGAGGCCTCGCATCGCCCCGCCGCAGCGGAGTGGAGCGCCAAGGAAGTGCTGGCGCACCTGATCCACAGCGAGCGCGGCTTCCAGAGCAACATCGGCGAAATCGCCACCGGCGCCGAAGCCGTCTACGACGACTTCGGCGGGAATCTGCTGGCCAGGGTCGAAGCCACGGTCGCCGTCTACCCGGTCATCGCCGACCTGCTGGCGGCATACGAACGCAGCACTGACGAGACCGTGGCACTGCTCGCACACTTGCCGGAGGAGGCAACCCGGCGCAAGAGCAGCTATTGGCGGCTGGCGTACATCGCGCTGGACAACCCCTTCCACTTTCGCGGGCATCTCGAGCAAGTGGGCGATGCCGTCCGATCCGCGCGGCAGTCGCCGGACGCTGACTCTCGACCCGGGGTTTGACGGCCCAAGCGACGCCGGGACTCGAGTCGTGGCGCCGGCTGTTGTGGTCCTACCCTGAGGCCGCGTCGGGCGAGGCCCTTCGCGATCATCCGGGCGCCGCGATGGCGGCCGCCGTCGTCCTGGTTTGCCGAGCGGCAACGATCCGATCTTGGGCGTGACGGCTGAGACCTGGCGCGCCCGGAGGGATTCGAACGCGCGTTAGCAACCTACGAGGTCCCGATCGAGGGCCGCGATGAGTGGATCGCGGCGGCGAGGCATCTCGCATGAGGGCCGGGTACCTGCGCGGCGCCCTCTCGCCCCAGGCGACGCAGCGCCAGATGGACGTTCTCGCGGCCTACGTCGCCGCAGGCGGATCCGTTGCGGACGCCGCCGAGCTCGTGGGCATTCGGCCGAGCACCGTGAAGCGCCACCTCGCCGACCTCCGTGCGCGGTCGGGGCTGACCACCGAGCAGCTGATCTACCGCGGGCGGGCAGAGGGGTGGCTGGTTGTACCGGGCCTCGAGCCGGGATGAGCCCAACTCCTTGCACCGTCCGTCGATCGAGATCCGACCCGCATCATGCCGTGGAACTCGCCCTATCCAGGCCGTCGAGGATCAGGTCGAGCCCGTACTCGAATTCGTCCCCGTAGTTGTAGCCGGGCCTCATCGCTGAGATGTAGGCGACGAGGTTTGGGTAGGCGTTGACGGGGTATGCCCGGAGCACACCCTGGCCCAAGTCCGCGACCTCCTCCGAGGGATCGAATGGGAGGTTCATCGCAAACAGGGCGAAACCGTAGACATAGCTGTCCACGAGCGAGTACGCATGCGCGATCGTCGGCATGTTGAGGCCTGCCGACCGCAGACTGCCGATCACCACGTCGTGGTGGCGCAGGTTCGCCGGCCCCGGCTTTCGCCGAGACTCCATCAGGCCAATCGCCCAGCGATGGCGCAAGAGGACGTCGCGCAGCGAGACGGCCCGCTGGCGCATGGCGGACTTCCAGTCGGCTCCGCTGGCAGGCAGATCGATCTGGCTGAAGACGATGTCAACGATCCCATCGATGACCTCGCCCTTGTTGGCGAAGTGGTAGTAGACGGCCATCGCCTCGACCCCGAGTTCCTGGCCGAGCTTCCGCATGCTGAGTGACTCGAGCCCACCCTGATCGGCGAGCTTGATCGCGGCGTCCAGCACCCGCTCCCGACTCAGGGGGACGCGGCGCGGCGCTCGGTTGGTGGCTTGCGTCGTCATGAGGTCTCCTCTCACCCCTCGCGGGACGTGAGGTCCAGGGGTTGACACCGCGTACTTTACACTGTACAGTCACGGAGTTGGCTTTACACCGTACAGTAGCAGGAGACCCACGATGCAGGCAATCGTTCAAGACAGGTATGGCTCGGCCGACGTCCTGGCGCCCCGGGCCATCGATCCGCCCGAGATCGGCGACCACGATGTCCTGGTCCGCGTCCGTGCCGCGTCCATCCACGTCGGTGACGTGATCGTCATGACGGGCTCGCCGTACCTCATGCGGCTGGCGACCGGACTGCGCAAGCCCAAGAACCAGGTCCCGGGCACGGACATCGCAGGGACGGTCGAGGCGGTGGGCAAGGACGTCACGCAGCTCCGCCCCGGTGACGACGTGTTCGGGTGGTGCACGGGCGCCTTCGCCGAGTACGCGTCAGCGAGCGAGGGCCACGTCGTGCTGAAGCCGGCCAACCTCACCTTCGAGCAGGCCGCCGCCGTCGGGGTGTCCGCGACCACCGCTCTCCAGCTCCTGCGTGACGACGGCAAGATCCAGCCGGGGCAGGAGGTTCTCGTCAACGGGGCGTCGGGCGGCGTGGGCACGTTCGCCGTGCAGATCGCCAAGGCGTTCGGTGCCCAGGTGACCGGCGTGACCAGCACGAAGAACCTGGACATGGTCCGCTCGATCGGGGCCGACCATGTCATCGACTACACCAAGGAGGACTTCAGGAAGGGCGGACCGCGCTACGACCTCATCCTCGACAACGTGGGGGACCGCTCCATGTCGGAGACGCGGCGAGCGCTCACCCCCGACGGGACGCTGATCTCCAACGGCGGAGGACACGCCGGCGGCAAGCTGAGCCGCGTGATCCGGCTCACGGTCGTGTCGATGTTCGTGCGCCAGCAGGGCGGGCCGTCCGTCAAGTCGCAGAACCGGGCCGACCTGGTCGGCCCTCAAGGAGCTCGTCGAAGCCGGGAAGGTCACACCGGTGATCGACGCCGCGTACCCGCTGCGCGAGACGCCCAGGGCGATCGGTCACGTCGCCGCAGGACACGCGCGAGGGACGGTCGTCCTTGCCATCTGCTCGGCGGCGGTCTGAGCGACGCACGCCACAAGCGTGCCCACTTCGATCTCCAGGTCGGGTCGGGTCGGGTCGGGTCGGGTCGGGTCGGGTCGATCGGGCCCTCGGCCGTCCGCCTCGCGCTATGGGCTGTTGGGCCCGCGGGGCTGCGATCGCGGTCGCAACTATGCGACGACGACAACGACGTTCCCCAGCTTCTGGCCGGTTTCGGCGTACCTGTGAGCCTCGACCATCTGCTCGAGCGGGAAGCGCCGGTCGACGACCGGGTGCAGCCGTCCCGCTTCGACCAGGCCTCGCAGGTAGGCCAGGTCCTCGCTCGTTCCGCTCGATGCCGCGAACGACACCCGCTTCCTGCTCCCCCTCGCCGCCCACCTGGCGCGAACGATCTGCAGGAAGCCCGGATTGGCCATGAGCAGCCATCCGTTCTCGGTCAGCGACCTCACCATGCGAGCGGACGGTGTGCCGCGGACCACGTCGAAGATGACGTCGTAGGTCTCGGGGCTGTCGGTGAAGTCCTCCCGGGCGTAGTCGATGACGCGATCCGCGCCGATCGTGCGCAGCATCTCCAGCTTCGGCGCACTGTCCACCGCGGTCACGTGCGCCCCGAGGTCCTTGGCGAGCTGGACCGCGAACGTGCCGAAGCTCCCTCCCGCGCCGTTGACCAGGACCCGCTGTCCGCTCCGGACGTTCGCCTTCCGCAGGAACTGCAGGGCCTCGCCTCCCCCGTAGGGCACGGCCGCAGCCTCCGCGTAGTCCAGGTTCGCCGGCATCGTCGCGATCGCCCCGGTCTGGGGGTTCTCGCGCAGGCAGATGTACTCCGCGTAGGCTCCCAGGGGGATGCCCGTCGCCGCGAAGACCCGGTCGCCCTTCCTGAGCGACCTGACCTTCTTGCCTACCGCGTCGACGTCACCGGCGAGCTCCTGCCCGAGCACACGTCGTCTGGGTCTGCGGATGCCGAACGCCAGCCGCATGGGCACCCAGATCCAGGGGGCGAAGTCGAATCGCCGCAGCTCGCAATCGGCCGCGCTGACCGTCGTGGCGCGGATCCGAACCAGCACCTCGTTGTCCTTCGGAACGGGCTTCCGCACGTCCCTGAGCTGAAGAACATCCGGTGGTCCGTAGTCCGTGCACACGATTGCTCTCATGCCTGCCCGTCCCCGGTTCGTGCGTTCGGCTGCGCTTGCGTGACTTAGACACTGGGAAGACCGTTCGCGGCCACCTACGGCACGGTGACGACCACGTTGCCCCGCTTGTGTCCGTTGTCGACGTACCTGTGCGCCTCGACGATGTCGTCCAGGGCATAGGTGCGGTCGATCACGGGCCTGATCTCACCCTTCGTGGCCAGCTCCCCGAGCAGCACCAGGTCCTCGCGACGAAGCTTCGGCCTCCCGTCGTCGACCGAGACGCAGGCGCCGCCGGGAGCCAGCACCTGCCGGCACCGCCGGAGCGCCGCGGCGCTCTTCCTCCTGCCCACGGCGTCGAAGATCAGGTCGTACCGCTCTGCCCTGTCCGTGAAGTCCTCGCGGGTGTAGTCGATCACCGTGGTCGCGCCGAGCGATGCCACGAGGTCCACGTTCGCCGTGCTGCAGACGCCCGTGACCTGGGCGCCGAGGTGCCGTGCGAGCTGCACGGCGGACGTGCCCACGGCCCCCGAGGCCCCGTAGACGAGGACCCGTTGTCCCGCTCGAACGCCGGCCTTGCGCAGGAAGTGGAGAGCGAGAAGGCCGCCGTACGGAATGGCCGCGGCCTCGTCGTCGGTGAGGTTGGCCGGTCGCGTCGCCAAGAGTCCGTCCTCCGGCCAGCACACGAACTGCGCATACGTCCCGAAGCGGTGCTGATTGAAGCCGAATACCCGTTCACCCACTTCGAATGACCTGGCGTCCGGTCCGACCGAGTCCACCTCCCCTGAGAGCACCATGCCGAGCACGGGTTGCCTTGGCGCGTTCCAGCCGAGTGCGAGTCGCGCCATGAGCCGGTAGGCAGGGCTCAGGTTGAGCCCGCGGACGTAGCAGTCGCTCGACGTCACGGCGGTCGCCAGGATGCGGATGCGCACCTCGTTCTTCCGGGGAACGGGGGTCGCGAGCTCCTCGAGCCGCAGGACCTCCGGCGGACCGTACCGCGTGCAGACGACGGCCTTCACGCCCGAGTCCCCTCGGCCTGCGGATCCGCGACCCGCTGCTCGCCCGGCACGGCTTGCTCCGGCGTCGACGACCTTCACACCCTTGACGAGGAGCCACAATGCCAGCCCGAGCTCGGCGACGAAGCTCACGGCGAGCCCCGGGTAGGCTGATCGCGCGGTAGTCCGGCAGGAGCAGAGCCTGGTGGAACCAGATCAGGACGCCGATTCCGTCAAGCATCAGAAGGATGCCCAGGAACCGGGGAAGGGACCTGGACTTGTAGACCAGGTAGCCGAGCGGGAACAGCCACGTGCCGAAGAACAGCTGGGCCGTGACCCAGCCCATCTTGTAGACGTTGATGGACAGGTACGCCAGTCCCTCCAGCTGTGCCGCCGAGTAGGCCTGCATGTGGCTGGCCGCGTCTCCCTGCAGCAGCGCGGATACCAGCCACAACATGCTCGCGCCCTGGATGGCGACACCGACGGCGTTGAGCAGGAGGAAGAGCAACGCCAGGTTCCTGTTGACCGGTCGCAGGAGAACGTAGAGACCCCAGGCGGCCATGAGGAAGAGGAATCCTGAGATCAACGCGATGACAAGACCCAGACGGAACGACCCCTGCATCCGTGACGATCGCCTGGTAGACCGGAGGCGCGTCACCCGGCCCGATATGCCCCAGCGCACTGGCGAGCACGGAAGCCAGGATGTAGGCGAGGTAGAAGCCGCCTGTGATCCTGGCCACCTTGCCCGGCGCGAGGTGAACGATTCCCGTATTCATTCCCAATCTCCCGTGGTGGTTCCCTGGGCGCCAGCCGCGGCAGGAGACGCGCTGAGGCTCACCACCTCGTGACCGCGCAGCGCCTCGAGGAATGGCTGGAAGCTGCCGCACACAAGGCAGCGCAGGATCGGACCGTCGACCTCCACCTCGCTGACGCCCGATGCCCGCTCGATCTGCCGGGCAGGAGGCACGCCGACGAAGCTGACTTCCACTCGTTTGGTCGGTAGCTCTCTGGTCATGCTCGCCAGCCTAGGTGGGCACACGGGAGCCGGCATCGATGGGATTCGTGATTGGGTGACTACCCGACCGGCGCCGGAGTCCCTGCCGTTCGTGGCCCGGCCGTTACTCGTTCGAAGACGCCATCCAGGCGGCGATCTGGGCACGCGAGCTGCATCCGAGCTTGTTCAGGATGCTGCGGACGTGGCTGTCGACGGTGTGCTCGGAGATGAACAGGCGTGCGCCGATCTCCTTGTTGCTCAGGCCGTCGGCGACCAGCCGTGCGACCTCCGCCTCTCGCTTCGCGAGCAACCCCGCGCCAGCACTGCCCGAAGCCGCGACGGCAGCGGGGCCGGTTTCACCGAGTGCGAGCCGCACGGCGGCGTCCCGGCTCAATCGGCGTCCGGCCGCGAACTCGGCCTCGAACCGCGACGCGCCAAGCGCTGCGTTCGCCGACGCTCTGGCTTGGCCCATCAGCGGAGCAAGGAATGGCATGACGCTGGCGCCGGTCCCCGTGCGCACGGTATCCGCGGCTCCGAGCAGCTGCGCGGCGAGCCGCGCCTGCCCGGATCCGGCGGCATGGCAGCCCAATGCGTCCAGCAGGTACGCCAGCTGTACCCGGTCATCGATCTGCTGGGCGATCCGCAGCGCCTCGGCGAACAGGGGCTTTGACGCAGCAAGCTCACCGGCGATCAAGGCGACCGTGCCCAGGTTCAGCAGCCAGACCTTGAGCGTGTAGAGGTCCCCCACCTCCCGGCTGAGACGCACGCCTTCCGATGACGCGGCAGTTGCCGCCTCGAGGTCGCCCCTGAAGAAGCCATCGAGCGATCGAGCCTGCAGGAGCGCGAGCGCAGATAGCACGTCATCAAGACCAGCCGTCACGGCCTGGGCCTCGTCGAGCAGGCGCCCGGCGGACGCCCGATCACCCGCCATGTTCGCAGCGATCGAGGCCATGGAGAGCGACATGGCCAGCGGACGAAGGCGACCGGCCTCTCGATCGGACGCCGCGGCTCGTTCGAGGGCCGGCCTGGCCGCGGTCGGATCGACCAGCAACACGGCCAGGAACCCACGCAGGTACTGGGCCCGAGCCTGCGGCTCCGGGTCACCACCTCCAGTCGCGAGGAGCTCCTCCAGCCACCGCACGCCTTCGGTGGTCGCACGGGTGGCCCAATACCCGCGGATGGAGGCAGCAAGATCCATTCCGCGTGAGATGTCCGCGTGCGTCAGGCATCGCCGGAGGACCCAGCGGATGTTGTCGATCTCGAGGTCCATCCATTCGAGCCACTCGACCAGCCGATCCTGGGCCGCCTGTTCAGATCGCAGACACCTCGAGACGTAGTAGTCGACGCATCGCAGCTCGACGACCTCCTCCTCACCCGCCTTCTGCAGCTCGAGGGCGGCGAACTCGCGCATCGTCTCGTGCAGCCGATAGCAGGCAGCACCCGCTGCGTCCTGCTTCATCACCAGCGACTTGTCGACCAGCGATGACAGCACGTCCAGGACATGCGCCACCGGCACGTCGTCGGAGGTGCACACCGACTCGACATCCTCCAGCGTGAACCTGCCCGCAAACACGCACAGCCGCCGCAGGAGCGTCCGCTCGTCCGATCCCAGCAGGTCGTGACTCCATTCGATGGTGGTTCTCAGCGTCTGATGACGCGGCAGGGCCGCGCGACTTCCCCCGGTGAGCAGGCCGAACCGGTCGGCCAGGCGATCGAGGATCTGCTCCACCGAGAGGACCCGCGTCCTGACCGCCGCGAGCTCGATCGCGAGCGGCAGCCCGTCGAGCCGGCGGCACAGGTCCACGACCGCCGCCCGGTTGGAGGCGGTCAGCTCGAACCTGCCCGACGCTGCCGAAGCCCGCTCGGTGAAGAGCTCGACCGACTCGTTCTGGCGGAGCTGATCCAGGGACTCGTCGGCCTGGGCACGGGGCAGCTCGAGCGGTGGGATCGGCAGGACGTGCTCACCCGGAATCGACAGCGGCTCGCGGCTGGTGGCGATCATCCGCACGCCGGGCGCGGCCCTGAGGACATCGGTCACGAGCAGCGCGGCCGCCTCGAGCAGGTGCTCACAGTTGTCCACCACGAGCAACAGCTCCCTGTCCCGCAGGTACGAGAGCAGGAGGGCTCGTGGCTCGGATCGCGGCCTGGTCGCGCAGGTCCAGGGCCGCCAGCGTGGCGTTGCCGATCAGCGCGGGATCCCGAACCTCGGCCAGCTCCACCAACCACGTGCCGTCGCGGAAGCCGCGCCTGAGGTCGGTCCCGATCCGGATCGCAAGGCGCGTCTTGCCGACACCACCCGGGCCGACGAGGCTGACCAGGCGGGCCGTCGTGAGCTTCTTCCGCAGCTCGGCAAGCTCACGGCGACGGCCGATGAAGCTCGTCGCTTCAGCCGGCAGGTTGCCCGGGCGGCGGATGGGCCTGGCCATGGTGAGCGCCACGGTACTCCGGGCCGTGGGTGCCCATTCCGGCCGACTCGTTACCGGATCACGAATCCCATCGATGCCATCGTGCCCCGTCGCGCCGCAGGCTGGCGTGACGGACGCGGGCACGGGGCCCGGGTGATCGAAGGAGAAAGAGATGAGCGACCTCAGGGCCGCCCGGCTCACGGGCGTGCTGTTCATCATCGCGACGGTGGTGAACCTGCTCGGCGCGGCGGTTCGGCCGGGCCTGACCGGCACCGACTACCTCGGCAGGCTGTCCGCCGAGCCGGACCGGGTGGCGGCCGGCTCGCTGCTCCTGCTCATCGCGGCGTTCGCGTGCGCGGGGATCGCCGTCGCGATGTACCCCGTCCTGAAGAGGACGGCAACGGGTCTGGCTCTTGGATCGGTCGTCTTCCGGACGCTCGAGGCGGTCATGTACGCGGTCGCCATCGTGAGCCTGCTGTCCCTGTCGACGCTGGGCCAGGCCTCCGTCGCGGCAGGAGCCGATCAGACCGCGCTGGGCGCCATCGGCGGCCTGCTCCTGAGCCTGCGCGAGCATGCCACGCTGGTCGGGGTGTTCGCCTTCTGCCTCGGCGCCTTCCTGTACTACGCCGCCTTCTTCCGCTCACGGCTCATCCCCAGGTGGCTCTCCGGCTGGGGGATCGCGGCGATCGGCCTGCTGGCCACCGCGGGCGTGCTGGCGCTGTTCGCCGGTCGCCCCGTGACGGACTACGTGCCCCTGGCGGCTCCCATCGGCGTGCAGGAGATGGTGCTGGCGGTTTGGCTGATCGCCAAGGGCTTCAACCCATCTGCCGTCGCTGCCAAGCCTGCCGGCGAGAAGCCGGTGCTTCGGGCGGCCGCGTAGAACCACACCGCAAACGCAGTCACCCGCTGTCTCACGGCGTCCGGTATGCCGACGAGATCGATTGAGGCTAACAAGGTCAGCGAGAGTGAGTGCCTGGCGCGGGAGCCCGCAGCCAGGCAGGTTGGGGACACGCCCGTGCAAACCAGGGCCACGGATCCAAGCAGGCGAGAGACGTCATTCGGCGCCTACAGGCACCTGCATAAACTGACGATTGGGGGCGGACTGGCATTCTGGGTAACTACCTTCGCATTCTCGCTGCTTCCCATCGCTGCGGAGTACCGAGCTGCGTTTTCGATTGACTGGGCCCGAATGGTCCTGGTTGAATCGCTGCTTGGTGGCCTGATCGTCGCATTCGGCGTCAGCTACTGCCTGCTCCGCTTCTTCCAGAGGATTCCGACCAGGGATCCAGTTCGGAAGTCCTCGGTATTGAGCGCCGTCGCGTGGGTGATTGCCCTGGTCCTGATCCAAGGTGCTGCAACTCGTGTCGACACCAGTGATGCGTGGCATTACGTCCTCATCGGCGCACTGCTCAACGTCCCAAGGTTCCTCGTTCTCGGAATCGCTATTGGCTACCTCTACGAGAAGCTGGACGGATCAGCCTCGTCGTGACCATGCGGTCCGGACGATGGTCCCGGAGTCGTAGCACCGCAAGCGAATAGACCCCATCGGCGTCGTCGCGCACGCTCCCCTAGATGTCGACGAGCGTGGGATCGAGCGTCACGGACGGCACCGGCGCGGCATTCCCGCTGCTCCATGCTGACAGCCGGCCCGCGTCATGAAGCTCTGCACGGTCTGTGGCGTCGTCACCAGCCGACCGACTGGACGCTGCGGCGAGCATCCGCGCCTGTCGGGCATCGGTGCCAACCATCACGTCCATGCGGATGCACGATGGGCTCGCCTCTCCAAGCGGATGATCGCCCGCCACGTCGGCCAGCACGGCTACGTGTGCCCGGGCGATGGTCCCGAGCATCCGGCGCACCCGACGCGTGACCTGACGCTCGACCACGTCAGAGCACTCATCGACGGTGGCGCGCCGTTCGACCCTGCCAACACCCGTGTGCTGTGCCGATCGAGGAACTCGGCCAACGGAGCGCGCCTCGTGAACGCGAGAAGGGCCGACCGGGGGTACCCACACGCGGGTTCCGTCCTCCTGGAAGTCCGCGCCTCCCAATCGTGTACACGCGGCCGAGTTTCGCGAAAGATATCCGTGCCCGCGGCGGCCCAGGCTCGCCCACGGGCGCCACACGGCGCCGGAGCGGCGCGGTGACCACGGCCGTGGCCAATCACGCGACCGAACGTGGAAAGGCCCCGGGCTGGCGCCCGGGGCCCGAGGGTCGATTGGCGGCGGCGGCTCTATCCGGCGTCGCCCTGGGAGCCCGCCTCCGGCACCGCCGGCTTGCTGCCGCGCTTGGCCCGGGTCCGGTTCGGCACGGGCGCCTCGACGGGCTCCGGCTCGGTCGGCGCCACCTCGGCGGGAGCCACGTCCTCGGCGGCCTTGCGGGCCAGGGCCGCCCTGCGCAGCGCGTTCGTGTACTGGTTCCAGTGGGGCTTGCACATCCGGCCGAGGCCGTCCTTCTGGCTCGGCTGGGCCGGGAACTCGTCGGGCGGCGCCTCGTGGGCCTCGATCCCGAACTTGGTCGAGCCGATGCAGCGACCCCGCGCGGTGAGCTGGCCGCGCAACGGGCGGTGGAGTGGCTGCGGGTGCTGGCGGACACGTGGGTCAACGCCGACGTCCCGGAAGCAAGGGCGGACCTGCTGCACGCGATCTACGACCGCATCGTCGTCAAGGGTAGGTCGATCGTCGCGGCACGCCTGACGCCGGCGGCCTACTCGAACGGCCTGGCCCTCGCTCTGCCTCAGGTTGTCATGGCGCGCCCGGAGGGAATTCGAACCCCCGACCGTCTGATCCGAAGTCAGATGCTCTGTCCGCTGAGCTACGGGCGCGCAGGGGTTCATCGTAGCGCAGGGCGGGCTGGCGGCCTGATGCGCCGGTGATGCGGCCACGGTCATCGGAATCGAGAGGGTGTCGCTGACCGGACCGGGTCATCGGAATCGAGAGGGTGTCGCTGACCGGACCGCGCGGCGTACGATCAACCCGTGACGAACCTCGAGACCGGCCGCCTCTCCGACCGCCATCCTCCCTACCGCTACGCGGCGCTCTCGCGGGTCGCGTTCTCCGACACGGATGCCCAGGGCGTCGTCTACTACGGCCGCTACCTGCCCTATTTCGACAACGCGCGGCTGGAGTACCTGCGGCACCTGGGCCTGGTGGGCTTCTGGCAGGGTGATCCCGAGTTCGTGATGCGCGCTCTTGAAGTGACCTACGAGGCGCCGGCATCCTTCGACGATCTCCTGGAGGTCTTCGTCCGGACGACGCGCATCGGGCGCACGAGCGTCACCTGCGAGGGCGCCGCCTACCGCGTGGAGGACGACCGGCTGATGTGCACCACCCGGATGACGCTGGTGCTCATCGACGCGACGACCAGGCGTCCCACGCCGATCCCCGCGGAGTACCGCCGCGCAATAGGCGCGTTCGAGGGCGCCGACGTGGAGGTCGTGCCGGGCTGAAGCCGGGCCGGGCGAGCGGCGCTCTACATCTGCATCGGGCTGGGCGCCTCGCTGGCGTCGGCAACGTGGCGGCGCGCGTCGGCGACGGCCCGGTGCTGGTCCTCGTCGGACATGTAGAAGTAGTCGGGGATCAGGCCCAGGCGCACGAGGTGCTTCTGGATCTTGTCCTGGTCGAGCACCTCGTCGTCGCGAAGCTGGGCCATCCAGGCGTACCAGATCTCCCGCTCGAGCCGGTCCACCGCGGGTACCTCCCAGTCGGCGATCGCCGAGTTGAAGCCCGTCATCCCGGCCGTTGCGTCGGCGAGGCCGCCGTCGAAGTCGGACATGCCGCTCTCCCAGCTCGACAGGGTCGACACGAGGTTCAGGGTCTGGTCCCAGTTCATGTCGGTGGTGCCGCCGTCGATGTGGGCCTGCACCTGGGCGATCGAGTACTCCGCGTTGCCGAGCTCGAGGCCGAACTTGGGGGCGAGCGTCGCGACCGTCCGTGCCGACTGCTCGACCGTCGCGATCGCCTGCCACGCGTCCGCCTCGGCGTCCCGACGGCCCCCGGTCGGTCCAC
The DNA here is from genome assembly GCA_963718085.1 of uncultured Chloroflexia bacterium. Classification (GTDB taxonomy): domain Bacteria; phylum Chloroflexota; class Limnocylindria; order Limnocylindrales; family CSP1-4; genus CTSoil-043. The sequence goes on along the minus strand of CAVQYA010000001.1, from coordinate 1,470,865 downwards.
CCACGTCCGGACGGCCGACGAGGGCGCCGGCGCCGGTCCCCGCCACGCCCGAGGCCACGCCCGTGCCGACGTTGAACGCCCACCACCCGGACGTGAACGCGGCCGCCCCCGCGGCCGCCGGGAAGGCGACCGTGGCGGCAGCCGCGATGACGAGGCCGGCCACGACTCCGATCACGACCCCCTCCACCATGTTCTCCGTCGCGGCCTGCTGGCCGGCCTCGCTCAGGATCGTGCTGTGGCGCTCCCAGGCCCGTCCCCAGCGGGTGGCATAGGAGGTCCGCTTGCCCCGGTAGGCCTCGATCGCGCGATCGGCGGCGGAGTTGTAGGCGGCGAGGCCGATGAGGCGCGACTGGGCGGTGCCGCGGATGGCCTGGGCGCGGGAGAGGGCGGTCGCGGAACCGAAGGGCGGCTCGCCGTTCCGCTGGACGGCGAGGGTCCCGGAGTCGGCCACGTTGGGCTCGCCATCCCGCTGGACGGGGGTGGCCTCCGGGTCGGGTTCGCGCCCGGGGCCCGGCTCGGGGCTTCGCCGGGCGACGAGGCCAGCGGCCGCCCGGTTCCCCGCCGTGCGCTGGATGCCCAGCAGGGTGGCCGCGCCGAGCGCCCCGGGCGGCAGGCGGCTCGCCCCGGTCCCTCCGACCGGTCCCGATGCGGCGCCACCGGCCCTGGAGGCAGTCTGGGCGAGGACCTGGCGATGCGCGCCGGCCGCCTCCGGCGATCCCTCGGGGACCGCGGGGTCCGGACGACGCACGACCGTCTCGGCCGTGGCAGGTGCGTGCTGCCCATCGATCATGACGTCCCCTCCATGACGCCGACCCCGCCACCCCGACGCGCGGCCGTGCGCGGCACGGGGGGACGGACGTGTGCACGACAGGATGCCGCCCCGCGGCCGAGGACCCAAGGGACGATCGGGCAAACGATCGGGCACGCGGATCCGACCGGAGCCGGCGGCCCGGCTCGTGGGTGCCGTCAGCCCGCGCGGACCGTGGTCAGTAGCCGTGCTCCTCCAGGCGGACCTTGCCCCGGAAGGCCCGATAGGTCCACGCGGTGTAGGCCAGCACGAGCGGCATCCCCACGATTGCCACGATGAGCATCACCGTCAGGGTGAGGTCGGAGGAGGCCGTCCCGGCGACGGTCAGCGGAGCACCGGTCCCCCGGGCCGGCATCAGGTTCGGCCAGAGACCCAGCCCGAGCGTGGCGACCATCGCGGCGATCGCCGATGAGGTGCCGAGGAACGCGAGCCCCGCCCTCCCCGCCCGGATGGCCAGGCAGGCCGTCGCGAGGCCCGCGACGAAGACGGCGGGCGCCGCCCAGGGCAGGATCCCGCCGAAGGCGTTCCACAGGCCGGGCGCCTCGGTCCGCGACCACAGGGTGACCGCGATCCACAGGCCTATGGTCGCCGTGATGCCGAAGCCCGCCATCCAGCGGGCGCGGGCCGCGAGCGCGCCCTCGGTCTTGAGCATCAGCCAGGCCGAGCCCTGGGCCAGGAAGACCGAGGCCGACAGGAGCCCAACGGTCAGGGCGAAGGGCGAGAGGAGCCCCGCGAAGCTGCCGGCGTAGTCCCCGTTCGCGTCGAGCGGGATGCCCCGCATCACGTTCCCGAGGGCCACCCCGAACAGGACGGCCGGCACCAGGGAGCCCACGGAGAACGCGACGTCCCACGCGAACCGCCAAAGCCGGCCCGTCACCTTCGACCGGAACTCGATGGAGACCGCCCGCAGCATCAGCGCGACCAGGACCAGCATGAGGGCGAGGTAGAAGCCGGAGAACGCGGTGGCATAGACCTTGGGGAAGGCCGCGAAGAGGGCGCCGCCGGCGGTCACCAGCCAGACCTCGTTGCCGTCCCAGACGGGCCCGATGCTGTTCATCAGCGTCCGCCGCTCCTCGTCGGTCCGGGCGATCACCAGGTGCTGCATCCCGACGCCGAGGTCGAAGCCGTCGAGGATTGCGTAGCCGACCAGGAGGAAGCCGACCAGGAAGAACCAGGCGAGCTGGAGGAAGTCGTTCTCGGCCATCGTCGTCCTCCCCTACGCCGCAGTCGGGCTGGGCGGGAGCGCTGGCTCGCGCCGCGGCAGCTCGTCGAGCGCCCCTTCGTCCATCCCCTCCGGGGCGGGCGCCGGGCCGTGGCCCAGCTCCCTCCGAACCAGGAAGAGCCAGGTCGTGCCGAGGAGCGCGTACATGCCCAGGAGCAGGACGAGAGAGATGGCCACCTGCTCGGCCGGCACGGATCGGCTCACCCCGTCCGCGGTGCGCATCACGCCGTACACGATCCAGGGTTGCCGCCCCACCTCCGCGGTCGCCCAGCCCAGCTGGATGGCGATGAGAGGGAGCGGCGTGGCAAGTACGGCCAGTTTCAGCCACAGCGCCCGGCGGAAGACGCTGCGGCGCCACAGGAAGAAGGCGCCGAGAGCCATCACCAGCAGCATGAGCGAGCCCAGGATCACCATGTTGTGGTAGGCGAGGAAGCTGATCGCGACCGGCGGCCAGTCGGCCGGGGGAAAGGCGTCGAGGCCGGTCACGGTCGCGTTGAAGTCGCCGAAGGTCATGAACGAGAGGAGCCCGGGCACCCCGAGCGAGGGCAGCTGGGGCGCGGCGGGATCCTGGGACGGCGGAAGGCCCACGATCGTGAGCGGCGCCCCCTTCGTCGTCGCGTAGAGCCCCATGATCCCGGCGAACTTCGCCGGCTGGGTGTTCGCCACCTGCCGCGAGCTCATGTCGCCGGTCGCGAACATCCCGCCGGCGCCGACGAACGCCATCAGGAGCGCCACCGGCAGGACGGCCCGCGCCACCGAGAGGTGCTTGTGTTTCAGCACGTGCCACGCGGAGACGCCGAGGGCGATGAACGCCCCGGCGGTCAGCGTCGCCGCCACGGTGTGGAGGTAGCGGGGGATCGTCGAGGCGTTGAGGGCGGCCGCGAAGAAGTCGGTCAGGCGGGCGCGGCCGTCGATGATCTCGAAGCCCGCAGGCGTCTGCATCCAGCTGTTGGCGATGATGATCCAGACCGCCGAGAGCAGCGTCCCGAGGCACACCATCAGGGCCGCGAACCAGCGGACCTTCGACCCGAGCCGGGTGCCCCCGAAGAGGAGGACGCCGAGGAACGTGGACTCGAGGAAGAAGGCCAGGATCCCCTCGGCTGCGAGCGGCGCCCCGAAGATGTCGCCGACGAACGTGGAGTAGTCGGCCCAGTTCGTCCCGAACTGGAACTCCATGACGATCCCGGTGGCGACCCCGACGGCGAACGTGAGGGCGAAGATCCGGGTCCAGAACCTGGCGGCCCGGTCGTAGGTCTCCCCGCGCCCCCGGACGTTGCGGACCCGCAGCGTCTCGAGGATCGCGACCAGGGCTCCGAGCCCGATGGTGACGCTCGGGAAGAAGAAGTGGAAGGCGACGGTGACCGCGAACTGGATCCGGGCCAGCTGTTCGACGTCCAACGCGAATCCCTCCGGGCGATGGGGCCCACTGTCCGCTCCAGCCCGCCCGCTGACGCCGGCGTCAGGTGTCCCGGGTGTCGGGGCCGTTCGTCCCCGCAGTGTAGAACGAGTCGTGGTCGAGGCGAGCCCCTACCGGACGACGGCCTTCACGGTCCAGGACGCGAGCTGGGCGATCGTCTCGCCGGCGGGACCCCGGTAGGCCCGAACCTCGATCTGGTAGGTTCCGGTCCGTGCCGGCCTCAGCTGCACGGTGTAGAGGCGGTTCTTGCCGGGGGCCGGCGCCGTCCACTCGACGTACGCGATCCCCTCGACGCCCGTGGAGGCCTTGCAGCTGGGAGAGCAGCCGACCATGGGCGTCCGGCTCTCGAGGGCGTAGCCCACGCCTTCCACCTGGACGCTCACCTTGCCGGCGTTCAGGGTGCCCGGGTTGCGGACCTTGATCGTCAGCTCGAGCAGCCGCCCGACCGCAGTGGTGGCCGTGTAGGTGATCGACGAGTCGACAGTGAGCCGCGGGGTGGGCTTGGGCGTCGGCGTCGGCGTCGGTGTCGGCGCGGCAGTCGGCTCCGGTGTCGACGGGGCCGAAGAGGGGGTCGGGGAGATGCCCGACGGAGCCGTCCCTTCCCGCGCGAAGGCATCCGCGCAGGCTTCCGCCCACTCCGGCGTCGTCGACCACGCCCCCATCGCCTCGCTCACGGCCTGCTGGGCGGGGAAGGCGGTCTTGCTCTGCCAGGTCTGGTAGGCGTCACGTGCCTCCGCGATCGCGGCCGGGTCGCCCGAGGCCTCCGCCACGGCCGCCGCCTGGATGAGCCGGGCGCCGTCCGCGTAGACGCCGTCCAGGGCCTCGAGGGCCTTCTCGACCGCCGGTGACGCGATGCCGAGGCGGCGCGCGGAGGTGGCCACTGAGGGCGCGCCGTCGGGGTCAGGAAGCTGGTGCCCCAGGCACCACGACCGCGCACTCGACGAGAGCTCGGGCGCCCCCAGGGCGGAGCAGCCGGCCAGGATCACCCCGACGGCCGCCACGAACGCGATGACCCGTCCCGAGCCACGACGCATGCCGTACCTCCGTCCCCCCAGATGGCCCGATCTTCGGGCGCGGGCCAGCCGCGCTGCCAGAGCGGTTTGGCACGTTCGGCGGCACGCGCAGGGCCGGTCGGCCCTTGCCGGCCTCGGGTGGGCGCGTCAAGGATCGCCACGGTCGGTCGCTCGGGCCGAGGGCGTCCCGAACGGCGGGCCGGCTGGAGGGAGATGCGTGGATCCCGCGAGGATCCCTGGCCCGCCGCGCGGTGTCGCCCCATCCGCTGCGTGGGCGGCGGTCGCCCTTTCCGCGGCCCTGTTCGCGGCCCTTGTCGCGTCGCTTGTCGCGTCGCTGCTGGCGCCGGCCCTCGTGGCGGCCGCGGACAAGTCGGCGGAACCGGTCCGGCTTCCCCCGATCCAGCAGCTCACCGTCGGCTCCCAGCACGCCTGCGTGCTGGTCGAGGGCGGCGAGGTCTGGTGCTGGGGCTTCGCGACCGACGGCGCGCTGGGGGCCGGCCCCGACGTGACCAGCACCGACGTGCCCGTGCGCGCCCTGTTGCCGCGGCCGGCTGTCACGATCGATGCCGGGTTCGAGGGCACGTGCGCCATCACGGATGACGGCGCTGCCTGGTGCTGGGGACGGAACCTCTCCGGCGAGGTGGGGGACGGGACGACCGAGGACCGCTTCGAGCCGACCCGGGTGACGGGTCTCCCCGGTCCCGCTGTCGGCATCTCCCGCGGCCACGCCCATGCCTGCGCCGTCCTCGACGACGGCAGCGGCTGGTGCTGGGGCGACAACGTCGTCGGCGAGCTGGGAAATGGGCGCCCCACGGGCTCTGCGGCGACGGAGTCCCGGCCGGTCCGGATCGTGGGCGTGCCGGGTCTCTCCGCGGTGAGCGCCGGAGGCGGGTTCACCTGCGCCTTGACCGACGGAGGCGCCGCCTGGTGCTGGGGCAACGACCTGCACGGCGAGCTGGGTCGCACCGGCGCCTACGATTTCGAGACGCCGGGGATCGTCGAGGGGCTCGACGGCGGTGTCGACCTCGTCGCCACCGGTGACGACCAGGCCTGTGCGATCCGCGACGGCGTGCTCCTCTGCTGGGGCCTGATGGACGAGGCGAAGGCCGCGACGGACCCACCCGCGGCGTCGTGGCCGACCCCGCGGGCCGTCGACCTGGGCGCCCGGGTCGTGGACGTCTCCCTTGCGAACGGCTATCACCGCTGCGCCCGCGACGAGACCGGCGCGACGTGGTGCTGGGGAAATGCGGAGGTGCGCCAGCTCGGACCGTCGGTTGCCGCGGACGTCAAGTGGGTCCTTGCCCCGGTCCGCCAGGAGGTGCCGGCCGCGAGCGACCTCGAGACCGGCTACGACTTCACCTGTGCGGTCTTCGCCGGCAACGACCTGCGCTGCTGGGGCGAAGGGGACCCGGTGGCCCGCAACCCGTGGACGGGGGAGGCGGGCGCGCCGGCGGGCGGCTTCCGCGAGCCCGGGCTGCTCGTGCCCACCATCACCACATACATCCCGACGCCCCGCGACATCTCCACGGATCCCCCGGTGGTCGGGGCGAACCTCCTGCTGGCCGCCCTGGTGATGCTCCTGTTCACGATCGCCGGCGAGCTGCTGAACCGGACGCTCGCCGCGAACGAGGACGTCCTCGTCGCCGGGGGTGGCCGCCTTGCGCGCCTGCGCGCGGCGCGCCTGCGCGTGGACACCGCGGTCGCCCGGCGGCTGGGCACCGGCCGCCTGCTGACCCTCGTTCGCCTCGCCGGGATCGCCGCGATCTACGGCTTCGTGTTCTCGCTCCTCGACCGGACGTGGGACCCGTTCAGCATCACGGGCGCCTGGCTCTTCCTTTCCATGGCCATCGCCTTCGGGATCGTGGGCATCGCCGACGATCTCGCCTGCTGGAGCGTTGCGCGGCGCTGGGGCGTGGCGGCGGACCTGGACCTGCGCCCCGCGAACCTCCTGGTCGCAGTCGCCTCCACGCTCGCCTCGCGGGTTGCCCCGCTCATCCCCGGCGTGATGATCGGGATGCCGGAGGCGCTGAAGGTCGACACGGACGCCCTCGATACGCGACGGCGCGGGCGGCTGGCCGCGGCGGGCCTCGGCACCCTGGTGGCCGTCGGCCTCGTTGCCTGGGGCGTGACGTTCGCCACGTCGCTCGTCGGGCCGGGAGCCGGCGAGGGCGCGTCCGCGCTCGTGGGCGGAGTCCAGGCGTTCTGCCTCGTGGTCTTCGCGGTGACCGTCCAGAACGGGTTCGCCCAGCTGCTCGCCTTCGGGGGCTCTCCGGGCGAGATCCTCCGCACCACGCACCGGTGGACGTGGCTCGTCGCGCTGCTGGCGATCACCTTCCTCTTCTGGCACACGCTCGTGAACCCGCGCGGCGACCTGGCGGCGGCGCTCCGCGCCACGAACGTCGTCGCGTTCGTCGGAACGGCGGCCGGCTTCGTGGCAGTGGCCGGCGGAGCCTGGCTCTGGTTCGCGGTCCGGCGGAGGCGCGCCCCATCACGTGCAGCCGACGCGGAGGGGATGCCGGCGCAGCCCGCGCCCCTGCAGCCCGCGCCTCCGCCGACGGCGCCCGCGCTCGCGGTTCCCGCGCCGCCGGTCGCGTTCGTCGCGCCGTCGCCGGCGGTCGTGCCCGCGCTCGCGGTCGCTGCGCTGCCGGTCGCGCTCGTCGCGCCGCCGCCGGCGGGCGCGGCACCCCCGCCGGGCGCGGCTCCCTCGGCCGCGGCCGGCACCCGTCCCGCCCTCGAGTTCGAGCTCAGGGCAGTCGACAACCGACGCCTGCGGGGGAGGGTTCACCTTCTCCTTCGTTCCGACGGCGTCGGCGTGTCGGGCACCTGGATCCGCGCGCGGGCCGACCGCATCGAGCGCGTCGTCGGCGGGGCCGCCACCCTCCTGCTCACCCTCGGGGCCGCCGGGATCCTGCTCCTGACGACGATCCCCGGGTTCCGCTTCTACCGCGTGCCGTGGCTCCTCCCGTCGGCGGCCGTGGCGACGGTCGTCGTGGGGCTCGTCCTCGTGCTGCTGCAGCTCTGGCGGGCCCGCCAACGCTGGTCCGGGGAGGTCGCCATCACCGCGGAGCAGCTGGTGAGCGTCCGCCGGTCCCTCAACCGGGGCCCGCTCATCGCCGCGTGCATCCTGCTGACTCCGCTCGGCGGGGCGCTCTACGCTGTTCTCGTCGGCCCGACGGTCGTCCGCCTGCGGGGTCCGTTCGACCCGGAACGGCCGGCCGTGGTCGAGGTCCGCCTGCGCTGTCGTGATCGCGACGAGGCGAGCGACGTCGTGGCGCGGGTCGCAGCCATCCGACGCCCGCTGATTGCCCCGGAGGTGCACTCGTCATGAGACGGATCGCCGTGCTGGCCCTGGCAACCGCGCTGCTCGCGTCCGCCTGCGGCGACGCCTTCGAGCCGCCGCCGGGCAGCGGCGGCGCCACGCCCGTCCCCTCGGCCACCGACCGGGAGACGCCCTCGCCGACACCGACGCCCGTGCCCCCGCCCGTGAAGACGGCCGTGGCCGACCTGCCCGCAGAGGGTGCCGAGGCGCTGCACGTGCAGGTCCTCGGGTGGGTGCGCACCGGCGGATCCGTCTTCTGCCGGGGCGAGGCCTGCTTCCTCGAGCTCGTGGACCCGCTCGATCCGGGCAGGTACGTGTCGCTCGCCGTCGGGAAGGGCACCGGCCCGAACACGATGGCGGGGATAGGCTCGGGGTTCGTCGAGGCAGACCTCGAGGTGATCGCCGACGACGGGTCGATCCTGCGCTCGGGCGACCACGTCGTGGTGACCGGCTGGTGGAACCCCGACGGCCACACCCTCAGCCCCGAGACCATGGTCCGCGCGGCCGCCCCGAAGCTCACGTCCGTCGCCTCCACCTTCACCCAGCTCCGCACCCGGAAGGCGGGCACGCTCGTTCGAGTCTCCGGCCGGCTCGAGACCCCGTTTCTCCTCTCCTGCGGTGGCACGAATGGGACCTGCAACCTGTACCTCCGCGACGTGAAGGACTCGAGCAAGGCGGTCCGGATCGAGGTGCGCCAGGGCCGGGAGGGCGAGACGCGCCCGAACACGATGCGGCCGCTCGGCGACAACTTCCGCGAAGCCGACCTGCGCGTCTTCGACGTGAAGAAGGCCGTCTGTCGCGCCGGGGACCGCGTCACCGTCGTCGGGTGGCTCCACCGGGCCGACGACGGCACGCCGTACATAGAGCCCGTCCAGTCGCTCACGCGGATCGGGACGTAGCGGCGGAACGCTCAGGCGATCCCCCGCGCATCGAGGAACGCCGCGAGCCGCTCGAGGGCGACCGGGAGGTCCTCGCGCCCGAGCCCGACCCGCACGTGGTTGCCGGCGTGCCCGAAGGCGCTGCCCGGGAGGAGGAGGACGCCCTCCGCCTCGACGAGGTCCGCGGCGAGGCGATCGGCGTCGAGGCCGGCGGCCAGGCGCGGGAAGCCGACCGACCCGGCGGCCGGCCGGACCCACGTGGCGAATGCGGGTCGCTCTGCGAGGAAGGCGTCGAAGCGGGCGAGGTTCGCGCCGACCATGGCCCGCGAGCGGGCCAGGACGGTCTCGCGCGCCCGCAGGGCGACGATCCCCAGGATCTCGGACGGGGCCGCCGGGCAGATCGTCGTGTAGTCCTTGAACGCGGCGCAGCGGGCGAGCAGGTCCCGGTCGCGCGACGCCAGCCAGCCGATCCGGAGCCCGGCCAGGGCGAAGGACTTGGAAAGGACGCCGATCGAGACGAAGGTGCGGTCCAGCTCGGCGCCTGCCGCGAGGGGTGCCCGCCCGTCGTGCTCCAGGAACCGGTAGACCTCGTCGGCGACGAGCCGCACCCCGGCCGCGGCGCAGGCCTCCCCCAGCGCGCCCCATTCCGCGGGGGTCGGCAGCATCCCGGTGGGGTTGTGCGGGACGTTCACGACCACGGCCCGCGTCGCGGGCCGGATCGCGGCGACCAGGCGCTCGACGTCGAGGGCCCAGCCATCCGCCTCGCGCAGCTCGTGCAGTGTCACCTCGGCGCCCGCCGCGCGCGCCACCTCGTGGAGGCTCTGGTACCCGGGCCAGGTCACGACGGCGTGGTCGCCCGGGACCAGGAGCACGTTCAGCAGGCAGAAGATCGCCTCCTCGGCGCCGGAGAAGACGAGGGCGTCGTCGGCGTCCAGCCCGTCGTAGAGCCGGGCGATCTCGGCCCGCAGCAGCGGATGGCCGGGTGATTCGGCGTAGCCGAGTCGGAGGCCGTCCCACGCGGCCCGGGTCTCGTCGTCGGCCAGGGCAAGCAGCTCGGACATCGGCCAGCCCTCGACGTCGGACGCGCAGAGGAGGTGCCGAACGGCGAACTCCCAGCGGGCGAAGTAGCGCTCGAGGGCGAAGTCGGCGAGTAGCATGGGCGAAGGATGGCACGCGGGGTCCACCGCCGGGGCTTGCCCGCCGCCGTCAGCGCGTCCGCGTCACCTTCGTGAGGCCCGCCGGCGAGTCGGGGTCGCGACCGCGCGCCCGGGCCGTCGCCTCCGCGAGGAGGAAGCCCGGCAGGACGAAGGCGAGCGGCGTGAGCGGCTCCGGGAGCCCCGCGGAGACGACCAGGGCGTGGTGCCGCCCGGCGACCTCGTGGCCGCCGACCGTCCACGGGAGCGTCCCGCTGCGGCGGGCCACGGCCAGTGTCTCGTCGACGGCGACGCCGGCCGGCCCGTCGGGCCGGAAGGCCAGGGTCGGCAGGTCGGGACCGGCGACCGCCACCGGCCCATGGAGGAGGTCGGCGGTCGAGTAGCCGTCGGCGAAGATCCGGCCGGTCTCCTTGAGCTTGAGGGCGACTTCGAGCGCCGTCGCGAAGTTGTGGCCGCGCGACACGATCAGCGCCTCGTCCGCGGCGGCAAGCTCGGCGACGCATCGGGCCCCCGGGCCGCGCACCCAGGTCCCGGCGTCCTCCAGCGCCTGCGCCAGCTCCTCCGGCAGGCCGACCAGCGCGCCGGCCCAGGGAGCAGTGCCGGTCAGGGGCACCGCGAGGCGGGCCACCAGCCCGGCGACCACCGCCAGTGAGGCGACGTACGTCTTCGTCGCCGCCACGGCGCGCTCCTCGCCGGCGTAGAGCGGCAGCACGAGCTCGGCGGCCGACGCCAGCTCGGACGACGGCTCGTTCGTGATCGCGAGAGTCGGCGCCCCCGCCTGTCGGGCTGCCTCCACGACGGCGGCCACGTCCGGCCCGGCCCCCGACTGGGAGACCGCGACGAGGAGGACGTCGTCCCAGCGGAGCGGCGCGTGGTAGATGGTGGTGATGGACGCCGCGGCGAGGCCGGCCGGGATCCCCAGCGTGGTCTCGACGAGGTACCGGGCGTAGATTGCCGCGTGGTCCGACGTGCCGCGGGCCGCGATGAGCACGAACCGGGGCGCCCGTCGGATGATCGCCCGGGCCACGTCGTCGAGGTCGGCGGCGCCGTCACGGAGCGTCCGTTCGACGACCGCCGGGATCTCCGCGATCTCGCGGGCCATGAGCGTGGGGCCGCGGCGGCTACTCGCCATCGACCCGGACGTAGCGCCGCCCGATCAGGGCGTAGGCCGGGAGACGCGCCAGCGCCTCGGCCAGCGGGCGTGGCGTGCGGCCGTCGCGTCCGGCGACGGCGAGGAGGGCGTCGGCCTCGGCCGCGCTCGGGCGGGCATCAACCACGGCGAGGTCGATGATCACCCGTCCCGGCTCGGCCGCGCCGAGGGTCGCGATCGCGTCCGCGGGCGGCGGTCCGGCCTCGAACTCGGCCCGGACCTCGGCCTCGGCGCGCCAGCGCGGCCGCCGCAGCAGGATCTGCCGCCAGATCCCGGCCACGTGGGGCGCGACGCGGCCGTCGCCCGGGGCCGGCGTCAGGACCACGTCCTCGCCGCGTCCCCAGCGGGCCGCCTGGTGGAGGAGCGCGTACTCGTCCAGATCGGCGTAGCGGGCCAGGTCGTCGGCCGGCGAGCCGTCGCCGAAGATCGCCCGGATCGACGGCGCGAAGACCTCGGCGAGATCGAGGTCGATCCCCCGCACCGTCCGGTGGAAGTAGACCTGCTGGTACATGAAGAGCCGCGCCGTCAGGAACATCTCGAGGGCCGCGAGGCCGGGCTCGTAGAGGGTCAGCCCCCGCTCCGAGATGAAGGCGTAGCGGCGCAGCCGCTCGGCGTCCACCGGTCCCGCCGAGACCCCGGTGAAGTACGCGTCGCGGCGGACGTAGTCCAGGTTGTCCACCGTGAAGACGCCCGACAGGAGCGGCTGGAGCCAGCGGACCCAGCGGGGCATCGCCGGGTCGTCGAGGCGCGGCTTCGCCACGAGATAGGCGACCCACGCCGGGTCGATCGCCTCGCCGTCGGCGAAGGCGTCGCGGGCCGGGATCCCGTCGCCGGGGGCGCGGCGGAGGCGCTCGATGAGCCGCCCAAGCTCGTGCTCGATGATCAGCTGCGAGAGGTCCTCGTGGGTCAGGGCCTTGCCGCCGGGCCGCCGTCCGTCCGCCGGCGCCGCGAAGGCCGCCAGGACCTGCTCGTCGAAGAAGTGGGCGAAGGGGCCATGGCCCACGTCGTGGAGGAGCCCCGCGACGCGCAGCGTCTCGACGACGAGGCCCTCCGACGGGGGCCGCATCCCCGGGTCTGTCGCCGCGAGCGCGTCTGCCAGCGAGGGGTAGAGCTGGCGCCCCCAAAGCCCGGCTTCGTGCATGACGCCGAGGCCGTGGGTGAAGCGCGAGTGCTCGGCCGTCGGGAAGACCCAGCGCGCGCTCTGGAGCTGGCTGATCCGCCGCAGCCGCTGCAGCCATGCCGTGTCGAGGATGTCCTCCTCCGCGGCATACTCGGGCGCCAGCCCGGCTGCCCGGGCTTCGCCGGGGGTCAGCCGCTTGGTCAGCTCGATGTAGCCGTGGATCGGGTCGCTGATGAGGTTGACGGCGGCGAAATGGGCCGGGCGCATGGCGCCATTGTGGGCGTTCGTCGTGAGCCCGGAAGGGCCGAGGGTCAGGGAACCCAGACGGAGACGGGGGCACTCGTCCGCCCGATGTTGCCGGCCCGGTCGCGCGCCCGGACCATGAGCCAGTAGCGGTGGCCGTGGGCGCGGGACGCGAGCTGCAGGCTGGTGGCCCTCGTGTTGTCCCGGACCAGGCGCCAGGCGCCAGCGTCGACGCGATACCAGACGTCGAAGTCGCGGAGGCCGGCCCAGTGCGTCTGCAGGGGAGCGTCGTAGCCATGCCATGCGAACGTGATCGTCGTCCCGCTGCGAACTGCCGAGTCGATCCGCGTGGAGGGGGCGGAATGGTCCCGCGATTCGGTGAAGACCGTGCTGGCGAAGACGTGGCCGTCTGAGGCCCGGACGGCCACCCCGAACCCGACGTAGTTCATCGTCCGGCTCGTCACGATCGCCCAGTGCGGCGCGCTTTCCTTCCAGGCGCGATAGATCGCGGCGACGGTCGCGCTCGTTAGGCCGCCCGGCCACCAGGCGATGTTCTCTCCATGGGAGTACCACTGGACTCCCGCCCGGGCGAGGGCCGGGGCCAGGGAGCCGCCGGCCGCCGCGTGGCTGAACGTGGAGGCGGCGGCGAGGTTCTCCGCCCGCCTGGCCGCGATCGCGCTCAGCCGGGCATCGAACCGCAGGGGCCGGAGGCCGAGCGCAGCCCGATCACGGTTGGTCCAGGCAAGGAGGGACGCCTCCGCGGACGCCGTCGTGCGGCTCGCCGCGGCGACGGGGGAGGGCCGGCTTGCACCCACGCCGAGCCCCACGACGAGCGCGACGACGAGAGCGAGGATGGTGGCCGGGGTGCCGCGGGAACGCCCGACGGCAGCGGGGAGCAGCAGCATGAGCGGGCATCCTACCCCGGATCCGCGTCTCGGGCAGCCGGCGACGGTCGCGGATCGCGGCGGAAGGTGGGTGGACTGGCGGGCGCGGACCCCGCCATCACCGGTACTGGGCCGAGGCCGCGGCGAGGAGCGCGGCGACCTCGGCGCGCAGCCCGGCAGGTTCCAGGATCTCCACGTCCGGGCCCCAGGAGAGGATCCAACTCCGGATCTCGATCGAGCCGGACACGGTCGCGCGCCAGGTCAGCGCACCGCCTGCCTCCCGCTCGACCGCCTGGGTCGGATGCCAGGTGGTCTCGGCGACGCGCGAGGCAACGGCAGGTGCGAAGCGGAGCCGAACCTCCACGGGTTCCTGGTCGGTGATGATCCCCCATGCCCGCTCCAGCGCCTCCTCGATCACGCCGTCGGGCGGAGCGTCGAAGACGTCGGTGGTGAGCGCCAGCCGGCGGATGCGTTCGAGCTTGAAGGTTCGGACGGCATCGCGGGTCTCGTCCCACCCGATCAGGTAGAGGGCGTGGGTCTCCGTGGACGGCTCGATCAGGTAGGGGCGGACCCGGGCGGTGCGCGCGGCGCGGGTGGGGTCGTAGGTGCTCGTGTCGTAGGTGAGCTCGACGACTCGCCGCTCCGCCCAGGCCTGGGTCAGCGCATGGAGGCGGCGGGTGCCCTCCGGGTCGGGAAGGCGATGGGCCATGACGTCGAGGGTGCGGTGGACGTGGCGGCCGAGCACGTCCGGCAGCGCCTCGCCGAGCTTCTGGAAGGCGGACGCGAGCTCGGGATCGTAGGAATCGGCGTACTTGGCCATGAGGCGCGCGGCGAGGAAGACCGCCATCGCCTCGCCCTGGGTCAGGCGGAAGACCGGGAGGAGCGCGGCCTGGGCCAGCCCCCAACGGCCGCCCTCGGCCCAGACGGGGATCCCGAGCTCCTCGTCGAGCGCCTTCAGGTCGCGATAGGCATTGCGGCGCGACATCCCGAGGAACCGGGCAATCTCGGCGGGGGAGACGCCGTCCGGATGCGACGAGAGATAGGTCACGACCCGGTAGAACCGGGCCACCCGGTCGCGCTTCCGGCCGGCGAGCGTATCGCCCCCGGGCAGGTCCCAGCGATCCATGCTCCCTCCGCCGCTCAGTCCGTGGGTGGGGTGATCGTGACGGGGTCGCCCCGGTGGACCGCCGTCAGGGTAGCCGTGAGATCGACCCGGATGGCGCCCGGCGAGATCGCGAACCCCGGCCCGCCCAGGCGTCCCTCGGCGCGCCCGAGCTGTCCGTCGGCGAAGACCCAGGCGTCGATCTCCCCCCGCCAGTCGGCGAGGTCGGTCGCGCCCACCAGCCATCTCACCTGGGGGAACGCGCCGCGGAAGGAGGCCCCGTCGACGGCGACGCGGCAGTGGCGGGCCCTCGCGCCCTCCACGTAGACAAGGCCGAGGTCCTCCGCCGCCGTGCGTTGCCGGGGGTCGAGGGCGGCACCGAGGACGGCGAGATCGAGAGCTTCACCTTCCGCTGCCGCCCGCGGGGCCGGGACCCAGCGCGTGTCGGACTGCCTGATCCACGCCTGGCTCCCCGCGACCGTGGCGCCGAACAGGCCGATGTCGCGGGTCGTCGTCACCTCGGCCAGCCAGCGGAAATCCCGGCCCGAGCGCTCACCCCGGACACGAGCGACCCCGAGCGAGCCGCCGTCCATGGTTCCGGCAAGGTCGAGCGTCAGCTCCGCGGTGGCGCCGGCGGCGAGGGGCGCGTCGCACGTCGGTGGGATCAGGGTCAGGTCGGTCGGCCCGTAGCGGGAGGCGATCGCGGGTCGGTCCCGGAGGGCGAGCTCGTTCGCGATCGTCGCGCCGGCCATGGCAGTCCCGGAGACCGCGGCGAGCCCGATCCCCAGGGCGACCGCCGCTCCGAGCCGGCCGGGACGGCCGCTCCCGGCCCCCAGGAGGCGGCGTGCGATCCCGAGGGCGGCGAAGAGCGAGGTGCCGAGGATGGACAGGGCCCATGGGTAGGCCGCCTCCGGCGACGGCAGCAGCGTCTGCAGGCCGCGCTCCAGGAGCTGGCGGACCAGGCCTGCCAGGGTCGGCACGAGGACGATCGCCGTGGCGACGCCGAGCGCCGCGATTGCGCGGAACGCCACGCCGCCGCGCGCGGCCGGCGGCCAGGCGACGGCCCCGGCGGCGACGGCGAGGGGAGCGAGGGCCGCCAGGCCCACGAGGAGGTCCGCCGGCCCGCCCGGCCGGTACCCTGCGAGGAGCAGGGCGGCCACGGTCGCCCACAGGGCTGCGAGGCCCACGGCGATGAGGCGGAGCTCGAGCAGGCGGACGCGCACGACACCAAGTCTAGCGGCGGGACCGGCGGCGCCCGGCGGCCGGGCGCGTGCAACCCGCTCGCGCAACCCGCGTCCGGCGCAGGCAACCGGTGCCCGGCGGCCCGGCGCGTGGAACCGGCCCTTGGAGCCCGCGGTACACTCTCGCCGGTTTCACGACACGAGGAGAAAGCACGCCATGAGAACGCTGTTCCGCTCCGCGGCCATCCTCGCCCTGTCCGGCGCGGTCCTGGCGGCCTGCTCGGGCGGCGCGAGCCCGACGCCCGCCCCGACCGCTGCGCCGACGGTCGCGCCCACGACCGCCCCGACGCCGGCCCCGACCGTGGCTCCCACGCCGACGCCAAATGCCTGCGCGCCCGAGAACCTCAAGACGCTCACGGCCGGCACGTTGACGATCGGGACCGACAACCCGGCCTACTCGCCGTACTGGCTGCCGCGTGACGGCGGCAACACGCCCCCGTGGGACACCGAGTTCTCCGGAGACCCGACGACCGGGACCGGTTTCGAGAGCGCCGTGGCCTACGCCGTGGCTGCCAAGCTCGGCTTCGCGAAGGAGAAGGTCGCCTGGGTCGCCGTCCCGTTCGCCAACTCCTACGCCCCCGGGCCTAAGACGTTCGACTTCTACCTTGCCCAGGTCTCCTACACGGCCGAGCGCGCCCAGGCCGTCGATCTCTCGGACGGCTACTACTGGAGCAACCAGTCGCTGGTCGCGGTCGGCGGCTCGCCCATCGCCTCGGCCAGGACGATCGCCGAGCTCAAGGGCTACCAGTTCGGGGCCCAGGCGGGAACGACGAGCTACGACACGATCGTCAACGTCATCAAGCCGGACAAGGAGCCGCGGGTCTACGACAGCAACGACGCGGCCAGGCTGGCGCTGGAGAACAAGCAGATCGACGGCCTCGTCGTCGACCTGCCAACGGCCTTCTACATCACCGCCGCCCAGATGGACAACGGCGTGATCGTCGGCCAGTTCGCGCCGACCGGCGCCGAGCAGGAGCACTTCAGCCTCGTCCTGGGCAAGAGCAGCCCGCTCACCGCCTGCGTCAACGCGGCGCTCGCGTCGATGACGGCCGACGGGAGCCTCGCCCAGATCACCAAGGAGTGGATGTCCGACAAGGCCAACGCCCCGGTGATCACGCCCTAGCCCGCGCCGCGCGCCGGTCGCCGGATGCCGGCGTCCACGGGCCTCCCCGGAGGCCCGCTCGATCCCGGAGGCCGTTCCGGTCTCTCCGGGTCGCGCGGGCCCCGGCGCGTCGGCGAACCGTCGGCGCTCCGCTCGACCGTCGTCGCGCTGGCGAGCACGGTCGTCCTCTTCGGCGTCGTCGGCTGGATCGTCGTCAACTCGCCCGGCTGGCCGGCCGTCCAGCAGTCGTTCTTCAGCGGCAGGGTCTTCGCCGCCTCGCTCCCGTCGATCGTGCGGGCGTTCTGGGTCAACGTCCAGCTCTTCCTGATCGCCGAGGTGCTGATCCTCGTCCTCGGCCTCGTCGTGGCGGTGCTGCGGAGCCTGCCGGGCCCCGTCTTCTTCCCGGTCCGGTTCCTGGCGACGGTCTACGTCGACGTCTTCCGGGCCCTGCCGGGGGTCCTCGTCATCTACATCCTCGGCTTCGGGATCCCGGGCCTCGGCCTGCCGGGGGTCCCGATCGAGCCGTTCTTCTACGCCGTCGTCGCCCTCACCTTCGTCTACTCGGCGTACGTCTCCGAGGTCTACCGGGCCGGCATCGAATTGGTCCACCCGAGCCAGGAGGCGGCGGCCCGGTCTCTCGGCCTCAGCAGCTTCCAGGCCCTGCGCCACGTGATCCTGCCGCAGGCCGTCCGGCGGGTGATCCCGCCCCTCCTCAACGACTTCATCGGGCTCCAGAAGGACACGGTCCTCGTCTCCTACATCGGGGTCGTCGAGATCTTCCGACAGTCCTACATCCGGCAGGCCGGGAGCTTCAACTTCACGCCGTACATGGTCACCGCCCTCGTCTTCATCGTCGTGACCATCCCGCTGGCCCGGCTCACGGACTGGCTGATAGCCCGTGACAAGCGCCGCCAGGCGGCGGGAGGGATCAGGTGACCGGGCAGCGGGCCGGCCAGGCCCTCGTCATCGAGGGCCTCCACAAGTCCTTCGGGAAGCTGGAGGTCCTGCGCGGCATCGACCTGGCCGTCGCGGAGCACGATGTCGTCTGCCTCATCGGCGCCTCGGGGAGCGGCAAGTCGACGCTCTTGCGCTGCATCAATCTCATCGAGCCGATCGACGACGGCCGGATCTTCGTCGAGGGCGAGGAGATCACCGCCCCGCGCGTGGACGTCAACAGGATCCGGCGCCGGATCGGGATCGTCTTCCAGGCCTTCAACCTCTTCCCCCACATGACCGTCCTGGACAACGTGACCCTGGGCCCGCGCAAGGCCCTGCGGATGCGGCCGGCCGAGGCAGTGGAGCGCGCCCGGGCGCTCCTGGCGCGCTTCGGCCTCGAGGAGAAGGCTCTCGACTTCCCGGACCGGCTCTCCGGCGGGCAGCAGCAGCGCGTGGCGATCGTGCGGGCCCTCGCGATGGAGCCCGACCTGCTCCTCCTCGACGAGGTGACCAGCGCCCTCGACCCGGAGCTGGTCGCCGAGGTCCTCAACG
Source organism: uncultured Chloroflexia bacterium (assembly GCA_963718085.1). GTDB lineage: Bacteria > Chloroflexota > Limnocylindria > Limnocylindrales > CSP1-4 > CTSoil-043. The sequence goes on along the minus strand of CAVQYA010000001.1, from coordinate 1,452,724 downwards.
TGATCCGCGAGCTGGCGGCCGGGGGCATGACGATGCTCATCGCCACCCACGAGATGGGATTTGCCCGCGACATCGCCGACCGGGTCTGCTTCCTCGACGCCGGCCGCATCCTCGAGGAAGGGCCGCCCGAGCGGATCTTCGGGGAGCCCCGCGAGGAGAGGACCCAGCAGTTCCTGCGCCGGATCGTGGAGGCGGGGCGCCTCTAGCCTCCCTCCCCGACTCCCAGAACGTCGCGCAACGGCACGACCCGCAGTCCGGCAGCGGCGAGGCCCTCCACGATCCCCGGCAGCGCCTCCAGGGTGCGCGCCCCTCCCAGCTGGAGGCGCACGATGGACCCGCCGCTCGCCCGCGACACCACGCGGGCCACGATGTCCGTCGCGATCGGCCCTCCATCGCCCGGCGCCGTGCCGTCGCCGGGGTCCACGTCCCACGCCACGGCCCAGGTCCAGCCGGCCGTGCCCGCCGCCAGGAGGGCGTCGGCCCCGGAGTGGCCGGGATCGGGCCGCAGCCACGGCGCGGTGGACCGGCCCAGCAGCGGCAGGAGCGCGGCGTCGCCCGCGCGCAGTGCCTCCGCGAGCCGCGTCGCGTCGGCGGCGCCGGCCAGGAGGCCTGCTGCCAGGGCGGTGGACCCGGCGAGGCGGCGCACGACGGCGGCTCCGTCCGCGTCCCCGACGGCCGCCGCCGCCACGAAGACGGTGGCGGGGACGCCGTTCGCGGCGAGCCACTGGACGACCGCGGCGCCGCCGCCTGGCCCCGCGCCGGGCCCCCCGGCGTACTCGAACGTCAGGGCGACCCCATCGAGCCCCGCCGGCCCCCGGTGGACCAGCGCGGCCCCTCCGTCCGGCGGGAGCGTCGGGAACGGGCCCACAGAGGCGCTCGCTCCCGGGTCGTCGGTCGGCGGGCCGCTGGCCGGCGGCAGGTTCTCCGGGTCCACGATGGCCCCGGGGATGTACGAGAGCTGCCAGCCGACCTCTATCCTGTCGGGCCGGTAGGCGGGCGAATCCGGGTCGAGCGACGGATACCGGGCGCGGTTCCAGTAGGCGAGGCTCTCCGGCGTGGTCTCGAAGCGCCGCGCGAGGGCGATGAGCGTCTCCCCGCGGCGGACCGTCCAGGTAGCGAAGGTCGGCGCCGGCGCCGCTGTCGGGCGGAAGGGCCGGCTCGGGCCGGACGCGGACGACGAGGGGGCGGGCGTCCCGCCGGGCGCCGGCGAGGCACCCGGCCCCGTGCTCCCGCCGGGGAGGGTGCACGCAGCCGCGAGCCACGCCGAGGCGGCGAGGGCAGCGAGGCGAATCGGCGGGCGGCGGCGCTGCACGCGTTGATGCTAGGCGGTCGGCTCCCGGGTTGCGCGCGGCGCGGCGTCGTCCGCGGCGGCGCCGACCTCGGTGGCATCCAGCGTGTCGAACGGAGTCGGCGCGTGGAGAGTCAGCTCGCCCGCGAGCGCCAGGCCCTCCTCGGCCGTGGCGACCTGGTCGCGGCCGCGCCGCTTGGCCACGAAGCAGGCGCGGTCGGCGGCCAGGAGGACCTCGGCGGCGGTCGGCCCGAACTCGGGATAGGTGGCGATCCCGATCGAGGCCGTCACGGTGCCGGCGGCGCGGCCCCGACCCCAGCCGACACCGATCGCGCTGAGCCCGACCCTGATTCGGCCGGCGATGGCGATGGCTGCATCCGGGTCCGTGGCCGGGCAGATGACGGTGAACTCGTCGCCGCCGTACCGGAAGACCCGGTCCGAGTCGCGGCAGGCGCCGCCGATGGCCGCGGCGACCGACCGCAGCAGGTCGTCCCCCGCCTGGTGGCCCAGCTGGTCGTTCACGGTCTTGAACCCGTCGAGGTCCAGCATCAGGATCCCGAAGCGCTCCCGGGTCTCGACGCTGCGGGCCAGCCACTCCGTGAACGTGCCCTGGTTCAGGAGGCCGGTCAGGTCGTCGGTCTGGGCCTCGATCTCCATCGCCCGGTAGGCCTCGGCGTTGCGGATGGCGATCGACGCCTGCGCGGAGAAGAGCTGGACCAGCTCGAAGTCGTCCTCGTCGAAGCGCTCCTCGGTGCCGAGGCGCTCGAGCGACACCACGCCCCGGACGCCTTCGCGGCCGCGGAGCGGAACGCAGATCAGGCTGCCCTCGACCTTTCCGGTCGAGGCGAACTGGCGGATGCGCGAGTCGCGCAGCTCGTCGGGGACGAGCTGGGGCTCGCCGTGGGCGATGACCCAGGTCGCCAGCCCCTCCTCGCCGGGCTCCCATGGCTGGATGTACTCGTTGGAGTGGACGCCCCGCGCCATGAGGGGCTTGAGCAGCCCGCTTGCCGGGTCGATCCATTCGATGGAGATGTTGTCCCAGCGCACGATCGCGGCGAGGCGGTCCGCCACCTCGTCGAGGACCCTCGGCAGGTCGAGGGTGCCGAGGATCGACGACGTGATCTCGAGGAGCGCCCGCTGGCCCGCGAGGCGGCGCTCGAGACGGATCGACTGCTGGCGCACCTGCTCGGTCGCGTCGGCGTTGGCGATCGCCTGGGCCACGATGGCGGCGTAGATGACCAGGAGCCGCAGGTCGTCGTCGCTGAACTGGCGCAGGCCGAGCTTCGAGAGGACGATGACGCCGAGGACGCGCTCCTCGAAGACGAGGGGCGCCAGGAGCATCGACTCGTCGAGGTCCGGGTCCGTCCCGGGGATGGTCCTGGCCCGCGGGTCGTGCGCGGCGTCGGGGATGTTCTGGGCGAGGGAATGCTCGGCCACCCATCCCGTGATCCCCTGGCCGAAGCGAATCCGGAGCTGGTCGGGCGTCTCGTCGTGGAACTCCCCGACGAGCCCGCGCATGGCGACCGGCACGACCCAGCCGTCCGGCCGGAGCCGGTAGACGCGCACGTTGTGGTACTCGATCAGCTGGTCCAGCTCGTTCGCGATCGCGGCCCCGATCTCGGTCTCGGTGGTGAGGCGGGCGAGGCGCGCTCCCAGCTGCTGGATCGACTGGAGGTGGGCCGCCCAGGTCGCCATCCGCTCGTAGTTCTGGGCGTTCTTGATTGCGGTCGCGGCCTGGGCCGCGAACCCGGCCAGGGTGGCCATCTCGTCGTCGGCCCAGGCGTGGGGTCGGTCGTGGTAGACGATGAGAAGGCCGAGCAGGTCGACACCGTCGAAGAGCGGGGCGGCGCAGATCGTGTCGAACCCCTCCTGGACCACGGCCGATCGGAACTCCGCCGCCCGTGGGTCGTCCCGGTAGCGGTTCGCGAAGAGGGGCCGCCGGGCCGCTGCCGCCTCCGCGGGGAGCGAGGGGACGCGAAAGTCCCGGACCACGTCGAGGTAGGCGTCGGACAGCCCGCTGGCGACCTCGGCCGTCACCCCACCGTCGGGACGGCGCAGGAAGACCGCGGCCCGGTCACCGCCGAACAGGACCCGGGCGTGGTCCATCACGCCGGCCAGGATCTGGCCCAGGTCGAGCTTGCTCCCGATGTCGATGGCGATCCGTTGCAGGGCTTCGGCCCGGTGAAGCTGGGTCGACGTCGCCGTCCGCAGCCGGTCCACGTGCACGGCGACACCGAGCTGCCGGGCGACGGCCACGAGAAACGTCTCCAGCTCGCCGGGACTGGCCGGGGCCGTCTCGTCGGCGGTGACCAGGACGCCCCAGGGCCCGGCGAGGCCTCCCGGAATGGCGACGGCGAGACGCTCCGGCAGGCGGTGGCCCAGCGGGAGCCAGTCCTGTCCCACGGTCTCACGCTCGCCGATCGGGCCCGGAACCGTGAGGGCGCGGCCGGGGAGGCCCGCCGAATTGGCCGTCCAGCTCACCCGGTCGGCGCCCTGGCCGCGAGCGGCGAGGGGGGCCAGGCGGCCGTCCCGCCGTTCCAGCACGATCGCCAGGTCGTGGCCGGCGCGACCGTGGAGGAGGTCGACAGCTGCGCCGGCGATCTCGAGCAGGCTCCTCCCCGACGCGATCAGGTCGGCCAGGCGCCCCAGCAGGTCCACCTCGACGAGGCGTCGCGCGATGTCGGGCGGGGTGGGGCGCCTCGGATCGAGGATTGACGCCTCGAGCTCCGGGTCGGCCTCGGTCGCGAGGCTCGCCGACCGGCCGGGGCGGGCCGGCCCGGCGGCATCGAACAGGCCGCTCCCCGCTGCCGGTCGCTCGCCCGGCCGGGTCCTCAGCTCGATGACCTGGGCGCCGATCGACGGGATCGGCCGCGCGGGTCCGTCGACACGGCCGCGCGAGCTCGGGGGCGTGGGCTGCTCGGCGGCCGCGAGGAAGCGCTGGAGGTCGCCGAGGCGATAGCGCCGGTCGCCGCGCAGGTTGATGCGGTAGAACCGGAGCCGCCCCTGGTTGCTCCACGCCCGAACCGTGTTCGGGTGGACGCCGAGGAGATGGGCTGCCTTCGTGACCGTGAGGGTCGCGTCGGGCGGACGAGGCGCGAGCTGCGTGATCAAGTTCCCCGCCTGCTCGGTCCTCCCGGTCCGGGCACCTGCCACTCGGGCGCCCAACAAATGGAGGATCGGTAAGGTTGACGAGGAGAATCTCTACGACTTCACAGTTCTTGCCAATAGCCAATTGGTCCCGGGGCCGGGGAGCCCCGCACGTCGCCGCCGTGGCGCGTCGATCACTGCGAGAGGGTCGCGGCCGGCGACGGTGGCAGCGCCGGGGGGGACGGTGCCGCGCCGGGCGGCAAACGACCCGGAGGAACCTCCGCGTCGCGTGGGCCTCGGCCGAAGCCTCCGCCATTAGCGAGCTCATGACCCCTCCGGGTCGGAATCCACGCTAACTGCCGCGGGACGTCCCGGTCAACGGCCGCCGTCCACGGAATCCGGGGATCCGGTGCGGGTTGTCCACAGGCCGTCCACCCGGCGCACGGCCGGGCGGGACGGCGCGTCCGCCGTCACGAGCCGGGATCGGGCGGGACGGCAGCGGCGATGGGTGCGACGATCGCGTTGGTGAGCGCGCGCAGCGCCGCCGGGGCGACCGGGAAGACCGCGTGGTCGGAGCCCGCCGCGGCCCACACCTCGCGGTGCCGGCCCAGGTCGGGGTCCATGACCACCCGCACCGCGTGGGCGTGGCCGACCGGCGGGATGCCCCCGATGGTGAAGCCGGTCAGGTCCCGTGCCTCCCGCGCCGTCGCCCGCCGGATCGCCGGCTCGCCCACGACCGCCGCCAGGCGGGCGATGTCGACCCTGTTCGTGCCGGAGACCAGGCAGAGCACGGGCTCGTGGCCCGCCTCGTCGCGGGGCGCCACGAAGACGAGCGACTTCACGATCTGCCCAAGCTCCACGCCGAGCGCCCGAGCCGCGTCCTCGGCCGTGTGGGTCGTGGCGTCGAGGACGACGACGCGCAGGTCGACGCCCTTCCGGGCGGCCGCCTCGACGACGCGGCGCACGGCAGGATCCTGGGCGGCGGGAAGGAGGGGATCGGGCACGGCCGGGAGTCTAGCATCGGCCGCGAGGCATCGGCCGCCGCGGGCGCACTCCGCCGCCGCGCCGTGCTGCGGCCTCGTCATGCAACGAAACCCGGTCGAGCACGCTCGGTTCGACGCCGAGAACGCCGCCGGGCACTCGATTCGATCACCTGACGCAGCGTGGCGGGGTCCGGAACGCTGCCCGGGTCGCCGCCGGCGCCCGATGGTCGCCCCGACTACGATTCGAGCCATGCGCGCGATCGTCTTCGACTGGGACGGCACCCTGGCCGACACCCTGCACCTGATGTACGTCGCCACCGAGGAGGTGGCCGCGGGCCTCGGGCTGCGCGTGACCTGGGACGACTACTGCCGGCTCTGGACGCCCGACTGGCGGGCCCTCTATGCGTCCTTCGGACTGCCGGCCGAGGTCATCGAGGAGGCGGGCCGGCGGTGGTGGGCGGCCTATCGGGGCCGCGACGAGGGCGGACTGCTGCCCGGCGCCGCAGAGGCCCTCGAGCGACTCCACGCTGCCGGCTATCCGCTGGCCCTCGTGACGGCCGGCCACCGCGACAACGTCGGCGCCCAGCTCCGGCGCCACGGGCTGGAGCGGCTCCTGCCGGTCCGGGTCCACGGTGACGACATGTCCGAGGCGAAGCCGCACCCGGCGCCCCTCCTCCGGGCGATTCGCGAGCTCGGCCTGGGTCCCGGCGCCGAGGGCACCGCGTACGTCGGCGATGCGCTCGACGACATGCGGATGGCGCGCGCGGCCGGCGCCCACGCCGTGGGCATCGATTCCGTCCTCGGCGACGACGCTGCCCTCCGCGCCGCCGGCGCCGCCGAGACGGCCCCGTCCGTGGCCGTCTGGGTCGACCGGTTCCTCGCCGAGCGGGTGTAGACTCGGCAGGTGCCGGGCGGAGACCGGCCGAACAGAAGATTGGGACAGGGGAGCGCCGCGGCGGCGCTGAGAGTGCGGGGACCTCCCGCAGACCCTCGGAACCTGATCCGGGTCATGCCGGCGAAGGGAGTCCAGGCGACGCCTCCGTCCCATCCAGCGGAGGCGTCTGGATTCCGTGAGCGGTCACCCGGGCCTGCACGCGATCCTCGTGGGCGATGGCGACGTGCCCGCCCTGGCCGCCCTCGACGAGGCATGGCCGGGGTGGGACGCCGACGCCGCGCTGGTCGTGGCGGCCGACGGCGGAGCGACGAAGGCAATGGCGGCCGGCCTCGCGCCCGACCTGGTGGTCGGGGACGGGGATTCGCTCGGCCCGGCCGGGCTTGCTTCCGTCCGGGAGGCCGGGATCCCGATCGAGCCGGCTGACGAGGCAAAGGACGAGTCCGACCTGGAGCTGGCGGTTCTCGCGGCGCTCGCCCGTGGCGCGACTCGCTTCACGATCCTCGGCGCCCTCGGCGGGCCCCGTTTCGACCACGCCCTCGCGAACGCGTGGCTGCTCGCCCTTCCCGCGCTGGCCGGGCGGCCCGCCATCCTCCTCGACGGGGCGACCCGGGTGCGGCTCCTCGACGCTTCCGCCGCGCCCATGCCGCTCGCGCGCGTGTCACCCGTGTCCTCCGACTCGCCCTTGCACGTCTCGTCCGCGGCGCCCGCGTCCGCCTCGCCCGCGCCCTCCGACGCACCTGCGTCAGCCGTCCTCGGGGGCCGCGTCGGCGACCTAGTCTCCCTCTTCCCGTTCGGGGCCGACGCCCTCGGGGTGGCGACGGACGGCCTCGCCTACCCGCTCCGCGACGAGCCCCTGCGATTCGGGCCGGCCCGGGGGCTTTCCAACGTCCGATCCAGTCCCGAGGCGGGCGTCTCGCTGCGGGCCGGCCGTCTCCTCATCGTCGAGACGCGACACACGGAAGGGGCAACTCGGTGAGTTCCATGGCACCGTCCGATCGCCCTCGCGGCGCCGCCGGCTGGCGAACCCGTGACGTCGTAGTGACGGCCGTGCTCGGCGTCGCGTTCGGCGTCGTCTTCTGGGCGTGGGGCAACGTCGCCTGGCCGGCGCTCGCCTTCCTCGGCCCGCTGCAGAACCTGCTCTACGGGCCGTGGCTGGTCCCCGCGGTGCTCGCCCCGCTCATCGTCCGGCTGCCGGGCGCGGGCATCTTCGCCGAGGTCGTGGCGGCCTCCGTCTCGGCGATGCTCGGGTCCCAGTGGGGCGTGATCGTGCTGCTCTACGGCGTCGCGCAAGGGCTGGCGGGGGAGATCCCCTTCCTGGTCGTCCGCTACCGCGTCTTCGCCTGGCCGGTGGTCGTGGCGGCCGGCATCCTCGCCTCCGCCGCGGCGTGGGTCCTCGACTGGGCCTTCTACTTCGCCGCGGTCGACGTGGGGACCCAGCTCCTGGTCGGCGCGCTGATGGCGGTCTCGGGCGTCGTCATCGTGGCCGGCGGTTCCCTCTTCCTGGCCCGCGCCCTCCGGGACGCGGGTGTCCTCGGAGGGTTCGACCGCCCTGGGGGAGCGCCCACCTGAGCCGCTCGGCGATGCCGGCCGAGGGCCCGGTCGCGGTCGTTGCCCGCGATCTCGACGTCACCCACCCGGGCGGCACCACGCCGGCGGTCGCGGGCATCTCGCTCGAGCTCGCCCCCGGGGCGTGCCTGCTGATCGTGGGTCCGTCCGGCTCCGGGAAGAGCACCCTGGCCCGGGCGCTCGCGGGCCTCGTGCCGTGGTCGGTGCCGGGCCGCCTGGGGGGACTGTTGCAGCTCGACGGCATCCCGGTGAGGGGCTCCGAGCCGGGCGCGCTCGTGGGCCGGGTCGGCGTCGTCTTCCAGGACCCCTCCAGCCAGCTCGTGATGGAGCGAGTCGAGGATGACGTTGCCTTCGGCCTGGAGGGCCGCCACTGGTCGCGCCCGGCGATGTGCGAGCGCGTGCCGGCCGCTCTGGCCGAGGCGGGCCTGCCCGGGTTCGGGCGCCGCCGGACGGCCCGGCTCTCGGGGGGCGAGCAGCAGCGCCTCGCCCTCGCGGGCGCGTTCGCCCCGCGCCCCGGCCTGCTCGTCCTAGACGAGCCGACCGCGAACCTCGATCCGGCCGCCGCGGCCGCCTTCGGGGCCCGCCTCGCCGCGATCCGCGACTCCCGCTCGGCAACGATCGTCCTGGTCGAGCACCGCGCCGAGCTGGCGTGGCCGCTCGCCGACCTGGTGCTGGCCCTCGGCGCCGACGGCCGGCCGCTGGCGCTCGGGACCCCGGCAGCGCTGCTCGCCGATCGCCGACGCGAGCTGGCGGAAGCGGGCGTCTGGCTCCCCGACGAAGCCTTCCCGCCCCTCCCCGGGGATGGCGCCGGCGGGCCCCTGCCCTCCGGCGGCTCCCCGGCCCTCGTGGAGGCGCGGGGCCTCGGCTTCGCCTACGCCCGCGGACTGCCGGTCCTCGATGACGTGGACGTCACCATCGGCGCCGGCGAGCGCATCGCGCTGCTGGGGCCGAACGGGAGCGGGAAGTCCACCCTGGCGCGCCTCCTCGTCGGCCTCCTCCGCCCGACCGCGGGCACCGTCCGCCTCGCCGGCCGGGACCCGGCCCGCCTGGACGCCCGCGTCCTGGCCCGCCTCGCCGGCTACGTGGTGCAGGACCCGGAGCGCGGCTTCGTCGCCGACACCGTCGAAGGCGAGGTGCTGGCCGGCCTGACCCCGGGCGAGCGGGCCTCGGCCGGTGACGTCGCCGCGGCCCTCGGGCTCCCGTTCGACCGGTTCGGGACGCGCAACCCGTACCTGCTCTCCGGGGGCGAACAGCGCCGCCTCTCCGTGGCGGCCCAGCTCGTGCGCCGGCCCCCGCTCCTGGTCCTCGACGAGCCCACGTTCGGCCAGGATCGCCGCACCTACGCCGGCCTCCTGGCCCTCCTGCGGGAGCAGCTCGACGCCGGGGCTGCCCTGGTGGCCGCCACGCACGATCTCCGGTTTGCCGGCGACGTCGCCGGGCGCACGATCCGCCTCGCCGGCGGCCGCATCCCGGCGGGGGTCGCGTGATCGCGGTCCCGGTCCGGCCCGACCGAACCGCCGCGAGCCCGCTCGGACGGGCGAGCCCCCTCGCGACCCTCGCCGTCGCCGCGGCCTGGCTGGTGACCCTGGCCACGACCCGCGACCCGCGGCCGCCCGTCCTGGTCGCCCTGGTCGCGGTCGGCGCCGCGGTCGTGCTCGGCCGCGTGGGGACCCGCGATCTCGCCCGGGGGCTGGCGCCGCTCTGGCTCGCGGCGCTCTCCGTGGGCATCTTCAACGCCCTGCTCGCCCCGGCCGGCGCCGACCCGGCGGCTGCCATCGCCCTTGCCTTGGGCCCGGTCCGGATCACCGAGCCGGCGCTCGCGGACGGCTCTGCCCTCGCCCTGCGGGTCGCGGCGATCGTCGCCGTGGGCGTCGGCTGGAGCCGTGTCACCGACGCCACCCACCTCGCGGATTCGCTGGTCCAGCAGGCCCGCCTGCCGGACCGCTTCGCCTACGGGGCGCTGGCCGCGCTGCAGGCGATCCCCTGGCTCGCGGAGGACCTCGTCGCCCTCCGCGAATCTCGTCGCGTGCGCGGCCTCCGGGCCACCTGGCATCCCCGCGTGCTGGTGGGGCTGCTCGTCCTCGCCATTCGCCGCGCCGATCGCCTGGCCGTGGCGATGGACGCGCGCGGCTTCGCGGCGACCGGACGCACGCGCTACCGGATCGTCCGCTGGCAGGCGCTCGACGGCGCGGTGCTGGCGGGGGGCGTCGCGGTCCTCGCGGGGATCGTCGCGCTGCGGTAGCCTCAGCGCATGCCAACGATGCCCGCGGCCGGCGATCCGGCCCCCGATTTCGCCCTCCCCGACGAGACGGGCGCCGTCCACCGCCTCTCGGACCAGCGCGGCTGGACGGTCGTCTACTTCTACCCGAAGGACGACACGCCCGGCTGCACCGTGGAGGCCTGTGCCTTCCGCGACGCGAACGACGCCCTGGTCGCGGCCGGGGCCACGGCCTGGGGGATCAGCCCCGACGACGCGGCGAGCCACGGCCGCTTCCGGGCGAAGTTCCACCTCAACTTCCCGCTCCTGTCGGACGAGGACCACGCGACCGCCGAGGCCTACGGCGCGTGGGTCGAGAAGACGAAATACGGGAGGACGTACATGGGGATCCAGCGCTCGACGTTCCTCGTGGCGCCCGACGGGCGGATCGCCCACGCCTGGCCGAAGGTGACGGCCGAGGGGCACGCGGAGGACGTGGTGGCGACGTTCGCGGCCATCCTGGCCGCCCGGCGGGCATGAGCCGCGCGCCGCGCACGGACGGCGCAGTGGGCATGAGTCGCGCCGCGCGCGCGGGCGGCACGGCGGGCACGAGTCGCACGGCGGACACGAAGGGAGCCTCGCTCGTGGGGGGATACGAGCGAAGCCCCGGGCGCCAACGATACATCCTTCCCGGGGTGAATCCCGGGCCTCCCGAGCGAGCCAGCCGCGGGTGAAGAGACGCGCATGGAAGACAGGACCCGGGACCGCCCGACGCACCGCGTTCGCGGGCGCGACCGCCGCGCCGTGACGCCGACGCCCCCTCCGGCGGGCGGACGCCCGACGGCCCACCGCTGGCGACCGGCGCGCTTCCTCGTGATCGCCGCGCACCCCGACGACTCCGAGTTCGGCCCGGCAGCCACCGCTGCCTCCTGGATCGACGCCGGCTCGATCGGCCGGCTCGTCTGCTGCACGTCGGGCGACCAGGGCGGCGAGGACCCCGCCGCCGATCCCTTCGTGCTCGCCGGGATCCGCGAGGAGGAGCAGCGCCGGGCCGCGGCCGTCGTGGGCTACGACGAGGTCGTCTTCCTCCACCAGCCGGATGGGGCGCTCGCCAACGAGCTGCCGCTCCGCGAGCTCCTGGTCCACGAGATCCGGCGCTTCCGGCCGGATGCGGTCCTGACCCACGACCCGGAGGTCCTCTTCTACGCGGGCGCCGGCGTCAATCACACCGATCATCGGGCCGCGGGGATTGCCGCGGTCGATGCGGTCTTCCCGGCGGCGCGCAACCCGATGGCCTTCCCCGGGCTGGCCCGGGCGGGCCTTGCCGCCCATGCCGTGCGCCGGCTCTACCTCTTCTGGCCGAACTCTCCGACCGCCTGGGTGGACGTCGGCGCCACGCTCGACCGGAAGGTTGCCGCGCTTCGCTGCCACGCCAGCCAGGTGGCCGACCCCGACGGGCTCGAGGCGCGGATCCGGGCCTGGGCCGCCGAGGAGGGAGAGCCGATCTCCGCCGCCGCCGCCGAGGCCTTCCGGGTCATCGTGATCGACGACGACCCGGGCGAGGGGCCGCACGAGGGCATCCCGGCCTGAGATCGTCCCGGGTCATGGCGGGGGCAGGGTCGCGGGCCGGGCGCGGGTGGCGCCGCGGGGCAGTGCCGCGGGCGAGGGCGCGGGTCAGGCTCCGGGTGACGCGGACGGCCGGGCCGCTCGTCAGGCCGGGCTCAGGAGGAGGGGACGCACCCGGCCCCAGGCGTTCCAGAGCTCGCTGAGGTCCTCGGCCCGACGCCCCAGGAGGTCGATCATGTCGCCGAGCGTGAGCTCGCCCGCCGCTTCGCCGATGAAACGCCCGGCGTCGACCTCGACGCCCGCGTAGAGGTAGGGCAGCTCCGCCTGCGACGGCCAGATCCGGATCCAGGTCGGGTCCATGCCCGTGTATCCGATGGCGAGCGAGAGCTCCCGCTGGCCGGGGACGCGCCCGTCGGCGAAGCCGCCGCGCCCGTCATAGCGATAGCCGAGCGCGGCCAGGGCCGCGGCGATCTCGCGGCGCTGGGGCTGCGTGTAGGGGGCCCAGAAGCCGGCGTCGGGGAACCTGAGCGCCGCGCCGTCGATCGACCGTGCGCGGATCGCCTCGACGAGGGCTCCCAGGTGGCCCTGCCAGCGCACCTCCGCCGCGGCGTCACCCTCGGCGAGGGCCGCCGCGATCCGCCGCATGACGTCGCGGTTCCCGGCCAGGAGGGGCAGGATCGCGGGCTCGGCACCGGCGGCCGCGACGGTGCGGGCCACGGCATCGGGCTCCGGGCCTGCTTCCCCGGCGGCCGCGGCCGGGGTCATCAGGGCGGCCAGCGAAGCCGGGACCAGCAGCCCTCCCTCGGCCGAACGCCCGCCGGGACGACGCGATTCCTCGCAGTCGGCGAGCGCGATCCGGGCGCTGTGGCAAGCCTCCTGCGCGCTCTCGGCCGCGATCCGGGCGCCGTCCGCCTCGAGGCTCAGGCGCTCGACGGCCCGCAGGAGGCCAGCCTCCGCAGCGGTTTCTCGCGCGAGCTCGCGAACCGCGTCCCGCGTCCCGGCGTTGACCCGGTCGATCTCACGCAGCCAATCACGGGCGGCCTTCTCCAGCGCGCCTCTGTCCCGGGCCGCCAGGCGTGCCGTCCGGAAGGCTGCCTGGGCCTGATCCTTGGCAGCGTGGACGAAGCGCGGATCGGCCACGGCAGAGGCCCGCTCGCGGTGCCCTGCGTGCTGGTCGTAGGCGCGCCGTGCCTCGCGCAGGCGTTCCTGCGCGGCGAGGGCGAGAGCCTGCATCCGGTCGGCGAGGGAGCAGGCGTCGCTCACGGCAATCCGGTACTGCCCGCACGGATCCGCGGGCGCCGCGGTTGCGGCGACGGGGCCGCTCGAAGGTCGCGTGCCGAGTGACGTCGCGAGGCGAGCCTCCGGGACAGCCGGGTCGGGCGACTCAGCCGGGCCGGGCGCCTCAGCGGCGACGGGCGTGGAGGGTAGCTGCCGCGCGGTCGTCGGCCCTGCCGGCTTCCGCCGGCCGCCGAAGAGGGCCGCGACGCGATGCGTCAGGCGCACGGGCAGGCTCCGCCTCCGGGGTCCGGCTCCGGCGCCCCTGCGCGCCCGGCGAACGAACCAGCGCGAGCGTAGGCGCGCGCGGTGCCCGGCGTCAAACGTGCCTGGTCAGACGCATGCCGCGGACGCATGCCGCGGACGCGTGCAGCCACGCCCCCCGCCGGCCCCGTCCGTCCGGAGCCCGGCCCGGTTCCCGGTTCCCGGTTCCCGGAGCCCGGAGCCCGGCCCCGCGCCGCCCGCTCACGATCACGCGCGGCGCGCCTTCGTCGCGACCCGCCAGGGCGGGGTCGCCTTCGCCGGGCGCGGGCGTCACTCGAGCGATCTCCGGGCCACGGTGGGGGGCTCCAGGGCGAGGGGTGGCCGCCGCGCCCGCCCGGGCGGCCCCGCGACGTCGTGGGGTGGGTCGACGATGGGAACCCGCTGCATGGCGCCGGCCGGCTCCGTGGCGGCCGGCATCGCCGCGACCTCGGCGACGAAGGGTTCGGCCTCGATCCGCGCGAGCCGGTCGTCGATGGCCGCCAGCAATCCGGGGAGGTCGAGCCCACCGTCCCGACCGGCAGCCGCCGCGCCCGCCAGGCGTTCCCGCGCCCCGCAGAGGTTCGTGCGGACGCCGGCGGGGTTGCCCCGCGCCGCGTGGACGAAGGCCGCGGCAAGCTTGATCAGGCCGCCGAGCAGCTCCCGCTCGCCGGGATCGGCCGCCGCCATCCAGGCGGGCTCCAGCTCCTCGTGGGCCAGGTAGAAGTCGCCCCGCGCATACGCCGCGAGCCCGCGCACCGTCGCCGCCTCGCGGTCCTCGGCCGACAGGGGCCGCAGGACCTTCGACCGGCCGCGGGGATCGACGATGCGGCCGGGTCCGGGATCGCCGCCCGCCCGCCGCAAGGTGGCCGGGACGCTGCCTGTCGCCGCTGCGCCGTCGCCCCGTGAGGCGCCGCCCGGTGTCACCCGAGCTCCGCCAGCGGCCGCCGGCCGGCGACACCGGCCGCGAGGCCGTGCCACCACGCGATGTCGTCCTCGCCCAGGCGCCAGCAGAGCCAGACCTGGCGCCCGGCGACGAGGGCCGGGAAGTCGACGAGGCCGGACTCGATGTCGCGAAGGGAGACACTCCAGGTGTCGAGCCTCTCGACGGCCGCCTGCATCTGGTCGATCACAGCCTGGATGCGCGCGGCGATGACGCTGCCCGACGCCGGGCCGCCCGCCCCGGCCGCGTCGGTCAGCGCGTCTTCGACGAGGGATCCGCTCGCCGGCGCGGGCACTCCGGCCAGGCTCGCGGCGTGCAGGCGATCCCGGAGGCCGATGAGCTCGTCGCGCCGTGCCCGGAGGTCCTCCAGGATCGGCCGCACGTCGGCCAGGCGCGCGTTGGCCCGATCGAGGGAGTAGAAGGTCGTCACCCTTCAATTCTACCGGCACCGCCCCCTGCACCCCCGCAATGGCCCCTCGCTATCCTCCGCTGGATGGCCTCCCGGACCAGGCACCCCGCCGCTCTCGCCGCCCTCGCGCTGGCAGTCGCGGCGTGCAGCGGTCTCCCCCCGACGTCCGGCCCGCCGCACATGCCCGGTGACGCGACGACGCCCCCCGTTCCGACGCTCCAGCCGTCGAGCTCGCCGTCCCCGACCCAGCCGCCACCCGACCCCACGCCCGATGCCCCCGGCTGCGTCCTGCCCCCGCTCGACATCCGCGTGGCCCAGCTCATCCTCGCCGGCGTCGCCGGGACGGAGCCGACGAGCGGCTCCCTGGACCTCGTGCGATCCGGCGTCGGCGGCGTCGTCCTGCTCGGCTCGAACCTGGTTGGCGCCGACCAGGTCGCCGCGCTCGTTTCCGGGCTGCAGGCGGAGGCGCCCCTGCCGCTCGTGGTCGCCATCGACGAGGAGCCCGGTCGCATCGGGCGCCTCGCCCGGGCGGGGATCATCGAGGGCTCGCCCTCGGCCCGCGACCTCGGGAAGGAGCCCGCGTCGACGGTGCGGGCCACGGCGCGTCGTATCGGCGACGGCCTGGCGGAGCTGGGGATCACCACGGACCTGGCCCCCGTCCTCGACGTCACCGGGGCCGCGGCCGGCGGGGTGATCGGCGACCGCTCCTTCGGTTCGTCGCCGTCGGTCGTCACCCGAGCGGGAGGCGCCTTCGTGGCGGGGCTCGCCGACGCCGGCGTCGCCAGTGTCGTGAAGCACTTCCCCGGCCACGGCGAGTCGACCGTCGACTCGCACACCTCGCTCCCGATGGTGGGCGCGTCGCTCGCGACGCTGCGAAAGCGAGCCCTGCCGCCGTTCGTCGCCGCGATCCGAGACGGCATCAGGGCCGTGATGGTTGGCCACCTGCTCGTGCCGGCGCTCGACGCGACGCGGCCGGCGTCGCTTTCGCGAGCGGTGATCCGGGGGCTCCTGCGGGACGACCTCGGCTTCGACGGCCTCGTGATGTCCGACGACCTCGGGATGGGAGCGCTCGACCACTGGGGCAGCCTGCCGCGGAGGACGGAGCTGGCGATCGCCGCGGGGGTGGACATGGCGATCGTGCTCGACGAGCGCGCAATCCCCGCCGTGATCGCGGGCCTGCTCGACGCGGTGGCCCAGGGCCGCCTGGCGGAGGCGCGGGTCGACGAGGCCTTCCTCCGGGTCGTGCGCTTCAAGGGCCTGGCAGGCTACGAGGGCTGCTCCGCTCCGTGAGGTGCCCGAGCCGCGAAGCGGGCGTCGGGTCGCGCCGACGGGAGGCGCGGGTCGCCATTCCGTCGCCGCGCCCGCGCGCGGGTATCGTTGCGGCCACGTGGGCCCGTAGCTCAGTGGCAGAGCGAGGGACTTTTAATCCCTGCGTCCTGGGTTCGAATCCCAGCGGGCTCACGACCCCCCGCCCGGCGACCTCGCGGCCGCCAGCACGAAGGCCGCGACGTGGTCCAGCGCGTCCTCCAGCACCGGCCCGAGCGTGTGCCCCAGGCGCGGGTACGCGATCAGGGTGGCGGACGGCAGGCGCTCGACCAGGGCCCGCTCAAGGAGCGCCCGCGTCGCGAAGGGATCCGATGCGCCGGAGAGCAGCATCACCGGGCAGGTGATCCTGGGCCAATGCGCCGTTCGCGATTCCCAGTCGCCCGGCCGACCCGGTGGATGGAGCGGGTACGAGAGGAGGACCAGGGCGAGGGGATGGCGCCCCGCGGCGCAGGCGTCGGCCGCGGCCAGGCTGGCCATGCGCCCCCCGAAGGACTGCCCGCCGATCGCGATCCCCGGCTCGGCCGCGAGGAGCTCCGCGAAGACGGCGACCGCCCGCTCCGTGCTCCCCCGGGGCAGGTCGACGGCACGCGCGTTGACGCCGCGCGACCGCAGGCCGGAGACGTGGGGCGCCATCGAGGCGGCGCTCCCCGACGCGCCGTGGCCGAGGACGAGGACGGGGTTCGACGGTGTCATGGCCGCACGATAGCGGAGGGTGGCCGGATGGCGCCCGGTTCGCACTCGCCGCCGCTGTGAAGAGCGAGCGCGCCGGGGTTCACGCCGCGCCGGTCACCCTGTGGGCGGGTCGTCGGGACCGACGTCGCGACCCGGTCCGGAGCCCACGTTCTTCGGCGGTCGGCGGCCACGCCGGAGCCAGCGGGCCGTCCTGTCCGGCGCCACGATGAGCGGCGCGACGTAGAGGACGACGAGGAATGGGGCCAGGAAACGACCCGGTCCCCGCATCGCGACGGCACCGACCCCGAGGACGACGAGCAGCAGCACGTAGGTCCACAGCCAGCCCGGCCGGATCCCCGCGAGGAAGAGCCGGCGGGTCGGGATCGCCGCGAGCACGAAGCAGAGCAGGACGAGGGCGACGAGCGCCGGCGCGGGGAACCCCATCGACCGATGATACGGCGACGCTGCGTCGCATTCGCAAGTCGCCCGCCGTCCCCGGACGGAGCCCTCCGCCGCTCGGCAAACGCCCCGAAACGCACCCCGCCCGGTCACGCAATAGGCGCGGAATGCCCCTTTCGGCTGGACGTGGTAACCTTGCCACTCGCCGCCTCTCGCGACGAAGCGTCGCGTGGTCGATCCCCCTTCTCGAACGGACCGTGCGTTCCGCCCTCCCTGTTCGGGAAGAGTGTGGAGGTCCCTCGTGACCACCGGTACCATCAAGAAGGTCGTTGCCGAGCGCGGCTTCGGCTTCATCGCCGCCGAGGATGCGAAGGAATACTTCTTCCATCGCGACGGCCTGGACTCTTCGCTCAACTTCGACCGCCTCAACGGCGGCGAGCGCGTCGAGTTCGAGATCGAGCAGAGCCCCAAGGGCCCTCGCGCCGCGCACGTGCGCTCCGCCTAGCCGGACCGGCGGCCCGTCCACCCGGACGGGCCGCACCCGCCCTGGCACACGCCGGCCTCGCCGCCGCGCGGAGCCGCTGCGGCCCGCACCCTCGCGACACCGGCGTTGCCGGCGCCCCGGAAGGAGCGACGCAATCGCCCGTACGATCTTCGCCTCGACCTACCCGCCGCGGCATTGTGGCATCGCCACGTTCACGCAGGCCCTCTCGAGCGCGACCGGCGAGCGTGAGATCGTCGCCCTCCACGGACCGGGCGCCAACATCCTCTACCCCCCCGAGGTGCACCACCGCATCCGGCGCGACGAGCCCGGCGACTACGTCCGGACGGCCCGCGACCTCTCCCGGTGCGCCGACGTCGTCTCGGTGCAGCACGGCTACGACATCTGGGGCCCTGACGACGGGACGGCAGTCCTCGACTTCGTCGGTGCGCTGGACGCGCCGGCGGTCGCCACCCTGCACACGGTCCTCCGGCACCCGACCCCCAACCAGCGCGCCATCACTCGCGAGCTCATCCGGGCGGCAGCCGCGACCGTGGTCATGTCGCGCTCCGCGGCGCAGGTCCTGGCCGCCACCTGCGACGTGGCCGCCGAGAGCATCGAGGTGATCTCGCACGGCGTGCCGAACCTCCCCCTGGTCCACCCCGAGGCCATCAAGCCGGCCCTCGACCTCGCCGGGCGCGAGGTGATCCTGAGCTTCGGGCTGCTCGGTCCCGGCAAGGGCCTGGAGCTGGTCCTCGACGCGCTTCCGGCGATCGTCGCCGCGCGACCCACGGCCTGCTTCGTCGCGGTCGGCGTCACCAACCCGAGCTCGCTGGCCATCGAAGGCGAGAAGTACCGCCGGTCGCTCGAGGACCGCGTGGCCCGGCTCGGGATGGGTCGCCACGTCCGTTTCGTCGATCGGTTCGTCGGCCGGGTCGAGCTCACCCGGTGGCTCGAGGCCGCCGACGTCTTCGTGACGCCGTACCCGGACCTCGACCGGAACGAATCGGGGCCGCTCTCGTACGCCGTCGGCGCGGGCCGCGCCATCGTCTCGACGCCGTTTGCCTACGCCGCGGAGATCCTCGACGGCGGTCGGGGCGTGCTCGTGCCGCCGGGCTCGCCCGCGGCCTGGGCCGACGCCCTGATCGGCCTGCTGGAGAACGACGAGCTTCGGGCTGCCCTGGGCCGGCGCGCCCACGAGCACAGCCGGGGGATGGTCTGGTCCACCGTGGCGACGCAGTACCGCCAGCTCTTCGCGCGGGTCGTGGCCGGCAAGCGGATCCCGGCGCGACCGCTCCCGCTGGTGGCCGCGCACGGATGAGCGGCAGCGCCCGCTCCCGCAGGTGGCCGCACATCGCTGAGCGGCAGCGCCCGCCAGGCGAGCTCCCCCGCGTCGCGCGCCGGAGTCGCGTCCGGGCTGGACCTCGGATATCTTGAACGCCAGCTGATCGACCCGAAACGGGTCCGGCATCGCCGCGGAACGGACGCACCGCGGTAACGAGGATCGCGTCGCTGCTCGCACCGGTCCGGACAGGAGCTTGCACATGGCGACATGGGATGCGCGAGACTGGCTGGCAGGCCTGATGGGCTGCGAGCGGGGCGACCTCACCGTGCTCAGCACCGATCGCTACGGCGAGCGCGAGACCCAGGTGCGGTACGAGCGAGGTGGTCAGTCCGTGGCGCGCGTCATCGTCACCGGCCCGGTCCGCGACATGGGCGACCGCGAGGGCGCCGGTCACTGGCTGGTCTCCGCCCAGGTCGGCTGGGAGGCGAAGGGCGCCCAGAGCATCCGCGTCCCCGAGTCCGAGGAAATCGTCTACTAGCCTCGGATCGCCGCGGGCGGAAAGCTCCGCCGGAGCTCGCCCGGGCGCCCCGGCGTCGCCGACGCGTCCGACCTCGCCACGCCCGAAGCCCCGAGGTGCCGGACGCCGGCTCGCTCTCGCCGCATCCCGCCCAGCTTTCACCGAGAGCGTCCGGCCTCGCCCGGTCCGCAACCCCGAGGCGCCGGATTCCGACTCGCCCGCCCGGCCGCTACGATGGCGGCGATGACCGACGCCCGCCCCGGGGGTGTTCGCGGGCGGCTGGCCCGGACCCTCCCGATCCTCCCCGTCCTGCTCGCCGAGGCGATCCTCTGGCTCGGCTTCGGCGCGCTCCTCCCGGTCCTGCCGCTATACCTGACGGAGCAGGGGATCGACCCTGCGACGCTCGGCTGGATCGTGGCGGCGTGGCCGGCGGCGCGCCTGCTGGGCGAGCCGGCTCTCGGCTGGCTGGCGGATCGCGGCGACAAGCGGGCGATGATGCTCGCGGGGCTCGTCGCCACCGCGGTCGTGATCCCGATGCCCCTCGTGCTGACGGGAGCGCCGGCGTTCCTGCTGGCGCGGGCCCTCGCCGGCCTCGCCACGGCGGCCTACGACCCGGCCGCCCGGGCCTACATCCTCGACGCCACGCCCCCCGAGGAGCGCGGCGCGGCGTTCGGCCTCTACAGCTCGGCCCAGATGGGCGGCCTCCTCCTGGGACCGGCCTTCGGGGGCGTGGGCGCGGCGCTCGGCGGCGGCTACGTCTTCCCCTTTGCCTTCTGCAGCGCAGCCCTCGTCGGTGCCGCCGTGCTCCTGGGGCTGACGATCTGCCGGCGCCCGGCGCCCCTGCACCTCGCCGACGAGGCAGCCGCCGCGCAGGCCGTCGCCGACGCGCCCTCGTCGCTCTGGAACCGCCTGCTCCTGGCGGCCATCGTCATCAACGTGGGCGGCTTCTTCGCCTCCGGCACCTACGAGGTCATCTGGAGCCTCTGGATGACCAGGCTGGGCGCCGACATCGGGCTCATCGGCCTCTCGTTCGCGGCGTTCGGCGTGGGCGTCCTGGTCGTCTCGCCGTTCGCCGGGCGATGGGCCGATCGGCGCGGCCCCGTGCCGCTCATCGTGCTCGGCAGCCTGGGCGCGGCGCTGGCCGGGATCCTCTATGCGGCCCTTCAGGACCCGATCCTGGTCATCCCCGTCGTCGCGTTCGAGGGCGTCTCCTTCGCCCTGCTGGGCCCCGCGCTGTATGCCGTCGTCGCCCGCGGCACGCCGGCCGGCCGGTCGGCCACGACGCAGGGTGTCTTCGGGGCGGCAGGAACGCTGGGAATGATCGTGGCCTCGATCTCGGCAGGGGCCCTGTTCACGCTCGACCTCCATCTACCGTTCTACACGTTCGCGTTCGTCATGGTCGCTACGCTGGTGGCCGGGCTCGCGATCGGTCGAGGCGCCCTCCATCGCCCGGCCGGCGCGACGGGCGGCGGGGGGTCCGACGCGGGCGGGCGGGATACCGGGCCGCCTGTCCCGCCCCGAACGACCGCCACGGCAAGGGAATCGACATGAGCAGCACTGACGACTGGCGCGACACCGATCCGGCCGGCCTCTCACCCATCGTCCTGGTCGCCGGCGGCTTCCTAACCATGGCCACCTGGTACCGGCCGATGGAGGCTGGCCTTCGGGCCCGCGGCGCGGCGGACGTCCTCATCGCCCCGGTCTTCACGCCCGATTGGATCCTCTCCGCCGTGCGGGGCCTGGGTCCCGTGACGACGCGCGTGGGCAGGGCCCTGCTCCGGGCCGGCGAGGCGAGCGCCGCGCATCCGGCCAGCCGCGGCGCGCCCATCCTGTACGTCGGGCACAGCGCCGGGGGAATCGTGGGGCGGCTCCTGACCTCGCCGGAGCCGTTCGAGGGCCGTCGCCTGGGCGCCAGCGGTCGGATCGCCGCCCTCGTGACGCTCGGAACGCCCCATCTCGTCGGCGACGAGGCCCGCTGGGGCCGCCGCGTCGCGACCGCGGGCGCCCGGTTCGCCAACCGGCACGTCCCGGGAGCCCGCTTCGCTCCAACGACCGGGTACCTTGCCGTCGCCTCGCGGTACGTGGTCGGCCACGACCAGGCCGAGGACGCGCGATCGCGGCTCGCGAGGCGGCTCTACGAGGACGTCCACCCGGCTCCCGACCAGCCGATCGTCGCCGGCGACGGGCTCGTGCCGGTCGCCTCGGCGCTCCTGCCCGGGGCGCGCCACCTCATCCTCGACGACGCCATCCACGGCCCCGGCGTGCACGCCCCCTGGTACGGCCAGGAGGGCCAGCTCGATGCGTGGTGGCCGGTCGCCCTGGAGGTGTGGCGGGACGCTCTGCGGGCCCGGCAGGGCTCGCGGGCACGCTAGCGCCCGTGGGCGGCCGGCGGACCTCGGGGCGAGGTGGCAAGCCGCCACTCAGAACGTGACGTGGAGAAGCCAGATCGCCACCGCGATCGGCGCCGTGTAGGCGCCGGCCCAGGTCGCGCCGCGGGCGAGCGAGGTGGCAAGGTCGCCACGGGGCACGTGGCCGCGGGCCGCCACGTGGTTGAGCATCGCCCGGACGAGCGTGTACAGCCCGATCGCGACGAGCGGGATGACGTACCCGATCGTGAAGTAGAAGAGGGCGAGCAGGGCGGCCAGCACCGCGACTGCGAGGAAGCCGGCCACGATCGCGCCGAGGCAACCCAGGCCACCCCCGTCGCCGCCCATGTCGAGGTCCGGGACGGTGAGGCCGCTCGCGTCGAAGTAGGGGACGCTGTGGCTGTCGATCCCGCCGCCCCGGCCGAACAGGCGCCGCGGGCGAAACGGCTCCCAGTCCTGCTCGACGGTCCGCCCCGTGTAGCCCAGCCAGGTCAGGGCGGCCGTCCAGATGACGAACCAGGCGCCGACGACGATCTCCGCCTCCACCCACGCCGAGCGGTGAAGGGCGAGAGGCAGGACGACTGCCGCCGCCACGAGCAGCACCAGCAGTGCGACCGCGCTCCAGACGCCCGAGACGCCCGGAAGGCGCGCTCCGCCCGCGGTCTCGAGGGCCCCGGACAGGCGGTTGGCGACCCCGGCCGACCCGCGGCGGGCGGGCGTCGACAGCGTGTTTGGACTTACGTCCGGTCGCGCGCCGTCCCTGGACTTCGGCCGCTTCGCCATGGCCTCACCTCCACGATGATCGTGGACCGGCGGGAAGGGTGGCGCAAGGCAGGAACCGCACGCGCCCGACTTCAACCTTCACGCATGCGTCAAGGTTGTGCGATCATGAGGTCATGTCCCGCCCGCCCGCGACCGCACCCGAGCCCGGGCACGCCTCGGTCCACCCCGCAGCGGACCCGTTTGCACCTGCCGCGAACCATCCCGCAGCGGAACGGCGCGTGCCCGCCTCGGCCCCGCCCGCCGCGGACAGGAACGTGCCCGCCGCGGCCCAGCCCGCGACCGCTTCCCCGAGGCTCCTCCGCATCCAGGAGGTGGCCGCCGGGACCGGCCTGACGCCGCGCTCCATCCGCTACTACGAGGAGATCGGGCTCCTCCGGCCGGCCGGCCGTTCGCAGGGCGACTACCGCCTCTACGACGCGTCCGACCTGGAGCGCCTGGGGTTCATCCGCGAGCTGCGCGACGACGCGGGCTTCAGCCTGGCCGAGATCGCCCTCCTGCTCGAGGACGAGGAGGCCCGCATCCGTGACCGCGAGCGCTTCGCCTCAACCGGCGAGCCGGGCGAGAAGCGGGCGATCGTGCGCGACCTCATCGCCCGCATGGACCGCCAGGTGGCGACGCTCGAAGAGAAGGCGGACCGCCTGCGGGCGATGCTCGAGGCGGCCGACTCGCGCCGGGCTCACCTGCGGGCCCACCTCGCCGAGCTGGAGGGTGGCGCGCCGGCGCACGTCCCGGGCGCGCCGCACGCGGAGACGGGCCCGTGACCGCCCTTGGACTGGGAGGTGCCGGTGCCCTGCGGGCGCTCCGCCATCGCAACTTCCGCCTTTTCTTCGGCGGCCAGGCGATCTCGCTCGCCGGCTCCTGGATGCAGTCGGTCGCCCAGGCCTGGCTCGTCCTTACCCTGACGAACGACCCGCTCTTCCTCGGCGTCGTCGCGGCCGCGCAGTGGACGCCGGTCCTCGTCCTGGGGCTCTTCGGGGGCGTCATCGCCGACGCCCTGCCCAAGCGCCCCACGCTCATCGCCCTGGAGGCGGTGATGGCAACGCTGGCAGTCGTTCTCGGCGTCCTCACCCTGGCCGGCGTCGTCCAGGTCTGGATGATCCTGATCCTCGCCGTCCTCCTTGGCTGCGTGAACGCGATCGAGATGCCGGTCCGCCAGGCGTTCGCCGTGGAGATGGTGGGGCGAGCCGACGTCGTCAACGCGGTCGCCCTCAACTCGGCCACCTTCAACGCGGCCCGTGTCGTGGGGCCGGCGGTGGCCGGCATCACCATCGCTGCCTTCAACATCTCGATCGCCTTCTTCGTCAACGGGGCCAGCTTCCTCGCGGTGATCGTCGCGCTCGTCCTGATGCGCCCGGACGAGCTTCACGCGCCGCCGTCGATGCGGCGTCCGAACACGGTCCGCGCCGTCCTCGCCTCGGTCGGGGAGGGGCTCACCTACGCGCGGCGCACGCCCGCCGTCCTGCTGCCGGTCGTGGTCGTGGGGCTTGCTGCGACCATCGGGATGAACTTCCAGGTGACGATCCCTCCGTTCGCCCGCGACGTCCTCGCCGGCGACGCGGCCGCGTTCGGGTTCCTCATGACCGCGAGTGGCCTGGGGTCGGTGGTCGCGGCGCTCTTCCTCGCGACACGTCGCCGGCCGACCGCGTGGGCGATCGTCGTAGGGGCGACGATGCTCGGCGTCGGCCTGATGGTGGTGGCGGCGGTGCCGGTCTACGCGGTGGCCCTGCCGGCCCTGGCATTCGCCGGCTTCGGCGCGATCTGGATGGCGGCGAACGGCAACACGCTCATCCAGGCGACCGTGCCGGACGAGCTGCGCGGCCGCGTCATCAGCGTCTACACGACCGTATTCGCCGGCTCGACGCCGTTTGGCGCCCTGTTTGCCGGGTTCCTCGCCTCGCGCTGGGGGCCGGTGGCCGCGCTCGCCGTCGGCGGCCTCCTCACCACGATCGTGGGCGTCGCCGCGATGGCCTGGCTCCGTCGCCACCAGGCGATCGACGCCGGCCCGGCCGAGCCGGTCCTGCGAGTCGAGCAGAACGCTCCGGGGCGGCTGTAGGCATCGGCGTCACAGCCCGGCCGGCGCGTCGGCCCGGTCGGCACGGCCGGCCCGGCCGGCGCGTCGGGACTCCGGCGATCGCTCCGGCGGGCGCGGCGGCGCGTGCGGGCGCGCTCCTGCCACGACGCCGGCGGCGCCTGCCGAACGCCACTTGTCGTCCCAACTCAGCGGGGAGATGCTCGACGCATGACCGCCGGACCGCCGCGCCGACCCCGGGACGCCGGCTCGCGCCCCGCCCCGCCAGGCGACGAGGTCGACGTGGCCCGGCGCCTGGCGGCGTCCGACGATCCCGTCATCGCGTACCAGGCTCGCGCCCTTGCCCTGGGCGCCGACGAATCGGATCCTGCGCTGCGGGCCCTCCGCGCGGCCATTCCCGCCTCGCGCCGCGCCCTCGCACTCCTCTCCGGCCGCGAGGCTGACGGGACAATCCGGCTCCACCCGTATGCCAAGTTCCAGGGCCCACACTGGACCCTCGTCCAGCTTGCGCTGATCGACTATCCGCCGGGCGACCTCGGGCTCCTGCCGGTCAAGAGCCAGGTCGACGGCTGGCTCCTCGGGCGGGCGCACGACCGTCCGCCCCAGTCCGTCCGGTACCCGGACCAGCCCGACCGCGTGCGCTGCTGCGCGTCGCAGGAGGGAAACGCAATCTGGGCGGCCCTCCGGCTGGGACTCGAGGACGAGAAGACGACCGCCCTCGCGGAGAAGCTCATCGCGCTCCAGTGGCCGGATGGCGGATGGAACTGCGACAGACGGCGCGAGGCGCGGCAATCCTCGTTCCAGGAGACGGCGATCCCGGCCCGGGCCCTGCAGGCGTTCGGAAGCCGGTTCGGCCACGCCGGAGCGCTCGAGGCTGCAGGGCGGGCCGCCGAGCTGATGCTCTCGCGGCGCCTCCTCTGGCGCCGCCACGATGGCGCCCTGATTCGTCCCGCCTGGGGCGGAGCCTTCGACCGCATCCGGTTCCCGATCCAGTTCTACGACGTCCTCTTCGCGCTGCAGGTCGTCGCGGAGCTGGGCCGCATCGGCGATCCGCGCTGCGCCGACGCCCTCGCACTCCTCGAATCAAAGCGGCTGCCGGACGGCGGTTTCCCCCTGGAGGCACGGTTCGGCAACACGAGGAAGATCGTGGCGAGCGATGGCACCTACGCCGACTGGGGTCCGGCCGGCACGACGCGCTCGAACCCGTTCGTGACGATCGCCGCGCTCGGCGTGCTCCGCCAACGTGCCGATGCACGGGCGGACGTCGAGCCGGCAGCGAGGCCCTGACTCAGCGATTCCCTGTTGGCGCGGCCGCGGCACCGACGTGCCATTCGGCCGTGACGCACGAGCCTGCCGAGCGGTCCCCTGAACCCGGGTATTGACACCGAACCTTGCCGGGCGTACGGTGTGCAACACATGAGCATGCACGTGCACATTTGAGCATCATGACGAGCCCGGCATGACGATCAGCGCTGCACCACCGCGGCAGGGCGAGCCGCTCACGGGCGAGACTCGGCTGATGCTCCGCGCCGCCCAGCTCTACTACCGCCTGAACCTCACCCAGGACCAGGTCGGCGAACGGCTCGGCGTCAGCCGCTTCAAGGTCGGACGGCTTCTCGACCGCGCCCTGCGCGAGTCGGCCGTCCGGATCGAGATCGTCCATCCCGCCGCCCGCCTCGTCGAGCTGGAGGATGCCCTCACCCGGCGCTTCGGGCTGCGCGGAGCCGTCGTCGTTGACGTGCCGGTGACGGGGTCGGCGCAGGACGACGAGCTTCTGGCCCGCGAGCGCGTGGCCGGGGCCGCCGCGGTGCACCTTGCGTCGCTGCGACCGGGTGGGGCGATCGGCGTCTCCTGGGGCCGCACGATGCTCGAGCTGGCCGCGCACCTGCGCCCGGGCTGGACTGCCGCCACGGAGATCGTCCAGCTCAACGGCGCCACTTCCCGCTCCGCGCGCCCGACGCGCGCCCACGAGATCGTGGAACGGTTCGGGGCGACGACCGGCGCCGCCATCAGGCTCATGGCCGCCCCCGCCATCGTCGGCTCGCCGGAGCTTCGCGACGCGCTCGAGGAGGACCCCTCGGTCGGCGAGACGCTCGCGGCCGCCCGCGCCGCAGCCACCGCGGTCTTCGGCATGGGCCTGACGGGGCCCGACAGCGTGCACGTGGCGTCCGGCTATCTCGGCGTCGCCGATCTCGCGGCGCTCGCGGAGGCCGGCGCGGTCGGCGACGTCCTGGGCCGGTTCCTCGCCCTCGACGGCCGCGTCGCGCTTCCCTCGCTGGACCGCCGGACGATCGGGCTGCCTCTCGACGACCTCCGGACGAAGGCTCTGACCGTGGGCCTCGCCGCCGGTGCCGGGCGCGGCCCGATCGCCCTGGCCGCGCTGCGCGCCGGCTGCGTCACGGTGCTCGTGGCCGACGAGGCAACCGCAGCCTGGGTGCTCGACCATGCGTGAGCCGCTTGGCACTGCGACGCCCGCGCCCGCGACCCCTTCCGCGGACGAGGTCCGCGCCATCGTCCGCCGCATCGTCGACGCGACCCTGGCTAGCGGCGGGGCAGATCCGGCCGTGTCCGGGCCGGCCATCGCAACGGCGACCACACTCTCGGCGGGCGCCGTGACGGCCCGCGCGGCAACCGCGTCCGCACCGGCGCCGACTGCCGCGCCCGCCGGCGGCCGCCCCGGCGGCCGCCCCGGAACGCGTCGCCATCGCCATCGGAGCCGACCACGGCGGCTCCGCGCTGAAGGACCGCATCGGCGAGGTGCTGGCCGAGGCAGGCTTCGCGATTCGCGACTGCGGCACGCACGGCAGCGTGCCCGCGGACTACCCGGACATTGCCCACGCCGTCGCCAGCCTGGTCGCGGACGGGACCTGCCGCTGGGGGATCATCCTCGACGGAGCGGGGATCGGCTCGTGCATGGTTGCCAACAAGGTCCGCGGCGTCCGCGCCGCGCTCTGCCACGACCTCTCCTCGGCCCGCAACAGCCGCGAGCACAACCACGCCAACGTGCTGACCCTGGGAGCGCGCTTCATCGGGGAGGGCCTGGCCATCGAGATCGTGCGGGCCTGGCTGGGGACCGAGTGGGGGCCGGGCCGCCACGCGGCACGGGTCGAGAAGATCACGGACGTCGAACGCCGCTACATGCGATCACCGGTTGAGGGCCAGACACGATGACCGAAACGATGAGCCAACGAGACGACCTGGTTGAGGCGATCACCCGGGAGGTGCTCGCAGCCTTCGGCGCCGGTGCGGGCTCGCGAGGCCGGTAGCGTCGCCTCGGCGCAGGCGCGGGCGCCGGCGCGGGCGGCCGGCCGGGAGCGGGCGGTCCCGCTGCCGACCCATGCGTGACGTGCCGCCTGGCGTGCGCGGCCCAGTGCGCCACCAAGGTCCGCGACGTCGTCGCCGGCGGCGCCTCGCGCGTCGAGTACCACGGCCCCGCCGCCGACGTGCCCGGCGACCTCGCCCGCTACATAGACCACACCCTGCTGCGGCCCGACGCCTCGGCCTCCGACATCGACCGGCTCTGCGCCGAGGCCGCCGAGAATCGCTTCGCCGCCGTCTGCATCAACCCCACCTGGGTTCGCCGCGCGGCGGACAACCTGCGCGGCACGGACGTCACGGTCGCCTCCGTCATCGGCTTCCCGTTCGGGGCGGCGACCAGCGAGGTCAAGGCCCTCGAGGCGCGGCGGGCGATCCGCGACGGGGCCCGCGAGATCGACATGGTGATCAACATCGGGGCCCTCAAGAGCGGGATGTTCGACGCGGTTCGCGAGGACATCGCCCGCGTGTCGGACGCCTGCCGCGAGGCGGGCGCGGCCAACAAGGTGATCATCGAGACCGCCCTTCTCACCGACGAGGAGAAGGTGATTGCCTGCCAGCTCGCCATGCAGGCGAAGGCGGACATGGTGAAGACCTCAACCGGCTATGCGAAGGGCGGGGCCACCGTCTTCGACGTTGCCCTCATGCGCGAGACGGTCGGCCCGAAGATGGGAGTCAAGGCGGCGGGCGGGATCCGCACCGCCGAGGACGTGCAGGACATGATCGCGGCCGGGGCGACCCGCATCGGGGCTTCCGCCGGCGTCAAGATCGTGACGGGAGAGAAGGGCGCACATGGGCAATATTGACCTTCGGGCGTACGTATTCCTGGACAGCCTCCAGGCGCAGTACGCGGCATTCCTCGGGACGGTCGCCCAGGGCTTCCTGCCGTTGGCGGGCGATGCATCGCTCACCATCGAGGTGTCGCCCGGGATCGAGATCAACCGGCTGACCGACATCGCCCTCAAGACGACGACCGTGAAGCCCGGCATGCAGATCATCGAGCGCTACTACGGCATGCTCGAGATCCACTCGCCATCGCAGGCCGAGGTCCGGGCCGCGGGCGCGGCCATCCTCGCCGAGATCGGCGTGGCCGAGACGGACCGGATCAAGCCGCGCGTCCTGTCCAGCCAGATCATCCGCCGCATCGACGACCACCAGGCCCAGCTCATCAACCGGACGCGCCACGGCCAGATGCTCATCCCGGGCCAGACCCTCTACGTCCTCGAGCTCGAGCCGGCCGGCTACGCCGCGCTGGCCGCGAACGAGGCGGAGAAGGCGGCCCACATCAACATCCTCGAGGTGCGCAACTTCGGCTCGATGGGGCGCATCTACCTGGGCGGTGAGGAGCGCGACATCGACGTCGGCTGGCGAGCTGCGCTGGCGGCGATCGAGGGGCTCGAAGGACGCGAAGCGAAGTCGTAGGACCCGCGCGGCGTCTCGCCGGTACAGCGTGGACGAACACGACCGAACGGTCACACGAGGACGAACGGACAGAGCAAGGTCGAGAAGGAGAACGGATCGATGGCAGAAGCGCTCGGGATGATCGAGGCCCGCGGGTTCGCGGCGGTGGTCGAGGCCGCCGACGCGATGGTGAAGGCGGCCAAGGTGGAGCTCGTCGGCTACGAGAAGACGGGCGGCGGGTACGTGACCGCGGTCGTCCGCGGCGACGTCGCGGCGGTGAAGGCCGCGGTCGAGGCCGGCGTGCGGAACGCCGCCAAGGTCGGCGAGGTCGTCGCCAGCCACGTGATCGCCCGCCCGCACGTCAACGTCGACCTCGTGCTGCCCCTCGGGCGGCTCGAGGAGGCGAAGGCCGAGGGCAACCGGGACTAGGACTCGGGACGCGGCGCGCCGGCTCGACGCCGGCGCGCCGCTCCCCCAGCAGGTGGTGGAAAGATGCTCCTCGGACGAGTGACCGGGACCGTGGTCGCGAGCCAGAAAGAGCCGCTCATGGAAGGCTGGAAGCTCCTGGTGGTGCGCCAGCTCGACGCGGAGAACCGCGAGGCCGGCGGATACGTCGTGGCCGCCGACGCGGTCGGGGCGGGCGTCGGCGAGGTCGTCCTCTACGCCACCGGCAGCTCGGCCCGCCAGACGGAGACGACGAAGGACCGGCCCTGTGACGCGGTGATCATGGCGATCGTCGACACCTGGGAGATGGGCGGGACCGAGGTCTACCGCAAGTAGCGGGCGAACAGCAAGTGGCGGGCGAAGAGCTATGAACGACCTCGACGGACGCGAGATCTCCGAGATCATCGAGCGGGTGCGCCGGCGGGTTGCGGCGGCCGGCGGCGAGCGGCCGGGTGCCGGCCTGCGCGCGGAGGCCGAGCTTTCGGCCGCCGAGGCCGCGGAGCTGGGCGACGGCATCCACGCCACCATCGACGAGGCCGTGACCGCCGCCACGGTTGCGTTCGGCGCCTTCGGGGCCCAGGGCCTGGCGGCCCGCAAGGTGATCATCGACGCGGTGCGCCGGTCGATGCTCGACCACGCCGAGCAGCTCGCCCGGATGGCCCACCAGGAGACCCACATCGGGCGCGTCGAGGACAAGATCGTCAAGAATCGCCTCGTCGCGTCCAAGGCGCCCGGCCCCGAGGACCTCGAGGTCCAGGCGGTGACCGGCGACGCCGGGATGATGGTCACCGAGTTCGCCCCGTTCGGCATCGTGGCCGCGATCGCCCCGGTCACCAACCCGACGTCCACGATCATCAACAACACGATCAGCATCGTCTCGGCGGGGAACGCGGTCGTCTTCAACGCTCACCCCAGCGCGAAGCGCTGCTCGGCGGAGACGATCCGCCTCATCAACCGGGCCATCGTCGCGGCCGGCGGGCCGCCGAACCTGGTCGCGGCCGTGGCGACACCCACCATCGAGACCGCGCGGGCGCTCATGAGCCACCCCGGCGTCCGCGTCGTCCTCGTGACCGGCGGCCCGGCCGTCGTGCGCGAGGCCCTGCGGACCGGCAAGCGGGCGATCACCGCGGGTCCCGGCAACCCGCCGGCGGTCGTCGACCAGACCGCCGACGTCGAGCGCGCTGCCCGCGACATCGTCCGCGGCGCCTCGTTCGACAACAACCTCGTGTGCATCGACGAGAAGGTCGTCCTCGTCGTGGATTCGGTGGCCGACCGGCTCATCCGGGCCATGACCCAGAACGGCGCGTACCTGCTCAAGGAGCACGAGCTGCGCCGCCTGGAGCGGGTCATCTTCACGGAGCTCGGGCAGCCGGGGAAGCCCGGCGACATGAACCCGGCCTGGATCGGCCAGGACGCGGCGAAGATCCTCGCCGAGATCGGCGTGCAGGCCGAGCCCGCGCCGCGCCTGCTCATCGCCGACGTCCCCCGCGACCACAGCCTGGCCTGGACCGAGCAGATGATGCCGGTCCTCCCGATCGTCCGGGTCGGGACGGTGGACCAGGCGATCGACCTCGCGGTGCGGATGGAGCACGGCTTCCGCCACACGGCCTCGATCCATTCGACGAACGTCGAGACGATCACGAAGATGGCCCGGGCGATGAACTGCAGCATCTTCGTGACGAACGGGCCGAACTTCGCGGGCCTGGGCGAAGGCGGCGAGGGCTTCACCTCGTTCTCGATCGCCAGCCCGTCCGGCGACGGCCTGACCCGGCCGCGGACCTTCTCGCGCGAGCGGCGGATCACCGTCGTCGGCGCGCTGCGGATCGTCTGACCATGCCTGTCCGCCCCATCGCCGGCTCTCGCCCGGTGCCGGATCCGCGACCCGCGCCCGGCCCGGCCCTCACCCTCGAGCCGGCGCTCGCCCTCCTCGAGCTGGACTCGATCGCCGCCGGCATCGAGGCCGGCGACGCGATGGCGAAACGAGCCCCGATCGACGTGATCCGGGCCGGGACTGTCCATCCCGGGAAGTACCTGCTCCTGGTCGGCGGCGCGGTGGCGGACGTCGAGGAGGCGCTCGAGGCCGGCCGCGAGGTCGGAGCCGCCTCGCTCCTCGACGTCGTCTTCCTCCCCCACGTCCACCCGGACCTGGTAGCCGCCATTCGCGGGGAGCGCCGCGCGGCCGCCGGCGAGGCGCTGGGCGTCATCGAGACCGCCACGGTCGCGGCGATCATCGAGGCCGCCGACGCCGGGCTCAAGGGCGCCCGGGTCCAGCTCCTCGAGATCCACCTCGCCGACGACCTCGGCGGGAAGGGGTATCTCCTGTTCGACGGCCCCGTGGCCGACGTCGAGGCGGCGGTGGAGATCGGCGCCGGGCGGATCGCGGCCTCGCCCGGCCTCTCCTGGCGCGTCATTCCTCGGCTGCACGCCGAGATGGCCGAGAACCTGGCCGCGGACGCGCGCTTCGGGGTCCGTGTCCGGGGCTCGGGCGACGCCGCGGCGGCCATCCCGCAGCCGGCGCCGCGCCCGGCCACGCCACCGGGGTCCCGCCCGGCCCCGCCTCGGGCGCCGCGCCCGGCCCGGAAGCCGAGGTAGGCGATGCAGCTCGCGCGGGTGATCGGCACGGTCGTCGCCACTATCAAGTCGCCCGGCCTGGAGGGCGTGAAGCTCCTCGTGATCCAGCCCCTCGACCGGCAGCAGCGGCCGGTCGGAAGCCAGCTCGTGGCCGCCGACGCCGTACACATGGCCGGCCCGGGCGAGCTCGTCTACTTCGTGGCCGCCCGGGAGGCCGCCCAGGCCATGCCGGACCCGTTCGTCCCGGTCGACCACGCGATCGTGGGGATCGTGGACGCCGTGTCGGCACTGCGGGGCGGGGAGTCGCCGGCGGGCCAGGCGGCCGATGCGCCGACCCGAGGTCGCCGGGCGGGGAGCGGGCGCGGGAGACGGCCGTGAAGCTCGGACGTGTCGTCGGGACGATCATCTCGACCATCAGCGCTCCCGCCTTCGACGGCCGGACGCTGCTCCTGTGCGACCTGCTGGACCCGAGCGGCAAGCCCGCGGGCGGCTACCTCATCGCCGTCGACACGGTGGGCGCCGGCGCCGGGGAGACCGTCCTGATCCTCGACGAGGGCAACTCGGCCCGCCAGGTGCTGGGCGCCCCCGGGGCCCCGATCCGCACCGTCATCGTCGGCATCGTCGACGCGGTGACCGGCGGCGAGACACCGAAGACTCCGCGTGCCGCCAGCGAGCCCGTTGCCGCGAAGGAGCCCCGCCCGGACGCTCCCCGCCCGACAGCCCTCCGGCCGCGTGCGTCGCGCCCGGAGGCGCCGCGCCGGCACCGGCGCGGAGGAACCTGATCTGATGGCGATCACGCACGACGAGGCGCGCGCGACGCTCACCCGCTGGCAGCCCGTCCTGCGTCTCGCGGACTGGGACATCGACCTCAGGCTGGTGACGGGGACCTGGCGCAAGTCGGGCGACATCAAGGTCGACCTCGACGATCGCAAGGCCGTCCTGCTCCTCAACGACGCGCAGCCCGCGGAGCACCTGGAGGAGGTCGTCGTCCACGAGCTGGTCCACCTGCGGCTCTACGCCCTGGACCAGATGCTCGTGGAGCTCCTCGACGCGGTCTTCGGGACCGACGCCGACGAGCCCCGGCGGGCCTTCGCCGAGACCCGGTTCATGACCCTCCTCGAGTCCACGACCGAGGACCTCGGGAAGGCTCTCCTCGCGGCCAGCGGGAGCCGGGCCCGGCTCTCGTTCGGGCGCCTCCGCGAGGAGGTTGAGCGGGAGGTCGGGCCCGGGGCGACCGCCGAGTAGACTCGCGCACCCGGGGGGAAGGACGGTGCCGGTGCCCATCCACCCGCCCGGCGCGCCGGACGCGGGCGCCCCTCGACCCGGCGCCCCGGTCAGCCGGCGTGACCGATACTGGAGGCCATGAGCTCGACCGTCGGCATGGGCGCGGCCCCCTCGTCGCTGACTCCCCCTCGCGACGGGCTGCCCGCCCGCTTCCGGTCGGTCGCCGTCGGTCGTCGTCGCCTACGCCGTCGCGATGGCGTTCCTGGAGTCGGCCGTCGTCGTCTACCTCCAGCGCGCGCTCGGGATCGACCCGCGGGCGCTCTTCCCGCTCCGCGACGCCGGCCGTGACGGGCGACCTCGCGCTGATCGAGGTGGGCCGCGAGGCGGCGACGCTGGTGATGCTCGCCACCGTCGGCTGGCTCGCCGGGCGGAGCGGCCTCGAGCGCCTGGCCTGGACTGCGGTCGCCTTCGGCACCTGGGACATCCTCTACTACGTCTGGCTGTGGGTGTTCATCGGCTGGCCGCCGTCGCTCGGCACCTGGGACCTGCTCTTCCTCATCCCGGTGCCGTGGACGGGGCCGGTCTGGGCGCCGGTGGCGATCAGCCTGGCGCTCGTCGGGTTCGGCCTCGCCGCGGCGAGCCGGCTCCGGGCGGGCGGACCCGTGCGGGCCGGCCGCGCGCAGGTCGCGGCGGGCCTCGCGGGCGGGCTCGTCGTCATCGTCAGCTTCTGCTGGAACGCCCCGCTCGTGCTGGACGGCGCCGTGCCGGAGGTGTTCCCGTGGCCGGTCTTTGCGGCCGGCCTCGCGCTCGCTGCGTGGGGCGCGACGACGGCGCTCCGGCAGCCGGCCGCGGACCCGGCGCCGGACACCGCTACTTCGCGGACGGATCCAGCACCCGGCCCATGAACAGCACCGCGCCGGTCGCGACGTCGCGGACGAGGAACAGGAACGGCCGGTCGACCCTGAACGCGACCTGCCTGACCTGGGGGCCGCCGCCCGTCGCCATGACCACCGCCGTGGCTGCGGCCGCCTCGGTCCCCTTCTCGTCGACGTCGATGCTGGCCTGGTGGATGACCTTCCGGATGTAGAGCCCGGTCTCGGACGCGATCGGGCTGATACCGCTGAAGTCGGCCGTCTCGACGTCTAAGGCGAGAGGCATTCCCATGGCGGCGAGGGCCCCGGCCAGGTCGGCGCGTGTCTCGATGCCGAACCTGGGCATCGAGACGGCGACGTCGTAGACCGCGTCCGACCCGGGCGGGCTGGTCCGAAGGGCCCCGATGGTCCGGGCCAGCTTCGGCGCGGTCAACCCGCGCTCGAACGCCGCAAGGTTGTCCGGCACGATGATCGTCATCACCAGCGAGTCGCCGAGGTACGGCAGCTCCACCGCCCGCCAGCCGGCACCGACCGCGTACGGAAGCTCGCAGATGCCGATCCCCTGGCAGCGGGCAGGACCCATCATCGGGACGCTCACGCGCGAGCCATCCGCCCGGGTGAACCGGGCCGGCTTCGTGTCGGCGGCGTCGAACGGGTTCAGCCACGGCGCCTTGAGGTACATCGCATTGACGAGGACGAGGCGGGTGAGGGCGGTCACGTCGGGCTCGGCCAGCAGGTCGGGGATCAGGCCCGCTGTCTGCTTCTTCACCCAGCCGTTGATGGTCTTCCGGGCAGCCTCGGGATCGGCGCTGTAGTCCACGAGCCGGACCCCGGCGCCGTAGCGCGAGGCCAGGGCGTTTAGGTAGTCCTGCTCGAGCGGCATCCCCGCCTGGGCGAACGGGGCGTTCGCGACCTTGAGGAAGACGTCCCCGGCCGACTCCTCCTGCCCGTAGACCTCGAACCTCCCGCTCCTCGAGGCAAGGGCGCGGTCGAGGGCGTTCATCGCGTCGGCCAGCGTGTCTGCCCCCGCGGACCGCATTGCCTTGTCCATCTGGGCGGCGGTCTCGCCTCTTGCGCCGGCGCGGGCCATTGCGAGGGCGAGAGCGATGCTCGTGGGCGAGACGACGACGTTCCTCCCGGCGAGATCGAGGGAGGCGTCGGCGAGGATCCGCTGGTACAGGTCGAGGCCGAAGGCGTTGATCGCCGCGGCGGCCTTCTTCGCTTCGGCCGGCAGCGCCGAGGCGCGCGGCACGTCGGAGATCGCCAGATCGGTGGCCGCCGGGCCGGGCGTCGGCTTCGGGAACGAGGCGAGGTTCGCCGGAACGTAGCGAATGGCCGCCGCGATCGGCTCGGGACACCAGGGGGCCGAGGGCGCGCCAACGTAGCCGCGATCACCGCCGGCCAGCAGGATCGATCCGTCGGCGAGCGTGGCGGCCGCCGCGCGTTCGCGCGGTTCGGGGAGAGGTGCGGTCGCGGTCCAGGTCCCGGTTGCCGGATCGTACAGCTCGGCGTCGGCGATCGCCACGCTGCCCTCCGAGAAGTCCGGGCCGCTCATACCCCCGGCGACCAGGACGCGGCCGTCGCCGAGGAGCACAGCGGTCGGATTGGTGGCCGCGACGCCCATCGCGCCCGCCGAGGACCAGGTCAGGCTCCGCGGGTCGAGGCGCTCGGTGCTCGCGGTCGTCGCCGGCGCGTCGCCGCCGACGAACCCGCCGACCACCAGCGCGCCGCCGTCCGGAAGCGCCACGAGACTGAAGTCCTCGCGGCCGAGCCCGAGGGAGCCTGCCGAGGTCCAGGTCGCGGTTGCCGGATCGTAGATCTCGGCGGTCGCGACCAGCGGCTCGCCGCTGTCGGGGCCGCTGCCGCCGACGACGAGGACCCGGCCATCGGCCAGGGTGACGGCCTGTGCGCCGGTCCGCGCTGCCGCGAAGTCCCCCGTTCGCGACCAGGTCCCGAACTCGGGGTCGTAGATCTCCGCGCTCGCGAGGTCCCGCTGCGTGGAGCTGTCGATGTACGTCCCGCCCGCCACGAGCACCGTCCCGTCGTGGAGGAGCGCGCCGGCAGGGGCGTAGCGCGCCACGTTGAGCAAACCCGTCGCCGACCACGTGCCCGTCTGGGCGTCGTAGAGCTTCGTGCTCGAGTAGCTGCCGAACGCACCTTCGGCAGGTTCGGCCGCCGTCACGCCGCCAGCGACGAGGACCCGCCCGTCGGTCAGGGCGACCGCGACGAAGCCGTCGCGCGGCGCGTTGAGGCTGCCGGTGCCGCTCCACGTGCCGGCCGCGGGATCGAAGACCTCGGCCCCAGAGCTCTCGTCCCACGCCCAACCCGGCGTGCAGAAGTTGTCGCTGCCGACGACGAGGACCCTCCCGTCAGCGATCGCCACGGCGTGCGTGCTCGCGCGGCCGGCGAGCAGCGTGCCGGCCGGGACCCAGGCCGATCCGTCGGCAATTGGCGTTGGCGCCGGAGAAGCGGAAGGAGTGGGGGCCACGGTCGGGCTCGCGGGCACGGATGGCGATGGGGTGACCGTGGTCCCGCACCCCGCGACCACGACTGCTACTGCCAGGGCGAGGAGCGTCCGCCACGCGCCGGGGTGCTGCATCGCCGTGCCTCCCCACTGAGAGGGCGGGGGACGCGCCCATGGGATGTCTCGTACCGCGCGTGAGACGAACGACGGGCCGACGGCGTGTTGGTCGGTCCGGCCGCGCGAGCAGATCGTCTGCGGAGCCCGGCGGGCGTCGAGAGCCGACCGACACGCCCGCTCGGCCTCTCACGCAGACGACCCGAGACTCCATCGCTCCGTGGCGCCGGACCGCGATCGTCACGTCCTCGGCGCCCCCGTGGTGGGCCAGCTTCCCTGTATTGAGGGTCGTGTCGCCGGCGAGGGGTCTGCCGAAGACATGGCGGTCCCTGCACCGGGGAGGCTACTTCCTCTCAGAAGCTCGCCTTGTGCACCGCATGCAGGCTCGGGTCCCCGAGCGAGGCCGTCCGACCGCGTTTCGGGCCCGGAAGCGGGCGGTCAGAAGGCGTTTCGGGGCCGGGATTCGCCGTGGACGCACGGGTGCGTCCTGTCAGCGGTGTCGGGAGACGGCGTCGAATTCGACTCCGAGCCCTACGCCCGGCGAGCGACCGTGCATAGGGTTCGTCACGCGAGCATCTGACTGGATTGCCGGCCGACGCAGCTCGGTCACCGACGCCAGGGCCTCGATCTGCAAGTTGCCGATGTCTTCGCGGCCGCGCCCTCGTGCTTCCGTCCGCCGCGGGCAACGCTGACAGCGGGCGGGACCGGGCGGGCTCGACGCCCGGGCGCCGCCGACTCCCCGCCGACCGTCTACCCGGTGATCCGCTCCAGCACGACCGGCGCGAGGACCGGCGGTTCGTTTGCGATCGTGATCGCGGCGCGGACCGCCGCGGCGGCCGTCTCCGCCTGGGCCGCCGAGCGAGCGTGCACCAGGCACAGCGGCCGGTCCGGTCCCACCGCGGCGCCGATCGGCGCCACCCGGGTGAAGCCCACCGCGTGGTCGATCGCCCGGTCGGCGCGCGTGCGTCCGCCGCCCATCCCCACGATCGCGAGGCCGATCGCCCGGGCGTCCTCGGCGACGACGAACCCCGACCGTGCCGGCACGACGGGCATCGTGACCTCGGGGAGCGGCAGGCACGTGTCCGGCCGCTCCAGCACGTCCGCCGGCCCGCCGAGGGCGGCCACCATGCGGGCGAATCGCTCTGCAGCCGCGCCCGAGGCGAGCGCCCGCTCGCAGGCGGCCCGTGCATCCGCGACGGTCGCGAACAGGCGACCCGTGACCAGCAGCTCGGCCGAGAGCGCCATCGTCACCTCGTGCTGGCGCGGCTCCCGCGCGTCGGGCCCGCCCTCGCCCGCCAGGTAGGCGATTGCCTCGCGGACCTCCACGCCGTTCCCGGCCGTGGTTCCCAGCACCTGGTTCATGTCGGTCAGGAGCGCCGTCGTGCGGCAGCCGGCCCCAGTCGCGACGACCACGATGCTCTCGGCGAGCGCCCGGGCGTCCTCCGTCGTCCGCATGAAGGCGCCGCTTCCGGACTTGACGTCCATCACCAGTCCGGCCAGGCCCGCGGCCAGCTTCTTGGAGAGGATCGAGGACGTGATGAGGGGGATGCTCTCCACCGTGGCCGTCACGTCCCGGATCGCGTAGAGGCGCCGGTCGGCAGGGGCGAGATCCGCGGTCTGGCCGATCACCGCGCAGCCCACCTCGCGCACGACGCGCCTAAAGAGGGCGTTGTCCGGGGCGGTCGTGTAGCCGGCGAGCGCGTCCATCTTGTCGAGGGTCCCGCCGGAGTGGCCGAGGCCGCGCCCGGAGATCATCGGGACGGCGCCGCCGCAGGCCGCCACGATCGGCGCCAGCATCAGCGAGATCTTGTCGCCGACCCCGCCCGTGGAGTGCTTGTCGAGAGCGGGTCCCGGGAGGTCCGCGTCGGACCAGTCCAGCACCGTGCCCGAATCCCGCATCGCGCGGGTCAGGGCGACGGTCTCGGCGCGCGTCATGCCCCGGAAGAAGACCGCCATCGCGAAGGCGGCGGCCTGGCCCTCGCTGATCGTGCCGTCGGTCAGCCCGCCGACGAAGAAGGCGATCTCCTCGTCGGCCAGGGCGCGCCCGTCGCGCTTGGCCCGGATGACCTCCTGGGGGAGCACGACTCAGGCCTCCACGGCCGGGCCGGCGTGGCTCGCGGCCCGGTCGGTGTCGCTGGTTGCCCGATCGGCGTCGTTGGCGGTCGGATCGGTGTGGGCGGCGGCCTCGTCGGGGTCGGTGGCGGCCCGATCGGACCCACGGTCGCCCGCGCCGGAACCCCCGCCGGCGAACGACCCGACGAAAGCCCGCACCAGGCGGGCCAGGTCGGCCGCGGCCAGCGCAGCGCCCCGGAGCGTCTGCTCGTGGTCGACCGGCTCGCTGCTCATGCCCACGGCCAGGTTCGTGATCGCGCTGATCGCGGCCACCCGGATCCCGGCATGACGGGCGACGATGACCTCCGGGACGGTGGACATCCCGACCGCATCCGCCCCGAGGGTCCTGTACGCGCGGATCTCGGCCGGGGTCTCGAAGAGCGGCCCGAGAAGCGAGCAGTAGATGCCCTCGTGGAGCCGGATTCCGAGCTCGCCGGCGATGCGTGCCAGTCGTACCCGCAGCTCCGGGTCGTAGGCGTCCGCGAGACCGACGAAGCGCTCGCCCCAGGCGTCGTCGTTGGGCCCGAGGAGCGGGTTCGTCCACATGAAGTTGAGGTGGTCGGTGATGAGCATCAGGCTGCCGGGCACCACCTCCGCGCGCAGCGAGCCGGCCGCGTTGGTCAGGAGGAGGGCATCCACGCCGAGGGCCGCGAAGGTGCGGATGGGGAGCTTGACGACCGCCGGCGGATAGCCTTCGTAGAGATGGAAGCGCCCCTGCATGCAGGCGACCGGGACGCCTTCGAGGGTTCCCAGCACGAAACGGCCGGCGTGGCCCGCCACCGTCGGGGTCGGGAAGCCCGGGATCTCGGCGTAGGGAACGGCGACGGCGCCGTCCACGGCGTCGGCGAGGCCGCCCAGGCCCGAGCCGAGCACGATTCCCAGGCGCGGCCGGAAGCCGGGCGCGTGCTCGCGCAGGACGTCGGCGGCGAGCGTCGCGGGATCGATCGCGGGTTGAGTCACCGGACGGCCTCCCTGCCGAGGTACTCGGGCCCGAAGCTCAAAGGCAGGAGATCGCCGAGCGTCACGGTTCGGATCACGCCGGCCAACCCGGCGAGGTGGATGGGCGCCCCGGGGGAGGTGAACTCGCGGAGCCGCTGCCGGCAGGCGCCGCACGGGGAGGGGAGACCGAGCGACCCGTCGGCGATCACGAGGGCCTCGGTGATCCTGTTCCCGCCCGCCGCGATCAGGACGCCGATGGCCGACGCCTCGGCGCACTGGCTCTGGGGGTAGGCGGCGTTCTCCACGTTCGCGCCGGCGTGGATCCGACCGGCCTCGTCGCGCAGCGCGGCACCGACCAGATACTCCGAGTACGGGGCGTAGGCGCGCTCCCGCACGGCGAGGGCGGCGGCGTAGAGGTCGTCGGCGGACATCGGCAGGTCTGCTCCCGGTTTCGCTCGCGGCGCATCGGCCCGACGAGGGCCTCTCACTGTAGCGCGGCGGCGTGCCGCCGCGC
Source organism: uncultured Chloroflexia bacterium (assembly GCA_963718085.1). Lineage (GTDB taxonomy): Bacteria > Chloroflexota > Limnocylindria > Limnocylindrales > CSP1-4 > CTSoil-043. Next base: position 1,412,447 of record CAVQYA010000001.1, on the reverse strand, counting down.
CGTGACGTCGCGCTGGCGCCGTCTCGCAACGCGGGCGCCGCGGCGCCGTCACGCCACGCTGACGCCGACTCGCGACGTTGATGCCGTGGCTCGCCGCCGCGCCGTCATGTCGCGCCTGCCGCCCGCCGCTATGCCCGGATGCGTGGACGTGCGTTTGACGATCTCGGCCTCTCGGGCTCATACTGCACGTGCGGGGTGGAGCAGCGGCAGCTCGTCGGGCTCATAACCCGAAGGTCGTCAGTTCGAATCTGACCCCCGCAACCATGCCGTATACCGACGTCGAGAACCCCGGCCCGCCCGCCGGGGTTCTTGCTTTCCCGGCGCGGGCGGCGGGCGCGAGGGACGGCGGGCACGAGGTGGGCGCCACGGGCCGCCCGCCGCCGATCTCCCCGCCGCCGTCAGAGGACGGCGCGACCCTTGATCATGCCGGGCTGCATCTCCGTGGCGGCGACGATGTGGTGGCGGTTGAGCAGGGCGAATTCGTAGCGGGAGATGACGCGCCGGTCGGCCAGGGAGCGGGTACGAACGTCGGTCATGGGGATCCATTGCGGGGACGGCGACTCGATGAAGGCGGCGAGGATGGCCTCCTCGTTGAGGTGCACCTCACCGCTCAGGGTATGACCCGGGGTCACCACGATCAGCGAATGGGCGCGCTTGTTGAGCAGCCACTCCGTTGGCGTCTCGCGCAGCGTCGGATCCGTCTGCTGCCCGATGAGCGTCACCTCCTCCGGGCTGACCCAGATGCTCGGCGCGGTGACCTTCGTGGGATCGCCGTTCCTCCGCAGGATGGTCACTTCGGTGAGGTGCATCAGGCCCTCGTGGTTGTTCACGAAGTCGGAGAGGCGGCGGTGGAACCCGATCTGGACCGACCCGGACAGGCGCAGGTGCTGGCCGACGAGCTCGATCGGCTGCCCGCCCTCCGCTGCGACCGGGGGCTGCGCCAGCGACCCGTCGAAGACGAGCGCCTCGAGGTAGGTGGCGGCGTCACCGTCGACGATCCCCTGCCCGTCATCCGTGGCCGGCGGGGTCGGCTGCGGGGTGGTCTCCATGTCGAGCCGGAGAGTACACCCGGCGCCAGGAGCCGGGTCATCCCTTCGCCGGTCCCACGGCCGCCAGTCGCCACGAGCGGGCGGGCGGCCGGCGCCCGATTCCTCGATCAGCTCGAGGGGATCGGTGCCTGGAGGCAGGCGAGGTAGAGCGCCGGGTCGACGTTGCCGCCCGAGACCACGCAGACCACCGGGCCCGACGCCCCCGCCACGCCGGCGGCCGCCGCCCGGAAACGAAGGGCCGCGATCGAGAGGGCGCCCGAGGGCTCCACGACGAGGCGCGCCTCCTCGGCCGCGATCCGCACCGCGGCCGCGATCTCCTCCTCGCTCACCGTCACGATGTCGTCGAGGAGTGCCCGCAGGTGGGCGAAGGTCCGGACCCCGAGCGCCTGGGTTCGCGTCCCGTCCGCGATCGTCCGGGAGACGTCCGCGGCGGACCACTCGACGATCCGGCCGCAGGCCAGGGACTCCTGCGCGTCCGCCGCCAGCTCGGGCTCGACGCCGATCACCCGGGCGCCCGGCCGGAGCGCCTTGACGGCCGCCGCCACCCCGGAGGCGAGCCCGCCGCCGCCCGACCGGGACCAGCACCGCGGCGAGATCGGGCAGATCCTCGGCGATCTCCAGCCCGCACGTCGCCTGCCCGGCGATGATCCGGTCGTCGTCGTAGGGCGGGATCATGGCGAGGCCGCGCTCGGCGGCCAGGCGCTCGGCGACGGCCTGGCGCTCGGCGCTGGCATTGCCCACGGTGACGACCTCCGCACCGTCGGCGAGCACCCGGGCCCGCTTGATCGCCGGCGCGTTCTGCGGCATGACGATGACAGCGGGGACGCCGAGGAGCCGGGCGGCCCGCGCGACTCCCTGGGCGTGGTTCCCGGACGAGTACGTGATCAGGCCGCGGGCCCGTTCCCCCGGAGCGAGCGACGCGGCCGCGTTGTAGGCCCCGCGGATCTTGAACGCACCGATCGGCTGGAGCGACTCGGCCTTCAGGAGGTGGCGCCGGGCAGGATCGCCGAGGGCCACGAGCGGCGTGCGCACCGCGACTCCCCGGAGCGTCTCCGCGGCCGCCCGGATCCGGGCGAGATCCACTAGCGGGGCCGCGGGGTCGGGGACGCTCACAGGGTCGGCTCCAGGGCGCTCACGGGGCCGGGGCCGGGTCACTCACGACGGAGGCCGCCGACGCGTCAGCGGTGGGTCCGGCCGCACTCGACGCAGGTGGTCGCCCAGGGGACCACCTCGTGGCGCTCGGCGGATATCGGGCCGCCGCAGACCTCGCAGACCGTGTAGGTGCCGGCCTCGATCCGCGCGAGCGCGTGCTCGATGGCGTGGAAGCGCCGCTCCGCCTGCTCCCGGAAGGCGAGGTCGCGCTGCTGGGCGAAGACCTGGGCGGCGGCCGCCGCCTGCGACCCGTAGGTCATCTGGCCGGGTGCCTCGATCTCCTCGCCGAGCTCGGCGCGGACGCGCGCCTGTTCGTCGGCCAGCCGGGCGCGCGCGACATCGAGGTCGGTGACGCTTTCCATCGCACCATCGTAGCGGTCTCGTCGAGTCGTGGGGTGCCGATCCATGCTCCCCGGAATGGCCCGGCGGGTGGCGGACGCGACGTAGCTGCGACAGCCAGGCCACTCCGGCCGCCCCGCCAGGTGGTAACCTCGCCGCTGCGGGCGTCGGCGTCCGTCGCCCGGGAGCCGTGCGGCCCGGGGCCGTGGTGAGCTCTAGCGGAGGATCCCCAGAGATGACCTACACGATCGCCGAGCCGTGCGTCGACGTGATGGACCAGGCGTGCGTGGCGGTCTGCCCCGTCGACTGCATCCACTTCGAGCAGGGCGTCGACCGGACGCTCTACATCGACCCGAACGAGTGCATCGACTGCGGCGCCTGCGAGCCCGAGTGTCCGGTGAGCGCCATCTTCCCCGAGGACTCGGTCCCCGGCGAGTGGGCCGTGTACACGTCGATCAACGCGACCTGGTACACGGACAAGGCCGCCGCGCGGGCCATGGTCGAGGCGGCCAAGCCCGCCTGACGGCAGTCGGCGCCCCGACCGGGCGCAGCGGCCTTCGCCATTCGACGACCGGCCCCCGGCCACGGGCGGCCGGTCGTTTCGTCTCTGCCCCGGGAGCCACAGGGCACGATGCGCATCGTCTCGCTCCTGCCGGCCGCCACGGAGATAGTCTGGGCCCTCGGGCTCGAGGACGATCTCGTGGGGGTTTCGCACGCCTGCGACTACCCTCCGGGCGTCGTCGGGCGTCGCGTGGTCACGGAGCCGACGTCGGGTGCGATCGACGGAGCAGTGCTCGCCGGGCTGCGGCCGGACCTCGTCTTCGCCGGAGCGGGATCGCGCGACTGGGACCCCGGCCCGGGCGCCACGGTCGTCGTCCTGGATCCGGCCAGCCTGGAGGGGATCTTCCACTCGATCGCCACCGTCGGCGCGATGACCGATGCGGAGGACGAGGCGGTCGGGCTCGTCGAGATCCTCCGCGAGCGTCTCGCCGACGTCGAGGAGCTCGCTGCCGAACGGCGCGACGAGGGCCACCACGCACCGCGGGTGGTCGCCCTCGATCTCCTCGACCCGCTCTCGGCGGCGGGCCTCTGGCTGCCCGAGCAGATCCGGCGCGCCGGGGGATGGGAGGTGCTCGGGAGCGACGGCGAGGCCAGCACGCCGGTCACCTGGGAGGCCGTCGCGGACGTTGATCCCGAGATGCTGCTCCTGGTTCCGCGCGGACTCCACCTCGGCGACGTGACGCGCGCCTGGGGGACGACCCCGCGGCCGCCGTTCCTGTCGGAGATCCAGGCTATTCGCCGCGGCCGGGTGTTCGCCCTCGACGCGTCCGCCTACTTCAGCCGCCCGGGACCGCGGGTCATCGACGGGATCGAGATCCTGGCCGAGATCTTCGACCCCGAAGCCTTCGTGGACCTGGCGCCGCCCGGCAGCTGGGTACCCGTCGAGTGATCGTGCCGGCCGGGCCGCGCGGGGCCGTGCCGGCCGGGCCGCGCGGTGTCGTGCCGGCCGGGCCGCGCCGGGCCTCGCCGATGCCTGCGGCCTGACGCTTCGGGACGGTGGGATACACTCCCGGCCATGTCGCCCCTTGCAGGCCTCACCCTCGCCACCGTCGGCACCGGCGTCATGGCCGAATCCATGATCGCGGGCCTCCTCCGCGGTCGTCTCGTGGAGACGTCGCAGATCGTGGCCAGCCATCCGCGGCCGGAGCGGCGCGAACAGCTCGCGCGGGAGCACGGGATACGGGTCACCGCCAGCAACGTGGAGGCGGTCGCCGGAGCCGACGTGGTCGTGCTCGCGGTCAAGCCCCAGATGCTCGCCCGAGTCGGGCGCGAGATCGGGCCGCACCTGGCGGCCGGGCAGCTGGTCCTCAGCGTGATCGCGGGAGCCACGACCACGGCGCTGGAGGGACTGCTCGGCCATCGCGAGCTCGTGCGGAGCATGCCGAACACGCCGGCGCAGCTGGGCCGCGGGATGACCGTCTGGTACGCGACCCCCGAGACGACCCCCGAGCAGCGGGCCCAGGCCAGGGCGCTCCTCTCCGCCCTCGGCGCAGAGCTCGAGGTCGACGACGAGAAGTTCGTGGCGATGGCGACCGCGGTCTCCGGCACCGGTCCGACGTACGTCTTCCTCGTCATGGAGGCGCTCGTCGACGCGGCCGTCCACCTCGGCTTCCCGCGCCACGTCGCCCACGACCTCGTGGTCGAGACGCTCGAAGGAAGCGCGCTCTTCGCCAAGCAGTCGGGCGCCCATCCCGCGGTCCTCCGGAACATGGTGACCTCGCCCGGCGGCACGAGCGCAGCCGCCCTCCACGAGCTCGAGTCCGGGCGCCTCCGGACGGTCCTCTCGGAGGCCGTCTGGGCCGCCTACCGCCGGACGGTGGAGCTCGGCGACCAGCTCGAAGCCGCCGTCACCGCGCCCCCGGAGCGCCGTCACCGGTGACGCTCGACCTGCGGACAGCGCCCCTCGCGGAGGTTCGGGCGCTCGACCTGCGCGCCGCGGACCGCGAGCCGTGGGTTGACGAGGCCGCCCTCTGGGCGCGCCTGTGCGATCTCCTCGACCGGATCCCCCGTGAGCGCTGGGACCTGCCCATCGCCCCCTCGGATGGGGGTGGCCCGCCGTGGTCCGTTCGAGACCACGTGGCACATCTCGCGGCCTGGTCGGAGGTCGGGGTCGCGGCGATCGGGCGCGTACGGGCCGGGAGCGGTGGCCACGCGACGATGACTTCGCCGGCGGCAACTTCGACGCCTTCAACGAGATCCAGCGGGAGAGCTGGGCAACCGATGACGCCGCCGCGGTGCGGGCCCACCTCGATGGAGTTCACGCACGCCTCCTCGCCGAAGCACGGGCGCTGCCCATTGAGGTGGTCCGGAGCGACGAAGCGTGGACGTGGATCTTCTTCACGCTCCACGGCCACGCACTCGATCACTGCCAGATCCTCGAGCTGGCTGCGGCAGGGTCGTGAGCGCCGCGGTGCCGCGCGGGCTCCTGGCGATCTTCGCCCACCCCGACGACGAGACATTCGGCGCCGGAGGGGCGATGGCACTGGCGGCCGCGGCCGGCGTCCCGACCTGGATCGTCTGTGCGACGGACGGGGACCAGGGCGGCGAGGAAGGAGCCCGGGAGCTGGAGCCCGAGCTGCGCCGGGACGAGCTGCGCTGCGCGATGACTGCGCTCGGCGTCGCCGAGCCCATCTTCCTGGGCTACGGCGACTCGGGCATGGAGGGCTGGGCGAAGCCGGCCGGCTGTCTCGTCCTCGCCGACGAAGAAGAGGTCGTCGGACGCCTCGTCGAGGTCATCCGGACGCTGCGTCCGGCCACGATCGTCACCTTCGACCCCGGCGGGATCTACGGTCACCCGGACCACGTCACGATCTCCGCCCGGGCGACGGAGGCGTTCCGACGCGCCGCGGCCGAGCCCGGCGGCCCCACGACGCTCTACCACCAGGCGCTCTCCCGGACCGATCTCGCCGGCTGGGGCGAGATGGAAGCCCAGATGGCCGCTTTCCGAGGAGACGCGCCCACGGAGCCGAAGGAGCCCACCGCGGACGACCTCCTCCAGCAGCGTCGTTTCGGCGAGCTCGCCCGACCCGACGACGAGGTCACCACCCACGTCGACGTCCGGCCGGTGCTCGACCGCAAGCTCGCCGCGTTTGCCTGCCACGCCAGCCAGATCCGGGAGGACTGGTCGATCGCGCCGCGCGAGATGCTCGACGCCTGGCTCGGGCGGGAGACGTTCGTGCGGGTCGAGCCGCCGCCTTTGCCGGGAGAGCGGGAGACGGCCCTCCGCGGCGTGGTATAACGCCCGCGATGTCACGCTCCGCCCGTTCCGACGAGGTCGACGAGGCCCTCCTTCCCAACGCCGCGACGGCCCTCGAGGCGGCCGCGGCCGAGCCGGCTCCGCCCGTCGAGGCGCCCGAGCCCGCCGAGCCGGCTCCGGCCGAGTCGCCAGAACTGGCAGCTCCGGCCGCGCCCCGGCGCCGGGGCCGCCCCCCGGGCTCGAAGAACAGGCCGAAGCCCGGGGTGGCCGGAGTCCTCGCCACAGAAGGGATCCCGGTGGCCGCCGCCACGGCCGACGGGGGCACCGAGGTGGTCCCGGCGGCGGTCCCGCCCGGAGACGTGGCCCCCTACGAGGCTCCAGCCGGCGTCGTGCCGGGAGGCGTGGCCACCGACTCCGTTCCGGCCCGTCGCCGGGGCCGCCCGCCGGGCCGAACCCTCCGCCCCGCAGCCCCCGCGGCGGCCCGTCTCATGGCGGCCCGCCCCCGGGCAACCGCGGCAGCCCGCGGCGAGCGCCTCACGATCGAGCAGATCGTGGCCGTGGAGTCGCCGCGCGAGCCACGCCTCTCCCCGGACGGCCGCCGCGTGGCGTACACGGCCGAGGCCGCCGGGGCGCGCCAGGTCTTCGTCCTGGACCTGAGGTCCGGGCTGGCTCGCCAGGTCACCGCCTCCGAGCACGCCGTCGGCGACCCTCGCTGGTCGCCGGACGGGTCCCGGCTGGCGTACGTGCGCGAGAAGGCGATCTGGATCGTCGGGCTCGACGGCAGCCGGCCGACGATCGTCGCCGATCACTCGGCCGGTCAGCATTCACCGCGGTGGGCGCCGGACGGGCGCCGCATCGCCTTCGTGTCGCGCCGCCGCGGCTGGAGCCAGGCGTGGGTGGTCGCGGCGCCGCTGCCCCGCCGCGGCCCACGGCCGGCACGCGAGCTGCGTCCCGAGCCGCGGGCTCTGACGCCGGTCGGGATGGACGTCGATGACCTCGTGTGGTCGCCCGACGGCAGCCGGATCGCGGTCCTTGCCCAGCGCGACCCGGATCTGACGACGATGCAGGTCACGGTCGTCGACGCGACCAGCGGGGAGGAGCGCGTCGTCGCCGGCCTCGGTGCCTGGGAGACGAGCCCGCGCTGGCTCCCCGACGGCAGCGGTCTCCTGGTCGCGTCGGACCGCGACGGCTGGTTCCAGGTCGTCCGCGTGCCGCTCGACGGTGGCGATCGCCACGCCCTCACCTCCGGTCCCGCGGAGCACGGCGACTACAACGGCGGCTTCGGCATGGCGCCCCTGCCGTCCCCGGACGGCAGCCGGCTCGTCCACCCCGTGTTCCGCGACGGGCTCGTCGACCTGCTAGTCGCCCCCCTCGCGGTCGCCGCGCCAGTGAGGCGCGGGCCGGGCCGACCGCCGAAGCGGCGCCCCCCGGAGACCGGCCCCGGGGCAGGGGTCCGGATCAACCCTGGCGACGGGGTATGGCGGGCCGTGGACTGGCTGCCCGATGGGAGCGGGATCCTCGCGATCGGCGCCTCCGAGCGCGACCCGGAGGACTTCTGGATCCTTCCGGTCCCCGCGGCGGACGGGCCGCCTGCCCGACCGCGTCGCCTGACGCGCTCACTGCCCGCCGTCCTGCCGGTCGGCGTCTTCGTCGAGCCCGAGCGCCTGGTGATCCGGGCGCGCGACGGGATGGCGATCCCGGTGACCCTCTGGCGCCCGCCCGCCGCAACCGGAAAGCGCGGTGGGAAGACCGTCGCGACCATCGTCAACGCCCACGGCGGGCCCTCGGGGCAGGTCCTGCGCGACTTCCAGCCGTTCCGCCAGCTGCTGGTCAAGGAGGGGTACGCGTTCCTGTCGGTCGACTTCCGCGGCTCCACGGGTCACGGCCGGGACTTCCGCCTGGCCAATCGCGGCGAGTGGGGCCACGGCGACCTTCACGACGTCATCGACGCCGCCCGCTGGGCGGCCGCCCAACCGTGGTCGAACGGGAAGCTCGCCATGTTCGGCGGCTCGTACGGCGGCTATCTCACCCTCTGCGCGCTGGTCGAGGAGCCCGGGATGTGGGCCGCCGGCGTGGACCTGTTCGGCGATTCCGAGATCGCCGAGAGCTATCGGCACGGCGACCGGACCGGCCGCATCGACCTGGAGCGGATGATGGGCTCGCCCGACGACCCAGCGCAGGCGGAGCTCTTCCGCCGCGGTTCCCCGCTCTACCGGGCCGAGCGCATCGAGGCCCCGCTTCTCATTCTCCACGGGCGGAAGGACCGCCGGGTGGTGCCGCTGATGACCGAGAAGATGGTCGAGGCGCTCGAGATCGAGGGCAAGCACCACGAGGTCCACTGGTACGCGGAGGAAGGGCACGGCTGGGAGCGCCGCGAGAACCGCCGCGACGCCTTCGGGCGGATCGTCGCTTGGCTGAAGCGGTACCTCGCCGGCGAGCTGCCTCCGTCCAACGTGGGCTGACCCGACAGACCCACCTCCCAGGAGCCCACCCCATGACCGCCTCGACCTCGCGCGACCCCATCCCGACGCGAGCCCTCCGCGCATCCTTCATCTGGCTCTCGCACCGCAAGGCGCTCGGGCGGCTCTCGACGAGGGTCCCCATCACCCGGCCGATGGTCCGCCGCTTCATCGCCGGCGAATTGCTCCCGGAGGTGCTCCCGTCGCTCGAGCGCCTGCGCGATGCCGGCTACCTGACCACCGTCGACGTGCTCGGTGAATCGGTCGACTCGGCGGACGCGTGCGGACTCGCGGCCGGCCGCTACGAGGAGACGCTCGACGCGATCGCGGCGCGCGGCCTCGAGAGGAACGTCAGCCTGAAGCTGACCCAGATGGGCCTCGACATCGACCGCGATCTCTGTCGCGACACGGTGGCCAGGGTCTTCCGCAGGGCCGCCGAGGTGGGGGCGTTCGTGCGGATCGACATGGAGGACCACACCAGGACCGACAGGACCCTCGAGCTCTGGCGCGAGCTGCGGTCGCTCAACCCGGAGAGCGGAGTCGTCGTCCAGGCCGCGCTCCACCGGTCACCGGCCGACGTCGAGATGCTCGTCGCCGAAGGCGCCCGCGTTCGTCTCTGCAAGGGCGCCTACAACGAGCCGCTCTCCGTCGCCCTGCGCGAGCGCGAGCAGATCAGCGCGGCCTACGAGGCCCAGGCCCGGCGCCTGATGGCCGACGGCGCCTACCCGGCCCTGGCCACGCACGACGGGGGGCTGATCGGGCGCCTCGTCCGCTGGGCCGAGGCGGAGGGGATCGCCCGCGACCGCTACGAGTTCCAGATGCTCTACGGCGTCCGCCGCGACCTCCAGGCCCAGCTGCTGGAGCGCGGCTACCGGGTCCGGGTCTACGTGCCCTACGGCTCGCAGTGGTACCCGTACTTCATGCGCCGCCTCGCCGAGAAGCCGGGCAACGTGACCTTCATGCTCCGGTCCCTGCTGAAGGAGGGCACCGGCGGGCCGTCGCGCGACTGACCGGCGCGTGATTGCCGGCACGCGACGGCCGCGGGATTGCCGGCACGGATTGCCGGCGCGGGATTGCGGGCATGCGACCGCCGCGGCGGGACCCGCCCGGCTCCCCACGCACGCCCATTCCGGAGGACGTCAGCGGACGGCGAACGACCGCTTGGCCAGGCCGTACCAGTAGCCCTCGATCCGGAAGTCGGGCGCCTCGTCGGCGGCGGCCGCCGCGCCGAGGGTCACGAAGAGCGGCGCGAAGTGCTCGACGGTCGGGTGCGCGTACGGCATCCCGGGGGCGCGGATCCGGAAGTCGAAGAGGGCGTCCACGTCACCGGCGCCCAGCGCCTCGGCGGCCCAGCGGTCGAAGTCCGTCGACCAGGTCGGCGCACCCTCCTTGCCCGCCATGTACTCCCGGACGAAGGGAAGGCCGTGGGTGAGGAAGCCGCTGCCGACGATGAGCACCCCCTCGTCGCGGAGCGGTGCCAGCCGGCGCCCGATCGCGAAGAGGTGCCGGGGGTCCAGGTCCGGCAGCGACATCTGGAGGACCGGGACGTCGGCGGCGGGGTACATGAGCGTGAGCGGCACGTACGCTCCGTGGTCGAGGCCGCGCTCGGGGGCCTGGGCAACCGGCTCCAGGTCCCGGATCAGCTTCGCCACGGACGCCGCCAGCTCCGGGGCGCCGGGCGCCTCGTAGCGCGTCCGGTAGTAGCGCTCCGGGAAGCCGTAGAAGTCGTAGACGAGCGGCACGGGCTTCGTCGCGCCGACCGTCAGCGGCCGCGATTCCCAGTGGGCGCTGACCATGAGGATCGAACGGGGGCGGGGGAGGTCGCGAGCCCAGGCGGCCAGCTCGGCCGGCCAGACCGGGTCGTCCACGAGCGTCGGGGCGCCGTGGCCGATGTAGAGGGCCGGCATCCGCTCCGGCGGGCCGGTCGTCGCGGGGACGTCGTGCGCTGCCATGGCAGCAGGCTACCACGGGGTAGTTGCGCGTGCAACCATCCCCGATGGGCCCATCACCCGGTGGCGGGCCCGCCCATCTCCGCCCGCAGCCAGTCGGTCATCTCGCCCACGATCGGCTCACCGTCGAACGGATCGTGGTGGGGCTCGTGGCGCACGCCGGGGTGGACGCGGCGCTCGGTCGTGGGAAAGCGCTCGAGGAACGCGGTGGAGGCAGTCGGCACGAGGTGGTCGTCGCCGCCGTGGACGACGAGTGTCGGGAGCGCAAACCCTCCGTCCGCGTGGAGCCGGGCGTTCACGCGGTCCATCGCCCGGAAGAGCTGGTGGCCAAGGCGGGCGGTCGTGTGGGTCGCCCCCAGCGGGTCGGGGTCGGCGACGACCGACGGAGCCGGGTCGCGCGCGATCTGCGCGGCATCCCACGGGTTGGCGATGGCGAACGTGGGCCGGACGCGGCTCAGGACGGCGGCCAGGCCCCGGAGAAGGGCGTTCCCGCCGTCGAGCGCCGGCGCCGACAGGACCGCGACATCCGGCCGGGGCCGGCCCGAGAGCAGGTAGTCGGCGACGACGAGCCCGCCCAGCGAGTGCCCGTAGATCGCGGCCGGGAGGCCGGCGGTCCGGCCCGCGGCAAGGCGGTCCTCGACGTCGTCCAGCAGCTCGTCCCACCGTTCGGCGTAGGCTCGCCTGCCGCCCGAGGCGCCGAACCCGCGCTGGTCGTACGAGGCGGCCGCGAGACCCGCCGCCGCGAACCGCCCGCCGGTCGCGTCGTGGCGGCCGGAGTGCTCGCCGAGCCCGTGGACCACGAGGATCGACCCCCAAGGCTCGCCGGGCGTCGGCCAGGTCCGGGTCAGGAGCGGCGTGCCGTCGCGGGCGGCCACGGTCGCGACGCTCGACTGGGCGGGAGAGACGGCCGGCGTGGTCACGCGGTGGGTCCTCGCATTTCCGCGCACTCTACGCGACGGTTGCGATGGGCGGCGGCCGGCACCTGCGCCGACGACGACGGCCGGCACCTGCGCCGACGACGACGGCCGGGACCTCCGGCGGCGGGCGGGACCGCGAGTGATCGCCGCGATCCACGGGCGGTCGTCGCCCTCGGTCACGCCTCCTCGACCACCACCTCGGGCACGGCGCCGGGCGTCGTCTGGGCGAGGATCACCCCGCCGATGACCAGCGCGCCGCCGAGGAGCTGGAGCGGCCCCAGGCGCTCGTCGAAGAAGAGCGTCGCGAGGGTGATGGTCCAGACCGGCTCTACGGTGGAGACGAGCGCCGTCTGGGCAGCCCCGATCCGTGCCGTGGCGGCGTAGAAAGCGGAGACCGCCAGGGCCGTCGAGAAGACCGCGATCCCGAGCAGGCCGAACCAGGCCCCGACGGGAACCTGGCCGGGCAGGATCGGCTCGCCGGCGGCAACGGCCACGATCGCCACGATCGCGAAGGTGCCGGTGATCATGAGCGCTGACGCGACGGAGGGGCGCGTCTCGGCCCCGGCACCCCCCGTCCGCGAGTCGGCCGTCTCTCCCCGCCGTTCGCCGGCCAGGCGGGCGGCCAGGATGATGTAGACAGAGTAGATGATCGGCGAGGCGACGATCAGGATCAGCCCGAGAGGGTCCGCCCGGGTCTCGATGCCGCCGATCGTCAGGACGACGCCGAACGTCACGAGGGCGAGCGCGGCCCACGGCCGCCGGCCATGCAGCCCATGGCCCCAGCGGATCGAGAGAACGGCCACGAGGGCGGGGTAGATGTAGACGATGAGGGCGGCCAATGATGCCGAGACGAAGTGCAGGGAGGCGTAGTACGTCGCCGCGTTGCCCGCAAAGAAGGCCCCGAGGCCGAGGAGAGCGAGGATCCGCCGCCGCGGCAGCGCCCGCAGCGCCGCCCGGTTGTCGCGGAACAGGAGCGTCCACGCCCAGACCAGCGCCCCGCCGATCAGGAATCGCCAGAAGAGCAGGGCGAGCCAGTCGATCCCTGCCCCGTAGACGCTCTTGGCGAAGAGGGCGCCGGACCCGTAGCCGCAGGCGGAGGCGGCCGCGAGGGCCACGCCCAGCACGCGGTTTCGATCCATCACCGCGAGCCTAGCAAAGCCGGGACGCCTCCCGCTGCGCGCGCGACACCGCCGGACGCGGACAGCACGCGGGCTGACCGGACCCGGACGCAGGCTGGCCGGACGCGACGCCGCCCTTGGGGTAACCTTCCCGGACCGGCTCGCGCCGCGCCGTTCCCGCTGGCGCGCCGGTTTCAAGACCGAGGAGGATCGCGAGGTCCCGTGACGACCACGAAGGGCAACGAGGTGCCGGTCCAGGAGCTGGACCGCGTCACCATCCGTTTCGCCGGCGATTCCGGCGACGGGATGCAGCTGACGGGCACCCAGTTCACTCGGGCCGCTGCCGTGTTCGGCAACGACATCAGCACCCTTCCCGACTACCCGGCCGAGATCCGGGCGCCGGCCGGGTCGCTGGCGGGCGTCTCGGGCTTCCAGATCAGCTTCGGCTCCGGCGGCATCCACACGCCGGGCGACGCGCCCGACGTCCTCGTCGCCATGAACCCGGCGGCGCTCCGGACCAACGTCAAGGACCTCGTCCCGGGCGGCGCGATCATCGTCAACAGCGACGCCTTCACGCCGCCGAACCTGGCGAAGGCGGGCTACGCCTCGAACCCCCTCGGCGACGGGTCCCTCACGGCGTACAAGGTCTTCGAGATCCCCGTCTCCACGCTCAACGCGCGCGCCCTCGAGGGCCTCGACGTCACCTCCAAGCAGGCCGACCTGACGAGGAACTTCTTCGCCCTCGGCGTCATGTTCTGGCTCTACGAGCGGAGCATGGACTCGACGCTGCGCTGGATCGAGGAGAAGTTCGGGACGCGCCCGGTCGTCGCCGAGGCCAACCGGCGGGCCCTCACGGCCGGCTACGCATTCGGCGAGACGACCGAGATCTTCCATACCCGCTACGACGTGCCGGCGGCCCATCTCCCCCCCGGCACCTACCGCAACGTCACCGGCAACGAGGCAACCGCACTCGGCTGTGCCGCCGCTTCGGCCCTGTCCGGCCGCCCCCTCGTCTACGCGACATACCCGATCACGCCGGCCTCGGAGATCCTGCACCAGCTCTCCGGCTACAAGAGCTACGGCATCAAGACATTCCAGGCGGAAGACGAGATCGCCGCCATCGGCGCCGCTCTCGGCGCCTCGTACGGGGGCGCCCTGGGGCTGACCGGGACGTCCGGTCCCGGGATGGCGCTCAAGGCGGAGATGCTGGGCCTCGCCGTCATGGTCGAGCTGCCCCTCGTCGTCGTCAACGTCCAGCGGGGCGGGCCGTCGACCGGGCTGCCGACCAAGACCGAGCAGTCCGACCTCCTCCAGGCGCTCTACGGCCGCAACGGGGAGTCGCCGCTCCCGGTCGTCGCCGCGGCGTCGCCGGCCGACTGCTTCGACGTGGCGATCGAGGCGTGGCGCATCGCCCTCAAGTACATGACGCCCGTCGTCTACCTCTCCGACGCGTTCCTGGCCAATGGCACCGAGCCGTGGCGGGTGCCCGATCTCGCAGATCTCCCCGACCTCCACGTGCCCAACCGGACGGAGGCCGCCGGCTTCCGCCCCTACGACCGCGACCCGGAGACGCTCGCCCGGCCGTGGGTCGTGCCCGGCACCCCGGGGATGGAGCACCGCATCGGCGGGCTGGAGAAGCTCGACGGCCTCGGCACGGTCAGCTACGACCCGGACAACCACCACCGGATGTCGCTCCTGCGCGCCGAGAAGGTGGCCCGGATCGCCGGCGACATCGCCCCCCTGGAGGTCTTCGGGCCGCCCGAGGGCGACCTGCTCATCCTCGGCTGGGGCTCCACCTACGGTGCGATCCGGAGCGCCGTCGAGCACCTCCAGGCGCGCGGCAGGAAGATCGCCCACGCCCATCTCCGCCACCTGAACCCGTTCCCCCCGAACACCGGCGAGGTGGTCCGGAGCTACCGCACGGTCCTGATCCCCGAGATCAACCTGGGCCAGCTGCGGACGGTCATCCGGGCGGAGTTCCTCGTCGACGCGATCGGCTACAACCTCGTGCGGGGCAAGCCGTTCGCCATCGCCGAGATCGAGACCAAGGCCGAGCAGCTGCTCGGCGACCTGTGAGGCCGGCCCGATGACCCTCCCGACGACGACGGCCGCCGAGCCGATCAAGCTCACCCGCAAGGACTTCGTCAGCAACCAGGAGCCGCGCTGGTGTCCCGGCTGCGGCGATTACTCGATCCTGGCCCAGACCCAGAAGGTGATGCCCGACTTCGGGATCCCCAGGGAGAAGATCGTCTTCATCTCGGGGATCGGCTGCTCCGGCCGCTTCCCGTACTACATGAACACGTACGGCTTCCACTCGATCCACGGCCGGGCGCCGACGCTGGCGACGGGGCTCAAGATTGCCCGCCCGGACCTCATGATCTGGGTGGTGACCGGTGACGGGGACGCCCTCTCGATCGGCGGCAACCACATCCTGCACGCGATGCGCAAGAACGTGGACATCCGCGTCGTGATGTTCAACAACCGGATCTACGGCCTGACGAAGGGCCAGGCCTCCCCGACCTCGGAGCTCGGCCAGAAGACGAAGTCGACCCCGATCGGCTCGATCGACTACCCGATCCACCCCCTGATGATCGCCCTCGCCGCCGAGGCGAGCTTCGTGGCGCGCACGGTCGACACCCAGGTCGACCACATCCAGCGCGTCATCGAGCAGGCCGGATTCCACCGCGGCTCGGCGTTCGTCGAGGTCCTCCAGAACTGCAACATCTTCAACGACGGAGCTCACCGGGCGTTCACCGACCGCGAGGTCCGCGAGGACAGGATGCTCATCCTCGAGCACGGCAAGCCGATGATCTTCGGCAAGAACCGGGACATGGGGCTTCGCCTCGACGGGCTCCGCCCGGAGATCGTCCAGGTCGGCGTCGACGGCGTGACGGAGGCCGACATCCTCGTCCACGACGAGGCGAGCGAGGATCCCACGATCCACAACATGCTCGCCCGCATCTACTGGCCGGAGTTCCCCGTCCCGATCGGCGTCATCCGCAACGTTCCCCGGCCCACTCACGACGAGCTGATCGAGGCGCAGATCCAGGACGCCGTCAGCCGCCACGGCAAGGGCGACATCGCCCAGCTGCTCGACTCCGGCGAGACCTGGACCGTTCGGTGAGCCGCGCGGGGGTCGGCGCCCCCGCCGGCGGCCGGCCGGCGATTCCCGCGGCCCGCTTCGCGGACCGCATCGCCCGCGCCCAGGCCGGCGCGCGGGCCCGCGGCCTCGACGCCCTGCTGGTCGGCGTCGGCCCGGACCTCGTCTACCTCGCCGGCTACGCGGCGATGCCCCTGGAGCGCCTCACGATGCTGGTGGTCCCCGCCGAGGGGGCCGTCACGCTCGTCGTCCCGCGACTGGAGGGCGCGCCCGCCCGGGGATGCCCGGCCGTGGCGGGCGGCCACGTCGCGATCGCCACCTGGGAGGAGACCGAGGACCCGGTGGCGCTCGTGCGATACCTGCTTCCGCGCTTCGCGGGCCGCCTCGGCGCCTCCGACCGCCTCTGGTCCCTCCACCTCCTGCGCCTCCAGGCGGCCCTCCCGGCCGCGGTCTTCGAGCCCGCCTCCCTGGTTCTGCGCGACCTCCGGATCGTCAAGGACGCCGACGAGATATCTCTCCTCCGCCTCGCCGCCCAGGCCGCCGACCGGGTGATCCACGAGGTTGCCCACGGCCGGCTCGTCGGGCGGACAGAGGCCGACGTCGCCCGCGAGGTGCGCGACCGGCTCATCGCCGAGGGACACGACAGCGCCGAGTTCGCGATCGTCGGCTCGGGGCCCAACTCCGCGTCTCCGCACCACGAGGCGTCGGACCGGGTCATCCGCGCGGGAGAGCCGATCGTGCTCGACATCGGGGGCCCGCTGGGCGGGTACGGCAGCGACGTCACGCGCACGATCTGGGTGACCGGCGGCGACCCGACCCGGGGTCCCGACGACGAGTTCCTCCGCCTCTACGCCGTCCTGCGGGCTGCCCAGGCCGAGGCGACACACGCGGTCCGGCCCGGCGTCGTCTGCGAGCGGATCGACCTGGTGGCCCGGGAGATCATCTCGGCGGCCCACCACGGGGCTCACTTCATCCACCGGACCGGCCACGGCATCGGCCTCGAGGGGCACGAGGACCCGTACCTCGTCGCCGGCAACGCCGAGGCCCTGGAGCCAGGCATGGCCTTCAGCATCGAGCCCGGGATCTACCTCGAGGGCCGCTACGGCGCCCGGATCGAGGACATCGTCGTGTGCGGGGAGGACGGGCCGATCGTCCTCAACGAGGCGCCCCGCGACCTGCTCGTCGTCACCGGCTGACCCCCGGCCGGGCCGCCGGCCGCGGCCCGGTCTCGATGCGCTCCCGCCGGCCCCGGCCCCGGCGCCCCGTCGCGATGCGCTCCCGCCGGCCGCGGCCCCGGCGCCCCGTCGCGATGCGCTCCCGCCGGCCGCGGCCCCGGCGCCCCGTCGCGATGCGCTCCCGCCGGCCCCGGCCGGCGTCCGGCGCGGGCGGTGGCCCTCCGATGCCGTCCGAGGGGCGGAGCGGGCGGCCGGCGGCACCGGTCGGGGACCGGCGGTATGATCCGCCGCAGCCGGCCCTGCCGACCGGCACCCTCCCGTCCGTCATGCGCGGCCTCCGCCGCGGAGCTGCCCCGATGAGCGACCAGGCGCTGGAGCCGCAGGCCCAGCAGGAGATCCCCAGCCGCGCGTTCACGCCCGCTGCCGCGTCTGCGGCGGCTGACGCCTCGCCCGCCGACGCAGTCGCGCCCGACGGCGCGCCCGTCGAGGCGCCGACGCCATGCACCCAGGCCCAGCTGCGCCGCTTCATCAAGAGCCGGCCGTACGTGCCGCTCCATGAGCTGCGCCGGCGTTTCGGCCTCAACGGTTCCGACGACGACGTCTGCGGCGTGGAAGTCGATGGCAACCGTCTCTACATCGGGCTGCCCGAGCGCGAGACGGGACTTCTCGGGGAGCTGCTCCGTCAGGGAGACGCCGGCTACGAACTCCTCCTCGATCCGCCGAGCCCGATCGTGATCGGCGTCTTCCCCATGCGGCCCGTCCAGCGGCCCTGATCCGCGGTTCGCGCCCCCGGCCACGGATCTGTCGCGCGGTGGATTGGGGCGGTCGGAGCGCCTCTCCCCGCCGGCGGCTCGCGGTGGCGGATCCGAATGCTCGCGCGCTGGACGGCCGCGGACGCGGCGTCACGGCGCTAGCTCAGCGGCGGGCGGCGGATCGCGGCGGCGGGACCACGCCATCCAGCTCGAGGAGGCGCTCCTTGAGGCCGAGGAGCTCCTCGCGACTGCCGAACCAGCTGCCCCCGTACCCGCCGAGCGTGCCGTCCCCGGCGACCACGCGGTGGCAGGGGATCAGCAGCCCGATCGGGTTGCGGCCGACCGCTCCGCCGACCGCGCGGGCGGCGCCGGGCGCCCCGATACGTCGGGCGACCTCCCCGTACGACGCGGTGGCGCCGCGGGGGATCGTGCCGACCCCGTCGAGGACCCGACGGTCCCAGTCACCCACGCCCTCAAGGACGACGGGCACGTCAAAGGCGTCGCGCGTGCCGGCGAGGTGCTCGGCGACCTCGCGCTCCAGCCGGGCCAGGTGGGCGAGGGCGCCCGGCGATGCGTTCGAGTCCGAGGCGCGGACCAGCGCGCGCAGCGTCCGAACCCAGATCGAGTCCGCGAACGCCTCGTCGGTCGTGCGCAGCTCCAGCCCCACGATCCCCTCGTCGATCGCGGCCGCGTGCAGCGGCCCGATCGGGGTCGCGAAGACGGCGACGACCGCGGGTTCGCGCTCGAGCGCGCCGGCGGTCGCAGGGCTCGGGTTCGCGGCGGCGCGCGGCATCGCCGCAGTGTAGCGCTCGCATTGCCAGCTCCCCGAGGCCCCTCCGGCGAGGTAGACCATGCTCTCGCGTGCCCGCCCGGGGTCGCGCTCGGCCGGGCGGCCGGCGCTCCGAGCGGTCGTTCGCGTGACTATCCTCCGTCAAGGAGTCGGCCCGATCGAGGCAGCACGACACGATGATGGGATCCGAATGAACGAATCGACGCCGCCCACCACGGGCAGCCGGGGCCAGCTCATCTCGTACGAGGTCCTCCACGGCTTCTGTGCGGAGGCACTTCGCCGCGCCGGCCTGTCCGAGAAGGACGCCGGAACGGGAGCGGACGTGCTCGCGACAACCGATGCCTGGGGCGTCCACACCCATGGCTCGAAGATCCTGCGCTCCTACCTCCCGCGTCTCATCGCCGGCGGACTGAAGTCGCATGGCCGACCGCGGGTCGCTTCCGAGGGCGGAGCCTGGGCTCTCGTCGACGCGGACAGCTCCCTCGGAATGGTCGGTTCGTCGTTCGCGATGGAGGTCGCGATCGGGAAGGCCCGCGATCACGGTATCGGCTACGTCGGCGTGCGCAACAGCTCCCACTTCGGCGCCGCGGGCTACTACGCGTGGATGGCGGCGCGAGAGGACCTGATCGGCGTGAGCATGGCCAACGACAGGCCCACGGTTGCCGCCCCAGGCTCCCGCGGCGCCGTCACGGGGAGCAATCCGATCGCCTACGCCATTCCCGCCGGTCGCCTGCCGCCGATCCTGCTCGACATGTCGATAGCGACCGTGGCGGGGGGCAGGATCTTCGCGGCCCGGGAGCGGGGCGAACCGATCCCCGAGGGATGGCTGATCGGACCCGACGGACGCCCTTCCACGGACTCGAGCCTCTACCCGGCCCTCGGCTCGCTGACGCCGGCAGCCGGCCACAAGGGCTACGGCATCGCCCTCCTGATCGAGGCCCTCTCGGGGATCCTCACCGGCGCGGCATTCACCTGGCGCGTCGGGGCATGGATCACGTCCGATCTGGCGGCGCCGACGGGCCACGGCGCCGCCTTCCTCGCGATCGACGCGGCCGCGATGATGCCGTCCGCCACGTTCGGGCACCGGATGGAAGAGTTGATCGACGAGATCCACGCCGCACCCCGTGCGGATGGGGTGGAACGGCTGCTGGTTCCGGGCGAGCTCGAATGGGAACGACACCGCCGGGCCGTGGTGGACGGGATCCTCCTGCCGCCCGACGTCCTGGCGAGCCTGCGCGAGGCAGCGAGCATCGTCGATCTCGATCTCGACAACTTCATCGCCTGAGTTCGCCGCGCCTCGGGGCGGGGCCTCTTCCTGGTGTGGTGGCGGGGGTCAGTGCGGCTCGTGGGTCGGGACGAGGCCGCCCTGGGTCCAGGTCTCGTAGGCCGCGGCGATGTCCGCGTCATCGCGCCAGAAGGTGACCCAGATGGGGGCGTCGACCGTGGTCCAGTCCATCCGGGCAAGACCGTCCTGCCCAACGGTGCACGCGAGCCAGCCACGTGTAACGCCGGGCGTGCTGGAAGCCTTCTCGCTCCGCCATTCGCCGGTCGCCTCTTCGCCGTCGCGGCACGCGCCGCCGGGGGCGATCTGCGCCTCGTCAACGAACTCGCTCCAGCGGAAGGTCATCCGGTCCGCGTCGGTGAACAGCGCGTACCTGACCGCCTTCACTTCCCTGGCCGTGCACGTGAGGGCGGCGATCTCGTCGGGACTCCCCAGGCTGGACGACGTGCAATCCTTGCCCAGCGAGCGCGGCACCCAGGATTGGAGCTGCGCCACGTCGTCCGCGGTGCCGAACGCCGGCGTGGGTGTCGGCACCGGCGTCGGGATCGCGGTCGGCGTGGGTTCGGGCGTGGCCAGTGGCGTGGGACGATCCGTCGGCCCAGGGGTCGGCACGATCGCGGCGTCCGACGGTCGCGGCGACCTCGCCGGGCCGGCGCCGCCCGACCCCGTCACGAGCAGGCCCGCGCCGAGCCCGGCGGCGGCCACCGCGACGAGGACGAGGATCCCGACGGTCCTGGCGACCGTCGGTCGGTCGGTCCGCCGCCGGGGCGGCGCCTCGGACGGCGCTGACCTGGTCGGCGAGGCGAGGTCCGACCCGGCCACGACCGTGACGGCCGCGCGGTCGATCGACGACGGCGTGGCCGCCACCCCCGGGCCGACGCCCGGCACGAGGACCGCGCGCGCCGCCGCGACGAGGGCGCCCGCCGATGCGAAACGGGCCGCAGGGTCCTTGGCGAGGGCGCGCGCCACGACGGCGTCGATCGCCGCCGGAAGGCGGGGCCGCCGCTCGGCCAGGGAGGGCGGGTCGGCGTGGACGTGCGCCCAGAGCGCGGCCTCGTAAGTGTCACGGGGATAGGGCGGTGCGCCCGTGAGGAGGAGCACGAGGATGCAGCCGAGGGCGTAGACATCCGCGCGCGAGGACAGGGTCGGGTCGGAGGCGGGGGAGGCAGATTCGGCGGTGAACTGCTCCGGCGCCATGTACGCCGGCGTCCCCATCGGGCCGATCGTCAGCGCAGTCCGGCCGGCGGTGACAGCCCGCTTCGTGAGCCCAAAATCGGTCAGGTAGGGAGTGCCACGGGCGTCGAGGCGGATGTTGGACGGGGTCACGTCGCGGTGGACGATTCCGCGGGCGTGGGCCACGTCGAGCGCGTCCGCGATGGGCGCAAGAAGGGCGAGGGCCTCGGTCGGGGCGAGGGGCCCGCGCGTTCGCACGACCTCGGCCAGGTCGCCCCCGTCGAGGTAGCGCATCGCGAGGTAGAGCTGGCCGTCGCACTCGCCCGCGGCGTGGATCGGGACGACGTTCGGATGCTCCAGGGCAGCCAGGGCGTCGACCTCGCGGAGAAAGCGCGCGCGGTACGCGGGGTCAGACGCCAGCAGCGGGGCGATCAGCTTGAGGGCGACGCGACGCCGCGGATGCTCTTCGGTGGCGAGGTAGACCACGCCCATGCCGCCCTGCGCGAGCACGGCGTCGACGTGGTAACCGGCGAAGGTGCTGCCGACGGGGAGCGGAGTGATCACGAGACCTCCAGCGAACCGGCGTCCTGACCGCCGGGGGAGTATCGCACCGCCCGGGGATCGGGTCCGAGGGGCGTCGCCGGGACGAAGCCGGACAGGTCCTCGGACCGGGCGATCTCGCTCAGGCCGCGAGGGGGACGACGATGAGCAGGATCGGCGTCGCGACGACGGCCGCCGCGACGGCCGAGACCCGTCCGGCCCGGCGCCCGAACCCCAGCGGGGTGAGGAGCTCCGCGGCCAGGAGACCGCCGAGCGCTGCCGGCGCGGCGAAGACCCCCGCGGCCACGCCGAACGGCACCGCCACCCCGACCCCGAGGAGCAGCAGCCGCTCGTGCATCATCGCCGTCACGAGCGCCAGGAGGTCCGCCCCCACGATCCAGCCGGCGATCGCGCCCAGGATGGCGTCGCCCTTCGTGGCCGCCATGACGACCGGGTAGGCGACGGCGAGGACGCCGATCGAGAGGACCGGCAGGGCGAGCACGAAGCCGGCGCCGAGGCCGCCGGGCAGGATCAGCAGCCCGGGCCCGCGGGCGTCCCAGGCCAGCGTGACGACGGTGACGAGCGAGAGGAGGGCGGCGAAGACACCGGCCTCCAGGCCCCGGCGGAGCCACGCGGGAAGGCGGAGGCGACCCATGTGCCGATGGTACGCCGGGCGTCACGCCGGCCGGCGCAGGCCGACGGCCCCGGTCGCGCGCCAAGCGGGCCGACGGCCCCCATCGCGCGCGCCCGCCCAGACCGTGCAGGCCGGGCTGCCCCCCGTAGCGCCGGACTACCCCGTGTAGCGCCGGAAGATCGCCACCGCGTTCTGGCCGCCGAACCCGAAGCCGTTGACCATCACAGTGTCCACCTTCGCCTTCCGCGCCACGAGCGGCACGTAGTCGAGATCGCACTCCGGGAGGTCCGGGTTGTCGTGGTTGATCGTGGGCGAGAGCACCTGGTCGCGGATCCCGCCGAGCGCCGCGAGGGCGGAGGCGATCCCAGCGGCACCAACGAGGTGCCCGATCATCGACTTCGGCGAGCTGATGGCCAGCTTCGACGCCGCCGGGCCGAACGAGGCCTTGATCGCCCGCGTCTCGGTCACGTCGTTGAGCGGCGTGGAGGTCCCGTGGGCGACGATCCAGTCGATCTCGTCGGCCGTCACGCCGGAGCGCTCCCGGGCCAGGGACATCGCCCGGGTGGCGCCGCGCCCGGTCGGCTCCGGCGCGGAGATGTGGAAGGCGTCGGCCGTCAGGGCGCCGCCGAGCACCTCCGCGAGGGGCGTGGCCCCGCGCGCCAGCGCGTGGGCCAGCGACTCCACGACCACCACGCCGGCGCCCTCGCCGAGGACGAAGCCGTCGCGGTCGCGGTCGAACGGGCGCGAGGCCCGCGTCGGCTCGTCGTTGCGCTTCGAGAGGGCGCCCATGTTGCCCAGCGCGGCCACGGCGACCTCGAGGATCGGGGCCTCGGTTCCGCCGGCCAGGACGACGTCGCACTCGCCCTCGGCGATCAGCCGGAGGGCGTCGTGGAAGGCGATGACCGAGGTCGCGCAGGCCGCCACCTGGGTCATGACCGGGCCGGTGAGCCGGTGCTCCATGCTGACCATGCAGGCGGCCATGGAGCCCGAGAGGGCCGGGACCGCGAAGGGGCTGACGAAACGCGGCCCGCGTGTGCCGCGGACCAGCGTCCCCTCCACGACCTGCTCCAGCCCCCCGCCGCCGGTGTTGATCACGACGCCGACGCGATCGCGCTCGTCGGGGTCCAGGGCCGTCGGGTCGAACCCGGCGGAGTCGATCGCCTGCTTCGCCGCGGCAAGGGCGAGGTGGGTGAAGCGGCCCATCCGGCGCGCCATCTTGGCGTCCATGTGGTCGCCGGCCCGGAAGTCCTTCACCTCGGCCGCGATCTTCACCTCGAAGTCGCTCGGGTCGAACAGGGTGATGGTCGCGACTCCCGAGACGCCGTCCCGCAGGTTCCGCCAGTACGTCTCGAAGTCGTTGCCGATCGGCATGACCGCGCCGAGGCCGGTCACGACGGCCCGGCGAGCGGGATCCTGGCTGGGTGGCACGGGCATCTCCTCGGGTGCGGCGGCCGGCGCGACCGACCGCTGGTGTGGGCTCGTTCGCCCGATTCTAGACAGACGGTCAGTCGCCTTCGTAGCGCTTGAACACGACGGCACCGTTGTGGCCGCCGAGGCCCACGTTGTCGGAGATCGCGTAGCGGATCTCGCGCTTGATCGTGGCCACCGGGACGTTGAGGTTTATCTCGGGGTCGGGGTCCCGGAAAGTCGGGACGCCGGGGACGGTCTGGTTGTGGACGGCGAGGATCGTGAAGATTGCCTCGACGGCGCCGGCCGCTCCCATGAGGTGCCCGGTGAGCGACTTCGTGGCGCTGATGCTGATCTCCGGCGTCCGGTCGCCGAAGACCGCCCAGAAGGCCTGCGCCTCGCGAAGGTCGCCCAGCGGGGTGGACGTCCCGTGCGGGTTGATCATGTCGATCCACTCCGGCCGGACGTCGTAGCGCTCGAGCGCCGCCAGGATCGCCCGGCGGACGCCGTCGCCCTTCTCCACCGGCTGGATGAGATCCCAGGCGTCGGCGGCGGAGCCGAAGCCGACAACCTCGGCGTAGACCGTCGCCCCCCGGGCCTTAGCGTGCTCGAGGTCCTCGAGGATGACCGCCCCGGCGCCTTCCCCGAGGACGAAGCCATTGCGGCTGATGTCGAAGGGCCGCGAGATGGACTGCTCGACGTCGCCCTCGCGAGGCGTGCCCATCCCGCGCATGTTCGAGAAGCCGATGTGGACCAGTTCGTGGAGCGGGGTTTCCGTCGAGCCGGCGATGGCCGCCACGACGTCGCCGCGGCGGATCAGCTCGGCCGCCTCGCCGATGTTGTGGGTGCCGGTGGAGCAGGCCGTGACGATGCACATGTTCGGGCCGCGGATCCCGGTCTCGATCGCGATCTGGCCCGACGCCGTGTCGGGGAGCATGTTCGCGATGAAGAACGGGCTGACGGAGCGTGCACCCTTCGTCTCCCAGACCGAGACGTTGTCCATCAGGAGCTTGGAACCGCCCCCGCCCGACCCGAAGTAGATGGCGATGTCGTCCCGGTTCGCCGCGGTCACCTCGAACGCGGCATGGGCGAGCGCCTTCTTGGCAGCCGCCACGCCCATGACGACGTTGCGATCGGTCCGCCGGACCTCCTTGAAGTTCATCCACTCGGTGGGGTCGAAGTCGGGGACCTCGCCGGCGACCTTGCAGTCGTACGGCTCGGGGTCCCAGTTGGTGATCCGCTTGAGCCCGGATACACCGTTGACGAGGTTGCTCCAGGCCGTGTCGACATCGGCCCCTATGGGGCTGACGAGGCCGACGCCGGTGACGGCGATGCGGCGGGTGAAGTCGGGCTTGCGCACGGGGCGGTGGTCTCCTGTCGCGGGGTCGGTGAAGCAGGTGGCGGCGGTCAGGCCGCCGGGGATTCGTCCGGGTCGGCCAGGCCGCCCGGGGCGTCGGGGTCGTCGAGGGGGATGGGCTCGGCGTCGGGCGCGATGCGCCGGATGAGCCCGGAGAGGACGCGACCGGGGCCGACCTCCACGAAGCGGGTCACGCCGGCCGCGCGCATCGTCGCAACCGCGGCGATCCAGTCGACGCCGGTCGTCAGGTGGTCGACGAGCTCGGCGCGGCACGCCTCGGCAGTGGTGAGGGGGGTGGCGTCGGCGTTGGCGAGAAGGGGAACCCCCGGATCGCGGAACTCGACGTCCGCGAGCGCGGCCCGCATCCCGGCGGCGGCTCCCGCCATGAGCGGCGAGTGGGCGGCGACGCTGACGGGGAGGACGATCGCGCGCTTGGCGCCCATGCCCTTCGCGGCGGCCGCGGCAGCCTCGACGGCGGGCCGCACGCCGGAGACCACGACCTGGCCCGGCGAGTTGCGGTTGGCGATCCCGAAGGTCCCGTGGGCGGCGCCGACGGCCAAGAGGTCATCGAGGCGATCGTCGGGGAGGCCGATGATCGCGGCCATGGCGCCCGGGCTGCCCTCGCTCGACGCCTGCATCAGCCGCCCGCGCTCGCGGACCAGGCGGATCCCGTCGCGCAGGGAGATCACGCCGGCGGCGACGAGAGCGGAATACTGGCCCATCGAATGGCCGGCGGCGAAGGCCGGGGTGAGCGGTGCCCGGCCGGCGGCGACGCGACGCTTCTCGAGCGTGCGGAGGAAGGCGATCGACGCGGCGAGGAGGGCGGGCTGGGCATTGACGGTGAGGTCCAGCTCGGCGACAGGGCCCTCCCATGAGAGCCGCGAGAGGGGCTCGCCGAGCGCATCGTCGGCCTCGGCGAAGACCGCGGCCGCCGCGGGCGAGACGACGGCCAGCGCGCGCCCCATGCCCACGGCCTGCGAACCCTGGCCGGGGAAGACGAAGGCGAGGCGGGACATCGTGGCGGCGAAACCTCGTGGGGGACGCGGGATTGGGGGCGGCGACGCCGGTCCGGGCGGGACGCGCCTGCACGGACCGGCGTCGGATGCAGGGTACCGCCCGGGAGCGGCGCCTCCCGCGAAACGCGTGCAAGGTTGCACGCGTCCGGCCCGCGGGATAGGCTGCCGCGATGACCGACACCTCGCCGGATCGACGGGCGGCACCCCCACCCGCCCGCCGTTCGCGGCCCAACCCCCGCTTCCGCACGCACATCCGGGTGACGACCGCGTCGCTGGAGGCCATGGCCGACGACGTCCTCCTCGCCCCGGTGGCCGCGGCGCGGTCGCGGATACAGAACCCGCGCGAGGTCTCCGAGCGGGTGGCGTTCGGCAAGGCGCTCTGGCGGGAGCTCGTCATCGGGTTCGCCGCGCAGCTCGGAGAGCTCCGCCTCGGCTTCACCCAGCTCGCCGCCCTCTACGCGGTCGCGGACGGCGGCACGACGACGATCGCCGACCTGGCCGACACGCTCAATCGCTCCCCGTCGGCGACATCGCGGCTCGTGGACGGCCTCTCCCGGCGCCGGCTCCTCGAGCGGCGGGAGGAGCCGGACGACCGCCGGATGAAGTCGGTCTGGCTCACCGAGCGCGGGCGGGCGCTCCTCGGGGTGATCGACCGGGCTCGGGCCGACCAGTTCCTGGCCGTGGTCCGGCCGCTGCCGCAGGCGGAGCGGGCGATCGTGGCGATGGGCGTCGCCGCCCTCTCGACCCGCGCCGTCTCGCGGCGGGGACGCCTCATCAAGCAGCGGCCGCTGTAGGGGGCGGCTCGACGCGGGGTCGCCGGCGGGCGCCTCACCTTCGGGGAAGGGGGGTAGTCCAATTCCGGCCGATCGACGTCCTGGCGCCTCGGCGCCCGGTCGCCGGGCCCGGAGCGGGCGGGTCTCCGGGACCCGTCGCTCGGACCTCCGTGGCGCTCACCGCCGAGCGGCGGCCGGGATCGCCGCTGGACGCGGCCCGATGCCCGGCGCTCACCGCTGGACATCGCCCAGGGCCGCTCACCGCTGGACGGCGGCCCGGAATCGCCCGGGCCGCTCACCGCTGGACGGCGGCCCGGATCGCCCGGCCGCTCACCGCTGGACGGCGGAGGCCACCTCCAAGCGTGGAATGCCCCGAGATCAGCCCGGAAACGGCGAGATCAGGGCACATTTCGCGCGTGGAGGGCAGCGTCGCTGCTCACCCGAGAGAGCAGTTCCGCCGTGCTGGCGCCATCGCCCGCCCTCGCGCAGGCCCGGGTTGGCCGTCGGTCCGACCGCTACCCGAGAACTGCCGCGGCGGGCTCGGCGATCTCGCGGGCGGCCGCGATGAGGGCCGCCGGACCGAGCCGCGACGGCACGCGCGACGCAGACGTGGGTCGCGCCGGCCCGCGCGTAGGTCGAGCGCGAGCTCCCGCGCCTCCGCGCGCGCGGCCGCGTCACCCCCGGCGCCCACCTGGGCCGCGAACTGGAAGCCGGAAGGGTCCCGCCCCGCCGCCTCCATCGCCCGCAGGATCAGGCTGCGGCGCTCCGCGAAGAGATCCGGTCCCGTGAACGGGATCGAGGGGATGAACCAGCCGTCGCCCGCCTCGGCCGCCAGCCGGAGCCCGCGCGGGCCCTGGCCGCCGAGGAAGACCGGCGGGCCGCCGGGCGTGAGCGGGGGCGGCTCGTTCGTCGCTCCCCGGAGGGGTGCGCGCGGGTCGTTCAGGGTGACTCCGGGCGCCCCCGCGGCCGCCTTCGACCCCAGCGCCCGCAGCACCCGGACGGTGGCGACGAGCCGCTCGAACCGCTCGGGCGGCGCGGGCAGCGGGACCCCGAAGGCCTCGTGCTCCCAGGCGTGCCAGCCCATCCCGAGCCCCACGATGAAACGGCCACCGGTGACGTGGTCCATCGTCGTGGCCGCCTTCGCGAGGAGGGCGGGGTGGCGGAAGGTGTTGGCCAGGACGGAGTGACCCAGCCAGGTGCCCGGCAGGCGGTGGGCGAGCGCGGCCATGAGGGTGAGGGATTCGAAGCTGGGACCACCCGACTCGGCCGCCGGGTCTGAGAAGTGGTCGTTCATCCAGGCGGCGACGAAGACCGGCAGCTCGGCCGCCGCGGCCCAGGTCTCGTCGAGCACGGAGAACGAGACGTGCTGGGGCGACGTCTTGAAGCCGAACGTGACCTGCCCGGGGACGGCCTTCACGGCACGACTGCCGTGGCCCGCCGCGGGGGGACGACGTCCGCCGCCTCCCGCCGCAGGCGGACACCCACCGGGACGGCGGAGGCCGGGATCGCGGCGGCGGCCTTCATGCGTTCGGCAGGCTCGCCCGCATCCGGGCGCCGGTCGTGATCGCCCCGTCCGAAGCCGACGAGACGAGGGCGGCGTACTTCGCGAACACTCCTCCCGGGTAGCGCGGGGCCGGCGGCGACCAGGCCGCCCGGCGGGCCGCCAGGACGTCCTCGGCCACCAGCAGGTCGAGCGCCTTGCGGTCGACGTCGATCTCGATCTCGTCGCCGTCGGCGACGAACGCGATCGGCCCGCCGAGGACGGCCTCCGGAGCCACGTGGCCGATCATCAGGCCGTGCGTCCCGCCGGAGAAACGGCCGTCCGTCAGGAGAGCCACGTGCTCGCCCAGCCCCTCGCCCACGAGCGCCGCCGTCACCGAGAGCATCTCCTGCATCCCAGGGCCCCCGACCGGGCCCTCGTTGCGGATGACGATCACGTCGCCGCGGCTGATCGTCCCGGCCGTCACGGCCTCGAAGCATGCGTTCTCCGAGTCGAAGACCCGGGCCGGCCCGCGATGGTGGCGTCGCTCGTGGCCCGCCAGCTTGATGACGCAGCCCTCCGGAGCCAGAGTGCCGCGGAGGATCGTGAGGCCGCCGCTCGCCTTGAGAGGCGCCTCGATCGGCAGCACGACCCGCTGGCCGGGGGTCTCGACGGCGGCCGCCGCGATCTCCGCGATCGTCCGCCCATCGACCGTGGGCGCGTCGCCGTGGAGGAGGTCGCGCTTGAGGAGCTCGCGCATCACGAGGGCGACCCCGCCGGCGTCGTGCATCTCGGAGGCGGAGAAGCGGCCGCCGGGCTTCAAGTCGGCGACGATCGGGGTCCGGTCGGCGATCCGGCTGAAGTCGTCGATCTCGAGGGGGATGCCGGCCTCCCGGGCGAGCGCCAGGAGGTGGAGCACGCCGTTGGTGGAGCCGCCGGTCGCGGCGACCGAGGCGATCCCGTTCTCCAGGGCGCGCCGGTCGAGGAACGCCGAGGGGCGCACGTCGCGGTTCACGAGATCCATGACGAGCTCGCCGCAGCTCCGCGCCGCCGCGTCCTTGGCGGGGTCCTCGGCCGGGATCCCGTTGAGGCCCGCCGGCGAGAGCCCGATGAACTCCATCACGGTGCTCATCGTGTTAGCCGTGTACTGGCCGCCGCAGGCGCCGGCGCCGGGGCACGAGGCGCTCTCGATGTCGTAGAGCTCTTCGAGGGTGATGGTCCCGGCGCGGTACGCCCCGACCGCCTCGAAGACGGTGACGATGTCGGCGTTCCTGCCCTTGTAGACGCCCGGGTAGATCGTGCCGTTGTAGAGGACGAGCCCGGGGATGTCGAGACGGGCGAGGGCCATCGCCGCGCCGGGGATCGTCTTGTCGCAGCCGACCAGGCAGACGAGACCGTCGAAGAGGTGGCCCCGGGCCACCGTCTCGATCGAATTGGCGATCACCTCGCGCGAGACGAGCGAGGCCTTCATGCCCTCGGTGCCCATGGTGACGCCGTCGCTGACGGCGATCGTCCCGAACTCCATGGGCGTGCCGCCGGCCGCCCGGATCCCCTCCTTGACGAACTCGGCGAGGCGGCGCTGGTTGATGTTGCAGGGCATCGTCTCGATCCACGACGTGGCGACGCCGACGATCGGCCGGGCGAGATCGTCGTCGGTGAAGCCGATCGCCTTGAGCATCGCCCGGGCGGGCGCCCGGTCGGGCCCGTCGGTCAGGCGCGCCGAGTGACGCTTGGCCGGGTGGCTGGGCTGGCCGTAGGGGAGGGCGCGGTCGGGCATGGTGGGGGATCCTCGGGTCTGACGGCACGACGTGGACGGCGTGGCGAAGTGTACGGAACGACGCCGGCGGGCACTCTGCAGGGTGCACGCGGGCGTGGCCGGCACCCGGAGAAGTGTGCCCGGCGCCGCTCGGGGGGGACGCGACCGGGTCCCGTGCCGCCGCGACCGGGCCCCGAGCCGCCGCGACCGGACGCCGAGCCGCCGCCCGGGCCGCAGGCTAGCGGATGCAGGCCCCCGTGCCTGCCGCGGCGGTCTCCCCGATGCCGGGCCGGATCGCGAGGGCGACGGCCGCCGGGTCGAGCGCATAGCCCACGGCCTGGTCGGTCCGGGACTCGGCGAACACGATGCCCCCCACCGTGCCGTCGGGGAGGACCAGGGGGCCGCCGCTCGCCCCGGGCTCGATCGCAGCCCGGAGCTCCAGGATGTCGCGGACGATGGGGGCCCGCCCGTAGATGTCACGGCCGCGTGCCCGGACCTGGGCCGTGACCGCGGCCGGGAGCGCGGTGAGACCCGCGCCGTTCGGGTAGCCGAGCGCCGCGCCGATGGCGCCCCGGTCGGGTGCCTCCGACGCGAGGACGAGCGCGGGCAGGTGCAGCGCCGGGGCGTGAACGACCGCGACGTCGAGGTCCGGATCGAAGAGGACGACGGTCCCGGACCCGGAGCCCGTCGCGCCACGCAGGACGACCCGCCTGGCCCCGGCCACGACGTGGGCGTTCGTGACGAAGTAGCCGTCTCCCAGCGAGAACGCCGCCCCCGTGAAGGTCGCCCCGCAGGCCTGCGCCTCCACCCGCACCGTGCTCCCCAGGGCGCGCGCGGCGATCAACCCGGTCTCGGCCGCACCGGGAAGATCCACCGGGGCGGCCGGTACCGGTTCCAGCCCGCTGAAGACCTGGGGCAGGCCGGCCTCGTCGAGAATTGCGCCGACCTCGCCGATCACGTCGCCTGGGGGCGGGAGCACGTCGAGGAGCCAGCGGACGGCGGCCGACTTCCCCGCGACGCCGGCCACGACCGGGAGGGAGCTGGTGGCGAGGAGGCCTCCGACCAGCCAGGTGACCAGGATCACCTGGGCAGCCGCCACGGCCGCCCCGAGGGCGCTGTCGATCCCGCCCCCGACGCCTCCCAGGAACCGGTTGCGCAGCATGGTTCCGGCGCCGGAGCCGATCGCCCGGGCCAGCGTCACGACCAGCAGGGTTCCCCCGATCGCCACGATGGCGCGCGCCGGCTGCTCCAACCCGGCCAGGGCGTCCGTGAGCTGCGGCGCGAAGGCCACGATGAGCAGGATCGCGGCGCCGGTTGCGGCGAGCCCCAGGACCTGCGGAACAGCCCCGGATCGGAAGCCGATCACCGCCGCCACGATCGCCAGGACGAGGATGACGAGGTCGAGGGTGTTGATCGGAAGGAGGTCCATCGCGGCGATTGTGCGCGACGGCCCCGATTCCGGCACCATGACGGGGGCTGCCAGCGCGGCCGCCGCCTACCGCCCCTGCCCGCCCGGCCACCCGGGCACCCGCCCCGCCGAGGAGTACCCCCGCTGATGCCCACCCCCGACCGCCTCACGGTCCTCCGCGCAATCCTCGACACGGGGGCGGTCCCGACCTTCACCGCTCCGGACCCGGATACGGCGTTCGACATGGTTGCCGGGTGCGCCGAGGGTGGCGCCCGCGCCGTCGAGTTCACCAACCGCGGCGACTTCGCCTACGACACGTTCCTCGCACTCTCGCGCCGGGTCGCCGTCGAGCTGCCGGACGTGATCGTCGGCGCCGGGACGATCATCGACGCGCCGACGGCCGCCATGTTCGTTGCCGCCGGGGCCCGCTTCGTCGTCGGCCCGTCGTACAGCGAGGAGGTTGCCCGGATCTGCAACCGCCGCCGGATCGCCTACATCCCCGGCTGCGGGACCGCCACCGAGATTGCGGCAGCCGAGGAGCTCGGCTGCGAGATCGTCAAGCTCTTCCCGGCCGCGGCCTACGACGGTCCGGCGTTCGTGCGGAACCACCTCGCGCCCAGCCCGGGCTCGAAGGTGATGCCGACGAACGTCGTCGCCACCGAGGAAGCCACGCGGGCGTGGATCGCCGCCGGAGCCGCAGCCCTCGGCGTGGCCGGGCATCTCTACCCCGCGGACCTCGTCGCCGGACGCGATCGCGCCGAGATCGCCGCCCGGACGCGCCGCTTCCTGGACTGGATCCGGGAAGCCCGCGCTGCGCGCGCCTGAAACGTACGGAGGGAGCCCGGACACCATGACCGACTTCGACTTCGACCGCCTCCTCGCCCTGCCTCGTCTCTCCGGCCTTCGCCTCTCGCCCGACGGGCGGCGTCTCGTCGTCGCCGTCGGTGGACCAGATCCGGAGGGCAAGAAGATGCGCTCGGCCCTCTGGCAGGTCGACCCTGCCGGGGCCGCGCCGCCGCGCCGGCTGACCCGCTCGGTGGCCGGCGAGGCCGACGCCGCCGAGTTCCTCCCCGACGGCTCCCTGCTGTTCACCTCGAGCCGGCCCGATCCCGACGTGAAGCCGGACCCGGACCGCAAGGCCCACGCCCTCTGGCTTCTTCCCTCCGGCGGCGGCGAGGCCCGCCTCCTCGTGGCGCCGGAGGGCGGAGTGGACGGCCTGGCCGTCGCCCGCGGTGCCGCCGTCGTGGCCTTCGGCGCGAGGATGTTCCCGGGCGCCGGGGACTTCGCCGCCGACGCGGAGCGAGGCAAGGCCCGCACGGACGCGGGCGTCGGGGCGCTTCTCTTCGAGAACGACTACCCGGTCCGCCACTGGGACCACTGGCTCGCCCCGCGCCGCCGCCGGCTCTTCGCCGCGGCCCTCGCCGATGATCCCGAGGCGCCGCTTCCGTCTCCGCGGGACGTGGAGCCGGACGTCGCCCCGAGCTCGTTCGAGGAGACCGGGTTCGGCCTGTCGCCGGACGGCAGGCTTCTCGTGGCATCTCGCAACGACTCCTCCGACCTTCCCCGGATCCGCACGGACCTGGTGGCGGTGGACCTGGAGACCGGGGAGCAGCGGTCGCTCACCCACGGCGACGCCTGGTACCACGCCCCGGCGGTCTCCCCGGACGGCGCCACGGTCGTCGCGATCCGCGAGTCGTTCGGGAGTCCCGACGACGCTTCCCGGGTCACGCTCGTCGCCATCGACCTGGTCAGCGGCGCGCAGCGGCCGCTCGCCGAGGAGTTCGACCGGTGGCCCGAGAGCGCGACATGGGCGGCGGACGGCTCCGCGATCTTCTTCACCGCGGACGACGCCGGCCACCACCCCGCCTTCCGGCTCGACCTCGCCGACGGACGGGTGACGCGCCTCTCCGCGGCCGGAGCCCTTGGCGACCTCTGTCCGACGCCCGACGGCAACGCCCTGTTTGCCCTGTGCTCGACCATCGGTTCGCCGCCGCGCATCGTTCGCCTGGACGCACGGATGTGCGGACCAGGTGCCGGTGCAGCTGGCCAACGGGATCCCCGAGGCGGGGATCGAGGCTCCCGGAGTGGTGGAACGGCTGACCGCGCGCGCGGCCGACGGCACCGAGATCGGCAGCTGGCTCGTCCGGCCGGCCGGCGCATCCGGCGACGCCAGGGCGCCGCTGGTCGTCTGGGTGCACGGCGGCCCGCTCGGCTCGTGGAGCAGCTGGCACTGGCGCTGGAACCCGCACGTGCTGGCGGCCCGCGGCTACGCGGTCCTCATGCCCGACCCCGCCATCTCGACCGGGTACGGGCAGGCGATGATCCAGCGCGGCTGGGGCGACTGGGGCGCCGCTCCGTACACCGACGTCGTCGCCGCGGTGGACGCGGCGCTGGCGGAGCGCGCCGACCTCGACGCCGGTCGGACGGCGCTCATGGGCGGCTCGTTCGGCGGCTACATGGCGAACTGGGTCGCCGGGCAGACGGACCGCTACCGGGCGATCGTCACCCACGCCAGCCTCTGGGAGCTGCGCGGCTTCCACGGCACGACAGACGGCGGGGCGTACTGGGAGCTGGAGATGGGCGACCCGTATCGCGAGCCCGAGCGGTACACGCGCCAGTCGCCGTTCGAGCACCTCGCGAAGATCCGGACCCCGATGCTGGTGATCCACGGGGAGCAGGATTTCCGCGTCCCGGTCAGCGAGGCGCTTCGCCTCTGGACCGACCTGCGGCGCCACGGCGTCGAGGGCAAGCTCCTCTACTTCCCCGACGAGAACCACTGGATCCTGAAGCCGCAGAACGCCCGGATCTGGTACGCCACGGTCCTCGCCTTCCTCGACGAGCACGTGCTCGGGAAGCCGTTCGAGCGCCCGGTCCTGCTGTAGTCGCGGGCGGGCAGCGGCGCGGGCTGTCTGGCGCGACCGGGCGTCAGCCGGCGGCGGTCGGCGCGGGGTCAGCGCGCCCCGCCACGCATCATCCGGCGGCGAGCGGCGTCTACCCGCGGGTGTCGATGCGCGCCGGGTGGGCGGCCTCCCAGGCCTCGATCTCGGGGAGCCTGCCGACGACGTAGCCGATCTCGTCGGTGCCCGCGAGGAGCATCCGCTTCGCGAACGGGTCGATCTCGAAGTCGAGCGTGCTGCCGTCCGGGAGGAGCACCCCCTGCTCGGATAGGTCGACCGTCAGGCGGGCGTCCGGGTCTGCCTCCACGAGCGCGAACAGCCTGGCGTGGGTCGCCGGATCGACGACGATCGGGAGAACCCCGTTCTTGAGGGCGTTGCTGCGGAAGATGTCGGCGAAGCCCGTGGAGAAGACCGCCCGAATTCCCCAAGCGGTGAGAGCCCAGGGGGCGTGCTCGCGCGAGGAGCCGGTCCCGAAGTTGTCACCGACGAGCAGGATGTTCCGGCCGGCCATCCCGGGCCGGTCGAGGACGAACGGCGGGTCCTTCAGGGTCCCGTCGTCGTTGAAGCGCCAGTCGTGGAAGAGGGCGTCCGCGAGGTGGGCCTTGTCGGTCGTCTTGAGGTAGCGAGCGGGGACGACCTGGTCCGTGTCGACGTTCTCCGCCGGCAGCGCGACGACCTTGCTGGTGAACTGGCGGTACGGCTCGGCCACGGCTCAGTACCCTCCGCCGACGGGGGAGGGCCGCTCGATCCCGGGGAGCGCGCGGGGGTCCGCGACGACGCCCGCGATCGCGCTCGCCACGGCGGTCAGCGGCGACGCGAGGAGCGTCCGTCCGCCCCTTCCCTGGCGGCCTTCGAAGTTGCGATTGCTCGTGCTGACGGCGTACTGGCCGGGCGCCAGCTGGTCGCCGTTCATGGCGATGCACATCGAGCAGCCGGACTCGCGCCACTCCGCGCCGGCGGCGCGGAAGACCTCGTGGAGACCCTCGCGCTCCGCCTGGGCCTTCACCTGCTGACTGCCTGGGACGACCAGCAGGCGCACCCCGTCGGCCGCGTGGCGTCCCCGGAGGGCGGCGGCGGCCTCGCGAAGGTCGCTGATCCGCGAGTTCGTGCAGCTGCCGATGAAGACCACCTCGACGGGCTGACCGGCGATCGGCTGGCCGGCGGCGAGGCCCATGTACTCGAGGGCCCGCTCGAGAGCGCGGCGCGCGGACGGGTCGGCGGCGTCCTCGGGCCGCGGGACGCGGCCGCTCACCGGGATGCCCATGCCGGGGTTCGTGCCCCACGTGATCATCGGCTCGAGGGTGTTCGCGTCCATCGCGAGCGAGCTGTCGAACGCGGCGCCGTCGTCGGTGGGCAGCTTCCGCCAGCCGGCCACGGCGGCGTCCCAGGCCGCGCCATGCGGGGCGTGCCGCCGGCCGTGGATGTACTCGAAGGTCGTGTCGTCGGGCGCCACGAGGCCGGCGCGGGCGCCGCCCTCGATGCTCATGTTGCAGACCGTCATGCGCTGCTCCATCGAGAGCGCCCGGATCGCGTCGCCGCCGTATTCGAAGACGTGGCCGGTCCCGCCGCCGATGCCGATCCGGGCGATGAGGGCGAGGATGACGTCCTTGGCCCCGACGCCGGGCCGGAGGCGACCGTCCACGCGGACCTCGTAGGTCTTCGGCCGGCGCTGGAGGAGGGTCTGCGTGGCGAGGACCATCTCGACCTCGCTCGTCCCGATCCCGAAGGCGAGCGCGCCGAAGGCCCCGTGGGTCGCCGTGTGGCTGTCGCCGCAGACGATCGTCATGCCCGGCTGGGTCAGGCCCAGCTCCGGGCCGATGACGTGGACGATCCCCTGGGTATCCGAGCCGTAGGCGTGGATCGGGATCCCGAACTCGGCGCAGTTGGCCTCCAGCTGTTCCACCTGGGCGGCTGCCATCGCGTCGACGATCGGGAGGCCGCGGGGCGCGGTCGGCGTGGAGTGGTCGGCGGTTGCCACGGTTCTTTCGGGGTGGCGCACGCGGAGTCCGCGGGAACGCAGTCCCGTGAACGCCTGGGGCGAGGTGACCTCGTGGACGAGGTGAAGGTCGATGGCGAGGACGGCCGGCGATCCCGGGTCCTCGGAAACGACATGGTCGTCCCAGATCTTCTCGACGAGCGTGCGCGGGCTGGTATCGGACACGGTGGCGCGGCTCCGGTTGGGGGCGGTCGGGCTGGGGCGGAAGCGTACCAGAGGCCGCGGCCGCGCTCGGATGACGGGGTCGCTGCGACGGTGCGCGGCCGCCACTTGGATGCGCCGCGTCGGGTCGGCGGTCAGCGGCTCAGCAGCTCCGGGCTGTTCGCGACGCGGAGGGTGAAGTCGGCGAGGCCCGCCGCCAGGACGCGGGCGAGGGCCACGTTCGCGGTCGCCATCTCGTCGCAGGCCAGGTGGTAGCACGGGTCGGCCGGCTGCCCGGCGACCGCGCCGGATGCCGCGGCCTGCTCGGCCGTCACCGGTTCCGTCCCCCCGGCGTAGAGGCCGGCGGTCGGGACCCCGGCTTCCGCGAAGCCGTAGTGGTCCGAGCCTCCACCCAGGTCCACGCCCAGCGGTGTCCCGCCTGCGCGCTCCACCGCAGCGACGAGCAGGGCATTGGCCGTCGCGGACCCGGGTGGCGCCCCGGGCTCGTCGTAGACCCCGGCGAAGCCGTTGGGGGAGGCGACCATGTCGACGTTGACGTAGACGAGGATCGCCCGGGCGTGCTCCGCCGTCAGCGAGGCCGCGTAGCGGACCGAGCCGTGAAGGCCAAGCTCCTCGCCGCTCCAGAAGGCGAGGCGGATGGTCGCCCGGGGGCGCGTGCCGGCGAGCGCCCGCGCGATCTCCAGCAGGGCCGCGACGCCCGAGGCGTCGTCGTTGATCCCCGGCCCGTCGATGACCGAGTCCAGGTGCGCGCCCAGCATGATCACCGGGCCGGGCTCGCTGCCGGGCAGCTCCGCGATGACCGACCGCGTGGGGGCCGACGAGGTCCGGGCGCGGGTGACCAGGTGGACCGACGACCGGCGTGCCGCGGCCGCTACCAGCGCCTTCGCCGCCTCCAGGGAGACGCCCGCGGCAGGGATCTCGAGGAGACGAGGCTCGATGAGCGTCGAGCGGTAGGCGACGCCCGCGGGTGCATGGGGGTAGACGGCGATGAACGCCGCCGCCCCGGCCTGCTGCGCGGCGATCACCTGGTCGCGGCGAAGGCAATCCCCGGAACGGACCACGACGATCGCGTTCGTGGGCAGGTCGCCGTAGTCGGGCGACGCGCAGCCCTTCCCGGTCCGGTCCGGGGCCGCCGGATCCCAGTCGATCGCGACGACCGGGCCGGTCACGTCGCCGGCGGGGGCGAACAGGAGAGGCCGGAGATCAGCGCCCGCGAATGCCCGATCGCTCACGTCCAGGGTCGAGCCCCCCTCGTCGACGAAGGCGGCGCCGGAGTACGTGTCGGTGGCCACGGTCCACCCGGCGTCGCTCAGCTCAATCGCCACCAGGTCGGCAGCGCGATCGTAGCCGTCGGTCCCCGCGGCCCGGCTGCCGCCCGCTCCCGCCGTCACCGCCGCCAGTGCCTCGAGTCGGGCCCGCAGGCCGTCCTCGGTGATCGCGGCCGCCGTCGACGGCGTCTCGGTGGTCGCGGGGGTGGGCTGCGCCGGCTCCCCGCAGGACGTCGCGACGACCGCGACGACGGCAAGCGCCGCAAGGGCGCTCCGCGACTTCATGTCGGAACGGTAGCGCGGCGCCGGCCCGGCGACAGGGCCGGGTGGAACCCCCGTCCGTCCGGACGGGAGTGATCGTGACGGGCGGCACTAGGCCGGGCGCGCCGTGCCGCGCACAGTCCCGGCGATGTTCGACCGGATCGGCCGGGCGGTGGTTCGCGCCCCGCTCCTCGTCATCGCCGCCTGGATCGCGATCGCGGGCCTGTGCGTGCTGCTCGCCCCGTCCCTCTCGCGCGTCGGCTCGGCGGACGAGACGAGCTTCCTGCCGGCCGACGTGGAGTCGGTGGAGGCGCGCCGCATCGGCGCCGCGGCCTTCCCGAAGGACGCGGCGGCGGCCACGGCAACGCTCGCCTTCTTTCGCGCAGGCGGCCTGACCGCCGCCGACGCCGCCTACCGCGACGAGTTCGCCACCTGGCTGACCGACCCCACGACGCCCGCCGCCGTCCGCGACCATGTCCTCGGCGTCACGACCGTGGCCACGGACCCGCTGCGAGCGCCCGAGATGCGCAGCGGGGACGGCACGACGGAGCTGGTCTCGGTCCGGCTCGACGTCGTCTCGTTCCAGCAGGGCGCGAACGGGGCCGTCTCGGGGATCCGGGACCACGCCGCCGCGACCGCACCCGCCGGGCTCGAGGTCCACGTGACCGGGTCCGCGGGGATCGGCGCCGACTACGTCGCCTCGATCGTCGAGGGGACCGACCGGACGACGATCGTCACGATCCTGCTGGTCATCCTCATCCTGCTGGCGATCTACCGGGCTCCGCTGGCGGCCCTCGTCCCTCTTCTCACGATCGGCGCCGCCTACCTCGTCTCGCGGGGCCTCCTCGGCTGGGTCGCCGAGTCGGGAGTCAAGGTGAGCACGCTGATCGAGTCGTTCGTGGTCGTCCTCGTCTTCGGGGTCGGCACCGACTACACGATCTTCCTGATCAGCCGCTACCGGGAGGAGCTGGCCCGGACACCCGACGGCGGCAGGAGCGCGGCCTCGCGCGCGGTGGCGGCCGAGCGGACGGTGGCCCGCATCGGGGCGGTGATCGCGGCATCGGCGGCGACCGTGATCGTCGGCCTCGTCTCCCTCGCGGTCGCCCGCTTCGGCCTCGTCCAGACGATCGGGCCGGCGATGGCCCTCGCGATCGCGGTGACCCTCGCCGCGGGCCTCACCCTCGCCCCTGCGTTCCTCGTGGTCTTCGGTCCGGCGCTCTTCTGGCCGCGCCATCCCAAGCCGATCGGGGAGGAGGCCGGCATCTCGG
Source organism: uncultured Chloroflexia bacterium (assembly GCA_963718085.1). Classification (GTDB taxonomy): domain Bacteria; phylum Chloroflexota; class Limnocylindria; order Limnocylindrales; family CSP1-4; genus CTSoil-043. The sequence goes on along the minus strand of CAVQYA010000001.1, from coordinate 1,373,212 downwards.
CCTGGGATCGCCTCGCCGGGGGGATCGTGCGACGCCCGATCGTGGTGGCGGCGGCCGTCGTCGCCCTGCTGGCGATCCCGGCGTTCGCGATCCCGGCTCCGACGACAAGCTTCGACATGCTCGCGGAGTTGCCCGCCACCTCCGACGCGCGCCTCGGCTTCGAGCGCGTGGCAGAGCACATGGATCGCGGCCGCCTCATGCCGATCACGACCTATCTCGACGCTCCGGCGGGCGACCTCGCGGCCCCTGCCGGCCTGGCGGCCATCGCGAAAGCCACCGATGCGATCGCGGCGACGGAGGGGGTGGCGACGGTCCGCAGCCTCGTGGCACCGGCCGGCACCGGCGTCTCGAAAGACCTCCATCCCTCGACGCAGCTCCGGACGATCGCCGGCCAGGTCGGCGCTGCTCGCGCGACCGGGCGCCGTCGACCTGCTCCTCGCTCGCCCGGACGCAATGGCGGGCCTGGCGTCCGGCGGCGCCTGGCTCGACGCGCTTGGGGCGGGCCACGCCTGGGTTGCCGGCGATCCGACCTGGGCGGCGGCGAGCGACGCGCAGACGAGGCTCGCGGAGGCGCTCGCAGGGCTCGACGGTTCCGGGCACTCCGTCGCCCGGGGCCGTGGCCGCGCTCAAGGAGCGGGCCGCCCGGTGCTGCGGGCGACCTGGCCGCCGCGCTCGCGGCGGTGGCCGACCGGCTCGAGGCCAACCCCGACCAGGACTGGTTCCTCGCCCGGGGCCTGGCCGGCGACGCGGGCGCCACGGTCGACCGGCTCGTGGCCGCGTTCGTCGGGTCCGACGGGCACGTGTCCCGGATCTCCACGGTGGCCACCGATGACCCCTACTCGAGCGCGGCAGCGGAGACCGTGGGGCGCGTGCGCGCCTCGATCGCCGCCCTCGCGCCGGTCGATGGGCTGCGCTTCCTCGTCGGCGGGGCGACCGCCGAGTTCGCCGACATCCACACGACCATGGAAGCCGACTTCCGGGTCGTCGCCGTCCTGACCGTGCTGGGGATCCTCCTGGTGCTGATCGTCCTCCTGCGGAGCCTCGTCGCCCCGCTCTACCTGGTGGCGACGGTGCTCCTCTCGTACGTCACGACCATCCACCTCTCGGGCTTCGTCTTCGAGAAGATCCTCGGCCAGCCGGGCATGAACACGTATCTGCCGCTCATAGTCTTCGTGCTGCTGGTCGCCCTCGGGTCCGACTACAACATCTTCGTCACGAGCCGGATCCGGGAGGAGAGCGCGACCGGTGACCTGCGGGCCGGCATTCGGCGGGCCTCGGCGCGCACCGGCACGGTCGTCACGTCGGCCGGCGTCATCCTGGCCGGGACGTTCGGCTCCCTGATGTCGGCGCCGCTCCTCATCCTCTTCCAGATCGGCTTCGCGGTCGCCCTCGGCGTTCTCATCGACACCTTCATCGTGCGCAGCATCCTGGTCCCCGCGCTCGCCGCGGGCTTCGGCGAGTGGAGCTGGTGGCCCGCGCGGCGTGGCGGCGGGCGAGCCTGACTCGGCGGGTCGCGCGTCGTCGTGGCCCGCGCGTCGTTTGACGGAACCCCGATCCCTGCTACACTCCGCCCCACTCGTCGCACCCGCGGCGAGCCGCGCAGGAGCTGCCGGGCATCATGGGCCTCCTCAACGGTCAGGACCGCCGCCCCGTCGCCGTCGTCGTGACGAGTGACGGCCGCCGCGTGAACGTGCCGCTCGACGAGCTCGATCCCGACGCCCCCGTATCGCTGCGGTCCATTCTCCTCTCCCTTCTCGGCCTCCTGGGCCTTATTGGCGGCTCCCGGAGGGAGCCTGGAGGACCTCGGACGAAGCGCTAGGCGCGACGAACGAACGGAACCAACAGGCCCTCGCCGGGAGACCGGCGGGGGCTTTTGCATGAACGGCAGGTTCGCCGGAGGCCGACGAGGCACCGGCGGCGGGGCCCAGGGAGGTCAGGCACACTGATGGCGATGACGAAGGACGACCGGGCCGCGGGTCCGCCGGACGCGGCCGCTCCGGCTCCGACACGACCGGCCGCGGTCGGCGGCGTGCGCCGCAGCCACGTGCCGGGCGCCGGGACGGCCGCCGCCGATGCGGTGGAGAAGGCCCGCCGCGAGATGCTCCACGCGGGCAGCCAGGCGCACTCGGAGGCCGCCGAGCGGCGCCAGAAGCGCGCCCGCATCGGTGCCGACGTCCTCGTGGAAGGGATCCTCCGCCAGGGCGTGAACGTCCTGTTCGGCTACCCGGGTGGCGTGATCCTGCCGCTCTACGACGTCCTCGGCGACCACCCCGACCTGCGCCACGTGCTCGTCCGCCACGAGCAGGGCGCGGCCCACGCCGCCGACGGCTACGCCCGCGCGACCGGCAAGGTGGGCGTCTGCCTGGGCACGTCGGGCCCGGCCGCCACGAACCTGGTCACCGGGATCGCCACCGCCCAGCTCGACTCGATCCCGATGGTCGCCATCACCGGCAACGTGCCCGCCGCGCTCCTGGGCAAGGACGCCTTCCAGGAGATCGACATCACCGGCATCACCCTGCCGATGACCAAGCACAACTACCTCGTGCGGGACGCGAACGACCTCCCCCGAGTCCTTGCCGAGGCCTTCCACATCGCTCGCACCGGGCGGCCCGGCCCGGTCCACGTCGACATCACCAAGGACGCCCTCCAGCAGGAGACCGACGCGCCGCATCCCACCGACGAGGAGGTCGCGGCCGGTCTGCCGGGCTTCCGGCCGACGCTCGGCGGCCACCCCCGCCAGCTCAAGCTGATCGCCGAGGAGATCGCGAAGGCCACGCGGCCGGTCCTCCTGGCCGGCCACGGGGTCCTCATCGCCGACGCCACCGAGGAGCTCCGCGCGCTGGCCGAGAAGACCCGGATCCCGGTCGCCTGGACCCTCCTCGGGATCGGGGCCATGGACGAGACGCATCCGTTGGCCTACGGCTACATGGGGATGCACGGCTGGAAGCACGTCAACCGGGCGATCCAGTCGGCCGACCTGCTCGTCGCCGTCGGGATGCGCTTCGACGACCGGGTCACCGGCAACGTGCGCACCTACGCGCCTTACGCCCGCATCGTCCACGTCGACATCGACCCGGCCGAGATCGGCAAGAACGTCGCCGTCGACGTCCCCGTCGTGGGCGACGCGAAGCGCGTCCTCGGCGGGCTGCTTCCCCTGGTGCACGAGGCGGCGGAGTCCGAGCGGGCCGCCTACCTGGCCCAGCTCGCCGAATGGCGCCGGGAATCGGAGGGATCCAGCTGGCACGGCTCGGGAGCCTGGCGCGACGGCCAGCTCTCGGCCGACTTCGTGGTCGCCCAGATCGGCGAGGCGACCGGGCATGACGCGACGCTCGTGGCCGACGTCGGCCAGAACCAGATGTGGACGGCGCGCTACGCGGGCTACCGACGACCGAACAGCCACCTGAGCTCCGGCGGCCTCGGCACCATGGGCTACGCGCTCCCGGCCGCGATGGGCGCCGCCCTCGGCCGCCCCGACAAGGTGACCTGGGCCATCTGCGGCGACGGCGGCTTCCAGATGACCCTCCAGGAGCTGGCGACGCTCGTCCAGGACCGGATCCCGGTCCGGATCGCCCTTCTCGACAACAAGAAGCTCGGGATGATCCGGCAGTGGCAGGAGATCTTCTACTCCGCCAACTACCACTCATCGAACATGTTCGGCCCGGACTACCTGAAGCTGGCCGACGCCTACGGTTTCCCTGCCTGGAAGGTTCGCACTCCCGAGGAGGTCCGGCCGGCCATCGAGGCCGCCAACGCGGTCGACGGCCCGGCGCTCGTCTGGTTCGAGATCGCCGAGGCGCAGAACGTCCTGCCGATCATGCCCGCCGGCAAGGGGCTCTCCGACCTCATCGAGACCTGGGGAGGAGCCGACGAATGAGCCCCGACGGATCCGCCAGGGTGCCCGCCCACAGCGCGCCCCCGCCGCGCGACCTGCCGGGGACCGGCGAGCAGCGCCGCCACGTCCTGGTGGCGATCGTCAACAACCGGCCCGGCGTCCTCAACCGGGTGTCGAGCCTCATGCGCGCCCGGAGCTTCAACATCGAGTCACTCGCCGTCAGCCACCTCGACGATCCGGACATCAGCCGGATGACGATCACCCTCCGCGCGGACGACGTCCTCGTGGAGCAGGCGGCGAAGCAGCTCTACAAGATCATCGACGTGCTCAAGGTCCAGGACGTCACCGACGAGCCGACCGTCCAGCACGAGCTGGCCCTCGTGAAGGTGCGGGCGACCGACCGCAACCGCGGGGAGCTGATCTCGATCGTGGAGATGCACAGGGCCCGGATCGTGGACATGGCGCCGGAGGCGGTGATCGTGGAGACGGTGGGCACGGAGTCCGAGGTGGACGCGCTGGTCGCGCTCCTCCGCGGCTATGGGATCAAGGAGTTGGTGCGGACCGGGACCGTCGTCATGTCGCGGGGCGCTCAGTCGATCGAGGAGGCCACGAAGCGATGACAGCGAAGATGTACTACGACGCGGACGCGGACCTGGGGGCGCTCGCCGGCCAGACCGTGGCGATCATCGGGTTCGGCAGCCAGGGCCACGCCCACGCCCTGAACCTGCACGAGTCGGGCGTCCGCGTCCTCGTCGGCCTTCCGGCCACGTCGAAGAGCCGCGCGGTTGCCGAGGACGCCGGTCTCCGCGTGCTCGACACGGGCGCTGCCGTGGCCGCCGCCGACGTCGTGATGATCGCGATCCCCGACACGGCCCAGAAGGCGGCCTGGGACGCGGACATCGCGCCCAACCTGAAGCCCGGCATGCTCGTCCTGTTCGCCCACGGCTTCGCCATCCGCTACGGGAGCATCGCCCCGCCCGAGGGAATCGACGTCGGGATGGTCGCCCCCAAGGGCCCGGGCCATTTGGTCCGCTCCGTCTACGAGAGCGGCGGCGGCGTGCCCTCCCTCTTCGCCGTCCACCAGGACGCCACAGGGACCGCCCGGGCGCGCGTCCTCGCCTACGCCCGGGGGCTCGGCAGCACGCGGGCCGGCGTCCTCGAGACGACGTTCGCCGAGGAGACCGAGACCGACCTGTTCGGCGAGCAGAGCGTCCTCTGCGGCGGCACGGCGGCCCTCGTGAAGATGGCCTTCGAGACGCTCGTCGAAGCCGGCTACCAGCCCGAGCTCGCCTACTTCGAGACGATGCACGAGCTGAAGCTGATCGTGGACCTCATGTACCGCGGCGGCCTCAACTTCATGCGCTTCTCCGTCAGCGACACCGCGGAGTACGGAGACTACGTCTCGGGGCCGCGGATCATCGACGAGCACGTCCGGACGACGATGCGGGCGGTCCTCGCCGACATCCAGGACGGCAGCTTCGGGGCCCGCTGGATCGCCGAGAACGAGGCCGGGCGCCCCGAGTTTCAGCGCCTCCGGGCGCAGGACCGCGAGCACCAGATCGAGCAGGTCGGGGCCGGCCTGCGGGCTGCCATGCCGTTCCTCAACCCCGTCACCGTTCGCGCCGGCCAGGCCCAGGCCACCGCGTCGGGCAGCACAGGAAAGGCCCACTGATGCCGTCGGTACCCGTACCCGCCGGCCCGTTCGTCCCCGCGGGCACCGTTCGAATCTTCGACACCACCCTCCGCGACGGGGAGCAGGCGCCCGGCGCCGGCCTGACCGCCGCGGAGAAGCTGGAGGTCGCCCGCCAGCTCGTCCGCCTCAGGGTGGACGTCATCGAGGCCGGCTTCCCGGCGGCCTCGCCGGGCGACTGGGAGGCGGTCCACCGGATCGCGAAGGAGACCAGGGGCGTCGCCGTCGCCGCGCTCGCCCGCTGCCGCGACGGCGATCCCCAGCGCGCGGTCGAGGCGATCCAGGTCGCCGAGCGACCCCACCTCCACGTCTTCATCGCCACGTCCGACATCCACCTCAAGCACAAGCTGCGGCTGTCGCGCGACGAGGCCCTGGCCGAGGCGGTCCGCTGGGTCCGCTACGGCCGCGAGGCCCTGGGACGAGACGCCGAGATCGAGTTCTCGGCCGAGGATGCCTCGCGCACGGATCCCGACTTCCTCCTCCGCGTCTACGAGGCCGTCGTGGAGGCCGGGGCCTCCACGGTCAACATCCCCGACACGGTCGGCTACGCGATCCCGGCCGAGTTCGGGTCGCTCGTGGAGCGCGTCTACCGCCTCGTCGGCGGCCAGGCGACGGTCTCCATCCACTGCCACAACGACCTCGGTCTCGCCACCGCCAACACGCTCGCCGCCGTCCAGGCCGGCGCGCGCCAGGTGGAGGTGACGATCAACGGGCTCGGCGAGCGCGCCGGCAACGCGTCGCTGGAAGAGGTCGTCATGGCCCTCCGCACGCGACCCACCCAGTTCCCGGATCTCGCGAGCCGGGTCCAGACCGAGCAGATATCGGCCGCCAGCCGGCTGGTGAGCCATCTGACAGGCTTCGCCATCCAGCCGAACAAGGCGGTCGTCGGCGCGAACGCCTTCGCCCACGAGAGCGGGATCCACCAGGACGGCGTCATCAAGAACCCGCTCACCTACGAGATCATGACCCCCCAGTCCGTGGGCCTCTCCGGCAGCCAGCTGACGATCGGCAAGCTGTCGGGGCGCAAGGGGCTCCAGAAGAAGCTCCGCGACCTGGGCCACGAGATCGCCGGCGACACCCTCGACATCGTCTACCGCGAGGCCATCGCCCTCGCCGACCTCAAGAAGGACGTCAGCGACGCCGACCTGCTGGCGCTTGTGCAGCAGCGAGCCGACGACGTCCCGGCGTCGATCGTGCTCGAGGGATGGAGCGTCACGTCGTCGCACGGCGGCCGCTCCACGGGGAACGTCCAGGTGACCATCGACGGCGAGGCGCGGGCCGGCGAGGAGACCGGCAACGGCCCGGTCAACGCCCTCTACCGCGCTGTCGACGACGCGATCAGGCCGATCCTCGGCTGGGAGCCGACGCTCGAGGAATACGAGATCAAGGCGATCTCCGAGGGCGAGGACGCGCAGGGCCGCGTCTTCATCCGCTGCCGCCGCTCCATCGACGAGGGCCCCGGGGCCCACGTGGTGACGGGCCACGGCCTCTCCACGAACATCATCGAGGCGTCGCTGGAGGCGTACGTCCTGGCCGCCAACAAGCTTCGTGCAGCCGAGAGCGACGGCACGGTCATCCCGATGCGCCGGCCGGCGGAGCTCCTGCCGTGACCGCGGAGGGCAGCCTTCCGAGCTCCGCCTATCGCCTCGTCGCGATCCCCGGCGACGGCGTCGGCCCCGACGTCGTCGCGGCCGCGAGGCGCGTGCTCGCCGCCGCGGGCGCGCGCTTCGCCTTCGAGATCGCCTGGACCGACCTCGTCGCGGGCGGCGCCGCGATCGACGCGTACGGCGTCGCCATCCGCGACGAGGACCTCGCCGCGTGCGCCGCGAGCGACGCGATCCTGCTCGGCGCCGTCGGTGGCCCGAAGTGGGACGACCCCAGGGCGACCGTCCGTCCGGAGATGGCCCTCTTCGCGATGCGCGGAGGCCTCGGCCTCTTCGCGAACCTTCGCCCGGTGAGCGTCCACCCGGCGCTCGTGCCGGCATCGCCGCTCCGGCCGGAGCTCCTCGAGGGCGTCGACATGCTCATCGTCCGCGAGCTGACCGGCGGCCTCTACTTCGGCTCGCGAACCGAGGCGACCGGTGCCCCGGGTGCGCGGGCGGCCAGCGACACCCTGCCCTACACCGAGCCGGAGGTGGCCCGCGTCGCCCGCCTCTCCTTCGACCTGGCCCGCGGCCGCCGTCGCCGGCTGACGAGCGTGGACAAGGCCAACGTCCTGGCCACCTCGCGCCTCTGGCGGACGGTCGTCCACGAGATCTCCGCCGAGTACCCCGACGTGACCCTCGACGACCGGCTCGTCGACACCTGCGCCATGCAGATCGTCCGCGCCCCCGCATCCTTCGACGTCCTCGTCACCGAGAACATGTTCGGCGACATCCTCTCCGACGAGGCCTCGGTCCTGGCGGGCTCGATGGGGATGCTCCCGTCCGCGTCGCTCGGGACCCGTCGCACGGCGCACGGCCTGCACGGCCTCTACGAGCCGATCCACGGCTCCGCGCCGGACATCGCCGGGCGCGACCTGGCGAACCCGGTGGGAACGATCCTCTCCTCGGCGATGCTCCTGCGCTGGTCGCTGGGGCGCGCGGACGCCGCCGACGCGGTGGAGGCGGCCGTCTCCGGGGCGCTGGACGACGGCTTCCGGACGGCGGACCTCTGGCCGCGCGACCCGGCCGCGGCGGAAGCCTGCGTCCGCGTCGGGACGGTCGCCATGGCCGACGCGATCGTGGCCCGGATCGGGGGGCCCGGGGAGATTAGCGGGGCGTCCGCCTGACGGCGGCCGCCGAAGCCCCGCCCCCTCCCGGCCCGCCACGCAACGAAGGACTCCTCCCGTGACTACCCCCGAGACCCCCGACACCACCCCCGCCGCCGCCTCGCCCGCCGCGCCGCCCGTCGTCCTCTACGACACGACCCTCCGCGACGGGACCCAGGGCGAGAACATCATCCTCAGCCTCGCCGACAAGCTCCGTGTCGCCCGCATGCTCGACGAGTACGGCATGCCCTACGTCGAGGGCGGCTGGCCGGGCTCGAACCCCAAGGACGTCGAGTTCTTCGCGGCAGCCAAGGGGATCCGCTGGGAGCGGGCGAAGCTCGCCGCCTTCGGCTCCACGCGCCATCGGGCGAACCGGCCCGAGGCCGACCCGAACCTCCGCGAGCTCGTCGCGGCCGAGACGCCGGTCGTCACCATCTTCGGGAAGAGCTGGCTGCTCCACGTGGTCGAGGTCCTGGGGGCGACGCCCGCCGAGAACCTGGACATGATCGCCGAGTCGATCGGGTTCCTCGTCGACCACGGCCGGGAGGCGATCTACGACGCCGAGCACTACTTCGACGGCTACAGGGCCGACCGCTCGTACGCCCTCGCCACGCTCCGGGCCGCGCGCCAGGCGGGCGCCCACAGCCTCGTCCTCTGCGACACCAACGGGGGGACGCTCACCGACGAGCTGGTCCGGATCGTGGAGGACACGAGGCGCTCCCTCGAGGGCGACCCCGGCGCTCCCGCCGTGACCTGGGGGATCCACACCCACAACGACGCGGAGCTGGCGGTGGCCAACTCCGTCGCCGCGGTGCAGGCGGGCATCCGCCACGTCCAGGCCACGATCAACGGCTACGGCGAGCGCTGCGGCAACGCCAACATGGTCAGCGTCCTCGCCAACCTCGCCCTCAAGACGGACCTCCCGCTCCTCCCGGTCGGCGGCGGCGAGATCTCCGCGCTGACCTCGCTCTCGCGGGCCGTCGCGGAGATCGCCAACGTCGCCCCCAACGACTACCAGCCGTTCGTCGGGCGGAGCGCCTTCGCCCACAAGGGCGGAGTCCACGGGGCGGCCGTCGCGAAGGTAGAGCGAAGCTACCAGCACGTCGACCCGGGCCTCGTCGGCAACGTCGGCCGGCTCGTCGTCTCGGAGCTCGGGGGCCGGGCGAACACGTCGATCCGCGCCGGGCAGCTGGGCCACCAGCTCGAGGGCCTCGACCCGCGCGAGCTATCCCTGGTCATCAAGCAGCTCGAGGCAGACGGGCTCGCCTTCGAGGGTGCCGAGGCGTCGTTCGAGCTCCTGATCCGCCGCCGGACTGCCGGCTACGTCGCGCCCTTCCGGATCGTCGACTTCACCGTGCTCGTCGAGCAGCGCGAGGGGCGCGAGCTCCTCGCCGAGGCGACGGTGAAGGTCGAGGTCGAGGGCGAGGTCCTCCACACCGCCGCCGACGGGAACGGGCCCGTGAACGCCCTCGACGCGGCGCTCCGCAAGGCGCTGCGGGCCTTCTACTCGCAGCTCGACGGCGTCCACCTGGTCGACTACAAGGTGCGCATCCTCGACGGGACGGCGGCAACCGCGGCGCGGACGCGGGTGGTCATCGACTCCGCCGACGGGACCCGGACCTGGAGCACGATGGGCTCCGACACGAACATCATCGCCGCTTCCGCGGCGGCCCTCGCCGACTCGCTGGAGTACGCGATCTGGAAGTCGGGGGCGGAGCTGCGGCGCCGCGACGAGCGCCACTTCACGGAGCCGGCCGGCCCGTCCACGGGCGCGGGCGGGAAGCGGTGACGGGCCGCCGGCCCGCGGCACCGAGCGGGGGAGAGCGATGAGCGAGCACGGGAAGCCTGCCGGGCCGGCCGCGCCGCGCGAGCAGGCTTCGCCGCCCGAGCAGGCTGCGCCGCGCGAGCCCAACGGCCTGCGCCTCCTCCGCTGGACGATGACCACCGGCTCGTCGGGGACCGGGCGGGCGGCCGTCGTCCTCGCGGCCGGCGACCACCAGTGGGAGGCGACGGCGGAGAGCGCGGGCGCCATCGGCTCGCTCTACGACGCCGTTGACGCGGCGCTGGAGGACGTGCTCGGCGGCCACGTGCGACTCGTCGCCTTCGACGTCCACGCGATCGGAGAGACGGCCGGTGCGGATGCCCTCGTCGAGCTGGTGGTGGAGCCTCCGGCCTCGGCGACGGGAGAGCGGGCGAGCGGCCGCTACCCGGGAACGGCTCGCGACGTGAACCTGGTCGCCGCCTGCGCCGAGGCGTACCTGGCGGCGCTGAGGGCCCTCCTCGCCGACGAGGCGTGGGCGGGGGCGACCGAGGCCGCCGGCAACGCGCGCCTGGCCGAGCTTCGCGCGCGGGCCGCGCGGGCCGGCGGCCGCGCGGAGCTGGACGAGTCGCAGGTCGAGATCGGCGGGAGCTGGTTCGACCGGTGACCACGCCGGCGCCCGTCGTGGCCTACTCGGGCGAGCCCGGCGCCTTCGCCGAGGATGCCGTTCACGCGTACTTCGGCGAGGACGTCGCGACCCTGCCGGTCGGCGGCTTCCGGGGGGTCTTCGAGGCCGTGGCCGGGGGCCGCGCCGCCGCCGGCGTCGTGCCCATCGAGAACGTCGTCAACGGCACCGTCCGCGAGAACTACGACCTCCTCCTCGAGTTCCCGCTGGAGATCACGGGCGAGGTCGTCGTGCCGGTGCGGCTGTGCCTGGCCGCCCTGCCCGGCGAGCGGCTCGAGGAGATCGAGCGCGTCTCCTCGCACGTGCAGGCGCTGGCCCAGGCCGACGCCTACCTGCGGACCCGCCCGTGGACGCTGCTGACGACCTACAACACGGCGGGCGCCGGAAAGGCGCTCGTCGAGCGGGCCGAGCGCGGGGCCGCCGCCGTCCTCTCGCCGCGCGCCGCGGCGCTGTTCGGCCTCGAGATCCTCGCCGCCGACATCCAGGGCGATCCCGACAACCGGACACGCTTCCTGGTCGTGACGGCGGTCGGAGCCGACCTGCCCGCCGCGCTGTCCACGGCGGTGGACCCGTCGGGAGCGTGCCGCACGACCCTCGTGGTGGGGATCCGCAACGAAGCGGGCGCGCTCCTGCGGGCGCTCACCGTCTTCGCGAACCACGACCTCAACCTGTCCAAGCTCGAGAGCCGGCCCGCCCTCGACCGGCCCTGGGAGTACGTCTTCTGGGTTGACCTCGACGCCGACGCGATGGCCCCCGACGCCCGCGCGGCCCTCGACGACCTGGCGGCCGTCACGACCTCCGTCCGGGTCCTGGGCAGCTACCTCCGGGGCGCCGGCGGGTAGGGGCGGCGGGGCGCGGGGGGCGCCGGGCCCTCGACCGCCCTGCTCGCGCCCCCGCCGCGCGTCGCGCCCCGCCGCGCGTCCCCGGTCCCGCATCCGCCCGCGCCCCCGCCGCTCCGCCCGCCGCCGCGCCGGCTCGAGCCCGGCGAGTGCGCGCCCGCCTGCCAGCCCGGAGGCGCCCCCCCGCCCGCCTTCGGCCCGGCGAGTGCGCGATGATAGGCGCCTGCCGCGCCACGGCCGGCGTGGGCGGAGACCCGACCGGGAAAGCCAGGCGCCAGGGGAGAGATCACCGATGGCCCAGACGTTCCACGACGCGATGGCGACGGGCTACGCCCTCGAGGAGCCGGCGCTGGTCCTGGGGTGCCCGATGGAGAACACCGTGGCGATCCCGGACGTTCGCGTCCAGATCGCGCTCTCCATGGTCAACCGCCACGGGCTGATCGCGGGCGCCACCGGCACCGGCAAGACGAAGACCCTGCAGGTGCTGGCCGGCCAGCTCTCCGCGGCCGGCGTCCCGGTCCTCATCGCGGACATCAAGGGCGACCTCACCGGGCTCGCGCTGCCGGGGGACGCGGCCAATCCCAAGGTCCTGGCCCGGGTCAAGGAGCTCGGCTGGGACTTCAAGCCGGACGGCCACCCGATCGAGCTCCTCTCGCTCACGGGGAAGCTCGGCGCCCAGGTCCGGGCCACCGTCCACTCCTTCGGTCCACTCCTCCTGGGCAAGGTCCTCGACCTCAACGAGACCCAGACCAGCGTTCTCGCCCTCGTCTTCAAGTACTGCGACGACCACGACCTGGCCCTGCTCGACCTCGACGACCTGCGCACCACACTCAAGTTCCTGGGCTCCGACGAGGGCAAGGTCGTCCTCGAGGACTACGGCGGGATCGCCCCTGCGACTCTGGGCGTCATCCTCCGCTCGATCGTCGGCCTCGAGCAGCAGGGCGCGGCCGCCTTCTTCGGTGAGCCCGAGTTCGAGGTCGAGGACCTCATGCGGACCACGCCCGCCGGCCAGGGGATCATCAGCGTCCTCGAGCTTTCGGACGTCATGGACAAGCCGGTGCTGTTCAGCACCTTCATGCTCTGGATGCTCGCCCAGCTCTACGAATCGCTTCCCGAGGCCGGCGACCTGCCCAAGCCGAAGCTGGCCTTCTTCTTCGATGAGGCGCATCTCCTGTTCGACGACGCGAGCAAGGCGCTCCTCGACCAGGTCGAGCGCACCGTCCGCCTCATCCGGTCGAAGGGCGTGGGCGTCTTCTTCGTCACCCAGGTCCCGACCGACGTGCCCGCCTCCGTCCTGGCCCAGCTCGGCAACCGCGTCCAGCACGCGCTGCGCGTCTTCACCCCCGAGGACGCCGACAACCTGAAGAAGACCGTCCGCACGTTCCCCATGACCGACTACTTCGACACCGGGCAGGTGATCATGTCCCTGGGAACCGGCGAGGCGCTCGTCACCGTCCTCTCCCCGCGCGGCGTTCCGACGCCCCTCGCGCCGACGCGCCTGGTCCCGCCGGACTCGCTCATGGCCGCGATCCCGCCGGACGAGATGGAACGGCGGATCAGCGCGGGGTCCCTCTACGCGACCTACGCGGCCCCGGTCAACCGGGAGAGCGCCCACGAGATCCTCTCCGCGCGAATCGCCGCCGCGAAGGCGGCGATGGTGGGTGCCACGGGAGCTCCCGGCGTACCCGCTCCGACCCCGGCCCAGGAGCGGCGGGCCATCGAGGCGCGCGCCCGCGAGCTGGAGCGAATCCGCCGCGAGGCCGCGCGCCAGGCAAGCGCGGCCGAGCGCGAGCAGACCCGCCAGGACGCAGCCGCCCGACGGGAGGCGGCGCGCGCCGCGAAACGCCAGCAGGACATGATCGAGGACGTCGGCGGCGACCTCCTCCGGGGCGTCTTCGGGACGCTCTTCGGGCGCTCGGGGCGCCGCCGCTGACGCCCAGGGAGAAGCGAGGCGAAGCCGCCCGGCCGACGAAGCCGCCGCACCCCCCGGCGCCGACGCTCGCGCTCGGCGCCGCCGCCGACGAGGAAGCCGCCCGGCCGACGAAGCCGCCCGGCCGACGAAGGAGTGACCCGATGAACGACGATCGCGCGAAGCGGATTCAGCGCCTGATCGCGCCCTTCCGCGTCCCGCCCGGTACAAAGGTGCAGCTGCCGAAGGACTTCGACCCCGCGTCGACGGCCGACTTCATGCGAAAGGAGGATGCCGAGGCGGCGCTCCAGGATGGCGTCGCCGCGCTGGCCGAGTACCAGTCCCGGCTGGCTGCCCAGGACACCTACGCCCTGCTCGTCATCTTCCAGGCGATGGACGCGGCCGGCAAGGACGGGACGATCAGCCACGTGCTGAGCGGGGTGAACCCGCAGGGGGTCGAGGTCACGAGCTTCAAGGTCCCCTCGGCAGAGGAGATGGACCATGACTACCTCTGGCGGGCCGCGAAGCGCCTGCCGGCGCGGGGGATGATCGGGATCTTCAACCGCAGCTACTACGAGGAGGTCCTCGTCGTCAGGGTCCACCCCGGGATCCTCGCCGGGCAGAAGCTGCCACCCGAGGCCAAGGGGAAGGACGCCTGGACTCGCCGCTTCCGCGAGATCAACGACTGGGAGCGCTACCTCGTCGACAACGGCACGCGTATCGTGAAGCTGTTCCTCAACGTCTCGAAGGAGGCCCAGAAGGAGCGCTTCCTGGCCCGCATCGACGAGCCGGAGAGCAACTGGAAGTTCACCGCCAGCGACGTTCGCGAGCGCCAGTACTGGGACGCCTACCAGGACGCCTTCGCCGAGATGCTCAGCCACACCAGCACCGAGCACGCGCCCTGGCACGTGATCCCCGCCGACCGGAAATGGTTCATGCGGGTCGCCGCCGGCGCGGTGATCCTGGACGCGCTCATGGAGATCGACCCGACCTACCCGGTGATCGCCGACGAGGCTCGGGCGGAGATGCTGAAGGCGCGCGACGAGCTGCTCGCCGGGGGCTGATCCGGGGGCCGGACCGCCGGCGACGATGGCTGTCCCGGCCGGGGCGCCGCGTAGAATGGGCCGACGGCCGGCGAGGCCGCCCGCCAACGGCCCGCGAACCGCGGCCGCCCCTGCTTCACCGAGGAGCCGCCTCCCATGGCCACCGCCACGAGCATCGTCCCCCACAGGATCTTCCTCGCCGGCCGCTGGGTCGAATCCCCCGACGTCCTGACGATCGAGAATCCCGCCCGCCCCGGCGAGCCCGCCGGCCTCACCTACCAGGCGACGCCCGCCCAATACGAGGAGGCGGTCCAGGCCGCGGTCGCCGCCTTCGAGGTGACCCGCAGGCTTCCCGCCTATGAGCGGGCGGCCACGCTGCGGAGCATCAGCGCGGGGATCAAGGCTCGCCGCGAGGAGCTGGGGCGGCTGATCACGCTCGAGGCCGGCAAGCCGATCCGCGACTCGCTCGTCGAGGTGGACCGGGCGGTCCTGACGTTCCGCCTGGGGGCCGAGGAGGCCGAGCGGATCGGCGGCGAGCTGATCCCCCTCGACCTGATGCCGAGCAGCAAGGGCCGGATCGGGATCACGCGGCGCTTTCCCGCGGGTCCGGTCGCGGCGATCAGTCCCTTCAACTTCCCGCTCAACCTCGCCGCCCACAAGGTTGCCCCGGCGATCGCGGCCGGCTGCTCGATCGTTCTCAAGCCGCCCTCCAAGGACCCGCTGACGATGCTGACCGTCGCGGAGATCATCGAGGAGGCGGGGGCGCCGGCCGGTTCGGTGAGCATCCTGCCCATGAGCCGCGAGACGGGCGATCGCCTGGTCGCCGACGAGCGCTTCAAGGTCCTCACCTTCACCGGGAGCCCGGTGGTCGGGTGGGACATGAAGGCGCGGGCCGGCAAGAAGAGGGTCGTGCTGGAGCTCGGCGGCAACGCCGGGGCGATCGTCGACCGGACCGCGAACATCGACTGGGCCGTCAGGCGGATCGTGACCGGCGCGTTCCACTTCTCGGGCCAGGTCTGCATCAGCGTCCAGCGAGTCTTCATCCACGACGACATCTACGACGCCTTCGTGCAGAAGTTCGTCGCCGCCGCCGGCGCGCTCCGCCTTGGCGACCCGCTCGAGATGGAGACCGACCTCGGCCCGATGGTCGACGAGAAGGCGGCGCGGCGCACCCGGGCGTGGGTGGACGAGGCTGTCGCGATGGGCGGGCGGGTCCTCCTCGGCGGGACTTCGAAGGGGACCTTCTTCGCCCCCACGGTCCTCGCCGACACGCCCGTGGAGGCGAAGGTCTGCAGCCTGGAGGCGTTCGCTCCGCTCGTCGTGCTCTTCCGTTTCTCCGACTTCGCCGACGCGGTCCGCCAGGTCAACGCCTCGTTCTTCGGCCTCCAGGCCGGCGTCTTCACCAGCGATCTCGGGAACGCGTTCACGGCCTTCAACGAGATCGAGGTGGGCGGCGTCATCCTCAACGACATCCCGACCTACAGGATCGACCACATGCCCTACGGTGGCGTGAAGGACTCCGGTCTCGGCCGGGAGGGCCTCCGCTACTCGATCGAGGACATGACCGAGTTGCGCATCCTGGTGGTTGCCCAGCCGGGGTAGGGGAGCGCGGCGCCATCCGGGTGCCGCGGCGCAGGGACTTGGCTCCTGGCGGCCGCGCCGCCGGGGGTTGCCCCGTGGTCGGGCGACGCCGCGACGGGGCCGGGGAGGCTCAGTCCGGAGGCGCCATCTGCAGCCACTCGTAGAAGGCCGCCTCGTCGCCGCCGAACGAGTAGCGGGCGCCGCGGATGCCCGGGAGCTGGGCCAGCGTGGCGTCCAGGGCGCCCAGGAGCGCGGCACTCCCGCAGGCCGACGAGGCGTTGGGAAGCGCCGATCGGAGATCGCGGAACGAGACCCGCGCGATGCCATCGACGATGACTACGCTGAGCAGCGCGTCGGCCGTCGCACGGCCGAAGAGGCTCGAGTAGCCCGCCGCGGCCTCGGCCGGGGAGGGCCCGCCGAGCAGCTCGCGCAGGGCGACCTCCGCGCTCACCGGGCCGGCCACCGTCCGGACGACCGGAACCACGTCTCCGCACGGGTCCGTGCCGCCCGCGGCGAAGAAGACCCGGACCTCAGTCGTCGGGCTAACGGTCGGAGGCGGCACCGATGGAGACGCGGGAGTCGGCGCCAAGATGCCGCCACAGCCGCCGGCGAGGATCGCGAGGGCGATGAGGGCGACGACGGCGGCACTCCGCGAGAGCGGGCTGCGGCGGTCCATTGGTCCAGCGTGCCCCGCCGCAGGATGGGTGCCAACTGCCGAGCGGCCCGTCCGCCCCTCCCCTCGACCGATCCCATGCCACCGCGGGGGGCGACCGCCGGATCCCGCGCTCGACCGCGGCGGTGGATCGCGAGGCCGGCCTCACACCGGCCTCGCTATGGGCTTGCCTCGCGACAGGTCGTCGCTTATCATCGCGATCATGCTTAGCGTGAAGATCAGCACCAAGCACCAGATCGCCGTCCCGAGCGAGGCCCGGCGACGTCTCGGCCTGAAGGCAGGAGACCGGCTCGACGTCGACATCGAGGGGGACGTCATCCACCTTCGGCGCCACGTGCCGGCCGGCACGCGCCTGCTCGGCATCGGGGCCCACCTCTACGACGGAACGGACGCGGCCGAGCGCATCCGCGCCATGCGCGACGAGGACGAGGCGCGGTGGCTCGAACGCCGCGCGGAGATCGACGCGGACATTCGCGCCGCCCACGCCGCCCACGTGGCGCGCGAGGTGCCGGAGACGCCCCGATGACGATCGACGAACTCTGCAGCCGTCATCGACGGATCGCCTTCGACGCCAACGTGTTCATCTACCTGTTCGAGGGGAACGGGCCGCTGGCCCGGGCCGCCACGTCCGTGCTGGACGCCGTCTCCGCGGGTCGCGCCACGGGCCTCGCCGCGACGATCGTCCTCTCCGAAGTGATCGTCGGGCCGGTTCGGGCGGGCGACGAGACGATGGCCGAGCGCTACCTCGATGCGATCCGCTCCATCGAGCACTTTCAGATAGTGCCCGCGACTGTCGAGATCGCGGCCGACGCGGGGTTCGTCCGCGGTCGGACCGGGATGACGCTCGCGGATGCCCTCCACGTCGCGACAGCCCGAGCCGCCGGCGCCTCGGTCCTCGTGACGAACGATCGGCGGATCCGCCCGACGGCTCACCTCGACCACACCTCGAAGTAGTTCAGCTGGCCGACCTGGCCGCCTGACGCGGCCAAGCAGGGCCGGCATCCGGCGCCAAGGGGCGATGTCGGGCCACCAGCGGCCCGAGAGAGCCCCGGCTCAGCCGCCGACCCGTACGATCCAGCGGCCACGCGCCTCGCCGGCGAGGATCGCGTCGAGCGCCCCGGGGAGGCTGTCGAGGGTCACCTCGGTGAGGGCGTCGCCGAGGCCATTCGGGCGCATATCCGTGGCGATCTGCTCCCAGGTCGCGCGCCGCTCGGCGAGCGGCACCACTGCCGAGTCGATCCCCACCAGGGCCACCGCGCGGAGGATGAACGGGAAGACGGTCGTCGAGAAGGCCGGGCCGCCGGCGTTGCCGGACGCGGCCACCGTCCCGCCGCGCCGCAGGGTCCTCAGGATGTAGGGGAGTGTCGCCCCGCCCACGCAGTCCACGGCCCCGGCCCACCGCTCCGACTCCAGCGGACGGACGCTCTCGGTCGTGACCTCCCCGCGGGCCAGGACGCCGGCGGCGCCAAGCCCTCGGAGGCGGGACGCCTCGTCGGCCTTGCCGGTGGCGGCCCAGACTTCGTACCCGCGCCCGGCCAGGATCCCCACGGCGGTCGATCCGACGCCCCCGGACGCGCCGGTCACGAGGACCGGACCGTTCGAGGGTCGCAGGCCGCGCTCCTCGAGCCGGATGACCGAGAGCGCCGCGGTGAACCCGGCCGTCCCGACCGCCATCGCGAGCCGCTCGGTGAGCCCCGCCGGCAGGGGCACGATCCAGCCGGCCGGGACGCGCTGGTACTCGGCGTACCCGCCGTGGCGGGCGACGCCCAGGTCGTGGCCGTGGGCGAGAACCGCGGTCCCCACCGGGATCGTCGGGTCCTCGCTGGCGATCACCTCGCCGGCGAGATCGATCCCCGGGACCAGGGGGCTGATCCGGGCCACCTTCCCGTTGGGGATCGTCGCCAGGCCGTCCTTGTAGTTGACGCTCGACCACGTGACCCGGACCTCGACCTCGCCGGGCGGCAGGTCGGCTTCGGCGAACGAGCGGACGCCCCGCGTCACCGCGTCGCCCTCGGCGGCTGCGACGAAGGCGCGGAAGGTGGCGGGGATTGCGGTCATCGGCGACTCCGGTTCGTTGACGGCGGTCGACGCCGCCATCATCGCCCATGCAGCGAGCGTCCGGCCCGAGGAATCGCTGAGGCCACCCGAACCCGTACGCCGATGCGCACTGATCCCGGGCACCGGCCGCCGAGCCACCCGGCCACGCGGCCCCGGCCACGCGGCGCCCTGATCACGGGCCCACCGGCCACTCGGCCACCCGGCGCCGGATCACGGGGCCGCCGGTCACCGGCCAATCGGCCACCCGGCCCCCTGATGCACGGGCCCGCGCCCACGGCCCACGGTGCGCGCGCCCCGCCCGGGCTGGGCAGGGCTCGGGGACTACCCGTCCGGCCGCCGCGCATGGGCCAGCAGTCGCCCGGCCACCGCTCCGCCGGCCAACCCGATGACGAGCCCGGTGAGGTTGTCGAAGACATCCGCGCTCTCGCACGCCCGGTCGAGCACCGGCAGGAGCAGCTGGATCGGTCTCGATCGACGAAGGGCAGCGCTATCGCGGCCGCGGCGACGCCGCCTTCGACGAGACCGCGGAAACATACCGATCGTCCACCCCGAGAGGCATGAACATCAGGACATTCAGGCCCGCCTCGTGGAACGAGAGGAGCTGCACCGAGCGGAGCCAGGCTGAGCCGCGAGAGATCGCAGACTCCCGAGCCGGTCGCCCCGAAGTCGATTGCCCAGCGAAGCGGGGTAAGCGTCGCCGAAAGGATGATGCCGGTGCTCAGGACGAGCGCCGCGGCAGCGTTGCGACCGACGCCCAACGCCCGCCCGATCGGCTTCCCCAGCAGGAGGCCGATGGCGACCGAGACTCCGACACCCGGCAGAAACCAGGGGACGGTCAGGAGCTCGCCGATCCGCATGCGCCGAGTTCTCCCCGCCGGGCCGCCGGGCGTCGGTGGCCACGACGGCGCCGGAGGGCGGTGGCACGAGAGCGTACACGCCAGTAGCCTCGCGCGCGGACGGCGGCTGCTAGCCGCCCTCACGCGCCCTGCCTGCAGCCGGCTGCCGGACACCCGCCAGACGGTAGTGGGAAGCGGGACGGCGAGCGCGGGCGGGACGGCGCGGCCCGACAGCACGGCAAGCCCCCGACAGCACGGCCTCGCCTCCGTGCCGGCAGCGCCCGCCGGTCAGGCCTCAACGACCGCGAGACGCAGCGGCTTCACGGCGAACGGCGGGTCCAACGCTTCGGCGATCGTGACGGGTTCCTCGACGACTCCCACGAGGGCGAAGAGTGCGTCACGTAGCGCGTCGTCGTTCTCCCCCGTGGCGAGCGCAAGCAGTCGCCGCACTTCCTCGCGGATCCCCGCAGGCGGAGGCGGTGCGGTCGCCCGAAGGACCTTCGTGCTGGCCGTCGGCTCCACCTGCTCCGCACTGTAGAAGAGCTCCTCGTGGAGCTTCTCGCCCGGGCGCAAGCCGACGGTCTCGATCGGCTGGCTGTCGGGGTCGCGCCCCGCGAGCCGGATGAGGTCGCGAGCGAGGTCCATGACGCGGACGGGCTTGCCCATGTCGAGGACGAATAGGTCGCCGTTGCGACCGAGCGCGGCAGCGTCGAGGATGAGCCACGAAGCCTCGGGGATCGTCATGAAGAAGCGGGTCATGTCGGGGTGAGTGATCGTCAGCGGCTCACCGTTCTCGAGCTGCTCCTGGAAGATCGGGACGACGCTGCCCGTTGACCCGAGGACGTTTCCGAAACGGACCGAGACGTACGGACGTCCCGTGCGCCGCGCCGTGTCCGCGACGAGCATCTCGGCGATCCGCTTGCTCGCGCCCATCACGCTGGAGGGGCGCACGGCCTTGTCGGTGGACACGAAGACCAGCCGATCCACGCCTGCGGCCGCCGCGGCGTCGAGGATGACGAGCGTCCCGCCCATGTTGACGTGGACCGCGTCCGACGGGTGCTCCTCCATCATGGGCACGTGCTTGTAGGCCGCCGCGTGGAAGATCACGCTCGGGGCCTCGGACGCGATCAGGCGCTCCATCGTCGCGCGGCTGGCGACGTTGGCGAGGTGCACCCGCAGCTCACCGCTTCCGCGGCCGTGCGCCCGCTGGGTTTCCAGCTGTCGCTGGACAAGGTAGAGAGGGCTCTCCGCCCGGTCGATCAGGACCAGGCGCCGAGGGCCGATCGCGAAGACCTGCCGCGCGAGCTCCGACCCGATCGATCCTCCGCCCCCCGTGATGACGACGGTACGGTCGCGGATGATCTCCTCCACCCCGGCGCAGTGCTCGGCGACCATCGGCCGCCGCAGGAGATCCTCGACTCGAACCTTCCGGACTCGATAGGCATCCATGCTGCCATTCAGGAGCTCGGTGACCGAGGGGACGGTTCGAACCTCGAGATGGAGGGCCTCGGCGGCCTCGACCACGTGCCGGACCGAGAGTCCCGGCGCGCTCGGCATCGTGATGAGAAGCGTCTGGGCGCCCGTCGCGGCGACGGCACGCTCGAGTGACTCGATGCCTCCGAAGACGCGCAGCCCCGCGATGATCCCGCCGGCGAGGCTCGGATCGTCATCGAGGAAGCCCACCGGCCGGACGCCGGAACCCGGGTGCCTCCGGGCGGAACGGGCCATCAGCACGCCGGCGTTGCCGGCGCCGTACAGCAGGGTCGCCCGTCGGTCGGCCCCGGTCGTGCCCGGGGATGGCGTGGCCTCGGCCGCGGCGCGAATGCCGAACCGCACGCCGCCCACGATGGCGGCGCTCAGGAGGAGCTCGATCGGCCAGAAGGAGAGCGGGAACCCCGCGGTCCACGACGGGCCCCCGAGCAGGGAGGTGCCGTAGAAGATCATCAGCCCTGCGAGCGATCCGAAGGCGACGGCACCGACGATGCGCTCGAGCTCCGGGATGCTGGCGTACCGCCACCTCCGGGTGTACAGCCCGAGCCAGATATTGGTCGCGGTGCGGACGGCCAGGAGGAGCAGCACGACCAGGGGGAAGGCCGGAGTGATGGTCGGCCCGCTGATGCGATCGAGCCCGAGCGCGAGCGCCACGTAGGCCGCGATCACGACCCCGGCGAGGTCGATGGCGAGAAGGGAGCGCCCACGAACGTCGCGTGCGGCGCGGCGGACGGCCGGAGCGGCGCCCGTGCCCTCGCCGGGCGGCGCGACGTCCCCCCGCCACCCGGCCGGATGGCGGGGATGGAGCGACGATCGAATGGAGAGGCGACCGGCCACTGATCCCTCGCGGCGCTGACGACGTTACCGACTGACGACGGTCACCTTCGTCCGGTGGCCTTCGCCCCGGGCGATCGCGCGGACCGACGCCGCTCGTTCTGCCGCGCTTGCGACGCCTGCCGAACCATCTCGAATCTGCCCGGACCATGAAGGCTAGGGCAATCGGCGGAACGTGACTAGTACCCACTGGTACGCGTCCTCGCCCAGAAGTACCGGATGGTGCAGATTCGCACCGAGATTCGACCAGCTCTGGGCGTCGCGGCCGCCCGTCGGTTCGCGCCCCGGCGACGTCGGGTTCCGACTCCGCCCGGGTGACCCTGGTCCGCGGGTGACCGGCTTCCGCCGCTCACGACCTATCATGACCGGGCATCACCGGTGGCGAACCGGACCTTCCGACGCCCCCGGCCTGCTCGGTCCACCTGTCGCAAGGGTGCCCGCGGCACGATCCTGGCCAACGGTGGGCGAATAGGTCGAGTTGACGACCCCGAGCGTCGGGATCGATGATCCACCCCGTCGACGTCGCAAGCAACCATCGCCATCGCGCGCAGCGCCCCGCGGTTCGGGGCAGAGAGTGAGACCGGTGGACCCCAGGCGCCAGATTGCCATCGTTCGGGCATGGCTCCCGCTCCTCGTCGCGAGTCGTCGTGCTCGCCGCCGGCGTGGCGTTCGTGGTCACCGGCCTGCTGCCGAAGGTCTACGAGGCGAAGGCGAGGCTCATCGTCGGCCAGTCGCTCTCGGCGGTGAACCCCGACTACAACCAGCTCCTCGTCTCGCAGCGACTGTCCACGACGTACGCCGCGGTCGCCACGACGCGGCCGATCCTCGAGACCGTGATCGCGCAGCTCGGCCTCGGCGTGACCTCCGACGAGCTCCTGAAGCTGGTCCGGGCCGACGCGCCGCTGGACAGCACGCTCCTGACCATCGTCGCCCAGGACGCCGATCCGGCCCGCGCGGCCGCCATCGCGAACGCGCTGGCCGAGCAGCTCATCGCCGTGTCGCCGGCCATCCAGGGCCGCCAGGCGGAGTTCCAGGCGTCGATCGACGCCGACCTGAAGGCGACGCAGGCCCAGATCGACGCATCCCAGGCGCGGATGGAGGCCCTGAGCGGCCTGACCAACCGGACGGCGGCACAGGACGCGGAGCTGGCGACCCTCGAGGGCAGGCTGGTCAGCCTCCGCTCGACGCATGCCGCGCTGCTCTCGTTCTCGTCCGGCAACGCGTCCAACCTACTCACGGTCATCGAGCCGGCAGTTGCCGATCCTGCAGCCGGTCTCGCCCAGGCCGCTGCTGAACACGCTCCTGGCGGCCGTTCTCGGCCTGATTGTCGCCGTGGGAGTTGCCTTCAGCGCGGAGTACCTCGACGATTCCGATCAAGGATTCCGAGCGCCGTCCAGGAGGTGGCCGGCCTGAGCACGCTGGGCACCATCGCGCGGATGAAGAGCGGCGCGGGGCCGGAGCGAGATCTACCAGCTGGCGACGCTCCTCTACCCGCGCTCGAGCGTTGCCGAAGCCTATCGGACGCTCCGGACCAACGTCGAGTTCGCGTCGGTCGACGCGCCGATTCGGACTCTCCTCGTGACGAGCTCCGTCCCGGGCGAAGGCAAGACCGTCACGGCGGCCAACCTGGCCGTCGTCTTCGCCCAGACCGGCCGTCGGGTCCTCCTGGTCGACGCGGACCTGCGGAAGCCCGGCGTCCACCTGCTCTTCGACCTGCCCAACGCGCACGGCCTCACGACGATGCTGCGCAGCGACGAGGCGAGCCTCGACGCGATCGCCCACCCGACCGAGCAGGCCAACCTCTCGGTCCTCACGACGGGCCCGCTGCCTCCCAACCCCGCCGAGCTGATGGGCTCCCAGCGGATGCGGACGATCCTGGAGCGCCTCAAAGGCGCCGCCGACCTGGTCGTCTGTCGACAGCCCGCCGCTCCAGGCCGTCACCGACTCGGCCATCCTGGCATCGTTCGTGGACGGGACGCTCTTCGTCATCGACGCCGGGCGCAGCCGACGGCGCACCGTTCGCCTGACCCGGGAGGCGCTCGCCCGGGCCGGCGCCAACGTCCTCGGGGTCGTGCTCAACCGGATCCCGGCCCGGGCCAACTCCGACTACGCGAGCTACTACGGTGGCTACCACCAGTCCGAGGCGGGTGCGGAACCGGGTGCTCGACGGACCGAGGAATCCCCGGAGGGGCTGGCTCCCTGAGACTGCCGGCGCTGTCGAGGGCCGCGGCACCCGGGTGACCGTCGCCGACAGACTGGCCGGGTACGGACGCGCGCGCGTCTCCGCGGTCGTCTACGCCCGCCCCGCCGACCCCGTCTCGTCGCCGCGATCGGACGGAGCGCGACCCTCGATCACCGCGTCGAACGCGTCACCGAGGTGCTCGAGGTTGTGCTCGCGGGCGACGTAGCTCCGGCCGGCCGAACCCATCGCGGCCCGAGCCTCCGGCGTGGCGCCGGCCAGCTCCAGGAAGGCGCCGGCGAGCTGCTCCGGGTCATCAGGCCGGACGGTGAGGCCCGCGCCCGTCGCCTGGACCGGGTCGTACGCGCTCTCGCACGCGAACACGACGGGCCGCTCCGCCGCCATGTACTCGAAGAGCTTGTTGAAGCTGATGCCGTACCGGTAGACGGGCGTGTACGTCGTGTGGACCACGGTCGCATCGAGGGCGCGCAGGATCGCCGGGACGAAGTGCTTGGGGACGGCGGGTCCCAAGCTGACGGCCGGGTTCGCGGCCGCCAGGCGCTCCACCTCGGGCTGCTCCGGACCCGTCGCCGATCAGCACCACGCCGATCCGACCCGGGTCCCTCTTCTCGGCCAGGGCGGCCGCCTGGACGATGATGTCAACCCGGTTGACCCGCCCGAATGACCCGAGATACCCGAGCACGAACCGTCCGTCAGCCCTGAGCCTGCTGATCTCCGCGAGGGATCGCCGAACGGCTTCGGGCTCGTCGCCGACGGGCGCTGACGCGGCGAACGCCGCCAGGTCGGCGCCGTTGGGGATGTAGACGACATGGTGAGCGGGCAGCCCGCGTTCGGTGAGGTAGTCGCGCATGCCGGGCAGGAGCGTGATCACCACCGATGCCCGGCGGACCAGGAATGCCTCGAGCGCGCGGAGCAGGCGCTCTCCCGGGAGACCGACCCGCATCGCCCCGAGGTCGACGAGCGTCTGGGGCCAGAGGTCGCGGATCTCGAACACGAAACCCGCGCCGCGAAGCTTGGCGACCAGCCATCCTCCGAAGGCGGCGAACGGGTGGACCGTCGAGCCGACGACCATCGTCCGGCGCCTTCTCGCGCGTCTGGACGACGACGAACGCCGCGAGGAATGACAGCATGTTGAGCTGGCGGCGCCACGTGTTGCCGCTGGTAGGGGAGAGTCCTGAGCCAGACGAACCGGACTGCCGTCGAACCACTCGCTCCGGTACAGGGACCCCGAGGCGAGTCGCCCTTCCTCCTTGGAGTGGTGGCCGAAGCCGGCCGCGAAGATCGTGACCGAGTGGCCGTGCTTCGACGAGCTCCCGCGCCAGCGCGAAATGGCGCGTCGCCGCCGGCCGATCCGGGGTCGAGGCGTAGTGGTTGACGATCCAGACTCGGCGGGCACCGGCCCGCGTAGGACTAGCCATCGGCAGCACCGTGGTCCGGCACGCAGCGTCCCTGGACCCGATGGGCGAGGGCGACGACGGACCTTCGTGATGCTGGCGCCACGACACCAGGCGGGAGAACACGGAGCGCAGGGAGCGAGCGGGCGAAAGCAGGCAAGAGCTCTGGGACGAGGATCGTCGCCATCGGAGCCAAGGTAAGCGCGGCGGCCGTTGCCAGGAGCAACGTCACGTAGCGGCCCTTGGCGGCTCGTCCGAGCCGGTGGGCGCCTCAAGTGCGGGCATCTCCACCAGCTCGGCAACTCCGGCCGAAAGCCCGACCATCGGGCGCCACCCGAGCCCTCTCAGGCGACGCGCCGATATCGCCGACCGGGTGATGTCGCCCGGTCTGCGCGCGCCGAATTCGCGTCCCAGCCGTCGGCCGATGGAACGCTCGACGACCTCGGCCAGGTCGCGGATCGTGATGTCCGATCCCGACGCCACGTTCCAAATTCCGGGCGGCGACTCCGCCTGCCCGAGCTTCCAGAGGGCGCCAACCGCGTCGCGCACATGGACGAAGTCTCGCGTCTGACAGCCATCTCCGTGGATCGTGAGGCTGCCCTGCCGCCGCGCCTGGTCGAGGAATGCAGCCAAGACGGCTCCCTCCAAGCCGGCCGCTTGACGAGGGCCGTAGACATTGGAGGGGCGGGCAATCGCGCTTGGCAACCCCGCAAGGGCGACGTGGCTCTCGGCGGCGAGCTTGTGAATGCCGTAGTACGACGAGGGAGCAGGGCGAGTCCGCTCGGACGCCCGACGCGCGGTCTCCCCGTAGATCGCACCGCCCGAGGAGACGAAGACGAGCCGTTCGGCACCTGCATTGCGCGCGGCTGCCGACACCCTGTGCGTGCCGACGACGTTGACTGCAAGGTCGCGTAACGGATCACGGACCGACAGCGGGACGCTTGCCTGCGCGGCGAGGTGGAAGACGACTCCCGGGCGCCAGTTGCGGAACAGGGTCCCAAGCTCAGCCGTGACTATGTCCAACTGTTCCAGCCGAGCCTGCGCGGCGACGTTCTGCGGCCGGCCGCTCGACAGGTCGTCAACGACAAGCACTGCGAGACCTTCGGCGACCAGCCGATCGACAAGGTGGCTGCCAATGAAGCCCGCTCCTCCGGTGACGATTGCCCGCGGCGGACGGGATGGCCTCGGATGCGCGCTCCGCTGGCTCACGGCCGTCCGGCCAGACCTTGACCGGTCGTCGAACCTCTTGCCTCTGGCGCCGTTCCGGGAGCAGTCGCCCGAGGCCGACGTGCCTCCGCGGCGAGACCCGCGTCCCAGGTTTCACGACCAGCGCCTCCGCCCGCATGTGGCCACAGCATCCGGAGCCATGCCTCGGTGATGAACAGACGCCACAATTGCTCCGTCGCGCGACCCCCCAACAGCCCCTTGTCGAGAACCCGCTCGATCTCGGGTGGTGCGACCCAGCCTCGTTGAGTGAGCTGCCCGCCCCGCAGCAGCGCGGCGACCTGCGTCCTCCCGTCCGCCAACCAGGCCTGCTGCGGGGCCGCGGACCCGGGCTTGTCGCGTCGAGCAACGATCGCCTCGGGCAATCGGCCCCTCATTGCACGGCGCAACGCCACCTTGGTAGCGCCCCTGTTGAAGCGCGGCCGGTCGGGAAGGAGGACCCCAAGCTCGAGGGGATCCCGCTCGACCAGGCCTCCGTCGAATTCAGGATTCCTGCGATGCCGCACACAGCCGAGCCTGGGTCCGCGCCGTTGGGTTCATACGTCAGACGATACCCGGAAGAAGCCCCTCTAGGTGCGCAGCTGGTGCGACGCGCTTCGCGTTGCCAGTCGGCGGAGCTGACTGGGCTCAGGGGTCCCTGTCCCTGGTGATCAACGAGACCGGCCGGGCGTCCGCCAGCCTCCCGTAGGCAGCCAAGAGTGCCCCGGATTCGGACTCCCAGTTCCAGCGCTCGCGCGCCGCGGTGGCGCATCGGCGTCGGAGGTCATCGCGGGCGCGGGCATCCATGCCGAGGATGTGGCGGAGCGCCCGTGCGACATCTTGAACGACTGATGGATCGCACACCGCTCCCAGCGGGCCGAGCGGATCGTCGAGGACGATGCGCCGCATTGCCGGGAAGTCGCTGACGACGACCGGCACCCCGGCCGCCAGACACTCGAACAGCTTGTTCGGCGTGGAGAGGTACAGGTTCAGCGTCGCGCGTGGCATCGCCATTGCCCCCACGTCGGCAGATGCCACCCACGGCATCAGCTCGGCCGGCGGCACCGGATCCAGAAGGTGGATGCGCCCCGCAAAGCGCGGCTGGTCCGCAAGGTCACGGAGCCTGTCTCGGTTCTGCCCGAAGCCAAGCAGCGCGACGTGAGCACCGTCGAGCCCGGGCTCGAGGAGCGACTCGCAGAGACGGTCGACGCCGCGATTGGCGGACAGAAGACCGTGGTAGAGGATCACGGGTGCTTCGCGAGGGATCCGGGCGGCCTCGCGGATCAGGTCGGGGCGGTGCGTCGGCGGCGACCAGGTCGGGGCGCAGTTGTGCACCACGACGATCGACCGAGGATGGCACTGCTCCTGGATGAAGTCGGCCAGGCCGTCGTTGACTGCGACGACGAGATCGACGTTCCGGACGAGTTGGCGCTCATACCGGCGCAAAGCCCAGCGAAGGGGTCCGGGCAGGCGAACGCCGGTGCCGGTCTCCGTGAACAGGTCATGGACATCGTAGACCAGCGCGGCACGGCGCGGCCTCGAGCTCGCCACCGCGACCAGGCCCGCGAAGTCGTGGGCGTGCCACACGTCGAAGGTGCCGAGGTGCGCGTCACGGCCCGACCCCACGCTCGCAGGTTGCGAGCGTAGCCCACGAGCCAGCCAATGCGATCGGCAACCGCCCGAACGCGCGAATGACCCGCGCCTCGGGTGGAACGGGCTGGCGAGACTCCGGGCACGATCGGAGTCCAGTCGGCTGCCCTGACGACGACGTCGACCCGGCTGTCGAGCATCGGCGTGGTGGCCTGCGATCCGCCGAGACAGAAGATCGTCACCGAATGGCCCGCTTGGGCGAGCGAGTTGGCCTCGCGCTGAACGCGGCTGTCGAGGGCGATGTCCCCGTAGACCACCATCGCCACGCTGAGCGCGCCGCTCATCATCACGCCGGGCGCTCCCCCCGAGGCGTCAGCCTGTCAGCCGCCCAGTCCGACTTCCAAGGCCGCGCGGCGCCGCATAGGCGATCCTGGCTGGCTCGCCCGAAGCCGTCAGGATGCTCCGAGGTCGCCGGCAACCGACCGGTAGTGCGCAAGGAGACGGGCCGCGTTGCGGTCGACATCGTAGTGCTCACGAACATGCTCGCGCAGCCGTCCCGCGGCCGCCTCCGCTCGGCTCGGCCCTCGACGAACGCCGAGAGAGCCGTCGCGACAGCCCTCGCGGAGACCTCGGGCAAGATCGTCCCGCGATCCTCGCCCAGCAGTTCCGGGATGCCGCCGACAGCGCTGGCGATGACCGGGACTCCGAGCGATCCGGCCTCCACGATCACCGTGGGGAGCCCCTCACCGTACGACGGAAGGACGAGGACGTCGGCGGCCGACATGTGGCGGACGACATCCTCGTGAGGTCGCGCCCCCTGGTACAGCAGGCGTCCATGCGCCCGGGGATCGGTGCCGCCGAACCCGGCCTCCGGGCCGGCTCCCACGAACACGCCCAGGAACGGGTCGCCGAGATCGAGGATGGCGGCGGCGAGCTCGCGGACTCCCTTCTTGCGGAGGAGGTAGCCCACGAAGAGCACGATCACCCGGTCGTCCGGCAGACCGAGGAGCCGGCGTGCCTCACGACGCGGCATCGAGCAGGCGGCCAGCGACGCATGGTCGCAGCCGAGCGGCAGGGTGATGGCGTCGACACCGGTGACCGGCACGAACCCGATCCGCCAACGCGGCGCTCACGGCAAACACCGCACGCGCCTCGCGAACTGCCGCCCGCAGATCCGCCCGTCGATCCGGGTACTCGTCGGGCCACGTGTTCATGTCGCCCCCATGGAATGTGAGGACGAACGGCAGTCTCGCTAGTCGCGCAAGCCGCCATGCGGCGAGGCCTGATACCGCGTAGTGCCCGTGGATCAGCGGGCGCCGGCCCACTCCCGCCTCGATCGCCACGCCGCCCGGGCGACGAATCGATCAGGAAGGGCCCAGCTCGGCTGGCCCGGGACGTTTGGGTAGCGCGGCCGGACCACCGTGACCGCGCCGTCCTGGGCGGCCCGCGGTGCCCTCGAATAGAGCCGCCAACGGGCTCGCACGCGAGACAGAGGCCAGGGCACCGCAGGTGTCGGGCTGACGACGGTGACCGAGAGACCCAGCCGCGCGAGCGCCCGAGCCTGCGTCTGGAAGAAGATCCCGCCCACCGTGTCCCCGTCCCAGGGATACCCGCCCGTGAGCCAGACAACGTCGGTCACCGGCCGCCGCCGCCCGACGGCGGGTCGAACGCGCTCGCCGGGGACCTCGGCGGGACGCAGCGCCGCCGCGTGCCGTCGGGGATGCATCTCGAGGGATCCGCCCGGCCGGCCCGTGGATGCCCTGCCCTGGCGGGCAAGGTACGCCAGGCCGGTCGCCAGCCCGATCGTGATCCAAACCTGCTTTCGGTCGCCGAGCACGTCCAGGAAAAGGGCGCTGACCATCAGGGACGCAAGGATCGCCTGGACGACGGCCGCGTCTGGTCCCCATCCTCGGCGCAGCGTGAGTGGCGCGAGGAACAGCACGAGGCACGCCAGCCCAATGAGCCCGAGTTCGCCCAGTGTCCCGACGACGATGTTGTGCGGTGCCCGGAGCCGGGCGCGTGCTCGAGGACCGTCGCCGACCAGTTCCGGCGTGTAGGCGACGGGGAAGTTGGCGTAGCCAACTCCAGTCACCGGGGCCGACTCGAAGATCCGAATGCCCACTGTCCAGATGTCGGTCCGACCCGCCCCGCCGGTTGCCGTCGCGAGGATCGTGCGTTGTGCGACCAGGTCGGCGACGCCGGGGACCTGGAAGGCCACCATGAGAAGGGACAGCACGATGACCAGCGCCGCGACCCGCGGCGCGGTCGAAGTCGCGGGATGATGAACATGATGACGACGACGACGGCAGCTACCCAGGCGCCGCGGGTGCCCGAGAGCACGATTGCGACGTGCACAGCGATCGCCACGGCGCCCTGACGAGGAGCCGGCGGCCGTAGAGCAGCTCGTTCAGGGTGAACACGAAGGCTGGCAGCAGGAGCGCGGCGAACTGCGCCGGGTCCTGGCCGGCGAGGGCCGCCACCCGCCCCCACCGTCAACCCCGAGAAATACCCCGCGATCCCGATGCACGCGGTCACGGCCGCGGACAGCGTGTAGACCCACAGCAACGGTCGAATGACGGTCGGGTCGTGGACCACGACGTCGGCCACGAGAACGCCGACCGCGAACAGCTGGACCAGCGTCTGGAGCTGCATCACGGTGACATTCGGATCGATCGCCCAGAACAGGCTCAGGATCGCCCAGCCCAGGTATGCCCATGCCGCCCAAGGCATTGCCCGAAGTGTCAGGTGGCCGAGCCTGGGCACCGCGTAGACGACCGCGAACAGGATTCCGACAGCCTTGCTGAGCGTGCCCACGCCAGCTACGTTGACCGCGTCCTCGATCGGGATCAGCGCCGCCAACACGAACAGCGGCAGGAGCGGCCACCGCAGGCTGAACAGCAGCAGCACGAGCGCGGCCGCCACGCCCTGTCGCCAGGGGCAGCAGACCCGGTCGTGATCACCACTGACACGGCCAGCGCGAGGACCCGCGCCCGCGAGAGCAAGAGGATGGCGACGACCTATTCGTCCCAACGGCATCGCGAACCCGCGCAAGAGTCTCGCTCATCGGCTCGCACCCTTGGACTGCCGCGCACCCACGGCCACGGCTCCTGGGAAGTCGGCGAGAAGGGCGCGATCGTAGATGCCTACACCCACATGCTGGTCCGCCCGGCGCCAGCAGGTTGAAGCGCTGCGCGATGGCATCTGCCACTTGCGATGGCTCCTGATCGCGGACGACACCCCGGCCGGGTTGATCCAAGGGACTTGTTGCATCACCCTCCGAACGCATCGTCAGTTTCACGTCATCGACCGAGCGGAACGGCCATACGCTGCTGCGGAGGCACCAATTCGCCATTGGATGTCGGCGAATTGCCGCATCCACGAACGCTTGGAGCTGCACCGGGTCAAAAGCCCCTCCGGGGATCTCGATCTGGGAGGCTTCGCCGGGGTGCTCCTCGATCGTGACCTCACTCGGCATCGACTGTCCGTCAGGTCCAACATATCGTCGCACAGCAGATCGAGCGGCCGGAGATGCTCGCCGCAGATCCCCGGGACCCTCAAAGACCATTGGTCAGGCAGCCTCTGCTCGGGCTCGAGGTGGTGGAGGTGGAACGCGAGGTCATTCATCGACTGCCCGATCCCCATGGCGTGCGACCAGTCGCTTGCGGGCGCCAGCTACCTTCTGATGTGCGCGGGCGAGGCAACGAACCGCAGTCCGGAAGTGTCGCAGCCCCGCGTAGCGCGAGCGATGGAAGCGACACCGGTGTCCGACGCCGCCGTACTTCGCCTTGTAGTCGCCACCCCCGCCCATGTCGTAACGGAGGACGCCCCGCGACGCCAATGGCGCATCGCGGCCCAGTGCAGCGACTCGTTGGGATGGAGGTCAGCACGCGACCGCTGGAAGGCGGCGCCCAGAGCACGGCCGTCCGGCCGACCGACCACCACTCCAGCGTCGAGTCGCACCCCCGTCCGGCGCGAGGACGCGCAGGAGGAGGATCTCGTCGGCCGCCTGGAGCGCGAGGATCAGCTGACGCACCCGCTCGACCCCGTACGTCGGGGCGAGGCCCGCCGTGCGAAGACCTCGACCAGCTGGCCGTAGTACTCGTCCGCGAAACGACCCCGGTCGCGCGCTCGGCCCGAGAGGCCCTTCCGGCCCGCCTGGCGAATGTAGTTGCGGGTAGTGCGCCGCATGCCCCCGAGGATCGCCTCCTCGTCCGGCTCGAAATCGACGACGTACGAGCCGTCGGTTCCACCACGTAGCCGGAGCCGCGTCAGCGCGACCGTCAAGTACCGGTCGGCCAGTTCCACGTGGAGACATCCCAGGTCGCGAAAGGCGAAGGATAGGAGCGCCTCGGCGGCTGCGCGTCGGTCGAAGCCCTCCTCGAGCAGGAAGCCCATGAACATCGTGCCCCAGCCACGAAGCGGGCTGCCCAGGATCCGGACGCCGTAGCGGCGGACGATTGCCCCGACGAAGTAGCCGACCGGGCGTCCATCGGCCCGGACGACCGCCACGACCGGCTCCGCACCCTGCGAGGCGGCCAGGAACTCGAGCCAGGCGGCACCGTGGAACACCTCGGCCTCGGGATGGCGGCCACGATCGCCTCCCACGCCACGGGCTCATAGGGGATGCGCTCCAGGAATACCTGAGGCGCTCGGTCAGCTCGACCTGGCGTGCGCGTCACGTCGCGTCTCCGCGCGTGCCCTGCGTAGTCGTCACGTTTTCGGGCTGGCACTCCGGGTCCGAAGCGGGGCGGCACCCCGGGGCGACCGACGCCGACGGGCTGTCCCCAGCATCGCCCCTCCCGACTCCGACGCCCCGTCCGATAGGCGACCCGCCAGCCCGTATGATGCGCGACGGTTCCGCCGCCACGGGTCGGCGTCGTGCACTCGCCGCCGGCTGGCAGGCGACAACAAGGAGGGACGGTGCGCGCGGGACGCCGGATCACGTGGCCGGACGGTAAGGACTTCGCGTTCACCGTCTTCGACGACACGGATATCGCGACCCTTGAGAACGTCGCACCCGTCTACGAGCTGCTCGGCCGGCTCGGACTGCGCACGACCAAATCCGTGTGGCCGATCAAGGGCGCCGGAACGCCGCGCATCGGCGGCCTGACCTGCGAGGACGACGGCTACCGGACGTGGACGCTCGGGCTCCAGGCGAGCCGGCTTCGAGATCGGCTCGCACGGGGCGACCTACACGACCTCACCCCGCGACCAGGTCGTCCGGGCGATGGACCGCTTTCGCGAGATCTACGGCCACGATCCTGCGTCGCTGGCGAACCACTCCGGCTGCGCCGAGTCCGATCTACTGGGGTGAGCGACCGCGTCAGCGGGGCCGCACGCCTGGCCTACAACCTGATGACCGGCTCTTCGACGCGCGGGCGTGTTCCGGGGCCACGTGGAGGGCGACCCGCTGTTCTGGGGCGACGTCTGCCGGGACCGGGTGCGCTACGTCCGGAACTTCACCTACCACGGACGTCAACACCCTCGCGGCGTGCCCGCTGATGCCCTACCACGACCCGGAGCGCCCGTACGTGAACGCCCGGTTCGCCTCCTCGGAGGGCGCCGACGTCGTGGCCTTCAACCGTTGCCTGTCCGAGGCGAACCAGGACCGCCTGGAGGCCGAGGGCGGGGCGTGCATCATGTATACCCACTTCGCGTCCGGCTTCTGGAGCGACGGCGGGCTCGACCCCCGGTTCGCGGAGCTGATGACGCGGCTGGCCGCGAAGAACGGCTGGTTCGTGCCCGTCTCCGACCCTCCTCGACTATCTCGCCGAACGTCGTGGCGGGACGGTCCTCACGGCCGCGCAGCGACGGGGCTCGAATGGCGCTGGCTACTGAGCAAGGTCCGCGTGGGATACAGCTGATAGACGGGATCCTCGATGTTCGGCGCCGGAACAACGTCGTGACGTGATCGCCCGCTGAGCGCCGTGGCGGATCAGCGCGGCCTTGGCGAGCTCAGCAGCCCGAGCCTGAAGGTGGGACCTCGTCGTGTTCGACCCGACTCAAGGGCCCCCGGGTCACCCCGAGGGCCATTGCGCATTTCGTGATCAACTCCAGGCGCTACTCATGATCGCTCACGACGTAGGCCCGGCCGCTCCTAACGGTACTGGGAGCCCCGGCTACTTCGTCACCGTGTTGCCCGATACGAAGAGACCTGTGCTCAGGGCGTTGTAGTCGTAGAAGAAGGCGGCAGTGCCCCAGCCCGTGGCGGTGTTGCCCGTGACGGTCACGCCCACTGCGGAGTAGGTCGTCACGGCCACGAGGTTGTAGGTGACCCGGGCCGGCGAGCCGAACACGTTGCCCGTGACCGTGATGTCAGTCGCGCGGTTGCCCGAGGTGTCGGTCGTGATGAACAGGGCGCGACGCACGGCGTACCGTGTTGTTGGTAAACGCGATCCGCAGGCCACCGTGGGTGTCGAGCCCGTGCCATGTCGGGACGTCCTCGACAGTGTTGCCGGTGACGGTGACATCCGAGGACCTGGGCTCGCCGCCGTATGCGGAGACCGCGATGCCGTAGGCGTTGTCGCCGTTGGCGAGCTGTACCCCAATGCGCTGCACCGTGTTGGAGCTGATGGTCCCCACCCGAGACAGACAGCACCATGATTTCGGCGTAGCGGATGTCGGTGATCGTGGAGCGTTGGATCGTCAGGCCGGAGACGGAATGGGCAAGAATGCCGTATTGCGCCACTCCGCCCCCGCTGATGGACAAGCCGTCCAAGGTTACATTGCTCGAGGTGACCGATACGGCTGTCTGGCTGCTACCGACGGTCACGGTTCCATTGCGGAGGGTCATGGGCCTGTTGACGGTCGCCCCGGCCGTGTACGCACAGCCTGCGAGGTCGAGCAGCCGCCGCCAGCCGGGGTCGCGTCGATCCGCGCCTGAAGGGTTCCGCAGGCGGCAGGCGCCACGACCGGGACCGGCGTGGGCGTCGGCGTGGCGGTCGGCGCCGGCGTGGGCGTCGGCGTGGCGGTCGGCGCCGGCGTGGGCGTCGGCGCCACGACCGGGACCGGCGTGGGCGTCGGCGTTGCGGTCGGCGCCGGCGTGGGCGTCGGCGTGGCGGTCGGCGCCGGCGTGGGCGTCGGCGTGGCGGTCGGCGCCGGCGTGGGCGTCGGCGTGGCGGTCGGCGCCGGCGTGGCCATGGGCGTCGCCGTCGGCGCGGGCGTCGGCACCGGGGTCGGAGTCGGCGGGGTGGGAGTCGGTGTCGGTGCGGGCGTGGGAGTCGGAGCTCCCGGTCAACCTTAGCGCGGCACCGCGCACCAGGAATGCATCCACGGACACCTTCCGTGCCGTCGACCGGCGGACCTGGATCGTCAGGGTGTGACGGCTAAAGCTCGCGAACGACGTAGTGAACAATCCCTCGCGCGGCCTGGGTGTGCGCGAGTAGGTGTCGACCGTCCGAACGTATCGCCCGTCGACGTACACCCACGCGTTGCCCTGGTTCGGTCCCGTAGGCCCGATCCACGAGACGCCGGATCCCGTGAACGTGAAGGTCACGACGGCGTCAGCCTGCGAAGACTGCCGCGTACCGACCCAGGAACTGGTCACCCTTCTGGCGACGCCAGTCTTGGCGTACCTGGCGAGCACCGTCGATTCCTGGAAGACCCGGGTGTCGAACGGGCCGCCCCACGACGCGATGAGCCGGTCAGCGGAGCTGGACGCGGCGGTCGTCGCCACGAACGGGACCGCGAGGGCGGCGATCCCGAAGATCATGACGCCGACCGCAGCCAGTCGCGTGCCCGGCGACGACGCGGCAGAGGCGCGCCGGCGCTTGCTCGTCAATCCGGCGCCTCTTATTCCAGGACATGGTGGTGGCTCCGTTCGGCAACCCGGCTGACCCAGAGTCCCGTGGCTTTGCGGCCCCGCCTCGCGACGGGAGTGCTATTCTCGTGGAGGCTGGCCGAGCTATGGCGGTCAGCCCGCGCCAACTTGCGACGCAACAGGAGATTACGGCTCGCGATCCGCCCGGGCTATCGGCCGTGGGTACTCGGTCCGTCGGCGAAGGGACTACGAGCGCCGCGAGCGAACGCCTTCTGCTACCGACTGCGAGCCAGGGCCCGTGAGCTTGGCCGGGTTCATCGGCGATGCCGCGCTGCATCGAGTGCCGACCGGACTCCACGACATCCTCGGGTTCCAGGCTTGGATCTCCAGCCGGGGACCGAGCCCGAGCCGGCGCTTGGGCGGGCGTGGGCGCTCCTGCCGGGGGTCGTGAACCGTGCAGGCTGGCCGCGCCGATGGCCCCGGAGACCCCTGCAGCAGCCCAGAACCCGGAGACCCCATGACTTCATCGCTTGGGCCCGTCCCGTCGCACCATCCCACTCGCCCGGCCCGACGTTGGGCCACTCGAACTCGAGTTTGTGACTCAGGTCCTGCGCAGCGACGTTCTCGCGATGGGCCCGTTCACGCAGCGATTCGAGGCGGGCATCGCCGCGGTCGCTGGCCGACGGGAGGGCGTTGCGTGCTCGAGCGGGACGGCAGGGCTTCACCTGGGAGTACGCGTCCTCGAGATCGGCGAGGGGGACGAGGTGATCACGAGCCCCTTCAGCTTCGTTGCCTCCGCCAACTGCGTTCTGTACGAGCGCGGCGTCCCCCGCTTCGTCGACATCGAGGAGGACTGCCTCGGGCTCGACCCGGATCTCATAGAGGCTGCCGCTTCGAGCCGCACTCGAGCGATCCTGCCCGTCCACGTATTCGGTCGCCCGTGCCGGATCGAGGCGGTCGAGGCGGTGGCTCGGCGGCACGGTTGGGCGATTATCGAAGACGCCTGCGAGGGCCTCGGCTCGTCGGTCGGCGGACGGCCTCTGGGTAGCTTTGGCGACGTCGCCGTCTTCGCGTTCTACCCGAACAAGCAGATCACGACTGGCGAAGGCGGCATGGTCGTGACCGATAACCCGGCGCTCGCTGAGACAATGCGCAGCCTCCGCAACCAGGGCCGGGATGCCAATGGGACATGGCTTCGTCACGTCCGCCTCGGCTACAACTACCGGCTCGATGAGATGTCGGCAGCCGTCGGGGTGGCGCAGCTCGAGCGGCTGCGGGAGCTGCGCGCGGGGCGAGCACGCGTTGCGGCGGCCTACGAGTTCGCGCTCGGGGATCGGGACTGGCTCCGCCTCCCTCGGGCAGGGGCCCGTGAGATTGTCGACTGGTTCGTCTACGTGGTCCGCCTCCACCGCGACATCGACCGTGACCGCGTCATCGGCCGGCTGGCCGGGCTCGGGGTCCCCGCACGGCCCTACTTCTCGCCACTCCATCTGCAGCCGTTCTACCGTTCGATGTTCGGGTTCAAGCCGGGCGACTTCCCCGTGACCGAGCGGGTCGCCGCCGCGACGCTGGCGCTCCCATTCTCGAGCCAGCTCACGGACGAAGAAGTGCGATATGTAGCTTCGGCCCTGTGCGAGGCGATTGGATGACGATCCGAGCGCGTGAGCCTGATGCTGATCCGCTGCGTCGGCGGGATCCTGCCACGGGCCCGCGATCAGGCGCAAACGACTTGCGCTCCCGGCAATGAACGAGAGGAGGCGACTGGCGCTCGCTGCGAAACGAGGTCTCGACATTGTCGGCGCCGTCGCGGGGCTCATCCTGCTAGCCCCAGTGCTGGCTTGGGTCGCTGTCGCAGCTCTGAGCCACGCAGGGCCGGCCGGTGTTCTTCCACCAACAACGTTCCGGCCTGCGAGGCCAGCCCTTTGAATTGGTCAAGTTCCGGACGATGCGTTCGCCCCGGCCGGGCGAGATCTGGTATGCGTCGGACGTTGATCGGGTCACCCGGCTCGGGCGGTTCCTCCGCTCGTCGAGCATCGATGAGCTTCCCGAATTGTGGAACGTCCTTCGAGGTGAGATGAGCCTCGTCGGACCGCGGCCACTCCTCGTCGGGTACCTCCCTCGCTACACACCACGCGAGCGACGGCGCCACGAGATGCGACCGGGGATCACAGGCTGGGCGGCCGTCAACGGGCGACACGCGCTGCGGTTCGAGGCACGGCTCGAGCTCGACGTCCGGTATGTCGAAACCTGGAGCCTCGGGCTCGACTTCACGATCCTGGTGATGACCATTGGACAGGTGCTCGGGCGATCCAGTGTGCGGGTCACGCAGGACTTCGCCGAGATCGAATTCCCGTCGCGCTTTGAAGTCGGCCTCGCCGGGTCCCTTCCCCCCGTCGCGCGCCGACGCCTGCCCTCGGGCTCCATCAAGTCCCATCGGGGCTCCGGCGACGACCGGGCTCGTGATCCGACAGCCGCTGTTCCCGCATCGTCCGGTGATCCAGCTCGCGTTTCGGAGGTGACGCCGACCTCCGCGATGCCCTCGTCGCGTTTTCGGCGATGAACGGGGCGCGGTACTTCGGGAAGAAGCTTGGGTCCTGTGTCTCCGGACCTGAGGTCGAAGCACGCCTGACCGCTACCAGCTCCTCGGGAGGGATTGGTGACCGTGGTTGGTGCCGTGGTGGCCTGATGAGTCACTCAGGCGAGGCCAAGCTGGGAGCGGCCTCGAGGCCCGGGATTCAGGTCCACCTCCATGACGAGCTCATCCCGTTCCTCGCCCCGGTATCTGTAGCCCAGGGCTTCGTAGAGCCGCCTCGCCCGGGTGTTGTCGGGATGCACGCGGAGACGAACGGTGCTCGCGCCGCGCATCAGGGCCGCACGATGGAGGTGCTGCATCATGATCCGGCCCAGGCCCAGGCCCTGGGATTCATTCCGGACCGCGATGCCAAGGGAGGGCGTCGCGTAACCTTCGTCCCATCCGCGGAGCATCCCGTAGGCGACCGCCTGGTCGCCGTCGATCAGGACGGCGAATACGTCGTGCCCGCTCCTGCCAGCGATCCGCCGGGCCTCCTCGGGGAAAAGGGATGGGGACGGAAGAAGGGTCTTGTCGAGGTGCACGAACAGCTCGGCGAGGATCGCCTCATCGCCTTCGCCGACTATTCGGAACTCCACGCCATCCTCCCGCAGGTCGTCTGGCCGTTCCGGGCAACCGTAGCGCAGGGCACAACCCGTATCTCCCCCGGAGGAGTATCGGCCAGTGCGCGCCCGACCGCCATTCTCCCGACGAAGACACCGTGCTCGACGCGACGGACTGGACGCAAGTCGGTGTCGAAGCAGGCCGCCACCGCGCCCAGATTGCTGTGGCCGCCAGCGACGCCGTCCGTCGCGCGCGTCGTAGCCTTGGGAGCACCGCCCGCGGTCAGAGCGCCGACAGGGTCAGCTGGGGCCGGGCCTGACAGCTCTGCAGGGGCTCCGGCTCCGGGCTGAGACCGCAGTTCGGATCGCTCCATCCGCAGCATGTTCTCCTCGCGCTCGCCCCGTGCGCGGACCATCGAAAGCCCAGAGACCGCGCGACGGCGCGCCGTTTCCGGGTCTAGCGACAAGGCCACGCTCACCGCCGATGCGATCGCCGTGGCGTCGCCGACGGGTACAAGAAGCTCAGGTGAACAACTCTCCCCAGCCATTCTCTGGGGCTCGGAAGGGCGCTCGCGACGACGGGGCGACCGCATGCCAGGGCTTCCGCTACCGTGGCCGCCGTCGCGTCGCTGCGCGGGACCGAGACCACCACGTCGGCCAGCCGGAAGTAGGCGGGCATCTCATCATGGTCGATGGTCGGGACGATGCGGAGCCTGTGGGCGACGCCCTCGCGGGCGGCGCACTCCTCGACCGTCCGGAGGTAGTCGGGATGGGCGTTGCGCGCGCTGAGGAGCAACACCACGTCGTCCGGCAGCGCAGCCAAGGCGCGCACGACGGACAGGTGCTCATAGAGCGGAGCGATCTGCCGCGGCGAGAAGACCACCCGGGAGCCCTCAAGCTGGAGCTTGGACCGAAGCGCCGGGTCAGGCTGAGCGGGGTGGAAGCGAGCAAGGTCGACCCCCTCATGGATCGTGTGGGCACGGTCACGCCGCGCTCCCATGCGGATCGCGGCCCGGCGGAGATCATCAGAGTCGGCGGTGACGATGGCGGCATCGCGCAGCTGGAGTCGCGCCACCAGGCGATTACTCGGCGACCGTGACATTACCAAGTACAGGTCGGAGCCCCAGGCCCAGAGTACATACGGGCGAAAGCCGGACAACCACGCAAGCCATCCGAACCCGGTCGTCAGATCATGCACATGGACGATATCCGGGCCGATCTCCGCGAGCACCTGGCGAATAGCGCGCCGGGCGCGCGGAAGGCGCAATCGCCCAAGGGCCACTCCGCGGTAGGGTGGGATTCGGCGAACCGAGATCTCAGGCACTAGGCCGACCGGGGTCTCGGCGTCAGTTCCCACAACCAGCGACACGACATGCCCGAGGCGAGCGAAATGGGCCATCCATTCGCGAACCAACGTTTCGTTCGGGTTGGCGAGAAACGCGACCCTCATGTGCTCGTCCACGGCCACTCAGGATATCGAGCACGCGGCCGCGCGGTGCGGCCGAGTGGGGCCGCAAGGCAGGGTTGTTCGCCAGATTCTTGTAGAACTCCGCCGTCCCTTGACACTCGCCGCCCTCGCATCGGCGTTCTGCTGTCCGCCACTACTGGTTGGACCTCTGGCGATACCGAGAACTCTTCTACTTCCTCGCTTGGCGAGACTTGGCGGTCCGGTACAAGCAAACCGTCATCGGCATCGCTTGGAGCGTCGTTCAGCCCGTGCTCACGATGGTCGTGTTCACGGTCATCTTTGGACGGCTTGCGAACCTACCGTCGAATGGCGCCCCGTACCCCGTCCTCGTGTTCGCCGCGCTCGTGCCCTGGCAGTTCTTCTCGAATGCCCTGATGCACGCCAGTGTGAGCCTCATCGACAACGCCCAGATGATCTCCAAGGTGTACTTCCCGAGGCTAGCGCTTCCGGGCGCCGCGGTAATCGTGGCCGTCGCGGACTTCGCGATCGCGTTTTGCGTTCTCCTCGTGCTCATGCTGGTCACGGGAGTCGGGCCCACCGTACGGCTGCTTGCGATCCCGGTTTTCCTCGTGCTGGCCGGAATGGCCGCCCTTGGCGCCGGCATCTGGATCTCGGCGTTCAACGTCCGCTACCGGGACTTCCGCTACGTGGTGCCATTCGTGCTCCAACTTCGACTATACGCTTCCCCGGTCGGGTTCAGCAGCTCGATCGTCCCGGCCCAGTGGCAGCTTGCTGTACTCGCTCAACCCGATGGTCGGGGTCATCGACGGTTTCCGGTGGGCGATCCTGCCCGGCGACCTCGCCCGTCTACCTGCCCGGCATCGCGGTCTCGGCCGTCGTCGGTGGTCCCTCGTCCTCGCGTCCGGCCTGTGGTACTTCCGCCGGACCCGGAGCGAGAACGATGGCCGACGTCATCTCTGAGCACGATGCCGCGATGCACGCTGCACGGACGGCCGTTCAACCGGAGGGCGCGCAGGCCAGTCGATGCTGGCCATCGAGGCTGCGAAGGCCTCGGCAAGGCGTACCTCATCCGCCACCAGACCAGGACGCCAGTACGTGGCGCTGCGCGACGTGCTCGCCGACGGGGTGCGCGTCGCTGGGTCGCCGAGCAGCCCGCCCGATCCTCGGGGGCACGACTGCGCCGCTCCCATCGCGTGAGACGTTCTGGGCGCTGCGCGACGTCTCGTTCTCGGTTCCGCGCGGCGAGGTGGTCGGCATCATCGGCCGGAACGGCGCCGGCAAGAGCACCTTGCTCAAGATCCTAGCCCACATCACTCGAGCCCACCAGCGGGCTCGCGCGCATTCGCGGCCGTTTCGCCGCCGTTGCTTGAGATCGGCACCGGCTTCCACCCCGACCTCACCGGTCGCGAGAACATGTACCTGAGCGGCGCCATCCTCGGGCATGCGGCGTCACGAGATCGACCGCAAGTTCGACGAGATCGTCGCGTTCGCCGAAATCGAGCGTTCCTCGACACGCCCGTCAAGCACTACTCGAGCGGCATGTACGTCCGCCTCGCCTTTGCGGTCGCCGCCCACCTCGAGACCGAGATCCTCCTGGTGGACGAGGTGCTGGCGGTCGGCGATGCAGCGTTTCAGAAGAAGTGCTTGGGCGCGATGAGCCCGGACGGCAACCGTCGGTCGAACCGTGGTCTTCGTGAGCCACAACATGGCTGCCGTCAACGAGCTCTCGTCGCTGTGCGTCTGGCTAGATCGGGGGCAGCTTCGACAGGCTGGGCCGCCGCGGGAGGTCATCGACGCGTACAACGCGAGCTTCAGCACGCCCGCCGATGGCTCGTTCGAAGGGACGGTGGTCCGCGGCGATCGAAGCGTGGACCTTCTCTCGTATTCGGTAACCCGGGCCAACGGCGACTCCAGTGTCGTGCCAGTGACGAATGACGACATCATGATCACGGTCAAGCTGCGGGCGAGCCGCGACATCGCCTACCCGGCCTGCGGCCTCGCCATCCGAAACGGGTATGGCGTGCTCGTGACGAGCCTCAACAGCGTTCAGAACGGCCAGATGCTTCCAGGCTGGAAGACCGGCGAGCACACGATCGCCGTCCGGCTGAGACGGGCGCCGTATCTTCCAGGAAGCTACCGGGCCGACTTCTGGGTCATGGGACCCGCCAGCAGCGACGAGATCTTTGCGCATGCCGAGGACGCCATCGCATTCGAGATCGCCCAGTCGCCCATCTACGGCATGAGCCACGTCGGTTCGGCTGGCTGGGGCTCCACGTACACCGAGATGGACTTCAGCACGGACGGGATCCCATCAACGCCCACGCTCGGCTGAGAAAGGGCGAGGCAATCCGGAGCCAAGTCCGGTGCGGCGCCCGCGAAGCTCGAACGGACCGTGCACCTGGACGGATCGCGAGCCCCCAGTGGGTATCAGGCTGACGCACACGCCCGGGGCTCCCCGCAGTCGTTCCCTCGCCTGCCCGGAAGCCAAGGACCACGCCCTGGGCTGTCGTCAGCGCCCGTGCGTCTGCTCGCCGCTGCGGGACGGAAGACCCACGATCAGGGCCCGTCTCGGCCAGTACGGGCGCGTGGCCACATGCACGGCTAGGTCACGGCGGCCGGCCATGTCCGCCGCATACCGGCCCAGGGGCGGATACGCAGCGTGGATGTACCAGCGCGGAACGAGTGGGGATGCGCAGGTAGCGCGTGATCCACTTCTTCGTGCCCATCCGGCGTCCGTGTGGCGAGTGGCGATCGTTGTCGAACGCGACGAGCACGCCACCCGCCCGAAC
This sequence comes from uncultured Chloroflexia bacterium, assembly GCA_963718085.1. Lineage (GTDB taxonomy): Bacteria > Chloroflexota > Limnocylindria > Limnocylindrales > CSP1-4 > CTSoil-043. Next base: position 1,329,737 of record CAVQYA010000001.1, on the reverse strand, counting down.
GGCTGCAAGCATGCGTTCGACCGCGACGATCTGCTCTGCGCGAGGCAGCTGCTGCACGACCTCGAACGCGAAGACGAGGTCGAACGTGCCGCCGAGCATGGTGTAGATCTCGGAATCCAGCACATCGCCGACGAGGAGCCGTTCGCCCGCGACCCGTCCGTGCAACCGCTCCCGCGCCAGGTCAACCAGGCCGGGCGTGATGTCGAAGCCGGGAGAGCTCGACGGCGGTCGCACGGCTGGCCGCAGCGAGCCTCCCCGTCTCGTCCAGCCATTCTCCCGGTCCGCACCCGCATTCGAGGATCGCCACCGGCCGAGCCGGGAGCGTGTCCGACGACAATTCCTGGTCATCACCTCGACGAAGAACTGCCGATCGGGCGGTCCGTGCTTCGAGGAGCTCGAGTACTCACCCCCGCGATCAGCCCGTGGTATCGCTCGACGAGTGATGCCCTTCCGCCTCGGTACGTCACCTCTGGACCCTCCCGGTCACAAACCGGCGCGGTGCAGCGCCGACGCTGCGGCGGCCTTCACCAGCCTGAGTCGAACGCCGAGCGAGGGCTCTGGCAGCCTACCGAACCGCTCGATCGCCAGCGCTCCATACTCCTGGAGCAACTGCTCCCGGAGGATCGCATCGCGTGCGTCCAGAGTGTGGCTCAAGCTCGTCTGATGCTGGCGGTACAGGTATGAGGGGCGCGGGATGGACGACGAAACGCCCTCCGTCCATCAGCAGCTGTAGCCAGACGTGGTACATCATCTCGTTCTCTCGATCCGGGTCCCAGGTCACCGACCCTGCCACGTGGGTCCCGCATCACACTCTGGTCGTTGACCGGCTGGAAGTCGCGGAGGAGGATCACCAAGCGGCCAGCCGCCGGGACGACCGCGCGTCCACGAACGAGACGACAAGGATCCGCCGAATTCGGATACGCCAGCCAGTATCCGGTCGCACAGACATCGGCACCACGCGCAAGGCGACCGGTCAGCGAACGGATGTGATCCGGCAACATCTCGTCATCGTCGTCGAACAGCCCGACGAATTCAGTCTCGACCTGACGTATCCCCCAGGACCGAGCGGACGACGGGTTACGGCGATCGTCGCGGAAGAGGGTTCTTGGCATAGTCGACGCCAAGTGCGGACGCGACGGGCTCGGCGGACCCGCTCGCCGCGTCATCGATGACGAACACGCGGGTGCGGACCTCGTGTCTGGTGGCAGCCATGCTCGCGAGAACGGAGCGTAGCGTCTGCTCTGACGCGCCGGACGGTCCGCGGTCGCAATGATGATGGTCAGATCCATGGTTGTCGATCTCGAGGCAAGAGTGTCAAGCGCACCTTCGATCATGCGCCGCTGGGCACTTGATCGCCGGCTCCGCCGATCGAGTGTCGCCGCGCCCTCGGGCGAGCAGGCGTCCACGAAGAACTTCGCTCCCCAGTTGGGGAACTCGAACGGGAAGTAGCCTCCTCGCACCGGGCGGGAGCCGGGGATCGCGCCGCGGATCCCGGGATTCGAATCGCCGAGAGACTGCACGGCGCAGACACGGTCGAGGCACGTCCGGGCCGCCTTGTTCCATCCGGTCGTCGGGCTCCAGGTCGGCCAGCCGCATCCACACGAGGGCCATCTGCGCATTGCCCGTCAGGCATTCCCACGATGACCGCGGCCGCCAGGCCGAATCGAGCATCCCCGGCAGCCGGCCCTGCGCGCAGACGAGCGGCGGCCACGTTCACCGCTGCGCGACGGGCCGCGGCCACCGCATCCTCGCGGCCGAGGACGAGTCCGCCGTGCAGGAGACCCCAGAGCGTGTACGCGATGGTGTGGGTGATCGCGATCCGCTGGTCGTGTTCCGCCTCCGCGAACCCCGACCGGCCGAACCATCCCGTCACCGGATCCGTTGTCCGAGCACCCAGTCCTGGTGCCGAGAGGCCGCGTCGCCGAAGCGCGGCTCACCCAGGACGCTTCCGAGTTCCGCCAACCAGCACGAGACGTGGGCCGTGTACGTGACTGGGTAAGCAAGGTAGCCGTGGCGCCGCCATGCGCCATCGTCGTCCTGGACACGCAACAGCCAGTCCGCCGCGTCGCAGGCGGCCTGGCGCGCGCGTTCATCCCCCGTGGCCACGTACCAGGCGGTGAGACCGTTGATGATCTGGCCCGTGTTGAAGACCGACGGGAGTCGTTCCTTCTCGGCCAGCGTGCCAGCCGGGAACGCACCGCCCGGGAGCTGCAGGCCCAGGAGGAAGTCCACACCGCGCTACGCGACGCGCATGGTAGCCGGGATCGCCCGTGGAGTCGGCCAGGGCCAGCAACGTCGGGATGATGTATCCGGTCGTCTCCGGATACGAAGCTCCCCATCCCCGCCGGAGACGGAAGGCGTAGCTCACCCCCCCGTCGAGATTGGCGTCCTGGGCTCGCGCCAACCAGCCCGCCGCCGCGTCGACGTGCTTCCGGGTCGTCGCGCTGCACGGGTGTCGCGCGGGGCGCGAGCTGTGACGCCAGGAAGCGCGCGTTCGAGCGCTTCCAGAAACCCGACTGGAGCGCCAGCCCGATCGCCCCGCGTCCACGTGTCATCATCCCCCGCGTTCTCGCTGCCGTCCGAATGCGCCAGCTGGACTAGCACGACTCGGACGCCGCCGTCGCCGCATGCCTCTGGTGGCCCGGCAGCGCCGGAAAGGGTATCAGCAAGCAGCCCGGCGAGAACCGCCCGATCGTACCGGCCTTCCGGATCGGCCTGGACGACCGGGGCGTGGCGTCGCGAGCAGCCGCTCGATCGCGTCGGCCACTGACGCCGGCTCCGGATCGGCGATCACGCCCCATCCGAGCTTCGCCAGCAGGTCTCGAGCGTCTCCCGGCGGAACCATCGCCAGCACCTGCTTGCTCTGCCCGATGTACTCGTAGAGCTTGCCGCTGACGAAGACCCCCATTCCCGGGCCCGGACCGAGCAGCACGAGGCCGGCATCGGCGTTGGCCAGCGCGTGCAGTGCCACGCGACGGGGCACGAAACCGTGGAAGCTGACCAACCGCCGCGAGCAGAGGGGACTGCAGCATGCGGGCGGCGACGGCCCGAGACTCATCGGTCACGACACCGTAGAACGCGACCTCGACCTCGTGAGCCAGATCGGGCCGTCGGTCGAGGGCGCGCTGGAGCGCCCTCGAGGAAGAGGCGGAGCTCCTCGGGTCGGTCGAGCGTGCCGGTGTACACGATCCGGAATCGCCCGGACGCAGCCCGCGGAACACCCGGTCTCCGGGACTTCGCTCCGATCGTAGCCGTTGGGGATCGTCACCACCGTCGCACCGGGGTACCGCCGTTGGTACATCCGCGCGAGCGACGGAGTGACGCAGACAAGTTGGTCGGCGGTGCGGGCGATCCACCGCTCGATCTTGAACTGGAGCCGCCGGTGGAGCCACGGACGCGCCCCGTAGACGGATTCGGTGAGCCGGTTGCCCAGCCACGGGTCGCGCAGCTCGGCGACCCACGGGAGGCCCGTGAGGCGCTTCACGACGCCCGCCGCGAGATGGGAGCTGACGGGATGCGACGTGGAGAAGATCACGTCGCACGGGATCCGGCGCCGCGCGGCCAAGGCGCCCGCGATGGCGAAGGGCACCCATCCGACGGCCTCGTCCGGGAAGAGCAGGAAGCGGCGGATCCGCAGCGCGAGGTCCGGCGAAGCGTGTCGATCGAGCGCCTCCTCGTCCAGGCTCGCTGTTCCCCCGGCTCGCCCCGCGATGGCGACGGAGCACCCCGCCCGCGCCCGAGCGCAGCCGCCACGCGGCGGGCACGACCGGACGCCGCCCTGGTCAGCGCGGCAGCGCGATGCAGATCTCGAGGCCCGACGAGCCTCGTCCGGACGATCGCGACGCCGTCCGGCACCAGCCGCAGGCTGTCCGCATCGACCCGGATGGTGCTCGCGTCCTGCGGAGTGATCACGACGGGCGTCCAGCCATGAGCGCGGCAGGTACTGGACATTCCGGACGTTCCGGGACATGCCGATGCCGCCGAGTGGCGGGAACTCGTACAGGATCATGAGCACCCGGCGAGCGCCTGGCATCGCCACACCTTCTCATCGACCTGCCGGACCCGATGTCCCGCCCGGACTGCAGGCGCCTGAGCCGACCACGCCCGGATCCGGTCATGGTACCACCCGTCAGCCGGCGACAAGGGCCGCGGTCGCGCATGGGACACCCACCGCTCGATGGCCCCGAGATTGGTCACCCAGATGTCCTGCCGCCCGGCGAGCATGTCGAGGATCGCCTGGTAGGCCACGCGCCCAGGCGCGGAACTCCCGGTTTCCGGGGTAGGACGTCTGGATGTGCCAGTCGATCGCGCCGATCCCACCGGAGTCGACGATGCGCTCGACCAGGTCGCTGACGGCCGCGACGGCCGTGTCGACAGCACCTTCGACGACGCATCGAACAGGCTGCCGTCCATGCAGAACGTCGGGAGCTGCAGGGTCCGGAGGGGGCGGCGCAACACCGGTGTCGAACGGGCGGAAGGGGAGCGCCACGCTCCTCCTGAAGCCGAGGTGATCGTTGAACGCGAGCGAGCTGTCGTATGCGAGCCCTGCTTGCTCATGCGAACGCAGCGTCGCCTCGACATCAGGCCCGAGGTGCCAGTAGTGGTGCCGGATGCCCCTGATCTCGGTCCCGGCTGCGTCGCTCAGGCGGCGCCGTTCGGCGACCAGCCACGACGGATGCTCGTATGCCCGGTAGCCGGCGTGCAGGCCCACCTCGAACCCGCCTTCGCGCAAGGCCCGAAACACGGGCCGGAACTCGGCAGCAGACACATCGTAGGCGACGTCGAGCCGCGCGCCCTGGGCCGAGTGGAACGGCGTGGGGGCGAAGAAGAACGTCGAGCTGAGACCCCGTCGGGCCTCTGAGCCCATGACCTCGTGGAAGAGCCACCAGTCCCGCGGCGCGCGATCCCGCAACCGCGCCCGCGCGAGGTCTGCGGTCCACCGGATCGCGGAACGCGGGCGGCCTCGGAGACGCCACGGTCGCAGGAGGCACTGCAGCATGGCGTACTTGTCCGGCTGGTCGACGTCATGTGACAGGCCGATGGCCGCTCGGCGTCCCTCGGGCCAACGTGGGCGTCCCTTCTAGGCCCAGGCGGAGGCGGACCAGTCGCTCGAAGTACGCGACGTACGTATTCACGATCGGCACATCGCCGAGTCCGGCCCTCGCCTGCCAGCTGGCCGTCGTAGGTCAAGCGACCGTGCTCGTCAAGCCCCGCGGGATTGGCGTCGTGATGAACGTCGTCACGCAGGAACGAGCCGATGGCGGCGATAATGTCGAACGGGACATCACCGCTGAGCGGCGACGGCCTCAGGCTCCGCGATGACCTCGGGCCAGAGGAGATCGTCCGGGTGTTCCGGGATCGAAATACCGTTGGGACGGGTGGGGGCGGCCTGCCCGTACACCACGTGCGCACCATCCCACAGCGCTGGTGGGTCGCACCGCACCGCACGAACGCCAATCGTCTCGAACAGGAACGCGAGAACCGCGTCGGACCGCGGGTCGGGGTGTGCAACGGAGTAGCGCAACTCGGGGGCCTGCGCGATTGCAGCGACGAGGCCGAGGCCGCAGCAGCAGACGCGTCGGCTGGGCCGTCACACTGTTTCTCGGACCGCCCGCCAAGCGGTCCTCGGGCGCCGCGATGCAAGCAACAACGGGAGGTTGGGCGGCAGCGGCGCCCCCGACGCCGTGCGCGATGGACGCCTGCCGAGAGCCCAGCACGGGCCAGTCGGTGGCTTCGCTCCCAAGGCAACCTCGGGATCAGCCACGCCCGGCACCTACAAGCCGCGTGGTCGCCTGTGGGCACCAGTTGTGCCCGCCGAGATGGCGATGATTTCCCAGCTGACGTGCCCCTCCTCGGCAACCGGCGGGTTCTTGCTGGCAGGACAGAGCATAGCGGGTGACTCGCCGCAACGGGCCACGGTCTCCGTGGGAGCCGGAGTGTCAGGGACGCCTGCGATCGCCAGCAGGGTCGGAGAGTCCCCGCCGCTCTTCGGATCCGATCGGGAGGCTCGTCGATGATCTGGAAGTCGCAGCGCTCTGCAATGCGACCGGATCGATGATCGGTGTCCGGGGCGCCTATCGCCCGAATTGCACGCCGACCACGATGTCGCGATCGAAGGTCACCGTCATGGTCGCCACGTCTCCGCTCACCGTGAGCCCCGGGCTGGCAGCCGTGATCCGGTAGCCGTCGGGCACCCGGATCGTGAGCGCGAGCGGCCCGGGGAGCATGCCGGGCTGCGCCTGGATGGTCAGCCGGTATGTCCCGCCGGTCGCGTCCGCGGTGGCGGCGTACGGGCTCGTCCACGCGTACGCGAGGCTCGTCTCGGCCCGGCGGGATCTTGAGGTAGGTCCCGATCGCCATCCGGCCGGCCTCGTCCTCGACGACGGCCGGGTTGTTCACCGGCGCGAGGCCTCCCGCGGAGACCGCCTCGACGCGGCTCCGCTCCGGGACCAGGAGCCGGAAGTACATCCCGAGAATGCGGCCGCCGACGTTGGTCATCGCCCGGTACGCGGCACCGTCGGGCGTATCGACCCGGTTCTCCCAGGTCACCGCCAGCGTGTTCCGGGCGTTGCCGACGGCATCGATCTGGACCGCCAGGTCCATCGTCCTGGCCGTCCACGCGTTCAGCTTCGTCGCCGGCGCCACGTTCGAGTCGACCGGGTAGACGAAGTCCCCGGGATCCCCGCGGACGGCCCCGTCGAAGCCGCTCCCGGCGACGAGCCCCTGGTCCGCCGGGTCGCGGAACCAGGCAAGCGAGGAGGCGCTGCCGCCGGAGCGTGTCGGCCGTGCCGAGCGAGGTCGCCCCACTTCCCGCGGCGGCAGGGCGAGGAGCGAGGCGAAGAGGCGGTCCGCGAACGCGGACAGGAACGCCTTCCGGTTCTCGCCGGGCGCGACGCGGCCCGCGTCAGCTGGAGGACCTTGAGCGTCGTCTCGCCGGACGCGATCGTCACGTCGTAGTCGGGGACGGTGATCGGCCCGGTCACCTTCAGCAGCTCGTCGATCGTGTACGTCGTGATCCCGAGGACCCCGTCGATCCGCGCGTCGCCCGACTCGTTCGTGTAGAGCCGCAGGGCGTCCTGCGCGCTCGTCGGGAAGTCCGGCGACCAGCCGGCGTCGGCGAGCTGCCACGACTGATTCGGGCCCGAGCAGGTAGTCCGCCAGCTCCTGCGGCGGCTTGGCGAACGGGTAGTCGTTCGTGTAGTCAAGCGGGGCGATGTCCATGAAGCGGCGCTCGGTGATCTGCCCGCGGTCGAACGCGATGATTCCGTAGCTCCCGATGAACCCGCCGCTGGGACGGAGCTCCGCCGGGTCCTGAGTCAGGACGAGGTAGCGCCGCGGACCCGTCCCAGCCGAGGATCGTCGGCAGCCGCGCGCTGACCTCCACGTACGTGTCGAGAAGCGGTCCGTACTTCTCGATCCGCGTCTGCATCGCGTCGCGCATGCTCTCGACCTGGCCGATCAGCCCGTCGGGCACGGCGGCCAGGGCCTGCCGGGCGCGCGCGATGGCCTCCGCCGCGGCCACGGCCCGGTCACGTGACGTGGCCATCAGCTCGACGATCTGCGACAGCGCCGAGGCGCCCTTCGGGTCGGCGGCCCGCGCCTCCTGCATCTCGACGAACCGGCGGCCGATCGAGAGGCCGTCACCGACGGCGTCGAGCAGCTCCCGGGCAGCGGAGGCGACGCCGTCGGCGCCCCGGACGTTGGCTGGCCGTGGGCGGGAACACCCGGGCGAGCGCGACGAGCGGATCGCCTGCGAGGAGCGTCTCGAGGTGGCCGAAGCGCCCGCGAGCGGCGACCAGGTCGGCGTCCAGGGCGTCGATCGTCGCCAGGTCGATCCCGAGGCCCGCCTCCTGGACGCGTTCGACCATCGTCTCGAGGTCGCCCCGCAGAGCGCGCGCCTCGTCGAGCGCGGGAAGGTAGCGGAATGCGGCCAGCGCCGCGCCCGCGAGGACCACCACGAGGGCCGCGAGGGCAATGGCGATCAGCACCGCGCGCTGCCTGGTCCGGGCCGGTCGTCGCGGGTCGGCGCCGCCGAGGACGCGATCTCCGGTCACGGTACCGGGACGGCGATGACGACGAAACGCGGCGCCGTTGAGTAGTACGACGTCGACGTCCGGAGCGTGAGCCGCTCCGTCGTGGTCGGCTCCACGACGCTGGCGACGGCCGTGATCGGAGCGCAAAGAAGCGCCCCCCGGCCGGGGGGCGCTTCTTTGCCGATCATCGGGGCGAAGTGCCGGGCCCGCTCACCGCCTCGTGAACGCGGGCCCGGCCGGACGCCGTCTCAGCAATTCGTCGCGGCGAGGCGCCGAAGGGCCAGCCCGCTGCCGACGGCGAAGGCGAGGGCGACGAGGAGCAGGGCCGCGAGGGGCGGGCCCTGGCCGGGTGTCTCGTCCGGGAGCGTTGACGTGCTCGGTAGGCCGCCGCAGGCAGGGCTCACCACGGCCTCCCCGCTCACGTCGCCTGCGGTCGAGCGGATCCGCCGGGCGCCACTCGCGTCCCCAAGAGTCACCGTCGTCGTGGCCACGCCGCTGGCGTTCGTAACCGTGGGTGTCTTGTTGATCCTGTCCGCCGCGGACTGGGTGGTCACGAAGGACCAGGCCACCGACTGGCCGGCGACCGGAGCTCCGTTTGCGTCAAGAATGGTTGCGGTCACCTTGATCGGGACGTTGCAGACGACCTCGCTGCGCGTGGCGACGGTGACCGTCCCCAGTACCTGGCCCTGGTACCCGAAGGCGGTGGCGGTCGCCGTCAGGAGAAGCGCCGCGGCCGAGAGACCGGCAATCCACCGGGTCCGATGCTTCATCACTCGATCTCCTCCCCGGCGGGTCTCCCGCCTGGCCACCCGACGGCCTGCCGATCCACGGCACGCGGGTACATGCAAGTCTGTACGTCAACGCGCGCCGGCGCCGCGACCGGGCCATCGTACACTTCCGGTGCAATACCGGGGAGTACTTCGGTTCCGCGCGAGCGCGTGCACGGTGCGTTGCGGCACCACTCGCGCGAGTCGCGGGCCGGGCAGGCGCCCGCGGGAGCTTCCCGCCGGCGTTCGACCGGGTCGCGTGACCCGACCGGCGCGGCTCCCGGCGAGGGGCCGGGGACTGCTATCGTGCGCGTGCAGGCCCGCCGACCACCTCGAGCGCCGCACATGGAGCCCCACGGGCAGATGATCGATCCTTCCGCGCGAGTGCACCCGTCCGCGGACCTCGAGTCGGACGTCACCGTCGGTCCCCGGACGAGCATCTGGAATCGGGCCCAGGTGCGGACCGGGGCCCGGATCGGCGCGGAGTGCGTCATCGGGCGAGACGTCTTCATCGACGAGGGCGTCGAGATCGGCGACCGGGTGAAGATCCAGAACCTGGCCCTGGTCTACCACGGCGTCACCGTGGAGGACGGCGTCTTCATCGGGCCGAATGCGATCCTCACGAACGACCGCTTCCCCCGGGCGATCACGGCGAGCGGCGAGCTTGCCCGGGCCGACGACTGGGTTGTCAGCCCCATCCGCCTGCGCACCGGTTCCTCGGTCGGCGCGGGGGCCGTCGTGGTCGCCGGCAACGACGTCGGGCGCTTTGCGACGGTCGGCGCCGGGTCCGTCGTCACCCGCGACGTCCCCGATCATGCGCTCGTTGCCGGGAATCCCGCGCGCCGGCTCGGCTGGGTCTGCGCCTGCGGACGGCGGCTCGTGGATGGCGCCGGGCGGCCAATCGCCGGCGATGCCTCCGGCACGGCCGTCTGCCCGGCCTGCGCCGCGGGCTACGAGATCGACGGCGACCGCTGCCTGGCACGCACCACGGAGGTTCCAACGTGATCCCGATCTCGAAGCCGGACATCGGGCCGGCCGAGGAGCAGGCTGTCATTGACGTCCTCCGGTCCGGCATGCTCGCGATGGGCCGCAGGACAACCGAGTTCGAGGAGGCGTGGGCCGCCTACTGCGGCGTGAAGCACGCCGTCTTCATGGCCAACGGCACGGTCGCCCTGGAGGCGGTCCTCCGGGCGCTGGGCATCGGGCCGGGCGACGAGGTGATCACGGTCAGCTTCACCTTCAACGCGACGGTCAGCGCGATCCTCCGGGCCGGTGCCCTCCCGGTCTTCGTCGACATCCGGGCGGAGGACTTCTGCCTGGATCCCGACCTCGTCGAAGCGGCCGTCACCGCCCGGACGAAGGCGATCATGCCCGTCCATCTCTACGGCCTGATGGCCGACATGGACCCCCTGGTGGAGATAGCGCAGCGCCACGGGCTGCCGATCGTGGAGGACGCCGCGCAGGCCCACGGCGCGACCTATCGAGGCCGCCGGGCCGGACGGTTCGGGCCGGCGATGTTCAGCCTGTACGCCACGAAGAACCTCATGAGTGGCGAAGGAGGCTTCGCCACGACCGACGACGACGCCGTCGCCGACCGGATGCGGCTCGACAGGAACCACGGGATGCGCGTCCGCTATCACCACGATTCGCTGGGCACGAATTCCAAGCCGACCGACCTGGCGGCCGCGCTCGGGCTCGCCCAGCTTGCCCGGCTCGACGAGCGCACCGAGCGGCGCCGGCAGAATGCGGCCCGCCTGACCGAGGGTCTAGCGGGCTACCTCGTCCCGCGAGTGCCCGAGGGACGCGGGCACGCCTGGCACCAGTACACGATGCGTTTCCCCGGGGAGCGCCAGCAGGTGATCGATGGACTGACGGAGCGCGGCATCGGGACTCTCATCTATTACCCCGTCCCCGTTCATCGGCAGCCGTACCTCCAGGCATTCGTGCCCGGGGCCGCCGAGCTCGACCTCCCGGTCACGAACCGGCTCTCCGACGAGGTCCTGTCAGTCCCGGTCCGTCCGAACCTCGCCGAGGACGAGCTGGAGGCCGTGATCGCCGCGATCCGCGAGGTCGCGACCCCGGTCGAGCCGGCCGCGATCGATGGGAGCCTCTCCTGATGGCCGCCGCGCCGCTCCGGGTGGGGCTCGCCGGCCTTGGGTCGATGGGCCGCAACCACCTCCGTCACCTGTCCTCGCGGCCGGATTGCCGGCTCGTCGCGGTCGGCGACCCGGACCCGGTCGCGCTCGCCGACGCCGTCGCCCGGACGGGCGCGGCGGGCTGGGCCGACCCCCTTGCCCTGGTCCGGGAGGGTGCCCTCGACGCAGTCGTCGTCGCGGCCCCGACGACCGCCCACGCGGTCCTCGCCGCGGCGGCGATCGAGCGCGGCCTGCCCGTCCTCGTCGAGAAGCCGCTTGCGGCGACGGTCGAGGAGGGCCTCGCCCTCGTGACGGCCGCCCGGCGTCGCGGAGTCCCGCTCCAGGTCGGCCACGTCGAGCGCTTCAACCCGGCCGTCCTCGAGCTCGGCCGGCGCCTGGCAGACGGCTGGGTCGGGACCCTCTACTCGATCACGAGCCGGCGGGCCGGTCCGTATCCCGCGCGGATCCGGGACGTCGGCGTCACCGTGGACCTGGCGACCCACGACGCGGACATCCTGTCCTGGATTGCAGGCGAGCGGCCGACCCGCGTCTACGCGGAGCTCGCTCGGCGCATCAACGCCTCCCACGAGGATCTCCTCTTCGGCCTCCTCCACTTCCCATCCGGCGTGACCGGGATGCTCGACGTGAACTGGCTCACCCCCGCCAAGCGACGCCAGCTCGCGGTCGTCGGCGAGGCCGGGATGTTCGAGCTCGACTACCTGACCCAGCGTCTCGCGTTCACCCGCGCCGACATCGCCAGCCCGACGTTCATCCGCGGCTACGCGACGACGTTCGAGGGCGACGTGGCGGTGATCGAGGTCGCGAACCGGGAGCCGCTCGCGGCCGAGCTTGATGCGTTCCTGGCCGTCGCTCGCGACGGCGGCCGCCCGGTCGTCGACGGGGCGGATGGGCTGTGGGCCCTCGCGATCGCCACGAGCCTCCTGCAGTCCGCGGCGGATGCCCGCCCGATCGACCTCGCCGAGCTCGCGGCGATGATCTCCGTCGCATGACGATCACCACCCGGCCCACGGCATCGACAAGTGCTCTCGGCGGGACGATCGCCCTTCCCGCGAAGCCCTGCCTGCATGGCCCGGCCCGGCCCGTGGCGCCGTGGACCGGAGAGCCCGGGACGGCCGGCACGGTCGCCGTCGTCGGCGCCGGCAAGATGGGCCTGCCGCTCGCCGCCCAGTTCGCCTCGCACGGCTGGACCGTGATCGCCGTCGATGTGAACACGGCAGTGGTCGGCGCGATCAACGAGGGCCGGGCTCACGTTGCCGAGGAGCCCGGCCTCGCCGAGCGCGTTGCGGAGGTCCACGCCGACGGGCGCCTGCGGGCGACGACGGACGGGGCGGCTGCCGCCCGGGAGGCCGACGTCATCGTCCTGATCGTCCCGGTCATGCTCGACGCCGAGCAGCACCCGGACCATCGCCACATGGACGCCGCGGTCGACGCGATCGCCCCCGGCGTCCGTGCCGGCGCGACGGTGGTCTTCGAGACGACCCTGCCGGTCGGCGACACCCGGAACCGGTACGCGCCGCTCCTGGAGGCAGCGACCGGTCTCGTCGCCGACCGCGACTTCTTCGTCGCGTTCTCGCCGGAGCGTCTCTTCTCCGGCGAGGTCTTCCGGAACCTCGCGACCTACCCGAAGCTCGTCGGCGGGATCGGCCGGGCCTCCACGAAACGGGCGGCCCTGTTCTACGCCTCGGTCCTCGACGCGGAGGTCGTGGCGATGAGCACGACGGAGGCCGCCGAGCTGAGCAAGCTCGCCGACACGACCTATCGCGACCTCAACATCGCCTTTGCCAACGAGCTGGCCCGCTACGCCGACCGGATCGGAGTGGACGTCCTGGAGGTAATCCGGGCCGCGAACAGCCAGCCCTACAGCCACATCCACCAGCCCGGCCTGGGCGTCGGCGGTCACTGCATCCCGGTCTACCCGCACTTCCTCCTCTCCCGGGCCCCGGAGATGGAGCTCGTCGCGCTCTCCCGCCGGGTGAACGACGGCCAGGTGGGCGTGGCGATACGGGCGCTCGAGGAGGCGCTCGGCACGTTGGAGGATGTGTCGGTGCTCGTCCTGGGCCTGACCTACCGCGAGGGCGTGAACGAGCTTGCCTACACGCGGGCGATTCCCCTCATGGACGGCCTGCGGTCCGCCGGTGCCCGCGTCTCGGCCTGGGATCCGCTGCTCTCGGTCGAGGAGGTCGAGCGCTGCGGAGCCGCGCCGTGGGCCTGGGGGACGCCGAGCGACGCCCGTACGATCGTCGTCCAGACGGCCGATCCCGCCTTCCGCTCCCTCGATCCCACCTGGTTCCCGGACCTCGAAGTATTCCTCGACGGCCGGAACGGCCTGCGCGACCTCGTGCTCCCGGATCGCGTCCACGTCATCGGGGTCGGGGTCCCACCCCGCGGCGGGCCTCGGCCGGCGGCTGCCTCCTGACTCGGGGAGGTCCGGGGCGCCACGGCTGCGCGACTGCGTCCCAGCGCCTGATGGCGCCTTCGAGGGCCTCGAGACGGCTCGCTGAGCCGGTTGGTCAGGAGTTCAGTTTGCCCATCCGGTCGAGGAGTTCCGCCGCCACCGCCCGGTAGTCGTTCGCCACGGGGCTGGAGGGCGCGTACTCGGTGATCGTCAGGCGGTGCGCCGGTGCCTCGGCGATCCGGATCGCCTCGCGCACGGTGTGATCCAGGACGACGGTGCCGAAGTGGGAGCGCAGTCGGTCCACGACCTCCCTCGTGTGGCTCGTGGCGCTCACGCGGCAGGCGACGATGCCCAGCAGCCGCAGGCCCGGGTTGACCTCGCGGCGCGCGCGCTCGATCGAAGCCACGACGCTGGCGACGCCGGGAAGGGCGAGCGCGTGAGCCTCCACCGGGATGACGACGTGGTCGCTGGCGACGAGAGGGGCGAGCGAGAGGTAGCCGAGCGTCGGCGGGGTGTCGATGACGACGAGGTCCCAGTCGGCCGGCAGCCGGGCGAGTGCCCGGACGATTGCCAGGCCGGCGTCCGTGTCGCGCTTCTCCCGGCATGGGACCAGGGACAGGCTGGCCGGGACGAGGTCGACCCCGTGCTCCGTCGTCGAAACCAGCTGGGACAGGGCGACGCCGCCCGTGGAGAACTCGACGAGCCCGGTGGGAGACTCGCAACCGCCGAGCCAATCGGTCGCCGATCCCTGCGGGTCGAGGTCGACGACCAGTACGCGGAGGCCGAGCTCGACGAATGCGGCGGCGAGGCTGACCGTCGTGGTCGTCTTGCCACTGCCCCCCTTGTTGTTGGACATCGTGATGGTCTGCATCTCAGCGATCGCCGTCGTCCCGCCGTGCGAATCCGCCAAAGAAGTCGTCGGCTGCACGAGCCGCGCTCAGGGGCGTGCGCAGAAGGTGATCAGGGGCGGTATCCCCGGCCTGGCGCCGGTGCCCGGAGGCCGGGAGGGGTGGCGCGGCTGCCTCGGCGGCGTCGATTCCGGTCGCGCCTTCGGGTAGCGGCTCAGTGGCCGCGGAGATGTCAGGGGCACTTGCCGGCGCCGCTTGACGTGCGGCTGCCAGCGAGGCGTAATCGGGCGGGGCGGTCGTCCCGGAATCTGGCGCGCCCCGGCCTCTGGGGAACCGGGGTTTCGCCCTGGCCGCGGTCGCTCGTGTCGGAGCGGCGGGAACGAGCGGCTCGGAGGATCCATGGATCACGGCAGAGTGGAAGGCTTCTCGGGAGGCCAGCTCGTAGTCGTCCGCCCGCGCCGCGCCGATCCGCGACGCAAGACCCGGCACGAGCCGGGCGAGGCGCGCCAGCGCGCCCCGGATCCCGCCGCGCCCGGTCCGAACGGGTCTTCCAGACCCGACGGCGCCTGGGACCGCAGACGCCGACGCCTTCCGCGTCGGCGTCTGCCTCCCGGGAGACGCCTCGACCCTGTCGCCCTTCCCGCTATCGTCCGCCGTCGGCATATTCAGGCGCCCGGATTCAGCGTCGCGGTCAGCACGGGATCTCGCCACCCGGCTTCCAGTCGTGGACGGCGACCCCGCGCAGCCCGCGCTCGTCCAGCTCGTGCCGGAGCGCTGCCGGGGTGCCCGCGAGGAGGGGGAAGGTGCCCCAGTGGATTGGCGCGACGGCGTCGACTCCCAGGAGCTCCGTTGCCAGCGCGGCCTCGCGGGGGCCCATGGTGTAGTGCCCGCCGATCGGCAGGAGCGCCAGGTCCGGCCGGTAGAGCTCCCCGATCAGGCGCATGTCGCCGAAGACGTTCGTGTCGCCGGCGTGGTAGATCGTGTAGCCGCTCTCGAGGCGGACGACGAAGCCGGCGGGCTCGCCGAGGTAGAGGGTCGTCTCGCCGCCCGGGTTCCAGTCGCCGGCCGAGTGGTCGGCGCCGACCATCGTCACGGCGATCTCGCCGACATTCACGGTGCCGCCCTTGTTCATCCCGATCGTGGCGTCGCTGCCGCCCGGGAGCAGTCGCGCCAGCCACAGGTTCAGCTCGTGGATGCACGGCCAGGCCGGCCGGAGGCGACTGGCCAGGGCCACGGCGTCGCCGAGGTGGTCACCGTGGCCGTGGGTGACGAGGAGGATGTCGCAGGCCGCGACGTCCGCCGCCGCCTTCGGGCTCTTCGGGTTCCCGAACCACGGGTCTATCAGGATCGTCTTCCCACCGGGAGTGCGGACCTCGACACAGGCGTGGCCGTACCAGGTGATCGTCGTTGCGGCATCGAGTCCCATCGCATGACACCTCCGCGGCTCATCGTACGGCGCGCGCCCGTCGCGGGACAGCCTCTACACTCGGCCCGGGGCCGTCGCACGGATCGCCCGCACCTGGCCCAGGAGGATGTGATGGAGGTTCGCGTCCGGCTCTTCGCCCGCCAGCGTGAGATCGCCGGCGCCCGCGAGGTCCCCGTTCGGCTCGCTGCGGGCGCCACGGTCGAGGATGCCTGGAATGCCGTCGCGGCACTTCACCCGGCCCTCGCCGACGGGCGGCCCTACGTCCGCTTCGCCCGCAACGGCGCGTACGCCGACCCCGGGACACCTCTCGGCGACGGCGATGAAGTTGCCTGCATCCCGCCGATCAGCGGCGGGGCGGAGGAGGACGTCCGGCGCGCCGCCGCCCCCGATCGGATCCTGGAGCTGGCGCCCGCGCCGCTGCCGCCCGACCTGGGACGTGCGCTGGCCGATCGCCTCGCGACCCCCGAAGACGGCGCCGTGGTGATCTTCGAGGGGCGGACGCGCGCGACGCCGGGCACCCCGGCCCCGGGCGAAGAGGCCGAGGCACGGCGCCATGCCGGGCGGCGCGTGGAGGCGCTCGAGTACGAGGCCTTCGAGACCCTGGCCCTGCGGGTTCTCGGCGAGATCGCCGACGCGGCCGCGGACCGTTTCGGCGTGGAGCGCCTCGCCATCGTCCACGCGGTTGGCGAGGTGCCGCTGGGGGAGGTGTCGGTCGTCGTCGTCGCCTGCGCGCCGCATCGCGACGGCGCGTTCGACGCGGCCCGCTTTGCGATGGACGAGACGAAGACGCGGGCGCCGATCTGGAAGGCGGAGCGCTTCGCCGACGGCCACGTCTGGATCGGGCAGGTGGCCAGGACGGACCCGGTGGCCTGATCGCACCGGCCGTGGCCGCCGAGCCCCGGCCCGACCGGCCCGACCGGCCCGACCGGGCCGAGGTCCCCGCCACCCTGCTTCCTCCCCTGGTGCGCCTTCTCGACCCGCCGCCGCTCGCGCATACTCCGGGGGGATGAGCGAACCAGCCCGAAGTCCGGCCCAGCGCCTCGACGCGATCCTCCGTCGCGCCGACGACCTCGCCGGCGCGTGGGGCGCCCGGGCCCGCGCGTCCACGACCCCCGCTCGTGAGCGTGCCCTGTTGCGCCTCTTCGGCGTAGGCGGGCTCGCCCGCGACGGCGTTCCCCTGGCGTCGGCCGTGGTCGAGCGTCACGTCAGCGGGTCGCCGGCCCGGCTGGCCGCGGGGATCGCCCTGCCCTTCGCGATGGCCCTCAGCGAGTACGACATCTCTCCCCAGCAGCTGGCCCTCGACGTCGCCGGTGGGTCCATCGACCTGGCGTTCGAGGCCGAGCTGCTTGCCGAGCCGGACCGCCGGGCCGCGGCCGAGGCCGAAGCGAGTCGAATCGCCGCCCGGGCCCTCGAGCGGATCGACGCGAACCGCACTGCCCGGCTCGAACTCCTGGGCGTCCTCGGTGACGCGCCCCGGCCATGGTTCGGGCTCTCGCTCTCGGCGCCCATGCTGGAGGCCGCACCCGACGACGCGGCCGCCCTCGTGGCCGCGGGGGCCGACCTGGTGCGCATCCGCGTTCCGGCGGGGCGCGAGCTCGTGCTCCGCCTCCACGACCGCGGGCTGGAGCCGGAGTACTGGTATCCGCGGGAGGGACGGGCTGGCGACGACGACGATCCCGCCGCCGTGCCGGCCGGCAGCCAGCGCGCGCTGACCGCCATTCGTGCTCGCGTTGACGAGGCGGCCGCCCAGGCCGGCCGGTACGTGCGCCTCGGGACCGTCGCGACGGCGCTGGCCGCGCCCGAGCAGGCGCTCGTCGCAGCGCTCGAGCGGATCGACGTCGTGGAGGCCGATCCGATCGCGGAGATCATCACGGACGGGGTGGACCCGGACCGAGCCCTCGCCGACCATGCCTTCGGGCATCGCCTCCTGCGCCGCTCGGGGGCGATGGTCCTGGTGGGTCCCGGGCCGCTCATCGTCGCCCCGGACCTGGCGCGCGGGCTCCCGGCCGACGCGGGGATGCGGGCCGGTCGGGCGTTCGCGATGCAGGCGCTCGCCGTCGCGCTTGCCCGATGCGACGGCCTGGGCGCCGGGCAGCTGGCCGCCGGCGCCCTCGTCCCGTGGCTGGCCGACGAGCGCGCGCCGGCGGTCCAGGCGCTGGCCGCGGTCGCCCTTCGTCGCCTCGCCTGGCCCGATCTCATCCTGGCGTTCGAGGAGCCGGACCTGCCGTCCCGGGCGCGGGCCCGCTGGCCGTACCTGGTCGCCATGGCCCTCGCCGTGGCCGGCCAGAAGGCCATCGTCATGCGCCGGGCGACGGTGCACGACGCCGTGGTCCACGCGGAGGAGACGACCCGGGCCGCGGCGTCGCTTGCCGCCGAGATCGCCGCGGACCCGACCGCGGTGCTGGATCGGCCGGCAGTCCGCGACCGGGCGGGGGCGCTGCTGGCGGCGGCCGAGACGACGCTGGCCGAGCTCGCGTACGAAGGCTGGCAGGCGGTCCTCGGCACGCCGATCGGCGGCCCGGATCACGACCGGCTGGGGGCGGACGCGGTTGTCGATCGCACGGAGGGATTCGATCCGCTCGACGGTGGCTCCGTCGGCTGACGGCCACGGCGGTGCCGCGGCCTGGTCGCCGGCAGGGTTGCCGGCCGGCCCGACCGCGAGGCCCGCGAGGGCCGCGCCGCCAGCCGGGCCGTGGCCGGCCGGCCGCGAGCGCCGCCCCGCCCGCCAGTTCCGCTGCCCCGCCCGCGTCGGCCGCACCGACCGTGTCGGTCGGTTCAGGCCTGGTCGGACGCCCCCTCGAGCTCGGCCTCGGCCTCGGATTCCATGCGGGCGAGGCGTGTGTAGTAGTCGCGGATCTCCCGCAGATGCGCCAGCGCGATCTTCCCGGTCGTGAGCGGGTCGTCGCCGGTGACGTTCGTCGCCGAGTCGCGGCGGCCGTGCTCCAGCTCAACCGCCATTCCCCGGCAGAACTCGTCGAGGGAGAAGGGCTCGGAATTGAAGTCGAGGCCGAGGCGGTTCGCCACCTCGAGCGCCTCCGTCGGATCGAACGACGCGCGGACGGGCATGGTCGGGCTCCTTCCAGTGTGCGGCCCAGAATCCTCCGCCCGCGCCTCGTCGGCCAGTGCCGCCCGTCCCGATCACGTGGCAACCGGGCCCGTCGATCGCGGCGCCATCTGGACGCCGGGCGAAAGAAGGACGCGAGTCCGATCACGCACGACTGATCGCACGCGGCAGCTCACGCGCGACTGCTCGACGGCCGGTAGAGTCCGGAGATGGCCGCCTCGCCCCGTGCCTTCGTCCTGCGCCACACGCACCTCCGTCCCGTGCCCGGTCTCGAGGAGGTCCGCCTGCACCTGGCCGACGAAGTGCTGCCGCTGTACGCACGCCGTCCAGGTCGAGACGGGCGATCCCGACGCGGCCCTCCCGTACTGGGCGTTCGCGTGGGCGGGCGGGCTCGCGATCGGCCGCTACCTTCGCGAGCACCCGGAGGCCGCGGCCGGTCGCCGGGTCTTCGACGTGGCATCCGGCTCCGGGCTGTGCGCGATCGCGGCGATGCATGCCGGCGCGGCCGAGGCGACCGGCGCCGACATCGATGCCTTCGCCGCCGCTGCAATCGAGCTCAACGCGCGGGCCAACGGCCGCCGGGTGACCGTCGTGCGCCGCGACGTGCTCGACGAGGAGCCGCCCGACGTCGACGTCATCCTGGCCGGCGACTGCTGGTACGAGGCCCGCCTCGCCGGACGCGTCCTGCCGTGGCTGCACCGGGCCCGGGATCGCGGGATCGACGTCCTGGTCGGCGACCCCGGCCGCCGCTACCTGCCCACCGACGAGCTCGTCGAGCTCGCCTCGTACGAGGTCCGCACGACGACCGAGCTCGAGGACCTCGAGCTCAAGCAGGGCCGCGTCTATGCTTTGCGGCCGGCCGGCATGAACACGTAGAGTCGAGCCAGGAGGTCAGAGAAGTCGTGCGCAGGATCCTGCTCTGGATGGCCCGCAACACCTGGTTGAAGGAGCGCCTCCCGCGTCTCCGCTTCGTCCGCAAGGCCGTCCGTCGGTTCATGCCCGGCGAGGACGCGGATGCCGCCTTCGCCGCGGCCGCCACGCTGGCCGCCTCGGGGCAGGGGATCCTCTTCACGCGCCTCGGGGAGAACCTCGCCGCCCCAGCCGAGGCGGAAGCAGTGGCTGCCCACTACCACGCGATCCTGGACCGGGGGGCGACCCTCGCCCGTCCGGTCGAGCTCTCCGTGAAGCCCACGCAGCTCGGCCTCGACATCGACGAGGAGGCCTGCTTCGCCCACATGGCCGGGCTGGCCGCCCGGGCCGAGGCAATCGGCACCTGGCTCTGGGTGGACATGGAGGGCTCGGCCTACGTCGAGCGGACGCTCGCCCTCTACGAGCGCCTCCGGGCCTCCCACCGCAACGTCGGGATCTGCATCCAGGCCTACCTGCGGCGCACGCCGACCGACCTGCGGCGCCTGCTCCCGCTGGAGCCCGCGGTTCGCCTCGTGAAGGGCGCCTACGACGAGCCGTCCGGGGTCGCCTGGCGACAGCGATCGGAGGTGGACGGGGCCTACCAGGCGGCGGCGCTCGTCCTCGCCGAGGCCGCCCGCGACGGGAAGGCTCGCCTCGCGCTGGGCACGCACGACGGTGCGCTCGTGGAGAGGATCGCAGCCTTCGCCGAGGCCGCCGGCGTCCCGCGCGACCGGCTGGAGGTCCAGATGCTCTACGGGATCCGCGCCGGCGAGCTGCGGCGCCTCCAGGAGGCCGGCTTTCCCCCGTTCACCCTCATCGCCTACGGAAAGCACTGGTACCCGTGGTACATGCGCCGGCTCGCCGAACGGCCGGCCAACGTGATCTTCGCCCTGCGCCAGGTGCTGCCCTGAGACGGTCCGTCGGGGCATCGGGCGCGACCCGGAGTACGCTGCGTTCATGACGGACGCTGAACCCACTACCTTCGCGGCCCTCGGGCTGGCGCCCGCACTGCTCGAGACCCTCGCCGGCCTCGGCTACGAGGAGCCGACCCCGGTGCAGGAGGCGGCTATCCCGCCGCTCCTGGCAGGCCGCGACCTGCTTGCCGAGGCGCCCACGGGGACCGGCAAGACGGCCGCCTTCGCCCTGCCGATCCTCCAGCGGCTCGCCGCCGGGGGCCTCGGCCGGGCCGCCGAGGGGACGGCCCTCGCCCTGGTGCTCGTGCCCACGCGGGAGCTGGCGATGCAGGTCGCCGAGGCCGTCCACCGCTACGGGCGCGTGCTGGGCGCGCGCGTCCTCCCCGTCTACGGCGGGCAGCCGATCGGCCAGCAGCTGCGGGGCCTCCGGCGCGGGCTCGACATCGTCGTCGCCACGCCCGGCCGGGCGGTCGACCACCTGACCCGCGGGAGCCTCCGCCTCGATGCCGTGCAGGCCGTCATCCTCGACGAGGCCGACGAGATGCTCGACATGGGCTTCGCCGACGACCTCGACACGATCCTCTCGGCCACCCCGGCCGTCCGCCAGACGGCGCTCTTCTCGGCCACGATCTCGTCCACGATCGCCCGGGTCGCCGCGCGCCACCTGCGCGATCCGATCCGCGTCTCGGTCCGCCCCGAGCGACCGTCCGAGGAGGCGCCGGCGCTGGTCCGCCAGCTCGTCTACGTCGTGCGCCGGCCCGACAAGCTCGCGGCGCTGGGGCGGATCCTCGACGTGGAGGATCCCGCCGCCGCCCTCGTCTTCGCCCGGACGCGGGGCGAGGTCGACGACCTGGCGGAGGCGCTGAGCGGGCGTGGGCACGACGCGGCCGCCCTCCACGGCGGTCTTTCGCAGGAGCAGCGCGACAGGGTGATGGGGCGCTTCCGCGACGGCGCCCTCGACGTGCTCGTGGCCACGGACGTGGCGGCCCGCGGTCTCGACATCGAGCACATCTCGCACGTCGTCAACTTCGACGTCCCGTCGTCGCCGGACGCCTACATCCACCGGATCGGGCGGACCGGACGGGCCGGCCGCGAGGGGATGGCGATCACGCTCGTGGAGCCGCGCGAGCACCGCCTCCTGCTCAACATCGAGGCGTCCACGAAGACGCGGCTCGAGCGGGCCACCGTGCCGACGATCGCCGACCTCCGCGAGCGCCGCCTGGAGCTCCTGCGGGCGAGCCTTCGCGAGCGCCTGTCCCCCGACGGGGACGGAGATGGGGAGACCGGCGGGGCCGAGAGCGAGGGCGCTCGGGCACCCGACCTCGACCGCTACCGGGCGGTCGTGGAGGCCCTCGCCGACGAGTACGACGCGGTGGAGATCGCGCTGGCTGCCATCGCCCTGCTCGACGCCCGGGAGGCAGGGGACGAGGCCGAGGCGGAGATCGCCCCTGCCTTCCTGCCCCAGGACCGGCCGGCGCGCCCCATGCGCCCGACAGGCGGTCCGCCGCGCCGCGAGCCCGGGCAGAGTCCCTCGACCTGGGCACAGCGACCCCCGCGCCCGGGCTTCTCCCCGGGCGGCAGGCCCCCCGGCGGTGGGCCCCCGGGCGGGCCCTGGGTCCGGCTCTTCGTGGGGGGCGGCCGGCGTGCCGGCATGCGGCCGGGGGACCTGGTCGGAGCGATCACGGCGGAGGCCGGGGTCCCCGGGTCCGCGATCGGGGCGATCCAGATCACGGACGCCTTCTCTCTCGTCGACGTGGCCGACGAGGTCGTCGAGCAGGTGGTGCGCGCCCTTCGCAGCGCGACGATCCGGGGCCGGACTTTCGCCGTCCGCCTCGACCGTGACGTCAACCGGTGATGCGGGCACGCGACGGGCGGCGAGGCGATGCGACGGGCGCGGGCAGCCATGGCTCCGGGCCGCGACCGGCGGGGGAGCCCGAAGGAGGAGTTCGATGACCGAGGGGACACGTGGCACGGGCGCGCGCGAGGACCCGTGGGTTCTCCGAACCGCCAGCGGGGGCTCCGAGTACGAGATGTGGCGCGACGAGGCGGCCGACCCGCCGGCCCTCGTCTGCCAGGTGGGCTCGACGCAGCTGCGATATCACCTGCGCTGCATCGACGATCTCCACGCCTGGCTCAGGGAGCGCGGTGACTGGGTGCCGCTGGGCGCGGCCGACGAGCTGAAGCCGGCCGCGGAGGGCTCGGTGGAGGCGTGGGGACGCTCTCCCGAGAACCCGGTCGGCGGCTGGTACGGCCTGCGGAAGGGCTACCGCGGCCGGTTCGGGATGTACCTGCCGCCGCTCCTCGAGGCTCTCGGCCTCGCCGAACTGGAGCACCTGCCGAAGAACAACCGGGTCCGCGCGCGTTAGCGCCGGGGCCCGCTTCTGCCCAGCCCGTGGGGGCCGCGCCCGCCTGCCAGAGGCGCAGCTGGCCCGTGCGCCGGAGCCAGAGGAGGGCGACGAACCCGAGGAGGAACCCCGTCGCCAGAAAGACCCACTGGAGGACCATCGTCTCGGGCATGACGGCGAACTGGACGGGAATCCAGATGATCAGCCCGACGCCAAGGGCCGTTAGCCATGGCGCTCCAATGGCGCACGACGGCCGGTGGTCGAATCGATGGACGCCGAACAGCCGGGGCCGGGCACGCCGAACGCACCAGGGGCGAGCGGACGCCGCTACCGCAGGACGAGGAAGGCGTCGACGTCGAAGCGCGGGTGGCCGGCCGTCCCGAGGACCCTGACCTCGAGGACGTGCGACCGGGCCGGATCGACGGCCAGCGCTTCGAGCACCCAGCGGCTTCCGGAGGCCCTCGAGTACTCGTTGACGGTTGCCACGAGAACGCCGTCGAGGCGCACCTCCGCCCGCCCGCGCGTGGGACCCTTCGGCCCCACGAGCGCGATCCCGCTGCCGCTGAACGTGTACCGCATCCAGGCCCCGGTCCGCGTCGATGACGTGCCCTTCCCGCCGAGGGCGTACGAGGACGCGTAGCCCTTCCAGCCCGCGCTCCGGCGCACGGCGGCGCTCGACTCCTGCACCACCGAGACTCTGACGGGTGCCGCGGCCGCCCATGGGCCGACGTTGCCCGGCAGGTCCGTCGCCCGGACCGCCCAGGTGCCCGTGGCGGCGAAAAGGACCGAGCGGAGCGCGCTGCGGACCGTCCCGGCCGTGGTCGCGACGACGACCGGCTCGCCCGGCACGACCGGCACGGTCGGATCGGTCGGCACGGTCGGATCGGTCGGGATTGGGGCGGGCACTTCACCGAGCTGGTAGCCGACGATGGGGGACTGGTCGGTCGCCGGCGCCCACGAGATGCGGAGCGGGACGGCCGCGCTCGTCGTGCGGCTCCCCCGGACCAGGGTCGCGACCGGCGCCGCCGCGACCGGTGGCTCGTTCTCGACGGTCACCGCGAGGCGGATCTCGTGGACGCGAGTCGCGCGGTAGGCCGCGGCGATGACGACCTCGTACGTGCCGGCGGGAGTCGCGGGCGGCACCGTCAGCGCGAGGCTCGTGTCACCGGAGATGCCCGACAGCGTGGTCGGCCCGACCAGGGTGGCTGCCAGCGGCGCCGGCGCGGCCGCGACGCTGAACGCGATGGGCTCGATGAAGTCGAGCCCGCGTCCCGCGGCGAGCAGGATGGTCCACGTCGCCCCGGCCTCGCCCGCGACCAGGCCCTCGGCCGGCAGCGTTGCCGACGGCGCGAAGTCGCCCAGGGGCCCGATCCTCGAGACGTCGAGCAGGATCTCCGGCTTCCCGTCCGGATCGGTCGCAGTCGCCCAGTTGAGGTTGCCCAGGTACTGCAGCGCCCAGCGGACCTCCGCGGGTGGCGCGTCCGGCCGGGTGGCCTTGTATAGGGCAACGGCACCGGTGACGTGCGGCGCCGCCATCGACGTTCCCGACGAGTAGCCGTAGGCCCCTCCGCGCTTGGTCGACCAGATGCACTTGCCGGGGGCTATCAGGTCCACGTCGCCGCCGTAGTTGGAGAAATCGGCGAACGTGTCGTCGATGTCGTAGGTGCCCCAACTGAAGCACGCGTTGCCGCCCCCGCCCCCCGGCACGCCGTCCGTGTCGGCGAGGGCGGACACGGTGATCACCTCGTTGTAGGCGGCCGGGACGCGGTACGACGCCGGGCCCGCGTCGTTTGCAGCCGCGACGACGACGGTTATGCCGCGGGCCACGACCCGGCAGACCGCCTGGTGGAGGAGGTCGGCGTTGACCGTGCCGCAGCTCCCGTCGTCGCGGCCCCACTTGGTGACGGACATGTTCACCGCCTCGATGAGCGGGCGGGTCGGGTCCACAGGGTCGTTCTGGGCCGCGATCCAGTCGAGGCCGCAGAGCCACCAGGAGAGGTAGCCCTCGGCGTTCGCGTCGAGGATTCGCACCGCCCACAGGCGGACGCCGGGAGCCACGCCCACGACGCCCTCGCCGTTGTCGAGTGCGCCGACGGTTCCCGCCACGTGGGTGCCGTGGCCGTTCTCGTCGATCCAGGCGGCCCTGTCCGAGCCGGTGCAGTTGTACCCGCCGGCGACGGCTAGGTCGGGGTGGGCCGAGTCGATCCCCGTGTCGAA
This sequence comes from uncultured Chloroflexia bacterium, assembly GCA_963718085.1. Lineage (GTDB taxonomy): Bacteria > Chloroflexota > Limnocylindria > Limnocylindrales > CSP1-4 > CTSoil-043. The sequence continues at coordinate 1,304,663 of CAVQYA010000001.1, read as the reverse complement.
GATCGCCACGTCGGCATCGACGCGAGTGTCGATCCCGTCGATCTGTGCGACTGCGCTTACGCTCCCGAAGACGCGCGAGACGCCGGTCGGCACCGCCTGGCCGGCGAGCACGTCATTGCCCGCGATGCGTTCGTCGGGGATGACGGCGACGACGGATGGGTCGGCCGCGAGGCGGCTCGCCTGGGCGGGATTCAGGGAAGCCGCGTACCCGCGGACCGCGCTCCGGTAGGTGCGCTCGACCCGGGCGCCGAGGTCACGGGCCCGGGCTGCGCCGGCGACGGGGTCGGCGTCGGGTCGCAGCACGACGATCATGCGCTCCGCCGCGGCGCCCGCCGCCGCCGGCCCGACGACCGGTGCCTCGGCGGCCGGACGCGGGATGACGGGCGCGGGCCCGGCCCCGGATGCGCCGGATGCGCCGAGCGCCGCCGCCAGCGTGACGAGAGCGGCGGCGAGCAGCGGGTGGAGTCGACGCCGACGGGTCACGGCCTGACCTCGCGTGCTGGGATGAGCGCCCCGGCGCCCGGCCCCCCGGCCGAGCAGGCGTCCACCATGCGCCTCGCCGCGGGCGAGGTCAACGACCGCGATGGTCCCGGGGCTCGGTTGGGACCCCGGCAGTCCGGCGCCGGCGGGCGGCGGCGCGTCCGGCCGTGACCACGGCAACCCCGCTCAGGACGGCCAGGACGGCGGCTCCCGTCATGCCGGCCCCCAGTCCCGCCCAGCCGGAGATCAGGCCCATGAGCGGCGGGTAGGCGACCGATCCGACCACGCCCGCCGCGGTGAGCAGGCCGCTGACGGTGGCGGCGCGGTGCGGGAAGAGCGTCCCGCCCACGGTCATGATCATCGGCCAGATGGGGCCGAGGGCGAAGCCCGTCAGCGCGAAGGCCGCGAGCCGGGGCGCGCCGGCGGGGCCGTGAACGGCGATGGCCAGGGCGATGCCGCCCGCCGTCGCGCAGGCGGTCGTGAACCAGATCGGGTCGAACCGATCGGCGATCCTGACCGCCGCCAGCCGACCGCTGGCGTGGCCCATCCAGAACAGGCCGAGGCCGAGGGTGGCGACGCTCATCGGCTCGTCGGCGAGGAAGCCCACGAGCCAGCTCGAAACGCCGAGCTCCGCGGCAACGTAGCAGGCGATTGCGACGCCGAGGAACGCGAGCGGGAGCCGAAGATCCGGCCCGGCGGCATCATCGGCCGGCCCGGCGGCCCCATCGTCAGGCCCGGCGACGCGGTCGTCCGGCGCACCGCCACGGAAGCCCGGCGCACCGGCATGGAAGCCCGGCGCGCCGGCACGGAAACCCGGCGCATCCGTCCCATCGGCCGGCCCGATCGTGGCCGCCGCGACGGTGGCCGCGCGTCGCCGGGGCGGCACCGACCCGACCGCGCGCATCGGGAGCACGAGGACGAGGGCCGCGATCCCGGTTCCCGCCGCGAGGAGCCGCCAGTCGAGGCCGAGCCCGACCAGCTGCCCGATGGCCAGCGGGGCCCCGAGCGCGCCGACGCTGTAGAAGAGGTGGAGCCGGTTGAGGGCGCTCCCCTTGCCCGAGACGGAGAGGTCCATCACGACGCCGTTCACGCCGGCGTCGATCGCCCCGCATCCCGCCCCGGCAACGGCGACGCCGAGCAGGAGGACCGGCCATGACGGCGCCATCCCCTGGGTCGCAAACCCGACCGCGACCAGGAGCGCCGCGAGGGGCAGGAGGATCCGCCGGCCCAGGCGCTCCGCGAGGAGGCCGGCCGAGAGCGCGCCGACCGCGAAGAACAGGGCGCTCACCAGGTAGAGGAGGCCGAACCCCGCGTCGGTCTGGCCGAAGTCCTCCTTGATGACCCGCAGCAGAGACGGGACGAGAAGGCCGCTCCAGCCGATGAGGATGAAGGAGGCATAGGACGCGACGACGATCGGCCGCCGATCCGCGCTGATCATGCCCAGGGCAGCGTCCCCCGGGCGTCCTTCTGGTCGGGCACAGGTGGATTGTACGAACCGCGGGCCGCCCCGGCGGTTGGCCGCCGGGGCCGGGCACTGCGACGGCGACACCCGTTCGCGGGGCGTCGTCACAGGGACGGCCGGCCCGGCCCCCGCGAACGGGCGTCCGCGATGGTCACATCACGTCGAAGGTCTCGATCACCTCGATCGAGGATCCGCCGGCCAGCACCGGGCAGGTCCTGGCGAACGCGACGGCAGCGTCGAGACTGTCGGCGCTCAGGATGGTGTACCCGCTGAGCGATGCCGGGCCCTCCGGTCCCACCGTGCCGTTCGTCGCGATCGTGCGCGACTTCGACGACGGATTGCCGGGGTCGGCCACGGCGGCTCCGACGTTCGTGAACCACGCCTCCCAGGCCGCCATCACCTGGGCTCCCGCCTCCTCGCCCTCGGGCATGCTGCCTCCCTTGAACGCGAGCAGGTACTTCGCCATCGTCGAGCTCCTTCCGATGCCTGGGGGTTGCGAGCGATCCTTGCCGCTCTCATCGGAACGACGAACGGGCGCGGGCCGAATCGACAGGAGACCACGCCCGCCGGTCTCGCCCCCACTTCAGCCTCGGATGGATTGCCGGCAGGGCCCTTGCAGGTCGGGGAGCGGGGCTGCACGATGCCTTGGCGAGCGAGGCGCGCGGGCAACGCCGACCCGCGACGCCCGCGGTCGCGTCGCGGAGGCGTCGGTGTACCTGCCTGTGCACGCCTGGCTGGCGGCCTTCCTGCTCACGGTGGCCGTGGAGATCCCGATCGTCGCGCGGCTGCTGCGCGGCCGGGACCCGGGCGGCCGGCGGCTCGTGGCCCTGGTCGTCTTCGCCAACCTCGCGACGCACCCGGCGGTCTGGTTCATCTTCCCCCAGCTGTTCCTCGTCGGGACGCCGTCGTTCACCGTGGCCGCCGAGCTCTGGGCCGTGGCCGCCGAGGCGATCTTCTACGGCGTCGCCATCCGTGGCGTGACCCCCCTGCGCGCCCTGGGCACCTCGATCGCCGCGAACGCGGCCTCCTTCCTCGTCGGGCTCGTCGTGACCGAGCTGTGGCCGCAGCTGTTCATCTGACCGATCGGCCACGCGATCGGCGGACCGCGCTCCGGCCCTTGCGACAACGGCCCAGCGCGCCCGGCGCCTGCGCGCAGAATGGGGGAGTCGGGAAGCTGCCGCCGACGCTGGCGCGACGGCGTGACCGGAAGGGAGCATGCGAGATGGGCGCGTTGCATCGGCAGGGATCGCCCCGCCACCACCCTGCCGCATCCGCATCCGCGCGCCGCGCGCCCCTGGCCGTCGCCGTCGCCCTCCTCCTCGCCGCGTGCGGGACGACCGGGCCCGCGACCCCGGCGACGACACCCGGCATCTCGCCGACGGGCGGCCAGTCTCCATCGACGAGCGCATCCGCACCCGCGACCGCCGGGCCGGCCGCGACCGCCGGGCCGGTCGGGACGGGTCCCCCGGTCGTGGCGGAGGGCGGAGCCTGGGTGGCCGCCGGGCAGCTGGCGACCCCGCGCATGGCCCCCCACCTCGTCGCGCTCGCTGACGGGCGCGCCATGACCGTGGGCAATGACGCCATGTGCGTCCAGGCCTTCCAGGGTGCGTTTGAGGACAGCGAGGTCGCCGAGCTGTGGGACCCGGCGAGCGGCACGTGGCGGGCGACGGCATCGCTCAGCACCCTTCGCGCGAAGAATGCGGCGCTGCCCCTCGCGGACGGCCGCGTTCTGGTGGCCGGCGGGGCGACGGAGGGACGCTGGGACAAGCACGCTGACAAGCTCGGCTTCCAGTCCTACTCGAGCGCGTGGATCTTCGACCCGCGGGCGGGTTCGTGGGCGAAGACCGGCCTCATGCAGGCGGCTCGCACCGACGCGGCGTCGGCGGTCCTGCCCGACGGGCGGGTCCTCGTCGCGGGGGGCTACTTCGCCGACCTCGTCGATCCGGCCAGGTACCCCTGGCTCGTCGGGGGCGCGCCCGGGCCCGGCACGGCCCTCCAGGGCGGGGACGCCGCCTCCGTGGTCACCGCCAGCTGGCCGCTTCGCGGCCCCCTCGCCGACGTCGCGCCGCCGTCCCCGCCGGGAAAGGTCCTAGCGACGGCGGAGCTGTTCGATCCGGCGACCGGCACATGGTCGTCCACGGGGTCCCTCGCGGTCCCGCGCTACGGGGCGTCGGCCGTCACCCTGGCCGACGGCCGCGTGCTCGTCGCCGGCGTGGACTCGGCCGGAGTCCGCGGCTACGACCTCTACGTGGACATGGGCGATCTGGGCGAGAACGTGGGCGAGGTCTATGACCCGCGGACCGGTCGCTTCCGCGTGACGGGCGAGTACCCGGCGCGCGGAGAGTACGGTCTGCGCCGGCCGTCACCGTCGGCCACGCTCGTGGCCCTCGCCGACGGGGGCGCCCTTTTGGTCGGCGGCTACGACGGCGACTGGAACATGCCCGGCACGGTGACCCTGCGCTACGACCCGGCGTCGAACGCGTGGAGCGAGACGGGCCGCCTGGGCACCCCTCGCGCGAATGCCCTCGCGGCCCTGCTGCCGGACGGGAAGGTCCTCGCGGCGGGCGGCGAGGATGCCTACGGAGCCACGGCGAGCGCGGAGGTCTACGACCCGGTCGCCGGCACGTGGTCTCCCGCGCCGGCGATGCCGGAGCCCCGCACCCGCGGCGCTGCGGCAGCCCTGGCGGACGGCTCCGTGATGATCGCGGGCGGCTACGGCGCTCACAGCCACCAATTCGGATGGGATCTCTGTCCCCCGCCCATCGCGACCACCGTGCGCTTCGTCCCGGCCCCGTAGGCGGGCGCCGACTCGCCAGCCGGATCCGACCCGCTCGTCCGCCCCGGACACGGGCAGCGGTCGCCCGGCGCACCCCGCCGGCCTCGGAGAAGACGCCCACCCCCCGGGCACGAGCGCGCTCTCGTGGGGCCCAGCCGGCGCTTCGTGTCCTCGTCGCCGCCGGTCGCGTACTCTGCCCGCGTCGCCACGCCCCGACAGCATCAAGTGTCGAGATCTGCCCAGCCACCCAGGAGAGCCGGTCATGCCGTTCCCGCACCTGTTCAGCCCCATCCAGCTCGGCTCCCTCGAGCTGCCGAACCGCATCGTTCACGTGCCCACGGACATCAGCTCGTCCCATGCCGACGGCGAGGTGAGCGAGCGGGACATCCATCACCACGGCGACATCGCCCGGGGCGGGACGGGCTTCGTCATCGTCGGGGCCACGACGCCCGACATGAAGAGCGGCCGCCCGACGGTGACCTGCCTCGTCGCCGACGGCGACAACTACATCCCGGGCCTGGCCCGCCTCGCCGAGAGCATGCATCGCTACGGGGCGAAGTGCGCGGTGCAGCTCCAGCACCCCGGCCGCCAGTGCGCGATCCCCCGCTACAACACCCTCGGCGCGACGGACCGCGTCCTCAAGCTCCCCTGGTCGGCCGGCCACGAGATCATCTACGAGAACGCGGAGGAGAAGGGCAAGGAGATCCGGGCCGCCTCGATCGCCGAGATCCTCGAGCTGGTCGACCTCTTCAGCGAGGCCGCCTGGCGGGTCAAGCAGGCCGGCTTCGACGCCGTCGAGCTCCACGCCGCCCACGGCTACCTCCTCTCGGAGTTCATGAGCCCGTTCCTCAACATGCGCACCGATCGGTTCGGGGGCAGCTTCGAGAACCGGATGCGCTTCCCGCTCGCGGTCATCGACTCGATCCAGAAGAAGTGCGGCAAGAGCTTCCCGGTCCTGGTCCGCTACTCGTTCGAGGAGTGGTGCGAGGGCGGCCGCGGGCTCGAAGAGGGAATCGAGACGGCGCGGGTCCTCGAGCGGGCCGGCTGCGCCGCGGTCGACCTGTCCATGGGCATGCAGGAGAGCCCCGGCGCCGGCTTCGACCCGCCGCCCTACCCGCAGGGATGGGCGACCTACGCGGCCGAGGCGGTCAAGAAGGCGATCCGGATCCCGGTCATCACCAGCCACTCCCTCCGCGATCCCGAGTACTGCGAGCAGATCCTGGCCGAGGGCAGGACCGATCTCGTCGGCCTGGCTCGGCAGCTGCTTGCCGACCCCTACTGGCCGGTCAAGGCCCAATACGGCAAGGTGAAGTCGATCCGCCGCTGCATCTCCTGCCTGGGCGGCTGCTGGCAGGAGTCGCTGATGGCGAAGAAGGAGATCGCCTGCTCGATCAACGCGGCCTGCGGCAACCACGCCTACGCGGATATGAAGCGGGCCACGAAGCCCGTGCGCGTCGCGGTCGTGGGCGGCGGGCCCGCCGGGATGGAGGCGGCCCGCGTCGCCACCGAGCGCGGTCACCAGGTGACGCTCTTCGAGAAGGCCGCCGAGCTCGGCGGGGCGATGCTCTACGTCTGCATGGTCCCCGGCAAGGAGAAGATGCGCTGGTACCTCGACTGGATCCGGGACCAGCTCCTCGACCTCCACGTCGAGGTCCGCCTCGGCCACGCCCCGACCGTCGAGGAGCTGCGCGGCTTCGACCTCGTCCTCAACGCCACCGGCGCCGTCTCCTACGTGCCGGAGGTCCTCGGCGACGCCGGCCGCGTAGTCCCCTTCGAGGAGGCGATGGCCTGCCCGAAGATCGCCTGCGAATGCCATCCGGGCGGCCGGAAGATGCGCAAGCTGGGAGCGCGCGTTCTCCTGTGGGGCGACGGCTACGCCGCTACCGACACGGCGGCATTCCTGGCCGACATCGGCAGGCAGGTCACGATCGTGACCGAGAACCGCGAGTTCGCCGCCGAGTGCGAGGTCATCCACATGTACGTCCTGCGCAAGCAATTCGCGCAGGGCGACGCCGAGGTGCTCCACTCCCGGCCCTACAAGCACCCGGTGACCGTGATCACGAGCACGACCGTCGCTGAGATTCGCGAGGGCGAGGTCGTCCTGCAGGACAAGGACTTCGCCCGCACGACCCTCGCGGTCGACGACGTCGTCACCTGCCACCTCCGCCCCGACGCCGGGCTCTTCGCCGAGCTCCGGGCTGCCGGCGTCAACGTGATCAACGTGGGCGACGCGGTCCGGCCGCGGAACCTCTACCACGCGGTGAAGGAGGGCTCCGCCTTCGGCCTCGCCGTCGACGAGCAGATGCTCTTCAACCCCAACCACGCGATCGTCGACGACCTGCCGATGGACGTCCTGGGGCAGCTCACCCGCGAGGAGGGCCCCGCCTACACGACGAAGCGGATGCTCGAGCTGGCCGGCGCGGCCGGCGGGAGCGGTGCCTCCGGCGCGTAGAGCTCCTGCGCCCCGGGTGGCCCGCCAGGGGGTTGCCCGGGCCGGCGATGCTGCGCCCTGTGCCGTTCGATAGATGGAGGTAGAGCCGTCCGATGGATTGATTCGGGACCGTTGGCCATTACGCTTCGCCCGATCACCAGTCGCGCCCTGCATGGTCGGAGCGCAAGGGAGGCAGATGGGCCCGGACACGCAGCCGAACGCGAAGTCGGAGATCTCCCGGCGTCGCTTCCTGCGCTGGCTGCTGGGCTTCTCGATCTTCTCCACCATGGCCATGGTCGCGGCGCCGGTGGCCGCCTTCCTGGTTCCGCCCAAGTCGACCGCGGCCGGGAGTGGCGGCAAGATCCTCGCCGGGACGATCGCCGACATCCCCCTCGGGACGGGCAAGGTGGTCCCGATGGGCAGCAAGCCGGCCATCGTCATCAACACGGCCCAGGGCGTGGTGGCCTACTCGGCGATCTGCACCCACCTCGGCTGCATCGTCGCCTTCGACGACCAGAGCGGCACGATCGCCTGCCCGTGCCACGACGGGCGGTTCAATCCCACGAATGGGTCCGTCGTCTCGGGCCCGCCGCCGTCGGGTCTCCCGGCCATCACCGTCAGCGTCGAAGCGGACCAGATCTTCCTGGTCAGTGCCTGACATGACCGCCGAAGTCGGGGGCACGCCGAGCCCGGCCGCCGCGGACGGATGGATCGAGCAGCGCACGCGCGGCCGGGCTCTCATGAACGCCCTCCTCCACGTCCGGATCCCGGCGGAGGCGCGGACCCTCTACTTCGGCGGGAGCGCGCTCTTCCTCTTCGGCATCCAGGTGGCGACCGGCACGCTCCTGGCGCTCTACTACAAGCCGACGCCGGCGGCTGCCTACGACAGCGTCCTCAGCATCATGAGCGACGTCAGCTTCGGGTGGCTCATCCGCAGCGTCCATCACTGGGCCGCGAACCTGATGATCCTGATAGTGGTCCTGCATCTCCTGCGGGTCGTCCTGCAGGGGGCCTACAAGTACCCGCGCGAGCTGACCTGGCTCTTCGGGATCGGTCTCTTCGGGATCACGATGGTCTTCGGCTTCACCGGGTATCTCCTCCCCTGGGACCAGCGTGCCTACTGGGCGACGGTCGTCGGGACCGAGATCGCGGGGTTCGTTCCCGTGGTCGGAGAGCAGCTGCTCGTCCTCCTCCGCGGCGGGATCGACGTGACGGAGGCCACCCTGAGCCGCTTCTTCGGCCTGCATGTCCTCGTCCTGCCGCTGGCCCTCGCCGCCTTCCTGGCGGTGCACCTGACCCTGGTGCACCAGCTCGGCCTCGCCAACCCGAAGCGCCCGGACCCGCGCGGTCGCGAGCCCGAGGGGCGGACGACCCCCTTCTTCCCGAACTACATCCTCGACGAGCTGATCGCGTGGTACGTGCTGCTGGCCCTCCTGGTCGTCATGGCCTCCCTCTTCCCGGCGGGCCTTGACGACAAGGCCAACGCCCTGCAGACGCCGGTGGGCACGAAGCCGGAGTGGTACTTCCTGGCCGTCTACGAGTTCCTGAAGCTCGTCCCGCGGATCGTCGGGATCATGGTTCCAATCGTGGGGCTCGGCCTCCTGACGGCCCTGCCGTTCCTGGACCGGCGCCCCGAGGTCGTGCTCCGGCGGCGCAAGATCTCGCTCCTCGTGACGACCCTGATCCTCGCTGCCTTCATTGCCCTGACCGCTCGTGGATTCATGCCCGCATGACGCCCCGAAGCGCGCGGGTCCGCCGCCTCCGGCTGCTCGCTGCGACCGCCATCCCGGCGGTCATGCTCCTGCTTGTCCTGGCTGGCGGCGCCCGCGCGGAAGACGTCACCGTGGGGCAGATTCCCTTCGCAACGCCGTCGCCCGAGCCGTCGTTGATCCCGGGCCCCCTGCCCCCGAGTCCCCTCCCGCATCCCCCCGCCGGGGCGACGAACCAGTGCTACGAGTGTCACAAGGCCGTCAATCATCAACAGGAGACCATCGCGACGGCATGGCAGGCGAGCGTCCACGGCAAGAATGGTGTGGGCTGTGCCGACTGCCACGGCGGCGATCCGAACTCCGACCGGATGGGCATCGCGATGGACCGGACCCAGGGATTCATCGGCAAGCCGTCGCGTGCCCAGACGGTGGGGATCTGCGGTAGCTGCCACGCCGATCCGGCACGGATGGGCCCCTACAAGCTGTCGACCGACCAGTACTCGAAATACTGGACGAGTGTCCACGGGCAGCGTCTCCTGGCCGCGGCCGACACGCAGGTCGCGATCTGCATCGACTGCCACGGCTCGCACGACATCAAGAAGGCGTCGGACCCGACCGCGGCGGTCTACCCAGCCAACGTCCCGGAGCTCTGCTCGAGCTGCCACTCCAACGCCACCAAGATGGGCCCGTACGGGATCCCCACGAACCAGTACGAGATCTACTCGAAGAGCGTCCACGGCATCGCCCTGCTCGACGACTCCGACGTGCGCGCGCCCAGCTGCGCCTCCTGCCACGGCTCGCACGACGCCAAGCCCCCGACCTCCACCTCGGTCGTTGAGGTCTGCGGGAAGTGCCACACGGCGACCCAGGAGCTCTACATGCAGAGCCGGCACTCCGAGCTCAGCACGGCGGCCCCCAAATGCTGGACCTGCCACGGCACCCACGACGTGGCCCAGCCGTCGGAGGCCCTCTTCTTCCACCCGGTGCGGCCCGAGTACCAGTGCTTCACCTGCCATGATCCCGTCGACCGCTCACTGCGGATCCAGCTGACCCAGTTCAAGAACGAGGCCGATCGCCGCTGCGACACGTGCCATCACGTGGACTCGGACATCTATGCGCAGGTCGAGGCGATCGCGGGATCGCTCTCCGGCGCGAAGGGCGCCTTCGACAGCGCCTCGTCACGGATCCACGACGCCGCCGGCGTGGGCATGACCGTCGAGGACGCCAACGTCGCCCTCTCGGAGGCGAAGACGAGCCTGATCAAGGCCCAGGCCGCGGTCCACACCACGAAGCTGACGATCATCTCCGCGACGGCCGCCGAGGCCCAGGAGCAGGGCGGAGAGCGCGCAGGTGATCGCCCAGGCGCGGCTCGACGAGAATCTCTTCCGCCGCGAGGCGATGGTCGCCGTCGTGGTCCTGATCGTCCTGAACGTCCTGGCCCTGCTTCTCGTTCGGCGTCGCGTGGAGCGCCGCCGTGCGGGCGACGAGGTGGCCGCGGACTAGGGCGATGGGAGCGGTCGGACAGTGGCGGCGCGGTCCGGAGGGACCAGGCGGCAACCGCGCCGCAGGCGCCGCCCAGCCGCGGGCTCTCCCTCGCGCCCGGGGCGTGGCGGCAAGGGTGCCCTCCGGCCGCGTCCCCGCCCGCCGTGGTCAAAATACCGCTTGCATTGCCCGGTACGGGCCGTCTACCATTCTCGATAATCGATGATCCGGCGCTTTCGTGCGGTCCGGGGTCAAGTCGAGTCGATCTAACTCTTGGGAGCGGTGGCCTTCACCGGCTCATCTACGAGGTTGGGCGTTGACCAGACGGGCATGGATGCAGGGCACGGGACCCCAGCGGTCCGGCAGCGTCACGCGCCGCGATCGCGTCCCTCCCCGAACTGAGAGCGACGCCTGATGGATCTGGACTTCATCACCCAGTCCCTCGTCATCGGCCTCACCGAAAACGCGCCCCTGGTCCTCGCCGCGATCGGGTTCGCCCTGCTGTACAAGCTCACCGGCCTCATCAACGTGGCCTACTCGGAGACGATCACGCTCGGGGCCTACTTCGGGATGTGGGTCAACACGACGTACGGCCTCGACTTTTACACCGTCCTGATCCCCACCGGGGTGCTCGCGGGCCTCCTCAGCGTCGCCACGTACCTTCTCATCTTCCGGCCCGCGAAACGGCGCAACGTCGGCGGGCTGGAGATGATCATCATCTCCTTCGGGCTGTCGATCTTCCTGCGGCACGGCCTGCAGTTCGTCTTTGGCTACCCGGTGCGGTTCTACGACGTGCCGCCACCGGACACGATCATGGTCCTCGGCGTCGGCGTGACGTCGTTCCGCCTGCTCGCCGTCGTGAGCGTCGCGGTGCTCTCCCTGCTGCTCTGGGTCTTCATCCAGCGCTCCAGGTACGGCCTCCAGATCCGGGCGCTGGCCAACGACGAGAACCTGGCGAAGGTGAGCGGGATCCGGCCGCTCGCGGTCACTACGCTGATCTGGTTCATCGCCGGTGTCGCCGGCGGGCTGGCCGGCGCGTTCTACGGCGTCGGGGCGAACGTCTCGCCGCTGCTCGGCTGGCGACAGTTCCTCCTCGTCCTGATGGTGGCCCTCGTGGGCGGGAGCTGGGGGCTCGGTGGCGTCATCCTCGTCGGGGTGGGCACGAGCGTGGCTCTGGCAGCCATGGCGCTCCAGTTCGACCAGACTCTGTATGCGCAGCTGGTGCTGATCGTCGCCTTCGTCGTCGTCCTGAAGGTGCGCGGCACGCGGCTCACCGAGACGGCGAAGGTGTAGTCACATGAACCTCGACTGGCTCGACGCCTTCCTGATCACGGGGCTGTTCCAGGTCGTCATGGTGATCGGCCTCGCCCTGCTGCTCCACCTCCAGCTGGGGCTCGCCCGCATCGCGAACTTCGGCGTCGTCGGGTTCTGGGGCATCGGGATGTACACCTTCGGCGTGCTCTACGCCAAGGTCGAATGGCCGTTCGGGGAGCCGTGGCAGTTCCTCGCCTGCGCCGCCGCCGCGACTCTCGTCGCCGGCGTGGCCGGGCTCCTCGTCGGATGGCTGATCGCCGACCTGGACACCGACGGCGTGCTCGTGGGCACTCTCGGGTTCGCCACCGCCGTCCAGATCCTGGCGATCACCCAGGACGACCTGACGGGTGGTGCGCGCGGCATGGGAGGCCTCGGCTTCCCCTACGACATCGGCCGCGTCAAGGAGAACGAGTTCCTGTGGCTGGTGATCATGGCCGTCGTCGTCGTCGCGATCCTCCTGTACGTCTGGCGGGTCCACCGCTCGCCCTACGGGCGCCTCCTGATCGCCGTGGGCGGCAACGAGCCGCTGGCCCGCAGCCTGGGGAAGTCGACGTTCCGGGCCAAGCTCTGGCTGTTCGCCGTCGGTTCGGCGGGGATGGGATTGATCGGCGCGATGAACGGGGTCATGGCCCGCTACCTCGATGTGGGCAGCCTCGGGGTCGGTGTCACCCTCGCCGCGATGGTGGGACTGATCCTGGGCGGCACGGCACGCGTCTTTGGAGCGGTGGTGGGCGTCGTTCTCACGGTGGGGCTCTTCGACATCGTGATCCAGACTTACCTGCCGCTCCCCAAGGAGTGGTACAGCCAGGCGCTCCCCGTGCTGCGGGAGGCCGCGTTCGGCCTGACGCTGATGATCGTCCTGCTGTTCCGGCCGTTGGGCCTGCTCGGCGACATGCGGCGCGACAAGCTGATGAGCAAGATCCATGGTCGCTGACCTCGTCGACGCCGCGGCCCTGACCCGTCCCCGGATCCGTGTCCAGGGGGCCGTCAAGAGCTTCTCCGGCCGCGTCGTGGTGGACGTCGACGACCTCGTCCTGGGCGAGCAGCCGATCGAGGGCCTGATCGGACCAAATGGCGCCGGCAAGACGACGTTGATGCGCATGATCATGCACTCGACCCCGCTCAACCGCGGCAGGATCGCCCTCCTCTCACCGGGGGGAGGCGAGATCGTGCTCTCTGGCCTGCCCGCCCAACGGATGGCGCGCCACGGCGTCGTGAAGAGCAACCAGGTGATCATGGACTTCGACAAGCTGACCATCTGGGATTCGCTCCTGCTCGCCGTGGCCGAGACCAGGTACGAGCAGCCGCACCGGATCTTCAGCGAGCGGACGGTCTTCGCGAAGCACGAGGACGAGATCCGGAAGTACCTGGACTACTTCGGGTTCGCCGACCCGGCGGGCTTCGCGCTGTCGGCCGGCGAGAAGAAGCTGCTCGACATCGTCCGGTGCCTGCTCCTGCGGCCCACATTTCTCCTGCTGGACGAGCCGACGGCCGGCCTGCCGGCCGAGCTTACCGAGAAGGTCATGGCCGTGATCAGGGACCTGGCCGCCGCCGGCACCTCCGTCGTGATCGTGGAGCACGATCTCAACGTCATCTGGAGCCTCTGCGACGTTGTCCACTTCATGGCCGAGGGCAGCGTCATCCTGAATGGCGACCCGCAGTCAATCCGCGCGAACAGGACCGTCGTCGAGAAGTACCTCGGAGAGGGCCATGTCTGAGACGGCTCGATCCGCCATCCTCGAAGTCGAAGGCCTGCGCAGCGGCTACCACGGGGTCACCGTCCTCAAGGGGATCGACCTGACCGTCGGGGACGAGATCTTCGCCGTGCTGGGAGCCAACGGTGCTGGCAAGACCACGCTCCTGGCGACCCTGGCGCGCCTCATTCCCCTCATGGCAGGGACGATCAGGTTCCAGGGCGAGGACGTGTCCAGGTTGCCCCCGTACGAGACCGCCGGCCGGGGGATCGGGTACGTGCCCCAGGAGAAGGGCACCTTCGCCGATCTCACCGTCCTCGAGAACCTCAGCGTGGGGGGGATGATCGGCAAGCGCTCGCGCGACGAGCGAATGGCCGAGGTGCTCGAGCTGTTCCCCGATCTGCGAGCCCTCCAGGCGCAGAAGGCGGGGACCCTCAGCGGCGGCGAGTCGCGCATGGTGGCCTGCGGGCGGGCCCTGATGCAGGACCCCAGGGTGTTGCTCCTCGACGAGCCCACCGCCGGCCTCTCGCCGCTATACGTCGACCTGTTCTTCGACAAGATCAGGGAGATCCACGAGACCAGGGGCGTCGCCATCGTCCTTGCCGAGCAGAACGCCACCAAGGCACTCCAGGTCGCCGACCGGGTGATGGTGCTGAGCCTCGGCGAGGCCTTCGCCGTGGTGAATGCCGGCCAGTTGACGACCCAACAGCTCAAGGAGGGATACCGCATCTGACGACCCACGCTTCCGGGCCACGAAAGAAGCAGGAGGAGAACGTAATGAGGGTCGATAGCATCAAGTGGGGCCGCAGCATAGTCGCGATCGCGGTGCTCGCCCTGCTCGTCGGCGCATGCGGCGGCGGCGCCACTGCGACGCCCGGCGCGTCAACCGCGGCCACGCCAGCCGCGACGGCCGGCGCGAGCGCCACCCCCGCGGCGACCGCGGCCGCCGGGCCGGTGGTGGTCTGCGAGCTGGCCTACTACACCGGCTCGTTCGCGGACTACGGGAAGTCGCTCACAAACGATGTGCGCTTCCCGATCGAAGAGGTCATCAACCTCGACCCGCCACTCGGCCGGACCTGGCAGCTGCGCTCCGAGGACATCGGGGATGACAAGGAAGGCCAGGCGGCGAAGACCTGCCTCGAGCAGTACAAGGCCGAGATCGTGGTGAGCATCGCTCACCAGTACCGGACCTACCGCGACTACATGATGGAGTACTGGCAGGAGAACGACTCGCCGATCGTGCCGTCGGTCCACGGCGGCGCCATCCCGGGCAACCTCGGAGGCAAGGCCGCCGAGCCGATCTTCCGGGCCCAGGGCCTGGACCAGGCCCTGGGAACATACGGGAGCCTGTACGCGGAGTCGGTCGGCGCCAAGAACATCGTGATCTTCGCCACCCAGGTCGAGGGCTTCCAGCTGGCCGCCGACGCGGCCGAGAAGGCTGCCAAGATCCTGGGCCTCAACGTGATGGACCGCCTCGACGTCCCGACCGCACAGCCCTCCTACCGGGCCGAGGCCCAGAAGATCGCCGACCTGAAGCCCGATGCCGTCATCGTCCAGGCGGGATCGACGGAATCCGCCACGCTCATCAAGGCGGCGGCGGAGGCAGGCCTTTCGCTCACCTGGATCGGTGAGACCGGGTGGAGCGAGGCGCAGTTCATCGGAACGCTGGGCACCGATCCCATCGCCTCGCAGAAGGCGATCGGCTTCCCATCGTTCGCACCCAACAAGACAACCGCAGCGTGGGCCTTCTTCCAGCCACTGTGGGACAAGCAGCTTCCCGACGTTGCCTATGACGCGACGGGCCAGTATGCCTTCTCGACCTATGACCTCTTCGTCCAGACGGCCCTGGCCGTCGAGATGGCAGGCTCGTACAAGGCAAGTGCCTGGGCGCCGGCCATGTTCAAGGTCGGCGACCCGCCGGGAGAGGTCTGCTACACCTACGCGACCTGCCTGAAGCTGATCCGGGAGGGCAAGGACATCGACTACGAGGGTGTCACCGGCCCCGGCACGTACACCGACGGCGGCGTCAATGCCGTCACCCCGGCCTACATTCCGTTCAAGGCGGATGGGACGCCCGGCGAGCCCGTGCTCCTCGACGCCGCGAAGGGGCTGATGCTTCTCGAGCAGATCGTGACCTATGCGAAATGCACCCCCGAGAACCCACCCAACAAGTGCACGTGGTAACGGGCTAGCGCCCGTCTGACACACGTTGAAGGGGGTCCTCCGCCATCCGGCGGAGGACCCCCTTCTCGTGCGCGCCTCCCCCGCCGAGCGGCCACGCGGCAGGGGACGTTGGCATGGGTCGCGCCCGACTCGCCGGCTCCGGTTCGTGATCGCCGGAGCCGTGTTCGCCGCCCGTGGCGTCTCGAGGCGGCGCAGCCCCCCGAGCCTCGAGCAGGCTATTGCGTGCGACGGCGCGGCGGTGTTCGATCTCGAGGAGCGCTGATCTCCTGATCTGGCGCCCCGGACACTCACGCCCGGGGTAGTCTAGGTGGGTGGGGTTCCCACTGGCCCTCTTGGGTTGTTGGCAGGAGCTTCCCGGTCCGCCACGCTTGCGGCACCAAAGGAGTACGCCGTGCCCGTTCCCGCCCCGCGCGCCAAGCGCGGTGCGGCGCCCGCCCGCTGGGCGTCCGTTGCCGCCGCCGCGCTTCTCCTCGTCGCGCTCGCCGCCGCGCCGGCCCCGGTCGAGGCCGCCGGCGCGGTGATGGTCCCGTCCTGCAACGGGGTGAACCTCCGGACCGGGACCTCCACGACGAACCTGGTGAAGACCAAGATCTCCGCGGGATCGACAGTCACGGTGACCGGCGCGGTGACCGGCACGGCCTGGAAGGCATCGTGCGCGGGCACGAAGTCGGGCAACACCTGGTACCGGATCACCGCCGTGAACGGGAGCACCGTCAAGTCCCTCTACGGCATCACCGCCCTCTTCGCCGCCACCGGCGTGCTGCAGCCCGCTCCCGCCTCCCCGCCAGGCGGATCGACGACGCCGGACGCCTACGGCAGCGAGCTGATGCGGCTCGTCGGTCTGGACCGGGCTGCCCTCGGCAAGCCTCCGCTTCTCGTGGACCCGGGGCTGGTCGCGATCGCCCGCGACGCCCAGTTCGCCTGCCCGACGAACCCGTCGCTGGTGCTGCGCGGCCGGGCCGCGGACATGGCCGCCCGTTCGTACTTCGGCCACTACGTGCTCGATTGTCTCCTGGCGGGCACGACGACTCCCTACCCGTCCCTCGAGATCGTGCGAACTGTCTTCGGCTACACGCAGGCCCGCAGCGAGATCCTCCACTGGAACATGGTCGGATCGGGCGCCACGACCTACCTGCTCGGCTGCGACATCAGCGGCGCGAACTGCACGGGCGGGACGACGTCGACGCCGGAGGCGGTGGCCGTCGCCCAGCGGAGCTTCATGGGCTCCTCCACGCACCGGGCGTCCCAGATGGGCACGAGCGAGCGGTTCGGATGTGGCTCGGCAACCGTGCCGGGGACCACGAGGACCTACTTCGCCTGCCTCTTCGCGAACGGCGGCCCGCCTGTCACGCCCACCCCGACCCCGACCCCGACCCCGAGTCCCACGCCGACACCGGTCCCGACCCCGACGCCCGCCCCGACTCCGTCGCCGACGCCCGCCGGCGCGGTGATGGTCCCGTCCTGCAACGGGGTGAACCTCCGGACCGGGACCTCCACGACGAACCTGGTGAAGACCAAGATCTCCGCGGGATCGACAGTCACGGTGACCGGCGCGGTGACCGGCACGGCCTGGAAGGCATCGTGCGCGGGCACGAAGTCGGGCAGCACCTGGTACCGGATCACCGCCGTGAACGGGAGCACCGTCAAGTCCCTCTACGGCATCACCGCCCTCTTCGCCGCCACCGGCGTGCTGCAGCCCGCTCCCGCCTCCCCGCCCGGCGGGACGACCGGGCCGACGGTCCTCGGGTCGAGCGTGACCTTCTTCGGGCGCGGCTGGGGCCACGGCGTTGGCCTCTCGCAATACGGCGCGCGCGGCCGTGCCCTCGCCGGTCAGGGCGCCGCGGAGATCCTCGCCCATTACTTCGCCGGCACGACCATCGGGACCATCCCCGCCGGCACCGCCATCCGTGTCCTCCTCCTCGAGCACCATCTCCCCACGGCCGTGACCCCCCTCACCGTCGTCGGTCGCGGCGACGCCTGGACCATCGGGGGCATGGACACGGTCTTCCCGGCCGACGCCAGCCTGAGCCTGGTTCCCGCGACGGGCGGGGCGGTCACCGCGTGGCGCGCGGTCGTGAACGACGCCGCCGGGACCGTCCTGCTCGACGTCGATGCCCCGGCCGACCTCCTTCTCGGGGGCGCCACGACGACGACCGTCTTCGAGCTTCCGGTGCGTGGTCCGCAGTACGGCCTCTACCGCGGGACGATGCGGATCCTCCTTGCCGGCGCGACGGCCGACGTGGTCAACGAGCTCCCGCTCGAGGCCTATCTGCGCGGCGTCGTGCCCACCGAGATGCCCTCCTCCTGGCCCGTCGCAGCCAGAACGGCGCAGACGATCGCGGCTCGCTCCTACGCGGCGGCCCGCCTGCGGCCCGGCGTCTCGACGTTCGACGTCTACGACGACACTCGGTCCCAGGTCTATCGCGGCGTCCGGGCCGAGACGGCGGCGGCGGACGCCGTGATCGCGGACACGGACGGCCAGGTCCTGTTCAGCGGGAGCGCCATCGCGAGCGCGATGTTCCACTCGACCGGCGGCGGGGCGACCGAGAACAACGAGAACGTCTACGTCTCGGCAAGCGGGGCCAGGGTCGCCGTGCCGGTTCCCTACCTGCGCGGCTCTTCGGACCGCGACGCCAACGGTGTCCCCTACGACGCGACGTCCCCTTACGCCACCTGGCAGACGGCGGCCTACCCGCTGGCTCTGCTGTCCGCGACCTTCGCCGCCGACGCCCGCACGGACGTCGGCTCCCTCGCTGCCCTCGACCTCCGCAACCGCGGTGTCTCGGGGCGGCTCCTGGCGGTGACCCTTATCGGTTCGACGGGGACGAAGACCGTCTCCGGGGAGATCTTCATCGGCGTCTTCAACGCTCACCGGCCGGCCGGCGACCCTCTCGCCCGGAGCACCCTCCTGGACGTCGCCCCGGTCCCCTGATCGCGATCCACAGTCGCCGATTCGCGACGGACGGCCCTCGACAGGCCCGCCGCGACTCTTCCATCGTGCCGTCGGCGGGAGCCGACGACCTGTGGCCCATGCCCCGGCCGGCGGGAGCACGCAGCGCCACGAACGGGACCACCCGCGGACGCCCGGCCGCCACCGGGCAGGAGTGATCGACGATGGTCTCGACGTCCGCGCGGCGCCCTCTCGTCGCCTGCCTGGTCTCGCTCGTGCTCACGACCACTGCCTGCGCCGGCCCACCGGCCCCCTCCCCGGTCGCACCGCCGGCCCCCGTCGCGACGCCGGCCCCGGGACTGCCGGCCTTTCCCGGCGCACCTGTCGCGGCCGCCACGCCGCCCGGTGCCATCGGACTGCCGCAGGGGATCGGCAACGCGACGGGAACCGGGCCACCGGCCTGGGTCCAGCCCGGGACTCGGATCACCTTCTACGGGGCCACGGCGTCGGTGGCCCAGAGCGGCTACACGTACATCGAGGACGAGAACGGCACCTGGGTGGAGCCGGTGACGGGCAAGCGTTACCGGCGGACCGACCAGGGCAACAACCCGGAAGGCATGCCGACCGCGGCAGCCGAGGCGTTCACCCAGACGGACGTCCTGGCCGTGGAGGGCGGCGACGTCGTCCTCGCGACCACCATGTACAGCATGGACCTCCTCGCCCGCCAGTTCACCCTGACGCCGCTCGGCGGAGCCCGCCAGGCGGGCTCCGTGGTCGATGGAGCGTGGGTCAACCCGGACGCCCTGCGCCAGGTGATGACGACCGGCTACGGCGAATTCATGGTCCTGCACGGTCCCTACGTGCTGGGCGGCACGAGCTACGACGCCCTCAGCTTCGTCGCCCAATCCGGCGGTGCCTACCAGTCGTCGACCTACGACCTGGGCAGCGGGGCGCTTCTCTCGACCAACACCAGCACGCAGGGCACCGGCTCTCCGATCCGCGGGCCCAACGACAACCCCCAGGGCAACGTCCAGCTCTCGCTGACGCGGCTCGTCGGGGTGCGCCAGCGGTCGCTGCCGGGCATGGGCGCCGCTCCGCCCGCGTGGGTCGCCTCCGCGTCGCAGCTGATCTACAAGGGCACGTACACGCAGGCCAACCCGGCCGATCCGGGCGCCGCGACGCTGGTCTTCCCCATGCAATCGACGATCACGTTCGGGGAGATCGGCTCCACGTGGGCGGCCTTCACGAGCCGAACCCTCATCGATGTGAACGGTACCGGGCAGCCGACCGACGGCGCCGGCGTCACCGGCTCGACGGGCCTCTACTGGTACGACCCGGCGGCGCTGGCGGCGATGAGCCCCGGCGACCTCGTGGACGAGGACCCGACGACCGCCGCCCGGTTCACTGTCGAGTCGGTTGCCCCGACTGCGTCGGGGGTGCTCGTCACGCTCATGACGGCGATGAACGGCGTGACGGTGCGGTCAGGCTACGACCGGGACAGCGGCGTGCTGCTCACGCTGGAGATCGTCCAGGACGTGACCGGCGGCACGATCCAGCTGCAGCTGACGAACTAGGCGGGCTCGCCCGGACCGGCGCCGCTCGCGGAGGGCAGAGGGCGCCCTTGTCGCGCTCTCAGGACCCGCCCAGCCCCAGGACCGCGCGCACCTCGCGCTCGATCTCGAGATCCTCGCGGGCGCCGATCACCAGGACCCGAACGAGGGCGCCGGACGCACTGATCTCACGGTCTCCGCCGCCCGTCCCGTTCGCCGCCGAATCCAGCCCGACGCCGAGGTAGGCGAGGTCTGCCGCCACCCGCTCGCGGATGGCCGGCGCGTTCTCGCCGACGCCGCCCGTGAAGACGAGCACGTCCAGGCCGCCGAGGGCGGCGACCATCGCGGCGATCGATCCGCGAAGCCGGTGCAGGTAGACCCCGAGCGCCAGGGTCGCGGCCTCGTCGCCGGCCGCCTCCGCCGCCAGGATCGCCCGCATGTCGGCCGTCCCCGCGAGGCCGAGGAGCCCGGAACGATGCTCCAGGGTGGACGCCAGCTCCGCCGGCGGCATCCCCACGTGCTCCTCGAGCCAGAGGACGAGACCCGGGTCGATGCTGCCGGAGCGGGTTGCCATCACGAGCCCGTCGAGCGGAGTGAAGCCCATCGTCGTGTCGACCGAGCGGCCGTCCCGGATTGCCGCCAGAGATGCGCCCGCGCCGAGGTGGCAGGTCACGATCCGCAGCTCCCCGATCGGGCGCCCGAGCATCTCCGCGGCCCGCCGCGAGGCGTAGGCGTGGGAGAGGCCGTGGAAGCCGTACTTGCGGAGCGCCCAGCGCTTCCGCCACTCGGGCGGAATGGCGTAGGTCGTCGCGGCTGCCGGCATCCCGGCGTGGAAGGCGGTGTCGAAGCAGGCCACCGCCGGCACGTCCGGCAGGACCGCGTTCACCGCGGCCAGCGCCGCGAGCGACTTGGGCTGGTGGAGCGGGGCAAGGTCGCTGAGGGCGCGCAGGTTCGCCTCGACCTCGTCGTCGAGGAGGACCGGCCCCCCGTACCGTGTCCCGCCGTGGACGATCCGGTGGCCGACCGCGCGGATCGCACCGAAGCCGGCGACGGCCGCGGCGATCTCCCCGGCGTCCGTCGACCCGCGCGGGGCGGGCAGGTCGGCCGACGCGACGATGGCGTCGGCCGCGTCGAGAACCCGCAGCTTGAGGCTGCTGGACCCCGCGTTGACGACGAGGATCCGGGACGCAGCGGGATCGCCGGCCGCACCCTCGGCTCCCGCCCGGCCGCCGGGGCCCGTCACGCCGTCGTCTCCTGCCGCACCCGCGGCTACCGCCCGGCCTCCGGGGCCCGTCACGCCGTGGTCTCCCCTGCCGGCCACGTCCATTCCTTGATCTCCGGGGCATCCTCGCCCTCGAGCCGGGTGTACGCGCGGCACTCGAGGCGCCGGTCGGTCATCCGCTGGCGGAGGTGCGCCGCGCGAGCGCCGATGCCCGGCACCCGGTCGATGACGTCGATGACCAGGTGGAACCGGTCGAGGTCGTTGAGCATGACCATGTCGAACGGCGTCGTGGTCGTGCCCTCCTCCTTGTAGCCCCGCACGTGCAGGTTCGGGTGGTTGCGCCGCCGGTAGGTGAGCCGGTGGATCAGCCAGGGGTAGCCGTGGTAGGCGAAGACGATCGGCTTGTCGGTCGTGAAGAGGGAGTCGAACTCGCGGTCGGAGAGCCCGTGCGGGTGCTCCGACTCCGGCTGGAGCCGCATGAGGTCGACGACGTTCACGAAGCGGACCTTCAGGTCGGGCAGCTCGCGACGGAGGATCTCCACGGCGGCCAGCATCTCGAGGGTGGGCGTGTCGCCGGCGCAGGCCAGCACCACGTCGGGCTCGCCGCCCTGGTCGTTGCTCGCGAAGTCCCAGATCCCGATCCCCCGCGAGCAGTGGAGGATCGCCTGCTCCATCGTCAGCCAGTTCGGCGCCGGCTGCTTGCCGGCCACGATGACGTTCACGTAGTTGCGGCTGCGCAGGCAGTGGTCGCCCACCGAGAGGAGCGTGTTCGCGTCGGGCGGCAGGTAGACCCGGATGTGCTCGGCCTTCTTGTTGACCACGTGGTCGATGAAGCCCGGGTCCTGGTGGGAGAAGCCGTTGTGGTCCTGACGCCAGACGAGCGAGCTCAGGACGTAGTTGAGCGAGGCGATCGGCCGCCGCCAGGGGATGTCGGCGGTCACCGTCAGCCACTTCGCATGCTGGTTGAACATCGAGTCGATGATGTGGATGAACGCCTCGTAGCAGTTGAACACGCCGTGCCGGCCGGTGAGGAGGTAGCCCTCCAGCCAGCCCTGGCATTGGTGCTCGGAGAGGACCTCCATGAGCCTCCCGTCCGGGGCGAGGTCGTCGTCGCCCGGGATGAGCTCGGCCATCCACGTCTTGTCGGTCGCCTCGAGGATGGCCCCCAGGCGGTTCGAGGCGGTCTCGTCCGGTCCGAAGACCCGGAAGTTCTCCCGGTTCCGGTCGATCACGTCGCGCAGGAACGTCCCCAGGACGCGGGTCGCCTCGCTCGTGCCGGCCCCGGGGGCGGGCACGTCCACCGCGTAGTCGCGGAAGTCGGGCATCGCCAGGTCGTGGAGGAGGAGGCCGCCGTTGGCGTGGGGGTTCGCGCTCATCCGCCGGTAGCTCCGCGGCGGCAGCTCGGCAAGCTCCGCGATCAGGGCCCCGTTCGCGTCGAAGAGCTCCTCGGGCCGGTAGCTGTGCATCCACGTCTCGAGGATCGCGCGGTTGGCGGCGTTCGTCCGTACTTCGCCCATCGGCACCTGGTGCGAACGCCAGGTGCCCTCGACCTGCTTGCCGTCGATCTCCTTCGGACCGGTCCAGCCCTTGGGGGTCCGCAGCACGATCATCGGCCAGCGCGGCCGTGCGGTGACGCCGCCCTCGCGCGCCGCCCGCTGGATGGCGTGGATCTCCTCGACCACGACGTCCATGACGGCGGCCATCTGCTGGTGGACGAGCGCCGGGTCGTCGCCCTCGACGAAGTAGGGGTTGTGCCCGTAGCCCTCCATTAGGGCCCTCAACTCGTCCTGCGGGATCCGCGCCAGGACCGTCGGGTTCGCGATCTTGTAGCCGTTGAGGTGGAGGATCGGCAGGACGGCCCCGTCGCGGATGGGGTTCAGGAACTTGTTCGAGTGCCAGCTCGTGGCGAGCGGACCGGTCTCCGCCTCGCCGTCGCCGACGACCGCGCAGACCACGAGATCCGGGTTGTCGAACGCCGCGCCGTAGGCGTGCGAAAGGGCGTAGCCCAGCTCGCCGCCCTCGTGGATCGACCCCGGCGTCTCGGGCGCGACGTGGCTGGGGATGCCGCCCGGGAAGGAGAACTGGCGGAAGAGCCTGCGCATCCCGTCGAGGTCGCGGGTGATGCTCGGGTAGACCTCCGAGTACGTCCCCTCGAGGTAGGCGTTGGCCACCGTCGCCGGGCCGCCGTGCCCGGGACCGATGATGTAGATCGCGTCGAGGTCCCAGTTCCGGATGACCCGGTTCATGTGGGCATAGATGAAGTTCAGGCCGGGCGTGGTGCCCCAGTGGCCAAGGAGGCGGGGCTTGACGTGCTCCGGCCCGAGCGGCTCGCGCAGGAGCGGGTTGTCGAGCAGGTAGATCTGGCCGACCGAGAGGTAGTTGGCGGCCCGCCAGTAGGCGTTGATCCGCTCCAGCTCGGTGGGGGAGAGGGGCCCCGTCGTGCCCGCGGCCTGATCGGTCGTCACGTCCGCACTCCTTCGCGTCGGGTGCTCGGTCTGTCCGGGTTGAGTGTAGGCGCGAGCGCCCCCGGCTCGCCGCCGCCCGCGCGCCCAGGCCCGCTGCCACGCGGCCGCCCGCCGGGCGCGGCGCGCACCTCGGCCCGCCTCGAGCCACGCGGCAGCCGGCCGGGCGCGCCGCCGCCGGGACCCCGGCGTGCCGAGCGCTCCGACCCGCGGGCCCGCCTGATGCGCCCGCGATGCGCCCGTGATGAGGCGACGGGCATCAGATTCGAGAGGGGCTCCCGCCGGCCAAGCGGCCTCGTGGCCAAGCGGCTTCGTGGCCAAGCGGCCTCGTAACCACGCCGCCTCGTGACCACGCCGCCCCACCGCCGGATCCGGCGAGAGACCGCCACGGGAGACTACCCTTCGAGTGCATCGAGTCGACATCGAGTTGACCAGGAGGCGACGAGCACGATGACCCTCAGCAAGCGCGCCGGCCTGCCGGCCGACCCGTCGATCCTCGTCGACGTCGACCGCCTGGTCGCCGCCTACTACGACGACGCCCCCGATCCGAGGATCCCGGCCCAGCGGGTCGCCTTCGGGACGTCCGGGCACCGCGGCTCGTCGCTGTCACGGTCATTCAACGAGGCCCACATCGTCGCCGCCAGCGCCGCCGTCGCCCGCTACCGGCGGACGAAGGGAATCGACGGGCCGCTCTTCCTGGGCCGCGACACCCACGCCCTCTCCGAGCCGGCCACGCGGACAGCGCTCGAGGTCCTCGTCGCGGACGGCGTCGACGTCCTCGTGGACGACGCGGACGGATACACCCCGACGCCGGCCCTCTCGCACGCGATCCTCACCTACAACCGCGGCCGGACGACGGGCCTCGCCGACGGCATCGTCGTGACCCCCTCGCATAACCCGCCGGAGGACGGCGGCTTCAAGTACAACCCGCCCAACGGCGGCCCGGCCGACACCGACGTGACGGGCTGGATCCAGGACGAGGCCAACCGAACCCTTGAGGCGGGCATGGACGGCGTCGCCCGGATCCCGTTCGAGCGCGCCCGCGCGGACGCGCGCCCCTACGATTTCAAGGGCGTCTATGTCGGCGACCTCGGCGCCGTCCTGAACATGGAGGCGATCCGCGCGTCCGGCCTCCGCCTCGGCGTCGACCCCCTGGGCGGGGCGAGCGTTCACTACTGGCCGGCGATCGGGGAGCGCTACGGCCTCGACCTGACTGTCGTGAACCAGGCCGTCGACCCGACATTCCGCTTCATGACGGTCGACTGGGACGGCCGCATCAGGATGGACCCCTCGTCGCCCTCCGCGATGGCCGGCCTCGTCGCCCTGCGCGACCGCTTCGATCTCGCCTTCGGCAACGACACCGACGCCGACCGCCACGGCATCGTCACCCCGGCTGCGGGGCTGCTCAACCCGAACCACTTCCTCTCGGCCGCGATCACCTTCCTCTTCGGCGGAGCCCGCGATTGGGGCGCCGAGGTGGCGGTCGGCAAGACGCTCGTGTCGAGCGCGATGATCGACCGAGTCGTGGCGGATCTCGGGCGGCGCCTGCTCGAGGTCCCGGTCGGCTTCAAGTGGTTCGTCGGGGGCCTGATCGACGGCTCGATCGGGTTCGGCGGCGAGGAGAGCGCGGGCGCCTCGTTCCTGCGCCGCGACGGCACGACCTGGACGACCGACAAGGACGGGATCATCGCCTGCCTCCTGGCCGCCGAGCTGACGGCGCGCACCGGCCGCGACCCCGGTGCTGCCTACGCCGAGCTGACCGCCCGCTTCGGCGACCCAGCCTACCGTCGCATCGACGCCCCCGCCACCCCGGCCCAGAAGGCCGTCCTGGCCCGGCTCTCGCCGCAGGCGGTGGCGGCGACGGAGCTTGCCGGCGATCCGGTCACCGGGATCCTGACGACGGCGCCCGGCAACGGCGCCGCGATCGGTGGCCTGAAGGTCTCCACGACCCAGGGCTGGTTCGCCGCCCGCCCTTCGGGGACCGAGAACGTCTACAAGGTCTACGCGGAGAGCTTCCGCGGCGCGGAGCACCTGGAGCGGCTCATCGAGGAGGCCCAGGGCCTCGTTGGCGCCGCGCTGGCGGCCGGCGCGTAACGGCAAATCCAGCGGCCGGCGTGACGGGAATGGGCCGAGCGCCCGGCGCGCGGCCCGCGAGTTGAGCGCCCGCGACACTTCGAACCCGGGCGCCGGCGCCCGAATCACGGCTCGATCCGGGGGCGCCGATCGGCTACGCTCTGCCGACCATCCGAGCGTCGAGGGGGCGTCCCAGGTGAACTGCTCGAGCTGCGGGGCCGCGAACAAGCCGGGGCGCAGGTTCTGCGTCCAGTGCGCGGCGCCCCTCGCCGTCGCCTGCCCGTCCTGCGGGGCCGCGTACGACCTCGGGGACGCCTTCTGCGGCGAGTGCGCGGCGCCACTGGCCGGCGTCCGCGCGTCCACGGCATCGGCCTCGGCCCGTCCGGTCGTCCCGCCCGCCGTCGCGCCGCCCGTCGCCGAGCGCCGCCTCGTCTCGGTCCTCTTCGCCGACCTCGTCGCCTTCACGCCGTTTGCCGAGGAGCGCGACCCGGAGGACGTCCGCGAGACCCTGGCCGGCTACTTCGAGATCGCGACCGAGGTCATCGCCCGGTACGGCGGCACCGTGGAGAAGTTCATCGGCGACGCCGTCATGGCCGTCTGGGGCGCGCCCGTCGCCCGCGAGGACGACGCCGAACGCTCCGTCCGCGCCGGGCTCGACCTGGTGGACGCGGTGGGGCGGCTCGGCCCGGCGATCCGGGCGCGGGCCGGGATACTCACCGGCGAGGCTGCCGTCACCCTGGGCGCCACGAACCAGGGGATGGTCGCGGGCGACCTCGTCAATACCGCGGCCCGGCTCCAGTCCGTCGCCCCGCCCGGCGCCGTCCTCGTCGGTGAAGCAACGATGCGCGCCGCCAGCGCCGCGATCACGTTCGAGCCGGTCGGCGAGCAGGCCCTCAAGGGCAAGGCCGCCCCCGTCGACGGCCTGGCGCGCGCTGCGGGTCGTCGCCCAGCGCGGCGGCGGGGGTCGCTCGAACCTGCCCGAACCGCCGTTCGTCGGCCGGGACGAGGAGCTGCGGCTGCTCAAGGACGCCGTGGCCGCGGTCGGGCGCGACCGGCGAACCAGGCTCGTCTCGATCACCGGTCCCGCCGGGATCGGCAAGAGCCGCCTGGCCTGGGAGCTCGAGAAGCACGTCGACGGGATCAGCGAGACGATCTGGTGGCACCGCGGCCGCTCGCCGGCCTACGGCGAGGGGATCACGTTCTGGGCGCTGGGCGAGATGGTTCGTCGCCGGGCGCAGCTGGCCGAGGGCGACGACGAGGCGACGACCCGCGAGCGGATCGCGGCCACGATCGCCGAGCACGTCCCGGCCGACGACGACAGGCGCTGGGTGGAGCCGGCGCTGCTCACCCTGCTGGGGCTCGAGCCGGCGCCCGCCGGCGGCCGCGACGTCCTGTTCGCCGCCTGGCGGATCTTCTTCGAGCGGATCGCCGAGCACGGCACGACGGTCCTCCTGTTCGAGGACCTCCAGTGGGCCGACACCGGCCTGCTCGACTTCATCGAGCACCTCCTGGAGTGGTCGAGGAACGTCCCGCTCCTGGTCGTCACGCTGGCCCGGCCGGAGCTCTTCGACCGACGACCGGACTGGGCGTCCGGGACGCGCAACCTGGTGAGGCTTGCCCTCGAGCCGCTGACCGACGAGGCGATGCGCGGGCTGCTGGACGGCTTCGTGCCGGGCCTGCCCGGCGGCGCCATCCGGGCGATCCTTGCCCGGGCCGACGGGATCCCGCTCTACGCGGTCGAGATGGTTCGCGCCCTCGTCGCCGACGGCCGCCTGGCGCGCGACGGCGCCGCCTATCGTCCCGTCGCCGAGCTCGGCGAGCTGACGATCCCCGACACGCTCCGCTCGCTCATCGCCAGCCGGCTCGACGCCCTCGGCCCGGCCGATCGGAGCCTCGTCGCCGACGCGTCCGTCCTCGGCCAGTCGTTCACGGTGGCCGGCCTCACGGCCGTCGGCGGCCAGGACGCCGCGGCGCTGGAGCCCAGGCTCCGCGTGCTCGTGCGACGGGAGCTGTTCGACCTCGAGATCGACCCCCGCAGCCCGGAGCGGGGCCAGTACCGCTTCGTCCAGTCGCTAATCCGCGAGGTCGCCTACGGGACGCTGGCCCGGCGAGATCGGCGGAACAGGCATCTCGCGGCAGCCCGCCACTTCGAGGCCCTGGGCGACGACGAGCTGGCGGGTGCGCTGGCCGCCCACTACGTAGCCGCCCACGAAGCCTCGGCCGACGGGGCCGAGGCAGACGCAGTCGCGATCCAGGCCCGGCTCGCCCTGTCCGGTGCCGCCGAACGCGCGGCGACCCTCGGTGCCCACGACCAGGTCGTCTCGCTCCTTCGCCAGGCGATCAGGATCACCGTGGATCCCGGCCAGCGAGCCGGGCTGCACCTCCGGGCGGCGACCTCGGCGGACGCGGCCGCCCGGTACGATGAGGCCGAGGCGCTCGCGCGCGATGCGATCGAGCTTGCGCTCGCGGCCGCCGATCCCCTGGCCGTGGGCCGTGCCCAGGCCCTCCTGGGTGAGATCCTCATCGACGCGGGCCAGGCGCTGCAGGCGGCGGCGGTCCTCGAGGCGGCGATCGCCGGGTTCCCGGAGGCGGTTCCTGACGAGACGTTGGCCGACCTCAACGCAAACCTGTCGCGCGCCCTGATGCGCAGCAACGAGTTCGCCCGGTCGATCCAGGCGGCCGACGTGGCCCTGGATCTCGCCGAGCACCTGGGGCTCGAGCGGATCCTGGCGGAGACGTTCAACAACAAGGGGTCATCGCTGGGACTCCTCGGCCGGAATCGCGAGGGGATTGCGCTGCTCCAGGCGGCCGTCGACATCGCTCGGACCGGCGGGTTCGTCGCCGCCGAGATCCGGGCCCTCACCAATTTCGCCACCCTCATCGCCGATCGGCGCCGGGCGCTCGAAACGAACCGGATGGCCGAGGAATTGGCGCGCCGGGTCGGCAATCGGTCCCTGTCCAACTGGACCCGGGTGGCGGCCTGGATCGACAGCTACTTCCTGGCCGACGGCTGGGACGAGGTGCTCGCCGAGGCAGCCGAAGACGACGACGGCTCGAGCCACGGCACCGGTGACCCGATGGACGAGGTCCGACGACGCGGCATCGCGGGATTCTTCCTGGTGGCGAGAGGCGAGTCGACTGACGCTACCCTGGCCCGTCTCGAGTCCCTGGCGTCGGAAGTGTCGGACCCGAACGGCATCTCGAGCGTGTCGATCCTGCGCTCGGATCGTGCCCTCCACGCCGGGGATTTTGCGCTGGCCTGCGATGCCGCGGTGCACGCCGCGGACGTGGATCCTTCCGCGGCGGTCTACCTTGGGATGGCCATGCGGCCGGCCCTCTGGGGTCGCGACCTGGGCCGAGCCCGGCAGGTCGCGGATCGGCTCGATGCCGACCCGGCGACCGATGCGGCCATCGCGACGTACCGAATCGCCGCCAGGGCCGGGATCGCGGCGCTCGAAGGGCGCGTCGATGACGCGATCGCCGGCTTTCGCGAAGCTCTCGCCCGCTTCCGGTCCGATAACTGCGAATACGAGGTCGCCCGGATCTCGCTCGACTTCGTCCTCCTCGTCGGTCCGGACCACCTGGCGACGCGCGAGGCGGCGGCCGAGGCCCGGACGATCTTCGAGCGCGTCAAGGCCCGGCCGTACCTGGAACGACTCGACGCGGCCATGGCCACCCAGGCGGCCATGCCCGGGCCGGCGACGGATACTTCGCCCGCCGAGGCAGGAGGCAGCAGGACATGAGCCAGGTAGAGATCGAGTATTCGCAGCCTGCGGTCGACGGATCCGAGCGCATCGCCCGGGCCTGGGCGAAGGTCCCGCTCGTGCCGTCGCCGGCCGCGCGAGCCGAGCAGAAGGCGCGGGCGGCGGCCCTGCTGGCTGCCCGCGACGCCGTGCTCGTGGCCCACTTCTACGTCGACGGGGACCTCCAGGACCTGGCCCTCGAGACGGGCGGCTGCGTCGCGGACTCCCTCGAGATGGCCCGCTTCGGCCGCGATCACCCGGCGCAGACCCTGGTCGTCGCCGGCGTGCGCTTCATGGGCGAGACCGCGAAGATCCTCAGCCCGGGGAAGCGGGTCCTGGTGCCCGACCTCGAGGCGACCTGCTCCCTGGACCTCGGCTGCCCGGCGGACGACTTCGCCGCGTTCTGCGACGCGAACCCGGACCGGACCGTCGTCGTCTACGCCAACACGAGCGCGGCGGTGAAGGCTCGCGCGGACTGGATGGTGACCAGCTCCTGCGCGCTGGCGATCGTGCGGCATCTCGCGGATGCCGGCCGGAAGATCCTGTGGGCGCCCGACCGGCACCTCGGCGCCTACATCGCTCGCGAGACCGGGGCCGACATGCTCGCCTGGAACGGCGCCTGCATCGTCCACGAGGAGTTCAAGGGCATCGAGCTCGCCCTCCTCCGCGAGGAGCACCCCGACGCGCTGGTCCTGGTCCACCCGGAGTCGCCCGAGAGCGTCGTGGCGCAGGCCCACGTCGTCGGCTCGACATCGCAGCTCCTGCGGGCCGTCGTCGACGGCGCCGCCCGCGAGTACATCGTGGCGACCGACAACGGCATCTTCCACCGCATGCGCCAGCTCGCGCCCGGCAAGGTTCTGATCGAGGCCCCGACCGCGGGCAGCAGCGCCA
The DNA here is from genome assembly GCA_963718085.1 of uncultured Chloroflexia bacterium. GTDB lineage: Bacteria > Chloroflexota > Limnocylindria > Limnocylindrales > CSP1-4 > CTSoil-043. The sequence continues at coordinate 1,274,300 of CAVQYA010000001.1, read as the reverse complement.
CCTGCAGGAGCTGCGCGCACTGCCCGTGGATGGCGATGAACGACATGCAGGGCGTGATCGACGCCCTGGAGCGCGGCAGCGGCGAGATCGTCGTGCCGGAGCCGACGCGCGCCCTCGCCCTCGGCTGCATCGAGCGGATGCTGGCGTTCGTGGCCGCGCACCCCGACAGCGTCGTCCTGCCGCGGCACGGCTTCGTGCCGCACCTCGGCTCTGCCTGAGGCGGCCCGGCATGGACGCGTTCATCCCGCCGGCGCCCTTCGAGCCTCTGTCCGCGAACGAGACGCTCGAGGAGGCGCGGGCGCGCAACGTGCGCGACGCGCTGCGCGAGGACGTCGGCACGGGCGACTGGACGGCACGGCTGGTACCGCGGCACCCGGTCACGGCCCTGGTTCGCGTTCGCGAGGAGGCGGTCCTGTGCGGGCGAGACTGGTTCGAGGCGTGCTTCAAGGCCCTTGACCCGGCGGCCCGGATCGACTGGCGCTACGAGGAGGGCGCCGACGCGGCCGCCGACACCCCGGTCTGCGAGGTGCGCGGCGATGCGCGCGCACTGCTCACCGCCGAGCGCCCGGCGCTCAACTTCCTGCAGCTGCTGTCGGGCACCGCCACGGTCACCCGGCGGCACGTGCGCGCCATCGAGGGCGCCTCCCCCAACCCCCGCGGCTGCGTGGTCCTCGACACCCGCAAGACGATCCCGGGGCTGCGCCTCGCCCAGAAGCACGCCGTCCGCGTCGGCGGCGGCCGGAACCAGCGCCTGGCCCTGTGGGACGGCATCCTGATCAAGGAGAACCACATCGCCGCGGCGGGCGGCGTGGCGGCGGCCCTGGAGCGGGCGCTCGCGCTGCGAGCCGGCGTCGAGATCCAGGTCGAGGTGGAGCGCCTGGACCAGCTGGCCGAGGCGCTCGCGGCGGGCGCCACGAGCGTGCTGCTCGACAACTTCACGCTCGAGCGCATGGCCGAGGCGGTCGCCCTCAACGCGGGGCGAGCGCTGCTGGAGGTCTCGGGCGGCGTGACGCTCGAGCGGCTCCGGGAGATCGCCGCGACCGGCGTCGACCGCATCTCGATCGGGGCCCTGACCAAGGACGTGCGGGCGGTCGACTACTCGATGCGGTTCGTCTAGCTTCCCCGCCCGCGCCGAGTGTCCCCGCGAACAGCGCCGGGGTCAGGCGTCGCGCGGTCCCGCAGCAGCACCGTCGGGAAGCTGACCGGCAGCGTGTACGGGTAGTCGCGGCTGAAGTGGAGGCCCCGGCTCTCGTGGCGCGCGAGGGCTGACCGGACCACCAGCTCCGCGCAGTCGACGAGGTTGCGCAGCTCGAGGAGGTCGCGGTTGACCCGGAAATGCGCGTAGTACTCGTCGATCTCGCCGCGGAGCAGGTGAATCCGCCGGAGGGCCCGGTCGAGCCGCTTGGTGGTCCGCACGATGCCCACGTAGTTCCACATGAAGAGCCGCAGCTCGTCCCAGTTGTGGGAGATGACCACCTGCTCGTCGGCGTTCTCCACCCGGCTCTCGTCCCAGTCCGGCACCGCGGCCGCCTCGGCCGGCGGCTCGAGATCGATCCGCGCGGCACAGGATCGGCCGATCACCACGCACTCGAGCAGCGAGTTGCTGGCGAGGCGGTTGGCGCCGTGGAGCCCCGTGTAGGTCGTCTCGCCGACGGCGAAGAGCCCCGGCAGGTCGGTGCGCCCGTCGAGGTCGGTGACGACCCCGCCGCACGTGTAGTGGGCCGCCGGCACCACCGGGATCGGCTGCCGCGCGATGTCGATGCCCAGCTCCAGGCAGCGGGCGTGGATGGTCGGGAAGCGCTCCACCAGGAAGGCCTCGCCGAGGTGCGTGGCGTCGAGCCAGACGTGGTCCAGGCCGTACTTCTTCATCTCGAAGTCGATAGCCCGGGCCACGATGTCGCGCGGCGCCAGCTCCATCCGCGGGTCGTGCGCCGCCATGAAGCGCGTCCCGTCGGGGAGCGTGAGGTGCGCGCCCTCGCCCCGGAGCGCCTCGCTGATCAGGAAGCTGCGCTCCAGGGGGTGGTAGAGGCAGGTCGGGTGGAACTGGACGAACTCCATGTTCCCGACGCGGCAGCCGGCGCGCCAGGCCATGGCGATCCCGTCGCCGGTCGAGGTCTCCGGGTTCGTCGTGTAGCGGTAGACCTTGCCGACGCCGCCGGTCGCGACGACGACGGACGCGGCGGCGAGCGTCTCGATCCGCTGGTTGTCCATGTCGAGCGCGTAGACGCCGTAGCAGCGGGCCGGCTCGTCGCGCCGGAGGTGCCGCGAGGTGACGAGGTCGACCGCCATCCAGCGCTCGCGCATCGTGATGTTCGGATGGCGCCGAGCCCGGTCGAGGAGCGTCTCGTGGATCGCCCGGCCCGTGGCATCGGCGGCATGGGCGATTCGTCGGACCGCGTGGCCGCCCTCGCGGGTAAGGTGCAGGCCGAGCGGCCCTTCCGGGTCCGTCGTGAACGGCACGCCCTGCGCGACGAGCCATTCGATCGCCTCGCCGCTGTGCTCGGCGACGAACCGCGCCGCGTGCTCGTCGACAAGGCCGGCGCCCGCCTCCTGGGTGTCGCTGACGTGCAGCTCGACGCTGTCGTCGCTGCCCAGCACTCCGACGATGCCGCCCTGGGCCCAGGCCGTGGCAGCTTCCTCGAAGCCGCGCTTGGCAAGCAGGACGACCGGGTGCCGGTCGGCGAGGTGCAGGGCGACGGTCAGGCCGGCGAGGCCGGCCCCGATGATCACGACGGGGGCCGCGGCGGGATCGGCGGTGGGCGGTTCGGACGCGCCGGAGGCGGAGGGGCTCATGGGTCGATTCTACGCAGGCCGCCCGGGTTCGGCCTCATCGTGTCGATGGTCCGTTGATCGGTCGGTTGGCCGCATCGCCGGCAGGGCCGTCATCACGCCCGGACCGCGCCCGTTCACCCGACGGTCGGGTCCGGCTCCCCGGTCAACGCCAGGACCCGGTCCCACAGCTCCCGCCGGTCGGCGGCCGACAGACGGGTGGCGGGGATCCGGTCGAAGGGCCGGGCCCGCCGGTCCAGGAAGAGGCGCCCGGTCGAGGCGCGGGCCTCCGGAGCGGCGGCGAGCCAGAGGATCGTGTCCGCGCCCTCCGCCGCGCTCCGCAGCAGGCCGCCGACGCGCCCATGGAAGCCCGGTATGGAGGCCGCGAGCCCCGGGGTGTCGGCCCAGCCCGGGTGCATGGCGTTGGCGACCACGCCGCTCCTGCCGAGGCGTCGCGCCCACTCGCGGACGAGGCCGACCTGGGCCCGCTTCGCGCGGGCGTAGGCGCGGGCGCCGTCGTAGGTGCCGCGCTCGAACCCGAGATCGTCCAGGGGCAGGGCCTGGGTGTACATCCCGCCCGACGTGACCGAGACGATCCGAGCGTCCGGGCTCTCCGCCAGGCGCGGCACGAGGCGGGCGAGGAGGACGAACGGACCCAGCACCATCGTCGCGAAGGTGCGCTCGAACCCCTCCGGCGTCACCTCCCGGCTCTCGAGCATGGCCCCGGCGTTGTCGACGATCACGTCGAGTCGCGGCTCGCGGGCCAGGATCTCCGCTGCCGCGGCACGCACCGACGAGAGCGATGCCATGTCCGCGACGACGGTCGTCGCGGCGAGGTCGGGAGTCCCGGCCAGGAGATCCGAGCGGGTCCGCTCGAGGCGCCCGGCGTCGCGCCCGACGAGCACCAGGCGCGCCCCCATCCGCGCGAAGGAACCGGCCGCGGCGCGCCCCAGGCCGGAGGTCGGGCCGGTCAGGACGACCGTGCGCCCGGCCATCGAGAATGACTCGGCCGCCTCCCAGGCGAAGAGCCGCCGGCGCAGCGAGAAGCCGAGCCGGGTGAAGCTCGGGACGACGAGCACCTCGGCCAGGTCGTCCACCAGCGCGCGGGGATCCTTCATGTCCTCATCTTCGCGCCCGCGACCCGTCCGGATCGCCTCCTCGTGCGAATTGAGTGGCAGATGGGTCCCCGAGCCGGACCCGGGAGACCGCCCCGCGATGACCCGCCTGAACGAGACCATCGAAACGCCGCTGCCCATCGAGGAGACGTTCGCGTTCATCGCGGACTTCGCTAATGCCCGCCACTGGGACCCGGGGGTCGCCACCTCCGAGCGCATCGACACGGGGCCGACCGGCCTCGGAGCCCGCTACCGGCTCGGCGTCCGGATGGGCGGCCGCGTCGTCCCGATGGAGTACCGGATCACCACGTACGAGCCGCCGCGCCGCGTGGTCCTCGCGGGCGAGGGCGCAAATGTCTCCGCCGTGGACGAGATCCGCTTCGAGCCTGCCGGGAGCGGGACCCGGATCGACTACACCGCGGACATCCACCTCGGCGGCTGGATGCGGCTGGTCGAGCCCTTCGCGGGCGGGGCCTTCGAGAAGATCGCCAGGGACGCCCTCGGCGGAATGCAGCGTGCGCTCGACGAGCGGGCGAAGGCGGCCGGCCGATGAAGGTCGCGATCGTCGGGGCCGGGGTCAGCGGCCTCACCGCGGCCCACGCGCTGCACGCGGAAGGGCACGAAGTCGCGCTGTACGAGCGCGAGTCCACTCCCGGCGGGCACGCCGCCACCGTGACGGTGGAGACTCCGGGCGGGTCGCTCGACGTGGACACCGGCTTCATCGTCTACAACGAGCCGACCTACCCGCGACTCGTCGGCCTGTTCGCGGAGCTCGGGGTCCAGACGCAGCGCAGCAGCATGTCCTTCGCCTCCGCCTGCCTGGCCTGCGACGTCGAGTTCGGGTCGCGCGGGGCCCGCGGCCTCTTCGCCCAGCGGAGCCTCCTCGCGCGACCGTCCCACCTGCGGATGCTTCCCGACCTCGTCCGCTTCCACCGCGACGCGCGGGCCATCCTGGACGGCCCGACGCCGACCGGCATGACGCTCGGTCAGTACCTGGACGACCGCCGCTTCGGGTCCGCCTTCCGCGACCACTTCCTCGTCCCGATCACGGCCGCGGTCTGGTCCACGGCCCCCGGACGGACCCTGGAGTACCCGGTCGACTACCTGTTGCGCTTCCTCGACAACCACGGCCTCATCGGCATCGGCCGGGCGCTGCCGTGGCGGACGGTGAGCGGGGGATCGCGCACCTACGTCGAGCGGCTGATCGCCGGGCTCCCGGCCGGGTGCGCTGCGGTCGGGCGACCCGGTCACGGCCGTGACCCGCGACCGGGGCGGGGCGAGCGTCCGCACGGTGGGCGGTCTCCACGAGCGCTTCGACGCCGTCATCATGGCCACCCACGCCGACGACGCGCTGACCCTCCTCGGTGACGCCGATCCCGCGGAGCGGGCTGCCCTGGGCGGCTTCGAGTACAACCGCAACCAGGTGGTGCTCCACACCGACGAACTCGTCATGCCCCGGCGACGCGGCGCTTGGTCCTCGTGGAACGTCGAGCAGGCGGCCTGCGATCCGCCGGGTTCGACCGTCACCATGACCTACCACATGAACCGCCTGCAGTCCCTGCCCGGGCCGACCCAGTACTTCGTGTCCGTCAACCCCGGCGACCGCGTCCGCGACGAGCACGTCATCCTGGCGCGCGAGTTCAGCCACCCGCTCTACACCTTCCGGTCGCTCGAATCCCAGGCGGCCATCCGCCGGCTCCAGGGCCATCGCGGCACGTACTACGCGGGCGCCCACCTCGGCTACGGCTTCCACGAGGACGGCTGCCGCTCCGGCTACGAGGCGGCGGAGGCGGTCGCGTCGTGTCCGGCCGTCGAGGCGGCCGCGTCGGGCCGGGCCGTGGAGGAGGCCGCGTGAGATCTCACCTGCTGGAGGGAAAGGTCCGCCATCGGCGCTCGCGGCCTGTCGTCTACGCGCTCGAGCACGACGTCTGCTACTTCGCCCTCGACCTCGCGGAGCTCGACGAGATCGCTCGCTCCTTGCGCCTGGTCAGCCGCAACCGCCGGAACGTTCTCCAGTTCCGTGACGACGACCACTGGCCCGTGCCGGCCGCGGACCTGCGGGCGACCGTCCTCGCACACCTGCGGGCCGAGGGCGAGGACCCGAGCGCCTGGCGAATCACCCTCGTCACCAACCTGCGGGTCCTCGGCTACGTGTTCAACCCGGCCAGCTTCTACCTCTGTCGCGACGCGCGCGGCCTCCTGCGTGTGGTCGTCGTGGAGGTCCACAACACCCACCTGGAACGCCACCTGTATACCCTTCGCCCAACGACCGCGGGCCCGCGCTTCGTGGCTTCGATGGAGAAGGACTTCTACGTCTCGCCGTTCATCGACATGGAGGGCCAGTACACGGTGCACGTGCAGGACGACCCCACGCGCCTGCGCATCGCCATCAACGAGCGCCAGGGTGACGCGCCGCTCCTCTCCACGAGCCTCGTCCTGGAGCGACGGCGCCTCACGAACCGCGCGGTGCTCCGGATGCTCGTCCGTCACCCGCTCGCCACGCAGAAGACCATTGGCCTGATCCACTGGCACGCGCTGCGACTGTGGCGGCGGGGCGTCAGGTTCCATCGGCACGGCAAGGCCGCCGGCAGCACGAGCCGGATCGGTCCGCCGCCCGGCAGGCCGAGCCCGCCGCACGGCCTGGTGGCGCGATGAACGTCCGCGCCCGCGTGGGGCCGCTGGCGGGTCTCTCCGAGCGGAGGATGACGTCGCTCGCGGAGCGTCTCGTCATGGCCGCCGCGGCCCGCATCAAGGTTGGCTGCCTGGTGGTCGTCCTGCCCGACGGCCGCCGGCGCGTCTTCGGCGACCCCGCCTCCGACCGCCGCGGCGAGATCCACGTCCACGACGAGGCAGCCGCCGTCCGCATCCTCCTGCACGGCGAGACCGGGGCCGGAGAGGCGTACGTCGAGGGCCTCTGGTCGTCGCCGGACCTCGAGGCGCTCATCGAGCTCGCGGCCCTGAACCGCGCGGCGCTCGCACTGGCCGCGGGCTGGTGGCGTGTCCCGTTCGAGATCCCGCGGCGGCTCGCCCATCGGGCTCGCCGCAACAGCAGGGCCCAGGCCCGCCGGAACATCGCCGCCCACTACGACCTCGGCAACGACTTCTACCGGCTCTTCCTCGACGAGACGATGACCTACTCGAGCGCGGTCTTCGAGGAGCCGGACCAGTCGCTGGCGGACGCGCAACGGGCCAAGTACCGGCGGATCGCGGAGGGTGCGGGCCTCGAGGCGGGCATGCACGTCCTCGAGATCGGCTCCGGCTGGGGCGGGTTCGCGCTGTACGCGGCCGGGGAGCTCGGCTGTCGGGTGACCTCCATCACGATCTCCAGGGAGCAGCACGATCTCGCGCGCGAGCGCGTCCGGGCGGCCGGCCTCGAGGCTCTCGTGGATGTCCAGATGCGCGACTACCGCGACGTCGACGGCCGGTACGACGCGATCGTCTCGATCGAGATGCTGGAAGCCGTCGGCGCGGAGTACTACTCGACCTACTTCGAGGCCTGCGACAAGGCCCTGAAGCCCGGCGGCAGGCTCAGCCTGCAGGTGATCACCTTTCCCGACGCCGCCTACGAGATCCAGCGGCGGGGCGCGAACTGGATCCAGACCTACATCTTCGCGGGTGGCCTCTGCCCGTCCCTCGCCGTCATCGAACGGTCCGCGCGCGCCACGCGACTGCTCGTCCGGGGGGTGAGCGACATCTCGGCGAGCTACGTGCGCACACTGCGGGAGTGGCGGACGCGGTTCCTCGAGAACCTCGATGGCGTTCGCGCCCTGGGGTTCGACGACCGCTTCGCCAGGACCTGGGAGTACTACCTCGCCCTCAGCGAGGCGAGCTTCGCGACCGGCCTCACCCAGGACCTCCAGATCGTCATGGAGAAGGGGCGCGGCGTCCTGCCGTCGTCGCGGTCGTAGTCGCGGCACGTCGGGCGGACCGACCCGGAACCGTTGGTGCATGATCGACAGGTGGACGTCCAACCGCTCCGGGTCGTCATCGCCGAGGATTCGGCGCTCATCCGGGAGGGGCTGGCGCGGCTCATCGCCGACTCCGGGGGAGTGGTGGTGGCCAAGGTCGGCGACGGCCCGTCGTTCGTGGAGGCGGTTGTCGCGCACCGGCCCGACGTCTCGGTCGTCGACGTGCGGATGCCCCCCACCCAGCGCGACGAAGGGCTGCGCGCCGCGATCGAGGCCCGCCGCCTCATACCCGGCACTCCGGTCCTCGTCCTCAGCCAGTACGTCGAGCGCCAGTACGCGACCGAGCTGCTCGCGGACCGGGCCGGCGGCGTCGGCTACCTGCTCAAGGACAGGGTCTCCGACATACGCGAGTTCATGGATGCCCTGCGGCGCGTCGCCCGCGGGGGAACCGCCCTGGATCCCGAGGTGGTCGCCCAGCTCATGGTCCCGCGCCGCTCGGACGATCGTCTCAATGCGCTCACGCCGCGCGAGCGCGAGGTGCTCGCGGCGATGGCCGAGGGTCGCACGAACATGGGGATCGCGACCCTCCTGGGCATCTCCGAGGGCGCCACGGAGAAGCACATCAGCAGCATCTTCGGCAAGCTCGAGCTGCCCGACTCGGAGAACGACCACCGGCGAGTGCTGGCGGTGCTGACCTACCTGGGCTCCTGAGCAGCTCCGGTCGAGCCCGCTGGGGCTGGCGTCGCGGAAGCAGGCGCCGGTGCGGCCGGGGTCGCGGGTGGAGCCATCGCTGCACGCGGCGGTTCGGAGGCCGGCTCCGGTTCGGTCGCCATCGCCGGAACTGGCGTCGCTGCGGCCGACATCGGAGCCGCCGCCATCGGGAGAGCCGGCATCTCGGCGCGCACGGTCGTCGGTCCGCCCGGCGGGCTCTCGATCGCGAGCGAGCCGTCGAGCGCCTCGACGCGCCCCACCAGCCCGGCCAGGCCTCCGCCGGGAACGATCCGGGCGCCGCCGGCGCCGTCGTCCCGGATCTCCACCACCAGCCGCTCGCCCTCCCGCCGGCAGCGGATCTCGCAGCGGCCGGCGGAGGCGTGCTTGGCCACGTTCGTGAGGGCCTCGGCCACCACGAAGTACGCCGCCCGCTCCACCGCGTCGGGCAGTCGCTCACCGTCGGGCAGCGTGCTCTCCACGGCCGTCGGCACCGGGCAGCGCCCCGCGATCGCGCTGAGAGCCGGCACCAGGCCCCGGTCCAGCAGGATCGCCGGGGCGATCCCGCGCACGAGGTCGCGCAGCTCGGCCAGCGCCTGGCGCGCCTGGTCCCGGGCATCGACGACGAGCTCCCGGGCGGACGCGGGATCCGACTCGATCTTCTCCGCGGCCAGGCTGAGGTCGATCGCCAGCATCACCAGGCGCTGCTGGGCGCCGTCGTGGAGGTCGCGCTCGATGCGCCGGAGTTCGCTTGCCTCGACGTCGAGGACGGCCCTGCGGCTACCCTCGAGCGTCTCCACCCGGCGCGCGAGGACCCTCTCCTCCGACTCGCACAGGAGGCCGGCGACCACCGCGCGATGGAGCGCCATCAGGCCCTGGGCCACGGAGGCCGCCACGGGGGCCATGGCCAGGCCGGCGATGCCCCCGGCGACGGCGATCGCCAGCGACGGAGTCGGCCATCCCGCTCCGGCGGCCGAGCTCGACACGGCGTACCAGATCGGCAACGAGAGCAGCGCCACCGAGACGGCCCAGAGCGCGACGGTGACGGCGAACTCGAGTACGGTGAGCGGGAACGCCACCAGCACGTAGAGGACGTCGCGCCAGCGGTTGACGTCCACGAACACCGCCAGCAGCAGCTCGCGCGCCCCGTGCCCGTACGGGCGGTACGCGTGGGGCCGCAGGGGCGTCGCGCCCGGGATGCTGGCCCGCGAGCGCTCCGCTCGCGCGAAGAGCCGGCTTCCCTCTACGCCCAGGCCGATGACCACGACGCCGATTCCCACGATCAGCATGGAGGAGCCGGCGGAGAAGGCGCTGGCGACGAGCGCGAACGCGAGAAGCTCCACCCAGAAGCCCAGCCAGATCGCCAGGGTGGCGTGCCAGGTTGCCGGGTGGAGCGGCGAGAAGAGGAAGGCGCCAACCCGGCCTCGGAACCGCCCCCCGAGCTGGGCGCCCACGAGGGCGCTCAGGACGAGGAGCAGTCCGAGGACGAGGAACGGCGCGCCGATCACCGGTCGAACGCGCCCCGGCGGGCCGAGCCCACCAGCAGGGCGACGCCGAGGGCCACCAGGAACGCCGGCCCCAGGGCCGCGACACCGGCCCAGCCGGGGAGCAGCGCGTTGGCCAGGGCGATCGCGCCGAAGACGACGAGCACGACGCCCAGGAAGAGGCTTCCGCGGCCCTCGCGCCGGGCGGGGCGCCGGTCGGGCGCCGGAGCCGTCCACGTCCCCGGCGTTGCCCAGGCGGCGTTCGCGGTCCCGCCTTCGGGCGGAGAAGCGGCCCCCGGCTCCCCGGCGCTGCCGGAGTCGTCGCCGGCCGTCTCCGTGCCGCCGGCCTGGGCCGGCGGCACGCCCCACGCGGGGCCGGCCGCCTGCCAGGGTCCGGACGCCGGGCCCGTGGCCGGATCGAGGGGGACGACGAAGGCCAGGATGATGTACAGGACGATCGTGAAGCCGCCGAGGAAGGCCGACAGGATCCACAGGATCCGGACCAGCGTCGGATCGACCTCCAGGTACTCGGCCATGCCGGCGGCAACGCCCGCCAGCTGCCGGTCGTGACGGCTTCGGTAGAGACGGCGCGGGTTCACTGACAGCCTCCCATCGGGTTGACGTCCACGCTACCAACGTTGACCGAGATGGTCACGTCCGCGTGGTGAATTGCGGTCGCGTAGCCGGGGCTCTCCCAGGTGTCGCCGCTGCGCACGAGCCCCGGGTAGCTGGTCGTGCTCAGCACGCCGTCCTGGTGGATCCTGAGGCCGACATCGCTCGGCGCGCAGATCCGCAGCGAGCCGGCGTTGACGGAGAAGTCGGCGCCGATGTCCCCGGTCATCGGCAGGCGCACCGAGGCCGAGGCCGCGTTGACGCTCATGGACAGCTGAGCCACCGTCGCCTGGTCCAGGTCCACCCGCGCCTCGCCGGCGTTCACGGCGAGCCGCAGGCTCCCGAGATGCGCGCCGGCCAGGTCGAACCGACCCCGTCCGGCATCGATCTCGGCGGCCAGGTCCAGCGTGCCGGCAGTCGGCAGGGAGAGTCGCCAGTCGTCGCCGCGCCTCGTGAAGCCGAAGGGACGCGTCCGGCTCGAGGACGCCACCGAGAGCCGATCGGCCGAGACGTCGACCACCGCGGCCGCGCCGGAGCCGTCGCCGGCCTCGAGCCTCCAGCCGCTGCCGGGAACGGTCGTGACGGAGAGCTCGCCGCAGGCGAGTCGCAGGTCGACCGACGCGGCGCCCTCGAACGTGCCCTGTCGGGTCTCGAAGCTCGCGGGCTCCACGCCACCGCACCCGGGCACCATCTGCGGCGCTGCCACGACCAGCCCCCCGAGCAGGAGCCCGGGTGCGGCGGCGGCGAGCATGCCGGCCGGCAGCCCCAGGCGGGTGCGGCGCAGGAGGAGGCCGACGCCGACGGCGATCACGGCGATTGGCCAGAGGCGCAGGGCCTGCGCGACCGTCTCGCCTTCGACCGCGTTGCCCTGCGCGACGAGCATCACGCCGCCGGCCGCGAGGAGGAAGACCCCCCAGTTGAGGAACCTCCGGTTCACCTTCATTGCATGCTGCCTCCGAGCTGATCCATACGATGCCCAGACCCTACGTGCGTCGGGCGCGGCGGACCAGCCGGGCAGCCGGCCTCTTCGGGGTGGGGCTAGCCCCCGTGGTGCGACGCCGGGAAGTCCGATCCGGGGCCGGACCGGCTGCCGTCTCGCGGGGCACGGGAGGCAGATTGGCGGCCTCGTGACGATTCGTCATGCCGGCTTGGCAATCCGGCGCGATCCTGCGACCGAACGCGGTGGTGAATGCACACTAGGAGGACACGCCGCATGTCAGTCGTCAGCACCGGCGCAGGCACGATCGCTGCCAGGGCCATCCCCCCGGAGCGAGCCCGCTCCCTGCGCCGCTGGAATCGCTTCCTCACCCTTGCCCACGGAGCCCAGTTCGTCCTGATGCTCCTGGTCTCCCGGACGAACGCGCTCTTCGAGCCCGTCGTGCCGACGGTCCGCCCGGTCATCGCCAACGGGACCTTCACCGGGATCGAGCCGTCGAGCGTTCTCCTGGTCTCGTTCCCGCTCGCCTACCTGATCGCGAGCTTCTTCCTGATGAGCGCCCTGGCCCACGCCGCCGCCGGCTGGTTCCTGCGCGGCCGCTACGAGGCGTGGCTCGCCCGGGGAATGAACCCGCTGCGGTGGGTGGAGTACGCCTTCTCGTCGACCGTGATGATCGTCGCGATCGCGTACCTCAGCTTCATCACCGACTTCCCGGCGCTCGTCGCCATCGCCGGCTGCAACGTCGCCATGAACCTGTTCGGTTGGAGCATGGAAGCGGCCAACGAGGGACGCGAGCGGACCGACTGGAAGCACTTCATCTTCGGCTGCATCGCCGGCGTCACGCCCTGGATCGCGATCGTCTCGATCCTCTGGGCGTACTCGGCCCAGGCGGGCCTGCCGGCCCAGGCGCAGATCCCGGGCTTCGTGTACGTGATCATCGCCAGCCTGTTCGTCGCCTTCAACGTCTTCGCGATCACCATGGTCCTGCAGTACCGGAAGGTCGGCCGCTGGCGCGACTACCTCGTGGGCGAGAAGACGTACATGGTGCTGAGCCTGGTCGCGAAGTCGCTTCTGGCCTGGCAGGTCTGGTCGGGCACGCTTCGCCCGTAGCGACGGGAAGGGGAGGGTGAGGCGAGCCGGCCGTGGGCGGTTCGACATCGGGGCACATGCGGGATTGGCCGCGGTTTCGCACCTTCGACGCTTCCTGACGGGGTTCTTCTCTCCCTCTCATCGCCGCCTCATTGCCGAGTGCTGAGATGGGGATCGAGCTTGGAACGCGAGGCCAGGTCTGAAGTCCGGGTCCTCACCCGCGGCAGCTCGATGGAGGTCTCATGTTCTCGTTCCTTTCGGTCGGCAGGGTCTTCCTCGCCGCCGCTCTCGTCGCGGGTGCCGTGGTCTTCGTGGACCCCGGCGTCGCCCATGCCAGCGGCGACCGCATCTGCCGCGGCACGATCGGGTCCGTGACGATCGACGGCAACGTCGTCGTCCCGCGCTCGGCCTCGTGCACGCTGAATGGCACGACCGTGGACGGCAACGTCCTCGTCAGGTCGAACGCGCGGGTCGAGATGAACCACGTGCGCGTGGACGGCAACGTCCAGGGTTCCGGCCGCCTGGTGATCGTCCGAAACGGCTCGGTCATCGGCGGCGACGTCCAGGTCGACTACGGCCGCCAGGTGATCGTGAAGGCGTCGCGGGTGGACGGCAACATCCAGCTCAAGGGAAACCTGGGGCTCAGCCAGGTGCTGAACAACACCGTCGGCGGCGACGTGCAGCTATTCTCCAACCACGGCGGGTTCTCGGTGTGGACCAACCGCATCGACGGCGACCTGCAGTGCAAGAGCAACGGCTCACCCCGCAGGGGTGACGGCAACCACGTGCACGGCGACAGGGAGGGTCAGTGCCGCTACCGCTGAGGCTTTCGTGAAGTGGCAGGTCAGGCCCGGGGGTGCGAGTTCCCGGGCCTGACCGCGTACGGTCGTTGCCGCTCGGGACCCGGGATCGAACCGCCACATGCTGCCCGGGGGAGCCCGCTCCCGGGCCATGCCGCCGCCTCCGCCGACGCATCACCTCGGGGCGGCGCGACCCCCCATCGGCGCGCTACCCTGAGTCCCCGGAATGCCCGGGGCGGCGCGCGAAGACGACGGAGGAGGCACCCCATGCCCACGGCCGAAGCGGCGATCAAGGACTTCCTGGCGCAGAAGCGGATCGCGGTTGCCGGCGTCTCCCGCGAGCCCGGCGGGAGGCACGGCGGGAACATCATCTACAAGCGCCTCAAGGAGCGCGGCTACGAGGTCTTCGCGGTCAACCCCAACGCCGACACGGTGGAGGGGGACCCCTGCTACCGCGACCTCGCCTCGATCCCCGGCGGCGTGGACGCCGTCGTCATCGCGACGACACCGGAGGTCGCCCCGGCGGTCGCCCGCGAGTGCGAGGCGCTCGGCATCACCCGCGTCTGGATGCACAGGTCCATGGGCGGCGGGAGCGTGTCGCAAGAGGCCCACGAGATCTGCCGCCAGCACGGCATCGCCTCGATCGCCGGCGGCTGCCCGCTGATGTACGGGCCCACCTCCGACGGAGGCCATCGCTTCATGAAGCTCTTCCTGGGCCTGTTCGGGAAGCTGCCGAAGGAGGCCTGACGAGCGAAGGGCGATCCGCGGGACCGAGGAACGTCGCCAGGTCCAGCCCGCAGAGCGCCTCGTCACAGGCAGCCCAAGGTCACGCCAGGCGCGAAGCGCCTCGCTCACGGGCGCTGCTGGTCCTCGATCTGCTTGCGGCCGACGAACAGCCCGTAGCCGAACGAGGCCCACGCGGATGGTGCCGCTGGCTCGGCCCCCTGCGCCCTGGGGAAGCGGCCGAACATGAGCCCGAGCGCCGGTCGCAGCGACGGCTCGGCCAGGTACAGCCGGACGATGCGCGCCAGGCCTCCCAGCAGGCCGCGAAGCCCGATCCAGCGCAGCCGGTTCCGTACCTCGCGGGCGAAGTCGATGCGGTAGGCGAGCACGACGCGTTCGCGCAGGCCGGACGCATCCCAGAGCGCATTCCAGGCAGCGAGGCTCACCATCTCGGTCGCCTGCAGGCGGCCGAGCGCGACAACCTGGGGCGACGGAGTCTCGCTGAGCAGGAACATCTCGCTCAGCCCGACGTGGCCACCCGGCCTGGTGACTCGGACCATCTCGCGGATCGCCTGCTGCTTGTCTCCGACGAACGCGAGCACCGACTCGCAGACCGTCGCATCGAACCGGTCATCCTCGAAGGGCAGCGCCAGCACGTCGGCGACCCGGAGCTCGATCCGATCCGCGACCCCTTCCACTCGCGCGCGCCGGCGCGACCACTCGATCATCCGTTCCGAGCGGTCGATCGCGACCACCCGGCAGCCGTACGTCCGGGCGGTATGGACCGGCCCGACGCCGATCCCGCAGCCGACTTCGAGGATCTCGCGGGCGTCCTCGGCGTGGCACGCGCGGAGGAGCTTCCGCCGCTCGCCGAGACCGCCGACGTGCACCGTGATGCCGACCCGGGCCTGCATGTCGAGGAACGAGCTCGCCATGGCGAACGACCTCCCGCGAGAGCGCGAAGCCCCGCACAGTTCGGTCTCGCCGGATGCCTGGTGCGGTTCCGGCGGCCCGCCGCGGGCGGCGGTCGGAACTTCCCACGCTCGGGCGAAGGCTGATGTGCGCTGCGTGGGACGGCTAGAGGCATCGGTCGTGAACTGCTCGGGAAGGCTCGTCGGCGCGCACGACGACGTGGCGAGGGCCGCCTTCCCCTCCTGACGGGCCCGCGCTAGGAGAGCTGCTCGTTGACCTTGATGCCGACCACGGCGAGCGCGATGTTGTATCCGGCGAGAGCCAGAGGCCAGGGCATCGGCAAGCCCAGCCAGGCACCGATGGCAGCAACCGGGATCCCCGCCAGGGCAGTGAAGATCCCGAACGCGATCGCCGGACGGTTCCCGACGACCACGCCAACGGCAAGCAGGATGCTGAGGGCGAACACCGAGGCCAGCCCGACCAGGAGCATGTTCGAGCCCCCCAGTGGTCCGCCCGGGGCCATCGGCACGATGAGGATCGGGCGGAGCAGGATGCCCGCGGCGAAGACCTTCTTCCATGCCAGGGAGTCGGAGTGGCCGCGCATGCCAGCCCGCATCGTAGGCCACTCTGTGGAGCGGGAGACGGCATTCGAGCCCGCGACATCCTGCTCACGCAGCCCGTATCTCGTGCTCGTCGTAGTTCGGAGCCGCGGCGCCGCCGTGACGAGAGCCGAGGACCGCCCTAGCCGGTCTGATGGAGCGCGAACACCGCGCCCTGGGGGTCGCCCACGATCGCGAAGCGGCCGCCCGGGAACTCCGTCGGCCCCACCATCTCCCGTCCGCCGGCCGCGATCGCCCGCGCGAAGGCGGCATCGACGTCGACCACCGAGAAGTAGACCATCCAGTAGCTCGGGACCTCGGGGGGCACCATCGGGCTCATCTCCCACGCCCCCGCGATCTCGGTCCCGCCGAGGGTGAAGCGCGTGTAGGCCAGGTCGCCGGACACGGGCTGGGTCGCATGCTGCCAGCCGAAGGCCTTCTCGTAGAACGGCATCGCCTTCTCGAGCCCGCGGGCGTTGAGCTCCGCCCACTGGTACGTGCCGGGCACCCCCGTGTAGAAGCCCGGCATCGTGTTCGGCTGCCACCCGGAGATGAAGGCCCCGGACGGGTCCCGGAAGACCGCCATCCGCCCGACGTCGCCGACGTCGAAGGCAGGCACGACGACCGAGCCACCGGCCGCCTCCACCGCCGACCCGAGCGCGGCAGCGTCCTCGGTCCCGATGTAGAGCGCCCAGGCCGTGGGCGCTCCGGGCTGGGCGGGGCCGATCCCGGCGACGTCACGGCCGTCGACCCGGGCCATCGCGTAGCCGCCGTACTGCGGGTCGTCCGCGACCTCGACCTCCCAGCCGAGCACCGCGGCGTAGAACGCCCGGGCGGCTGCGGGGTCCGAAGTCGAGAGGTCCACCCAGATGGGCCGGCCGACACCGGCAGGGGACACGTCCATCGCTGGTTCTCCTCGGACGGTGATCGCCGGGGACGTGGCGACCCGTCCGTGGCGCCGAGTTTGCACCGGAACGCGTCGGCCTGCATCCGGCGAGGTGGGGATCGGCGCGCCCCCCTCGAGGGCCAGGCGGTCCACGGCGTCCCGCTTGCCGCCCGGGAAGACATATCTGGAGATGAGGACAGTCGTGTCGAGGCTGGCCTTGATGCGCGCTCGGGACGCCGCGGGGTCGACAGGGGATGCACGACGGCTCCGAAGCTCACTGCCCTGGCGAATCCTGCATCAGGCGCCCACGACGCTCTCGTCGCCGTACGTCTCCACGAACCGGACTGTGGCGGCCGGCGCGCCAGCCACCGAATCACGCAGATGCCGGCCGCCTACACGCCGGGCTTGACGACCATCAGAAAGACGATGCTGGGGATCAGGATGCCGACGAAGACTCCGCCCCACTTGATCCTCTGGCCCGTGGCCGGGATCTCCGGTGACGGCGGCGTGCCGGCTGGCGTTGGCGTCGCAGTCAGTTCGATGAAGCGAAGCAGGTTGTTCCGCTGGATCGTCAGCGAGAAGGTGAGCGCGGTCGCGTACAGGATGATCCCGAGCACGAGCCACAGGCCCGTCTTGAACTCGTCACTCGGGGCCGAGATGAAGGCCAGGACGCCAGTGACCGGCTGGATGACGGCCAGCGGGTAGACCAGCCGGTTGCTGATCGCCGCGATCTGCCGGGCACTGAAGTTCGCATGCTGCGGCTCGCGACGGGCCAGCACGGCCATGATCGAATAGGCGTACGTGGGCCCGAACGCGAGGATGGCTCCCATCACGTGCAGGAAGAGCACGTACGTGAAGACCTGGGTCAGATCCACGACAAGCCTCCTTGGGTCGGGCCGCTCGGTCCCGACTGGCCCGGAGGATAGACCGACGACGCGTTCCCGAACAGGTGCTCATCAGCAGGCCCAAGCGACGCATGAAACCAGTGGTGACGCGCAGTCAGAGTGTCATGCTGAGCACGAAGGAGGGAAATGGAGCGGGAGACGGGGTTCGAACCCGCGACATTCAGCTTGGGAAGCTGACACTCTGCCAACTGAGTTACTCCCGCTCGGGAGCCGCAGGGGCACGTGTCCCTGCGCCCGAAAGACTACCACCGCGGGCGACCCTGTCGCTGCCATCGTGCTCGGATTGGCGGCTGCGTCGAGAGGTGACCGCGGGCTCGGGCGATCGCGGCTGGCAGGTCCGAGCGCCGGAGGCGAAGCCCGGTTCGAGCCCGGCCGATCGGCCGGCCGGCGCCGGAGTTCGTCGACGACCGGGATCCGGTCGGGCCCCGATCGATCGAGACGAGCCGCGACCGCCAGGACCGGTCGGATAGGGTCGGTTGGAATGGACGCGCTCGTGAGTCAGTCGCTCCGCCGGCGGTCGTCCGGCCTGCCGGGCTCGATCTCGATGAAGAGCGAGATCCTGGCGCTTCGCAGATCCGGATGACGCCGAAGCGTGTATCGGGTCCACGGCTTCACCTCGATGCCGTGCGGCAGGAAGAAGACGTTCACGGCCCATTCCCAGAGCTCGTCGTCCGTCTCGGCCGGATCGACGTCCTCGATCACGAGCTCGCGGATCTGTGCCGTCTCCATGTGAGCCCTCCTCCTCGGGTGGTTCAGCCCGGACCCGACGGGCCGGGCGCGGGGGAGTCCGCCCCCACTCAGGTACGGCACGAAGGGCCGCGCCTTTCCTCGAGGAACCGCCCCACGGCCCAGCCGGCGATCAGGGCGTCCCTCCACGGAAGCGACGGAATAGCCGCATCCCAGCGCCGGATGTGGGGCAGGAGCGCTTCGACCGTGGCCGCGAGCTCGCGCGTCCCCGTCGGCGTGACGATGACCGACTGGCTCTCGCAGAGAATCTCCTCGTCGATCTCGTAGCCGGCGACGGCCAGGCGAGCCGTGATCACTTCGGCAACGCGATGCCCGATCCGCTTGGCCCCGGTCGCATCGCGGAGCAGCCGGGCCTCGCCACACCAGGAGCCGAACGCGAGGCACTCCGAGCGGATGCTCGCCAGGAGCGCCACCCAGAGATCAGGCGTGAGCACCGGCGTCCTGGGGGTCGGGATCGACCGCGGCGATCCACTGGTCTGCCCGCTCACGGACGACGGGCTCGTCGCGCCAGCGCCCACAGGCTGCGCCGAGGTTGCAGCAGAGGGTCTTCACGGTCTGACCGTACCGGGTGGTCGTGCCACCTAGACCGGCACGGCCGACCCGCGCGGTTCCTTGTGTAGCTGCGACCGCCGGATGTGCCGCCGGTCGGCCGGCCGCGGGAGTCCCCGGCGGGAGTCGGCCGTCGGCCGCGACCCGCCGGCAGCCGGCCCGACCTTACTCGAGCGACAGGCCCTCGAGCGCCTTCGAGAATGCCGCGAGGGTCTCCTGCGAGTAGAGCACGAACGTGGCCTCCTCGATCGACGTATTGTCGCCAGCCAGGTGGGTACGCACGGTCTCGAGGGCGATCCGCGCACCGTCGGGCAGGGGATAGCCGAAGACGCCGCAGCTGATCGCGGGGAAGGTGATCGTCCGCGCCGCGACTGCGTCGGCCCGGGACAGCGACGCGCGGTAGACGGAGGCGAGGAGCTCGGGCTCTCCCCGGTGACCTCCGGTCCAGACCGGCCCGACCGCGTGGATCACCCAGCAGGCAGGCAGGTTGCCGGCGATCGACACGACAGCATCCCCGGTCGCACAGTGGCGACCGTCACCGTACCGCGAGCGCAGGTCTGCCAGGATCGCCGGGCCGCCGGCGTGGTGGATGGCGCCATCGACGCCGCTCCCCGGGCGCAGGGTCTCGTTCGCGGCGCGGCAATGCGGCTGGTGCGACTACCGCGCGATCTGCCCGAGCCGGGCGGGGTAGGGTGCGGCCGAGCCCTCCGGCCTCGATCGACCCAGGGAGCCGGCGCACGCCTCGGCGCGCGGCAGGGGCATCCCAAGCCGTCAGGAGCGCGGCTCGCTCAGCTCGTTGCCCGCGCCAGGGCGGAGCGCGACCAGCCATGGCGCCTATTGGGGCAGCGCCGGCAGGACCGTGATCGTCCCTTCGGCAGCGACGACTCCGAAGTCGCGGAGATCGAACGTCAGGACGCGCCCGCCGCTTCGCTCGGCGCAGGCGATGACGGCGGCGTCGACGAATCCCAGCGACAGGTCGGCGTATCGCGCGACAAGCTCGCGAGTGCGGGCGAGATCGGTCTCGCCGCAGTCGATCGTGTAGGCGCCCGACTCCAGGTCGGCCAGCAGGAGATCGAGCACACGGGTTCCAAGGCGTTCCTCCACGAGGAAGGAGATCTCGCCGAGCGTCGCGGCCGGCACCAGGTAGGGCCCAGGATCATTCTCGAACGCAAGCACGGCGGCCTGGTGGGCACGATCGCGCCGATTCAGGAGCGCGTACAGCGCCGACGTGTCAAGCGTGATCATGGGCGCGCCAGTGCTCGCGAAGCCATGCCTCGCTGTCCGCCGCCTCGACCGCGTCGTCCGCGCCTGCTCCGATCGACTGCGGCCAATTCGCCTTCGCCTCGTCGAGGTAGGCGTCGAGCGCAGAGCGGATCACGTCCGCCTGGCGCCGGC
Organism: uncultured Chloroflexia bacterium; assembly: GCA_963718085.1. Classification (GTDB taxonomy): domain Bacteria; phylum Chloroflexota; class Limnocylindria; order Limnocylindrales; family CSP1-4; genus CTSoil-043. Next base: position 1,254,162 of record CAVQYA010000001.1, on the reverse strand, counting down.
CGCTGCGGCGAGCGGCCGCCCGGAGGCGCAGGCGCAGGTCCGGGGTCAGGTAGAGGGTCGTCTTGTCCATCGATGGGATTCTCATGCCACATATGGCGTATGTCAATACTCCGGGGGCGCGCGGGCCTCCCTGGCATCTGTGCCGAGCAGCGAGCCTGACAAGGCCTGGGAATACAGCGCGTGGAAGTGCGGATCCTCGTGATCGTCGTAGTAGATGTAGACACGCCACTCCTCATTGTCCGAGATGGCCGCCGGGCCGAGACGAGCCTGTTCAGCGACGATCACCCGGCGCCTATGCGGCTGCCGCGCCCCGTGCAGTGGGCGCCGTCAATCTGGGGGGCGCGCCTGGTGACCATCCGGGGCGCCGGTGGCCTCGGCCGGACCTTCGATGCTTCCGTGAGCCGCCGCCTCGCCCGACGCGAACCAGCCGCGCAGGCTCCCTCGCCACAGGGCCTGCTCGTGGAACTTGCCGGTCGGGTTGATGCCGTCGAGCCCGCCGGCCGTGACGAGGGCCTCGAGCAGGGGGGCCAACTGCGACCCGTAGACGTGCATGCACGGCTCCGCTCGGACGCCGGGCCATGAGTAGCAGGAGACGACGGTGCGCCGCTCGCCGGTCGGGATGCCCGGCGGCAGGGTGTCCCAGGCCGGATCGTCCGGCGCGAACTCCCACTGGTCGAGGTTGCCCTGCGGGATGCCCTCGACACCGCGGACCACCGGCGGCTCGGCGTCCAGGAGATACGGGTCCACGGACAGGTCGGAGATCACGGCGTGCCTTGGCAGCAGGGCCAGCCAGGCATTCGGGACGAGCGCCCGGGACGGGTCGCGTCGCGCCGTGGCATCCACGAGCAGGTCGGTCATCAGGAGGCGGGCCTTGAGGTACTCGGGGTCGCCAGTCAGGTTGCGGCCGGCGGTCACGACCTCGACCCCGGGCAGCCCGGCGCGCGAGCACGCCTCGTTCCGGGCATCGTCCCCGTACTTGGTGGCGAATTCGACGGCATGCCGGCCGACCTTGCCGGCGCCCATGATCAGCACCTTGACCGTCGAGTGCCGGGGGCCGGCCAGCTCCGGCCAGGTCCGCTCCAGTGCGGCGAAGGCGGCGGAAATCCCGTTCCAGGCGACGCTGCGGAGGTTCTCGACCAGCCGGCGGCCGTCGTCGTTGCGGATGAGGTCGAGGCTGATCGCGTCGATCCCCATATCCCTCAGCATCCGGACGCGCGCGGGGCGGGTGGCGAAGTGGAGCATGGACACGAGGACGGCGCCCCGGCGCAGCCGGTCGTATCTGCCCTCCGGCGCCCGGAGCACCACGACGATGTCCTGCCGGTAGCAGTCGTCCTCGTCGGAGACCACCACGTCCGGTGACAGCATGCTGTAGTCGAGGTCCGTGTAGCCCATCCCGGAGCCGATGCCGCTCTCCACGTGCACCTCGGCGCCGTTGGCGGCCAGCAGGCCGATCAGCGGGGGCAGGAAGTCGCGCCGCTCGTTCGGCTCACGGTGCATCCGTGGGATCCCGACGCTCACCCGAGTGCCCGTCGCCATCACGACCTCCTCGCGCCGGTGCCGCGGGATCCGCGCACGCGGGCCGTCACCCGAACGATACCGGTCCAGCGGGGCGAACGCGCGTGGGAACGGTTGCCGCTCGGCATGGCGCGGTCGAGCCGTCCGGGAGCTGCCGGCGACCCGCGACGGCGCTGAGCGCCCACAGCGCTGAGCGCCCCGGCGGCCGCGGTGCGATGCTCTCCTCGTGATGCCGTGGAGGTGGATGCACCCGTGCTGCGAGGACGCAGGCCCGGGGCGCAGCCGCCCCGGTGGCGAAGGGAGAGGGTAGAGGCAGGGCATGTCCAACGAGCGCCAGCTCACTATCGGCTTCCCGCGCATGTACAACGAGGCGGGGGAGCGGCGCGCCTTCCTGCCGCCGCTGATGGGCCTGCTCGCGAACCTGGATGTGGACGTGCGCGTCGAGGCCGGCAGCGGGGCCGGCATGGGCATCTCCGACGACGACTACCTGGCCGAGTCGCCGCGCGTGCGCATCGTCGACGAAGCCACGGCATATCGCCAGGACATCGTGGTGGTGCTGCGGGCGCCCGAGGGGCGCTACGAGATGCTCCGACCCGGAGCGATCCTGCTCTCGATGCTCCACTTCGTGACGCGGCCGGAACGAGTCGAGCTGCTGCGCGGCCTGGGCATCGAGGCCATCGCGCTCGACATGGTCACCGGCGACGACGGACGGCGCCTGGTCCAGAACCTGCGCGACGTGGCTCGCAACGGCCTGGCTGCGGCTTTCGACGCCCTCGAGCGGCGCTGGCCGCCGCTCCTCTCGCCCGCGCGTCCGCCGGTCAGCGTCACGATCCTGGGCGCCGGCGGGGTCGGCAAGCACGCCATCGAGTGGGCCGCCAGGTGCGGCGACGAGGCGCGCAACGAGCGGTTCGTGCGCGAGGGCCTGGCCGGCGTCGAGGTCGTGGTGGTCGAGCAGAACCTGTCGGGCAACGAGGCCTACGTCCGCCGTCGCCTCGCGCAGACCGACGTCCTCGTCGATGCCACCGCGCGACGCGATACGTCGCGTCCCCTGCTCCCCAATGCCTGGCTCGGCATGCTGCCCGCCCATGCGATCGTCTGCGACCTGGCGGTCGATCCATACCTGCTCGACGACGACCCGCCGGTCGTGCGGGGGATCGAGGGCATCCCGCAGGGCAGCCTGGACCAGTGGGAGTTCGGGCCGGACGACCCGGCCTGGGACCGCCTGCCGCCGGGGATCCCGACCGGCAACCGGCGCACTGTCGTCTCCTGCTACTCGTGGCCGGGCGTCCAGCCCAGGGCCTGCATGGAAGCCTATGGCGCGCAGGTGACGCCGCTCCTCAAGACGCTCATCTGGTACGGCGGGCTGCCGGCCATCGACCCGGGCGTCTCGTTCCACGGGCGCGCGCTCTGGCGCGCGAGCCTGCGGCACTTCCTGGGCGACGAACCGCTGGCCCGGTGAGCCGGAGACCTCACCGTCACGCCGCGCAGCGTCCCGGCGTCTCACCCCACTCGGCAGCCACGACGTGCAGCCGAGCACTCACAGCAGGGGGGTTCCATGATCCACGTTCGGTTCTCAGGCTTGGCCCTGGCCGCGGCCCTCGCCGCGAGCCTCGCCTTCGGGTCGGTCCTGCCGGTCGGGGCGACCGGATCGACGCCGGCCCGCACCGCGGGGGGCGGCGTCGCGGCCGCGCCGGTGGCGTGCACGCCGGGCCGGTCCGCGTGCCCCATCCCGATCAGGTTCGCCCTCGGCGCCTACTCGGCCCAGGCGACGAGCACGCTCACCGGCATCACGTCGCTGCGCTGGTTCTCGGTGAAGGCCCGCGCCGGCCAGACGATGATCGTCCTCGTGGAGGGTCGCGGGCCGACGCGCGGCGAGGTCCGCTTCCCGAACGGGCAGGTGGACGGCCAGCCCGGTGGGCGCGTCTTCGACGGCCCGCTCCCGGTCACCGGGACCTACCGCATCCGGGTCACCGAGAGCCAGATGGGCAGTGCCTGGCGCGGTCCAGTCACGGTCGTCGTCCTGATCTACTGACAGGGCCGACTGCTCGACGCCCGCCGACCGCGTGCCGCCTTCCGGGTCGGGCCGATCCGCGTCGCCGTCGCCGGAACGGCATGATGCGCGGGATTCCGCCGCCCATGCCTCCGGCGAGGCCGCCGGCACCCAGGTCGAGCCGTCGCCGCCGTCGCGGACCTCGATGCCTGCCGCCGGGCCCCGCCTACGCCTCCGGCGAGCCCGCCAGCACCCAGGTCGAGCCGTCGGCGCTGTCGCGGACCTCGACGCCGGCCGCGACCAGCCGGTCGCGGACCAGGTCGGCGGTCTCCCAGTCGCGGGCGGCTCGGGCGCGCGCCCGCAGCTCCAGCAGCGCCGTCACGAACGGCTCCAGCGCCGCCCGGGGGTCGCGGGTCCCGACCTCGGCGCGCTCGCCCAGGCGGGCGATCAGCGAGCGGAAGGTGGCGTCGGCGTTGTCGAGGTCCGGGCTGTCCTCGCCATGCCGGACGCGGGCCGAGATCTCGGAGTCGAGGTCCAGGAGGGCCCCGACGGCCGTCCGCATGTCGCCCCGGCCGAGGGCTTCGATGAACGTTCCCTCCAGGTTCGCCACCGCGTCGCGGAGCGGGGCGGCAACCGGCGCGGGCCGGCCACCCGCGCCCCCCGGCCGCCCGGTGCCGAACGCGCGGGCGACGTCGACGGCCTCGCCCGCCGCGAGAAGGCGAGCGGCCTCGGCGAGCGCCGCGATCGGCACCTCGCTGCCGCCCGCGAAGGCGGTGCTCCGGCCATCGACACGGACGGTGGCTCCGCCGAGGCCGGACACAGAGGCGACTCGCCGGTCGAGATCGAGCACCAGCGCAGTGTGGCTGTCGACACCCAGGATGAAGGCGTTCTCGGGCAGGGTCGCCTCCAGGGTCCGCAGCCGGCGCTCGCCCATGTAGCAGAAGCGGGTGTCGTGGGTGCCACCTTCGGCGTTGTCGTAGTGGGGCACCACGGCGGCGCGGAGGCCCGTCGCCCGGCCCAGGAGGTCCAGCCCGTCGAGCCAGCGGGGCTCCTCGCCGACCTTGTAGACCTCGTAGACGGGGATGGTGACGATGCCGACTGTGAGCGCCGCGGCGCTGGCCATGGTGAGGATGCCGCCGTCGGCCAGCTTCGACCACAGGGCGTCCGGGACGGGGCCGCCGGCCCACTGCCGCAGGGCGTAGCTGGGGCTGCCCGGCCCGGCCATCACGTAGCGCGCCTCGCGGATCCGGGCCACCGCGGTGGCGAGGGTCACGGCATCGACGTCGCGCGAGCGGTACGACGCGACGGCCGCCGACCTTCCCACGGTCGTGGCGAAGAACTCGAGGGTGCGGCTGCTCAGCTCGTCGGCGTTCTCCTGGAACCCGTAGGGCGTGTCGAGGATGGCGGCGGGAACGGGCCCGGCCTCGAAGCGCTCGAATAGGGCGCGGTGGACCTTCGCCATCGTGGGCGCCGTCTCCCCGGACCCCATGATCGCGAGGATCCGCGGCTCGCTCATGCGAAGAACCCCTCCGCCGTCATCTCGAGCATCACGCCGGCCAGCTCGCGCGGATGCTGCGCATGGAGGTCGTGGTCGCCGACGAACCAGCTGACACGGGCGTTCGGGATTGCTGCAGCCGCGATCGCGACGTCGCGGCGCTTCCGCCGCGTCCAGTCGGTGTCGCCCCCGTCGGCCGGGACCAGCAGGACCGGGACGGCGAGTCCCGGGTAGAGCTGGCCCGGGTGGTGCTCCCAGAGCCCGCGCAGGATCTCGATATGGCGTTCGTACGTCAGCCAGGGGGCGACGGTTCCGTCGGGTCGGACCTCGAAGTTCGCCAGGATTCCGCGGATGCCGCTCTCGGGCCAGCCCGGATGGACGGACCGCACGTATCCCTCCACCTCCTCGAAGCGGCGCCCGGCGAGCCGGGGTGGGGCGAGCGCCGCGCGGCAGGCGTCCCAGTCGGCGAACTCGCGGCTCGGCTCGAGCCAGCCGCCGTCCACGCAGACGATCCCCCGGATCGCGTCCGGCTGCCGGGCCGCAAGCTCCACGACGACGTTGCCGCCCCAGGACTGCCCGGCCACGACGGGCCGGTCGAGCTCGAGCCCGGCGATGAGCACCGCCAGGTCGCCGGCCACGGTCGGCACGTCGTAGGGACCGTCCGGCTTGGACGATCGACCGTGCCCTCGCAGGTCGACGGTGACGACCCGGTGGCCGCTCGCAGCGAGGCTCGAGGCCACGCCGTCCCACATGCGCGCGTTCGAGGCGAGGCCGTGGACCAGGACGAAGGACAGTCGCGCGGGGTCGCCGTGCGGCGCAGCCGCGTCCGCGTCCTGCGCGGGCGCGCCCACGTTCGGTGCAGCCGCGCCCACGTCCGCCGCAGGCGAGCGGCCAACCGACGCAGCGGCGCCCCCGCCCGGGAGCGCCGCGCCCCCGTCCGGCGCCCACGTGTCGACCGCCAGCTCGACGCCCTCGGCAACGGGTATCCATTCGGTGCGCATCGATCGGATGGTAGCCCGGCCGGTGGGGTTAGGTCGGCTTTCCGGGATATCCGGCCCTGTCCCAGTTCCCGTTGAGTCGGGCATAGTCGAGCCGCGTCCACCCAGCCGCGGGCCGGCGGCCGGCACCCGGGGGCACCGATGCGCGCCAGGGATCGCTTGCCCACGGAAGCCGGCCGGCGAGTGGCGGTCGCGGCCGTCGTCGCCCTGCTGCTGGCCTCCTGTGCGGCGCCGGGATCGCCCGCTCCCGACCCGTCCGCGGCGGTCGAACGGGCGGAGAAGGCGCTGCCGCTCGCCGAGCTCTGGGACTCGCGATCCGGCGAGGTGGTGGCGAAGCCCGTGTCACACGAGCCGCTCGGCGCGGACGCCTACGGCGCCTTCGTGGCGGAAGATGCAGCGCGTGCTCGCCACCTCGACATGGCGGCCGGGATGGGCTACACGAAGGTCATCGCAGCGGGGCGGGTCACCTACGACAACGGCGCGGTCCTCACGACGGCCGCGCTCGGCGGCAAGACCCCGACCGAGGCCGCCATGCTCGTGATCGGGCAGCTCCCCGCGAGCGCGGCGATGCCGGACCCGCCGGAGGCCGTGTTCATCGCGCGGCCGGTCTTCGAAGGCGGCGCGCTGGTGCGTGTCGAGTTCCGCTCCGAGAAGGGCGAGCTGTCCCTCGACCCCGGCACCGGGCAGATCGAGGTCGCGCGCGCCGAGCACGGCAGCTGCGCCCCGTGGAACTGCCTGGCCGGCGCGGTCTACTTCTGGTGGGAGGACAACTCCGCCGCGATGGATACCTACTGGAAGGTGACCGGGGAGATCTGCGGGGATTGCGTCTTCCTGCCCCTTAGCCAGCCGGTCACGTGTCCGCTCTGCGCGTCCTTCATCGGTGCCCCGATCCTGGCCTCCGTGACGAATTGCTCGATCTGGCCGTGCGACCTGTGCGTGAGCGACAGCTGCTTCGCCACGGAGTACGCGAGTGCGCGCTGCGTCACCGAGAACGGGGTGAGCTCGGTGAGGCAGTCCACGACGAGCGGGTACTGCGAGAACCCCAAGACCCAGCAGTCCCAGTGTGTCACCGCGGCTCCGGTCGAGGTGGTCGAGCAGTGCCCCTGGGGCTGCGATCTTCTCGGCCGATCGTGCAGCCCTCCCATGGAATGCGTGCCCTCCCTCAACATCCCTTGCCCGACCCGGGAGCTCGAGCGCTTCTGCGTCGGGACGGCAGTGAACGTCAGGGAGCAGAACTACCGCTGCAATCCGGTCAAGGATCCGATCACCCACGAAGCGGTAGGCGGGGAGTGCACCGCGTTCGCGGGTGGCATCACCTGGAGGAAGGCCTTCGACTGCCCTTACGGTTGCTCGGACGGCACCTGCGAGCCCCCGCCGACCTGTGAAGTGACCGCCTGCGAGGCGCGGGATGAGCCGATCGGCGTGCCGACCTGCATCGTGCGGCCCGACGACGGCGCCTCGATCGTCCAGCAGGAGTACCGGCAGTACGGGTGCACCCCGGTCCCGCCCCGCGTGGCTGGCTGGCCCTGGCCGTCGGGGTCAACCTGCGCACCGACGGGCATCGGGGCGCGGGTTGTCGAAGCCTGCACTGCATGTGACCCCGATGGAAGGCACTGCGCCGGACCGGGCGGCGGCGGCACGGGCCCGTACACGGTGACGGGGAAGGTGTTCTTCGCACTCTCACCGGACGCCTACGATGCCTGCCCCGCATGCACGTTCCGGTTGAGCGACGCGGGGGGCACGTTCACGGTGACGAGCGCAGCGGATGCCTCCTTCAGCGTGACCAACGTCCCGCCCGGTTCATACCGCTTGGAGCGCCAGTGCGACGGGTCGACCTGGATCGCCGGCCATGGACCGTGGGACGTCTCGCTCGGGTACGCGGCCGTCACCGTGCCGACCACCGGGGCGGTCGACGTGCTGCTGCCGAAGTGCCCGTAGCAGGACCAGGCGCGGCAGACCGGGTCGCATGGCCGACGTTCTGACCTTGGACGCTGACCAAGCCGGCCGCCCCGGCCGAGCCAAAACCGCGTCGAGAGATCAGATGAGGGGGTCGTCCGGGCTCGTCGGGGAGCTCGAGTCGGGCGCCTCTCGTCCGGCCACGCCTTGGCCGACCCAGGCCTCGATGGGCGCCGGGCGCCCGAAGAGGTAGCCCTGCCCGAACTGGACCCCCAGGCCGGCCAGCGTGCGGAGCTCGTCCTTGGTCTCGATGCCCTCGCCCACCAGACGACATCCCGCGTGGCGAGAGAAGTGGACCATGCCCACCACCAGTGCCTGCCGCCCCAGGTCGGCATTCACGGCCCGGACGAGGCCGATGTCGAGCTTGACGAAGTCCGGGCGAAGGTCGACGATGTGGCCGAAGTTCGCGACCCCGGCGCCCGCGTCGTCCACGGCGAGGCGGATGTCGAGGTCGAGAGCACGGATGGCGTCGCGCACGGCTCTCGTAGTCCTCGATGACCTCGTGCTCGGTGATCTCGAGGACGAGGGGTCGGTCTGCCGACCCGAGGACCTGCCCTGAGACGCTCGGGATCCGTGAACAGGCGCGGCGAGACGTTGAGATTGAGCCACGGCCCGGTTGGCAGCCGCCGTCGCGACGCTGATCGCCGCGTCGAGGGCGGCGATCTCGAGATCGGGCCCCAGCCCCACCGACCAGGCATCGGCGAAGCACAGGTCCGGTCGCCGTCCGGAGTCGAACCGGGTGAGGGCCTCGTAGCCGACGACCTGGCCCGACTGGAGATCGACGATCGGCTGGAAGACGGGCCTGAACGCGCGGGCGGCGAGGAGCGACGCGAGCGCCCTGCGCAGGTCTACGACCCGACGCATCTCGTGGAGGCGTTCGGCGAGGAGTGCGCTCGAGGTGGTGCTGAAGGACAGGAAGGCCGACGGGTGCTCCACCAGCGTCCGTGCGAAACCCTCGTCGTACGTCCCGACCACCACGGCGCCTCCCACGTGGTCGCCGTGGACGATCGGTCCGTAGGCAACCGCCTTCAGGCCGGCCGCAGCGGACCTCGCCAGCCACTCACCGTCGGCTGGATCGGCCGCGATGTACTGGGCCCACGGACCCGCCGCCGCCCGCTCCCGAACGAGGGCGGCCCGCGACGGCGGCAGGTAGTCGCCGGCCGCCACCGGGTGGCCGATCGGGGCGCTGTACCCGATGACCTGCACGTCGCTGGGCCCGACGAAGGCATCGATCGCCGCCATGTTGATGAAGGGGAGCGTCACCAGCTCGTCGCAGATCACCTGGGCCGCCTCCTCGAGCGTCGCCTCGACGGGAATCCTGTGGAGGCTCTCGGCCAGGACCGTGCGGATCCGCACCTGGAGCTCCAGGTCCTCCTCCGCCTTGCGCAGCTCGGTGACGTCGCGCTGGACCGAGAGCGAGTGCAGGGGCCTGCCCGCAGCGTCCCTGACCATCGCGGCGCTCAACAGGACGGTGCGCCGTTCGCCGGACCGCGTGAAGATGGTCATCTCCTCGTTGGTGAGATGGCTCGTCTCCGTCCATTGCTCGAAGAGCTCCACCATCCGGTCGAGGCACTCGGGCGCGTAGATCGTCTCGAGCGGCCGCCCGACGAGCTCGTCGCTGGCGTAGCCGAGGATCTCCAGGGCTGCCGGGTTGACCTCCAGCAGCCGTCGTTCCGCGGAGACAAGGTAGGCGTAGTCGGGCGTCTTCTCGAAGAACCCCCGGAAGCGTTCCTCGCTCTCGCGCAGGGCAGTCTCGGCGGTGCGGCCAGGGACGAGCGCCCACCAGGCGACGCCGAAGATGACCCCAGCGACCCCCGCGACCATCCCCATGGTTGCCACCGGGTCGTCCGCCAGCCCGGCGTGCTCGAGGCCAACTTCCATCCAGCCGGCGAGCGGGGCCACGACGAGGACGGCGGGCAGGATGCGCCGGGCCGCCCGGCCGGCCATGCCGCGATCGCGGAGCAGTCGCACGAGACCGTGATCTGGACTGGCAGTGACGATCCCGACCCCCAGGCCCAGCTGGCCGACGGCGACCGGCAGCGACACCTGTGTCTCGAGCCCGATCGCGGCAACCGACGGTGCGCCGTACAGGTACGCGAGAAGATCGAAGGCCCCGATTAGGGCGCAGGCCAGGCCGAGCAGCTGGGTCGGGTGACGGCCGCGCCAGGCTTTTCCCAGCCAGCCAATTCCGAGCCCGGCCGTGAGGAGTCCGATCGCGGCGTGCAACGCGATCCGCCCCGGATATGGAGCGCCAGGAGAAGCCACGTCCGATGTCGGGATGAGCGCGTCGACCCCGAGGTTCGCCCCGGTGATGTACTCGAGGAGAGTCATCCCGGTCAGCGCGACGATCGCCAGCGCCAGGCCGCGGGCGATCGTCCGATGCGCCGGACCCTCTGCGCGCCACAGCAGGAGCGCGACCCCCGCCAGCACGAGGAGCAGGGCCGAGTTGACCTTCGCCGCTGGCTCGTTCGGGAGGAACGTGGTGAGCTCGCGGATGCCGGTCGCCCAGCCGACCAGGACGATGACGCCGAGCGCGATGACAAGCGCGCCGGCGGGGCGCACCCCGGCGAGGGCGTTGAACACAGCCCGTACCCGGGTCATGGCCTGATCGTCGTTTGCCTGCAAGGACCGCGCGACGGTCCGGATCTGGGCACGCTCGAAGCCCCCCAGCGATCATCGGCCCTGGCGACCGGCGTGTCCGGCACTCGCACCCTCGATGTCGCCCAACGCATCGTACAGGGCGCGGCCGCCCGACGACCCTGGCACAGGACGATCGTTGCGCCATGCGCTCGTGGGCGAGGTGCACGGTCCTCGCCCACGAGGCGAGAACCCACCCAGGGCCGCCTGCACCTTGTCGGTGTGGGCGGCCGAAGGGACTGTTGCAGCACCGCGGCGACGCGCATCATGTGCGTGTCCGAGACCACGTCGCCGTGGGGCATTTGATCGCCGTGGCATCGGACCGGTGGACATGCCGCGCACGGGGTGGCTAGTGAATGGGTAACGGGAACACGGGCGAGACTCGATCGCGATCCCGCCCGCGCGAGGGCGCCGGGAACGGGCCTCTGCCCGCCGGCGGGGAACGCCCACCGAAGCCGACCCGCAGGCCCCGCGCCGGTGCGCCGGTCGGCGGGCCGACGGTCGGCGCCGTCGCAGGCGTGCCCTCGCTCGACGCCGCCGCGGGCGGCACGGAGATAGGGCGCCTCCTCGTCGACCACATCTCCGACGCCGTCTTCTCGACCGACGCGACCAATCGCGTCACGCTCTGGACCGCGTCGGCCGAACGCCTCTTCGGCTACTCGGCCGGCGAGGCGATCGGCCACCCCTTCGGCGAGCTGCTGCCCTTCGGGATGGCGAGAGTCCAGCGACGAGCCCGAGTTCCTCGCCGAGCTGGAGGCCGGGCGGACGTGGCGGGGGACGGGAACCGTTCGTGCTCCGGGACGGCAGCGAGATCTGGATCGAGTCGACGGTGCAGCCGATCATGGCGGACGGCCGGCTCGTCGGCAGCGTCTCGGTCGAGCCGCGACATCAGCGCGACCGTCGAAGCGCAGCGGCGCCTGGCCGAAGAGGAACGGTTCATCAACGCGGTCCTCGACGTCGCCGGGGCGCTCGTCCTGGTCCTCGACGCGAAGGGACGGGTCGTTCGCTTCAATGGCGCCTGTGAGCGCCTGACTGGCTACGCCTCCGAGGAAGTGGTCGGGCGACCGATCTGGGACGTCGTGATCCCGCCCTCGCAGGGCGACGACGTGCGGGGAGTGGTGGCCGATCTCCAGGCGGGGGCCTTCCCCAACTCGCACGAGAACCACTGGGTGACGCGCGCCGGCGCCCTGCGGCTCATCGCCTGGGAGAACACCTGCCTGACCGACGACCAGGGCGCCGTCACCCACGTGATCGCGACGGGGATCGACATCACCGAGGCCCGCCGAGGGGACGAGGCCCTGCACGGGATCGAGACCGTCGGGCGCCTCCTCGCAGAGCACGGACCTGTCCCATCCGCCCTCGACGCGGTCCTCGGCGAGCTCGAGGAACGGATGGGCTACCGCTTCCTGTCGCTCTACCTGGGCGACGGCGACGGCCTGCGACTGGGAGCGCAGCGCGGGTACCGGGCCGTGCCGGAGCGCCTGGACGCCGGGCAGCGGCGTCATCGGGCGGGTCTACCGCACCGGCCGCGGGGCCCTGGTGCCCGACGTCCGGGCCGACCCCGACTACCTTCCCGGTGACGATGGGGTCGTGGCCGAGATCGCCGTTCCGCTCCTCGGGGACGACGAGACCCTCGGAGTCCTCAACATCGAGTCGGAGCAGGCCGGCGGGCTGACGCCGGGGGACCTTCGCCTCGCGCGGGCGATTGCGGACCGCCTGGCCACGGCCCTGCTTCGCAACCAGGAGCAGGAAGCGCTGCGCGACCGGATGCGCCTGTTCGCGGCGCTCACGGAGTTCGCGGGCGTGGCGAACGCGATCCTTGATCCCCAGCTCCTGGCGGCGGCCCTGGTCGATGCCGTCGGTGCGGTCGTCCCGTCTGACACGCTCGTGATCACCACCCTCGACCGAACCGATGGGCAGTTCCGCGTCCGCGCGGTTCGCGGGCTCACCCAGGACGCGGTGGGCGAGACGATCCGGCCGGGCGACGGAAACACCGGGCGGGCCATCACCGAGCGCGCGGTCGTCTCGGTGGACCGCCACGAGCGTGCCCAGTACTCCGCGGTGCTGCGCGACCGCGTTCCGTTCGAGTTCATGTGCGGAATCGCGGTGCCGCTCATCCACGAGGACGCTGTGCTGGGCGTGATCTCCGTGGGCCGGGCGGGAGCCGACGCGACGTTCACCAGCGCCGAGCGCGAGGTGATCGTCCTGCTCGGGTCCCAGGCTGCGCTTGCCCTCGCCAATGCATACCTCGTGGCAGAGGTGTCGGCACTCGCGATCCACGATGGGCTCACCGGCCTCTATAACCGGCGCCACTACGACGCCGCGCTCGACCTCGCCATCGCCCGCTTCAAGCGCCGCGGCGCGGCCGGGAACCTGGCCGCGATCATGTTCGATCTCGACCACTTCGGCGAGTTCAACCGCCTGCACGGACACCTCGTCCGGCGATGCCGTGCTCCGCCTGTTCGGCAGGGATCCTGCGCGAGCGACTGCGCTCCTCGGACCTCGTCGCGCGCTACGGCGGCGAGGAGTTCGTCGTCATCCTGGAGGACGCCGGCCTCGCCGAGGCCGTCCGGGTGGCCGACGAGATTCGCCGCGAGCTGGAGGCGCGCTCGGTGCCCGGCGCCGATGGCCAGCCGCTCCGCGCCACCGTCAGCGCCGGGTGCGCCGTCATCGATCGCGCCGAGCCCAACGAAGGAGGCGCTGCTCAGCCGGGCCGACGTCGGGCTCTTCATGGCCAAGAGGGCCGGCCGAAACCAGGTGGTCGCCGCCTGAAGAGCCCGCGCGCGTCCGCGGCCGGATCGGCCGTCCGGGCCGCGCCCCTCGGACCGCCGGTCAGGTGCCCGCGGCGGACCCGGGCGCCGGTCGTCGGTCCGGGGCCGACCTCGGCCGGGCGCCGCCGGCCGGTTCAGTCGAAGGAGCTGATCAGCTCGCCCGCCAGGTCGAGTGAGTCGGCCCGCAGCTGCGAGTTGCGGAACGTGAATCCGCCGAATCCCGCCTCGACGTACTCGGCGAGGATCTCGGCTGCCCGCGCCGGCGTCGCCGCCACGAGCCCGCCGCGGCGCTCAGGCGGGATGGCGGCCAGGCGCGCCTCTCCCTCGCGCTCGTCGGCGACGAGCAGCGACCGGGGCCACCATCGTGCGGGTGATCGTCGCCGGGTCGCGCCCGATCTCCTCGCAGTAGCGCTCCAGGAGCTCCGTCTTGTGGCGGAGCACGTCCATTCCGAGCGGGAACCAGTGCGAGTAGTCGGCGTGACGGGCCACGAGGCGGAGCGTCCGCTGCTCGCCGCCGCCGCCGACCAGGATCGGGGGCCCGCCGGCCTGGACCGGGCGCGGCCGGTTGAGCGCCTCCTCGATCCGGTAGAAGCGGCCCTCGAAGGACGGCCGCTCCTCGGTGAACATCCGCCGGCAGATCGTGAGCGCCTCGTCGAGGCGGTCCATGCGCTCGCCGATCCGCGGGAAGTCGAAGCCGTAGCCGCGATGCTCGGACTCGTTCCAGGCTGCGCCGATGCCCAGCATGGCCCGGCCGCCGGAGATCACGTCGAGCGTCGTCACGGTCTTGGCCAGGAGAGCCGGGTTGCGGTAGGTGACGCCGCTGACGAGCGCTCCCACCCGGATCCGCGAGGTGCGGGCCGCGATCCCGGCCAGGGTGGAGTAGGCCTCCATCATCGGCGCCTCCTCCGGCCCGACGCCGCTGATCTGGTAGAAGTGGTCCATCACCGTCACGAGGTCGAAGCCGACCTCCTCGGCCTTGAGAGCCACGCCCACGAAGTGCTCGAAGAGCGCCTCCGGCGCGACGCCGGGGAACGTGTAGTCGGGCATGTGATACCCGAAAAGCGGACGCATCAGAGGTACCTCGTGACGGGGAAGGGGAGCCGGGACGCCCGGAGTGCCCGACCGTCAGGGCCAGTGTCCCCCAGCGCGCCGATTCGTGTTCCGCCGCGGCTCGTCAACCTCGCGGGACCGGCCCCGTCGAAGATGTCCGCGGGATCGGCGGCGGCTCGCCGGGCTCGACTGGTCGGCCCCCGCGACGGGATGCCGGCCCGCCGGCGGCAGTCATGAGGGCCTCGCGGCGGGTCGCGAGGGCGCGGACGCCGGCGCTGCGGTGGCGGCCCTCGCGGCGCCCGGCTCGGCCAGGAGCTGCCCGCCGCGCACGGTCGCCCCCACCACCATCGCCGCGGCGACGAGCACGACGTTCTTGATGATGTACTGGCCCTCGAGCGTGGGAGCGAACGGGAAGGCGGTGAACGTCTCGCCCGGGAACAGCAGGAGCGGCGTCATCGCGCCCAGCATCTGGAGGGCGAGAAGGAGAAGGGTCGCTCGCAGGAAGCGACCACTCAGGAGCCCGAGCCCGATCAGGCTCTCCCAGGCGGCCAGCACGGGCAGCGCGACGTCCGGGGGCACGAGACCGAACGTGAGCTGCGTGATCGTTCGCGCCGCGAGGTCCTCCGCCGGGCTCAGGCCGTGGAAGAACTTCAGGGCGCCGAACCACAGGAAGACCGTGCCGAGCGCGATGCGCAGGACCGGCACCGCCGACGCGGCGAGGGCGGTCGTGATGCGGCGGTCGAGCCGATCGAAATGGACGCGCCGGGCGGCGCTTATGGTCGCGGGTGAATGCAGCATGTCGGCCTCACGTGGATCGGGCCGGGCGCGCCCTGCGGGTGGCCGACGCGTCCGTCACCCTCCACTTCGCAGCAGGTGCCGAAGTGGATCGCGGCCGCGGGACGTGCTCGTGACGGCTGTCACGTCCCGGCGCGCATACTCGACCCATGCGAGTCCTGATCGTCGGAGCCAGCGGCTACATCGGCGGGCGCCTGGTTCCCCTGCTGCGGGCGCGCGGGCACGACCTCGTCCTCATGAGCCGCGACGCGCGGCCCCTGGCGGCACGTTTCCCGGACGCCCGCGTCGTCGCCGCCGACCTTCTCGATCCAGGGTCCCTCGCGCCGGCGCTCGAGGGAGTCGAGGTCGCCTACTACCTGGCCCACTCGATGGGAGCCGGTGAGACGGGCTTCGCCGAGCGCGATCGGCGGGCCGCCGCCAACTTCGCCGAGGCTGCCAGCCGTGCGGGTGTCGGCCGGATCGTCTACCTCGGCGGCCTGGGCGACGACGCGGCCGGCCTCTCGCACCACCTGGCCAGCCGCCACGAGACGGGCGCCGAGCTCGCCGCGCACGGCGTCCCCGTGACCGAGTTCCGGGCGGCGGTCATCATCGGCTCCGGCAGCGCCTCGTTCGAGATCCTCCGCCACCTGACCGAGCGCCTGCCGATCATGATCACGCCGCGCTGGGTGGGTACGCGCTGCCAGCCGCTCGGGATCCGCGACGTCCTGGACTACCTCGCCGGCGCCCTTGACCATCCCGAGGTGACCGGGATCGTGGAGATCGGCGGCCCGGATGTCCTCTCCTACGGCGACATGATGCGGACCTACGCCCGCCTCCGCGGCCTGCGCCGCCTGATGATCCCCGTCCCCGTCCTCACCCCGCGCCTGAGCTCGTACTGGGTCAGCCTGGTCTCGCCGGTCCCCTCAGGGATCGCCCGCCCGCTCATCGAGGGTCTCCGCAACGAAGTCGTCGTCCGCGAAGCCGAGCCGGCCGCCGCCTTCGGCCTCCGGCCGTTGCCCTATGCGGAGGCGCTCCAGCTGGCGTTCGATCGGACCGACCGGCATGACGTCGAATCGACCTGGTTCGACGCGCTGGCCACCCCGGTCAAGGCGAGCCTCTCGTCGCTGACTTCCCGCGAGGGGATGATCGTGGAGCGCCGGCAGCGGGAGGTCGCGGCGTCTCCGGAGCGGCTCTTCGCGGAGGTGGAGGGCGTGGGTGGCGACGCCGGCTGGCCGTACGCGAACCTCCTGTGGCGGGTTCGGGGCCTGCTCGACCGCGCCGTCGGCGGCGTCGGCATGCGGCTGGGTCGCCGCGATCCAGGCCGCCTGCGGGTGGGCGATGCGCTCGATTTCTGGCGCGTGGAGGAAGTCCGCCGGCCGATGCTCCTGCGCCTTCGCGCCGAGATGAAGGTTCCCGGCAGGGCCTGGCTGCAGTTCGAGGTCGTGGCGACCGCCGGCGGAAGCCGCCTGGTCCAGACGGCCTTCTTCGAGCCAAAGGGGCTGCCGGGGCTCGCCTACTGGTACGCGCTCTACCCGGTCCACGGACTCATCTTCCGGGGGACGGTCCGCGAGCTTGCGGAGCGCGCGACACGCTCGCCCGCCGGCGGCGCCCCGTTCGACGCCTGACCGCGGCTGCCCTGAATCGTGGGGTCCGCGCGGCCTCCCCCGGCCGTCCGCGGACGCGAAACGGACCCGGGCCACCCGAGAAAGGGAAGGCGACACGGGTCCGTTTGCGGCCGGGTGACCGGGAGGAGGTCGGTCGTCCGGCGAGGGGACCGCGGGGAGGAGCCGCGATCCGATACGCGGATTTCAGACACCATTCCCTGAAGCAATCCTGAAATCAGGCTGGGCGGGTCGCTGTTTCGGAGGCGTCGCCCCGGGTCATCGGGACGGGCCGGCGGCGGCGTCGCGGCGCCAGGCGAACCGCCAGTGCAGCCGGCGCTGGTATCGTGGTCGCGTGGAGCGCCTGACGATGGAGGAGCACTCGGCGCCGCCCCGGCGCCTGCGCGCCCGCTGGCTGGGCCGGATCGCGTATCGCGACGCGTGGGCCCTGCAGCAGGCGCTGGCCTCAGCGCGCGCCGACGGGACCCTCGACGAGGACCAGCTGCTCCTGCTGGAGCACGACGCCGTCATCACCCTGGGGCGCAATGCGAGCGCCGCCCACGTATTGGCACTCCCCGGGCTGCTCGCGGCGCGCGGTATCGAGGTCCTCCGCGTGGAGCGTGGCGGCGAGGTCACCTACCATGGGCCCGGCCAGCTGGTTGCGTACCCGATCGTCGCGCTCGCGGCCGCGGGCGCCCGGCGGGCTCCCGGCGCCACTCCGTCCCCGCCGGCCGACACCGGGTCCGTCGGCCCCCGCCTCGGGATTCGTTCGTTCGTGGAGGCCCTCCAGGGCGCCATGGCCGACACCTGTGCCGCCGCCGGGATCGCCGCCGGCCCGCGGCCGGGCCATCCGGGCTGCTGGGCTGACGCCGGCGGGCCGCTTCCACGCAAGGTCGGAGCGCTCGGGATCCGCGTCGCCCGCGGAGTGAGCTTCCACGGGATCGCCCTCAACGTGACGACCAATCTAGCCGACTTCGACCTCATCGACCCCTGCGGGATGCCCGGCCTTCGCTCGACCTCTCTCGCGCGCGAGCGCGCCCGGGCGGGCATCCCCGGCGCGAACGCGGAGGCGCCGCCCTCCACGCAGAGCGTCGCCGACGCCGCCGCGGTCTTCGCGCCCAATCTCGCCCGGCGCCTCGGCCTCGAGCTGGTGGGCAATCTCACGGCCGTGGGCGGCCTCGAGCCGCGGAGCGACCCCGATCCGGCACGCCCGGTCGCAGCCGTGGGCGGCCCCGAGCCGTGGGGCGACCCCGATCCGGCCCGCGGGGTCGATGGCGCGAGCGGCCTCGAGCCGGCGGGCGAACGCGAGGCAATCCTCCGATGACCACCGGCCTCTTCGAGCTCCGCCGCGACGCGATCACCGGCTGGTGGGTCGCCACCCTCGTCGACCGCGAGTTCGACCGCGCCCGCTTCATCACCAGCGCCGAGCCGGTCGACGACCACGGTGACTGCTTCAACTGCCGGATCCCGCCGGGCGATGGCGTCCGCACCCGGATCCTCAAGGACTTCGCCTTCCGCACCGTCGGCACCGAGGCCGAGGCCCGCGCCCAGGAGAAGAGCGTCGCCCAGATCGCCCTCTCGCAGGCCCGCGCCTCCGGCAGCTGGCGCACGATCGTCGCCCCGCCGGGCGAGCATCGGCCCCTCCACTCGGTCGGGATCGAGCTGATCAGCGAGCTGCTGGCGGTGGCCCGCTCGGCCGTCGCGGAGGCGGGACGCACCGGCCAGACTGCCTACCTCCAGGTCCTCCAGAACTGGGGCCGCCAGGCTGGCGCGCGGACGAACCACCTCTGCCTCGACCTCTACGACCTGCCCCAGATCCCCCACGAGGTTGCCGAGGAGATCGGGGGCGCCGCCCGCTTCGTCATCCGCGAGAGCGAGTGTCCGTACTGCCGTGCCGTCCGCCTCGAGCGCGAGCGAGGCATCCGCTTCATCTGGGAGGACGCCGCCTCGATCGCCTACGCCCCGTTCGCCTCGCGATCGCCGTTCGAGGTCTGGATCGTCCCCCGTCGCCACGAGTCGGACTTCGGAGGAGCCACGGACGCCGACCTTGCCTCGACCGCGGAGGGGCTGCGCCAGGTCCTCGGCCGCCTCGATCTCCTCGGCGGGCCGCCCTACAACCTGGTGCTCCACACGGCGCCCGTGACCGGCCAGGTCGACGCGACGTATCACTGGCACTGGGAGATCCACCCCCGACTCCGCGAGATCGCGGGCCTGGAGCTGGGGACGGGGCTCCCGGTGAATTCAGTGAGCCCCGAGGAGGCGGCCGACCAGCTCGTGCGCGGCCTTGGCCGGCGGGCCGACGACGACCACCCGGACCCTCGCTCGGAACGCCCCGGCGGGCGCCCGTGACCGGGTCGCCGGTCCCGCCGCGGCGACGCCGTCACACGTCCCGGGCGTCCGTCGTCTTGGGGCCGACGCGCGGGAACCGTCCGCGCCGTCCGCCGCACCCGGAGGCCGCGTGGTTCTCGATCTCTCGCTCCGCTGGGGGGCCCGACCCGTGAACCCGGGCCGCGACATCCCGCCGGAATCCGACGAGATCCAGGCCGCGCCCGCGGAGCCGGCTGCCGCAGACGGCCGCGCGGCTGCAGCTGCCGCAGATCCGGCGGCGGCTCGCGCCTTCGTCGAGGGGTTGTTCGCCCGCCACCGGGGCGAGATCTACGCCTACCTCGTCAGGATGCTCCGCGATCCGGAGCTGGCGGCGGACCTTACCCAGGACGCCTTCATCCGCGCCTACCGCGCGTACGGCGACCTCGACGACCTGGCCAAGGCCCGGCCCTGGCTGTACCAGATCGCCCACCGCGTCGCCCTCGACGAGATCCGGCGGCGCCGGATCATCCGCTTCGTACCGTGGGTCGGCGAGTCGCGCGGCTCCTCGCCCTCGGCCGAGCGCCTGGTTCTCGACGCGCGGCTCTCCGGGGACCTGGAGCGGGCCCTCCGGCGCATCCCCGAACGCCAGCGCTCGGCCCTCCTCCTTGCCGAGGTCCACGAGATGACCGGGCTGGAGCTTGCCGCGGCCCTGGGCACCTCGCACGTCGCCGCGCGCGCCCTCCTGACGCGGGCGCGCGAGAGCCTCCGGCGGGCCCTGGCCGAGGAGAAGGCGGCCAGCGCGGAGCGCGAAGCCGCAGCTCTCCGGCCGACCCGCCCCGATCGGTCCCGCGAGGCGCGTCGATGAGCGGCCTCCGGCGCGCGACCCGCCATCCGGATCGGATCAACGACCCGCACGCCCGCGCCCGCGGCCTCGCGTCTGACACCCTGCTCGGGCGGCTGGACCGGGCCGACGCAGACTGGCTCGACGAGCATCTCGCCGGCTGCGGGCCGTGCCTGGTCACGGCCGCGGCGTTCGCGGAGGACGCGGCGCTCCTGCGGAGCCTCCGCGCCGACCTTCCGCCGGTGCCGCGCGACCTCGGAGCGCGGGTGTCGCTCGCCCTCGACGCGGAGGTCCGCCGTGCGCGCCGTGGTCGTCGGGCCGCAGGTCGCCCCGCTCGTCGGAGCTCGCGGCCCGGGTTCGAGGGCCGGCCGAGCTTCGCATTCGCCGGCCTGGTCGCGATCGCGGTCGTTGCGCTCCTCGTGGGCCCGCTCGCCCTCTCTCCCGCCGGGCCCCCGGCCGGCACGGCCCCCGCGGGGAGCCTGCTCCCGGCCGCGTCGCCGATCGCGGTCGACTCGCAGCCGGTCGCCTGGGTGCGCAGGTCGCCGGACGGGACCTACGTCCTCTCGACCGCCGAGGTGCGGCGGGTCTGTGCCGGCGTGGACGCCACTGCCTGCGGCACCCTGGACGGCGGCGCCCGTACCCTCGCGTCGTTGTCCATGAAGCCGTCTTCCGTGCTCCTCCCACGCGACGGGAGCCCGGCGGTGATCGTCGGGGGGAACGCCGTCTACGCGGTATCGGTCAATCTCGCGCCGCCCGTCACAACGCCGGAGCCCGGGTCGTCACCGATCACAGGCAACGAGCCTACTCAACCGCCTTCGGCGTCGGGGGAGCCGACTTCTCCTCCGGTCGGCTCTCCCGCGCCGTCGGATCCGTCCGCCTCGCCGGTCGCAACCGCGCGTGCTTCTCAACCCCCGAGCACCGGGCCGACGAGCGATCCCGGCAGCCCCCCCGCGGAGCCCACCGCGCCGGCTGGCTCCGGAGAGCCGACACCGGTGCCCACGGTCCCGCCGGCCACCCCCGCCCCGCCCCCGGCCCCTGCAGTCGCCATCGCCGACGGGGTCGTCCTGGTCGGAGCACCCCCCGCGTACAGCGCCGACGGGCAGTGGGTGGCCTTCTCTGCGAGACCGGCCGACGGCTCGCACGGTCCCGACATCTACGCCTGGAACGTGGGCCAACCCAGGGCTCTCGTACTCACGGACGACCACGGCTCGGTGTTCTCGGGCTGGGTCGACGGCCAGATCATCGTCAGCACGGCCCGCGTGGCGGAGACTGCGGTCTCCGGGGCGCCGGCCTCGCCCGCGCCCGACGCCGCCCAGACCCCGGGACCGGACCTCGCTGCCGACGCCAGCCCCGCGCCCGCGCCCGACGCTTCGCCAGGCGTCAGCCCCGCGCCCCAGCCCGGCGCCGCTCGAACCCCGGGACCGGACCTCGCGCCGGACGCCAGCCCCGCGCCGGACTCCAGCCCCGCGCCGGACTCCAGCCCCGCGCCGGACTCCAGCCCCGCGCCAGTCGCCTTTCCGGGTTCCGCACCGCCGGCCGAGGCCGACCCGACGACCGTGGTCGCCCGCTCGTTCCTCATCAGGCCCGACGGCGCCGTGGTCACCGCGATCGCGCGCGACGGGATCTGGCGGCCTGTCGTGGATCCCACCGATCGGGTCGTGGTCTTCTGGACGGGATCGCTGGCCTGGAGCGCAACCGACCTGGCCTGGCTTCCCGCGAAGGGCCAGCTCGTCGTCGCGGACTGGCAGACCGTTCTCGGTCGCGCGCCCGCGCCGGATATGACACCCGTGCCGGACGCTTCACCCACGCCCGACACGACGGCGACAGCCGACGCCACGCCCGACGCCACGCCGGAAACGACACCCGACGCCACGCCCGACACGACGGCGACAGCCGACGCCACGCCCGTCGCCACGCCGGAAACGACACCCGACGTGACACTTCCGGCCGCGGCTGTCGGCCTCGACGTCTCGGACTGGGAGGTCCGCTTCGACCCGGCGGGTCGCCGGCTCGGCGTCTGGGTGGCCGATCCGGCCGCGCCCGGCACGGGCCGCCTCTCGCTCGTCGCGATCAACGACGACGGCACGCTCGGCGACGTGGAGCTTGCCGACGCGGCGGCGCTGCCAGGCTTCTCGCTGGATACGGATCGTCTCGCGTGGTCCACGCCTCCCGGCCGGAACGGGATGGGGAGCCTCGTCACGGTGTTCGCCTGGAGCGGCGACAACGCGGGCCAGCTCTACGGGATGCCCGACCCCGGGCAGGAGCCGATCGTCATCGTCCGCTGAGCGCAGCCTGCCGCCACGAGCCGGCCCCGTCGCCGATCGACGGCTGGCCCCGCCGCCCGTGACGGCCGCCCCGCTGCCCGGCGTGACGCGCGCTAGACTGCACGCGACCCTTTAACGACCGGTCCCGCGAGGCCGGGAAGGAGGACCCACGTGCCACGTCGCGGCGGGTGCGCCGGGCTGAACGCCTGATGGACGCGCGCCAGATCATGACCGCCGACGAGATCCGCCGCGCGATCGTCCGCGTCTCCCACGAGATCGTCGAGCGCCAGGCCGGAACCGAGGGACTGGTCCTCATCGGGATCCAGCGCCGAGGTGTCCCCCTCGCCACGCGCCTCGCCGCCGCGATCGAGGAGAACGAGGGCGTCGCCCTCCCCGTCGGCGCCCTCGACATCACCTTCTACCGCGACGACCTCTCGCTCATCGCCCAGCAGCCGATCGTGAAGGGGACGGCGATCCCCGTCGACCTCAACGACCGGACCGTGGTCCTCGTGGACGACGTTCTCTACACCGGCCGCACGATCCGCGCCGCGATGGACGCCCTCGTCGACTTCGGGCGGCCGCGGGCGATCCGCCTGGCGGTCCTCGTTGATCGCGGCCACCGCGAGCTGCCGATCCGCGCCGACCACGTCGGCAAGAACGTCCCCACGTCGCGCGAGGAGCTCGTCAAGGTGAGCCTCGTCGAGACCGACGACGAGGACGCGGTCCGGATCGAGCGCCGGGAGGGAGCGGCATGAGCGCGCCCCAGACCGGCGTCCCGGCCGCGAGTTCCTCTGGGAAGGTCGGGGCAGCCGGCGGCCCGGCGCCCGTCCCCGGGGCGCCCTGGACCCAGAAGCACCTCCTCGACGTCGACGTCCTCTCGGCCGCCGAGATCGGCCTCGTGATGAAGACGACCGACGCGATGAAGGAGGTCCTCGCCCGGCCGATCACGAAGGTCCCCGCCCTGCGCGGTCGCAACGTGACGATCATCTTCTACGAGGCCTCCACGCGGACCCGCGTTTCCTTCGAGGTGGCGGCGAAGAACCTCTCGGCCGACGTCGTGAACATCGCCGCCAGCGCCTCGTCGGTGACCAAGGGCGAGTCGCTGGTGGACACCATCCGCACGATCGAGGCGCTGGGCGCCCACATGATCGTCATGCGCCACGGCACCTCCGGCGCGCCGTACCTCGCCGCCGAGGTCTTCTCGGGGAGCGTCCTCAACGGTGGCGACGGGTGGCACGCCCACCCGAGCCAGGCGCTACTGGACCTGTACACGATGCGCGCCCACCTCGGCGACCTGCGGGGGAAGAAGGTCGTCATCCTGGGCGACGTCCTCCACTCGCGCGTCGCGCGGAGCAACGTCTGGACGCTCACCGCGATGGGAGCCGACCTCTGGATCTGCGGCCCCACGCCGATCCTGCGCGGCTTCGAAGCCTGGGCGGCGCGCTGGGCCAACGGGCGGGGGCCGGCCGGCCACGGCGGCTTCACCGTCACCTCCGACGTCGACGCCGCGCTCAGGGATGCCGACGTCGTCATGGCCCTCCGCCTCCAGCGCGAGCGGATGGACGCCGGGCTCCTGCCCTCCCTCCGCGAGTACGCGGCGCGCTTCGGGCTGACCCGGGAGCGGCTTGCCGCGGCAAAGCCGGAGGCGCTGGTCATGCACCCGGGCCCGATGAACGAGGGCGTGGAAATCGCGGCGGACGTGGCGGTGCTCGACCGGAGCGTCATCACCGAGCAGGTGGCCAACGGGGTTGCCGTCCGGATGGCCCTCCTCTACCTGCTGTCGGGCGTCCACGGTGGCTGGCACCCGGAGGGCGGGATCGGTGGCTGAGGCGGTGAACCCGGTGCAGGTGCAGATCGGCGAGCCGGTCGCGCTTCTAGAGATCAGCCGCGCCTGGCTGGTCGACCCGGTCGCGGGGCGCGAGGGACCGGGCGAGATCGTCGTCCGCGACGGCGTCCTGGAGGCGGTGACGTGGCTCGCGGGCGCCGAGGCGAAGGGGATCGGGCCGGACGGCGTCGTCGTGGCGCCCGGCTTCGTCGACCTCCACGTCCACCTCCGCGAGCCCGGCAACGAGGACGCCGAGACGGTGGCCTCAGGACTCGCCGCCGCGGCTCACGGCGGCTTCACGAGCGTCTGCGCGATGGCGAACACCACGCCGGCGGCCGACGAGCCCGGCGTCTTCGCCCGCGTGCGGGGCGCAGCGCTCGCTTCCGGCTCGCCCGTGGAGCTGCTCCTCCACGGCGCGGTCACCGTCGGGCGGGGAGGGGAGCGGCTGGCGGCGCTGGGCGAGCTGGCCGACGCCGGCGCGGTCGGCTTCTCCGACGACGGCGCGCCGGTGAAGAGCCCCGTCATCCTGCGCAACGCGCTCCTCTACGCGGGGATGCTCGGCGTCCCGCTCTTCGAGCACGCCGAGGACGCCGCGCTCACGGCGGGCGCCGAGGCCAACGAGGGCCACGTCGCCACCGTTCTCGGGCTCAAGGGCTGGCCCGTGGCTGCCGAGGTGGCGGCCGTCGAACGGGCGATCGCCGTGCTCGCGGCCGTCCTGCCCGACGCCCCGGGCGCCCGGCTCCACCTGACCCACCTCTCCACGGCGGGCGCGCTCGACGCGGTGCGCCGGGCGAAGGCCGCCGGGCTGCCCGTGACCTGCGACGTGACCCCCCACCACCTCGGTCTCAGCGACGAGTGGGTTGCCGGGGCGCGGCGCTGGGCCTGGGAGGCGATCGACGGTGACGGCGCAGCCCGCGACCCCTGGGCCGACGGCGCCCTGGTGGCGCATCCCTACGCCACCTCCTGCAGGGTCAACCCGCCGCTGCGGGCCGCCGAGGACGCCGCAGCCGTGCTCAGCGGCGCTCGTCGACGGGACGGCCGACGCGGTCGCCACCGACCACGCGCCGCACAGCCAGGTCGACAAGGAGACCGAGTTCGGCCTGGCCGCCAACGGCATCAGCGGCCTCGAGACGGCCCTCGGCGTCCTGCTCGCGGCCGTCGGTTCGCGCCGGCTGACGCTTGGGCGCGCGATCGAGGCGCTCACCACCGGCCCCGCCAGGGTCCTCGGTGGCCGGGCCGGTCGCCGGGGCGAGGCCCGCGGGCTCATGGCGGGTGCCGCCGCCGATCTCGTCGTCATCGACGCGGGCGCCGCCTGGACGGTGACCGCCGCCGCCCTCGCCTCGCGCGGCGCGAACACGCCGCTCCTCGGACGGGAGCTCCCCGGGCGCGTCCTGCTGACCGTTGCCGGCGGCCGGCTGGCGTGGCGCGACGAGGAGGCCTAGACGGCGCGGCTTGCCGGCCCCTGTGGCCGTGGCCGCCGGTTGACGCCGCGCCGGTCGATGGTCGGCCCCGGTGGCCGTGCCGCCGGTTGCGGCCCCGTCAGTCGATCGCCGGCAGCGCTGCCTCGCGGGCCGCGTCCGGCGAGAGGCGCCGCAGCGCGTCGAGGACCCCGTCGACCGCGTCCGGCGAGCTCAGGAAGTTGACGATCCCGGCCCGGAGGTACGTCCGGCCGCGGAGGACGGTCGTCGAGAGCCAGCCCTCGCCGGAGTGCTGGAGCAGCGTCGCCAGCCGGTCCGTGTAGCGGTCGAGGGCGCCGGGGTGGGCCGCTTCGAGAGCCGCCGCCCGGGCCGCGCCGCCGGGGAGGTGGCGGAAGCAGACGACGGAGAGCTCCGGCCGGCCCGCCGGGATCGCCTCGAGGTCGTCGGCCGCGGCGATCCGGTCGGCCAGGTGGGCCGCCAGGTCGTCGTTCGCCTCGACCAGGCGGGCGAAGCCGGCCGTGCCGAGGTGCTTCCAGCTCATCCACAGCTTGAGCGCCCGCCAGCGCCGGGTCCCCTCGAGGGCCAGCTCGTACCAGTTGAGCGGCTGCTCCTCGTGGTGTGCCGTGCGGTAGTACTCCGGGCGCCGATGGAAGGTCTGCTCGAGGTCCGCCCGGCGGCGGACCAGGAGGCCGCCGATGTCGTACGCCTGGAAGAACCACTTGTGGGGATCGATCGTGATCGAGTCGGCGCGGGCCAGGTCGGGGACGCGAGGGGCATCGCGGCGGGTCAGGAGCGCCGCACCGCCGTAGGCCGCATCGACGTGGAGCCAGAGCCCGTGGCGCGCGGCGACTTCCGCCAGCTCGGCGGTGGCGTCGACGCTCCCCGTGTTGGTGGTGCCCGCGACGGCGCTGATGGCCAGGGGCCGCAGGCCGGCCGCGAGGTCCGCCCGGATTCGCTCCTCGACGGCCGGGCCCCGGAGGCGGAAACGCTCGTCCGAGGCGACGACCGCCAGCGTCTCCCCGGGGAAGCCGAGGAAGTCGATCGCCTTCGCGATCGAGAAGTGGGCCTGGTCGGAGGTGTAGACGCGCCAGCCCTCAAGGGCGGCGCCCCGAGGCGGCGATGGGTAGGCCCGCAGGCCCGCGGCGGCCATCGCGTCGGGGTCGAGGGCCGCGGTCGGCGGCAGGCCCGCGGCGGCGACGTCCAGGCGGCGGGGCAGGTGGACGTCGCGGGCGATCATCAGGCCCATGATGTTGGCCATCGTCCCGCCCGACGCGAGGACGCCGAAGCTCTCGGGCGAAGCCGGGTCGGCTCCGGGGCCGCCCGGGGCGCCGGCGCTG
Source organism: uncultured Chloroflexia bacterium (assembly GCA_963718085.1). GTDB lineage: Bacteria > Chloroflexota > Limnocylindria > Limnocylindrales > CSP1-4 > CTSoil-043. The sequence goes on along the minus strand of CAVQYA010000001.1, from coordinate 1,227,383 downwards.
TCGGGGCCGCCAGGGTCGCCGTGGCCGTCGGCGACGTCAGACCCGCAGTCGTCGGGGCCGCCCCGACCGCGCTGGTAGCCGGGTCCTCCGGTGCGGCCCGGATCGCCGGGGGCGCCGGGACCGCGGCGGTAGCCGACGAGATCGCACAGCCAGCGGACGACCTCCTCCTCGACGAACGCCCCTGCCGGTCCGCAGGCCCAGACGTCGATCCCCTGGTTGGCCCACTGGGCGAGCACCTCGCCGGCGATCGACATCGGGAGCGGGGATGGCGTGAAGTAGCTGAGCGTTCCCGGGTGGTAGGCGTTGAGGAGATACGGGGCCAGGCGGTCGCGGAACTCGGCGAGGATCGCCGACGAGGGCGTCGGGTGCTCCGGGGCGAGGGAGGGGTGGCCGCCCGAAGGGGCGAAGTAGCGGTCACGCAGCTCGGGGTACGTGACCGGGGCGACCCCGCGGCGCACGCCCTCGCGGTAGAGATAGTCGAGGGCCGTCCGCCAGGTCTCCTCGCCAAGGCGCTCCAGGGCGACGCGGGCGGTCGCCTCGTCGCCGAAGGCGATCAGCTCCGGTTCGGGGTGCCAGCGGGCGCCGGCGAGGGGATCGAGGTCGTCGGGCATTGCCGGGAAGGGTAGCGCGCCCGGCTCACCGCCGAGCTGCGCCTGCGGGTGCCGCCGAGGCGCGCCTCCCCGGCGCCGCCGCAGGGCGTATCGTCACGGCGCCGACCCAGCGCCCTCCGGCGGGCAACGCGAGGACCCAGTGACGGACGAGCAACCTCACCAGATCGCGCCCGATCCGCCGTTGTCGTCACGCCCCGTACCCGACCGACCGCCAGCCGCCGCGGACGTCCGGGCCCGCGGCCCCGAACACAGGGGCGCCGGGCTGGACCCCGAGCGCGGCCCGGGCCTGGGCTGCTTCTGGTTCCAGGCGATCGTCCTGGGCTTCTTCATGGTCCTGGTCCCGATCGGCCTCTCCCTCGACTGGCCCGTCGAGCTTGTCGCGATCCTGGTCACCTTCGACATCGGCCTGCTGCTGCTCACGGGCCAGTCGGTCGTCTTCCTGTTGCGCCTCGCCGTGGCGGACCGGCGCGCCAGGGGACGCCTCCGACCCCCGACGCGCGCAACGAAGACGGCCGGCGACCTCGAGGATCGGAGCCGGGCGGCACAGGCGGCTGGCACAGGGCCGGCCGGCCGTGCCCGGCGGGTCGGCGGGGCCCGGCCCGTCGGCGACGCCCCTGCCCCACCGCCGATGGTTCGCGGCGATGGGGTCGCCGCCACGCCCACCGGGGAGGCAATCGCCGCCGACCCAGGGAGGGATCCCGCGGCCGACGACCTCGAGGAGCCCGCGACCGAATCCACGACCGCCGCGGACGTCCCCGCCGGGGCCGTCGATCCAGAGGAGCCCGCGGCCGGCGCCCTCGAGGAACCCGTGGACGACGCCCCCGCCCCCGTCGGGCCGCCCGTGGACGACGCCGGTCCTCCGGCCGACGATGCCCGCGCGTCGGCCGACGATGCCCGCGCGTCGGCCGACGATGCCCGCGCGTCGGCCGACGATGCCCGCCCCGGTGCTTCACCGGAGGAGCCCGGCCCGGGCGTGCGACAATAGGTCCCGCCCGCGCCGCCGCACGGGTCACGACACCCACGCCCCAGGAGGGATTCAGCCGGTGCCGGTCCTTGCGACCTTCTTCTCCGTCCGCCGCGGCCGCGATTCGTTCTTCAAGTTCTTCATGCGGACGGTCTTCCCGCGCCAGGTGCGCGAGTACGAGGAGAAGTTCGGGATCAGGTTCCTGGGCTGGTACAACGTCGCCTACGGCTGGGACTACGACAACGTCATCCTCCTGGACCTCCCCGACTACGGCACGATCGACAAGCTGGAGCGCGACGCGGGTGTTGCCGCTCTCGGCCACCGGGCCGGCGAGTGGATGTTCGAGCGCCACCACTCCATGTTCCTGCGGGAGCGCATGGGACCCGACCTCAAGTACTCCGGTCTCGAGACCATCAACAAGGACGGAGGCTGAGGCGGCGCCGCCGCCCCAGGCCGACTCCTGCACGCCCCGCCAACCAACCGCCCGGACGATGAAGGAGACGCCCCGCCATGGACGTGAACCACGCCGACCTCCTCGGTGAGCTCGCCCGCGACGCGGCGCTCGAGCGCTCCGACTTTCTCGCCCGGGCCGCCGAGCAGCTCGAGCGCTTCCTCAGCGCCAATGCCGTCCGGATCTCCGACATCGGCGGGCTGACCCTCATCGACGAAGACCCCGACTACCTGTCCGTCGCCCCCGACCTGACCTTCCGCAGCCGCACCCGCTATCAGGACGAGGCGACGGGCGACTGGATCAGCGAGACGGAGGTCATCGAGTCCGCCGCGGAGCTCGTCGAGCTCTACAACCCCTCCGACATCTACGCGGCGTTCGCCGAGGCTGCCCGCGAGGCCTCGGGCATGGAGGCGGAGCCGACCGCCGCGGATGACCTCATGAACGTTGCCGGGATCTCGCCCGAGGAGACGGTCGCGCCGCTCGGCGAGGACGCCTACGCGGCCGCTGCGGACGACTGGGCCGCCACCCAGCCTGCCGAGGTCACCGACGCGGAGTCCGCCGCCCATCGTCTCTACGACATCGCCCTCACCTTCCAGGAGCGAAGCCAGATCGCCGAGGCCCGCATCCTCGAGCAGTTCGAGGATGCGGTCTCGGACCTCGCGGTCCACCTCGGAGACGTGGTCATCATCAGCGACGAGGACGAGCGCCTCACCTTCACCGGTGCCGGGCGCCTCGTCGCCGAGGTCATCCCCGAGGGCCCCGAGCGCGAATGGCGGAAGCTGGCCACCCCGGAGGAGCTGGTCGAGTTCTACGACCCGACCGACGTCTTCGGCGACGTCGCCGACGCGATCGCCGAGGCCTATCCGGTGGTCGCGCCGGAGCCCGACGACGAGATCGACGAGGCCGACGAGAACCGCTGACCCCGCGACTGGGCACCGGGATGCAGCTGGTCGACGCGGAGCTCCTGGACAGCCGGGAGATCCTGCCCGGCCAGTGGCTCCAGCAGTACCACGCGCCGGCCCTCGCGAGCGCGGCGCGGGCGGGCCAGTTCGTCCACGTCCGGACCGGCGACTGGTCGGGCCTCGTCCTGCGCCGCCCCTTCACCGTGAACACCGCGGACCCCGCGGCCGGGGCCATCTCGATCCACTTCCGCGAGGTCGGGCGGGGGACGGCGTGGCTGACCCACATGCGGCCCGGCGATCGACTCGACATGCTCGGCCCGCTGGGACAGGGGTTCCAGGTGGACGCCCGCAGCCGCCACCTGCTCCTCGTCGCGGGCGGTCTCGGGATCGCGGACGTCCGCCTGCTCGTGGACGAGGCGCTCCGTGACGGCCGCCACGTCGTGCTGCTCTACGGCTGCCGCGACGCGTCCGAGGTCTACCCGAGCTCTCTCCTTCCCGACGAGGTGGAGTACGTGGTCGCGACCGACGACGGCAGTGTCGGCCACCACGGGTTCGTGACCGACCTCGTCACGGCGTACGAGGCATGGGCCGACCAGGCGTTCGCCTGCGGCCCGCTGCCGATGCTCCGCACGCTCGCGGCCTCGGTGGCGGGGCGCAGGGGCCGACTCGGTGTTGCCACGCTTGGCCGCAAGCGTGGGGCCGGGAAGCCGATCCGCGCGGGTTCCCCGCAGGCGCGCCGCAAGGCGTTCCTGCAGGTCGCCATGGAACAGAACATGGGCTGTGCCGTCGGCGCCTGCCTCGGCTGCGTCGTGTGGGGGGTCAACGGCCCGCAGCGCGTCTGCCGGGAGGGGCCGGTCTTCGCCAGCGACGAGATCGACTGGGAGGCCACTGCCGGCGCCGGGACCCAGGCCCGATGAAGCCGAAGCGACGGGCCATCACGCACGGCAAGGGGCCAGGCCCGGCCGCGGCGAGCGGGGCGGCGGGAGGGCCGAAGCGGAAGCCGACGGTTCGAACGATCAGGAGCGCGATCGTCGAGCCGAGGGGCGCTCGGCCGAAGGCAGCCGGGTTGACAGCCGGCGGTCGATCGCCGGCCGGCGCTTCTCCCATCGTGGCCCTGGGAAGCCCGACGATCGCCCCGGTCGCTCCCGGTGGCCGGCGGCCCGGCGCGCCGGCGGGCTTCGATCGGCAGGCCGTGGATCTCACCGTCGACCTGGGCCGCGGCCTCGTGCTCGCCAACCCGATCCTCGTCGCCTCGGGGACCTTCGGCTACGGCGTCGAGTACGCGGACGTGGTGGACGTCGGGCGCATCGGCGCGATCTGCTGCAAGGGAACCACGCTGCGGCCGCGGGCCGGCAATCGCCCGCCGCGGGTCACCGAGACGCCGGGCGGGATGCTCAACTCCATCGGTCTCCAGAACCCGGGGATCGAAGCGGTCCTGGAACGGTACGCGCCGCTCTGGGCAACCTGGAAGGTGCCGGTCATCGTCAACGTGGCCGGCGAGTCGATCGAGGACTACGTCGCCGTCGTCCGCCTGCTCGACCTCGTGCCGGGGGTGGCCGGGGTGGAGCTCAACATCAGCTGCCCGAACGTCGGCAAGGGCGGGCTCCAGTTCGCGATCGACCAGGACGCCGCGGCCGCCGTGACCCGCGCGGTGCGCCGGGCGACCGAGCTGCCGCTCATCGTGAAGCTCTCCCCGAACGTGTCCGACATCCGGCCGATCGCCCGGGCGGTCGCCGACGCCGGCGCCGACGCGCTCTCGGCGATCAACACGCTCTCCGGGATGACCCTCCGCGCGGACCGGACCGGCCCCTTCCTCGGCAACACGTACGGCGGCCTTTCGGGGCCCGCCATCAAGCCGGTCGCCCTGCGGATCGTCTACGAGGTGGCCCAGGTGGTCGACATCCCGGTCATCGCGATCGGCGGCGTGACGGGTATCGACGACGTCCTCGACTTCCTCGCCGCGGGGGCCGTCGCCGTCCAGGTGGGGACTGCCATCTTCGCCGACCCGACGCTCCCGGTCCGCCTCGTCGACGCGCTGGCCGGGGAGTGCGCCCACCGGGAGCTCGCTTCGTACGGGCCGCTGGTCGGGACGGCGCTGCCGAGGCGTCCCGGTCCCGCGTCGGCGAAGGGCGTCGAGTACCGGCCGTAGGGGAGGGGCGGCCGTGAGCGAGGCGAGCTGGGCGCAGGCCGCGGAGTTCATCGGCGTCGCCGTCTCCGTCCTCTGGGTTGCCCTCGCGATCGCCGTGGGCGTCTTCCTGCTCGCGGCAGCCAGGATCCCCGGCCTCGTCGTCTGGCGGCGGCTCGAGCGCTGGTTCGGGCCGGGCATCGCCCGCTGGAATCGGCGCCGGGCCGGGCTCGCGGACGACGCGGGACCCTGGGCCTGCCCGGCCTGCAAGTCCGTCAACCCGCCGACGGTCGTCGCCTGCTACCACTGTGGCGAACTGCGTTCCGGTGATGCCCCCGAGCTCCAGGAGGCGGCGACCAACCCGGACATCTTCCATCGGCCGCCGCCCACGAACTACTTCGACCCGACCCGCTACCGCGGCCCCGGGGTCGCGCCGCAACCGCCTCCATCGCCGGAATCTCCGTCCCAGGAGGTGCCGTGACCACCCAGCCCGTGCTCGGCCGTCTCGGCCGTCTCGTCGCCACGGGCGGCGGCACCCGGGCGCCGCGACCGCCGCCGCAGGGCGCCTAGACTTCGGGCCATGACCACGATCCGGCCCGCCCTGGAGATGGCCGCCCGCGCGGCCGTCGCCCAGCGCACGGAGGCGCTCTTCAAGCGCGCCGGCGCCCTCCGCGAGGGCCACTTCCTCCTCAAGTCGGGGCGCCACAGCGAGCGCTACCTCGAGAAGTTCCTGCTCCTCCAGGATCCCGCGGTCACGAGCGAGCTGTGCTCGTTCTGGGCGGCGGCCGCCCGCGGAGCGGATGGGGGGCCGATGGTCGACGTCGTCGCCGGCCCGACCACCGGCGGGATCGTCCTCGCCTTCGAGACGGCCCGCCAGCTCGGCGTCCGCGGGATCTTCGCCGAGGAGGTCCGCGGGCCCGACGGCGCGACCCACCGCGAGTTCCGGCGCGGCTTCCGCATCGAGCCCGGCGAGCGCGTCCTCCTGGTCGACGACATCCTGACAACCGGGGGCTCGCTCCTGGCGATGCTGCCGCCCGTGGAGGCGGCCGGCGGCGAGATCGTCTGCTGCTTCGTCATGGCCGACCGGTCGGGCGGCACGGCGGTCCTCGTGTCGCCGGCGACCGGGCGCCGCTACCCCGCCCAGGGGCTCTGGCAGATGGAGATCCCCACCTTCGAGGCGGGCCCTGGGACGTGCCCGCGCTGCGCCGACGGGACGCCGCTCCACGCGCCCGGGAGCACCGGGACGGGCGCGAGCTGAATGGCACGCGCGAGCTGATATGGCGCGCGCAACCTGAGCCCCGCCCGGGACTTGCCGCGCGAGCCGCGCGATGCCCCGCCGGTCGCGGCGGCGGCGCAGGCGCAGGATCACGCCGCGCCGATCCCGGCCATGGAGACGACGTCGCCTGGCCACCGCCGGGATCGGCAGGGGCGCGTTTGCGGGCCCGCTGAGCTTCGACCTACGGCGTCTTCGGCGCCTTCGGCTTCTTCGGCTTGGGTGGTCGCTTTGGAGTCTTGTCGCCCAATTCGTGCACCTCCTGGCCGCGAGTATGAAGGGCGGCGCGCGCGTCTGCCAGCCCGGCCGCGCCGGACCTGCATCCAATCAGATGCGCGCCCTGCGAACCGTATGCGGGGTGTCGTCATCCCGGCACACGGTTGATCCGATCACGGGTCCGCGCCGCCGCGCATCTGATCGGATGGGAGCCCGTCCGGACGCCCCTGGGTGCCCCTTGGCGGCCGATCGGCTGGCAGCGGGGACGTCGATCGCGCATACGGTGCGCCTGGTGCGCAATTGACAGGATGCGTCCCCGACCGCTCGGTGCGGTCTCGGTCATCCGCCCCTCCGCCACCGTGCGGTGCCGAATGGCGCGTCGTCCGCCCGTCCGCCGTCCGCCCCTCCGCCACCGTGCGGTGCCGAATGGCGGCGTCGTCCGCCCGTCCGCCCGTCCGCCCCTCCGCCACCGTGCGGTGCCGAATGGCGGCGTCGTCCGCCCGTCCGCCCGTCCGCCCGTCCGCCCGTCCACCCTTCGCCACGGTGCGGCGCCGATGGCGTCGTCGTCCGTCGCGGTGGGCGCTATCGCACGGCCGCGCCGAAGACTCGGGTCAGCATCGCCCGTCGCCTCGTCACGGGCCGGCGTTTCGTCCGGCGTGGAGTAGGTCGCCTCCCCCCGCTCCGTCCTGATCGTGATGCGGAGCGAGCTCTCCATGCTGCCGTCCTCGTCCGACGACGTCTTGCGCTCCACCTTCACGCCGCGCACGTCGGCCGGCCCGAGGGCCACGTTTCGCGGCGACTCGGCGAGGATCGCGGCCGGGTCCATTCCCAGGTAGTGCCGCCCCTTGTCGAACCCGGTGCCGGCCGAGGCCGCCCACTGGCCCATGAAGCCCTTGCCCGCGGACTTCGCCGCCTCCTTCGCCTCGACGGCCCGGCGCTTGACCAGGTCGCTCGTCTGCTCGGCGAGGAGCAGGCGCCGGTCGGTGACGACCAGCGTGTAGGTCGTCGACGAGAGCAGCCCGGTCTTCACCCGCGCGTTCGGGATCACCCCGACGACGGTCTCACCATCCACGAGCAGCCTCCTTCAGTCGATCTCGACGGCGCCGGGGCGACGCTCACGGACATGATCGGTGAGTCGGCAACTCTTCGCGCAGAGTGGCCGACGAGGAGGATCTCGCCGACCGCGGTCCACGCAGCCCACCGCCCCGGGCCGAAAGGGACGCGACGCGGGTCCCCCGGCGGCGCATCATCCGCCCATGCGACGCTGGAACGGGTGGGGCGACGAGTCGATCACCGACAAGCTTCCGGCCGGCGGGGCGTCGGCGATCGAGCGCGTGGTCGGGCCGGCGACTCCGCCGCGCGATGCGACCCTGGCCGACGTTGTCGCCGCCGTTCCGGCGAGCCGCCTCCCCGGCCACCGCCTGGTCGTCGGCGACCCGGAGACGCGAGTTCGCCACGCGCGGGGCCAGAGCCTCCCCGACTGGGTTGCGCTCCGCACGGGACGGCTCGGCGCGGTCCCGGACGGCGTCGCCTTCCCGAACGACGCCGGCGAGGTCCGCGAGCTCCTCGCCTGGGCCGCGTCGGCCGGGGCACGCGTGGTCCCGTACGGCGGCGGGACGAGCGTCGTCGGCGGCGTGACGCCCGCGACCGACGGTTCGCCGTGGCTGACCATCTCGATGGCGCACCTGGCCGGCCTCCGGGCGCTGGACGACGGCAGCCTCCTCGCGAGGTTCGGCTCCGGCACCGCCGGACCGGACGTGGAGGCCGCGCTTCGCGCGCGCAACCTGACCCTGGGTCACTACCCCCAGAGCTGGGAGCTCTCGACGGTCGGCGGCTGGGTGGCGGCCCGCAGCTCCGGCCACCAGTCGGGCGGGTACGGGCGGATCGAGGCCCTGTTCGCGGGGGGGACCGTGGAGGCGCCGGCCGGGACGCTCGAGATGCCGTCGCACCCGGCTTCGGCCGCGGGCCCCGACCTGCGGCAGGCGATCCTGGGGAGCGAGGGCCGCCTGGGGATCCTCACCGAGGCCGTGCTGCGCGTCGCGCCGCTACCGGAGGTGGAGGCCTTCCCGACGCTCTTCCTTCCCGACTGGGAGCGCGCGCTCGCGTTCACGAGGGCGCTCGCGCGGGCGCGGCTCCCGCTCGCGATGGTCCGCACGTCCACGCCCGCCGAGACGTGGACGAACCTCGCCCTCGCCGGCCACGAGCGGATGCTGGCCGTCCTGCGTCGGTACCTCGCCGCGAACGGTGCCGGGCCGGGCCGCTGCATGGTCCTCCTGGGGCTCGTCGGGCGGCGGCGCGTGACGGCCGCGACCTTCTCCGAGGTGCTGGGGATCGGCCGCGCCTTCGGAGCGGTCAGGGCGCCGGCCACGTTCGGGCGCCAGTGGCACAGGGGCCGCTTCCGCACGCCCTACCTGCGTAACACCCTGTGGGAGGCCGGCTACGCGATCGACACGCTCGAGACGGCGGTCGCCTGGGATCGCGTCCCGGCGATGGCGACATCGCTCGCGCCGGCGATCCGGCGCGGCCTCGCAGACCAGGGCGAGCGGGTCCACGCCTTCACCCACCTTTCGCATGTCTATCCGACCGGGAGCAGCCTCTACACGACCTTCGTCTTCCGCCTTGCCGATGACCCCGACGAGACGCTGGCGCGCTGGCGCCGGCTGAAGGTGATGGCGTCCGAGGCGATCGTCCGGCTGGGCGGCACGATCAGCCACCAGCACGGCGTCGGAAGCGACCACGCGACGTACCTCGCGGCCGAGAAGGGGGAGCTCGGGATGGCGGCTCTCGGCGACCTCGCCCGGCGCTTCGACCCCGCCGGGATCATGCACCCCGGCGTCCTGCTGCCGGACGCGCCCGCGAGCGGCGGCGGCGCCTTGCTGCCCGACGCGCCCGCAGAAACCATCGGCCTCCTGTCGCCTGCTGCTGCCGGACGTGCCCGCGGACGCCGGCGGCATCCGCTGCCCGACGCGCCCGCGAGCGGCGGCGGCGTCCTGCTGCCCGCGCCGCCCGCGGACGGCGACGACTCCCAGGGGGAGACGGCGTGACCGCTCCCCGCGACTCCGGCCTCCCGACCCCCGCCCGCCTCGCCCACGGCTGGCGCGACCGCGCCTGGGCGCGCCTGGCCGAGGGCCAGTTCGACGTCCTCGTCATCGGCGGCGGGATCACGGGGGCGGGGATCGCCCGGCGCGCGGCGCAGGCCGGGCTTCGCACGGCGCTCGTCGAGAAGGGAGACCTCGCCGCCGGCACCAGCTCCTGGTCGAGCAAGCTCGTCCACGGCGGGCTGCGCTACCTGGCCCACCTCCAGGTCGGCGTGGTCCGCGAGAGCGTCCGCGGCCGCGAGGCTCTCCTCCGGGCGGCGCCGGGGCTCGTGGAGGAGCTCGGCTTCCTCATGCCCGTGCCGCGCGGGAGCTCGCCGGGGCAGCTGATGATGCAGGGCGGTCTGGCAGCCTACGATCTGCTGGCCCGCCGCCGCACGCACCGCCGCCTGCGCGACGGGGAGCTGGAGCTCCTCGCGCCGCGGGTGCGCGGCACGGACCTGGCCGCCGCGTTCCGCTACGGTGACGCCTGGACCGACGACGCCCGCCTCGTCTACCGGGTGGCGATGGACGCGGCCGCGGCCGGCGCCGTTCTCGTGACCTACGCGGAGGTCGAGGAGCTTCTGCTGGGCCCGACCGGCGACGTGCTCGGCGTCCGGATGGTGGACCGCGCTCCCGAGGCGGGGGGCCGCTCGCTGGAGGTCCACGCGACCGCCGTCGTGAACGCCGCCGGGGCCTGGGCGGATCGCCTGCGGGCGCGCGTGGGCGGCGCTGCCCGCCTCAGGCCCCTCCGGGGGAGCCATCTCCTCTTCCCGGCGTGGCGTTTCCCGGTCGCCCAGGCGGTGAGCCACCCGCACCCGTTCGACGGCCGCCCGGTCTTCGCCTACCCGTGGGAGTCGGTCACGCTCGTCGGGACGACCGACGTCGACCATCCGGAGGACCCCGACGCGGGCACCCGGATCTCGCCCGCGGAGGCCGACTACCTCCTGGCGTGGGCGTGCCACGTGTTCCCCTCGCTCGACCTGCGGGCGACCGACGTCCACGCCACCTTTGCCGGCGTCCGCCCGGTCATCGGGTCGGGCAAGGCCGATCCCTCGGCCGAATCCCGCGATCACGCCTGCTGGGGGGAGAGCGGCCTGCTCACCGTGACGGGCGGGAAGCTGACGACGTTCGACGGGATCGCCCGGGACGCCCTCGCGGCGCTGAAGCCGCGCTTCGCCGGCCGGACCATGGGCGCAGGGGGTCGGGCCAGGGAAGATGCGGGCGCGGCCGACGCCGGCGGGCCCGGACGTGATGCCCGCGCCGCTCGTCCCGGTGCCGGCGCGGCCGGACCTGGCGCCGAAACGCCGCCACTCGACCCGCTCCCGGAGGCACGCACCTGGACGGGCTCCCGGGCAGGCGCCGCGATCGACGACGAGCTGGCGCTCCTCCCGCCCGGGCTGCGGCGCCGCCTCCGCGGGCGCCACGGCGCCGACGCGCACGCTCTCGTCGCGGCTGCGGCCGACCGTTCCGAGCTCGCCCCGATTCCCGGCACGCCGGACCCGTGGGCCGCCCTGCGCTGGGCCGCCCGGGCCGAGGGCGTCGTGCATCTCGACGACCTCCTGCTCCGGCGGGTCCGGCTGGGCCTCCTCCTGCCGGGCGGCGGCGTGGCCCACATGGCCCGCATCCGCTCGCTCGTCGCGCCGGAGCTCGGCTGGGACGATGCCCGCTGGGAGGCCGAGGAGGCCGCCTACCGGGCGCGCTGGACGCGCGACCACGCGCCGCTCTCCGCTTCCCCGCAAGGCCACGCCGCGAACGCGGGCGCGGGAGCCGCCGGGACAGGGCGGCCAGCAGAGGCCGGGTTGTCCGCCGTGGCCCCGCTGGCCGTCGCTCCGCTCGCGGAGGCCGGGCCGGCATGAGCGCAGATCAGCTCCTCGCGATCGACGTCGGCACGCAGAGCGTCCGGGCCCTCCTCTTCGACCCGGCCGGTGCGCTCGTGGCGCGCGCGAAAGTCCCGATCGAGGCGTACGTCGCGCCGCACCCCGGCTGGGCGGAGAACGACCCGGAGCTCTACTGGGGCGCCGTTGGCCAGGCATGCCGGGCGCTCGTCGCCGACCCGACGGTGCGCGTGGACGCGATCGCCGGCCTGGCCCTCACGACGCAGCGAGGGACGATCGTCGTCCTCGACGCGGACGGGCGCCCGCTCCGTCCGGCGATGGTGTGGCTGGACCAGCGCCGCACCGAGGGCCTGCCGCGGATCGGGGGCGCCACCGGCCTCGCCTTCCGCGCCCTTGGCGTCGCGGGCACGGTGGCGACGTTCCAGGCCGAGGCGGAAGCGAACTGGCTGGTCGCCAACGAGCCGGCGACCTGGGCGCAGACGAAGCGCTATCTCCTCCTGTCGGGCTTCCTCATCCACCGCCTGGTCGGCCGCTTCGTCGACGCCGACGCGGCGCAGGTCGGCTACCTGCCCTTCGACTTCAAGCGCCGCCGCTGGGCGAAGTCAAGCGACTGGAAATGGCGGGCGACCGCGATCGAGCGCGACATGCTCCCCGACCTCGTGCCCACGGGCGACCGGCTCGGTGAGCTGACGAAGGCCGCGGCCGCGCACCTTGGTCTCCCCGCTGGCCTGCCGCTGATCGCCGCCGGTGCCGACAAGGCCTGCGAGGTGCTGGGCTCCGGCGCCCTGGAGCCCCACGTCGGCGCGCTCTCCTTCGGCACCACGGCGACGATCAACACGACTCACCGGCGCTACGTCGAGTCGATTCCGCTCGTTCCGCCGTATCCGGCGGCGGTCCCCGGCGCCTACAGCCTCGAGGTTCAGGTCTACCGCGGGTTCTGGCTCGTCGAGTGGTTCCGCCGCGAGTTCGGCGCCGCCGAGGAGGCCGCTGCCCTGGCCCGGGGGATCGACCCGGTCGACGTCCTCGACGAGCTGCTCGGCCGGACGCCTCCCGGTGCCATGGGCCTGATCCTCCAGCCGACGTTCTCGCCCGGGGTCCGCATTCCGGGGCCCGAGGCCAAGGGCGCCGCCGTCGGCTTCGGGGATGTCCACACCCGGGCCCACCTCTACCGAGCGGTCGTCGAGGGGCTGGCCTTCGCCCTGCGCGAGGGCGGCGAGCGGACGGAGCGCCGGACGGGCGTGCCGATCACGGAGCTGCGCGTGGCGGGCGGTGGGGCGCGCTCGGACCGGGTGGTCCAGATTGCCGCGGACGTCTTCGGGCTGCCGGTCGGGCGGCCGCACACGCACGAGACGTCGGGCCTCGGGGCGGCCATCGACGCTGCAGTCGGCCTCGGGATCCACCCCTCTTTCGATGTCGCGGTGGCGGCGATGACACGCGTCGTGGAGACGCGCGAGCCGGAGCCCGAGGCGGCGAAGCTGTACGACGCGCTCTACCGGCGCGTCTACCTGCGCATGTACGAGCGGCTGCGGCCCCTCTACGAGGAGATCCGGGACATCACGGGCTACCCGGGCTGACCGGGTTCCATCCGACTGCCGGGGCCCGCTCCCGGAGGCTGCGTACCGGGGTCACATCGAGCGGGCGCTCCTCGCTACTCGCCGATGGTTCCGATCGGCCGGGGGCGGGCCACCGTCCGGGCTACTCGCCGACGGTTCCCGGCGACTCCAGCTCCTCCGCGAGGTCCGGGCGCCGTCGCCGGCCGACGCGACCCTCCGGATCGAAGATGCGCAGGAAGACCTGGACCACGGGCCCGATCCCGAAGGTGAAGAGGATCGTCCCGAGGCCGATCGTGCCGCCGAGCAGGAAGCCGACGACGAGCACCGTCAGCTCGATCGCCGTGCGGGCCCGCCGGATCGACCAGCCGAAACGGTGATGGAGCCCGGTCATGAGGCCGTCGCGTGGCCCGGCGCCCAGGTCGGCGGAGAGGTAGAGGCCGCTGCCCAGCCCGATCAGCAGGACTCCGCCGACGCTCATGGCGAGCTGGAAGACGGGCTCCCCGGGGCGGGGGAGGAGTGGCAGGACAATGTTGATGGCGGTCCCGATGAAGGCGACATTGAGGAGCGTCCCGATCCCCGGCCGCTCTCCGAGGGGCCACCAGAGGGCGAGGACGGGGATGCCGACGAGGATGCTCACGGTGCCCAGGGCGAGGCCGGTCCGGTTGGCGATCCCCTGGTGGAACGCCTCCCAGGGGCCGAGGCCGAGGCCGGAGGCCGCCATCACGGCGATGCCGGCCCCGAAGACGACCAGGCCGGCGAGGAGCCCCGGGAGACGGCGGACGACGGCCCGGCCGATGAAGCGTTCGCGCATCGCGCGATGGTAGCGGCAGCGGCGTGGCACCATGCGCGCATGGACCTGACCTTCCTCGGCGCAGCGACCACGGTGACCGGCAGCCAGTTCCTGCTCGAGACCGGGCAGGCACGGATCCTCGTCGATTGCGGGATGTTCCAGGGCGGCCCGAACGAGGCGATCCGCAACCGCATTCCCCGCGGCTACGACCCGGCGGCGCTCGACGCCATTCTCCTCACCCACGCCCACCTCGACCACTGCGGGCTCATCCCGGTCGTGGTCCGCGAGGGATTCCGCGGCCCGATCCGGGCGACCGCGGGGACGATCGAGCTGGCTCGGCTGGTGCTGCTGGACTCGGGGCGCCTCCAGGAGGAGTTCGCCAAGCGCGAGGCGCGCTTCGAGCGCCGGAAGCCGGAGAAGGCGGCGAGCGAGGACGCCCGCGAGCACCGCCGCTTCGAGGCGTTGATCGCCGAGGCCGCAGCGGCTTCGGCAGGCGACGCGGAGGCCGAGCTGCGGGCCCAGCCCGCCGTGATCGAGACCGACCTCGACGAGCCGCTCTACACGGAGGACGACGCGGTTGCCGCCCTGCGCTCGTTCCGGCCGATCCGCTACGACGTCGAGGAGGAGGTGGCGCCGGGGATCATGGCCACGTTCCTCGACGCCGGCCACATCCTGGGCTCGGCGATAATCCGGCTCCGCGTGACGGACGAGCCGGGCGGCCCGGAGCGCGTCATCGCCTTCTCCGGCGACCTCGGGAAGCGCGACACGCCGATCATCCGCGACCCCACCAGGGTGACCGAGGCCGACTACGTCCTCTGCGAGTCGACGTACGGCGGCCGGGAGCACGAGCCCGAGTCCGAGGCGCGCCGCGTCCTCGCCGAGGTCGTGCGCCTCGTCGCCGAGAACGACGGCGTCCTGCTCGTTCCCTCCTTCGCCATCGGGCGGACCCAGGAGCTGACCTGGGCCCTCGACCGGCTGGTCTCCGCCGGCGAGATCCCGGCGCTTCCGCTCTACCTCGATTCGCCGATGGCCCGCGAGGCGACCTCGATCTACCGGCAGCACGCCGAGTGCTACGACGAGGAGACACGCAAGCTCCTCGAGTCCGGCGACACCCCGCTCGACTACCCGGGACAGCGGATCGTGAAGACCATGGACGAGTCCCGGGCCATCGCCCGGGCGCCCCGGCCGTACATGATCGTCGCCTCAAACGGGATGCTCACCGGCGGCCGCGTCGTGGGGCACCTGCGAGAGCTGATCGACGACCCGCGGGCGGTGATCCTGTTCGTCGGGTACCAGGGCGAGGGGACGCTGGGGCGCCACCTCCAGGACGGGGCGACGACGGTGCGCCTGGACGGCGCGATCCGCCAGGTGCGCTGCAAGGTGCGCGCGGTGAGCGGCTTCTCCGCCCACGCCGACGAGCCGGAGCTGCTCGACTGGCTGGCCGGGTTCGCTGCCGGCAGGAGCGCCGGTGGCCCCGGCTTCCCGAGGCGAGTCTTCCTGGTCCACGGCGACCCGGGTCCCCAGGCGGAGCTGGCGCCGAAGGTGACGGCCCTCGGCTTCGAGGTGTACGTCCCCCACTGGCGCGAGACGGTCAAGCTCGACTGAGGGCGGCCGGCAGCTGGTCGTAGACCGGAAGGCCGGCAGAGGCGTCGCGAGCCCGTCGCCGCGCGTCACCGGGCGCGCGCCCCGTCGGGTCGGGCGTCAGCCCTTCCTTGCCGCCCGCCGGGCCGCGAAACGATCCTCTGAACCGCTCCAGCCGGCGTCGAAAGGCTTCCCCGGCTCGTCGAGGTCGACGACGAGCGGGGCGTGGTCAGATGGTGTCGGCGTCCCCTTGCGAGCCTCGCGGTCCACCTCGACGGCCACGATGCGCGCCGCCGCCGGCGGGCTCGCGAGGAGATGGTCGATCCGCATCCCCTCGTTGCGCTGGAAGTTGCCGGCGCGGTAGTCCCACCAGGTGAAGCGGCGCAGGCCCGGGTTCGCGGCGCGCCAGGTGTCGACCAGGCCCCAGCCGAGAAGCGCGCGGAAGGCGGCCCGCTCGGGATCGGAGACGTGGGTCCCGCCGTGGGCGGCCGCCGCGTTCCAGACGTCCTCGTCCGTGGGGGCCACGTTGAAGTCGCCGCCGATGACGATGGGAACCGCCGGGCTCTGCGTCTCGGCTAGCCAGCCGGCCAGCCGCCCGAACCAGCGCAGCTTGCCCGCGTACCACGGGGAGTCGACCTCCCGGCCGTTCGGTGCGTAGACGCTCACCACGCGGATGCCGCCGCAGACGGCGGAGACCATGCGCGCCTCGTCGAACGGGTTGAAGTCGTCTCCGGGCGCGGCAGCTCCCGCGCCGTTGCCGCCCGCGCCCACCCCCGCGCCGCCGCCCGCGCCCGCCCCCGCGCCCGCCCCCGCGCCACCACCCGCGCCCGCCCCGCCGCCGGCCGCGCCGTTGCCGCGCAAGGGGCCATCTCCGAAGTTCGTGACGACGTCCTCGATACCCACCCGGCTCGCGATCGCCACGCCGTTCCAGCGCCCCTCGCCGTGGTGGAGAAGGTCGTACCCGAGCATCCGGAAGGGCAGGACCGGCGCGTCGTCGTCGCCCAGCTTGGTCTCCTGCATCATCAGGACGTCCGGCGCGGCCCGCTCAAGCCACCACCCCACCTTCTCGAGGCGGGCCTTGAGCGAGTTGACGTTCCAGGTCGCGATGCGCATTGGACGTCTCGTGGGCCGCGCGCCGCGCTCAGTACCGCCGACCGCGCTGGCGGGTCAGGTCGAAGGTGGCCGTGTCGGCGACGGCCATGACGGCCATCGTGCCGGCCTGGACCGGGTCGCTCACGACAAGGTCGACGTGGTCGGTGATGGAGCCGACCATGTTGAGGGCGATCACCGGGATCCCGACGGCCCGCAGCTCCTCGGCGGCAACGCTGATGTCGCCGCCCATGATCGATCCGGCGAGGACGAGGAGGCGGGCGCGCGGGAGATCGGCGACCGCCCGCACGGCGCCGGCGATGTTGGCCTCGCCGACGAGCGGGATCGTGTCGACCGAGATGCGCTCGCCGCGCAGGTTGTGGCGGTCGGCCTCGCTCACCGCGCCGAGGGCGACCTGCGCGATCTGGGCCCCGCCGCCCACGACGATGACGCGCTTCCCGAAGATGCGATCGAGGGCGCGGGTCGCGTGGCGCGCCAGGACGCCGGGAGCGCCGGCCATCGTGGCGGCGACGGCCGCCTCGTCGAGCCCCTCGATCTCGATCTCGGTCTCGACCGCGGGCAAGCCGCCGTCATCGTCCGGGGGCAGGCGCCGGACCGTGCTCATCGTGCGAATGGTCCCGCCCGCCGCCGCGACGACGGCGAAGATGGCCGGTAGCGCCCCGGGGCGGTCCTCGTGGGTGACGCGGATGGCGACGGTGGGGGGCCGGCTCGCGGCGGCGGTGCGGCGGGGGCTCATCGGCGGGGGCTCATTTGCTGGGGACTCATGCGGCGTCTCGGCTCGTCCTGACTTGCCGGATCAGCGGTCGGCGAGGGTGCGGGCCATGTCGGCCAGCGAGCCGGGGGAGGCGAGGCCGCGGGGGTCGGTCGGATCGTGCTCGTCGAAGGCGATGCCGAGCGCTGCCAGGGCCTCGCGGGTTGCCGCCGCGTCGCTCGTGGTGAGCATCAGCTCGCCGTCGGTGTCCTCGGCGACGCCGACGATCCCGGTGATGTTGACGCCGCGGTCGGCGAGCGCCTGGGCGGTGCGCGCGAGCGACCCGGGGCGATCCTCGAGACGGACGGTGAACCACGCGGTCATGGGGCCTCCTCTGCTGGCGGGGCCATCGTAGCGTGCCCGACCTCGTGGCAGCGTGGCGCCCGACCGGGCGGTGTCGAGGCGAGGATCGCCGCAGCCACATTCGCGCCCCGCGCGCCCGCCCCCGCGCTACGATCCGACAATGCCCGGGTCGCCCGCGCCGCTCGTCCAGGTCTTCGGTCTCGTGGACTCGCGCCCGACCCAGGCGGCCCTGCGCTTCTTCGCCGAGCGCCGCGTCGAGGTCCATTTCGTGGACCTGCGGAAGAAGCCGATTGCCCCGGGCGAACTGCGCCGCTTCGTCGGGCGCCTGGGCGCCCGCGCCTGCGCCGACGAGGCCGGGAAGGCCTGGATCGCCGCCGGGCTCGGCCACATGCGCATGGACGACGCGGAGCTGGCCGAGCGACTTCTGAGCGACCCCCGCCTGCTCCGCCTGCCGCTTGTTCGCCACGGCCACGCCTGCACCGCCGGACCCTCGGCTGCGACCTGGGTGTCGTGGCTGAGCACCAGCTGAGGAGCTCCGCCATGCCCGACAAGGATCCGCTGCCCGGCACGGGCAAGCCCACCCCGCACCGCACCGGCAAGCCCGGCACGGCCAGGCCCGTCACGCGCGGCACGACCAAGCCAACCCCGCCCGGCATGGGCGAACCCACCCCGCCCGGCGCGGGCACGCCCATCACGCCCGGCACAGGCGAGCCCATCACCTCCGGCCGCGACCGGATGCGAGCCGGTCGCCTGGTCATGCGCCGGGCGGCGGTGGAGCAGCAGGCGCCGGCAGCCGCTGGGACGGCCGACGAGGGGTTCCTGCGGCGCATCCAGGCCCCCTTCACCGACACGGACCCGTGGCGGGTCCTGCGCATCACGGCAGAGTTCGTGGAGGGCTTCGATGCCCTCGCCGAAGTCGGACCGGCCGTCTCGGTCTTCGGCTCGGCCAGGGTGGAGGAGGGCACTCCCCTCTGGGAGACCGCCCGCCTTCTCGGCGGCCACCTGGCGGACGCCGGCTTTGCCGTGATCACCGGCGGCGGGCCTGGCGTGATGGCGGCCGCGAACCGGGGCTGTCACGAGGCCGGCGGCTTCTCGATCGGCTGCAACATCGAGCTGCCCCACGAGCAGTGGCTCAACCCGTGGGTGGACCTGGGCGTCGAGTTTCGCTACTTCTTCGTTCGCAAGACGATGTTCGTCAAGTACGCCGACGGCTTCGTGATCCTGCCCGGCGGATTCGGCACCCTCGACGAGTTCTTCGAGGCGCTCACCCTGATCCAGACCGGCAAGATCCGGCATTTCCCGGTCTTCCTCGTGGGGAGCGAGTACTGGGCCGGCCTGCTCGAATGGCTGCGCTCCACGGCGCTTCCCGCGGGGATGCTCAGCGACGCCGACCTGGCCCTCGTGCGGGTGACCGACGACGTCGCCGAGGTGGCCCGCGAGATGCGCGCCTTCGTGGACGCCAACGGTGGCCGCCACGAGCACGGGCGCGCCGATAACGCGACCTGAGAACGGACGGGCGGTCGGCGTGGCCGGGTCGCCGGTGGACACACGGGCCGGTGGACACACGGGCCGGGTCGCCGGTGGACGCAAGGCGGGCCGGATGCCCGGAGATCAGTAGGGGAAGGCCGTCTCCCAGGCCATCGTCGCGTCCGAGAACCAGGGTCGCTGGTTGAACGTCGTCCCGGTCGAGGTGAACCGGATGACGGCGGTGCCGAGCGGCGTGATGCCGTCCGCGTCGACGCCGCGATTTACGAGGGCGAAGAGATCCGCCCGGCCGTCGCCCGTCGCGTCGCTCGAGCTGAAGCGCGTGCCCGCGAAGGAGACGGGCAGGACGTCGGTGAAGTAGAGACTCGAGAAGGACGTCCCGGACGTCCCGCCGCGGTGGACGACGATGCGAATGGAGTCCTCGCCGATCCGCCGCACGACGATGAGGTCATCCCGGCCGTCGCGGTTCGCGTCGCCGATGAGGGGGCGGATCGCGTCGAGCGCCAGGGGCTCGATTCCCCAGTCCTCCAGCGGGGCGAGCCGGCCGAGCGAGCTCGAGGCTGCAACCCGGATTGCGGTGCTCCCGGCCTCGAGCGGCGCGAGGACCACGAGGTCGCCGCGACCATCGCCGTTCACGTCGCCGGCCAGGAAGGCGGACGTCGTCAGGTCGGCCGCTTCCTCCCAGGTCCGCTCGACGGGGCCGAACGAGTCGCCGGTCGAGATCGCGAGGTCGAGGGCCGTGATGGGCGGGTCGGCAGGCACGGGCGGGGCGTTCGGGTCAGGCGGCGGGGCGTTCGGGTCCACCGGCGGGGCGCCGGGATGGATTCGCACGACTCCGGCGTCGGCGCGCCCGTCGCCGTCGAAGTCGGTCACCACCAGGCGATAGGTCACCTCGGGCGGGACGGTCGGGTCGACCGGTACCGCCGGGTCGGCCGGTACGGCGGGATCCGTGACCTCGCTCCACCACCTGGTCGCCGGCGCGAGCCCGGTCGGGCCGCCCTTCATGACCTCGAGGGCCACGCCGTCATCGGTCCGGACCAGTTGCACGAGGTCGGTGATGCCGTCCCCGTCGACGTCGCCTGCGGCCCGTCCCAGGAGCCGGTCGGGCGGGACCGCCGTGAGGGCCACCCCGGCGAGCGACGCGGCGGCGTTTGCCGTCAGGTAGGCGGCGTCCGAGCCGTAGACGCTCGCCGTCGTGTCCCCCGTGGCAGGGGCTGCCGAGAGGATCGCGAGGTCGCCAAACCCGTCGCCCGTGTAGTCACCGGCGCCCGGGGTGATCCACGAGACAGATCCGAAGAAGCGGCGGGCAAGCTGTTCGGCCGAGTCGTCGTAGTGGCGCACGCAATCGACGGCATCGCGCTGGTAGAGCTTCCAGCCGTCGATGCGGGCGGTGCAGGAGCCCGTGCCGGACCGGTAGCCGGTCAGGAAGAACCGGTCGCCCTTGCGCAGGCTGACGTTCCAGGTGGCGGCGACGGCGGCTGCGTGGGACGCCCGGGTCGTGCGGGACGGGTTGTAGATCTGGTCGACTGACGTGTCGCGGACGTCGAAGCAGCGCCCGGCCGCGTCGTGGCCGCCGCGCCAGAAGATCGTGTAGTACCACGCGAACTGCTTGACGGCGATCGCGCCGACGCGCAGGGCGGCCGGCGGTGCGGTCGTGCCCCACTCGGAGGCCATGACCTTCTCGACGTATGTTCGGAAGGGCACCGTCACGGTGCGCTTCGTCGCGGTTCGGTAGACCCTGATCGACGTCGGCGGGACGACGGAGCTCGTCCATCCCGTGCACTTCGCCGATCCGGCCTGGGCGGGCCCCGCGCTGGGGAACGCGAGAGCCCCGAGAGCGACCGCCAAGGCGGCGATCCCCCCGATCAGGCGGATACGCATTAGACGCGGGACGGTAGCCGGGATTCCGTTGACCTGTCAACCGCTCAGCCCACGGCCGTGTTCAGGGCCGGCGGTGTCGTCGCCCCGGCGGGCGTTCCCGGGCGGGGTCCCGGGCGGCGCCGTCACGGCCGCGGGAGGGCGACCTCGACCACGCCGTCGACCAGGCGAACCGGGTAGTAGCGGAGGCGGCGGATCCTCGTGAGGCGACGCGCCTCCGCTTTGCGGCCGATCGGCTCCGGCTTCGGCTCCGAGCCGGGCGGCGACCACGTCGGATGCAGGCGCCCGTTCGCGTCCAGGCCTCCCGTCGTCGGCATCTGGACCGTCGCGCCCATGCAGAGGTCGAAGCGGCCGTTGTGGAGCGGGCAGTCGACCGTGCAGCCGTCGAGAGTGCCGAGGGAGAGCGGGGCGGCCATGTGCGGACAGCGGTCGTCGATCGCCAGGATGCCCCCGGGGACGTGGGCGAGGAGGATGTCGAGGTCCCCCCGGGTGACCCGGACGTGGGCGCCCGGGGGCAGGTCCGCGACCGCCATCAGCGGCACGAAGGGCGCCCCCGTCGAGCCGGGCGCCGCGAGCTCCAGCGGGGTGGGCGCGACGCGGGTCATTCGGCGGCCGGGGCAGCTGCGTGGCCGGCGTCGCGTCCGGCCGGACCCGCAGCCGCGGCCGCGGCACCGACCGGGCCGGCATCGCGTCCGGCCGGTCCCGCACTGACGGCCGGGACCTCCGCCGCGGGACGGGCCCGCACGGGGCCGAACGACGTCCGGAGGGGGAGCTCGCGAATCACGAGCACGCCGACGAACCCGACCACGGCCGCGCCGACGCCGAGCCAGAAGACCGACCCGATCGCGAACGAGATCGACTCGTAGATCGAGGTGACGATCGCCGGCACGTGCGGCTGGACGAGCGGGCGGAGCGGTTCCGGGACGGCGGCCAGGATTGCCGCTCCCAGGTCGGCGCCGACGCCGAGGAGGTTGTTGAGGTCGAAGCCCCCACCGCCGGCACCCCTGGCACCGAGCTGGTCCGCGAGCTGTTGCGGCACACCGTTCGCGGCCAGCCGCTGCGGGAGGAGGCCGGCGAGCTGGGTCCCGAAGAGCGAGCCCGCGATCGAGAGGCCCACGGTGCCCCCGATCTGGCGGAAGAAGGTCAGGTTCGAGGTGGCGACCCCCAGCCTGCTGAAGGGCACCGCGTTCTGGACGACGATGGTGAAGACCGCCAGCGTGGGGCCGATCCCGATGCCCAGGACCAGCTGCCAGAGCCAGATCACGGGCGTGGACGTGGTGGATGCGAGGTTCGTGAAGAGGAAGGAGCCGACGCCGAGCAGCGCAAGTGACACCAGGAGCAGCCCCTTGTAGCGGCCGGTCCGGGCCACGATCTGGCCGCTGGCGATGCTGGAGCCGATGACGCCGACCAGGAGCGGCAGGAGGGCGTAGCCACTGGCCGTCGCGCTCTCGCCGAGGACGACCTGGTAGTAGCGCGGCAGGAAGATCACGGCCGCGAAGAAGCCGAAGGAGGCGAAGAAGGTCGCGATGATCGTGCCGGCGTAGGTCCGGTCCCGCCAGAGGTCGAGCGGGACGATCGGCTCCTTCACGCGGCGCTCGATGAAGAGGAAGACGGCGAGCAGGGCCAGGCCCAGCGCGATGAGCCCGCCGACCTGCGGAGCGGTCCAGTCGGCCGACTGCTTGTTCGTCAGGCCGACGAGGAGCGGGATCATTCCCGCCACGAAGACGAGGCCGCCGAGCCAGTCGAGGTTGAGGGAGCCGTGGGGTCGCCGGATGGAGGGCAGGACCCGGGCCACCACGACCAGGGAGACGAGCCCGATCGGGAGGTTGACGAAGAAGATCCAGTGCCAGCTGATGTTGTCCGTGATGAAGCCGCCGAGGGCGGGCCCGATCAGGGCGGACAGGCCGAAGACGGCGCCGAAGAGTCCCTGGTACTTGCCCCGCTCGGCCGGCGTGAAGAGGTCGCCGATGACCGCGAGCGAGATCGGGAAGAGAGACCCGGCGCCGATCCCCTGGATCCCCCGGAAGACGATCAGCTGCTCCATCGATCCGCTCAGGCCGGAGAGCACGGAGCCGATGAGGAACACGGTGATCCCAAAGAGGAGGAGCGGCTTGCGCCCGAGGATGTCGGAGAGCTTCCCGTAGAAGGGGACGCTGATGGTGGAGGTCAGGAGGTAGATCGTGACCGCCCACGTGTAGAGGTCGTTGCCGTTGAGGTCGGTGACGATCCGCGGCAGCGCCGTCCCCACGATCGTCTGGTCGAGTGCGCCGAGGAGGAGCGCGAGAAGGATCGCGCCGAGGACCTCGGCACGGGCCCGCGGCGACAGGACGACCGCCGGGTGAGGGACGCCGGCGGAGGCGCCGGGGTTGTCGTGCGGGGCGCCGGCGGAGGCGCCGCCGCCGGCACCGTGGGCGCCGGGGCCTGGCGCGGCCGCGACGGCCGGGCTGCCTTCCATCATCGTGCGGGAGCTCCTGTCTCGAGTGTCGATGGTTGCGGGTGGGGGGACGGCGCCATGGCGACAGAGGTCGGGACCGCGGCGCCCGGGGCGGCGGCGATCGCGGCCGCACAGGTCTCGCGTACGCCGTCCGCGACGGCGGCCAGCTGTTCGATCGTGAGCGGGGCCAGGAGTTGGGCCAGTACCTCCGCGGGCCAGCCGTCGTGCTCGGCGACCGCCGCGCGACCCAGGTCGGAGGCGCTGGCGAGGACGACGCGGCGGTCCTCGCCGTCGCGGGCCCTCTCGACGAGCCCGCGCTGCTCCATGCGGTCGAGGAGGCCCGTGACGTTCGGGACGCCGATGCCGAGCCAGTCGGCGAGCCGGCTCACCGGGAGGGGGCCGTGTTCCTGCAGAATCCAGAGGACCTGGAGATGGCCCAGGCTGATCCCGCTGTGGTGGATGCGCCGCGCAGCCGCGCAGCGGCGCCGGCTCGCCAGGACGACGACGCCCGCCGAGATATCGTTGAGCAGGGCCGCCCGGGCGGCGGACGCCGCGAGGTGGTCGGCGGCGATCCCGTCGTTCGAGGAGTGGCGGTCGCCGGAGCGACCGTCGGCGACATTGTCGCGCTCGGTGCAATCGTTTATGGTCACCTGAACAATATAGGTGGCGGTAACCAAGCCGTCAAACGGCAGCGAGGAAGCCCTATGCGCTACGCGCTCATGATCGAGCCCCAGCAGGGGTGCTCCTATCTCGACCAGCTGGCGATCGCCCGGCGGGCCGAGGCTGCCGGGTTCGAAGCCTTCTTCCGCTCGGACCACTACGACAGCTTCCCGGGGGAGGCGGGCCGCCCCACGACCGACGCCTGGACGGTGCTGGCCGGCCTCGCCCGCGAGACCGAGCGGATCCGGCTCGGCGTCCTGGTCTCGCCGGTCACCTTTCGCCACCCCGGGACCCTCGCAAAGACGATCGCGACGGTCGACGAGATGTCGGGCGGGCGGGTCGTCGTGGGCCTCGGCGCCGGCTGGAACCAGGCCGAGCACGACCACCACGGCCTCGCCTTTCCCCCGATCGACGTCCGCGCGGAGATGCTCGAGGAGCAGCTGGCGATCCTGCGCGGCCTCTGGCAGGAGCCCGACGGCTGGTCGTTCGCGGGCCGCCACTACGCGGTGCCGGGCTCGCTCTTCCGGCCGCGCCCCGCGCAGCAGCCGGCGCCGCCCGTGATCGTGGGCGGCGAAGGGAGCCCCCGATCGATGCGAATTGCGGTCCGCTGGGCCGACGAGTTCAACCTCTCCAGCTCCACGCCGGAGCGGGCGGCCGAGCGTTTCGCGATGCTCGACGAGACGGCCCGGGCGGCCGGCCGCGACCCGGCGTCGCTCGTTCACTCGGCGATGGTCGGGGCGCTCGTGGGCCGCGACGCGGCCGAGGTCGAACGACGGTCGACCGCCGTCCTGGAGCAGTTCGGACTGGCCGAAGCCGGCGGCGCCTGGTTCGAGACTCGCAGGCCGCGCTGGGTCTTCGGCACGCCGGACGAGGCCCGGGCGATGGCGGAGCGCTTCGAGGCCGTGGGGGTGGAGCGGCTGGTGCTGCAGGACTTCCTGCCGTGGGACCTGGAGATGGTCGACCTGCTCGGCGAGGTGCTGGTCCGGGGCTGACGCGCCGGCCGACCTGCTGCCCGTCACGCAGCAAAGCCCGGCCGCGGGTGCGAGTCGGCTGCGCCCACGGCCCATCTGCTGCCCGCCAGGCAACAGGACCCGGCCGCGGGTGCGAGTCGGGCGCGCCCACGGCCCATCTGCTGCCCGCCAGGCAACAGGACCCGGCCGCGGGTGCGAGTCGGGCGCGCCGACCACGCGGGCGATGCGAGCGGCACCGAGGGGCTACTCCGCCAGCGTCGCCGCCTCCCGGTAGGGGAGCTGGTCCCGGCGGATCGGATCGGGGTCGGTGCCGCGCGCGCGGGCCAGGCGTTCCGTGAGCAGCTGGAGCGGGGTCGCCGTCCCGAGCAGCGCCGCCACCGGTGCCGGCAGCCCCGGCGATTCGGGGACCAGGAGCCGCCCGACCGGCAGGAGGAAGGCCGGCCAGTCCGAGTCGAGCGCCCCGGCGAGGATTCCCGCCGCCCGCACGCCGACGCGTCCCGCGGCGGCCATCGCCTGCTGCGCCCGGGCCGAGCGCGCCTCACGCCCGTCACGGTCGGCGAGGATCAGCACGACGCCGGTCTGCTCGTCCATCGCCGGAAGGTGGCCGTGGAGGAACGTCTCCAGGTCGCGCATCGCCGTCGGCAGCCAGGTGGCCTCCTCGATCTTGAGGGCCAGCTCCCGGCCGGCCGGGCGATCCGACCCCGAGGCCACGACGATCAGCTCGCGCTTCCCGGCCAGCGCGGCGGCGATCGTCTCGGCCGGGGCGCCCTGGGCCGCGCCGGCGTCGAGGAGCGCGCGGCAGGCGAGCGGGTCGGCGTCGCCCGGCTCGCCCGTCAGCGCGGCGCCCACCGCCACCGCCGCGAGGATCGGGGAGAGGTAGCCCACCGTGTGGCACCAGCTCCGGTCGACCTCGCCGGTCGCCAGCACGATCCCGAAGCGCCCGATCGGCGACTTCGGGTGGACGGTCACCGCGGCCGTCCGCGCCCCGGCGGCCGCCGCCGCGTCGAGGGCCGCGATCGTGGCCCCAGTCCCGCCCTCGTGGCTGATCCCGACGATGAGCCCGCCCCGCTGCGGGGCCAGCGACGCCTCGAACGCCTGCACTGCCAGCACGCCGCCCGGCTGCCCCGCCCCGCGGATCCCTCCCCGCACCGCCGCGTCGGCCACGATCGCGGCGAACGCCTGGGCCCCGTGCTCGCTCGTCCCACAGCCCGTCACGACCACCGGCGCACCCTTCTCCAGGGCGCCGCGGATGGCGGTTGCCAGCCGTCCCGCCGGCGTGTCCCGGCCCGGGGCCTCCAGTCGCGGCGGGACGCCGGGCACGCCCGAGCTGCGCCGCACCACGCCGAGCCGGCGCAGGACGCGCCCCGCCAGCGCGGGCTCGGCGGCGATCATCTCGGTCATCCACCACGGCGGGCCGCCGCGCGCGATCGGCTGCGGGAGGAAGTCCCACGGCTCCGGGGGCCCGGACAGAGGCTCCTCGGGGCCCGGGTGGGCCGTGATGGACGGGTCGAACGGGGGCGGCATCTCCATGGCGCCGATGATAGGCTCGGCAGCCGGACGATCCGACGCGCGATGCGCGCCGCGCATCTCCCCAATCGATCGCGAGGACCGAGCAGGCATGGATGTCGGGGTGCTGGTTCCCCAGGGCTGGAAGGGCGAGTTCGACGGCTGGAACGCCGTGGACGCGTGGTCGAACGCGGTCGCCCGCGCCCGGCAGGCCGAGGATCTCGGGTTCGAATCACTGTGGGTCTTCGATCACTTCACGACGGTCCCGGAGCCCCGGGACGAGATCACCTTCGAGTCGTTCGTGATGCTCGGCGCGATCGCCCAGGCGACGACACGGGCGCGGATCGGGCACATGGTCGTCTGCACCGGGTTTCGTAATCCTGCGCTTACCGCCAAGATGTCGTCGACGCTCGACGTCATCTCCAACGGCCGCTTCGAGCTTGGGATCGGGGCCGGCTGGAAGGAGGACGAGTGGACCGCCTACGGCTACGGGTTCCCGCCGCTCCGCGAGCGCCTGGCGGTCCTGGCCGACCACCTGGAGATCATCCGCCGGATGCTGGAGCCGGGCCGCGCCAGCTACGAGGGACGGTACGCGCGCGTGGACGGCGCGATCAACGTCCCCAAGGGGATCCAGAAGCCGCGGGTGCCGATCATCGTCGGGGGGAACGGCCAGAACGTGACCTTCCGCCTGGCCGCCCGCTTCGCCGAGGAGCTCAACCTCGTCTTCCTGGATCCCGCGGAGGTGGGGGAGCACATGGCGGTCGCCCGCCAGCGCTGCGAGGAAGAGGGCCGCGACCCGGCCACGCTCCGGATCTCGCTCTACTGCCGCGATGGCGACGTGCGCCCGGTGGGCCAGGAACGAGTGGACCGGCTTGGCCGCTTTCGCGGAGATGGGGCTGGACCGCCTCGTCGCCTTCCCGACTCGCTGGGATACCTCGGTCGACGGGCTGGCCCGCTTCGCCGAGGACGTCCGGACTGCCGGCCTGTCGCTCGCCACGGGCTGACCGGCCGGGCGATCAGGCGCCCGAACCTGCCCCGGACGCCCGGACGCCCGGACGCCGGACGCCCGGCCCGGCCCCAGGGCGCACGGCCGATCCCGATCACGGTACCTGCGTCCCTATAGTTGATCCGTGCCCGCGCCGATCCTGGCCACCAAGCTCTACATCCCACCGTCGCGGCGAAGCGTCGTCCTTCGCCCCCGACTGGTCGAGCGGCTTGACGAGGGCCTCGCTGCCGGCCACAGGCTGACCCTCGTCTCCGCTCCTGCCGGCTTTGGCAAGACCACGGTGGTCAGCGAATGGGTCGCGGGCTGCGGGCGACCGGCGGCCTGGCTGTCGCTCGATGAAGGCGACAGCGACCCCAGCCGCTTCCTGACCTATCTGGTCGCGGCCCTGCAGACGGTGGCGCCGGGGATCGGCGACGGGGTGTTGGCCGTCCTCCAGTCGCCCCAGCCCCCGCCCCCCGAATCGACCCTGACGGCCCTGCTCAACGACGTCGCCGCCATCCCGGGCGCCGTCGTGCTCGTCCTCGACGACTACCACGTCCTCGACGCGAAGCCGGTCGACGATGCCCTGGCCTTCCTGGTCGAGCACCTGCCGCCCCAGCTGCACCTCGTCATTGCCACCCGTGAGGATCCCGCGCTGCCCCTGGCCCGATTGCGCGCCCGGGGGCAGCTGACCGAGCTGCGCGGCGCCGACCTGCGCTTCACCGCGGACGAGGCCGCCGGGTTTCTCAACCAGGTGATGAAGCTCGACCTCTCCGGCGAGGAGATCGCCGCCCTCGAAGCCAGGACCGAAGGCTGGATCGCGGGCCTGCAGCTGGCCGCGATCTCGCTGCAGGGCCGCGAAGACGTCGCGGGCTTCATCGCGTCGTTCGCCGGCAGCCACCACTTCGTGCTCGACTACCTGGTCGAGGAAGTCCTCCAGCGGCAGCCCGAACCCGTGCAGACCTTCCTGCTGCGCACGTCCATCCTCGATCGGCTCTGCGGCCCCCTCTGTGATGCCGTGCTGCTCGACGCCTCGGCCCCCGGCCAGGAGACCCTCGAGTACCTCGATCGAGCAAACCTGTTCATCGTCCCCCTGGACAGCGAGCGGCGCTGGTACCGCTACCACCATCTCTTCGCCGAGCTGCTGCGGCAGCGGCGCCGGCAGGGCGCGGTCTCGTCCGGAGGTGTCGACGAGGACCACATCCGTGCCAGCCAGTGGTGTGAAGACAATGCCCTGGAGATCGAAGCCTTCCAGCATGCTGCGGCTGGCCATGACATCGAACGCGCCGATCGGCTGATCACTGGTGGGCGGATCCCCCAGCACTCACGCGCCGCCGTGACGGCCGTATTCGCCTGGCTGGATGCGCTGCCAAGGACCGTGCTGGATGCCAGGCCCTGGTTGTGGGTGAGGTCTGCCACGGTGGCGCTGAATGCGGGACGGACAACCGGTGTGGAGGAGAAGCTGCACGCTGCCGAAGATGCCCTGCAAGAAGCTGAGCTGGATGACGACACCCGCGACCTGATTGGGCAGATTGCCGCCGTAAGAGCCACGGTGGCGCTCGCCAACTACGAGCCGGAATCCATGATTAACCAGGCACACCGCGCCCTGGAGTACCTGCATCCCGACAACCTGCCTTCTCGCTGTAGGGCTATCCGGGCGCTGGGCTATGCCCACCAGCTCCAGGGGGACCGTGCCGCGGCCCGTCAGGCCTATACCGAAGCCAAAGCTATCAGGCAGGCGCCCGGGAATATTCACCTCACTGTCTCAGCAACCACAGGACTGGGAAATGTGCAGGAATCGGAAAACCAGCTCTACCAGGCGGCCGAAACCTACCGATACTCCCTGCAACTACTGGGTGATCATTCACCTTCGAATGCTGATCAGGAGTTCATTGGCCTGGCTCGCATCCTCTATGAATGGAACGATCTGGATGCCGCTGAACAGTACGGGCAGCAGAGCCTTCAACTGGCGCGGCAGTATGTTGGCACGATCGACAGGTCCGTCCTCAGCGAGGTGTTCCTGGCCCGCCTGAGACTGGCCCGGAGAGATGTGGCCGGCGCGGCCGCCATGTTGGCGGAGACCGAGCAGTCTGTGCGCCAGAATGGCTTCGTTCGTCGCATGCCTGACGTCGCTGCTGCCCGGGTGCTGGTGCTCCTTCGCCAAGGCGACGTCGCGGCGGCCGCGCAGGTGGCTCAGACGCACGATCTTCCCCTCACCCGGGCTCGGGTCCACCTCGCCCAGGGAGATCCCTCGGCAGCACTGGCGGTGCTGGAGCCATATCGCCGGCGGGTGGAGGATCAGACCTGGGCGGATGAGCAGCTCAGGACCATGATCCTGCAGGCCGTCGCCTTCGATGCCCTTGGCGAGCGGGCCAGGGCCGTGGAGCTGCTGGACGCAGCACTGGCGGTGGCGGAGCCGGGCGGCTTCATCCGCATCTTCGTCGATGAAGGCGCCCCGATGGCCCGCCTGCTCTACGAGGCGCTGTCCCAGGGGGTTCGTCCCGGCTACGTCCGGCAGCTGCTGGCGGCGTTCGCCGTCGACGACCCGGAGCAGGCCACCCCGGCGCGGACGAGAGGCGCCGGTGCCGGTCTTGCGGAGCCCGTGAGCGAGCGCGAGCGAGAAGTCCTCTCCCTCATCGCCGAGGGGCTGAGCAACCAGGAGATCGCCGCCAGGCTCTACCTGTCCCCGCACACGGTGAAGGCGCACGCCCGCAACATCTACGCCAAGCTCGGTGCCAGCAGCCGCACGCAGGCAGTCGCCAAGGGACGAGCCCTGGGCTACCTGTCCCAGGACCGCCGCCCCGACGGCTGAGCTGGACGGCGTCGGCGACGATGCTCGGCCGGGCCGGCGACACCTGGGCAACTCATCTGCCCGACATTGAACTGACCGATTCGGACAACTGCGAAAGCACCATGAACCGGAGACCCATGAGAGCAATCGTGTGCACGGACTACGGACCACCGGATGT
This sequence comes from uncultured Chloroflexia bacterium, assembly GCA_963718085.1. Taxonomy (GTDB): domain Bacteria; phylum Chloroflexota; class Limnocylindria; order Limnocylindrales; family CSP1-4; genus CTSoil-043. The sequence continues at coordinate 1,196,953 of CAVQYA010000001.1, read as the reverse complement.
CCTTCAGCTCAGGGACGTGCCGAAACCCGTCCCGAAGGACGACGAGGTGCTCGTTCGAATCCGCGCCACGACGGTCAGCGCGGCCGATTGCGAGCTGCGGCGATTCGACTTCGCCCCCTGGATCTGGGTGCCTATGCGGCTGGCGTTCGGCATCCGCAGACCTAGACGACGGGTGCTCGGGCAGGAGCTCGCCGGTGACGTGGACGCGGTAGGCAAGAAGGTCGGGTCGCTCAGAAAGGGCGACCGGGTCTTCGCGGCGACGGGCATCCCTCTGGGAGCCTACGCGGAGTACATCTGCCTGCGCGAGAACCCCCAGACCGGGGCGATCGCGACGATGCCGGCGAACCTGGATTACGCGGAGGCTGCGGCCGTTCCCTACGGGGGAGGCGAGGCCCTGTCGTTCCTGCGAAAGGCGGACCTCCGGAGCGGACAGCGGGTCCTGGTCAACGGCGCGGGAGGGAGCTTCGGAACGTTCGCCGTCCAGCTCGCCAAGGACCTCGGGGCGCACGTGACCGCGGTGGACAGTGCGCCGAAGCTGGAGATGCTGCGCACGATCGGCGCGGATCGCGTCATCGACTACGCCCGGGAGGACTTCACCGCCAGCCCCGAGACCTACGACGTCATCTTCGACGTGGTCCGCGGCACACCGTCCGCTCGCATGGTCAGGTCGCTGACCGAGAACGGATGCCTGCTGATGGCCAATCCGGGCTTCCTGCAGATCGTTCGCGCCAGGTGGGCGGCGAGGAGAAGCAGGAAGCGGGTGTCGTTCATTCCATCGCGCTCGACGGGCGAGGACCTCGCCTACCTGCGCGGCCTGGTCGAAGCGGGACGGCTGCGCCCGGTCGTCGACCGGAGCTTCCCGCTCGAGCAGATGGTCGAGGCCCACAGGTACGCCGAATCCGGCCAGAAGCTGGGGAACATCGTTGTCGTCGTCGCATAGGTGGGGCCGCCCTGGGCATCCTGCCCCATGTCGCCGAGACGCTTGAGCTGACGATCTCCAGGAGCGATGCCCGGCCGGGCCTGCGGGCCGGCGGCTCACCCTCCTGTCCGCCTTACCGGACGCCCGCGATTAGTCCCCCGAATACCCCCTGGGAGGTATGACACTCATACCGCCCCGGGGAGATCCTGCCCGTGCAGACCACCGATGGGGGGCTGGCAATGATCGGCGGCAACGGGCACCAAAACGATGTCCCCAGAACTCGACCCACGACCCGATCCAGGCCACCCGCTGGTCGATCCAGACAGGTGCGGCGGTCGGCGAGCCTCACGACCCGAGGCTCGGACCGCGCGACGACCAACGCAACGGATCGGGAGACAACCATGAAGGCAATCGCCCAGGACAGATACGGCGCTCCTGATGTGCTCGAGCTCCGGGAACTCGACAAGCCGATCGTCGGGGACGACGACGTGCTCGTCCGCGTCCACGCGGCCTCCGCCAATCCATACGACCTGCACTTCATGCGAGGGCTGCCGTACATCGTGCGGGGCGCCGCTTCCGCGGGATTCGGGATCCGTGGCCCGAAGCTCCGCATTCGCGGCAGGGACGTCGCCGGGCAGGTCGAGGCGGTCGGCAGCCGCGTGACGCAACTTCGGCCGGGCGACGAAGTCTACGGCGTGGGGCACGGCACCTTCGCCGAGTACCTGCGTGCCTCCGAGGGCGAGCTGGCTCTCAAGCCGGCGAACCTCACGTTCGTACAGGCCGCCTCCATGCCCGTCGCGGCAGTCACCGCCCTCCGGGCGCTCCGCGACCATGGACAGGTCCAGCCGGGCCAGACGGTCCTGATCAACGGGGCGGCGGGAGGCGTGGGGACCTTCGCCGTGCAGATCGCGAAAACGTTCGGCGCCGACGTGACCGGTGTCTGCAGCACGCGGAACGTGGAGATGGTCCGCTCGATCGGGGCCGACCATGTCATCGACTACGCCGCGGAGGACTTCACCCGAGGTCCGAAGCGATACGACCTCATCCTCGATCTCGTGGGCAACCACTCGGTGTCGGACTGCCGGCGCGTCCTGGAACCGAAGGGGATGCTGCTCCTCTCCCATGGAGGCCGCAGCAACTGGATCGGTCCCATGGGTCAGATCCTCCGCGCGCTCGTGATATCCAGGTTCGTGGGCCAGAAGCTGCTTGCGTTCACGGCGCACGTCACGAAGGAGGACCTGGTGGTCCTCAAGGAGCTCGCCGAGGGCGGGAAGGTCACGCCGGTCATCGATCGGACCTACCCGCTGAGCGAGAGCCCGGACGCGATGCGCCATCTCGAGGCCGGACACGCCCGAGGCAAGGTCGTCATCACCGTCTGAGGCCCGGGCGTCCGAGCCTGCTTCCCTCACCCGATCCAGGAGCACTACGCATGAATCTGCTGCGCAACCTCGCCCGACGGCGGCTTCGAACCGCCCTGACCGTCACCGGCATCACGATCGGCATCTGGGCCCTCGTCGTGTTCGGCTCCATGGCCAACAAGATCAGCGCGATCGTCGCCATCGGCAGCGACTACTACGCGGGCAAGATCGTCGTCACCGACAAGTCCGGTGGGCTGTCCGGAGACAGCCCCATGGCGATCGGCCTGGTCGACGACATCGCCGCGATCGACGGGGTGGCTGCGGCCGTTCCGGGCGTCAGCACCCTCCTCGATCCCGAGTCGAACGGCGGGATCAGCATGCCCGACATGATCGTCGGAGACCTGCCCGGCGCAGATCACGGCAACAACATGTATGACGCCCGGGTCGCCCAGGGCCGCGCGCTCACTGCCGAAGACGCCGACTCCCTCGTGGCCGTCCTCGGTTCGGACCTCGCCCGCAAGCTCGGCAAGGGCGTCGGCGACACGCTCGAGATCCGGGGCCTGACGTTCGACGTCGTCGGGATCCTCGAGCCGACCCTGACCGCGCCGGACACGACCGTGATCCTGCCGCTCGCGGCCGCCCAGGAGATCTTCCTCGGGGACCTCCCGCCGGTCGTCCGCCAGAACCTGCGGGCGGACCAGCTCGCAACCGACATCACGGTCTATCCCGACGAGGGAACCGATGTCGAAGCCCTCGCCGCACGGATCGAGGCCGACATCCCGAACGCGTCGGCGATGACCGGCACCGAGTTCGACGACGTCGTGGGCTCCTCGGTCGCGATCTTCAACGCGATCATCGTCGGCGTGGCCCTGATCAGCCTGATCGTCGGCGGCCTGTCGGTGATCAACACGATGGCCATGTCGGTCGCCGAGCGGACCCGGGAGATCGGGATCAAGCGCGCGATCGGCGGCTCGCGGGCACGGGTCATCCGTGAGCTCGTGAGCGAGGCCGGATTGATCGGCCTGCTCGGCGGCCTGCTCGGCCTGGGCCTCGGCTCGCTGGTCGTCGTCCTCGCCAACGAGCTCGGCCGGAGCTCGGGGATGATCCTCTTCCAGCTCACCCCCGGGACCGCGATCTTCGCCGTCCTCTTCTCGACCATCCTCGGCGTCGTCGCCGGGATCATCCCCGCCTGGAACGCGGCGCGCCTCGACCCGGTCGCGGCCCTCCGCTACGAATAGGAGCAACGGACATGGCACTTCTCGAAGGGCGCAACCTGCGCAAGACCTACAAGCTCAGCCGCAGGAACGAGGTCCAGGCGCTGCGCGGGGTCGACGTCTCGATCGAGGCCGGCGAGATGGTCGCGATCATGGGCCCGTCCGGCTCCGGCAAGAGCACCCTGATGCACCTGCTCGGGCTGCTCCACAGCCCGGACCAGGACCACGGCGCCGGCGCCGGAGCTGTCGTTCGGCGGGCGCGATGCGACGCGGATGTCGGACGGCGAGCGGACCCGGATCCGGGCCCGCGAGATGGGCTTCGTGTTCCAGCAGTTCAACCTGGTCCCCACGCTGACCGCGGTCGAGAACGTCATGCTCGCGGGCGAGTACGCGGGTCTCGGCCGGCGCGAGGCACGCGAGCGGGCGATCGCCCGCCTGAACATGGTCGGCCTGGCCGAGCGCGCGACGCACCGCCCGTCCGAGCTGTCCGGTGGCGAGCAGCAGCGCGTGGCGATCGCCCGGGCGCTCGTCAACGACCCGGCGCTGGTCCTGGCCGACGAGCCGACCGGCAACCTCGACTCACACCGGTCCGTGGAGCTCCTCGGCCTGATCCGGAAGCTCAACCGCGAGCACGGCCAGACGTTCGTGCTCGTCACCCACGACGCGGAGGTCGGGGCGGCCTGCGACCGGATCATCCGGATGCGTGACGGCCTCGTCCATGCCCTGGAGCTGGTCAGGGAGCCCACCCTGGGCGAAGTCGGAGAGGCCGCGGCGTGACGACCCTGGGACGCGCGGCACCCGGAGGGCACGGACAGGTCCCGCTTGCCTGTCCTGTGCTTCTGGCCCGGCCGACAGTCGCCCATGGTGCGCGCGAATAGCCATGCCCACCGAGTTCGACCCACAACCCGATCCAGGCCGACCGATGGTCTACCAGATCCGGATCGAGGGCCACCTGGGACCTCTATGGGCAGACGCGTTCGATGGCCTGAGCATCACCCTGGAAGACGACGGCCACACGCTCGTGACCGGGCCGGCGATCGACCAGGCCGCGTTGCACGGATTGCTCAGGAAGATCCGCGACCTGGGCATGCCATTGATCTCGGTGATCCTCGTCGATGGTGGCCCGTTGGGGTCTCAACTGACCATGAACACGAGTAGGGGATCTTGAGGGACCTAATGACCGCTCACGAAGCAACGTCCTCATCGAAGCGCCAGGCGAGGATCGCCGGGCTTCTCTACCTGGTCGTCGCCGTCTTCGCCGCCTTCGCGTTCAACTACGCGACCGGCACGGTGTACGTGCCGGGGGACGCGGCCGCCACCGCCCAGAAGCTGCTGGATAACGGAGGGCTCGTCCGCGCCGGCGTCGTGGCCGACCTGGTCCAGGCGACGGCCTGGCTGTTCACCGCGATGGCCTTCTACCTGCTGCTCCGGCGCGTGAACGAGAACCGGGCGCGCGCGATGGTCATCCTCGTCGCCGTCGGGGCAACGATCGTCTGCGTCAACCAGGTCTTCCCGCTCGCCGCCCTGCTGGTGGCAACCGAGAACGGCTATGCGGCCGCCTTCGGCGCCGCAGGATCGAATGCCCTGGCGCTGCTCCTGCTCGACATCCGTCACTACGGCTCCCTTGTCGCCCAGATCTTCATGGGCCTTTGGCTCGTGCCGCTCGGGTATCTCGCCTACACGTCGGGGCTGTTCCCCAGGGCGCTCGGCGTCGCGCTCGTGGTGGGAGGCGCCGGCTGGATCGCGGGCTCGCTTGCCGGGCTCGTGGATCCCGCGTCCGGCGAGGCGTTCAACAGGGCCGCCATGATGCTGCCGACCATCGCCGAGGTCTGGCTGCTCGGCTACCTGCTCGTCAAGGGGGTGAAGTCTCCGAGCGCGCCCGATCGGCCAGACCAACGAGGTCTTCGACCGTCGATCGCGCCTGCTCAGCCCGCTCGTTGAGCCGCCGGAGGACATCGTCGCCGGCCGGCCTGTCTTGCCTGTCCGGCACGCGTCCAGCCTGCCGAAGGCCTTGACCGCCCACGACTGAGTTCGTGCCCGCGCGCCGGGGCGCAGGCCCGCGAGCAACCGGGCGCGACCACCGCGCCGTCAGCGGACCCGGCCGATCCTCCCGGGTGGTCCGTAGCGGAACCAGGCCCGCGCCACGAGCATGTCCGCGTCGAGCGGGCCGTAGGTCCGCGAGTCGATGGAGCCGTCCCGGGAGTCGCCGAGGAGCCACGCCTCGCGCGGTTCGAGCGGGCGCTGGAGCCCGACCGGCGCCGTAGCCGCCCCTCCGCCCGCGGCGCTCGCGCGCCTCGCGACCCCGCCGGCGTCAGGTCCGCCCGGTGCACCCGTGCCCGCCGCGCCCACGCGGCCCCGGTCCGCAGCGTCTGCGCTCCCGCCCTGGTACGCCCCCGCGCGTCGACGCCCGCGTGCCGCCACGCGCTTGATCGCCAGGATGCCGGTGTCGGGCTCGCGCACCACGACGATCGAGCCCGGCCGCGGCCAGCGCCGGCCGGTCGGGTCCACGAGCAGCCAGTCCCCGGGGCGCAGGGCGGGGGCCATGCTTCCCTCGGCGATCTCGACGCGCCACGGTCCGCGCCGCGCCCGGCGCAGCACGACCGAGGCATCGAAGGCCCAGCCCAGCACCGTCGCCAGCGCCAGGAAGAGGCGCACTGGCGAAGGGCCGCGCCGCCGGCGGGGCGTGCGGGCACCGCCGCCCATCGCGGGCGGCGGTGCAGCGTCGGGCGTCGTCGTCGCTACTTCTTCGTCGACCAGAAGAGGTCGCTGAACTCCTGCGTCGCGGCGACGAGGTCGGCGGCCGCCGCGGCGTCAACGTTCTGCTTGTTCTTTCCGGCGAGCTTGAGGAGGCTCCAGACCTTGGTGTGGAGGTCCGGGATCGCCTCGAGGTGCTCGGGCTTGAAGTAATCGGACCAGATGACCTGGACCTCCTTCTTCACCTTCTCGGCGTGCTGCTCCTTGACGGTGACGCAGCGGATGAACTTGTTGCGGGTCGCGGTGTCGTTGCCCTCGAGGCCGTTGATGATCTCGACCATGCGGGCGACGGTCTTCGCGGCGAGGAGCGCCTCGGCCGGGTCGTAGATGCCGCAGGGGACGTCGCAATGGGCCCGGACGACGGTGGTCGGGCGAAGCAGGCGGGTCAGGCGCATCGGGCACTCCTTCGGTGGACGTGGGGCGGCGAGCCCAGGAGGACGCGGAGACGGTGTTCTGGTCGCGTCCGTTCGTCCCCTGAAGTGTCGGAGCGCCCCGCCGGGGTGTCAAACGGTGGGGAGAGGAGATAGTGGGGTCCCGTCTGACGCGAACCCGGACGCGGGCGACCCGGACCCTCCCCGGCTCCCGGGCGCTGGAACCGGGGGAAGGGTCACGTCTCAACTACATCGGCGCGATGGTCGGCCCGACGAGCTTCTTGGGCTTCTCGGCCTTCTCAAGTCGACGCACCCGCTCCTCGAGGTCGCGGACGACGCGTTCAAGGCGGTCGAGTCGCTTCTGTGTCTCTTCCATGGCGAAAACACCTCCTTTGCGGTGGGATCGGCCCTGCTGCATCGGGCCGTCACCCCCTAACCGTCAAAGGAAACCTCGTCTTGGGCGGGTTGGGCCAAATTCATTCGCGATCTGTCGCAAGGCGGAGCCCTGTTCGTCGTCGCTCACTCGAAGTCATCATCAGAGGGGAGGATGGACGCCATCGGCTCGCCTCCACGTTGGACAATCGCCCGCGAGGCAAACGTCGCGAGCCATCCGATGCAGCTGCCAACGAGTGCGTTGGGCGTGCGGTGCCCCGTCCCGCCAAGCCCGTCAAGGACCTTCCGCTGCGACCGGATCTCGTCGCGCAGGAGCGGCGGCATCGCGTTGAGCAGGTCTTCTGCGTCTGAGGCTGCAAGCTCCGCGTGAAGATCGTGCGCAAACCTGTTTCGAAGCCTGTTGACCGATCGCCAAGAGCCCCGGACGTCGGCGGACAGGGCGCCGAGAGAGATCGCCAAGTCAAGCTTCTGCGCGAACTGCAGCCGGTCGAGCTCGTCGCACTGTGGCGGGACCGTGAGCGCGAGTAGACGATTTAGCAGCCCCTCCATGATCAAGTGGCCCCGAACGACAAGGGCCACGTCGTCTGATGCCGAGAGGGTCGACAAGAGATCTGCCTGGGACGGCGGGCGAGGCTTCGAACGGACCATCGCAACACACTACAGGCTCGAGTGCGTGTAGGGGTGGGCAACGGTGGCGTGCGACATTCCGAGACTTCTATCTCCTATCTCCTGTTGCGTTTGACCCGGCCCGAACGGGCCCCGACGCCTCGCCTGACAGTCGCGTCCGGGTTCGCGTCAGATGGAAGGCCCCTATCTCCTCTTCCGTCAAACGGGGGGAGGGTTAGGAGATAGGGCGACTCGAAACGCGCCCCCCGCCGGGCCGCCGTCATGGCCGTCGGATGCCCGCCGAAGCTCGCAGTGGGCGGACCCGCTACGACCTGGATCGGGCGGGGCGGAGCCGATCGACATAAGGTCGCCGTCCCAGCGACGTGATGGCCCGATAGCGACTGCTCCATCGTCTCCCGCCCGCGTTTCGCCTGAGTGAGGGGCGCCGCAAGCCACGGGGGCCTCGTGGATGGCGCAGCGTCTGCGCAAGTCCAGGGGCACCGTGATGCCCGCGTTCGTATCGGGGGTCTTGCCGTAGTCTCGGCTACTGCGAGGAACGAGTTGCCGAAGGCGCTCGATTCGGAGTTCGAGGTCGAGCAGGTCCCCCGCGATCCAGTGGGGCGCATCAACGGGCGAGGTGTCCGAGAAGAGCAGATCGGCCCTGAACGCGGGCAGCCGCGCCGGCGCGACGTCGCCGAGCACTCGCTCGGCCTCGCCGTTCCAACTTGGGTGCGCACCCGCCACGCCGTGTGCTCAGGTTCGGTCGTCTCAGGAGCCGTGACCGCGCGCATTCTCTCGCTGAGCTTCATCCCATCCTCGATGACCTCGGTCAACGCTACATATCCCGCCGTGGCTTCCGGGTCATCGCCCCTGCCAAGCCACCGCCATGCGATGAAGGTCCCTGAGACGATCACAAGAGGCCAGATCGCGAGAATGACGGAGTCCCGAAGGGGCCCAGCTGATTGACGGCATTGGCAATCGAGACCACTGCGGCAGCCCCGATGAGGCCTTCCGCGGCTGCGATCAGGACAAACCGCGCTGCTCGTCGCACCCCTCGATTGTATGTCTGTAGGTTGGGTCGGGGCGTCTGCCCGCACGCTAGGCCTGGCGGGCGACACGCTGAACTTGCGGGTCAACGATCAGGACAGGCCACGCGGGCTCGCCGACGGAGAACACGGCGTGTCCGCGGCCGGAACCACCACCGTCGGCCCGGGGCGAGCCCGCGCCCGCCGGCCGCCTCCTGCTTCGGGTGACGTGGGCGGCCGAGCTCCTCGGCGTCTCGCGGTCGACGCTGCACCAGCTCGTCGCGGCCGGGCGCGTCCCGGTCGTCCGGCTGGGCCGGGCGGTACGGGTTCCGCGGCGCGGGCTCGAGCGACTGGCATCAGGGGAGTAGATCCTGACGCCTCGCGGCGACGTGTTGGCGGTCGCGAGTCACGCGTCTTGCAGCGCAGCGGCCAGCCCTTGAACGTTGCCGAGGTCGAGCTTGCGGGCGACGTCGACGAGAACACCCGGCGAGAGGCCCCGGCGCTTCGGCAGCACGATCATCGGGAATCCCCTCCGCTCCACTTCCGGTGATCGCCGCGTCCTGGCACGGGAGCGTAGCCCAGCTGATGAAGGAGGCGACGAGCGGGGTCGCGATACGACCCGTGGCTCGCCTTGACGTGACCGTAGCTACGCCGTATGATCGCGCTGTACGAGAGGCTGTAGCACAAGGACTCGAACGCCGTTGACCTTCATTGAGGTTCTGCAAGACAAGCGCCGCCAGGTGGTCGCCGACATCGAGCGCCTGCGGACCGAATTCCGCCGCGATCGTTGCGGTGCTAGGCACCAAGGAGAGCCAGCTTCGAAACATCGACGACTTGCTCGCGATGGAGCACACGGGAGTGGAGTCGACACGCACGCCCGCCGATAGGCTTGTGGTGTCTGCCCGGTCGTCGCGGTTTGTTGACGCGGCCTACGAGCTTCTCGAACGCGACAAAAAGCCGATGCATTACCGGGCACTCGCTCAGGTTCTCGGAGACGGCGGCGTATACGTGCCTGGGCAAGACCCGGCGGCGAACCTCCTTGCCCATATGTCGCAGGGATCCACGGTTCGGTCGCGCAGGCCGCCGCGGGATGTATGGGCTTGCAGAATGGCCGGAGGTCAAGGCGGCCGCCACAGACAGGCGACCGAGAGCGCCCCGGCAGACTCTTCATCCGCGACGTCGGACGGCTGCACTTCGTGCCTAATCTCGCAACTCCTGTCCGATGTATCGAGGAAGAAGACGCCTTGGTCGGAACGTGTGACTGCGGCAATCCGTGGCAGCTCGTCGCGGAGGACGTAGTACCCCTGTTCACGCGATGGTATGACGCTCTCGTGTTCCGTTGCATCGGGTGCCGAGGCACGCGTCGCGCTGTCTTCGACATCACGTCCTTCTTTACACCGCCGACGCATGCCTGGCTCCGCGTCGCCGGCTAGCTGGTCCCCCCTTTGGGGCGCCCGGCTCACCTCGTCTCGGGCTCCGCTGTCGCGCGCACTCGAAGCGTGGGTGGTCGGCGCGGTACCAAGCTGGTCCGAGGATCGCCAGCGCGTTCTGGTCGCTCGCATCGGTTGGTCGGGCCCGCACTGTGCCGACCCTCGAGCAGGCTGGCGAGGAACTAGAAGTCACGCGTGAGCGGGTCCGGCAACTTCAATTGTAGACTCGAGAAACGGCTGGCGGCAACGCGACGCCCCGACTCGGACGCATTTGAGATGGCGGTTGCGGCGCTAAGCGACGCTCTCGGTGAAGCCGGTGATCCGGCGGGGACGCGTTTGGCGGCCTTGGGCTTGGTCGATCGCGCTTTGAACGACAAAGGCGTGGCGCGGCTCTTTGAGCTCCTCGGACGAACGGAGGTATTCGCGGACTACCAACGCCGCCACGAGGCGACAGGGCCCCGACGTCGCGAGACCGTTGCCGTGGCCAAGGGCCTCACACGATCGGTCGGCGTCGTCTGCCTTGAGTGGGTGAGCGTGGAGGCGGGCACCGACCCTGTATACATTCAGAGCACATTGCAGTCCGAGAGTTGGTGTCGATTCCTCGATGAGGAGTGGTTCTGGGACCCGGCGACACCATTAGGGCGCAATCGACTGGTCAACGTCACGGTGAAGGTGCTCGCGGCGTGCGGACCCCAGTCGATCTATGAGCTTCGAGAGGCGCTTGACCGAACGCGCCGGTGGGGGCGATTACCGCATCTTCCGTCTGCACGAGCATTGCGGTTGTTCTACCGGGCCCACCCCGCTTTCGGCGTCGACGAAAGGGACGTGGTGACCTCGGCCCAGGTTCTCGATCCCATGGTCGAGCTGGACTATGTCGAGCGAGCCCTCTTTGTGATCCTCGGGTCGGCGCTAGGTGGTGTTCTCGATCGATCTGAATTCCTGAGACGCGCGATCGCAGCTGGCGTCAACCAAAACACCTTCGGCGTGTACTCCTCGTACAGCCCCATCCTTGACAATCCGATTCAGGATTGCTGGGTCCTGCGTGGCAGCGACGTGTCTCCGGCCGTGCTCGAGGCAGCCCGAGTGCCTAGGCCGCGGCGGTTCCGCGACGAAGCGTGGTTGCCATCGGGACTGCTGCGTGTTGTGCGTGAGCTCGGGCAAGAGTGGGGCATCGTTGTCGCCCTGCCCCGGGCATACGCTCGCCTCGTTGCGGGCCGGCGTTTCGTTGCGGCGACCGCAGCAGGGGACAGCGCCGGCATCATCCGTTTCAACGACGAGGCGGCCTCGTGGGGCTACGGTCAGTTCCTCCAAGACCACAGTTCTCGGGAGGGCGACTCCCTTGTTGCCGATTTCGATCTTGCCGCAGGGACCTGCGTGCTGTCGCTGAACCTACGAGACGGGCGAGCCTTTCCTGGCCAGGAGGCGTCGTGTGGCTGAAGACTCCGTCGCGATTTCCCAACCTGATCTGGTGACCCTCGCCGTCAGCGAGCTTGGCGGGGCCAACAGGGCCATCGACACTGAGGAAGTCGCCGTGAAGGCCCGTGAGCTGAGCCCCCATGCCTTCGCCTGGCGACTCTATCCAGAGCACATCAACCTCGAACTCGTTCGAGTCGCTCTCGTAGGAGCCTCGCGGGCGTCGCTCGTGCAAGGTCGAGGCCGAGGCGGCTGGGTGCTGACCGATCGAGGGGTCGAGTGGATTCGGATTTGCCGGGAGCGCTTGCTGTCCGCCCTCGGAAAGACTGGGGTCGAAGGATCCGCTCGCGGAAGGCCGCCCGAGACCCCGCACCGCGAACGGGAACGCATTCGTATCGGCCGGAGCGACGCCTGGCACAAGTGGAATGCGCGTGCGACGGTCAACGCCCAAGAGGCTTGTGCCGTCTTCCGCGTTGACCAGTACACGTCAGCCTCGAATCGCCTCACGAAGGTGCGCACTCTTCGTGTCCTTTTCGCTGGCGATCCGATCTCGAGCAATTCCTGGACGCAATGACCGTGTTGGCGGCGTCTCCCGCCCCAGACCAAGGAGCAGAACCTTGACCAAGACCGAACTGGTCGTCCGGACCCACGTAGGTCGCGACCTTCTCCAGACCGCCCAGCTCTTTCGGACGCTGGAGGCTGCGGTCTGGGAATACGTGGCCAACAGCCTTGAATACGTTGATCCTGGGGTGGCGCCGAAGGTGACGGTTGAACTCGCGCCTCGCGACAAGCGGGTCGTGGTGACCGACAACGGCCGTGGAATGGACCACGAAGGGCTTCAGCAGTTCTTCACCATGCATGGCGAGAACCAGGACCCGGAAGCTCGGCAAGCGCGGCCGTGGGAAGTTCGGGACCGGGAAGAGCGCGGCATTCGGCATTGCCAAGACTCTCCGCCTGTCGACGGCCAAGAGCGGTCTCCGGAACGTCGTTGAGCTCCGTCTCGACGATGTGAAAGCGTCCACCGGAGATGACATTCCCATCCATTGGTTAGTGCGAGACGAGTCGACCGCAGACCCCAACGGGACCGTCATCACGATCGACGACATCCTGCTCGCGCGTCTGCAGCCTGAACCGGTCGTCCGCAACGTCGAGCGACATCTCGCCTACTGGCGGGCCCTCAACCCGACGGTCTATGTGGGCACCCAACGATGTGAACCCTGGCAACCGGCCGTCGCTTCCGCGCATGTCTTTCGTGCATCGGCCGACCAAGCTGCCATCCTCGGCGACATCGAGCTTTCGATCAATGTGGCCCAGGAACCACTTCCGGAAGGTCTCCACGGGGTTGCCGTGACAACCGCTCCTGGTGTGCTCGTGGCAATCGAGAGCGCAGGAATCGAGACCAAGGAGTTCGGGACATACCTTTTCGGCGATGTCGAGGTCCCGAGGCTCGAAGGGGCCGGGGATGATCTCGCTGCCTACGATCTGAGACGATCCCTTCGCCTCAATGCGGAGAATCCCGTGGCGGGCGTCCTGATCGGATTCGTTGGGTCGAGCCTTGAGTCGGTGCGGCGGGGCCTTGTTGAAGAACACCGTAAGCAACGGCAAGAGTTGGAATACCAGCAGCTGGAGTCGGCGGCGGCGCGGATTGCCGAGCTTCTGAACCAGGACCTGACGTCCGTTGCGGACCGCCTCGCGGACATTCCGCGCAATGCGAAACCGGGCAGGCGGCGTGGCCCGAGGTGGGACGGAAGGTGGCGGAACCGAGCCCGACGCCTGGGTCGAAGGGACTGATGAGCCAGGCCTACTCGAAGCCCGCGAGTCCACCCGAATCAACCGCGAACCCGCAAGGGCGAGATGCACCGGACGTGGCCCGGCCGGGTCGGCCCAGCGCCGATGGAACCGACAAGGTATCGCCGCGCGGTGGCACCGATAGCAGGCCGAAACCTCGCGGGGGGCTCCGCGTCGAGTACAAGCACCTGGGTGCCGAGGCCGATCGATCCGTCTACGACGAAGGGTCGAAGGTGATCCTCATCAATCTCGATCATCCGATGGTGGTTGCTGCGAGTGCACTTGGGGGCGTAGAAGACGTCGCATTCCGTCGACTGTCATATGAGATTGCATTCGGCCAGTACGCGCTCGCAGTCAGTCAGGAATTCCTCAAGAGGGACCCGGACCTGACGGCCGATGACGTGCTCTACGAGGTTCGCGATGCCCTGCGGCGGATCACACGAAAAGCGGTGTACCTGTATCAAGCAGCGGCGGCGCACTGACTCGGCCGAAACCGTCAGGCCGTGAGTACACTGGCGGATGAAGCCCGTCTTGCAGCAAAGGCCCGGGGTGGCTTCTACACCCCCCCAGCGCTAACGTCAGTCCTCGTCCGCTCGCCCGCGACGCGGACGCTCGGGTTTCTCTTCGAGCCGTCCGCAGGCGATGGCGCCTTCATACGCGCGATCGTCGACCGGTTGGCACAACTCGGTCAGGCAAACCCGGCCGAACGCGTAGTAGGCATCGAACCCGAGGCGCGGGAAGCTGAGCAGTGTAGAGCTGCGGCTCCTGGGGTTCTCGGTCTTCGAGCGCGACTTCTTCGAGTTGCTTCCCGGAGACGTGCCTCCAATGACGGCTGTTGTGGGGAACCCGCCGTACCTCCGATTTCACCGTTGGAACGGCGCCGCCCGCGCCCGGAGTCTCGAACGGGCGAGAGAGCAAGGCGTCACCCTGTCAGCGCTTGCCTCATCGTGGGCAGCCTTTGTTGTCCACTCCACACAGTTCCTCACCGCGGATGGAAGGCTGGGTCTGGTCCTTCCCATGGAACTGTTGACGTCGGACTATGCGGGCTCAGTGAGACGATTCCTTCCACGTCGCTTCCGTTCGGTCCTCGTTCTTGCCCTAGACCAACGGGTGTTCCCGGACACCAAGGTGCACACGATCTTGCTTCTCGCCAGCAACGACGGGCCGCCGGGCCTTCGGGTGAGGAGGGTGTCCCGCGTCGATGAACTCTCCGACCTAGTTGTAGGCGATCCCACATCGATCTGGGGCGCGGTTCCTGGTGCTCGAAGGGGCCGAAGGTACGATCGTCGACGACTCGTCCTCGGATGGGCGGTGGAGTGCCTCGCTCAACGCAGCGGCGGCACTCGTGTACTCGGAACTAGCATCCTCCCGACGAGTCCTTCGTCTCGGAGACGTCGCATCGGTCGACATCGGCGTCGTGACCGGAGCCGATCGGTTCTTCGTGGTTGAACCGGGGCTCGCTCAAGAGATGGGTCTGCCGCCTGAGTTCCTCTTGCCGATCATCCGTCGGCCCGCAGTTCTCGGTGGGCTCGTGACTCGAACGTCGGAGGCATCGCTGCTGGTGCGGGTACCGCGCGACGATGCCGCGCGGGTCACGGGCGCGATGCGTGCGTATCTCGACGAAGGTGAACGTCTTGAGCTCCATCGTCGGTACAAGTGCTCAGGTCGCCGACCGTGGTTCTCTGTGCCGTTGCCCAGAGTTCGCCCCGATGCGTTCTTCCGGTATATGAACCACGATGCCGCGCGTCTAGTCGCCAACGACCTCCATGGTTGGAGCACGAACCTACTGCACGGGGTCGCGCTGAAGACAGGTGCACCAGACGTGGCAGCGCTCTCGGCGTCGATGCTGGGCAGCGCGACCCGGCTAAGCGCCGAGATCGAGGGACGGGCGTATGGCGGCGGTGTCCTGAAGCTCGAGACCAAGGAGGCGGAGCGTGTCCTGTGCTCGACGTTGGATGCCAGCCAGCAAGCCGCTCTGCTGGACATCTTCCTTTAGCTCGACATCCTCGTTCGGTCCGAGGAACTCGACACCGCGTCCCGACTCGTCGATGATCTCCTCGGCTTCGACCACGGCCGATACATCGCGGCGGCGCGTTCTTTCGGTCGACGACGGATGCGTAGGTCGGCGATGGCCAATTGAACGCCGATCCGCTAGGTTCGTCAGGAGTGTCTACCAATGGCAGTGGCTGTCGGAGATGACACCCCGCCCGGGTCCGTGATCGACCAGCGTGGGGCCCAGACCGGAGCGAGCCAGCGCTCGAACTCGGACTCTGTTCGCCTCCCCACCTGCACCACTGCCGCCGGCCTGACGCCTGCCTCGCGGCAGGAGTCTCGCCGCCTCGCGGGCGTTTCGCTGCTCGGAAGGTATGGTTCAGGTGAGGCGATGCCGTCGAAAGGCTCCTCTTTCGAAAGAACACCCGGTGCCGACGCCCGATCAGGTCAACCAGCTGGCCGGTGCCGGAGCGGCTAGAACTCGCTTGTCGCCAGGCGCTTGAGCTGGAATTGCACCGCGCCCCGCATCCCGCCAGGCAGCCCTGGACACTCCGCATCGGCCTCGTGCGTCCCGTTTCGAGCCGCTCGAGGGCAGAGGTGATCGTGGCCCGGGCGATCGGCTCGGGCACGCCCCATGCGCGGGCCTCCTTGAGCAGGTGCCGACGCGTGATCTCATCGATCCGCCACCTGTGCCCGATCGGCAGCGCCGCCTGACGCTGAGTCGGCAGGAAGAAGAGCGTCGGCGCGATGTCGTAGAGCGGCGCGAGGGTGACCGTGTTCGGGCCGGCGTGCACCAGCGAGAGGTTCTTCGCGTGTGCGTCGGTATTGGCGAGCGCCACCGTCACCACGACCTGTTCGAGCAGGCGGAGCGAGCTCGGCGGGCGCGTCGGTGGCGCGGGCGACGAGGAGGTCGGCGAGCCGCCGAAGCGAGGCGTCCCGTGGCCCCTGCCCGTGGGTACTTCGCCGCCGACGGCAGCCCGAGCACCTGGCAGAGGTCCTCCTGGTGCGTGCGCGTGATGGCACCGTCGCGGATCTGGCGGTCGTAACGCTCGACGACGAGCGTAGGGCGATGACCTGGCGCCGCGAGGAGCTCGGCCGCCGCGGTCCGAGTGACGCCGGCCGCGGCGCGGAGCGCCCAACCCTCGGCGACGGCAAGCCCCGGGAAGCGGGTCGGCTCGGGCTTGAGGATGTGCGTGCTGATCGCGCCGTCGAGCGGGAGCTGCCAGCGGTCGTCGAGGCGGGCAAGGAGGAGCTTGTCCTGGGCGCCGCCGAGCGACAGGCGGACCTGGTGGTCGATGTCCGCGGCTCGGCGGGGAAGGGCATCGAGGCGGGCCCACACGTCGTCGTCGCTGAGTGCCTGGTACCAGCCAGAGGCCGGCAGCCGCCCCTCGGGCAGCACGGACACCGCGCCCGCGCACTCCCAGCCGATCGCCGCGAGCAGGCCGAACGTGTCGCCCCGGTCAACGCCGTGCTCGACCTCTGCCGCGCTCCGGCGCTCCTCCTCGGGCAGCAGCCCGTCGAACCAGGCCCGCGTGAACGCCGGCGACCAGTGGGGCTCATCGCCGTCCGCCTGGGCGACGGTCAGGCGTGCAGTCCCCTGGCGGCGATGGAAGGTCAGCGCCGGGCGATCGCGAACAAGGTCACCGACGCGATCGGCGCCGAGCCAGACAGCGAGCGTGTCGCTCATGAATCGCCTTCGCCCTCGGAGATGATCGACTCCTTGGGTGCCACGATGAGCTTGCCCCCGAGCAGGGAGACGGCCCTCACGGCGACGGCCACGCTGACCGGACCGCCCCGCTCGAGCGCGATCACTGTCTGGCGGTTCACGCCGAGCCACGCGGCAAGCTCCGCCTGGGTCCAGCCCTTCGCCCGCCGCAGGGCGCGAATCGAGCGACCAAGCCCTGCCAGGTCGTAGACCTCGCGCACGATGGAACCCTCCGATATGTCTGCCACGACCGACATCCATGGTGTTCGCGGGAGATGTCGACCACCATCAACATTATCCGATGCGTGAGTCAATGTCCAGCAGGATCGACATGAGGCGGGGAGTCCTCATCACCGCGGCCGTGACCGGCAAGCTCGGAATTCTCGGAGCGGCCGCATGAGCGCGCGGGGTCGGGCTTGACGGGCGCGGCCGGGTAGGCGAGTATGCACGTATGAAGCGCACAACGATCAGCCTGCCGGACGATCTCGCGGCCGCCCTCGAACGTGAGGCGCGGCGGCGGCGCGTGCCCGTCTCGCAGCTCGCCCGCGAGGCGATCGAGGCTCGGCTCGGCTGGGATATGGAGGGTCCGCGCGAGATCCCGTTCGCGGGGATCGGCGACAGCGGTCGCACCGACGGATCGGCCTACATCGACTCGGACGAGTTCAAGCAGGAGTACGCCGACTGGATCTACGCCGATGCGTTCGGTCGCGATCCTTGACGCCGGGCCGCTGTACGCGGCCGCGGACTCTCGCGATCGATACCATGCCGTCTCACTGGATGTGCTGCGCCGGCGAGACCTGGACTTCGTTGTACCCGCACTCGTGGTCTCCGAGGTGGCGCACTTCATCGGGACCCGTCTTGGTGCCGTCACGGAGGTCGCATTCCTGCGGGGCCTTCGACAGTTCGCGATCGAGCCCCCAGGTGACGAGGATTGGCCGCTAATCGCCGACCTCGTCGAGCGCTACGCCGACTTCCCCCTCGGGACGGTCGACGCATCGATCGTGGTCCTGGCCGACCGCCTCGGCACCGACCTCATCGTGACCCTCGACCGCCGCCACTTCGGCACGGTGCAGTCGCCGCAGGGCCGTCGCTTCCGCCTGCTTCCGGAGCCGCCGCAGGTCCACGAGGAACCGGCGACATACGAGGCGGCGAAGGAGTGAAGCCCGACGAGCGCGGGTTCCAGGACGCGATCACCGGCTCGCTCGTCGAGGCCGGCGGCTGCCTCCGTCACGGGGTGAACGACAACGGGATCGAGGTCCGTCGCGTGTTCCTGAAGCCGGCCCACGGCCTGAGCGTCAGCCCGACCGCCGGTGGCGGCGTGGCAACCCGGATCTACTTGGCGCCCTCGACGATCTCGTCGCAGATCTGGGCCATCGCGTCGGGGAGCGTGCAGGTGATCTTGAGCACCGACGGGAAGTCATGGCCGCTGCCGGCAGCCCCGGTCCCGGGATCGAACACCATCAGCCCGAGGGCACGATAGAGGCCGCCTGATGGCTCGCCGGTGCCGGCCACCCCGGGCGGATCCTCGAAGATCGCCGCCTGGGGCATGGGCCGGGTGACGAGCTCGCCCGATGGCGCCGCCGCGGGGCAGGACATGCCCGGCTGATCGAACAGCGACCACGCTTCCGGGAAGAGGCCGCAGGCCATCGTGGCGATGCAGCCGACACAGCCGCCACCGGTGTAGGCGGTGACCGCCTGCCAGTCGGGCGGGGGGCTTTCCGTCGGGACGGCCTGGCCGGGAGGCGTGATCACCATGCTGGAGGAGCCATCCGCCCCGACGGCGGCCTCGCAGCGCCAGCCCTTCGGGCCGAGGAGCGTCCGCATCCCGTTGCCGTAGAACGTCACCTTTGCAGCGACGGCCGGGGTCACGGTCGCCGTCATCGTCGGCGGGACGGGCCCCATCGTCTCGTCGGGCAGGCCGAAGCTGGTCGGGCAGGCGACCACTGGGATCCGGACGGTGTCCGCGGTCTCGGGCGTGGGTGCCGCCAGGCTGGCAGCCGGGCCCGACTCGCCGGGCGTTTCGGCGGGGCCGGGCGTGGCGACGGGAACCACGGAGGCCAGGGGCGACGCGCTCGCGCCGGTCGGCGACACGGTTGGGCCGGCGTTCCCGCACCCGGCCACGACCACGAGGATGGTCGCGAGCATCGCGGCGGCCGCTGGCGGAACCGCCCGGGACGGCTCTTCGACCGGGTCAGCGACGGGAACCGCAGAGGGCGAGCAGGCATGTGTTGCTCCCATGTCGAGCGGCCGCGGCGCGCGGGGTTCGAGCATGGTACGCCCGCGTTGCCCGACGAGGGTGTGGCGGGCGCGGCCTGCGGCGGAAGCCGGCGCGCGACCCGACGGCCGACGTCAGGCCTGCGCCCGGAAGCCGGCGCGCACGATCCCCGTGGCGGGCGCTTGCCTGCACGGAAGCCAGGGCGCGCGACCACGCGGCCGCGGTCAGGCCCGCGGAGGCTGTGGCGCGACCCCGCGGCCGACGTCAGGCGGGCGCCCGGAAGAGGTAGATCGCCCAGCCGAGAGTGTCGCGGCCCCAGCGGAGGTAGGCGTCGGTGCCCCGGCGGGCGCGCGCCAGGAGCTCGTCGACGTCCGGATCGTCGGGGTGGGCGAGGGCGTAGCGCTCGGCGGCGCGGAGCTGGAGGAGCTCGTAGCGGTCCCAGTCCTCCTCGCGACTGGGGAGCGCGTAAAGCAGCGTGAGACCCTCCTCCGCGGCGATCTCGACGTTGCCCTGGAGCGTCGAGAAGTCGCCGGCCGCCAGCTCGGCAGCGGCCAGGTAGGCCGGATCGGGCTCGTGTCGCCAGTAGGGCTCGCCGACGAGGACGAGCCCGCCGGGTCGGACGAAGCCCCGCAGGGCCGCCACGGTGCCGCGATGGCCGCCCCAGATCCAGCTGGCCCCGAGGCAGATCGCGAGATCCACGCTGGCCGGCTCGGGGGGATGTGCGGCCGCATCGCCCTCGATCAGGCGGAGATCGGCGACCGGGACCCGGGCCGCCGCGCGCGCACGGGCGACGGGCACCTCGTACGGCGACAGGTCGACGCCGGTCCCGCGGACGCCGCAGCTGCTCCACGAGCCGGACCAGGAGCTCGCCCTTGCCGCTGGCCGCCTCCCAGACGCTCGCGCCCGGCGGGAGATCCAGGAGCCCGATCAGCTCGTCGAGGCGCTCCGGGCTCGTCGGGTTGCAGACGACATGGTCGGCGTGGGTGATCCCGTAGAACTTCCAGGTGTCCATGGCGCCGATTGTGCTCCCGTGCAGCCTGCCGGGTTCGCCCCCTCGGCCCGGCCAGGCCGGCCGCGGCGAACGGCTCCCGTCCCGATCAGGGCGTCGAGATCTCGATCACGAGCCGGCCGGTCCCGTCGAACGGGAGGATTCGAACGCACGGCGGCCCGTCGAGGCCGACGACCCAGCTGGAGACGGCCTCGAAGTCGCCGGCGCGCCTGACGTCGACGATCGGGCTCCCGGCGGGCGTGTAGTCGAACGGGCCCGCGAACGTCGGGTTGTAGCTCTCGTCGAGCGCCGTGCCGCCCTGCAGGACGATCACCAGGAAGGCGGTCCCGGCGACATCGAGCGGGAGCCCGCTCGGATCCCCGGTGAAAGGCGGCGTCGCCGGGCGAATCTCGACCGATGGGATCGCCGCGACGTTCCCGTTGGGGCGGAAGGTGAAGGTGATCCGCCCGATCCCGGCGTCGTTGGCAACCGCGAACCCGCTGATCCTGGCCGTGGGAGCGGTGCCCGGCCGACCGACGGCGCCATCGCAGGCGAACGGGGGCAGGGAGACCGCCGGCGTCGGCACGGACGTGGGGGAGGGGAGTGTCGGGGCGGCAGCCGTGGGCGCGGGAGCGAAGGGACGGACGTGGGCGCCGGAGTGGCGCAGGCGGCCAGGCAGGAAGATCGCGACGGCTGGGGCGCACCAGGAGGCCGCCGGGATCCGTCTGCGCCGCGCTCGGTGTCATGCACGCAGCAGACGACCACCGACCCACGGCGTCAAGGGTCGGTCGTCACGAGGGTGAACGCCGCCACACGGGTGAACGCGACGCCGCAGCGGGTATCATCCGCGCGTGACCGAGCACATCGCCGATCCGCAGGCCGTCTGCCCGTTCGTCGCCCTCGACGACGATCGCGATCATCGGGCGCCGGGCCCCGACCACCGCCACCGCTGCTTCGCGGAGAGCCCGGCTGCGCCCCGTGCCCTTGCCCACCAGGCCGCCTACTGCATGTCAGGCTCCTTCCCGGGCTGCCCAGCCTTCGTGGACTGGGCCCGTCGCGAGGCGGCTCCCGCCAAGGTCGAGCCAGCGGTCCGCTCCGTGCGGGACACGGGCTCGACGCGGTCCTCGGCACTGCCGCCGGCCGGCCTGCCGGCGTCGCGAGCCGGTGGATCCTCGGGCCACTGGACCGCGCCGCCCCCGTGGGGCTCGGCCGCCCCGCCCGCCGGCACGGGATCTGCGGCGGGTGCCAGCGGGCCCGTCGCCATGGGCGCCGCCGGCTTCGGGGCCTCGGCGAAGTCCCGGCCCGGAGAGTTCGACGACCGAGGGGAAGTCGAGCCCGAGGAAGTCGGCCTCGACGCGCCTCCCGCCCCCCGGCTCGCCGATTCGGGCGGTGCCCCCCAGGTCCGCGACGCGGGCGACACGCCGGCGTTCCTTGCCGGGCGCCAGGCGCGCCCGATTGCGGCACCAGCCTGGGAGGACGACGACGAGCGGTGGAGCGCCGTGGATGGTGCCGATCCCGCCGGTGGCGAGGACGAGCCCGCCCGCCGCCCCGTCGTGACTCCGCGGCGCATGCCCGTGGGCTATGCGCCGGTCGGACCGACGAGGGGCGAGCGCCGCGCGGCCGGCTCCCGGGCGGGCCGCGTCGATCCCGCGGCGCCCGCCTGGGAGGAGCCGCGCCGGTTCGAGGAATACCCCACGCTCAAGTCACGCGGCGGGGCGGGCATCCCGCGGCCGGCGCTCTACGCGCTCGTCATCCTCCTCGTCGGCGTCGGGCTCTTTGCCGCGCCGTTCCTCCTCAAGGGGCTCGGCGGTGGCGGCGAACAGGCCAGTCCCACGCCTCGCGCCTCGGCGTCGGTCGTCCCCTCTGCGGTGCCGAGCCCCACGGCGGTGCCCACGCCCGCGCAGGTCGTGTACACGGTGAAGGCCGGGGAGACGCTCTCGCAGATCGCGGTGCGCTACGGAGTCACGGTCGACCAGATCATCGCCGCCAACCCGAAGATCAAGAACCCGAACAAGATCGCGGCCGGCGACAAGATCGTGATCCCCCAGCCGCTCCCGTCCGAGATCGTCGACCCCGGGATCACGCCCGCCCCGTAGGGGCACGGGCCGCAGCCCGATCGGCGTCCGGCACCCGGTCGAACGGGCGGTTCCTTCGAGGCTTCGCCGCGCGGCAGCGGATCGCCGACCTCGGACCCCTCTTGACCCCCGGGTGTTGCCGGCCGGGCGCTGGGCCCCGGCACCCCCCGGCGGCCCCGCGGCTCCTAGCGGCGCGGTGTCAGGTTGATGGAGGTGATCTTGCCGGCCTCGACCCGGAAGGCCGCGTCGAGGTGCTGCGAAGTCGCGCCCGGCCGCAGGACGAGCACGTCCGCCTGCCAGGTGTTGCCCATGTCCTTCACCTCGCCGGGGACCATCTTGAAGCCCGCGTCGGCGCGCAGGAACCAGCCGCTCACCTGGTCGAGGCCGCGCAGCGTCCGGGCGCTGTCGCCGACGTGGACGCGCATCTCGACGCGCTCGTCCATCAGGGCGACGGCACGGTCGCGCGCACCCGCGTTCAGCTCCTCGAAGAAGACTTCCATCGTGTCGACTGCACCCATCGCCCGAGTCTATCCGAAGCGGGCCCGGGTACGGGCGCGGCGGGCGCAGCCACCGGCAGGGGCCCGCCCGGCCGCGCCTGCAGCCACCGGCATGGGCCCGCCCGGCCGCGCCTGCAGCCACCAGACGCGGCCGCTGGGGAGCCTGCGATCACCGGGTGGGGTTCGGGCAGTCCCACGTGTAGACGGCCACGTCGACGCCGTCCGCGCTCGAGTCATCCTCGGTCCTGCTGCCCGAGATGCGCTTCTTGTTCGGATCGTCCCGGGCCGTGAACATGAAGCCCTGGAACTCCAGGAAGGAGGCCTCCGCGTCGCCGGAGTAGCTCGTCCTGGTGGCCGGGACCAGGTCGGTCCAGCTCGTCTCGACCCCGACGCTTCCGTCCTCATTGATGGAGCACCCGATCCACGCGTCGACGGTGCCCGACCCTCGAACGGACTCCCTTCTCGTCGTCGAGGTCAGCGTCTCGACCTTGTCCCATTGGTAGTCGACGGTTGCCGTCGTCCTGCCGCCCGAGCTGACGACGACCATGCTCAGCCTGCTCCAGGCGTGAACGCCGACGCCGGTCGAATCCTTGGTGTACGTCGCCGAGGCCCTCGTGATGGCCGGGCAGCCCGGCGAGGCCTCGATCGGGATGCTCCCGGAGAGCTTGCTCGCGGGATCGACGCTGCTGTTGGTGACCACCAGGACGATCTTCCGGACGTCCTCGGAATCGAGGCAGAACCTGCGCTCGGCGCGGTTGCTCCAGTCCTCGACCTTGACCTCCCCGGGCGAATCGCCGATCGAGACGATCGCCTGGAGGCCGACGCCGGGCTTCCCCTGCACGGAGCCCAGGTCGAAGCGCAGCTCCCCGACGTCGACCTCCGGCTTGCCTTCGAGGTACTCGACCGATGCAGGACCGAGCTCACCCAGGTAGAGGTTGTAGGTGCCGAGGGTCAGGATGCAGTCCACGCGCATGCACATCGTGTTTTGGCCGAGCATTTCGGGCGCGATCGCCTCGCCGCCGTCGCGGTACTTGATCAGCGGCTCCCTGTTCCAGTTCCAGAGCGCGAACTCCTTGAACCTGTCGGCCCAGCCATTCAGCTTGCCCATGACCTGTATCGGCGCCAAGGTCTCGCTCGCCTGCCAGAGCCTGCCGACGACCTCCTCGTTCCCCGAGGCGTACTGCCGGAGGTAGAACGGCCAAATGTAGGCGGCGTACTGGGGGCCCGCGGCGTAGACGAACCGATCGAGCGGACCCTCCGCGCCCCTGGCATGTGACCAGAAGCCGTTCAGGAACCACTGTTCGAAGTCCAGCTCGGGATAGATCAGGTCCGTCGCCCAGGTCGCGCTCGCCTCCGACCACCAGGCCCGGTCCGGTTCCTCGGAGTTCCTGAAGCTGAGCTGGAAGGCGTGAAACAGCTCGTGGGCCGTGGTGCTCTTGAGGTGATCGAAGGACCGGGCGGCATTGAGGGCGATGAAGGTCGCGTAGGGACAGTCTCGGCCGAAGTCGTCGTCGATGGTGACGCCACCGGTGGGCGTCCCGGTCTCGTCGCGCGGCAGCGTGGCCGTGCGCCCGTTCCAGTCGAGTCCCACGCCCGGGTAGACCAGGTAGATGTCGAGGCGGCCGTCGCCGCCATTCCTCGGGTCCCCCAGGTGCTCGTCACTGCACGGAGTGTGCCCCAGCATCGCGCGCTGCTCCTTGGCCCACATCTGGCTGCGATCGATCTCGTCGGCAAGCTGGATGGCGAGCCGCTGGTCCTCCTCGCCCAGGGGCGCGGCGTACCACACGCGCACGGGGGTCGCTTCGGCATCTACGTACCTGTAGTCGATGGCAGCCGCGGTGAAGGCGGCCGTCACGACCGATCCCGCGTCCGAGCGGCCGGCCGCGAGCCGCTTCTGCCAGATGCTCTCCGGATCGGATGGGCGCTTGAAGAACGGCGCGACCCTGTTCTGGAGGTCGGGCGACAATTGCGCGAACCGGAGGCGCAGCTCGGCGAGGATGGTGGTGGCGTCGGGTACCGCCGGGTTGTCGCTCCGGTAGGCAGAGGGCAGGCTGCCGTAGGCGAGGGCGGAATAGAGCTGGTAGAGCAGCGCCGTGTCATGGTCGATGGTGCCGGCCTGTTCGGCCGCCCCGATCAGGCTCGAGCTGCTTGGCACCTCCGGTGCCGCCGGGGTGGCAGCCGCCCCGGGCGTCATGCCGCCCGGGGTCTCGCCGGCGACCGCCGAAGGCTCCGCGCTCGAGACCGGGGCGGTGGCCTCGCCGGGCGCGGGCGTCGGCGTCGACGATCCGCAGGCTGACACGACGAGCGCCGCCGCCAGCAGGGCGAGCCCACGCCGGCGGGACGATGGTCGTCGGTGGACCCTGACGGTCATGCAACCCCCCCTCGCCGATCATATCGGCGGTCGCAGGCGGCTCCACCCGGTACCCGGAGTCCAACGGCACCCCGGGCGGGCAGCGGGGGGAACGGCGCGAGTGCGAGTCTACGCCGGCCCGCAAGTGCCGCGGGGGCCGAGGTGGAAGGGCGGCGACACCTGCCGTGGCGACCGACTGTGCCGCGGCGGCCCGTGTCGTTGCGGGCGCGCCCGAGGCAACAGGCCGAGGGGTCGGCTTCACCCGGCAATCCAGCACGGACCGGTGTCCCGGCCGACCTCAGAAGCCCCCGCCGGCGCCCCCGCCGCCACCTCCCGACGAGCCGCCCGAGAAGCCCCCGCCGCTCCCCGACGACGAGGGCGTGTTCCCGATCGTGCCGAGCGCGGCGAACATGCCGCCCAGGTTCGGGATCGGTGAGCTCGACATGACGCCCGGCGCGACGCCGTCCCCGCCGCCCTGGCCGCTGCCACCACCCCATGTCATGTACCAGACGGGCATGTAGACGTCCGAGGCCCGCCCGGCGCGGACGTCCTCCATGCTTCGCTCCAGGACCTCCTCCGCCTCGTGCTGCAGCCCGAGGGCGACGGACCAGACGACGGCCCGGTCGGGCGTCTCCAGCCAGGCGAGGCGCGGCTCGCCGGCCACCTCGTCCATGGATCGGGCCTCCGCCAGCACCGCCCGCAGGGTTCGCCGGTAGGCCGCCAGCATCGCCTTCATGGTGGCGCCGGCCAGCGTCCGGGCCGGCATCGCGCCGGCGATGACGAGGGTGAAGACCCCCGCCGCCCCGACGCCCAGCGCGAGCAGCATGAAGCCGCCGGACGGCAGCTTGTCGCCCGCCAGCGCCGCGACGAGCGCGGCCACGATCTCGAGGACGCCGACGCCCCGCCAGCGGTTCGTGACCTTCCCCGGGGCCTTGACGAACCAGCCGCGAACCACGAGCTCGCGCTCCAGGAGCTCGTCGAACTTCGAGACCGATTCCCCGAATTCGAGGAGCGCCGCCTTGTCGACGACGCGGACGTCGTGCGCCTCGTCGTGCCGGGCCTCCGCCGCGAGTTGCTTCAGCGCATGAGTCTCCGCCGGCGACACCGGGTTGCGCCGATTCAGCCGAACCCGCGGGTCGTCCACGTTCGGGCGGCGAAGCTCGATGGTCACCTCGTCGGCGGCGATGAGCCGATCCTTCGTCCGAAAGGCCAGCTCGTCGCGCGATGCGAGGTCGAGGAGGGCCGTCGTCAGCGTCCGGCGCGAGGAGCTGCCGTCGTGCAGGAGCGCCCCCCGGCGGCGGTCAGCTCGGCGGGCGGGGCGGGGAGGTAGATGGACGGGCTGTCCGTCACGTAGGGGTCGCGGCCGTAGCGGCGCCAATGGAAGAAGGCGTAGCCGGCGAGGAGGAGGAAGCCGCCGAGTCCGCCGATGATGCCGATGACGGCGTCGAGCTGGCGGGCGAGCTGGAGCTGGCCTGCCCGTTCCGCGGTCGCCGCAGCGTCGATCCGGGCGAGCGCGACGAGGATGGCGTCGCCGAAGCGCCCGTCGCGAAGCAGGGGCAGCATCTCGTCGTCGTAGATCCGCTGGCGCTCCTCGTTCGTCAGGTAGAGCGCCCGGAAGCCAGGGGCGGCATAGAGCTGGACCTGGCCGTGCACGACGCCGCCCGCCCCCGTGTAGACGTTCATGAGGATCGCCAGGCCGTCGTCGAAGCCCTTGCGCCCGACGCCCCATTGGTCGATCAGGGCGATTGCGTCCTCCTTGGTGGACTCCGTCGTCGCGCCGGGCTTGACCTGGGTGTAGACGACGACCTCGGCCCCGGTGCGGACTTCGATCCGGTCGATCGTCGCCTCGGCGTCAGCGATCGTCGCCGCGTCGAAGAGGCCGGCGGTGTCGTAGACCGCCCGGTTGACGACCGGGTCGGGGTAGGGGGGACCAGGTGCGACTTCCGCGCGCGCCGGCACGACGGGCGCGAGCCAGGCGAGGACGGCGAAGAGGGCGGCGAGGACCGGGAGGAGGCGCGTCATGCCGCCCAGGCGCCGCGCGCAGCCGAGCCGCCTCATGCCGGCGAGCCTGGGCTGCCGCGGCGGCGGGCCAGCGTGAGAGTTCCGCGCGCAGCCGAGCCGCCTCATGCCAGCGAGCCCAGGCTGCCGCGGCGGCGGGCCAGCGTGAGCGCGCCGTCCGTCTCCACGATCACCTCCGCCGGCCGTGGCCGCCCGTTGTACGGGGAGCGCATGGACGCGGCGTAGGCCCCGGCGTCGGCGATCGCCACCAGGTCGCCGCGGCGGAGCGGCGGCAGGAGGTGTTCGCCGAGCGTGTCCGTCGACTCGCAGATCGGCCCGTCGACGCGGGCCGGACGGGCTGCGGCATCCGGCCGCGGCACCCGGCCCAGCGAGGTGAGCGCCACGACGGCGTGCTCGGCGCCGTATAGCGCCGGCCGGATCAGCTCGGTCATGCCGGCATCGAGGACCACGAGCCGGCGCGTGCGGTCGTCGGTCGTGGCCCCGGGCGGCAGGACGGCGAGCGCGTGGGCGCCCGAGCGCTCGGTCGCTGCCGGGGCCGGGGGAAGCGTCCTCTCGCGCACGTGCAGGACGCGTGCCACGAGCCAGCCCGCAGCCGCCACCATCACGCGCCCGGGCTCCACGGCCAGGCGGCGCGGCCGGCGGTCGGCCGGGATTGCCCCGAGGAGCAGCGGGATCTCCGCGGCGAAGCGCTCCGGCCCGGGAGAAGAGGGCTCGCCGGAGCCGCCGGGGGTCTCGCCCGCTGCGCTCGCACCGGCGGCCCTGCCCGGGAGCTCGCCATCGCTGCCCGGGAGGACGCCGCCGATCCGCCGTGGCGCCTCGCCGGCCCCGGCAGCGAACCCGCCGGGTCGCCATGGCGCCACCGGCATCCCGCCACCGACATCGAGGGTGTCGAAGTCGGGCAACCCGCCCTGCAGCAGGGCCAGGAGGGCAAGGGCGCGCCGCACGGCGTCGCGCCAGGCGTCGATCGCCCCGAGCTGGGATCCCACGTGGAGGTGGAGGCCGCGCCAGCGGACCGGGCCGTCGGCGCCGCCGCCCGCCTCAATGACGGCGCCCACCTCGTCCGCGCTCACTCCGAACTTGGAGCTCCGGGCGCCGGTTGCCAGGCCGAGCTGCGTTTCGGGCTCGACCGACGGGTTGAGCCGCACCAGCGCGTCCACGCGCAGGGGCCGGCCGGCGGCCGCTCCCCATCCCCGGCGCCGCGCCGCCTCGATCGCCCGGGCCAGCGCCGCCGCCTCATCGGCCGACTCCACGGCCACCCAGCGGAGCGGCTCGTCGGCGGCCGCCGCGCGCACGGCCGCGCGCAGGTCGGCGTCGGTCTTGCCGATCCCCTCGAGCGTGATCGCCGCGTTCGGCACGCCCGCCCGGCGCGCCAGCGCCCATTCGCCGCGGGAGACGACGTTGGCGCCGAACCCGCGGGCGGCCAGCCGGGCGACCAGCGCCGGCAGGTCGTTCGCCTTGAGCGAGTAGGCCCGCAGCCACGGGTCGGGGAAGGCGGCCCGCACGGTCTCGGCGGCGGCGTCGAGTGCCACCCCGTCGGTGACGTACAGCGGAGTGCCGTGGCGCCGGGCCGCCGCGCGCAACGCCGGAGCGAGGGCTGCCAGCCGGTCCACGCTCGAGGCCCCGTCCTGCCGTCGGTCCGTCGCAGCCGTCAGTCCGGGACGACGAGGCGGACTAGCGAGGACACGAGCCCGACGACCAGCGAGCCGAGCAGGGCGGCTACGAGGGTGGCCTGCGTCAGGAGGTGCGGGGGGAAGTCGCCTACCTTGAGAGAGCCGCCCAGCTGGTTCGAGACGTAGGCTGCGCCAAGGAAGAGGACCATGTTCAGGACGAACCCGAACAGGCCCATCGAGAGCAGGTTGAAGGGCAGCGACAGGGCCTTGATGATGGGCCCGATCATCCCGTTGACGATCCCGAAGACCAGCGCGACGGTCCCGAACGAGATCACGTCCGCGGGAACCTTCGCGAAATCGGCCGACGGCATATCGATCCCCGGCACGAAGCGCGCGGCGACCCACAGGGCCACGGCGGTGGCGATCAGCGTGGCGACGAATCCCCTCATGCCGCGACCTCCGAGTGCGATTCCGTTACCGACGCCCGTGCGCCGCCGGGCTGACGATTCCGATTCCGACGCCGCCGACGAAACCGGCGCCGACGCCCGACGCAGCCGCCGGGTTGACGATCCCGCCGCCGACGCCCGTAGCGCCGCCCCGGGCTCTCCGTGACGCCCGCCGACGACACCGGCGCCGCGACCGGGACCGATCATCCCACGCCGAGCCACCAGATGGGCAGGAGACATGGCGTGCTGCGCAATCCAGCCGTCTCGGACGCGCCTCCGGCTGGTCGATGCGGGGGCTGCTCAGCGCAGGAGGAACCCCGTGCCCAGCGGGTCGCTCGGATCCAGCACGAAGTGCGAACGGCCGGCGAGGTGGGCCGTGCCCTCGACCTCGGTGATCACGGCAGGACGGCCGGCGACCGCAGTCTCCCCGGTGACGCGGCCGGCGAAGACGGAGTCGACGATGCTCCGGTGGCGCAGCGTCTCCCCGGTCCTTATGCGGCCCGCGGCGTGGAGGAGGGCGAGGCGGGCGGACGTGCCGCTGCCGCACGGCGAGCGATCGACCTCGCCGTCGGCGAAGACGGTCACGTTGCGCTGGGTGAGGGCTGCGTCGTCGCCCGGCGCGGCCGGCTCCTCCTGCCACCAGATGATCCCGTAGATGCCGCGCAGCTCGGGCTCGTCGGGGTGGACGACCTCGAGGGCGGCCTCGAGGGCCGGGCGCAGCTCGCGCTGGAGCGCGATGAGGACCGGCAGGCTGGCGCGGTCGACGGCGAGCCCGAGGTCGCGCACGTCGGCCGAGCCGTAGAAGGCACCCCCGTAGCCCACGTCGACGGTGATCGGGCCGCGCGAGGTCGGCAGCGTGACGCCTGTCGCCAGGACGAACGAAGGCACGTTCGTGAAGCGGACGCTCGTCACCCGCCGGACCTCGACGTCGCAGCGGGCGAAGCAGGCGAGGCGGCCGGACGGGACGTCCACGGTCACCGGCGTCTCGGGCCCGGTCATCGGCAGGACGCCGGTCTCGAGCGCCCAGGTCACGAGGGCGATCGTCCCGTGCCCGCAGGCCGTGGAGTAGCCCTCGTTGTGGAAGAAGACGACGCCGAGATCGGCCCCGGCATCGTTGGGCGGCACGACGTGGCAGCCGTACATGTCCGCATGGCCGCGGGGCTCGTATACCAGGAATCGCCGCACGTGGTCGACGCGCTCGCGGGCGAAGCGACGACGCTCGAGGATCGTCGACCCCTCCAGCGGCGGGACCCCGCTGACGATGATCCTGAACGGCTCGCCGCCGGTGTGGTAGTCGACGGTGTCGACGGTGAGCGGCCGTTCGGTCATCGCGGGACGCCCTTTCGTGGTCCGGCGGCCCTGGCGGCCAGGCGGGCCCGGAGCCGTTCGTGCATGCTCGGCTACCCCTCGTCGGGCCGAGCGGCGCGGACGCGCTCGATCGCCAGGCGCAGCAGCTCCAGCCCCGCCGGGTCCAGGTCATAGGTCCACTCGCGGATCCGCTCGCGCGCGTGGAAGCGGGGGGCCAGCCCGATCTCGAGCGCCTCGCGCGTCAGGAGGAGCAGGTCGGCGTCGCGATCCACGCGCGCGAGCGCCTCCTCGTCCCCGGCCACGGCCTCGATGAGCCGGGTGCCGCCGCCGGAGCGAGCGAGCCAGTCCACCATGTTGGCCGTGCTCCGGGCGGACGAGCAGACCATGCCGACCGTGCTGCCGGGAGGGAGCGCGCCGATCTCGTCCAGCAGCTCCGCGTAGGACGGCGCCGCCATCAGCGCGACGACCGGCGCTCGCCCGGCGACGAGGGCGATCGTCTCGGCGGCGTGGAAGGTCGAGGTGGCCACGAGGTCGTAGTGGTGTCGCTCCAGGCGGTCCACCACGTTGTCGATCAGGGCCCCGTCGGCCTCGGCCAGGCCGTCGAAGTTCGTGCTGATCGTCTCCGCGGCGCGACGAGCGTCGGCTGCCGTGCATTCCACGAATAGGACGTTGACGCGCGGTCCGGGCCGCCTCCGCTGCGTGGCGACGGCGTAGACGGCAGCCGCAACCTCGTCGGCCGAGTAGCCGGCCCGGGCGGCGCTGCGCAGCAGCTCCGCGACGAGGCCGTCGAGGGTCCCGGTCGTCCGGCGCACCGGCGGGCGGGCGGCGACCCGCGTCCCGGCGCCGTGCCGGCTGACGACGTAGCCCGCGTCGGCGAGGCGACGGTAGACCGCGCGCACGGTGTTGGGGTTGACTCGCAGCACGGCGCCGAGTTCGCGCACGGTTGGCAGCCGCGCGCCGGCGTGGAGCCGGCCGGTGTCGACCTGGTAGGCGAGCTGCCAGTAGAGCTGGGTGGAGATGGGAACGTCCGAGTCACGCGCCACGTCGAGGCCGCGGGCATCCCGCGCGCCGGGTGTCGCGGGAGCTTCGGTCGCCTCGTCCGCAGCGTGCTCCTGGTCCTCGCCGCGCGCCTCGTCCGCAACGCCCTCCAGGTTCGCGCCGGGCGCCTCGGCCCCTGTCGCCCCCTGCGAACCGGCATGTCGTTCTCGGGACTTCTCGCCCATTGACATAGTTCGATAGTCCAACTACGATCTGCTTGTACTACTCGACTATACCAACCGAAACGCAACTCACGAGGCACGGACCATGGAGCTTCTTTTCATCGTGCTGGCGGCCCTGATCGGGTTCGCCGGGTTCGACTTCCTCGCCGTGGAATTCGGCGTCGATTCGCGGGCGGGCTCCGACGATCCTCACGCGCCTCTCTTCGGCGCCGGTCTGTTGAGCGCCGGCTGACATCCGGCCCGCTCGCGGGCCCACCATACACGCTCGGCGAGGCACCCTCCCCTCCTCCTCCCTCCCGCCGACCCGAGCCCAGACGAACCGCCGGCCCTGCCGGCGGTTCGTTTCTTCTCTGGGAGGCCGCTCCCTCAGCCCGGGCGCTGGCCCACCTCGGCGAGGGCCTCCCGGTAGATCGCCACGCCGTCGATCCCCCGGGCCGGCGACACCAGGAGGGTGAGATCCTCGAGCAGGCGCGTCTCGAGCCGGGTCCCCGCGAGCCCGTCGGCCAGCCGGGCCGCCCGGGCTGCGCAGCGCAGCACCTGCTTCGTCTCCGGGCGGGTCGGCTCCTCCCAGAACCAGCCGTCGCTGGCGAACATCGCGAGGCGCCAGCGCTGCGCCTCCATGAGCGCCTCCAGCTCGCGTCGGGCCGGTACCGGGGCGCCGTCTCCGAGGAGGTGCGCCGAGAACGACTGCGGGGTCTCGAGGCCGAGCACGACGTCGACGTACCTGTCGCGGGCGGCCCACGGGTCGACGGGCACGGGCTGGCCGTCGGGCCCGGGCGCGCCGGGCAGCGCGGCGGCCCTCGATTCGGTCACCGTGTCGATTCCGCCGGCGAGGCGCTCCAGGGCCGCGCGGAGCGGCTGCTTCCACCGCGCGTCGGGCGCGCAGGGGCACTCGCCCGACCAGCGCAGGATGCCGTGATGGCAGCTCCAGGAGGTGCGATCGACGACCCGGGCGGGCGGCAGCGTCGCGCGATCCTCCGCGTCCAGCGCCTGGCCGACGGTCACCACGTCGAACCCCCGGTCGACCGATGGGTCGACGAGCCGCTGAAGGAACAGGTCCCGGAAGGGCTGGTGGTGGCCGTACAGCTCGCCGTCGGTCGCGATGAGCACGAGGGGCGAGCCCGCCTGCCAGCTCGACGAGCTGTCGCGATGGAGCGGGTTCGAGGTGCGCTGGAGGACCCAGTCGCGGGCGAAGCGATCGGCGTCGGCCGTCACCTCCGGCTGGAAGGAGACCGCCCCGGAGAGGGCGGCGTCGTAGAACGCCACCACGAGCGACCAGCCGCCGCCGACGTCCACGCGGTGCAGGCGCCGGGACTCGATCGCCGGCGTGGCCGCCTGCCAGGGCGCCAGCACGGTCCAGCGGATGCCCTCCTCGGCGAGCATCCGCAGGATCGCCTCGTCGACGGCTGTCTCGGGGAGCCAGAAGCCGCTCGGCGCATGCCCGAACCGCACCTGGTAGTCGCGGATGCCCCAGCGGACCTCGGTCCTGCGATCGCGCCGGGAGGCGAGCGGCAGGATGGCGTGGTTGAAGCCCTGGGCCAGGGCGTTCTGGGCGCGGGCAGCCGTGGCGATCCGGGCGAGGACCTCGGGGGCGTCGGCCGCCAGGTAGCTCGTCAGGGTGGGGCCGACGTTGAAGGAGATGCGGTCCACGTTGCCGCGCTCCGCGTTCGGGCGGTAGCACTCTGCCGTGATCCGGGCGTTCCAGCTGGCGTACGGCGTGGCCGCCGGATCGGGCCGCGTTGGTCCGCCGAACGGGTCGCGCCGCTCGGGCTGGTAGAAGTGGGCATGGATCGCGAGGCGGCCGCGGGTCATCGTGGCCGTTGCGGCGCCTCCTCGATGGCCCGGTCGCGGGTGGTCGTGATCGTGTGCTCCACGCGGACCGTGGTCGCGGCGCCCGGGGCCAGGACGAGCTGCCAGGTGAAGACGAGGGTGGAGCCCTGGTAGACGCGCTCGAACCCCGCCTCGGAGTTCGAGACCGTGTCGATCGGCGAGATCCACGTCTCCGCTGCGGGCTCCACCCGTGTCGCCACGTCGAGGCCCACGGCGTCGTTGCCCGAGTGCAGCTCGCGGAGGGAGGCGCGGACTGCGCTGCTGTCGTGGAGGACGCGCTCGGCGTCGAGGCGGTAGTAGGCGGCCGGGTTGCCGCCCCCGCCCAGCATCGTCAAGGCCCACTCCACCGCCAGCGTGGCCTCGAGCGGCCCCACGCCGCGGTTCTCCACGCGGACCTCGAGCGAGAGGGTCGGCGTCCGCCGGTCACCGCCGGCCGCGATCGTCTTCTCCACCCGGACCGGCAGGACGCCGGCGGGCGTGGCGGCCAGCCCGTCGCGAACGAGGCGGACCCATGCGGGGGCGCCGTCGCCGCCCGTCGCCTCGACCCGGAAGGGGCCCGCCACGAAGTCGCCATACTCCGCCGCGTCGGCCCGGGCGAAGGCGCCCGGCGTCGTGGTGGGGGCCAGCAGATGGACCAGGCCTGAGCGGCGCTCGTAGTGGTCGTACGCGATGCGGCCCGCGAGCCCGGGCTCCTTGGTGCTCACCCGGTCATGGATGGAGCCCACGACGGCGGCGAGCGCCGTGGACCCTCCCTGCTCGGCGAGCCTCCGCTCGTGCGCGACGAGAGTCTCGTGGGTCGCCTCCGGCCGCCGGCGCAGCACGGCCGCGAGCGCGTGGCGCACGGCCCGGACATCCCAGCTCCCGATCCCGGCCCCCTCGGAGGGCTTGACCACCACGACCTGGCCCGCGGTCGCGAGGACCACCTCCGGCACGCCATCGAGGTCGACGTCCTCCCGGCGGACGCCGTCGATCGTCTCGCCGGCCGCCCGGGCAGCCTGGTCCGCGGCATCTTCCGCTCCGATCAGGTGCTCGTAGGTCGCCAGGCGCATGTGGCTGATGTAGATGCCCCCGAAGAGGCCGTGCCAGTAGCAGTCGTTCGACTGCCCCTGGTAGAGGTGGTCGAGGGCGGCCGCCTTCGCCGATCCCGCGGGCATCGCCGCGACCTTGGCCGACGTCCGCAGCATCTGCTTGTGGAGGTCGTTGACCTCGCGGTACTTCACCTGGAAGTTGCGCCAGAACCCGCCGCGCAGGTAGCGGTACTCGGGGGCGCCGGCCGCCTCGGCCCGGTGGAGGAGATCTGCGAAGACCCGGCCCTCGGCGGGCGGCAGCGCCCACTCACCCATCTCGGCATATGACGCGGTCGGGAGGTATACCCGGCCGATCGGGGCGTGGCCGTCGAGCCAGTCCGACGGGGTGGTCGTCGTGAGCCAGCCGGCGTTCGCCTCCAGGGCCGCAAAGAACCGGTCGACCCAGCGGGTCGCGCCCCAGCAGTGCTCCCACGTGGTGGGCCACGAGCCGAACTTCTCGCCGTCGTCGCCCATCGTGCCAACCCGCTCGCCCTCTTCGGTGGCGTGATCGCGCAGGCGGGCGATGACGTCGTCCACCTCGCCGAACGGGATCCGGTACCGCAGGCCCTTCTCCGTGCCGAAGACCGTGAGGAGGTGTCCCTGGTCGTCCGTCGTGTACGGGCCCCACAGGCGCTCCTCGGGGATCGAGGCCGCCCGGAAGTGGTTGTCGTCGAGGATCGTCCAGTCGTAGCCGGCCGTCGCGAGGGAGGTCGGCAGGTCCGGCTCCCAGACCCGCTCCGCAAGCCACGCGCCCCGCGGCCGCCGTCCGGTGATGCTCTCCACCTCGTCCGCCATCCTGGTCAGCTGGCCCAGGCGGTCGCGCTGCGGCAGCGAAGCGAGGACGGGCTCGTAGTAGCCGCCGCCGAGAAGCTCCACCTGGCCACGGTCGACGAGCGCGCGGAGCCTTTCGAGGAACTCCGGTCGCTCGACGCGCAGCCAGTCCAGGAGCGGCCCCGTGTAGTGGAGGGCGAGGCGCACGCCGGGGTGGCGGTCCAGGGCGTCGAGCATGGGCCGGTAGGCCTGGTCGTGGACGTCACCGATCACCCAGCCGAAGTTGCCGACGGGCTGGTGGTTGTGGAGCGCGAGGGCGAGGGAGATGCGCGGCGCCACGTGGTCCTTCCTGGAGCGGTTGTCGGGTCGGTGTTCGGGATCTGCAGGCGGAGGCGGGGCGGGGTCAGCCCGCCTCGGTGACGACGCGCCTCTTCGCGGTCGCGATGGCCGGGTCGACTCCCGCGGCCGGCAGGTAGAGAAGCTCGGCATACTCGTGGAGCATGCGGGTGGTCGAGAATCGCCAGATCGTCGTGGAGATGGCGCGCTTCATGACCTCCAGCCAGCCGCGCGGCACGCCGTCCGCGCCCCGCCCGTAGTAGCGGGGCACGACCTCCTCCTCGAGGATTCGGTAGAGGTCGAGCGCGTCGGACCAGTCCTGGGCGCCCTCGTCGGGCACGGTGGTGCGGCCGCCGATCGCCCAGCCGTTGTCGCCGCTCCAGCCCTCGTCCCACCAGCCGTCGAGGACCGACAGGTTGACGACGCCATTGGCGGAGGCCTTCATGCCGGACGTCCCGGACGCCTCGAGCGGCCGCCGCGGATTGTTGAGCCAGACGTCGACGCCGCGGACCATCAGCTTCGCGATCTGCATGTCGTAGTCCTCGATCACGAAGACCCGACCCCGCAGCTCGGCGGAGCGGCTGCGAGCGAAGATCGACTGGATCACCTGCTGGCCGGGGCGGTCGGCCGGATGGGCCTTGCCCGCGAAGATGAACTGGACCGGCCGCCTGGCGTCGTGCACGAGGCGCGCCAGGCGGTCTATGTCGGTGAAGATGAGCGACGCCCGCTTGTAGGTCGCGAAGCGACGGGCAAAGCCGATCGTGAGGGCCTCGGGGTCCATGGCCTCCGCGACCTCGGTGAGCGTCGCCGGCGATTCGCCGTGGCGGGCGAGCTGGGCGACCAGGCGCTGGCGGGCGAAGACCGCGAGCTCGCGCTTCTGGTGAAGATGCGCCTCCCACAGCTCACGGTCGGGGACGCGGCCCACGCGCTCCCAGAAGCGCTCCGCGTCCGACTGGCCGTCGAGGTCGTCGAGGTCGGCGTCGAGGAAGCGCTCGAACAGCTCGCGCATCGCGCTGCCGACCCAGGTCGGCGTATGGACGCCGTTCGTCACGCCGTGGATCGTCCGCCCGCCGAGGAGGTTCTGCCAGGTGTCGTTGGCGGTCTCGCCGTGGAGCTTCGAGACGGCGTTCGCGCCGTTCGCCAGGCGAAGGCTGAAGGCCGTCATGTCGAACTGCCCGGCGTCGTCGTCCACGCCGCGACCGAAGGCCAGGACGGCCTCGACGGGGACGGTGCCCGTGCCCGGCCGCCCTTCGCCCGCGCAGAGCGGCCCCGCGACGCGTCGAACCAGGTCGGCCTCGAACCGCTCGTTGCCGGCGGAGACCGGGGTGTGGATAGTGAAGACGCTCGAGCGCTTCACGGCCGGCCACGCGTCGGACAGGGCGGTGCCGGCGCCGACCATCTCCCGGGCTCGCTCCACCAAGAGGAACGCGGAGTGGCCCTCGTTGAGATGCCAGACCGCGGGCGCCACGCCGAGCGCGCGGAGGGCGCGCACGCCGCCGACGCCGAGGACCAGCTCCTGGTGGAGCCGCATCTCGCGGCCGCGGACGTAGAGGATGTGGGTGATCGGCCGGTCAGGCTCCTCGTTGCCGGGGTGGTCCGTGTCGAGCAGGAGGACCGGGACGCGACCCACCTGGAGCATCCAGACGGCGGCGTGGATCGTGCGCCCGGGGAGCTCCACCGGGACGAACAGGGGATCGCCGATCCGGTCGAGCACCCGCAGGACGGGCAGGCGGGCAAGGTCGAAGTCGGGGTAGGCGTGCTCCTGGTGACCGTCGGCGTCGATCGACTGGCGGAAGTATCCCTTTCGGTAGAGGAGCCCCACGCCGATCAGCGGGAGGGCCATGTCGCTGGCGCTTTTCATGTGGTCGCCGGCGAGGACGCCCAGGCCGCCGGAGTAGATCCCCAGCGACTCGTGGAAGCCGTACTCCGCGCAGAAGTACGCGATCGGGCCATCCAGCCCGCGGGGGTGCGACCGGTGGAACCAGTGATCGGAACCGTTGTCGATGTACCGGTCGAGGTCGGCGACGACGTCCTCGTAGTCGGCGATGAACCCGGGATCGTCGAGCAGGGGCTGCCAGTTGATCGGGCTCTCGAACAGGGCGATCGGGTTGCGGTAGCGCGACCACGTGGTGGCGTCGATCCGCTGGAAGAGGAGGCCCGCCTGGGGGTGCCACATCCACCACAGGTTGTAGGCAAGACGGCGGAGGCCTTCGAACCGCGGCGGCAGCCGGAAGGGCGCGCCGGGCTGGGTGGGAACGCGGACGAGGGGTTCCATCTGGGGCGCGATGATACCGCGCCCCGTGGCGTCGGCTCGACCTCCTGGCTCGTCGG
The DNA here is from genome assembly GCA_963718085.1 of uncultured Chloroflexia bacterium. Taxonomy (GTDB): domain Bacteria; phylum Chloroflexota; class Limnocylindria; order Limnocylindrales; family CSP1-4; genus CTSoil-043. The sequence continues at coordinate 1,158,922 of CAVQYA010000001.1, read as the reverse complement.
CTCGACCTCCCGGCGTTCGAGCCACCGGCGCGCGAGCCACCGGTGCGCGAGCTGCCGGCGCGCGAGCCACCCACGCCTCGTCGCCGCGCACCGGGCGTCCGCGGAGGGCTACCATCCACGGCATGCGCGTGATCCTCGTGGCCGCCGAGTGCGAGCCGTGGGCCAAGACGGGCGGGCTGGGCGATGTCGTCGATGCCCTGGCGCGTGCCCTGGGCCGCGTCCCCGGTCTCCTCGACGAGCCGATCGAGGTCTTCCTCCCGCGCTACCGCTCCGTCCTCGTGCCGGCGGACCGGCCCGTCGAGACCCTCGAGCTTGGCGTTCCCGACCCTCGCGCCCGCGGCGGGGTGAGCACCGTCGCCGTCCGCTCGTTCGAGGCCGCCGGCTATCGCCTCCGTCTCATCGATCACCCGCCGGCGTACGACCGGGACGGCTTCTACGGCGATGCCGCCGGCGACTTCCCCGACAGCGCGTGGCGCTTCGGGTTGTTGGCGCGGGCCGCCCTCGAGACGCGCCGCGCAGAGGGCAGGCCCGTCGACGTCGTCGCCCTCCACGACTGGCACGCCTGCCCGGCGGTGCTCCAGCGGGACCTCGCCTACGCCGACGACCCTGTGATCGGGCCGGCGGCCATCACCCTGACGCTTCACAACCTCGCCTACCACGGCTGGACCCCGCGCGCCCGCGTCGCCGACCTTGGAGTGGGCGCGGACCCGCCGGCCGGCGATGCATGGGGGATCGATCTCCTCCGCGAGGGGATCGTCCGCGCGGAGATGGTCAACACGGTGAGCCCGACCTATGCCCGCGAGATCCTCGGCCCGGAGATGGGCATGGGCCTGGAGAGCCAGCTGCGTGCCCGCGGCACCCGCTTCACCGGCATCCTGAACGGCCTGGACCAGGGGCTGTGGGACCCGGCGACGGACGGGGTGATCGCCGCGCCGTACGACGCGGACGGCCTCTCCGGGAAGGCCGCCTGTCGAGCCGACCTCTGTGCGCGAGTTGGCCTCGACCCCGCCGACCCGGCGCCCATCCTCGGGGTGATCGGCCGGCTCGATCCGCAGAAGGGCTTCGACCTCGTGGCGGGCGCGGCCCCGGCCCTTGCCGCAGCCGGTGCCCGGATCGTGGCCCTGGGAAGCGGCGACGCGGCCCTGGTCGCGGGGATGCGAGCGGTGGCCGCCGCGTGGCCGGGGCGGGTCGCGATGGTCGAGCGTTTCGACCGTGACCTCGCCCGCCGCATCTACGCCGGCGCCGACCTCTTCCTGATGCCGTCGCGCTTCGAGCCATGCGGCCAGGGCCAGATGATCGCGATGCGCTACGGCACGCCCCCCGTGGCCCGGCGGACCGGCGGCCTGGCCGACACGATCGTCGACTTCCACGAGGAGCCGGGGAACGGCACGGGCTTCCTGTTCGACGAGGCCACGCCCGATGCCCTGCGCTTCGCCTGCGAGCGGGCGATCGCCGTCCTGCGCGACCCCGACCGGACTCGCTGGGAGGGCCTCGCAAGGCGCGCGATGGCGGTCGACCGGGATTGGGCGCGCTCGTCGGCGCCCGCCTACGCGGCGATGTTCCGGCGTGCGATCGCGGCACGGCAGGCCGCCCGCGCGACGGGCCGCGCCGGGGCGCCCGCGCCCGGCGCCTGACGTCCCGGGCCGCCGGCGTGGCGGCTTTGGTCGACGCGGCCGCTTCGCCTGTGAGCGCCACGCCCGTCGCCGGTCAGCCGCGCAGCGCCCCCGCGACGACGACCGCGCCCACCGTGAAGCCGGAGCCGTCCTCGGCGATCTCGAACGCCGTCCGGGCTGCCTGCGGAGCTTCGCGCAGGATCCGACGGACCGCCTCGGCGCGCCACGGCAGGGGCGCAGTCCTCGAGAGCCAGTCCTCCGTGTCGTGGCGGAAGCGCCACTCCCGCGTTATCTCGAAGCTGAATCCGGCTCCCACGAGCAGGGACCGCCACTCCGACGCCCGGAGCGACCGGCCGTGGGTCGGATCGCGGAGCAGCTCGACGGCGTTGAGGAAGGTGTCCAGCCCGGCATCCTCCGGGGCCATGAGGTCCACGAGGACGATTCGCCCGTTCGCCCGGAGGACCCGGGCAACCTCCCCGAGGGCGCTGGCGGGATCGGGCCAGTGGTGGATCGAGAACCGGCTGATGGCGACGTCGAACGTGGCGGCCGGGAAGGGGAGTGCATCGGCCCGAGCCTCCGTCCAGGCGACGTTGCCGATCCCGCGTTCCGCGGCCAGGCGCGTCGCGACCGCGAGCATCTCGGGTGTCGGGTCGATCGCGTCGACCCGGGCGACGTGCGGCGCGAGGGCCAGCGCGGCGTGACCCGCGCCTGCACCCAGGTCGAGGGCCCGATCGGTGGGCCCAGGCGCGACGGCATCCACCAGCCAGCGAAGGTCCGGGCCGTCGGCGTGCGACCAGCCGGTGCCGTATCGCTCTGCGACGGCGGCCCATTGGTCGCGGAGGGGATCGCCGGTCATGACTGCTCTGCGACGGCGGCCCAATGGTCGCGGAGGGGATCGCCGGCCATCGGGTCTGCGACCGCGGCCCATTGGGCCCGCGGGGGATCGTTGGTCATGCCAGCCCTTCGTCCGCCGGGGGTCGCTGGCCCGCTGCGGGCGTCGCGAGCGCGCGCTGGCCTGCGTGGGCGTGGGCGGCCGCCGGCGACCGGCGTTGCGGCCGCGGCGGCCACGCCGACGGAGGAGTCGGCGGCCCGGGAACGGCCGGCGTGCCCATGGCGGCGAGAAGCCGCGCCGTCGCAGCCGCGATCTCGCCGATGGCCGCGTCGAAGGCAGCCGCGTCGCGGGCGGCGGGCGCTCGGGTCGCGGCGACCTTGCGGACGTACTGGTGGGCGGCGTCGTGGACGTCGCCGTCAGTGGGCGGAGGCGCGGCGCGACCGCGCAGGGGGCGGATGCTTCGACACATGGACGAAGCGTAGCCTTCCCGCCGCCGCGCGTCGCCCGGGGCGCCCGGCGGCGCGCGCCCGGCTGCGCCGAGCGCCCTGCGCCCGCGAAAGCGGGACCTCCGGCACTCCCCCCGATACCGGGAGGCGCGCACGATCCGAGGTCGGAGGTAGAAGTCCATGCGAGTTCGAAACGTGCTCTTCCGGGCGGCCGCCGCGACCGTTGCCGCGACCGCCGCCTATGCCGTCGTCGTCCGGCCCTGGTGGCGCTCCTGGGGCGTCGATCCGACCGACGCGGCGGTCGAATTCGCCGGCGACGACCTGGTCGCCGACGCGACCGTCGTCGAGACGCGCGGCGTGGAGATCGACGCGCCGCCGGACGCGGTCTGGCCCTGGCTCGTCCAGATGGGCTACAACCGCGCCGGCTGGTACAGCTACGACATGGTCGACATGAAGGGCGCCAGCGTCGACCGGATCCTGCCCGACCTGCAGCACCTCGGAGTCGGGGACCTGGTGCCCAACTCGCCCGACACTGCCTTCGTCGTGCGCGCCCTCGAGCCCGGCCGGGCCCTCGTGCTCTACGCGGACGAGACCACGGTCGAAGAGCAGGTGGCCGCCGCGCGGGCCCGCAAGGCTGCGGGCGATGCGGTGGAGGAGACGCCGGCGAACCTCAAGGCGGCCGGGAAGATGATGCCGGCGATGGCCGGCTTCGCGGCGAGCTGGGCGTTCCTCCTGGTGCCGCTTGCCGACGGCCGGCGGACCCGCCTCGTCGAGCGCTTCCGGGTCCGCATGCCGGCACCCGGGGGACCGGCCGCCGCCGCCCTGGCCGGCGCGTTCGGCTTCGGAGTCTTCGCCATGACCCGCAAGCAGATGCTGGGGATCCGCGACCGGGCCGAGGCGGCCCACCTCGCCGCGGGCGTCGCGATCGAGCCGGACGGGCGCCGGGACGACGGAGCCGACTCGACGGCGTCGACCGCCGAGACGACCGCCGCGTCGCCGCCGGGGCGGCGGCCGAGGACGCGACCGCGAATCCCGTCGTCGCCGACGGTGTCGCCGCGACGGTCAAGAGGGCGTCGAGGAAGACGGTCGACAAGGCGGTCGCGACCGCCGATGGCGTGGCCGCGACGGTGGGAAGGGCCGCCAGGAAGACCGTCAGGAAGGTCGTCCGCGCCGCCGACTCCGACGACGAGGCTGCCTCGACCGTTTGACGCATCGCGCGTCCGGCTGGCAAGGTGTGCAGGTCATGACGGTCCCCCGCCGGACTCGCGCCACGCTGGCCCTGCTCGTGGCGCTGGCGATCGGCCTTGCCCCGGCCATGGAGCTGGACGTCCGGGCGGTGGACCCGATCCCCGCGATCGAGACGCCCAGCCCCGAGCCGACGCCGACTCCGACGCCCGAGCCGACGCCGACTCCGGCGCCCACCCCGGTGCCCACTCCGACGCCGGTCGCGATCGGAAGCCCGGACTCCCCGATGAGCCGGCACCTCTCCGGCGACGTCTACGGCTACCTCCCGTACTGGGAGATGAGCGATGCGACGCTCGACTACCTGGACTGGAATGCCCTCTCGGCCATCAGCCTCTTCTCCGTGACCTGGACCGGGACCGGCACCCTGGATCGGACGCAGCCGGGGTACAGGGCGATCACCGGCTCGATCGGGCAGGCCGTCATCGCCGCCGCGAAGTCGCGCGGCGTTCGAGTCGAGCTCTGCTTCACGTCCTTCGTCACCACCAAGAACGCGACCTTCTTCGGCGACCCAGTCCGGCAGGCGGTTGCGATCGCCGAGCTGCGGGCCCTCGTCGCCGCCATCGGGGCGGAGGGGGTCAACGTGGATGTCGAGGGGCTCGCGGGAACCTGGTTCGACGCGTACGGCGCCTTCCTCGCGAACCTTCGTGCTGCGCTGCGCGCCGACAACCCGACGGCCACCGTCTCGGTCGCCACGAACGCCAACAACTCCGGGGCCCGGATGGCGAAGCAGGCCGCCGACGCCTCCGCCGACCGGATCTTCATCATGGGCTACGCCTACCGGTCCGGGCTGTCGAACCCCGGGGCGATCGCCCCGCTCGTCGGGCGCTCGTCGCCGAGCGGGCTCGACATCGTCTGGACGATCGACCGCTACGCCGCCGAGGGCGTCCCCCTGGGTCGGGTGATCCTCGGACTCCCTTACTACGGCGTCTCGTGGCCGACCACGTCCTCCGAGCTCGGCGCCCTGCGGACGACGAGCGGCTCCCTGTACACGCCCCGTCTCCACCTTGACGAGCCCGCCTCGCTCGGCGTGCCCCTCCAGTACGAGCCGGGCGAGTCCGTGAGCTGGTACGCGTTCTACGACGGCGCCGCCGCGACCTGGCGACAGGTCTTCTACGACACGCCGACCTCGCTGCGCCCGAAGTACGCCTACGCCGTCGCCCGCGGCCTGGCGGGGGTCGGGATATGGGCCCTCGGCTACGACCGCGGCGCCCCCGGCTACTGGGACCTGCTCAAGACGACGTTCGGTCCGCCGAAGATCGCCTCGTTCGTCCTTGCCCCCAACCCCTCGCGTTCGACCCTGCTGGCCGCGGCGGTCACGGCGACTCCGGGAAGCCGTCCGGTGACCGCGGTGCGGTTCGGGCGTGACGGCAAGGCATGGGGGGCGTGGCAGTCGCTTGGCGCCCCCACATACGCCGTCTCCCTGCGCGACACCGCGGCCGACGGACCAGGCGTGATCTACGCGCAGGTGCGCGACGAGGGCGGGACTCTCTCGGCGCCCCAAGGCGCGAGCGCCGTCCTCGACCGGACCGGGCCGGTCCTCACGGTCGCGCCCGAGCTCTGGTTCTCGGCGACCTCGGGCTCGTGGCGGGCGCGCTGGAAGGTGGCCAGGGACCCCCACGGTCCCGTCGCCTACCGGGTGCGCTACTCGGTCAACGGCGGGCCATGGAAGGTCGCCACCCTGCGCACGTCGGCGACCGGGATCGCCCTGCCGCTGAGGAACCGGGCGGCGAAGGTCGCGGTGCAGGTGCGCGCGGTCGACACGCTCGGCAACTGGGGCCCCCCGAGCGTCTCGCGGAAGTGACGGCGGTCGCGCCGGCGGGCGGCGGCGCGGTGCTCCCGGCGCGTCACGGTCAGCGGCGCTGTCGTCGAGACGACAGCCGGGCGGTCACAAGGACCCTTTACCCCGTTCATGGCGAGGAGCATCCTGCGCAGCACAGGCAGCGGGCGACGACGAAGACCCGGGCCACGAGGAGACTCCAATGCCGAACAGACGCAAGGCGATCGAGGGCGACGGGATCAGCCACCGCCACGCCGTCGAGGGCGACGGCCACATCGAGCGCCGGGCCACCGAGGACGACGTCGAAGGGCATCGCTTCAGCGTGAATGCCGTCGAGGCCGACGGGCATCAGTCGACCGCCACGCCACCGAGGACGACGTCGAAGGGCATCGCTTCAGCGTGAATGCCGTCGAGGCCGACGGCCACATCGAGCGCCGGGCCACCGAGGACGACGTCGAAGGGCATCGCTTCAGCGTGAATGCCGTCGAGGCCGACGGCCACATCGAGCGCCGGGCCACCGAGGACGACGTCGAAGGGCATCGCTTCAGCGTGAATGCCGTCGAGGCCGACGGCCACATCGAGCGCCGGGCCACCGAGGACGACGACGTCGAGGGCCACAACATCGGCGCCATGAACCCGATCATGGCCCGTGAGCTCGCCAGGGCTCGCGAGCGCGACGTCCAGCGGGAAGTCTCGCGCAACTCGCTCATCGCCGACGCCAAGCGGGCGCAGCGCAAGCGCTGACCCCCACCTCCGGGTCCGTCGTCCGCTGAGCGGGCGGGGTCGCAGGACTCCGCCCGCTCGCGCGTCTGCCACGCGGCCCGCAGCCACGGCCCGCCGGCTCAGCTGTCACGGTCTCCTCCGCAGAACCGATCGCCGGGCGCACGCGCATTGCGCGAGCGCCGGTGCGCCACTAGCATTCGGCGCGTCGACGTGCGCGTCGACCCGGGCACGTGGTGCAGGTGAAGGGACCGAACGTGACAGCGACCGCGCGGACGACCGCTGCCGATGCGCTCCGACAACTGCGCGCTCTTCTCGCGGGTCGACGACACCACGCTGGCCGTCTGCATCGACTCGCTGCGGACCCGCCGATACCGGCGCAACGAGACGATCTTCCACCAGGGCGACCCGGGCGACTCCCTCTACATCATCGAGTCGGGTGCCGTGAAGATCGTGCTGCCCTCGCCGGAGGGCGAGGACGAGGCCATCATCGCCACGCTGGGCCCGGGTGACTTCTTCGGCGAGCTCGCGCTGCTCGACGGCGCCGAACGCTCGGCCACCGCGATCGCCCACGAGGCGACGACCGCCCTGGTCCTCCGCCGCGATGCGTTCGGCCAGCTGATCGACACCGTCCCCGCGCTTCGCCACGAGCTCCTGGCGGGCCTGGTCGCCGAGCTGCGCCGGCTCACGCACCACGTGGAGGAGCTCCATTTCCTGGACCTGCCCGGCAGGCTGGCGCGCCGGATCGTGCGCCTGGCCCGCGAGGTGGATCCCAACCCGAGCGGACCCGTGACGCTGAACTGGAGCTTCTCCCAGTCGGAGCTCGCGGGGATGATCGGCGGGACCCGCCAGACGGTGAACCGGCTCCTCGGCGAGTTCACGGCCGAGGGCCTGATCCGGATCGACCGCGACACGCTGGTCGTGCCCGACCTCGACCGCCTCGAGCGGGCGGCCGCACGCTGAGCCGCGGCGGCCCGATTCGATGACCGACGCAGGGACCGGCCCGCGCCGTCGCACCCCCGCGTTCGATCGCGATGCGCGCGCGGCGCTCGCGGCGATCGGCCGCCGCGCCGAGATCGCGCGCCGGCTCGAGCTGGGGAGCGCCGAGGCCGTCCTCCGCTCCGTGGTGGAGGCGGCGGTCGCGCTCTTCGAGGCGGAGGCGGCATCCATCGCGCTGTACGAGCCGGCCCGCAACCTGCTCGTCTTCCGGGTCGCGGCGGGGGAGCAGGGCCAGGGCGTCGTCGGGCTCGAGATCGCGCCGGACCGCGGCCTCGTGGGCTACGTCTTCTCGAGCGGGCAGGCGCTCGCGATCGCCGACGTCCGGGCGGACCCGCGCTTCGGCCGGAGCTTCGCCGAGCAGACGCAGTACGTGCCGCGCAGCATCGTGGCGGTCCCGCTGCTGGACGAGCGCGGCACGCTCGGCGTCCTCGAGGTGCTGGACAAGCGGAGCGAGACGAGCTTCTCGCTCCGCGACGTCGAGCTGGCCGGCGTCTTCGCGCGGCAGGCGACGGTCGCCATCCGGGCCAGCCGCGTCGAGCGCGATACCGCGACGCTCCTCCGCTCGGTGATCGGCGCGCTCACCGGCGGGGAAGCGCCCGACGGTGGCGTCGAGGCGCTCGTCACCGCCGCCCTCGCCGACGTCGGCGACCCCGACGACCCGCTCTGGCCGCTCGTCGAGCAGATCGCCGCGCTCCGCCGGGCCGGGCCGGAGCAGCGTGAGCTGCTCGGCTCCCTGCTCGACGTCCTGGTCCGCCAGGCCGAACGCGGCCGGGGCCGGCGCGCCGGCCGCCTCCGCGCGCCGGGCGGATGACCGACCAGCTCCTCCCGGCCTGGAGCGAGCCGTTCGTCGGCGCGCGGCGGGACGCGCTGCGCCACCTCCCTCCCTTCGGCGCCCTCGACCGCGGCTGGGCGATCGGCGGCAGCGACGGGAGCGGCGTCACGGTCGCGATCATCGACTCCGGCGTCGAGCGGGACCACCCCGCGGTCGGCGGGAAGCTGGTCCGCAGCGTCAGGGTGGAGCTGGCCGCCGACCCGGACGACGACCCGGTCGTCCTCGACGATGACGACGCCCTCGACGTGGTGGGGCACGGGACCGCCTGCGCCGGGATCATCCACGCCATCGCGCCGGGCGCCGACCTCGTCTCGGTCCGGGTCCTGGGGCCCGACAACCGCGGCAAGGGGATCGTCTTCGCGGCCGGCCTCGACTGGGCGATCGAACAGGGTGCCGGGGTGATGAACCTGTCGCTCTCGTCGAAGAGCGACGCGCTCTTCGGCCTCTTCCACGACCTGGCGGACCGGGCCTACTTCGCGAACGCGCTCCTCGTGTGCGCGGCCAACAACGTCCCCGGGCAACAGCTACCCGTCGCTCTTCGCGTCGGTCGTCTCCGTCGCCGCGCACGACCTCCCGGATCCGGCGGCCTGGTTCTACAACCCGCGCCCGCCGGTGGAGTTCGGGGCGCACGGCCTGGACGTGGACGTGGCGTGGCGCGGCGGGAGCCGGATGACGGCGACCGGCAACAGCTTCGCGGCACCCCACATCGCCGGGTACGCGGCGCTGATCCGGGCGAAGCACCCGGAGGTGACCCCGTTCGAGGTGAAGGCGATCCTCGCCGCGACCGCCACCGGGCCGCGAGCCTGAGGCAGGGCCCGGGCCCCGGGCGTGAAGCGCAAGACCCGCGAGGCGGGCTCGGTCGCCGGGCGGCCCGACCGCGCGCGGGCCCGGCGAGTGTCGTCGAGGCGTCAGGCCGGCGACGCCTCGTCCGAAGCGTCCGCCTGCTCGCCGGTGTCGTCGTCGGCCTGCCCGGCGGCCCGCACGAGAAATGCGTGCCCCTCGACGTCGTCACCGGTGTCCCCGGTCAGCCCGTCCCAGCGGGGGAGCCGCGGCACGGATGCGAAGCCGTCGCCGGCGTCCGGGATCTCGGGCATGCCGTGCCCCTCGACGTCGTCCCCGGTGTCGCCGCCAGCCCGTCCCGGCGGGGGAGCCGCGGCACGGCCATGAAGCCGTCGCCGGCGTCCGGGATCTCGGGCATGCCGTGGCCGCTCACGTCGTCGTCGGCGTCGCCGTCGCCCGCGTCAACCCAGCGGCGCGCATCCATCGGGCCCTCAGGCCGGCTTTCGTCCCGGTCTGCCCATCATCCACCTCTCATCGTCCGCGTCCTCCGGCCGCCACCGGCGGCTCCCGGCAGCAACGCTCCGGGATGCTCGCATCGTGGCGGGTTGGGGCCGGCGCGGCAATCCCGGGCCCGACAGTCGCCGTGTCCGGGGACGACAGCCGGGCCGGTCGAATCGCCTCAGCCGGCCGCGCCCGGCGCGCCGCGGCGGAGGTCCAGTAGCCGCGGCGCGAGGCCGGGTCCCGCGTTGACCAGCTCCAGGAAGCTCGCCCCGTCGAGCGCGAGCAGCGAGCCGTCCGTGGCGGCGGTCACGGTCGCGGTCCGGGCCGTTGCCCGGAGGAGCCCGATCTCGCCGAACACCTCGCCGGTCGTCATCGTCCGGAGGTGGGCCGGAGCCTGGTCGGCGGGCTCGCCCGGCTCGCGGCGCGTCACCTCGAACGTGCCGGCCTGGATCAGGTAGAAGCGATCCGCCGGATCTCCCTGCCGGATCACGACCTCCCCGGCTCGTGCCGCGACCGGGACCAGCCGCGTCGCCACGGCCTCCAGCGTCGGCACCGGGCACCCCGGCGAAGAGCGGGAGTCCTGCCAGGCTGGCGAAGCGGGTCGCCGCGAGGCTCTCCGGCGCGCGGCGCGCGGCGGGCGCGGCGAGAGCGGCGCCCACGAGCCCCGCCACGACGATGGCGGCGCCGGTCGCCGCGAGGACCGGGCCCATGCCCGACGGCATCGGCGAGGACCGGCAGCGCGAACGACCCGGCGGCGAACGCGAGCGTGGAGGCCGTCGCCAGGACGCCGAGCGTCCGCCCGCGGATCTCGTCCGGGATGGCGCGCTGGAGGATCGTCGTGCTCGTGACCTCCACGAGGAGCGCCCCGGCCGAGGCCACCGCGATCATCGCCGACCGCCAGCGGCAGCGAGCCCGCGATCCCGAGGGCGGCCACCCCCGCCGCGAGCACGACGGATCCGCCGGCGAGGACCCCGACAAGGCTCGGCCGCAAGCACGAAGACCCCCGCGAGGAGCGCGCCCACGAGCCCGCCGATCCCGATCCCGGCGTTCAGGAAGCCGGTCCCCGCGTCGCCGGCCCCCAGCGATCCGACGGCGATGACGACGGTCAGCACGCCGAGGCCGCCGCCCGCGACGCTCCCGACGAGGTCGATCAGGGCGAGGCCCAGGACGGGGACCAGCACGCGGCGGAGAGACTCGCGGTCGTTCGGCCCGCGGCCGCGGCCTGCGTCGAGGTCGGTGCCTGCGTCGATGCCGAGGTCGGCGCGGCCGCGCCGCCGGCCGTCGCGGCGGGGGACTCGCCCGGCTCGCCGGCCTCGCGAACCGTCGGCGGCCACGCCTCGCCGCGGCGACGGGAGCCGCCACAGCACGACGGCAATGACGGCGAACGTGGCCGCGTTGAGGACGAACGCGAGCACGAGCCCGCCGCCGGCGATCAGCAGGCCCGCGATCGCCGGCCCGATCACGAAGGCGAGGTTGTCGAGGGTGGACCAGGCGCTGTTGGCGGGCCCCAGCTGCTCCTCGTCGGCCACGAGCGACGGCAGGTACGCGCCGATCGCGGGACTGAAGAACGTCGAGAAGCAGGTCGCGACGACGGCGAGGACGACGATCGTGACGACCGGCGCATTCGGCCGCGACGAGCGCCGCCATGACCAGCATGAGCGCCCCGCGCGCGACGTCGGTGACCAGGAGGATCAGCCGGCGGTCGTAGCGATCCGCGAGGATGCCGGCCGGGATCGACAGGACGACGTACGGCAGGACGCGCGCCGCGCCGACGATCCCCAGGACCAGCGGGTCGTTCGAGACCTCGTAGACGAGGATGAGGATCGCGACGAGGTAGAGCCAGTCGCCGATCGACGAGACGAACTCCCCGGCGAGGAGTCGCGCGAGCGGGCCGTTCCGGAGCAGGAGGCGGTAGGCGCGCAGGACCGCCATCACTCGCGGAGGGCGCTGTCCGGGTTCGGGGCACGCAAGCCCGGATCGCGCCTGACGGCCGCGCCCCCGGCGATCACGCCCGGCGCGAGGCGTTGGCCTGAACCGCCGAGCGGCTCGCCCGTCGGCTCGCCCGTCGGCTGGCCCGTTGGCAAACCCGCTGGCCGGCCGGCCTCCGCGGCGTCCAGCAGGGCCAGCCAGAGGCCGGCGCCCATCCGCTCGAAGAGACCCCTGCTCTCGGCTATCGCGGCGCGAACCTGCGGGTCGCCGGGGCCGAGCAGGGTCGCCATCACGAGCCCGGTGAGCGCCTGCTTGCGCACCGCCCCGACGTCCCGGAGCCCGGCGTACGCGGCCAGGAGCCCGGCCCGCGCCGCGTCCGATCGTCCGTCGAAGGCCGCGATCCCCGCTTCTCCCACCCGGGCCACGAGCCGGGCGATGGCCGCGTGCGAGCCGGTCGCGAGGAGTGCTTCCAGGCCCGCCGCGGCGCGGTCGCGGTCGCGGACGAGGAGCGCCAGGAACGTCCCGTCGGAGGAGTAGCCGACGGCGTTGTACGGGTCGAGAGGGCTGGCTTTGAAGAAGCAGGAGGCGGCGGCGGCCAGGTCCCCGCCCTGCATGGCCCGGGCGGCCTCCGCGGGAATCATCGTCAATCGCACGTAGGACCCGTCATCCTCGTGCGCGGCCAGCCAGCGCGCTACTGCCTCGAACTCGGCGTCGGCGTTGGCGCCGCTCTCGACGATGAGTGGAGCGAGGAAGGGGATCATCATGATCCGCTCCTCGTCGCTCGTCGCGTCGTCCAGCCTGGCGCGGATCTCCGCGCGGGCGACGTCCCATTCGCCGCACTCGAAGGCCGCGGCGCTGGTGTTCGCGGCGAGGAACGAGATGCCCATGCGGTGGCCGAACCGGCGGGCATTCTCGAGGCCGACGCGCGAGATCTCGAATGCCGCGCGCGGGTCGCGGTCGGTGAGCGGACCGCCCAGGTTCGTCCGGGCCCGGAGCTCGATGCCCAGCAGGCCGTGCCGCTCGGCGAGGCGCAGGCCGGACTCCAGGCAGCCGATCCCCTCGTAGTCCCGGCCCATGCTCGTCAATGCCACGCCTCGCGTCACGAGCACGTCCGCGACGAGGTCCACCCGGTCCAGGCGCTCGGCGATGGCGAGGGCGCGGTCGGCCGTGGCCACCGCGGCCTCGAAGTCCCCCTGCCTGAGCATCTGGAAGCGGGTCAGCTGGGCGAGCAATGCCGCGTACCCGGGGTCGACGCCGAGGTCGGCGAACTCGGCGGCGCCATCGGCGGCCAGGGCCAGTCCGGCGTCCAGGCGGAGGCCCCCGAACATCGCGTCGGCGAGGCTCCCGGTGACCCGGGCCGCGCCACTTCGATCGCCGGCCGCGCGGAGCAGCCCGATCGCCTCCTCCAGCAGCCGCTCCGCCTCCCCGTTGAACGCGGCGGCGGACGCCGCCGTGCCGGCGCGCTCGAGCAGGGCGGCTCGATCGGCCGGCTCCGTCGTCACCTCCAGGGCGTCGCGGTAGAAGCCGAGGCCCTGCGCCTGGGCGCCGAGCACGACCGCCCGATCCCCTGCCGCCCGGAGCGCGATCCGCGCCTGCGCGGCGAGCGCGTCGGCCTCCGGGCCTTCGGAGGCGTTGCGGTAGGCGGCCAGGTAGTGGCTCGCGAGCGCCCCGGCGAGCTCCTGGTCCACAAGCGTCTCGAAGTGGCGCGCCGCGGCGAGGTGGCGGGCCTTGCGGTCGCGGCGGGCGAGCGTGGAGTAGGCGACCTCGCGGACCAGCGACTGGACGAAGGCGAAGCGTCCGCGCTCGGACGAGCGCGGATCCGTGTCGCGGACGAGCAGCTCCCGGCGGACCAGCGCGAGCAGGCGGCGCTCCACCTCGCCGGCGTCCAGCGCGGCTACGGAGGCGAGGCCGTCCACCGTGAACGCCTGGCCGAGCACCGCGGCAGCCTGCAGGAGCGCCCGGTCGGACGGCTCGAGGCCGTCGAGGCGCGCCGCGATCAGTGAATGGAGGGTCTCGGGCACAGCCAGGTCCGCGAGGTCGCCGACCGGCCGGTAGGTGCCGTCCGCGGCCTCGAGCGCACCCTGGGCCGCGAGCATCCGGACGATCTCCACGGCGTAGAGGGGCACCCCGTCGGCCCGCGCGATGATCCGGGTCGCGGCGTCCGAGGAGAGCCCCGGCACGAGGCCGGCGAGGAGCTGCCGCATCGCCTCGGAAGAAAGCGGCTCGAGGGCCAGGCTCGTGAAGTTGCGCTTGCCGGCGCCCCAGTCCGGGTGCGACTCCATGAGCTCGGGGCGGGCCAGCGCGACAACGTAGATCGGGACGCCGCGGCTCCAGTCCGCGAGGTGGTCGATGAAGGCCAGGAGGCCGCTGTCAGCCCACTGGAGATCCTCGAAGACCATCACGACGGGGCCTTCGGCTGCGATCCGCTCGAAGAAGACCCGCCACGCGGAGAAGAGCCGATCCTGCCCGCCGGCGGGCGGGTCTTCCACGCCGAGGAGGGCAAGAAGCGCCACCTCGACCCAGCGCCGCTCCGGCTCGTCGGGGACCCAGCGGGCGACCGACTCCGCGATCCGGGTGCGCGTCGCCGCCTCGTCGTCGGCCTCGGCGAGGCCGGCCCGCTCGCGAACCATCTCGCCGAGCGCCCAGAAGGTGATCCCCCCGCCGTAGGACGGTGAGCGCCCGTGGTGCCAGTAGACGTCCTCCACGAGGCCGTCGATGTATTTGAGGAACTCCCAGGCGAGCCGGCTCTTGCCGATGCCGCCCTGGCCGGTGATCGAGACCAGCCGCACGCGCCGGTCCCGGGCGGTGGCGTGGTAGAGGTCCTTGAGCAGCCGCAGCTCGTCGTCGCGCCCGACGAAGGGTGCCTCGACCGTCTCCGAGCGCCCGCGCCCGCCCCGTTCGGCGACGACGCGCAGCGCGCGCCAGGCCGGCACCGGCGCCGCCTTGCCCTTGAGGAGCTGGTCCCCGGCCTCCGCGAAGGCGATCGCCCGGGAGGCGGCGTGCATCGTCGTCTCGCCGACGAGCACCACGTCGGGCGGGGCCGCGCCCTGCAGCCGGCTGGCGGTGTTGACCATGTCCCCGGCGACCATCCCCTCGCCGATCGCCCCGATCGTCACGGCGGCCTCGCCGGTCACCACGCCCACGCGGGCGTGGACCGCGGGGCCCAGCCCGCGTACGCCGCCCACGATCTCCAGGGCCGCCCGCACGGCGCGCTCGGCATCGTCCTCGTGGCTGGTCGGGGCGCCCCAGACCGCCATGACGGCGTCCCCGATGAACTTCTCGATCGTGCCGCCGTGGCGCTCGACCACCCCGCGCGCCAGGTCGAAGTAGCGCGAGAGCAGGTCGCGGACCTCCTCCGCGTCCCGGTTCTCGGCGAGCGTCGTGAAGCCGACCAGGTCGGCGAAAAGGACGGAGACCACCCGCCGCTCGGCGACCGCGGGCGCGTGTGCCGCGGAGTGCGCCGGCGCCGCCCTGCCCGCCAGGGGGCCGCCGCACTCCCCGCAGAACCGGGCGGCAGGCGGGTTGGGGCTACCGCACGCGGCGCATGCGGCGGCGAGCGACGTCCCGCATTCGAGGCAGAACTTGCGGCCAGCGTCGTTGTCCGCGCCGCAACTCGGGCAGATCACCGTCATCTCCACTCGCGCAACCAGGCGAGCGAACAGTAGACCACCGGGGCACGCTCGGCGTGGAGTTTCGTCGCCGCTCTCGATGTCCGGTCCCGGTCGCGGGTCGCCTCCCGGCGCGTGTGAAGCTCGTGCCGGGAGAGCACTCGGCGGTCGGAGCGGGCGCGGTGGCGAGGCCGGTGCCGGGCATCGTGGCGAGGCGCCGGCCAGGCGCCCGCCGGATTGACGAGGCGAGGCGCCGGCCCGGCGTCCGCCGGACGGACGAGGCCGGACCTCGCGGCCCGGCCTCGGATCAGCCCTGCGGCCCGGAAACGCTCAGCTGCAGCCGCTCGTGGAGCCGCAGTTGAGGCACTTGTAGCAGCTGCCGTTGCGGACCATGATCGAGCCGCAGTCGGCGCAGGAGGGCGCGTCCTCCTGGATCCTGAAGGCGGTGCGCTCGGCGCCGAACGAGGCCGTCGGTGCCGACGTCGCGGTGCCCCTCCCATTGCCGCTGCCGTTGCCGTTCCTCGCGGGCTCGACGACCGGGAGGTCCAGCTTCGCCGAGGCGGTCGGGCCCGACGCCGAGCCGGTCGCAGGGCTGGATCCCTGGGCCCCCAGGACCGCGGTGGCCGTCGTCGTCGCCTTTGGCGGCTCCCTGGCCTCATCGATCGCCGACGGGCCCTCCTCCGGCTGCGGCGCGAGCGCCGCCATGCCGAACGAGAATGGCGAGGCGACCACGGACCCGCGACGCTCCTGGATCCCGAGCGCGGCCCGGTCGTCGCCCACCAGGAACCGCGACCCGAGCCACCTGAAGATGTAGTCCACGCTGGATTTCGCGATCGGGATCTCGCTGTTGCCCGTGAAGCCGCTCGGCTCGAAGCGGACGTGGGCGAACTTGTTGACGAGGTCGCGCAGCGGGACGCCGTACTGGAGGGCCAGGCTGATGGCCGTGGCGTAGGTGTCCATCAGGCCCGAGACAGTGGACCCCTCCTTGGCCATCTTCAGGAAGATCTCGCCAGGCTGGCCGTCCGGGTAGAGGCCCACCGTGATGTAGCCCTCGTGGCCGGAGATCTCGAACTTGTGGGTGACGGCCGCACGCTCGGCGGGGAGCCGGCGGCGGTGCGGCTTGACCGCCTCCGCCTGGGCCACCGCCAGCTGCCTGCGCAGCTCGGCCACCACGTCCGAGGCCGCCTTGTTCTCGTCGTCGCTCTTGAGCTTGCTCGTGCTGAGCGGCTGGCTGCGCTTGCTGTTGTCGCGGTAGATCGCGATCGCCTTGAGTCCCAGCTTCCAGCCCTCGAGGTAGACCTGCTCGATCTCCTCGACGGTCGCCGTCTCGGGCATGTTGACGGTCTTGCTGATGGCCCCGGAGAGGAACGGCTGGACGGCGGCCATCGTCCGGAGGTGGCCCATCGGCAGGATGGAGCGGACGCCGTTGCGGGGCTTGAAGGCGCAGTCGAAGACGGTCAGGTGCTCCGGCAGCAGGCCGGGCGCGCCCTCGATCGTCTCCCGCTCGTCGACGTAGGCGACGATCTCCTCGACCTGGGCGGGGGTGTAGCCGAGCTGCCGGAGGGCCGCCGGGACCGTGTTGTTCACGATCTTGAGGTAGCCCTCGCCGACGAGCTTCTTGTACTTGACGAGGGCGATGTCGGGCTCGATGCCGGTGGTGTCGCAGTCGAGCATGAATGAAATCGTGCCGGTCGGGGCAAGCAGGCTGGTCTGCGCATTGCGGTAGCCGTACTGCTCGCCGAGCGCACGGGTCTCGTCCCAGATTGAGCGGGCGGCCGCGCCGAGGCCGGCCGGCACGCCGTCGGCGGGGATGCGTGTCGCCGCCTCACGGTGCTTCTCGATCACCCGCATGAACGGCGTCCGGTTCTTCTCGAACTCGATGAACGGGCCGCCGTGATCGCGGGCGATGACGGCGCTCTGGCGGTAGGCCTCGGCGGTCATGACCGAGGTGATCGCCGCGGCGTAGGCCTGCCCGTCGGGCGAGTCGTAGGCCAGGCCGCGGCTCATCAGGAGGGCGCCCAGGTTGGCATAGCCCAGGCCGAGCGGCCGGAAGCGGTGGCTGTTCTCCTCGATCTTCGACGTCGGGTAGCTGGCGTTGTCGACGAGGATCTCCTGGGCCGTGATCGTCAGCCGGCAGCCGTGGCGGAAGGCGTCGACATCGAGCTCGCCATCGTCGCCCACGAACGTCATGAGATTCAGACTTGCCAAATTGCAGGACGTATCATTCAAAAAGGAAAATTCGCTGCAGGGATTCGTAGCGTACTGTCTATCTGTGTCGGACACGGGGTTCCAGTCGTTGATCGTCGTGTCGTACTGGATCCCCGGGTCGCCGCAGACGTGGGCCGCCTCGGCCATGCGTCGGAAGATGTCGCGGGCGCGATGGGTGTCCATCGGGGCCCCGCCGACGACCGCATGGGTGGTCCACTCGCCGTCGGCCTCGACCGCCCGCATGAAGTCTTCGGTCACGCGGACGGAGTGGTTGGCGTTCTGGAAGGCGACCGAGCCGTACGCCTCGCCGGTGAAGGAGGGGTCGTAGCCCTGCTCGATGAGGGCCCAGGCCTTCTTCTCCTCGAGCTTCTTGGAGTCGACGAAGTCGAGGATGTCCGGGTGGCCGACGTCGAGGATGACCATCTTGGCCGCGCGCCGGGTCTTTCCACCCGATTTCACGACGCCCGCGAACGCGTCGTAGCCCTTCATGAAGCTGACCGGGCCGCTGGCCGTGCCGCCGCCGGCCATCTTCTCGCGGCTGGAGCGAATCGTGGAGAGGTTGCTCCCGGCGCCGGAGCCGAACTTGAAGAGCATCGCCTCCGTCTTGGCCAGATCCATGATGCTGGTCATGGAGTCCTCGACCGAGTTGATGAAGCACGCCGAGCACTGCGGCTTCTGCTCGATCCCGACGTTGAACCAGACCGGCGAGTTGAAGCTCATCTTCTGGTGGACGAGCAGGTAGGAGAGCTCGGCCGTGAAGGCGGCGAGGTCCTCCGGCGTGGCGAAGTAGCGCTGGGTCTCGGCCCAGGCCGCGATCGTGAGGACGACGCGGTCGATCAGCTGGCGGACGCTGGTCTCCCGCTCCGGCGTGTTGAGGTGTCCCCGGAAGTACTTGCTCACGACGACGTTGGTGGCCAGCTGGCTCCAGGCCGCCGGGACTTCGACACCCTTCTGCTCGAAGACGAGCTTGCCGGACTCGTTGCCGATGGCGGCGGTCCGGATCTCCCACGGGATCTCGTCGTAGGGATGGACGCCCGGGCGGGTCCAGCGGCGCTCGACCGTGAGGCCGCGCGTCCCCTCGCCCGTGAAGCGGAGGGCGGCCATCGCCGCCGCCGCGGCCGCCTCGGCCCGGGCCCGCAGCGCGGCCGCCTCGGTGAAGGCGCTCTCGGTGCGCGCGGCGATGGCCTCGGCGCTGCCGGCCGGCCGGGCGGTGGCGCCGGGCGCGGCCCCGCTGCCCTTCTTTCCGCGCGGCCTCGCGGGCCTGGCGTCCCGGGGGGCGATCGGGACGACGTCGTCTGCGGCTCGAGCCATGCTGCGCCTGCTCCTCTTCCGGCCGGCGGCTCGCCGCCCGGTTCCTGCCCCCGGCGCGATGCGCCGGGGCCTGCTCATGGCGGTCCGCCCGCCCCACCTTCGGGTGCGCCTCCCGGTCGGCCCGCGTCGGGCATGCGCCCGATCTGCCGGTCCGGCACGGCTGCGCCGTCGTCGCGTCGATGCGACCCGCGGCGCCGCGGCTGCCCTCCGCCGGACCCGGTCCCGGGCCGCTCCGGAGCGTCTCCGGCGGTGGCCTGCCCGGCGTTGGAGGTCCCGAAACTGTACTGCGCCGGGCGGGGCCAGTCAACGGCAAAACACAAGATGTTGTGGTGCGGGGCGGCACCCGATAACAACATGTTGTGGAATGGGCCTCGGAGAGCGACGATCGCGGTCTGCCCGATCAGGCCTCCCCGCGGGCCGCCCGCACCGCATCGACGAGGGCGCGGGCCGAGGCCGGGCACGGCCCCGGCGACGGGCCGCCGCTCCGGACGCTGCCTCGCGGAGCCGGCGAGAGAACCTCGGTCGGGCGCGTCGTCAACGGCCCCGCGAGAACCTCGGTCGGGCGCCGTCTCAGGGAGCCGGCGACAGCGTCGGCGTCAGGGTTGGCGACAGGCTTGGCGACCTGGTCGGCGCGGGGTTCGCGGGGTTGCTGACGGCGATGTCGTGGCAGAGGACGCACGTGCTGTCGTCGTGAAGAGCATGGTCGAACGGCAGCCGCCCGACCTCGGGCGACGAATGGCAGCTCCGACAGGTGAGGCGCTGCGTGTCGGGGTGTGGCTTCTGGGGTGGGGGCGAGGCGGTGGGCTTGTGGCAGAGCCAGCAATCCTCCTCGTTCTTGCCCACCATGCTCGTGGGCAGGTGAGCGACATCCCCGTGGCAGTCCAGGCACAGCTGATCCTGCAGGCGCGAGTGCGGCTGGGTGATCGCCGGCCCTTCCGGCGCGATCTTGTGGCAGTTCACGCACTCGCGCTGGGGGATCCCCTGGTGCCCCGGTGCCGACTGGCCCAGGCGATCGTTCGTATGGCAGACGACGCAATCCCGCCAGCCTTCCAGGGGGTGGCCCAGGGCCGGGACCGGCTTCAGCCCGGCCTCGCCACCCGCGTCGTGGCAGAGCAGGCAGCTGTTGCCCGTCGGGATGTGGGCCAGGCCCATCGGGACAAGCTCCTCCGGCGACGACGACGGAGGCGCCTCGGACTGGGCGGGATGGCCCACCGGGAGCGACTGCACCCAGATGAGGAGAAGGGCGGTCGCGACGACCGCTATCGCCAGGACGTTGAGGACGATGGTCGCCTTGAGGAGTCGGTCGAGCTTCCGCTTCATGCCGCAGGCCTCGCCTCTTCGTGCTGCAGGTCCAGGGGCCTCGGCCCCGACGCCGCGGCGGCGTCCAGCCGGCGCAGCTCGTCGCTGGTGGCCGACACCGCGGCCGGCAGGGCGGCGCGGATCGGCTCGGACAGCGCGAGCCCGATCGCGATCTCGCCCGGCTGGATGCCCACGAGGGCAACCGCCTCGGGCAGGATGCCGGCAAGGCGCGCCGCGCCGAGCAGGTCGGCGACGCCGGCGCGCTGCACATCGCCGCTCCCGCCGGCCCGTCCCCACAGGGCGTCGCCACGGAGGGTCACCACCGCGCCCGGCGCCAGGCCGAGGTCGACGGCGTCGATGAGGAGGACCGCCCGGGCCCCTGCGAGCAGCGGCAGGAGGGCCAGGCCCAGCGTCCCGCCGTCGATCAGCCTCGTGTCGCGGGGCAGGGCGTCCTCGCCGCGCGCGGCCCGTCGCTCGAGCTCCCGGAGCACGTGGACCCCCACGCCCTCGTCGCCCAGGAGGACGTTGCCGATGCCGAGGGCGACGAGCGGGCCCACGGGAGCGCTCATTTGTCGGGCTCGATCAGCTCGGCCCCGCCGTCGCGCGACTCGATGACCTCTTCGCGGGTCGGGAACTTGTAGCCGCTGAAGATGCTCGAGACGAGCCCGTTCTTCTCCAGGTGGTCGACGAGGACGGAGCTGTATACGTGGAAGAGGGCGATCGCGAGGATGGCCCACATCGAGAAGTGGTGGATGAGGCGAACGAGCTGGGGGCCCAACAGGTCGAGCATCCAGCCGAAGAGGGTGGCCCAGGGCTGCGTCCCCTGGAGCGCGTCGAGGGCGAACCCGGTGACCGTCTCGACGAACAGGAGTCCAAAGAGGAGGAGATAGGCCGCGGCCGCGAGCTGGTTGTGCCCCAGCACCTTGGGGATCTCCTTGCGGAGGAACGCGTAGAACGCCGCCTGGCGGAAGACCTCGGTGGCCTGGAAGCGCGACGTCGGGACGAACGCCGACCAGCGCGCGAAACGGTTGCCGGCCACCATCCAGACGAGCCGGAGCAGCAGCGACGCCATGAGCGTGAACGCCGTCACCATGTGGACCAGGCGCACCGTCGTCATGACGTTTCCGCCGGGCGGGATGAGGAACGGATCGGCGATGTAGCCGCCGGTCAGGCTCAGGAGCACGATGCACGCCGCCGTGACCCAGTGGGTGAGCCGGACCGGGACCTGCCAGACGTAGATGCGGACTCGCTCGTTCGCCTCGTGGGCCTCGGCGTCGCCGTGGGCGGCGGCCGCCGGGATGGGGTGGTCCATGGTGGTCATCGGGACGTCCTCGTCGAAACGCGGAGCTGGACCGGGCCCCCGCCGGCGGGGTCGAAGGCGTGGACCGCGCAGGCGGCGCACGGATCGAACGAGTGGAGCGTGCGGAGGATCTCGAGGGGCCGGCCGGGATCGGCGACCGGCGTCCCGACGAGGGCCTCCTCCCACGCTCCACGGCGGCCCTTCCCGTCCCTTGGGGAGCCGTTCCAGGTGCTGGCGTCGATGATCTGGTAGTTCTGGATCGTCCGGTCGCGGATCGTCAGCCAGTGGCCGACGGCGCCGCCGGGCGCCTCGCCGAGCGACCAGCCCCGCGCTTCCTGCGGCCACGAGCCGGGGTCCCAGCGAGTCAGGTCGGCGAAGGCGAGGTCGCCGCCGGCAAGGCCCTGGGTCAGCTGGCGGTGCCACGTGCCGAGCCGGTTGGCGACGACCTCCGTCTCGACCGCCCTGGCGATGAACCGGCCGAGCGTGCCGAAGAGCGATTCGGGCCCGACTCCGAGGGTGGTGACGGCCCGCTGGACGGCGGTCTGCACGTCGCCGCGGCCCTCGACGTAGGCGACCAGGACGCGCGCGAGAGGTCCGACCTCCATCGGCTCGTCCTGGTAGCGGGGCGCCTTGAGCCAGCTGTACTTCTCTGATCCGGCGAGCGTCGTGTAGGGCAGGGCCGGCCCGGCGTACTTCGCGTTCGTCTGGCCTTCGAGCGGAGTGCGAAGCCCCTCGGCGTCGCCGTCGTAGGTGTACCAGGAGTGGGCCACGGCCTCGGTGATGCCGGCCTGGTCGACCCCCTGGACCCGGGTCATGACGCGGCCCATGACCCGACCGCGCGGAAGGAGGAGCGCCGGCTCGGGAGTGTCGTCCTCCGGGAACTCGCCGTAGGAGAGGTAGTTGCCGATCCCGGCCCCCAGCGCGGCCCACTCCGGGTAGTGCCCCGCGACCAGCAGGACGTCGGGCACGTAGACCTCGTCGACGAACGACTTCGCGGCGGCGATGAGATCGGCGATCTCGGTCAGGCTGGCCTCGCTCAGGGTGGCCGGCGCCCGCGCGTCGATCTGCTGGGGATGCTCGCCGGCGCCGACGCTGCTCGGGCCGCCCCACGGTGGCGCCAGGGCCATCCCGCCCACCAGGAAGGTCTGCGGGTGGGGGTTCTTGCCCCCGAGGATCGTGTGGATGCGGGCAGTCCTGCGCTGCCAGTCGAGGGCCTCGAGGTAGTGGGCCATCAGGAGCAGGTTGGCCTCCGCCGACAGCCGGTAGGCGGGGTGGCCCCACGGGCCGTTGGCGAACGGTCCGGGCTGGCCGGACGAGACGAATGCCTGGAGGCGGTCCCTCGTGGCCTGGAAGTAGGACGCGCCGGCCTGCGGCCAGCCGCTCGTGGCGCGGGCCAGGGTCGAGGTCGAGGAGGGGTCGGCACGCAGCGCCGACTCGACGTCGACCCAGTCGAGCGCGTGCAGGTGATAGAAGTGGACGACGTGATCCAGGACGTACTGCGTCCCGGCGATGACGTTGCGAACCAGGCGGGCATTCCGGGGGATCGCCAGCCCGAGGGCGTTCTCGACGGCCCGCACGGAGGCCAGGGCCTGCACTCCCGTGCAGGAGCCGCAGACGCGCTGGGCGAACAGCCAGGCGTCGCGCGGATCGCGGCCGCGCAGGATCAGCTCCAGGCCGCGGAACATCGTGCCGCTGCTCCAGGCGTCGGCGACGACGCCGTTGGCGATCTCGGCCTCGATGCGCAGGTGACCCCCGATCCGGGTGACCGGGTCGATCGCGATCCTCGCCATCTCAGGACACCTCGGGGCCGGTCGAGCCGCCGGTGTCCGGGCGGTCCGCGACGCCGGCCCGGATCGTGTTCAGTCTCACCTCGGTCGGGGTCGGGGTGGCGGCCGCGGCCCTGGCTGCCCGGCGTCGATCCGCGGCGCGCCCAAGGCGGCTGCGGACGATGCTCGCAGTGCCGTGGACGACCGTCAGCGCGGCGACGCCGCCGACCAGCGCCTGGCCCACGTTGTCGACGGTCACGGTGGGCACGAACGGCAGCGGCGGCGGGAGCCGCCGGTAGGCGGGAGTCATGGCGTCCCAGAAGCCCGGCATGGTGCAGCCCACGCAGCCGTGGCCCGCCTTCACGGCCCAGGTCGTTCCTCCGCCATAGCGGACGGTCGGGCAGTTCGCGAACGTCTCGGGCCCCTTGCAGCCAAGCTTGTAGAGGCACCAGCCCTTCTGGGCGCCCTCATCGCCCCAGGCCAGGACGAACTCGCCGAACTCGAAGTGGGCGCGCCGTTCGCACTGGTTGTGGATCAGCCCGCCGTAGGCGAAGACGGGACGGCCCCGCCCGTCGGCCGGCGGAAGCTCCTTGAACGTCAGGTAGTGCACGATCGTGGCCGTCAGGTTCTCGACATTGAGGGGGCAGCCCGGCAGGGTGATCAGGCGGCCGCCTCCGACGACCCCGCCGACGCCGACGGCGGCGGTCGGGCCGCCGGCCGCTGCGGGCGTCCCGCCGTCGAAGGCGCAGGCGCCGACGGCGATCGTGAGCAGGGCGCCGTCGCAGACCTCGCGCACCACGTCCCGGAAGGGGCGCCCGCCGAGGGTGCAATGGACCCCGCCGTCGGCCGTCGGGATGCCGCCCTCGACGATGGCGAGGTACCCGTCCGGGTACTTCTCCATCGTGGTCGTCCGGGACAGGGTGGCCGCGTCGCCGGCCGGGGCCATGATCGTCTCGTGGTAGTCCACCGACAGGAGATCCAGGATGAGCTCGGAGACCGTCGGCTTCGTCGCCCGCAGGAACGCCTGGGTGTTGCCCCCGCAGTCCTGGCCGCGGAGCCAGATGACGGGGATCCGCGGCGCGGCAGCGACTGCCGCGGCGATCCGGGGAGCATAGGCGGCCGGCAGGGCGAGGGCGGCGGCCATCGCGGCCGAGAACCCGAGGAAGGATCGTCGCGAGACGCCGCGCTGCAGCAGCGCCGCGTAGAGGCCGTCTTCACGCCGGGTCATTCGGGACGTCACTCTCGGTTCGTTGCCAGAAGCGGTCGGGAGCGAGCCTCAGCCCTGCGCCTCAGCCTGCGGCTGTGGCCCGGTCCTCGATGCCTGGGCCGACTATGCCGCTCGAGCCCTCCCGGGGGAGGAGCCACAGGTACCGGTAGCGAGAGCCCAACGGCATCTCGGGACGGCCCGGATGGGACTCCGCGCCGGGCGGCGGGGCCTTGCCGGCAGTCACGGTCCCGGGCAGCGCCTGGCCGGCAACATGGCGGATGCCGCCCGTGGGCGCGGCGTCGCCGGGCACGGGGACCGGGTCACCCCCACGGGCGCAGGGGCTCAAGGAACTCCACGATGGTGCGGGCCAGCTCGGCCGGCCGCTCCATCCCGATCATGTGGGCCACGTCGGGGACGATGACCGCCCGCGCGTTCGGCGCGTTGGCCGCGAGATGCCGGGCCGTCTCGGCCACGTCGGAGACGTCCAGGCCCCCGGCGACCGCGAGGACCGGGCAGCGCAGGTCGGCCAGTCGTTCGGCCGCCGGCGGGCCGAGGACGATCGGCCGCCCGAAGACGTGGCCGGGCTGGCTGAGCAGGAGGCCGGTTTCCCGGACCTGGGCGGCGATCCACGCCTCGCAGCGTCCGGCGGGCTGGCCGGGACCATCGACCCACAGCCGGGTGTCGAAGTCGATGATCGCCTCGGAATCCTTGGGATCGGCGGATTCGAGGCGCTCCATCTCCTCGAAGAGAGCGATCTCGTCGGGGGTGGGGTGGCCGTCGAAGCCGCCGAGACCGGCTCCCACGCCGACGACGGCGACGACGCGCCCGGGGAACTCGATGGCCGTGTCGAACGCGATCTGGCCGCCCCGGCTGTTGCCCACGAGCGCGGCCCGCTCGATGTCCAGCGCGTCGAGGACGGCCACCAGGTCGGCCCGGTTGGAGAACTCGACATCGTCGGTGGTGGAGCGGCCCCAGCCGCGGGTGTCGTACCGGACGGCCCGGAGGCCGGCCGCCACGAGGTGCGGGACCAGCGGGTCCCAGGCGCGCTGGTCGACGATCCCCGCGTGAACCAGCACGACGGGCGGGCCGCCTCCATCGTCGGCGACGAGAAGCCGGCCCCCCGGCACGCCGATGAAGCGCTCCATGCTCAGCCCCCTGTTGCTCGCGGATCGCCCGATCAGGTCGGGATGCTCGCTCCGGGCTCGCGCTCCTCGATCGCCCAGTGGATGCCCCAGCGGTCCAGGGCGGCCATGTAGGGATCGGGGTCGAGCTGCTCGGGGATGAAGACGCCCGCCCCACCCCACTCGCCGCGGGCGATCAGCTCGAGACCCAGCACGGGGTTGAAGCCGGTCTGCCAGGCGACCGCCTGGAGGCCGAAGTCCGCCCACGACTCCTCGCCGACGGTCTTCTGGTAGAGGTAGACCTCGCGCGGCGCGCCGTCGCGGCGACCGATCACCCACGTGCCCACGATCGCTCGCCCCTTCATCCGTTCGCCGACCTTGGCCGGGTCCGGGGTGACGGCCATGACGAGGTCGCGCGGCGCGACCTGCATCCCCTTGACCGCGACCGGCTTCGTGGAGTCGAGGCCGACGGCGTGGAGGACCTTCAGGACGTTGATGAAGTCGGCCCCGAGGGCGTACTTGAAGGTCGCCTTCTTGACGCCGGGGATGCCGCGCGGGACGAGGACGACCTCCTCGTGCTCCACGTTGACGCACTCGACGGGGCCGATCCCCTCCGGGAAGACGAAGGCCTCCGGGGCCGAGAACGGCTCGGTCGTGTAGTGGCCGCCACGGGAGGTGTCCCAGATGATCGGCGGGTTGAGGCACTCCTCGATCGTGGTCCAGATGCTGAAGACCGGGGCGAACGCGTAGCCCTCGATGTAGAGGTCGCCGCCGTCGCGGACGTGGACCTCGTCGATCTCGTCGAAGAGGTGCTTCCGGGCGTAGGCCGCGAAGAGGTCCGTCAGCCCGGGGTCCATCCCCAGCCCCAGGACGGCAAGGCGGCCCGCCGCCTTCCACGCCTCGTGCTTCGGGAACTGGTAGTCACCGAGCTTCACGCCGGGTTTCGCGAACGGGTCGGTCGGGTGTGGCTCGGAGAGGCTGACGGCCATGTCGAGGTAGTCGACGCCGGCCGCAAAGGCGCCGTCGAAGATCGTGGGGACGAAGCGCGGGTCGGCGGCGTTGACGACGATGTCCACGCCGTGCTCGCGGGCCAGCTGCGTCACGAGCTCCGGCTTGCCGGCGTCGACGAACGCCACCGGGAAGCGGGCCGTCGCCGGCGCGTCCGCCGGGCCGCCGCCCAGGCGCCCCTGGATGAGGCGAGCACGTTCCACGTCGTAGTCGGCCAGGACCATCCGATCAAGCCACGGGGTGGCAGCGCTGAGCCTGGCGATCGCCTCCCCGACGGTCCCCACGCCGACGAGGAGCACCTTGAGCTGCTTCACGGGAGACCTCCGCCGCTGATTCATGGGCGCGGACGCGTGCGTCTAGCGTGCCACGCGGCGGGAGCGCCGGCACGGCCGTTCCGCCTCTTGCGGCGGGTTCGCCACGGCCCGGCTCGCCAGGCCCCTGCGGGGCGGCCTCAGGTGCGCGCGGCGGCCTCCAGGTGTGGGCGGAGCGGCATCAGGCGCGAGGGGCGGCCTCAGGCGCGCGGGTGGCCGCGCTTGGGGTTGCCCGTCTTCTTCGTGGCCCCGCGGCCCGGCTTCCAGCGCGGCGCGTCACCGTCCCCGTCGGGCGAGGCCCCGCCGGAGCTCGGGCCCCCATGCGCCGCGAGCGCAGGCCTCGGCCGCCCCGCCGCGGGGGCCACGAGCCGCTGCCGGTCGAGCCGTCCGGCGAGCCACGACCCATGGGCGGTCCGCACCCCGAGTGCGCGCAGCGCCCGGCCCAGCTCGATGTCGTCGGTCACGACGAGGGTCAGCTCGGGGTTCGGCGTCGTCCGCGCCAGGTCGTGCAGGAGGATGTCGGCCGAGCGGGAGCCCGCGTAGCGCACCTCGACCCCGGAAGTGACCTGGCGGCCGATCGCTCCCGGCGCCGGCATCCCGTCGAGGACGATCGTCACCACCGTGGCTGCCGGGACGAGGGCGCGCAGGCGCCCGACTATGGCGGCCGGCGGCAGTGGCGCGCCCTCGGCCGGCGCTCCGCCGCGGGCGCGGCCAAGGGCATGAAGGAGGTTCGTCCCGTCGACGTAGAGGCGGGCGGTGCCCACGAGGGGATCGGGCGCGGGGCGCGGCATGTGATGGATGGTACTCGCCCGCTCCCGGTCGGCCGATTCGACGCCCGCGGCCCCCGGCGACCGCGGCACCCGGCCTGCCCGCGGACCCGGCCCGCGCGCCACCCCGCGCCGCGCGCCACCCCGCGCCGCGCGCCACCCCGCGCCGCGCGCCACCCCGCGCCGCGCGCCACCCCGCGCCGCGCGCCACCCCGCGCCGCGCGCCACCCCGCGCCGCGCGCCACCCCGCGCCGCGCGCCACCCCGCGCCGCGCGCCACCCCGCCCCGGCGGCGGCTACGCTTGCACGATGATCCTCCTTGTCGATCTCGACGGCGTCGTCTACCGCGGCGCGGTGCCGATCCCCGGCGTGGCCGCCGTCCTCTCCGACCGCGCGGCCCGCGGCGACACCGTCGTCTACGTGACGAACAACGCGATGACCTACCGGGCCGACTACGTGATCCGCCTGGCCGGCCTGGGCGCCCCCGTGACGGCCGATCGCGTGGTCAGCAGCGCCCGGGCGACCGCCCTCTACCTGGTCGAGCCGGCGATGGTCCCGCCGGTCCGCCGGGTGCTCACCGTGGGCGCCGAGGGCCTCGAGCGCGAGTGCCGCGACGCCGGCCTCGAGGTCGTCGCGGCGGCCGAGGCCGCTACCCGGGAGGCGGAGGAGGGGATCGATGGCTGGGAGGCCGCCGGGCGGCCGGACGCGGTGGTCGTCGGCCTCGATCCCCGGTTCACCTACGAGAAGCTCGCAGTCGCGGTGCGGTGCGTGCGTAACGGCGCACGGTTCGTTGCCACGAACCGCGACCCCGTCTACCCGACCGAGATGGGAACCCGCCCCGGAGCCGGCGCGATCGTCGCCGCGATCGAGGCCGGCGCCGAGGTGACCCCGATCTCCATCGGCAAGCCGGCGCCGCTCCTCCTGGAGATGGCGATCCGGGCCGCCGGCGGGACCCGTGCCGAGGCCGTGATGGTCGGCGACGGCCTGGCCACCGACCTTGCCGCCGCGAACGGGCTGGGCATCCCGTGCGTCCTCATGCTGACGGGGGTCACGACCCGGGCCCAGGCGGAGGCGCTGCCCGCCGATCGGCGGCCGGCCGCGCTGGCCGAGGACGCGGCCGAGCTCGCTTCGGCCCTGGACAGCCTCGCCGCGGCGTTGAGTCGGTAGGGCGAGCCCGCGGCGTCGCCGTACCGGACCAGGTTGCAGGCACGCCGCACAATGGCAGCGTGTCAACCGCCGGTCGCGACCACCGCGACGGGCTTCGTCCGAGGATCGACCCGCCATGTCCACCGTCCTCGTCACCGGCGCCTCCGGCTTCGTCGGAAGCCACGTCATTCCCGAGCTCCTCGGGTCCGGCCACCGCGTGGTCGCCCTCGTCCGCTCGCCGGGGTCCGGCGACGTCGTCCTGCGCCGCCTCCCTGACGCTCTCGCCGCCGGCGTCGAGCTGCGCGTCGGTGACGTCCTGGAGCCGGCCACCCTGCCGGCCGCCCTCGCGGGCGTCGACGCTGCCGTGCACCTGGCCGCCATCGCGCGCGACTGGAACGGCGGACGGGACCTCCTCCGCGTCAACCTGGGCGGCACGGAGGGCCTGCTGGCCGCGCTGCGGGATGCCGGCGTGCGGCGCCTCGTCCACCTGGGCGCCCTCGGCGTCGCGGATCGCGAGGAGCTCCACTACGCGAAGAGCAAGGCGCGGGCCGAGGCGGCCGTTCGCGCCAGCGGGCTCGACTGGACGATCCTGAAGCCCTCGCTCCTGTTCGGGCCGGGTGACGGATTCTTCAACATCGTCGCCGGCCTGGTCCGGATGCCCATCCCCCTTGTCCCGGTGCCTGGCAACGGGAAGAGCCGTTTCCAGCCGATACACGCCGGCGACGTCGCCCGCTGCGCCCGCCTGGCGCTGGAGCGCCCGGTCACCATCGGGCAGGTCTTCGAGCTGGGCGGCCCCCGCACCTGGACCTACCGCGAGATCACCGAGGAGGTGGCCCGGGCGCTCGGGAAGCGGCGGGTCATCATGCCGATGCCGGTGCCGCTGATCCGCCTGGCGGCCGGCGCCATGGAGGCGCTCCACCTGCGCTTCTTCCCGGTCGCCACCGACCAGCTGCGCCAGCTTGCGCTCGACAACGTGGGCCCGCTCGACGGGGTCCACCGCGCGTTCGGCTTCGTTCCGCGCAGAATGGAGGGCGAGCTCCTCTACCTGCGCCGTTCAAAGGAGAAGCAGGAGCCGACGTCCGCCGCCTGAGGCGGGCAGGGAGGTCGCGTGCGCCGCCGCAGGTCCGTCGCGGTCGCCTGGCTCGTCGGAGCAGTCGTCGTCGCCTTCGGCACGGCAGGCATCGTCGCGGCGCTCGACCGTCTCCCAGGTGGCCCGGGCCGACCCGAGCTCACCTGGACCGCCGACCGCTCCGTCGCGGACGACATGGACGCCCTGTCGACCGACCTCGCGGCCCTGGCGGACGCCGTGGCGGTCCTCGGCGGCCAGGGACGGTCGGCCCTGGCCGCCCTGGTGGGGCGCGACACCGCCGGGCTCGCGGCCGCCCTCGACGCCGGAGGCGCCCAGCTCGACGCCGTGGACGCAGCCGCGGCCCGCCTCGCCGCGCGGCTGGCGTCGATCCCGCTGACCGGCGCCGACCGGGCGATCAGGCACTCGTCGGGGACGATCGCTCGCTACGACGCCGCCGCCGCGGCCCCCGCGGCAGTGGAACCGCTCCGGCCGGCCTGGGAGCGGCTGACCGCCGGCGTCGTGCCGGCCACCGAGCTCGCCGGCCACCTGCTCGCCCACGACCAGGTCGCGGCGACGGCAATCCAGTCGGGCGGCGCGGGGAAGTACCCCGAGGCGATCGCCCGCATCGACGCGGCGGCGGCCGAGCTCGCGGCGGCCCGGACCATCCGCGACGGCCTCGCCGCGACGGTCGACGTCACGACGCTCGACCAGTGGCTCGACCGCAACGGCGCCTACGACGTCGCCCTGCGAGACCTCTGGGACGCCCTCCGCCGCTCGGGCGGGCGGGTGACCACGGCGGTCCGCGAGGCCGCCGCCCGCGAACGCGCCGCCCGCGAGATGCTCCCGCCCGATGCCCGGGCCCTCGTGGTCATCCTGGGGGATGTCGCCCGGGGCGGCCTCAACCAGGCGGTCGTCGCCATCGAGGTGGCCCGTGGCCGGCTGCTGGACGCCGGCGTCCGCGCCGGAGCCTCCCCGCCGCCCTGACCGCGGCTGGTGTCCCTCCAGGCCCCTCGCCCGGTGAGCGAACCCTGCGCCACCTGCGAGAGCCAACACCTTGATAGCCGATAGACTTGCCGCAGGCGGCCGGCCCCTGCCGACTGCGAGCCACCGTCCGCACGGGAGCCGTCACCCACATGCATCTGCGCGTCGTCAGCGATCAGCCCTGGGACGTCAAGGCCGACGTCCTGGCCATCCCCGTGACCCCCGATCTCGCCTTCGATGGCGCCCTCGGCGAGCTCGACCGGCGCAGCGGGGGCGAGATCCGCGCCCAGGTGGCCTTCGGAGAGCTGGCCGGCACCAGGTACACGACCGCCATCGCCGCACCCGGCGACCTGCCGGCGGGACGGCTCCTGGCGGTCGGAACCGGGCCCGCCGCCGAGCTGGACCGCGAGACCGTCCTGCACCTCGGGGCGACCATCGAGCGGCGCCTGGGCGGACGCTCCGTGCGGGCGCTCGCGATCTGGGTCGGCGACCTCGCCGCCTCGCTCGACGGCGATGCGGCCGTGGTCGCCGAGCTGCTGGCGCGCGGGGTTGTCGAGGGGAGCTTCGATCCGGCCGCCCTCTACCGCGCGGCGCCGGAGGCGCCCCCGCCCGTGCTCGACGAGCTGATCCTCGTGGCCCCGGGGTCCGACGTCACAGCCCTCGCGGCCGCCGCCGCGCGCGGCGTCGTCATCGGTGAGGGGACGAACCTGGCGCGGCGCCTGGCGAACCGGGCCGCCAACGACGTCAGCCCGGCGGTGCTCGCCGACGAGGCGCGCGCCATTGCCGAGGCCCACGGCCTGTGGGTGGACGTCATCGACGAGGTCCGCGCTGCGGAGCTCGGGATGGGGATGTTCCTCGCGGTCGGGCGCGGCAGCGCGAACCCGCCGCGGATGATCGTGATGCGTTCAGGCGGGGAAGGGGAGAAGGACGCCCTGGGCCGCCATCTCGCGCTCGTCGGGAAGGGCGTCTGCTTCGATTCCGGCGGCATCTCCATCAAGCCGTCCGACCGGATGGAGGAGATGAAGATGGACAAGGCCGGGGCGTGCGCCGTGCTCGCCGCCGTGGCGACCGTCGCCCGCCTCGCCCCCGGCACGCCGCTCCTCGCCGTCGCCCCGGCCGTCGAGAACATGCCGGGCCCGCACTCCACCCGCCCCGGCGACATCGTGACGGCCCTCAACGGCAAGACCGTCGACGTGATCAACACCGACGCGGAGGGGCGGCTCATCCTGGGCGATGGCATGACCTACGCGGAGCGCCTCGGGGCGACCCACGTGGTGGACGTCGCCACGCTCACGGGCGCGGTCGTCCGTGCGCTCGGTCACCTCATGACCGGCGGGTTCGGGGCGCCGCAGGCCTGGTACGACGACGTCGCGGCCGCGGCCGGCCGGGCGGGCGAGCGGCTCTGGCAGTTGCCCCTCGTCGAGGAGTATCGGACCGAGATGGAGAGCTGGTACGCGGACGTGGCGAACGTCGGGTCATCGCCCGAGGGCGGCCTGATCCGCAGCGCGCTCTTCCTCCGCGAGTTCGTGACCGTGCCCTGGGTCCATCTCGACATCGCCGGAACCGGGTACTTCCGGAAGGCCGCGCCGTGGGCCGCGCGCGGAGCGACGGGCGCGTCCACCGCGACGCTCGTGGAGCTGGCTCTCGCCGGGGCGCGCTAGCTCGTGGAGTTGCCCGTCCTTGCCGCCGGACTCGGCATCGCCGGGGCCGCCTGGGGCCTCGCGGCCGACCGCGTCGGGGCCCGCTGGCCGGCCCACGAGGCGGAGATCGACGAAATGGGCGCCATCGTCCGGGAGGCCGGCTGGGTCCGCCCGGTCGACTGGCGGACGGTCGTCGTCACCGTCCTCGGCGGCGCGTCGCTGGGGGCGCTCGCGCTCCGCTTCGCGGACCCCGTTTCGCTCGCCATCTTCGGTGCCTTCTTCGCGGCGCTGACGCTTCTCCTCGCGACCGACCTGGACCAGCGGCTCCTGCCAGACGTCGTCACCCTGCCCGCGATCCCCCTCGCCCTCGTGATCGGGCTCCTCGGGGCGAACCCGCTCGTCCCGCCCGCGGACCTGCCACTTGCCATCGTGGCCGCGCTGGCGATCCCGGCCCTCCTGTACGCCGTGGCGATCCCCTTCGGCACTGGGGCGATCGGCATGGGCGACCTCAAGCTGCTCGTCTCGGTGGGCCTCCTGGCCGGCCTCGGCCGCGCGGTCATGGGAGTCGCCGTGGGAGCCCTGGTCGCCGGCGTCGTGCTGGCGGCCCTCCTCGTTGCGCGCCGGATCACGCTTCGGACCTACGTTCCGTTCGGGCCGTTCCTGATCGCCGGGGCGTACTGGGCGGTCCTGGTCGCCGGCTGACCCGGTCGTACCGCTGGCGTGCTCACGCTCGAGGAGTAGAATGCGCGCGAGCCGGGTCGTCCCGAGGCGTGCCCCTTCGGACGGCGACGCACCGGCGGGAAGGACACCGCCATGGCGCGGCCTCGCGCCCAACGGAGCACCACTCGCACGATGACGACGCCAGCCTGATGCGCAGCTACGCCACGCCCCGCGCGGCGGGGTGGACGCCGCGCCGCCCACGCCTCGCCCTCCCGGGCCGCCCCGGGGGCTTTTCCGCGCGCCTGCTCGTCGCGATCCTCATGCTCCCGCTGCTCGTCGGGCTCGCCGGTCCGCCCGCCGCCCACGGCGACGAGCTCTCCGACGCGGTCGCCCGTCAGAAGGCCCTGGCTGCCCGGGTCAAGGAGCAGCGCGCCGAGGTGGCCAAGCTGCGGTCGCTCCAGTCGGGCCTCGCCCAGGAGATCGCCTCCACCCGGAGCGCCCTTGCCGGCATCAACGCGAACCTCACCGAGACGAAGACACGCATCACCAGCCTCGGGACGCAGATCACCAAGGTGCGCGCGGTCTACGACGACCTGGTCGCCCAGGTCGCGCTGCTGGAGATCCAGCTCGTGGCCATCGAGGAGGAACAGGCGACCAAGGCCGCCGAGCTGTCCCAGCGCAAGGCGCTCCTCGCGGCCCGCGTGCGCGAGGCGTACCGGACTGATCGGACACCCCTGATCCAGTCGATCCTCTCGGCCGGCACGTTCACCGACCTCCTCCAGGACGTCGGGTCGTACCTCGACTTCGGCGACCAGGACCTGGCGCTGGCGAACCGAATCAAGGCGGACGCGAGCACGCTGGATGCGCTCCGCGGGCTCCTCGTCGACACCCGCTCCGCCCGCGAAGTGCTGCGGGACGAGACGCTCGCCCAGCGGCGGCAGCTCAACGCCAACCTGGCGGACCTGCGGGCCGCCAGGGCCCGCCTGGCGGAGCTCCAGGCCGAGACTGCCCGGCAGCTCGCGGTCCAGCGCGCCGCCTGGGCCCGGATGTCGAAGAACAAGAGCGCCCTGCAGGCGGCGATTGCCCGCGACGTGGCGGCCCAGAAGAAGCTGGCGAGCCAGATCGCGGCCATCGTCGCCCGCCAGAGGAGCCTCGGGAACATCCCCTCGGAGTACAACGGGACGCTCTCGTGGCCGATGAGCGCCACGATCACCCAGGAGTTCGGCTGCACGGGGTTCCCCTGGGAGCCGCCTATCGGGGGCTGCGCGCACTTCCACCAGGGGATCGACCTGGCGGCCCCCAAGTACACCCCGATCCGGGCCGCGGGCGCCGGGGTCGTCGTCTTCGCCGGACCCAACCCCTACGACCCCTGGCCGAAGGCCTGGATCGTGATCATCGCCCACAGCCAGTCTCTCCAGACGTGGTACGCCCACGTCGACAACGGGCTCAAGCCGCCCGCGGTCTCGGCTGGCGACACGGTGGTCGCGGGGCAGGTGATCGCCTACATCGGGATGACGGGCCGCACGACGGGCCCGCACCTCCACTGGGGCGTGGTGTTCAACGGGAGCTTCGTGAACCCGCGCTTCTTCGTCTGACCGTCCCGGAGGAGAGGGCCCTCCCGGAGGGGCCGCCCTCGCGTGGTAGCATCGGGCGCAGGGCGTCTCGACCCCCGTCCAAGCCTGGCGTGAGGAAGGCCGATGAAGCGGACCCTGGCGGTGATCCTGGCCGGCGGCGAGGGCGCCCGCCTCTCCATCCTGTCGGAGAAGCGCGCCAAGCCCGCGGTGCCGTTCGGCGGCAAGTTCCGGATCATCGACTTCGCCCTGTCGAACTGCGTCAACTCCGACATCGACAACGTGGCCGTCCTCACCCAGTACAACCCGCGCTCCCTGTCGGACCACATCGGCTCGGGCCGGCCGTGGGACCTCGACCGGAACCAGGGCGGGATCCGCATCCTGCCGCCGTACATCAGCCGGGGCAAGACGAGCGAGTGGTACCGCGGCACGGCGGACGCGGTCCTCCAGAACATGTCGGTGGTCGATCAGGCGCCCGGCGACGTCGTCCTGGTCCTGGCCGGCGACCACGTCTACAAGATGGACTACTCGCCGTTCGTGGCCTTCCACCGCCAGCGTCACGCGGAGGTAACGATTGCCGTCCGCCGGGTCCCGCTCGCCGAGGCCAGCCGGATGGGGATCCTGGCGATGGACGAGACGGGCCGGATCACCGAGTTCCAGGAGAAGCCGAAGCAGCCGAAGTCCGACCTTGCCAGCATGGGCGTCTACGTCTTCAGCAAGCGGGCGTTCCACCGCTGGCTGGACGAGAGTCACCCCGACTTCGGCGGCGACGTGATCCCGGCGATGCTCGAGGGCGGCGCCCGGGTCTACGGCTACCGCTTCGACGGCTACTGGCAGGACGTGGGGACGATCCACAGCTACTGGGAGGCCAACATGGCCCTCCTCGAGGATCGCCCCCAGCTCGATCTCTACGACAAGGAGTGGCTGATCCACACCCGCTCCGAGGAACGCGCCCCGGCCAAGATCGGGTCGACCGCGCAGGTCCACCGGAGTCTGATCAGCCACGGCTGCCAGGTCGAGGGGATGGTCGTGAACTCGGTCCTCTCACCGGGCGTCGTCGTCGGCGTGGGCGCGGTCGTCCGCGACTCGATCCTCATGTTCGACACCGTGGTCCGCCCCGGCGCCGTCGTCGACCGGGCGATCCTCGACAAGGAGGTCACGGTGGGACCCGGCGCCATGATCGGCGAGGGCACCGACCTGACCGTGGCGAACCACCTCAACCCGAGCCACCTCACGACCGGCATCACGATCGTCGGGAAGCGCGCGGTCCTCCCCCGGGGGATCCGGATCGGGCGCAACGTGCGGGTCGATCCCGACGTCCGTACCATGGATTTCCCGAGTCGTTCCGTGGAGTCCGGGGCCACCGTGGTTCGTCACGACGCCCGCCCGCGCCGCCGCACCCGCGCGGTCGCCGGCGCGACCGGGTGAGCGCGGCCGGGACACGCTGACCCGTCCCGCCGCCACGCGCCGCCCTGCTAGGATCGGAGGATGCGGCTCAAGCCCCACCGCCCCTCGCATGAGATCCTCTCCGGCGAGTCCGCGGACGTCTACTTCGCCCGCGCCCGGCGGATCCTGGAGCGCGAGGGCCTCGACCCCATCGTCGCCCTCGAGGTCTTCAGTCGCGGCGAGGGTGTCCTGTGCGGCATCGACGAGGCCAAGAACCTCCTCGGCCACGTCCTCGAGCACGCCGACGCCGGCGAGGTCGTGGTGGAGGCGCTCGACGACGGGGATCTCTTCTCGCCGAAGGAGGTCGTCCTCCGGATCCGGGCCCGCTACCGCGTCTTCGGGCTCTACGAGACGGCGGTCCTTGGGATGATGGCCCAGGCCACCGGCTGGGCCACCGCGGCCCGCGAATGCGTGGAGGCCGCAGCTCCCCAGCCGGTCATCAGCTTCGGCGCCCGCCACGTCCACCCCGACGTAACCGACGTGCTCGACTACGCCGCGATCGTGGGGGGCTGCGTCGGGGCGTCCACGCCGGCGGGGGCGCGCCTGGCGAACCTCAACCCGACCGGGACGATGCCCCACTCGCTGGTCCTCATCGTGGGCGACACGGTTCGCGCGGCGCAGGCCTTCGACCGCGACCTCGAGCCCGACGTGCCCCGGATCGTCCTGGTCGACACGTTCAAGGACGAGGCCGAGGAGGCGCTGCGCGTGGCCGACGCCCTGGGCGACAAGCTCTACGGCATCCGTCTCGACACGCCGTCCGAGCGTGGCCGCGTCACCGCCGACCTGGTCAAGGAGATCCGGGCGCGGCTGGACCAGGCCGGCCACGGCCACGTGCGGATCGTCGTCTCGGGCGGCCTCGATCCCGACCGGATCCGCTTCTTCAAGGACCAGGGCGCGCCGGCCGACAGCTTCGCCGTCGGGAGCTACATCTCCGGGGCGAGCCCGATCGACTTCACGGGCGACATCAAGGAGATCGACGGGCGGCCGATCGCGAAGAGGGGCCGGATCCCGGGGATCACGGCGAGCCCCAGGCTCAAGCGGGTCGACCTCGCGGCCTGGCGGAGCGCCGTCTGAGCGCCACCGCCCGCGCCGACGTCCTGACGCGGGCCGAGGCCGCCGCCCGGGCGTTCCGGGTCGGCCGCGTGGCGTACGCGCTCCACCTCGACCTCGGGGCCGGCCGCCGGACCTACAACGGCGTTGCCCGCCTCCGGTTCCCGGTGACCGGCGAGGGCGACCTCTTCCTGGACTTCCGCGGCGGCGACGTGACCCGCCTCACCATCAACGGGCGCACCGTCACGGCGGAGCGTCCCGGGCACCGGATCCTCCTGCCGGGGAGCCTGCTCGGCGCGACGACCGAGGTCGAGGTCGAATACGAGAACGAGTACGACCACGGCGGCGATGGCTTCCACCACTTCATCGACCCCGAGGACGGGGCCGAGTACGCCTACTCGAACTTCGAGCCGTTCGAGGCGCACCGGCTCTTCCCCTGCTTCGACCAGCCGGACCTGAAGGGGACCTACGCCGTCACCGTCCGCGCCCCCGGCGACTGGGCGGTGATCGCCAACGCCCCGGCTGCGGCCGTCGCCCCGCTCGGCGA
The DNA here is from genome assembly GCA_963718085.1 of uncultured Chloroflexia bacterium. Classification (GTDB taxonomy): domain Bacteria; phylum Chloroflexota; class Limnocylindria; order Limnocylindrales; family CSP1-4; genus CTSoil-043. Next base: position 1,121,233 of record CAVQYA010000001.1, on the reverse strand, counting down.
CGGGCGGCGGGAGCACCGCTTCGCGCCCACTCCACCCATCTCGTCGTACCTCGTGGCGATCATCGCGGGCCCGTTCGCCGAGGTGCGATCGCTCCACCGCGGGACGCCGCTCGGGATCTGGACACGCCGCTCGCTCGCCCCCTTCCTCGATCCCGACGAGATCTTCGAGGTGACGAAGCAGGGGCTCGACTTCTACGCCGCCCTCTTCGACCATCCGTTCCCGTTCGCGAAGTACGACCAGATCTTCGTCCCCGAGTTCAACTCCGGGGCGATGGAGAACGTGGGCGCCGTCACCTTCAGCGAGAACTACGTGTTCCGCGACCCGCCGACCGACACGCAGCGGCTCATGCGGGCCGAGACGGCGCTCCACGAGCTCGCCCACATGTGGTTCGGCAACCTCGTGACGATGCGCTGGTGGGACGACCTCTGGCTCAACGAGAGCTTCGCGACCTACGCCTCCAACCTCGCCCTGGTCGAGGCGACCCGTTTCGACGGCGCCTGGCGCTCCTTCCATGCCGACATGAAGCGCTGGGGCTACCAGGCGGACGCGCGCTCGACCACGCACCCGATCTCGGGCGTCGTCTCCGACACGGACGCCACCTTCTACAACTTCGACGGGATCACCTACGGGAAGGGCGCCGCGGTCATCAAGCAGCTCGTGGCCGAGATCGGCCAGGACGGGTTCCGGGCCGGCCTTCGGACCTACTTCCGCCGCCACGCGTGGGGCAACGCGACCCTTGCCGACTTCCTGGAGGCCCTCGAGGACGGGGCGGGGCGCCCGCTCCGGGACTGGAGCCAGCGCTGGCTGGAGACGGCCTCCCTCAACACGATCGAGGCCGCCTGGACCACGCGCGACGGGCGGGTGGAGCGGCTCCAGCTGACGCAGGAGGCGCCCGAGGACCACCCGACGCTCCGCCCGCACGCTCTCGAGCTGGCGCTCGTGCGTGCCCGGGGCGACGGGCCGGCCGAGATCGACGTGGTGGCGGCCCGGCTCGAAGGAGCCGAGACCTGGATCGAGGCTGCGGCAGGCCGGCCCGCCCCGGACCTCGTCTTCCCGAACCACGGCGACCACGGCTACGCCCGCGTCCTGCTCGACCCCGTCTCGCTCGCCGCGACGCCGCGCGTCCTGGCGCAGATCGCCGACCCGCTCCTGCGCCAGCTGCTCTGGGGGACGCTCTGGGAGATGGTGCGCAGCGCGCGGCACTCGTCGCTCGCATTCCTCGAGCTCGTTCGCACCCGCCTGCCCGCGGAGCGGGACGACCAGATCCTGGTGGCCGCCCTCGACGCGTCGCGCGGGGCGCTGGCGCGCTACGTCCCCGAGGAGCAGCGGCTCGACGAGGCCGCTCGCTTCGTGGCCGCAGCCCTCGGCGCCCTCGAGGGGCTGCCCGAGGGTGACCTGCGGACGCTCTGGCTGCGGGCCGCGATCGGCGCCGCCGCGGGGGCCGCCGACGTGGCGGCCGTGGCCGGCGTCGTCGACCAGGAGCCCGGCCGGCCCCGGGTCCAGGTCGACCGCGAGATGCGCTGGAGCGTCGCCTCCCTGGCCGTCGCCCACGACCTGCCGGGGGCGCGGGAGCGCGTCTCGGCCGAGCGCATTGCCGACCCGACCGACCGCGGCGAGCGCGAGGCCCTCAGGGCCGAGGTCGGGGCCCCCGACGCGGCCGTCAAGGCGGCCGCCTGGGACCGCATCCACGGGGAGGGGTACGGGTCGTTCCACCTCACCCAGGCGGCGATGCGCGGCTTCAACCACGCCCACCAGGCGGCCATCCTGGCGCCGTATGTCGATCGCTTCTTCGCGGCGCTGCCGGACGTTGCGGCGGAGCGCGACCACCCGTTCCTGCGGGCCTACGTGACGGCGCTCTTCCCGGCCTGGCGACCGGAGCCGGCGCTCGTGGAGCGTGCCCGCGCGATGGCCGAAGAACATGGCGCCGAGCTGCCGAGCCTGCGCAGGCTCCTTCTCGAGGCCGCCGATGACATGGAGCGCGCGATCGCCTGCCGCGCGTTTGCGTCGCTGCGGGCCGGCGCGCCCTCCTGACACGCCCCCAGCGCCCCGGCGCTCCGCGTCGGGACCGAGACCCGGGGGCGCGGCCGGCGGGCCGGTCAGCCGGGCGGCCCGGCCTCCATCCGCCGTGCCAGCCAGAGGATCCCGACGAGCGACTTGGCGTCGGTGATCCCGCCGCGCTCGGCGGCCACGACTGCCTCGCGCCAGGGGAGGCGAACCAGCTCGAGCGCCTCGTCGTCGTCGGGATCGAGGCGGTCCGGGCCGGCCTCGACGAGATCCGTCGCCAGGTAGAGGAACATCCGCTCGGTGGCGAAGCCCGGTGCGGTCCAGAACTCCGCCAGCCGCTCCCAGCGCCCGGCCCGGTACCCCGTCTCCTCCTCGAGCTCGCGTCGGGCCGCCGAGTCGGGGTCCTCGGTCGCGCCGGAGGTCGGGTCGCGGTTCAGCGTCCCGGCCGGGATCTCCAGGAGGGCCCGGCCCGCCGGGTGGCGCCACTGGCGCACGAGGAGGATGCGCTCCCCGGCATCGACGGCCACGACCGCCACTGCGCCCGGGTGGACGGCGACGTCCCGCCGCGCCCGGCGCCCGTCGGCTCGCTCCACCGTGTCCACCCGGAACTCGAGGACGCGGCCGCGATGGATGAGCTCGGACGCGACGAGGCGCTCGGCGAGGTGACCGTCGGACGGATCCGCGAGGGGATCGGCGGGGCGGCCCGGCTCGGACATGAGCCGATTATCGCCGCCCACGGAGAGGGACGCGGCCAGGGACGCGGACGCGGATGCGGCTGAACGGGAGAGCCGGGCCTACGGGCCGGCTCTCCATCCGTGCGAGTTGGGGCCGCAGTGGCAGCCGCCTCAGCTCGCCGCGGTGCGCCGCAGGCTCAACTCCGTTTCGGCATCGAACAGGTGGATCTTGCCGAGCGGAATATGAACCGTGACCACGTCATCGGGACGGACGCGCCGATCCGACGAGACGACGGCGACCACGTCGGCTCCTGCCATGGCGATGTGGAGGAGCTCCTCGTTGCCGAGGTACTCGACGACGTCGGCCCGGGCCTGGACGGTCGCGGCGGCCCCTTCGATGGGGGCCACGTCGATATGCTCGGGCCGGATCCCCACGACGAGCCGCTTGCCGGAGATGGCGCCGACCGCCTGGCGGAATGCAGAGGGGAGCGGCATCTCCACGCCGTCGCCGCGGAGCACCGCCGAGTCGCCAGTCCCCGTCAGCTCGACCGGGAGGAAGTTCATCGCCGGGCTGCCGATGAAGCCCGCCACGAACTTGCTGATCGGGCGGTCGTAGAGCTCCTGGGGCGTACCGACCTGCTGGAGCTTGGCCTGGCTCATGACGGCGATCCGCTGGCCCATCGTCATCGCCTCGACCTGGTCGTGGGTGACGTAGACGATCGTCGTCTTGAGCCGCTTGTGCAGCCGAGCGATCTCGGCCCGGGTCTGGACCCGGAGCTTGGCGTCGAGGTTGGAGAGCGGCTCGTCCATCAGGAAGACGGCGGGCTCCCGGACGATCGCCCGGCCCAGGGCGACGCGCTGGCGCTGGCCGCCGGAGAGCTCCTTCGGCTTGCGCGCCAGGAGCGCCGTCAGCTGGATGGTCTCGGCCGCCTCCTTGACGCGACGGTCGATCTCCTTCTTGTCGATCTTGCGGAGCTTGAGGCCGAAGGCAAGGTTGTCGTAGACGCTCATGTGCGGGTAGAGCGCGTAACTCTGGAAGACCATCGCGATGTCGCGATCCTTGGGGGCGACGTCGTTGACGACCCGGTCGCCGATCGAGAGGGTGCCCGCGGTGATCTCCTCGAGCCCGGCGATCATCCGCAGGCTGGTGGTCTTGCCGCAGCCGGAGGGGCCCACGAGGACCATGAACTCCCCCTCCGAGATGGAGAGGCTCAGGTCGTCGACGGCGCTCACGTCGCCGTACCTCTTGGTGACGTGGTCGAAGGTCACTGTGGCCATGCGCTTCTCCTGGCCCCGGTCGGGTCATCGCGGGCCCTTGCATCACGGCCGCCAGGGCGGCGCGGACGGGCCCCATACGAGGTGCCGGCTCAGGGTTGGGCGGATCGTAGCACCCGGCCCTGCGATCTCAATGACGCTGTGGCGCCGCGCCGGTCGGCCGCCGCAACTGCCCGCCGGGTCCCCGGCCGCCGCGATGATCAGCCACGAGCCGGTCGTGGCCGCGCCTTCAGCGAGCTTGCAGGAGACTCCCGTAGACTTCCTTCGATGTCACCCGAACGGCCCGGGCCCGCGCGCCCCCATTCCGACCCGGCTCCCGATCCCGACCCGACCTCCGACCCTGCGCCTGCCGCCAGCCCCACGGCGCGGGCTGCGCTCCGCGTCGGCGTCGGGGCGCTCGTCGTGGCGGGGCTGGGGCTCCTCGTCGCCGTCGTCGCCCTCCTCGGGTCGGGCGGTGGATCCTGCCGAACGACCGCGTGGGGCGCGATTCCGGCGGCGGCGGACCTCCCGGCGGGCTGGGGCATGGGTATGAGCCAGGTCGTCGTGGGCGGCCTCGCGACGACGCTCGTCGGCCCGGCGTCGGCGGACCAGGCGGCGGGCCCGCTCGCGATCTACGTGATGGTCAGCTGCTACGACGGCGACGCGAGCACCGCGCTCGACCGCTCGCGCGCCGCGGCGGAGGCGAGCGGCGAGACCGTCATCGCTCGTTCCGACCTCGGCGATGCAGGCTTCGCGCTCCAGGGCCCCTCCGAGACCGCCACGGCGGTCTACTTCCGCCGCGGTGGAATCGTCGCCTCCGTTGCGCCGTCGGGCGCCGTGAACGCCCCGGACCTCGAGGCGGTTGCGCGGGCCGTCCTGGCGGCCGTCGATCGGGCGTCGTCCGGCATCGCGGCCGCTCCAGCGACCCCGGGACCCGCGTCCACCGTGCCCGCAACCAGCGCCGCGCCCTCGCCCTCGGGCGCGGCCCTCGCGAGCGCCAGCCCCGCGCCCAGCGCGGCCGCCCCGGAGCTACTGGCGATCCTGCCCAAGGAGGTTTCCGGGACGGCGCTCGTGAGCGACAGCGCCATCGGCACCGACGTCCTTGGAACCGACACCGCGAGCCGGGCGATGGTCGCCGCACTGGGCACCCTCGACAAGACGGCGGCCGACCTCCAGGTCGCCCAGGCCTACGACGAGACCGGAACTCTCGACTGTTACCTCCTGGCCTTCCGCGTGCCCGGGACGCCCGCGGCGGACCTTGCCGGGATCGTGATCGGCACCTGGCTGTCGGGCGCGGCGCCGGGCGTGACGACGTCGACGGTGACCCTGGGGGGCCGGGAGCTGACGAAGGTCTCCTACGGCGACGGCGGAGCTGCCTCGTACGTACGCGCTTCCGGCGAGGCCGTCATCGTCATCGAGACCTCGGACGAGGCCCTGGCGGGCACGGTCGCCGCGCTGCTGCCGTAGTCGCCCGACTGCCGTAGTCGCCGCGCCGCTGCCGTAGTCGCCGCGCTGCTGCCGTAGCCGCCCGGCGTGCGCCGACGCGGGCCGGCTCGAAAAAGGCGGCCGAGTCGAAGCTCAGCGGCCGCGCGCCGTCTCCGCCGGCTGAGCGAAGGCCGGGCCGCCTTTGCCGCGCCGCCTTCGCCGCGCCCGCGGCCGCGCTCACGTCTGGAACGGGACCGCGAAGGCGACGACCACGAGGACCGTCGAGGCCACGATCTCGACGATGCCGACCTGCACCGGCCGCAGCGGATGCGTCGTCCCGGCCCGCCGGCGCTCGACGAACGGCAGCGCGATCGCGCGGGCGGTGAGGCCCGCCGCATACGCCGCGTAAGGCCAGGCGAGGGTGACCGCCGCGCCCGCGACGAGCGTGGCGTGGAAGGCCACGGAGAAAGCTGCGAAGCCGCGGTTGCCCCGCTCCCGGATCACCGAACGCACCACGAGGATCGTCCCCACCAGGTAGCCGGCGGCCACGAGCGTGGCCCGCAGCACCGCGTCCGCCTCCCACGCCCCGGACACGTACCCGGCGGCCGGCGCCAGCACCAGCGCGATCGCGGTCTGGGCGAGGCTGTTGGCGAGATCGCGCCGTGTGCCCGGCCGCGACCCGCCGATGACAAGAGCGCCGGCGGGGACGACGACGACGGCGGCGAGGACCAGGGCCGGGAAGGCCAGGAGCAGGAGCGCGCCGGCCGCGGCGAAGGCGCCGCCGTAGAGGGCCAGGGAGGGGCCGAACGACGGGCGCCGGCGGGCCCGAATCCAGGCCTGGGCGGTCGTTGCGGCGAGATATCCTGCGACGGCCGCGACGGCCAGGACGAGATGCCAGGCAGACGCGGTGGTGGCCGCGATCCCGAGGAGGAGGGGCACGGCGAGCATCGCCCAGGCGCCATGCTGGTGGGGGAACCAGAGGGTCCGCGCCGGAGTCGCGACCGGTCGGGCTGGGGCGGCTCGGTTCATCGCCCGCAGCGTAGCGGTGGCCGCCTTCGAGTGTCGCGATCTCGCGCCCGGCGCGCGTCCCGTAACCCGCCCGGGCCCCTCCCGGATGCCACCGGTATCGGCTGGCACGCTGGCACGATCGGAATCGTGGTCGCGGAGCGTGGAAACGCGTGAAATCCCGCCCGAGGTTGGCCGCGTTTCCGAGCACGGCACGGCTTAGTCATCGGCCCAGTCGATACTCCGCGCCCCGCGCCCTGCCGGGGGCGCGAGGCGAGCCGGGACAGGCTCCGGGATGCTTACCGTGCAGCCCGGCGTCGACGACGCCGGCGAGGCCGCGGCGTAGACTCGCGCCGTCCGAACCAGCGGCCCCGGAGGACCCATGCCCGCCCGACCAGATGGCACGGAGCCCATCATCGCCCACGGTTCCATCTACCTGCGCGCCGCGGAGCGGGACGACATCCCTCGCTTCGTCGCGTGGCTCAACGACCACCGGACGTCGCGGACGCTCGGGCTCTGGGCGCCGCTGTCGATCCCGATGGAGGAGGCCTGGTTCGAGCGGATGGTCGCCGACCAGGGCAAGGGCGGGTACCTGTTCACGGCCTGCCTCCTCGCCGACGATCGGCCGATCGGCAATGTCGGCCTGTTCGACCTCGATCTCGTCAACGGCAGCGCCGGCTTGGGCATCGTGATCGGCGCGCCCGGCGACCGGGGCCGCGGCCTCGGGACGGACATGCTGGAAGCGCTGGTGGGCTTCGGCTTCGCAAGCCTCCGCCTCGAGCGGATCTGGCTGGATGTCTACGACTTCAACCCCGGGGCTCGCCGCGTCTACGAGCGCGTCGGCTTCCAGCACGAAGGGGTCCTGCGGAACTCCTTCTTCCGCGAGGGCCGGTTCGTGGACGCGCACAGGATGTCGATCCTGTCGGGCGAGTGGCGGGCGCGGCACAGGCCGGTCGAGGACGCGAGCCCGGACGCAGGCCCGGCGGGCTGACCTCGCGCCGAGCGGATGCCGCGCCGACACCCGGGTGACACGGGGACACGCACACGCGCCGAGGAAGGAGGGCAGCCAATGGCGGACGACAGGCTGCTCCTGAAGCAGCATGCCGACGTGCTCTTTCGGATGGACGGCGGCGAACGGCTCGTCGGGGTCAACGAGCCCGAGGGCGGCCCGGCGCCAAGGCTCTTCCTCGCCCGCGGCAGGACATCGACGCAGATCTGGTTCCGCGCCGACGTCTCGCCCGCGCGCCGTGGCGGCGTGCCGAGCCATCGCGGCCGACCTCCCATCGTGGGATGGACGGACGCCGACGACCGTCCGTCTACGACCCGCTCCGCGAGGCGCTCTCGTCGGACGATCCGATCACGACTGCGGTGAGCGGGCCCGCCTTCCGCTTCGGGGAGCTTGTCGACGTGGAGCTCGACGTCGAGGCGACGGTGATCGACGAAGCGTCGGCCGGTCTGCTCGAACGGTTCTTCCCTCACACGCGGACCGTGCTCGCCTCGCGACGGCCGGTCCTCGCGGTCGTGGTCGACGGCCGGGCGGTATCGGCCTGCTTCTCGGCACGAAGGCGGACCCACGCCGCCGAAGCGGGGGTGGCGACCGTGGCGCCGTACCGGCGCCGTGGCTTCGGCGTCGCCGTCGTCGCGGCGTGGCGAGACGCCGTCGAGCGGGAGGGAGGCCAGCCCCTCTGGTGGTAGCGGCCGTCGCCAACGACAGCTCTGCGTCGCACCTATGCGAAGTGATACTCGGGAAGGGATGAAGCCATGGATCGGCCTCCTCCATCACGAGGGGAGTTGGGGTGGCCTACGGGGCTTGAACCCGCAACCTTCGGAGCCACAATCCGATGCTCTACCGATTGAGCTAAGGCCACCGCGTGTCGCGCTCGGGCGAGCCTCGCCGGCGGTGGTACGCCGGGTCGTGGGATGCGCCGGAGCGGGCCGCCGCATTCTAGCGGAAGCAGCGAGTCAGAGCGGTGAGCGTGTCGATGGTCCGTGAATCTGTCAGCGGCAACTGGTCCGTGATTTTGTCAGTCTCCAGCGATGAGCGAGACGATCACGATGACCGCCCGACAAGCGAACGAGCGGCCGTTGGGGCGGGCTCGCTCGTGGTCGGGTGTGGTCGATCGCGGTTAGCAGCCGGGGTCCTGCGTCACCCGGACTCCGCGGGACGCGGCCGATCTGACCGGCGGGCCCAGCCCTGCCGTCGGAGCAGCGACTCCAGGCCGCGCAGGTGGGCGGCGACGTGATCGCGCACGACCTCGAGGTGCTCCTCCGGCGTGTACGGCCGTGACCCGACCCGGTAGGCGATGAGCCCGAGGCGGGGCGAGAGGATCCCCTCGCGAACCAGGGCCTGGGCGGTGAGGAGCCTGCGGACGATCTCCTCGATCGGACGATCGCGCATTTCGGCCACGCCTCGATCATTGAGGTCACCGAGCCGTCCTCGCAGGGGTGTCGGGACGCGGCCGTTCGCCAGATCGTCGACGTTCCGGGCGAAGCTCTCGTGCCAGAACGCGAGGTGCCCGATCACGTCGCGGGCGGTCCAGGCATCGTCGAGAGCCTGGTCCGGCGACGGGAGGGTCTCGAAGACGCAGATCAGCCGCTCGATCGCGGCGTCGAGCTGCTCGAGCCGTGCCTTGCGGTCCGGGTCGGCGTCATCGGGCGACGCACGCGGCGCTGTGTTCGACATGCCATGCCTTCGCCAATGGGAGGCGGTCACCAGCTTCCCGGCGCGGGGCCGGCGCGGGGCCGGCGCGAGCGCTACCCCTCGACGGTCTTGAGGTCCTCGTCCCAGGCCCAGGCGTCGATGTCGGGCGGCTCGTAGCCCAGGATCGTCAGCGCGTGGCGGACCTGGGTGCGGTGCTCGCAGCCGTGGTCCAGGGCCTGGGCGAACAGGACGACCGCGGGAACGGTGACCGGTTCACCGCGGAAGGTCGTGTGGAGCACGACGTCGGGATCGTATGAGGCGGCGAGCTCGATGAGGGCCTCCCCGCTGGCCCGGCCGCGCCGGCGCAGGACGCGCACGGATGGGGCCAGCGCCTCGGGCGGCATGGGCGGGTCGGGCTCGTTCGCCGCCGGCCCGGGCCGCTCGCCCTCCCCGCGGAGGCGCGAGACGTAGCGCTCCTCGGCCTCGACGAGGTGGCGCAGCGTCGAGCCGAGCCCGCCGTAGGTGCCCTGGGTCACGAACTCCAGGTGCTCCTCCGGGAGCCCCTCGCAGGCGGCAAGGAGGCGGTCGGTGGCCCACCCGTGGTGGCGGAATAGTGCGACGAATCCGGCGTCCATAAACGCAAGGGTACGCCGCCGCGGCCCCCGGCGGGTGGCTCATGGGGGCTGCTCGCGCGGTGGCCCGGCAGGCACGCCGCCGCGGCCCCCGGCGGGCGGCTCGCGCGGTCGTTCGGAGGGTACGCCGCCACGGCCTTCTGGCGGGCGGCTCACCCGGTGGCTGAGAGAGCACGACGCCGCGGCCTCGGCGGGCGGCCTCGCGGCGTTGTCCCGGGCACGGATGCCCGGCGCCGCGCGCCTCGGTCGCGGATGGCCCCGGACCACCGTCGGGGGACCGCCCGGACCATCGGGCGACCGATCCCGGCGTGATCCGGCGGTACGGTTCGGGCGTGATGAACTCCGTCCACCCGCGGTCGCTCCGGGCTCGCCTTGCGGGGCTCGTCGCCGCTGCACTCCTGGGGACGACCATCGGCGTCTTCGCCATCCCGGCGCCGGTCGCTGCATGGGACGCCGGCGCGTTCGGCGCCACCGAGGAGGCCGAGCTCGTCCGGCTCACCAACGAGGCGCGCGCGAGCGCAGGGCTGCCCGCCCTCAGGGTCGACGCCGCCCTGACCTCGGTTGCCCGCGGGCGCAGCAAGGACATGATCGTCCGCGACTACTTCAGCCACACCATCCCGGGAGCCACCAGCGTCTTCGACATCCTTCAGCAGAAGGGCTACTGCTTCAAGATGGCCGGGGAGAACATCGGCTGGATCACCGGCCCGGATGACGCCGCGGCGCAGGCCGTCCAGGTCATGTTCATGAACTCGGCGGGGCACCGCGCCAACATCATGGGCGCGTCGTGGGGCGTGGTCGGGATCGGCGCCTATAAGGGCGACACCGACAAGAAGATGTTCACGATCCTCTTCGCCGACAAGTGCGGCAGCACGGTCCCCGCGACCCCGAAACCGACCCCGAAGACCCGACCGCCCGAAGCCGACCCCGACGGCGGAGCCGGCGGAGCCCGACCCCGAAGCCGACCCCGAAGCCGACCCCGAGGGCCACCCCTCAGCCGACGCCAAGGCCGACGCCGACCGTGCACGCGACCCCGAAGCCGACGCCCAGGCCCACCCCCGAGCCGACCCCGACTCCCACCCCGACCCCGACGCCGACCCCCACGCCCCCGGATCTCGGCCGGCCGGACGACAGCGCCCCGCGCTGGTTCGACGGCAATCCCGGCAGCGGCACCGGCGGCGCCGGCAACCCGACGGGCGGGCCGAGCGTCATCGCGGCAGTCCCGCCTCCTTCCGGCCGGTCGTTCCGCGTCGTCGACCCGGTCGGCGTCCCGGCCCCGGCCCTCGGCCTCTTCGACGGCCTGGGCGGGCTGGGCGGCGCGATCCTCGACTTCCTCTTCGGCGCGTAGAGCCGGCCGCTTCGCCGGCGGTCGCCCGCGACTCGGACCGGCGTAGACTCGCTGCGCCGCGGTCCGCACCCGCACCGCCCCGACCGGAGGACTCGCCCGATGCCGCCCATCCTCGAGGCGCGCGACCTCACCCGGAGTCACCGGATGGGCAGGACGGACGTCGGTGCGGTTCGCGGCGTCTCGCTGGCCGTCGCGGCCGGCGAGTTCGTGGCGGTCATGGGACCGTCGGGTTCGGGCAAGAGCACGCTCCTCCACCTCCTGGGTGGACTCGACCGACCCACCTCCGGCGAGGTCGTCCTCGACGGGGAGGTGGTGAGCCGCCTCGGCGACGACGCGGCGACCAGGCTGCGCCGGGCGAAGACGGGCTTCGTCTTCCAGTTCTTCAACCTGCTGCCGATCCTCTCGGTCCGCGAGAACGTGGCCCTGCCCTTCATCGTGGCCGGCCGCGACCCGGGGGGACGCGAGGAGGCGGCCGCGATCGCGGACGTTCTCGCGGCGGTCGACCTGGTGGGCAAGGAGAAGCACCGCCCGGACGAGCTCTCCGCGGGCGAGCAGCAGCGCGTGGCGCTGGCCAGGGCGCTGGTCCATCGGCCGGCCCTGCTCCTCGCCGACGAGCCGACGGGCAACCTGGACTACGCGACCGGGACGGAGGTCCTGGACATGCTCTGGCGGCTCTGTGCCGAGCGCGGCCAGACCGTCGTCCTCGTGACCCACGACGCGAAGGCGGCCGCGTACGCCGACCGGGTCCTCGTCCTTCGGGACGGTGCGGTCATCGACGAGATCGTGCTCGGGCGCCGCGCGGACCACGCCGCGGGCCCCCTCATCGTTCGCCTCGCTGCACTGGGCCTCTGAACCGTGCGCGCCGCGAACGCGCTGGCCCGGCGGAGCCTCCTCGCCCGGCCGGCCCGGACGATCCTCACCGTCATCGGCATCGCCCTCGGGACCGGCGTTCTCGTGGCGGGCCTGGTCCTCAACGGCGCGCTCGACGCGGCCGCCGCGCGGAGCGTCGCGGACACCCTGGGTCGGACCGACGTGCGCGTCGCCGCGTTCGAGGAGCTCGGCCTCTCGCCGGAGACGATAGCGGCCGCCGCCACCAGCCCCGGTGTCGCGGTCGTCGCGCCGATCCTCGAACGGCGGACCTACCTGCTGCCGGGCGCCGCCGTGACGGCGCCGGCGGGCCCGGTCACGGTGGTCGGCATCGATCGGGCCGCCGATCCGGCCGTCCGCGACAGGCCCCTCGCCGCGGGGGCGCTGCTCGGCGCGGCCGACGACGAGGCGCTCGTCTCCGCCGACCTGGCCCGCGAGGACGGCCTGGGCGTCGGCTCCACCGTCACCCTGCAGGGCGACCCGGCAGTGGCGCCCACCGCCTTCCGCGTTGTCGGCGTCCTCGCGCCGACCACGGGCAACCCCGATCCGGGCGGGCGGACGGTGATCGTGGCCCTCGAGGCCGCCCAGCGGCTGTTTGCCACCGACCGCGTGACGACCGTCGACATCCTCCTGGCCGCCGGAGCCGACGCGACCGTCGTGACCGCCGAGCTCGAGCGCCGCCTGGCGTTCGAGCCCTACACGCTGAGCACGCCCTCCGACCTCGCCGCCGCGCTGGAGGCCGCCACGGCCGAGGTCCGGGCGGCGATCGCCCTCGCCGCCGCCGTGGCCCTGTTCGCGGGCGCGTTCCTCATTTTCAACACGCTCTCGATGACGGTCGCCGAGCGGGCCCGCGACGTGGGGCTGCTTCGGGCCGCGGGCATGACCCGTCGCCAGGTGATCCTGATGGTGCTGGTCTCGGCCGCCCACCTGGGCGTGGTCGGCGTGGCCCTCGGCCTCCTCGTCGGCATCGCCCTGGCGGCCGGGGCCGTCGCGCTCCTCGGCGGCACGGGCGTTGCCCTTGCCGAGCTGACGCTGCAGCCGGAGGCGCTGGCGCTCGGGGCGGTCCTGGGATTCATCGTGACGGCTGCGGCGGCGGTGGAGCCCGCGCTCCGTGCCGGCGGCATCTCGCCGGTGGCGGCTCTCCGCCTCCGCCGCGACCAGGACGCCGTCCTCCGGGCGCGGCTGCGCTGGCTCCTCTTCGTGTTCGGTGTCGTCGGCCTCGTGGGCCTCCTCCTCTGGCCCGGCGCCGCGGCCGGCCAGGCCGGCCTGCTGCGCCCGCTCGCGGCCTTCGCCCTCCTGCTCGGGATCACGCTCGCCGCTCCCTTCGTCGCCGGGCCCCTGGGACGGTTCGTCGCGCTCGTCGCGGCGCCGATCCTGCCGGCGGAAGCGCGCCTGACGCGCGGCGCCCTCACCCGGGATCGAAGCCGGACGGCGCTCACCGTGGGAGCGCTGGCGATCGCGATCGCCGTCCTCGTGGCCCTCGAAGGGATCGCCGGGTCCACCCGCCAGGCGGCCACCGGCTGGCTGGTCGAGGTGGTGCCGGGCGAGATGCTGCTCACGTCGATCAGGCCCGTGTCCGCGGACGAGGCCCCGGCCGCCGAGATCGCGGCGCTTCCCGGTGTCGCCCGGGTGAGCCCCCTGGCCCGCTTCTCGGTGGCCCTCGACGGGACCCGGGCGGACGCGGCCGCCGTGGTCGGCGCCGATTTCCTGGCCGACGGCCGGCTGACCTTCGTCGCGGGCACGCCGGCCCAGGCGTTCGCCGCGCTCGACGCCGGCGGCTCGGCGATCGTCCCCCGCAGCGTGGCGGAGCGGCGCTCGCTCGTGGTCGGATCCCGGCTCTCCATCCTGTCCGGGACCGGCACTGTCGAGCTGAGCGTCGTGGCGATCGTGGAGCGCACCATCCCCGGCTCGTTCGGAGATGCGGTCCTCGTCGGTTGGTCGGACGCGACCGGGCGTCTCGGCGTCCTCGGTGCCGACGCCTTCGCGGTCCGCTTCGGACCGGGCCAGGAGGTTGCCGCCCGCCCGGGCGTGGAGGAGGTCGCCCGGAACTACGCCCTCGCGCCGGCATCGCTCGGTCAGGCGGCCGGGGCGATCGGCGACTCGATCGACCGGCGCTCCCTCCTCTTCGCCGCCCTCGCCGCGGTCGCCCTGGCAGTTGCCGCCATCGGCATCGTCAACACCCTCGCCATGAACGTCCTCGAGCGAGTCCGGGAGCTCGCGGTCCTGCGGGCCACGGGGCTGACGCGACGGCAGGCGTGGCGGCTCGTCGTGCTTGAGGCGGCGGTCCTCGGGTTCGTCGGCTCGCTCCTCGGGGCGCTGGCGGGCCTAGCCGCGGGGGCGGTCCTCATCCAGCTCGCGGGCAGCAGCGGAGTTCCCTACCAGGTGCCCTGGGCCGCCGCCGCGGCCGCCCTCGGCGGCGGGATCGTCCTGGCCGTCGTCGCGGCGCTCTACCCGGCGCGCATGGCTTCCCGCGCCGCGATCGTGGCCGCCCTCGGAAGGGACTGACTCGGCGCGCGTGGCTTCCCGCGCCGCGATCGTGGCCGCCCTCGGCCGGGATTGACCCGCGCGCTGGTAGACTCCTCGCACCGCGGCCGCCGGCCGCCGACGCGGAGCCTGCCGACTCGATGTCCCTAGCGCCAGAGCGCCTAAACCGGCTGCCGGCCGCCGAGCGCGGGATCACGATCGGCGACTTCCTGGTCCCGATCGCGGTCGGCGAGCGGCTGAGCACCCGGATGCGCCACATCGCCCTCGTCGTGGCCGGGGCGATCCTCATCGCCCTGGCGGCGAACCTCCAGGTCGTCCTGCAGGGCCAGACGGTCGTCCTTCCCGGCGACATGCGGGTCACCCTGCCGACCTCGCCCGTGCCGATCACGGCCCAGTCGTTCTCGGTCCTCCTCGTCGGCGGTGCGCTGGGCTTCCGGCGCGGCGTGCTGGCCGTCGCCCTCTACCTCGTCGTCGGCCTCTTCCTCCCCGTCTACGCCGGCCACGCCTCGGGCCTCGACACCTACCTCGGCCGCGAGGCAGGACGCTGGTTCCTTGGCGCCACCGGCGGCTACCTGCTGGGCTTCCTTCTCGCGGGCGCGGTCGTGGGCCGGCTGGCCGAGCTCGGCTGGGATCGCCACGTCGGCGGCGCGGTGGTGGCGATGCTCGTCGGCAACCTTGCTATCTATCTCGTCGGGATCCCCTGGCTCATGGCGGCGACCGGGCTCGGCCTCGGGACGGCGATCGAGAAGGGCCTCGCCCCGTTCGTCTTCGGCGACCTCCTCAAGCTCGCCCTGGCGGGCATCGCGTTCCCCGTCGCCTGGTGGGTCGTCGGTCGCCGAACCGGCGAGCGCTAGGAGTCGCAGACGGCGTCGTGACAGCCCCGTTCCTCGACGCCCTCGCCGAGGCCCTGCCGGATCTCCGCCTGACCACCGACGCGTCGGACCTGGAGGCTCACCGGCGCGACGAGACGGCCTACCTCGAGCCGCCAGCCCCGCTCGCCGTCGCGTTCCCGGCGTCGACCGCCGAGGTCGCCGGGATCGTCCGTCTCGCCGCCGCCCACAGGGTGCCCCTGGTCCCGCGCGGCGCCGGCACCAGCCTCTCGGGCGGCGCGATCGCCGTGGAAGGCGGCCTGACCGTCTCGCTCATGCGGATGAACCGCATTCTCGAGATCGACGAGGAGAACCGGGTCGTCGTCGTCCAGCCGGGCGTCATCAACGCGGACCTCAAGATGGCGGTGGCCGCCCACGGCCTCTTCTACGCCCCGGATCCCGCGAGCTACGAGACGTGCACGATCGGCGGGAACCTGGCCACGAACTCCGGCGGCCTCTGCTGCGTGAAGTACGGCGTGACCGGCGACGCGGTCCTGGGCCTCGAGGTCGTCCTGGCCGACGGCGCCGTCATCCGGACCGGCGGTCGCAACGTGAAGGACGTCGCGGGCTACGACCTGGCCGGCCTGTTCGTGGGGAGCATGGGAACGCTGGGGATCGTGACCGAGGCGACGCTCCGCCTGATGCCGATGCCGGCAGCCAAGCAGACGCTCCTCGCCTTCTTCCCGACGATCGAGGCGTCGGGCGAGGCGGTCGCCGGCATGGTCCGCGAGGGTGTGCAGCCGTGCACGCTCGAGCTGATGGACGCGTTCACGATCCACGCCGTCAACGCGGCGTACACGCTTGGCCTCGACGAGACCGCGGCCGCGATGCTTCTCGTCGAGTCGGACCTCCCCGGGGCAGCGGGCCTCGAGGAGCTCGATCGCGCCGAACGGGCCTGCGCGGCGGCGGGGGCGGGCCTCCTCGTCCGGGCCCAGGACGCGGCGGAGGCCGACATGCTCCGCCAGGGACGCCGGATGGCCCACTGGGCGCTCGACGCGATGGGCGTGAGCCGGATGGAGGACGTGGTGGTGCCGCGCAGCCGCGTCCCCGACCTCCTCCGCGCCATCCACGAGATCAGTGACCGACGCGGTCTCCAGATCGGCGTCTTCGGGCACGCCGGCGACGGCAACCTCCACCCGTCCTTCGTCTTCGACCGCGAGGACCCGGCCGCGCCGGCACGGCTCCGGGCGGCGCAGGAGGATCTCTACCGCGCCACGCTCGCGCTCGGCGGCTCGGTGACGGGCGAGCACGGCATCGGAACTGCCAAGAAGGCCTGGCTCGAGGCGACCCGGGGCGCCGACGCCGTGCGCGTCATGCGGGCGATCAAGGCGGCCCTCGATCCGCTTGGGATCCTCAATCCCGGCAAGATGCTCTAGGGGAACCTACCATCGCGCTCGTGACCGCCGATCCCCGCGTCCTCGTTGCCGTCGACCTCGGGACGTCCGCCGTGAAGGCGGGCCTCCTCGCCGCGGACGGGCGCGTCCGCGGCTTCGCCCGGGTCCCGTACGCGCTCCTGCTCGACGGCGCGCCGGGTCGCGCGGAGCAGCGCCCGGACGCCTGGTGGACGGCGCTCGTCCGCGGGCTCGGCATCGCCCGGGCCCAGGCCGCGGCGAGCGGGCCGGTCGAGCCGGTCGCGATCTGCATCGTCGGCCAGGGCCCCACGCTCGTGGCGACCGCCGCCGATGGCCGTGCCCTCGCCCCGGCGATCACTTGGCTCGACCGGCGCGCGGGCGACGAGACGGCCGCGGCCGCAGCCGCCATCGGCCGCGGTGGCTGGGTGGTGGGACTGCTCGGCCGGGCGCGCCTCCTCGCCGCGCTCCACCCGGAAGCCGCCGAGGGCGCCGCCTGGCTCCTCTCCGCCTGGGACCACCTCGCGTTCCGCCTCACCGGCGTCGCCGCCGCGTCGCTGCAGGACCCTTCGGAGGCGATCACCGGGGCGGAGGCTCGAGCGGCCGGTCTCGACGAGCGCATCGCCCTGCCGGCCGCGCGCTCGGGGACGATCATCGGAGCGCTACGCCCGGGGCCCGCCGCGGAGCTGGGCCTGCCGCTCGACCTGCCGGTCGTGGCCGGGGCGAACGACGCGATCGCGACGTTCCTCGGGGCCGGGCTGACGGCCGCGGGCCAGGCGATCGACACGGGCGGGACCTCCGGCGGCTTCGGGCTCTACGTCGAGCGACCGGTCGCGGTGCCGCCTCTCTGGACGGGCCCCGCCCCGCTGGCCGGCATCCACTACGTCGGCGGGGCGATGGCCGGGACGGGCAAGGCCCTCGACTGGCTCGTCGCCGACGCCCTGGGCGGTGCGGCGACGATCGCCGAGCTGCTCGCCGAGGCTGCCACGGCCCCGGTGGGCGCCGGGGGACTCCTCTTCCTGCCGTACCTCGCGGGAGAGAGGTGGCCGCTCCACGACCCGGCGGCGCGCGGGGCGTTCGTCGGCCTCACACTGCGCCATCGCCGGGCGCACCTGGTCCGGGCGGTTCTCGAAGCGGCTGCCTTCGCCCTCCGCCACGTGGCCGCGCCGGCAGTGGCCGCGGGATTGCCGTTCACCGAGCTGCGGGTGACGGGGGGCACCGCCGCGAGCAGGCTCTGGAACCAGGTCAAGGCCGACGTGGTGGGGGTCGAGGTCGCCGTGCCCCGGGTCGCCGAGGCCTCCGTGGCCGGCGCCGCCGTCCTCGCGGCCGTCGGGGCGGGCCTGGTGGGCGACGTGCGGGCGGGGATCGCTGCCCTCGTGGGCGTCGCCGAGCGCCTGGCGCCGAGCCCTGCCGCGCGGGCGGTCTACGACCAGCTCGCGCCCGAGTACGAGGACCTGCACGCTCGGCTGGCTCCCGCCAACGCCGTCCTGGGGGCCGTGGAGGAACAGCTCCGCCGCTGAGGTCCTGGCGTCGGGCCTGCCCGCCACCGCCGCCCACCGCCCGTCTACCGGCGATCCCGTATCCTTCCCCCTGACCGGCACCTCACCCGTCCCCGGACGGCCCAGCCGCCGGCCCCAACCCCGATCGACCGGAGGATCACCCGTGCCCAACCTGCGCCCGTCGTCGCCGATTCGCGCCGGCCGCGTCGTCGCGCTCCTCGTCGTCGCGGCCCTCGCCGCGGCCGCCTGCGTGCCGGGCGGCGGCCAGGCCTCGCCGACGCCGACCCTCGCCCCCACGGCGTCGCCGGCGGCCAACCCGTACGACGGCGTTACCCAGGGCGCCGGGGCGGGCATCAAGCTCGGCTACGTCTCCTACGGCGAGGTCATCCCGTACGTCGCCCAGATCTCGGCCGGGATCCGCGCCCAGGCGCAGCTGGCCGGGGCGGAACTGGTGGAGTGCGACGCATCGCTCGACCCGAACCGGGTCCCGGGCTGCATGAAGCAGCTGACCGAGGCCGGCGTCAAGGGGGTCATCCAGTTCCAGGGGACGCTCGTCGATCCGGCGGTCGCGTGCAGCGAGACACCGGCGGGCGTGCCCGTCGTGGCCGTCGAGTTCGCCCAGGATCCCTGCGCGAAGACGCTGGTCGCCGCGGACGACCTGCGAGCCGGTCAGATCGCCGGCACCGCCCTCGGCCAGTGGGTCAAGGCGAGGTGGAGCTGCACGTACGACGCCTACGTCTCGTTCGAATCCGCGGCCGCGCCGGCGAAGAGCCAGCGCCGGATGGAGGGCTACCGGCAGGGTTTCGCGGCCATCTGCCCGATCACGAACGAGCAGATCGGCCGGGCGATCGACACGGAGGCGACGGCAAAGGCGGCGATGACGGACGTCCTCGCCAACCTTTCCGGCAAGACGAAGATCCTCGTCGTGGCGGTCAACGACGATGCCGCGATCGGTGCCCTCGCCGCAGCGAGGGCCGCCGGCCGCGAGAGCGACGTCTGGGCTTCCGGGCAGGGCGGCGAGCAGCGGGCGCGCGACCTGATCCGCACGAACGAGCACTACATCGGCGACGCCGCCTACTTCCCCGAGCGCTACGGGATGACGATCGTGCCGGCCCTGCTCGACCTGATCGCCGGCAAGACCGTCGGGCCTCTCCTGCTGATCGAGCCCGCCTGGCTGGACGCCTCGACGATCGACCGGATCTACCCGAAGTAGCCCCTGCGCCGGGGTCGCCGCGAGGCGGCGAATGCGTCCCGGGGTCAACCCTCGCCGTTGACCGGCGCGACGTCGGCCGGCGCGACGTCGGCCGGCGCGACGTCGGCCGCCGCGACATTGGCCTGCGCGGCGGCGGACCCGATGGCCGCCGCGATCGCCGCGACGAAGGCGGGCAGGCCCGCCGCCACGGGAGCGGTCAGCGGGGTCCCGACGTCCCAGCAGGAGCCGCCGATCCCGACGAACGTCCCGGCCGGCGGCGCGTCGCGCAGCGTGGCCGCCAGGGCCAGCACCTGCTCGAGCGGCAGCTCGTGCGACGAGCTCGGCTCGGGTGCCCGTCCCGAATCCGCCAGCGCCCGGGCCCGGTCGACGAGCTCCGCAAGCGGGCGGACCCATACCTCGCCCGGCGGAATGCCCGCGACCGCGTCCACGACGACGCACGGCGCGTCGGCCGGCAGGTCCATGAGGAGCAGGATGTCGAGCCGGCCGGCCGGCACGACATCCGCACGCGCGCGGATATCGGGGGGCAGGAGGTCGATGGCGGCGAATCCGGCGGCGTCGTCGCCGCGGGCCGGCTCGCCGCACACGAAGACCGGGACGCGCGAGGTCATGGGGACGCTCCGCTGGCGGTGGCCGCCGGTGGGTGCGAGGCTGGCAGCGCTCAGGCCTCTTCGATGGTCAGGTCGAGGAAGTGGGTGGCGCAGCTGATGCACGGGTCGTAGCTGCGGATCATCTGCTCCAGGCGACGCGTCGCCGCCTCGTGCGGGAGGTCGAGGACCTCCTTCGCCGCGACCACGAGATCGGCCTCGATGGCCGCCTGGTTCTGGCTCGTCGGGGGCACGATCTGGGCGGTGCGGATGCGACCGGCCTCGTCCACCTCGTAGCGGTGGAAGAGGAGGCCGCGCGGCGCCTCCGTGGCCCACGCCGCGACGCCCGGGCGGTTCTGCCAGCGGACGAGCGGCTCGGACGGCGGCCGGTAGGCGTCGATGATGTCGATCGCCTCGGCGAACGCGTGGACCAGCTCCACGGCGCGCGCCACGATCGAGGCGTACACGTTGGTCCGGATCAGCTCCGCGAGACCGGTGGCCGCGAGGGCCTCCTTCGCGAGCGGGTGGAGCTGCTCGGCGGCGAGGACCACCCGGGCCGCGGGACCCAGGAGATAGACGCCCTTGCCGTCGAGGCTCCGGGCGTGGAGGGCGTTCGAGCCCTCCACCTGGAACTCCTCGAAGGCATTGCGCCACGCCGAGGGGGCGAGGTCGATCCCGTCGGAGCTGACGATGTGCCCGTCGTTGAACGGGTACTCCCCGGCGTGTCGGAGGCTCACCACCCGCGGCTCGCGGGCGAAGGCCGGCATCGGGAAGCCGGCGACGAGGGAGACCGTCTCCTGGGCGGCGGCGAGGCCGTCGGCAAGGGCCGCGCGGTGCTCCTTCAGCTCGGTCACGCGAGGGGCGCGCGACCAGCCGCCGACCCGGACGCTGACCGGGTGGATCGGCCGGCCGCCGAGGATCTTGATGAGGTGGTTGCCGGCCTTCTTCATCTTCAGCGCCTTCTCGACGAGCGGCCGGTGGTCGGCCGCCATGTCGATGGCGCTCTGGTAGCCCAGGAAGTCGGGGGCATGGAGGAAGTAGATGTGGAGGACGTGGCTCTCGATCCACTCCCCACAGTAGAGGAGGCGCCGGAGGGCGCGGGAGGACGGATCGATCCGGATCCCGAAGAGATCCTCGAAACCGTGAACCGCGCTCATCTGGTAGGCGACAGGGCAGATGCCGCAGATGCGGGCGACGATGTCGATGACCTCGTCGGGCGTCCGCCCGACGACGAGCTGCTCGAAGTAGCGCGGCGTCTCGAAGATCCCGAGGCGGGCTTCGAGGACCTCGCCGTCGCGCACGCGCAGGCGGAGAGAGCCCTCGCCCTCGACGCGCGTGAGCTCGCCGACCTCGTAGAGCCGCTCGTCGACGGGCTTCTTCGCGGCCGGGCTCATGCCTTGCCTCCGTTCCTGGTGGCCGGCTCGGCCGTCGTGGTGGCCCGTCCCGTGCGCGCGCCGCCGAGCTCGGTGACCATGCTCCGGAATGGCTCGCTGTACGCGGTGAAGCCGGCGAAGAGCCGCCCGACCTCCTCCCGGGGTCGATCGCCCGACATCTGGAGGTGGCGGGCGAGACCGGCCGCGTTCGCCTGCTCGCGCGGGCCGAAGCAGCCGTAGCAGCCCCGCCCGAAGCGCGGGCAGATCGCCCCGCAGCCGGTCTGGGTCACCTGCCCGAGGCAGGGGATCCCGCTGCTGACCATCACGCAGACGACGGAGCGCCGCTTGCACTCCATGCAGACCGCCTCGTCGCGCAGCTGCGGCCGGCGGCCGGTGGTGAGCGCCGTGAGGAGCTCCACCAGCTGTCCCGGGTCGATCGGGCAGCCGCGCAGCTCGGCGTCCACGGTCACGTGCTCGGCGATCGGGGTGGAACGGGCGAGCGAATGGATGAGCTCGGGCTGGGGGTAGACGCCGGCGCGGAAGGCGTCGTGGTCGCCCCAGTTGCGGAGCGCCTGGATGCCGCCGGCGGTGGCGCAGGCGCCGATGGTCACGAGGTAGCGCGTCCTCCGCCGGAGCTCCACGATGCGCTCCAGGTGGGAGGGCTCCGAGATGGAACCCTCGACGAAGAGGACGTCGTAGGGGCCCGCGGAGCGCGTCGAGGTTGCCTCCGGGAACTCGACGATCTCGAAGTGCTCCACGACCGAGAGGAGCTCGTCCTCGAGGTCGAGCAGCGTCAGCTGGCACCCGTCGCACGAGGCGAACTTGACGACGCCGACGCGGGGACGGGCAACGGCGGGGCTGGCATGGGTCGACATTCAGATGCCCTCCCGGCCGAAGAGGTCGCCCAGCTGTCCGATCGAGAAGACCGGGCCGTCGCGACAGACGAAGTACTTGCCCATCTGGCAGTGCCCGCACAGCCCGATCCCGCACTCCATGTGCCGCTCGAGCGTCACGTGGATACGGGTCGCGGGGACGCCGCGGCCGGCCAGGGTGGTGGCCGTCGCCTGCATCATCCGCTCGGGACCGCAGACGAAGGCGATCATGTTGGCGCCGTCCCAGACGGCCTGGTCGAAGAGGTGGGTGACGACGCCCACGCGCCCCGTCCAGTCCGGCCCGGCGCGATCGACGGTCAGGCTGACCTCGATCCCGTCGCGGGCGGCCCAGTGCGCCAGCTCGTCCCGGTAGAGGAGGTCCGCCGGGGTCCGGGCCCCGTAGAACAGCTTCACGTCGCCGAATCGTCGGCGGCTGGCCACGATCGCGTGGAGCACCGGCCGCAGCGGCGCGAGGCCGATGCCGCCGGTGACGATGACGAGGTCGCGCCCGACCGCGCGGTCGAGCGGCCAGTTGTTGCCGAGCGGGCCGCGGAGGCCGAGCTGCTCGCCGACCTGCAGCGCGCACATCGCCTTGGTGGCGGGGCCTGCGCCGCGGATCGTCAGCTCGATCCCGTCGGGGAGGAAGCGGCTGATGGAGATGGGGAGGGGCGGGAAGCCCGGCAGGGCGACCATCGCGAACTGGCCGGTGCTCCCCTGGGCGAAGGCGGGGTCGGTGCCGGTCAGGGTCAGGGTCGTCGTGTCGGACGTCTCCTGGTGGGTGGCCACAACGTGGGCCGTGACGAAGTCGTTGGGCGTGGCCGCGACCGGTTCGACCAGCGGCTTCTCGGGGACGAGCGGCACCGCCGGGGCGATCGCGTTCAGCTCGTCGCGGACGTCGATGCCGACCGGGCACCAGGTGATGCAGCGGCCGCAGCCGACGCAGCCGGAGCTGCCGAACTGGTCCCACCAGGTGGCGAACTTGTGGGTCAGCCACTGGCGATAGCGGTCGCGCGGCCGGGAACGGAAGCTGCCGCCGGCCACCTTGGCGAAGCCCGGGCTGAAGCAGCTGTCCCAGCTCCGGTAGACGACCGCGTTGGCGCCCGTCAGGTCGGTCGTCTGGGTGAGCGTGGTGCAGAAGCAGGTCGGGCAGGCGAGGGTGCAGTTCCCGCAGGTGATGCAGCGCTCGGCGACCTGCGCCCAGCGCGGATGGTCCAGCTGGGCCAGCAGGCGATCGTGCAGGCCGGCGGCGGGGACGGGGTCGCCGATGCGGGCCCGCACGGCCGCGACCGTCGCCGCCGCGCCGTACTGCTCCACGGCCGAGGCCGGGCGCAGCGGGAGCTTCTCCAGGAGGGCGTGGCCAGCCGCGCTGTCGGCCTCGATGAGGAAGCCGCCGTCGAGCTCGGTCAGGAGGATGTCCTTGCCATCCTCGACCTCGGGGCCGGTGCCCATGGAGGTGCAGAAGCAGGTCGAGGCGGCGTTCGTGCACTGGACCGCGACGATGAAGACCCGGGCCCGCCGGGCGACGTAGTCCGGGTCCACGAAGGCGGTTCCCGTGAAGACGGCGTCCTGCACGCCGAGGGCGGCGAGGTCGCAGGCGCGGGCACCGAGGAAGGCGACCGGCGAGGTGTCGGGTGGCTCGGGCTCGAAGGTGACCTTGCGGCCCTCCTTCGAGGCGCGGGTCAGGGGCACCAGGGCCGGGAACGTCCACTTCTTCCACGCCGTGGGCCCCACGACGAAGCCGAAGAGGCGCTCGTCCCCGCGCCGCCGGAGCCGGTAGCGCCCGGGCGCCTGCTCGTCGCCGACACCGCGCGGGAGGTCGTCGATGGAGGTGATCTCGTCGAAGACGATCGCCCCATCGGAAACGGTCGGGCCGATGACGCGGCGTCCCTCCTCGCGGAGGAGATCGATGAGGATCTGCAGGTCGGCGCGGGCGAGGAAGCCGGGCCCCTCCAGGGCCGGGCGATGGCCTCGGAGGGGAGCGGTCCGGATCACCATTCCTTCACCTGCTCGGTGGCGAAGAGGTCCAGCATCTGGAGGCGGGTCGCGTAGAGGCGGCGGGCGACCGCCACCAGGAGGCGGGGATAGAGGGCGGTGGCGAGCTCGCACTCGTCGCGCAGGGCGGCGCGGAGGCCCGAGCCGTCGAAGACGATGGCCTCGATCGGCTCGATGGCGGTCCCGGTCGACGAGGCGCGAAACGGCGGGACGAGCGCCGACCAGAGATAGACGTCGCCCGGCTCCACGGTCAGGATCGTGATGTCGCCCCGCTCGGGGACGAGCGTGCGCAGCGCGACGCGGCCGTGGACCAGGATTCCGAAGGTGTCGCTCGACTCTCCTTCCCGGAAGAGCTCCGTCCCCGGCTCCGCGGTGAAGCGGCGACCGAGCTCGGCCAGGCGTGTCTGGGCCTTCTCGCTGAGGCCCGATGCGAACCACGACGTGTTCAGGGCAGCGATGAGCGCAGCGGTCTCGTTCATGGTTCCAGTCTCCCGCGCGGGCCATGCCAACCGGCAGGGCCGAGGGACCCGGCGCCGGGGGCCGCTGGTCGCCGGCGGGGGGCCGGCCGGCAGGGTGCTTCGACCGTCCTGACCAGCCGTCTGCGCGTGCCGCCGTCGGGCCCGGCGGCGGTCGTCACCCGGCCCGTCCTACAGGCGCGGCAGCTCCTGACCGGGGCCGAGCGCCGCGGCCGCCGCCGTGCCCGCCGTCCTCGGCTCCGGTTCTGCACTAGAGGCGCGGCAGCTCCTGGCCCGGGCCCAGGGCCCCGGCGAAGAGGTCGCCGGCGGTCGCGATGCGGGCGAGGACGGTGCGGATCGTCCAGCGGTCGGGGCGCAGGGAAGGATCGTCCAGCTCGTCCCAGGCGATCGGCGCGGATACGGGCAGTCCGGCCGCCGGCCGCGCAGAGTACGGTCCCACGAGCGTCCGGTTGCGCCAGTTCTGGGTGAAGTCGAGGCGCGCCCGCCCGTCGCGCCGGTCCTTCGACCATTCCCAGCTGACGAGATCCGGCACGGCCCCGCCGACCGCCCGCGAGACCTGCTCGACCCAGGCCCGCGTCTCCTCGAACGTGTAGCCGGCCCGGATCGGGATGAAGACCTGGAGCCCGCGCTTGCCGGTCACCTTGGGGATGCCCGCGACGCCCAGGTGTTCCAGGGCGCGGCGGTAGAGACGCGCCAGGACCAGCGTCTCCTCCCACGTCGTCCGCGGCCCGGGGTCGATGTCGACGAGCGCCCAGCGCGGCTCCGCCGGGGCGTCGATC
The DNA here is from genome assembly GCA_963718085.1 of uncultured Chloroflexia bacterium. Taxonomy (GTDB): domain Bacteria; phylum Chloroflexota; class Limnocylindria; order Limnocylindrales; family CSP1-4; genus CTSoil-043. Next base: position 1,095,895 of record CAVQYA010000001.1, on the reverse strand, counting down.
GGCGAGGTCCACGGGTGGAGCTCGACCGCGGCCTGGTTGCCGAGCCAGGCGAGGGTCGCGATCCCGTCGGCGACCACGTAGGCGTGCGGTCGCCGGTCTGGCGGGTCGGGCTCGCGCCAACGCGTCACCCAGTCGGGCGTCCCCTTCGCCACGTCCTTCTGCCAGAAGAAGGCGGCGTCCACGCCGTCGGGATAGCGGGCGAGATTGAGGGCGCGCCCCGCGAGGTGGGGGAGCATCACTGGCGCGACCAGCGTCATGTAGCGAACGAGGTCGCGCTTCGTCACCGGTGGCTCGTCGGGCGATGCGCCCGGGGCCAGGACCTTGTCGAGGTTCGACAGGGCGACCTCGCGGCCGCCGATGAGCCAGGTTCCCCCGCGGCCCGGCAGCGCGTCGAGGGCGCCGATCTCGGCGGCGGTCGGGGGTGCGAATGCCGGGGCCGCGGCCGGAGCGGACGACACGGCCGACGAAGACGCAGCGGCCGACGCTGTCGCCCAGGCCGACGAAGACGCAGCGGCCGACGCTGTCGCCCAGGCCGACGAAGACGCCGCGGCCGGCGCCCCCGATTCAACCCGCCGATCCTCGCCTGCAGCCGCCGGGATCCCGGCCGACGAGGACGCCACGGCCGGCGGTGTCACCCCGGCCCGCGGCGTCCCGGCCTCTTCTGAAGATGCCCCGGCAGCGGCCGCCCGGGCGATCGCGCGCCGCGACTGCGTCACTCCGACCGACACCGACTGAGTCACCCCGGCCTTCGCCAGCGCCCGGGCCGCGGCCTCGGGGCCGACCGCCTCCTGGCGCTCGACGGTCGCCGGGTCCACCATGCGTGCCTCCTCCACGAACGTGGCCTGGCGGACGATCCCGTCGCGCGACCAGCCGCCGATCTCCGCCCGTATCACGAGCTCCGGTGCGGCCCAGGCTGCCCCCGGCGTCGCGGCCAGGCCGGCCGGTGCGTCGGCGAACGGGTGATCGGCGCGGGCGCGGGCGTCGAGCGCGGCGCGCAGGCGGGCCCGCGCCGGCCCGTCGATGCCGCTCCCCACGCGGCCCGCGTATCGCAGCCGCCCGGCCTCCGTGACGCCGACGAGCAGCGCGCCGAGGTCGCGGTGGCTCCCCTGGCCGGGCACGTAGCCGCCGACGACGAGCTCCTGGGTCGGGCGCACCTTCAGCTTCAGCCAGGCCGTCGAACGTCGGCCAGCCTCGTAGCGGCTGCGCCGGTGCTTCGCCATGGCGCCTTCGAGGCCCTGCGTCGCCGCGGCCGCGAAGAAGGCGACCCCGTCCCGCGCCACGTGGCCTCCGAAGCGCACCCGGGGATGCTCCCGCAGCACCAGTCGGAGAAGCTCCTTTCGCTCCTCGAGCGCGACGTCCAGGTAGGAGCGGCCCGCGCACCACAGCAGGTCGAAGGCCATGAAGACGAGCGGGGCGCCCCTGCCGGCGGCCCGCGCTTCGGGACTGCTGGGCAGGTCGGACGCGGAGAAGCCGCCGCCGAGCCGGGCCTGCAGGAGGCCGAAGTCGGGCCGGCCCTCCGGGTCGAGGGCGACGACCTCCCCATCGACGATCGCCGCGGGCGCCGCGAGCCAGGCAGGCGGGCCGAGGAGCTCCGGAAACTGGCGGCCGGCGTCGTGCCCGTTGCGCGTCCGGAGCAGCACCTTCCCACCGGCAACGATCGCCTGCAGCCGGTAGCCATCCCACTTCGGCTCGAAGAGCCAATCGTCGCCGTCGAAGGGGGCTGTTCCCGGCGTCGCGAGCATCGGCTCGACGAAACGCGGCTGGGCGAGGAGCCGCGACCCCGCCGGGTCGAGCGTCGGGAGCGGAGCGGGAGCGGGCCGGTCGTACCGCGGCGCGACCCCCGCAGCGACCTCTTCGTTCGTGCGGCCGGTCCGGACCGAGCCGGGATGCTCCTCCGGGTCCCAGCCGGGGATCGCCTCGGGGCCGGACTTGGCAATGAGGAGCCAGGCCGCGCCCTCGTCGACGCGCTCAGCGGCGTCGCCGCTCGCGTCCCCGCGACCGCCAGTGCGCGCCCCGGACTCCCCGCCGCCGCTCGCGTCCCCGCGGCCGCCCTCATGCGCCCCCGAATCCCCGCCGCCGGTCGCGTCCCCGCGGCCGCCCTCATGCGCCCCCGAATCCCCGTCGCCGGTCGCGTCCCCGCGCCCGCCGGCTCGGTCGCTCGCCCGCCCGCCACCGCGCCGCTCGCCGTCGCCGGTCCGCACCAGGGTGAACCGCCCCGCGAGCTTCTCGCCACGCAGGCGGAGCTTCAGCTCGCCGGCCCGGACGGCCGCCCCCGGGTCCCAGGTCAGTTCCGGCTCGAACGTCCCCCAGTCCCAGCAGATGGAATCGCCGCCGCCGTACTGGCCCTTCGGGATCGAGCCCTCGAAGTCGAGATACTCGATCGGGTGATCCTCGGTGCGGACGGCGAAGCGGCGCTCGTCGTGGTCGCGCGTCGGGCCTTTCGGCAGCGCCCACGAGGCGAGGACGCCGTCGATCTCGAGGCGGAGGTCGTAGTGGAGGCGCCCCGCGCGGTGGCGATGGACGACGAAGCGGCCGCAGCCGCCGGGGGCCGCGAGCGCCAGGGGATCACCGCGGGCCGCGAGCGCGAGCGGATCGTCCGCTCCGGCGCGAACTGCTGGGTCCGTTCCGCCCGGCTGGGTCTCCGGCGCCGGCTCCGGAGTGCGGCGATCGCCGGGGGCCCCGACCGCCGAGGGGTCACCGGGTGCTGCGGGTCGGTCCGGCTCGGTCCCCGGCGCCGGCTCCGGCGTGCGGCTGAAGTCGCGTTTGGCGCGGTAGCGCTCAAGGGGGCTCATCGGCGACGCGGCTCGCAGTCCGTTCGTCCGCGCTTACAGTGGCAGGCGGCGCAGGACTGCGAGGAGCGGCGGCAGCTCGCGCGGCGCGGCCACCACCGGCACGCGGAACCAGGCATCCCCGGCCGGCCCCGGGCGCAGCGGGGCGTCGAGCCGCCGCGCCGACAGGGCCCGGAAGCCGAGCGCCCCGAGGGCACCCGCAACCGTGATGCCGTCACCGACGAAGCCGCGCCCGGCAAGGCACCAGGCCGACGGCGCCATCAGCGCCGCCAGCTCTCCGCGCCGCTCCCCGAAGGGCCGGGCGCCCAGGCTGGCCCCGCGCAGGTAGAGCAGGTCCGATGCCACCAGCGCGGCCGACCCACCTCTGCCCCCGCGGAGCCGACGCTCCAACAGCGCGCGGCTCGGCCGTCCGCGCGCGTCGAGCACCATGAGGGTCGCGTCCAGCACTGCCCCATCGCCGCGGACCAGGCCCGCCACACCGGCCAGCTCCGGGAAGGCGGCGGTCGGGTCGGCGAGCGACTCCGCGCGGAGGCGGACGGCCCCGGCCTCGACGAGCACGACGGCGCGGATCCCCGGCCACCACGGCTCGAAGAAGTAGCCCGGATCGTCGAAGGGCCCCTCGCCGTCGGTTGGGCGCATCGGAGTGATCCTCTCCGGCAGGCATGATGCAGCCGGAGCGAAGTCGAGCGGGAGCTGCTGGCCGGGCGGGATACGGCTCATCATCGGATTGTCGCCGCGCCCGTGGTCGAGTGCCGCCACGATCCGGCGCCGCAAGCCCGTGATGCGCCGGTGATGCTCCCACGAGCATCGAACCTGGGCGTGGTCAAGTCCGCTCGCATCGCCCGGCCTTCGGAGCGCCGCCACGATCCGGCGCCGCAAGCCCGTGATGCGCCGGTGATGCTCCCACGGGCATCGAACCTGGTCGTGGTCAAGTCCGCTCGCATCGCCCGGCCGTCGGAGCGCCGCCACGATCCAGCGCCGCAACCCGGTGATGCGCCGGTGATGCTCCCACGGGCATCAAACCCGGGCACCCGATCGCCCGCTCGCGTCGCCTGGGCGAAGCAGCGCCGCGACGAACCGTCGCCCCAACCCGGTGATGCGCCCGTGATGCTCCCACGGGCATCGAACCCGGGCACCTGATCGCCCGCTCGCGTCGCCTGGGCGAAGCAGCGCCGCGACGAACCGTCGCCCCAACCCGGTGATGCGCCCGTGATGCTCCCACGGGCATCGAACCCGGGCACCTGATCGCCCGCTCGCATGGCCTGGCCGCCGGCGAGGCGACGGTCGACGGGCGAGCGATGGCCGATCAGGCGGTCTTCCGACGCACGATCTTGCGGGCCGGCGCGTCGCGCTCCTCGGCCTCGTCGACGGGGACCGCCACCTTGTGCGCGCGCTTCACCGCGGGCCGCACGGCCGCGCCGCGGCCCACGCCGGTGCCCACGGAGGCCTCCTCTGCGGCCGCCTCCTCGGTCTCGCGGTTCGAGCGGGCCGTCCGGGCGGCGGTGACGCTCGCCTCGAGGACCGCCATCAGGTCGACCAGCTGGCCGCCACCTGCCGGCGCGTCCGGTTCGACGATCTCGCGTCCCTCCACCTTCGCCTCGATCACCACCTCGAGTGCCGCGCGGTACTCGTCGCGGTACTCCGCGGGGTCGAAGCTGCCGGTCATGGCGGCGATCAGCTGGGCCGCCATCGCCCGTTCGACCGGCCTCACCTCGATCTCCTCGCCCGGGAGGTCGAGCTCCTCGGTCGCCCGGATCTCGTCTGGCCAGTGGAGGGTCTCGAGGACCATCGCGGCGCCGTGCGGGTTGAGCGCGGCGAGTGCCTCGCGGTCCTTGATCACGACCTTGCAGATCGCGGCCAAGCCCTGCTCGGCAAGCACCTCGCGCAGGAGAGCATAGGCCTTCTTGCCGATCGCCTCGGGCTCCACGTAGTAGGCCTGCTTCACGAACCGTACCGGCTCGTCCTCCGCGGGGAGGGCCGGGACGAACTTCTCGATCTCGATGGATCGAACCGTCCTGAGCGGCACGCTCGCGAGGTCATCCTCGGTGATGACGACGTACTGGTCCTTGGCGTACTCATACCCCTTCACGGTGTCCCCGCGCGAGATCACCTCGTCGTGGTGGGGGCAGTACGTCTTCATCTGGATCCGGCTCAGGCAGCTCTCGTGGAGCATGTTGAAGGAGATCCCACGCGACTCCGTCGCGAGGTAGAGCCGGACCGGAATCGTCACGAGCCCGAACTGGATGGCTCCGCGCCACATCGATCTGGCCATGATCGGTCGCGTCCTCTGCTCATGCCGGCCGGGTCGGGGGCGGGCGTCCCGAGCGCCAGCCCCGCCAACCGGGACGAGAGTGTACGCCGAGGGTGCAAGAGGGCCCTGCGCCGCCGCCCGAAGCAGCGCGGCTGACGTGTTCCGGGCGCCCCCAGCGGGTTTGAGCAAGCCGTCTGCTTGGATTCCGCTCGTCCACGCTCACCGATCACGGCCACCTCACGGTTCGCCGGGAACCTCACGCTCGGGCGGCCCCGGATCCAGCAGATGAGCTGCTGGGACTCGCCCTCACGCCGGCTACACGGCCGTCACCCTACCTTCGGCGGTTCGTCGACCGCCTTACGGCTGGCGGCGGCACTCGCACCAGCTGCCGGCTTCGCCCGTGACGCCCGGGCCCGCAGGAACGCGGCATAGTCGCGGTACGGCAAGGGCGTTCGCCGCCCATCGGCTGCGAACGTCATCAACCCGGCGGTGCCGCGGCGAATGGGGTCGATGAGCACCATGCCTCGGCGGTCGATCGACGCGCCGCCGACGACGACGGCGCGAACAGCCCGCCCGCGGATCGGAAAGGCCGCGGCCAACTCGTCACGGTTCACGAGAACTGCGGCATCAACGGCCGCCGTCGCCAGGCAGACGACGACTCCCGAAACGGTCCGCGGCTGCCAGCCGAGCCGCAGAGCCGCGGTCCGTGACTCGCGAACGTACCAGCCCACCTGGCGTTCGAGGGCCCCGACATCGCGGATGTCCGTCTTGACCTCGATCACGAGGAGCCGCCGGGAGGCTGCGTCAAAGGCGATCAGATCGATGAACCCCCGGGCCCGGCCGGTCACGATCTCGACTTCCGACGCGGTCGTCCATCCGGCCCGCTCCAGGATCCGCCTTGTCGCCGCCACGCACGCTGCGTGCGCGGGATCCCTCTGGTCGGACTTACCGACGATGCGGGCCGGGCGGATCTCGACCGTCAGGTCGGCGTCGAGCGCCAAGCAGAGGCGTTTGACCGTCTCGAGCGGCGGGTTCTCGTGCGTGGCACGCTCGATCGACGAGACGACCGTCTGTGGAACCCCGGACTCTGCCGCTAGCCGTGCCTGGCTCCAGCCGCGCTCGTTTCGGGAGGCCCGCACGGCCGCGCCGACGGAGCCAGAGAAGGTCGATGTCATGGGCCATGAAACCATGCGGCGCTCATCCCCGACTTACCAACCGTCGAAGGACGGAGCCCGTCGCGCAGTCGCTTCGTCGCGCCGTCTGGCCGACCGCGCTGACCGCGTCGGTGCGGGGCCGGGCCGCCCACCTGGGCCCACCGGGTCTGAGCAGGCGGCCTGCTCAGATTCCGCTCGTCCACGCTCACCGATCACGGCCAACTCACGGTTCGCCGGGAACCTCACGCTCGGGCGGCCCCGGATCCAGCAGGCGAGCTGCTAGGACTCCCGTCAGGCCCGCCGAGGGGCCGTCTACTTCGCGCGTCAGCGCTCGACGCGGCACCCCCCCGGCCGCTCCAGGATCCGCCTCGCCGAGCCACGCTCCGCGTGGCCTTCCGGACCCTCCGATCCAGGCGCGCCGCGGGCTCGCCAGCGCGGCCGGTCAGGAGTCGATTCGAACCTCGAGCAGCTCCAGCTCGGCGGTGGCGGGGAGACCGCGGATCTCGGCGCAGGACGGGCAGATCGCCATGGACCCGCCGACCAGGTCGTCGTGGCCGAGGGCTCCGTCGAAGCCGCACGGGCAGTGCAGCTCGACGTCGAACGCCTCGACCTCGAGCACCGCGCGCGCCAGCGGCCCGCCGTCGGTCAGCATCTCGAACGCCTGGCGAAGCACCGACTCCGGGATCGTTGTCGCGTGGCGGACGCGAACGAGTTGGACCGACCGGTCCCCGGACCGGTCCCGGACCGCATCGATGAGCTCGCCGACCAGCGAGACCTCATGCACGGGCGCTGCCTGTCACGATCCTCGCGACCGCGTCGCTCGCGCTGCCTGTCACGATCCTCGCGACCGCGTCGCTCGCGTGGCCCGCCACGATGCCCACCACCGCGTCGACGGTCCCGGCAAGCGCTCGTTCGAGCGGGGGCGACAGGCCGTCCCCGACATCCAGCGTGGCAGTCCCCACGCTCACCACGAAGGCTTCGGGTGAGGCGCCGTAGAGGTCGCGGGCAAGCGCCAGCAGGCTCGCCGGCTCCAGGTGGTGCGACCACGCAGAACCAGCCGCGGCCGGCGGGTCCAGGCGCCGAACGGCAATCGCGCCGGCTTCGTCGGCGGGGCAGGCATCGACGAAGACGACGAGCGACGCGCCGCTCACGTCGAGGGCGAGCTCCGGCGTCAGCTGGTGGCGCTGGAGAACGACCGCGCCGCCCAGCCTGGCATCGCCGGCGAGGCGTGCCGCAGCGTGCCAGCCGATCCCGTCGTCGCTCCGCAGGGAGTTGCCATAGCCGATGACGAGGACGCCGCCGGCCATGGCCCCGATCACCGACCCCGCGTCCGCGCCGGCGACGCGGCCGCCGGTCACCGGGCCAGCTCGTCGAGGATCGTGCCGTCAGGCGCGAGAAGCTGGATCCGCAGGGCCATCGCGCCGAGGGCGTGGGTCGAGCAGCTGAGGCACGGGTCGTAGCAGCGGATGACGGCTTCGACCCGGTTTAGCATCGGCTCGGTGATCCTGTCGCCCTTGACGTGGTGGCGGGCCACCTGCAGGACGCTCCGGTTCATGGCCATGTTGTTGTGGCCCGTGGCGATGACCAGGTTCACCCACTGCACGATGCCGTCGTCGTCAACCTTGTAGTGGTGCATGAGCGTGCCACGCGGGGCCTCCGCCACGCCGATCCCCTCGTTCCGGTTGACCTCGGCCCGGGACCGGACGTGCTTCGAGAGGATGTCCGGACCGCGCAGCAGCTCCTCGATCCTCTCGATCCCGTAGAGCGTGTCGATGAGCCGCGCGTAGTGGTAGTGGAACGACGAGCCGGCCACCCGGCCGAGCCGCCAGCGGAACTTTTCGAGCTCCTCGTCGGCGCGCGGCGTGCCCATCCGGTCGGCGACGTTGAGCCGGGCCAGCGGCCCGACCCGGTAGATGCCGTCCGGGTATCCCATCGCCTTCCAGTAGGTCGACTTGAGGTATGACCAGGGCTCCACGGCCTCGCCGATGTAGTCGTTGAACAACCTCGGGTCGACCCGGTCGGCGAGGAGCTTGCCGTCGGCGTCGATGACCCGGAGCCAGCCGTCGTAGTGGTCGACGTTGCCCTGGCGGTCGACGAGGCCCATGAACGCCGAGCGGAAGTTGCCGAACGAGGCGGCCTCGTCCTCCCAGCGCACCATGTCCGACTTGTACCAGGCGATCGCCCGCTCGACGGCCTCGATCGCCTCCGGGATCCCGGCCAGGATCCGGTCGCGTGTCTCGGCCGTGAGCGGCTCGGCGACGCCGCCCGGGACGATCCACGGCGGGTGGATCCGCTTGCCGCCCAGCCATTCGATGACCTGCTGGCCGAACTTGCGGAGCCCGATGCCGTCCCTCGCCAGCTGGGGATTCTCCCGGGCGAGCCCCAGGATGTTCCGCTGCGCCGGGTGCGCGTCGAAGCCGAACAGGAGGTCCGGCGACGAGAGGTGGAAGAACGAGAGCGCGTTCGACTGGACGATCTGGGCCAGGTTGATGACCCGCCGCAGGTCGGCCCCGGTGGGGGCGGCCTCGACGGCCATGATCTCGTCGACCGCCTTGGACGAGGCGATGAGGTGGCTCACGGGGCAGATCCCGCAGATGCGGGCCATCAGGGCTGGCATCTCGTGAACCGGGCGGCCCTGCGTGATCCGCTCGAAGCCGCGGAACTGGGTGACGTGGAACTGGGCGTCGACGACCTCGCCGCCGTCGTCGAGCTGGATCGTGATCCTGGAGTGCCCCTCGATCCGGGTCACCGGATCGATGACGATGGTCTGGCTCATGGCGGCTCCCGTCAGCGACCGAACCGGGCCCCGGCCGCGTCGGGGACGCGCCCGGCCAATAGGTCGTCGAGCATGGTGAAGATGAGGTCGGCGGACGGCGGGCAGCCGGGCAGGAAGACGTCGACCTTGACGACCCGGTGGACCGGCTGTGAGGTCGGCAGGAGCTTCGGCACGATGCTCGATGGCAGCTGCGGATTGAGCGTCACGTTCTCGAGGTAGGCCCGGTCCAGCAGGGGCTGGACCCCGATCGGGTTGCGCATGCCCGGGACGTTGGTGGTCACGGCGCAGTCGCCGAACGAGATGAGGGTCGTCGTGCGCTCCCGGACCAGCTGGATCTTGTGGAGGTCATCCTCGCTCGAGACGGCGCCCTCCACGAGACAGACGTCGACGGCCTCCGGGTACTCCTTGAAGTCGACGAGGGGGCTGTAGACGAGGTCGGCCCTCTCGAACACGTCGAGGAGGCGCTCGTCCAGGTCGAGGAGTGACATGTGGCAGCCCGAGCAGCCGTCCAGCCAGACGGTGGCGATCCGCGGCCTGCTCACAGCCCGCGCTCCTCGGCCACGACCTTCATCCACGGCAGGAAGGGGCGGCGCGTCTTGCTGCCGCGGGCCACGGGGCGGCCCTTCTCGAAGAGGGCCCCGGTCGGGCAGACCTGGACGCACTTCCCGCAGCTCGTGCAGGTCGTCGGATTCGCCCCACGGGATTCCCATGTCCGTCTGGACCCGGGTGTCGAGGCCGCGATGCATGATGTCCCAGGTGTGGGCGCCCTCGATCTCGTCGCAGACCCGGACGCAGCGCAGGCACAGGATGCAGCGGTTGTGGTCGATGGCGAAGAGCCGGTGGCTGGCGTCGATCGAGACCACCGGGTTGATCCGCGGCAGGTCGAAATGGGTGAGGCCGAGCTCCTCCGCCGTGTCCTGGAGCTCGCAGTGGTTGTTCGCGACGCAGACGGCGCAGACGTGGTTGCGTTCGACGAAGAGCATCTCCGTGACGGCCCGGCGGTACTCCAGCAGGGACTCGGAGTGTGCCGTGACGTCCATGCCCTCGGCGACCTTCGTCATGCACGCCGCGGCGAGCTTGGGCGAGCCCGCGATCTCGACCATGCACAATCGGCAGGCCCCGCGGTCGTGGATCCCGTCGAGGTGGCACAGGCTCGGGATGTCGATCCCGTTCTCCTCGGCCACCTCGAGGACGGTCTGGCCCTCCGCCCCGGCGACGTCCCTGCCGTCGATCTTGAACGTGAAGACGGTGGTCATGCCATCACCTCCGCCGGCTTGATCGTGCAGACGCCGGCGGGACAGACCTTGTCCACGATATGGGCCAGGTACTCGTCCCGGAAGTAGCGCAGCGTGCTGAAGATCGGGTTGGGTGCCCCCTGGCCGAGCCCGCAGAGGGCCGTCTTCTGGATGATGCCGGCCAGCCGCTCCAGCTGGGCGAGGTCGTCGAGGGTAGCCTCGCCGCGGGTGATCTGGTCCAGGAGCATGTAGAGCTGGGTCGTGCCCACGCGGCAGGGGACGCACTTGCCGCACGACTCGTCGCGGCAGAAGTCCTGGAAGTACCTGGCGACATCGACCATGCAGGACGTGTCGTCCATCACGATCAGGCCGCCCGACCCCATGAACGAGCCGACCCCGATGAGCGACTCGTAGCTGACGGGCATGTCGAGATGCTCGGCGGGGATGCAGCCGCCCGACGGGCCGCCGGTCTGGACGGCCTTGAACGGCCGGCCGTCGATGATCCCGCCGCCGATGTCGTACACGATCTCGCGCAGGGTCATCCCCATTGGAACCTCGACGAGGCCGGTGTTGACGATGCGGCCGGCGAGGGCGAAGACCTTGGTGCCCTTGCTCTTGCCGACGCCGATCGCCGCGTACCAATCCGGGCCCCTGCGCAGGATCGTGGGCACGCTGGCGAACGTCTCCACGTTGTTGATGAGCGTGGGGCAGTCCCACAGTCCCTCGACCGCCGGGTAGGGCGGCCGCGGCCGCGGCGTCCCGCGGTGGCCCTCGACGGACGCGATCAGCGCGGTCTCCTCGCCGCACACGAAGGCGCCGGCGCCGAGGCGGACCTGGATGTCGAAGTTGAACGAGGTGTCCGCGATCCCGGCGCCGAGGTACCCGGCGCGCTGGGCCATCCGGATGGCCGTCCGGAGGCGGGCCACTGCCAGCGGGTATTCGGCCCGGCAGTAGACGTAGCCCTCGGTGGCGTGGACGGCGAAGGCCGCGATGGCCATCCCCTCCAGGACGCGGTACGGGTCGCTCTCGAGGACGCTGCGATCCATGAAGGCGCCGGGGTCGCCCTCGTCCGCGTTGCAGATCACGTACTTCTGGGTTCCCCGGGCCTTGGCGACGGTGGTCCACTTGAGGCCCGTGGGATAGCCGGCGCCCCCGCGGCCGCGCAGGCCGCTGCGGGTGATCTCCTCGCGGACCTCGGTGGAGGTCATCTCGGAGAGCGCCCGGCGCAGGGCCTCGTAGCCGCCGCGCTCGAGGTAGTCCTCGAGGCTCTCCGGGTCCACGCGGCCGAAGTTCTCGGTGGCCACCCGGAGCTGCTTCTCGAAGAACGGGCCCTGCGGCTTGCGGGTGTCGGTGGGCTTGACCTTCCTGAGGGCCTTGACGATGCCCTCGACGTCGTCCGGGCGGACGTGCTCGAAGAGCTGGCCCGTCTCGGCGATCTCGACGAGCGGGCCGGCGGCGCAAAGACCGAGGCAGCCGACCTTCTTGATCATCACGTCGGAGAGGCCGGCCGCGGCCGCGCGCTCGCCCAGGCGCGCGGTGACGTCGTGAGCCTGGGCGGACATGCAGCTGGCCGCCTCGCACACGAATGCACGCGCACGCGGCGGACCCTCGTGGACTTCCGTGGTGATCACGCGGCGGCGGACGGGCCGCGCCGCGGCGGGCATCTCGCTCACATCGCCTCCAGCTGGGCAACCAGCTCGTCCGCTGACATCGCCTCCAGTTCGGCGACCAGCTCGCCCGCGCTCACCTTGCCCTTGACGTCGCCGTCGACGATCACGGCGGGCGCCAGGCTGCACGCGCCAAGGCATCGAGCGGTCAGCAGCGACACCTTCCCGTCCGCAGTCGTCTCCTTGGGCTTGACGTGGAGCGCGCGGTCGAGGCCGGCCAGGATCTCCTTCGCGCCGTTTATGTAGCAGGCGGTTCCGGTGCATACGACGCAGGTGTGCTCGCCCTGCGGCTTGAGGGAGAAGAAGGAGTAGAAGGTCGCCACGCCGTACACGCGCGAGTGGGGGACCCCCAGGGTGTCGCCGACGTAGTGGAGGGCGTCCGTGTCGAGGTAGCCGAAGGCCTCCTGGGCGGCGTGGAGGGCCTCGATCAGGGCCTGCGGGCGGTCCCCGAGGCGGCGCATCCGCGTCTCGACGATCTTCCAGCGCTTGTCGTCGCTGGGGGCCTTGGGCCTTGCGTAAAGGACGGGCATGGGCCCTCCCTCCGATGCGGTGCAGCGAGGACGCGCCGACGTCGGTCGCGCGCAGCTCACGAGACAGGACGGGACCGCGCGGACCCGCCGCGCGATCATATGGAGGTCCAGGCCCCAGCGCCGGGTGCCGCTCTTCCCGACTCCGGGGGCGAAAACGCCCCTCCTCGGGGCGCTCGCGCCACTCCGCCCGACAATTCGTCGCGATCCACGCTCGGGAAGTCGGCCAAACGCGGGCGGGTTCGGCCGATTTGGCACGCTCGACTCTCGCCGATTCGTCAGGCGGAGTGGAATCCCGGCGGCGAACCATCTCCCGCGGGCTCGCCCAAACGGGCGTCGTCGGCGTCGACGACACGGACCCGCCCTCGGGTGACCGAAGGATCAGCGCCGGCCGCGGGCCGCTCCGCAGGAGACTCGCCCGACCCGCATGAAGCTCCAGCGAGGCGTCCCTCGTGCCCCGCTCGATCGCGGCGATCAGCGAGCGGGAGACCTCCGCGGCATGGCCGAGCTCGTCCTGCGTCCACCCGCGATCGACGCGGGCCGTGAGCACCGAGGCTCCGACGGCCTGTCGAAGAGGCGTGACCATGCGACATGAGAGCACGGCGTCGTCAACTGGCGCTCAACTGGCGCTCAACTGGCGCTCACCTGCCGCTTATCCGACTCGGATCAGAGGCGCCGGGCCCACCCGGACTTTGCTCCGACCCGACGGTCGACGCCCGGTGGCCCTGGGTCAGGCCTCGCGCGGCTGCCCCTCGACGGGCTCCCCGTTTCGAGGGCGCCCTGGCCCGGTGGTCCCTCGACCCGCGAGCCGGCCCGTGTCGCGGAGCGCCCGGCGGAGGAGGAACTCCACCTGGCCGTTGACCGACCGGAGGTCGTCCGCGGCCCAGGCCTGGAGGGCGGCGAACGTCTCCGGGTCGAGGCGCAGGAGGAACGGCTTGCGCTCGGCCACGGTCAGCGCTCCACAGTCATCGGGCGCCGCGGATGCGGCCGCGCCCGCTCACCAAGACGTCTCGCCGCGCCGGGCCGCCATGGCCACAGCCACTGCCGTCCCGCCGCACTACGTGTAGAGCGTCCCGGCGTTGACGATCGGCTGCGTTTCGTGCTCCGAGCAGAGGACCACCAGCAGGTTGCTCACCATCTGGGCCTTGCGCTCCTCGTCGAGCTGGACCACCTGCTTCGTCGACAGCAGGTCGAGCGCCATCTCGACCATCCCCACGGCGCCCTCGACGATCCGCGAGCGGGCCGCGATCACCGCGTTCGCCTGCTGACGGCGCAGCATCGCGTTGGCGATCTCCGGGGCGTAGGCGAGGTGGCTGATGCGGGCCTCGATCACCTCGACGCCGGCCTTCTGCAGGCGGTCCTGGATCTCGGTCCGGAGCTGGTCGGCGATCTCGACCTGGTGGGAGCGGAGGGCGATGTCGCCCTCGACGTGGGCGTCGTACGGATGCGACGTGGCCAGGTTCCGCACCGCCGATTTCGGCCTGGACGTGCACGAAGTTCTCGTAGTCGTCGACCTCGAAGAGCGCCTCGGCGGTATCGGTGACCTTCCAGACCACGACTGCCGCGATCTCAATCGGGTTGCCGTCGTGGTCGTTGACCTTGAGCTTGGAGGTCTCGAAGTTGCGGACGCGGACGGAGATCTTGCGCCGCATCGTGAACGGGTTGACCCACTGGAGGCCCTGCGTGCGCAAGGTGCCTCCGTAGTGGCCGAACAGGACGAGCGCCCGGGCCTCGTTGGGGTTGACCGCGGTGAGCCCGCCGAAGCCGAGGCAGACGGCGACGAAGGCAAGGACGATGAGGAAGAACCCGAGAACGGCCGGGCCTTCTCCGCCGGCCTGGGCGGATGCGAGCACGTTCACGGCGTACCAGACGCTCAGGGTGACGAGGACGATCGCCGCCGCGAGCAGCACGAGGAAGGTAGCGATTCCGGGCAGCGACCGGGCGGTGCGTTCCTTGTACACGGGGAGCGGCTCCTTTCGCGGCGCGCCGACCACCATGCGTGGAGTCACGCGCGATCAGGATGATATCATCACGATAACGCGACGTCAAGACCGCGCCCCGGCCCGCCCGCCGGCGCCCGATCTCCCGGCCCGCGGCCCTGGCTCGCCGCATTTCGGGCCAGAGGACTCTGGCGACCCACGCCGGAGGGGCCCGAATCTCTCCGCCTCGGCGGCACCCGCCGCCGGCTGCACGTTGGGTGGGCAAGAGATGGCTGTGAGCGACGGCGACCTCGGGTTGAACCTGCAGACGGCGCGCGAGGAAGCGGCGCGCTGCCTCTTCTGCTTCGACGCGCCCTGCGTCGCCGCCTGCCCCACCGGGATCGACGTGCCCGGATTCATCCGCGCCATCGCCACCGGCAACCTCGACGGCAGCGCCCGGACGATCCTCGCCGCGAACCCTCTCGGCGGAACCTGCGCCCGCGTCTGCCCGGTCGAGAGCCTGTGCGAGGGCGCCTGTGTGCGGGTGGCGCTCGACTGGGCCGTGCGGATCGGCTCGCTTCAGCGCGTCGCGATGGACGCCTACCGGGACGCCGGCCGGCCGTTCTTCGTCCCGGGCCCCGCGGCCGGCAAGCGGGTCGCTGTCGTGGGGGCGGGCCCGGCCGGCCTCGCCTGCGCTGCGGAGCTGCGGCGGCACGGGATCGACGTCACCGTCTTCGAGGCGCGGACCCAGGCCGGCGGGCTGTGTGCCTACGGCATCGTGCCGTGGCGCCACGCCCGCGAGATGACCGCCCACGAGGTGGCCGAGGTGGAGCGCGCCGGCGCCGAGATCCGGCGCGAGACGCGGGTCGGCGAGGCGGGAGCCGGGGCCGGGCCGGGCGCGGCGAGCGTCACGGCGGCCGAGCTGCTCGCGGGCTTCGACGCCGTCTTCCTGGGGATGGGCCTGGGGCGGAGCCGCCGCCTCGGGGTCCCGGGCGAGGGCCTCGACGGTGTCTTCGACGCGCTTGCCGTCCTCGAGCCGGTCGTCACGGGAGACGCTGGCGGAGGCGGCCACCCGGCCCTGGGCCCGCGCGTCGGCGTGATCGGCGGTGGGAGCACGGCCATGGACGCCGCCGCGGCGGCGGCCAAGCTCGGCGCCGATGAGATCACGATCTTCTATCGCCGCGGCGAGAACGAGGCGCCGGCCTACCCGCACGCCGTCGAGCTCGCGCGTTCGCTCGGCGTTCGGCTCCGCTGGCTGGCGTCGCCCGTCGAGATCACCGGCACCGACGGCCGCGTCAGCGGCGCCGTCTTCGACACGATGCGCCTGGGACCGCCCGACCAGAGCGGCCGCGCCGCGCCCCACCGGGTGCCCGGGGGGCGCTTCGCGGTGGAGCTCGATTCGATCATCGTGGCCACCGGGCAGGAGGCCCTCGAACGCCTCGTCGACGACTTCTCGGTGGGTGCCCGCGGCGGTCGAGTCGCCGTCGACCCGGCGACCGGCCAGACCGACAACCCGCGCGTCTGGGCCGGCGGCGACCTCGTCAACGGCGGGCGCGAGGTCGTCAACGCGGTCCAGGAAGGGAAGCTGGCGGCGCGTTCGATCGCGACGACCCTCGGAGTCCCGGCCGTCCCGGCTCGTCTCGAGATCACGGCGGTGCCGGCTCCCGCCGGTGCCGCCGTCAGCCCGGCCGGGGCTCCTGCCGGATCACCCGGCATCAGCCTGGCCGTGGAGATGGCCGGGATTCGCAGCCCCAACCCGTTCTGGCTGGCCAGCGGGCCGCCGACCAACACCGGGGAGATGGTCGCCCGCGCCTTCGAGGCCGGCTGGGGCGGCGCCGTCTGGAAGACCGTGGGCGAGCCGATCACCAACGTGACCTCCCGCCTCGGCTCGCTCGACGTCGACGGCCGGCGGATGGTGGGCATCTCGAACATCGAGCTCATCAGCGATCGCCCGATCGAGACCAACCTGGCCGAGATCCGCGAGGTCAAGCGCCGCTTCCCGGATCGCGCCGTGGTCGTCTCGCTGATGGTCGAATCGAAGCGCGAGGCATGGCACGACATCGTCCGTCGGGTGAACGACACGGGCGCCGACGGCATCGAGCTCAACTGCGGCTGCCCGCACGGGATGGCCGAGCGGGGGATGGGGTCCGCCGTCGGCCAGGACCCCGAGTACCTCGAGATGATCACCGCGTGGGCCAAGGAGGCCGCGGAGGTCCCGGTCCTCGTCAAGCTCACCCCGAACATCACCGACATCACGGTCGCCGCGCGGGCCGCGCGCCAGGGCGGCGCGGACGGGGTCGCCCTCATCAACACGATCAGCTCGCTCGTCGGTCTCGACCTGGACACGTGGGAGACGCGCCCGGCCATCCGGGGGCGGGGCTCGCACGGCGGGTACTCCGGCCCGGCCGTCAAGCCGATCGCCCTGAACATGGTCAGCGCGATCGGGAGGGATCCGCGCATCGGCATCCCGATCTCCGCCGTCGGCGGCGTCGAGAGCTGGCGTGACGCGGTGGAGTTCCTGCTCGTCGGCGCCACCAACGTGCAGGTCTGCACGGCCGTGATGCACTACGGCTACCGGATCGTGGAGGACATGTCCGACGGGCTGGCCGCGTACCTCGCCGGGCGAGGCCTCTCGTCACCGGCCGAGCTGGTGGGCCGCGCCCTCCCGGCCATCGGCGACTGGGGCCAGCTCGACCTCTCGTACAAGGTGAAGGCGCGCATCGACGCGGCGACCTGCATCCACTGCAACCTCTGCTACCGGGCCTGCGAGGACGGCGCCCACCAGGCCATCCGCCTGGAACGGACGAACGGCAGCACGATGCCCGTGGTCGACGACGACGAATGCGTCGGCTGTCGCCTCTGCGAGCACGTCTGCCCGGTCGACGGGTGCATCACGATGGCGGAGGTCGCGGGGGCGGCGCCGGTCGGGTAGGGGGAGCGGCGCCGGGCGGGGCTGCGTGTGCCGCGCTCGATCCACCTCGCCGGCGCGAAGACCCTCTCGATCCGTCTCGCCGGCGCGAAGACCCTCTCGATCCGTCTCGCCGGCGCGAAGACCCTCTCGATCCGTCTCGCCGGCGCGAAGACCCTCTCGATCCGTCTCGCCGGCGCGAAGACCCCTCGATCATTCGATGACCGTGTGCGCATCACGGGGGCATCACGTGGGCGGCGCGATCGAAGGGCGCCCAGCCAGACGACCTCGTGCTCGTGCGCCTCGGACGGGCCGCGGCGTCTGGTCGGTGGCTCAGACGGCGACGACCTCTCGACGACCCGCCTGATCCTCGTAGCCCACCACAAGTCGCCGGCCGGAGATCTTGCCGAACTTCCGAAGCGTGCCGAGGCTCGGCTGGTGGTAGCCCGCCTCCAGCCGGCTGATCGCGGATGCGCTCGTGCTCATCGCCGCCGCGAGTTCCTCCTGGGTAAGGTCGTGCTCGATGCGGTAGGCGATGAACAGCCGTGCGATCTCCTCGAATGGCGCGAGCGAAGCGGCGGCGCTCCGATACTCGGGACTGGTCGATCGGCGTCGGGCGGCTTCTTCGGGGTCGTCGCCGATGGGGCTGACGAACTTGGTGATGTCGGGCGTGCTCACGGTGTCGTGCCTCGTGCAGGCAGCAAACCTATCAACATTGATAAGCGTCGTCAAGTTCGGGGAAATGGTCGCCCGATCGCACTCGGAGGGCGGCGGGGGTCCGCATTCATCCGGTCCTTGAAGTCCTTCCAGCGCTCGTTTGCGATGTCGATCTCGGCCTGGTCGATCGGGCCACCACGCTTGATGAAGGCGTGGAGGATGATGAACAGGTCGTCCGAGCGACGGTAGAGAAGGCGGTAGTGCGTGCGGCCCATGTCGGGTCGTAGCTCTCTAAGTTCGCCTTCGACCTGGCTTGAGCTGGGATATCGCAGGCCTGGTCCGAACAGGGCCAGTCGCCCAATGTAGTTGTCGATCATCGCCTGGGCTCGCGCCGGCTGGGCATCGATGAACTCGTCCGCGGGCTGGTTCCCATCCGCGGCGCGGTAGTACCTCACCGCCCACGCCCGTCGCGGTGTCTCGGATCGGTTCTGGTTGACCGGGGTCATCAACCGCCTCTGCCTCGCAGGTCGCTGTCGCCGGCCGGACGGAACCGGGTAGCCGGGTCAGGTCTGGCCCCCGACAGCCCGCGCTTCGAGGATCAGTAGGCGGGGCGCAGGCCCGGAAACATCGGGTAGTGGCGGACGTTCCGCGTGAGGAGTTGGCCGCCAACCCGCTCGACTGCCGCGGCGAGCAGCAGATCCACCACCTGGATCCCGGGATGCGACCGACCGTACCGTCGCCCGTGATCCCCGGCCCGGTCGGCAAGCTCCTCGTCGACGTCGATCCACGCCAGGCTGCCAAGTAGTTCGAAGACCGGCAACAGCCGGTCGGGGGACGCCCCGCGAAGGACCTCCGTCCGCACCGGCGTCACGCTCATCAGCGTCTCCCCGCGGGTCCGAGCGGAGGACAGGACGTCCCGCGCGGGCGCGACCCGCTGCAGGACATCGATCAGGACGTCGGCGTCAACGACGAGCCGCATCGTCGAGTCCCCGGGCCTCATCGTCGGTCTGGATGGCCTGCAAGTCGCGCATCCGCCGCCTCGTCTGGCGGGCTTCGGCGCGGCGGCCCGCATGGATGGCCTTCACGGCCGCATCGCCCTCCGGATTGGCCCAGAGGCCAAAGGCGCCGTTGAGCGCCGCCATGAAGGCCTCGAGCGATGCGCGACTGCCGTACTTCTCGTCGATCGCCTCGCGGATGAGCTGCGACTTCGTCTTGCCGGTCTTCATTGACTCGCGCTCGAGCGCGGCGCTCTCCTCGGGGGTCAGGTAGATCTGCGTGCGGTCCACGGTGTATGTATACATCGTGGCGACGATACCGTCGAGCGCTTCACTGGGGCTTACCGAGGTGCCGGAGCGGTGTGGTCGCCGCGGGGGATCGTCGTGGCCCTGGTTCCAGCAGCCCCCCTGCTGAGATTCGCCGGTCTACGCTCGAACTTCCCGGCGAACGGCCACTTCGGCCGGATCGCCGAGCACGACGCAGCCGATCTTCAGCAGCCCGGCTGCTAGGACCGAGCGTCGCCCGGCACTGGCCGGTCCGCGCGCCCGGAGCCGGGGGGGACGGCCCTGCGACCGCGCGCCCGGAGCCGGGCTGCGACCGCGCACCTGGAGCCGGGGGAGGCACTGCATCCGCGCCTGAAGCCGGGGGAAGGCCCTGCGACCGCGCGCCCGGAGGGGGAGGGTCGTCGGGCACCAGCCGAGCATGGATATTGCCCCAGCCGATCAAGACGGGGCATCTCACGCTCAGAAACGCAGCGAATCCGCGGTTTGGCAGCGTTTCCACGTTCACGAGGGTCCCGATGATCGGCTCACGCGATATTCGGCCGCGGCGCCAGACCGGTGCGGTAGCCGCGACCCGCCCCCAACAACGGAACACCGGGACGACCCGAAGGCCGCCCCGGGGCAGGTTCGCGAGGGATCGGACGGCGACGGCCCCCGCCGTTGACGCCGCCCGATCCCGGATGTGGTTGGAACCGCGGACCGGGAGGTGGTGCCGGCGCGGAACGGTGGGGCCGGATGAAGCGGTGCCGGCCCGGGCTGCGGTCGGGCTGCGGTCGGGCCTGCGGGCCCGGAGGTGGTGACGGCCCTCGGGCCGGCCCCCCGACCGCCCCCCGGCTACCTCGCGGCGCGGAGCTCGGCTTCGGCGTCGGCGACCTTGACCAGGATGCCGGCGCGCAGCGAGTCGAGCCCCGTCCAGACGCCCTTGGTCGCGTTGCTGATGGAGGTCAGGTTGCTCTTGAGGGTCTTGATGGCCTCGAGCTGCTCGCGCACGCCCGCGAGGGCCCGCGCGATCGCCGCCGCGTCGACCTCGACCTCCCGCTCCACCAGCGTGGCCAGGGCCAGGATGCGGGCCAGCCGGATTGCCGCGGCCAGGAAGGCCGGCTCCGGCGACTCCGGGTCGACGACGCAGTAGACGTCGCCGCCGATGACCGTGAAGGGGTCGATGCCCGACGGGGCGTGGGTCGGGGTGAAGACGATGACCCCCACGGCCGCGCCGCGGTTCTCTTTCGCCTCGCGCAGCTCCTTGCGGATGTCCGGCATCGACATGCGCTTGTCCTTCGCCTCGATGACCACGCGCACGTCGTGGCCGCGGGTGAGCCCGGGGTCCAGGGTGAGGACGAAGTCGCCCTTCCTCGACTTGATGACGGCGCCCGTCTCGGCCGCCGTCCGGTCGAGCAGGTCGCCGGCGCCTCGGGCGCCCTCGGCCAGCAGGCCTTCGAGCAGGTCCTCGAAGTCGCCGCCCTTGGCGGTGCCCTTCGCGCGCTCCTGGGCGCGGGCGGTCGAGGCGGCCTCCAGCGCGGCGATGCGCTCGTTGAGCTTCGTTGAAGCCCTCGGTCATCTCGCCGCGGAACTGGAAGAGCGGCGAGCCCAGGCGGGTGGGGTCGAGGAGGGTGGCCAGCTTGCTGCCGTCGCCGTCGATGTACGTCGCCCAGGAGCGTCTTGATGCGGCCGATGGCGCTGTCGCGCTTCGTCTCGTCGAAGAGCTCGTCGGTGAGCGAGCGGAGCTTGCCGCGGTCGCCCAGGAAGGCTTCGAGCGTGCGCGGGAGGCGCCCGTCGCCGTCGGCGAAGTTCTGGCGCAGGAGCTGGTCGAGGGCGGTGGCCGCCTTCGCGTTGGCGTCCTCGGTCTGGCGCAGGAGGACGGCGAACTCGGCCCGCACCGCGTCGACGTTCACCGTGACGCCGGCGTCCATGAGGGCGGTCATGCCGATCTTGAGGGCGCGCTCGACGAGGCCGGCGCGCTCCTCGGCGGGGCGCTCGGCGACGAAGGCGGCGAGGCTGGCGTCGATGAGGACCAGGCGGTCGACGACGACGCGGTCGCGCTCGACCGAGACGCGGGTGCCCGACGCTGGTGCGGTGGCGCTCGCCGGCTTGGCGACCGGCGGCAGGCTGGTGGCCGCCGAGCCCGGCACGGGCACGCGACCGGCGGGGGCGTGGATGCTGACGACGTTGGCGGGGGCGTCCATGCCCCGGACTCTGGGAGCGGTCTGTGCCAGCTAGCGTGTCACGGTTTCAGAAGCAGTCGGAATCCCGCCGACCGCAGGTACTCGTACGTCTCATCGAGGACCGGAATGGGCGGGACGAACACGACGGTCACGTCACGCGCGCGGGTCAGGAGCACTCGATACGGCGTTCAGGCGAAGCCGGAACGGGTCCTTGAGCATCCAGCGCTTCTGGTAGCCGCGGGCGTACTGCGTTCGTCCACCGGCCATGTTCGCGGATGAAGTCCGTGCCCCACGCCAGGAGCGCGGCGTCAAGTTCGAGGCCCTGGCGCCAGAACTCGGTCACGCACTCGCGCAGCGCCCGACACGAGCGCCCGAGATAGTCGCCGTCCCCTTCGCCGTACCACGGCCCGAAATGGACGCGCTTGGTCGACTGGAAGTCGTTGTTGACGCCGAATCTCGGGAGCTCCCGGTCCTTGGAGGAAGCGATCAGGCCGAACCTCGCGGTTGGATCGTCGCGGTAGCGCTGCCGCAGGTAGTCGCCTGCCTCGGCCAGGTCGCGCGTGATGCGGAGGTGGTAGGCCTGCTGCTCCAGCGCCTGCGCGAGTGGCAGCAGCCCGCCAGGGGCTGAGCCCTCGAGCAGCTGAGCCACGTGCGCATGGTTGTCATCTGCGACGTGATACCTGAGTTCCTCATCCAGGCGCAGGGCCGGTTCGATCACTGAACGGTCAAGGTCGCCGAACTCGCTTCTCAGATCCGGCGAGGCATGCGTGTGCCAACCTCCGACGCGGCTCCGCTCCACGGCCCGCCGCCACTGGATGGAACCACCTTCTTCGCCGGTGTGGATCTCCTGGCCCGTCCCGATCAGTCCGATGACCACGCACCAGCCAGGCACCCTCTCCGCGAACTCGATGAAGTGCTCGGGCTCGGAGCAGACCGTCGCCGTGCTCAGGGTGCTTCTCGGCCACCATCGCCGCGTCGAAGGCGCGCTGGGCTTCGTCGAAGATCAGGACGTGCTCCGGCGGGACGAGATGACGACTGCGGCTGTAGGTCTTGACGTATTCCTTCACACCGCGGACGAACGCCTTCCCTCCGCCTCCTGCGCCCTTGAGCTCGTACTGCAGGACCTCGACCAGCGGGCCGTTTCCGGAGAGGAAGACTGCTGGAGCCGACGGCTTGCCGTCGCCCCGATCCACCGCCAGGTCGTCGAGCCACCGGGCGTGGGCAACCTGGAGGCCGACGAGTGTCTTGCCTGAACCAGGGACGCCGGTCAGCAGGATCAGGCGTCGCGTCTGCGTGCGTGACGCCTCGTGGATGATCTCGGAGATGCGGCGGAGGGCGGGCTCGGTGGCGGCTGCCGCCCGGTGGATCCGCGGGAGGTCGCCGTGCTCGAACAGTGACCGCGCGGACTCGATGAGGCTCGGCAGCGGACGGTACGCATCCGACGCCAGGAACCGGCCTGGGACGATGATCGCCTGGGCGTCGTGGACATCGAGCTCGTGGGCCAGGCTGTCGACCGCGTCGATCCCGAGGACGTGGATGCCGGCGTCAGCTCCGATGTAGCCGTTCGCCTCGGTCAGTACGACCGCGCCGTGAACCGGTCGGTCGGCGCACTCGCGGTGATAGGCCTTGAGATCACGAACGTACCCGGCGGCCTGGTCGATGTCGGCCCGATTGGCGTGTCGCCGACCCTTGAGCTCGAGGACGAGGACCGCTCCACCCATGAGCAGCACCACGTCCGGACGGCGGAACTCCAGCGGAAGCTCGTACTCGAGGACTGCCGTGTAGTCCAGTCGCCAGCGAGTCCTCGAGGAGAACCTCGCTGACCTCGCGCTGCAGCGGTGGGATGGACAGATCCCAGGCGCGGATCTGCTCCGCCGACACATCCCTGAGGAAGTCCTGGAGCGAGCCCCGAATTCTGATCGCCGGAGTGGACCGGAACTCTGGGAAAGAGGACGCCCAGCCGTGTCCGGCTTCTTCTCGAATCGGGTATCGCGTGCCCTCGTCCATCGGCGGCCAGGGTAGCAGCTCGCCTTGGCAGCTCGATCGGGATCGGCGAGGTATCGCCGTCCTCGTCCGACTCCATGCGGGGCGAGCGCCGTCGACCGGGGGTCCCCGGGGTGATTACCAGAACGGGACATGGCTACGTGCGTGAGGACTGGGTCGCCGTGACCGCCAACGGGGCGCTCGCCCCCTGACCGACGGACCGGCGTGCCGCCGGCGACGGCCGTGCCCATCCGTCCGCGATCTCCGCAATCATCCCCGTCGTGGGGCCGCAATCATCCCCCAGCCGGTTGATCGGGCGCCCGCGCTTTGACCGGCGACCCAGCCTCCTGCACCCCCGCCCCGCTCAGCCGCCCACGATCCGGAGCAGCAGCGCCATCTCGAGCAGGGCCGCGACGATGAGGGCCTGGCCGACGACCGACACGAGCCGGCCGGTCTTGCCGTGCGCCTGGAACCAGGGGCGAACGTGCGCTTGAGGAGTCGACGTAGGAGTGGGCCTGCCCGACTGTGTCGTTGCGTTTCTGGTGTATACCGATACACTGGCAGCATGGAACGCGACCGCGAGCTCCTCACGACCGGTCAGGCCGCCGCTCTACTGGCGTGCTCCCGCCAGCATGTCGTCGATCTGTCACCGTGAACCCGCGAGTCGGCCCGTATCGTCCCTCGACGTGTAGTCCGCCGGACGTCGAACGCTTCGCGAGCTCGAGCCCTTGGACGTCGGCCAACGGACCGAGCAGACACGCTCACTGTGGCTTCACCGCGCGGTGGCGGGCAGGCTGGCCCGCGACCCGGAAGGCGTCCTGCGCAGGGCGCGTCGGAACCTCGATCGAATGGAGCGGGTGCATCTCGCGGGGATGAGCGCCCGCTGGTTGGCGCGCTGGCGCCGCGTGATCTACGAAGGTCCGGAACCGGTCATGCGCGTTCTCGCCCCGGGTCGGCGTAGGCGGACGAACTCCGCGAACTTTCCTTCGTAGCTGTCCGAATACGGCCCGCCTGTCCGTCTGTAATCGACAGCGGCAACTCACACGCCGCCGGCTTGAACCGCGCAACTCAGCATGTCCTGCGGCCCCTGCGAGGAACGTCGACGTCCCGGACGCGTGAAGTGGGCCGTCAGATGCGCCGATCACGCGACAGGGCATGGCACCTCACCTTGTTCTCCTGCTCGTGCCAGTCAGCCAGTCGAGACTGCGCTTCGAAGTGGGCCGTCAGTTGCGCCGATCACCGCGGCCAGGATACTCGCGCCACCTCTCCTTGATTCTGCCTCCGTGCATCTGCCACGGGACGGGCTGTCGACTCTGCCCGTGGATTTCGTCCACCGCCAGCCGGCGGGCTGCCGGGGCACCTCCGCTCGCGGCCGCACAGGGGAGATCGACCCTTACCCGACGAGGTTCCGGGGTCCATCCTGCCGGCCATGCCGAAGTCCGCGTGGCTGGGCATCGATGTCGCGGTGAAGGTCGCCGTCGTGGCCTTCGCCCTGTACCCGCTCGTCGATCCTGGCTCGTCGCACTTCGCCGGCAAGGCAATGGGTGTTCGGGCCCTGATCTATCCCGCATCCACCTTGCTGATCCCGGCGACGTGGCTGCTGAGTCGTCGCCCGAAGCCCTTCCCGTTCCTCGCCGACATCGCGCTGGGCCTGCCGTTCGCGATCGACGCCGGGGCGAACGTGCTGGGCCTGTTCGACATCACCGGCTTCGACGCCTTGCCGCACGCGCTCGGCTGGTTCTTCGTGGCCCTCTCGTTCGGGCTCGCGGTCAGCCCGCTGCTCGACAAGCGGTGGGTCGCGTTCCTGCTTGTCGTCGGCTTCGGGGCGTCGCTCGACATCCTGTGGGAGATCGGCGAGTACCTGCTCATGAAGAGCGGCTCGTCGGGCCTCCAGCTGACCTACGAGAACACCATCCAGGACCTCGCGACGTCGTTCCTCGGCGGCGTCCTCGCCGCGATCGTCGTGGCGACGGCGCTGTGGCCGGCGCGTGGCACGCCGCGAACGCTGTTCGGCTGGCAGTAGGAGGTCCGCCCCCGGGGCGCGTCGGCGTGGTCGCGCCATCGCGGCCGCATCCCTCCCTTCCCGATCTCCGCAATCATCCCTGTCGAACATCCGCTACCACGGCATGCGGTCAGATCGGGTGACAGCAACCCAGCATGCTGGTATACTTGCCACATGAAGGTGACCATCGATCTTGACCCCGATGTCTATCGTGCGGTGAAGGTGGAGGCCGCCCGGGCCGATCGGAGCGTTCGCGAGATTGTCGACGAGGCCCTGACCGAGTGGCTGGAGCGGCTCGAGGGGGCCGAGGACGCGGCGGCCGCCGCCGAGGCGCTCGTCGAGTACGAGCGCGACGGCGGGATCGCGGCCGACGACTTCTTCCGCGCCCACGCCGCCGAGACGCGGGCTGCGTACGGGTCGCCCGGCGAAGGGTGAGCGAGCCGTCCTGGCGCGTCGAGCTGGCGCCGGCGGCCCAGCGCCAGCTGCGGAAGCTGCCGCCCGACGCCACGGCGCGCGCCCGCGGCCCCATCCTGGCCCTGGGGTTCGATCCGCGGCCGCCCGGCGCCGTCCCCCTTGCCGCGAGCCCGTTCTGGCGGCTGCGGGTTGGCGACCTTCGGATCGTCTACGCGATCGACGACGCGGCGCGCGCGGTCGTCGTCCTGCGGGTCGCGCGCCGGAACGAGAGCACATACCGGCGCGTTCGGTGATGCTCGTGCGCGCTCCGGCGGCTCCGGCTCGCGGCACCGGGGGACCCACTCACGTCCTCGTGAGCTCCTCCATCGCCGCCCGCGTGCGCGCGAGCCGGAGCGCCGCCTCCGCGCGCGCCATGGCGAGGTCGCCGCCGGCCACCGGGACGATCGCCTCCAGGTAGACCTTGAGCTTCGGCTCAGTGCCGCTGGGTCGGACGATGACACGCGTCGCGTCGGCCAGGAGGTAGCGGAGGCCGTCGGTCGGGGGCAGGCCGGGCCCGGCCCCGTCGGCCAGGTCGTCGATCCGGACGACCGCGACACCGCCGATCTCGGTGAGCCGGCTCGCACGCAGCCGGGCCATGACCTCGTCGATGAGCGCCAGGTCGGTCACCCGCACCGAGAGCGCGTCGGTCGCGTAGACGCCGTGACGCCGGGCCAGGTCGTCGAGGGCGTCGAGCAGCGTGCGGCCCCGGGCCCGAAGGCCCGCGGCCATGTCGGCGACGAGCAGCGCCGCCGAGATCCCGTCCTTGTCGGCGACGTGCGCCGGGTCGACGCAATACCCGATCGCCTCCTCGTAGCCGTAGCGGAGTCGCGGCACGCGGCCGATCCACTTGAAGCCGGTGAGCGTCTCGACGCCGGGCACGCCGGCCGCCTCGGCCATCGCCCCGAGCAGGCGCGACGAGACGATGGAGCGGGCGAGCACCGCGTGCGGCCCGTCCGGGTCGACGCCGCGGGCGAGCACGTGAGCGCCCAGGAGGACGCCGACCTCGTCGCCGCGGAGCATCCGCCAGCCGTCGGGGTCGTCCGCGGTCGCGGCCGACGGGTCGGGGATCGCCACCGCGCAGCGGTCGGCGTCGGGGTCGCTGGCGATGACGATGTCGGGACGGACGCGCCGGGCGAGGGCAAGGGCGAGGTCCATCGCCCCCGGCTCCTCTGGGTTGGGGAAGGGGAGCGTCGGGAAGTTGGGGTCGGGCGCCGCCTGCTCCTCGACGACGACCGGGCGGCGGAAGCCGGCGCGCTCGAAGGCGCGCACGACGATCTCCCCGCCGACTCCGTGCATCGCGGTGTGGACGACCGACAGGTCGCGGGGGGTCCCGGGGGCGACGACCGACACGACGGTGTCGAGGTAGGCGTCGATGACCTCCTCGCCGAGGGTCGTCCAGCCGCCGTCCGCACGCGGGACCGAGGCGACCGACGCGACGGCGTCGATGCAGGCGGCGATCCCGGCATCGGCGGGCGGCACGATCTGGCTCCCGTCGCCCAGGTAGACCTTGTAGCCGTTGTCGCGCGGCGGGTTGTGGCTGGCGGTGACCATGACGCCGGCGTCAGCGCCCAGGTGGCGGATGGCGAAGGCGAGGACCGGGGTCGGGAGCGGGCGGGGGAGGAGGAGGGCCCGGCCGCCGGCCGCCGTCACGACGGCCGCGGTGTCGCGGGCGAAGACGTCCGAGTTGCGGCGGGCATCGAACCCGACGACGACCGTTGGCCGGTGGCCGGCCGCCCGCAGGTAGGCGGTGAGCCCGGCGGCGGGTGCGTGGCCGCGCTCCCGCAGGTCTACCGCGGGTACCCGACCGGCCGCCCGCAGGTAGGCGGTGAGTCCGGCGGAGGCCCTGATCACGACTGCCCGGTTCATCCGGTTCGGGCCGGCGCCCAGGATCCCGCGCAGCCCGGCGGTGCCGAACTGGAGCCTGCCGGCGAAGCGATCGGCGAGATCGTCGACCGCGGAGTTGGCGCCGGCCGTGGCGCCCGAGCTGCCGTTGGCGCCGGAGCTGCCGGCGGCCGAGTTGCCGGCGGGCAGACTGCCCGCGGCCACCCCGCCCTCAGTCCGCGCCGCGTCGATCACCGCCCGCAGCTCGTCCCGCGTCGCCGGGTCCGGATCGTCGGCCAGCCAGGCCTCAGCCTGCGCAAGCAGGTCGGCGAGTTTCTTGTCGGCCGGCATGCGAGTCTCTCCGTGGGTGGGCGTTGTCTGGCAAGGAGTTGTCTGGATCAGAGTTCCGTCGGAACGGCTGGGATCATTGCAGATGCACGGTTGGAGGCGCTTGCCGGCGCCCGCATCCGGCAGCGCCCGCATCCGGCAGCGCCCGCATCCGGCAGCGCCCGCGCTTCCCTGTTGCCTTTGCCGCCGGCAGTTGCGAGCATGCACCCGACGATGCCTACGTTCTCAGCGCCGATGAGCCCACCGTCGATGAGCCCACCGGCAATCGGGGGTGCAGCCGTGGATGGTGAGCCGACAACGGCGCCCGTGGTGGAGGCCGGCGAGCGTCCACTCTCGGTCGCCGTGCCCAGGCCGGTGACGGGGAGATCGTGGGTCGTCCTCGTGCTGGTGGGCGTGCCCCTCATGGCCGTTCCGGCCCTGTGGATGAGTGCCAACCACGTCAACAACAGCGCGGCGGGGCTCGCCGTGGGCATCCTTGCCCCGTACGTCGCGTGCCGGGTGGCGGGCATTCACGGCCTGGGCAGGTGGATAGTCGCGTGGCTCCTCCTCTACACCCTCCTCGCCGTGGTCGGCTTCGCGGCGTACTTCATCAGCCTTGCCTCGGGCTCGGGCATAGGGCCGCCCTGAAGGCATCGACGGCCCCCTCGGGCAGGCCGGCGGCAACCTCCAACGTCCGCCGGTGTCTCGCCGGCGGCTCATGACCAACGGAGTAGCCCTCGCCAGCGCCGCATTCATTTCGCGTTTGCGCGGGCAGCCCGCCACTCGGGTCGTCTGCCCGCGATTCGATGTCCGTGTCCGCATCGCGGGGGCATCACGCGGGCAGGAGGGGAGGAAGGCAGTCGGGCAGCCACGCTGCGCGGCACGGGATTGCGATGATGCGCGCCCGATGCGGCCACGGACATCAGTTGGCGAAGTGTTGTTCGAACCGCGCCGGGGCCACGGGCCGAGGCCACGCTGCGCGGCACGGGATTGCGGTGATGCGCGCCCGATGCGGCCACGGACATCAGTTGGCGAAGTGTTGTTCGAACCGCGCCGGGGCCACGGGCCGAGGCCACGCTGCGCGGCACGGGATTGCGGTGATGCGCGCCCGATGCGGCCACGGACATCAGTTGGCGAAGTGTTGTTCGAACCGCGCCGGGGCCACGGGCCGAGGCCACGCTGCGCGGCACGGGATTGCGGTGATGCGCGCCCGATGCGGCCACGGACATCAGTTGGCGAAGTGTTGTTCGAACCGCGCCGGGGCCACGGGCCGAGGCCACGCTGCGCGGCACGGGATTGCGGTGATGCGCGCCCGATGCGGCCACGGACATCAGTTGGCGAAGTGTTGTTCGAACCGCGCCGGGGCATCGAGCCAGCAAGCGTCCTCCTCGGCATCTTGCGCGAGGAGCGTTCGGACAGGCGCAGGCCCGCAGGCCATGCTGGGCCACTGACCAGGAATAGTTGTGTTTCTGGTGGATGATGCTATTCTCGCCGCATGGGTCACACGACCGATCTCCTCACAACCGGCCAGGCCGCAGCACTGCTGGCGTGCTCCCGCCAGCACGTCGTCGACCTCTGCGAGCGGGGTGACCTGGCGAGTCTGACCGTCGGGACACATCGGCGAGTCGCGCTCGAGGACGTGGAGGCGCTCGCGAACGCGAGCCCGGGCAGGCAGGCCCGCCGGCCCGAGCAGGCGCGCTCGCTTTGGCTCCACCACGCGGTGGCCGGCAGGCTGGTTCGCGACCCGGAGCGCGTTCTCCGCAGGGCGAGCCGGAACCTTGATCGGCTGGAGCGTGCGCACCCCAGCGGGATGAGCGCCCGCCGGCTTGCGCGCTGGCGTCGCTTGATCGGGCAGGGTCCGGAGGCCGTCCTGAGCATCCTCGTCGCCGAGTCGGCAGAGGCGGACGAGCTGCGCCAGAACTCCCCCTTCGCGGGCGTGCTCCCGGAGGCCGAGCGCCTCGCGATCCTCCGGGCTCATCGGCGCCACGCTGCTGCCCCGCGCGGCTCGGCCGCGCCGCCGTCGCCATGAACCGCGCCCAGCTGGAGCACGTTCTACGCGCCGCCGCGACGATCGTTGACGACCCGAGCGTGCTCGTGATCGGCAGCCAGGCGATCCTCGGGGCGTACGCGGAGGAACTCCTGCCGGTCGAGGCGACGACCTCGATCGAGGCCGACCTGGCCTTCTTCGTCGACCCCGATGGCGCGAAGGCCGACCGGGTCGACGGCGCAATGGGCGAGCTGTCGCGCTTCCACGAGACCTTCGGCTACTACGCCCAGGGTGTCAGCGTGACGACAGCGGTCCTCCCGGCGGGCTGGGAGGCGCGGACGGTCGAGTTCGCCACCCCAGGTTCCGCCCCGGCGCGCGCGAGATGCCTCGAGCCGCATGACTGCGTCGTCGCCAAGCTCGTCGCCGGTCGCGAGAAGGATCGCGCGTTCGCCGCGGCGTTGGTCAGGGAAGGCCTCGTGGAGCCGGAGACGCTGGTCGCACGGATTCGGGCGCTCTCGGGTGTCGACGCCGGGGCAATCGCCCGTCTTGAAGACTGGGTTCGTCGCCAGGTCGCCGGCCCGGCCGACTGACCCGCGATCCTCACGCGTGCGCGTCCGACTCCATGGGGCGCCAGACGTGTTCCACCTGGATCGTGCTGTGGCGCAGGTCGAAGTCCTCGCCGAGGCAGGTGTCGACCTCATGGAGGACCTGGTGGGAGGCGACGCCCTCGGCCGCGATGACGTGGACGGTGATCATCGGGAGGCCGGCGGTGATCTGCCAGGCGTGCAGGTCGTGCACCCCGACCACGCCCGGGATGGCGAGGATCCGCTCGCGCACCGCCGGCAGGGAGAGGCCCTTCGGCGGCCGGTCAGAGCCCCATCGAGGCGTACGCGGCAATGAGCCAGACGGTCGCCGCGACCCAGGCGCCGCCCACGACGAGCGCGACGAGGGCGAGAGCACGGTGGGACGGGCCGGCGACCCGGACGATTCCCACGCCGCCCGCAAGCCCGATCAGCCCCGGCACGAGGATCATCACGGCCACGAACCCGTCGAAGGGGCCGATCACGACGGCAAGGCATGCCGTCATCCCCGCCAGGGCGAGTCCCATCACGTAGGCGGCGAAGGCGAGCACGCCGACCCCGAGTCGAGGGCCGCGGCTCATGGCGAGATCGCTCCGCAGTGGAGGCTCCACTTGACGTAGGCGATGGTGCCCGGCCGGACGCCGGCCGGTGGGCCCGAGCAGTCGACGTCGCCTTCGGCCGGCGTCGGAGTGGGCGTGGGCGCCGGCGTCGGCGACGCCGTGGGGCGGCCGTCGTCGCGCAGGGTGAACTTCACCCAGAAGCCGTTGTCGAGGCGGGTCACGATGATGACCACCCCGACCTTGGGGGCCAGGGCCTTCCAGCTCACGATCACCCCGGGTCCGCTGACGGCCTGTCGCCAGTCGGATGGCCGGCCGCCGCCGATCACGAGGCTCAACGCCGTGGGTACGGGGGCCGTGGTCAGCGAGCCCTTGACCGACCACTCGGTCGCCCCGGCCGGGCTCTCGAGCCGGCGCAGGATGGAGCCGGTGACGGTGACCGAGCAGGACATCTTCCCGTCGGCGATCATCTTGTCGGTGAGCGGGGGCAGCTTCGCCCGGGCACGCACGCCGTCGATCGCCTTGCGCACCGCGAGGTCGGCCCGCAGCGTCCTGCCGCCGACCTGCGCCTGGCCGCTGTCGGCCGAGCCGGTGATCAGGTCCTTGATCTGGACCGCGGTCAGGGTAGGGTCGATCGCCCGGACGAGGATCGCGGTGGCCGCGACCATCGGGGCCGCCGAGCTCGTGCCGCCGTACTCGGCCCGGACCTTGCCGTCGGCGCCCTTGCCCCAGACGGCCTGGTTGCCCGGCGCGCCGAGCGAGACCTCGCCACCGGAGACGGTCGGGTCGATCCCGTTCGAGGTGCTGTTCCGCGTCCCGTCGGTGTCGATGTTGCCGACCGAGATGACGTTGGGCGACGGGATCCCGCCCGGCCAGTGGTTCGTCCCGTCGAGAGCCTGGTTGTTGTTGCCGGCGGAGAAGACGAACAGGACCTTCGGATGGTCCTTGGCCATCTTCGTGTAGAACTTCTTCCACATCGCCGAGTTGCCGGCCTGGGCCGCCGAGGTGGTCGAGCCGCCCCAGCTGCCGTTGATGATCGTCGCCCCGGCCTCGATCTGGCGCATCGTGGAAAGCAGCGCGGCATCGGTGTAGGTGGACCCGTCGGCGGCCTTCCACTCCTGTGCGGCGCCCTTGTCGGTCGCGGCGTTCAGCTCCGAGAAACTCACCAGGAGATTGGCGCCGAGCGGGCTCGCGATCCCGGCGATCCCGCCGTCGCTGGCGTCGGCGGCGATGATCCCGAGGGTGCCGTCGGAGTGGTGGAAGCCGTCGGTGCGGGGATCCTTCTTGGTCGCCGGGCGGAGCGTGCTGGTCGTCGCCGGGTCGCCATTGAAGGTGATGTCGTCGAACTCCCAGTTCAGCTTCTTGCCGGCATCGCCCCTGGTGAGGGCCGTGTCGGTCATCCCGAGGTGGACGCTGCTCTTGGGCAGGCCGGAGGCGTAGTAGGCCTCCCAGGCCGCCTTCACGCCGATCATCTCGTAGGGCTTGGCGTTGGTACCCGCGTACACCGCGTCGCCGAGTGCCGGCGCGCAGTCGGGGGCGGCATCGGTCGTGACGATAGAGACGGCGGCCACGGCCGTCACGCCCGGCTGACCCTCGAGGATGGCCTTGCGGGCGCGCCAGGCCTCGACGTCCACCGTCGCTGAGACGCCGATCTTCCAGGTGTCGAGGTAGGCGATGCGGCCGACGATCGTGCCGCCGATCGCGGTCGCGGCGGCCTCGGCCCGGTCCGCCTGCGTGCCATCCTCGAACACGACGAGGTACTGGTCGGAGGCGACCGAGGTCTCGTCCTCGACGGTGATGAAGGTGGCCGGGTCGGGGGCCGTGGTCCAGGCCTCACCGAGGCTCGGACCCTTCTCGATCACGGGAGGCTCGCCGACCGGGCCGGGCCCGGACTCGCCGGCGGTCGTGGGGGTCGCCGAAGCGCCGGGCGTCAGGGGCCCCAACCCGGACGAACCGAGCTGGACGACGGCGACGACGAGCGCGACCACGACAAGCGCGACGAGGGCGAGGCAGCCCCTTCCGCGGCCGCGGCGCTCCGCGGGATCGGGTCCAGGCCGTGACGGGCGCCGGCACCGGGCTCGGGGACGGTGACGCCCAGCCGGTGCTCGGCGGCGGCGGAGGCGCTGGCGGCGGAGGCGGAGGCGGCGTGGCCGTCCAGCCGGTGCTCGGCGGCGGCGGAGGCGCTGGCGGCGGAGGCGGAGGCGCTGGCGGCGGAGGCGCTGGCGGCGGAGGCGCTGGCGGCGGAGGCGCTGGGGGCGGCGTGGCCGTCCAGCCGGTGCTCGGCGGCGGCAGAGGCGCTGGCGGCGGAGGCGGAGGCGCTGGCGGCGGAGGCGCTGGCGGCGGAGCGCTGGAGGCGGCGTGGCCGTCCAGCCGGTGCTCGGCAGCGGCGGAGGCGCTGGGCGCGGCGTGGCCGTCCAGCCGGTGCTCGGCGGGGGCGGAGGCGCTGGCGGCGGAGGCGGAGGCGGCGTCATCGCGGGCGTGGCCGTGCCGCAGGTCCCGCAGAAGCGCGCCCCGGCCCCGATTGCTCCCCCGCACTGTTCGCAGAACCGCCCGGGCATCCCGTCCTCCGTGTCGTCCATCGCCAACGGGACGCGCAGGCGACCAGCCGGAGGATGGGTGGTTGCCCATCGCACCGCCGCCACGATGCTGGCGCCGTGAACCGGCGGCTTCTATAGAACGAAGGTCCCGACGTACCAGTCGGCAATCAGGCGCGAGCTTCTGACCGGGCCCGCGAGACGCCAGGAGCGGCGCGTACGGCATCTTGCTGCGCTCGGCGCAACGCCGCGCGGGAGCGGGTCGCCCGGGACCGGTGGCGCGGCCCCCTTGCTGCGCCCGGCGCAACGCCGCGCGGGAGCGGGTCGCCCGGGACCGGTGGCGCGGCCCGTTGCTGCGCCCGGCGCAACGCCGCGCGGGAGCGGGTCGCCCGGGACCGGTGGCGCGGCCCGTTGCTGCGCCCGGCGCAACGCCGCGCGGGAGCGGGTCGCCCGGGACCGGTGGCGCGGCCCCTGCTGCGCCCGGCGCAACGCCGCGCGGGAGCGGGTCGCCGGGACCGGTGGCGCGGCCCCTGCTGCGCCCGGCGCAACGCCCACCTGCGTGTGACGAGGGCGCGCGTCCCTGGGCCCGGCCCCACCTCGATTCCGCCGCGCCGGGGCGCACGCGCCTCCGCTGGGCGACTACGTATCCTCGAGCCCCTTCCCGGTCTCGAGCAGCGTCTTCATGCCCGACAGGATGTACGGCCAGCCGTCCGAGACCTGCTCGAGGGTCGACGAGCCGGCGACGAGGCCGTCGTGGACCACGCTGACCTTGCAGACGCTGGGACTGGCGACCTCGATCTCCCAGGTGACGCGGGTCGGCGCGTCGGCGGCCATCTGCGGGTCCCAGACCCCGTGCCAGGACTGGACCAGGCGGCGCGGCGGGTCGATCTCGAGGATCTCGCCCTCGATCTGGAGCGTGCCGTCCATCGTCATCCGGCAGGGCGAGCCGGGCTGCCAGTCTGATTCGACGGCGTTCCCGTAGAAGTAGCGCACGGTGAAGTCGGTCTCGGTGATGGCCCGCCAGACCGCCTCTGGCGCGGCCCGGACGTAGACGGCGGCGACGAAGTCGGGGGCGGCGGTCGAGGTCATCGGTTCCCTTTCGCGTTCTCCAAAGCGTCAGCGGTGGGGCTGATCGATGCGCTTCGATCAGAAGTCATCGCCCAGCTCGTCCTTGCCGTCACACCAGATGAGGAGGTTGTACAGCTTCGGAGCGGTGCCAATGCCGTGGCCGTTGTAGCTCGGAGCGATCTCACCGGTCTTGACGTTCACCATCCACCGACCGCTCGTGCCGGAATACGGAGAGCCGGAGGCGGTGTGGGTGATGGTCACCGTGAAGAGATCGGAGCTCTCGCCGGGGAACGGGACCGAGTAGACATCTCCGACCACCCCTTCGCCCACTTCGGGGATCGCGCCGGGGACTGCCTCGAACGTCAGGCCCATCGCGTCGAGGCGCTGCTCCGTGACCCCGTGCTCTCGGGCGCAGCGTTTGAGCGTCTCGATGACGAGCCTGTTCGCTTCGGCCGCCCCGGCGCCGTCCATCGACTCGCGGGGGAGCGGGGATCCTCCAAGGGTCCCGGTGGGCGTGGGGAGGGGCGCCCCGCTGGCGCCCGCGGGCGGGACCGTGCTTGTCTTCCCGCCGCCGTCATCACCGCCCGCTACCAGGACGACGCCGACGATGGCGACCGTGGCCAGGGTGGCCAGGGTGGCCAGGAGGCCGTGGCCCCCGAGGAGGGACCCGCCTCCGCCCGTGGCGGCCGGCTGGGCCCAGCTCGTCGGGCTGGCCGGCGGGGCAGGCTGCCACCAGGTTGGTGGAGCGGATGGCGGGGCCGTCGGCGTGGCCACCGGCGGTGGCGGCGCGGGCGGGGCCGCCGGCGGGGCCAGGGGGGCAGGCTCGGGCACGAAGGTCCAGGAGCCGTCGGGCTGCCTGACCACGGTGCCCCTGGTGGGTCCGGTGAGATGGATGACGTTCGGATCCGATGTCGATGTGCTCGGATCGAGCCGGTTCATGTCGATGTCGCGCCTGTCGGTCGCGCCGACCGGGGTCAGGGTGGGGATGGAGTTGGGGGGCACCTCTTCGACCGGGGGCATGTCGGCGGAGGGCGGCCGGGGCTCGCTCACGATGACCTCACAGGACGCGGTTCTTGGCGCGGTCGTGGGCGAAGCATGGCCGAGCGTGACTTCATGTCAACAAGCGGCCACGGACGTGGCGTCGACAGGCGCACTCTCCTCGTCCCGCGGCGATCGTCGCCACGACCTGCCACACTGCCACCTGCACGGGCGTCGCTCCACCGGACACGCCGGTCCGCCGCTCCCCACTTCGGGCAGCCCGCCGGCCGCGCCCTCCGACCCTCGTCCTGCGACACCCGGAGACACCCCTCATGCCCAGCACCGTCTACCTCTCGTCTCGCGGCATCGCCAGCGTGCGCGCCGAGCTCGAGCAGCTCACCACCGTGGAGCGGCCGGTCGTCATCGCCCGCATCGCCGCCGCCCGCGAGCTCGGCGACCTCCGGGAGAACGCCGAATACGAGACCGCGCGCAAGGAGCAGTCGATCCTCGAGGGTCGCGTCGAGCACCTGACCGCGCTGCTGCGCGACTTCGTCCAGATCGAAGGCGCTTCGACGAGC
The DNA here is from genome assembly GCA_963718085.1 of uncultured Chloroflexia bacterium. Lineage (GTDB taxonomy): Bacteria > Chloroflexota > Limnocylindria > Limnocylindrales > CSP1-4 > CTSoil-043. Next base: position 1,059,704 of record CAVQYA010000001.1, on the reverse strand, counting down.
CACGTGAGCCTGGGCACGACCGTTACCGTCGAGGACGACCTGGGTGAGGAGACCTACACGATCGTGGGCAGCCACGAGGCCTCGCCCGCCGACGGACGCATCAGCAGCACCTCCCCGGTCGGCCGCGCCCTCATGGGCCGCCGTGCCGGCGACAAGGTGGTCGTCGCCGCTCCGAGCGGATCGATCGGCATGAGGATCGTCTCCCTGGCCTGACCGTCGCGGACGCCCTCGTCGGGAACCCGGTCAGCGCCGCGGACGGTCCGCGCGGGTCAGCCGCTCGCCCTGCACCGCCACCGCGCCGACCACCGTCCCGGCAACGGCCCCAGCGGCCCGGCTCCGCCACCCCCGCGGCGAACCCCGATCCGGCCTCCCGCCACGGCGCACAATGCGGGCAACGGCGCCACCGGCGCCGGCCAGGCCGCCCGCCACGATGGGGGATCAGACCCATGCCCATCTCGATCGACCTCTCGGGCCTCGGACACCTCGGTTCGTTCGGCGTCCACACCGGCTCGTCACCGGAGCCGTTCGACGCCATCAACGGCCCGCGCCTCGCGGGCTCGCAGGGGAGCCACCCGCTCCACAACGTCCGGTCCGAGGAGCTGCTTCGACCGACCGACGGGGCGGTCCTCGGCGAGATCGTCCTGGATCGACCGGCCGTGGTCGGCGAGGGGATCACCGGGACGGTCCGTCTGAAGGCCACGGAGCGGATCGACGCCAGGAAGGCGGCGCTCCGCCTGGTCGGGCTGCGCCTCGACGAGGTCACGCGGTCGCGTGAGGAACGCGACAGCGACGGCCACGTCACGCACTCCGAGTTCTGGGTCGAGACGAGCGGCAAGCTCTTCATCGAGGACGCCTTCCCGGAGCCGGCCATCCCGGCGCAGATGGAGCCCGGCGCATCCTTCGAGGCTCGCTTCGCGATTCCCGCGCCGCGCCTGGGCCCGCCCTCGGCGCACCTGGGCGAGTCGATCATCGCCTGGGCCATCGATGTCCGCTGGGACATCGAGAGAGGCTCCGACCATTTCCTGGCCGCATACCTGCCGCTCGCCCAGCACCCGGATCTCCTGCGCGCGGGGGTCGGAAAGCAGGGCGGGATGAGCATGATGGCGGGCGTGCCGGTGGGCGACGCGATGATCGCCGTCACCTCGCCGCTGCCCGTGCCGGCCGGGTCCGAGATGACGCTGAACGTGCGCTGGCCGTCGGCGCCCGGCGGGACGAAGGGGCGCGTGGAGGTCCACCGCCGGACGAACGCGCCCAACGGAGCAGAGGGGATCGTCGCCTCGATGCCCGTTGACCCGGCGCAGCTGGCGGGCGGGGCCGACGTGCAGCTGGCGATCCCCGCCGGCTCGGCGCCGTCCTTCGACGGGGCCGGCCTCGAGGTCACCTACGTCGTCCGCGTCCTCGTGGACCGGCGCTTCCGCACCGACGCCGCGATCGAGCGGCCGCTCGCCATCGTCTGATCGCGCAGCGGCCGGCGGATCTGCGGCCGTCCCGGGCGAGCGAGCGCCGCCGGGACTCGGCCGAGTCGACTGCCGCAGGCCGAGTCGTGCCGCAGGGCGCGTCGACTGCCGTCGGCTGCGTCGACGACCCGCTTATGACCGGCCGAGCCGGCGACGCCCAAGGGAGGTTCGCATGAAGGTGCTGGCGCTGGGGCATGACGTCGTCGCCCAGGACGACCCGCGTTTCACCGAGCTGAGGCCGGCCGAGGCGCGGCACGCCTGGGATCTCTACCAGCAGGGCACCCTGCGGGAGATCTACTTCCGGGCAGACCGGCCGAACGGCGTGCTCGTCCTCGAGGTGGCGGACCTTGCCGCGGCGCGGGCGGTGATCGACGGCCTGCCGCTCGTAGCCGCGGGGCTCATCGACTTCGACCTGGTCGCGCTCCGGCCGTACCCGGGCTTCGCGCGCCTCTTCCGCGAGGATCTGCACCCCGGCACCTGACGCGGCGCGGGCGCGCGCTGCGCGCTGTGGGGCCGTAGATCGCCCTGGCGACGCGAATCGCACGATCGGGCGGCGAGGGCCGCGGTCGGCGCCGCGACGCGATCAGGGAGCCTCGTCGAGCACCAGGTCGGGCGCCTCGAGGACCTCCAGCAGTTCGTCGAGGAATGCCGCGGCCGGCTTGCCGTCCACGACCCGGTGGTCGAACGTCAGCGAGAGGACGGCCAGGCGGCGCGGAACGATTGCCCCGCCGACGACTGCCGGCCGGAGGCGGGCGCGACCGAGGCCCAGGATCGCGGCCTGGGGCGGGTTGAGGAGCGGGGTGAACGCGTCGATCCGATGCGCCCCCAGGTTGGTGACGCTGAAGCAGGCCCCGGCCGTCTCGGGCGGCGCCAGGAGTCCCTCGCGGGCCCGGGCGGCCAGGGCGGCGACCTCTGCCTCGATCTCCGCGATCGTGCGCGACGCGGGGTCGCGGATCACGGGGACCACCAGCCCGTCGGCCAGGGCCACGGCGCAGCCGATGTCGATCCGGTCGGGGAACGCGAGCCCGTCGGCGACCCAGGCCGCGGTGAGCGCGGGATGGTCCCGCAGGGCGATGGCCGAGGCGCGGATCGTGGCCCCGAGGATTCCGTGCGGCCGGCCGGTGCTCGCGGCGGCGGCTTCCAGGGCGGCGGCGAGATCGGTGAGATCGGCCTCGGCGGTGATGGTCAGCTGGGCGGTTGTCCCGACGGAGGCGAGCAGCCGATCGCCGATGGCGCGGCGCAGGAGCGGCAGGGGCTCGACGCGCCAGCCCGGCCCGAGGCCGGCGACGGAGCCGGCACCTGGTGCGGCCGGCGCGGGCGCCGCCGTGGCCGGCGATGGCGCCGGTGCACCCGGCCCAGGCGCAGCTGCCGCCGGCGATGGCGCCGTGGCAACCGAGGCGGCGCGCTCGACGTCGGCCTCGACGACGCGGCCGCCCGACCCGCTGCCGGCGACCGTGGCAATGTCGACGCCGAGCTCCCGGGCCAGCCGCCGCGCGGCGGGCGACGCCGGACGCGCCGCCACCCCGGCGGGCGACCCGCCCGGTTGGCGCCGCGACCCGGTGGACGCCGCGACCGGTGGCAACCCGCCCGCGGGCAGATCGGACGCCAGTGGGCGGGGCGACCGCTGCGGCCTCCGCCTCGGCCGCCGCCGCCCCGACCGCCTCGATGACGGCCAGGGTGGCGCCCTGGGCGATGACGTCGCCCTGGGCCGCCAGTAGCTCCGCGACGCGCCCGTCGGCCGGGGCCGACACCTCGGACGCCATCTTCTCGACCTGCACCTCGGCCACCCGGTCGCCGGCCCGGACGAGCTGGCCCGGCTCGACGAACCAGGTGACGAGGACGCCCTCGTCCACCGTCTCGGACAGACGGGGCATGATCACCTCGTGGCGCATCGGTGAGCTCCGTTGCGTGGCCGGCGGGGCGCGCGGACGCGGCACCCCGCCGGGAGTATTCGGCCGGCGGGGCGCACGAACGCAGCGCCCCGCCGGGGAGTGAGACCGGGTCAGCCCGCGACCAGCCGCCGGACGGCGTCCGCGATCTTGGCCCGATCCGGCAGGCAGAACTGCTCCAGGGGACGCGAGTAGGGAACCGGGACGTCCGGGTAGGCGAGCCGCATCGGCGGCGCGTCCAGGTGGTCGAAGGCACCTTCGATCACGGTCGTGATGACCTCGCCGGAGAGCCCGAAGCTGGTGTAGTCCTCGTCGACCACGAGGAGCCGCTTGGTCTTCTTGACGGAGGCGACGATCGCCTCCCGGTCGAGCGGGATCACGCTCCGCAGGTCCAGGACCTCGGCTTCGATGCCTTCCTTCGCCAGGTCCTCCGCGGCGTCCAGCGCGCGGTGGACCATGAGCGACAGGGTCACGATCGTGACGTCGCGACCCTCGCGCTTCACGTCGGCCTTGCCGATCGGGACCGTGTACGGCTCCTCGGGGACGTGCGCCGTCGCCCGGGGGTTCGGCGTCATCCAGCCGAGGCCCATGACGCCCTTGTGGAACATGTAGAGGACCGGGTTGTCGTCGCGGATGGCCGAGATCATCAGGCCCTTCGCGTCGTAGGGGCTGCTCGGCACCACGATCTTCATGCCCGGCAGGTGGGCGAACGTCCCGTAGAGCGTCTGGGAGTGCTGGGCCGCATCGCCGTACCCGCCGCCGATCGCGGTCGTCAGGACCATCGGCACCTTGACGTGCCCGCCCGACATGTAGTGGATCTTGGCCATGTGGTTGTAGATCTGGTCCATGCAGACGCCGAAGAAGTCGACGAACATCAGCTCGGCGATCGGCCGCATGCCGGACACCGCGGCGCCGACGGCGGCGCCGATGAAGGCCGTCTCCGAGATCGGGGTGTCCATGATCCGCTCGGGGCCGAACTTGGCGAGGAGCCCTTCGGTCGCCCCGAAGATGCCCCCGTAGGTGGCGACGTCCTCGCCCATCACGAAGACGCTGGGGTCGCGCTCCATCTCCTGGCTGATCGCCTCGGCGATCGCGCGCGACGTGGTGAGCAGGCGCTTCGTCTCGACAGCCATGGCTCGATCCTCCTGCGCCTACGCGAAGACGCCCGCGAGGGCATCGACGGGCTCGGGGTACGGGCTGGACCGGGCGAACTCGATCGCGGCATCGACCTCGGCCCGGGCTCCCGTCCAGGTTGCCTGCGCGTCGTCGGCGCTGAGCACGCCCTGGTCGGCCAGGTCGCGCTCGAACGCCTGAACCGCGTCGCGCTCCTTGATGAGAGCCATCTCCTCCTTCGAGCGGTAGACCTGCGGGTCGCCCTCGAAGTGGCCGAGGAGCCGGTCGGTCTTGACCTCGATCAGCGAGGGTCCGCCGCCGCGCCGGGCGCGCGCGACGGCCTCGCCGGCCGCCTCGTAGACGGCGACGACGTCGTTGTCGGGGATGAGGACGCCGGGGATCCCGTAGGCCGACGCCCGGTCGCTGTTGTTCGCGACAGAGGTGGCCTTCTCCTTCGGCACGCTGATCGCCCAGGCGTTGTCCTCGCAGACGAACACCACCGGGAGGCTCCACAGCGCGGCCAGGTTGAGGGACTCGTGGAAGGCGCCCTGGTTGGCGGCGCCCTCGCCGAAGAACGAGACGGCGACGCGGTCGGTGCCCTGCTTCTTGAAGGCCAGGGCGTGGCCGACGGCGGTGGGCATGCCCTCGGCGATGATGCCGCTGCAGCCGAAGTTGGTGTTGGCGTCGAAGAGGTGCATGTGGCCGCCCTTGCCGCCGCCCAGGCCCGTCGACTTGCCGAAGATCTCCGCGGCGAGCGTGGGCATGTGCATGCCGTGGGCGAGCGCGATGTGGTGCGGACGATGGGTCGCGGTGACGGCGTCGCTCGGGCGAAGATGGGCCGCGACTCCCGCGGCCACCGGCTCCTGGCCGGCGGCGAGGTGCATCTCGCCGGGGATGGGTCCCGCGGCGATGTCGAAGGCCGGGGTCTTGCCCTCGAAGTAGAGCTTCTGGATCGTCTCCTCGAAGAGCCGGATCCGCACCATCTGGCGGTGCAGGTCGCGGAGGATCTCGGCGCTGGGCACCTGGTTCCCTCCTGGTGACGGGATTCGGTCGGGATCGATCTGCGGGGTCGGCGGCCCCGGGACGGCGGGGACGAATGACTACCGGGGGTCACCTCCGGGATGTCGCGCGCACCGGCGGGTGCGCTCGTCGGCGCACCCCCAGGGTCGCATGGTACGCCGGGCGCGCCCGCGTGCGGAATACCCCGGCCGATCAGCCGGCAGGTGGCCGATCGCCGACCCGTGCCTGATCGGCCAGGTTCGCCGATCAGCCGGCCCGTTGCTGATCGGCCGGGTAGGTTCGCCGATCAGCCGGCCCGTGGGCCGCGGTGCCGCGGGCCGCCGCGCCCCGGGGGCAGGAGGAGATCTCCCCGCTCGGACAGGGACCGCAGCAGACCGGCCGCGTCGAGGAGTCGGAGCGGGCTCCGGGCCAGAGCGGACCTCGATCGGCGTGTCGGGCTCGACGACCATCTCGCGCTCGCCGTCGAACGCCAGCGTGACGCGCTCCGCGTAGGGCCCCAGCTCGACGGCCTCGCCGGCGCCGAGCTCCCTCCAGGAGCGGACGACGACGGGCGCCAGGTGGCCGGGCCCGAGAGGCGCGAGCACGCTTCGAGGGAGACTCTGCGCGCCGTCGGCCACCGGGCCGCCGTCGGACGCGTCGTCGGATGCGTCGTCGTCGGTCACCCCGGAGGCCGTGGCGCCCAGCCGGATGTGAACGGCCCGCGGCGGGCCGCCGATGGCGTCCGCGGCGAGATCGGGCGCACCATCCCCGCCAGGCCGGCCAACCCGCTGACCGTGGGATCGGCCCGGGTGACGACGACCTCCACGAGCGCTTCCGCGTCCCACATCGCGTGGGCTCCCACCCAGGCGCCGCGGACCACCGCCACGTCGACCAGGGCGAACGTCTCCCCCGCCGGGCCGGCGCGGACGTCCAGACGGGAGCAGGCATGGGTGTGCCCGGCGGCGCCCTCCGGGTCGATGGCGAAGAATCCCGCGGCGAGGCCCGCGGTGACGGGATCCAGCGGTGGCGCGAACGCGTTGTTCGTGCCACCGGGCACCGCGCAGAGGACGGCTCCCGGCCAGCCCCGGGCGACGGCCCGGTTCGTCCCATCGCCGCCGACCGTCACCACGCAGTCGGCCCCGGCCCGGGCGAGCGCCGCCGCCGCGCGCGCCGTCCCGTCGGCATCGTCGGCCGTCCAGCCGTCGGGCGCCGGCACCGGCTCCACGATCAGCCGCCGGGCGGTTCCCGCGTCGGACGCGGCAGCCTGACCCGGCCGGGTGGCGACGGCGTGTGCGGCGAGTCCCGAACGAACGATCTCGTCATGGGCGCGCTCGACGACCCGGCATGCCTCGGGCATGTAGAGCACCGGGCCCAGGCCGCCCGGCACGATCCGCGCGCACGCGGAAAGGCCCTGCAGGATCCGCGCCACCTGGTTCACCCGTTCGTGGACGTCCACCGTCCGCGCCAGCGAGGTGAGGCGCCGGATGTCGCGCGAGGCGCCGGGGTTGACGATGAGCCCGACGACGGGTCCCGCGGAGTCTCCCGTTGCCGGCGCAGACGCGCCGTGCGAGGGGCCCGGCTCCGGTCGCCCGTCCGACGCCGAGGTCATACGCGGATCGCGGACGCGAGGCTGTGGATCACGGCGAGGCCCGCGTCGACGTCCGCGCGGGGCGCGTAGGGTCCGGGCATCAGGAAGCACGGGCGAGCCGCCAGCGCCAATCCCGCGACGAGGCCCAGGGACTCGGGGATCCGGCGGCCGGCGCACGCCACGGCGGCGCGCTTGTAGACGAAGACGACGGCCGCGGGGCGCCAGACCGCCACCTTCTGCCAGAGCGGACCGACTCCGGCGCGGAGGGTGGCGTCGTCCGCCTCGTCGCGCGCGGTCGGGAGCTTGAGCAGGTCGGTGATCCCGTGGCCCTCGGCGACGAGCGCGTCGTCGGCCGCGTCCAGGTTGGTCTCGGGCGGGAGGATCGTCGCCTCCACGAGGCGTCGCCAGAGCTGCCGGCCCAGGCGCCCCTGGTGGTAGTGGCCGGCGGCGACGCTCACCGGCGACGGGTTGAGCCCCACGAAGAGGAGGCGCCCCGGCTCCGGCGGCAGGTCGGCCAGGGTCTCGACGGGGAGGCCGTCGATGATCAGGGTCGCGCGATGGTCGGGCATGTCCGCAAGGGTAGGCCACGGAACCGGCGGGTGGACGAGGACCTGAGCGTCCTGTTCCGATGGGACGCCGATGTGGCCACGCTCGTGACCATCGGCTCCCACGACGAGGTCTACTGAACGGGTGCGTCCTGCGGTTCGCCCGGTGGCGGCTCGGGGTCGGCGTGCCAGGCGGGATCCGCGTAGCGGTCTGCCAGCAGACGGCCGGCGGCTGCGAGCTCGGCGGTCGACCAGGGCGACGGCGCGACCCGGCCGATCCCGAAGGCCGCGAGCACGGCCGCATCCACGACGGCAGCCGGTGGCGACGGGCGCCCGGTGACGGCCAGCTCGCGGGCGATCGAGGTGACGGTCGCCCGGCGACTCTTCGTCCGCTCCCAGCGCGGATCGCCCGGTGCGCCCGGGCCGGCGCAGGTGCGGGAGAGGGCCTCGAGGTCGGCGTTCACCAAAAGTGTGCCGTGGACCAGCAATGCCCGGCCACCGACCCACGCGGCGACGCCGCCGAGCTTCGCGGTCGTCCCGTCCGGTCGGTCGACGACGAGGTCGCGCTCGGTGGCGCGGGCCGCGGTCACGCCCAGGGTCGCGTGCGGCGGCCTCGAGCGGGGCGAGGACCAGCCGGTAGAGGCCGGGCAGTCGGCGCAGGTCGGGGTCCGCGACGAAGAGGGCGTCCTCCGGGCGCAGCACGACCGACACGTTGAGGTTGCCCGGGTCGTGCCAGACCGTGCCACCGCCCGTGAAGCGGCGCAGGACCGGGGCGCTCAGCGCCGCCGCTGCGGCTGCGTCCACCTCCGCGGCGCCGAGCTGGAAGCGCCCGATCACGGCGCAGGGCGCGTTCCGCCACAGCCGCAGCACCGGCGCGGGCGCGGCCGGGTCCGCCGCTACGTGGCGAGCGACCGCCTCCTCGCGGGCGAGGTTCGTTCGCGGATCGCGTTCGCCGTCGTCGAGGAGGAGCCGCCAGGTGGTCACGGTCGCAGGGTACCGCGGCGCCGTCGCCGGCCGCTGCGGCGCGGGCTATTCCCCTTCCGTCGTCCCGGTCTCGCCCTCGACGCCAGGGGCCTCCTCGGCCTCCGCCTCCGGTTCGCCCCCGGAGCAGTCCAGGATCGCGGTGAACGGGTCGATGGCGGACTGGTCGGCCTGGTGCTCGGCCATCCAGGTGTTCCACTCGGCCTGGACCGCCGCGTTGAAGGTTGCCAGGCTGCGGTTGGCGACGGTCACCGACAGGGCGGAGAGCCGCGCCGTCAGGGTCACCTCCCACTCGTTGGCGATCCGCTCGTGCTCCCCTTCGTGCGCCCGCAGCGTGCCGTACATCGCGCCCCAGCCCTGCGCCATCGCCGGGTTCGTCGGCGACCACTCGGGCATGTCGACGCTCACCGCCTTCGTCACCGTCGGGTTCGAAACGGTGGCCGTGATCACGCCGTCCTCGGACGCGGTGTACGCGGGACTGCCACCCCAGGTGAAGCGGGCGCTCGTCTTCGCCCAGCCGCCCGACGCGCGGTGCGGGCTGTTGGCATCGAGGTAGTTGACGACGCGCGCGCAGTCGCTCGTCGCCCGGGGGAGGCCCACGGTCCAGCGCTGCACGGGCAGCCCGCCGGCCGGGGCGAGGAGGCGCTGCACGGCGGCGTTGCCGTGGCGGCTCTGGAGGGCCGTAGCGAGGCGCTCGCGCGTGCCCGTGTCTGCGCCCCGCATCAGGGCCCCGATGGTGGCGGGGTTCGCGGCGATGTCGAACCCGGGCGTGCAGTGCGGGCCGGCGTGGGCCGCGCCGGGCAGTCGATGCGCAGGTTCCCGCATCGTCGAACGAGTGAGGGCCGCTCCCATGAGTCGAACCGTACTGCGCCCCAGCGGGCGTGGCAATGTCCGCGGGGGCAGATCGGTTCGCCGGGACGGGCAGCCCTCCATCGCGCCCCGGTAGCGTCCGGGCGCGCCGGGGGTGAGGCGTCCTACGCGAGCGGCGCGAACCGGGCGGTGAAGTGGCGGAGCGCCGCCGGCTCATCGACGATCCGGTAGCCGGGCAGGTCCCCGGCCCGCTCGGCGACCCAGCGCACGACCTCGATGACGTAGTCGACGTGGCTCTGGGTGTAGGTCCGGCGCGGGATCGCGAGGCGGACGAGGTCCATCGCCGCCGGGGTCTCCGTGCCGTCCGGGTGCCGCCCGAACATGACCGTCCCGATCTCGCAGCCGCGAATGCCGCCTTCCACGTAGAGCGCGACGGCGAGCGCCTGGCCGGGGTAGTGGAGCGGCGGGACGTGGGGCAGGAGGGCACGCGCGTCGAGGTAGACGGCGTGGCCGCCGATCGGCCGGACGGTGGGGACGCCGGCCCTCGCCAGGGCGTCGCCCAGGTAGGCGGTGCTCGTGATCCGGTAGCGCAGGTAGTCCTCGCTGACGACCTCGCGGAGGCCCTGGGCGATCGCCTCGAGATCGCGCCCGGCGAGGCCGCCGTATGTCGGGAACCCTTCGGTGAGGATCAGGAGATTGCGGCACTGCTCGGCGAGGCGGTCGTCGTTCATCGCCAGCCAGCCGCCGATGTTGGCGAGGCCGTCCTTCTTGGCACTCATGGTCATGCCGTCGGCCAGGGAGGCGATCTCGCGCACGATCTCGGTCACGCTCCGGTCGCCCTGGCCGGGCTCGCGCGTCTTGATGAACCAGGCGTTCTCGGCGAAGCGGCAGGCGTCGAGGAAGAGGGGCACGCCGTGGCGGTCGCACACCGCGCGGACGCCGTGCAGGTTCTCCAGGCTGACCGGCTGGCCGCCGCCCGAGTTGTTGGTGATGGTGACGAAGACGGCGGGGACCTTCTCCGGGCCCAGCTCCGCGAGGAGCGCCTCGAGCCGGGCGAGGTCCATGTTGCCCTTGAAGGGGTGCTCCACCTCGGGGTGGCGACCCTCCTCGATCACGAGGTCCACGGCCGCGGCGCCGGTGAACTCCACGTTGGCCCGGGTCGTGTCGAAGTGGGTGTTGTTGGGGATCGTCTTCCCGGGCCCCCCGATCACGGAGAAGAGGATCTTCTCGGCGGCGCGGCCCTGGTGGGTGGGGATGACGTGGCGGAACGGGAAGAGGGCCTGGACGGATTCGAGGAAGGCGAACCATGACGGGCTGCCGGCGTAGGACTCGTCGCCGTGCTGGACGGCCGCCCACTGGTCGCGGCTCATGGCGCCCGTGCCGGAGTCGGTGAGGAGATCGACGAGGACGTCGTCGGCGTGCAGGTTGAAGAGGTTGAAGCCGGCCTCCTCGATGGCCAGCGCGCGCTCCTCGCGGGTGGTGATCCGGATCGGCTCGACGGAGTGGATCCGGAACGGCTCGATGATCGTCTTCCAGCGTTCCATTCCACGGAGGATAGCGGGGCGCCGCCGGCCCCGGCGGGGCGCAGCCGGTCTCGGCGTGGCGCAGCCGGTCTCGCGGGGCGCCCACCTCGGCAGGGCGCAGGCGGCGGGGCGCGGCAGGCCCCGGCGCGACGCATCTCGGCGCAACCCGCCTCGGCGGGGCGCATGGCGGTGGGGCGCATTGCGGCAGGCCTTGGCGGAGCGTGTCCGGCCTCATCGCGACGCAGCTCGGCGGAGCGCATGGCGCGTGCCGGGCGGCGCCGCGCCGCTTGATCCGCGGCGCACAATCGCGCCATGCAACCTCGACGTCGTGCGGCGCGTCCAGCGGGCATGAAGACGAAGCTCGCCGCCCTGCTCCCGCTCGTCCTGGTCGTCTCCGCGTGTGGACCGGCGGGCCCGCCGGTCGGCTCGGCCGGCGGCGACATCGCCCTTGCCCGTGCTGACGTCCCCCGCGCCTCGGCAGCGCCGGCCGACGCCACGGCGGCCGCCACCGCGATCACCGCGTTCGGCCTCGACCTCTACCGGGCGATGACGTCCGGCCAGACCAACGTGGTCCTGTCGCCGTCGAGCATCGCCCTGGCCCTCGCGATGGCCCGCGCCGGGGCCCGCGGCCAGACCGCGGCCGAGATGGACGCCGTGATGCGGGCGGTGGCGGCGGATGGGAACGCCGGCTGGCTAAACGCCCTCGACCAGGCGCTGGCCACCCGCAGCGGCACCTTCGAGGACCAGGGCGGGAATCCGCTGCCGGTCACGCTGCAAATCGCGAACGCCCCGTTTGCCCAGCGGGGGATGCCGCTCGAGCCGGCCTACCTCGAGGCCCTCGCCTCCCGTTTCGGCGCCGGCCTCCGCCTCGTCGACTATATCGGCGCCACCGAGGCGACCCGGAATCTGATCAACGGCTGGGTCGACGGCCAGACGGAGCACCGCATCCCGGAGCTGCTCGTGCCGGGGATCCTGACGCCGGACACGCGCCTCACCCTGGTCAATGCGATCTACCTCAAGGCGCCGTGGCTCAGGCCCTTCCCCGCCGAGGCGACGACGCCGGGAGCATTCACCCGGGCCGACGGCTCGACTGTCGAGGTGCCGATGATGGCGACCTCTGCGGCGATGCGCTACGCCGCCGGAAGCGGCTGGAAGGCCGTCGAGATCCCCTACATCGGCGGCTCGCTGGCGATGACCGTGATCATCCCCGACGACCTCGCGACCTTCGAGCGGTCGCTGACCGCCGACCAGCTCGCCTCGATTGCGGCCGGGCTCGCGGAGACGCAGGTCTCGCTCACCTTCCCGAAGTTCTCGATCGAGACGAAGGCCGAGCTGGCCGACGTCCTGGCGGCGCTCGGGATGCCCTCGGCGTTCGACGAGCGGGCCGACTTCAGCGGGATCACCAGCGCCGAGAAGCTCGTGATCTCGAACGTGATCCACCAGGCCAACATCGACGTCGACGAGAAGGGCACCGTGGCCGCCGCGGCGACGGCCGTCGTCATGGAGAGGACCTCTGCCCCGGCCGAGCCGGTCACCCTCCGCGTGGACCGGCCGTTCCTCTTCGCCCTCCGCGACGTGCCGACCGGGGCGATCCTCTTTCTGGGCCGGGTCGGCGATCCCTCGATCGCGCGGTAGGCGACGGCGGGCCTCTGGGTCCGCCGACACGCGCGGCGGCCTGATCGGTGGCGGGCGCCGCCGTCAGCCGAGCAGGGCGCGGGCCACAACCAGGCGCTGGATCTGCTGGGTGCCCTCGTAGATCTGGGTGATCTTCGCGTCGCGCATCATCCGCTCGACCGGGTACTCGTCGACGTAGCCGTAGCCGCCGAGGACCTGCACGGCGTCGGTGGTGACCCGCATCGCGGCATCGCCGGCGACGAGCTTGGCCAGCGCGGCCCAGCGCGACGCGTCCCGCGCCCCGGCGTCGATCTCCACGCAGGCGGCATAGAGGAGCTGCCGCGCTGCCTCGGTGGCCGCGTCCATGTCGGCAAGCATCGCCGAGACCATCTGGAACTCGCCGACCGCCCGCCCGAACTGCTTCCGCTCGCGGGCGTACTTCGTGGCGACCTCCAGGGCGCCCTGGGCGATCCCCACCGCCTGGGCGGCGATCCCCGGGCGCGAGCGATCGAAGGTCCGCATCGCGAGCGAGAAGCCGTCGCCCTCGGCGCCGACGAGGTTCCCGGCCGGGACCCGCACGCCGTCGAAGACCAGCTCGGCCGTCGGGGAGCCGCGGATCCCCATCTTGTGCTCCAGGCGCGAGACCGCGAAGCCCGGCCGGTTGGTCTCGACCACGAAGCAGGAGAGCCGGTGGTGGCGGTCCCCGTCGGGGTCGGTGAGCGCGAAGACGCGTGATGAGATCGGCCACCGAGCCGTGGCTGATGAAGCGCTTGCTGCCGCTGATGACGTAGTCGTCGCCGTCGCGCACGGCGCGTGTCCGGATGGCCGCAGCGTCGGAGCCCGCCTCGGCCTCGGTGATGGCGAAGGCGATGAGCGTCCGGCCGGCCGCGAGGTCGGGGATCCAGCGCCGCTGCTGCTCGTCGGATCCGGCCAGCAGGATCGGCACCGCGCCGAGGCCCTGGACGGCGAGGATGAGGCCCGACGTCGCGCAGACGCGGCTGATCTGCTCGATCGCGAGGCAGGCGGTCAGGAGGTCGCCGCCGAGCCCGCCCAGGCGCTCCGGGAAGTGGAGCGTGAAGAGGTCCTGCGACGCGAACAGCTCCTTGATGTCCCAGGGGAACTCGGCCGCCCGGTCTATCTCCGCTGCGCGCGGGGCGATCTTCTCGTCGGCGAGCTGGCGAACCGTGTCGCGCAGGAGCCGCTGCTCATCGGTCAGGCCTGGCATGACGGTGGCTCCCTCCTGCGCGGCGGTGATCGACCGCCGGGTCTCAGATCGCGACGGGCTCGCGGTACTCGCCGAAGACGGCCCGCAGGACCGCGCACTGCTCGCCGAGCGTGGCGTACGCCCCGGCGCAGCGGATGAAGTGGGGCATGAGGTTCGTCGCGCTCGACTCCGGCCGCGAGGCGGCGTCGCGCAGCCCGGTCAGCGCCGCCTGCACCGCTTCGTTGTCGCGCTCGTGGCGGGTCCGCTCCAGGCGCTCGAGCTGGCGGGCCAGCGAGCCCTCGGGGACCTGCAGGACCGGCACCCTCAGCGTCTCCGAGTCGTCCACGTGGCGGTTGACGCCGACGACGACCCGCTCGCCGGCCTCGAGCTCGCGCTGGTAGCGATAGGCCGCGTCGGCGATCTCGCGCTGCGGGTAGCCTGCCTCGACGGCCGCCACCATCCCGCCGCGCGCGTCGATCTCGTCGAGGTAGCGCCAGGCCGCGCGCTCCGTCTCGTCCGTCAGGGCCTCCACGAACCACGACCCGCCCAGCGGGTCGACCGTGTTCGCGACGCCCGTCTCCTCCGCGATCACCTGCTGCTGGCGGAGCGCCAGGAGCGCGGCCGCCTCGGTCGGGACCGCGAGCGCCTCGTCGTAGGCGTCGGTGTGGAGTGACTGGGTGCCGCCCAGGACGGCCGCCAGCGCCTGGGTCGCCACCCGGGTCAGGTTGTTGAGCGGCTGCTGCGGCGCCAGCGAGACGCCTGCCGTCTGGGTGTGGAAGCGCATCCAGGTCGAGCGTTCGCTCTTTGCCCGGTAGCGCTCGGTCATGAGCCTCCACCAGATCCGGCGCGAGGCCCGGAACTTGGCTATCTCCTCGAAGAAGTCGGAGTGGCTGTTGAAGAAGAACGAGAGGCGCGGGGCGAAGGAGTCGATCGCCAGCCCGCGGGCGAGGGCCGCCTCCACGTAGGCCATGCCGTCGGCGATCGTGAAGGCCAGCTCCTGGACCGCCGTCGCCCCGGCCTCGCGGATGTGGTAGCCGCTGATCGAGACCGTGTTCCAGCGGGGAAGCTCCTGCGTCCCGAACTCGATCGTGTCGGTCACGAGGCGCATGGACGGCCCAGGCGGGAAGAGGAATTCCTTCTGGGCGATGTACTCCTTGAGGATGTCGTTCTGGATGGTCCCCTCCAGGGCCGCCCGCGGCACGCCCGCCTTCTCGGCCGCCACGATGTACATCGCCCAGATCGGGGCGGCGGGGGCGTTGATCGTCATCGAGGTGCTGACCCGGTCGAGCGGGAGCCCGGCCAGGAGGACCTCCATGTCGGCGAGCGAGCTGACCGCGACGCCGCAGGTCCCGAACTCGCCCTCGGCCTCGGCGTCGTCGGTGTCGTAGCCGTAGAGGGTGGGCATGTCGTAGGCGACCGAGAGGCCCGTCTGGCCGGCGTCGAGAAGGGCTCGGAAGCGGGCGTTGGTGTCCTCGGCGGAGCCGAAGCCCGCGAACATCCGCATCGTCCAGAGTCGGCCCCGGTAGCCGGTCGGATGGATGCCGCGCGTGAAGGGCGGGGCGCCGGGCTCGCCGATGCCGGGGACGAGGCTGCCGCGGCTGCCGATGCCGCGGCGACCCCCGCGAGCGTCGGGGAGGCCCCGGCCCGATGTGATGCCGTCCCGGTCGAGTGCACCGCCCACCCGGTCGAATGCACCGCCGTCCGGGTCGAATGCACCGCCGCCCCGGCCGGATGCGACGCCTTGCGGGTCGGCCACACCTCCGTCGATGCCCGCCCGGTCGAATGTGCCGCCTTGCTGGTCATCCGGTCCATAGACGCGGCGGATCTCCACGTCCGAGATCGTCGAGAAGCGGTCGCGACGCTCGCGGTGTTGCCCGGGCTCGCCTGCCATTCGTTGATGGTAGCCCGTGTCAATGGCCGCGCGGACGGCGGGGTGCGCGGACCGGAGCAGTGCGCGGACGGGGTGAGCGGACGGAGCGGCGCGGCCAGCCGGGAAGACGAGCGCGGCCTGCCGGGACCAACGGTGCCCCTGAACCGGCAGCGCTCCCGCCCGCCTCGCGAATTGATGCCCGTGGCGGCATCAAGCGCGCATCATCGTGGCGCGGCGACCTTCTGTGCCGCGTTGCGATCGTGGGCGCGGATGCCCGCGCCGCCCGCTGCGCCATGTTGCGATCGAGGTGCGCGAATCACCGCGCTCGTCCGGCCTGATGCGCCGGCGATGCGGCCACGGTCATCAAGTCAGGTGTGGTGGCCGCGACGCCTCGGGCGCCGGGCGATGCGCCGGCGATGCGGCCTCGGGCGCCGCCCCCTGAGACGCGAAGCGGACGGGCGCCCCCATGGGGAGGGCGCGGATGCCCGCGCCGCCGGCCTGATGCGCCGGCGATGCGGCCACGGGCATCAAGCCAGGTGTGGTGGCCGCGACGCCTCGGGCGCCGGGCGATGCTCCGGCGATGCGGCCTCGGCCGCCGCCCCCTGAGACGCGAAGCGGACGGGCGCCCCCATGGGGAGGGCGCGGATGCCCGCGCCGCCGGCCTGATGCGCCGGCGATGCGGCCACGGGCATCAAGCCAGGTGTGGGTGGCCGCGACGCCTCGGGCGCCGCCCGCTGCGCCGTGGTGCGATCGTGGCCGCGACGACGCGGGCGCCGCCCGCTGCGCCGTGGTGCGATCGTGGGCGCGGACGCCCGCGCCGCCCGCTGAGACGCGAAGCGGCGGGCGCCCCCTGGGGAGGGCGCCCGCCGCAGAGCGGCGAGGAATGGCGAAACGGGTCAGAAGACCCGGTACGCGATCTCCGCCGGGGCGAGGAGCAGCTTCTTGAGCTCGTCGTCCACCTTGAGCAGCGAGATGTGCGCGCCGGCCATCTCGAGCGACGTGCAGTACTCGCCGACGTAGCTGCGGAAGACCTTGATGCCCTTCGCGGCCAGCTTCTTGTGGGCGATGCCGTAGAGGAGGTAGAGCTCGGTGATCGGCGTGCCGCCCAGGCCGTTGACCATGACGGCGACCTCGTCGCCGGACACGAACGGCAGGTCCGGGACGATGGCGTCGAGGAGCAGGTCGACGATCTCGTCGGCGCTGACGGTCTTGGTCCGCTGGCGGCCCGGCTCGCCGTGGATCCCGATCCCGACTTCCATCTCGTCGTCGGCGATCTCGAAGAGCGGCGTGCCGCGGGTCGGCGGGGTGCAGGAGCTCAGGGCGACGCCCATCGTCCGCACCTGGCCGATGACCTTGTTCCCGATGCGCACCAGCTCGTCGAGGTCGGCCCCCTTCTCGGAGGCGGCGCCGACTGCCTTGATGACGAAGAAGTTGCCGGCGACGCCGCGCCGGCCGACCGTCCAGGTGGAGTCCTTGACGGCGACGTCGTCGTTGACGAGGAGGGTCTCGATCCGCAGGCCCTCGGCCTCGCAGAGCTCGCGGCCCATCTCGAAGGCGGCCTTGTCGCCGGTGTAGTTGTTGACGATGTGGAGGATGCCCTTCTTCGAGTTCATCAGCTTCGACGTCTCGACGACGAACTCGACCGGCGGGCCGGCGAAGACGTCGCCCGGGCAGGCGGCGTCGAGCATCCCCTTGCCCACGATCATCGTGTGGGCCGGCTCGTGGCCGGAGCCCGAGCCCTGGATGATCGAGACCTTGTTGTCGTTGGGCATGTCGGCCCGGTAGATCAGGTTGTACTTGGGCTCGTACTTGAGGGCGCCGTCGCTGGCGAGCTGGATCCCCTCGAGGAACTCGGGGACGAACTTCTTGGGGTCGTTCAGGAACTTCCTCACGCCGTTTCTCCTTTTCCGTGCTTCTCGCGCCACGCGGCGCTGATCGCCTGGAGGATCACGCCGATCGCGGTTGCGCCGGCGTCGACGGAGCCCCTGCTCCGTTCGCCCGTGTACGCGGCCCGGCCGCGCATCGCGAGCATGCCCTTGGTCTCCTCGGCCGCCTTGACGGCGACGTCGGCGGCCCGCTGGATGGCGGCCGCCCCGTGATCGCCCTGCAGCGTCGGGTCGCCGATCGCCGCCTCGAGGCTGTCGGTGGCCGGCACGAGGGCGTCGAGGAGCGTCTTCTCGCCGAGCGACGCGCTGCCCCGGGCCATGATCCCGGTGATGGCGGCGCGGAGCATGGCGATGACGTCCTCGGGCGCGAGCTCGGTCCTGTCGCCCGCCGTGATGCCGGCGCGGAGGAAGGCCGTGCCCCAGATGGGCCCGCTGACGCCCCCGACCTTGCCGGTCAGCGTGAGGCCGACCTTCTTCAGGATGGCTCCCGCGCTGGAGTGGTCGAAGGTGTCGTAGTCGCTGAGGACGACCTCCCAGCCGTTTCGCAGCGAGTACCCGAAGTCGCCGTCCCCGACGATCGAGTCGAGCTGGGCGAAGTAGTCCGCGTTGTCGACGATCGTCTTCGCCATCGTCGTGAGGACGAGGTCGAGATCGTCGAGCGACGCCTGTGTCATCCGGACCTCCTTTCGTGCTGGGTGCTGGATGCCGGAGCGGCTACGAGGCGAGGCAGGCCTCCAGGTCGGCGAGCGTCAGGTAGGCGCCCGGCCGGGCGGCCGAGCGGTTGGCGATGACGGTCGACGCCTCACCGTCCGGGTCCCCGAGTGACGAGACCACGAGGATTGCCTCGCTGAAGTCCTCCTTCTCGGTGTAGCCGTTGACCGTGACGAGACAGCGCAGGCCGGCGGCATGCGCCGCCTCGAGGCCGTTGCGCGAGTCCTCCACCACGAGCACCCCGGCGCGGTCGACGCCGAGCTTCTCGAGGGCGAGGAGGTAGATGTCGGGCGCCGGCTTCTTCCTGGGAACACAGTCGCCGGCGAGGAAGACCTCGAAGCGGGCCGCCCGCTCCGGGCCGACCGCATACTCGAGGATAGCGTGGACGGAGGCCTCCGCCGAGGTGGACGCGACGCCGAGCTTCCACCCGGCGTCCTGGGCGGCGGAGATGAGCCGGCGGATCCCGGGACGCGGCGGGAGCTTGCCCTCGGCGACCATCTCCGTGTAGATCGCCGTCTTGCGCTTGTGCCACTTCGCGATCTCGGCGGCCTGGCCCTCGGCGTCGTCGGGCAGGCCGGCCGCCCGGGCCAGCTCCGGGGTGATGATGCTGGCGATCCGCTCCTTGCCCCCGCCGATCTTGAGGCGTCGGCCGTATTCCTCGACGGACCATTCGACCGGCAGTCCGAACTCGACAAAGGTCCGGTTGAAGGCCGGCAGGTGGCCGTAGCGCTCGGTGTCGGCGAGAACGCCATCGCAGTCGAAGACGAGCGCGCTCACCACGCCCTGCCCTCGCTGCCGAATAGACGGATGTGATGCTTCGCCATCTCCATCACGGCGGTCCGCTGGACGGCGAAGAGCTTGGGCGGGTCGTAGTCGCCCTGGTGCTCCGTCATGAAGTCGTAGCCGGACTTCATGTAGGCGATCTTGAGGGCCGTGCTGATGTTGACCTTGGCGCAGCCGCGGGCGATGAGGTCGCTGAACTGCGCGGGGCTCATGCCCGTGCCGCCGTGGAGGGCGACCGGCTTGCCCGTGGCCTCGACGATGTCGCTGACGCGCTGGGCGTCGAGCGTCGGGGCGGTCTTGTAGGTTCCGTGGGCGTTGCCGATGGCCGGGGCGAAGACGTCGACGCCGGTGGCACGCACGAACTCGACGACGGTCTCGAGGCTCTGGACGTGCTGGGCCTCGTCGCCGGTCATCTCCTCGGTGCGCTTGAAGCCCTCGATCTCGCCTTCGACGTCGGCGCCGTAACGGCGCGCCTCGGCGACGACCTCGACGCACTGCCGCTGGTTCTCCTCGACCGAGAGCTTGCTGGCGTCGAACAGGACCGAGCTCCAGCCCTTGGCGAGGCAGGCGCTGATCACCTCCCGCTCCGGGCAATGGTCCAGGTGGAGCGCGACGGGCACGCTCACGTGCCTCGTGTACTCCACCCACATCGCGTACATGGCGTCGAGCCCGGTCATCTTCACGTGCTTGACCGAGGTCTGGAGGATGACGGGTGCCTTGAGCTCCTCGGCGGCGGCGAGGACGGCCTCCATGGACAGGTCGTTGATGACGTTGATCGCGGCGACACCGTACCGCTCGGCGAATGCGCGGGCGAGGATTTCGCGGGTCGGAACGACCGGCACGCCAGACCTCCTTTCGATTGGACGCGAGCTTGCCTGGTTGCTGCTGGCGGACCTCTCAGGCTGCGGAGACCGACCGGTCGATCACCTCCTCCTGCCGGCGGACCGGTTGTCGAGCCGGATCGGCGGCGCCCGCCTGCCTGGCTGCGAGGTCCAGGACGGCAAGGGCATTGCCCTCGTCGACGACGAGGACGTCGACGACGCCGGCGCGGAGCACGCCGAAGATGGCCAGGGGCTTCTCGGCCTCGCTGACCACGGCCACGACCGTCTCGACGCGGTGCAGGTCGTCGATCGAGAGCGCGATGAGGCGGCCGCGATGGGGAGACGCGATCAGCCGCCCGTCCGCGTCGACGAAGTTGCCCAGGATGTCGCCGACGGCGCCCTGGTCGCGAAGCCGGGCCACCTCCTCCAGGGACAGGCAGCCGCTGCGGACCATCGTGCAACCGTCGTCGACGCCGCCGATCCCGACGAGGGCCATGCCGGCGACGGCGGCGGCGCCGAGCGTGTGGGCGATCGCCTCCTGCTCGAGGAAGCGGTCGCGGACCTCGCCGTCCTCGACGTAGGCGGGGGCGTAGAGGCTCCGCGCCCGCCCGCCGCTCGCCGCGGCCAGCGCCTGGCAGATCTCGTTGGGGTTCGTGGGGGTGTCCACGCGCGACGAGCCGCCCATGGCGCTCACGAACTCGCAATCGACGCGCCGCCGCGGCCGGAAGAAGCGCGGCACCTCGCCGGTGTCCCGGCCGTGTCCAACCGCGATCACGGCGCCATCGTGGAGGCGCCGCTCGAGGAACTGCGCCGCGCTGCGCGCCACCGCCTCGCGCTGCGACTGGGGGTCCGCCCGGCGGGGCGCGACGATCGCGTCGGCAAGCCGGAACTCCTCCCGGAGGCGGGTCTCCAGGTCGAGGTTGAGCCAGGGAGGCGCCGCGATCCGGATGTCCACCACCCCGGACCAGCGGGCCCTCTCGAGCAGTCGCTGAACCTTCGGGCGGGAAAGCCCGAACTCGCGCCCGATCTCCTCCTGCGTCCGCCCGTCCGTGTAGTAGCGGTGGGCGATCCGCGCGAGGTGCTCGAAGTCTTCCGAGCTGAGGTTCTCAGGTCCCATCAGATCCCGTCTGGGGGAGAGCAGCCCGCGGGTGCCCTCGCGCGGTGCGCTCCGGGATGGATGTCGAGTGAGCAACTGCTCAGTGATGCACGCCTGCTCAACTCTACCAGCACGGACGGGTCGGCCGCAACCACCTTCCGCGTCAGAGTGGCGGGGACGCGGGTGGCCGGCCGGCGGCCGCCGGTTGGGCGTCCGGGGCCGAGGAGGACGACCCGGAACGGCAGGTGAACGACCCGGAACTGCCTAGGCCGGATCGCCGCCGCGATCGCCGGGGGGTCCCGGCGGCATCGGCGTCGCCGCCCGACGAAGCTCCGCCACGTCGAAGGCGGCGGTGGCGGTCGACCAGGTGGCCGAGACGTCAACCCGGGTCGCCAGGATCAACCGCACCAGACCGGAGCCCGTCATCAGGAGGGCGAACGTGGGGAAGGCGACGGGCATGATCGCGAGGACGCTCGCCGAACTGAGCTGGCCGACCGTGAGCCCGGCCGCCGTCCCGGCGACGAAACGGCTCTGGGCCCCGATCAGGTCGACGCCGCCGGTGAGGCGCAGGAGCCGCTCGTTCGCCGCGAGGATGCCGGCCGAGGCGCCCGCCGAGACGACGACGGCGACGCCGAGGAGCACGAGCCAGGCCACGGGATTGCCCGGGAACGCGAGAAGCCCGAGGAGGATGCCCCCGCCGCGGAGGACGAACGAGAGCCGCAGCGTCCGCGATGAGGACCCCCGGTTGAGGAGGCCGCCCACCACTGTGGCGGCGACGAGCGATGCCGCCGCCGACACCGCCGAGAGGAGGATGGCGAATCCCGCCGGCTCCTTGAGGACGCTCATCGCGTAGATGGAGAGGTACGGTCCGAAGCCGGCCCCGGCCGCGGCGAGCGTGATGATCCGGATGAACCTCTGTGTCTCCGGCGAGGCCGGTGGCCGCTCCCCCCGCCGCGCGACCCGCACCCGCCCGGGGTGGCGGAGGCGCACGGCGGCCGCGAGCTCCCCGATTCCGGCGAGCCCTGCCACGGCGAAGACGGCCGCGTAGACGACGAGCCCCACCGTCTGCAGGCCGGCCTGCACCCCGAGCGCCACCGGGAGGAGCAGGACGGCACCCAGCCCCTGGGTGATCCCCATCACGCGCGGGGCGACGAAGCGGCGCTCGGGCTCGGAGAGGATTGCGCCGTACCACGCCAGCAGGTTGGCTCCCCCGATCGCGCTCGCCGCTCCGCCGAGGCACATGACGGCGGCGATGGCCACGATGGCCGCTGCCGCCGGAAGGAAGCCGGCGACGTGGAGGAGGACGAGCGCGGCGAGGACGAACCCGCGCGTCTCGCCGACGGCGAGGATCACCAGGGTGACCCCGCGGAGGTTGCCGTCGGTGCGCCGCAGGAGCGAGGGGACGAGGAGCTGGGCCGCCGAGAAGGTGAAGGGGAGGACTCCTATCAGCGTCGCCACGGCGGCCGGCGCCCCGAGAGCCAGCAGGAGCGGGATCGTCAGGCCGTCGCCGGCGAGGGCAAGGACCGCCGCCGATCCCACGCCGATCCCCTGGTACGTCCGGAAGCGCCGGTCGCCGAAGGCGCGCCACTCGTCGAGGGCGAGCCGGGCGCCGGATGGAAGGCGCGGACGGGGCGGAGAGGGGAGCCGCGGCACGAGGTGATGGTACGCGGCCGCGTGGCCGCCTTCAGTCGATGGTGATCGTCACTCCCGAGCCGTCTTCGTCGGTCACGTCGATGATCGGGCCGCGGAGGCCCGTCCGAATCGCCTCGCGAACGCGGTCCGCGTAGGCCGCGGGAATGCCGGGCACCGCCCCGGCGAGAGCGGCGAGCACACCCGGCAGCTGCAGATTGACGACCGTCCGGCCGCCGTCGCGGACCTCGACCCGCAGGCGCCGCGGGGGCCCGGACGGGGTCATCGGACGCGCGGTCCCGCCGGCGCGGGCCGCCTCGCCTGCGTCATGAGCTGCCGCGCCCGTCGCTTCGCCTGCTGCGTGAGCAGCACCGGCCGCTCCGCGCGCAGCGGCGAGGGCCTCGATGATCGGGGCGGCCTCAGCGGGAGATAGTCGGCCCTCGGCCACGAGACGGAGGACGTCGTCGAGCGGATCAGGCATCGGGCATCGCCTCCGGCGCGGCGGCGGCCGCCCGGCGGGCGGCGAGGGCGTCTGGGCCAGCTGGGACGCCCGCGAGCCGTCGTTCGGCCTCCGCGACGTCGATCTCCCCGCGCGCGAGGGCCTCGAGGACGGCGAGGGTCTCGTCCGGGTCGCCCGTCGGCAAGGGCTCAGGAGGCGTTGCGCGGGCGGCGGGCGGCCCCGGCGGTGGCGGCGCCATCGGCGGGACCGGCGGCCTGGGGATGTCGTGGAACCCGAAGGCCACGGCCGCGTCGCTCGCTGCCGCTGCCGCGGCAGGCTCAGCCCTTCCGGCGCGGACCTCGACGTCGCCCGACATCGAGCGGATCGCGAGGCGGGCCGCGCCGTCGCCGATGACGAGCGGGCGCTTCCTCCCGTCGCCTTCGCGCCGGTCCGGGTGGGAGCATTCGACGTCGCCTGAGACTGTCTTCACCTCGAGGCTCAGGCCCCCGGACACGCTCAGCTCGACGTCCCCGGAGACGGTGGTGATCAAGTGGGCGGACTCGGCTCCAAAGACCCCGCCGAGCTCCGCGTCGCCGCTGATCGTCTCGATCGCGACACGATCGAAGCGCGGTGCCCGGGCCCGGATGTCGCCCGAGACCGAATGGAGGTCGAGGGAGACCGGCGCAGCCCCCAGGACGGTCACGTCGCCCGAGGCGACGTTCACCGCGATCCGCCCCGCTGCGCCCTTGACGGAGACGTCGCCACTCATGGTCCTGACGCTCGCTCCGCCGAGCATGTCGCGGAGGGTCACGTCACCGGCGGCGGAGACGATCTCCACTCGCGCGTCCCGGGGAACCTCGAGCTCGATCGTGCCGGCGACGTGGACGCCGAACCCTCGGCCGCCGATCCTGATCCCGAGGATGACGCCGCGGGCACCGCCGGCCGTGCGGATCGCGAAGCGGCCGGGCTCGGCGCTCGTCTCGATCCCTGCCCCGTCGGCCGGCGCGACGACGCGGACCTCGGTGCCGTCGACCCCGCGGATCCGCACGTCGTCCGCCTCGACCGAGACGCTCACGACGCCGCCCGCCCCGATTTCGTGCGTTCGCGGGCCGTGAAGGCGGCCCGTCTTGCCGCTCTCGCCGATCATCTCAGCCTCCCAGGGCGCGCAGCTCGGCCGCTGCGGAGGCCGGGTCGATCTCCCGCCGGGCGAGGCGCTCGAGGACCGAGCGGCGCGCCGCGGCAGCGTCCACGGCGAGCCCGCCAGCGTCGTCGGCCCCCGCCGCCGGCGCGTCGACGTCGGTTGCCGGCGCCTCGCCGTCGTCGCCGAGCCCAAGGGCGCGGAGGAGCGCATCCACCCGCGCGCGCACGGTCGGATAGCTGATTCCGAGCTCGCGCTCCATCTCCTTCAGGTTGCCCTTGGAGCGAAGGAAGCTCTCGAGGAGGGCGAAGTGCTCGCGGGAGAGCCGGGAGAAGCGCCCGACGTTGAAGTCGCCCTCGAGCGTCGTGCCGCAGCTGCGGCAGTGGAGGCGGGTGACGGCGAGCTCGCCGCTGCAGATGGGGCAGGTCGCGATCGCGTCGTGCGACATCACGCACGCTCCCGGCGGGTCAGGCGCTCGGGGCGGTAGTCGTGGGCGGCGCGCCGCCGGTCTCCATCGATGCGTGGGCCATCGTCGGGTCGCGGGCCGGCGTCAAGCTCGCGCCGGATCTCCCGGGATCCCAGGCGGGGGAAGAGGATGCGGTATTCATACATCGTGGTTCACCCCCGTGGTGTCGGTGTGGTGACGTGATACTCATATTATTGACCCGTGGTTTACAGATTGTCAAGTCGGGGTTCTAATAATGGTTCACGCGATCAGATTGTTGCCCATGGCGCCGCCGCGCGAATGCCGGGCCGCGCCCCGCCCGCGGGTGCCCGGGCCACTCGGTCTGACACTCCGCTGCAATCCGCGTTCAGCAAGTTGACCGAATCCGACGTCGGCTGATTCGCCGCGCTCAACTCCCGCCGATTTGTCAGGCGGAGTGGAATCCCGGGTCTCAGCCCGCCGGAGGACCTCAGCCGTCACCCGACCGAAGGGACGCCCGGGATCGTCCCGATCGTCGTCGGCGCCAACCGGGCGTAGCATCCGACCCATGCCCGAGAACCGGCTCGCCGGCGAGACGAGCCCGTACCTCCTCCAGCACGCCCACAACCCGGTCGACTGGTACCCGTGGGGCGCCGAGGCTCTGGCGCGCGCGCAACTCCTCGACCGCCCGATCTTCCTTTCCATCGGCTACGCGGCCTGCCACTGGTGCCACGTCATGGAGCGCGAGTCGTTCGAGGACCCGGCGACGGCCGCATACCTCAACACGCATTTCGTGGCGATCAAGGTGGACCGCGAGGAGCGTCCGGACCTCGACACCGTATACATGGACGCCGTCCAGGCCATGACGGGCTCGGGCGGCTGGCCGATGACGGTCTTTCTGGCGCCCGACGGCCGCCCGTTCCACGGCGGGACGTACTTCCCGAACACGCGCCGCCACGGCCTGCCGTCCTTCCTCGACGTGCTGGCCGCGGTGGCCGGCGCCTGGCGTGAGCGAAGGGACGACGTGGAGCAGTCGGCGACCGCCCTGGCCGCCCAGGTGGCGCGGCGGGTCCGCCTCTCCGACGGCGAGGTGGCCCTTGACGTCGACCTGCTCGACGCCGCGGTCGGCGCGCTCGTGGCCGGGTCGGACGCCCGGCACGGCGGGTGGGGGAGCGCCCCCAAGTTCCCCCAGCCGATGGCCATCGACTTCCTGCTGCGCCGGGCCGCCGCCGGGGATGCCCGTGCGCTCCCGGTCGCACGCCGGGCCCTCGACCGGATGGCCGCCGGCGGCATCTTCGACCTGCTGGCGGGCGGCTTCGCCCGCTATGCGACCGACGCGGCGTGGCTGGTGCCGCACTTCGAGAAGATGCTCTACGACAACGCCCTGCTCGCCCGTGCCTACGTCCACGCGTGGGCGCTCACGGGCGAGCCGGACTACCTCCGCGTGGCGACCGCTACGCTCGACTTCGTGGCCCGCGAGATGACCCTTCCCGACGGCGTCTTCGCGGCCAGCCTCGACGCGGACACCGGGGGCGAGGAGGGCGCCGCGTACACGTGGACCGCGAGCGAGGTGCGCGATGCGCTCCTCGGGGCCGGTCTCGTTGACGCCTGGCCGCTCTTCGCCGAGGCCTACGACGTGACCGAGGCCGGCAACTGGGAGGGTCGCGTCATCCTCCGGCGCGTAGCGGGCGACGCCGGCGTTGCGGAGCGGCACGGGCGGACGCCGGACGACGTCGCGAACCTCCTGGAACGGGCGCGCGCCGCGCTGCTCGCGGTCCGCGACCGCCGGCCCCAGCCGGCCCGCGACGACAAGGCTCTGGCCGGTTGGAACGGGCTGATGCTGGGTGCGTTCGCGGACGCGGCAGCGCTGCTCTCGCGGGAGGAGGCTCCGGAGCTTGTCTCGATGGCCGCCCGCTACCGGGCGATCGCCGAGCGCGCCGCGGACCGGCTGCTGACCGTCCTCCGCGGCCCGGACGGGCGCTTCGCGCGGTCGTGGAAGGACGGGCAGGCCCGCCACGCGGGGACGCTGGAGGACCAGGCCTGCATGGCTGACGGGCTCCTTGCCCTCTACGAGGCGACGGCGGACGAGCGCTGGTTCACGGCTGCGGGCGTGACCGCCGACGCGATCCTCGCCCGCTTCGCCGACCCGGGCGGTGGCTTCCACGACACCGCCGACGACGCCGAGGCGCTCGTGGCCCGGCCCCGCACGCTCCAGGACAATGCGGTGCCGTCAGGCGGGGCCATGGCGGCCTGCGTCCTGCTGCGTCTCGCCGCGCTCACCGGCGAGGACCGTTACCTCGACGCGGCCGAGGCCGCGATCGGCGTCGTCGGGGCGATCCCGGCGACCCACCCGGCGGCGTTTGCCCAGTGGCTCGCGGCCATCGACTGGTGGGTCGGGCCGGTCGACGAGATAGCGATCGTCGGGGTCCCGGACGACTCGCCGACGAAGCGGCTTGCCTCCGTCGTCCGCGGCGCCGGAGGGCACCCCGGTTGGCGGCCGCGCCAGGTGATCGCCATCGGCGCGGGCTCGCCGACCGCGACCGTTCCACTTCTCCGGGACAGGTTCGCGCTGCGCGGCCTCCCGACTGCGTTCGTCTGCCGCCGTTTCGCCTGCCGGCAGCCGGTGACCGAGCCGGAGGCCCTCGCCGCGATCCTCGCGGGGTAGCGGCCGGCCCAAGCAGAAACCATGGCGTGGCGCGAACGCGTCATGAGCGGCGGCCCCGGAGGCTCGCCCTAGACGGCCGGTTCGAGCGCCTCCTCGAACTGGCTGCTGTAGAGGTCGTGGTAGAAGCCTCGGCGCGCGAGGAGCTCCGCGTGCGTCCCCTGCTCCACGATCCGGCCGCGATCCATGACCAGGATCGTGTCGGCGTCGCGGATCGTCGAGAGCCGGTGGGCGATGACGAAGCTCGTGCGACCCTCCATCAGGCGTCCCATGGCCCGCTGGATCAGCACCTCCGTGCGCGTGTCGACCGAGCTCGTGGCCTCGTCGAGGATGAGGATCTCGGGGTCGGCCAGGAACGCCCGGGCGATCGTGAGGAGCTGCTTCTCGCCCTGCGACACGTTCGTCGCGTCGTCGTCGAGGATCGTTTCGTAGCCGTCGGGGAGCGTGCGCACGAAGTGGTCGACGTGAGCGGCTCGCGCCGCTTCGAGGATCTGCTCCTCGGTCGCGCCCTCGCGGCCGTAGGCGATGTTCTCCCGGATCGTGCCCCCGAAGAGCCAGGCGTCCTGGAGGACCATGCCGAAGGTGCTTCGCAGGTCGTCGCGGGCCATCTCCCGGACGTCGACGCCGTCGACGAGGATCCGCCCGCCGTCGACGTCGTAGAAGCGCATCAGGAGGTTGACGAGGGTCGTCTTGCCGGCCCCGGTGGGCCCCACGATCGCGACAGTCTGGCCGGGCTCGACGGCCACCGAGAGGTCCTCGATGAGCGGCGCGTCCGGCTCGTAGCGGAAGGAGACTCCTTCGAGCTGGACGCGACCCTCGGCCGCCGCCCGCCGTCCCGGCTCCGCCGGGTCGGGGATCTCCTCGGCCTCGTCGAGCAGCTCGAAGACGCGCTCGGCCGATGCCACGGCGCTCTGGACGACGTTGGCGATGCTGGCGGTCTGGACGATGGGCATCGTGAACTGGCGCGAGTACTGGATGAAGGCGACGACATCGCCGAGCGACATCTGGCCCGACGCGACGCGGACACCGCCGATGACGCAGATCGCGACGTAGTTGAGGTTCGTGACGAAGCTCAGGGCGGGCTGGATGGTCCCCGAGATGAACTGGGCCCGGTAGCTGGCGTCGAAGAGGCGCTCGTTCTCGACGTCGAATCGCTCGATCGCCTCGCGTTGCCGCCCGAATACCTTGACGATCGCGTGGCCGCTGTGCATCTCCTCGACGTGGCCGTTGAGCGTGCCCGTGTGCTCCCATTGCGCCGCGAACTGCTTCTGCGAGCGGCCCGCGATGAGGATCGTGATGACCACCGAGAAGGGGACCGCGAGAAGGGAGATGACGGCCAGGATGGGGCTGATCACGAGCATCAGGACCAGCACGCCGACCACGGTGAAGAGGGCCGTGATCAGCTGGGTCAGGCTCTGCTGGAGCGTCTGGGCGATGTTGTCGATGTCGTTGGTGACCCGGCTCAGGATGTCGCCCCGCGACTGGCGGTCGAAGGTGCGCAGGGGGAGCCGGCCGAGCTTCGCGTCCACCCGCGCCCGAAGGCGGTAGACGGTTCGCTGGGTGACGCCGGCCATGATGTAGGCCTGTGCCCAGCTGAAGGCCGCGCTGACGACGTAGGCGACGGTGAGAACGATGAGGATCCCCCCGAGGGCGCCAAAGTCCACGCCCTGGCCCGGCACGACGTTCATGCCGGCCAGCATGTCCGCGAGGCGGTCCTGCCCCTTCGCCCGGAGCGCGGCCACGGCCGCCTCCTTGGTGACCCCGGGCGGCATCTCGCGGCCGGCGGCGCCGTCGAAGATGATGTTCGTGGCGTTGCCCAGGATCTTGGGCCCGGCGACGGCGAAGATCACGCTGACGATCGCGAGCAGCATCACGAAGGCGATGAGGGCGGCCTCGGGCCGCAGCTCGCGGAGGAGTCTTCGGAACGAGCCCCGGAAGTCCTTCGACTTCACGGCCGGCGCCATGGCGAAGCCGCCCGGGCCGTGTCCGCCCCCCGGCGGCCGCCCGCCGGGCCGGCGCGCTCCGCCCATCCCCGGCCCGCTCACGCGACCTCCTCCGCGGTGAGCTGGGAGAGGACGATCTCGCGGTAGGTGGGGCAGGATTCGAGCAGCTCGGCGTGGGTCCCGATCCCCGCCACGCCACCGTCCTCCATGACCACGATCCGGTCGGCGTGCATGATCGTGCCGACCCGCTGGGCGACGATGATCACGGTCGCATCGGCCAGCTCGCGCCCCAGCGCCGCCCGCAGGCGGGCGTCGGTCGTGAAATCGAGGGCCGAGAAGCTGTCGTCGAAGATGAAGACCTGCGGCCGCTTGACGAGGGCCCGCGCGATCGCCAGGCGCTGGCGCTGGCCGCCCGAGACGCTCGCGCCGCCCTGGGCGACGGGAGTCGCCAGCCCCTCCGGCATCTCGCGCACGAAGTCGGCGCCCTGGGCGATCTCGAGGGCGCGCCACAGGTCGTCGTCGGTGGCGGCCTCGTCGCCGAAGCGGAGGTTCGTGGCCACTGTCCCGCCGAACAGGAAGCCGCGCTGGGGGATCAGCCCGATCCGGGCCCAGAGGTCGTCGCGACGCAGCGCCCGGACGTCGACGCCGTCCACGAGGACGGCCCCGCCGGTCACGTCGTAGAAGCGGGGGACCAGGTTGACCAGGGTGGACTTGCCGCTGCCGGTGCTGCCCACGATCGCCGTCGTCTCGCCCGGGCCGGCGGTGAAAGAGATGCCGCGGAGGACGGGGTCCTCGGCGCCGGGGTAGCGGAACTCGACGTCCCGGAACTCCACCTGCCCACGCGCAGGCGGGGCGGGTGCCGGCTCGTCGGGGTCGCGGACCGACGGAACGGCGGCCAGGACCTCCTGGATGCGGTCAGCGGAGACCGCCGCCCGGGGGACCATGACGAACATGATGACGGCCATCATGATCGCGAAGAGGATCTGCATGATGTACTGCAGGAAGGCCGTCAGGTTGCCGATCGGCATCTGGCCGGTGTCCACCCGCATTGCCCCGAACCACATGATCGCCACGGTCGAGAGGTTCATGATCGCCATGAGGGCCGGGATCATGACCGCGAAGAGCCGGTTGACGCGGAGCGAGGTGGCGGTCAGGTCCACGTTCGCGGCGTCGAACCGGCGCTCCTCGTAGTCCGTCCGCACGAAGGCGCGAATCACCCGGATCCCCGCCAGCGTCTCCCGCATGACCTGGTTGATCCGGTCGATCTTCTTCTGCATCGCCCGGAAGAGGGGGATCGCGCGGACCAGGAGGACCCCGATCACCGCGCCCATGATGGGGACGATCACGATCAGGAGGCCCGAGAGAGGCACGTCCTGGCGGAGGGCCATGATCACGCCGCCGACCGTGAGGATCGGCGCGGAGATGAGGACCGTGAGGCCCATCAGGACGACCATCTGGACCTGCTGCACGTCGTTAGTGTTGCGGGTGATCAGCGAGGCTGTCCCGAAGCGGTTGACCTCGGTCTGGGCGAACGTCTGGACCTTCCGGAAGATGGCGCTGCGGACGTCGCGCCCGAAGGCCATCGCCGTCTTCGCGCCCCAGTAGACGCCCACGATGGAGGCTATCCCGAGCAGGACGGTGACGGCGAGCATGAAGGCGCCGGTGCGGACGATGTAGTCCGTGTCGCCGACCGCCACGCCGTGATTGATGATCTCGGCGTTGAGCTCGGGAAGGTAGAGGTTGGCGAGCGCCTGTACCAGGAGGAGGGCGATCACCAGCGCGAGCTGGCGCCGGTACGGGCGCAGGTAGGTGGCAAGCAGGCGGATCATGACGCTCGCCGGTCAGCCGGCCGGCGGGGTTCCGTCGTCCTTCTTCTTCGCCTCTTCCTGCATGTCGGCGACCTCCTTGCGGGTCGCCTTCACGCCGCGCCCCAGCATCTCGCCCCACTTGGGGAGGACCTTCGGGCCGCGCCAGACCAGGACGACGGCAAGGGCGACGACGAGGACGATCAGCACGTCGGACATGCGCGCATCGTAGCGGACCGTCGGCAGCCGGGCCGCGTCGCCGGGCGGATCCCCCGACCGGGCGGGGCCCGCGCATCACGCGCGCCCCCGCGCATCACGCTACGCTCTGGACAGGGCGACGTCCCGACCGCGGCCGGGGACCGGTGGTGGTCGCGGGCCGCGTCGCCGCACGACGGGAGGCGGACGTGGGAATGCGCGTGCCGGACCTCGGCTCTCTCCTTGCCGAGGCCCAGATGCGGCGGATGGCGCTCGACGCGACGGGTGCCTACTTCGTCACCGACATCGATCCGCCCCACGCGGAGGACTTCGCGAAGACCCTCCTCCTCATGGCCGTGGCCCGCCGCGGGCAGCGCGACCAGCCGATCACCGTCTACATCAACTCCGGCGGCGGCTCGGTGGGCGACGGGCTGGCGATGATGGAGATGATCAACCGGATGCGGCGGAGCCACGACGTGCGCATCAACACGGTGATCCTGGGCTACGCGTACTCGATGGGGGCAATCGTCAGCCAGGCCGGCGACCACCGCTCGATCGGCCGCTACGGGACCCTGATGCTGCACTCGACGCAGTGGATCCTCTCGGGCGAAGACGAGCGGATCTTCAAGGACTACCAGGCACTCTCCGAGCACTACCAGCGGACGGTCGCCGACCTGTTCGCCCACCGGACCGGCTACAAGGACGCCCTGTGGTGGCGGCGCTTCATCTGGTCGGGCCGGGAGCGATTCCTGGGGCCGGACGAGTGCCTCGAGATGGGCCTCGTCGACGAGATCCTGGAGCCGGCCCTCCTCCACGAGGCGCACCCCTCGCTCTGACCGGTCGGCGACCGCCCGCCGGCGCCCCGCGGCCCCAGCGCGCGCGACGCCGGCCGGGCGCGCGCCCAGCCGAATCGAACATTTGATCGGTTTCATGCAGGCGCCGTATACTCGCGATCCCGTGGCCCGCCGACCCGCCACTCCCGCCGGCCCCGCCGCGACGGCGCCCGTCGAGGACCCGCTCGCGCGCTTCACGCAGCCCGTCGCCGCGTGGTTCCGGGCTGCCTTCGCGGCCCCCACGCGCGCCCAGGTGGAGGGCTGGGCGGCAATCGCGGCCGGCGGCCACGTCCTCATCCACGCCCCCACGGGAAGCGGCAAGACGCTGGCAGCCTTCCTGTGGGGCACGACCGCCTCGTTCGCTCTCCTGCGCCGCCACGCACGGCGGCCGCTGGGGCATCTGTGCGGATCCTCTACGTCAGCCCCCTCAAGGCCCTGACCTACGACGTGGAGCGGAACCTCCGGGGCCCCCTGGCCGGGATCGCCGTCGCCGGGAAACGCCTGGGGACGCCGGTGCGGGCGCTGACGATCGCCTCCCGCACCGGCGACACGCCCTCCGGCGAACGGCGCGCGCTCGCGAAGAGCCCGCCGGAGATCCTGATCACGACCCCGGAGTCCCTCTACCTCCTGCTGACCTCGGGGGCCCGGGAGACCCTGCGGGGCGTGGAGGCGGTCATCGTCGACGAGGTGCACGCGGTTGCCGGCACGAAGCGCGGCGCCCACCTGGCGCTCTCGCTAGAGCGGCTCGAGCACCTGCGCGGCCCGGACGCGCCGCGGCTCCAGCGGATCGGCCTCTCGGCGACCCAGCGCCCCCTCGCGACGATCGGGCGGTTCCTCGCCGGCGCCGGCCCGGACAGGGCAGTGACGATCGTCGACGCCGGGACGAGGAAGCGCCTCGACCTGCGCGTGGTCGTCCCGGTCGAGGACATGAGCCGTCCAAGCGAGACGCTTCCGCCAGGCGAGCAGCCCGGCGGCCCGGCCACCGGAGGCGAGCTGCGGGTCAGCATCTGGCCGGCGATCCACCCCCGGATCCTGGAGCTCATCCGAAGTCACCGCAGCACGCTCGTCTTCGTGAACAGCCGGCGCCTCGCGGAGCGCCTCGCCCAGCGCCTCAACGACCTGGCCGGGGAGGACCTCGTGCGGGCCCACCACGGGTCGATCGCGCGCGAGCAGCGCGTCGCCATCGAGGAGGCGCTCAAGGAGGGCCGCCTCCCGGCGCTCGTCGCGACCAGCTCGCTCGAGCTCGGGATCGACATGGGCGCCATCGACCTCGTGATCCAGGTCGAGTCGCCCACCTCGGTCGCCCGCGGCCTCCAGCGGATCGGCCGCGCCGGTCACCGGGTCGACGAGGTGAGCAAGGGAGTCATCTTCCCGAAGTACCGCGGCGACCTGCTCGAATGCGCGGTCGTGGCCGAGCGGATGCGGGAGGGCCTTATCGAGGCAACGGAGATCCCCCGCACCCCCCTCGACGTCCTGGCCCAGCAGGTGGTGGCCATGACGGTGATGGACCGCTGGTCGGTGGCCGACCTGCACGCCGCCGTGACCCGGGCGATGCCGTTCGAGACGCTCACCCGCGAGGCGCTCGAGGGGGTCCTGGCGATGCTCGCCGGCGCCTATCCGTCCGACGAGTTCGCGGAGCTGAAGCCGCGCCTGGCCTGGGACCGGGTGGCCGGCACGGTCGAGGGGCGCCGCGACGCCCGGGTCGTCGCGGTCACCTCGGGCGGCACGATCCCCGATCGCGGCCTCTACGGCGTCTTCGTGGTCGGCGAGGCCGGAACGCCCGGTCGGCGGGTCGGCGAGCTTGACGAGGAGATGGTCTACGAGCTGCGCGCCGGGATGCACGGCGACGTCATCGTCCTCGGGGCCAGCAGCTGGCGGATCGCCGAGATCACGCCGGACCGGGTGATCGTGGAGCCCGCGCCGGGGCAGCCGGGCAAGCTCCCGTTCTGGAAGGGCGACGCGGTCGGGCGGCCGATCGAGCTGGGCCGGGCCCTGGGCGCCTTCGTTCGCGAGGTGGAGGTCGACCTCGCCCACGGGACGAAGGGCCGGACGAGCGCGCTGGCGCGCCTCGCCGAGCGCCATCACCTCGACCCGCTGGCGGCAGAGAACCTCGTCGCCTACCTGGAGGACGAGCGCGAGGCGGCCGGCGCCCTGCCGACCGACCGCCGGATCGTCGTGGAGCGGTTCCGCGACGAGCTGGGCGACTGGCGGCTGGTCCTCCTTACGCCGTTCGGCGGGCGCGTCCACGCCCCGTGGGCGATGGCGATCGAGGCCCGCCTGCGCGAGCGCCTGGGCGCCGAGGTGTCGACCATCTGGTCCGACGACGGGATCGCGATCCGCCTGCCGGACGGCGACCTCGAGGGAGTCGAGGACGACCTCTTCCCGGCGGCCGACGGCGTGGAGGACCTGGTCGTCGCGGCCGTCGGCGGCACGGCCCTCTTCGCCGCGCGCTTCCGCGAGAATGCGGCGCGGGCCCTGCTCCTCCCCCGCCGTCGTCCCGGCACCCGGACCCCGCTCTGGCAGCAGCGCCAGCGGGCCGCCGACCTGCTCGCGGTCGCCAGCCGCTACGGCAGCTTCCCGATCCTCGTCGAGACCTACCGCGAGTGCCTGGCCGACGTCTTCGACCTGCCGGCCCTGCGCGACGTGCTGCGCGGCGTGGAGCGGCGCGAGGTTGCCATCCACCGGGTGGAGACCCCGCGAGCCACGCCGTTCGCCTCGTCGCTCCTCTTCGACTACGTGGCCGCCTTCATGTACGAAGGTGACGCCCCGCTCGCCGAGCGGCGGGCGCAGGCGCTGGCGCTCGACCGCGACCTCCTCCGCGAGCTGCTGGGCCAGGAGGAGCTGCGCGAGCTGCTGGACCCCGCCGCGCTCGAGGAAGCCGAGCTCGAGCGCCAGGCCCTCGTCGCCGAGCGCAGGGCCGGGTCCGTGGACCAGGTCGCGGACCTCCTGCGCCGCCTCGGCGACCTCACGGCCGACGAGGTCGCCGCCCGGACCCGGGGCGGCCCGCCGGCCGCCGACGAGTGGCTGGAGACGCTGGCGGCGACGCGTCGCGCGGTCGTGGTGCGGATCGGCGGCGATGCGCGCTGGATCGCCGTGGAGGACGCCGGCCGCTACCGGGATGCGACCGGCGCCCAGCCGCCTCCCGGGACGCCGGACCCGTTCCTCGGCGAGACGCGCGACGCGCTGGGCGGGCTCCTGTCCCGCTGGGCGCGGACGCACGCGCCGTTCCTGGCGATCGAGCCGGCGCGCCGCTGGGGGCTCCCGGCGGGGATCGTCGAGGACGCGCTGGCGCGGCTCGTCGAGGCGGGGTCGCTCCTGCGCGGCGAGTTCCGGCCGGGCGGGTCGGAGCGGGAGTGGTGCGACCCGGACGTCCTGCGGCTGCTCCGGCGGCGCTCGCTCGCTCGCCTGCGCCGCGAGGTGGAGCCCGTCGAGCCGGCGGCGCTGGCGCGATTCCTGCCGGCCTGGCAGGGGGTTGCTCCTGCCGGCGTCCCGCGGACAGCCGGGGCTGACGTCGCGCCCCCGCTGCGCGGCCAGGCGGCGCTCGAGCGCCTCGCCGAGGTGGTGGACCAGCTGGCCGGCGTCCCGATCCCGGCGTCGGTGCTCGAGCGCGACGTGCTGCCGGCCCGGCTGCCGGGCTACCAGCCGCGCCTCCTCGACGAGCTCGGCGCCCTCGGCGAGGTGGCCTGGGTCGGCTGCGGGCGACTCGGCCGCGACGACGGGCGGGTGGCCCTCTTCCGGCCGGGCCGCGGCGACCTCCTGCGCGCGGCGCTTGTGGCGGCCCAGCGCGCGGACGGGCGCGCGGACGCGGCGGCCCGCCCGGGCGGGGTGCGCCACGCGGCGATCCGGGAATGGCTGGCCCGTCGCGGCGCCTCCTTCTACCGCGAGGTCTTCGCGGCGGCGGGCGGCGCCTCGGATCGCGAGGTGCTCGACGCCCTTTGGGACCTCGCCTGGGCCGGCGAGATCACGAACGACACCTTCGCCCCGCTGCGGGCACTCCGCTGGAAGCGCCCGGGGGGCGACCGGCGGCCGCGGCCGGGTCGCCTGGCGACGCTGGGACCACCGGAGGCCGCCGGCCGCTGGTCGCTGGTGGAGGGCAACGAGGCGCCGGCGACGACCGGAGCCACGGAGCGCCTCCACGCGCTGGCACTCGTTCTCCTCGAGCGCCACGGCGTGCTGACCCGCGAGGCCGTTATGGGCGAAGGCGTGGAGGGCGGCTTCGCCGCCGTCTACCCGGTCCTGCGGGCGCTCGAAGAGGCCGGCCGGATCCGGCGCGGCTACTTCGTGGACGGGCTCGGGGCCGCCCAGTTCGCCCTGGCCGGGGCGATCGACCGCCTGCGCGCCGTCCGGGAGCCGGACCCCGACCGATCCCGGGTGGACCTCCTCGCCGCCGCGGACCCCGCCCAGCCGTACGGCGCCGCGCTGGCCTGGCCCCGCCGCGGCGACGACGACCGGCGCCCGTTCCAGCGCGCCGCCGGTGCCTACGTGGTGCTGGTGGATGGCGCGGCGGTCCTCTATGTGGAGCGGGGCGGCAAGGCGCTGGTGCCCTTCCCCGCCGCCGACGATCCCGGGCGGGCGGCGCTCGCCCTGGCGGCGCTCGCCGGGCTCCTCGGCGAGGGCCGGCTCCGCGAGCTGGTCCTCTCCCGTGTCGACGGCGCGCCCCTGGTCGCCGGGCATCCGTGGCGGGAGCGCCTCGTTGACGCGGGCTTCGTGCCGGGCTACCGGGGCCTGACCCTGCGGCCGCGACGGTGAGCGGGCCCGAAGTCGACGTCCGCTGCGGACGCGAGGGCGGCCGCTGGCTCTGCCTCGTGCGCGTTCGCCAGGGCGCCCTCGCGACCGAGCACCGGGTGACGGTCGCCCCGACCGACCTCGCCCGGCTGGACCCGCCGGCCGTCGATCCGGAACGTCTGCTCCGGGCGGCCTTCGCCTTCCTCCTCGAGCGCGAGCCGGCGTCCTCCATCCTGCGGTCCTTCGACCTCCCGGTGATCGGGCGTTACTTTCCCGGCTGGGAGGACGACGTCCGGGGACGGCTGGCCGAGTAGGCGCCGCGCCGAGAGCAGGCCGGCGCCGTCCCGCACGGCCCGCTACCATCGCCGCGATGTGCGAGATGCTGGCGGTCCGCTCCGACGAGCCCTTCGCGCTGGCCGAGGCCTGGCCGCTCGTCGAGGGCCTCGAGCGCTACGGCCTGGCCGGGTACGGCTGGGGCGTCGCTTGGCTGCGAGACGACGGCACGCTGGAGTCCCGCCGGGCGACCAGCGCCTTCCGCGACGACGCGTCGCGCGATGCCGTCGGGCGGATCGAGACGACCGCCGCCCTGGTCCACCTCCGGCGGCCGTCGCGCTTCTCTTGGCTCGGCATGGCCGACACGCAGCCGTTCGTGGACGGGACGGGCCGGTTCGCGTTCGCCCACAACGGCGAGCTGGCCCGCCATCGGCGCTTCCGCGACGCATACCGGGCCGCCGGGCGGATCCACGGTCGGGCCGACTCCGAGGTGGGGATGCGCTGGATGGAGGACGCGTGGGATCTCGCGCGGCCGGCGGGCGACCTTCTCGCGACCCTCCACGAGGCGATGGGCGGCCCCGCCAACCTCGCGGTCCTCGAGCCCGGCGGCCGGGCCACGATGCACGCCGGCAACGGCGAGAACCCGGTCTTCGGCTTCCGCCTGGGCGGGCTGCGGCTCCTCTCGACCGGGGTCTACTCGCTCGACCGCTCGCTCTTCCGGCTCGTCGCCCCGGGCGCCCGGGAGCGGCGCCTGGTCGCACGGGGGCGCTCCGCCAGCCTCTGAGCGCGGGTCCAATGGTCGCGCGGGGGCGCTCCGCCGGCCTCTGAACGAGGGCCCGCACGAAGCCCGTTCACAGGCGCGCTGAAGTCCGTTGACATCGGCCCGGACGGGCCGATACTGGCCGCGCCGGGGGGCGGAGGGAAGGGGCGCCATGGCGGACCAGCTGGGAGCGGGCCTCGACGAGGCCGGGCGCCCCACGGCCACGCTCCCCTCCTGGCAGCTGGTCCGGATCTCGCTCTACTGGTTGGGCCTGTGTGCCGTCATGGGCGGGATCACCGCGCTCCTCGGCAACCGCCTCGTGGCCGAGAACTTCGTGCCCCTGAGCGAGCAGGGCGACGCCCTGTTCAAGATGACCGCTCTCGGCGCCTTCATCGCCATGCTGGTCCAGCCGACCGTCGGCACCATCAGCGACTACACGATCTCGCGCTGGGGCCGGCGCAAGCCGTACATCGTGATCGGGTCGGTCCTCGACGTCGTCTTCCTCTTCGGCATCGCGTCGTCGAACACCGTGGTGGCGATCGCGGTCTTCGTCATCCTCGTCCAGATCAGCTCCAACTTCGCACAGGGCCCGTTCCAGGGGTACGTGCCGGACCTCGTGCCCGCCCACCAGGTGGGGATGGCATCTTCCCTCGTCGGCCTCTTCAGCGTGCTCGGCAACGTTGCCGGCTTCGGGATCGCCGCCCTCGCCCTCGCCCTCTACGCGGTGGTCCCGTCGGCGTTCTTCGTGGCCACCATGGGCCTGGCCGCCCTGGAGCTGGCCACGATGGTGAGCGTCGTCTTCCGCGTCGCCGACGGGCCCGCGCCGCGAGACCGGGCCGGCCGGTCGTGGCTCTCGATTGCCGGCGAGGCCTGGGGAACTGACGTCCTCAAGGAGCGCAGCTTCCTGTTCCTCGTCGGCTCCCGCTTCTTCGTCCTGATGGGCGCCGGCGTCCTGGTCAATGGAGCCGTCTTCTTCCTCTCCCGGAGCCTGGCGCTCGACACGACCGCGGCCGGCCTGGCCCAGCTCGGGATCCTCGCCGTGGTCGTGGTGGGCAACCTGGTTGCCGTCGTTCCGGCGGCCCGGCTCTCCGATCGGATCGGGCGCAAGCCCGTCATCTACGTCGCCTGCGCGCTGGGGGCGGCGGGGCTGGCCATCGTGACGGTCGCCCCCGGGGTGCCGGTCGCGCTGGTCGGCACAGCTCTCTTCGGCATCGGGAGCGGGTCGTTCCTGGCCGTCGACTGGGCGCTGATGACGGACATCATCCCCAAGGTCGCGGCGGGACGCTACATGGGGATCAGCAACGTCGCAACGGCGTCGTCGGGCGTGGTGGCGGTCGCGGTGGCCCTGGGGATCGTGATGGACCGGGTCACCGTCGCGATCGACCCTGCGACCGGGCCACGGGCGGCGATGATCGTGGGCATCGTCTGCTACGTGATCGGGGCGCTGCTCCTGCGTCCGGTCCGCGAGCCCCGGGCCGGGTCGGCGCCCGGTGGCGCGGCCGAGGTCCTCGAGGCCGCTACCCCGGCGTGAGCCCGAAGGCGCGCCGGAAGCGCGTCGCGAGCCCGCGGGGCCGCCGCAGGTCGACCAGCCAGCCGCGCCCCCATCCGATCCAGGTCGCCGCCCGCAGGAGGCGGAGGGGATCCGGGTGCCGCCACAGCCAGGGGACCAGGCACCACAGGAAGACGAGGTAGTCGACGCGGGGCGGGCGGGGGAAGGCGAAGAGCACCTGCAGCTGGACGATGGTGGCGTCGAGGGTGAGCAGCGACAGGGCGCCTGCGATCGCCACGAAGCCCACGCCCCAGGCGCGCCCGCGCGGCGCCACGAGCGGCAGGAAGACGAACGGCACCCACTTCAGGGCCGTCGCCAGGGCCAGGAGGAGGCCGGCAGTCCGCGGCGCGGTGAACTGGGCGGCCCAGATCACGTAGACGAGGAGGAGGTTGACGTTCCCGGTGTCCAGGTTGGCGATGAAGGGAAAGCCGAGGAGGAGAACCGCGATCCCGGTCGCCAGCGGGTGGAGCCGGTATGCCCACCCGATCGTCCAGAGGAGGAGGACGACGTTCGCCGCCCGCCAGGTGAACCAGGCGACGTCCCACGGGAGGAGGGCCCAGGGCACGAACCCCGGGAGGAGCCACGGCGCGTACACGAACGGCATGAAGGGCCCGACCGGGTGGTACGGGTCGCCGCCGTTCAGCCAGATCCGGACGGCCGCCCAGTAGGCGCGCGCGTCCGCGCCGGCCAGCTCTCCCCGGGCGAACAGGGCGGCAATCGTGAGCCCGCCGGCGATTCCGACCAGGAGGACGGCGGCAACGTGGCGGGGCTGCCGCAGCCTGTGCACCTCGCGCCGGAGCGTGCGCCGCAGGACGCCGGGGCGCGCCCGCGGGAGCGTGGGTTCCAGGGTCGCCGCGGGACGGGACATCGCTGGCCGAGTATCGCACGGGCGCTCCGGGCGCCGGCGTGTCCCGGCGGACCCTCGGGCTCGGTGCGGCGCCCGCGGCGATCCCCTGCTCCCCCGCACGGCCGACTAGACTCCGAGCCGTGCCGAACCCCTCGACCGACGTCGTCACCACCGCCGAGCTGGCGAGCCTCCGGGCTGGCATCGTGGCCGCCGGGCCGGCCTTCCTCGCCGATCTCGAGCGCCTCGTCAACATCGACTGCGGGAGTTACACGCGCGACGGTGTCAACGACGTGGCGACGTGGACGGCGGCGTTCCTCGCCCGCCTCGGCGGCGAGGTGACCCGCCACCCCGATCCCGGTGGCGTCCTGGGCGACACCGTCGAGGCCGTCTTCCGCGGCCGGCCCGGGGCCCCGCGGGCGCTGCTCATCGGCCACCTGGACACGGTCTTCCCGGCCGGCACGGCTGCGGCCCGGCCGTTCGCCGTCGCCGATGGGATCGCCACCGGCCCCGGCGTCACCGACATGAAGTCGGGCCTCCTCACGCTGCTCTACGGCCTCGAGGCCGCCCTCGCGGCCGGCCCTCTCCCGTTCGAGCGCCTGACGGTCATCGCCAACCCCGACGAGGAGATCGGCTCGCCGTCCTCGACCCCTCACATCGAACGGGTTGCGCGCGAGAGCGACGTCGCGTTCAGCTTGGAATGTGCCCGGGCCAACGGTGACATCGTCTCCTCGCGCAAGGGGACCGCCGACTACCTGATCACCGTGAGCGGCCGGGCGGCGCACGCCGGCGTCGAGCCGGAGAAGGGGCGCAGCGCGATCCTGGCGGCGGCCCACCTCGTGGTCGAACTTCACGGGCTGACCGGACGCTGGCCCGGCGTCACCTGCAACGTCGGGGTGATCGAGGGCGGGATCCGCCCCAACGTCGTCGCCGAGCGGACGATCCTCGGGGTCGACCTGCGGGCGGTAGATCGCGCCTCGATGGAGGCGGCGGACGCCGCGATCCGGGCCATCGCGGCGGCGCCGGCGGTCCGCGACGTGACGGTCGACGTGGAGCCCCGCCACCGCCATCTGCCGATGGAGAAGCTGCCGCGCTCCGACCGGCTGGTCGCGCTGGCCCGGGGGTTGGCTGCGGGCCTTGGGTTCGACATCCACGACGCGGCTACGGGCGGCGCCTCCGACGCCAACACCACCGCCGGGCTGGGGGTGCCGTCGCTCGACGGCCTGGGCCCGATCGGCGGCCTGGACCACTCGCCGGAGGAGTGGCTCGACGTGGCCAGCATCGTGCCGCGGACGACGCTCTTCGCCGCGCTCCTGCTGGCGACGGGGCGCGATCCGGAGGTGCGCGCGTGGCGGACGGTCGCTGCGGGCTGAGCGCGGTCGCCGCCGGCTGAGCGCGGTCGCCGCGGGCCGAACGCTAGGGCCCGCCAGCCTGGCGCGGTCGCCGCGGGCCGAACGCGTCCCCCGCCCCAGTGCGCTCCGATCGGGCGCCGGTGACCCTCAGGTCAGGACGTCCACCATGACGAGCATGAGCACGATCGTCTCGACGGAGAGGGTCGTGCGTCGCGCCACCAGGCGGGCGATCCGGGTGGGATCCCCGTGCGTCCGGCGCAGCTTCACGCGGTCGAGCCGCGGCCAGAGCGCAACCGCCCTGCGCTCGTAGGGAGATCCGTCGGCGTTCATCGTCACGCCCCCCTTGTCCCGGCCCCACCGGCTCGGGCGAGGAGGCCATCTTCGCCTCTCGGGCGGCGGAGTCAACCCCGGCATGGTCAACAGTCTGTTGTGGTTCCTCAACCCGCAGGGCTCGCCCGGGCGCAGCCGGGATCGTGACCCGACGGCGGCGTGGGGGCTGGCCCGGGAGACTGCCGCGCCCGTCGCCCGCCTCTGCGCGTTGGCCGTTCTACGCGATCCCGGCCGCGCCCCCTTGCCCGCCCCTTCGCGTCGCCCGCTCTACGCGATCCCGGCCGCGTCCCGCCCGCGTCTGCGCGCGACCCGCTCTACGCGATCCCGACCGCGCGGAGGAGGGCGATCAGCACGACAGCCACGAGCAGCCCGAGGGCGAGGTTGCGCCGCCAGGCGACGATCAGGGCGCAGGCCAGGACGGCGGCCGCCTCCCAGCCGACGGCGAGCGTGGGCCGCCCGTCGGCGCCCACGCCGACGAGGACCTGCGCCGCGGCGATTGCCCCGAGCACGGCCGGGCCGACCAGGCGTAGGTACTCGAGGGCGCGCGGAGGCAGGCGCTCGAAGCGCGACACCAGGAGCGGGATGGCCCGCGCCGGGTAGGTCACCGCGAACATGAGGACGGCTAGGCCGACCAGCTCCACGCTCACGGCAGCATCCCATCCTCGCTCCGGTCGGGCCGGGCGAAGGCATCGGGGTCGGCCGGCAGCTCGTCGGGCTCCGGAACGTTCCGGTCGCGGCGCGGGACCGCCAGCCCGACGGCGGGGCCCAGCAGCCCGCCCGCCACGACGCCGACCCGGGGGTCGACGGCGAGGCCGACGGCGAGCGCGACGACCACGCCGGCACCCATCGCCACGACCTCGCGGCGACCCGTCGCCAGCCCGACGGCGAGGCCGGCCATCGCCGCCGGGAAGACGACGTCGAGGCCGAGCAGTCGCGGGTCGGGCACCGCCTGGCCGCCGAGGTATCCCGCCAGCGTCGCCAGGTTCCAGGGGATGAAGACGCCACCGATCGCCGCCAGCCAGTAGCCGCGCCGGTCGGCGAAGCCGAGCCGCCGGAAGTGGACGAGCGAGAGCGCGAACGCCTCGTCGGTGAGGACGTGGGCCATGAGCGCCCGCTCGCCGCGCGGCCGGCCCCGGAGCCAGGGAGCGAGGGCCGCCGCGTAGAGGGCGTGGCGGGCGTTGACCAGTCCCGTGAGGAGGACGATCGCCGGCCAGG
This sequence comes from uncultured Chloroflexia bacterium, assembly GCA_963718085.1. Classification (GTDB taxonomy): domain Bacteria; phylum Chloroflexota; class Limnocylindria; order Limnocylindrales; family CSP1-4; genus CTSoil-043. Next base: position 1,016,698 of record CAVQYA010000001.1, on the reverse strand, counting down.
CGAAGCCCGCCGCCACCATGCCGGCCGCGGCGAACTGCGACGCCCCCGCGAAGACGATCGTCGAAAAGGCGGCGGTCTCGACGACCGAGAAGCCGGCGCCGCGGGCCGTCAGGCCAAAGACGAGGCCGAAACCGGCCGCCGAGGCGACGATCCCGGCCATGTCCAGGAGGAGGCGGCGCCGCGCCGCCCGCAGCGCGGCTGCGGCGGCCGCGACGGGGACGACGCCGGGCGCCGGTCCGCCTGGAGCGGCCGTCAGCGGAGGGCCGTCTTGCCGCAGCGGTCGCAGACGACGACCACCGCGTGCTTCTCCCGCGCGTAGCCGGCCACGTGGAGCGTCCCCCCGCAGCCGCCGTGGTGGTAGGTCCACGACCGGTCACTCCCGTCGAGGGGTGTCGAATTCGGCGGCGAGGGCGGCGCCGAGGCCCTCGTTGGCGGCGACGGCGGCGGCGACGGCCGCGGCACGCTCGGCCTCGGCCTCCGATGAATAGGGGTAGGCCTGGGAGATGTTCGAGGTCACGCTGTCCTCCGGCGAGGTCGGGAGGCGGGCGGGTTCCGACGGCCGCGAGTATGCCACGAGGCGGCGACCGCGCGATGGCCGGAGCCGGGCGTCCCGGTCGTCAGCACGGCGGCTCGCCGAGGGCCTGGCGCCAGGCGGCCTCGAGGGTCGCGACGGTCTTCGCCGGCAGGTGGTCGCGGAGCGCCGCGGCGCAGGCCATGTTCCAGGTGGCCACGACCGCGCGACGCGGGTCCCAGGGCGCCAACGCGTCCTCGATCAGCCCGATCGAGGCGTCCTGGAGGCGGCGGCTCTCGCGGGCGGGGGTGAGCACCTGGGTGAGCGCCCCGAGGACGCTCGGCTTCGGCGCGAACCGGGCCGCGACCCGCTCCACGTCGAGACCCGTCAGCCCGCCCGCGAGCGCGGCCAGCACCGCCGCGAAGAGATCCTGCATCTCCCGGTCCTCGTCCGCCCGGAGGTTCGGCCCCTCCCACCACGCGAACAGGAAGCCCTTGTCCACGAGCCGGTGGGCCCTCCCGGCGACGAGCGAACGGACGGCGGCGTCGAGGGCGCGGAGGTCGTCGACCGTCAGCGCGCGCACCCGGCCCAGAAGTGCCATCCGGGGCACCGGTCCGAGGAAGGGCTGGCGCTCCGTCACCGTCCCGGGCCCGCCGTGCGCCGCGTGCTCACCACGTCGCGGCCAGCCCGGGCGAGCGCGGGTCAGTCGCGGCGGCGAGCGTGCCGTCGAGCGCGGGCCCGCCCGCGACGAGCTCGATCGCGTGGGCATGACCAAGGCCGCCGTCGAACGGAGCCCGGATGTCTAGGTGGTGGCCCATCGCCGCCAGCCCCTCGAGCAGCCCGGGCCGGAAGCGCGGCTCGATCCCGACGAGATCCGGCGGCGCGAAGTGCGTCGCCGGGGCCGGTGACCAGCGCGGCGCGGCGACCGCGGTGGCGACGTCGACCCCGCCGTCGACGATCGCCGAGACGACCTGGGCGTAGATCGCGGGCTGCGAGTCGCCGCCCATGCTCCCGTGGACGACCCACGGCCGCCCGTCCCGGAAGAGCATGCCGGGGAGCAGCGTGTGGAGGGTCCGCTTGCCAGGGGCCAGCACGTTCGGGTGGTCCGGGTCCAGGCTGAAGTAGCTTCCGCGGTTCTGGTAGGCGATCCCCGTCCCCGGGTCCACCACGCCGCTCCCGAAGCCGGCGTAGTTCAATTCGACGAGGCTCACGGCATTGCCCTCCCCGTCCACGACGCCGAGCCAGACCGTGCCGCCGCCGCGCGGGGCACGGGAGGGCGGCGGCAGCGCGGCGCGGGCGGGGTCGATGGCGCGGGCCAGGGCCTCGCCGTAGCCCGGGTCGAGCAGGCGCCCGACCGGGACCTCCACGAATGCAGGATCGGAGAGATGGGCGTCGCGATCGGCCAGGGCAAGCTTTGCGGCCTCGATGCCGAGATGAGTCCAGCGCAGGTCGGCACCGGCCGTCGCGCCGCCATCGCCCGGGACGAAGAGACCGGGGTCGGGCGGCTCCAGCGCCCGCAGGACGTTGAGGATCTCGAGGGCCACCAGGCCGGCGCTGTTAGGCCGATGGGTGGTGGCGATCGCCCCCCGGTAGTCCAGGGAGAGCGGCGCCTCCCAGGTGGAGGCATGGGCGGCCAGGTCCGCGGACGTGATCTCGCTGCCGGCGGCCGCGAGCCCGGCGGCCTGGCGGGCGGCCAGCTCTCCGGCATAGAGGTCTCCCGCACCCGCCGCCGCCAGCCGTCCGAGCGTCGCGGCGAGCGCCGGCAGCCTGACCCTCTCGCCCGGGCGCCACGGGCGGCCGTGGGGGCGGTAGGTCGCGGCCCAGCCGCGCGCGCCGTCGCCCAGCTCGCGGGCGAAGACGGGCGCCGAGCCCTCTACGGCTCGCACGAAGTGGTCGTCGGCCGGGAAGCCGCCGCCGGCAAGCTCGATCGCGGGGGCCAGGAGGTCCGCCCATGGCAGCCGGCCGAAGCGGGCATGGGCGTCGCCCCAGGAGCGGACCGCCCCGGGGACGGTGATCGCGAGGGGGCCCCGGAAGGGGAGCGTCGAGAGGCCGCGGGCCAGCAGGGCGGCCGGGTCTGCCGTCGCCGGCGCACGCCCGGAGCCGTTGAGCGCGACCTGCACGCTCGACGCCTCGTCCCAGATGAGCCAGAAGGCGTCGCCTCCGATCCCGCAGGCCTGGCCGAAGACCACGGCAAGGACGGCGTTCGTGGCGATCGCCGCGTCCACCGCGCTGCCGCCGGCGCGCAGGATGCCGAGGCCGGCCGCAGTCGCCAGGTGATGGGGCGCCACGACGGCCCCGCTCCCGCCGCGGGCGAGGGGGGCGGGCACGAGCGGGCGGGGAGTCTCCACGCGTCGATTGTAGGCGTGGTCCGGCAGCACCTCTCGCGGCAGGCGCGGGCCGCGTACCCTGCGCTGGATGGAGCGTTCGCTATGGGCCGTCGTTCTCGGGACGTTCACCCTGCGATTCAGCACGGGCCTGACGGGCGCCATGCTGGTCTACTACCTCAACGACCTGCCGAGATACGGTGGCGAGCGGGTCGACGCCATCGTGCTCGGGCTCTTCACCGCCTCGTTCTTCGCGGCGGAGCTGCTCCTGTCGCCCATCTTCGGCACGCTGGCCGATCGCCTCGGCTACCACCGGATCATGGAGCTCGGCCCAGCCTTCGGAGCCGTGGCCGTCGTCCTGACCGGGATCACGACGAGCCTCGTCCTGCTGGGCGGCACGCGCTGGCTGGAGGGTGCCTCGACGGCCGCCAGCGTCCCTGCGATCCTGGGCTTCATCGCGATCGCCACCGTGGGCGACGAGGGGCTGCGGGGCCGGGCCGTTGCCCGCTTCGAGGCCGCGACGCTGGCAGGGCTCGGCGGCGGCATCGTGGCCGCGGGCGTGATCTACACGGCGCTCGGCAACGTCGCCTTCTTCGCCAATGCCCTCCTCTATGGCGTCTCGTGGGGCATCTATCGCTTCGGGATCAGCGACCCGCGCGTCGACCATGGCGGCCAGGAGCGCGAGCGCGGGACCACGCTGGCGCGCTACTGGGAGATCCTGCGGGGCGCCCACGTCTGGCTCCTGGCGCCCACCTGGATCGCCATCAACGCGGTGATCGGCCTGTGGACTGCGCAGTCGATCTTCCAGCTGATTCGCGAGCCGGCCCCGGAGTTCGCCGACCAGCTCCTCATGCAGGGCTTCTCACCGCTCGCGGTGAGCGCCGGGCTGGGCGTCGGGTTGCTGATCTTCTTCGCTGGGCTGGTCTACTGGGGCAACCGCTTCAAGCTCCTGCGGCGGACGACGATCATCGGCTACGGGATCGCCGGCGGGGGCGTGCTGGCCGCCGCCGCCCTTGCCCTCAACCACGGGAGCGGGCTCCCGGTGGCGATCCTCGGAGGGTTCCTGGTGCTCGTGGTGGGCGGGCTCTTCGTCCTCGCCGGCGCGACCCCGGCGGCGCTCGGGCTCCTGGCCGACATGTCGGAGCCGTACCCGCGGGACCGGGGGGCGATCATGGGGCTCTATTCCGTCTTCCTCGCCGTGGGCCAGATCATCGGGAGTCTCGCCGGCGGGGTCGCCGCCGACGCGCGCGGGATCGACGGCCTCCTGTTCGCCACGATCGCGCTCCTGGTCGTGGCGCTCCTGCCCCTGTGGCGGCTGCGCGCCTACGAGCACGGTGTCGGCAGCGCCGAAGCTGCCGCCCGGCCCGTGCCGCCCGAATAGCGGGTACGGCCGCCTCCCCGGGCCGTATCATCGACGCGGGGGCAAGTGAGGGAGGATCCATGAGCCGCACAGCGATCGTTACCGATTCCACCGCCGACCTGGCGCCGGACGTGGCGGCGGCCGCCGGGCTGCGGGTCGTGCCGCTCTACGTGACCTTCGGCGCCGAGGAGATGCGCGTCGGGGTGGACCTCACCTCGGAGCAGTTCTGGGCGCGGCTGCTCGCCCCGGACGCACCCTTCCCCACGACCTCGGCTCCGTCGCCGGGGGCATTCCGCCAGGCGTTCGAGGCCTGCTTCGCCGAGGGTGCCGACGCGGTGGTCTGCCCCACGATCGGTTCGAAGCTGTCGGCCACGTTCCAGAGCGCGACGATCGCCGCCGGGGAGCTCCCGGACCGCGAGATCCACGTCATCGACACGATGTCCACCTCGATGTCGACCGGGATCCCGGCGCTCCTCGCCGCCGAGATGGCGGCCACGGGGATGGCGGCCGCGGAGATCGCGGCGGCCGTTCGGGCGCGACTGCCGGACGTCGATCTCTACGTCGCAGTCGACACCCTGGAGTACCTCCGCAAGGGCGGCCGCCTGTCGGCGGCGCGGACCGCGATCGGGACCTTCCTCTCCGTCAAGCCGATCATCACAGTGCGCGACGGTCTCGTGGAGATGGCGGAGAAGCCCCGGACCCGCGTCAAGGCCCGGGAGCGCGTGGTCGAGCTGCTGACGATGGCGCCGCTCGAGCGCCTGGCGTTCCTGCACACGCCGACGAGCTCGGCCGACGAGGTCGAGGCGTTCCGGGCGGCGGTCATCTCGCGCCTCCCCGGCGGCATCGACCCGGCCCACGTCTCGACCGGCATCATCGGCGCCTCGACGGGCCCGCACCTCGGGCCGCATCTGATGGGGGCTGCGTTCCTCCGGCGGCACTGACCGCGGAGACGGTCGAGTCGGCGCCGGCTCGGACCGGGCCGGCCCGGGTGCCGCGCGCCCGTATCACGCGCGGAATCTGCCGCCGGGCGCCCGTCGGAGAGGTATTGCCGGGCGACCGGGGAGAGAAGTGAGGGGGGCCCATGGGGCGCGTCGCCATCGTCACAGACTCGACTTCGGACATGTCGGCGCACGCTGCCGCGGCGCATGGCATCCGGATCGTCCCCCTCTACGTGCGGTTCGGCGAGGCCGAGTTCAGGGCCGGCGTGGACCTCTCGACCGACGAGTTCTGGGCCCGGATGCTGGCCCCGGACGCGCCCTTCCCGACGACGGCGGCGGCATCGCCCGGGGACTTCCAGGCCGCCTTCGAGGCGGAGTTCGCCGCAGGCGCCGACGCGATCGTCTGCGTGACCGTCGGTGACAAGCTGTCGGCCACGTTCAAGAGCGCCGAGCTGGGCGTCCTGGGCCTGCCGCGCCGGGAGATCCACGTCGTCGACACCAACTCGGTCTCCATGGGGGTCGGCCACCTGGCCATCCTCGGCGCCCAGATGGCGGCGGCGAACGTGCCCGCAGCCGAGATCGCGGCGGAGCTGCGGGCCAGGGCCGGGGACATCAGGATCTTCGTGGCCCTCGACACGCTGGAGTACCTGCGCAAGGGCGGCCGCCTCTCGCCGGCGCGGGCGGCGATCGGGACGGTCCTCTCGATCAAGCCGATCATCACCGTCGCGAACGGGCTGGTCGACACGGCCGACAGGGTGCGCACGCGGGCCAAGGCGCGCGCCCGCACCGTCGAGCTCCTGACCGCCGAGCCGGTGGAGAGGATCGCGTTCCTGCACACCCACGCCCCGGACCTCGACACCTTCCGGGCCGCGGTTCTGGCGCGCCTGCCCGGCGGCGTCGACCCGGCCAACGTCTCGACCGACCTCGTCGGGGCGTCGGTCGGGCCCCACCTGGGCCCCGGCGGCGTCGGCGCGGTGATCCTCCTGCGCCGGTAGCCGGCACGCCGCCGAGCGGTGAGCTCGTGCGGCAACAGGCCGGCTCGCCGCCGAGCGGTGAGCTCGTGCGGCAACAGGCCGGCTCGCGCCCGGCAGAGTTGCGGCACGGATACGAGCCGGTGCCGGTACCATTGCGCTCGTGCTCCGGGGCAGCCGTCCCGGAGGCGGAAGCAGGGCCGCCCAGCGGGGGCGGACGAAGACCGCGGCACCCCGACTGGGGCTCCGGGCAGGAGGATATCCACTTCCATGACCACCGAGCAGGCGGCGCCCCCGATCAACTCCTGGGAGGTCGCGCAGCGCCAGTTCGACCTCGCGGCGGAGCACCTCAACCTCGACTCCGGCCTGCGCCGGGTCCTCCGCCAGCCGAGGAGGGCGCTCACGGTCTCGTTCCCCGTCCACATGGACGACGGCACCGTGCAGGTCTTCACCGGCCACCGCGTCCAGCACAACCTGAGTCGCGGCCCCGCGAAGGGCGGGATCCGCTACCACCAGGACGTGACCCTCGACGAGGTCAAGGCTCTGGCGATGTGGATGACCTGGAAGTGCGCGGTCGTCGGGATCCCCTTCGGCGGCGGCAAGGGCGGCGTCGTGGTCGACCCGACGAAGCTCTCCCTGAAGGAGCTCGAGGCCCTCACCCGGCGCTTCACCACCGAGATCAGCGTCCTGATCGGGCCCGATCGCGACATCCCGGCCCCCGACGTGAACACCAACGCCCAGACCATGGCCTGGATGATGGACACCTACTCGATGCACGTCGGGTACACGGTCCCGGGCGTCGTGACCGGCAAGCCGGTGGAGCTCGGCGGCTCGCTGGGCCGGCGAGAGTCGACGGGCCGGGGCGTTGCCTTCACCCTGGACTCGGCGGCGAAGGCGCTGGGCACGACCCTCGACGGCGCCCGCATCGTCCTGCAGGGCTTCGGCAACGTCGGCACCCACTTCGCCGACATCGTCCGTCGCTACGGGGCCAGGATCGTGGCCATCGGCGACGTCTACGGCGCGGTCGAGGCGCCCGACCGGATCGACGTCGATGCCGCCCTCGAATGGGCTGCCCGGACCGGGTCGGTCAAGGGGCTGCCGGGGACCTCGCCGGTCGATCCCGCCCTCCTGCTCGAGCTCGACTGCGACATCCTCGTCCCGGCGGCGCTGGAGAACCAGATCACCGAGCGCAACGCCGATCGCATCAAGGCCAGGATCCTCGCCGAGGCGGCCAACGGCCCGACGACCCCGGAGGCCGACGAGATCCTCACCCGCAAGGGGGTCTTCATCATCCCGGACATCCTGGCCAACGCCGGCGGCGTGACCGTCAGCTACTTCGAGTGGGTGCAGGACCTCAACCGCGACCAGTGGAGCGAGGAGGTCGTCAACACCAAGCTCAAGGAGATCATGGACCGCTCGTTCGCCGAGGTCCTCGCCATGTCCAGGCGCGAGGGGGTCAACATGCGGACGGCGGCGTACCTCGTCGCCGTCCAGCGGGTGGCCAACTCGACGGCCCTGCGCGGCCTCTACCCGTAGCCCCAGGCGGCATTCAGCCGCTCGCCCCGCCTCCGAGCCCCGGCCGTCCCGGCCGGGGCTCGCCGATTCCGCGGTGTACCATCGGCCCATGCTCGACCATGAAGAGAAGTTCCTGTTCAAGGAGGAGATCCTCCACCTCGCCGGCGCGATGTCCGATACGGCCGTCCTCGACAACGTCGAGGATCTCCTGACCGACGTCATCACCAGCCCCCGGTTCGACTCCGAGGTCTTCACCCTCGAGCGCTCGCTCCAGGTGATGCTCGGGGCCCGGGCCGGCTCGACCCTGGTCGGGCTCCTCACTGTGGCCCCCGAGGTCTTCGAGGAGGTCGGCGAGGTCCGGATCGGTCCCGAGGTGCACGAGCGCCTCACCGCGTGGCGCGCCCGCTTCGGCCTGGCGATCGACAACGCCCTGAACTTCCTGAACAACCCCGACGGGATCCAGGGACACACGTTCGCGACGCAGGTTGCCCACATGGAGGATCGCCGCGTCCTGCAGGGCCGCCTGACCCTCGTGCGCTACAACAACGAGCCCCAGTTCTTCGTCGCCGACGCCGGCGTCTTCCTGAGCCTGGTCGGCGACGTCCTGGAGCGCCTGGGCCCGCACCTGGAGCCCGACAGCGTGGACCCGGAGACGATCGGCCGCCTGCACGAGGCCCTGGCGCTCGTCCAGCGGAGGACGACGCCGCGCTGAGCACGCCGGCCGGCTGATCCTGCAAAGTACGTGCGTAATCGTCCGACGCCGACCGGAGCGTCGCGCCGGTCACCGAGGTTGCCTGACGAACGGAGGCTCGCTTGAACGTGGATTTCGGCGGGATTCTCGCAGTCCTCCTCCCGGTTGTCGTCATCGAGCTCGGGCTTCTCGTGTGGGCCCTCTACGACCTCACCCGTCCGACCCGGCGGGTCAAGGGCGGCAGCAAGGTCGTCTGGGCGCTCGTCATCATCTTCATCGGCATGATCGGGCCGATCCTCTACTTCCTCGTCGGCCGCGAGGACGGGTGAGCCCGACGACGTGAGCACCGGGCTCGCCATCGAGGCGAGGGGCCTCAGCAAGCGCTACGGCGACGTCGTGGCCCTCGACTCGCTCGACCTCGCGGTCCCGACGGGGTCCGTCTTCGGCTTCCTCGGTCCCAACGGCGCCGGAAAGACGACCACGCTCCGTCTGCTGACCGGCCTCGGCCGACCGACGGCCGGGACGGCGGTCGTGGCCGGCGTCGAAGTCGGTCGCGGGGGGACCGCCCTGTCCCGCCGGATCGGCTACCTCGACCAGGACCCTCGCTACTACGGCTGGATGACCGGCCGGGAGCTGCTCACGTTCGTCGGACGGGCCTACGGGCTGGGCGGGCCGGCCCTCCGCTCGCGGGTCGACGAGATGCTCGAGACGGTCGGGCTCGCCGATGCCGGCGACCGCCGGATCGGCGGGTATTCGGGCGGGATGCGCCAGCGGCTGGGAGTCGGCCAGGCGATGCTGCCGCGGCCGGCGGTCCTCTTCCTCGACGAGCCGGTCAGCGCGCTCGACCCCGAGGGAAGGCGTGACACCCTGGAGCTGATCGGACGCCTGCGCGGCGACAGCACCGTCCTCATGAGCACCCACATCCTCACCGATGTCGAGCGCGTCTGCGACCGCGTGGCCATCCTGGACCACGGGCGCCTCGTCGCCGAGGCACCGATCGGCGAGCTGCTCGGCCGCCACGCCCGCCCCATCCTCGAGCTCGACCCGGAACCGGGCCAGGAGGTCGCGGTCGCGACGCTGGCCGCCGCGCTGCGGGCCGCGCCCTGGACGCGCGACGTGCGGGCCGACCACGGGGTCCTCCGGGTCGTCGTGACCGACACCGAGCTGGCCGCCGCCGAGGCGCTCCCCATCGTGGTCGCGGCGGGCGTCCGGCTCGCCCGCTTCGAGCGGGTCCGGCCCACGCTCGAGGACGTCTTCCTCCAGCTCGTCGGAGCCGACGTGGGCGGCGAGCCCGGCGCTCCGGAGCCCGGCACCGTGGAGCCGGTGCCGTGAGCGGCCTCGGACTCCTCCTCCGCAAGGAGATCCTCGAGCAGGCACGGACGATGCGTCTCGTCGCCGTCGTGGCCGTCTTCGCGATATTCGGCCTGCTCTCGCCGGTCTCCGCCCGCTACATCAAGGAGATCGTCGAGGCGGTCGGCGGCGGACAGTTCGGAGGCATGATTCCGACGCCCACCGTGGGCGACGCCGTGGCCCAATTCACGAAGAACACGGGCCAGTTCGGCGTCCTCATCGCGATCCTCCTCGCCATGGGCTCGGTCGCCGCGGAGAAGGAGCGCGGCACGGCGGCGTTCCTCCTGGCCAAGCCGATCGGCCGCGGCGCCTTCGTGACCGCCAAGATCGTGGCGATCGGGGCCCTCCTGGCCGTCGCTCTCGGCGTGTCCGGCATCCTCTGCTGGACCTACACCACGATCCTCTTCGAGCCGCTCCCCGTGCCCGGATTCGCGGTCGCGACCGTCCTCATCTGGCTTTCGCTGGCGACCTTCGCGGCGGTGACCTTTCTCGCCTCCGTCGTGACGCGGTCGGGGCTGGCGGCGGGAGGGATCGGGTTCGGCGTCTTCATCGCGACGGGGATCCTCGCTGCGCTGCCGGCGATCGGACCGTTCATGCCCACCGGCCTGTGGGGGGCCGCGGGTGCGCTCGCGGTCGGCACCGTGCCGGACTCGCTGGTCGGCCCCGTGCTGGCCAACGCCGCCTTGATCCTGGCGGCGCTCGGCCTTGCCTGGTGGAGATTCCGCCGCCAGGAGCTCTAGGCGGAGGGCAGATCCGGGGTCGCGGCCGAAGCGGGCGCGGCCGGGCGCTGCCGGAAGCGGCGGGCGACGAGCCACGCAGCCCCGACGAGGATCCCGAGGACGAGGGCGAGCGGCAGCAGGACGATCGCGAACCAGATCGCGGCATTGGCGACGCCCTGGCCGAGCCCGACCAGCGTGGCTGCGGCCTGGTCGACCTCCCTTGCGGGGTCCCAGCCCTCCTGGACCTGGGTGACCGCGACGGTCGGCGGGAGAGAGAAGCCGACGGTGAGCGTCGCCATCGCGGCGCTCTCCTCGAGGGACTGCTTCTGGGCGGTCAGCTGCTCGATCTCCCCGCGGATGCCGGTCAGCTGGGACTGGACCTCGAGGATGTCGGGGATCCTCGTCGCCTTGACCATGATCGCCTGGAGGGCGGACTCGGTGGCGCGAAGGTTGGTCAGGCGGGCGCCGAGATCGACGACCTGGCTGGTGACCTCCTCGCTGCCCGTCTGCTCGGAGAGGACCTTGACGCCGACCTTCCGCAGCGCGGCAAGGGTGGCGTCCCAGCGCTCCACCGGGATCCGGTAGGTGACCATCGCGCCGGCGTTCTCGTCATCGCCCTGGCGCTGGGACGCCGAGACGTAGCCGCCGGCGGCGGTCACCGCCTGGTCGGCCGCCGCGAGCGCGTCGTCGAGGACCTTGACCTCGAGGTTCAGCTGGCCGGTCCGCACGATCAGCGGGCCATTCCCGGCAAGGTTCGCGTCCGAGTAGGAGCTGGACTGCCTGTCGACCTCGCCGGCGGCGAAGGGCGCCGCGGTCGCGGCCGGGAGCGGCGCCCCGCCGGCGGCCCCGGCACTGGGCGCTCCCGCCCCGTCGGGGTTCGGGATGGAGGCGGCGCTGCCGCCGCACGCGCCCGCGAGAAGCGCCACGGTGGCGAGCAGGCCGAGGCGGCGGAGAACGGCGGGTCGGATGGAGGCGATCATCGGGGAAACCCCAGGGCACCGACGCGGTCAGGCTCGGCCCGCGTCACGCCCCCGGGACGGTGCTCGCGGTCCGGCGGTTCCCGATCGGGCGAAGGGTGCCCGGTGGCCGCGCCGGAGGTTGCGTCGCCCCCGCGCGTCAGAGCGCCTCGTTGTCGATCAGGCGGGTGGACCCGAAGCGGACGGCGAGCGAGAGGAGGGCCGGCCCGTCGACCCGCTCGAGCTCGGCGAGGGTCAGGTCGTCGGCGAGCGAGACGTACTCCACGTCGGCGAGCGGCTCCGCGGCCAGGACTCCGCGAACTGCCGCCCGGATCGCCTCCGCGTCTCTCTCGCCCGCGTCGCGTCGCGCCCGCCCGGCCTGCAGGGCGCGATGGATCACAGCGGCGGCGGCACGCTCGGCGGGCGACAGGTGGACGTTGCGGGAGCTCATCGCCAGGCCGTCGGGCTCGCGCACCGTGGGGCAGGGGACGACGGTCGTGAGGGCGAGGTCCGTCGCCATCCGGGCGATGACCCGCAGCTGCTGGGCGTCCTTCATCCCGAAGTAGGACCGGTCCGGCCGGACCAGCCCGAGGAGGACGGCGACCACGGTGGCCACCCCTTCGAAGTGGCCGGGCCGGGCGGCGCCCTCGAGCGGCGAGGAGACGGCGCCGACGCGGACGGCGGTGTCGAACCCGGCCGGGTAGACGTCGTCGACGCCCGGCGCCCAGACGAGATCGACCCCCTCCTCGGCGCAGATCGCGACGTCCCGGGCCTCGTTCCGCGGGTAGCGCTCGAGATCGGCCGCGCCGCTGAACTGGCGGGGATTCACGAAGATCGACACGGCGACCGTGGCGTTCTCGGCGCGGGCGCGGGCGATCAGCGAGCGGTGCCCGGCGTGCAGCCATCCCATCGTGGGGACCAGGCCGAGCGGCCGCGGCGCCCGGGCCAGCGCTGCGGCGAGCTCCGCGCGCGATCGGACGACGAGGGGCCCGCCGCCGGGCGGCGTCTCCCGCGTGCCCGGCGAACCGCCCGTGGCCGCCCCGGGCCCGCCGATCACAGGTCGCGGTCGAGCGGGATCCCCCCGACGACGGCGTCCATGCTGCCGGCCCGGTCGACGGTCGCCCGGCCCAGGACCTCGTCGAGGACCGCCTCGTCCATCCGGGTCGACTCGGCGTCGCCGGGAAAGGCGCCCGCCTCGACGTCGGCGCGGTAGGCGGTCGCGGCCGCCAGGATCGTCCCCCGGAGGTCGGCGTAGGGCCGTGCGTGGCGGGGCACGAAGGAGCCCAGGCCGAGGACGTCGGTGATCACCTGGATCTGCCCCGCGCACCCGGCGCCGGCGCCGATCCCGATCGTGGGAATGCGGAGGCGGGCCGTGATGGCGGCGGCCAGCTGCTCCGGGACGAGCTCCACGACAACCGCGAACGCTCCGGCCTCCTGCACCGCGAGGGCGTCGTGGAGGAGCGCCCGCGCCTGCTCCCTGGTCCGGCCCTGGACCCGGACCTTGCCGATCGCGTTGATGGCCTGGGGGGTGAGGCCGATGTGGCCCATCACCGGGATACCGGACCTCACCAGCGTCTCGATGATGCGGGCGGCCCGGATCCCGCCCTCGACCTTGACGGCCTGGGCTCCGGCCTCGCGCAGGAAGCGCCCCGCGTTCGCGAGGGCGTCCTCCGGGGTCGCGTAGGAGAGGAACGGCATGTCGCCGATGACCATCGCCCGCCGCGTTCCGCGGACCACGGCCTTGGTGTGGTGGAGCATCTCCTCCATCGTGACGCGGACCGTCGTGTCATAGCCGAGGAGAACCTGTCCGAGGGAATCGCCGACGAGGATGGCCGGGATCCCGGCCTCGTCGACGAGCTGGGCCGTCGGGAAGTCGTAGGCGGTGAGCATGGCGATCCGCTCGCCGTCGGCGTTCATCCGGGCGATGTCGAGGACGGTGAGGCGGGCGGGTCCGGCCGGGGTGGCGCTCACGGGACGCGGGTCTCCTGCGGTGGCTCGTCCCCGCCAGTCTGCGCCGCTGCGTCGCGGGCGTCCAGCGCGACGGCCACGCGGTCGAGGATCCGCTCGGCGACCTCCCGCTTGGAGAGGAGCGGCAGGTCGGCCTCGGTCCCGTCCGCGGCGACGAGGGTCACCCGGTTGGTGGGCGTCCCGAAGCCCGAGCCCTCCTCGGTCACGTCGTTGGCCACGATCAGGTCGACACGCTTCCGGGCGAGCTTCCCGGCGGCCCGGGCGAGGCTGCCGGTCTCGGCGGCGAACCCGACGAGGATGGGGCGCGGGATCCGCGGACTACCAGCCGGCTCCCCGTCCTCGTCCAGGCCGCGCACCAGCCGCCCGACCTCGGAGAGGAGGTCCGGGTTGGGAACGAGCTCGAGCGTCAGGCCACGGTCCGTGCGCTGGATCTTACGGTCGGCGGCGGCCGCCGGACGGAAGTCGGCCACGGCCGCGGCCATGACCAGGGCGTCGAACCCGGCGCGGCCGCCGGCCTCCCCCAGGAGCCGCCCGAGGGCTGCCCGCATCGCCGCGGCGCTCTCGGCCCGCACTACCTCGACGCCTTCCGGGAGGGGGACGCTGACCATGCCGACGACTAGGGTCACCCGCGCCCCGCGATCCCGGGCGGCCTCGGCGACGGCGACGCCCATCCGTCCCGCTGCTCCGGTTGCCGATGAAGCGGACCGGGTCGATCGGCTCCGCGGTGCCGCCGGCCGTGACGACGACGTGGCGACCCGCGAGGTCGTCAGCGTCGCGCATCACCGCCTCGGCCGCAGAGCCGGCGAGGCGCGGCGGCCGATCGGCGGGATCGGGCCGCCGCACGGGGCGGCCGCCGATCGCGGCGACGACGGCGTCGACGATCAGGCCGAGGTCCGCCAGCCGGCCCGGGCCAAGCTGGCCCGAGGCGAGGGCGCCGCTCTCGGGCTCCACGATCACGTACCCGAAGTCGTCACGGAGGACGGCGACGTTCGCCTGGGTCGCGGGGTGGGCGTACATGTCGCCGTCCATCGCGGGGGCGACGACGACCGGCGCGGACGTGGCCAGGCAGGTGGCGGTCACCACGTCCGCGGCGAGGCCGTGGGCCATCGCCCCCAGCCAGTGGGCCGTGGCCGGGGCGACGAGGATGGCGTCGGCGGCGTCCGCGGTTATGACGTGGCCGATCCGCCCGTCCGGGAGGAGGTCGAGCACCTCGGCGTCGACGTGGCGCCGGGAGAGCGCGGCCAGCGTCAGGGGCGCGACGAAGCGCGTTGCGGAGGGCGTCATGAGCACCTGCACGTCCGCGCCCTCGGCGCGGAGGAGGCGCAGCAGGTCGACCGCCTTGAAGGCGGCGATCGAGCCGGTGACTCCGAGGCCGATGAACCGCCCGGCCAGCCGCTCGCCCATGCCTCAGGCCTCGGCCGCGCCGGTCACGGCGCGATGGAAGAGGACGAGGCCGCGCAGCGTCAGATCGGGATCGATCGCGTCGATGCCCTCGATCGTTCGCGCCCACGGCAGCGCGGCCAGCCCGCCCGTCAGCACGACCCGGACGTCGTGGGGCGCGATGCCGGCCCCCGCCGCCAGTTCGCGGCGGATGCGCGCCAGGAGACCCTCGATCATGACGCGGTGGCCGAGGACGGTCCCGGCGCGGATCGCGGAGGCCGTGTCGCGGCCGATCGGGCCGTCCGGGAGTCGCGGCTCCACGAGCGGCAGGCGGGCCGTCCGTGCGGCCAGCGCCTCGAGGCCCAGGACGAGACCGGGGGCGATGGCACCGCCCACGAAGTCGCCGGCGTGGTCGACCGCGTCGAGCGTCGTGGCCGTGCCGCAATCGACGACGACCGCCGGGGTGCCGTGGAGGTGAGCGGCCGCGTAGGCGTTCACGAGCCGGTCCGGCCCGACGTCACCGGGCCGCTCCACGCGAACCGGGAGCGGGATCGTGACGGGCGACGCCGTGACGCAGGGGATCGCCCGACGTGCGGCGACGGCCTCGACGGCCGCGGCGGCGGCGGGCACGGTGGAGGCGAGGGCGATCGCCCCGATGTCGTCGAGGCGCAGGCCGTCGAGGCCCAGCAGCGCACCGAGCAGGACCTCGACCTCGTCAGGCGTGGCCGCGGCCGCGGTGGCGGCCCGGCGGGTGGCGCCGAGCGAGCCGTCCCGGACCGTGCCGAGGCGCAGGTTCGTGTTGCCGACGTCGATCACCATGAGCATGTGCCGATGATAGGCCTCCTCATCGACGTGGGCCTCCCCGGCGTGCCCGCGGTGCGCTACGATCCCGGGGTCGCCCGGCCCGGATCCCCACGATCGCCCGCGGCGCGCACGTTCCGCCCGTCCGGCCCGCGCAGGAGGTGCTCCCTTGGCCCGTCCGACGCCCGCCCGGTTCTACGTCAACAGCGGCATCGTGTCGTCCCGCACCGACGTCCTCAACCTGCTCCGGCCGCTGATCAAGCAGACGGTCTCGTACCGCTACTTCCGGGGCCGCGATCTCGTGGCCCACGGCACCGGCTGGGTGGAGCGGGTGGTCATCGACGAGCCCGAGACCTCCTCCTACTTCACGCCCGTGTCGATCAGCCTCAACGTCGACTCGTTCGAGCACCTCGAGTTCGAGACCCGGCCCGACCAGCTCATCGTGTACACGCTGGTCGAGGGCGACGAGCGCGTCATCCTCGAGTTCGCGCCGCAGCGGGGAGGGATCCGCCCGGGAACCCGAGCAGCTCGCCTTCGACACGACGGGCTTCGTCCAGATGGAGCTCCTCGGGCCCGACGTCGACGAGGGCGCCTGACCGCGGGAGCGATGACCGCTCCGGCGACCTCCCAAGGGTGGCTCGGCGGCTCCTCCGCGGCCCCTCGACGGCCTCGCGACGGCCGCTCCGGCGCCGACCGGCAGCGGCTCAGTGGCCGCGATCGCCGCGCACGTACGGAATCCCCAGCGCGGCGGGCGCCCCCAGGCGTTTCCGCAGGTTCTCTCCCGAGACCGCCACCAGCACCGCGATGATCAGGAGATAGGGGACCATCTCCAGGAAGAACGTCAGCGTGTGGTCGTGGAAGAAGGGGTTGGGAATCCCGAAGAGCTCCTGCGGCCCCTGGATGTCGATGAGCATCCGCCGGATCGCGGCGAAGAGGTAGGCCCCGACGGCCGCCCGCAGCGGGCTCCACTGGGCGAAGATCACGAGGGCGACCGCGATCCAGCCCATGCCGTTCACGGTGAGCTCGCCGAACCAGCCGGGTGAGACGGCGAGCGTGATCGTCGCCCCGGCGAGCCCCGCGAAGAGGCCGCCGACGATCACGTACGTGTATCGAAGGCGGTAGACGTCGACGCCCAGGGAATCGGCCGCCGTCGGGCTCTCGCCGACCGCCCGCAGGTGGAGGCCGGGCCGGGTTCGCCCGATCCAGTACCAGGCGAGGGGCACGACCGCGAAGCCGAGATAGACGAGGATGCTCTGGTCGGTGAAGAAGATCGGCCCGACGACCGGCACCGCCGACAGGCCGGGGATCGTCACGCGGGGCAGGAGCGAGATCGCGCCCGCCTTCGAGAGATCCTCGCCGAGGACGCGGGCAAGGCCCGAGCCGAGGAACGTCAGGGCGAGCCCGGAGACGACCTGCTCGGCCTGGAAGCTGATCGTGATGATCGCGTGGAGGACGGAGAGGAGGCCGCCGGCGAGGGTGCCCAGCAGGAGCCCGAGCCAGGGATTCCCGGTCGCCACGGCCGTCCCGAAGGCGACGACGGCGCCCATGAGCATCATCCCCTCGACGCCCAGGTTCAGGACGCCGGCGCGTTCCGCGAAGATCTCGCCCACGGCCGCGAAGAGGAAGACGGTGCCGGTGGCGACGCCCGCGGCGAGGATGATCGTGGGGTCCATCAGACCTCCCGCCGCCCTAGCCGGATCCGGTAGCGGAGGAAGACCTCGCTGGCGATGAGCGAGAAGAGGATGATCCCCTGGATCATCGCCGGGACGCCGGACGGCTGGATCTCGCGCCCGGCAAGGATCAGCGCCCCGAAGGCGATCGCGGCGACGACCACGCCGTACGGGTGGAGCTTCGCGATGTAGGCCACGATGATGGCGGTGAAGCCGTAACCCGGGGAGATGGCCTGCTGGAGGCGGTGGACCACGCCGGCGACCTCGCTCATCCCGGCCAGGCCGGCGAGCGCACCCGACAGGGCGAAGACGAGGACCGTGTTCCGGGTCACGTCGATGCCGGCGTAGCGCGCGGCCCGCGGGCTGTCCCCGATGAGCCGGATCTCGTACCCGCGTCTGCTCCGGAAGATGAAGAGGCGCAGGACGATCGCCGCCACGAGCCCGAAGACGAGGCCCAGGTGGACAGTCAGCCCCGCGAACTCCGGGACGGCCCCGGCCGCGTCCGAGAGGCGGGGAAGCCAGGCCTCCGGCGGGAACGGCCGGGACAACTGGAAGCCACCCTCGCTCCACGGCCCGAAGACCCAGTACGAGATCCAGAGGACGGCGACGTAGTTGAGCATGAGGGTGACGATGATCTCGTTCACCCCGCGGACGGCCTTGAGCAGCCCCGGGATGGCGCCCCAGGCGGCGCCCGCGGCCATGCTGGCGACCATCATCAGGGGGATCGTCACGATCGCGGGCGTGCCGTGCGGCACGATCGGGATGAGCACCACCGCCGACGCCGCCCAGGCCCCCATGAGGAACTGGCCCTCGGCCCCGATGTTCCAGAGGCGCATCCGGAAGGCAAGGGCGCAGGCGAGCCCGGTGAGGATCAGGGGCGTGGCCTTCACGAGCGTGTCGGAGAGGACGCCGAGGCTCCCGAACGACGCGCGGGCGATGTGGGCGTAGATGGCGATCGGATCGCCGCCGGCGATCCGGAGGACGATCCCGCTGATCACGAGCGCCGCGACGACGGCCGCGGCGGTGGTCGCGACCGGGAGCCACCGCGGGACCTCGAGCCGGCGCTCCAGGCGGAGCGTCCAGGGCGCGCGTCCGCCCGTGGCCGCCGGCCGGCGGGTCGGGAGGCTCGCCGTCATGGCACGCCCGCCGCGGCGACGGGGGGCACGGCGCGGGAGCCGCCGCCGCCGGTCATGAGGAGGCCGATCTCGGCCACGTCGGCGTCCGCCGCGTCGAACAGCCCGACCAGGCGCCCCTCGTACATGACGGCCACCCGGTCGGCCACGGCGAGCACCTCGTCGATGTCCTCGCTGATGAGGATCGTCGCCGCCCCTGCCGCGCGCTGGTCGAGGATCAGGCGGTGGACGGTCGCGATCGCGCCGACGTCGAGGCCGCGCGTCGGCTGGACGGCGACCATCAGCCGCGGCTCCGACGCGATCTCGCGGGCCAGGATGAGGCGCTGCAGGTTGCCGCCGGAGAGGAGGCGGGCCTCCGTGTCGACCGACGGCGCGGCGATCTCGTACCTCTCCCGGAGCCGGTTCGCGAAGCGGCGCACGGCGCCCGTGTCGATCCCCCAGCGGCGTGCGACCGGCGCCTCGCGATAGCTCTTCATGATCAGGTTGTCGGCCACCGAGAGGTTCGGCGCGGTGCCCACGCCGGTCCGGTCCTCGGGGACGTGGGCGATCCGCTGGTCGATCGCCTCGCGTGGGCTCCTGCCGCTCGTCTCCACGCCGTTGACGGTGATCGACCCGGCGCTGCAGCGGCGGAGGCCGGTCAGGACCTGGGCCAGCTCGGACTGGCCGTTGCCGGCGACTCCGGCGACCCCGAGGATCTCCCCGGAGCGGACCTCCAGCGTGATCCCCCGGAGCGCCGGCCGGCCGCGATCACCTTCCGCCTCGACGTCCCGCATTGCGAGCACGACGGGCCCGGGGGAGCTGTACGTCCGCTCGATCGTCTCGAGGACCTCGCGGCCGACCATCAGGCGCGACAGGCCGGCCGTCGTAGTCTCTGCCGTCGCGAGGCCCGCCGCCGCCACCCGTCCGCGGCGCATCACCGTGACGCGGTCTGCGATCTGGGCGACCTCGGCCAGCTTGTGGCTGATGAAGACGACCGACGTTCCGTCGGCGACCATCGACCGCAGGGTCCCGAACAGATCGACGGCCTCCTGGGGTGCGAGGACCGCCGTCGGTTCGTCGAGGATGAGGATCCGGGCGCCGCGGTAGAGCATCTTGAGGATCTCGACCCGCTGCTGCTCGCCGACCGAGAGCTGCCAGATGCGCGCCCGCGGGTCGACGGCCAGCCCGTGGCGGCGGGCGAGGTCGGCGATCTCGTCGTCGTAGCGTCGCGCGTCGAGGCGGAAGCGCGGCCGCGGAAGACCGAGGAGGACGTTCTCGGTCACCGTCTGGGTGGGCACCAGGGCGAAGTGCTGGTGGACCATGCCGAGGCCGGCCGCGATCGCGTCGCGCGGCGAGTGGAACTCGACCGGCCTGTCGAACACGCGGATCTCACCGGCATCGGGCCGATAGAGGCCGTCGAGCACGTTCATGAGCGTGCTCTTGCCGGCCCCGTTCTCGCCGAGCAGCGCGTGGACCTCCCCGACGCGCAGGTCGAAGTCGACGCCGTCGTTGGCGACGACTCCCGGAAAGCGCTTGATGATCCCGCGCATCTCGACGGCGAGCATGCTGGGAGCGACCTGCGGCGGGGTGAGAGCGTCGGGTGCGACGGTCATGCGCTCGAGACGGCTCCGTGGAACGTCGAGGCCCGCGACGAGCGGGTCGTCGCGGGCCTCGGACTCGATGGCCTACTGGGCCAGGGTGGGGAGCTGCGCGTTGATCCCCTCGGCCCACCAGTACATGCAGGCCGAGCACTCGTTGCCCGGGGCGCCGGGCGGGAACTGGTCGAGGTCGGACTGGACGAGCTTCTTGCCGGCGGGGATGATCACCTTGCCGGTGTTGTCCTTGACCTCCCCGGCGAAGACGTCGAAACGGGTGAACTCACCCTTCAGCATCTTGGCCAGGGTGTCCTTGACCAGCTGGACGTCGGCGGCCGGGAGGTCCTTGACCCCGAGCCGCGGCGTCTCGCCCTCCATGAAGCCGAGCAGGCCCATGGCCATCGCGTCGGCGTCGAAGTACTCGTAGCCGGCCTTGTAGGTGCCGGCCTTGACCTGCTCCGCGATGCGGGTGTACTCCGGGCCCCAGATCCAGTAGGGGGCGGTCAGGCAGCGGTCGACCTTGCACGACGCCGGATGGTCGTAGGTGACGCCCCACTTGCCCTTCTCCTGGGCCACGTCTGCCACGGCGCCGGTATCCGCGCCGGTGAAGACGACCTGGGCGCCGGCGTCGAAGAGCGAGGCTGCGCCCTCCTTCTCCTTGACCGGGTCGTGCCAGGTGTTGATGAACCGCACGTCCATCGTGCATTCGGGGCAGGTCTTCTTGACGCCCAGCATGATGGCGTTGCCGAGGCGGAGCTCCTCCGGGATCGGGAACGTCGCCATGTACCCGATCTTCGGGTTGCCGTCGAGCTTGGCCCGCGATCCGGCGAGCATCCCGGCGAGGTACTTGAAGTCCTCCATCGCGCCGAAGAAGTTGCCGAAGTTCGTGCCGTTCGACTTGTAGCCGGTCAGGTGGAGGTAGGTGATCTTGGGGAACTCCTTGGCCACGGTCTCCATGGGGTCCATGTAGCCGAAGGAGGTGCCGATGATGAAGCTGAAGCCCTTCCGCGAGAGGCTCCGGAAGACCTGCTCGGAGTCGGTGCCCTCGGGGACGTTCTCGATGTAGGCGATGTGCGCGCCGGGCATGTTCTCGCAGAGGTAGGTCAGGCCCTCGTAGTGGGCCTGGCTCCAGCCGCCGTCGTTGTGGGGCCCGATCAGGACCATCGCGACGTTGAACTTGCCTTCGACGATCTCCGGGACCTGCGTCAGGCCGGCCGCGGCGCCGGCCTCGCAGGCGGCGGCACCCGACGGCGCCGGGCTGGGGCTTCCCCCCGAAGAGCAGGCGCTGACGATGAGAGCACCTGCCGCGAGCAGCGACAGGGGCTTCAGGAGTCGGCTGGCCATTGTTCGTCCTCTCCTCCATGCGACTGCCAAGCCCGGCGGGCGACCGCAGGCCCTTGCGACACGAAACGCATCTGTCGCGCGGCAAGGGGTCCCGTCCCGGGCGGTGGACGCGCGTCAAGGATAGCCGGGCGCGGCCCGGCGGATGGGCCGTTCGCGTCCGGGATGGCGGCGTTTCCGCTACCCTTCGGCCCGATGTTCGAACGCACGGCGCTGCCCGACGGGCCTCGCGTCATCTCCGCCAGGCTCCCCGGGTCCCGGTCGGTCACGATCGAGGCACACGTGCTCGCGGGCTCGCGCCACGAGGGCGTCGACCAGGCCGGCTGCGCCCACTTCATGGAGCACCTCACGTTCAAGGGGACGCGCGCCTTCCCGACGACGCGCGCTCTTTCCGAGGCCGTGGAGGGTATCGGCGGGTCCTTCAACGCCTCGACCGACCGCGAGACGACCGTCTACTACGTCCGCGTGCCGGTCCGCCACGCCGCCCTCGCGATGACCGTCCTCGGCGAGCTCGTCGCCCGCCCCCTCCTGGACGAGACCGAGATCGAGAACGAGCGCGACGTCATCGTCGAGGAGATCCGCTCCTACCTCGACGACCCGTCGGAGCACGTCAGCACTCTCTTCGACCTCGCCGTCTTCGACGACACGCCGCTGGGCCGCGAGATCGCGGGCACCGAGGAGAGCGTCCGGGCGCTCCCCGCTGACGCGATCCACCGCTTCTGGGGCACCTGCTACCAGCCGGCGAACGTCGTCGTGGCGGCCTCCGGCGATCTTGCCCACGAGGACGTGGTCCGCATGGCCAGCGAGGCGTTCGGGACGGGGAGCGGCGCGCCGCCCGCCTTCGCCCCGGCGCCGGCGATCCCGGCCGGGGAGCGCTTCGTGCGGGCCACCCGTGCCACCACGCAGGCGCAGCTCATCGTGGGCGTGCCGGGCCTGCGACGCGACCACCCCGACCAGTGGGTTCTCTCGGTCCTCAACGCCGTCCTGGGCGACGGGATGTCGAGCCGGCTCTTCCTCGAGGTGCGCGAGGAGCGCGGCCTCGCCTACGACGTGGGCAGCTCCATCGTCAGCTACGCCGACGCCGGCGTCCTCTCGGTCTACGCGGGCGTGGACCCGGGCAAGATCCGGCCGACGATCGCGGCCGTGATGGAGGAGCTGGCCCGTCTCCGGGACGAGCTCGTGCCCGACACGGAGATGGCCAAGGTCAAGGCCTACCTCGGCGGCCGCCTCGAGCTCCGCCTGGACGAGACCCGCTACCTGGCGTCATGGATCGGGACGCAGGAGGCGCTCCACGACCGCGTGATGACGCCCGACGAGGCGCTCGCCGAGATCGAGGCGGTCACGGCCGAGCAGGTCATGGACCTGGCTGGGCGCCTCTTCCACGACGACGGCCTCCGCCTCGCCCTGGTGGCTCCCGCCGGCAAGGGGCGGGCCCTGGTGCGGGCGCTGCGGATCCCGGCCCCGCGATGAGCGTCCCCGCTCTGCCGGAGGGCCCGGGGGCGGTCGACAGCGCCGCCATGGGCGAGCCCGCGCTGCCGGAGGACGCCGGGATGGGCGAGCCCGTGCTGCCGGAGGGCGCTGGAATGGGCGACCCCGAGACGCCTTTGGGGGCCGCGACGGCCGAAGGTCCCGCGACGCCCGAGAGCGCCGCGACGGGCGTCCCCGCGCTGCGGGATGGCGCGGCCGGCGTGCGCAGCGCCGATCTCCGCGTCGCCCGCCTTCACCTGCGCGGCGGAACCCACGCCCTCGCCCGGGCCCAGCTGGAGGCGCTGGCAGGCAGGGACGAGCTCGACCGCGACGGGATCCTGGACCTCGCGGAGGTCCGCTGGAGGACCGGCGACCTCGCCGGCGCGGCAGTGGCGGCCGCCGCATGGCTCGAGGACGCCGACGAGGCAGGCGACCCGGGCGCCCTGGCCCACGCAATCAGCGCGGAAGCCGCCGCGGCCCGCGGCGTGCTCGACGCGGCCGCAGCTCACGTCGAGGCGGCGATGGGCTGGATCGGCGACGCCCGGTCCCTCGACGCGGTTCTCGCCGGCGTCGTGGCCGGTGCGGCCTGGCCCTCGGAGGCCGGGGTCGTCGCTGCGCCGACGGCGCCGGCAGATCACCCGGCGCTGTCGCCGGCGCGACCCTCATCGCCGGTGCGCGCCTCTTCGCCGGCGCGACCCGCGCCGGGATCGGCCCCGGCGCCGGCGGCCGGCGCGGGTGCGCGGACGTCATCGCCGACAGCCGCCGAGCTCGTCGCGGCCGGCGCAGCGCTTGTCGGGGAGGCACCCCAGCGTGCGTCGGTGCTCCTCGCCCTCGCGCTGCGGGCCGATCGCGAGGCCGCCGCGTCGGTGCTGGAGGTGCTCGACGCGGTCGAGCCCCAGCCCGTGCGCGCCTCGTTCGCCTTCCTGCGCGCCGAGGCGCTCCGGGCCGCCGGGCGCCACGAGGAATCCCGGATCGCCTACGCTTCGGCCGAACGTCTCGCCCTTGCGCCGGCCGAGACCGGCACCCCACGGAGTCCCCAGTGACCGAACGCAGCCTCGTCCTGATCAAGCCCGACGGCGTCCAGCGCCTCCTCGTCGGCCGCGTCATCGCCCGCCTGGAGGACAAGGGCCTCAAGCTCGCGGGCCTCAAGCTCGTGAGCGTCGGCCGCGAGCTGGCCGAGCAGCACTACGCCGTCCACCGCGAGCGCCCGTTCTTCGCCGGCCTCGTCGCCTTCATCACCTCCAGCCCGCTCGTGGCGATCGCGGTGGAGGGCCCCAACGCCATCGCCGTCGTCCGCTCGATGGTGGGCGCAACGCGGCCGTGGGAGGCGAGCCCGGGCACGATCCGGGGCGACTTCGGGCTCGAAGTCGCGCAGAACCTCATCCACGCCTCCGATGGGCCGGAGACGGCGGCGGCCGAGCTCGCCCTCTGGTTCCCGGAAGGCCTCGTGGAGTACGCCCGCGAAGTCGATCGCTGGGTGCTCGCCCCCGGGGGCTGAGCGCGCGGCCGGCCGGGGCCGCGCCCATCGTCTACGGCGCGGGCGAGGGCGTGCCGCCGGGCTCGGCCGTGCCGTCTGGCGAGGGCGTGCCGCCGGGCCCGTCCGGGGCCGCGGGCGACGCGGCCGGTCCGCCGATCGACGGCAGCCCGGGGGTCGGCGCGGCAGGGGTCGCCACGGGCAGGTCCGGTCCGGCCGCGGCTGCGCCGATCCCGAACGCTCCTCCGGCGGTCAGCAGGGCGATGCCCACCAGGAGCACGACGAGGAGCGCCCGCAGCGGCGTGCGGTTCATCTCGAGCAGCGGCCGGGCTTCCTGCGATGCCGCTCGAAGGGTCGCGAACCGCCGTCCCTCGGGAGTCCGCAGAGCCCGGGCGGCGGCGCGCAGGCCGGCCGGCACCCGCGCCAGCTCGCCGGCTGCGGCGAGGACGCGGGGATCCGGGCGGCCCAGGCCCATCCCGAGGATGCGGGCCACCGCGATCGCCGTCCCGAGCGCCGCGACGGTTGCCGCGAGGAGGACGGGACCGTCGGTCGCAGCGCGGAGAGCGGCCAGGCGGGCGTCCCACACGAGCATGCCGGGCCAGCCGACGGTGGCGACCGCGATCGCGGCGAGCCCGACCCCGAGGGCCGGCGCCCGTCGAAGCCAGCCCCGGGCCTCGGAGAGCCGCCCCGTGCCGAATGCCGCGCGGAAGGCGATGACCCAGCCGACGAGCGCGGCCCGGCTCGCGACGAACGGCACCAGCCAGGCCCGGATCGCATCGCGCCCGGCCGGGTCGAGCGACGAGAACCCCAGCAGCACGACACCGGCGTCCAGGACGACCGAGTAGGCGACGATCCTCATGAGGTTGTCCTGGGTCAGCGCGGCGAACGTCCCGAGGACGAGCGTGGTCAGCCCGACGATCACGAGGAGAGTCCCGTCCCAGCCGATTGCCGGGGCAGCGGGACCCAGCGTGTCCGGGGCCCAGCCGAGGAGCACGACCGCCCATGCCGGCCGGGATCAGGGCGAGGAGGGCGGGCAGGGTCGACGCGGGCGCCGCGTCGGAGAGGCGGGCGACGCGGGCGTGAAGCGGGATCGCGCCGAACCGGTGGCCGAGGGCGAGCCCGGCGGCCACGGCGGCCAGCCCGGCGACCTGCGGCTGGACGGCCAGGCCGCCGATCGCCTCGGGCGCGAGGCTCACGGCCAGGAGCCCGACCGTCATCGCCACGGTGGCTCCGCGTGCCTCCCGTGCCAGGGCGCGAACGCGGAGAGGCGTCGCGGGGCGGGCGAGCGCGACGGCCGCCGCCAGCGCCGAGGTCGCCCCGGCAGCCAGCAGGCCGGGAACGGCGCCGCCGACGCCGAGGGCCACGGCAAGCCCCGCGACGGCGACGAGCAGCGCGGCCGGCGCCGGCGCCTCCCAGGTCGCCAGGCGACTCACCGCCGAGGACGAGGAGCCCGCTGCCGAGACCGACGCCGAGGAGGACCCGGGCGTAGGCCGTCATGGAGACGGCGCCGCCGCCGAGGGGAAGCGGCTCGCCCGGCGCCGTCAGCACGAGCGCGACGAGGGCGGCCGCAACCCCCGCGAACCCCGCGATCGTCCCCGCCCGGCGGCGTCCGCGCAGGGCCGTCGTCAGCACGGCGCCGGCGGTTGCCACGGCGAGGAAGGGAAGGAGGTTCATCGGCTAGCCGTTCAGGCCGGCGGGTGGTGCCGCTCGATCGCGCCGCCGGGGATCGCCAGGTCGCCCGTGGCGGTCGCCGCGGCGCCCGCCAACGTCGCGACCACCACCCCCAGGCCGACGAGCGCGGCGCTGCCAACGAGGACCTCCAGCGCGGACGGGGTGCCCGAAAGGCCGCTCCGGAGGAGGAGGGCGGCGTTGGCGAGCACCAGCAGCGCGGTCCCCAGGCGGAAGGCGTCGCGGGCCCGGACCACGGTGGGCAGGGCGACGACGAAGCATGCCAGCCCGCCGGCCACGGCCGCGCTGGGCCCGAACGCGGGAAGCCCGACGGCGGTCGCGCCCAGCCCAGCCGCGAACGCGGCGGCCGCCGCCGCGAGCGTCGCCGGGAGCCCCAGCGGGGATCGGGACTCGTCGCCCGCTCGCCGCCCGGCCACGAGGAGGAGGAACGCCGCGAGGACGCCGGCGACGATCCGGAAGAGGGCGACGGGGATCTCGGGCAGCGGGTCGGCCACCAGGGGCGCGAAGACGAGGCAGGCGAGCGCGCCGACCGACGCGGCCCGCGCCCTCGCGGCACCGGTCGCGATCGCCCCGCCGAGGGCCACGAGCACGCCGGCCGCGACGAGCAGCACGGTCACGGGACGGCCGGGCTCGGCCTCGCGTCGCCGTTCCCGACGGGTGCCGGGTAGCGGGGCGTGGGGAGGACCCCCAGGGTGGAGACCGGCCAGTAGCGCAGCCACGCCCGGCCGATGACCGTGCTCCTGGCGATCGGCCCGAACGCCCGGGAGTCGGCGGAGGCGGCCCGGTGGTCGCCCATCACGAAGAGCTCGCCCGCGGGAACGACCCAGCGGGCCGGCTCGTCCGACGCCGTCGTCGGCTGGAGGTCGTAGAGGTACGCCTCGTCGAGCGCCACCCCGTCGATGAAGACCGTCCCGTCCCGGATCTCCACCGTCTCGCCCGGGAGGCCGATGACCCGCTTGATGAACGGCGTCTTCGGCCCGCCCTGGACCCAGGCCTCGGGCGGCTCGAAGACGACGATGTCGCCGCGCGAGTAGTCGTCGAAGCGGGGTGTCAGCTTGTCGACGAGGACGTACTGGTCGGGCTCGAGCGTGCGCTCCATCGACTGCTGCTCGACGCGGTACGGCTGGGCGACGAACGTCTGGATGACGAAGAAGATGATGAGGGTGAGGACGAGCGTCTCGACGATCTCGAAGAGACACCCGAGGGGGCGTCGTGTCACAAGTCCGGCAGTATACGGGTACGGCGTCGCCGGCCACCTCGAGGCGCCCGGGGCCGGGTGCGCGCGTGCGCAGGGTTGCATAAACGGCGCGATATGCGAGGTTTGACTCGCCCTTCCGGCAGTTGATACACTCGGGCGCGGCCTGGGCAGCTCCGTCGTCCCGCCCAGAAGAAGGGCGGCGGTCCCCCAGGCGCACCATGATCCCTCGTCCCCGGCGCGACGGTCGCGCCCGCGTGGACGGCCGTGCCTGACAGGGAGGTCGCAGAGCAATTCCATGAGTCCCGACATGCTCCAGCTCATCATCCTGCCGGCGGGGCTCATCGCCATCGCCTTCGCCCTCTACCTGGCGCGGGACGTGCTGCGGCGCGACACGGGCACCAAGGAGATGGAGGCGGTCGCCGCCATGATCTTCGAGGGTGCCGTCGCGTTCATCCGGCGCCAGTACGTGACGATCGGGCTGCTCGCCCTCGTCGGCGGCGTCGCGATCGGCGTCCTGATCTCGGTCTTCGAGACGAAGGACGTCGCCGACACCAACATCTTCGGGCCCGAGCTGGGCATCCGGACCGCGATCGCCTTCCTCGTCGGCGCAGGGTGCTCGATGGCCTCCGGCATCATCGGCATGTACATCAGCGTCAAGGCCAACGTCCGCACCGCGGCCGCCGCGCGGCGGAGCCTCGTCGAGGCGGTGCAGGTGGCGATGCGCGGGGGGGCCGTCTCGGGCTTCCTGGTGGTCGCCCTGTCGCTCCTCGGCGTCTACCTCATGTTCGTCGCCTTCGGCGGGCTGACCGAGACGACGATCCACCAGGCGCCGTTCCTCATCGTCGGCTACGGCTTCGGGGCCAGCTTCGTGGCCCTCTTCGCCCAGCTCGGCGGCGGCATCTACACGAAGGCGGCCGACGTCGGCGCCGACCTCGTCGGCAAGGTCGAGGCGGGCATCCCCGAGGACGACCCGCGCAACGCGGGCGTCATCGCCGATCTCGTCGGCGACAACGTCGGCGACTGCGCCGGCCGCGGGGCGGACCTCTTCGAGTCCACGGCCGCCGAGAACATCGGGGCGATGATCCTGGGCGTGGGCGTCTACACGGTCGCCCAGGAACGCCGGCTGGGACAACCCCGAGAGCTGGATCTTCTTCCCCCTCGTCGTTCGCGCCTTCGGCCTCCTGGCCACGATCATCGCCATGTTCTTCGTCCGCGGGCGCGAGGACGAGAACCCCATGAACATCCTCAACCGCGGCTACTGGGTCACGACCCTGCTCTCGGTCGCCGCCCTCGCCCTTGTCACGAACGTGATGATGCAGACGGGCGCCCAGACCGGCGCCAACGGCCTTCCGACCTGGGTCTGGTTCTTCTTCGCCGGCGTGGTCGGCCTCGCCACGAGCGTAGCCTTCGTCTACATCACCCAGTACTACACGGCCGGCTCGTACCGGCCGGTGCGCGAGATCGCGGAGGCCAGCAAGACCGGGCCCGCGACGAACATCATCAGCGGCACTGCGGTCGGCTACGAGACGACCTTCGTCACGGCCCTCACCATCGGGATCGCCCTCCTGGCGAGCCACTGGCTCGGCGCGCAGGCCGGTCTCCTCGACGCGAACGGGCGCAACGTCGGCGGCATCTTCGGCACGGCCGTCGCCACGATGGGCATGCTCATGACCACGGCCTACATCCTGGCGATGGACACCTTCGGGCCCATCACCGACAACGCCGGCGGCATCGCCGAGTTCAGTCGGGCCGAGGCCCACGCCCGCGAGATCACCGACCGCCTCGACGCGGTCGGCAACACGACGAAGGCGCTGACGAAGGGCTACGCGATCGCGTCGGCCTCCCTCGCCGCCTTCCTCCTCTTCTCGGCCTACATCGACAAGGTCAACCTGATCCTGGGGCGCCAGATCGCGGCCGGAAAGCCCGGCGTCGAGCTCCTGACGTCGGTCAACCTCGCCAACGTCAGCGTCTTCGTCGCCGCCCTGATCGGCTCGATGCTGGTCTACTTCTTCAGCTCGCTCGCGATCCGGGCCGTCGGCACGACGGCCTCCGCGATCATCGTCGAGGTGCGCCGCCAGTTCCGCGAGATCCCGGGGATCATGGACTACACCGGCCGGCCGGACTACGCCCGGGTCGTCGACATCACCACCCGGGCCGCGCTCAAGCAGATGGTCGCCCCGGGCCTCGTGGCCGTCGCCACGCCGGTTCTCGTCGGCCTCCTCCTCGGCTACGAGGCCGTGGCCGGCCTCCTCATGGTCGGCACCATCGCCGGCGTCCTCCTCGCCACCGTCCTCAACAACGGCGGCGGCGCCTGGGACAACGCCAAGAAGTACATCGAGTCGGGCCACCTCAAGGACGCCGACGGCAACGTCCTCGGCAAGAAGAGCCTTGCGCACGAGGCGGCGGTCGTGGGCGACACGGTCGGCGATCCGTTCAAGGACACCGCCGGCCCCTCGCTTCACGTCCTCGTCAAGCTCCTGGCGACGATCACGCTCGTCCTCGCCCCGCTCTTCATCCGCTAGGGAAAGGTCCTGAACGGCGGGTCTCGCCCCGGGGCTCGGCCCGCCCCCCGGTCCGATGGACCTCATCCTCCAGGCGTTGGTCACAGGGATCGTGCAGGGGCTCACGGAGTTCCTGCCGATCTCCTCGTCCGGGCACCTCATCATCGTGCCCTACCTGTTCGGCTGGAAGGACCCCTTCCTCACGTCGCTGGCCTTCTCGGTCATGCTCCACGTGGGGACGCTCGTCGCGCTTCTCGCCTTCTTCTGGCGGGACTGGGCCCGTCTCGTGCCGGCCGGGCTCGCCGCCATCCGGGATCGCTCCTTCGCCGGCGACCCCGATCGGAAGCTGGCCTGGATGATCGTGGCCACGATGCCCCCGGCGATCGTCGCCGGGCTCCTCCTCAACGACTTCTTCGAGGCTCAGGTTCGCCAGCCGGTTCTCGTCGCCATCATGCTCGTCGTCGGCGCGGCGATCCTCTGGGCGGCCGACCGCCTGGGCCGCCGGACGGCCGGCGTGGAGCACCTCGGGTTCGGCGGCGCCGTCTTCATCGGCTGCGTCCAGGTGCTGGCCCTGGTGCCGGGGATCAGCCGATCGGGGATCAGCATCAGCGCCGCCCTGGCCCTCGGGCTGACGCGCGAGGCGGCGGCCCGCTTCTCGTTCCTGATGGCCGCCCCGATCATCGCCGGAGCGGGCGCCTACGAGATCCGCAAGCTCCTCACCGGCGAGGCCGGCGTCGCGGTCGAGCCCGGCCCCCTCGTCGTCGGGTTCATCGCCGCGACGCTCTCCGGGCTCGTGGCGATCGGCGGTCTCCTCCGCTACCTCCGCGGCCACCCCATGACGGTCTTCGTCGGCTATCGCCTGGTGCTCGCGGCAGTCGTCATCGTCTACTTCCTGGGCGCGTAGCCGCGAAGCCGCGACGATGGAGGTGATGAAGCAGCTCCGCCAGCGGGCAGTCCGCGACCTGGTGGAGCAGCGCCCGATCCGCACCCAGCAGGAGCTGGCCGCCGCGCTCCGCGACCGCGGCTTCCGCACCACGCAGGCCACGATCAGCCGCGACATCGCCGAGCTGCAGCTGGTCAAGGCGCACCGCGACGGGGTGAGCGTCTACGCGCTGCCGCCGCGCCTTGCCGACGCGGACCCGACCGGCGAGGACCGCCTCCGGCGGCTCTTCCGCGACCTGCCGGTCGAGATTCGCGAAGCCGGGCTGCTGCTCGTGCTCGTCACCCTGCCGGGGTCCGCGCACGCGATCGCGGCGTCGCTGGACCGGGCCCGCTGGCCGGACGTCGTCGGCTCGATCGCCGGCGACGACACCTGCTTCGTCGCCTGCCCGGACCGGCGCGCCGTGCGCCGCGTGCGCGAGCGCCTGGAGCGGCTGGCGGCGGGGTAGGGGCGACGTGGGCGAAACCGGGCACGTCACGCTGCACCTGCTCCCGGCCGCGCGCTGGGAGACGTGGCGGGCCGATCCCGACCCGGCGGCGCGCGGTGTCCCCGCCGGGTTCGAGGCCGAGGGCTTCGTCCACTGCACCGACGGGGACGACGAGATGCTGGCGGTGGCGAATCGCTTCTACGCCGCCGAGGCCGGGGCGTTCGTCGTCCTGGACCTCGACCTTGCCCTGGTCGGCGCCCCGTGGCGCTTCGACGATCCCGGCTCGCTCTACCCGCACGTGTACGGCCCCCTGCGCCGGGACGCGGTGCGGGGCGTCCGGCCCGTCCTGCGCGACGCGGCCGGCCGTTTCGTCGGCTACGGGGAGCGTCGCGAGCCCTGACGGGGAGGCCCGCCCCGGCCGGCCGCGGCACACGACGCTGCGCCACTCCGGGCCCGCCGCGGCAGGACGCTCGAGGCCGGGCCCACCCTGCTTTGACACCCTCCGAGGGGCGGGGCTATGATCCGCGCCGGCCGGACTTCGGGCCCGCCTCGATGCAGGCGGATGCCCGGGGTTCGTTTCCTTCTCAGCCACTCACCGCGTCAGCCGCCATAGCGCCATACCGCCGCCCGCCGCGTCGTCGACGCCGGACCCTGCGGCAGATCACCTGGGGGCCGCTCCTCCGTGAACAACAAGCCCACCTACCTGTCGCGCGAGGGCGAGGCCGGGCTCCGAGTGGAGCTGGAGCAGCTCGTCAACGTCCGCCGCTCGGAGGTCGCCGCCCGGATCCACGACGCGAAGGAGCACGGGGACCTCTCGGAGAACGCCGAGTACGAGGAGGCCAAGAACGAGCAGGCATTCGTCGAAGGGCGGATCCAGACCCTCGAGGGGATGCTCAAGACCGCGGTGATCATCGAGCACGGCGGCTCCGACCACGTCGCCCTCGGCTCGTCCGTCACGGTGCATTCGCACGACGGCGAGGAGACGTTCGCGATCGTCGGATCCGCCGAGGCGCGACCGGCGCAGGGCCGGATCTCCAACGAGTCGCCGGTCGGCCGCGCCCTGCTCGGCAAGAAGGCGGGCGACACGGTCGTCGTGAAGCTGCCGAACGGGTCCGAGTTCACCTACACGATCGTCTCGATCATCTGATCGCCCGCCCGGAGGGACCGGGTCGGGCGGCCGGGGCCGCCACCCGGCCCGGCGGACCGGAGCGGAGGACGCAGGCATGTACTGGGCGGACGAGCTGGCGGCAGCGGTCGAGGGACCGCAGGTCGTCAACGACTCGAAGACCCCGTCCGGCACGGTCCACGTGGGGAGCCTGCGTGGTCCCGTCATCCTCGACGTGATCACCCGCGCCCTTCGCGATCGCGGTCTGCCGACGACGCTCCTCTACGGCGTCGACGACATGGACCCGATGGACGCCCAGGCGCTCCTGACGCCGGACTCGATCGAGCACGAGATGGGCCGCCCGCTTTCGCAGGTCCCCGACCAGGTCGGCGACTGCCACGCGTCGTACGCCCGGCACCATGCCCAGACCTTCATCGACGTGTTCGGGGGACTCGGGATCCACCCCGACCGCTACTACTGGATGAGCGACATCTACCCGACCGGGGCGATGGACCCGTTCCTGCGGACGGCCCTCGACCGGGCCCAGGTCGTGCGCGACGTCTATCGCCGGGTCAGCAAGGTGGAGCGGCCCGAGGGCTGGCTCCCCGTCCACGTGGTCTGCCCGACCTGCGGCAAGGTCGGCACCACGATCGCGACCGACTGGGACGGCGAGACGGTGGCCTACGAGTGCCGTCCCGACTACGTCACCTGGGCCCACAGCTGCGGCGCCTCGGGCCGGATCGCGCCCTTCGGCGGCACGGCCAAGCTCCCCTGGAACCTGGAGTGGGCCGCCCAATGGGGCCTTCTTGGCGTCACGATCGAGCCCTGCGGCAAGGACCTGGCCACGGCCGGCGGCTCGCGGGATCGCTCGGACGCGCTCGCCCGCGAGGTCTTCGACCGCGAGCCGCCGCTCAACTTCCCGTACGAGTTCCTCAACATCGGCGGCCGCAAGATGTCGACCTCGAAGGGCCGCGGCGCCTCCGCTCACCAGATGGCGGAGGTCCTGCCCGCGGAGCCGCTGCGCCTCCTCTTCCTGCGCCCCCGCCCGAACCAGGCGATCGAGTTCGACCCCGAGGGCACGGACGCGATCCCGCGCCTCTTCGACGAGCTCGACAAGCTGGCGGCCGCCGTAGCCGGCCGCCCCTATCGCGGCGAGCTGCCGCAGGACCCCGAGCGCCTCTTCGGCTACGTGCAGCTCTCCGGGGCGTCCGCCGCCGAGGCCGCGGCCGACTACCGGCCCGCCTTCGGCCACCTCGCCCTGCTGGCCCAGATCCCCGGGGTGGAGATCGCGACCCGGTTGGCAGAGGAGAAGGGCGCCCCCCTGACGGACGGCGAGGAGCGCACCCTGGCCGAGCGGCTCGCCGCCGCCCGTGCCTGGCTCGACACCTACGCCCCGGAGAGCGCGGTCGTCCGCGTGCGGCGGGACGCTCTGCCGGTCGAGGCGGCGGCCCTCGGCGAGGACCAGCGGGTCTTCCTCGGCGGCCTCGCCCTCGCGGCCGCGAAGGACGACCCTCGCGGCGGCGACGCCTGGCAGGCGCTCCTCTTCCGGGTCGCCGGGGAGGCCGCGCTGCCGGCCGGCCGGGCCTTCGGCGCGGTCTACCTCGCCATCCTCGGCCGCCCCAACGGGCCGCGCGCCGGCTGGCTGCTGGCGAGCCTGGAGTCGTCCTTCGTGATCGCCCGGCTGAGGGCCGCCGCCGGCTGGCGTGATCACGCCGACGAGGGGGCCACGGGGGGCGCCGCGGAAGGTGCGGCGGCCACGAGCGACGAGGAGGCCGGGGGATGAGCGTCGGGCTGCAGCGGCTGCGCGAGGAGCCGGAGGTCATCCGCCAGGGCGCCCTCGACAAGGGCGAGGACGCGTCGCTCGTCGACGTCGCCCTCGAGCTCGACACCCGCCGTCGACGGCTCCTGGGCGAGGCCGACGCGCTCAAGGCCGAGCGGAACACAGTCTCCAGGCAGGTCGGCGAGGCGATCCACGGAGGAGCGGCGCCCGGCGGCCCGGAGGTCGCCGCCATGCGGGCGGCCTCGGTCGCGGCCGGCGCGAGGATCGAGGCGCTCGACGCCGAGGCGGCCGATGTCCAGGCCCGGCTCGACGACGCCCTCCTGCGGATCCCCAACCCGGCCGACCCGGGCGTCCCGGTCGGCGACGCCGACGCGAACGTAGTGGTGCGGACCTGGGGCGAGCTGCTCCCGCGCGTCGTCCCGCATGTCGGCGAGGTGGGGGCCGACGCTGACCCGGCCGCGGGAACCTGGGAGCGGAAGCCGCACTGGGAGATCGCCGAGGCGCTGGGCATCATCGACCTCGAGCGCGGGGCAAAGATCACGGGCTCCGGCTTCCCCGTCTATCGGGGCGCCGGGGCCGCCCTCCAGCGCGCCCTCATCGACTTCTTCCTCGGCGTCCACACCCGGGAGAACGGCTTCACCGAGATCTGGCCGCCGGCGGTCGTCAACGCCGCCTCGGCGCGGGGTACCGGCCAGATCCCCGACAAGGAAGACCAGATGTACGTCGTCACCCGCGACGAGCTCTACCTGGTCCCCACGGCCGAGGTTCCCGTCACGAACCTCCACCGGGACGAGATCCTCGAGGCCGACACGCTGCCCGTCCGCTACGCCGCCTACACGCCGTGCTTCCGGCGCGAGGCAGGCGCCGCCGGCAAGGACACCCGGGGGATCCTCCGCGTCCACCAGTTCGACAAGGTGGAGATGGTCCTCTTCGAGCGCCCGGAGGCGTCGAACGAGGCGCTCGAATGGATGACCGGCCGGGCCGAGGACCTCCTGCGGCGGCTGGGCCTCGCCTACCGGGTCCTGCTCATGGCGACCCGCGACATGGGCTTCGTGCAGGCCAAGAAGTACGACCTCGAGGTCTGGGCACCCGGCGTGGAACGCTGGCTGGAGGTCTCCTCCTGCTCCAACTTCCGCGACTACCAGGCCCGCCGCATGGCGATCCGCTACCGCCCGGCTCCCGGCGCCAGGCCGGAGCTCGTGCACACGCTCAACGGGTCCGGGCTCGCGCTCGCCCGCGTGGTTGCCGCCATCCTCGAGGCCTTCCAGCAGCCGGACGGGACGGTGGTGGTCCCCGAGGTGCTGCGGGGCACCCTGGGCACCGACGTCATCCGCCCGCGCTGACCCGACCGCGCGGGTTCCGGGGCCGGCCCCGCCTGGAGCGGTCGAACCGGACGGTCTCCCAGCCCGGCGTTCCTTCGCGGCCGCAACGGCGGTGTCCGGATCGGACCTCCGGGCGAGGCCACCCGGACCATGGTGCTCCCCCGAGCGGACGGTCGGGTCGTGTATCTCCTGCCTTCGGGCCGTCATGGTGGCACCAGCCAATGCCAATCCATCCCTCTCGGCGCGTCGCGCTCGGCGCCCTGGCCCTCCTCACCGCGCTCGCCGTGGTCCCACCCATCGAGGCGCGGGAACCCGTCCTCAAGATCGAGCCCCGCCGCGTCGTCCCCTATCGCGTCGGGGGAGTCTTCACGCCCAACACCGACGTCCTCTCGGTCTCGGGATACGCGGCCTGGATGATCGACGAGGCCCTGGGCCCCACGACGCCCCTGCCGGCGCTGGGCGCCGCCTTCACGCGAGCCGAACGCGACCAGGGGATCAACGCTCGCTACCTGGTCGCCCACGCGATGCTCGAGAGCGGGTGGGGCTCGTCGGACATAGCCCGCCTCAAGCGCAACCTCTTCGGCTTCAACGCCTACGATCGCGCTCCGTGGCGCTACGCGACCAGGTTCGCCAGCCACGCGCAGGGGATCGCGGCCGTCGCGGCGGTGATCAGGCGGGCC
This sequence comes from uncultured Chloroflexia bacterium, assembly GCA_963718085.1. Lineage (GTDB taxonomy): Bacteria > Chloroflexota > Limnocylindria > Limnocylindrales > CSP1-4 > CTSoil-043. The sequence goes on along the minus strand of CAVQYA010000001.1, from coordinate 980,913 downwards.
TATCTCACTCCCGGCGGCCGCTTCTGGTATCGATTCTCGACGCTGCGCGCCGTCAACCGCTACTACGCCTCGGATCCGCACTGGGCCGAGAAGGTCGCGAACCTCGCCAACGTCATCGATGGCATGGTCGTCACGATGCGGGAGCGATGGGTGCGGTTCCGGCCCCCGGCCCTCCGCGACCAGCCCATTGTCGGATCCCCGGCGGTGCTGGAGGTGCCGTGGCACGCCAAGCCGGGCGCGGAGATCCCCCCGGCAGTCCGGTTCGCCGTGCGCTGGACCCCGGTCGCGCTCGTGGAGGCGTCGCCCGACGTCCCGGCAGCGGTCCCGGCGGCGGGGTGGGCCTTCGCCCTGCGCTCGGATCGCCCCGGCGCCCCGGTCCGCCTGGAGGTCGACGTGCCATCGCTCGCAGGCCTCTGGCGGATCGACGCGGAGGCGCGCGACAGCGACGGGCGCCCGCTCCCGGAGGCTGATCGGCCCCTGATCCCGTCGATCACGGTCCGCGTGGTGGTGGCCGGCGAGGCGGAGATCGGGCTCGCCGCCGAGGGTGACGACCACCTCGTCGCCACGGTCCGGCTCATCGGGCCGTCGACCCCCGCCGCCGAGCCCGCGACCCCCGCAGCCGAGGCGGGCTCCGCCCCCGCGACACCCGCCGCCGAGTCTGCAACCCCCGCGACCCCCGGCACCGAGCCCGCGACCCCCGCCGTCGGGCCGGGCCCCACGCCTCCGGCTTTGCCCGCGACCCCTCCCGCCGAGCCCGGTAGCATGCCCGCGGCCCTCGAGGTGTGGGCGCTCCCGCTGGATCCCGCCCTCGACGCCTACCAGCTGGCGTGGCTGCCCATCTCCGCGGCGATGGACCCGCTGTCGCCCTGGACGGCCTCCATCAACGTCCCGGCTGAACCCGCCGTCGTGGTCGCCCGCTTTGCCGGTGGATCGGGCGCGGTGGTCCGGGCGGCGCCGGCGGTCGCCCTGGCCCGCCGCGACGCCGACGGACGCCTCGAGGTGACCCGCCTGCCGGTCGCGAGCCCCCGCGACGACCTCCTCCTCGGACGCTCTCCGGCCGTCGCTCGCGTCGCGCTGTGCCCGCTCGACGAGCCGGGGTCGCTGGAGATCGCGGTCGCTGCCGGCGACCCGCCCCCGAGCGTGCGCGCCGCTCTGGCGGATGTCGAGGGCATCCCGGGTCCCCACTCGCTCCTGGTCCGGTCGCTTGCCGCGGGGGCCGGACGAGAGGCGGCACCGACGGGCACGCTCATCGAGCTCCCGGGGGCGGATCCGGGCGCAGGTCGGAGCGCGGCCCGCCTGCTCCTCTCCGGGCTCCCCGCCGGGGTTCGCCTGGCGATGGCCGGCCTCGTCCCGCCGGACGGCGGCCCGGTCGATCCCGGGACGCTGGCGCTCGCGTGGATCCCCGTGACTGCGATCTCCGGGGCCGCCACCGCTCCCGACTGACGGGGCACGGACGGGCGGACGCGCCCGCGCCGCCGGTCTACGCCATTGGCGATAATCAGCCATGGCGTTCAGCCCCGTCGCCGATCCGCGGATCTGGGCCCATCTCGCGCGCCTCGAGCGTGCCGACGGCCCGTTCGCGACGCTCGAGGCGGCCGAGGCGCTCATCGACGCCCTCGACAGGTTCGCGCCGCCCGACCGGGCGCCCCTGGCGCTCTTCGCCCGGGGGAGGGCGGTCTCGGCCCTGATCGAGCTCGCGGAAGCCGCGATCGCGGAGTCCGACGAAGACGAAGCGACGCAGGCGTCGGCCCAGCTTGCGGTCCTGGTCCACCACCGGGCGCACTGCCTGATCGCGCTCGGGCGCCCGGTTGAGGCGATCAAGATCCTCGAGCGGCTCGACCGCGACTTCGCCGACGACGCCGACGAGGACGTTCGCGAGACGCTCGCGGTGGCCCTTCGCCAGCGCGCCGACGCGCTGCAGGAGCAGGGTGAGCCCGGCTCGGCGAGCGCCCTGCGCGAGCAGATCGTCCGCCGCTATCGCGCCGACGGGCGCCCCGGGATCCGCAAGGTCGTGAGCGCTGCCCTTGTCGAGGCGGCCGAGCGCCTGCGCGGCGAGGGCGAGCTCGGCCGCGCGCTCATGGCCCTCTCCGAGGCGATCCGGCGCGGCCGGGCGGATCCGGGTGAGCCGGACCCGGCCGAGACCGTCTCGGGCGCCGGCCCGCGGGAGGTGGCGGTGCGGGCGCTGTACCTGCGGGCGGGGATCCTCGACGAGCTCGGCCGGTTCGAGGACGCATTGGCGGCACTCCGGGACGCAGTCGACCTTGCCGCCGGCGCCGTGACGCCGATCCGATCGATCGTGGTGGCCGCGGCGCAATCCCAGCTGGCGAGCCTCCTCGCCGAACGTGGCTGCACCGGCGAGGCGGCTGCGATGTGGACCGAGCTGGAGCGCGGCTACGCGGATCATCCCGAGCCGCTCGTCCGCTGCCGGGTCGTCGACGCGATCCGCGAGCGGGCCAGGATCGCTGGCGACTCGGGAGATCGGGCGAGCGCGCTCGGCCTGCTCCGTTTCGGCGATCCGGCGCTTCGCCTGGGACGACGACCGGGGGGTCCAGGCGGCGGTGGGGCTCGCGGTGGGCGAGCTCGCGGGTCTGCTCCACGCGGCCGGCGAGCATCGCGCCGCGGTCGACGCCTGGGACGACCGGATAGCGCAGCTCGACCGTCTCCATCCCGGCTACTCCGCCGCGCCGCCCGAGGCGCGCCGGGCCCGGGCTGCGGCGCGGCTCGGGATCGCCCGGGAGTACCGCCACATCGCCCTGCCCGGCTGGACCGTCGAGACGCTCGACCACCTCGCGGAACAGTGCGCCGGCGATACAGACCCGGACGTCGCAGCGGTTCTCGCCGAGGCGCAGGCGTACAGGGCGCAGACCCAGGAGGCCTACGAGGCCGCGGTCGAAACCCACGCCGGGGAGGCGGGCGCCGCCGAGGTCGACCCCGACGGGGCTGCCGGCGGGCTCTCAGCGGGCTACCTCGATTGGCTGCTCGCGGCCGATCCCCGGACGCTCGAGTCGGTGAGCGACCCGTAGGATCCGCGTCCGGCGGGATACGGTGCGGCACGCGGGCAGGCGGCCCGCGGGCGGAACCTCGCGCCGTCCTTCGCTATGCTCCTCGCGCGCACCGCGGAGAGGTGCCGGAGCGGTCTATCGGAGCGGTCTTGAAAACCGCAGGGCCTCGCGCCCCGTGGGTTCGAATCCCACCCTCTCCGCCAGATCTCGAAGCACGGGTGGACGTCTCGGCAGCCATCGCAGGTGCGGTGCCGCGACGCGGCCCCCACCTCAGCGGAACGGGAATCCGGCCTCGGCGAGGCTCTGCGGGCTCACCAGCGGCGACTGCTCCCCGAAGGTCCGGCGCAGGAGGAAGTATTCGGGCAGCGGCCGGTCGTCCGTGATCAGCGGACCCGAACCCGCGAACTCGGCGACCTGCCCACCCTCGAGCCAGATGAGGCCGGGGATCGCCTCGACCCAGCCGCCGATGGTCTTCCGGGGCGAGTCGTAGGCCCCCGAGATGTCGTCCAGGATGCCGGGACGCGCCAGGACCTCGAGCATCGTCGTGTCGTCGAACGCCATGGCCCGGTCCGAGCCCAGCATGAAGAACCCGTAGCCGCCCGGGCCGCGGAGCACCAGGACGTTCGGGAAGACGGCGGAGAACGTGCGGACGTGCGCCCGGAACTCGTCGATCGTCTGGCCGTATGGCACCCACTGCATCATGATCCCGCCGGGATTCAGGCGGGCGTGGCCCGCCCGGTAGTACTCGAGCGAGGAGATGACCGCGACCCCCGAGCTCTCGATCGGCGGCGGCGGGTCGGTGACGATGATGTCGTACGGCTGGTCCGTCAACTCCATGTAGTTGCGGCCGTCGGTCACGATCACTCGCCCGTTCCGGTTCGCCAGGATCTGCGCGGCGTCGGCGTAGTAGTAGCCGAACATCATCGGGACGGACGGCACCAGCTCCACGGCGTCCGTCCGGAGGCCCGCGATGACGCCCGACCGGAACGACGATCCCATCCCGAACGCGACCGTCAGGGCGCTCGTCGACCCCGGCCTGAGCATCAGCGGCAGGATCGGCATCAGCTTCGCATCGACCGTCAGCAGGGTCATCGACGTGCCGGTCACCCACAGCTCCGGGTACCCGGCCGTCGAGCCGGCCTGCACGGACGCGATCTCGTCCTCCCGGCTCGCGAAGAGCTCCCCCCTGGCCGCCTCGATCCTCGCCACGCTCGGGTCCACGAGGATGCCGTTCGTCGCGAGCGCGACGACGAGCACCACCGCCGTCGCCGTACCCAGGCCGTAGGTGGTGATGCGCCCCAGGGCGGACCGGATCGGCGCCCGGTACGCGAGGGCGATGCCCAGGATCACGTTGACGAGGGCGATGACGCCGATCGCGTCGGGCGAGCCGATGGCCGGGATGACGAAGAACGGGACCACGAAGGTCCCGACGATGGCGCCGACCGTGTTCGCCGCGAGCAGCAGGCCGGCGCTCGTCGCCACCCTGCCCTCGCGGCCGGCGACCAGCGCGGAGGCGGCCGGGAAGCTCAGGCCCATGACGATGGTGGCGGGGAGGACCACGACCAGGACCCGCCAGAACAGGACCCCGATCACACCGTCGATGCGACCCCACTCGAGGGTGAACTTGACGGGTTGGGACAGGACGAAGACGACCCCCGCGAGCGCCAGGAAGCCGACAAGCACGTTGGTCCGCGCGAGCAGCGCCACCGGGTGCCGGATCCGTCGCCGGATCACGGTGAACAGGACGGCGCCGATCGCGATCCCGGCCAGGAAGACGACCAGGATCAGCGTGAAGACGTACGTGTAGTTGCCGGTCCCCGACGCGAGGAGCCGGATCCAGAGGACCTGGTAGGCGAGGGAGGTCAGGCCGGAGACGAACGCCACCACCAGCGCGAGCCGAGGCCGCGGGTCCTCGTCCGCGACCTCGTCCCTGATGGCCGGCGGTTCGAGGGCCGGCTCGCCGCGGGCGACGCCGTCGGACGCCGCAGCCCGGCGCCGGACGTCGAGGACGATTGCGGTCAGCCCCGCGAGCGCGGAGAACGCCGCCGCCACGACCAGGGTCCCGGTGAGCCCGAGGATCTCGATCAGCACCAGGCCCGCGGCCGCGGTCCCGATGATCGCCCCGATCGTGTTCGCCGCGTACAGCCGGCCGAACGCCGAGCTCAGGTGCGCCGCGTCGCGCGAGAGGTAGCGCGTGAGCGTCGGCAGCGTCGCCCCCATGAGGATCGTGGCCGGCGCCAGCGCGAGAAGGGCCAGCCCGAAGCGGACGAGGGCGAGAGCCCGGGGATCCGCCTCGAGGGACGTGAAGGCGCCGCGGTACACGTCGCCGATGAGCTGGAACGTGAACGGCGTCAGGAGGACGACGATGACCAGAATCGCCTCGAGCAGGCCGTAGAGACGGAGCGGGCGCCGGACCCGGTCGGCGAAGCGCCCGCCGGCCCAGGAGCCGATCGCCATGCCACCGAAGAACCCGGTGAGGATCGTCGAGACGGCCTGCGTCGTGTTGCCGAAGACGAGGACGAGCTGGCGCGACCAGACGACCTCGTACATGAGTCCGGCCGCGCCCGACAGGATGAAGATGGCGAGGATCGGCCAGCGTCCGCCGTCCGTCCGTCCCGCGAGAGGTCGCCGGTTGATGTCGGCTCGCACCCGCCCGCCGCCGTCCAGGTGATGCGTGTGCAGGCCGAGGCTGGGTTCGTCCGGCTCGATCAGGCCAGCACTCGATCGAGATACGCCTCGTCGAGCATGCCGTTGCGCAGGGCGGAGCGGTAGCAGTCCAGCGTGCGGCCGACGCCCTCCTCGAGCGGCGTTTCCGCATAGGCCCCGAGCGCCTCTTCGATCGGTCGGCTGTCGAACGCTTCGGGAAAGACCAACGGCCGGTCGTCGAACGTGATCCTGCCGCGGGCGCCGGGCTCGTTCGCCTCGATGCAGCGGATGATCTCGTCCACGCCGAAGGCGCTGCCGGCCATGCTGTAGACGGCGGCACCCTGGAACGGGACGCGGGCTGCCTCCAGGAACACCTTGGCCACGTCGTCGGCGAACTGGAACTGGTAGTGGCCGTTGAAGTTGACGTGGTAGGGCCGCCCGGCAGCCGCCGCGATCATGGCCAGGGTCGGCTTGGAGCTCACGCCCTGGTCGCGCCCCGGGCCGTACACGGAATGGGGCCGCAGCCCGATGCTCGAGATCCCGTTGTTCTGCCAGTAGACCCGGGCACCCTGCTCGTTGGCGATCTTGTAGACGCCGTAGTGCGACGTCGGGAAGAGCGGGGCCTCCGGGCCGAGGACCGCGTCCTCGTAGTGGCTCTTGGGCCCGTAGACGGCCACGCTGCTCGCGTAGACGACCCGTTCGATCCCGAGGCGCCTGGCGAGCTCGAAGATCGTGGCCGTGCCGGCGACGTTCACCAGCGCGCCCTTGATCGGGTCGGCCGCGCAGAAGGGGAACTGCATGGCCGCCAGGTGGATGATCCGGTTGATCCCGTGACGCTGCCCCGCCGCCTCGAGCGCCGCCAGGTCCCCGATGTCGCCGGTCTCGAAGGTGATCCGGTCGAACTCGGCGCCGGTCAGGATCAGCCTCAGGCGCTGGAGCTGCCGGCTCGCGGTCAGGACGACGACGGGAACCTCATCCTGCAAGAGGTTCCTGACGACCCATGCGCCGATGCAGCCCGTGCCGCCGGTGACGAGTACGCGCTCATCGTTCATGCGATTCCTCTCGATCCAGCCGATGCCGTCGCCGCCCGTCGATGGATCACAGGATCACCTCGCAGGCCGGGATCACGTTGCCCTCGTGGAGCGCCAGCCTACCGGAACGAGATCTTCGACATGTCACCCGGACGGTCTCGGTGCCGGAGGCGCGCCGTGTCGACGACGGCCCAATGATGCTCTCCCCGCCAGCGAGCGCGAGGCGCCCGGAGCCCCTAACCCGCGCGGGGCAGGACGATGGGCTGGGGGAGCAGGCCAACGTCGTCGGAGGGACCGTCCTGCGATGCCTCACGGGCGGCGGCGCGGCCGGTCGTGCCGCTGCCGGTCGTGCCGCTGCCGGCCGTGCCGTTCGCGGCGCCGCGGCCCGTGAATTCGTCCCCGGCCACGACGACCCGGTTCCGGCCGGAGTTCTTGGCCCGGTAGAGGGCAGCGTCGGCGACCTCTAGGAGCTTCACTCGTTCGTCGGCGTCCGTCGGCCAGACCGCGACACCGATGGAGACGGTCATCTGGTCGCGATGGCCGGGCGAGAGTTCGATCGTGGTCGCCTCGACCTGCGACCGGATCCGCTCGGCCACGACGGTGGCCTCCGAGGCGGAGGCGCCCGGGAGCATGACCACGAACTCCTCCCCGCCGTAGCGAGCCGCGACGTCGCCGTCGCGCACGGCGAACTGGAGCACGCGGGCGAATGACCGCAGCGCCTGGTCGCCGGCCGGATGCCCGTTCCGGTCGTTGAAGTCCTTGAAGTGGTCGATGTCGAGCATGAGCACGGCGAGCGGGTCGCCGGCGTCCCGGGCCCTGAGGCGGTCCTCAAGGGTCTCGTCGAACGAGCGACTGTTGGCCAGGCCGGTTCGGCCGTCGGTGCTGGCCATCCCCTGGAGCGCGGTCATCAGACGGCGGTTCGCGATCGCCAGGGACGCGTGCTCGGTGATCCGGGCGACGGCGCCGCGCACGTCGAGCGGGAGCGCGTCGACGGCCTGCCAGTGGAGGTGGACGGTGCCCACGACCTCTCCGAGGGCGAGGAGCGGGATGCAGGCGAGGGTGCCGCTCGCGGTCGGGTAGACCGGGCAGCGAACGCTCAGCCGCTCGGCCAGGTCGTGCGTCACGTGCAGGCTGCTGCGCCGGACGCCGGGGCAATTCGAGAGCTGGCCAAGGAAGATGACCTGCGGGGCGACATCGCCGATCGAGCCCTCGGGCAGCGCCCGGTCCTTCGAGCGGTTCGAGATGTGGATCGCGCCGTCGTCCGGCCCGACGAGCTCGACGAGGGCATCGAGGGTCGCGCGAGCGACGTCGCCGTCGGCCTCGACGAAGGCGGTCAGCTCGGTGAAACGGTTGACGACGCTCGCCTCGACCGCCTGGCCGTAGAGGCCGCCGCGCATCCGCTCGAGCGCCCGGCCAAGGCGGCCAATCTCGTCGTCATTCCCCGCGGCAAACGGGACGTCCTCGCCCGCCTCCACCCGACGGGCCGTGGCCAGCAGTTCGCCGAGCGGTCGAGCGATCCAGCGGGACAGCAGCCACATGGCCGCGAGGATCCCGAGGAGGGCCGCCAGGAGGCTGAGGATGAATGATGTCCCCTCGTTGCCCTCGATCCGCTCGATTTCGGTGACGGCCGCGCCGCTCAGGCTGGCGACGTGCTGGTCGAACGTCCCGTGAGCGGCCCGGACGACCTCGAACAAGGAGGCGCCCGCATCGAGGTTCCGGGTCGATCGGGCTTCCTCGCCCCGACCGGCCTGGACCAGGCCCACGGTCGGATCCAGGTACTGCGTGCGCCAGGCGTCTGTCGAATCCCGGATCGCCTGGAGCTCGCCAGCGACCTCCGGGAAGCTGGCGACGATCGCGGTGGACGATCCGAAGAGCTCCGCCTCCCTGGTCCTCCCAGCCTGGTAACCGTCCAGGGCGCTTTGGCGGCCGGAGAGGAGGTAGGTTGTGACGCTATCGTGCTGCTTGGCGATGGACTCTTCGAGGTCATGGGCGAGGTCCCGGAGCTGGTCGAGCACCACTGACCGAGACTGGAGGGACGCGACGTCGGACCGCGCCGCAATGTAGCCGGCGACCTGGACGACGCCCCCTCCTCCGATGATCAGGATGAGGATCAGCGCGAGACGCATTCGGATCGAGAGGATCGGCATTCGGGCCCCGGGCGGAGTTCTACAGGTCCCGGATTCTGCGGTCCCAGCGAGAGGCCCGACCATCGCCCGGAAGTCCTGCCCGTCCGGCGGCGGCCGGCGAGCGACGCGAGCGTGTCCGCGACCCGAGTGGCGCCTCGTGCCCCGCCCCGGGCGCCCAGGCTCGCCCCCGGCGACCAGGGGGAGGCGCCGCAGGTCGCCCGGCCCGCGTCGCTGCCGGACGCCCCTACATCTGCTTGAAGCGGGGACCCTCTCCGCCCTCGGGCGGCAGCCAGCGGATGTTCTCGAACGGGCACTTGACCGCGCAGGTCATGCAGTGGAGGCAGTTCGAGGCGCTCAGGACGATCTTCTCGCCGTCCCAGCGGTAGACCTGGCCCGGGCAGAAGTGCGTGCACGAGCTCGCGTAGTCGGCCGAGCAGGTGATGCACTTCTGCGGATCGAGGACGGTCATGTGGGACGGCTCGTCCTCGCGGTGGAGGGAGCCCGTCAGGCTGACGAAGGTGGCCCCGTCCATGCCCCCGGGCTCGGGCCGGCCAAGGCGCGCGCCCTTCTTCGTGCCCTGGAAGTCCGGCTCCATCCCGAGGCGCCCCGGCAGGCGGCTCGAGATCAGCGAGAGCGGCGCGCCGAGGTAGATCCCGCGGCGGAAGGCCGCCCGGTAGTTGCGGGCGTGGCGCAGGTCCGGCAGGACGCCGCGCTCCTCGAGACGGGTCCGGTAGCCCGCGAGGGCCGTCCTCCCGGTCTCGCCGGCGGCCAGGGCCTCGACGATCGTGTCGGCCGCCGCCATCCCCGAGAGGATCCCGTAGTGGATCCCCTTGATCTTCTCCATGTTGACGAAGCCGGCCCCGTCGCCCACGACCAGGGCCCCCGACGCCGTCAGCGTGCCGAGCGCGAAGTAGCCGCCCTCGGGGATCGTCTTGGCGCCCGTGGCGACCGTGACCGAGCCCGCCAGGAGCTTCGCGATGAACGGGTGCGCCCGGTAGCGCTCGAACTCGCTCTGCGGCGTCAGGTCCCCGTGCTTCCAGTCGAGCCCCAGGATCAGGCCGACCGCGGCGGTCTTGGGGCCGAGGCTGTAGATGAACCCGCCGCCGAAGACGCTCGCCGGGTTCGGAGAGCCGAGCGTGTGGATCACCCGGTTGTTCCCGAAGGGGTTGTCGCCGGGGAACTGGACCACGGCCTTGATCCCGAGCGAGTAGACCTGCGGGTTCTTGCCGCCGCCGAAGCGCTCGCGGAACTGCGTGGAGATGACCCCGTGCGAGCCGTCTGCCAGGACCGTCAGGCGGGCCCTGATCTCCTCGGCGGGCCGGAAGTTCGGCTTCTCAGCGCCGTCCTTGTCCCTGCCCACGTCCGTCAGGCCGACGCCGGTCACGCGGTCGCCCTCGACCAGGAGCGTCCGGGCGGAGTAGCCGTGGTAGAGCTCGACGCCGAGGCGCTCGGCCCGGGTCGCCAGGTAGTCCACCAGGCGCGACAGCGACAGCGTGACGTCGCCTTTGTGATGCATCCGGCTCGGCACCACGAAAGCGGGGACCTGGACGGCGCGCCTGCCGGCCAGGAAGTAGAGCTCGTCCCGCTCGACGGGGACGACGTTCTCCATGAAGCGGCGGTCGTCCCGCCAGCCGGGGACCAGCTCGTCGAGGCAGTCCTGCTCGAAGGCGGCCCCCGAAAGGGCGTGGTAGCCGGGCCGCGGCGCCTTGTCGATGACGGCGACGGTGGCCTCGCGCGAGGCGGCGGCGAGCTGCTGCTTCAGCCGGATCGCCGTGGCGAGGCCGGCCGGGCCGCCGCCGACGACCAGGACGTCGAGCGGCGCTGTCATGACCGTCCCTCCGTGGCCTGGACCAGCTCGGGGACGACCGTCTCGATGTCACCCACGACGCCGAAGTCCGCGTAGTTGAAGATCCGGGCCTTCGGATCCTTGTTGATGGCCACCACGATCTCCGAGCCCATCATGCCCGTGATGTGCTGGATCGCGCCGGAGATCCCGATCGCGACGTAGAGCCGCGGCTGGACCGTCTGGCCCGTCTGGCCAACCTGGTAGTCGTGCGTCGTGAAGCCATCCTCCACCGCCATCCGGGAGGCGGCGACCTTGGTGCTGGCGCCGAGGAGATGGCCGAGCCCCACCGCCAGCGGCTGGAGGTAGGTGTCGAAGTCGGCCCGGGAGCGGAAGCCGTGGCCGCCCGCCACGATGACCTCCGCGTCGCGGATGGAGACCTTGCTGACGAACGACTCGACCGGGGTCACCGCCAGCCCCACGTCGGCAGCGTCGAGGTCGGCCGTAACCTGCACGATCTCGCCGGTCCGAGCCGGGTCGGCCGGCGGAACCTTGAAGACGCCGGGCCGGACGGTGGCCATCTGGGTCGGGGAGTCCTTGGTCATGATCGTGGCCATGACGTTGCCGCCGAGGGCCGGCCGGGTCTGCTTGAGGATCCCGACGAGGTTCAGGGCACCCTTGCTGAAGTCGCCGATCTCGAGGCGGGTGCAGTCAGCCGTGAGCCCCGAACGGCAGGCGTAGGCGACCCGCGGGGCGAGCTCGCGCCCGAGCGGGCTGGCCCCGAAGAGCATCACCTGTGGCTTCCGCTCGCGGACGAGGTCGGCGATCGCCTTCTTGTCGATGAGCGGATCGAACGAGGCGAGGAGGGGATGCTCGATGACGTAGACGACGTCGGCGCCGGCGGCGATCAGCTGGGCCGGACGATCGCCCGCCGCGTCGCAGGCCAGGACCGCGCCGACCCGCTCGCCAAGGGTGCCCGCGAGCTGGCGGACCTTGCCGAGCAGCTCCAGGGACACGGAGCGGATCCCGTCGCCCTCGCGCTCGGCGAAGACCCACATCTCGCCGTGGTAGGTGGGCTCGCGTCCGCCGAGCTCGTAGCCGTCCTCCGTGCTCACCTCGGCGCCCGGCGCCGCCTTCTGGTAGCGCGCCGCGATCTTGCCGATCAGCTCGGATGGGTTCTTGACGTACTCGCAGGTCTTGGCCCGGTCCTCAGACGGCGAGAAGAGCCGGTAGACCTGGGTCCACGAGCCCTTGAGGCCGATGCGGGTGGGATCGGCCTCCACCGAGGCCGCGTTCCACTCGTGGATGACGGCGCTCCGGGCGTCGCGCGTCCGCTCGAAGGAGCGGTAGAGCGGCTCCGTGCAGTTGGTGACGGTGATGAGGACCGGCCAGCGGAGCGGCCGGACGTCCTCGACCCCCTCGGCGCCGATGCGGCGCACCGTGATCTCCGGCTCCGTCTCGAGCCCCTTCGCGTAGGCGATGTGCTCGATCCCCAGCTCCTCCGCGATCTGGGGCGGGACCTGCGCCGTGTCGCCGTCGACCGACTGCATCCCGGTGACGATCGCGTAGTTGCGGTCGCCGCCGAAGAGCTCCTTCTCGATCCTCCGGATCGCGCAGGCCAGCGAGAAGGCGGTGGCGCCGGTGTCGGCGCCGGCGAAGGCGCCGTCCGTTAGCAGGATCGCTTCGCCCTGCACCCGGGACAGGCAGTCCACCAGGACCTCGCGCGCCTGCGGCGGACCCATGGAGAGGAAGACCGTGCGGGCCTCCGGATCGCCCTGCGCCAGGCGGTCGGCGAAGGTGAGGGCATGGAGGTCCAGCGGGTTGAGGACGCTGTCGAGCAGGCCGCGGCGGAGGGTGCCCTTCTCCCGGTCCCAGGCCTCCTCGGGGATGTTGGAGACGTCCGGGACCTGCTTGACGAGGACGATGCACTTCACGGCTCCGACTGTAGCCGACCAGCCCCCGGGCCCGGCAGCGGCCGCTTGGCCCCCGATTTGGGCCCAACGGCCCGCCGCGAGGGGGCCGCCTGCCCTCACCCGGGCTCGACCAGGGGCCGGCCCCCATCGCGTCGACCGCGTTCGACACAACCGTTTGACCGCGCGGGTGGGACGCGCCTAGACTCGCGCCCTCAACCGAATACGCGGCTGTGAACGGGACGAGTAGCCATCGCGGCGCCGACACAGAGACCCGGCGGCTGGTGGAAGCCGGGGCGGCGACGACGGCGAATGGACCCGGGAGCCTCCGGACCGAACGCGGGCCGGGCCAAGCGCCCGATCGACGGGCACGCGGCCCCCGCCAGTAGGCTCCGGCGCAGAGCGCCAGCGATAGAGGGCAGCGCCGATCGGACGGATCCCGTCCCGTCGGTCACGTGAGCGCGGCAGACGCCGAACCCGGGTGGCACCGCGGAAGGCCCGACCTTTCGTCCTGGCAGGACGAGAGGTCGTGTTCATTTCCGGAGGTCTCGCCCAGATGTCCACCCAGCATCCCCTCAGCCTCGGCGAGGTCAAGCGCCTCGCGGGGAGCGTGGACACGATCCGCCTGCGGGCGGTGCGCGATGCCGACCTCGAGACCCCGATAGGCGCCTTCCTGCGCCTCGACGACGGCGCGACACCGGCGTACCTGCTCGAGTCCGTGGAGGGCGGCGAGCGCCTGGGCCGCTACAGCTTCCTCGGCATCGGGCCGCGCCGGCTGCTCGAGGTCCGCGGCGGCCGAGCCCGGATCCAGGACCGGCCGGTCGGCGTGGTCGACTACTCCCCCGACCTGCCGGTCACCGACTTCCCGGCGGACGACCCGCTCTCGGCCCTGCGCGCGTTTCTCCCGCGCCGGCGCGTCGAGCCGACCGAGGGGATGCCCCGCTTCACCGGCGGCGCCGTGGGCGCCCTGGCCTACGACGCCGTCTCCGTCTTCGAGCCGACGGTCCCGCCGCCGGCGGCAGACCCGGTCGGCGTCCCGCTGGCGAGCTTCATCGAGACCGACCTCGTCCTCGTCTTCGATCACCTGACCCACACGCTGGCCGCAATCGCGTCGCTGCACACCGATGCGCCGCGGCTCGAGGAGCGCTACCGGGTCGCCGAGCGAGCCCTCTTCGAGGCCCTGGAGAAGACCGCCCGTCCCAGCGCCGCCGAGATGGCCGGGCCGGCGGGCGCGATGTCGGCCGCCGGAGTCGCCGCCACGTCCCCGGAGCCGGAGACCTCGCTCGGGCGCGACGCCTACGAAGCGGCGGTCCGCGGCGCGAAGGACGCGATCGCGGCAGGGGAGGCGATCCAGGTCGTCCTAGCCCGTCGCCAGACGATCGCCCTCCCGCGCCGCCCGGACGGCACCCTGGTCGACGGGATCGGCCTCTATCGCTCGCTCCGCAGGGTCAACCCCAGCCCTTACCTCTTCTTCGTCCGGACGCCGTCGTTCGAGGTCGTGGGTGCCAGCCCGGAGCTCCTCCTCCAGGTCGAGGGCGACCGGATGACGACCCACCCGATCGCCGGGACGCGACCGCGTGGCGCCGATGCCAGGGAGGACGAGCTGCTCGCCGAGGAGCTCCAGGCCGACCCGAAGGAGCGCGCCGAGCACGTGATGCTCGTCGACCTGGGTCGCAACGACCTCGGGCGGGTGGCTCGGCCGGGCACCGTCCGGGTCTCGAAGTACATGGAGGTGGAGAGGTACAGCCACGTCCTCCACCTCGTGAGCCACGTCGAGGCGAAGATGGCGCCGGGGCTCGACGCCCTCGACGCCCTGCGCAGCGTCTTCCCGGCCGGCACGCTCTCGGGGGCCCCGAAGGTGCGGGCGATGCAGCTGATCGCGGCGGCCGAGGGCGAGCGGCGGGGACTCTACGGCGGCGCCGTCGGCTACCTCGGCTACGACGGCAACCTCGACACCGCGATCGCGATCCGCAGCGCGGTGCTCAAGGACGGAGTCGCCCACGTCCACGCGGGGGCCGGGATCGTGGCCGGGAGCATTCCGGCACGCGAGTTCGAGGAGACCGAGCACAAGGCCGCGGCCCTGCGCCGGGCGATCGAGCTGGCGGCCGGGGGCGCCGGTGCGCCGGTTCCCGCGGGCGCCTCAGCCGAGCATCCCGGGGGCGGGCCCACCGCGCCGGCTGCCGAGCCGGCCGACCGAGGCGGATCCGCCGCGCCGGCCGCCGACGGCGCACCCGTCGAGCGGGCGGCCGAGCTGGCCTCCGGCAGCGCCCCGGCCGGCCCGGCCCCCGGGGGCGACCGATGATCCTCGTGATCGACAACTACGACAGCTTCACCTTCAACCTGGTGCAGGCGCTGCAGGCCGCCGGCGCCGACGTCCGCGTCGTCCGCAACGACGCGATCGATCGCGCGGGCCTGGAGGCGCTCGCCGACGACCCGGCGGCGGAGCTGCGGGGGATCGTCATCTCGCCCGGCCCGTCGGATCCGGATCACGCCGGCATCTCCGTCGAGACGGTTCGTTTCGCGGCCGAGCGGCGGATCCCGCTTCTCGGGGTCTGCCTGGGGATGCAGGCGATGGGCGCGGCGTTCGGGGCGGCGATCGTCCGGGCGTCCACGCTCGTCCACGGCGAGGCGTCGCCGGTGGATCACGACGGCGCGGGGTTGCTGGCCGGGATGAGCCCGGGGTTTCCGGCGGCCCGCTATCACTCGCTCTGCATCGACCCGGCGACGCTGCCGGTTGACCTGGTCGCGACCGCCCACAGCGTGGGCGACGGGGTTCTGATGGGGGTGCGCCACGTCTCGCTGCCGATGGAGGGGGTCCAGTTCCACCCCGAGTCGATCCTGACGCCGGAGGGGCCGCACCTGCTCGCCAACTTCCTCCGTCTGGCCGGGGAAGGCGAGGCGGCACGGCTCGACGCTGCCAGCGGGTCGTTCGCGACGCGCGGGCTCGACGAAACGGACGAGGACGACGCGCGCGCCGATGTGCCGGCCGCGGGAGCCGTCCGATGAGCGAGGCGGTCCGCGCCGCCCTGGCAGCCGTCGTCGACGGGCGCTCGCTCGAGCGGGCCGAGGCGCGCGCCGCGATGGGCGCGGTGATGGACGGCGAGGCGACGCCGGCCCAGCTGGCGGCCTTGCTCGTTGCCCTCCGGATGCGCGGCGAGACCGTCGACGAGCTGACCGGGTTCGCCGAGGCGATGCGAGAGCGAGTGGTGCGCGTGGAGGCGCCCGCCGGCACGATCGACACCTGCGGGACCGGCGGCGACCACTCCGGGACCTTCAACATCTCCACCGCCGCCGCGTTCGTCGTGGCCTCGACCGGGGTGCCGGTCGCCAAGCACGGCAACCGGGCGATCACCTCGAAGTCCGGGCTCGGCCGACGTGCTCGAGGCGCTGGGCGTGCGGACCGACCACGACGCGGCGTCGGCCGCCGTCGCGCTCCGGGAGCTGGGCTTCGCCTTCCTCTTCGCCCCGTCGTTCCACCCGGCGATGCGCCACGCCGGGCCGACGCGCCGGGAGATCGGCGTCCGAACGGCCTTCAACCTGCTGGGCCCGATCACGAACCCCGCAGGGGCGCGCCGGCAGGTCGTCGGGGTGGGTGATCCGGCGGCCGCGCCGCGTCTCGCCGAGGTCCTGCAGGCGCTGGGCACGGAGCGCGCGCTGATCGTCCACGGCAAGGGGCTCGACGAGCTGCCGCTCGACGGCAGCGGCGTGATCCACGACGTCACGCCGGCCGGCATCGAGCGATGGACGGTCGACCCGGAGGTCCTGGGGCTCGCCCGGGCCGAGACGTCGGCGCTCGGCGGCGGCACCGCCGGCGGAGAACGCCGCGCTGCTCGAGGCGATCCTCGCCGGTGTCGATCGCGGCCCGCGGCGGGACGTCGTCCTCCTCAATGCCGCGGCCGGCCTTCGTCGCCGCCGGCCGCGTCGATGACCTGGCCGCCGGCGTCGCCCTCGCCGCCGCGACGATCGACGACGGCACCGCGACCGCGCTGCTGGTCCGGCTGCGGGCGGAGAAGGCAGCCCACGATCTCGTCCGCGCCGCCAGCTCCGAGGTGTCGCCATGACCCACGCAGCCGCGCCCTCCCACTCGCGCGCGGCGGGCCGCCCGCCCACCCCCGTCCAGGGACGCGCGGGCGTGCTGGAGGAGATCGCTGCCCGACGCGCCATCGACGTCGCGGCCGAGCTCGGCGACGCGACCTACCGGGACCTGGCCCGGGCCGCGACGGCCGCCCCGACGCCCCGCGACGCGCTCCTTCGCCTGGCCCGCCCGGGCCTCCACCTCATCGCCGAGGTCAAGCGCTCGTCCCCATCGGCCGGCGCGATCGACCCGATCGCCGACCCCGTCGCCCGGGCCCGCGCCTATGAGGCCGGCGGCGCGTCGATCATCTCGGTCCTCTGCGAGCCGCACTGGTTCGGCGGCTCCGTCGACGACCTGCGCGCGATCCGCGCCGCGGTCGCCGTGCCCGTACTCGCCAAGGAGTTCGTCGTCGACCCGCGGCAGCTGCCGCTCCTGCGGGCCGCGGGCGCCGACCTCGTCCTGCTGCTCGCCGCGCTTCACCCGGCGAAGCGGCTCGCTGACCTGGTCACCCGCGCCCGCGACCTCGGCCTGGAGCCGCTCGTGGAGGTCCACGCCGAGCGCGAGCTGGACGCCGCGCTCGCGTCGGGGGCGCGCCTGGTCGGCGTCAACTCCCGGAACCTGCGGACCCTCGCGGTCGACCCGGACCACCCGATCCGGCTCCGCGCGCTGATACCAGACGACCGGATCGCGATCGCCGAGTCCGGGGCGCGCGACCCGACGACGATCGCCCGCTGGCGGGCCGCCGGCTACGACGCGGCTCTCGTGGGCGAGGCGCTCGTCCGCGCCGCGGATCCCCGCGCGGCCGCGGCCGCGTTCGTCGCCGCGGGTGCCGTGCCCGACGACATCGGCGCGGCCCACCGGATCCCGCTCGTGAAGATCTGCGGCGTCGTCGACGACGCGGGCCTGGATGCGGCGCTGGCCGCCAGTGCCGACGCGATCGGGCTCAACTTCGTCGCGGGCACGCCGCGGGCGCTCACCGTCGCCGAAGGTGCCGCGCTGGCTCGCCGCGCCCGGGCCGCGGGCGGCACGCGGACGCCGACGATCGTCGCCATCACCGCCGGGGCCGACGACGCGCTGCTCGCCGCCCTGGCCGCCGAGGTGAACGTCGACGCGATCCAGTTCGCGGGCGGGGAGGCGCCCACGCGGGTCGCCGCCTCGCCGCGGCCCGCCTGGGCGGTCGTCCACCTCCAGGCAGGGGCACCCGCCGACGCCGCCGAGGGCGCGCAGCTCGCCGCCGGTGCGATCGCCCGCGCACGGGCGCTCCTGGACGCCGGCGCCCGGCGCATCGTCCTCGACACGGCCGGCGGCCCCCATCCGGGCGGCACCGGCACCCGGGCCGACGCCTGGCTCGCGGCAGCGGTCGCCCGGGAGGTGCCCGTGATCCTCGCCGGCGGGCTCTCCCCGGCGTCCGTTGCAGGTGCGCTCCTCGCCGTGCCCGCGGTCGGCGTCGACGTCGCGTCGGGCGTGGAAACGCCGCGCGTTCCCGGGGAGCGGCCCCACAAGGATCCGCTCGCCGTCGCCCTCTTCGCCAAGCGCGCCCGCGCCGCCCGCTTCGACCGTCCCAACGTCGCCTGCGGCCCGACTCCCGTCCATCCCGGCCTCCTCGAGGCCGACGGCGGCGGCCACTGGGGAGCCGAGCGCGACTTCGGCGGGCGCTTCGTCCCCGAGACGCTCGTCGGGGCGCTCGAACAGCTCGAGGCCGCCTACGCCGCCCTTCGCCACGACCCTGTCTTCTGGGCCGAGCTGCGCGACCTCCTGGCGCATTTCGCCGGCCGCCCCACCGCGCTCTACCGGGCCGACCGGCTGGCGGCCGCCGTCATCGCGGAGGCCGCCCGGCTCCAGGCGACTCCCAAGCGCGCCTCTGCCGCCGCCCTTCGGTCGCCCGCCGGCCGTGGGGCCGCCGCCGGCCGTGGCGCCTCCGCCGGACTCCGCACCGCCCCACCCCTCCCTTCGTTTCTTCGCGTCTACCTCAAGCGCGAGGACCTCGCCCACACGGGCGCCCACAAGATCAACAACGCCCTCGGCCAGGCGCTGCTCACGCGTCGCCTGGGCAAGACGCGGGTGATCGCCGAGACCGGTGCCGGCCAGCACGGCGTCGCCACGGCGACCGCCTGTGCGCTCCTGGGCCTGCCCTGCGTCGTCTTCATGGGCGAGGAGGACATCCGGCGCCAGGCCCCGAACGTCCTGCGGATGCGCGCTCTCGGCGCCGAGGTCCGCTCCGTCACCTCCGGCACGGGGACGCTCAAGGACGCCGTCAACGAGGCGATGCGCGACTGGGTCACCAACGTCGCGACCACCCACTACGTCCTCGGCAGCGCGATGGGCCCGCACCCCTACCCGACGATCGTCCGCGACCTCCAGCGCCGGATCGGCGACGAGGCGGCCGCCCAGCTCCTGGCGGTCGAGGGTCGGCTGCCGGACCTGGCTCTCGCCTGCGTGGGCGGTGGCTCGAACGCGATCGGCCTGCTCGCCCGCTTCATCGGTGAGCCGGACGTTCGGCTCGCGGTGGCGGAGGCAGCCGGCGACGGGATCGAGACCGGGCGGCATGCGGCGGCGATCCTGGGCGGCTCGCCGGGGATCCTCCACGGCGCTCGCTCGCTGATGCTCCAGGACCGCGACGGGCAGGTCGTGGAGGCGGTGAGCGCCTCGGCCGGGCTCGACTACCCGGGCGTCGGACCGCAGCTCGCCGCCCTCGCGGAGGCCCGCCGGATCTCGGTGTCCAGCGCAACCGACCGCGAGGCCGTGGCGGCGATGAAGGCGACCACCCTGACCGAGGGGATCCTCCCGGCGCTCGAGACGGCCCACGCGATCGCCGCCCTGCCGAAGCTCCTCGCGGGCCGCGAGGGGTCGACCGCCGCCTGGCCCGACGAGACGCTCGTCCTCGTCGGCTTCTCCGGGCGCGGCGACAAGGACCTTGCGGCACTGGAGCGCTTCGCCGACGTCGAGCCCTGGGAGGGCGTCCGATGAGCTCGCTCGGCCGGCCGACGGCCGGCAGCTCGGCCGACGGCCGGCCCACCGCCGGTGCGAACGAGGCGGCCGGTGCCTCCGCCGCGGGCACGAACCGCACCCCAGGCGCCCGTCGCATCGCCGACGCATTCGCCCGCGCGTGCGCCGACGGCCGCGTCGCCCTCATCCCCTACGTCGTCGCCGGTTATCCCGACGCCGGGACCTCCCTGGCGATCGCCCTCGCCGCGATCGACGCCGGGGCCGACCTCCTGGAGGTGGGGCTGCCGTACTCCGACCCCCTCGCCGACGGGACCACCCTCCAGCGGGCCTCGGGCGGCGCCCTCGCCGCCGGCGCCACCTTCGACGGCTCGCTCGACCTCGTCCGCCGCATCGCGCGCGCCCGCCCGGGCGTCCCGCTCGTCACGATGGGCTACGCGAACCAGCTGATCGGCGGCGGGGACGGCCGGGAGCGGGCCCGGGTGCTCGCCGCGGCGGGCGCCGCCGGCACGATCGTCGCCGACCTGACCCCCGACGAGGGCGCGCCCTTCGAGGCCGCGGCCGCCGAGGCCGGCATCGCAGTCGTCTACCTCGTGGCCCCAACGACCGCCCCGGCGCGCCGCGTGCTCGTCGCCGCCCGGAGCGGGGGTTTCCTCTACTGCGTCTCGCTCGTCGGGACCACCGGCGCCCGGAGCAGCCTTCCGCCCGAGGTGGGCCGCTACGTCCGCGAGGTGAAGGCCGTCAGCCCGGTGCCCGTCGCCGTCGGCTTCGGAGTCAGCCGCCCCGGGCACGTCCGCGCCCTCGTCCGCGCCGGCGCCGACGGCGTCATCGTCGCCTCGGCCCTGGTGGACGCGCTCGGGCCGGAGGGTCGCGACGTGGCGGCGCTGGGACGGCTGGTGGCGCGCCTCCGGAGGGCGACCGGCCGGCGATAGCGGTCAGCCGGGGCGGCGCGTTCAGCGCTCGAAGAGCTGACCCAGGGCCGCGGCCGGGACCGGGGCCGGCGCGGCGATCAGTCCGACCGCCGCCGCGGCGAAGCCGAGGAGGTCGGCCGGGGTTGCGCCACCGTCGAGAAGGTCGCGGATGGCGGTATCGTGGTCGGCCTTGGAGAGCTTCGCGCCCGAGGGCTTCCGCAGGAGCGGGTGGTGAAGGAACGCCGGCGGCGTCGCCCGCCCGAGGAGGCGGCCCAGGCGGAGCTGTCCCGGCGTGGCGTCGAGCAGGTCGCGGCCGCGGATGACGAGGTCGACGCCGTGGCGGACGTCGTCGACGACGACGCAGAGCGGGTAGCTCCAGTTGCCGTGGCGGTCGCGCAGGGTGAGGTCGCCCTCGGCGGACGGGTCGCCCGACTGCGGGCCGAGGAGAAGGTCGTCGAACTCCTCGTCGCCCTCGCCGATCCACGCGCGCAGGGCGGAGTTGGGCCGATCCTCGGGAATCGCCCGCTCGCGGCAGCCACCCGGGCAGCCGGGTCCGCGCCAGGCGAGCAGCGTGGCGCGCGAGCACGTGCAGGCGTAGACGCGGCCCTGGGCGCGCAGGGCGTTCACGGCCGCCGAGTACGGGGCACCGTCGTCCGACTGCCGGTAGGCGGACCGGCTCGTCCGCAGCTCCGGTAGCGCCGGCTCGTCCGGGAGCAGCCCCAGCCGCTCGAGGTCTTGTAGGAGCGCCGCCTCGGAGGCGCGCCGGCTCCGCTGGCGGTCGTGGTCCTCGATCCGCAGGACCACCCGCCCGCCGGTAGCCCGGGCGATCCCCCAGACGTAGATGGCGTTGACGAGGTGGCCAAGGTGCAGGAAGCCGGTCGGGGCGGGCGCGAAGCGCGTCGTGGGCCGGGCCGGCAGCCGGGCAGGGTCCGGGCGGACCGGGCCAGGATCGCGCGGCCCGAGCGGAATCACCGCGATCCCGGCGTCGGGCCCCCGCCGTCGGCCGGCGCCGGCGCGGCGGCCCCGGCGTCGCCACCAGCCGGTGCGCCCGGCGCGGCCGTGGCCGACCGCCGCTTCTGGGCGTGCTGGACGCGGCGGGTGGCGGCGATCAGCTTCCGGTAGAGGGCCACGAGCTCCGGCTCCGGGAAGAGGCCGGACGACGCGCTGGTCACGCGCTCCAGGACCTCGGTCTCTCGCTTCGCGTCGCGGACCGTCCGCCGCCCCGTCTGCTGCTTGACCCGCCCGATCTCGAGGGCGATCTGGGCGCGCTCGTTGAGGAGCGCCACGATCTCGTGGTCGATCGCGTCGATCCGCTCGCGGAGGGGCGCCAGGGCGGCCGCCGGTCCGGTCGCCGTGGGCCGCCGCGTCGGCCAGGATGACATCGGGCTCGTCGCGCTCAGGCATCGTGGGGCTCCCTTGCGGCTTCCGCGCCCGCATCGATCGCCCGCGCGCCCGCATCGATCGCCCGCGGCGTGATCTCGCCGGCCGCCCAGCGCCGGGCCAGCTCCTCGATCGCCCGGTGATAGCCGGCGGCCTTCATGCCGACGAAGCGGGCGAGCGCCACGTCCTCCAGGAAGTTGACGCGCCGGAACGGCTCGCGCGTCGCCGGATCGGAAAGGTGGACCTCGATGAAGGGGCGTTCGATGCCGAGCAGCGCGTCACGCAGGCTCACCGAAGTGTGGGTGAGGCCGCCCGCGTTCACGATCGAGGCGTCGAAGTCCCGCCGCTGGAGCCGGTCGATGAGGGCGCCCTCGTGGTTCGACTGGAAGAAGGCGACGTCGACGCCGAGGTCGGCCGCCCGCGCCCGGAGCGCCTCGTTGATCTCGTCGAGCGTCTCCCGCCCGTAGATCGCCGGCTCGCGGGTGCCGAGGAGGTTGAGGTTCGGCCCGTTCACGACGAGGACCCGCAGCTGTCGGCCGGGGCCGACGCCGGTGCCGCCGCCGCCCGCGCCGCCGCCGCCGCTCCCGCCCACGCGATCGAACTCGCTCTCGCGGCCGCTCGCGCTCATGCCCGCGCCCCCGCCGCTCGCGCTCACGCCGACGCTCCGGCAGACGTGCCCGCGGCCGCGCCCGCGAGGATGCCCCGCGCCGCCGCCTCTACGACCTCGTCCGGCACGTCGCTGCGAACCACGGCCCCGGCTTCCGTCGGCAGGACCCAGCGCAGGCGCCCGCCCGCGTGCTTCTTGTCGGTGGCGATCGCGGCCAGGACCTCGGCGAGCGGGTAGGGGAGCGGCGCGCACGCCAGCTCCAATGCGTCCAGGAGCGCCTCGATGCGCGCCGCCCGCTCCGGCGGGATCGTGTCCACGGCGACGCCGATCCGGCACGCGGCGCGCAGCCCGTACGCCACCGCCTCCCCGTGGAGGATTCCCTCGTAGCCCGCGGCCGCCTCGATCGCGTGGGCCAGCGAGTGGCCGAGGTTCAGGTTGATCCGGGCGCCCTGCTCGCGCTCGTCGGCGGTCACGACCGCGATCTTCGCCCACCCGCAGCGCTCGACCACCTCGGCAATCGCACCGCCCTCGTGGGCCCTGGCATCGCCAGAAGCGATAGCCGCGCCCTCCCTCTCCAGCGAGCTCGAAGAGCCGCTCGTCGCCGAGCGCCGCCATCTTCACGGCCTCGCCGAGCGCGGCGCGCAGCTGGCGGGCCGGCAGCGTCCGAAGGAAGCAGACGTCGACGACGATCGCGGCCGGCTGATGGAAGGCGCCGACGAGGTTCTTCCCCTCCGGAATGTCGACCGCGGTCTTGCCCCCGATGGAGGAGTCGATCTGGGCCACGAGCGTCGTCGGCACGTGGATCACGGGCACACCCCGCAGCCAGGTTGCGGCGACGAAGCCGGCCGTGTCGCCGAGTGCACCGCCGCCGATCGCCACCAGCGGATCGCCGCGCTCCGCGCGGAGCCCGGCGAGCTCGCTCGCGGCCCGCGCCACGACCGCCATCCGCTTGGCGGTCTCGCCCTCCGGCAGCAGGATGTGCTCCACGGGCATGCCGGCGGCGGCCAGCCCGTCCGCCAGCGCGGCTCCCGCCGCCTCCCAGGCCCGCGGCTCGGAGACGAGGATGGCTCGCCGGGCATCCAGCGCGGCGAGGGCTGCCAGGACGCCGGCGACGGCATTGCCTTCGCCAAGCTCGTACTGCCCGACCTCGGTCTGCGCGCGCAGGAGCGTCGTCCCGCCGGTGATCGGCTCGCCGACGTGCCGTTCCAGCGCCTCCACGACGCCCCGAAGGCCGACGATCCCGTTCACCCGCAGCGCCGGTGCGTAGAAGCGGGCCCGGCCGGCCGCGAGCTCGCGCATCTTCCCGATCGGGTCGCGGCCGACGAGGAGGGGCCGCGGGTTCGGGCTGCGACGGATCCGCTGGGCGAGGACCTCGGCCGGGGCGTCCAGCCACGCCACGTGGCGGTCGCGGTAGAGAAGCCAGCGGTTGCGCGGGTCGATCGGGGCGCCCCCGCCGGTGGAGATCACGCGACGCAGGTCCGGCTCCGGATCGGCCGGCCCGAGCGCGGCGACGGCGGCGCGCTCGCGGGCCCGGAAGCCCTCCTCGCCCTCCTCGTCGAAGATCGCGGGGATCGGCCGGCCGGCATCGGCCGCGATCTGCGCGTCGAGATCGATCAGGTCGGCCTCGTGGCGTCGCGCGAGGCGGCGCCCTGCGGCGGTCTTGCCGCTCCCCGGGAGCCCGACGATGACGAGGTCCACGGGCGCCCCCTAGTCGTCGCCCCCGGAGCCGGCCGCGCCGGTACCGGGCTCGGGCGCAATCGCCGGCCCGCGGCCGATCCGCTCGCGGTAGCGGTCCAGGTTGTCGCGCACCTCGGCCAGCGAGTCGCCGCCGGTCTTCTCCAGGACGAACCTTGCCAGGGTCAGCATCACCATCGCCTCCCCGATGACCCCGGCGGCCGGCACCACCGATATGTCGCTCCGCTCGTAGTGCGCCTTCTCGACCGCCTCGCCGGTCCGGAGGTCCGCCGAGGGGAGGGGACGGGCGAGGGTGGAGATCGGCTTCACGGCACCGCGCACGACGAGCGGCTCGCCGTTGGTGATCCCCCCGGTCAGCCCGCCGGCGTTGTTCGTGCGATGGATCCAGCTGCCGGTTGCATCCCGGCCCTCGATGACGTCGTGGACCTCGGAGCCGAGGCGGCGTGTCTGCTCGAAGCCGAGGCCGAGCTCCACACCCTTGACGCCCTGGATGCTCATGATCGCGGCCGCCAGCGCGCCGTCGAGGCGGCGGTCCCAGTGGACGTGGCTTCCGAGCCCGATCGGCAGGCCCCGGACCACGACCTCGAAGACGCCGCCGACCGTGTTGCCCAGCGATCGGGCCTCGTCGATCCGGGCGATCATCCGCGCCTCCGCCGCCGGGTCCGGGCAGCGCAGGGGCGACGCCTCGGCCTCCTCGCGCGAGCGGGTGCAGGCGGCGCGGTCCACGGCGACCCCGCCGACCTCGGCGGTGAAGGACCAGGCCTCGATCGCGAGCTCCGCCAGGAACGCCCGGCAGACCGCGCCCCCCGCGACGCGCGCCGCCGTCTCGCGGGCCGAGGCGCGCTCGAGAACGGGCCGGACGTCGTCGAAGCCGTACTTGAGGGCGCCGGCGAGGTCCGCGTGACCCGGCCGGACGCGCGTCACGGGCTGGGCCCGCTTCCCGCCGCCCTCGGCGATCGCCGCCAGCTCCGCCGCGTCGTCGGCGGTGAGCGGCTCCACCTGCATGACCCGGGTCCAGTTCTCCCAGTCCCGGTTGCGGACCAGCAGCAGGACCGGCGAGCCGATCGTGCGGCCGTGGCGGACCCCGGCCAGGATCTCGGCGCGGTCCTCCTCGATCGCCTGGCGGGCGCCGCGCCCGTAGCCGCCCTGGCGTCGGCGCAGGTCGACCGCGATCGCGTCCGCCGTCACGGGGATCCCGGCGGGCAGGCCCTCGAGGGTGACGCCGAGCGCAGGCCCGTGAGACTCGCCGGCCGTCAGGAACCGAAAGCCGGTCATGGCGACCGTCAGGCCCCCGGCTCCCCGGCCGTGCCGGCACCCTCGTCGGCGGCCCCGCCCTCGGCCGCACCGGCGGTTGCGAGCCCCTCGGCGAGCTTCTCGTGCATGAGCTCCACGGGCGCCGGCAGACCGGTCCAGAGTGTGAACGCCGCGGCGCCCTGGTGGAGGAGCATCACCTCGCCGTTGAGCACCCCGCAGCCGGCCTCCGCCGCGTCGCGCAGGAGCCGCGAGCGGGGCGGGTTGTAGATGAGGTCCATCACGAGGAGGTCGGGAGAGAGGATCTCGCCGGGAAAGGGGCTCTCGTCGCCGTGGAGGCCCACCGAGGTGGCATTCACGAGCACCTTCGCCTTGGCCAGCTCGGCCTCGATGATCGACTCGTGCCAGGGCATGGCCCGGAGCTCCATGTGGGCCGCGCTCCTGGCGAAGAAGCGAACGAGCGCCTCCGCGCGGTGGAGGTGGCGGTTGAAGACGACGATCCGCTGGAACCCCTCGGCCACCAGCCCGTGGACGACGGCGCGGGCCCCGCCACCGGAGCCGAGGACCACCGCCTGGCGGGGCATCCGCTGCTTCCCGACGAGGGTCTCGAGGGCGACCCGGAAGCCGGGCACGTCGGTGTTGTGGCCCACGAGGCGCTTCCCCTCGCGGGTGATCGTGTTGACGGCGCCCGTGGCGTGCGCCTCCTCGGTCAGGCGATCGACGAGGGCGGTCGTCTTCTCCTTGTGGGGGATTGTGACGTTGGCCCCCAGGAAGTCGTCGCCGCGCAGCTCGGCTATGGCGTCCGGGAGATCCAGCGGCGCCCGGTCCCACAGCTCGTACGTCGCCGGGATGCCGGCCGCGTCGAACGCCGCCTGCTGCATCGCGCCGGAGAGCGAATGGGCGACCGGATGCCCAATCAGGACGACCCGCTTCGTCATGCTCGTACCCCTTCCAGCTCTCCGAAGAAACCCGGGTACGAGACGTCCGCCGACCCCGGGTCGCGGATGAATGTCTCGCCCCGCGCCACGAGGCCGGCCACCGCGAAGGTCATCGCCAGGCGGTGATCGCCATGCGTCTCGACCGTCGCCCCCGTGAGCGTTCGGCCGCCATCGATCTCGATCGTGTCGCCGTCGACCGTCACCCGTGCGCCCAGCGCCGCGAGCCCGGCCGCGATGCCGGCTACCCGGTCCGACTCCTTGTGGCGCAGCTCGCCGATGCCCCGGATCACGGTTCGCCCCGACGCCACCGCGGCGGCAAGGCAGAGGACCGGGATCTCGTCGATCGCCGCGGCGACCTCGGCGGCCGTCACGTCGATCCCCCGGAGCGTGCTGCTCCTGACGACGATGTCCGCGAGCGGCTCGCCGCGTTGCTCGTCGCCCACCGCGCCGACGGGACGCACGTCGATCTCGGCGCCCATCCGTCGCAGCAGGTCGATGATCGCACGCCGGGTCGGGTTCGTGCCGACGTTTCGGAGGGTGAGGTCCGCGTCGGGGTGGATCGCGCCCGCCACGAGCCAGAAGGCGGCCCCGGAGACGTCGCCCGGCACCAGCTCGTCGAGGGGCTGGACCCGGGCCAGGCCATCGAGGACGTGGACGGCCCCTCCATCGAGGAGATGCTCCGTGCGCACGGCGACCCCGCGGGCGCGGAGCATCCGCTCGGTGTGGTCGCGGGTGGCAACGGCCTCCCGGACCGTCGTCCTGCCCTCCGCTGCCAGCCCGGCCAGGAGGATCGCCGACTTCACCTGGGCCGAGGGCACCGCGGTCGTGTGATCGATCGGCGTCAGCGGCGCTCGCCCCGTGATCGCCAGCGGGGGAAGCGTGGCGCCGGCACGCCCGGCGATCGTGGCGCCCATCGCGGCCAGCGGCGCCGCGACCCGCCCCATCGGCCGGCTCCGCAGGGAGCCGTCTCCGTCGAGGACCGCGAACCAGGGTTGGCCCGCGAGGATCCCGGCAGCGAGGCGGAGGGTGGTCCCGGAGTTCCGGCAGTCGAGGATCCCGGCGGGCTCGCGGAGGCCGCCGGCGCCGGGAGAGACGACTCGGTAGTCGACAGCCCGCGGGTCGTCGCCCGAGCGTTCCACCGTGGCCCCGAGCGCCGCCACGATCCCCGCCGTGGCCCGCACGTCGCGCCCGTCGCCCGCGCCGGTGATCCGGCTCTCGCCCTCGGCGAGGAGCGCCAGGAGGAGGGCGCGGTGGCTGATCGACTTGTCGCCGGGCGGCCGCAGCTCCCCGCGCAGCCGCGGGGCGGGGCGGACGGCGACGACGGCGGGCGGGGATCCGGGCAACACGGTCGTCACGGCGGGCACGATGCGGCGGTCACGCGCCCACGCCGGCCGCCATCGCGGGCCCTCGCGTGGCGTGGATGGCGCGGACCTGCTCGTGGACGCCGCGGACGGCGATCGCGAGATCGGCGAACTGGGCGGGGGTGACCGACTGCTCGCCGTCGGAGAGAGCTTCGGCCGGGCGCGGGTGGACCTCGATGAGGAGGCCGTCCGCGCCGGCGGCCGTGCCCGCGAGGGCGAGGGGCATGACGAGCCAGCGCTTCCCCGCGGCGTGCGAAGGGTCGATCCAGACCGGCAGGTGCGTCAGCTGGTGAATCAGCGGCACCGCCGTGACGTCGAGCGTGTTCCGGTAGGCGGTCTCGAAGGTCCGGATGCCGCGCTCGCACAGGATCACGTTCGGGTTGCCGCTCGACATGACGTACTCGGCGGCCATCAGCCACTCCTCGATCGTGCCCGAGAGGCCCCGCTTGAGGAGCACCGGCCGCCCG
Organism: uncultured Chloroflexia bacterium; assembly: GCA_963718085.1. Lineage (GTDB taxonomy): Bacteria > Chloroflexota > Limnocylindria > Limnocylindrales > CSP1-4 > CTSoil-043. The sequence goes on along the minus strand of CAVQYA010000001.1, from coordinate 952,787 downwards.
ATCCGCCCGACGGCCATGAGCAGCGAGTAGTTCTGCATGTTCCGGGCGCCGATCTGGAGGATGTCGGCGTACTCGGCCACGTGCTCCACCTGACCCGGGCTCCATCACCTCCGTGACGACCGGCAGGCCCGTTCGCTCGCGGGCCTCGGCGAGGAAGCGCAGTCCCTGGAGCCCCAGCCCCTGGAACGAGTAGGGGCTGGTCCGGGGCTTGAAGGCGCCGCCCCGCAGCACGTTCGCCCCACCCGCCCGCACGGCCTCCGCGGTCTCGAACAGCTGGTCGCGCGACTCGATCGCGCAGGGCCCGGCCGCGATGGTCAGCGACCCGTCCCCGATCGTGACGTCCCCGACGCGGATGACCGTGTCCTCGGGGTGGAACTCGCGCGAAGTGAGCTTGAAGGGCCGGCTGGTCCGGGTCACCGAGGCGACGCCGGGCAGGACCGAGAGGCGCTCGGCCAGGCGCTCGACCCAGGCCCCGCCCTCGCCGAGGACGGCCACGACCACCGCGGCCCCGCCGCGGTTCTCGTGGGGCGTCAGGCCCTCCTCCAGGATGGCCCCCCGCGCCGCGTTCAGCTGCTCCTCGGTCGCCTCGACCGACATCACCACGAACATCTGGCCTCGCCTCGCATCCCGGCCGCCCTCGCGGCTCCCGCGACCCACCCCGGGTCCCGGCCATCATCCTCCGCCGCACAAAAGAAAGAGCAGAGGTCCTGCGGCCTCTGCTCACACCCGGCACTTCCGCCCCCCGGAGCTCACGCTCCGGGGCGGGTCATGCCGGGCTCGGAAAGTAGAAGTGGTGCGTTCTCACGGCCGCGCCACGATACCGGCCGCCCGGGGCCGGTGTCAACGCGACCACAGGCGCGAGTGGCTGCACGCCGCACCCGCGTCCTGTTGCACGGCGGGCAGCAGATCGGCCGTGGGTGCACCCGACTCCCGCCCGCTCGCGCGTTCTCCCGCGTTCTGTTGCCTGACGGGCAGCAGATCGGCCGTGGGTGCACCCGACTCCCGCCCGCTCGCGCGTTCTCCCGCGTTCTGTTGCATGGCGGGCAGCAGAGTCGTGCGGAGCCCCGCGGTACGGCGCCCGCCGGCCACGTTCCCGCTTCGCTGTAGCCCGGGTCACGTCGCCCCCCGGCTCCCGACCGCCGCGCGCCCGCCACCTTCAGCCCCCACGCGGTGGTGGAGACCCGCACCGGCCGACAACCCGCGCCGATCGAGAGACCCGCACCGGCCGTGCAGGCGCTCTCTGCTAGAATGCGCGGCGCCGTGGCCCGGAGAGGTCGCATAGAGGCCTAGTGCAGCGGTTTGCTAAACCGCCAGGTGGGGTAACCTGCCTCGAGGGTTCGAATCCCTCCCTCTCCGCCACCTCTCGTGCGCCCGTAGCTCAGCGGATAGAGCGCCAGGTTGCGGACCTGGAGGTCGTGGGTTCGAGTCCCGCCGGGCGCGCCAACTCTCCCCAGCCAGGGGCCCCGCGTCTCGGCGATCAGGCGGCGCGTTCCGCCAGCAGCGGCGCGCGGGGCGAAAGCGTGAGGGCCGCCAGGGCGGGGTGCTCGAGGAGGGCGAGGAAGATCGAGCCCCACAGCATCGACTCCTCGCCGATCAGGATCCAGCGCGGGCTGACCCAGCAGCGGGTCGTCACCGGATCGAGAACCTCCCAGTAGGTTCCGTCACGCTCGACGAGCGCGCGATACTGCGCGATCCCCTCGGCCGCGCGCACCGGGTCGACCTCGCGCAGGAGCGCGAGGTAGATCGCGCCGAGGCTCGTCCAGACCGTGCTCCCCTGGTAGTCGGGCAGCAGGTGGCGGGTCACCCAGACCTCGAGCTCGGGCCGTCGCTCGACCTCGTAGCGCAGCGGCAGCGGGTCGGCATAGCCCTCGCGCTGCAGGTACCCGAAGGCTGCCGCGAGCATGTCCGGGTCGGTCTCGACGCCGGTCCAGAAGGGCCACAGGTTCGCCTCGCCGGAGCTGCGCTCCTCGCCGATCGCGTCGCGGTAGTGGTCGCCGCGCCAGAAGCTTTCGCGCAGGAGCGCTCCCCAGTCCGCGCCCGGGAAGAAACGCTCGAGCGGGTTGCCCACCCGCCATTCCTTCTTCTCGGCGAGCGTCCTCGCGAGCAGGGCGACCATCGTGTTGCCGTAGGCGTTGCTCCGGTTCGTCACCGTGTCGCGGTGGGCGCTGTACTTCCGATCCGTCCGCACGAGACCCGTGGCGGGATCGACGACCATCGCGGCGTAGTGCTCGACCTCGGCCGCCAGCCAGGCGCGGTGCTCCCCGACGATCGCGTCGCCCTCGACCCCGAGGGCGCGCAGGGCGGCGACCAGGAGAGGCAGGGAGTCGAGGCCGTAGTCGAAGACGTCGACCGGCCAGTCGCCCGGGTGGATCGTCGTGGTGACGTGGCTGTGCCGGCGCTCCCAGGTCCCGATCGCGTAGCGCAGCGAGGCGGCCACGCGCGGGCCCTCCCCGAGCGCGATGAGCGACGTCGAGCTGAAGCACAGGTCGCGCGTCCAGAACATGTCGAAATGTCCGGGGGACGCGGTGAAGGTCCGACCGTTCCAGCAGCGCTCGATCCCGGCCCTGACGATGGCGGCCGCGCCGCCCGGCATGCGGGTGTGGCCCCGGCGCGCCCGCCGGACGCGGACCCGGGCGTTCTTCACGTACTCGAAGAGGATCGCGGGGTGCAGCCATAGCGCGACGGACAAGGGGGCCTCGAGGGGGTCTCGGCGGGCACGCCCCGTCGCTGCCTGGGCTGAACGCGGGCGTCCATGTCGAGTCCTGTGCCGGCATCGTGGATGCCACACCGCCGCGCGCCAATCACCCAGATGTCCCAGTGTACGCCCGCTCAGCGATGCAGGTTGCGCGCCGCCAGGAAGCTCAGGCCGTGCTCGGTTAACGTCCGCGCCGTGTGGTTCGTGGCGTCGATCTTGTCCATGAAGTTGAGCTGCAGGTTCTCCCAGTCGCCGCTCTCGATCACCTCGGACTTCTCGCGGAAGTAGTCGAGGATGTCCGACGGGTGAGGCCGCGCGCCGTCCACCTCCGGGTCGCCGCCCTCGTGCTTAGCCGAGATGTTGGGCACGTGGTCCGCCAGGGCCATGAGCTCCTCGCGGCGGTCGTAGGGCTGGACGACGATGCTCTTCCAGGCCTCGGTGATGTGATGCTCGAAGCGGACGGTCTCCTCGAAGCCGAGGGCCCGCCGGACTTCGGCCGTGATCTCGAGCGTCTCGTTGTTCGCCGAGTTGCCCCAGTTGAAGCCGACGAGGGGCGTGCTGCCGTCCTCGCGCGCGAAGAGCCTCGCCCCGATGAGCGTCCACAGGCCGGCGTACGGGTTGTCGTTGCCCATGAAGACCGAGATCTTGAACTCGATGTCCACGCCGAGTCGATGAAGGAGGTAGCCGGCCAGCACGGTCCCCGGGTTGATGTTGAGGACCTGGCGCACGCCGTACTCGGTGTAGTAGTGGAGGAACTCGTCGAGCCACTGCAGCGGATGGTCGTTCGGCTGGCCGATGCCGCCGAAATAGCCGGCGATCGTGGCCGGGCCGCCGAGGTGGACGTTCGAGCCGTCGGTGCCCTTCGTGTCGAGCGTCACAACGAAGCTGGCCCCGATGATGCTCATCGCCGCCGCGATCGCGGGGAGGTCGCCGTCGGCCTCCTGCTCCTTCATCCGGCGGACCTGGATCCAGCGCGCCGGCATGAGGGAGCGCTCTGCGATCGCCTTCCGAGCCGCGGCGATCACCCAGGGGAAGTACGAGACGGAGCTCACCTCCAGCGTGACGGCCATCTCGTCGCGGGGGGCCGTTGCGCCCGCCCCCGCGCCGAGGACACCCCGGCGGTAGTCGGCGACGCTGACGAAGGCGCCCCGGTCACGCTCGCCGGCGAGCCATTCCAGGTCGGCGAGGTACTCGGGGCGAGCGGCCCGGACGCGGTCGAGGAGGGCCGGCAGCTCGCCGGCGGCGCGCGCCTTGCGGTTGATCTCGTCGGGCGTCCCGTAGCGGGCCATGACGGCCAGCACGTCGTTGACGACCCGCGAGCCCGGGTCGAGCAGCATGGCGTTCAGGTCGTCGAGCCGGGCGCCCGGGATCGCGAGCCTGCGGCGGAGGTCTTCGCCCATCTCCATCTCCGGCCCGGTCATCCGACCAGCCTCACCAGCTCGTCGTACTCCTCGTCCTTCATGCCGAACCAGTTCTCCTGCTGGGGGAAGGTCCGCCCGGTGACCTCGGCGACGTAGGCCGCGAGGCCCTCGCGGATCACGGCCCCGGCGTCGGCGAAGACCTTCGCCATCCGCGGGGTGAACTTGGGGTAGAGCCCGAATGCGTCGTGATAGATGAGCAGCTGGCCGTGGGCGTCCGGTCCGGAGCCGAGACCCATGATGATGCAGTGCTCCGCCCGCTCGGTGATGAGGCGGCAGACCCGGTCGGGCACGAGCTCGAGAAGGATGCAGAACGCGCCGGCCTCCTCGAGCGCCTTCGCGTCGTCGAGGATCTTCTTCGCCTGCGCGGCCCCCTTGCCCTGGAGCCGGAAGCCGCCGAGGGCGCTGACGCTCTGGGGCGTGAGACCCAGGTGGCCGATGACCGGGATCCCGGCCCGGGCGATGCCCGCCATCCGGTCGGCCATCTCGGCGCCGCCCTCGAGCTTCACGGCGTCGCAGCCGGCCTCCGCCATGAAGCGCCCGGCGTTGCGGATCGCGGACTCCACCGACGGCTGGTAGCTCATGTACGGCATGTCGCCGACGAGGAACGCCGTGGGCGCCCCGCGCCGCACCGCCGCCGCGTGGCGGATCATGTCCTCCATCGTGACCGGCAGGGTGCTGTCGAAGCCGAGCATCGTCATGCCCAGGCTGTCGCCGACCAGGATCATGTCGATGCCGGCCTGCTCCTGGAGGTGGGCGGTCGGGTAGTCGTAGCAGGTCAGCCAGGTGATCGGCGCCCCGTCCGCCACCTTGGCGAACAGCGCCGGCAGGGTGACCTTCTTGCGCTCGGGCACCGGGGCCTCCTCTTCGTCGTGTCGGGCAGCGCGCCGTCGCCGCGGGACCATTCTGGACCGTGCGGGCCCGCGTATGATCGGCCGCCATGCAGCCGCTCCCCGAAGGCCCCGCCCTTGATCGCCTCCGCCGCCGCTCCAGGTGGACGCTCGTCGCCGGAGTCGCCCTCGGCAGCACCGGGCACATCGCGGCGGTGACAGTGGCCACGATCGCTGCCCAGGACCTGGCCGGATCGTCGGCCTGGGCCGGCATCCCGGGAGCGGCCGTCGTCCTCGGCGCGGCGGTCGGCGCCCCGACCCTCTCGGCGCTCATGGTCCGCTCCGGGCGTCGGACCGGCCTGGCGACGGGCTACGTCGTCGGGATCGTCGGGGCGCTCCTCGCGGTGCTCGCGCTCGTCGTCCGGGCTTTTCCGCTCCTGCTCGTCGGCACCGTCCTCATCGGCTTCGCCAACAGCGCCAACAACCTCTCCCGCTACGCCGCCGCCGACCTCGTCCCGGCCGCCCGCCGGGCCTCCGCCCTTGGCCTCGTGGTCTGGGGAGCGACCGTCGGTGCGGTGGTCGGCCCGAACCTCGTCGCCGTGGCCGGGACCGCGGCCGAGGCGATCGGCCTGCCGCGCCTCGCCGGCGCCTACCTGCTGCCGGCCGTCTTCGTGGCCGCCGCGGCCCTCCTGTCGTTCACGCTGCTGCGGCCCGATCCCTATGAACTGGCGGATCCCTCGGCGCGGCACGACGAGGCCGACGGCGAGGGCGACCCGATCAGGGCGCTGCTCCGGCGTCCTGCCGTCTGGGTCTCGGTCGTCGCCCTCGTCGCCGTGCAGGTGACGATGGTCCTCGTCATGACGATGACGCCGCTCCACATGACCTCCAACGGCCACGACCTCGCGGCCGTCGGCCTGGTCATCAGCGCCCACACATTCGGGATGTACGCCCTGTCGCCCATCTCCGGGCGCCTCACGGATCGGCTCGGGGGCCCCGTCGTGATCGTCGCCGGGCTCCTGGTGAGCGGGGGGGCGGCGATCTTCTCGGCCCTGGTCCCGGCGGACGCCGGGCTCCTGCTCGCCCTCGCCCTCTTCCTGCTCGGGTTCGGCTGGAGCCTCGGCTTCGTGGCGGGGAGCGCCATGGTCACCGGGGGACTCACGCTCCGCGAACGGACGCGCCTCCAGGGCTGGACGGACGCCCTGATCTGGAGCTCGGCTGCCGTCGCCAGCCTGGGCTCCGGGATCCTCGTGGCTACGGCGGGCTTCGCGGGGCTCGGCCTGCTGGGCGCGGCCGTCGTGATCGTCCCCGCCTGGATCGTCGTCGCCCGGCGAGGACACCTGATCGGCGTCCGCGACCACGCCGGCTGAGGTCGCGCGCGCCGGCCCGGCGGCCCGGCGGTCGCGAATCGCCCAGCGGCGCGGGCTCGCGGCGCCTACGATGCGGCGATCGCTGACGAGGAGACAGGTTGATGGAGCGGATCGGCGTCGTGGGTCTCGGCACCATGGGTGGTGCGATGGCCGCCAACCTCGTGCGCGCCGGCTTCCCGGTCGCGGGCTGGAACCGCACGGCCGGCCGAGCGCCCGAGCTCGACGAGCTGGGCGTGCCCATCGCCGCCAGCCCGGCCGCGCTGGCCGCGGACGCCGACGTCATCCTCGTCTGCGTCTCCGACACGCCCGACGTCGAGGCGGTTCTCTTCGCCGCCGACGGGGTGGCCGCGGGCGCCGCGCCCGGGACGCTCGTCATCGACTGCTCCACGATCGACCCGTCGGCGACCAGGGGCTTCGCGGCCCGCCTCGCCCGGCAGGGGATCGGCTTCGTCGATGCGCCGGTGACCGGCGGCAGCGAGGGGGCGCGCAACGCGACGCTCGCGATCCTGGTCGGCGGCGAGCCGGCCGACGTCGAGCGCGCCCGACCCATCCTCGAGGCGATAGGCAGGACGGTCACCTACTTCGGTCCGGTTGGGGCGGGCCAGGCGGCCAAGGCCGTCAACCAGGTGATCCTCGCCGGTACCTACATCGGCGTGGCCGAGGGCATGGTGCTGGCCATCAAGGCCGGTCTCGACCCCGAGCAGGTCGTGGCGGCCCTCTCGACCGGCGCGGCCCAGAGCTGGGTCCTCGCGAACCGGAGCGGCCGCATGCTCGCCAACGACTACCCGCTCGGGTTCCGCGTGGCGCTCCATCTCAAGGACCTGGGGATCGCCCTGGCGATGGCCCGCGAGACGGGGGCCACCCTGCCCGTGGCCTCGCTGGTCGCCAAGCTCGAGGCCGACCTCGTCGCGGATGGCCACGCCGACGACGACATGTCGGCGCTCGCCCGCACGATCCGATCCCTCTCGGGCCTGGAGGCGTAGGCGCGGTCGCCCCGCGCGGTTTCGGCTCCCGGCTCCCGGTCACCCCCGCACGGTCGCGGCGGTACCATCAGCCAATGCATTACGAGCTGTTCATGAGCGCCGCCATCGGCGAGGCGCGCGCCGCGCTGGAGCAGGGCGAGCGGCCCCACGGCGCGGCGGCCGTCCTCGGCGAGGCGCTCGTCGCGAGCGGCCACGAGGAGGTCGCGTCGCGCAACGACCCGACCGCCCACGCCGTCGTGGTCACGCTTCGCGAGGCGGCCCAGCGGCTGGGCACGTGCTCGCTCGCGGGGATCACCGTCTTCAGCACCGTCGAGCCGTGCGCGATGTGCGTCGGGGCACTGCTCGAGGCCGACGCCGACTGCCTGGTCTACGCCGTGCCCGACCCCGTGGCGGGCGCCGCCGGCTCCGTCGTCCAGCTCGCCAACAATCCCGCCCTGCCGCGCCGGGTCGACCTCATCAGCGGGATCCTCCGCGCCGACGCCGCGGAGCTGCTCGACGCGGCGGCCGTCCGCACGACCTGACCGTCTTCCGTCGCCCGCCCGCGCCGGCGAGCCTCTACTCGAACGTCTCGAACGACTCCGTGATGCGCTGCCATTCCGTGCCGTCGAACCACGCCACGGGCCCGTAGACGATGCCGACGTAGATGCCGCCGTCGGGATCGAGGCCGGCCCCGATCCGGATGTAGCCGCCCTCGTAGTCGTACCAGCGCCAGCGCGTCTCGGAGAGGCCCATGAAGTAGCCGTCGCCGGTTCCCGACGCCTCGTCGTAGGTCGCGGCCGAGGGGAGCGACGGCTCGAGCCCGTCGATCGCCGCGTCCATCAACCCGACGATCATCTCGCCCTGGTCGATCGGCAGGGTCGGGGCCTGGAGGTGGACGAGCCCCACGCCTCGGTCGCCGGCCGGCCCGACGTAGCCGGCGGCCAATCCCAGCTCGCGCCCCGGGTCGGGCGTCCAGTCCGCCGGCCGGCAGAGCGCCGCCCCGAGGTCCCGCGCCGCGAACGCCTCGAACGACCCTGAGCTCGTCGTCGCCTCGGCCGTGCCCACCGGCCGCCCGTCCACGAACAGCTCGACCCGGTAGGTGCCGTCGGGGAGGCAGCGCGGCGGCACCGTGGCCCCGATGTAGCGGGAGATGTCGAAATGCGTCCCCCGGGACGGGTCGACGTTCTCCGTCGGCGTCACGTCCAGGGACGACACCTCCGGCAGCACGGCCCAGTCGGTCCCGCCTGGGTCCTTCCGCGACCAGACGACGGAAAGCGTGTCCGCGGCGTCGTCGAGGTTGGCGACGTCGCCGCGCCACTGGACAAGCGACGGGAAGACGTCCGCGGCCAGCCGGCCGACGGTCACCGTTGCGCCCGTCGTCCCCGCGGCGCCGATGGCTCGCCGGGCCACCGATCCGACGATCGTCGAGCGCAGCTCGTCCACCGCGGCCTGGAGGTCGGCTCGCCTGGCGGCGAGGATGCCGAGGTCGGTCAGGGCACCCGCCACGTACGTCATCTCGGTGTAGGGCGCCTCGCGCAGCGTGCCTGCCGCCAAGTCGACGTAGATCGCGCGCGCGATGCCGTTGGCGTATGCGGCCCGCGCCTCGTCGGCGCGACCGGCGGCCAGCAGGGCAACGCCCAGGTTGAAGTACGGGACGGGATCGTTGTCCTTCCTGGCGATCGCCCGGGTCGAGAAGTCGATGCTCTCGGCGAGGCGCGCCGCGTCGCCTCCCTTGAGCCCCTGCAGGAAGCGCTGGAACCCCAGGTCGGCGAGGAGCGCGGAGTCGTCGAGCCCCAGCTCGTACGCGCGGGCCAGGTCGTCGGAGCTCGCCGCGAGCGCCTCATCGGAGATGACGCTCAGGAACCCCTCCTGCTGCGGCGACCCAAGTTGGAACTGCGCGCCGGAGCGCGCCAGGTAGGCCCGCGCGAACGTCGGGCGCAGGTCGATGGCGCGTGTCAGCTCGCGCACGGCGGTTTCGAGGCCCGATCGGTCGAAGGCGGTCCCGAGGGCGACCATGCCCTCCGCGTAGGCCGCGGCCGCTTCGTCCGCCGACGCGCGTGGGCTCGACGCGACCTGCGTGCCGGTCCAGGCGCCGGCAACGACGATGAGGCCGACGCCCGCGACCGCGAACAGGCGCTTGGCCCGGCGGACGCCGATGGTCAGGGAGAAGCCGAGCAGGTAGAGGGCGACGGCGAGGATGGCGAGGACGGCGGTGTAGACCGTCGCCTGGTTGGACCAGAGCCCGCCGACCTCGTTGGCGGCGTCCTGGAGGGCCTCGAGCCGGATCGCCTCGCGGCTGCTGCTCACGAGGAGCCGCGACGGGAACGTCGGGTCCTGGTCGGGGCCGTCGGGCGAATCGCGCCTGATCCCGCTCAGCTGCTCGGTGCGCTCGGCCAGGCTGATCCAGGCCAGGCGCCGGACCTCCAGGCGCGCCGTCTCCGATTCCGGTACGTACAGGAGCTCCTGGGAGAGATTGGCTGCCTGGACGCGCTGTTCCAGTGACGTCGCCCAGGCGTCCACCGCGACCCGCGCGCGCTCCTGCGTCAGGACCAGGGATCCGGTCGCCTCGATCGCATGGCGCTGGGCGCGGAGCGCGGCGGCCCCGTTCTCGGTGGAGGCCTGGTGCTGGAGGAAGCCGACGATGGCGGCCAGGAACGTCGCCACGGCGATCGCCACGGCGACTCGTCGCGTGAACGAATCGACCAGGTCGTCGGGCGAAGGGAGGTTGAAGTCGGGGAGCGACACGGTCAGGCTCCCTTGAACAGCGTGGTCTCGACGAGGACCAGGAGCACGAGCCCGCCGAACGCGACGAGAGTGCCGACCGCCGCCAGGGGGACCCTGGGCCGGCCGCGCACCACCTGGGCGAGCGTGAGCAGGACCAGGCAGGCGGTGAAGAGGATGACCAGGAGCACGAACGCGGCGGTCTGCCGGTGGGCGAGGTCGGCGCGACCCTGGGTCACCTCCGGGCGCAGATCGGCGAGCCGGGTCGATCCGGCGACCAGATCGCGGAGCACTCTCTCCGGGTCGTAGGCGGCGATGCCCTCGGCATCGACCGCCGGGAAGGCGCCCCGGAAGAACTGGATGAGGACGCGCGCCAGCGCGCGCTGGCCCTGCGCCTCCACCTCGATCATCTGCCGGTCGACCGCGCCGGGCTCGCCGGCTGCCGTCGCCGCCTTGTCCAGCTTCGCCGCGGCGAGGGTGTACGCCTGGTAACGGGCGAACAGGCGAAGGTCGAGGTCGACCTGCCCGTTGAGGTCCTCCATCTCCTGCTGCCGCCTCGCGATCTGCTGGATGACGAGGCTGTCGAGGTCGCCAGCGCGGTTCGAGGCGTCGGTCGTTCGCCAGGCGCCGACCGCGATGAGGACCGAGACCACAGTGATGACGACCGCGACGAATGTCGTGAACGTCGCGTCGGAGACGCCGCGGCCGGGCGCCGGCGGCGCGGGTGCGCCGTCGTTCGAGGGCGCTGGCCCGGGCGGGTCGCTCGCGGTCGGCTGCGAGTCCATCGACGCGCATCGTACCGTCCCGGATCGCCGTCAGAGGCCTTGCCGCACGCCCCTCACGTCGCGCCCGTCGCCCCTCCCGGATCCCGGCCGGGGCCCCGAAATCGCCGGCCCGAATCGCCGGGCCGACGAGAGCCCGAATCGCCGGGCCGACGCGGCTTTGCTATCCTCCACCGCGGAGAGGTGTCCGAGTGGTTGATGGTGCCGCTCTCGAAAAGCGGTGTGCGCAAGCACCGTGGGTTCGAATCCCACCCTCTCCGCCACTCCCATCCCGACCCGACGGCCCCGGTCGCGCACAGCCCGGGCCGCGGCGCACCGCCCGCGGAGAGGTCGCCTAGAGGCCTAGGGCGCCGCACTGGAAATGCGGTATGGGGCAACCCATCGAGGGTTCGAATCCCTCCCTCTCCGCCACCTCCCTCTCCGCCACCATCTGGGCATGAAGTCGGGGTTGGGAAGCCTCGGACGTCGCACGCGCCGACGGCTCTGGCAGCCACCGTGACAGCCACGGGGTCCTGGTCCCGCGCACCAGGCGGGTCAGCCGGCGCAATCGGACCCCTGGACGGCAAGCGCGCGCGCCGTTGGCAAGTCGTCGGGAACGGCCACCCCAGCCGTCGCCGTCGCCGACGTTCTCCGCTCGCCGTCGCCCACGTCGTCGACGGAGGCTCCCCGGTTCCGCTGCCGTCTTGACAGAGGGGACGATGCGTAATATCTTACGCATATGGACGACAGCGAACTGCTGGAGGCGCAGGCGGAGCTCTTCGGTTCCGTCTTCGTGCTCACCCAGCACCTGGCCCGCCTGACGGACACGACGCTCGAACCTTTCGGGCTGACGACGCGGCAGTGGCTGCTCCTCGCCGTCCTGGTGCGCGGGTTTCCCGGCCGCGACCCGTCCCTCACCGAAGCGGCGGAGCGCCACGGAAGCTCGCGCCAGAACGTCAAGCAGATCGCCCTCGGGCTGCAGGCGCGTGGCTTCCTCGAGTTGACGTCCGATCCGCTGGACGGCCGGGCGACCCGCCTGCACCTGACCGAGCGCGTCGCGATGTTTGACCAGCCCGGCCCCGCCGAGACGGCCCGCGCGCTGCTTGCGAATGCCCACGCGGGCCTTACCCCGGCCGAGACCGCCACGCTGCGCGACCTCATACTCCGCTGGCTTGCCGGCGTCTCCGCCCTCCCCCCGGCCGCCATTCCCGGCTCCCCCCGATCCGCACCGGCGACAACTCGCACCGAGGAACCATGATCACCAGGCGCTTCGCCGCGGCGGCACTTGCCCTCCACGGCCTCATCCATCTCATCGGTTTCGTCGTGCCGTGGCAGCTTGTCGTGGTCGACGGGTTCGCCTACCGCACGACCGCGCTCGTCGGGGCGCTCGCCCTCGGCGACGGCGGCGCGCGCGGCGTGGGGCTCGTCTGGCTCGCGCTCGCGGCGGGGTTCGTGCTCGCAGGCATCGGACTTCTTCGCCACGCCGGCTGGGCACGCCCGCTCACGGCTGCGCTGGCCGTCGGCTCGCTGGTCGTCTGCGCGCTCGGTCTGCCCGAGACCGCCGGCGGGATCGCGGTGGACGCCGTCATTCTGGTCGCGATCGCCTTCACCCGCGTCGGGCACACGCGCATCCTCGAGTTGCACCGATGACCGCCGCGCCCGCGCTCCGCGCCCCCGAGCTGCGCCCGTGGACGTCCGCGGAACACCGGTTCGAGGCCCTGCTGGCGGGCGAGTTTGCCGCCCGGCCGCCCGCCGGGGCGCCGGTCCTCGGCGAGGCCGACCTCGCGAGCGCGAACCTGCCCGCGCCCGTCGAGCGCTACATCCGCCGATCCGGTGCCGTCGGGCGGCCGCGACCGTCGAACGTTCGCATCGAGTTCGAGGCCCTGATGTGGCGGGCGCCGGGCCGGCCGCCGATGCGAGCGACCTCGGTCCAGTACAACTTCTTCGACCGGCCGGCGCGCCTCTTCCTCATGAAGGCGCGCATGTTCGGCATCCCGGTCCGGGCACTCCACGTCTACCGGCACGAGCAGGCGACCTTCACGGTCCGCCTCGCCTCGCTCCGGAACATCGTCGACCAGCGCGGCGACGCGATCAGCCGCGCCGAGACCGTCACGGTTCTCAACGACATGACCGTGTGCGCCCCGGGCGCGCTGGTCGACGCGCGCCTCGCCTGGGAGCCTGTCGACGACCGCAGCGCCCGCGTCGTGTTCACCAACGGTCCGCACCGGGTTTCCGCCACGCTGCTCTTCAACGAGGGCGACGAGCTGACCGATTTCTGGTCGGATGACCGGCCCGACGGCGGCTCGGGCACGTCGAGCCCGATGCGCTGGTCGACGCCGCTCGACGACTACCGGGAGTTCGACGGGCGCCACATGGCCGGCCACGGGCGCGCGGTCTATGCCTACCCTGACGGCCCGTTCACCTACGGCGACTTCCGCGCGCGCGCCGTCGCCTTCGATGTCGCCGCGCCGGCGGATCGGCGCTGATCGGTCGCGTGCCCGACGAGGCTCCCGAGCGCGCCGTCGCGGCCGCGCTCGGGCGGGCTCCAAGGTTCGCAGGCACATGTCGAGCCCTTGAGGGCTGGACCCCGGCCCTCCGCCACTGCAGCTGGCCTCTGCTGCTCTCGGGCTGAAGCTCTCGCCGCAACCCGACAGATGTGCCAATTGTCGAGCGACGATCGCGCGCCGGGCTCGGCCCAATCCCTCCCTCTCCGCCACCCTTCCGGAACCCCCTGCTATCATCCCAGTGCCGTGCTAGGCGGGGAACTAGCGGTGCCCTGTACCTGCAATCCGCTCCAGCAGGGCTGAATTCCCACCCGAGGTCACCGTCTTCGAATGCTGCCGGACGGGACGGCGCCGAGGACCGGGTCCCGCGCAGCGGCGACACGCGAACCGCGTCAGGTCCGGAAGGAAGCAGCGCTAAGCGAGGTTCGCCGGGTGCCGCGGCACGGCCTGGTCTGAGTCGTCCCTCCCGGAGGGCGCGGGGACGTCCCGATCGACGGTGGGTGCACGGCACTTCGCCCCATCGCGACCCAGAGGAGCCTCGTGACTTCGACCCCGTCGCACCAGGCGCTCTACCGCCGCTGGCGCTCACAGCGCTTCGCCGAGGTCGTGGGCCAGGACCCGGTCGTCACGACGCTGCGCAACGCGATCCGCACCGGTCGCTCGGCCCACGCGTACCTCTTCGTCGGGCCCCGGGGCACGGGGAAGACGTCGCTCGCCCGGATCGTCGCCAAGGCCGTCAACTGTCCGAACGTCGCCGACGGCGAGCCCTGCGACTCGTGCCCCTCCTGCGACGCGATCCGCGAGGGCCGGGCCCTCGACGTGATGGAGCTCGACGCGGCGTCGAACAACCGGGTCGATGACATCCGGGATCTGCTCCCGCGGATCTACACCGCGCCGGCCGACCTCCTAACGAAGGTCTTCATCGTCGACGAGGTCCAGCGGATCACCCAGGGCTGGGACGTCCTTCTCAAGACTCTCGAGGAGCCCCCGCCGCACGTCCTCTTCATCTTCTGCACCACGGATCCCACCGGGATCAAGCCGGCCGTCCTCTCGCGCGTCCAGCGCTTCGATTTCCGACCGCTTCCGGTCCCGCTGATCGAGGCGAAGCTCGGCCGGATCCTCGCCGCCGACGGGCGGGTCGCCGAGCCCGCTGCGATCGCCCTGGTCGCACGCCTCGCCAATGGGGGCATGCGCGACGCGGAGTCGATCCTCGACCAGCTCCTGTCCGCAGGGGGCGACGACCTGACCGCCGACGCGGTGCGGGACCTGCTCGGTCTCGCCGACGCGGAGACCGTCAACGGCTTCGGCCGCGCGCTCGTCCTCGGTGACCCGGCGGGGGGGATCGCCGTCCTCGACGCTCTCGAGGATCGCGGTCGCGACCTGCGCAGCTTCGCCGACCAGGTCGTCGAGTCACTGCGCGCCGCCCTCCACCTGGCGCTGGCCGGGCATCCCGCCGCCGATCCCCTGGCGGCTCTCGGCGTGGGCCCGCTGGCCGCTGCGGCCCGCCGGCTCGCGGCCATCGATCCGGCCCGGCCCGGGCCCGGCGGCTTCCGCCTGGCCCTCGAGCTCGGCCTCTTCGAGCCCTTCGTCCCCACCGCCGGTGCGGCCGGCGCGTCAGCGCCGCACGTGGCGCCGCCCACCACGGCCGCGCCCGCACCCCGCGCTCCGGCGCCCGCAGGGCCGCCCACCCCGGCCGCGCGCTCACATCTGCCGCCGGAGCCCGCGGGGCCGCCCACCCCGGTCGAGCCCACACCCCGGCTGCCGCTGCCCGCCGCGCCGCCCACGCCGGCCGCGCCCACACCCCGGCTGCCGCTGCCCGCCGCGCCGGAGCCGTCCGCGGCGCTGGCCGCCCAGGCGCCGCCCGCGCCGGAGTCCGCCGTCGAGGACGCCACCACGAGCCCGCAGGCACGCCCACCCGCGGCGCGACGCAGTGCGTCCACTCCGCCGGCCGCCCCTCCCGCCGGACAAGCCGGCTCTGCCGCCGCCCCTCCCGCCGAGCAGCCCGCCGAGCAACCGGACCCTCTGCCGTCCGCCCCTCCCGCCGGGCAGCCCCGCCCCCCCGCCGAGCAACCCGCCGAGCAATCCCGCCCTCCCGCAGGGCAACCGGGCCCCCCGTCCCCGCCACCGAATGCCGCGGGGCCAGTGGCCGCTCCGTCGGCCCCGGCCCCCGGAACCGAGGACGCACTCGCGGAGCTGCGGCGCCGCTGGCCCGAGATCGTGGTCCTCATCGGTCGCCACCCGCCGACCAAGCCGCTGATCGAGGCCTGCCGCCCGATCGCCGTGGACGGGGCGATCGTGACCCTGGGCTTCCCGGAGAGCCTGCCCTTCCTCCGCGAGGCTGCCGACCGGCGAAGGGGCTCGCTCGAGGACGGCGTGGGCCGCATCCTCGGCCGCCCCGTCTCGGTGCGCTGCGTGGCCACGAACCTCGAGCTCGAGATGGCGCCCGCATCCGATCCGGATGGCGCGGCCGTGCTTCGTGCCGCCCGCGACGTCTGGGGCGACGACCTTGTCGAGATTCCCGACGTCCACTGACGGGCGCCCGGCAGCGGACCGGCCGCGGATGTCCCAGACTGCGCGTGACGAGACGATCTCCCGGGCGTCCGCCCGGGAGGCGAGGAGGCGATCACCCCCATGAGCTTCGGCAACCTGCAGAAGATGGCCGTCCAGATGCAGCGCGATATGGCTCGCGTCGAGGAGGAGCTGCGCGCCGCGCGCCTCGAGGGGTCGGCGGGCGGCGGCGTGGTGCGGGCCGTGGTCAGCGGCAAGCAGGAGCTCGTGGAGCTCCAGATTGCCCCCGACGCCGTGGACCCGGCCGACGTCGAGATGCTCCAGGATCTCGTGATCGCAGCGGTGAACGACGCCATCCGCGCCTCCCGCGACCTCGAGAAGACGAAGATGGCCGCGATCACCGGCGGCCTCCGCCTGCCGGGGATGTAAGCGACTCTCGCTGACCCCGTCGAATGCCGGCCCCCCTCATCGCGCCCGTCGCCCGCCTCGTCGAGGCCTTCGCGCGCCTCCCCGGCATCGGGCCAAAGACGGCCCAGCGCCTGACATACCACCTGTTGCGCGCACCCGATTCCGAGGCCCGGACGCTCGCCGCCGCTCTCGTCGCCGTCCGCGAGGAGGTCGTGCTCTGCGACGACTGCTTCACGTTCAGCGACGCGCCTGCCTGCCCGATCTGCCGCGATCCCGGGCGCGATGCCACCAGGCTCTGCGTCGTCGAGGAGCCCCTCGACGTGCTCGCCATCGAGCGAACCGGGGAATGGCGGGGGCGCTATCACGTCCTGCACGGGGCGATCAGCCCGATGGACGGCATCGGCCCGGAGCGCCTGCGGATACGGGAGCTCCTGGAGCGAGTCCTGATCGCGGAGCAGGCGGGCGAGCCGGTCGCCGAGGTGATCCTCGCCACGAACCCCTCCCTGGAGGGCGACGCCACCGCCACCTACCTGGCCGAGCGGCTCGCCGGCCACGTCGGCGCGATCACCCGGATCGCCCGCGGCCTGCCGGTTGGCGGTGACCTCGAGTATGCCGACGAGGTCACGCTCATCCGCGCCATCCAGGGCCGGCGTGCCGTGGAGGAGCTCCGGTGAGCAACCTGGTCCTCGAGATCCTCCTCCGCCTGGCCAAGGCGCTGGCCGCCCTGGTGGTGGGGCTCCTCGTCTGGATCGTGCTCGTCGGGCCCCTCGGCGTCACCGCGTCCCCCGAGCTCGCCCTGCTCTGCTGGCTCTCGGGCGCGGCCTTCATCCTGCTCGTCGAGTCGAGCCCGATCTGACCGCTTGCCGGAGCAGGCCGAGGCGCGTGGCGCGTTTGACACGTCCCGGTCGGGCCGCTAGCATTCCGCCTCGTTGCCCCGCCTCCGGGTGAGCCCGAGCGATCGGCGTTCCCTGCGGTCGAGTGGGGCCGTTTGACACCACGGACGCGGCCCTCCACAATGCGAGGTCGCGCCCCCCGACGGAGGACTCCTCCCCGGGAAGTCGTGGGCGGCACCTTAACAACTGAAGAGTGGCAGGAGATCCGGAAAAGGACGAGCGAGCGGTCAAACCCTGCGATGTCAGTCACGGCGCAAGCCGTGCGATTTCATTCGGAGAGTTTGATCCTGGCTCAGGATTAACGCTGGCGGCGTGCATGAGACATGCAAGTCGAACGGACGAGCGAGCTTGCTCGCTTGTTAGTGGCGGACGGCTGAGTAACGCGTGGGTGACCTGCCCCGAAGTGGGGAATAACTGCCCGAAAGGGTGGCTAATACCGCATGTGGTGACTGGTTCGTTCCAGTCTCCAAAGCCGCAAGGCGCTTCGGGAGGGGCCTGCGTCCGATTAGCTCGTTGGTGGGGTAACGGCTCACCAAGGCGACGATCGGTAGGTGGTCTGAGAGGACGATCACCCAGACTGGGACTGAGACACGGCCCAGACTCCTACGGGAGGCAGCAGTCGGGAATTTTGCTCAATGGGCGAAAGCCTGAAGCAGCAACGCCGCGTGAGGGATGACGGCCTTCGGGTTGTAAACCTCTTTTCTCAGGGACGATAATGACGGTACCTGAGGAATAAGCCACGGCTAACTACGTGCCAGCAGCCGCGGTAATACGTAGGTGGCGAGCGTTATCCGGATTTACTGGGCGTAAAGAGCGCGCAGGCGGTCAAGCAAGTCGGATGTGAAAGCCCCCGGCTTAACTGGGGAAGGTCATTCGATACTGCTTGACTCGAAGGCGGGAGAGGGAAGTGGAATTCCCGGTGTAGTGGTGAAATGCGTAGATATCGGGAGGAACACCAGTGGCGAAGGCGACTTCCTGGCCCGTTCTTGACGCTGAGGCGCGAAAGCTAGGGGAGCAAACGGGATTAGATACCCCGGTAGTCCTAGCCGTAAACGATGGACACTAGGTGTTGGTGGTATCAACCCCGCCAGTGCCGAAGCTAACGCATTAAGTGTCCCGCCTGGGGAGTACGGCCGCAAGGCTAAAACTCAAAGGAATTGACGGGGGCCCGCACAAGCAGCGGAGCGTGGGGTTTAATTCGATGCAACGCGAAGAACCTTACCAGGGCTTGACATGACCAGGACAACGGCGGAAACGTCGTCTTCCCGCAAGGGACCTGGCCACAGGTGTTGCATGGCTGTCGTCAGCTCGTGTCGTGAGATGTTGGGTTAAGTCCCGCAACGAGCGCAACCCCTGCCGTGTGTTGTATCTCTCACACGGGACTGCCGAGAGAAACTCGGAGGAAGGTGGGGACGACGTCAAGTCAGCATGGCCCTTACGTCCTGGGCTACACCCACGCTACAATGGCCGGTACAACGGGCGGCGAAACCGCGAGGTGGAGCGAATCCCTTAAAGCCGGTCTCAGTTCGGATTGTAGGCTGCAACTCGCCTGCATGAAGCCGGAGTTGCTAGTAACCGCCGGTCAGCACACGGCGGTGAATATGTTCCCGGGCCTTGTACACACCGCCCGTCACGTCATGAAAGCCGATAACACCCGAAGCCGGTGGGCCAACCGCAAGGAGGCAGCCGTCGAAGGTGGGATTGGTGATTGGGACGAAGTCGTAACAAGGTAGCCGTACCGGAAGGTGCGGCTGGATCACCTCCTTTCTAAGGAGATCCGAGTCGAGGCAATCGGTGCGCCTCGGCGTTGATGGCTCCTACGGTTGGTCGCACGAGCATGACGCTTCAGTCGGACGGAGCGTCCGTCGGTCCTCGCGGCCGGCGAGCTCGATCATGTGAGTTCGATGAGACACCGAAACCCGATCGCCCGTCGTGGAACGGACCTCTTGCCACTCTTCAAGGGTTAAGGTGCAGCCCGCCGATGCCCGGGATCTCCCCGGTCGGCGGCGACCGTCCCGCCCAGGGGCGTTTAGCTCAGTTGGTTAGAGCACTGCCCTGATAAGGCAGAGGCCTCTGGTTCGAGTCCAGAAACGCCCACCACCGTCGATCCGGCATGGGGACGTAGCTCAGCCGGCAGAGCATCTCCTTTGCAAGGAGAGGGTCAGGAGTTCGAGTCTCCTCGTCTCCACCACCTCCCCCGGACGGCACCACCATCGCAATCGAATAGTCCGCGAGCAACCGGCTCGCCCCGTCTCGGCCGCGAGACGGCCTCCCGACCCCCTGATCCGTGTGCTCCTTTCGAGCCCACCGACCAGCGGATCGGCTGGACCCGGGCCCCGCATCCGCGGAGGCCGGGAGAGGCGCCGGCAACGGCGCCGCACCTTAACAATCTGATACGAGTGCAACGGCAGAATTGAGATCTTCAATTTCGTCGAGTTTTGTCATGGTGTATCCCGGACCCCCCGGCGCGGACCGCTTGGTCAGACGCCGGAAGGGGTCAAGCTACTAAGGGCACGGGGTGGATGCCTTGGCGCCAAGAGCCGATGAAGGACGCGGCAGGCTGCGAAAAGCTTCGGGGAGTCGCGAGCAGACTTTGATCCGGAGATGTCCGAATGGGGAAACCCCACCGGGGTAATGCCCGGTGACCCCTGGCTGAATCAAATAGGCCAGGCGGAGGTAAGCCAGCGAACTGAAACATCTCAGTAGCTGGAGGAAAAGAGATTATTCCCTGAGTAGTGGCGAGCGAAACGGGAAGAGCCCAAACTCACTCAGCGTGATAGGCGGCAGCCGTTTCTGAGTGGGGGTTGTAGGAGTCGATCATCGAGGCCCTGCCGGGCGTCGGCGGAGTTACAAAGTCGATCGCTAGTCGAGCTGCCCTGGAACGGCAGGCCATAGAGGGTGAGAGCCCCGTAGGCGAAAGCGAGTCGACCTCCGAGATTGACCACCTGAGTACCACGTGGAAGGTCTCTCATGTGGGAAACTGGGCGGACCACCGTCCAAGGCTAAATACTCTTGGCGACCGATAGTGAACGAGTACCGTGAGGGAAAGGTGAAAAGCACCCCGGAAGGGGAGTGAAATAGTACCTGAAACCTCGTGCCTACAAGCAGTCAGAGGGTGTTGCCGGTGTTACAGCCGGTAGCCTGATGGCGTGCCTTTTGAAGAATGAGCCGACGAGTTACGTGCACGTGGCGAGGTTAAGTCCGCGAAGGACGGAGCCGGAGCGAAAGCGAGTCTGAATAGGGCGTCCAGTCGCGTGCAGTAGACCCGAAACCGAGTGACCTATCCATGGGCAGGCTGAAGCGGAAGTAACGTTCCGTGGAGGGCCGAACTCACTAGCGTTGAAAAGCTAGGGGATGACCTGTGGATAGAGGTGAAATGCCAATCGAACTCGGAGATAGCTGGTTCTCCCCGAAATGCCTTTAGGGGCAGCCTCGGGTGATCAATCGCGGGGGTAGAGCGCTGGATGGGCTAGGGGGCTTCCCGCTTACCAACCCCAACCAAACTCCGAATCCCGCGATTTATACAACCCGGGAGTGAGACTGCGAGGGCTAAGCTTCGTGGTCAAAAGGAAAACAGTCCGGACCGTCAGCTAAGGTCCCTAAATCCAAGCTAAGTGGCAAAGGATGTGGAATCGCATCGACAACCAGGATGTTGGCTCAGAAGCAGCCATCATTGAAAGAGTGCGTAACAGCTCACTGGTCAAGTGGTTCCGCGCCGAAAATGTAACGGGGCTCAAGCTTGGTACCGAAGCTACGGATCGGCCGGCAGGTTCGCCTGTCGGCCGGTGGTAGGGGAGCGTTCTGTTCGCAGCGAAGGTCGACCGTGAGGACGGCTGGAGCGGACGGAAGTGCGAATGTCGGCATGAGTAGCGAGATGTGGGTGAGAATCCCACACGCCGTAAGCCTAAGGTTTCCTGAGGAAGGCTCGTCCGCTCAGGGTTAGTCGGGCCTAAGCCGAGGACGAAAGTCGTAGGCGATGGACATCCGGTTGATATTCCGGAACCACCAGAGATCGTTTGCACCGCAAGGTGCCGCCCGGAGGAGCCGAGCGGAGGTTGGCCGACATTGGTCGGTCGAGTCCAGGAGGCGAGCCCAGGTGAGAGCAAGGGCATGACACGGCACGGTAGCTCGAGCGCCTTATTGGATTGGCGTCCAAGCCGGTAGGGGGAGGAGACAGGTAAATCCGTCACCTCATCAACCCCGAGCAGCGATGGTAAGCGGTTTATTCCGCAATTCGAGTGAGCCGAGCTGGCGAGAAAAGTGTCTAGCGAGATCAAAGGTGCCCGTACCGCAATCCGACACAGGTAGGCGGGTAGAGAATACCAAGGCGATCGGGAGAACCCTCGTTAAGGAACTCGGCAAAATGGCCCCGTAACTTCGGGAGAAGGGGCGCTCCGCATGTCGGAGCCGCAGTGAAAAGGCCCAGGCGACTGTTTAGCAAAAACACAGGTCTCTGCTAAAGCGAAAGCTGACGTATAGGGGCTGACGCCTGCCCAGTGCCGGAAGGTTAAGAGGAGGGGTGCAAGCTCTGAATCGAAGCCCCGGTAAACGGCGGCTGTAACTATAACAGTCCTAAGGTAGCGAAATTCCTTGTCGGGTAAGTTCCGACCCGCACGAATGGCGTAACGATCTGGGCGCTGTCTCAACGAGGGACCCGGCGAAATTGAAGTACGAGTGAAGATGCTCGTTACCCGCGATAGGACAAAAAGACCCCGTGGAGCTTTACTGCACCCTGATATTGGATTGGGGTTCAGCTTGTGTAGGATAGGTGGGAGGCTGAGAAGCTGGGGCGCTAGCCTCGGTGGAGCCGACGTTGAAATACCACCCTTGTTGGATTTCGGTTCTAACCGCGACCCGTAAGCCGGGCGCAGGACAGTGTCAGGCGGGCAGTTTGACTGGGGCGGTCGCCTCCTAAAGTGTAACGGAGGCGCCCAAAGGTTCCCTCAGCCTGAATGGAAACCAGGCGTAGAGTGCAAAGGCATAAGGGAGCTTGACTGCGAGACCTACACGTCGAGCAGAGACGAAAGTCGGGCTTAGTGATCTGGTACCTCCGAGTGGAAGGGGTATCACTCAACGGATAAAAGCTACCCCGGGGATAACAGGCTGATGGTGCCCAAGAGTTCACATCGACGGCACCGTTTGGCACCTCGATGTCGGCCCGTGGCATCCTGGGGCGGAAGTACGTCCCAAGGGTTCGGCTGTTCGCCGATTAAAGCCGCACGCGAGCTGGGTTCAGAACGTCGTGAGACAGTTCGGTCTCTATCCATCGTGGGCGTAGGGAACTTGTGAGGAGCTGCTCCTAGTACGAGAGGACCGGAGTGGACGAACCGCTGGTGTGCCAGTTGTCCCGCCAGGGGCATTGCTGGGTAGCTATGTTCGGTCGGGATAAGCGCTGAAAGCATCTAAGTGCGAAGCTCGCCTCGAGATGAGGTTCCCCACCGGGTTAACCGGGTAAGACCGCAGGGAGACCACCTGTTTGATAGGCGGCGCGTGGAAGTCCGGCAACGGATGAAGCTAAGCCGTACTAATGGTCGAGGGCTTGACCTCTTCCGCGACTGACCAAGGGTCAGCGCCGCGAAGGGTTCGTGGTACACGGGGCGCATCGCGCCCCAGGACTTGCGACATTGAAGATCCCGGCGCCTCCTGCGCGCACTGCGCGGTGGAGCCGCTGCCGACCACACTCGTACAGACGCATGAGATCCTGGTGACTCTGGCGGAGAGGCCACACCCGTTCCCATCCCGAACACGGAAGTTAAGCTCTCCAGCGCCGAAGATACTGAGAGGGCAGCCTTTCGGGAAAATAGGTCGTCGCCAGGGTTTCTGCGTTTTCGGGCATCCCGCTGGGCGTCGACGGGACGAGGACCTCGGCGGCGCCCGCGCGGCCGCGCCACACAGGAGGATCGCATGATCGAGCGCCCGGTTGCCCCGTCGGCAGCACCGGAGTCCGCGTCCTCCGCCCTCGCGGCCTGCCCGCACCTGGTCTCGGTGGATGGCCCGTGGCACGGCACCGCGGCTTCGCGTGCGCATCGCTGCCGGCTTCTCTCCACCGGTCGTCCGACGCTCGATCGTCAGCGCGCGCACTGCCTGACGTCCGCCCACGCCACGTGCCCGACGTGGCTCGAGGCGCACGGCGCGGATGGCCCCACGAGGCGTCCCGGGCCCTTCGTGCGGATGGCACCCGTGGTTCTCGAGGGCGCGGGTCGCGGCCTCCCGTCGCAGACGGCGGCCCGGCGGCTCGTTGCCCCCGCGACGGTGGTCGTCGTGGCGATCGCCCTGGGCGCGCTCGTCCTTGCCCGCGGGCCGCTGGCGCCCGGCCCGTCGGCGGCCGGAGACGACCACGCTTCTCCAACTCCGGCCGCGACCATCGTGCCCGCGACGGCCGTCCCCAGCACAGGGCCCACGGCTGCGCCGACGGCGGCACCCACCGCGTCGCCGACGGAGCGCCCGACCCCGACGCCGCAGCCGTCGGCGACCTCGCGGCCGCGCACCTACACGGTTCGCGCTGGGGACACGCTGAGTGGCATCGCCGCCCGATTCGGGACGTCGGTGGCGGCGATCGTCGCCCTCAACAACATCTCCAACCCGTCGCTCATCCACGCCGGGCAGGTGCTCACGATCCCCTGATCGCGGTCGCGATCACGCCGCCGGCGCCGCGCGATCAGGGCTGGCACGAGCGGCATGATTCAGCGCTGGCACGAGCGGCAGAAGGAGGTCGCCTCGCGGCCCCCTAGCTGGCTGATCCTCGTCCCGCAGCGCGGGCAGGGCTGCCCGCCCCGCAGGTGGACGCGCAGGTGGTCGCGCACCTGCTTCTCGAACGTCGGAGGAACGCGCTCGCGCAGGAGGTCGACCGCCGCCGCGAGCGTCGACCGCATCGCGACGAAGAGGGTCGCGGTCTCCTCCGGCGCCAGCGTCGAGCGACGGCGAAACGGGTTGAGGCGGGCTTCCCACAGGATCTCGTCGCTGTAGGCGTTGCCGATGCCCGCCACGAAGGCCTGGTTTCGGAGCAGCGCCTTGAGCTCGCCCGGATGAGTGCGAATCCCTGCCTGCCAGGCGTCGAGAGTGAGGGCCGGGTCGTCGGCGTCGGGCCCGAGATCCGCGATTCCGGGAACGCTCGACGGGTCGCTCGCCGGCGCCAGGTGGAGCTTGCCCATCCGTGTCGGATCGAGGTAGCGGAGCTCAACAGCCGCGGCCGCATCCGGGAGCCACGGTGCTCCCGCGAGCCACGCAGCCGGCTCTCGCCGCGCTGCGAGAACCGGGCCGAACCCGATGGCGACGGCGGCCCTGGGCTTCGCAGCGCTCGGCGCCACGAGGCCGAACCGCCCGCTGAGCATGGGGGAGGCCCAGATGTCGTGACGCTCGAGCCGGAATGCCAGGTTCTTCCCGCGTCTCGCGACGCCCTGCAGGACCTCGCCGGCCAGCTCGGCCGCCTGGTGCGGAGTCGCCCGGAGGACGAGCGGGTCGAGCATGCGGATCGCCGTCACGGGCCGGCCGTCGAGCGCCGCCGCGAAGGCGTCCGTGAGGACTGCGAGATCCGGCAGCTCGGGCACGCGCCGGATTGTACCGGCCAAACCCCTGTGCTAGACTCTCGCGGCCCCAGCGGGGCAACAGCCGAAGAGCCCACCCGACCGACGCCACCGGAGGGACGGACCGCACGCACGGCGCACGGACCGCGAACCTGGAACCCGACGACGGCTCGAGCGAGGCTCGGCCGTCGCTCTCGTTTCCGGGCGGAATCCAGACCAGGAGCAGGAACCCTTGACGGAAGATCAGCAGCAGACGACCACCCCGGAGCCCGCGGCGCAGGACGCGCCGGCCGAGGCCTCCGAGGTAGCGGCGACGGCCGATCCGGCGGTCGCAGTGGTCGAGGAGAACGCGGCGGTCGAGACCGCCGCCGAGCCCGCGGACGAGGCGATCGTGGCGGACGCCGAGGCCGTGGAACCCGCCATCCCGGCGGACAGCGCGGAGGAGGCCCCAGGGGCGGCCGAAGAGGTTCCCGCGATGGACGTGGAGGTCCCCGAGGCGCAGGCCGAGGAGCCCCCCGCGGTGGCTGAAGAGGGTCCCGCGGTGCAGCCGGAGGTCGCCGAGCAGGCCGACGTCCCCGCCGAAACGGCACCCGTCGTCGAAGACGCGGCGCTGGCGGCGGAGATCGCCGAGGCGCCGCCGGCAGAGCCCGAGCCCGAGCCCGAGCCGGCACCGCCCGCAGGGCCGGAGCCGTCGACCATGGCCGAGCTCCTGGCCGAGCAGGATGCGGACATCCGCAGCTTCAAGCACGGCGACGTCGTCGAGGGAACCGTCGTTCGCATCGACCGCGACGAGATCCTCGTCGACATCGGTGCCAAGAGCGAGGGCGTGGTCAGCAATCGCGAGCTCTACGGCCGCAACGCGGAGTCGGCCCCGGCGCTCGACATCGGCGACACGGTCCTCGTCTACGTGCTCCAGCCCGAGTCGCCGGAAGGGCACGTCGTCCTTTCCCTGCGGCGCGCGGGCCTCGAGCGCAAGTGGCGCTCGATGCAGGAGCAGTTCGAGACGGGCGTCATCATCGAGGCGCCGGTCATCGACCACAACAAGGGCGGCCTCATCGTCGATTGCGGCATCCGCGGCTTCGTGCCGATCAGCCAGATCGTCGACTTCCCGCGCCGGCCGCAGAACGAGCAGCCGCGCGACGCCGCCCAGGAGATCGCCGAGAAGCTGCAGCCGTACGTCGGCCGACGCCTTCGGCTCAAGATCCTCGAGGTCAACCGCAAGGCGAACCGCCTGATCCTCTCCGAGAAGGTGGCCCTGTACGAGGAGCGGCGCGAGAAGCGCGACGAGCTCTTCAGCAGCCTCCAGGTCGGCCAGAAGGTCACCGGCTCGGTTCGTTCCATCGCGCCGTTCGGCGTCTTCATCGACCTCGGCGGGATCGACGGCCTCGTTCACAAGAGCGAGCTCAGCTGGAACAAGGTCAACAACCCCGAGGCCGGCTACAAGGTCGGCGACGAGGTCGAGGCCGAGGTCATCGACATCAACCACGAGCGCGGCCGGATCAGCCTCTCGATCCGCCGCCTCCAGCCCGATCCGTGGCACTCCACGGTGGCCGACTTCCGCGTCGGCGACGTGATCGACGGCACCGTCACGAAGCTCGTGAACTTCGGTGCCTTCGTGCGCGTCCGCGACGGACTCGAGGGTCTGATCCACATCAGCGAGCTGAGCCACCAGCGTGTCGCCCACCCGGGCGACGTGGTGCGCGAGGGCCAGACCCTCAAGCTCAAGATCATCTCGCTCGACTCCGAGCGGCATCGCCTGGGCCTCAGCCTGAAGCAGGCCGAGGAGCCGCCGCCCCGCCCGGCCGCCGCCGAAACGACGCGTCCCCGCCGCGATCGCCCGGAGCGCGGCTACTCGCTCTCCGACGCCGTCCAGGAGCCGGAGGGCGGGATCGACAACACGCTGGCCGCCGCGTTCGCGCAGGTGCGTCAGCAGCTCCAGGAGGCCGAGCCGGCAGCCGAGCCCGAGGCGGCAGCCGAGCCTGCCGTCGAGCCCGAGCCGGCAGCCGAGCCCGCCGTCGAGCCCGAGGCGGCAGCCGAGCCCGCCGTCGAGCCCGAGGCGGCAGCCGAGCCCGAGCCGGTCGCTGAGCCCGAGCCCGAGCCGGTCGCCGAGCCCGAGCCCGAGCCCGCAGCCGAGCCCGAGCCGGTCGCTCGAGCCCGAGCCCGAGCCGGTCGTCGAGCCCGAGCCCGAGCCGGTCGTCGAGCCCGAGCCCGAGCCGGTCGTCGAGCCCGAGCCCGAGCCGGTCGTCGAGCCCGAGCCCGAGCCGGTCGTCGAGCCCGAGCCCGAGCCGGTCGTCGAGCCCGAGCCCGAGCCGGTCGTCGAGCCCGAGCCCGAGCCGGTCGTCGAGCCCGAGCCGAAGGCCGACCAGGCCTGATCCACGCCCGTCACACGAGGCGCTCGCCCTTCGGGGTGGGCGCCTCGCTGCATTTCGAGGGCGCTGCATCCATCCCGGGTTGACGGCCGAACGAGGTCGGCCGGCCCTTCGCGCCCGCGCGGTGGGCCTCCGGTGTCGTGCCGGGAGGGCGTGCTAGCATGACCCGACCGGCGGCATGGCCCGCCCGCAGAGAGCTCGCCTCATGGACCGGTTCGACAAGTTCACCGATCGCGCGCGCAAGGTCCTGACCCTGGCGCAGGACGAGGCGCAGCGGTTCAACCACAACTACATCGGCACGGAGCACCTGC
This sequence comes from uncultured Chloroflexia bacterium, assembly GCA_963718085.1. Lineage (GTDB taxonomy): Bacteria > Chloroflexota > Limnocylindria > Limnocylindrales > CSP1-4 > CTSoil-043. The sequence continues at coordinate 925,517 of CAVQYA010000001.1, read as the reverse complement.
TGCTGGGTCTCGTCCGCGAGGGCGAGGGTGTGGCCGCGCGCGTGCTCGAGAACATGAACGTCGAGCTGGCCAAGGTGCGAACGGCGGTCGAGTTCATCATCGGCCGCGGCGACCGTCCCGTCGTCGGCGAGGTCGGCCTCACTCCGCGCGCCAAGCGCGTCATCGAGCTGGCGATCGACGAGGCGCGCCGCCTCGGCCACAACTACATCGGCACGGAGCACCTGCTGCTGGGTCTCGTGCGCGAGGGCGAGGGGATAGCGGCCGGCGTCCTGGAATCGCTCGGCGTCAACCTCGACAAGGTGCGCCACGAGGTGATCCGGGTCCTCTCGCAGAGCTCCGCCTCCGGGCCCGCTCCCGAGGCGAAGCGGACCAGCAGGACCCCGACCGTCGACCAGCTCGGGATCAACCTGACCGAGGCCGCCCGGGCGGGCAAGCTCGACCCGGTGATCGGGCGGGAGAAGGAGATCGAGCGGGTCATCCAGATCCTGTCCCGGCGGACCAAGAACAACCCCGCCCTGATCGGCGAGCCCGGCGTCGGCAAGACGGCGGTCGTCGAGGGCCTGGCCCACCGCATCGTCAACAACGACGTGCCGGAGACGCTCCTCAACAAGCGGCTTCTCACGCTGGACATCGGGTCGCTCGTCGCCGGGACGAAGTACCGCGGCGAGTTCGAGGAGCGCCTCAAGAAGATCATCGAGGAGCTGCGCGCCACGGACGACGCCATCCTCTTCATCGACGAGTTGCACACCCTCGTGGGTGCCGGCGCGGCCGAGGGTGCGATCGACGCCGCGAACATCCTCAAGCCTCCGCTCTCGCGCGGAGAGCTCCAATGCATCGGCGCCACCACCCTCGACGAGTACCGCAAGTACATCGAGCGCGACGCCGCCCTCGAACGGCGATTCCAGCCCGTGATGGTGGAGGAGCCGACGCTCGAGCAGACGATCGCGATCCTCTTCGGCATCCGCGAGCGCTACGAGCAGCACCACAAGGTCACCATCTCCGACGACGCCCTGCGCGCCGCGGCCGACCTCTCGATCCGCTACATCGCCGATCGCCATCTCCCCGACAAGGCGATCGACCTGATCGACGAAGCGGCCAGCCGCGTCCGCCTCCGCTACGCGTCGGCCCCGCCGGCCCTTCGAGAGGCCCAGAAGGAGCTCGAGCGAATCAGCCGCGACAAGGACGCCGCGGTCAACGGCCAGGAGTACGACGCGGCGTCCCGTCTCCGCGAGGCAGAGAGCTCCGCGAAGGAACGGGTCGAGACCCTCCACGGCGAGTGGAAGGCCCAGGTCGCGGGCGACCAGCCGACGGTCGACGAGGAGGAGATCGCCCAGGTCGTCGCCATGTGGACCGGGATACCGGTCACCCGCATCGCCCAGGAGGAGTCGCAACGGCTTCTCCACATGGAGGACCACATCCACAAGCGGGTGATCGGCCAGGAGGAGGCGATCGCGACGATCTCGCGGGCCGTCCGGCGTGCCCGGGCCGGCCTGAAGGACCCCAAGCGCCCGATCGGCTCGTTCATCTTCCTCGGCCCGACCGGCGTCGGCAAGACCGAGCTCGCCAAGGCCCTTGCCGAGTTCATGTTCGGCAGCGAGGACGCGCTCATCAAGATCGACATGAGCGAGTTCATGGAGCGCCACAACGTGAGCCGGCTCGTCGGTGCCCCGCCCGGATATGTCGGGTTCGACGAGGGCGGCCAGCTGACCGAGGCCGTCCGCCGCAAGAGCTACGCGGTGGTCCTCCTCGACGAGATCGAGAAGGCCCACCCCGAGGTCTTCAACATCCTCCTCCAGATCATGGAGGACGGGCACCTCTCGGACGCCAAGGGCCGGCGCGTCGACTTCCGCAACACCGTCATCATCATGACCTCCAACCTCGGCGCCAGGCAGCTCCAGACGAATTCGTCCCTCGGCTTCCGGGCCCAGGGCGATACCGACGTGTCCCGCGCCGAGGCCTCCTACGAGCTCATGCGCGGGAAGGTCCAGGCGGAGCTGAAGACCGCCTTCCGGCCCGAGTTCCTGAACCGGATCGACTCCACCATCGTCTTCCGATCCCTGTCGCAGGACGAGATCCGCCAGATCGTCGACCTCATGCTGGACCGGGTGCGGGACCAGCTGCGGGCGCAGCAGATGACGCTCGAGGTCACCCAGGCCGCCAAGGACCACATCATCAAGATGGGCTACGACGTCGCCTACGGCGCCCGGCCGCTCCGCCGCGTCATCCAGAACATGATCGAGGACGTCCTCGCCGAACAGCTCCTCCTCGGTCGCCACAAGCCCGGCACGACCATCGTCGTCGACAAGGGCGAGGAGGCAGGGCTCTCGATCGAGGCGGCCGAAGAGAAGGCGCCCGCGGTCGTCGAGGCCGTCTAGCCGCCGTGGCGCGGCCGCAGAGCCGCTACGTCTGCCAGGCCTGCGGCGAGGCCTTCCTCCGCTGGGAGGGGCAGTGCCGCGCCTGCAATGCCTGGAACTCGCTCGTCGAGACGGTCGTCCGCGAGACCCCCGCCGCCGCTCGTGCACGCGCGCCCGGCGCCTCCAGCGAGCCCGTGCCCCTCGCCTCCCTGGCCGACGAGGTGGTCCCCCGGCTGCCCGTGGGGCTCGGCGAGCTGGACCGGGTCCTCGGTGGCGGGCTCGTCCCGGGATCGCTGGTCCTCGTCGGCGGCGAGCCGGGGATCGGCAAGTCAACGCTCCTGCTCCAGGCCGCCGCGGGCCTGGCCGCGGACGGACGCACGGTCCTCTACGCCACGGGCGAGGAGTCGGGCGGCCAGGTGCGCCTGCGCGCGGACCGCCTCGGGCTTCTGGCCGGGCCGGCCGCCGCGGCTGTCCGGATACTGGCCGAGCACGACGTCGAGCGGATCCTCGCGGCCGCCCGCGCCCTGCGTCCGGCGGCCGTCATCGTCGACTCCATCCAGACCGCGACGCTCGACGAGCTGGACGGCGCGGCGGGGAGCGTGGGCCAGGTGCGCGAGGCGGCGCTCCGCTTCATGGAGCTGGCCAAGGGGGAGGGGATCGCGGTCATCCTGGTCGGCCACGTCACGAAGGACGGGAGCATCGCCGGCCCGAAGACCCTGGAGCACCTCGTCGATGCCGTCGTGTCGATCGAGGGCGAGCGGGGTGGCACCCTGCGCCTCGTGCGGGCCTCGAAGAACCGGTTCGGGGCGACCGACGAGGTGGGCGTCCTCGAGATGGTCGAGTCCGGCCTGCGGGAGGTGGCCGACCCGGCCCGGGCCTTCCTGGTGGAGCACCAGGTCCCGGCGCCCGGAAGCGTCGTCGCCGCCACCCTGGAGGGCAGCCGGGCTCTGCTCGTCGAGGTCCAGGCTCTCGTGGCGCCGAACAGCTACGGGACTGCCCGCCGCACGGCAATCGGGCTCGACGCCAACCGGCTCGCCCTCCTGGTGGCCGTCCTGGGCCGGCGGGCCGGAGTCGGCCTCGGGGCCCACGACGTCTACGCCAACCTGGCGGGCGGCATCGTGGTGGCCGATCCGGGGCTCGACCTGCCCGTCGCGATCGCTCTCGCCTCCACGCTGCGGGACCGCCCGGTGCGACCCGGCACGGTCGCCTTCGGGGAGGTCGGGCTCCTCGGCGAACTCCGGGCCGTCGGGGGAACGGAACGCCGCCTGCGCGAGGCGGCCCGCCTCGGTTTCGCGCGCGCGCTCGTGCCCGCGGCACGTTCAGGCTCCCCCGTGGTCCCGGGCATCGAGGTGGTCGCCGTGGCCACCGTGCGCGACGCCCTGGCCGGCGCCCTGGAGGGCGCGGGCCAGGGATCGTGAAGGACCTGCCCGGCGGCGGGAGACCTGACGGCGCCCGCCCGCGGTGCTAGGCTCTCGGCCCGTGACTCGCGTCATCCGTCTCCTCGGCGCCACCCTGGGCCTGCTCATCGGCCTCTCGTTCGTCGTGGGCGGCACGGCGATCTTCGGGCAGGGCGCCTATGCGGGCGCCGTGATCGCCCTCTGGCTCGTTGCCTGGCTGGTCGTCGGATTCGCGGTTCTCCCGTACCTGACCGTGGTACCCGCCGCCTGGTTGATCCGCTGGGTGCAGGAGCTCTCGACGGCAGAGTTCGTGACGGCAGTCCTCGGCCTCGTCATCGGCCTCCTGATGGGCCTCCTGCTGGGCGTGCCCCTGGCCGCCTTCCCGGCCCCCCTGGGCACCTGGCTGCCGGTCGGGGTCTCGACCGCCCTGGGCCTCGGAATGGCCGGGCTGACGGTCGCCAAGCGCCACGACCTCATCACGGCCGCCGAGGCGATCGGGCTGCTCCGGAGACGGGGCGAGGAGCCGGCCACGTCCCACCAGGGCGAGCCCCGCATCGTCGTCGACACCAGCGCCATCATCGATGGCCGCATCGCCGACATCGCGGAGGCCGGGTTCGTGCAGGGGACCCTCGTCGTTCCCCGTGTCGTGCTCGAGGAGCTCCAGCGCATCGCCGACAGCCCCGACGCCATGCGGCGCGCGCGCGGGCGGCGCGGCCTCGAGATCGTGGCCCGCCTCCAGAAGGAGGACCGGGTGCCCGTCGAGATTGCCGACGAGACTCATCCGGAGATCCCGGAGGTTGATGCCAAGCTCGTGGCGATGGCGCGAGCGCGGAGCGGGATCATCCTCACCAACGACTACAACCTGAACCGGGTCGCCGAGATCCAGGGGCTCCGGGTGATGAACGTCAACTCTCTGGCGAACGCGATGAAGCCCGCCGTCCTGCCCGGCGAGGAGCTGCGGGTGCGCGTGATCCAGGAGGGCAAGGAGGCGGGCCAGGGCGTCGGGTTCCTCGACGACGGGACCATGATCGTCGTCGAGGGCGGTGCCCGCCACCTGGACCACGAGATCGGAGTGGTGGTCACGCGAGTCCTCCAGACAGTCGCCGGGCGCATGATCTTCGCCCAGCCGCGCGGCGAATGAGCGGGGTTGACGCGGTCGTCGTCGCGGCCGGCGCGAGCGCGCGCATGGGCGGCGTGGACAAGCTCGGCCTGCTCGTGGGAGGCCGCCCCGTTCTCGCCTGGACCCTCTCCGCCCTGGCCGCGGCGCCGATCGTCCGGCGGATCGTCGTCGTGACCACGGGGGCGCGCGTCGGCGCGGTCTCCGCCGCCCCGTGGCTTCCGCCGCGAGTCGTCGCCGTCGTCGAAGGCGGCGCGCGACGCCAGGACTCGGTCGCGTCGGGGATCGCGGCGCTGGGCGAGGGATCCCCGGACGATGTCGTGCTGGTCCACGACGGCGCCCGGCCGCTCGTCTCCCCGGGGCTGGTGGCGCGTGTCGCGATGGCCGCCGCCGAGCACGGCGCGGCCGTGCCGGTCGTTGCGGTGGCGGAGACGCTCAAGCGCGTGGTGGACGGGCTGATCGTGGCGACGGTCGATCGAGCGCCGCTCGCGGCCGCCCAGACCCCCCAGGGCATCCGCCGCGACGTCCTGGCGCGAGCCTGGGCCGAGAAGCCACCCGCCGCTGCCGCCACGTGGACCGACGAGGCGGCCCTGCTGGAGGCATGCAGGATCCCGGTCCATGCGCTCTCCGGCGAGGCTACGAACCTCAAGGTGACGCTGCCCGGCGACCTGGCCCGGTTCGAGGCGGTGCTCGTTGCGCGCGGGGATCTCGCCTCGCTGCTGCCCGCCTCGCGCGTCGGGTTCGGTGACGACAACCACTACTTCGGGCCCGGCACCCCGCTCGCCCTCGGCGGCGTGGTGTTCGAGGGCGCGCCGCGCCTCCACGGGCACTCCGACGGCGACGTTGCCCTCCACGCGGTCTGCGACGCGCTCCTCGGCGCCGCGGGCCTCGGTGACCTCGGCCGTCTCTTCCCTCCCGGTCCGGCGACGCCGGCCGGCATCGCCAGCACGGAGATGCTGAGGTCCTGCCTGGCGCGCGTGATCGCCGCCGGGTACGCGCCGGTGGCGATCGACCTCACCCTTGTGGGCGCCCGGCCGCGCCTCACGGGTCGCCTCGACGCGATGGCCGGCTCGATTGCCGACCTGGTCGGCATCGCGACCGACCGCGTCAACGTGAAGGCATCCAGCGGAAACCTGGCCGGCTTCGAGGGTGCCGGGCGCGGGATCAGCGCCCGCGCCGTGGCCGTCGTGGCCCCGCGCGGACGGGCGCCGATCGTCTCGTGACCATCCAGCTCCACGACACGCTCAGCGGGTCGCTCCGGCCCCTCGAACCGCTGGAGGCCGGCCACGTGCGGGTCTACTCCTGCGGCCCGACCGTCTACGGGCCGGCCCACGTCGGCAACTTCCGGTCGTTCCTGTTCGCCGACCTGCTGGTCCGGCACCTGCGCTGGCGCGGGCTCCGGGTCACCTGGGTGATGAACCTGACCGACGTGGACGACAAGATCATTCGCGGCGCGGCCGCGGAGGGGATCTCGATCGACGCCCTCGCCGAGCGATGGATCGCCCGGTTCCTGGAGGATGCCCGCACGCTGCGGATGACCCGCCCGGACGTCCTGCCCCGGGCGACAGGGCACATCCCCGAGATGGTGGCCCTCCTCGAGCGCCTCCTGGAAGGCGGCCACGCCTACCGGACCGACGACGGCTCGATCTTCTTCCGGATCGCCAGCTGGCCCGCCTACGGCCGCCTGGCGAGGCTCGATCCCGACCAGCTGCGCGTGGGCGAACGGGTCGCCGCCGACGAGTACTCCAAGGATGACGTCCGCGACTTCGTCCTCTGGAAGGGCGCCCGCGATGGCGAGCCGAGCTGGGAGAGCGCCGTCGGGCCCGGCCGACCGGGGTGGCACCTGGAGTGCTCGGCGATGTCGATGCGCTACCTCGGAGAGTCGTTCGACGTCCACACGGGTGGCGTCGACCTCGTCTTCCCCCACCACGAGGATGAGCTCGCGCAGTCGGAGGCGGGGACGGGGAAGCCCTTCGTGCGGACGTGGCTCCACTGCGCCCACCTCCAGATGGGCGGCCGCAAGATGGCGAAGTCGGAGGGCAACATCGCCCGGGTCGCCGACCTGATCGCGGCGGGAACCTCGCCGCGCGCCCTCCGATACGCGCTCCTCGCGGCCCACTACCGGACGGGGCTGAGCTTCAGCGACGACTCGCTGGCGGCCGCGACCGCCGCCGTCGAACGACTCGACGCGATCGTGGCGGGGCTCGAGGCCTACGGCTCCGACGGTTCCGACGACCACGCGCTCCCGGGGGTCCTGGCAGCGGCGCGCGAGGCGTTCGGGGCCGCCCTCGACGACGACCTGGCGATCTCGCCGGCCCTCGGGGCGCTCTTCGACCTCGTGCGCGACCTGAACCGGCGCATCGCGGAGCGGACGTTGTCGACCGCCGACGCGAACGTGGCCCTGGCCGCCCTCCGCGACCTCGACGTCGTGCTCGGGCTCCTGCCCGACCCGGTTGACGCCCTGGCCGCCGACCTGGTCGCGATCCTCGAGGCCCGCGCCCGGGCCCGCCTCGAGCACGACTGGGCCTCATCGGACCGCCTGCGTGACGAGCTCGCCGCGGCCGGCGTGCTGGTCGAGGACTCGCGCGATGGGCAACGCTGGCGCCGGGCGGGGAAGACGACCGATGCCTGACGGCCCGCGCCCCCGCCGCCCGCGCGACGACGACGGCCGCTTCACCCGGGGACCCGGCCGTCCTCGCCCCGGGGGTCCGCCCGGCGCCCGGGGGAGCCGTCCCGGCGCCAGTGACGACCGCCACCCCGCCGGCGAAGGCAGCGGCGTTCCGGGTCCGCGCGGCCCGGCCCCAGGAGGCCCGTGGGACCGCCCGACGAGGCCACCCGGCCCTCGCGCAGGCTCCGGCGGGCCGTGGGTCAATGGCCGCCCGGGAGGGTTCCGACCGGGATCGGGCGGCCCGCGCCCGCCGGGCCCGAAGCAGTTCGGCGCGCGTCCGCCCGTGCCGCGCGAGAGCGGCCCGCGCCAGGACGACGGGCGGCCGCACGACGCGGGCTTCCGGGCGGGATCGCGTCCGCCGGGCCCCACGCCCTACGGCCCGCGCCCGCCCGGCCCGCGCCCGGACGGCCCGCGCCAGGACGACGGGCGGCCGCACGACGCGGGCTTCCGGGCGGGACCGCGCCCGCCGGAGCGTCGCCCCTTCGCCGGCTCGCCGGCACCGGACCGGCTCGAGCGCCCCCGTTGGCCGGGCGACCACGCACCTCGCGAGGGCCGGGACGAACGACCACCACTTCCCGGGCCCGACGCTGATCGCCCGCCGGCCCAGCCTCGTCCGGCCCAGCCTCGTCCGGGGTCATCTCGGGGAGCACCCGGCGGCCGGCCGTGGCCCCCTGCTCCGGGGCGTCCACCCGGCCCGGGACCCGCGCAACGGCCGTGGGCCGGCCCGGGTGCCCGCCCGGTTCCGGCCGCGCTGCCTCCGGAGGCGAGCATCGGCGAGGGCGAGGAGATCGTCGCGGGTCGGCACCCGGTCGAGGAGGCGTTCGTGGCGGGCCGGCAGGCCCTGCGGCTCCTCGTCACGCCGGGACGCCGCGACGCCCTGGAGCGGCTCGTCCTGCACGCCACGACCCTGCGCATCCCCGTCGTCGAGATCGAGGGTGGCTCCCTCACCGCGGTCACCGGCTTCGACGGACACCAGGGGGTTGCCCTCATCGTCGCGGCCCGCCCGCTCGCGGCGGTGGCTGACGTCCTTGCGCGGGCCATCGAGCGGGGCGAGCCGGCCCTCGTCCTGGTCCTCGACTCGCTGGAGGATCCCCAGAACGTGGGGACGCTCCTGCGCAGCGCCGAGGCCGCCGGGGTTCACGGGGTGGTGTTCCCGACACGCCGCCAGGCGCCGCTCACGCCCGCCGCGATCAAGGCGTCCGCCGGCGCCACGGAGCACCTCCTGCTGGCCCCGGTGGATGACCTCCCGGGCACCCTCGACGACCTGCAGGCGCGGGGCCTCCGGGTCGTCGGGACGGACGCCGGGGCGGCCCCGACCTACCGCGAGGCCGATCTCCGGGGGCCGCTCGTCCTCGTGGTCGGCAGCGAAGGCCGGGGCCTGGCCTCCGCGATCCGGCGACGCTGCGACCTCCTCGTCAGGATCCCGATGCGCGGCCGCATCGAATCGCTCAACGCCGCGGTCGCGGGCTCGATACTCGTATTCGAGGCGGCCGCGCAGCGCGAGCCGACGGAGGGGATGGGCGAGGCATCGTCGAACCCGGCCGCCTCCCCGGAAGAGCGTGGGGGCGCTCCGGACGGGGCCCCGGACGGGCCGGCCTCGCACGGCGAAACCGGGCACGCTTGACCGTCGTCCGCCTGCCCGAATATCATGCCCGTTGCGCCTCGGGGACGGTTGCGGTGTTCTCCTGCGCCCGCCGACGTAGCTCAATTGGTAGAGCAGCGGTTTTGTAAACCGCCGGTTCCGGGTTCGAGTCCCGTCGTCGGCTCCAACTGAACAAGGTGATCGTCCGGGTGAACCACGGGTGCCGCAGCCCGCTCGGGCGGCGCTCCCGTGGGTAGGTTGAGCAGGTGGTGAGCTCAGCTGACTGTAAATCAGCCGTCTTCGACTGTAGAGGTTCGATTCCTCTCCTGCCCACCACCGCACCGGCTCCGCATCCCCGGGCCCAGATAGCTCAGTTGGCAGAGCACATCCTTGGTAAGGATGAGGTCATGGGTTCAAGTCCCATTCTGGGCTCCATCACTTCACTCGGCCCCTCTAAAGGTAGGTAGACGACGCACGTGGCGAAGAAGAAGTTCGAGCGGACGAAGCCGCACGTCAACATCGGCACGATCGGTCACATCGACCACGGCAAGACGTCGCTGACCGCGGCGATCACGAAGTACCTCGCCCTCAAGGGCGGGGCCGAGTACCGCGCGTTCGACACGATCGACAACGCCCCCGAGGAGCGCGAGCGGGGCATCACGATCGCGATCGCCCACGTCGAGTACCAGACGACCGCCCGCCACTACGCCCACGTCGACTGCCCGGGCCACGCCGACTACATCAAGAACATGATCACCGGCGCGGCCCAGATGGACGGGGCGATCGTGGTGGTGGCCGCCACCGACGGCCCCATGCCCCAGACCCGGGAGCACATCCTCCTGGCCCGCCAGGTCGAGGTCCCCTACATCGTCGTCTTCCTCAACAAGGTCGACGCGGTCGACGACCCCGAGCTCCTCGACCTCGTCGAGCTCGAGGTCCGCGAGCTCCTGTCCAAGTACAACTTCCCGGGCGACGACATCCCGGTCATCCGCGGCTCCGCCCTCAAGGCCCTCGAGGCCACCGGCGGCGTCGACGACCCGGCCTTCGTCTGCATCCAGGAGCTGATGGACGCGGTCGACTCCTACATCCCGACCCCCGAGCGCGCGGTCGACAAGCCCTTCCTCATGCCGGTCGAGGACGTCTTCGGCATCAAGGGCCGGGGCACCGTCGCCACCGGGCGCATCGAGCGCGGCATCGTCAAGGTCGGCGACGAGGTCGAGATCGTCGGCATCCGCCCGACCCGCAAGGTCGTGGTGACCGGCGTCGAGATGTTCAAGAAGCTCCTCGACGAGGGACGGGCCGGCGACAACGTCGGCTGCCTCCTGCGGGGCATCGAGCGCGACGACATCGAGCGCGGCCAGGTCCTCGCCAAGTCCGGGAGCATCAAGCCCCACACCAAGTTCACGGCCCGCGTCTACGTCCTGACCAAGGAGGAGGGCGGCCGCCACACCCCGTTCTACAACGGGTACCGGCCCCAGTTCTACCTCCGCACGACGGACGTGACCGGCGCCATCGGCCTCCCCGAGGGGGCCGAGATGATCATGCCCGGCGACAACGTCGACATGACCGTCGAACTCATCACCCCGATCGGCCTCGAGGTCGGCCAGCGTTTCGCCATCCGCGAGGGTGGCCGGACCGTCGGTGCCGGTGCCATCGTGGCCATCACCGAGTAGGGACGAGATGGCAAAAGCAGCAGAGAATCGGCCGATCGTCCAGCTCGCCTGCACCGAGTGCAAGACGAGGACGTACACCACGCGCAAGAACAAGAGGAACGATCCGAACCGGATCGAGCTTCGGAAGTATTGTCCGCGGGAGCGTCGTCATACGCTGCACCGGGAGGCGAAGTAGGCTGAGATCCACAGGGGTGTAGCTCAATTGGCAGAGCACCGGTCTCCAAAACCGGCGGTTGTAGGTTCGAGTCCTATCGCCCCTGCCACTCCTCCTCCTCGTCACTAGAGAGCAAGTAGCCGAACCGTGCGCCGCATCCGTCGCTATTTCCAGGAATCCTGGTCCGAGCTCAAGAAGGTCGCCTGGCCCACGCGGGACCAGGTGCGCAACCTGACGGTGCTCGTCTTCATCGTGAGCGCCGCCATCGGCGCCTTCATCGCCGCCTGGGACTTCGTCTTCACCGAGGTCGTCCGACTCATCACGCCGACGGCGTGAGGGGACGACCATGACGGAGACGGTCAGGGCGCCGGAGAAGCGCTGGTACGTGATCCACACGTATTCCGGCTACGAGAACAAGGTCAAGGCGAACCTCGAGCACCGCATCGAGTCGATGGGCATGGAGGACAAGATCTTCCAGGTCCTAGTCCCGATGGAGGACGAGATCGAGATCAAGCAGGGCCAGCGGCACACCGTCCAGAAGAAGGTGTTCCCCGGCTACGTCCTCGTCGAGATGATCTACGACCCCGAGTCGTGGTACGTCGTCCGCAACACGCCGGGCGTCACGAGCTTCGTCGGCACCGGCAACCTGCCGGGCGCGCGCAGCGAGCCGATCCCGCTCGAGGAGCACGAGGTCAAGGCGATCCTCCGCCAGATGGGCGTGGAGACGCCGAAGTATCGCGTCGCGTTCACGAAGGGCCAGAGCGTGCGGGTCACCGACGGGCCGTTCGCCGAGTTCGTCGGCACGGTCGACGAGCTGGACCCCGAGCGCAACAAGGTGAAGGTCCTCGTGAGCATCTTCGGCCGCGAGACGCCCGTCGAGCTCGACCTGCTGCAGGTCGAGAAGCTCTGAGCGAAAGGAACCCGCCCCACCGTGGCCAAGAAGATCCGCATCGTAGTCACCCTGCAGCTGCCGGCTGGCAAGGCGACCCCGGCGCCGCCCGTCGGCACCGCGCTCGGCCCCCACGGCATCAACATCATCGAATTCACGAAGAGCTACAACGAGAAGACCGCTGACAAGGCCGGGCAGATCATCCCGGCCCAGATCACGATCTTCGAGGATCGCTCGTTCACCTTCATCCTCAAGACCCCGCCGGCCGCGGACCTGCTCCGCAAGGCCGCCGGCGTGGCCCTGGGCTCGGCGACGACGGGTCGCGAGAAGGCGGGGACGATCACCCGCGACCAGCTCCGGGAGATCGCGACCGTCAAGCTGGCCGACCTGAACGCCAACGACCTCGAGGCCGCGATGCGGCAGATCGAGGGCACCGCCCGAAGCATGGGCATCGAGGTCGCCGGCTAGCTCCGACCTCGGCGCCCGCCCGGTCCCTGTGCCGGACGTCGACCCCACGAGACGGGGGAGGCCGGAACGCCGGCCGCAAGCGAGAGGCATCAAACCATGGCCCAGCACGGCAAGAAGTTCCTCGACGCGGCGAAGCTCGTCGATCCCCTGAAGGCCTACGAGCCGGCCCAGGCGGTGGACCTGGTGAAGCAGACGTCGGTCGTCAACTTCGACCCCTCCGTCGAGGCGCACGTTCGCCTCGGAGTCGATCCCCGCCACGCCGACCAGATGGTTCGCGGCACGGTGGTTCTCCCCCACGGCACCGGCAAGATCGTGCGGGTCGCCGCCTTCGCCCAGGGCGAGAAGGCCCAGGAGGCGCTGCGCGCCGGCGCCGACGAGGTCGGCGGCGACGATCTCGTGAAGAAGATCGAGGGTGGCTGGCTCGAGTTCGACGTCGCCGTCGCGACGCCCGACATGATGGGCATGGTCGGCAAGCTCGGCCGCATCCTCGGCCGCCGCGGCCTCATGCCGAACCCCAAGGCCGGCACGGTCACCTTCGACATCGAGCGGGCCATCGGCGAGGTCAAGGCCGGCCGTGTCGAGTTCAAGCTCGACAAGAGCGCGATCATCCACGTCTCGGTCGGCAAGGCGAGCTTCAGCGGAGAGGCCCTCGTCGCCAACCTGGCGACGCTCGTGGACGCGATCAACCGGGCCAAGCCCTCGGGCGCCAAGGGCACCTACCTCCGGGGCGTGACGATCGCCAGCACGATGGGGCCCGGGGTCCGAGTGGACCTGCCGTCGCTCCTCGCCGCCGCGAGCGCCTGACAGCCGCGAGCGCCTGACCCGCCGATCGGCTACCATGCCGCAGCGCGGCCAGCCGACAGGCGCGCCGCACGATATCGAAGACGGACCGCCGCAGACAGCCTGCGCCCGCGGGCCGCGTCGCCGAAGCCCGAACGGGCCGGCGAGACGGCCGGGGCTCAATTCGCCGGACCGGACCGACGCCCGCCCACGCGGGCCCGGGGACGCCGACGGGCACGCCGAGGCAGGACCACGAGCGAGCGCCCTCCCCGCGGAGGACCCGCGCGGACCCTGCGAGACGCGAGGAATGCACCGTCTGGCAGGGGCCCCGCCCGGCGGGTCCACCGGGCGCGCCGGGAGCGCGCGAAACGAGAGGGCCGCATGCCGACCGAGGCGAAGCGCGCGACCATCGCCGAGCTCCGCAAGGATCTTGCCGGGAGCTCCACGCTGATCACGACCGAGTACCGGGGCCTCAGGGTCCGGGAGATCGGGGAGATCCGGCGCGCACTCCGGAAGAACAACGTCACCTACCGGGTCGTGAAGAACCGCCTGATGCGGATCGCGGCCGAGCAGGAGGGCAACGCGGGCGTCGCCCCGCTCCTCCGCGGCCCGTCGGCGATCGCCTTCGGGTCCGGCGCCGAGAACCTCGTCGCGAAAGCCGTGATCGATGCGGTCCGGCCGTTCAAGCTCGTCAAGGTCACCGGCGCCGTCGTGGGCGGCAGGACCCTCGACGCCGAGGGCGTACAGAAGCTCGCGACCCTGCCGTCGCGCGAGGTCATCCTCGCCCAGCTGGCGGGGGCCTTCAACGCGCCGGCCACGCAGATCGCCGGCCTCCTGGCCGCGAACCTCCGCAACCTCGGATCCGTGCTCGCGCAGGTCCAGGAGCAGAAGGCCCAGGCCGCCGCGTAGCGCCACCCGACGACCATCCCGCGTGCCCGCCCCGGCGGACTCACCGAAGGAGCACCATCCAATGGCCACACTCACCCAGGACCAGATCCTCGAGGCGATCGGCGCCATGACCCTCGTCGAGGTCAGCGAGTTCGTCAAGAAGTTCGAGGAGAAGTTCGGCGTCACCGCCGCCGCCCCGGCCGCCGCCGCTGCAGCAGCAGCCCCGGCCGCCGCCCCGGCGGTGGTCGAAGAGGAGCAGACGGAGTTCTCGGCCGTCATCACCGAGATCGGGCCGAACAAGATCCCGGTCATCAAGGTCGTCCGCGAGCTCACCGGCCTGGGCCTCAAGGAGGCCAAGGACCTGGTCGACGCAACTCCCAGGGCGGTCAAGGAAGGCATCGCCAAGGACGAGGCGGACAAGATCAAGGCAGCCCTCGAAGAGGTGGGCGCGAAGGTCGAGATCAAGTAGCGACCCGCATCACCCGTCGTCGCGGTCGGGCGCCCTCGCGCGCCCGACCGGCGTCGTGGCCCCAGCGCCGGGCGGTGACCCGCGTCACCGGCCCGGCCTTCGGCGCGTTTGACATCCGCGTCGCGCGCGGTACAATTTCCAATTCCGTGAGCGCGGTCCCTTCTCCTGTCTTCCCCCTCCGCCAAGGAGCGGTTCATGCTGCCTGTCGCTGACCTGTCCACGCCCGTGACCGGGCGCATCTCGTACGCCCGGATCGTCGAGAAGCGCGAGATCCCCGATCTCATCGAGCTCCAGGTGCGGTCCTTCGCGTGGTTCGTCGAGAAGGGGCTCCGGGAGCTGTTCGACGAGATCAGCCCGATCCGGGACTTCACCGCCAAGGTGATGGAGCTCCAGTTCCTCGACTTCGAGTTCGGGGACCCCAAGTACTCAGAGCTCGAGTGCCGCACGCGCGACCTGACGTTCAGCCGCCCGCTCTACGTCCAGGTCGAGCTCACGATCAAGGAGACCGGGGAGATCCAGCGCCAGCGGGTCTACATGGGCGACTACCCGTGGATGACCCGCCTCGGCACCTTCATCATCAACGGCGCCGAGCGCGTCGTGGTCAGCCAGCTCGTGCGCTCGCCCGGCGTCTACTACGGCAAGGTCGAGGATCCGGCGTCGGGGCGCGACCTCTTCACCGCCAAGGTGATCCCGAACCGCGGCGCCTGGCTCGAGTTCGAGACGTCCGCCCGGGGTGACCTCCTGTCGGTCAAGGTGGACCGCAAGCGCAAGATCGCGGCGACCACGCTCCTGCGGGCCGTCGGCTACGAGCGGGACGAGGAGATCGTGGCCCTCTTCGGCTCCGTCGACGACAACCCCGAGCACCAGTACATTGCGTCGACGCTCGACAAGGACCCGACCAACACGCAGGCCGAGGCGCTCATCGAGGTCTACAAGAAGCTGCGCCCGGGCGATCCGCCGACAGGCGACAACGCCCGTCAGCTCGTGGAGAGCCTCTTCTTCAACTTCCGCCGCTACGACCTGGGCCGGGTCGGCCGCTACAAGTTCAACAAGAAGCTGGACGCCGTCGCCGCCCGGATGGGGATCGAGCTGCCGCGCGAAGGCGGGGAGAACCCGCAACTCGGCCGGACGATCAGTCGGGAGGACATCGCGGCCATCGTCGGCCAGCTGATCATCCTCAACAACGGGCACGGGATGGCCGACGACATCGACCACCTCGGCAACCGCCGGATCCGCGCCAACGGAGAGCTGATCCAGAACGCGTTCCGGATCGGACTCCTCCGCATGGAGCGCGTGGTCCGCGAGCGGATGACGATCCAGGAGATCGACAAGGCGACGCCCAACGCCCTCATCAACATCCGCCCCGTCGTGGCGGCGATGAAGGAGTTCTTCGGCGGCAGCCAGCTCAGCCAGTTCATGGACCAGACGAACCCCCTGGCCGAGCTGACGAGCAAGCGGCGCCTCTCGGCCCTCGGGCCCGGCGGCCTCTCCCGCGAGCGGGCCGGCTTCGACGTCCGCGACGTCCACCACAGCCACTACGGCCGGATCTGCCCGATCGAGACCCCGGAGGGCCCGAACATCGGGCTGATCGGCTCGCTCGCCACCTTTGGACGGATCAACGACTACGGCTTCATCGAGACGCCCTACCGCAAGGTCAAGCGGACGGTCGCCTGGGACGACCCCGACCTCACCTCGTACACCGCCGGCGGCGACGTCGTGGCCAAGGGCGGCGTGGTCGTCGTGAAGAAGGGCGAGCAGCTGACGGCCGCCGGCGCCGCCGAACTGAAGAAGCACAAGGCCCTGGCCCAGCCGATCCGCCCCGTCGTCACCGACGAGATCGTCTACCTCGCGGCCGACGAGGAGGAGGAGCACTACGTCGCCCAGGCGAACTCCCGGCTCGACGAGCAGGGCCACTTCATCACGGATCGCGTGCCCTGCCGCCACCGGGACCAATTCCCGGAGGTCGCCCCGGACCGAATCGAGTACATGGACGTCAGCCCCAAGCAGGTCGTCTCTGTCGCCACGGCGCTGATCCCGTTCCTCGAGCACGACGACGCCAACCGCGCCCTCATGGGCTCGAACATGCAGCGCCAGGCCGTCCCGCTCCTGGAGCCCGAGGCCCCGATCGTTGGCACCGGCATGGAGCGCCGCGCCGCCCTCGACTCCGGGCAGGTCGTGGTCGCCCTCGAGGCCGGCGTGGTCACCTCGGTGACCGCGGAGCGGATCCTCGTCGAGGAGGATTCCGGGGAGCTGCGGACCTACCCGCTCCAGAAGTTCGTCCGCTCCAACCAGGGCACCTGCATCAACCAGCGCCCGATCGTCGAGGTCGGCCAGCGCATCACGACCCGCGAGGCGATCGCCGACTCGTCTTCGACCGACGGCGGCGAGCTGGCCCTCGGCCGCAACATCCTCGTGGCCTTCATGAGCTGGGAGGGCGGCAACTACGAGGACGCGATCGTCATCGGCGATCGGCTCGTCCGCGAGGACCTCTTCACCAGCATCCACATCGAGAAGCACGAGATCGAGTCGCGCGACACGAAGCTCGGGCCCGAGGAGATCACCCGCGACATCCCGAACGTGGGCGAGGAATCCCTCAAGGACCTCGACGAGGACGGGATCGTCTACATCGGGGCCGAGGTCCAGCCGGGCGACATCCTCGTGGGCAAGATCACGCCGAAGGGCGAGACGGAGCTGACCGCCGAGGAGCGCCTCCTCCGCGCGATCTTCGGCGAGAAGGCCCGCGAAGTGAAGGACTCCAGCCTGCGCCTGCCGCACGGCGAGCGGGGCAAGGTCGTCGACGTGAGGATCTTCACCCGCGAGGCCGGCGACGAGCTCCTGCCCGGGGTGAACCGCCTCGTCCGCGTCTCTGTTGCCCAGAAGCGCAAGGTCTCGGTCGGCGACAAGATGGCCGGCCGGCATGGCAACAAGGGCGTCATCGCCAAGGTCCTCCCGCAGGAAGACATGCCGTTCCTTCCCGACGGCACCCCCGTCGACATCATCCTCAACCCCCTCGGCGTGCCGAGCCGGATGAACATCGGCCAGATCCTCGAGACCCATCTCGGGTGGGCTCTCAGCGTGCTTGGCTTCAAGGCCGCGACCCCCGTCTTCGACGGCGCGACCGAGGACCAGATCCGCGAGGCGCTCGCGGCGGCGAACCTGCCCCTGGACGGCAAGGTCGAGCTCCGCGACGGAAGGACGGGGGAAGGGTTCGACCGCCGGATCACCGTCGGCCAGATCTACATGCTCAAGCTCCACCACCTGGTGGAGGACAAGATCCACGCCCGGTCCACGGGTCCCTACAGCCTCATCACCCAGCAGCCGCTCGGCGGCAAGGCCCAGTTCGGAGGCCAGCGCTTCGGGGAGATGGAGGTCTGGGCGCTCGAGGCCTACGGAGCCGCAAACATCCTCCAGGAGCTCCTGACCGTGAAGTCCGACGACGTCATGGGCCGTGTCCAGACGTACGAAGCGATCGTCAAGGGCGAGGAGATCCAGCAGCCGGGCGTCCCGGAATCGTTCAAGGTGCTCATCAAGGAGCTCCAGAGCCTCGGCCTCAACGTCGAGATCCTGAACGAGAACGACGAGGAGATCCGGTTCGTCGAGGACGTCTCGGCCTACCCGCTTCCCGATCTCGGCGGAATCAACCTCGCCGGGTTCGAGGACTGAGCGCCACCACCCGTACCCACCACGCGGAGCCGATGCTCGGCCGGCCCGGCTCCGCTCGCACCCGGTCCGAATCGCGCCACTAGGGGCCCGCGGCGGCGCGGAGGAGAACGATGCTCGAGGTCAACAACTTCAACGCCATCCGGATTTCGCTCGCTTCGCCCGAGCAGATCCGCGAGTGGTCCTGGGGCGAGGTCACCAAGCCCGAGACCATCAACTACCGCACGCTCAAGCCGGAGAAGGACGGCCTCTTCGACGAGCGCATCTTCGGTCCCACCAAGGACTGGGAGTGCTACTGCGGCAAGTACAAGCGGATCCGCTACAAGGGCATCATCTGCGACAAGTGCGGCGTCGAGGTGACCCGCGCGAAGGTGCGCCGCGAGCGGATGGGCCACATCCAGCTCGCCAGCCCGGTCAGCCACATCTGGTACTTCAAGGGCACCCCGTCGCGCCTCGGGATTCTCCTGGACATCAGCCCCCGCAACCTCGAGCGCATCCTCTACTTCGCCCTCTTCATCGTCACCCACGTCGACGAGGCCGCCCGGCGGCGGGCGCTGCAGGCGCTCGACGAGGAGGCCGAGGGCCGCGGCCGGGACGGCAAGGCCGACGACCCTGCCGAGCAGGAGGTCGCCTTCAACCGCCAGCGGGACGAGCTGAATGCCGGGCACGCCGCGCTCCTGGCGCAGCTCGAGAAGGATCGCGAAACCCGGACCGACCAGATCAGCGCGGAGGCCCAGGCCGTCCAGGCGCGTCTCGCCGAGCTCGGGACCGGCGTGACCGAGGAGACGATCGCCTTCGCCCCGACGGGCGAGGTGGTCCTGGCCGCCGGCGAGAAGGGCGGCAAGCCCGTCCTGACGAAGCTCAAGAAGATCGTCCTCGCGGAGTCGGAGCGCGTGACGGAGGAGTTCCGGACGCGCGAGGCCGACGAGCAGCGCGCCACGGAGCAGAAGATCGTCGACCTGCGCATGCTCATGGAGGCGGACCTCGACGCCCGCCGCGAGGCGCGCAAGGTCGAGGCAGAGAACCGCAAGGACGAGATCCGCAAGACCCGCGACGAGATCGAGCAGCTCGGGGCGATGACCCAGCTCACCGAGACCGAGTTCCGGTATCTCGACGAGAAGTACGGCTCGGGCGCCCGCAGCGGACGCGTCTTCTGGGCCGGCATGGGCGCCGAAGCGGTCCGCGACATCATCACCAGGATGGACCTGGAGGAGCTCGGTCGCTCCCTCCACGTCGAGGTCCGGACGACCTCCGGCCAGCGTCGCAAGAAGGCGATCAAGCGGCTGCGCCTCATCGAGGCGTTCCGCCGCTCAGGCACGCGCCCCGAGTGGATGATCCTCTCGGTGCTCCCCGTGATCCCGCCCGAGCTGCGCCCCATGGTCCAGCTCGACGGCGGCCGCTTTGCGACGTCGGACCTCAACGACCTCTATCGCCGCGTGATCAACCGCAACAACCGCCTCAAGCGGCTCCTCGAGCTCGGGGCGCCCGAGATCATCATCCGTAACGAGAAGCGGATGCTCCAGGAGGCGTGCGATGCGCTCGTCGACAACGGGCGCCGCGGCCGGGCGATCGCGGGGACCGGCAACCACCGCCTGAAGTCCCTGAGCGACATGCTCAAGGGCAAGCAGGGCCGCTTCCGCCAGAACCTCCTCGGCAAGCGCGTGGACTACTCGGGCCGCTCCGTCATCGTGGTCGGGCCGGACCTCCTGCTCCACCAGTGCGGCCTGCCCAAGAAGATGGCCCTCGAGCTCTTCAAGCCGTTCGTCATGCGACAGCTCGTGGAGAAGGGCCTGGCCCACAACATCAAGAGCGCCAAGCGCCTCGTCGAGCGCGTCGTCCCGGTCGTCTGGGACGTCCTCGAGGAGGTCATCCAGAACCACCCGGTCCTCCTGAACCGGGCCCCGACGCTCCATCGGCTGGGGATCCAGGCGTTCATGCCGGTCCTGGTCGAGGGGTCGGCGATCCAGATCCACCCGCTCGTCTGCACCGCCTTCAACGCCGACTTCGACGGCGACCAGATGGCGGTCCACGTGCCGCTCTCCACCGCCGCCCAGGAAGAGGCGCGGACGATGCTGCTGTCGACCGCCAACCTCCTCTCCCCCGCGGACGGTAGCCCGGTGGTGACGCCCACCCAGGACATGGTCCTCGGGTGCTTCTACCTGACGATGAACGAACGGGGGGTCGCCGACCGGCCGCCGACGCGGATCTTCGCCGACGAGGACGAGGCAGTCATCGCCTACCAGCTCCGCACCGTCACGCTCCACGAGCCGGTCGAGGCGATCGTCCCGACCTGGGACGAGACAACCGGGGCGCTCGGCGAGGAGCGGCGTGTCACCACGGTGGGCCGGATCATCTTCAACCAGATTCTCCCGGACCGCCTCCGCTTCACCAACAAGGAGCTCAAGCGGGCGGACCTGCGCGGCCTCGTCGACCGCTGCTACCGCACCCTCGGCCCCACCGAGACGGCCCACCTCGTGGACGGCATCAAGCGGGTCGGCTTCGAGTACGCCACGCGCGGCGGCATGACCATCGCCGTCGACGACATCACGGTTCCGACCGAGAAGCCGGCGATGCTCGCCGACGCGGACGACCAGGTCACGAGGATCGACGGCCAGTTCCAGCGCGGCCTCATCACCGACGACGAGCGGTACGAGGCCGTCGTCGACGTCTGGCAGAAGACGTCGAAGGACCTCTCCGACCTGATGATGGATCACCTCGACCCCAACAGCCCGGTCGCGATGATGACCGCGTCCGGGGCCCGCGGCAACAAGGGCAACATCGGACAGCTGGGCGCGATGCGCGGCCTGATGGCCGACCCGTCGGGCCGGATCATCGACGTCCCCGTGCGGAGCAACTTCCGCGAGGGGATGACGGTCCTCGAGTACTTCATCTCCACCCACGGCGCCCGCAAGGGACTCGCCGACACCGCCCTCCGGACCGCCGACTCGGGGTACCTGACGCGCCGTCTCGTCGACGTCGCCCAGGACGTGATCACCCGCGACGAGGATTGCGGCACGGAGGAGGGGAGCTGGATCACGCACGCCGAATCCGACGAGGTGGCGATGGAGCGCGGGTCGTTCGCCCGGCGGCTCGTCGGCCGCTTCGCGGCCGCGCCGGTGGCCGGCCCCGACGGCGAGATCCTGTGCGATCGAACGGGGGAGATCGGGGAGACGGCGGCCCGGGCGATCGAGGACGCGGGGATCCGCGAGGTCCTCGTCCGCTCGCCGCTCACCTGCGAGTCCCGCAACGGCGTCTGTCGCCACTGCTACGGCCGCAACCTGGCGACCGGCACCCTCGTGGGGACCGGTGAGGCCGTCGGCATCATCGCCGCCCAGTCGATCGGCGAGCCGGGCACCCAGCTGACGATGCGGACCTTCCACACGGGCGGCGTCGCGTCCGCCGGAGGCACCGACATCACGGCCGGCCTGCCCCGCGTCGAGGAGCTCTTCGAGGCCCGGGTCCCCAAGGGGAAGGCCGAGATCAGCCACATCGACGGGATCGTGGAGATCGTCCGCTCCGACGCGGGCACGAAGGTCAAGGTCACGAGCGTCGAGCAGTACGACGCCCAGCTCCGGCTCCCGGCCGGAGCCGAGGTGCTCGCCGCGCCCGGCGACCTCGTGGAGAAGAGCCAGGTAGTTGCCCGCGTCTCGGGCAGGGACGGCGCCTCGACTGACGTCGTCGCCCCGGAGAAGGGGATCCTGGTCAGGGAGGGCGACGACCTCGCGGTGCGAGCCGAGGATCGGGTCGAGCGCGAGTATTCGATCCCCCACAACGCCAAGCTCCTCGTCGACAACGGCCAGGAGATCCGCGCCGGCGACCCGATCACCGACGGGCCGATCAACCCTCAGGAGTACCTCGACACGCGCGGCAAGGACGCCGTGCAGCGCTACCTCGTGAAGGAAGTCCAGAAGGTCTACCGGAGCCAGGGCGTCACGATCAACGACAAGCACATCGAGATCATCGTCCGCCAGATGCTCCGCAAGGTCCGCATCGACCAGCCGGGCGACACCGAGCTGCTGCCGACGGAGCTCGTGGACCGCCTCGAGTTCGAGGAGCGGAACAACCGCGTCCTGGCCGAGGGCGGCGAGCCCTCGACGGCGCAGGTCGTCCTGCTCGGCGTGACCAAGGCCTCCCTCAACACGGCGAGCTTCCTCGCCGCGGCGTCCTTCCAGGAGACGACCCGGGTGCTCACCGAGGCTGCCATCAACGGCGCCAAGGACCACCTGGTCGGCCTCAAGGAGAACGTCATCATCGGCAAGCTCATCCCTGCCGGGACGGGCGCGCCGGCCAACGTCGCAGCCCGCCGCGAGGCGGACCGCCGCCGGGCCGCCGAGGCGCTCGCCGGGGGCGAGCTGCCCGAGGAGTTCGGCAGCGAGTACAACCCGTTCCTGGAGGACGTCAGCGACGGCGGCGCCTCCGCGGACGACCCGGCGCTCCTCACCGCCCTCCTGGCGGCCGCGGACGCGTCGGGCGAGGCCGACGAGGACGGGGACGGGCTGGCCGGCGAAGGGGACGACGAGGCCTTCAATCCTTTCCTCGCCGCAACCAGGCCGGGCGCCACCCCGGACCCGGCGAAGGTCCTCGGCGCGCTCGCCGGCGAGGCCGACGGGGACGGCGAGGCGCCAAAGGACTGACCAACGCCGGCGGGCCGAGGGGCTTTGACACTCCCCGACGCCCGCTGGTACACTGCCCCCTCGCGTGCCGCGACCGGCCGGTCGTCGGCGTGCGTGCCCACCGCGCTTCGGCGCCGGGCACGCAGGAGCAGACCGTCCCCCCGAGGGGCGGAGGTGCTTCACCAGCACAGCCACCAGAAAGGGACAGCGTCTCCGTGCCGACGATCAGCCAGCTCGTGCGCCATGGCCGGAAGCCGAAGATCGAGAAGGTCAAGGCCCCCGCGATGCGCAAGATCTGGAACAGCCTCGACCAGCGCCAGACCCCGATTCCGGGCGCCCCCCAGAAGCGCGGCGTCTGCCTGCAGGTGCGCACGATGACGCCGAAGAAGCCGAACTCGGCGCTGCGGAAGATCGCCCGCGTGCGGCTCTCGAACCAGATGGAGGTCACGGCCTACATCCCCGGGATCGGCCACAACCTCCAGGAGCACTCGGTCGTGCTCGTGCGCGGCGGGCGCGTCAAGGACCTGCCGTCGGTGAAGTACCACGTCATCCGCGGCACGCTCGACACCGCCGGCGTTCGAGATCGCAAGCAGGGCCGCTCGAAGTACGGGGCCAAGGCCAGCGCCCAGCTGCCCGGCCAGAAGAAGTAGGGACCATGCCGCGCCGCGCCAGCATCCCCCGCAAGGCCAAGTACGAGGCGACGCCCGCCAACCGGACGACCGCCCGCATCTCGGCAAAGCTCATGAACGACGGCAAGCGCCGCCTCGCCGATCGCATCCTGCGCCAGGCGCTCGCTCGCGCCGAGGCCCAGGCGAAGCGCCCCGGCCTCGAGGTCCTCGAGTCCGCGCTCCGCAACGCGACGCCGATCATCGAGGTCAAGCCGCGCCGGGTCGGCGGGGCGACGTACCAGGTCCCGGTCGAGATCCGGGGCGATCGGCGCCTCTCGCTCGGCGTCCGCTGGCTCGTCCAGGCCGCCCGCAAGCGCAACGGCAAGAGCATGAGCGAGAAGCTCGCCGCCGAGTTCGTGGACGCCTCGAATGGCCTCGGCGCGGCCGTGAAGCGCCGCGAGGACACCCACAAGATGGCCGAGGCGAACAAGGCCTTCAGCCACTTCAAGTGGTAGGCCGGAGACCCTGATCGTGGCCCGCCTCTACCCGCTCGCCCGCACCCGGAACATCGGGATCATCGCGCACATCGACGCGGGCAAGACGACCGTCACGGAGCGGATCCTCTTCTACACGAAGAAGATCTACAAGCTCGGCGAGGTCCACGAGGGCGCCGCGACGATGGACTGGATGCCCCAGGAGCAGGAGCGGGGGATCACGATCACCGCGGCCGCGACGACCTGCTTCTGGGACGATCATCGCATCAACATCATCGATACGCCCGGGCACGTGGACTTCACCATGGAAGTTGAGCGGAGCCTGCGGGTGCTCGACGGCGCCGTGGTCGTCTTCGACGGCGTCGCCGGCGTGGAGCCGCAGTCCGAGACCGTCTGGCGGCAGGCCGACCGCTACCGCGTCCCCCGGATCTGCTTCATCAACAAGCTCGACCGGACCGGCGCCGACTTCTGGCGCTGCGTCGGGATGATCGAGGATCGTCTCGGGGCCAACGCCGTGCCCGTCCAGATCCCGATCGGGTCCGAGGACAAGTTCGTCGGCGTCATCGACCTGATCCGGATGAAGGCGATCCTCTACCACGACGACCTGGGCTCGCAGATCGACGTCGCGGCGATCCCGGCCGACCTGCTCGACGAGGCGAGGAAGCACCGCGAGAAGCTCGTCGAAGCCGTCGCCGAGATGGACGACGAGCTCATGCACAAGTACCTCGAGGGAACCCAGCTGACCGAGGAGGAGATCGTCCGCGGGCTCCGGCTGGGAACCCTGCAGTACCGGATCGTGCCGGTCCTGACCGGTTCCGCCCTGAGGAACAAGGGCGTCCAGCCCATGCTCGACGCCGTCGTGGACTACCTCCCGTCGCCGCTGGACGTGCCGCCGGTGATCGGCGAGCACCCGACGACGCACGCCGAGGTCCTGCGGACCGTCGACGACAGCGAGCCGTTCAGCGCCCTCGCCTTCAAGATCGCCGCCGACCCGTACGTCGGGAAGCTCGCCTTCTTCCGGGTCTACTCGGGGAAGCTGAAGGCGGGGTCCTACATCCTCAACTCCTCGAAGGGCCGCAAGGAGCGGATCGGGCGCATCCTCCAGATGCACGCGAACCACCGCGAGGAGATCGAGGAGGTCTACGCGGGCGACATCGCCGCCGCGGTCGGCCTCAAGGAGACCTTCACCGGCGACACCCTCGCCGACCCCGAGCACCCGGTGATCCTGGAGTCGATGACCTTCCCCGAGCCGGTCATCGAGGTGAAGATCGAGCCGAAGACGAAGGCCGACCAGGACAAGATGGGCCTGGCCCTCGCCCGGCTGGCCGAGGAGGACCCGACGTTCCGGGTCAAGACCGACGAGGAGAGCGGCGAGACGCTCATCGCCGGAATGGGGGAGCTCCACCTCGACGTCCTCGTCGACCGGATGGTCCGCGAGTTCAAGGTGGCCGCCAACATCGGCAAGCCCCAGGTCTCCTACCGGGAGACGATCCGGCGGCGGGCCGAGGGGAATGGCCGCTTCATTCGCCAGACAGGCGGCAAGGGCCAGTACGGGCACGTGATCCTGCGGCTCGAGCCCCTCGAGAAGGGCACCGGGATCGAGTTCGCCGACAAGACGGTGGGCGGCACGATCCCCAAGGAATACATGCGCGCCATCGACCACGGGGTCCGCGCGGCGCTCGAGACGGGCGTCTACGCCGGGTATCCGATGGTCGACGTCCGGGCCACCGTCTTCGACGGGTCGTACCACGAGGTCGACTCGAGCGAGATGGCGTTCAAGATCGCCGCCTCCATGGCGGTCAAGGCTGCCGTGGAGAAGGCCGACCCGGCGATCCTCGAGCCGATGATGCGGGTCGAGGTGGTCATGCCGGAGCAGTTCATGGGCGACGTGATCGGCGACCTGAACAGGCGGCGCGGTCACATCGAGGGGATGGAATCGCGGGGGACCACGCAGGTGATCCGCTCGTTCGTTCCCCTCTCGGAGATGTTCGGGTACGCCACCGACCTGCGGTCGATGACCGAGGGGCGGGCAAGCTACTCGATGGAGCTGTCCCACTACGCAGAGGTCCCCGGCAATCTCGCCGCGGAGCTCGTCCAGAAGTCCAGGGTCTAGCAGGCGGGAAGGCCGGCGACGGAGTCCCCACCGGGACGCGGACGCGGCGAGGAGCCAGGGAGCAGACGACGATGGCGAAGAAGAAGTTCGAGCGGACGAAGCCGCACGTCAACATCGGCACGATCGGTCACATCGACCACGGCAAGACGTCGCTGACCGCGGCGATCACGAAGTACCTCGCCCTCAAGGGCGGGGCCGAGTACCGCGCGTTCGACACGATCGACAACGCCCCCGAGGAGCGCGAGCGGGGCATCACGATCGCGATCGCCCACGTCGAGTACCAGACGACCGCCCGCCACTACGCCCACGTCGACTGCCCGGGCCACGCCGACTACATCAAGAACATGATCACCGGCGCGGCCCAGATGGACGGGGCGATCGTGGTGGTGGCCGCCACCGACGGCCCCATGCCCCAGACCCGGGAGCACATCCTCCTGGCCCGCCAGGTCGAGGTCCCCTACATCGTCGTCTTCCTCAACAAGGTCGACGCGGTCGACGACCCCGAGCTCCTCGACCTCGTCGAGCTCGAGGTCCGCGAGCTCCTGTCCAAGTACAACTTCCCGGGCGACGACATCCCGGTCATCCGCGGCTCCGCCCTCAAGGCCCTCGAGGCCACCGGCGGCGTCGACGACCCGGCCTTCGTCTGCATCCAGGAGCTGATGGACGCGGTCGACTCCTACATCCCGACCCCCGAGCGCGCGGTCGACAAGCCCTTCCTCATGCCGGTCGAGGACGTCTTCGGCATCAAGGGCCGGGGCACCGTCGCCACCGGGCGCATCGAGCGCGGCATCGTCAAGGTCGGCGACGAGGTCGAGATCGTCGGCATCCGCCCGACCCGCAAGGTCGTGGTGACCGGCGTCGAGATGTTCAAGAAGCTCCTCGACGAGGGACGGGCCGGCGACAACGTCGGCTGCCTCCTGCGGGGCATCGAGCGCGACGACATCGAGCGCGGCCAGGTCCTCGCCAAGTCCGGGAGCATCAAGCCCCACACCAAGTTCACGGCCCGCGTCTACGTCCTGACCAAGGAGGAGGGCGGCCGCCACACCCCGTTCTACAACGGGTACCGGCCCCAGTTCTACCTCCGCACGACGGACGTGACCGGCGCCATCGGCCTCCCCGAGGGGGCCGAGATGATCATGCCCGGCGACAACGTCGACATGACCGTCGAACTCATCACCCCGATCGGCCTCGAGGTCGGCCAGCGTTTCGCCATCCGCGAGGGTGGCCGGACCGTCGGTGCCGGTGCCATCGTGGCCATCACCGAGTAGGGACGAGATGGCAAAGCAGCGGATCCGGATCCGCCTCAAGGCTTACGACCACCGCCTGCTGGATCAGTCTGCCGCGCAGATCGTGGAGACCGCCCAGCGCACCGGAGCCGACGTCGTCGGGCCGGTGCCGCTGCCGACCCGAATCGAGAAGTTCACGGTCCTGCGGTCGCCCTTCATCGACAAGGACAGCCGCGAGCAGTTCGAGATCCGCACCCACAAGCGCCTCGTGGACATCCTCGATCCGTCGGCGAAGACCGTCGACGCCCTGATGCGACTCTCGCTGGCGGCGGGCGTCGACATCGAGATCAAGATGTGATGAACGAGCAGCACACCGTCATCGGCGCCCGGCCGGCTCAGGCCAAGGCGGCGACGAGCACGCGAGCGAGCGCACCTGAGATGTGCGTGAGCGAGCGCGCGCAGGAGCCAACGCAGGCATGGGCCGGGTGGCGGCGATGAGCATCGGACTTATCGGCCGCAAGGTCGGCATGACCCAGGTCTTCCAGGACGACGGGACGATGATCCCGGTCAGCGTCGTGGCCATCGGGCCGAACACCGTGACGCGCCTGCGGACGCCCGAGCGGGACGGCTACACCGCGATCCAGATCGGCACCGAGCCCGGCAAGAAGCTCACGAAGCCCGAAACGGGCCAGCTGCGGGACCTCCCGAAGGTCGCGGTCATCCGCGAGTTCCGCGTCGAGGATCTCGAGGACTACCAGGTCGGCCAGACCCTGGACGTCAGCCTCTTCGCCCCCGGCGACCTCATCGACGTCACCGGCACCTCCAAGGGCAAGGGCT
This sequence comes from uncultured Chloroflexia bacterium, assembly GCA_963718085.1. Taxonomy (GTDB): domain Bacteria; phylum Chloroflexota; class Limnocylindria; order Limnocylindrales; family CSP1-4; genus CTSoil-043. The sequence goes on along the minus strand of CAVQYA010000001.1, from coordinate 897,527 downwards.
TCGCCGGCACCATCAAGCGGCACAACTTCCACCGCGGCCCGAAGACGCACGGCTCCGACCACCATCGCGAGCCCGGCTCCATCGGCCCCGGCACGACGCCCGGCCGTGTCTATCGCGGCAGCCGGATGTCCGGCCACATGGGTGACGAGCGCGTCACCGTCAAGAAGCTGCAGGTCGTGCGCGCGGACCTCGACCGGAACCTCCTTCTCGTGAAGGGCTCCGTGCCCGGGGCGCCGAACGCGCTCGTCCTCGTGAAGAAGGCCTGACGATGCCCCAGACCACCCTATACGCACGCAGCGGCGACGCGATCGGGACCGTGGAGCTCTCCGACGAGCTCTTCGCGGCTCCCGTGAACGCTGCCGTCATGCACCAGGCCGTCACCGCGCAGCTCGCGGGACGTCACCTGGGCACCCACGACACGAAGACCCGTGGCGAGGTCCGCGGCGGCGGCAGGAAGCCCTATCGCCAGAAGGGGACCGGTCGAGCCCGCCAGGGATCGCGCACCGCACCGCACTACGCCGGCGGCGGCGTCGTCTTCGGCCCGCACCCGCGGTCGTACGCGCAGCGCCTCCCGCGCCGCATGAAGCGGCTCGCCCTGCGCGGCGCCCTGACGGCCAAGCTGAACGACGGGGCGATCAAGGTGCTCGACGCGTTCGGCCTCGACCAGATCAGGACGAAGGACCTCGTCACGGTCCTCGCCAACCTCCAGGCGAGCGGCCGGGTCCTGATCGTGGCCCCCGCCCGCGACGACAAGCTCGACCTGTCGGCACGCAACCTGCCCGCGGTCGTGATCCTCCTCGCGGACTCGCTCAACATCGTGGACATCCTCAAGGCCGACACGGTCGTCATCGAGCAGCCCGCGCTCAGCCGCCTCGAGGAGGTGTACGCGTGACGCTCAGCGCCCATGACGTCATCGTCCGGCCGATCATCAGCGAGAAGTCGATGGACGAGTCCGGCCGCGGGAAATACACCTTCGAGGTCCACGGCGACGCCTCCAAGATCCAGGTCAAGGAGGCGGTCGAGGAGCTCTTCAAGGTCCAGGTCACCAAGGTCAGTGTCCTCACGACGAAGGCCAAGGAGAAGCGCCGCGGCACGAAGCGCGGGCGCATCAGCGGCTGGACCACGCCCTGGCGCAAGGCGATGGTGACTCTCGCCGCGGGCCAGAAGATCGAATTCTTCGAGGGGGTGTAGCCATGCCTCTCCGCAGCTACAAGCCCACCTCCCCCGGCCGGCGGTTCATGACCCGCTCGACGTTCGAGGAGATCACGACCCGCGAGCCCTACAAGCCGCTGCTCGAGCCCATGAAGCGCGGCTCGGGGCGGAACAACCAGGGCCGTCTCACCGTCCGCCATCGCGGCGGCGGCGAGAAGCGCCACTACCGGATCATCGACTTCAAGCGCGACAAGCTGGGAGTCCCCGCCAAGGTCGCCACGGTGGAGTACGACCCGAACCGGTCGGCCCGCATCGGCCTCCTCCACTACCGGGATGGCGAGAAGCGCTACATGCTCCTCCCGCACGGCCTCAAGGTGGGCGACCTCGTGGTCGCCGGCCCGGACGCCGAGGCCCGGGTGGGGAACGCCCTGCCGCTCGCGAACATCCCGCTCGGCACGACCATCCACAACATCGAGATGATCCCCGGCAAGGGCGGCCAGATCGTCCGCTCCGCCGGCGGAAGCGCCCAGCTTCTCGCCAAGGAAGGCGACTACGCCACCATCCGTCTCCCCTCGGGGGAGATGCGCCGTGTGCCGCTCCGCTGCATGGCGACCGTGGGCCAGGTCTCGAACCTGGACCACGAGAACCAGAACCTCGGCAAGGCCGGCCGCGCCCGCCACATGGGCCTCCGCCCGGAGACCCGCGGCGTGGCGATGACCCCCCGTGACCACCCCCACGGTGGCGGCGAGGGCAAGTCGCCGACGGGCATGCCGCCCAAGACCCCGTGGGGCAAGCCGGCCATGGGCTACCGCACCGCGAAGGACAAGAAGCCGAACCGGCTTGTCGTCCGCTCGCGGCACCGCAAGTCGTAACGGAGGAACCGAAGCATGTCGCGTTCGGTCAAGAAGGGACCGTTCGTCGAGGCGCGGCTCCTCGGCCGCGTCCAGGAGATGAACAAGCGGAGCGAACGAAAGGTCGTCAAGACCTGGTCGCGCGCCTCGGTCGTCTTCCCCGATTTCATCGGGCACACCGTTGCCGTCTACAACGGGCGGAAGCACGTGCCCGTCTTCGTCACCGAGAACATGGTCGGTCATCGCCTCGGGGAGTTCGCTCCCACCCGCACCTTCCGCGGGCACGAGAAGAAGACCGACCGCTCGACCTCGCTAAGGTAGGGGACGGACCGTGCGCGTATCCGCCACCGCCAAGTACCTCCGCGGGTCCACCCGCAAGGCCGACCTCGTCGTCCGCGCCATCCGTGGCCGGCGCGCCGAGGACGCCGCCACGATCCTGCGGTTCATGCCGCAGGGGGCGGCGCGCGACGTCGCCCGCGTTCTGGCGAGCGCGACGGCCAACGCCGAGAACAACCACAACCTTCCGGCAGACAGCCTGTTCATCGTCGAGGCCCTCGCCAACGAGGGACCCACGATGAAGCGCTGGCGGCCGAGGGCCCAGGGCCGGGCGTTCCCGATCCACAAGCCCATGACCCACATCACGATCGTCCTCGAGGATAGGGAGGCCTAGATGGGACACAAGGTCCACCCCTATGGCTTCCGCCTGGGGATCACCCGCACCTGGACCGCGAAGTGGTACGCCGACAAGGAGTACACCACGCTCCTCAAGGAGGACCTCGCGATCCGCAGCCTCGTCGAGCGGCGGCTGGCCAACGCCAGCGTCAGCGGCGTCGAGATCGAGCGCGGCATCAACTACGTGACCGTGATCATCCACACCGCCAAGCCGGGCATCGTCATCGGCAAGGGCGGCGCCAACGTCGAGGTCCTGCGCAAGCAGGTCGGCGACCTGACGAAGCCGCGGAAGGTGAAGCTGGAGATCAAGGAGATCCGCCAGCCCGAGCTCGACGCGTACCTCGTCGCCATGAACATCGCCCAGCAGCTGGCCCGCCGGATCGCCTTCCGGAAGGCCATGAAGCAGGGCATCCAGCGCACGATGAAGGCAGGGGCGAAGGGCGTGAAGATCGCCGTCGCCGGCCGGCTCGGCGGCTCCGAGATGGCCCGCCGCGAATGGGATCGCGAAGGCCGCATCCCGCTCGGCACGCTGCGCGCCGACATCAGCTACGGGTACGTCCTCTCGCGGACGACCTACGGCGCGATCGGGGTCAAGGTCTGGATCTACCGGGGCGACGTCCCCGACCAGCGGGTCGCCCGGCCCGCGGCCGCGCCCGCGGCCGTGCCGGCCGGCCAGGGGGTCTGACGCGATGCTGATGCCTCGCCGCGTCAAGCACCGCAAGGTGATGCGCGGCCGGATGTCCGGCATGGCGAAGGGCGGCACGGCCGTCTCCTTCGGTGAGTTCGGGCTCGCCTCGCTCGAGCCCGCCTGGATCACGAGCCGCCAGATCGAGGCGGCACGACGCGCGATGACCCGCTCGGTGAAGCGCGGCGGCAAGATCTGGATCCGCATCTTCCCGGACAAGCCGGCGACCAAGAAGCCCGCCGAGACCCGGATGGGCTCGGGCAAGGGAGCACCCGACCACTGGGTCGCGGTGGTCCGACCGGGCCGGATCCTCTTCGAGATGGCCGGAGTCGACCGCGCCTCGGCCGTGGAGGCGATGCGCCTCGCGGCCCACAAGCTCCCGGTCGCCACGCGCTTCATCGTCAAGGAGGAGGAGGGCGGGTGATGGACATCGACAAGGTTCGCGCCCTCACGGACGCGGAGCTGGAGCAGGCGCTCCGTGACGCGAAGAGGGACCTCTGGCAGGCCCGCTTCGAGCTCGCGACGCGCCAGCTGAAGGACTACACCGCGATCTCCGGCAGCCGCCGGACGGTCGCCCGGATCCTCACCGTCAAGCACGAGCGCAAGCTCGTGAAGACGGCCTAGGGGGCCCGAGATGGCAGGAGCAGCACAGGTGCAGGGCAAGCGCAAGACGAAGGTCGGACGCGTCGTCAGCGACAAGATGGACAAGACGATCGTCGTCTCCGTCGAGCGCCTGACGCGCCACCCGCTCTACAAGCGCGTGGTGCGGATGACCACCAAGTTCTCCGTCCACGATGAGCAGAACCAGGCCAGGATCGGGGACACGGTCCTCATCGAGGAGTCGCGCCCGCTGTCGCGGACGAAGCGCTGGCGTCTCGTCGAGGTCACGTCCCGCGCCGGCGAGGATCGCCCGTCGGAGATCGTCGTCGACGAATCGGCCACGACCGAGGCGATCCACTCCGCGGCTCACCCGGGCAAGGCGCACGCCGAGCCCGGCGAGGAGGCCGAGGCGTGATCCAGCAGCAGAGCCGGCTTCGCGTCGCGGACAACACGGGAGCGCGCGTGATCCAGTGCATCCGGGTCATGGGCCGTTCCCAGAAGAAGACCGCCGAGGTCGGGGACGTGATCGTCGCCAGCGTCAAGCAGGCGATCCCGAACGCCGCCGTCAAGAAGGGCGACGTCGTGCGGGCCGTGATCGTCCGGACGGCCAAGGAGTACGGCCGCCCCGACGGCAGCTACATCCGCTTCGACGAGAACGCCGCGGTCCTGATCAACAACCAGGGGAATCCCCGCGGGACCCGCATCTTCGGCCCCGTGGCCCGCGAACTGCGGGACCGCAACTACATGAAGATCGTCTCCCTCGCCCCGGAGGTGCTCTGAGATGGTACGTGCCGTCGCGCCCCGGGTGACGAAGGTCCCCGAGATCCGCACCGGTGACACGGTCCTCGTGATGGCCGGCAAGGACGCCGGCAAGCGGGGCGAGGTGAAGAGCGTCGAGCGCCCCGAGCTCGCGGGCAAGCCCTACCGCGTCGTCGTGGAGGGCCTCAACATCGCCAAGCGGCACACGAAGCCGCGCCCGCGCATGAACCAGAACGACCGCACCCCGCGGATGCAGCAGGGTGGGATCATCGAGAAGCCGATGCCGGTCGCGATCGGCCGGGTGATGCTCGTCTGTCCGCGCTGCGATCGACCCACCCGCGTCCGCCACCTGGAGCTGGAGACCGGCGCCCGCGTGCGGGCGTGCGGCCACTGCGGCCAGGCCGTGGAGGTGATGGGCGCGTGAGCAGTCGCCTGAGGGAGCGCTACGGGGCAGAGGTCGTCCCCGCGCTCCAGAAGCAGTTCTCGTACACCAACCCCATGCAGGTGCCGGGCCTCGAGAAGATCGTGGTCAACATCGGGCTGGGGGAGGCGCTCACCAACGCCAAGGCCATCGATGCGGCCGTCGGCGATCTCGCCCTCATCACCGGCCAGAAGCCGATCGTGACGAAGGCGAAGCGTTCCATCGCCCAGTTCCGCCTGCGGACCGGGAACACGATCGGAGCGAAGGTCACCCTCCGCGGCGAGCGGATGTGGGACTTCCTGGAGCGCCTTACTACCGTCGCCCTCCCGCGCATCCGCGACTTCCGGGGCATTCCCGGGAAGTCGTTCGACGGGCGGGGCAACTACAGCCTGGGACTTCGCGAGCAGCTCGCGTTTCCCGAGATCGATTACGACAAGGTCGACCGTCTCCGCGGGCTGGAGATCAGCATCGTGACGACGGCGAAGACCGACGAGGAGTCCCGCAAGCTGCTGGAGCTCCTCGGCATGCCCTTCGCCGGCTGAGCGAGGAGGAGACCATGGCCAAGAAGTCCCTGATCGCGAAGGCCAAGAGGGCCCCGAAGCACAAGGCGCAGGCGTACCACCGCTGCACCCTGTGTGGACGGCCGCGGGCGTACATGCGCCGCTTCGCGCTCTGTCGCATCTGCTTCCGGGAGCGCGCCCTCGTGGGCGAGCTGCCGGGAGTGACCAAGTCCAGCTGGTGAGCCGCCGATGAACGTGTCCGATCCGATTGCCGACATGCTCACGCGGATCCGCAACGCGTCGCGGGCGCGCCACCTCGAGGTGGCCGTCCCGGCATCCCGCGTGAAGCGCGAGATCGCCCGCATCCTCGTCGAGGAAGGGTTCATCGCCGGCTTCAGCGAGGAGCGTGACGGCCCCGCCCAGGTTCTGCGGCTCACCCTCAAGTACGTCGACGGGAAGGCGCCGGTCGTGTCCGGGCTCAAGCGCATCAGCAAGCCCGGCCTCCGTGCCTATGCCCGGAAGACGGAGATCCCGCGGGTCCTCGGGGGCCTCGGGATCGTCATCGTCAGCACAAGCCAGGGGATCATGACCGGCCAGGCGGCGCGCAGGGCGCAGCTCGGCGGCGAAGTCCTGGCGTACATCTGGTAGGGGGACGGCGATGTCGCGCATCGGTCGACGGCCGATCCCGATCCCGGCCGGCGTCGAGGTCACCCTCGATCTGCCGGTCATCACGGTGACGGGCCCCAAGGGGACCCTGACCCGCTCGCTGCCGCCGGCGATCACGGTCGAGGCGGTGGAGGGGACGCTGGTCGTCACCCGCCCGTCGGAGGCCAAGGGCCACAAGCAGCTCCACGGCCTCACCCGGACCCTCGTCGCGAACATGGTGGACGGAGTCACCTCCGGCTACCGGAAGACGCTCGAGATCGCCGGCGTCGGATACCGCGCTCAGAAGGTCGGCGACAAGCTCCAGCTCAACCTCGGCTACAGCCACCCGGTGGAGATCGTGCCCCCCCCGGGCATCTCCTTCGAAGTGGAGACACCGGTCAAGCTGGCCGTCGTCGGCATCGACAAGGAACTCGTCGGACAGACCGCGGCGAAGGTCCGCGCCACTCGGAAGCCGGAACCCTACAAGGGCAAGGGCGTCCGGTACTCCGGCGAGGTGATCCGTCGAAAGGCCGGCAAGGCCGGGAAGATCGGCGGAAAGAAGTAACGAAGGGACGTCCGAGATGACGAAGGCCGCCACGCGCGGCGCCGCCCGGCAGAAGCGGCACGAGCGGATCCGCCTCCGCGTGGAGGGCACTGCCGGTCGCCCGCGTCTGGCGGTCTTCCGCAGCCTCAATCACATATACGCCCAGGTGATCGACGATTCGGCGGGCACCACGCTCGCCGCCGCCTCCACGCTGGAGCCCTCGTTCAAGGGCTCGAAGCAGACGAAAGTCGAGGAGGCCAAGGTCGTCGGCCGTCTGGTCGCCGAGCGGGCCCGCACCGCCGGCGTCGAACAGGTCGTCTTCGACCGTGCCGGGTTCCGGTACCACGGTCGCGTGAAGACACTTGCCGACGCCGCCCGGGAAGCCGGTCTCGACTTCTAGGAGGAGACCGACCGTGGCCAGGATCGATCCAGCGAAGCTGACGCTCGAGGAGCGGGTCGTCCAGATCAACCGCGTCGCGAAGGTCGTCAAGGGCGGCCGTCGCTTCAGCTTCAGCGCCGTCGTCGTCGTCGGCGACGGGCAGGGGCACGTCGGCGCGGGGCTCGGGAAGGCCGGCGAGGTCCCCGAGTCGATCCGCAAGGGCGTCGAGGACGCCAAGAAGCACCTGATCCGCGTCCCGATGATCGGGACGACGATCCCGCACGAGGTGAATGCGGAGTACGCGGCTGCCCGGGTGATGCTCAAGCCGGCATCCCAGGGGACCGGCGTCATCGCCGGCGGCTCCGTCCGCGCCGTCGTCGAGGCGGCCGGCATCCGCGACATCCTCACCAAGGTGTACGGCTCGACCAACCCGGTCAACGTCGTGCGCGCGACGCTGGAGGCCCTTCGCGACCTCAAGTCCGCCGAGCAGATGAGCGCTCGCCGCGGAGTGCCGGTCCGGGTCTTCGTGGCCGGCCAGCCAGTTGCGGAGGCGACCGATGGCCGGTAGCTTCCGCGTCACCCAGGTCAAGAGCACCATCAGCCACATCGAGCGCAACCGCGCCACCGCCCGCGCCCTCGGCCTGCGTCGCATCGGCGACACGGTCGAGGTGCCGGACAACGCGGCGACGCGGGGGATGGTGCGCCAGATCCGCTTCCTCGTGACCGTCGAGGAGCTCCCCGAGTCCGGCCGGGAGAAGACGCGATGAAGCTCCACGACCTCCGGCCAGCCGCCGGAGCCCACATGAAGAAGACCCGGGTCGGGCGCGGCATCGCGGCCGGCAAGGGCAAGACCGCGGGCCGCGGCACGAAGGGCCAGAAGTCGCGCGCCGGCTCCTCGATCCCGCCGTGGTTCGAGGGCGGCCAGACCCCGCTCCACATCCGGATCCCCAAGCTGCGCGGCTTCCGCAACATCAACCGCGTCGAGTACGAGGTCGTCAACGTCGGCCGCATCTGTGTCGCCGCGGAGGCCGGCCGGCTCCTCGAGGGGGAGAAGGGTGCCCCGATCGCCGTGACGCAGGAGCTCCTTCGCGTGGCGGGCCTGGTCCGGAGCCTCGACAAGCCGCTCAAGATCCTCGGCGGGGGTGATGTGACTCGCCCCCTCTTCGTCGTGGCCGACGCATTCACGAAGAGCGCCCGCGAGAAGATCGAGGCGGCCGGCGGCAGCCTCCAGGTCCTCGAGATCCCGGCGAGCCCGCTGGCGGCGCTCGGCGTGGATCCCGCCCCCCTCGACGAGGCCTAGGCCTCTCCGATGTACGAGTCCCTCCTGAACGCCTTCCGCGCGCCGGACATCCGGCGGCGGATCCTCTTCGTGCTGGGGATCCTCATCGTCTTCCGCGCCCTGGCCCACGTGCCGGTGCCGGGGGCGGATCCCACCGCGCTGTCGAACTTCTTCAAGGACAACGCCCTCTTCGGGCTCCTTGACCTCTTCTCGGGCGGCGGGCTCTCCCGCTTCTCGGTGGTGGGACTCGGCGTCAACCCGTACATCAACGCCTCGATCATCATGCAGCTGATGACGGGCGTGATCCCGGCCCTCCAGGCGCTCCAGCGCGAGGGCGAGTACGGCCGGAACAAGATCAACCAGTACACCCGCTACCTCTCGGTGCCGCTCGCGGTCCTGCAGAGCTATGGGTTCCTGGCCCTGCTCAACTCCTCGGGCGTGCTCACGACGGACTTCAACCTCGCGTCGTTCTCCACCCTCACCCAGATCATCACCCTGACGGCCGGCTCGATCCTCCTGATGTGGCTCGGCGAGCTCATCACGGAGAAGGGGATCGGCAACGGGATCAGCTTCATCATCTTCGCGGGAATCGTGTCCCGGATACCGAGCGGCATCCTCAACTTCCTGGCGACACCCAACTGGGTCCAGGCGATCGTCTTCGCGGTCTTCGCGGTGGTGGCCGTTGCCGTCATCGTCTTCATCACCGAGGGCCAGCGGCGGATCCCGGTCCAGTACGCGAGCCGCGTCCGGGGGCGGCGGATGTACCAGGGCGGCACGACCTTCCTGCCCCTGCGAGTGAACCAGGCGGGTGTGATCCCGATCATCTTCGCCGTCAGCATCCTCCTGTTCCCCAGCCAGATCGCGGGCTACTTCACGAGCTCGGACGTCCAGGTCGTGCGCGACATAGCGGGCTTCTTCGTGAACACCTTCGGTCCCCAGAACCCGGTGATATACGGCGGCCTCTACTTCCTCCTGACGGTCGGCTTCACGTACTTCTACACGGCGTTCACGTTCAAGCCCGACGAGACGGCGGAGCAGCTGCGGAAGAACGGGGGGTTCATCCCGGGCATCCGGCCCGGCCGCCCCACCCAGGACTACCTGGCCCGCGTCGTCAACCGGATCACGGTCGCCGGGGCGCTCTTCCTGGGGATCATCGCGGTCATGCCGTTCGTCATCTCCATCTTCTTCCCGGGCAGCGCGTCCCTCTCGCTCGGTGGCACCAGCCTCCTCATCGCCGTCAGCGTCGTCGTGGAGACGATGAAGCAACTCGAGGCGCAGCTGCTGATGCGCAGCTACGAGGGCTTCATCCGGTGATGGCGGAGGCGCTCGGGCGCCCGGGCCGATGAGGGTGCTCGTGCTCCTGGGCGCGCCCGGGGCCGGCAAGGGCACCCAGGCCGACATCCTGGCCCGCCACCTGGGGCTGCCCCACGTGGCGACGGGCGACCTCTTCCGGGCTGCGGCTCGGGACGGGACGGCCCTGGGGATCGCCGCCAGGGAGTACATGGAGCGAGGCGCGCTGGTTCCCGACGAGGTGACCGTGCGGATGCTCCTGGAGCGCCTCGCGGCGCCCGACGCCGCCCGCGGCGTGATCCTCGACGGCTTCCCCCGCACGCGCTCCCAGGCGGAGGCGCTCGATCGCGCTCTCGTCGACCGGGGCGCGGCCGTGGAGGCTGCCCTCCTCGTCGACGTTCCGGCCGACGAGCTGCTGCGCAGGCTCTCGGGGCGCTGGCTCTGCGAGGCCGCCGGCCACACCTACCACGAGACCGCCTATCCGCCGCGCGTGCCCGGCATCTGCGACATCTGCGGGTCCCGGCTGGTCCAGAGGGACGACGATCGGCCCGACGTCGTGCGGGCCCGCCTCGAGAAGCAGCTCGGCGCCCTCGACGACGTGGTGGGCCACTACCGGGCTGCCGGAGTGCTCCGGACGGTCGACGGACGCCGCCCGATCGCCGCGGTGACGAGCGACCTGCTCGACTGCCTCGAGCCCATCGCTCCCGGGCCGGCGCAGTCGTGATCACCCGCAAGTCGGAGGCGGAGATCGCCACGATGCGCCGGGCCGGCCGGGTCGTGGCCGAGGTCCTCGCCCTGGTGGAGGAGGAGCTGCGCCCCGGCGTCTCGACCGCGCACCTCGACGCGCTCGCCGAGGCGCACATCCGCAAGGCAGGCGCGACGCCGTCCTTCAAGGGCTACTACGGGTATCCATCCTCGCTCTGCATCTCGATCGATCGCGAGGTCGTCCACGGGATCCCCGGCGACCGCGTCATTCGCGAGGGCCAGGTCGTCTCCGTCGACGCCGGCGCGATCGTCGACGGCTGGCACGGCGACGCCGCGCGGACGTTCGTCGTCGGCGACGTCGCCCAGCCCGTCCGCGACCTCGTGGATGCCACCCGGCAGGCGCTCGAGGCGGGGATCGCGGCAGCCCAGCCCGGCAACCGGATCTGGGACGTGTCCGCGGCCGTGGAGGACGTCGCCCTGCCGCGCGGGTACGGGATCGTGCGGCCCTACGTCGGGCACGGGATCGGCACAGCGATGCACGAAGAGCCCCAGGTCCCCAACTACCGGACCAGGACCCGCGGGATCGCGCTGGCGCCCGGCATCTGCCTGGCGATCGAGCCCATGTTCACGCTCGGCTCCGCGGACGTGGAGACCCTCGCCGACGGCTGGACGGTCGTCACGTGCGACGGGTCGATCGCCGCCCACTGGGAGGAATTCGATCGCCGTCACGGAGAACGGGCCGGAGGTCCTGACCCGACCGTGAGCAGGATGGCCGGCGCTTGCCGGATCGAGCGGAAGTTGGTAGGCTACGCGTTCGTGCGCCCGGCCTCGGCCGGCGCATGAGCATGTGACGAAGGTACAAGGGAGCCTGTGGGCAAGAAGGACGCCATCGAGGTCGAAGGGACCGTCATCGAGCCGCTGCCGAACACGATGTTCGCAGTCGAGCTCGAGAACGGCCATCGCGTCCTCGCCCACATCAGCGGAAAGCTCCGGATGAACTTCATCCGGATCCTGCCGGGCGACCGCGTGCGGGTCGAACTCTCTCCCTACGACCTCACTCGGGGTCGCATCACGTACCGGCTCAAGTAGCCGGCAGCAGCACTGAAGCGAAGAGGATCCCGTTGAAAGTCCGAGCCTCCGTAAAGGCCCGCTGCGACAACTGCAAGGTTATTCGCCGCCACGGGACCGTCATGGTCATCTGCGCCAACCCGAAGCACAAGCAGCGGCAGGGCTAGACGAATGGCACGGATCGCGGGCATCGACATTCCGCGCGAGAAGCGCGTGGAGATCGCCCTTACCTACATCTACGGGATCGGGCTCCCGACGAGCCAGAAGATCCTCCAGCAGACGAACATCAACTCCGACACCCGGGTCCGGGACCTCACCGAGGACCAGGTCAACCGGCTGCGGGAGGTGATCGATCGCCGCTACAAGGTGGAGGGTGACCTCCGCCGCGAAGTGGCGCTCAACATCAAGCGCCTCATCGAGATCGGCTCGTACCGCGGCCTCCGCCACCGGCGGAACCTCCCGGTCCGCGGCCAGCGCACGAAGACCAACGCTCGCCAGCGACGCGGTCCCAAGAAGACCGTCGGCGCCCGGCGCAAGAAGTAAGGGGACGAGTCGGAGGTATGGCCGATCGGAAGCGCGCTCCTAAGCAGCGCCGGCGGGAGCGGAAGAACGTGCCCCACGGGCACGTCCACATCCAGGCGACCTTCAACAACACGATCGTCACGATCACGGACCAGACCGGCAACGTGATCAGCTGGGGATCGGCCGGGGTCGTCGGGTTCAAGGGCTCCCGCAAGAGCACGCCCTACGCGGCCGCCCTCTCCGCCGAATCCGCCGCCAAGAAGGCGATGGAGCACGGCATGCGCCAGGTCGAGGTCTACGTGAAAGGCCCCGGCGCCGGTCGCGAACAGGCGGTCCGGTCCCTGCAGGCCGCCGGCCTCGAGGTCACCGCCATCACCGACGTCACCCCGATCCCGCACAACGGATGCCGCCCGCCCAAGCGGCGCCGCGTCTGACCGGAGCTTCCGCCCAATGGCTCGATACACCGATGCTGTCTGCCGGCTGTGCCGGCGCGAGGGCGCCAAGCTCTTCCTGAAGGGCTCGCGCTGCTATACGAAGAAATGCGCCTTCGAGCGCCGTCCGTCGCCACCGGGCCAGCACGGCGTGCGTCGCCGCAAGGTCGGCGACTACGGCCTCCAGCTGCGCGAGAAGCAGAAGGTTCGGCGCATCTACCGCGTCCTGGAACGGCAGTTCCGCAACTACTTCGACGCGGCCGAGTCCCGGCCCGGCGTGACGGGCGAGAACCTCCTTCGGCTCCTCGAGCTCCGTCTCGACAACGTCGTCTTCCGCCTCGGCATCGCGGCGTCCCGCGACCACGCCAGGCAGCTCGTCTGCCACGGCCACTTCGCCGTCAACGGCCGGCCCACGAACATCCCGTCCTTCCAGGTCAAGCCGGGCGACACGGTGGCCGTCCGTGAGTCGCGGCGCGAACGCGAGCCGTTCAAGATGGCCAAGGAGTCGCTCCGCTCCGTCTCGGTTCCGGAGTGGCTGACCATCGATCCGACGACCCTGACCGGGACGATTGCCGCCGCGCCGCGGCGCGACCAGATGCCGCTCGAGCTCAACGAGCAGCTCGTGGTCGAGTACTACTCGAGGTAGCCCCGCCCCATGATCGAACTCGAGACCACCCCGACCCAGATCGAGCCCGTCGCGGAGCAGGGCTCGTACGCCAAGTACGAGGCCGGCCCACTGCCGGCCGGGTACGGGACGACCCTGGGGAACGCGCTCCGGCGCGTCCTCCTCTCCTCGCTCGAGGGGGCGGCCGTCACCTCCATCCAGATCCGCGACGTCTACCACGAGTTCACGACGATCGCCGGCGTCAAGGAAGACGTCACCCAGATCGTCCTGAACGTGAAGAGGCTCCGCCTCCGCAGCTTCGCCGCTCACCCCGTCCAGCTGAAGCTCCTCAAGTCGGGGGCGGGCACGGTCACGGCCGGCGACATCCTCGAGTCGGCTGACGTCGAGATCGTCAACCCCGACCAGGTCCTCATGACTCTCGATGCCGACGACGTCCAGATCGAGATGGACCTCACCGTCGAGCGCGGCGTCGGCTACCTGGCCGCCGAGCGGCCCGAGGGGCTGCCGATCGGCGTCATTCCCATCGACGCGATCTTCACGCCGGTGCGCAAGGCGAACTTCCACGTCGAGAACACCCGCGTCGGTCAGATGACCAACTACGACAAGCTGACCCTCGAGATCGAGACCGACGGATCCCTCGGCCCCGAGGACGCCCTCGCGAAGGCGGCCGAGATCCTGGTTCGCCAGTTCTCGCTCTTCGCCAACGTCGGGGCCACGGCGGCGCCGGTCGCGGCCGCCACCGGCGCGCCCCAGATCCCGGCGAACATGCTGGAGATGCCGATCGAGGAGCTCGACCTCCCGATGCGGGCCTACAACTCCCTCAAGCGCAACAACATCGTCAAGGTGGGGCAGCTCCTGCAGCTCTCCGACGACGAGCTCCTCCGGATGCGCAACTTCGGCAAGAAGTCCCTCGACGAGATGAAGGAGCGCCTGCGAATGCGCGGCTTCCTCGTCCCGGAGAGCGAGGCCGGCGACATCGACGGTCTCGACGAGGCGGGCCTCGAGGAGGCCGTCGAGTCCCCGGACGGCGAGTCCCCGGACGGCGACGAGCCGTTCAAGGGGGCCTGAGCGATGGCCCACCGCATTGCCGGCCGCAAGCTCGGGCGCAAGCACAGCCCCCGGCTGGCCCTCTACGCCAACCTGATCGTGTCGGTCCTGCGCTACGAGAAGGTGAAGACGACCGAGGCGAAGGCGAAGGAGATCCGCCCCCAGGTGGAGCGGATGATCACGCTCGCGAAGCGGGGCGACCTCGCCGCGCGCCGCATGGTCATCGCGGAGCTTCCCAACGAGCCGCTCGTGATCAGGAAGCTCTTTGACGAAATCGCCCCCAAGTACGCCGACCGCACCTCCGGTTACACCCGCCTGGTGCACGTCGGCCCACGAGCCGGTGACGCGGCCCCGATCGTCCAGATCGAGCTCGTCTGACCGGCGCCATACGGACGTCGCCGCTCGGCCGGATGCAGGGCAGGGCGGCGCGGAGCACGTGAGCGAGCGCACTCGTGAGCGTGCGTGAACCAACGAGCGGACGCGCCAACGCGGTGATGCGCCGGCGCAGAGGCGACGCGACAGGCGCCCGAGAGGGTGCCCCCGTGCGGTATCGCGCGCGGGTCGAATACGACGGAACGGACTTCGCCGGGTTCCAGGCCCAGCCGGGACCCCGGACAGTCCAGGGAGAGCTCGAGGCCGCGCTGGCCCCGCTTTCCGGCGGAAGCCGGGTGCGGGTCGACGCGGCGGGACGGACCGACGCGGGCGTCCACGCGGCAGGCCAGGTGATCGCCTTCACCTACCGCGGGACGCTCGGGGCGGCGGAGCTCGGCCGGGCGCTCGATGCGCTCCTGCCGAGGGACGTCACGGTCCGGGACCTCCGGAGAGTGCCGGCCGAGTTCAATCCACGCTACGCGGCGCGGTATCGGGAGTACCGCTACACCGTCTGGAACGGGCCGCGCAGCCCGCTCCGCGAGCGTTTCGCGCTCGGGGTGCGGGCCCCGCTCGACACCGCCGCGATGGCGCGGGCCGGGTCGGTCCTCGAGGGCCGGCACGACTTCTCCGCCTTCGGGGTGGCGGACCGGCAGCCGGTCCGGACCCTTCACCGGGTCCGCGTCCGGCGGGACGGCCCGCTCGTGACGATCGACGTCAGGGGCGATGCCTTCCTCCGCCAGATGGTCCGGCGGATCGCCGCGGCGCTCCTCCTGGTGGGACGCGGCGAAGTCGAAGAGTCGGCGGTGGCCGCGGCGCTTGCGTCGAGGGCACCGGCCTTCAACGGGGCAGTCGCCCCGGCGAAGGGACTCTGCCTGCGGCGCGTCGTTCTCGGACGGCCGGCCACGGAGATGAACGGAGACAGATGACCACGAAGACGTACACGCTCCGAGAGGCGGAGATCGACCGACGCTGGTACGTCGTCGACGCGACGGACGAGACGCTCGGCCGGCTCGCGTCGCGGATCGCCCGCGTCCTCGAGGGCAAGCACAAGCCGACCTACACCCCGAACCTGGACTCGGGCGATCACGTGATCGTCCTCAACGCCGGGAAGGTCGCCGTGTCGCGAGACAAGCTGGACTCGAAGGTCTACGCGCGCCACAGCGGCTATCCGGGGGGCTACAAGGAGGAGACGCTCGGTCACCTCCTCGGTCGGCGCCCGGAGGAGGTGCTCCGGCGCGCGGTCAAGGGGATGCTGCCGCACAATCGTCTCGGAGCGAAGCAGCTCCGCAAGCTGAAGATCTATGCGGGCCCGGATCATCCGCACCAGGCCCAGCAGCCCGAGCCGCTGGCCTGACGAGGAGCATGCCCCGATGATCACTTCTGCCTACTTCCAGGGCACGGGACGCCGCAAGACGTCCGTCGCCCGCGTTCGCCTCATGGCCGGGGAGGGCGAGATCGTCGTCAACGGCCGCTCACTGGAGCAGCATTTCGGCAATGCCATCTCCGAGGGCGACCTCCGGATGCCTTTCCGGGTCACCGGGACCGAGGGTCGCTTCAACGCCCTGGTCAAGGTCGAGGGCGGCGGCGTGACGGGCCAGGCGGGCGCGATCCGCCACGGCATCGCCCGGGCCCTCCTCACCGTGGACCCCGAAGGATTTCGGCTGCCGCTCCGCCAGGCCGGCTTCCTCACCCGCGACCCGCGGATGAAGGAGCGCAAGAAGTACGGCCTGAAGCGCGCGCGCAAGGCGCCGCAGTACACGAAGCGCTGACCAGCCGGGCGCCCACCGCGGGCGCCCGCTTCCTTCCCGGTCCCGGGAGCCGGCTGCGATGACCGAGACCCTGTTCGAGCGGTACAAGGAGGCTCTCCGCACCGGCCACGTGGCCGTCCTGCGGGGCCGCCTCGAGGATGCCGCCGCCGCCTATCGCGAGGCGATCTCGATCGCGGCCGACCGGGCGGTGCCGAGGACGGCCCTCGGCCGCGTTCAGCTGCGGATCGGCGATCCCGGCAGCGCCCTGGACGCCTTCGACGGCGCTCTCGCCCTGGAGCCGGACGACGACGCATCGCTCCTCGGCCGGGCGCAGGCGCTTGTCGTCCTCCGCCGCACGGCCGACGCCGCCCTCGCCTACGACCACCTCACCGCGAGCCGGACGACGCAGGGACGCCTGGTGGAAGCGGCCGAGGCCGCGCGTCGCGCGCTCGCCATCGAGCCGACCGACGAGCGGCGCGAGCGGCACGGGTGCCTCGCCGACGAGCTCCGCGCGACGGCCGGACCGGCCGCAGCCGAGGGCGCGGCCACACCTGCGAGCGCGGAGCCGGCCCACGGGGAGCCGCCCGACATGGGCGGCGCCGACGATCTCCCGACCTCGCCGCCGGAGCCGCGACTCGATCCCGAGGAGTTCGTGGTCGAGCTCGAGCAGGCGACCGCGCGAGGAGACGCCCAGGCCGCGGCCGCGGCCGCGCTGGCCGCCGCCCGCGGTCACCGGGAGGAGGGCAGGGTCGCCGCCGCCTTCGACGCCTGCCTCCAGGGGATCGGCGTCCGCCCCGGCGACGTGGCCCTCCACCTCCTGCTGGCCGACCTCGCCGTCGACCGCGGGTGGACCGACCAGGCCGGGGAGGCATATCGCCAGCTGCTCCGCCTCGCAGACCTGGACGGGGACGCCGCGGCGGCCGACCTGGTGCGACGGACGGCGGCCGATCGCCTGCCCGGCGACCCTCGTTTCGCCGCCGGCTGACGCCTCCGCGGCCCCGCCCGGACGCCCGGGCGGCCGGGGGCCCGGTGCTACACTCAGCGGACGATGCCGGAGCTCCTCGAGTCGATCGCCGGCCAGATCGGGCTGGCCACCCTCGTCGACATCGGGCTGACCGCCGTCGTCATCTACTGGCTCTTCAGCCTGATCCGGGGAACCCGCGCGGTCCGCCTGGTGATCGGCGTCAGCGTGATCCTCGTGATCTACGCGGTGGCCCAGGCGGCCGGGCTGCGCCTCTTCACCCAGCTCCTCCAGGCGGGCGCCGTCGTGGGCCTCTTCGCGCTCGTCGTCGTCTTCCAGCCCGAGCTCCGTCGCGGGCTCGAGCGCCTGGGGAGGGTGGGATCGTTCGCCTGGCTCGTGACGCCCTCCGACCAGCGGGCGGCCGAGCGGGTCGCCGGCGCCGTGGCCCGCGCGGCGAGCCGCCTGGCGGCGGCGCGCCGCGGCGCCCTGGTCGTGATCGAGCGCGAGACCGGCCTCGAGGAGATTGCCGAGACGGGCGTCATGATCCACGGTGACCTGACGGCCGACCTCCTCGAGGCGCTGTTCGTGCCCCGGGGAGCCCTCCACGACGGCGCCGTCATCGTGCGCGGCGAGTCGATCCTCGCCGCAGGAGCCCTCCTGCCGCTCGCCGAGACCACGCTCCAGGCCGAGCGCTACGGCACGCGCCATCGGGCCGCCCTCGGGATCACGGAGCAGACCGACGCGGTCGTGGTCGTCGTCTCCGAGGAGACCGGCCAGGCGAGCCTCGTGGAGCGTGCCCGGATCCGCAGGAATCTCGACGAGGCCCAGCTCAACCGGGCGCTGACCGCGCTCCTGCGTCCCGAGCGGCGCGGCGATGCGATTCGCGACCGGCTCGGACGGCCCCGATCCTCGGCGGCCGGGCTGCGGCGGGCCGCCCTGGGCGACCTGGGCCGCGCGGCGCGGGAGAGCGGCGCGGACGAGCCGCGCGACGACGCGCCGGGCGCCCCGGCCGGCGCCGGCGGCTGACCATCGTGCGCCAGGCCGCCGCCTTCGTAGTCCGCAACTGGCCGCTCAAGCTGGCGGCGATCGTGCTCGCCACCCTTCTCTACGCCGGCTTCATCGTGTCGGCCTCGGCGCAGACCTTCCAGGGCCTCCTCCCGATCCAGCTGCTCAACCAGCCCCAGGACACGTTCGTGCTGGGCAACATCGGGGACGTGACCTCGGTCCGCTACATCGCGATCGGCACCGACCGTCCGCGGATCACCTCGTCCAGCTTCACCGCCTCGGTGGACCTGGCCGGCGTCGCCGCGGTGCCCGGGGCGCCGAGCGTAAGCTTCCCGGTCGTGTTGCGGTCGGTGGACCCGGCCATCCAGGTGATCGACTTCTCGCCCTCCCGGGTTGCCATTCGCCTCGACCCCCTCGTCACCCGCGAGGTGCCGGTGACGGTGGACCTCGGGACCGTGCCGCCGGGGCTCGACGTGCGCACGCCGGTCGTCTCCCAGGACCCGGTGACCGTCTCCGGGCCCGATTCCGCCGTGCGGACCGTCGCAGCGGCGCTGGCGCGGGTGCGGCTCGATCCGTCCGGCATCGACGTCAACGAGACCGTGGGGCTGGTGCCGGTCGACGCGCGCGGCGAGATCGTGGGCGGCGCGGACGTCCAGCCGAGCACCGTTCGCGTCACGATCCAGATCGGGAGCCAGCTCGCCACGAAGACCCTGCCCGTGAGCCCGGTGGTGACAGGAACGCCGTCGTCTTCGGTCGAGATCGCCTCGGTCGCGGTGCGCCCGGCTCTCGTGACCGTGGAGGGAGAGGCGGGCACGCTGGCAGGCCTCGTGTCTGTCGCCACGCTGCCCATCGCGATCACCGGCGCCACGACGGACGTGGAGACGGCCGTGGGGCTGGATCTGCCGGACGGCGTCGTTGCCCTGGGCGTCGACCAGGTGCGGGTGACGATCGCGCTCCGCCCCCGGTCGGGCACGCGCACCTTCGAGGCCGGTCTCCAGGTGGTCAACGGCTTACCGGACCTCGTCTACTGGCCGGCCATCGACCGCGTGCTCCTGACCCTCGGCGGGACGCTGCAGGCCCTGGACGCCATGGACCCCGCCCGCATCGTGGCAATCGTGGACGTCGCGGGGCTGGGGTCCGGGACGGCCCAGGTCACGGTGACCATCCGGCTGCCGGCCGGCGTGACCCTCGTCTCCGCCTCGCCGCTGGCGGTGGCCGTGACCGTGGTGCCCATGGCCACGCCTGCTCCGACGAGCCCCGCTTCGTCGCCGGCCCCGTCGCCGGTTCCCACCTTGACCCCCTGACGATGGGCAGGCTCTTCGGCACCGACGGGATCCGCGGCACCGCGAACGTCGACCTGCGACCGCCGCTGGCCTATGCCCTGGGGAGGGCGGTCGCCCACGAGCTGGCGGGAGCGGGCGGCGCCCTCGTCGTCGGCCAGGACACCCGTCGCTCGGGCGGAATGCTGGTGGCGGCGCTCGCCGCCGGCGCCGCCAGCCTGGGGACGGACGTCCGGCTCGCCGGGGTGCTGCCCACGCCGGCGCTCGCGTTCCTCGCCGGCAGCGGGTCGTTCGCGGCGGGCGTCATGGTCTCCGCGTCGCACAACCCCGCCGACGACAACGGACTCAAGGTTCTCGACAGCCGCGGCCTGAAGCTCGACGACCCGGCGGAGGACGCCCTCGAGCAGCTCATCTGGCGGGCCGAGGAGCTCGGGGGGCCGCGGAACGCCGGGATCGGGCGCGTCACCCATGCCCCGGACCTCGTGGATCGCTACCGCGAGGATCGTCGGCGCCTCGCCGCGGCGACGCCGTGCAACCTGCACATCGTCCTGGACTGCGCGAACGGTGCTGGCGGAGCGACGGCCCCCGAGATCCTCGCGGCGACCGGAGCCCGCGTCGACGTCATCCACAACGAGCCGGACGGGGTGAACATCAACGACGGCTGCGGCGCCACGGCGCCGGCATCCCTCGCCGCCGAGGTCGTGGCTCGGCGGGCCGACCTGGGCTTTGCGCTGGACGGCGACGCGGACCGCCTCGTCGTGGTCGATCGTCACGGCCGGGTCGTGGACGGCGACCAGCTGCTCGGCGTCTGCGCGCTCGACCGCCTCGCGCGCGGTGCGCTGCCCGGCGGGATCCTCGTCGTGACGGTCCTCTCGAACGGCGGCCTGGAGGTCGCGCTGGTGTCCGCGGGCGGGAGCCTGGTGCGCACGCCGGTCGGGGACAAGTACATCCTCGAGGGGATGCAGGTCACGGGAGCCGGCCTCGGCGGGGAGAAGAGCGGCCACGTGATCGTCCTCGAGCACGCCAGCTCCGGCGACGGGCTCGTGACCGGCCTCGAGCTCCTGGCCATTCTCGGTCGCGCCGGCCGGCCCGTCGACGAGCTTGCCGCTGCCATCCCGCTCTTTCCCCAGGAGCAGCGCGCCGTCCCGGCGAGGCGCAAGGAGCAGTGGGAGGCCGATCCCGAGCTCGGCGCAGCGATAAGGGCCGCGCGTGATCGGCTCGGCGCCGGGGGACGCGTCCTCGTCCGCCCGTCCGGAACCGAGCCCAGCCTGCGCGTGATGGTCGAGGGAGCCGATCCCGAGACCGTTCGCGAGCTGGCGGACGGGCTGGCTGCCCTCGCGGGCGAGCGCCTACACTAGGGCGCCGGCTGGGGAGCCGGCGCGGGCGACGCGGGCAGCAGAGGTGGGTTCAGACGGCATGTGCGGGATCGTCGGCTACACGGGACCTCGCGCCGCGGGCCCGATCCTGATGGAGGGATTGCGGCGCCTGGAGTACCGGGGCTACGACTCGGCCGGGATCGCGCTGGTCA
Organism: uncultured Chloroflexia bacterium; assembly: GCA_963718085.1. Classification (GTDB taxonomy): domain Bacteria; phylum Chloroflexota; class Limnocylindria; order Limnocylindrales; family CSP1-4; genus CTSoil-043. The sequence goes on along the minus strand of CAVQYA010000001.1, from coordinate 876,458 downwards.
CCGAGGCGGGCGACCTCTTCGTCGAGAAGAGGGCGGGCAAGCTGGCCAACCTCGCGACTGCCCTCTTGGATCGGACTCCCAGGGCCGGCATCGGCCTGGCCCACACGCGCTGGGCCACGCATGGCCGCCCCAACGACCTCAACGCCCATCCCCACGTGGACTGCACCGGCGAGATCACGGTGATCCACAACGGGATCATCGAGAACTTCCGCGAGCTGCGCGACGAGCTGGAGGCGCGAGGCCACGTGCTCGCCTCCGAGACCGACACCGAGGCCCTGGCCCATCTCGTCGAGGAGGCCTATCACGGCGACCTCGCCGCGGCGGTCCGCGAGGCGCTGGCCCGCGCCGAGGGCGCCTACGCGATCGCGGCCATGCACCGGGGCGAGCCCGACCGCCTCGTCGGCGCCCGGATGAACGTGCCCCTCGTCGTGGGCCTCGGCGACGGCGAGACCTTCCTCGCCTCGGACGTGGCCGCCATCCTCGCCCACACCACCCGCATCGTCTTCCTGGAGGATGGCGACGTCGCCGATCTCCGGCCCTGGGGGATCGAGATCACCGACGTGACCGGCGCGCCCTGCGAGCGGGCGGTGACCGAGATCACCTGGACGGCCGAGGCGGCCGAGAAGGGCGGCTTCGAGCACTTCATGCTCAAGGAGATCCACGAGCAGCCCCAGGCGCTCCGCCAGTGCATCGCGGGCCGCCTGGCCCCCGACGGGACCCTCCGCGTCGAGGAGCTGGCGCCGCTCGCCGACGTCCTGCGGACGATCACCCGCGTCGAGCTGATCGCGTGCGGGACCGCCTCGTACGCCGCGCTCGTCGGTGCGGCGCTCATCGAGCGCTGGACGGGGCTCCCGGCGCGCGTGACCGTCGGATCCGAGTTCCGGTACAGCCCGCCGCCGCTCGACCCCACGACCCTGGTGCTCGCCGTCACCCAGTCGGGCGAGACGGCCGACACGATCGCCCCGACCCGCCATGCGCGCGAGAAGGGCTGTCCGATCGTGGCCGTGACCAACACCGTCGGCTCGGCAATCACCCGCGAGGCTGACGCGGTCCTCTTCCTGCAGGCCGGCCCCGAGATCGCGGTGGCTGCCTCCAAGACCTTCACGACGCAGGTGGCGACGCTCGTCATGGTCGCCGCGGCGATCGGCCGGGCGCGGGGGACGCTGCCCCCGTCCGAGGAGGGGGCTCTCGTCGAGGCGCTGCGCGCTCTTCCCGAGGCGGCCCAGCGGGCGCTGGACGCGAGCGCCGGGGTTCGCGACCTGGCTCGCCGCTACGTCAACAGCCGCGGCTTCATGTTCGTCGGGCGCGGCACCTCCTATCCGGCAGCGCTGGAGGGAGCCCTCAAGCTCAAGGAGGTCGGCTACGTCCACGCGGAGGGCTACGCCGCGGGCGAGCTCAAGCACGGGCCGATCAGCCTCCTCGACGCGGAATGCCCCCTCGTGGCCGTTGCCACGCGATCGGCGGTCTACGACAAGCTGATCAGCAACGTCATGGAGGGCCGGGCGCGCGACGCGCGGGTCATCGCGGTCGCGACGGAGGGGGACGCCCAGATCGAGCGCTTCGCCGACGACGTCCTGTGGGTTCCGGACACTCTGGACGCGCTGAGCCCGATCCTGGCCATCATCCCCCTCCAGCTCTTCGCCTATCACATGGCGGTCGCCCGTGGCACCGACGTCGACCAGCCGCGGAACCTCGCCAAGTCGGTGACGGTCGAGTAGGGCGGGCGGTGGAAGCAGCGACACCCGTTCCGGGCGGGACGGCCGAGCTCGGTCTCGACATCATCCGGGTCGACCGGATCCGGAAGGCGCTCGAGCGCTTCGGCGACCGCTTCGTCGGCCGCGTCCTCACGCCGGCTGAAGCGCGCTACGTGCGCGGCCGCCCGGAGACGTTCGCCGGGCGCTGGGCCGCCAAGGAGGCGGTCAGCAAGGTCCTCGGCCTCGGCGTGCGCGGCATCGGCTGGCGCGACATAGAGATCGAGCGGCTGCCGACCGGCCAGCCGGTCGTCCGTCTCCACGGGCGCGCCGCGGCGCGGGCCGACCAGCTCGGCGTGGAGCGCGTGGCAGTCAGCATCTCCCACGAGCGGGAGTACGCGCTGGCGATCGCCTTCGGCGTTCGCAGCACCGGCGGGCGCTACGTCCTCCCGCCCGACGTCGAAGCCCACCTGGACGAGCGCGAGGCGGCCCTCCGGCGGCGCATGGACCGCCTGCGGATCCTCGCGGCGGAGGCGGCTGCGCTCGACGCCGCGCGGGGCGGCGAGCGAACGGCGGAGCGTGACCATGGCTGACCTGGAACGGCTGGACGATCGGGCCGCGGCCGCTCCTCCTGCCGGCCCGACCCGCGCGCGGGCACAAGGGGACCTTCGGCAAGCTTCTGGTCCTGGCCGGATCGCTCGACTACGCGGGCGCCGCGCTCCTCGTCTGTCGCGCGGCGGGGCGGGCGGGCGCCGGCCTCGTGACGCTCGCCGTGCCGGAGTCGCTGCAGCCGCTCTTCGCGGCCAAGGTGGTGGAGGCCACGACGATGCCGCTCGAGGAGGACGACGTCGAAGAGGTGGACCCGGAGCCCGCTCTCGCCCGGATCCTGGACCACGACCACGACGCGCTCGTCATCGGCCCCGGCCTGCGGCCGTCGCTGGCGACGGGCGAGCTCGTGCGCGGCGTGCTCGGCCCCGCCGGGGGCGAGGACGCCTGCCCCGCCGTGGTCGACGCGGAGGCCCTGCGGACGCTCGCCGCCGAGGACGGCTGGTGGGAGGGCGTGCGCCGCCCGTCCGTCCTGACGCCCCACGCCGGTGAGTTCGCCCGGCTCCGGGCCGCCTCCGGGATCGCCCCGGGCGCCGACGGCGACCTCAACGAGGACGACGAGGCCCGCCGCGAGGCGGCCGTCGACGCCGCCGCGACCTGGGGACACGTGGTCGTGCTCAAGGGCGCCCACACGGTGATCGCCGCCCCGGACGGGTCGGTCGCGGTCGCGCCCTTCGAGAACCCGGGCCTGGCGACCGGCGGGACCGGCGACGTCCTCGCCGGGACGATCGGGGCCCTGCTGGCCCAGGGCCTCGCTCCCTACGCGGCGGCCCGCCTCGGGGTCCACCTCCACGGCATGGCCGGGGAAGCGGTGCGGGCGCGCGTGGGCGACGCGGGGATCCTGGCCGGCGACCTTCCCCTCGAGGTCGCGCTCGCGCGACGCCGGCTCGCCGGCGACGCGGAGACGAGGTCCGGAGGGAGCCGCGTCGGCTTCGGCCGCCGCCCGGGGGCGGCACTCCGACCCCGGCTCACCGTGACGACGCCGGGCCGGACGAGCGGGGACGGCGTCGAGGCCGGCCTGCGGGCGGCCGGGCTGCCGCCCCTGCCCCGGATGGCATGGCTGGAGGTGGACCTCGACCGGCTTGCCGGCAACGTCTCCGTGATCCGCGCGGCCCTGCCCGGCCCCGTCACGGTGGAGGTCGTCGTCAAGGCCGACGCCTACGGTCACGGCGCCGTCCCGGTCGCCGACGCGGCGCTGGCGGCGGGTGCCCGCGGCCTGTGCGTGGCCACCCTCGACGAGGCCCTCGAACTTCGGGCAGCCGGGATCTCCGGCCCGATCCTGGTCCTGTTCCAGGTCCCGCCCGACGGGGCGGTCGTGGCGGCCCGCGCGGGCGTGACGATCGCCGCGGGCGACGCCGGCCTCCTGGAAGAGGCGCTGGCCGCGTACGGCGGGGCCCGCCGAAGGGCCCGCCGCGAGCTGCCCGACCTGGGCGTCCAGCTGGCGCTCGAGACGGGTCTCGGGCGCGACGGGCTGTCGACCGCCGAGGCCATCGTCGCCGGCCGGCTCGTCGCGGCGTCGCCGGGCGTGGTGCTGCGTGGCGCGTGGTCGCACCTCCAGGCACCCGCCGACCGGGCCCGGACCGACGGGCAGGTGGAGCGCTTCGCGGTCACCGTCGACGCGCTGCGGCGGGCCGGGATCGACGTCCCGCACCGTCACCTCCTCGCCTCGGGCGGGCTCCTCGCGGTCGAGCGCCTCGTCGGCGGGGAGCGCCCGGTCTTCGACGGGCTGCGCGTGGGGCTCGCCGCGTACGGGATCGTCCCCGACGGCCTCGCCATCGGGCCGGCCGCGACCGGGATCCACGCCGGCCTCCGTCCCATCCTCTCCCTGCACGCCCGGCCGATCCGGGTGGCCGACCTTCCGGCGGGCGCCGGGATCAGCTACGGCCCGTCGTTCGTGACGGCCCGCCCGAGCCGCATCGCCACCCTGCCCCTGGGGTATGCCGACGGCTGGGCGCGGACCCTTTCGAACCGGGCGACGGCCCTCGTGCGCGGCCGCCGCGTGCCGCTCGTGGGCAACGTCGCGATGGACGCCGTGATGGCGGACGTGACGGACGTCCCGGGGCCGCCGGTCACGCCCGCCGACGAATTCGTCCTCCTGGGCGCCCAGGGCGGGGACGAGATCACCGCCGGGGAGCTGGCGCAGGAGCGCACCACGATCACCTGGGAGGTCGTCGCCACGATGTCCCGGCGTCTGCCCCGGGTGTACACTGCGCGGGCCGTGGCGGTCGGAATCCGCACGCTCACCGAGGAACGGGGTAGATGGCGCAGCCTGCGCTCTGGAACGGCGACATCCGCGACCTCGAGACCGGCGCGATCGTGATCCTCGCGAACGCCACGTCGTTCGCCGGCGGTCGCCGGTGACCGGGGCCGCCGGCGTGCTTCCCACGCCCGAGCAGCGCGCCGAGCTCGTGGAAGAGGTCGCCCGCGAGATCCTGCTCCACGGGATGACCGCCCCGGCGGTCCTCTTCCTGCAGGCGAGCATGCCCGACGGGATGCTTCCCGGCAGCGCGATGCTCTTCTTCGACCCCGTCCTCCGCCGGGTCTTCGGCGGCGAGAACGCGCCCGCCCGCGCCATCCTCGCCGACGAACTCGGGATCGAGCAGCTCATCGACCGTCTCGAAGAGCTCGACGAGGACCCGAGCTGGGACGCGTGACGGACGTCGCGCCCCCGGCTCGCAAGACGGGGGCCGCCGGCGCCCGACCGGCGCACGCCCGGAGCGACGCCTTCGTCACCCTCGATCGCGGCACCGCGACCTGCGCCGCGACGGTCGTCGGCCGCGTTGATCGTCGCTGGCGGCTCCTGGCGGCGACGGCCGTCCCCGCCCCGGCGGTCGCGGAGCCCGAGGCGCTCTTCGAGCTCCTCCTCGACCGCGTCCGGACGGTTGACCCGGCGCTGGCGGCCGACCTCGGGCTGGACAGGCCGGGGACGATCCCGCCGCAAATCGAGGCCGCCGGCCGGCCCGCGGCAACCGCGTTCGTCCTCGCCGCCACCGAGATGGTTCGCCGGCGCCTCGAGGCCGACGCGACCGCTGCCGGGTGGCGAACGACGGGGGCGAGCGCCGAGCGCCTCGGCCCCCTCGAGACGACGCTCCTGGCGACCCGCCCGGACGTCGCGGTCCTCATCGTCGGGACGGGCGACTCGTCCGCGGCCGACGAGCGCGACCTGGTCGGCGAGCTCGTGGCGCTCGCGGCCGGGGTGGCGGAGCGGCGGCCCGGGATGCCGATCATCCTGGTGGGCGCGGCCGCGGCCCGCGCGTCGGAGTTCCCGTCCGGGACGGAGGTCGTGGCCGTGCCGCGACCCCACGGCGACCCGGCGATCGATCTACGCGCCCTGCTTGCCGCGCGACGCGCGGGCCCTGCCGACGCCCGCCAGGCCCTGGTCGCCGCGACGGCCACGCTCGCCGAGGTCCTGGACCTCCGGATCGAGCTGCTCGAAGTGGGCATGAGCGGCGCCCTTCGCGCCCTCGCGGAGCCCGGCGCGGGCCCCGGGGCGCCCGCCCGGATCGCGGCCGTCGAGGCGCCGTCGGCCGTGCTCGGTCTCGTGGACGATGACGCCGCCCTCGATCGCGTCGAGGCGTGGGCGACGCTCGGCCTCGATCGGGCCCGCCTCCGCGACAGGCTCGCCGAGCTGCGGCTCGCCCCGTGGGCCGCCCTCGGGGGGGACGGCGCCGTCCTCCGGGCGGCGGCGCTCCGGGCCGCCCTGGGGCTTCTCGTCGAGGGCACCAGGGAGCTCGACGGCCCGCCGCCGGACCTCGTGGTCCTCGCCGGAGGCGCCTGGTCGTCGATCCCGGCGTCTGCCGCGCTGCTGGTGCTGGCGGACGCCGTCCGGCGACCCGGCGTCGTCCAGGTGGCGCTCGACTCCGCCCGGCTCCTCGCCCCGCTCGGGACGATCGAGGACGCCGCCGAGCGGGCTCGCGTCGTCGGCGACCTTGTGGGGGACGCCCTCGTGCCCGTCGGGACGCTGGCGATGGCACGCGGCGTTCGCGTCGGGCGCCAGGCGGGGCAGCTCCGCCTGACCGTCGGCGAGACGCCCGTCGACCTCCAGCTCGCGGGTGGCCGCCTCGCCCTGGTGGACCTTCCACCCGGCCAGGCCGGGGTTGCCGAGGTCGGCTTTCGGGCTCCCGTCGACCTGGGCGTGCGCGGCAAGCGGTTCGCCTTTCGTGCGACAGGAGGCCTCGCGGGCCTGGTCGTCGACCTCCGCGACGTGCCCCTGCGGCTGCCCGCGCGGGCCGACGACCGGCGCGAGGTGCGTGGGGAGCTGGGAGGCGGCGCTGTGGCCGGAGCGCGACCGATGAGCGGCGCGCCGTTCGTCGTGGCGCGCCCCCTCCTGGTCGGCGAGCCGCGCGTCCGCGTGCCGCTCCGGCCCGGCGACAGGATCGTGGCGACCGCGGGAGAGAGCGTGGCCGCCGGCGACCTGCTCGCGGAAAGGGTGCGTGACCCCCGGCTCGTGGAGACCGGTGGCGGCCACTCGGCGAGACCGCGCCCCGGGGCGTGGATCCCCGCCGAGCCGGGGCGGCGCGGGACGTCGCCGGCCGGCGAGCTCCTCTTCGAGCACCGGGGCCGGCGCCGGATCGCCGCCGGGCCGCATCCCGACCTCGTCTCCGCGCCAGCTGCAGGGCGGGTGGTCGCGATCCACCCCGGGGTCGAGCTGGTGCTCCAGCTCGATGGAACGGGGATCCCGGGTACCGAGCTCCTAGGAGATCCCGGCCATGGTCGCCTGGTGCTCCTTCCGGGCGACGGCGACGGACGGATTCCGCTGGAGGTGGCGCACGCCGGCGCGATCGTGGTCTTCCCCGGTCGGGCCGACGCCGAGGCCCTGACCCGGGCCCGGGCGATGGGGATCGCCGGGGCGGTGGTCCCGGCCCTCGCCGATCGTGACCGGCGCGACGTCGTCGCCTCCGAGGCACGCCAGCGAGCGGGGCTCCACCGGCTCGCGCCGTTCCCCATCCTGATCCTGGACGGCTATCTGCGTCGCTCGCTGGCGGGACCCGTGCGGGCGATCCTGGCCATCCTGGCCGGGTCGGAGGTGGGCCTCGTGGGCGGTCCGCCCATGCTCGTGACGGCCCTGGGCTTCGACGAGCTGCCGTCGCCCGATCCCGACCGCGTCCGGGTCCGGGGCGGTCCCGAGGTCGGGCGCGAGGGCCGCTTCGCGGGGCTGGCCGGGCCGCGTCGCCTGCCGGGCGGGATCATGGTCGAGACTGCCCGGATCCTATTCGACGACGGGCGCGAGGTGGTGGTGGCCGTCGGCGACCTGGAGCGGTTCACCTGACCTCTCCTCGCAGTCGCAGTCTCGGTCGTCGGCGCCGGCGCAGTCGCAGTCGCCGGCTCGGTCGCGTCGCCGGGCCGAGGCCAACGGCCCGGGGCGCTTCGGGTAGGCTCTTTCGGTGACCCCGCCCCCGGCCGCCGTCCGGCGAACCAGCCGCTCGCCCGCCGCCACGCGCGCGGTCGGCGCGCGCCTGGGTGCCGCGTCGCGCCCGGGCGACGTGATCGCCCTGGTCGGACCCCTGGGCGCCGGGAAGACGGAGCTGGCCCGCGGCATCGCCCGGGGCCTGGGCGTCGCGGAGCCGGTCGCGTCACCGACCTTCATCCTCGTCGCGGAGCACGCGGGGCGCGTCCCGCTCTTCCACGTGGACTGCTACCGCCTGGCCGGAGCCGAGGAAGCCCTCGCCGCCGGGATCCTCGACGATCGGGCCCTGGAGGGCGTCACGGTGATCGAATGGGCCGAGCGGATCGGCGCCGCGCTTCCGCCCGGCCGCCTGGACGTCGCGATCGACGGCTCGGGGGACGAGCCCCGCGCGCTCGTCTTCCGGGCGACGGACGCGCGCCACGCCCACCTCCTCGAGGCGCTGTCGTGACGACCCCGACCCCGACCCCGCCCGCGGGCCCCGCCCCGTCCCGGGACCCGACGCGGGACCCGACCCCCGCCCTGCCCCGGGACCCGATCCCCGCCCCGCCCGTCCTGGTGATCGACACCGCCACGACCAGCGCGGTCGTCGCCCTCGGCACGATCGACGGGGAGCTGCTCGCAGTCGACGAATGGGAAGCCGGCCATCGCCACGCGGAGGAGCTGCTCGTCCGCATCGCGGACCTGCTCGCCCGGGCCGGCATCGGGCGCCCGGGCCCGGGCGCCCTGGCCGGGATCGTCGCGGGCTCGGGCCCCGGGGGATACACGGGCCTCCGCGTCGGGCTCGCCACGGCTCACGGGCTCGCCCGGGCAGCCGCGGCGCCGCTGGTCGGGATACCCACGGGCCTCGCGCTTGCCGCGGCGGCGCGGGCCGGCGGCGCCGTCGCGCCCGGGGGAGAGGTCGTACTCCTGCTGCCGGCCGGTCCCGTCGGCCGCTACCTGGTGCGCGCCGGGATCGCCACCCTCGCTCCCCCCGACCAGCCGATGGCCGACCTGCCACCCGGCGCCGTGCTGGTGGCCGTCGACCTCGAGGGCCGCGCTCCGGAGGAGGCCGCGGCGCGCGGGACGATGGCCCGGGCGGGCCTCGCTGCCGCGCTCCTGGACCTCGGCTCCGCGCGCCTGCGGGCGGGAGCCGACGACGGGGCCGCCCTGGCACCCGAGTACGTGACGATGCCGCGCGGCGTCACCACCGCCGCGGGGGAGGTCGCATGGTCGCCCGCCCGCCCGTGAGGCTCGTCATCGACCGTATGACGCAGGCCGACCTGGCCGCCGTCCAGGCGATCGAGAAGGCGAGCTTCACCACGCCCTGGCCCTCGTACGCCTACCGCAACGAGCTCGAGACGAACCAGCTGGCCCACTATCTCGTCGTGCGAGCCGGGCGCGACGTGATCGGCTACGCGGGGGTGTGGCTCATGGTCGACGAGGCTCACGTGACGACCTTCGCGGTTGCCCCGGCCTGGCGCCGCCGGCGCATCGGCGAGCGGCTGCTCGTGGCCCTCCTGGACCTCGCGATCGCGCGCGGGGCGCACGAGGCTACGCTCGAGGTCCGCCTCTCGAACCTCGGCGCGCGACGGCTCTACGAGAAGTACGGGTTCCGGCCCGTCGGCATCCGGCCGCGCTACTACAGCGACGACCACGAGGACGCCCTGATCATGACGACCGAGCCCCTCGCGAGCCCGTCGATGATGGAGCGCCTCGCGCGCCGGCGGGCGGAGCTCGCGGCCCTGCCCGAGCCCGAGGCCCCCGCATGAGCCGGGGCCTTCTCCTGGCCATCGAGTCGTCGTGCGACGAGACCGGCGTCGCCCTCCTCGACGGTCCGAGGCGGATCGTGGGCCACGCGGTGGCCAGCCAGGTCGCGCTCCACGCGGGAGCCGGCGGCATCGTCCCGGAGCTGGCCGCGCGGGCGCACCTGCGCTGGCTCGACCCGTCGCTCGACGAGGTCCTCGCGGAGGCCGGAGCGACGCTCGACGACGTGGGCTCGATCGCCGTCACTGCCGGACCCGGCCTCGTCGGCTCCCTCCTGGTCGGGCTCTCGTACGCGAAGGCGCTCGCCTGGGCGCTCGACCTGCCGCTGGTCGGGGTCAACCACCTCGAGGGTCACCTCTACGCCGCCTGGCTCCTCGATCCGGGCGAGCCCGACCATCCGGAGCCGGCCTTCCCGCTGGTGGCGCTCGTCGTCTCGGGCGGGCACACGCTGCTCCTCGAGATGCACGACCACCTCGCCTATCGCCTTCTCGGCGAGACGGTCGACGACGCCGCCGGCGAGGCCTTCGACAAGGCGGGCCGCCTCCTCGGCCTCGGGTATCCCGGCGGACCCGCGATCGCGCGGGCCGCCGCAGGGGCCGCGGGCTCGGCAGACCGACTCCCCCGGGCCTGGCTCGGCGACTCGTACGACTTCAGCTTCTCGGGCCTCAAGACCGCCCTGCGCCGTCTCGTGGAGGCCGAGCTCGCCGAGGGCGGACTGCCGTCGACGGAAGGCGGGGGCCGCCTGGATGAGACCCGCGTGGCCGCCCTCGCCGCCGCCTTCCAGGAGAGCGTCGTGGAGGTCCTGGCGACGAAGACGCTCCGCGCGGCGGAGGCGGCGGGCGCCCGCACGATCGTGGTGGGCGGCGGCGTCGCCTCGAACGCGGCCCTGCGCGGGCGCCTGGCGGCCGGGGCCGCCGGCCTCGGCGTCGAACTCGTCATCCCGCGGCCGGGGCTGTGCACGGACAACGGGGCCATGATCGGGGCCGCGGGCGCTCGCCGCCTCGCCGCCGGCGAGACGGCCGGGCCCGACCTGGGCGTTCGGGCCTCGTGGCCGCTGGCGCGACCGGCGGGCGCCCCGGCCTCGCGCCGCCCGCCCACCCGAGGCGCGGCGCCGCCGGCCCGGGACTACGCCCGGGCCCGGGATGCGGAGGCGGACGCCGCGGGACGCGTGACGGGATGACGCCGCCGATCGCGATCCGCCTCGATCCGGCCGCCGTGCGGCGCACCCTGCGCGAGGCGGGGCTGCACGCCCAGCGCCGCTTCAGCCAGAACTTCCTCGTCGACGTCGACGTCCTCGAGGCCATCCTCGCCGCCGCGGCGCCGGCTCCGGACCGCCGGGTGCTCGAGATCGGTCCCGGGCTCGGGATCCTCACCGGGGGGCTCCTGGCGGCGGGCGCCCGGGTCACCGCGGTCGAGATCGACCGGGGCATGGTCGCCCACCTCCGCGGCGCCTTCGCCATCGAGCTGGCGGCCGGCGCCCTCACCCTCGTCGAGGGCGACGTCCTCGACGAGGACCTCGCGGCGCTGGCGGCCCCCCCGTACGACGTCGTGGCGAACCTGCCCTACCACGTCACGAGCCCGGTCCTCCACCGGCTCCTCGGCGGCGAGGCGGGGCCGCGCCCGGAGCGCTGCGTCCTCATGGTCCAGCGCGAGGTGGCGGAGCGGATCGCGGCGCCGCCCGGGGCGATGAGCTACCTGTCGGTCTTCGTCCAGTACCACGCGGCCGCGACGATCGTGCGGCGCGTCCCGCGCGAAGCGTTCGAGCCCGCCCCGGAGGTGGAGTCGGCGATCCTCGCCCTCGACGTCCGCGCCCCCGACGCCCACGGGCGACTGCCAGCCGAGATGGAGGACAACCTGTGGCGCCTCGTCCAGGCGGGGTTCCGCGAGCGGCGCAAGATGCTCCACAACGTCCTGCCCCGCCAGCTCCCGATCGAGCCCGAGACGATCGCCGCGGCGCTGGCGGAGGCGGGCATCGCGAGCGACCGCCGCCCCCAGACGCTGCGGGTCGCGGAATGGATCGCTCTCCTGGGGGTGCTCGGCCCCATCCCCGGGGATCGACGCGGCCGCCGCGGGGAGGACCCGTCGTGACCGCCCCGCCGGGCCGCATCACGCCCGTCGTGCGCGTCGCCCCCGCCAAGCTCAACCTGACGCTGGCCGTGGTCGGGCGCCGCCCGGACGGGTTCCACGCCATCCACTCGGTGATGGTTGTCCTCGACCTGGCGGACCGGCTGGCGCTCGGCCCGGCCTTCGGGCCGGAGGATCGTCTCCACGTCGTGGGGGACGGCTTCGGCCCGGCGCCCGATCTCGGCCCGGAGCCCGGGAACCTGGTCCTGCGGGCGATCGCGGCGGCCCGGCGGGCGATCCGCGCCGCCGGCGACGACCGCCCGCTCCCCGCGCTCGCCGTGCGTCTCGAGAAGCGGATCCCTACGGCCGCGGGCCTGGCGGGCGGCTCGTCCGACGCGGTCGCCGCCCTCGACGGGGCGCTCGAGGCATGGGGCGTCGGGGACGTGCTGGGGCCGGAGGCCCGGGCGGCGGTCGCGGCCTCGCTCGGCTCCGACTGCCCGTTCTTCCTCGCAGGCGGCTGGGCTGCCGTCGAGGGACGCGGGGAGCAGGTGCGGCCGCTGCCGCCGCCCCGCGGCGAGGCCCTCGGCGTCGTCCTCGTCACCCCGTCGGTCGCGGTCCCGACGCCGGCGGTCTTCGAGCGCTACGCCGCGGGCGTCCGGCCGGCGGGCGGCGCGGCGCTCGCGTCGTCCACCCACCTCGCCGGGGAGCTGCTGGCCGGTCTGTCGAGCGTCCGCTTCCTGGAGCGCGCGGGCGCCCTGGCGTTCGCCAACGACCTGGCTCCCGCGACCGCCGACCTCGTCCCCGGGCTGGTCCCGGCGCGCAGGGCTCTCTCCAGGCTGCTGGAGCGGCCGGTGGGCCAGTCGGGATCCGGCCCCACCCTGTGGGCCCTCTCGCCGTCGAAGGCCGACGCGCACGGCGACGCCGTGATCATCCGCGCCGCCCTGGCCGACGGCCTCCTCACCTTCCCCGGCGACGGGCCCCCGTTCGTCGCCGCCGCGGCCCTCGCCGGCGGGCCGGTCACAATGCCGTCCTGAGCAACCCGAAGGAGATCGCCATGCCCCGCACGCCCGTCGCGACGCCGCTCGCCCCCGCCGCCATCGGTCCCTACAGCCAGGGAGTGACGGCCGGCGGCTTCCTCTTCTGCTCGGGCCAGCTCGGGCTCGACCCGGCTACCGGCGACTTCGCCGGCCCCGACGTCGAGACGCAGGCCGAGCGGTCGATGACCAACCTGGGCAACGTCCTCGCCACCGTCGGGTGCACCTTCGCCGACGTCGTGAAGACGACGATCTTCCTCGCCGACATCGCCGACTTCGCGGCCGTCAACGCCGTCTACGGCCGCTTCGTGACGGATCCGCCGCCTGCCCGATCCACGGTCCAGGTCGCGGCGCTCCCGAAGGGCGGCCGGGTCGAGATCGAGGCGATTGCCCGCCTGCGCACCCAGGGGTGACGGGCTCGTCGGCGGAGTCGGTCTCGGTTGACGAACCGGAGCGCGCGCCCCTACGATCGCGGGACCAGATGACACCCGATCCAGCCACGCCGGCCGGCAGTAGCCCGGACCCGGAGCCAGCCGCGCTCCCGGGTCGCACCTCCCGCCCAGGCTCCCGATGACCCGACCCGTTGCCGTCGTGCTCGCCGGCGGGCTGGGCACGCGCATGAAGTCCGCCACCCCGAAGCTCCTTCATCCCCTCTGCGGGCGCCCGATGCTCGCCTACGTGCTCGACGCTGCCCGGGCGGCGACGGGCGGCGACCCCGTGGTGGTCTGCTCGCCCGCGACCGCGGCGCTCCGCGACGCCTTCCCCGCGGGGGTCGCCTTCGCCCTCCAGGAGCGCCCCGACGGCACCGGTGATGCACTGCGGGCGGGGCTTGCCGCGGTGCCGCCCGAGGCCGACGAGGTCGTCGTGCTCTCCGGCGACGTCCCCCTGGTGGAGGAGGACCTGGTCGTGGGGGTGCTGGACCGCCGCCGCGACGCGGGCGCAGCGCTCGCCCTGGTCTCCTTCGAGACGTGGGAGCCCGGTCTCCTGGGCCGCGTCATCAGGACGCCCGACGGCGACGGCGTCGCGCGGATCGTCGAGGCGAAGGACGCCTCGCCCGACGCGCTTGCGATCGGCGAGGTCAACGCCGGCCTCTACGCCTTCGACGCGGCGTGGCTTCGCGGCGCGATCGGGCGCCTCACGCCCTCGCCGGCGACCGGCGAGCTCTACCTGACGCAGCTCGTCGATCTCGCCAACGCCGACGGCCGGTCCGTCGTCGCCTTCGAGGCCCCCGACGACGGGATGCTCGACGGGATCAACGACCGGGTCCAGCTCGCCGAGGCGACCGCGATGCTTCGCGAACGGATCAACGTCGCCTGGATGCGGGCCGGCGTCACGATGCTCGACCCGGCCACCGCCTACGTCGACGCCGAGGTTGAGCTGGCCCCCGACGTGACCCTCGAGCCGAACGTGATCCTGCGCGGCCGGACCCGGGTGGGGGAGGGGACCGTCATCGGAGCCGGCAGCCAGCTCGTCGACTCGACCGTCGGGCCGCGTTGCCGCGTGTGGGCCAGCGTCCTGGAGCGCGCCGAGGTGGAGGAGGGGACCACCATCGGGCCGTTCAGCCACCTGCGCCCGGGGAGCTCGATCGGCCGCGGCGTGGAGCTCGGCAACTTCGCCGAGGTGAAGAACAGCCGCCTCGATGCCGGCGTGAAGCAGCACCACGTGAGCTACCTCGGCGACGCCCACGTGGGCGAGGGGACGAACGTGGGGGCGGGGACGATCACCGCCAACTACGACGGCGTCAGCAAGCACCACACCGAGATCGGGAAGGGCGTCTTCCTCGGCGTCGACACGATGCTGCGGGCGCCTGTCACGCTCGGCGACGGAGCGCGGACCGGCGCCGGCGCCGTGGTCACGAGGGACGTCCCGCCCGGCAAGCTCGCGGTCGGCGTCCCGGCCCGCCTGCGCGACCCGCGGCCCGTCGCCCCTGTGTCGGCCCCAGCCCCGGGCCCTGACGCGCGCGGCGTCGCCGCCGGCGCTCCGGCCGTCACAGCCGACCGGGCGGCGGACCAGGCGGCGGACCAGGCCACCGACCCCTCACCTCGTCACGAGGGAGCTTCGTGATGAGCTCCCTTACCGAGATCCTCATCGTCGTCGGGCTCACCCTGCTCGCCGGCATCTTCGTGGCCGCCGAGATCGCCCTCGTCTCGCTGCGCCGCAGCCGCGTCGCCCAGCTCGTCGACGAGAACCGCCGCGGCGCGGCCCGGGTGCGCCGCCTGATTGCCGACCCCGCGCGCTTCCTGGCGGTCATCCAGATCGCGATCACCTTCATCGGCTTCCTCTCGTCGGCGGTCGCCGCCGTCGCCCTCACCAGCGGGCTCGCCGAGCTCATCGCCAGGGTCGAGTGGCTGAAGGGGAGCGCCGAGGCGATCGCCCTGGTGACCGTCACGGTCCTCGTGTCGCTCTTCTCGATCGTGATCGGCGAGCTCGTTCCCAAGGCGCTGGCGCTTGCCTACCCGGATCGCACGTCGCTCCTCCTGGCCGGGCCCGTCGACGTCCTCGGCCGCCTCCTGGCCCCGGTGGTCGCGGTCCTCACGGGGCTGACCCGGATGATCGTGCGACCCTTCGGCGCCGACGTGACGAAGGAGGCACAGATAACGGCCGAGGAGCTGAAGCTCATCGTGGAACGCGGCGGCGAGGAGGGCGTCCTCGAGGCCGAGGAGGAGCAGATGATCCACGCGGTCATCGAGCTCGGCGAGAGCCGCGTCCACGAGGTGATGGTCCCCCGCATCGCCATCGTCGGTCTCGACGCCGACGTCGACCTCGAGACCGCGGTCGACCGGATCATCGAGGGGGGCCACAGCCGTCTGCCGGTCTGGGAGGGGTCGGTCGACCGGGTCCTCGGAATCCTCTACGCCAAGGACCTCCTGCCGTTCCTCAAGAAGGCGTCGGGCGAGAGGCCCACCGTCCGGTCGCTCCTTCGGCCGCCCGTCTTCGTCCCCGAATCGATGTCGATCGACGACCTCCTCCACGAGTTCCAGCGCCGCAAGGTCCACCTCGCAATCGTCGGCGACGAGTACGGCGGCACAGCCGGCCTCGTCACGATCGAGGACCTCCTCGAGGAGATCGTGGGGGAGATCCAGGACGAGTACGACGAGGAGGAGGAGATGGTCGTCCGCCTCGACGACGACAGCGTCCGCATGGATGGGCGGGCCTCTGTCGACGAGATCTCCGACACCTGGGACGGCATCGACCTCGACGAGCTGCTGGAGGATCGCGACGAGTACGACACGATCGGCGGCCTCGTCTTCCACCGGATCGGCGGCGTCCCCAAGGCGGGCGACGTCGTGGAGCTGAAGGGCGTCACGATCACGGTCGAGTCGACCGACGGGCGGCGCGTTTCGAAGGTGCTCGTGACCCGCGACCGAACCGGCGCCGACGAGGCCGACGACGCCGACCGCTGACCGTGGCTCCCGGCATTGCCACGCCGCGCCCGGCGCCCGCAGCCCGCCAGGCCTACGCCGAGATCACGCTCCGCATGATCTGCTCGAGCTTTGCCCGCGCCTCCGGCTGGACGACGCCGGCGGCGTCGAGCTGGACGATCGCCTCGTCGCGCCAGCGTCGGGCCTCCGCCCGCGTGTAGTCCTGGGCGCCGGTCCGCTCGAGGATCGCCATCGCCGCGGCGATCTCGGCTGCCCCCGGCTCCGGATCCGCGTAGACGGCCTCGAGGCGCGCCCGGTCGCCGGGCGTCGCGTGCTCCAGGGCGTAGATGACGGGGAGCGTCTTCTTGTGCTTGGCGAGGTCCGTGGGCTCCTTGCCGGTCGCCTGCTCCCGGCCCCAGATGCCCAGCACGTCGTCGTTCAGCTGGAAGGCGAGGCCCAGGGCCCAGCCGAACTTCCGGTAGCTGGTGATGACCTCCTCGTCGTCGGTGGCGAGGAGCGCGCCGGCCTCGATGCTCGCCGAGATCAGGGCCGCGGTCTTGCGCCCGATCATGTCGAAGTAGAGGTCGACCGTCATCGTGATGTCGTGCTCGCCGGTCCAGATGTCGATGTACTGGCCCTCGCAGAGCGCCAGGCACGTCTCGTCGTAGAGGCGCATCAGGCGGAGCACCTTCGCGTCGGAGAAGCCGAGCTCGGTCAGCCGGTGGAGCGCGACGCGCGACAGGACGAAGACGGCGTCGCCGGTGTTGATCGCCTGGGGGATGCCGTGGAGGGTCCACAGGGTGGGCCGGTGGCGCCGCTCGCGATCGCCGTCCTCGATGTCGTCGTGGATGAGGCTGAAGTTGTGGCCGAGCTCCACGGCGGCGGCGCCGGGCAGGGCCGGGGCGTACTCGCCCGTGATGGAGGCGTAGGCCAGGAGGCCCAGGAGCGGCCGCATCCGCTTGCCCGACGAGCCGGAGCCGTCGAGGCCCATGTGGTAGCGGACCATCTCGTACATGCCGCGGGTCGTCGGGTCACGGTCGACGGCGAGCCGGAGGATCTCCGCCTCTACGTCGGCGATCAGCGCGGGGAGGTCGAAGTCCAGGTTGGCGGACACGGGCACGATGATAGCCCGCCCGGGCGTCACGGCGGGCACCGCGTTCCCGTCGGTGGCAGGCGGCGCCCTCCCGTTGCCGGCCGCGACCCTGCGGCGCGGCCCGGGTGATAGGGTGCGGGCGTGCCCGACCGACGCCTCTACGTGACGGACGCCATCGTCCTCTCCCGCTTCGACTACGGCGAGGCGGACCGCGTCCTCACGCTCCTGACGCCGGGGCTGGGCAAGATCAAGGCGATCGCCAAGGGGATCCGCCGGCCCACGAGCCGGATCGGGGGGTCGCTGGAACCCCTCACCGAGCTGCGCCTGCAGCTCGCGAAGGGGCGCACCTTCGACGTCGTCACCCAGGTCACGATGCAGCACTCCTGGCTGGGCCTCCGCGAGCGGCTGGAGGTGACCGCGACGGCGTGGTACTGCGGCGAGTTGCTGGAGCGCTCCCTGGAGGAGCGCCACGCCGCCGAGCCGCTCTACCTGCTGCTGCGGCGAACCTACGAGCTGCTCGACGCGGGGATGGCGCCGGGCCGGGTCGCCCGCTGGTTCGAGATGCAGCTGTGCGACGAGCTCGGCGTGCGACCCGAGGTTGACCGCTGCGTCGAGTGCGACCGGCTGCTCGAGGCGGATGACGAGGTCCGCTGGAGCCCGCCCCTCGGCGGCGTCCTCTGCGGGCGCCACGGCGGGTCGTCGATGACGGCGGCCCGGCTGTCCACGGACGCCCTCAAGGTGCTGAAGGCCTACCGGCGGATGGATGCGGAGGCGCTGGCCGGGCTCCGTCTCCCGGTCGTCGTCGAGGCGGAGGTGGAGCGCGTCATGGGCGAGTTCGTGCGCCACGTGATGGAGCGCGACACGCGGTCGCGGCGGTTCCTCGAGGAGGTGAAGGCGGGGTACGGCGGAGGGCCAACCGCGTCACCCCCGTCCCCGCAGCCCCGCACGATGCCCGGCTGATCCGGGGGCCCCGCGGGGCCCATGCTCGGCTGACCCGTCGGCCCGCGGTGGCCCCGCCCGTGGGCCCGCGACCCGCCGGGCCCACGCCCGCCGGGCCCATCGGCCCGCGGAGCCCTTCGCCGCATCCTGCTACCATCCGCCGCGAACCCCTCCCGCCCGTGCTTGCCACGCTCGGGCCAACCGTGGAGACGAAACCCCGTGACCGAGCCCGCCCCCGACGCCAACGCCGTCGCGCCGTCCGTGCGCGACCTGGAGACGATCGTCAGCCTCAGCAAGAGGCGCGGCTTCGTCTTCCCCTCGTCCGAGATCTACGGCGGCATCAACGCCGTCTGGGACTACGGGCCGCTGGGCGTCGAGCTGAAGAACAACGTCAAGCGCGCCTGGTGGCGGGCGATGGTCCAGTCCCGCGACGACATCGTGGGGCTCGACTCCGGGATCCTGATGCACCCCCAGATCTGGGTGACCTCCGGCCACGTCGCGGAGTTCAACGACCCCATGGTCGAGTGCGCGGCCTGCAAGCGCCGCTTCCGGGTCGACGAGTTTGCGGGCGCCGAGGACCTCGGGCCAAAGGAGCTGCTGGACCCGGGGATAGTCGCGCGGCTCGGGCTCGCCTGCCCGAACGACGGGGGCCCGCTCGGCGCGCCGCGCCGCTTCAACCTCATGCTCAAGACGTTCCTGGGCCCGGTGGAGGACGAGGCGGCCGTCGTCTACCTGCGCCCTGAGACTGCCCAGGGCATCTACGTCAACTACCGGAACGTGCGCGACACGGCACGCAAGAAGATCCCCTTCGGCATCGCCCAGGTCGGCAAGGCGTTCCGCAACGAGATCAGCCCCGGCAACTTCGTCTTCCGGATGCGCGAGTTCGAGCAGATGGAGATGCAGTACTTCGTCCGCCCCGAGACGGCCGCGGAGCACTTCGAGGCCTGGCTCCCCCGGCGCAAGGCGTGGTACGAGGCCTACGGCGTGGCCCCCGAGCGGCTGCGCTTCCGGGAGCACCGGCCCGACGAGCTGGCCCACTACGCCAAGAAGGCCGTGGACGTCGAGTACCTCTTCCCGTTCGGCTGGAAGGAGCTCGAGGGGATCCACAACCGCGGCGACTGGGACCTCGGCCGGCACGCCAGGGAATCGGGTCAGAACCTGGAGTACTTCGACCCGGCGACCGAGGAGCACTTCATCCCCTGGATCGTCGAGACGTCGGCCGGCGCCGACCGGGCCGCCTTCACCTTCCTCCTCGACGCCTACCGGGAGGAGGAGGTCCGCGGCGAGAAGCGGGTGGTACTCGGCCTCCACCACGACCTAGCCCCGTACAAGGTCGCCGTCCTGCCGCTCCTCAAGAAGCGGCCCGAGATCGTCGAGATGTGCCACCGCATCAAGGACGATCTCAAGCGCCACACCATGGCCGTCTACGACGACACCGCGGCGATCGGGAAGCTCTACCGGCGCCAGGACGAGATCGGCACGCCCTGGTGCGTCACCGTCGACGTCGACTCGCTCGAGGACGGCCAGGTCACGGTCCGCGACCGCGACGCGATGACCCAGGAGCGGATCGGCGCCGACCAGGTGACGCGCTACGTCCTCGACAAGCTCGACGAGGCCCTCCCCCAGGGGTTCTAGGGCGCCCCGGACACGGGCGCGGCTCCGGCGCACGGCCGGGGCCGGCCGAGGACCGGGGCGGGGCCGGCCGGGACGCGCCCCGGCTCTGCCATGCCGGGACGGCCACCCGGGCGGACGACCCACCGGAAGGACGGCCGCCCTCCGGGCAGGGTGCCGCCGCCCGCTACTTCGCGGCGGCTCCCACCTTCTCGCCCGAGATCACCTCGCCCTGCGGCGGGTACTCCCCGCGCAGCCAGGCGTGGATGGCGTGGGCCGAGCGCTTGCCGTCGCCCATGGCCAGGATGACGGTCGCCGCGCCGCGCACGATGTCGCCCCCGGCGAAGACGCCCGGGACGGACGACATGCCGTAGGCGTCGGTGACGATGTAGCCCCAGGGGTTGATCTCGAGGTCCGGCTCCGACGCCGTAAGGAGCGGGTTCGCCTTAGTCCCGATGGCCACCACGACCATCTCGCACTCGATCAGGAACTCGGAGCCCTCGATGGGCATCGGCCGCCGCCGCCCGGACGCGTCGGGCTCGCCCAGCGCCATCCGGATGCACCGGATCCCGGTGACCCAGCGGTTCTCGTCGGCCAGGACCTCCAGCGGGGCGACCTGGAAGTCGAAGCGGATCCCCTCCTGCTCGGCGTGGTGGACCTCCTCCGCGCGGGCGGGAAGCTCGGCCTTGCCGCGCCGGTAGACGATCGTCGCCTCGTCGGCGCCGAGGCGCTTGGCGGTGCGCACCGCGTCCATGGCCACGTTGCCGCCGCCCACGACCACGACGCGGTGGCCGCGCAGGACGGGCGTGTCCGACTCGGGGTTCCAGGCCCCCATCAGGTTGACCCGGGTGAGGTACTCGTTGGCGGAGTAGACGCCCTTGAAGTTCTCGCCGGGCACGTTCATGAAGACGGGCAGCCCCGCGCCGACGGCGAGATAGACGGCGTCGAAGCGGTCGCGCAGCTCGCGCAGGGTGTAGGTCCGGCCGATGATCGCGTTCGTCTCGATCTTGACGCCCGACGCCACGAGGCGATCGACCTCCTGCTGGACGATGTCCTTGGGCAGGCGGAACTCGGGGATCCCGTAGATCAGGACGCCCCCCGGGGCGTGGAAGGCCTCGAAGATCGTGACGTCGTGGCCTTCCTTGGCGAGCTCACCGGCGGCGGTCAGGCCGGCCGGCCCGGACCCGACGATCGCGATCTTCCCGTCGATCGGGGCCGAGGTCACCGTCGCCATCGACTCGGGGTGGGTCATCGCCCAGTCGGCGACGTAGCGCTCCAGGGCCCCGATCGCGACCGGCGACCCCTTCTTCGCCCGGACGCAGACGCCCTCGCACTGGATCTCCTGGGGGCAGACGCGCCCGGTGACGCAAGGGAGGGCGTTGTCGTCGAGGAGCGACGCCGCGGCCCCGGCCATGTCGCCGACCCGGAGGCGCTCGATGAAGAGCGGGATGTTCACGCGAACCGGGCAGCCGTCGATGCAGACGGGGTTCTTGCACTGCAGGCAGCGCTCCGCCTCCATGACCGCCAGCTGCTGCGTGTACCCGAGGTTGACCTCGCGGAAGTTGGCCGCGCGCCGCAGGGCGTCCTGCTCGGGCATGTGGGCCCGCTCGATGGCCATCCGCTCCCGCGGGATGAGCGGGTGATCGAAGGCCCGCTGGAACTCCGAGTCGCCGGGGGACGCGCCCGGGCCCCCCTGGTCGGGGGTGGGGTTCGGCTGGTCGGTCACGCCTGGGACTCCTCCGCGGCCGCGGCCGCCTCCTGCTTCTCGGCGGCCACCGCAAGGGCCGGTATCAGGCAGCTGCCCTCCGGTGCGTGGAGCGGTGCTTCCTGCGTCTCGGTGGCCCGGCGGTGGGCGATCTCCAGCGCCCGGGCCTCGAACTCGCGATAGGTTCCAAGCCGGTCGGCGAGCTCCCGGAAGTCGACCTGGTGGGCGTCGAACTCGGGGCCGTCGACGCAGGCGTAGACGGTCCTGCCGCCGACCTGGACGCGGCAGCCGCCGCACATCCCGGTGCCGTCGAGCATGATCGCGTTCAGCGACGCGAAGGTGGGGACGCCATGAGGCCGTGTCACCTCGGCGACGGCCCGCATCATTGGGACCGGGCCGACGGCGTAGACCGCGTCGACGCCGCCCGCCTCGATGATGTCCTTGAGCGCCTCGGTGACGAAGCCGTGCCGCCCGTAGCTCCCGTCGTCGGTGCAGGTGACGACCTCGCCCGCGCGGCGCAGCTCGTCCTCGAAGATGACCCACTCCTTCGAGCGGCCGCCGATGACGGTCGTCACTTTCACCCCGGCCTCGGCCAGCCCGAGGGCGATGGGGTAGACGACCGCCGTCCCCACTCCGCCCCCGACGCACACCGCGTGCCCGGACTCGATGAGCTCGGTCGCCCGCCCGAGGGGTCCGGCCACGTCCTGGATCGCTTCCCCGACCTCGAGCGCGACGAGGTCCTCGGTGCTCTTGCCGACGGCCTGGATGACCAGCGTGATCGTGCCCTGCCCGCGGTCCGCGTCGGCGATGGTGAGCGGGATCCGCTCGGCGCCGGGGCCGCGGTGGACGATGACGAACTGGCCCGGCCGGCGAATCTCGGCGATCCGGGGAGCTTCGATGACGAGGCGGGTCACATTGGGCGAGAGCCGGGCCTTGTCGACGACGGTGTGCATTGCTACTCCATGAAGGGATGGGTCAGGGTGGATCCTGCATGCCGCGCGCGCGCGACCCATGCGCCAGCGCGCATATGTTCGAGGGGCCGAATGGCACCTTTCCGATCGGCAACCTTTCGCTCGCCCGGTGTCAGCCGGCCGGGGTCGGCGTCCCGGCGTCCGGGCCCTTCCCCTTGGGCCAGTAGAGCTCCTTCTTGACGTGGAAGTCGGGGAAGTTGCGGGCCATCAGGACCCGCTCCACGTTGAGGATCATCTCCGGGTTGCCGCAGATGTAGACGACGGTCCGGTCTGCCCGGAGGCCCAGGTCGCGGCACACGTCGGCGACGACCTGCTCGACGCGGCCGGTCCGGCCCGTCCAGCCGGCGTTGCGGCGGTCGTTCGGGCGCGAGATCGTGGGCACGTAGCGGACCGGGTACGAGCCGTCGCGCTCCATCGTCTCGAGGTCGTCGCGATAGCCGAGGTCCGAGGCGTGGGAGACGCCGTGAAGCACGACGGTCCGGCGCGGCTTCCCCTGGGCCTGCGTCTCCCGGATCATCGAGATGAACGGGGCGAGGCCCGTCCCCGTGGAGACGTAGAGGTGGGTCCGCCGGTCGTCGGGTTCGAGCATGAACCTGCCCTTCGGACCGATCATCCGCATCCGCGCCCCCGGCCGGAGCCGCCAGAGGAGGGTGGTGAAGTGGATGATCGGGACCAAGCGGACGTAGAACTCGTAGCCCTCGCTGGCCGCGACGGCCGGCGCCGAGGCCACGGAATACGGCCGCTGCCAGAGCTTCCCGTCGGCGAAGACCCCGATCGTCATGTACTGCCCCGGCTCGAAGGGGATCGGCTCGCCGTCGAGCCTGACCCAGACGGACGCCAGCTCGGGCGTGTGATCGACCCACTTGACGAGGGTCGCGTTGTACTGGGGGGTGTCCTCGGCGATGACGCGGGTGTCCACGACGTCGTGAGTCATCGGGAGCTGGGTCTCCTGCCTGCGGCCATTCGTGCGGGCGCGCTGCCGCCCCGAGTGTAGCCCGGCGTTGCCGACGGCGCGGGCCGACGGGTGGCGCCACGCCGACTGTGCGGCGCGACGGGCGGGCGCTCCGGCCCCCGCGAGCGGGCCGAGCGGTCCCGGCCCTCGCCGTGCTCCGCCGGTACAATCCCCACGGACGCAATCGGACCGATCGCGGGGACGCTCGTGCCCCGCCGCCAGATACACAGGGAGAACCCGCCCCATGCCGGACGCTGCTTCGACCACGCGAGCCCACGCTGCCGCCAAGCGCTACATCTACGCCTGGGGAGACGGCCGGGCGGAGGGCAACGGGTCCATGAAGGACCTCCTTGGCGGCAAGGGCGCCGGTCTCGCCGAGATGACGAACGCCGGGCTCCCGACCCCGCCGGGCTTCACCATCACGACCGAGGCCTGCAACGACTACTTCGAGGCCGGCAAGGAGCTTCCCACGGGTCTCTGGGAGGACGTCCTCGGCGCCGTGAAGGAGATCGAGGCCCTCACCGGCAAGGGTCTGGGCAGCGCGGCGAACCCGCTCCTCGTCTCGGTCCGCTCCGGGGCCAAGTTCTCGATGCCGGGCATGATGGACACCGTCCTCAACCTCGGCCTCAACGAGGAGACGCTGGCGGGGCCTCGTCGCCCTCACCGGCAACGAGCGCTTCGCCTGGGATGCCTACCGCCGCTTCGTGGCGATGTTCGGCCGGATCGTCCTCGGCGTGCGCGCCGAGCGCTTCGACGAGCCGCTGGAGGCTCGCAAGGAGGCCCACGGTCACGGCGCCCGGGACACCGACCTGACGGTCGATGATCTCAAGGCGCTGGTCGCCGAGTTCAAGGCGGTCGTCCGCGAGGACGCCGGACGCGACTTCCCGACCGACCCCGCCGAGCAGCTCGACCTGGCCATCAAGGCGGTCTTCGCCTCCTGGTTCGGCAAGCGCGCCAATGACTACCGCAACAGCCAGAAGATCGCCCACGACCTCGGCACCGCCGTCAACGTCGTGACCATGGTCTACGGCAACATGGGCGACGATTCCGGCACCGGCGTCGCCTTCACCCGCGACCCGAACACCGGCGAGAACGTCCTGTACGGCGAGTACCTCGTCAACGCCCAGGGCGAAGACGTCGTCGCCGGCATCCGGACCCCCGCGACGATCAGCCACCTCGCCGAGGAGATGCCCGCGGCCTACGCGGAGTTCCAGGCGATCGGCAGCCAGCTGGAGCGCCACTACCGGACGTCCAGGACCTGGAGTTCACGATCGAGCGCGGCAAGCTCTACATGCTCCAGACGCGCTCGGCGAAGCGCACCGCCGCGGCCGCCGTGAAGATCGCCGTCGACATGGTCGGCGAAGGTCTCATCGAGAAGCGCGAGGCAGTCGGACGGATCGAGCCGGCCCAGGTCGACCAGCTCCTGCGCGACCAGTTCGACCCCATCGCCCGCAAGGCCGCCAGGCGAATCGCCAAGGGCCTGAATGCCTCCCCCGGCGCGGCCGTCGGGCGTGCCGTCTTCAATGCCGACGTGGCCGTCGAATGGGTGGCCCGGGGCGAGACGGTCGTCCTGGTCCGCGTCGAGACCTCGCCCGACGACTTCCACGGCATGGCCGTGGCCCAGGGCATCCTGACCGCCCGCGGCGGCGCCACCAGCCACGCGGCCGTCGTCGCCCGCCAGATCGGCAAGCCCTGCGTTGCCGGCTGCGCCGAGCTGGTCGTGGACTACGCGTCGAAGACGGCCAGGTCGTCCGACTCCGGCATCGGCTTCGCCGAGGGCGACTGGATCAGCCTCGACGGCGCTACCGGTGACGTCTTCCTGGAGGCGCTTCCGACCGTCTCCGCCCGCTTCGAGGACCAGCCCGAGCTCCAGACGATCCTCGGCTGGGCCGACGAGATCCGCCGGCTGCAGATCTGGACCAACGCCGACAAGCCCGAGGAGGCCGCCCAGGCCCGCGGCGTACGGTGCCCAGGGGATCGGCCTCTGCCGCACGGAGCACATGTTCCGCGAGGGCGAGCGCCTGGAGATCGTCCGTGGCGCCATCCTGGTTGCCAACGCGGCCACCAGGGCCAAGGCCAGGACCGCCGCAGGCGACGAGCTCGGCGCGGACGAGAAGGCCGTGGTGGCGCAGTTCGACGCCGCGATGGGCAAGCTCGAGGTGCTCCAGCAGGGCGACTTCGAGGGGATCCTCGCCGCGATGAGCGGCCTGCCCGTCGTCATCCGCCTCATCGACCCCCCGCTCCACGAGTTCCTGCCGAACCTGGAGGAGCAGCTCGTCAAGGTGACGAAGGCGGGCGACGCGGCGTCCGCCGAGGACAAGGAGCTCCTCGCCGCCATCAAGTCGATGCACGAGCAGAACCCGATGCTCGGCCTCCGCGGCTGCCGCCTCGGGCTGATGATCCCGGACTTCGTGAAGATCCAGACCCGCGCGATCCTCAACGCCGCCGTGGCGGTGAAGCGCGCCGGCAAGGATCCGCGCCCCGAGATCATGATCCCGCTCGTCGGCCACGTGAACGAGCTGATCGCGACTCGTGCGCTCCTCGACGCCGAAGCCGAAGCTGTCGTGAAGGCGGCGGGCGAGGAGATCGACTTCAAGTTCGGGACCATGATCGAGATCCCGCGTGCCGTCTGGGTCGCCGACGAGATCGCCAGGCATGCCGAGTTCTTCAGCTTCGGAACCAACGACCTCACCCAGATGACGTTCGGCTACAGCCGCGACGACGCGGAGGGCGGCTTCCTGCTCAAGTACGTCGAGGATGGGATCCTGTCCGAGAACCCGTTCCAGACGCTCGACGACGTCATCGCGGCAGAGATGCAGATGGCCGTCGACAAGGGCCGCTCGGCGCGCCCGGGCCTCAAGGTCGGCATCTGCGGTGAGCACGGCGGCGATCCCGCCTCTATCCACAAGTGCGAGCGGATCGGCCTCGACTACGTCTCCTGCTCGCCGTTCCGCGTCCCCGTCGCCCGGCTCGCGGCAGCGCAGGCGGCGATGGCCGACGGCAAGTTCCGCGACAAGTAGCGCCACGGCGCCCGGCGGCGCCAGCCTCGCCGGATTCGGTGACATGCGGGGGCCCCGGAGACGGGGCCCCCGCATCGATATTCGCGGGGTGATGGCCCGAAGGTCAGTGTTCCGGGGAGCGGGCGCGGTCGTATCCTTTCCAGGTGACTCCCAGAGCCCCCGGCGAGCCGTCCGCCCCTGTGCCTCACGCGCTGCCGCTCGTCGTCCCCGACCCCGCCGGAGCGGTCCCGTGATCGCCCGATCCGCGGTCCGGCGGCGTCTTCCTGGCGACGGCACTGGCGGCCCTCGTCGTGCCCCTTGCGGCGCCGCTCGCCGGCCCCGCGGGCTGGCTGGCGCCCGCCCTCGCCGCCGGCCCCGCAGCGATCGACCGGGCGCCGACGCTGATCCGGCACGGGCCGCGCACGATCCCCGTCGTGACCCTGGCGGCCGCCGCGATCGACCGGGCGCCGACGGTGATCCGGCACGGGCCGCGCACGGACCGGGTGGTGGCCCTGACGTTCGACGACGGCTGGAGCCCGACGACCCTCCGCCAGATCTACCGGGTGCTCGTCCGCGAACGCGTCTCGGCGACCTTCTTCGTGACCGGCATCTACGTCCAGCGCGCACCGGGCCTGTGGAGACAGATCGCGGCCGCCGGCTTTCCGCTGGCGAATCACTCCTATCTCCATCGCGACACCCGGGACCTCGCACCGCGCGCCGAGGCAAGGGATCTCGCCGAGACCCGCGACGTCGTGGAGGCGGCGACGGGGCGGAAGATGATCCCGTTCTACCGGCCCCCGTACGGCTCCAGGACTGCTGCCACGGACGTGGTGGCGGCGGCCGCCGGCTTCCCGTACGTCGTCCTGTGGGACACGACGGCCGCCGACACAACGCGGTGGCAGACGGTCTCCGCGGTCGTCCGCAACGCCACCGTCGGGCGCTCGGGCTCGATCGTCCTGCTCCACGCGGGCCCGGCCGTGACCCCCAGGGCGCTGCCGGCGATCATCGCGGCCTACCGGGCCCGCGGCTTCCGGTTCGTGACGGTGCCGGAGCTTCTCGGCACGCCGAGCGACGGCTCGCTGCCCGTCGTCGTCCCGGCCCCACCGCCCGGCCCCGCCGGCTCGCTGCCGGCGACGTCCGACGGGCCCTCCCGGTCGCTGGATCGCAGCGGCGAGCGGCCGGGCCCGGCGACGCCCGCCGGGACGCAGGCGGGGAGCCTGCCGCGCCGGAACGCGGTCGCACCGGGCGAGGCGGGCAACGGCCCGCCCTCCGCCCATCCCGTCCCGACCGCCGCCGCGTCGCCTCCGGCGCGGGACGCCGCCTGGGCGCGCCGGGAGGAGACACCGCCGACGGTTGCCGCATTCACGGTCGCGGTCCTGGTGATGGTCCTGGCGGGGGCGGCCGTCGTCGGGCGGTCCCGCCGCCCGGAGGATGGCGCCGACCCCGAATGAGGTAGCCGGCTCCGCTCCCGGCCAACGCCGCGCCTCGGGTCAGGGCCAGCGCCGCGCCCCGCCGCCGCCGCCCGGCCAGCTTCGCGCCCCGCCCGCCCGGCCCCGCCACGCGGGGCCATGGCCCGTCTCAGATGCGGTCGAGGACCTCGCGTCGCTTGGCCGCGTATTCGCCGTCCGTCAGGAGGCCCGTCGCGCGCAGCTCATCCAGCAGCCGCAGAGAGTCCGCCACTCCCGCCGGTCCGGTGGCGCGGGCGTCGTCGGCGACGGCGGGTCGGCCAGCCGCCGGACGGCGCGGCCACGAGCCCGAGCTCATGGGCATGGCGCAGCGTCCCGACCGCGCTCCACCGCCGCTCGGCCGCCGCCGCCGCGACGATCCCGAGCCAGCGGACCAGGATCGCCAGTGGTCCGACCTCGCCCGCGACGCGAGCAGTCCCGTGCGGTTGGCGAGCGAGACTCGCCCGACCCCGGCGGGAGTCGCGTGGGTCACGACCAGGTCGCCGTCGAGCGGGGGCTGCGACGTCCGCTCGCGGCGGCCCTCGAAGGCGAGGCCCGCCCACGCGTCGGCGCGCCTGCCCCGGACCGCCGCGCTGACCGCCAGGATGGCGGCCAGCGGGACGCGCACCCGCTCGCGGGCCGGGTTCCGCTCGCCGACGACGAGGTCCGCCGTCGCCGACCTCCAGGTGGGCGCGATCGGAGCCCGCCGCGGGGTCCTCGTCGACGCGGACGCGGTAGGCGAGCGCGTCTCCCACCGTGCCGAGCCCCTGCTGCAGGTCTGCCGTCGCCGGCGCGGCGTTGAACTTGAGGGAGTAGCGCAGGACGACCTCGGCGACCTCCCGGGCGACACGCGGATCAGACGGCAGCGCCGCGAACCCCTGGTCGGGCGCACGCCGTCGCCGCGTCGTAGAAGGATGGGCGCCCCGCGCCGCAGACAGGGCAGGCTTCGAGGAAGGGGTGGGCGTAGCTCCCGCAGCCGGCACAGATGATCGCGCCCAGATCGTGGTTCATGACGAGAGCGTACGCGACGAGGGGCGGCAGCGATCGGCGAATTGCCGGGATCGCCCGCGCGCGGGCGCCCGGGCGCGGGCGCCCGCGCGCGGTCAGCCGCGCGGGATCATGACGGCGGCAAGGACGCCTCCGACCAGGCAGGCGACGACGCCCAGCCCCACCGCGGCGGGCAGCGAGACGGTCGCGATCGCGCCGGCCGCGGCGGCGCCGATCGGGAACCCCATGAAGTTCACGGCCATCGAGACCGCGAAGGCGCGCCCCATCCAGGCGGGATCGGTTCGGCGCTGGCGAACGGTGAAGAGGGCGATGTCGAGCGGCCCCTGGAGGAGGCCGATCGTCAGCGAATGAGCGGCGAGGAAGACGAGCCCGGCGCCGAGCCCGACGTCGAGGCCGCCCGCGCCCACGGCGGGCAGGATGAGGGCCACGGCGCCGGCGCTGAGGAACAGCGGGACAACGATCATGCGGTACTCGCGGCCCCGGGTGTCCACGCGCCCGAAGACGAGGACGGAGACCATCCCGGCGACCCCGGCCACGGCGAAGACGAGCCCCACGACCGCCTGGCCGGCGCCGAGGGCCTTCACCACGGCGAGGGGGATGACGATCGTCGTCATGCCGCTCGCAAGGTTGGTGATCGACAGCGATAGGCCGAGCCCGCGAAGGGTCGGGTTGCGCCACCAGTAGAGGAGCCCCTGCCAAGCGTCGGCGAGGAGCCGTCCCGTGGTCGTCGTCTCGACGTGGGGCTCGGGGACGCGCACCATCACTGCCCCTGCCACGCCGAAGGCGACGGCGATGCAGAGGATCGTGACCGGGCCGCCGATCGTCGCCACGAGCCCGGCGGCCAGCGGCGGCCCCAGGATGGTCGCCACCACGTAGCCATTCGAATCGACCGCGTTGACACGCTCCCAGAGGTGGCGAGGCACGAGGATCGGGAAGAGGCTGCGCAGGCCGGTGTGGCTGAAGATCCCGGTCACCGAGGAGACCAGCGCGATCAGGACCAGGAGCCAGGCCGGCAGGAGCCCGGCCAGAGCGAGGCCGCCGATGAGGGCCAGGGACGCCAGCGCGACGGCGTAGTCGACCACGATCAGGCGAACGCGCCCGTGGCGATCCAGGAGAGCGCCCGCGATCGGGCTGACGATGAGCCCGGGGAAGATCGAGGCGAACGTGACGATCCCCGCCAGCCCGGGCGAATCGTACGCGGCCAGGGTAAAGAGGACGATCGCCACGCCCAGCATCGACTGCGCGGTGCGCGCGATCTGCATGGACAGGATGACCCGTCCCAGGGTCGGGACGCGGAGGAGGGCGCGGTAGGACCGGTCGGTCGAGATCTCGGTCACGGGCCCGGGGCGCGATTCCCGGATCCGCCCTGGTCGCGCAGGAAGCGCTCGATCTCGGATATCAGGTCGTCGCCGGCGGGCTGGCGCGCCTCGTCGACCATGGCCTCCAGGCGTTCGACGTAGGCGCGCGTCGGCGCGTCGGCGGCGGTCGCGGCGTCCAGGCGGGCGAGGACCAGGCTCGCCTCGTCGCGCAGCTCGCCCATCGCGATCTCACAGTCGAGGTGGAGCCCCACGAGACGCAGGAGCTCCACCGAGGCGGGCGGGTAGGCGCCGGTCACGTAGTGGGGGATCTGGGCGTAGTAGCCGGCCGCGGGGACGCCGGCCCGGCTCACGGCGAGGTCGAGGACGGAGGTGACCGCGGCGGGGACCCTGAGAACGCCGTCGGGCCCGGCCGCCGCGTCGCCGCGGAGGAGGCCCGGCCGCGACTCCGTCGCGAGGACGGTCAGCGGCCGGGTGTGGGGGACCGCGGCCGGGATCGCGCCGAGGCTGATCCAGGCGGCTACCTCCAGGCGCCGGGCAAGGTCCACCGCAGCCCGCTCCAGCTCGCGCCAGCGAAAGTCGGGCTCGGGTCCCGAGAGGATCAGCAGGTCGCGATCGCCGAGCCGCGCCCGCTTCAGGGTCAGCTCCCGCCAGGTCAGCCGGTCCGGCCTGCCGTCCACTATCTCCAGGGTCGGTCGCCGCGCCCGGTAGTCGTAGAGGCGGTCGGCGTCGAAGGTCGCGATCGTCTCGGCCCCCTCGGCGAGGTGAGCCGCAGCCGTCGTGGCAGCCGCGCCGGCGTCGACCCAGCCGTCGAAGGCCGCCACGAGGAGCGGCGCGACGAGGTCCGCGGGTTCGCGCAGGTCGAAGAGGCTCACGGCGCCAAGGATAGGGCCGTGCCGCTAGGGTGCGCTCGCGGAGGATCGCCGGCGCAGGGCCGATGCGGCAGGCTCGTCCACGATGATCCGCAGGGCAGCGTGGCGGCGCAGCCAGGTTGCCGGGCAATCCGGCCCCTCCGCCCCCTCGAGCGCCCGGGCGAGGATGGGAGCCTTGCGCTCGCCCGTGACGAGGAGCCAGATCTCGCGGGCCTGGAGCAGCCGGGAGACGCCCAGGGTGATCCCGGCGGTCGGTGGAAGGTCCGCCCCGTAGCGTTCCACGGCGGCGCGTCGGCTTGCCTCCGACGTCCGGACGACACGGGTGGGAGCGTCGGCCAACGAGCCCGGCTCGTTGAGCCCGACGTGGCCGTTCATGCCGAGGCCGAGAATGGCGAGGTCCAGGCCGCGCGCCGCGATCGCCTCGATCCGCGCGGCTGCCAGGGCAGGGTCCGGATCGTCGGCTTCGATCCGGTGGAAGGCGGCCGGCCGCTCCGGCAGCAGGTCCAGGAGCTCGCGGCTCAGGCGGACGTCGCAGCGCGCCGGGTGCCCCGGCGGAAGCCCGAGATACTCGTCGAGGGCGACGATCTCGGTGGCCGCGAACGTCACCGTGCCGGCCAGCGCCATCGCCACGAGGCCGGCGTAGACCGGCTCCGGCGTGTCCCCGGTGGGCAGGCAGAGGCGCATCCCCGGCTCGTCCCGGAGGCGGGCGGCGAGGTCCGCGGCGACCCGGTCGGCCCAGGCTGCCGCCGGCAGCACGTCCAGGCGGAAGGTCACCCGCCGGCGACGACGCGGTCCACGAAGTCGCCCGTCGCGGGAACCTTGAGGATGAGCCTGTGGCGACCGTCGGGGAGGATCTCGCGCTTGATGACGACCTGGCCCTCGTACATCTCCGGCGTGGAGGCGATCCGCGCGGTCGTCCCGCCCCGCCACTCGAAGAGGTCGACGGGCTCCCAGCGGTCGCTCCCGGCCGACCTGTAGGCCGCGTCCATGATCGCGTTGACGACGTACCCGTCGTAGAAGGTCTCCCGGGGGGGCCGCCCGCCATCGATGGCGTCGAACATGTCGCTGAACATGTCGACGTAGCCCAGCTCCGAGACCTCGTCACCGACCGGGAAGAGCCAGCCGGCGGTCGTCTCGGCCTTCTCGGCCACGTAGCCGCTCCCGCCGCCGGCCGTGAACATCTCGAAGCCGGTCCGCAGGAAATGGTTCAGCCAGATCGTGCCGTGGGTGCCGGCCACCTCGTCGCGGAGGTCCATCCCGCCACGGAAGGTCCAGCTGACCTCGAACTGCCCGATCGCGCCCGACTCGAAGCGGACGAGGGCGATCGCGTTGTCCTCGTCGTCGATCGGGTGGACGAGGGTGTCGGTGTGGCAGAGGACCTCGACCGGCCGGTTCCCCTTGCCCACGAAGTTGCGGATGATCTCGATGCAGTGGCAGCCCAAGTCGATGATGGCGCCGCCCCCGGTCAGCCGGCCGTCCCAGAACCAGGCCGAGTGCGGCCCCGGGTGAGTCTCGCGGGAGCGGACCCAGGTGACCGCGCCGATGGATCCCGCCTGGACGGCCCTGATCGCCTTCAGTGTCTTCGGCGTGTAGCAGAGATCCTCGAGGTAGCCGGCGAATACGCCGGCCTTCTCGACCGCCTCCAGCATCCGCTTCGCCTCGCCGGCGTTCCGGCCGAGGGGCTTCGTGCAGAGGACCGACTTGCCGGCCCGCGCCACGGCGGCGACCGCCTCCTCGTGCAGGTGGTTGGGGAGGGCGACGACCACGACGTCCGTGTCGGGATGGTTGATCGCGGCCGCGATGTCGGTCGTCGATTTGGGGATCCCCCAGCGCCCCCGGAAGGCCGCGCCGCGGTCCTCGCTCCGCGAGTAGACGACGCGGACGCGGTCGCGGCCGCGCTGGCCGTGGAGGGTCATGGTGTAGAAGTCGCCGATCAGCCCGGTGCCCAGCATCGTGATCGAATGCGCGTTCATGGTCGTCCGACTCCTGTTCGATGGGGCGCGGCGGGGAAGGCGCGGCGAGCGGGGCTCACCGCGCCGAGGGGGTGGTCCCCGCGATTGTATGGATCGCGCCCGGTCCGGGCCGGCCGGCGGCGCGCGGGCGCGATGCGCGCGAGCCCCCGGGCGATCAGGCGGTACAATCCGGGCAGTTCCGCGCCGCTGGCGCGGCAGCGCGAGGTACGAATGACCAAGCGATCAAAGCACGAGCGCGCCCAGCGCGTCTCGGAGACCGACCGGGTCCGCCAGATCCAGGCTGCCTGGGCGGCGAGCACCCCGGCCAACGTGGCCCGGGAGTTCGAGCACGCCGTGCAGTCGGCGCGGGCCCGCGGGCCACTCCCGCCGCGGCCGGACATGGCCCCCGGCACCCTTCCCAACCCGCCCCGCCCCGGCCACGAGCCCAAGCCGCCGAAGGATGCGATCCGCCCGCGGAGACCGCGCTAGGTGGCCCGCAAGCGGAAGGTGGTCTACCCGGTCAAGCGCACGCCTCCGAAGGCGCCCGCTTTCCCGCCGGGTGATGCTCCCATTGTCAGGACCAGCGTCGTCACCATCGACCTGAGCGCCCGCCGCGGCCGTGCCGGCCTCGCCGTGGGGCAGCGGGTCCGGATCCTCGGCACCGGCCTCTACGCCGGCGAGGTGGCGGTCATCGAGCGGCTCGGAGGCTCGGTCGTGCCGGCGGCGACCGTTCGCACGGAAGCGGGGCGGAGCCGCCAGGTCCGCACCATCGACCTGGAGCCGGTCGCGAGCGAGGGCTGACCCGAGGCAGGCGAGCGGGGCCGTTCGGCCCCCGCCGATCGGAGTTGCTCGCCCCCTGCGCGGCTCCCTGCCACCGGACGAGTCAGGCGCTGATCTCGCCGTCCTCGTCGATGCCGCCGATCCGGTCGACGCCGGAGTAGGCGACCGCGATCAGCCGGGTCTCGATCACCTGTCGTGGGCCGACCTTCAGCGCAGACCCGTTCGCGATAGCCCGGGTGAGGCCCCCGTCCGGGTAGCTCGTCCACGGTTCGAGCGCGCAGTTGTAGTTGAGCCCGTACCAGGGGTAGCCGGGCATGCCGCCGAAGACGTGCCAGAACCACAGGTGCCCGAAGAGCCGGGCGTCCCAGCGAAGCCCGAAGCCGACTCGCCGGTGGCCGCTCGTGATCCCGTACCAGCCCTCGGTGAAGCCGGTCAGCCGCACCCAGTCGGCGATCCTGGACTCCGGTCCGGGGATCACGCTCAGGTCGCGGGTTCCGCCGCCCTGCCGGGGTGCCAGCGGCCAGGCGAACTCGGTCCCGTACTCGATGCCGCTGCCGGGCCATGGCTCGGCGCGGTCGGTCGTCGCCACGCAGGGGGGCAGGTCGATCCGGCACGACGCATCGAGGAATGGCGGCCCGAACGCGGGGTGATGGCCCCACATCACCTCCATCGGCTCGTCGGCCAGGTTCACGAGACGCTCGTCGATCTCGAGGGCGCCGCGACCGGCCCGCAGCGTCAGCACCTTCTCGAGCACGAAGGGCGTCCGCATCGTGCGGACCGCGAGGCGCACCGAGACGACCTCCGGGCGATCCTCGACGACCTCCACCGTCCACGAGGCGGCGAGCAGCTCACCGTGGAACGGCAGCCGGGCTCCCTTGTAGAGGACGCTCTCCCCGCCGTTGGGGAAGCACTCCTGCCAGCCGCCCTCGTAGCCGTCGACGAAGACGAACTCGTCGATGCCGCGAGGCGCGCTCTCGAACGGCGCCGGCCGGAGGCCGGATTCGCGGTGCCACATGAAGTCGGTGTCGGTGGGCTTGTGGAGGAAGCTCGTGATGTCGCTTCCCTTGTCGACGACGACCTCGACTCGGACGATCTCGTTCTCGAGCGCGATGGTGCGGTAGCCCCGCGCGACATAGTCGTGCAGGCGGGCACCGTGGTGATGTCGGCTCACGGCTCGACCTCCGTTGGGGTTCCCCGGACGCGGTGGTTCGGCGTCGTCCCCGGGCGACCGGTCACCCTTCGAGTTGCAGCCTGTAGGCGGCGGCCGCGGTGCCGCCCATGATCCTCTCCCGTTCGGTGACGCTCACGCTGCCGATGGCGTGGAGCGCTGCGGCGTGGACCCGGGAGTACGTCCCGGCGAGCTGGCACACGGGCCAGTCCGACCCGAACATCAGGCGCTCGGGACCGAACCACTCGAGGAGGCGCCCGACGTAGGGGACGAGGTCGTCAGGGGTCCAGGCGTCCCAGTCGGCCTCGGTGATCATCCCGGACACCTTGACGAAGACGCCGGGGTGATCGGCGAGCGGCCGCATGCGCGATGCCCACGGCTCGATCTCGCGGTCCTTGATGTTCGGCTTCGCGATGTGGTCGACGACGAACCGGCCGTCGGGGATCGACCGAACCAGCGCCAGGGCTGCGGGCAGCTCGCGCGAGCGGACGAGGACGTCGTAGGCCATGCCGGCATCCAGGACCGCCGCTACCCCTCGCCGCACGTCGGGACGGACGAGCCAGTCGGGGTCGGCCTCGTCGTGGGCCTGGTGGCGGATCGAGACGAGCCCGCCGCCGTCCGGTCGAGCCCGGAGCTCGGCGATGGTGTCCGCGACAGCCGGATCGGTGAGGTCGACCCAGCCGACGACCCCGGCGACGAAGTCGGTTGCGGCGGCCGTGGCGAGGAACCCCTTTGTCTCCTCGAGGCTCGGGATCGTCTGCACGACGACCGTCCGGTCGACCCCGTTCGCGACCAGCCAGGGCCGCAGCTCGTCAGGTCCGTAGCGGCCGCGAATTGCGGCCAGGTCGTCGGTCATCCAGTAGTAGTCGAACCTTGAGTCCGAGGTGTCCCAGAAGTGGTGATGGGAGTCGACGGTGAGCTGCATTCGGGTCCCGTCCCGCTCGTCTATGCCTGCGCCAGGCGCGGCGTGGGGGCGTCGGACGGCAGGAGCCCCTCGACGCGCAGGTCGTCCCAGAGGGCGTCGGGGATCGGGAACTGCATCATCGCCGCGGTGTCGTCGAGGTGGCTGATCTTCCGGACGCCGGCGACGACGGTGACGACGGCCGGGTGGGCAAAGACGAACTGCAGCGCGGCTGCCCGCAGCGGTACGCCGTGCCGCTCGCAGACCGCCTTGAGGCGCAGCGCCTTGTCGATCCACGGCTTCGGGGCCGGAGCGTAGTCGAAGTGGGAGTCGGGGCCGGGGTTCGCGAGGAGCCCGCTGTTCATGACTCCGGCGATCACGATCCCGATGTTCTTCTCGACGCAGAGGGGGAGCAGCTCTCCGAGCGCCGGCTGATCGAGGAGGGTGTAGCGGCCCGCGCACATGAAGGCGTCGAAGTCGCCCTCGCGGGCGAAGCGCGCCAGCATCTCGGCCTGGTTCATGCCGGCGCCGATCGCGGTCACGACACCCTGGCTGCGCAGGTCGGCGAGCGCCGGGTAGGCGCCGCCGATGGCCTGCTCCCAGTGGTTGTCGGGGTCGTGGATCCAGAGGATGTCGAGGTGGTCGAGGCCGGTCCGCCGGAGGCTCGACTCGACCGAGCGCATCACTCCGTCGTAGCTGTAGTCGTAGACGGGACGAACGTCCGGCACGCCCCGGTAGTACCAGTCGTTCAGCTCCTCGGCCGGCTCCGCGTCGTCGCCGCCGATGCCGGTGACGGAGCCGAGGCGCTGCCAGTCCCGGTCGAGGGACGGATTGGCGAGCACCTCCTCGAGGGGGTAGAGGAGCCGGCCGACCTTCGTCGAGATGACGAACTGGTCGCGCGGCTTCGTCTGGAGGAGGCGGCCCAGCCGCATCTCCGCCTGCCCGTACCCGTACAGCGGCGCGGCGTCGTAGTAGCGGATGCCCATCTCCCAGGCGTGGGCGAGCGTCTCCGCCGCCGCCTCATCGGTCACGGCCTCGTAGAGGCCGCCGAGAGGCGCCATGCCGAAGCCGAGCCGCGCCACCTTGAGCGACGTCCTGCCGAGCTGGGCCATCTCGCGAGGATCTACCGGCACGTCAGTTTCCTCCGATCCCGGTGCGTTGCGCCGCACCTGCTTTCAGGTCGAGAACGGTCGCGGCCCGGCTTCGCCGGGACGACCCGTCGATCAGTGGATGAACCCCATGATCTGTTCGCTTACCGGGGCGTACTCGTGGCTGTTCGTCGAGCTCGCCCGTGATCCGGCCGGCCCGCATGACGACGATCCGGTCGGCGAGGCGGATCATCTCGGGCATGTCGCTCGTGATGAGGACGATGGCCATTCCCTGTCCCGCGAGATCCCAGATGAGGTCGTGGAGGTTCGATTTCGTGCGCACGTCGATCCCCACGGTGGGCTCGTCGATGATCAGCACCCTGACGCCCGCGGTGAGCCACTTGGCCAGGCTCACCTTCTGCTGGTTGCCGCCGCTCAGGCTGCCGACCGCGGTTCCCAGCGACGGCGTCTTGATCTCCAGCTGCTCCACGTGCGGCTTCACCGCGGCGCGCTCGGGCCCGCTGCCGACCCAGCCGAGCCTGTTCTGGAGGCGTTTCCAGATCGTGATCGAGATGTTGGACATCACCGAGTGGAGGAGGATCAGCCCCTCCTCCTTGCGGTTCTCCGAGACGTAGCCGATCCCATAGCGATCCAGCGCCTCGCCGGCACCGTTGATCCTGGCCGGCTTGCCGTCCACGAGGACGTCGCCGGACACGACGCGATCAACGCCGATGATGGAACGGGCCAGCTCGCTGCGTCCCGCTCCGACGAGCCCGTACAGGCCCAGGATCTCGCCCCGGTGCACGGTCAGCGTCACGTTGGAGGCGCCGGAGGAGGTCGTGACGTCGCGGAGCTCGAGGGCCGGCTCGCCGCGCGGCTGCGCCCTGGGCGGGAGCTCGTGGACGATCTGGGCTCGCCCGACCATGCGGGTGACGAGCGCGTCACGGTCGATCTCGCCGGCGGACGTCTTGGGACCCGCGTTGCGGCCATCCCGCAGGACCATGATGGTGTCGCAGAGCTCGAACACCTCCTCCAGCTTGTGGCTGACGAAGATGATCGCGACTCCCTGGTCGCGAAGCTGCCGCAGGATGTCGAAGAGGACCTTCGTCTCGTGCGGCGTGATCGACGCGGTGGGCTCGTCGAGGACGAGGAGCCGTCCCTGTCGGGAGATGGCCCGGGCGATCTCGACCAGCTGCATCTGGGCGACGCTGAGATCGCTGACCGGGGTCCGCGAGTCGACCGGAACGTGCAGCATGTCAAGCCACTTCTGCGCTTCCCGGTGGATCGCCTCGTAGTCGATCGCGAGGCGGCGGCGCGGCATCTTCTCCAGCATGATGTTCTCGCCGACACTGAAGCGGGGGATGAGGTTCCGCTCCTGCGGAACGTGGGCGATCCCGCTTGCGTGGGCCTCGTGGGGCGAGGCGAAGCTGACGACCTGTCCGTCGAGGATGATCGAGCCCTCCTCGGCGTGGTAGAGGCCGGTCAGCACCTTGATCAGCGTGCTCTTGCCGGCCCCGTTCTCGCCGAGCAGGGCCAGGACCTCGCCCGCGTTGAGGGTGAGCGACACGCCGTCGAGGGCCTGCACTCCCGGAAAGGCCTTGCGGATGCCGCGCATCTCGAGCAGGGGGGCCGCCGACGGAGGGCCATCCACCTGTCCCTCGACGGCCACCGCCGGCTGCTCTGCAGCTACCCGGTTCGGCGGGGGCATCTCCCGTTCCTCGTTCACCTTGCCCCCCTCAACCTGTCGGGTTCGGGCCGCGGCTGAGCGCACCGCGAATCCGGCGGCCCGCCGACGCGTTCCGCAGCTGGCCGAGGCCAACCGCGGCGAGGATCAGGCTTCCCTGGAGCAGCGTCACCCAGTACGGGTCGATCCGGTTGATGGCGAGGGCGTTCCCGATGAGCTCCAGGATCGCCACGCCGAGGACCACGCCGATGACGGCCACCTTCCCGCCCTCCAGCGGCACCCCGCCGATGATGAGCGCGGCAAAGCCCGGCAACAGCCAGTCGCTTCCGATTGTCGGCGTCCCGTTCCCCAGGCGGGCCATGGCCAGGAGGCCTGCGAGCGAGGCGAGGAACCCCGAGATGACGTGGGCGGAGATGATCACGCGCCCGACGGGAACGCCGGTCATCTCGGCCGCCCTGGCGTTGCCGCCGACGGCAAGGATTCGCCTGCCGAGGACCAGCCGGTAGAAGAGCACCCCGAGCACCACCAGGACGACGACCGTGACGATCGCCGGGTGCGGGATGATGCCGGTCCGGGCCTGCCCCCATTCGACGATCGTCGGATCGATCTTGTAGTAGGGGTTCGCGCTCGTGATCGCCATGTTCGCGCCCGTGTAGGCGCTGGCCATGGCGAGCGTGATGACGAACGGGTTGATCCCGGTCTTGACCGTGAGGAAGCCGTTGATGAACCCCATCAGCGAGCCGGCGGACAGGCCCACCACGATGACGATGGGGAGCGGAACGCCGTACGACTCCATCAGCCCGGCCATGATCACGGCCGCCAGCCCGCCGGTGGCACCCAGGGCGATGTTCATGCCGCCCGTGGCGACGACGACCATCTGCCCGTAGGCGACGACGACCGCGAGGGCGATGTTGAAGACGACGACGTAGATGTTGAAGCTGCTGCGGAACTGCTCCGTGAACAACGAGAGGCCGAGGGTGATCAGGAGGACGACCGCCAGCAGGCCGAGCCACTCCACACGCAGCAGCGACCGCAGGGATCGGCTCATGGGGCCACCCCTTGCCGGCTCCGCTCGACGGCGACGGTGCGCGCCCGGTCGAGCATCACGGCGACGAGGAGGACGAGCCCGGTGAGCAGCTGGACCCAGAAGCCCGGCACGCTCAGGAGGGTCAGGCCGTTCTCGATGGAGCCCAGCAGCAGGCCGCCGATGAAGGTCCCCACAACGTTGATGACGCCGCCGCTCAGCAACGTGCCTCCGATGGCCGGCGCCGCGAAGGACGGCAGGAGCCAGTCACCGCCGCCGGCCGTGCCGATCGACGGGATGGCGGATCCGATCCGCAGGACCAGCATCACCCCGGCGATCCCCGCGAGCGCTCCCGAGAGCATGTGAGTCAGGGTGATGATCCGCCCGACCGGCACGCCCGACACCCGCGCGGTGCGGGGATTCGCACCCGTGGCGAGCATCTGCCTGCCCAGGGTCGTGCCCCGGTAGAGGAGGAAGAGGGCCAGCAGGACGACGACCATCACGATCACGAGGGGCGAGATCATGCCGAAGATGCGCATCTGCCCGAACTCGATGAGGCCCGGGGGCAGGTCCCGGAAGGCCTCCACCTTGGTCAGGATGAACATCGTCCCGCTGAACACGCTGGCCGTGCCGAGGGTGACGATGAAGGCGTTGATGCCGGTCTTGACGATGACGACGCCGTTGATGCCCCCGAGGACGGCGCCGAAGAGGACGCTGGCGACGATCGCCAGCGGCCACGGGACGCCGAAGGCCTGCACGAGCCACCCCAGGAACATCGCGACGACGCCGCCGATCGCCCCGATCGAGAGGTTCATCTGGCCGATCCCGATCACGACCATCTGGGAGAAGCCGACGACCACCGCGATCGAAACCAGCCGCCCGACCGAGTAGATGTTGAAGCCGGACAGGAACCCCTCGGTGAAGACGGCAAAGACGACCCAGGACGCGAGGACGATCGCCAGCAGGCCGAACCTGTCCCAGACCCTGACGATGCTGGTTCGCCGCACGTTCACTCCCACAGACCGGACGCGGAAGACACTGGCGCGATGACGACGACGGTCACGGTGGAACTCGTGTCATCTGATGCACCCGCGGTGCGTGACATGAACCATCGT
The DNA here is from genome assembly GCA_963718085.1 of uncultured Chloroflexia bacterium. GTDB lineage: Bacteria > Chloroflexota > Limnocylindria > Limnocylindrales > CSP1-4 > CTSoil-043. The sequence goes on along the minus strand of CAVQYA010000001.1, from coordinate 835,928 downwards.
GGCGTTACGTGAACTGTACGCTGCCCGTCAAGGCCCGAGTCTCGGGGTGACCGGCGGTCGAGCTGACGGCCAGGGCACCCGCCCCGCCGACCTCCGGGTCGCGGCGGGCGCGGTCGGGAGGGCCGCCGGGGCCGCGTCGGAAGCGGGACGTCGGGCCTGCTGGACGGGCGGGATTCGTCCTCGCGCGTGCGCGCGCTTGCCTTTGGGCGTATGGGACGGCGGAGGTGACCGCGAGCTTCCCGGGGTCCGGCGGCCTTCGATCGGCCGACGTCCCGCGCCACGGTGGCGTTCGCCTGGCGATCGAGCGAGAGCCCGTCCCCGGGCTCCGGGGGGCTTGACAGGACGCCCCATAGTGTAGATCAGCAGACACAACGAGGGTTCACTGGATGAACTCTCGGTGTCGGCAATGCGGGAACGCGGGATTTCCGAGGAGGAATGGAGTCATGACCATGGCAGGGACTCGTCGCCTGGCCGTCCTGGCCATTGCGGCCACGATGGTCGCGACGGCGTGCTCGGGCGGCGCGTCGCCGTCCGCGGCACCCACCGCCGCGGCAACCGCGGCAGCCACCGCCGCACCCAGCGCAGAGGCGAGCGCGCCGCCAGCGGCATCGACGACGAAGGTCGCGAGCGTCGCCGGCGGACCGCACCCGTTCTTCACCCCCTGGGAGCAGGGCACGGCGGACGCCGTGAAGGACTTCGGCCTGGTGGGAGGCGTCTACAAGTTCCCCCCGCAGTGGGAGCTGACGGCCCAGAACAACATGGTCGAGACGCTCGTCGCCCAGGGCTACAACGCGTTCAACATCTTCCCGGGTGACGCCAACGGGACGAACGCGCTGCTCGACGAGCTCAAGAAGCAGGGCATCCCGAGCATCGCGGCCGGCGGCTGCACGAGCGAGCCTTCCCCGGCTGCGTTCTGCCTCGCCACGGACGTCTACAACTCGGCCTACCTCGGCACCAAGGCCCTGATCGCGGCCATGGGGGCCACCTGCACCGCGGCCGACCCGTGCCAGATCGTGCACATCGCCAGCCGCCTGGTCGACCCGAACACCCAGGCCCGGATCAAGGCGGTTGACACCGCCGTGGGCGAGTCCAACGGGACCGTGAAGGTCCTCCAGCACCTCACCGACTCCGACGACCAGGAGGCCGCGACCAAGAAGGTTGGCGCGATCCTCGCCTCCAACGGCGCCGAGATCGACGGGATGATCAGCGTCGCCTACGTCGGCTCGTCCGTCGCGGCGACCCTGCTTCGGAACCTCGGTGACAAGCGCATCAAGTTCATCGGCATCGACGATGACCCGGCGCTCCTCTCCGCGATCCAGGACGGGTTCGCGGTCGGCACGATGTCCCAGAACCCGTACGGCCAGGCCTACCTCGGCTCCTACGTCCTCGACCTCCTGCGGCGTGGCTGCACGGTCAAGGCCGGCTCGCCGTTCCTCGTCGACACGGGGACCTTCCTCATCACGGCCGACGGCGCCACCGTGGGCGACGTGCCCAGCGTGAAGATCGCCGACTACCAGGCGAAGCGCGTCGAGATCGTCAAGAGCATGGTTGCGTCCTTCAAGGGCCAGTACCTGACCTGCCCATAGCCCAGCCGATACCCGGGGGGTCCTCGCCCGGCGGGCAGGACCCCCCGGCCACCAGCGACCGGCCGCCGCGATCGAGCGAACGACCGGTCGCCGCTCTACCAGGGATCAACAGGGACCTCCCCCCTGTTCGTCGGGGCGGCCCGACGCGGGCGGAGATCGCGGGACGCGGCCCGGCCCCAACTCGCGTCCCGAGACGTGCGGCGCCCGACGCCGAATGCGCCGCGCCGGGCTACGATTGGATCACCAATCGGAACGAAGTATCACGGAGCGATACGGTGACGACACGAACGCTCAGTCGCGGGCTCGCCGTCCTTGAAGCCCTGGCTTCGGCGGATGAGCTCGGGCTCGGCCCCTCGGCCGTCGGTGAGAAGGTCGGCCTGGACAAGGCCACCGTCACGCGCCTGCTTCGAACGCTCGTCGAGACCGGCTACGTCGCCCAGGACGAGATCTCGCGACGCTATCGCCTGACCGGCAAGATCCTCCGCCTGGCCCATGGCGTCACGGCCCAGCTCGATCTCCAGCGCGTCGCCCGGCCACACCTCAAGCGTCTTCGCGAGGACGTGGGGGAGACGGTCCACCTGGGGGTCAGGGAGGGGCTCGAGGTCTTCTACGTGGACAAGCTGGTATCCGACAACAGCATCCAGCTCGTGTCGGAGGTGGGGCAGACGATGCCCCTCCACACGACGTCACTCGGGAAGGCAATCGTGGCCACCCTCTCCGAGGCCGACCGCGAGGCCCTCTACCGGCAGATGGACTTCGCTCCGCGGACTGCGCGAACGATCCGGTCCGTGGAGCAGTTCCGCGACGAGATCGCCCGGACCCAGGCGCGCGGCTACGCGATCGACGATCGGGAGAACGAGGACTTCGGGGCCTGTGTCGCGGTCGCGATCGTGGGCGCAGACGGGCGAGCCGTCGCCGCGCTGAGCGTCTCCGGCCCGGATTTCCGCGTCCGCGCGCACTTCGACCGGTTCGGCCAGCGCGCCCGCGAGGCTGCCCTGGCCATCGCCCGGGAGCTCGGAGCCGAGATGGCGACGCCCGCGGGCGCGGCGGGCAACGGAGCGGCGGCCTCTGCACCCACGGGGCCGACTCCCGCCCAGATCGCTGCCCGTGGATGAGGGAAGGGAGCGTCGCACGGAGCTTCCGGACGTGACCGTCCGGGAGAGGCTCGAGGGCGTCTTCGCGCCGATCTGCACGCCGTTCTCGAGGAACGAGGACGTCGATCTCGGCTCCCTGCGGGAGAACCTCGCCCGGTATGCGGCGACGCGGCTCCGCGGCCACCTGGTCCTCGGTTCGAACGGCGAGAACCGGAGCCTGTCCGAGGAGGAGCGGCGCGAGGTCCTCGGCGAGGTGGTCCGCCACCGGGGGTCTCAGCAGGTGGTCATTGCGGGGGCCGCGTACGACGGCCAGCGCGAGGCCGAGCGGTTCCTCGCCGCCGCAGCCGACCTCGGCGCCGACTTCGGGCTGGTGCTGCCGCCGGGCTACTTCCGCAGGCAGATGACCGACGGCGTGCTCTACCGCTACTTCGCGACGCTCGCCGACGGCGCCCGGATCCCGATCCTGCTCTACAACGCGCCCGGCTTCTGCGGGGTGACGCTGACGCCCGCGCTCGTGGGTCGCCTGGCCGCCCACCCGAACATCGTGGGCCTCAAGGACAGCGCATCGAGCGGAATCGAGGAGTTCCTGCCCTTCCAGGGCCCCACCTTCCAGGTCCTGGCAGGATCGGCCAACTTTCTGTTCCCGGCGATGATGGGGGGATCGGCGGGCGGCACCGTGTCACTGGCCAACTCGTTTCCCGACGTGGCGGTCCGGCTCTACGACTACGGAGCTGCGCGAGACGAGGTGAACGGCCCCCCCTGCCAGGCGTGGGTCGCGCGGGTGAACCACGCGATCTCGGGGTCGTACGGCGTCGCGGGCGTCAAGGCGGCCATGGATCTGGCCGGCTACGTCGGCGGGCCGCCCCGACGACCGCTCGCGCCGTTGGAGCCCGGCGAGGTCGAGGCGCTGCGGGATCTCCTCGTCGGGGAGGGCCTCGTGACGTGACGAAGGACATCCTCGCGATCGACGTCGGCACATCGGGGCTGAAGCTCGGCGTGTTCAGTCCCGACCTCGAGCTGCGCCGCGTGGCGCGGCGGAAGTACAGCCCGCACCTCTCCGCGAGCGGCAGGGCCGACATCGAGCCCGAGACCTGGTGGCAGGCGCTCAAATCCTGCTGCGCCGAGGTCGGCCCCGATCTCGCGGAGGTCGGCGTCGTGTCGCTCTCGGTCACGACCCCGGGCCTGACTCCGATGGCCGCGGACGGCTCCGCGCTGGCGCCGGCCGTCCTGTTCCTCGACGGTCGATCGCACGCGCAGGCGAGGCGGATCCGCGAGCAGGTCGGCGAGGACGCCTTCCTGGGTGAATCGGCCAACCTCCCCGTGTCGGGCGGCTCGTCGCTGGCGTCGATCATGTGGTTCCGGGACGAGCAGCCCGAGATCTGGAAGGCCACGGCCAAGTTCGGTCACTGCAATACGTACATCGCCCGTCGCATGACCGGCCGCTGGGCCATCGACCCGTCCACGACCTCGATCACGGGGCTGTACAGGACGGTCGAGAACGACCTGGCCTGGAACGAGAGCGCCCTGGATGCGGCCGGGATCCCCGCGCACCTCCTGCCGCCGCTCCTGCTGTCGTACGACGCGGTCGGCCCGATCCTCCCCGAGATCGCCGACGAGCTGGGGCTGCCGCGCGATTGCGCGGTCCTCTGCGGCGGGAACGACGCGACCCTCGCCGCCCTGTCCGGCGGCATCACGGAGCCGGGCGACATCAGCATCATCAGCGGCACCTGCGACATCGTCAGCGTGTGCACCGACCGACCCGTCGCCTCGGCCGAGTTCAACCTCCGCTGCCACGTGATCCCGGACCGCTGGTTGACCTTCTACGTGCTGAACACGGGCGGTGAGGCTCTCGAGTGGTTCCGCCGCACGATGTGTCGCGAGATCGACGCCGAGACCTTCTACGAGGCCTACCTGCCGGATGTCCTGGAAGCCTTCCTCTCCGATCCGGACGGCGAGGCGCGCGAGGGCGAGCTGCCGGTCTACAACCCCCACCTCGGCGGCAGCCGCTACTCGCTGGAGCGCCTGAAGGGCGGGTTCGACGGCCTGACCCTCCAGACGAGCCGCGACGACCTGCTGGTGAGCCTGGTTCGCGGCAACATGAGCTACCTCGGGAGCCACCTCAGGGGCGTGGCCGGCCTGCTCAAGCTGGGAACGAAGGTCGGAATCTCGGGTGGCGGCGCGAAGATCCGCGGCATGCTCGAGGCCCGGCGCCGCTGGACCGGCAGCTTCGATTACGAGTACCAGGACCAGTCCTCGATGGTCGGCGCGGCAATGCTCGGCCGGATCTACCAGGCCGGCGGAGTGCCGGAGGATCGTCGTGCGCCGGTTGCCTCGTAGCGGCCGGGAAGCCTCGACCGCCACCGGGAAGAACGCGGTCATCTCCGCGGCGCCCATGACATAGCGGGCCCGCGATTGCAGGCCCCGCCGGAAGCAGGGAGGGCGGACGGACGCTCGAGGGTCTTGAGGAGGCGCGTACGCTGTTGGTCGGTGAATGACCACGCCGCACCGTGGTCTTGATCAGCTCGCCATCGCGAGCCGGCAAGGAGGCAGGCACATGAGCGCAATCGGGACCGGCTACACCACGAGCACCGACGCCGGGGCTGCGGCCGCCGAGCTCGTCGAGCGAGCCAGGGCGGGTCTGCACGGCACGCCGACCCTGGCCATCCTGTTTGCCACGTCGCAGTACGACACCGAGAAGCTGGTCGCCGGCGTCTCGGCGCTCCTGGGCGGCGTGCCCCTCTGGGGTGGCTCGTCCTCCACGGGTGTTTTCCAGGACACCGGCTGGATCACCGCGGATGGCGGCGCGGCCAGCCTGATGCTCATCGCGGACCGCGCGGCCGGGGTGGGAGTGGCCGCCGTCGGCGACGACGCCTTCGCGGCCGGCAAGAAGGCCGTCCAGGAGGCTCTCACGGCTCTCGGTGGCGAGGCCAGCGTCGTGCTCACCCTCACCTTCATGGGGCCGGAAGAGGAGATCCTGCGGGCGATCTCCGAGGTCGCTCCGGGCGTGCCGGTGGTCGGCGGCAGCTCCTCGGACCACACTCCCGAAGGCAAGTTCCAGCAGTTCGCGAACGGCCACGCATACAAGAACCACCTCGCCGTCGCCGCGCTGAACGGGCCGATCGGGTACCACTTCACGCACGGCTACCGGGTGACGGGCAAGAGCGCAACCGTCACCAAGGCTTCGGGGCGCACGCTGTTCGAGCTCGACGGCCGCCGCGCCATGGACGTCTACTCGGAGTGGGTCGGACGGCCGGAAGCCGAGATCGGCGGCGGCGCCCTCGTGTCGTTCAGCGTGCAGTACCCGCTGCTCTTCCACAAGGACGGGATCACCTACGCCGCCCACCCGGTCAACAGCCACGAGGACGGCTCCATGGACTTCGGGGCGGCCATGAGCCCCGGCATGCTGCTGGAGCTCGCCGAGGACTCGGTGAACGGGTTGATTGCCGAGGCGGGGAACGCGGTCCACGAGGCGGCCCGCGGGGTGGAGAAGCCCCAGGCCCTCATGCTCGTCCACTGTGGCGGCCGTGCCATCGCCCTCGGCGACCGGATCAGGGAGATCCCGGGCGAGCTGGCGCACGTCGTCGGCCCCGTGCCCTGGATCGGCTACCTGGCCTTCGGCGAGCAGGGCTGCTCGGTGGAGGGCATTCCGACGCACGCTGACCTGAGCATCTCCGCGCTCGTCCTCGGCTAGACGCCGCCAGCGGAAGCGGGGTCGGTCGGTGAGCGACTCGGCCCCGCGTCCCGCAAGTCCCGACCGCGCCGCGGCCTGATCGCGGCGCTCCAACCCGGAGAGGCATGATGGCTGCAGAGATCCGTCGCTACCAGAACTACGTCAACGGGCGGCTCGTCGACGCGCAGGCGGGCAAGACGCTGACGGTCGAGAACCCGGCCACCGGCCAGACCGTGTCCGAGGTCCCGGACTCGTCCGCCGAGGACGCTCGCGAGGCGCTCGAGTGCGCCGACAAGGCCCAGCGCTCCTGGGAGAAGCGCACGTCGACCGAGCGAGCGGCATACCTGCACCGGATCGCGGCCGGGATTCGGGGCAATGCCGAGCACCTGGCGCGGGTGCTCTCAGAGGAGCAGGGGAAGCCCCTCGACCAGGCCCAGGGAGAGGTCGGCGGCACGGCCGGCTACTTCGACTACACGGCCGAATGGGCGCGCCGGGTGGAGGGCGAGGTCATCCCGAGCGACCGGCCCAACGAGATGCAGATGCTGCTGCGGCAGCCCATCGGCGTCATCGGCGGGATCGTTCCCTGGAACTTCCCGCTCTACGTGCTCGCGAGGAAGGTGGCGCCGGCCCTCCTGACCGGCAACGCGATCGTGGTGAAGCCGAGCGAGATCACCCCGAACAGCACGCTCGAGCTCGCCCGGATCTTCGCCGAAGCCGAGATCCCGGCGGGCGTGGTCAACCTCGTCTGCGGCTACGGACCGATCGTCGGCGAGGAGCTCGCCTCGAACCCGCTCGTGGGCATGGTGAGCGTCACGGGCAGCATCAGGACGGGCTCCCGGGTCATGGAGCTCGCCGCGAAGAACATCACGAAGGTCAGCCTTGAGCTCGGCGGCAGCGCCCCGGTCATCGTGATGCCGGACGCAGACCTCGACCTCGCGGCCAGGTCCATCAAGGCGAGCCGGCTCCTGAACACCGGCCAGGTGTGCGGAGCGGCCGACCGGACGTACGTCCACGAGAGCGTCGCAGACGAGTTCCTCGCCCGGTTCTCCGAGGTCATGAGCCAGGCGAAGTACGGCAACGCCCTGGAGGACGAGGGGATCGACATGGGCCCGCTGGTGAGCCCGCGGCAGCTCGAGGCGGTCAGCGGACGCGTCGAGCAGGCGGTCGCCGAGGGCGGCCGGATCGTGGTCGGCGGCAGGCGGCCGACGGACCGCCCCGAGGGGAGCTTCTACCCCGCCACCGTCATCGCCGACTGCCGGCAGGACATGGCGATCGTGCGAGAGGAGACCTTCGGGCCCGTGATGCCCGTCGTTACGTTCCATGACCTCGACGAGGCGATCGCCTGGGCGAACGATTCCATCTACGGCCTCGCGTCGTCGGTCTTCACGAAGGACTTCGACGTCGTGATGCGGGCCTGCAACGAGCTCAGGTTCGGCGAGACGTACGTCAACCGCGAGCACATGGAGAACATGCAGGGCTTCCACGCAGGCTGGCGCAAGTCCGGAATCGGCGGCGCCGACGGCAAGCACGGCGTGCTCGAGTACACCCAGACCCACGTCGTCTATCTCGACTACGACATGACGGCCGGGCACGCCCGGTGATGAACCTGCCCGCTGGCCTGCGCGCGGGGATGCGCCCGCGCCGGGGCGGTCGTTTCCGGCAGGGCTCCCGGGGGGCCCGGGCCGACCGCTGACCTCGAGCTGCCGATCCCTTCACGAACCCGCCGCGAGCTCCTCCCGCGGCGGGTTCGTGTATTCCGGCCGCGCCGGAGCGGCCACGACGGCGGTCCGATCGCGTCACGCCGAGCGCCGCGCCGAGTGTCACGCCGAGCGGCCCGGCCGCGCGATCACGAGATCTCGGCTAGACTCTGTTCCTCTCGTGCTCGATGGGCGCTCCGGTCAGCGCCCCGGTTCCCGCGCCGCCGATCCCGAACCACCTCTGCGCCCTGACCGGGCCCCGCACCGTGCGGGAGGGCCCCGCCAGGAGCATTCTCGTGTCCTTCGATCTCCTCGGGCTGACGCCCGAGCTCCTTCGCGCCGTCGCGGACCAGGGCTACACCGTCCCGACCCCCGTCCAGGCCGCGTCCATCCCGCTCGTCCTCGCCGGCCGCGACGTGCTCGCCGGCGCCCAGACCGGCACCGGCAAGACCGCGGCCTTCGTCCTTCCCATGCTGCAGCGCCTGAACGGCGACGCGGTGCGCCACGACGATCGACGCGCGCCGGCGCGCCGCCTCGTCCGTGCCCTCGTCATGGTTCCGACCCGCGAGCTCGCACTGCAGGTGGAGGAGAGCGTCAGGGTCTACGGCGCCCGCCGGCCCATCCGCTCGGTCGCCATCTACGGCGGTGTCGGCTTCGGCCCCCAGGCGAGCGCCCTGCGTGGCGGGGCCCAGATCGTGGTGGCGACCCCGGGCCGCCTCCTCGACCACGCCCGCCAGCACACCATCGACCTCTCGCAGGTGGAGATCCTCGTCCTCGACGAGGCGGACCGGATGCTCGACATGGGGTTCATCCACGACATCCGGCAGGTCCTCGCCCTGCTCCCGCAGCGCCGCCAGACGCTCCTCTTCTCGGCGACCTTCTCGGACCAGATCCGGGAGCTCGCGAGCCGCTTCCTGGAGCGGCCGGCCGAGGTGGACGTCGCCCCCCGCAACACGCCCGCCGCGCTCGTGCGCCAGCTCGTGCACCCGGTGGACCGCGAGCGCAAGCGCGAGCTCCTGAGCTCGCTCGTGCGGAGCGGGCGGATCGGCCAGGCGCTGGTCTTCACGCGCACCAAGCACGGGGCGAACCGCCTCGCCGAGCAGCTTTCCCGCGACGGGATCGCGACGGCCGCCATCCACGGCAACAAGGGCCAGGCGCAGCGCGTTCGCGCCCTGGCCGACTTCAAGGCGGGCCGGGTCATGGTCCTCGTCGCGACCGACATCGCCGCCCGCGGGCTCGACATCGACGCCCTGCCCCACGTCGTCAACTTCGAGCTGCCGATGGTCCCCGAGGACTACGTGCACCGGATCGGCCGGACCGGTCGAGCCGGCGCCGAGGGCGTGGCGATCTCGCTCGTCTGCGTCGACGAGGGTCCGCTCCTGCATGGCATCGAGGGGCTCCTGCGCCGCACCATCCCGATCGAGGTCGTCGCGGGCTTCGAGCCCAACCGCTCCATCGCCGCGGAGCCGATCCGCCTTCGCTCCGTCGAGCATCGGGCGATGGCGACCCGGCCCCGCGCCGGCGAGTCGGGCCCCCGCCACTTCCGCCCCGCCCGGCCGGGAAGCGCGCTCCCTGCGGGTCGTGCCGACCACGCCGGCCGGCACGAGGCCCCGGGCCACGCCGGCCCGCGCCCGCAGCATGCCACCCCGCGGCCCCTGCACGGCACCCCGCTCGGTCAGCACCCGGCCCCGCGCCCGCTGCACGCGTCGCGGCCGGGCGACCGGCGCCACGACCCTGCGCCGCAGGGGCTCCGCCCCCGTCTGCCGGCGCTGCCGGGCGAGCGGTTCGCGCGTGACGGGCGGCCCGGCGCCGAGGCGCGAACCCGCGCCTGAGGGCCGGCGCTCCCGGGCGCCCCGCGATCGCCGGTCGCGGCCCGATCAGGCCGGCTTCGGCGCCGACCGGTCGATGATCCGGGCGCTTCCGGCCGATGGCCGGATCGTGCTCTCGTGCCCGTCTTCCCAGCGGACCCTGTAGCGGGTCCCGTACGACGCCTCGATCACCTCGAGGATCGCTCCCTTGCGCGCCGCCTGGCCCACCTTCTCCGATTCGACGACGATTTCGTCTCCGACCCGCGCGGTCATCCTCAACCTCCAGGTAGATCGGACTAGCCTCCCCGAACCATCGTCGCCGGGCGAGCGGCGTGGAAGTGGCCGAGGTCACGAATTGCGGCAGGCATCCTCCGTTCGCGGCCCGCCCGCCCCGTCCACAGGCAGCCGGGGGCCGGAGCGACGATCGGCGGGCGTTTCCGGGCGCTTCGGCCCTGCGCTCGCGCCGGGTCCCACCGCTACGGTCGGCGGGACAGGGGTCCGCCCGGTCCCCGCGGATCCGAACCCCAGAGGACGCGCCCCATGAAGGTCCTTGTCAGCGCCGCTTCCCGGCACGGCGCCAGCTTCGAGATCGCCGAGGAGATCAGCGCGACGCTCGTCGGCGCCGGCTTCGAGACCGCCGTCCTGCCGCCCGACGCGGTGACGAGCCTCGAGGGGTACGACGCCATCATCCTGGGAAGCAGCGTCTACGTGGGCCACTGGATGGATTCCGCGGTCAGCCTGGTGGAGCGCTTCGCCGGGGAGATCGCGACCCGGCCCGTCTGGCTCTTCTCCAGCGGGCCGGTCGGTCACGAACCGAAGCCCGACGACGTCCCGGTCGACGTGGCGGACCTCGTCAAGGCGACGGGCGCCCGCGAGCACCGCGTCTTCGCCGGCCACGTCGATCGCAGCCGGCTCGGTCTCGGCGAGAAGGTCCTCCTCACCGCGGTCCGCGCTCCGGAGGGTGACTTCCGTTCGTGGGACGACATCCGCGCCTGGGCCGCCGAGATCGTGACCGCCCTGAAGGCGGGCTAGCGTCCATCCGTCCGGCGCCCGCTACCATGCGCCGGTGAGCAGCGAACCGGGCCACGCGGCGATCGGCCCCTGGCGGCGCATCGCCCGCCGCGTCGCCTACGAGAACTTCTGGCTCACGGTCTGGCACGACGACGTCGTCCGGCCGGACGGCAGCCCCGGCGTCTACGGCGTCGTCCATTTCGAGTCGCTCGCCGCCGGGATCGTGACGATCGACGCGGACGACAGGGTGCTGCTGGTCGGCCAGCACCGCTACCCGCTCGACGCGTACTCCTGGGAGATCCCCGAGGGCGGCGTCCCGGCGGGGGAGGACGCGCTCGAGGGAGCCCGCCGCGAGCTCCGCGAGGAGACGGGCGTCGTGGCGGCCGAATGGCTCGAGATCGGGCGCTTCCACCTCTCGAACTCGGTGACCGACGAGGCCGGGTTCCTCTACCTGGCCACGGACCTGACGCACGAGGCGGCCGCCCCCGAGGCGACCGAGGAGCTCGTCGTCCGCTGGGTGCCCTTCGCGGAGGCGCTGGCCATGACCCTCGACGGGCGGATCACCGATGCCATGGCGATCATGGGGATCCAGCGCGTCGCCCTGGACCGCCTGCGCGGCGCTGCCGGCTGACCGCCAGGCGCCCGGCCCCGGGGCGGCCGCGGCGGTCGCGCGCCCGGTGCGCCGCCGTCGCTCAGCCGCGCTCGACGAACCGCGCGCGGAGATCGTTCCGGGCCGCGGTGTCGAGCCCGAGGCCCTCGGCGAAGTAGCCCTCGATCGAGCCGAACAGCCGGCTCACCTCGTCGAGGGCCGCCCCCAGGTACTCGGGTCGGACGCCGACGAGGGGCCACAGCAGCTCGGGGTCGCCGCCGACCGCCTCGAATGCCTCGACCAGCGGCCGGACGACGGGCAGCAGAAGCGGGCCGCTGAGCAGGTAGTCCTCCATCACGACGTCGTCGGGCACGCCGAGGAGCGTCAGCAGGGCGGCGGCCGCCCAGCCGGTCCGGTCCTTCCCGGTGGTGCAGTGGACGAGCGCAGGCATGCTCGCCCCGCCGGCCAGGTCGGAGAAGAGGAGACGATAGCTCGCGCGAGCGGCGTCGAGGCGCACGAACTCGCGGTACGCGTCCACGAAGAACATGGCCGACCTGCCGCCGCCGAGCGCCTTCGCCGCCGCCGCCGGGTCCTCGAACAAGGTCGCGAACTCGGCCGGGGTCATCCCCGGCGAGTCCCCGAGCACGTCGGCCACGACGTGGGCGCTGCCCGGCGGAAGCCGGTCGGGCTGCCCGGTGCGCTCGCCCGCCGTGCGCAGGTCGTAGACCGTCCGGATGCCCAGCCTCGCCAGCGCGGCGGCGTCGGGCCCGTCGATCCGGCTGAGGTCGGTGGAGCGGTAGAGAAGCCCCGTGCGGACACGCCCGCCGTCGAGCGTGTCGTGACCGCCCACGTCGCGCAGGTTCGGCAGCGCCGCTATCTCGAACCGGCGCTCGTGCCCAGTGGCCATGTCTTGGTGTCTCCGCGTGGCCGACCGTCGCGGACGCGCGACGGTCGGGGATCAGTGGGTGAGGGCTTCCTGGCGAAACGCCGCGGCGTCCTCGAGTCGACGACGGATCGCGCCGAGGAACCGGGCCGCCAGCTCGCCGTCGACCTGGCGATGGTCCGCCGAGAGCGTCAGCCTCATGATCGACCGCACCGCCAGGCCATCGCCGATGGCGACTGCCGTGGGGATTGCGCTCGCGACGGCGAGGATTGCGGCCTCGCCGGGGTTGATGATCGCGCTGAACTCCTCGACCCCGAACATGCCGAGGTTCGAGACCGTGAAGGTGCTCCCGGTCATGTCGTCGACCGGGAGCGTTCCCTCGCGGGCCTTCGCCGCCAACGCGACGGCCGTGTCGTGGAGCTCGCCGATCGCCATTCGGTCGGCATCGCGGATGACCGGCACGACGAGACCGCCGGGCAGCGATACGGCGAGGCCGAGGTGCACCCGGCGCCGCCGCCAGACGGAGACGCCGTCCGTGCGGGAGTTGACGTCCGGGAACTCGGCGAGGGTCTGGGCCGTCGCCGCGAGGACGAAGTCCGTGACGGTCAGGTTCGTGCCCGCGGCCTTGAGCTCGGCCCGGAGCGCCAGGACGGCGGTCACGTCGACGGCCACGGTGACCGTGAAGTGCGGGGTGGACGTCCAGCTGGCGGTCAGGCGGTCGGCGATGACCCGGCGAACCCGGCTGAGCGGCCGCGGCTCGTCCTCGCCGTCGAGCGGAGGAGCGAGGGCCGCCGCGATCCGCGAGGACGGCGCGGCCGGCGCAGAAGTGGACGCCGGGACTGCCGCGGGAGCCGGTGCGGCGGCGCCGCCGGCTCGTGCCGCGACCGCCGACCGGACGTCGCGCTCGACGATCCGCCCGCCGGGGCCCGTGGCGGCGATCGCCCGCGGGTCCAGGCCCGCTTCGGCGGCGAGCCGGCTCGCGCGCGGGCTGATGGCCATCCGGGCGGTCGGGGAGGGGACGGGCGGCGGCGCGGCGGCCGCCGGCGCGGGAGCTGCGGCCCGGCCAGGAGGCGAGGCGACGGTCTCCGGCGGCATGGCCGCCGCCGGGGGGGTGAGCGCCACCGCCGCGACCGGCTCTTGCTCCTCCTCGGGGATCGCCTCGCCGGCCTCGCCGACGTAGGCGCACACGAAGTTGACGGGAACGGTCTCGCCCTCGGCGACCAGCCGCCGGAGGAGGACGCCGTCGTCGAACGCCTCTACCTCCATGGCCGATTTGTCGGTCTCGATCTCGAACAGGATGTCGCCCTTCGCGACAGGGTCACCCTCGTTCTTGTGCCACGCCGTGAGGGTGCACTCCTCGGTCATCTGGCCGGGTTTCGGCATGCGGATCGCGTGGACCATGACGAGCGCCTCGGCTACAGGAGGGCCGTTACGGCCCGGACGACGTCGCCGGCATTGGGCAGGAAGGCCTTCTCGAGCCCCTCCGCCTGCGGGGAGATCCCGTTCGCGGCCCCGATCCGGCCGACGGGGCCGTCCAGGTAGTCGAACGCCTCCGCCTGGATCCGGGCGACGATCTCGTTGACGAAGCTTCCGATCAGGACCGCCTGGCTGGCGACCACGCAGCGGCCGGTCTTGCGGACCGAGGCCAGGACAGTCTCCATGTCGAGCGGGACCAGGCTGCGCAGGTCGATCACCTCGGCCGCGATGCCGTGCTCCGCCTGCAGCGTCTCGGCGGCGGCCAGGAGATCGAGCACGGCCGGCCCCCAGCCGACCAGCGTCGCGTCCGCGCCCTCGCGGGCGACCCGAGCCGTGCCGATCGGGGTGAGGTACTCCTCCTCGGGGACGACGCCCTTCGTCGGGTAGAGGCCCTGGCTCTCCACGAACAGGACCGGGTTGTTGGTGCGGATGGCCGACTTGAGGAGCCCCTTGGCGTCCGCCGGCGTCGACGGGTAGACCACCCAGATGCCGGGGATGTGGGTGAAGATGCTCTCGAGGGACTGCGAATGTTGCCCGCCGTAGCCCTTTCCGGCGCCGACCGAGGCCCGGATCACGAGCGGGACCTCCACCTGGGCACCGCTCATGTAGTGCCACTTTCCTGCCTGGTTGGCGATCTGGTCGGATGCCATGAGGGCGAAGTCCATGTACATGAGCTCCACCACCGGGCGGGCCCCGACGATCGCCGCTCCGACCGCCGTGCCGCAGATCGCGGCCTCGGAGATGGGGGTGTTGAAGACGCGCTCTCGCCCGAACGTCTCGAGGAGCCCCTTGGTGAGCTTGAAGGCGCCACCGTAGTCGGCCACGTCCTCCCCGTAGTGGATGATCCGGGCGTCGCGGGTCATCTCCTCCACGAGCGCCTCGCGCAGGGCGTCCTTGTAGCTGATGGCGCCGTTCGCGTCGCGCTTCGCCACCGGGGGCCCGGCAAGGGTGACGGCGTTCCGGGCAGCCACGGGCACTTCGTCGGCGGCCGTGTCCGTGTACAGGTAGCGCAGGAGATCGGCCGGGTCCGGGTCGGTGGCCTGCGACGCCCGGACAGCGGCGCGGGCGTTCCGCTCGCGGGCGCCGGCCTCGACGGCAACGATCCCCGCCTCGTCGGTTACGGCGGCCTCGATGAGCTGGCGCCTGAGAAGCTCGATCGGGTCGACCGCCCGCCAGGCGGCCTCCTCCTCGCGGGTCCGGTACTCGTTGCGGGGGTCCGACAGCGAGTGGCCGTAGTAGCGGTAGGTGCTCGCCTCGATCAGGACCGGCCCGTCGCCCGCCCGGCAGATCGCCGCCGCCCGGCGGACCGCGTCCCGGACCGCCAGGACGTCCATCCCGTTGACGACCTCGGCGTGCATGTTGTTCTCGGCGAACCCGGCCGCCCGGCGGGCCAGGTGGCGGACGCCCATGACCTCCTCATCGGTCCGGTGGGTCATGCCGTAGTGATTGTTCTGGATGAAGTAGATCACCGGCAGGCCGTGGGCCCGCTCGCCGGCGAGGTGGTTGGTCCACTGGTGCTGGGCCGCCCAGTTGAGCGACTCCAGGACGACGCCGTTCGCATAGGCCCCGTCGCCCGCCATGCAGCAGACGACGCGGTCGACGCCCTCGTAGCGAATCGCCATTGCCGCGCCCGTCGCGATGGGCACGCTGCCGCCGACGATCGCGTTCGCGCCGAGGTGCCCCGTCGAGAAGTCGCCGATGTGCATCCCGCCGCCCCGCCCGCGGCTGTAGCCCTCCTCCTTGCCGAAGAGCTCGGCGACCACGCGATAGGCGTGCTCCTCGAGGGCGGCCGCGAGGAGTTCCTCGCGGCTCCCGGCGGTCGCCCCCGGGACGCGGGCCCGGAGCTGCTCGACCGTCATGTGGCGAATCGCGGCGAACCCCTTGGCGATCGCGTCGCCGTGGCCCCGGTGGGAGCTCGTGATGTTGTCGTCGGGGCGCAGGGCCGACGAGGCGCCGACGGCGCTGCCCTCCTGGCCGATGGACACGTGCGTGGGGCCCCGGTAGTCGTAGCCGGGCAGCGGGTCGTACCCGCCCGAACGGAGGCGGACGATCATCTCCTCGAGCTCGCGGACGGCGAGCATGTCGTCGAGGAGGTCGAGCGCATCGGGGCCGGTCATGCCGCCGGCAGCGAGCTCCGAGGCAAGGTCGCCGGCGTAGGCGAAACCCGTGATCGTTCCGCACGACTCCTCGAACGGTGCGAAGTCCGGGCGGGTGTCGCTGCGATAGGTCGGCTCCGCGGCCATGCTGTTCCTCCGCTCGCTCATCGTCGTGGGGCCGGCCGGGAGCCGGCGCGTGCGTTCATGCCGTGATGACGCGGATGCCGCGCCGGTTGAGGGTCCGGACCGTGCGGTCGTCGATGCCGGTGTCCGTGACCAGGACGTGGACCTCGTCCAGGCGCCCGGCGCCGGCGAACGAGCGTGTCCCGATCTTGCCGCTGTCGGCGAGGAGGATCACCTCGCGGGCCCGGCGCAGGACCAGCTGCTTTGTGTACCCCTCGGAGGGGTCGGTGGTCGTGAGGCCGTCCTCCAGGGAGAGGGCGAACGTCCCCATCAGGGCCCGGTCCACGTGGAGGTCCTCGAGCACGAGGCGGGTCAGCGGACCGACCAGGGCCTGGCTGGTCGTGCGCAGCTCGCCCCCGATCATGATGAGGCGCGGGCCGCGCCCGACGAGCTCGGCCGCGGCCGGCAGGCTGTTCGTCACGACGGTCAGGCGCGACCAGCCGTGGAGCAGGCGGGCGGCGGCGAGGACCGTGCTCCCGCTGTCGAGGTAGACGGTGTCGTCCTGTTGGAGGAGCTCGACCGCGCGCGCCGCGATCCTGGCCTTCTCCGGTGCCGCCGACGCGGCCTTCGTGTCGAACTGCGGCTCGTCGAGGCGCTCGTCGGCGGCGACGGCGCCCCCGTGCACGCGGCGAAGGCGACCGATGGAGGCCAGCGCGTCGAGGTCGCGGCGCACGGTCGCCTGCGAGACACCCAGTGCGGCGCTGAGCTCGTCGAGGCGGACCGCGCGCCGCAAATCGACGATCAGGCCGAGCCGCTGGCGGCGGCGCGCCGCGAGATCATGTCCCGGAGCGCTCTCATCGTCACGTTGCAGGACCTTCCACATGTCGATCACATTCTATCACGCTTGTGCAGGGGCGTGCTCGACCGCTGGCGGCGCGCCACCTCTCGAGCGAGGTCGCCGCGGGGTTACGATCCGCCCATGGCCGAGATGGACGCTGCCGCGATTGCCCGGGCCTACTTCCTGCACGACGGCAACCAGTTCGGGTGCGCCGAGACCACGTTCATCGTGTTGAAGGGCGCCTACGACCTGGATGACCCGATGGACCCGTCTGCGGCGATGGCCCTCAACGGCGGCGTTGCCTACAGCGGTGGGGCATGCGGCGCGATCACTGGGGCGGCGATGGCCGTCGGGATGCTGGCCGAGCGGCGGATCGACGACCATGGTGCCGCGAAGGTGGTCGCACGCCGGCTGATTGCGGGCCTGATGGACGACTTCCTGGCCGAGCACAGAGCCGTCGACTGCCGCGACCTCATCGAGTACGACCTGCGTGCCCCCGGGCAGCACGAGGCATTCATCGCCAGCGGGATCTGGCGCGATCGCTGCATGAGCCAGATCGAGTTCGTCGTGACCCGGCTCGCTCCGCTTGCCGGCGAGGACGCCTGGGCTGCGGCCGTCGGGGGTCTCGACGCGGCCGGCCACTGATCGCCCGGCCGCCCCTTCTCGCCGTCGCGCGGCTCGGGCATCGGAACGCGAGGGCGGGCTCAGGTCCGAGCCCCACGACGTGGGTGCATTCCCGGGCCGACGCCGCAGGGGACGCCCGGATCGACGGATCGTGGTTCGGGCGCCAGCACGTCACGCTAGACTTGCCGCCGAGGGAGGTCCGAGGAGCCCAAATGTCCCACGACACCGTCATCTCGCGCAGCGTCCTCGCGGACCAGGTCAAGGACCGCCTTCTCCAGGACATCCTCGCGGGCCGCTACCCGCCCCACGCACGGATCGTCGAGACGCGGGTGGCCCGGGAGCTCGGCACAAGTCAGGCCCCTGTGCGGGAGGCGCTCCGCGGTCTCGAGGCTCTCGGCGTGGTGGAGATCCTGCCGTTCCGGGGGGCGCGCGTGCGTCAGCCGAGCCTCCCCGAGCTGCTGGAGGCCTACGTCGTCCGCTCGGAGTTGGAGGCGCTCGGTGCCCGCCTCGGCGTTCCGTTGATGACGGACGCCGACTTGACCGACCTCGAGGCGCTCGGCGAGAAGATGCAGCGGGCCGCCGTCGCGGGCGACCATCACGAAGTGGCGGTCGCCGACGCGAGCTTCCATGCGCGGCTCCTTGCGGTTGCCGCCAACGCGACGCTCGTGAGGGTCTGGCGGTCTCTCGAGCCGTTCTCCCGCACGTACATCACCCTCGTCGCCCCCGGCGCCGACGCGCGCTGGACGGCGGACCTGCATTCGGCCATCCTCCGGGCGCTGCGCGCGCGCGACCCCCTGCAGGTCGAGTCCGCCCTGCGCGGCCACTTCGACGAAGCCGGCGCTCACCTGGCGGGCAGCTGGGAGGCCGGCCGGCCGACGCCCGTACAGCGCCCGCGCGGGAACGTGCGCCGCTCGAACTGACGGCACGCGCCGTCTGTGCCGCGCCCCGCCCGGGCGCTGGGCCGGACGGAATCAGGCCGGGCGGAGGATCCCGCGCACCTGGTCCGCGACGCGCGGCGCCGAGAGGCCGTAGATCTCGAGGAGCGCGTCGTTCGGTCCCGACTGCGGGTAGAGGTCCTGGAGCCCGATCCGGTTGACCGGAGTCGGGCGGTGCTCCGAGAGCGCCTCGGCCACCGCGCCGCCCAGCCCGCCGATGACCGTGTGCTCCTCGACGGTGATTACGCGCCCGGTCCGCTCGGCGGCGGCGACGATAGCCGCGACGTCGAGGGGCTTGATCGTCGGCACGTGGACGACGTGGGCGTCGATGCCGTCCGCCGCCAGGAGGTCTGCCGCGTCGACGACGCGGGGCGTCTGCGCGCCGGTGCTGATGAGCGTCACGTCGCGTCCCTCGCGAACCGTGACGGCCCTGCCGAACGCGAACCGGTAGTCGTCGCCGAAGAGGCGCTGGGTGGCGTCGCGCACGAGCCGGACGTAGCAGGGGCCGTCGTAGGCCGCGGCCCAGCGCAGGACCTCGCGGGCCTCGACGTCGTCGGCGGGGGCGACGGTGACCATCCCGGGCATGGCCCGCATGATCGAGACGTCGTCCACGATTATGTGGCTCATCCCGGTCTGGCCCGTGAACAGCCCCGCATAGCCCGGAGTGATCTTCACGTTGAGACCCGTCTGGGCGATCAGGACCCGGATCTGGTCGAGCGGGCGGACGACCGCGAACGACACGAAGGTGCTGATGAACGGGATCAGGCCCATGGTGGCCATCCCGGCGGCGACGCCCAGCATGTTCTGCTCGGCGATGCCCATCTGTAGGTAGCGGTCCGGGTGGGCCTTCTCGAAGATGTCGGCCCGGGTCGAGCTCCCGACGTCGCCGTCGAGCATTACGATCCGGGGGTCGTCGTTCGCCAGCTCCGCGACCGTTTCGCCGAAGATCTCGCGCATCGGCCGTCCCATCGGCAGGGTCATCGCGGCTCTCCTTCGCCGGCCGGGAGGGGTTCGCCCAGGTCGGCCATCGCGATCGCGAACTCCTCCGGCTTGATCGCGCGGGTGTGCCAGTAGTAGCGGCCCTCCATGAAGGAGACGCCCTTCCCCTTGACCGTGTTGGCGATGACGGCGACCGGCCGGCCGTCCCCCCGGCCGGCCTCGTCGAGCGCGCGCAGGATGGCGGCCATGTCGTGGCCGTCGATCTCGAGCACGCGCCACCCGAAGGCGGACCACTTGGCGACGAGCTCGCCCGGCACCTGGGGCGGCCGGCGACCGTCCGGTCCTTCGCCGGGCCAGCCGTACTGCTGGAGCTTGTTGTGGTCGATGATCGCGATCAGGTTGTCGAGGTCGTAGCGCGGCGCCGCCATCGCCGCCTCCCAGACCTCCCCCTCCTGGCACTCCCCGTCGCCGAGCATGACGTAGGCCCGGACGTCGCGGCCAGTGAGGCGGGCACCGAGAGCCATGCCCATCCCGGCCGAGATGCCCATGCCCAGCGACCCGCTGGACATGTCGAGGCCGGGCAGGCGGGTCATGTCCGGGTGGCCCTGGAGGCGCGAGTGGGCCGCGTCGAAGGTCGCCAGCTCCTCCACCGGAAAGTAGCCGCGCAGGGCCATCGCCGCGTAGAGCCCGATCGACGAATGGCCCTTGGAGAGGATGAAGCGGTCCCGGTCCGGCCACCCCGGCTGGTCGGGGCGGATGCGCATGACGTGGAAGTAGAGGGCGGCCAGCATGTCGGCCGCCGAGAGCGGTCCCCCGAGGTGGCCTGCCCGGGCGAGGTAGACGGCCCTGATGACCTCGACCCGGATCTGGCGGGCGACCTCCTGCAGGCGGGCGACCTCGCCGTCGTCGGTGCCGGCGACCAGCGGCTCGCTCATGACGCGGACCTTCTTCTCGTACGAGCCGGGCACCACCGGCGGGGAGAAGAAGCAGACCAGCTCGAGCGGCTCGGGTCCGTCGGACTCGGTCGCGTGGACCGTGCCGACAGGGACCCAGACGGTGACCCCGGCCTCGATCTCCGCGGTCGATTCGGGGGTGACGATCCGGCCCCGACCCGCCGCGCAGTAGATCGTCTCCTCCTGGCTGTCGTGGACGTGGCCGGGCGGCCTGCTTCCTGCCGGGAAGACGGACACGCCCATGGAGACGCGCTCGGTCGGCGTGTTCTGCGGCCCGATGTAGGTGTACCAGTTGCGGCCGGGCAGCGGGTACAGCTCTGCCTCGGCTCGCGCCACTCGCTTGATCATCTGGCACCTCGCTGGATGGCGGCCGCCGGCTACGCTGGGGCCGGACGCTGCTGCATCGTGGAACGGTCGACCGCGGTGGACGGGAGACCCCAGCCGCCCGACCGGGTGCGGTCGGGCGGCTGGGGCTCCTGGGCGGGGAGGAGGCTAGCTGTTGCCCGGGAAGACCAGGGAGAGGGCGCCGCGGCGGCCGGGCTCCGGCCAGCGCTCGGTGACCATCT
Organism: uncultured Chloroflexia bacterium; assembly: GCA_963718085.1. Lineage (GTDB taxonomy): Bacteria > Chloroflexota > Limnocylindria > Limnocylindrales > CSP1-4 > CTSoil-043. Next base: position 815,040 of record CAVQYA010000001.1, on the reverse strand, counting down.
TCTGCTGGGTGAAGAAGCGGATCCCGTCCTCGCCGCGCATGGCGAGGTCGCCGAGGGCCGAATTCCTTGGCGCCCCCGAAGGACAGGTAGCCGGCCGGGACCGGGATCGGGACGTTGACCCCGATCATCGGCACGTCGACCTCGAGCTTGAAGCGCCGGGCCGCGCCGCCGTCGGTCGTGAAGATGGCGGTGCCGTTGGCGTACTTGTGGTCGTTGATGAGGCCCAGCGCCTCGTCGAACGTCTTGGCGTGAACGATGCCCAGGACCGGCCCGAAGATCTCCTCCTGGTAGATCTCCATCTCCGGCGTCACGTTGTCGAAGAGGGTGACGCCGAGGAAGAAGCCGTCGGGGTTCTCGGGGTGGTGGAAGGGCCGCCCGTCGACCACCAGCTCGGCGCCCTCGGCCTCGCCCTTGTCGATCCAGCGGATCACCGATTCGCGGTGCTCGGAGGAGTAGAGGGGGCCCATGTCCATGCCCGGCTCCATGCCCGGGCCGACCTTGAGGTTCGCGATCCGCTCCAGCATGAGCGGGCGCAGCTTCTCGGCCGTGTCGCCGACCGCGATGAGGAGAGTCTGGGCCATGCAACGCTCGCCGGCCGAGCCGTAGCCGGAGGCGACCGCGGCGTCGGCGGTCAGCTCCATGTCGGCGTCGGGCAGGACGAGCATCGCGTTCTTGGCCGAGGTGTAGGCCCCGACCCGCTTGCCCAGCTTCGTCCCGGTCTCGTAGACGTAGCGGCCGACCGCGGTCGAGCCGACGAACTGGATCGCCTTGACGTCGGGGTGCTCGACGATGGCCTTCACGGCCTCGCGGCCGCCGTACACGACGTTGAAGACGCCGTCGGGGAGCCCGGCCTCCTTCCACAGCTCGGCCTGGAGCTGGGTGGCGCCCGGCGTGTGCGAGGAGGGCTTGAGGACCATGGTGTTGCCGCAGGCGAGGGCGATCGGGTAGATCCACAGGGGGACCATCGCCGGGAAGTTGAAGGGCGTGATCGCCGCCGTCACGCCGAGCGGCCCGCGGAGGGTGAAGGCGTCGACGCCGGTCGCGACGTTCGGAGTGTTCATGCCGGCAAGGTGGACCGGGAGGCCGCAGGCGAACTCGACGGTCTCGATGCCGCGGGTGACCTCGGCGAACGCGTCGGGGAAGGTCTTGCCGTGGTCGCGGGTGATGAGCGCCGCCAGCTCCTTGCGGTGCTGCCACATCAGCTCGCGGAAGGCGAAGAAGAGCTGGCTGCGGGCGATGAGCGGCATGTCACGCCAGGCCGGGAAGGCGGCCTTCGCGGACGCCACGGCGGCGTCGACCTCGAGCGCGCCGCCGCGCGGGACGCGGCCGATGACGTGGCCCGTGGCGGGGTTGTAGATCGGTCCGGTCTGCTCCGGCAGGACCTCGACCGGCCGGCCGTCGATCCAGTGGCTCAGGATGGGCAGCGTCGCCGGCTGCACGAGTTCCGTTGTCACGTCTTGCGCCTCCTTGGGGCTGTGTCGCCGAGGGTCAGGAGATCCGGATGTCGGGGTCGGGAAGGACCAGGTCCCGGATCGCACCCATGAGATCGTGGTAGGACTTGACGAAGGTGCGCAGCGTTCGCGCACTCGCCCCGAAGCTCTCGAACTCCTCCGGGCCCAGGCCGTCCGGCTCGTAGGCACGGCGGAAGTCGGGGATCCGGTCGCGGAGGTCGGCGATGAGGCCCGGATCGACCGGCACCTCCATCCGCGGCCGGGGCGCGATCCCGCTCGCGTTGAAGCGGACCTGCCAGGGATAGGGGAGCGTCATGCTCACCTCCCCGCCGACCAGCTCGGTCCAGTGGAGCCGGTGGCGGTAGGCCGCCGCCAGCAGGCGGGACCGGTAGCCGCGCTCGCGGAAGATCCCGTAGGCCCGTTTGAAGGCGGCGACGCCGGCCCAGTTGGGCGCGTCCGGGTGGACGGCGAGGTTGTCCCGCTCGACGCAGACCTTCATCCAGTCGTCGAGCCGCCCGATCATGATCGTGGCGATCGGGGTCATCGAGGAGGTGTCGTGCCCGGCCGCGGCTCGCCGATCGAGGCCGCGCTCGACCGCCTCGGCGATCGCGATCGCCTGGGGCACCGTGAAGCTGACGGTGCCGTTGATGTTGACGCCGCGGAAGGTGGCTTCCTCCATGGCGACGAGGCCCGCCGCGGTGGCCGGGAACTTGACCTGCATGTTCGGCGCCAGGGCGGCGAAGCGCAGCGCCTGCTCGACCATCCGGGCCGGATCGCGATGGTTCGCGGGGTTCGTCTGCACCGAGAGCCGGCCGTTGCGGCCGCCCGTGCGATCGAAGACCGGCTGGAGGACCCGGGCCCCCCGGGCCGCCATCTCCTCGATGATCGCCCAGGTGAGCTCCACCTCGCTCCATGTCGGGTTCGCGGCCGCCAGCTCGCGCACCCTCGGAGCCCAGTGGGCCTTCTCCTGCTTCATGACCTCCAGCACGATGCTCGGGTTGGAGGTCGCCCCCGTGGCGCCGCGTTCGATGGCGTAGGTGAGCTCGTCGACGGCGCAGGAGTCGTTCCAGTACTCGGTCGGCGTCTCCCGCGTCATCCGCAGGAGCGGGCTCTCGAGCGCGGCGGTGGTCATCTGCAATGCCTCATGGCTGTGGGAGCATCCCATCTTCGCTGTCAACGCACATAATCGATGATCGATGCACGGGCCGCAAGGGGCAACCGCTCGTTTCGCGGGCGGCTCGGGCCGGACGGTCGCGCCGGCCCCGGATGCGGCGTGGGACGGACGGCGACCAGCTGCACTCGGAGACGCCGGGGACTTGACGCGGACCCTCCATGGTTCCTAATCTTATCGGTAATCGATTATCGAACGTCGGCCTGCATCCCCAGCTTGCCCCGAGCCGTAACCGTGGACGGAAAGGTTCTTCCCCATGGCGAGCGTCGTGCTCCTCGGCACCCTCGACACGAAGGGCCCCGAGTATGCCTTCCTGCGCGATCGTGTCCGCGCCGCCGGCTGTGACGCAATCGTCGTCGATGCCGGGGTCATGAGCGATTCCTCCCCGGCCGACGTCAGCGCCGACGACGTCGCTGCTGCGGGCGGGGAGAGCCGAGCCGCGCTCGCGGCCGCCCACGACCGCGGCCCGGCGATGGCCGCGATGACCCGCGGCGCGACCGCCGTCGTGCAGCGCCTGCACGCCGAGGGCCGGCTCGACGCCATCCTGGGCGTCGGAGGGTCCGGCGGCTCGTCGCTCGTCTCCGCGGCGATGCAGGCCCTGCCGATCGGCGTGCCGAAGCTGCTCGTCTCGACCATGGCGTCGGGTGACACCCGGCCCTACGTCGGCACCTCGGACATCGCGATGATGTACTCGGTCGTCGACATCGCGGGGATCAACGGGATCTCGGAGAGGATCCTCACGAACGCCGCCGCGGCCGCCGCCGGGATGGCGGTCGCAGCCGCGACCTTCACCTCGAGCATCGCCCCGAAGCCCCTCATCGGGGCCACGATGTTCGGGGTGACGACACCGTGTGTCACGAAGGCGCGGGAGGTGCTCGAGGAGCGCGGCTACGAGGTCCTCGTCTTCCACGCGACCGGATCCGGCGGGCGCGCGATGGAGGCGCTGATGAAGGCGGGCTTCATCACCGGGGCGCTCGACGTCACCACCACGGAGCTGGTCGACGAGCTGGTCGGCGGCGTCCTCTCGGCGGGGCCGGACCGGCTGGAGATGGCCGGCTCGCTCGGCCTGCCCCAGGTCGTCTCGCTGGGCGCCCTCGACATGGCCAACTTCGGCCCCATGGAGACCGTGCCGCCGAGGTTCCTGGGCCGCAACCTCTACGTCCACAACGCCACGGTCACCCTGATGCGCTCGACCGAGGCGGAGTGCGCGGAGCTCGGGCGGATCATCGCCCGCAAGCTCAACGCCGCGAGCGGTCCGCTGGCCCTCTTCATCCCGCTCGGGGGCGTCTCGATGATCGACGTCCCGGGCGCCCAGTTCCACGACCCGGCCGCGGACGCGGCCCTCGTCCGTGAGCTGAAGGCCGCTCTCCGGCCCGACGTGGAGGTGGTCGAGATGGACACCGACGTCAACGATCCCGCCTTCGCGACGGCCATGGCCGTGCGGCTCGACGAGCTGTACCGGGCCTGGGCCGCGGCGAGGGGCGTGAACGCGGGCAACGCGGCATGAACGGGCCCGAGGCGCTGGCGCGGCTTCGTCGCACCCTCGACGAGGGGGGCGTCATCATGGGCGCCGGGGCCGGGACGGGCCTGTCGGCCAAGTGCGCGGAGGCCGGTGGAGCCGACCTCATCATCATCTACAACTCCGGCCGCTACCGGATGGCCGGCCGCGGCTCGCTTGCCGGGTGCATGCCGTACGGCGATGCCAACGCGATCGTGGTGGAGATGGCCGCCGAGGTCCTCCCGATCGTGCGCCGGACGCCCGTGCTCGCCGGAGTGTGCGGGACCGATCCCTTCCGCCTGATGCCGGTCTTCCTCGAGGAGATCAAGCGGATCGGCTTCTCCGGCGTCCAGAACTTCCCGACCGTGGGCCTGTGCGACGGCCAGTTCCGGCAGAACCTCGAAGAGACGGGCATGGGCTTTGGTCTCGAGGTCGACATGATCCGGACGGCCCACGAGGCCGGCCTGCTCACCACGCCCTACGTCTTCGATGCGGACCAGGCGCGGGCGATGGCGGAGGCCGGGGCCGACGTCGTGGTTGCCCACATGGGCCTCACCACCAAGGGCCAGATAGGGGCCACGACGGCCCTCACGATCGAGGCGGCCGCGGAGCGGGTCCAGGCGATCCGCGACGCCGCCGCCGCGGTCAACCCGGACATCATCGCCCTCTGCCACGGCGGTCCCATCGCCGCGCCGGAGGACGCCCAGTACGTTCTGGACCACACCACCGGCGTGGCCGGGTTCTTCGGCGCGTCGAGCATGGAGCGACTCCCGACGGAGGTGGCGATCACGGAGAACATGCGGCGCTTCAAGCGGATCGCCCGCACCGCGGCGGCCGCGAACTAGACCAGTCGCCGGGGGCGACCCACGAACGCAGGTTGGAGGGATACTCAGTGGCTCTCAAGGAAGAAGTCCTCGGCCAGTTCCTCGGCGACGCCGAGTTCCCGGTGGAGTGGCAGTCGGAGACCGAGAAGCTCCTCTTCTGGGTGTACGACGACCTCCATTGCCCGAAGCCCCTCAGCCCGATGTACGAGGACATCGGCGGCTGGTGGCTCTCCTGCGATCACATGTTCCGCCGCTTCGGCACGCCGTTCGCGTCGGACTGGATCTACAAGAACGTCAACGGCTACCTGTACACGGCCGCCATCCCGGCCGAGGCCGGCGTGGACGTCGCCACGCAGGAGTACAACTTCACGACCCACCCGATCGTTCCCGAGGACGACTCGTACGCGGGCAAGATCGGCGCCTACCTCGGCGCGGTCCTCCCCGTCTACGGCCTCAAGTTCACGGACTGGTGGCGCGAGCGCTTCGTCCCCGAGATGCAGCGCAACTTCGACTACATCGAGGGCATGCTGGACCAGAAGGACCAGTTGAGCCTGGCCGAGGTCGCCGTCCTCCTCGAGGACGCCATCGACATGCACGACCGCCACTGGAAGATCCACTGGATGCTGAACTTCGCGCAGCTCAGCGCGACGCTCAACCTCCGGGCGGTCATGGAGAAGACCCACGGCAAGATCGACGAGCGTCCTCCTGGGGCGGCTCCAGAACTCGGCCAACGACCGCAACTGGGACAAGATCAGGGCCCTCTGGGAGATGAAGGAGGAGGTCAAGGCCGACGCGGCCCTGGCCGCCATCTTCGCGGCCCCGGCCGCCACCGAGATCGTGCCGGCGCTCAAGGACAGCGAGCGCGGCCGCCGCTTCATCGACGAGCGCATCGTCCCGTACCAGAAGGAGTTCGGCTGGCACGCGGTCTGGAGCCACGAGTTCATCTTCCCGAGCTTCCGGGAGGACATGACCCCGGTCGTCCAGCTGATCCGCGACCAGTACGCGTCCGACTACGACTACCCGACCAAGATCGCCGCGCTCGCGGCCGACATCGACGCCGCGGCGAAGGAGATCCTCGAGGGGCTCGAGGGCGAGGCGCTCGAGGAGATGCGCGCCGCCAACGAGATCAACCTCAAGATGGCGCCGCTCACGCCGGACCACCACTTCTACATCGACCAGGGCGCCAACGCCCACGTCCGCCTCGTGCTGATCGCCCTCGGCGAGAAGCTCGTGGAGACGGGCGTCCTCGACGCGCCGGACGACGTGATCCTGTTCCGCTACAACGAGCTGCGGGCGTTCATCGGCAACCCGGCCGGCATCGACGGGCGTGCGATCGTCGCGGCCGCCAGGGCCAAGCGCGCGGCCGCCGAGAAGCTCCAGCCCAGGGACTGGGTCGGCACGGTCACCGCGACGCAGCTGGCGTTCCCGTACCTCAACCTGTGGGGCTTCCCGGACAAGTTCACCCGCTCGCAGGTCCAGGTGCACGGCCAGGTCAGCGGCATCGCCGGCTCGCCGGGCGTGGTCGAGGGCGTGGCGCGCGTCGTCATGTCCGAGGCCGAGTTCGACAGCCTGATGGAGGGCGAGATCCTCGTCTGCCAGATGACCAACCCGGCCTGGCAGGTCCTGTACGGCAAGATCTCGGCGGTCGTGACCGACGCCGGCGGGACCGTGTCGCACCCGGCCGTGCTCGCCCGGGAGTACGGCATCCCCGCGGTCGTCGGCACCTCGGTCGGCACCTCGACCATCAAGACCGGCGACCGCCTCCGCGTGGACGGCAACACCGGCCTCGTCGAGATCCTCTAGGCCGCCGTGGCCTGCAGGGACTGACCCAGTCTCCGATGACTCGCGACGCCGACGATCTCGCGCAGCGTCCTGAGCGACCAGGTCAAGGATCGCCTGCTCCAGGCGATCCTTGACGGGCGCTACCCGCCGGGCGCCCGGATCGTCGAGACCCGGGTCGCCCGGGAGCTCGGGACGAGCCAGGCGCCCGTCCGGGAAGCGCTGCGCGACCTCGAGGCGCTCGGCGTCGTGGAGATCACCGCCTTCCGGGGGGCACGCGTCCGACGCCCGTCGGCTGGACGAGCTCCTCGAGGCGTTCGTCATCCGTGCCGAGCTGGAGTCTCTCGGCGCCCGGCTTGCCATCCCGCGCCTGACCGAGGAGAACCTCGTGGACCTCGCCGGGTACGTGGACGAGATGCATCGGGCGGCGGAGGCCGGCGACAACTACGCCGAGGCGACGGCCGACGCCGCCTTCCACGGCCGGATCGTCGAGCTCGCCGGGAACGCCACCCTGGAGCGGGTCTGGCGGACCCTGGAGCCCTTCTCGCGGACCTACATCACGATCGTCGTCCCGGGCGTGGATCGTCGCCGGATCGCCGACCTGCACACTCCCGTCCTTGACGCCCTCCGCCTCCGCGACCCGGACGTGGCGGCCGCCGTCCTCCACGATCACTTCGCCGACACCGCGGCGATGCTCGCCAGCCTCTGGGCGGCTCCAGCGCCACCGTTGCCCGGCGACGTGGCGCCGGGGGCGCCATCCGTCTCGCCGGCCCGGCGCCGGGCTCGCCGCGAGCCCGACCTGGGCCCGTCGCTGGCGGAGCGCTCCGCCTGACTCTTCGCACCAGGACCACGAAAGGACAAGATGAACGACCAGCTGCAACTGTCCGAGGAGATCTCGGCCGGGACGGCCCGCCTGCGGGTGGACGTCCACGGCGAGCGAGCCGCGCGAGCACGTCCTCGACGACCTCAACTTCCTCAACTACCGGCTCGCCGACGTCCGCATCTCGCCGGAAGTCACGCTGGCCGAGCCCGACATCGTCTGGCACCAGGACGGCGAGAAGGCCGTCGCCTACGACGGACGCGTGATGACGTTCACCGGACCGTGGCCGGCGGGCCCGATCCAGAAGGTGATCGTCGCGGTCCTCGCGCTCCGGATGGAGGAGATCGGCCTCCACCCGTCCCACAGCGCGGCCGTCCACTACCGAGGCAGAACCATCCTCTTCCTCGGCGGCGAGTCGAACCACGGCAAGTCGATGGGCCTCATCGAGGCCGGCCGACGCGGCGCGCTCCAGGTCGCCTCCGAGACCACGGTGATCGACGAGGATGGCCGGGCCGTCATGGGCTCCGTCGACACGTTCCTCCGCAAGCGGACCGAGGGCACGGAGCGCTCCGACAAGGCCGCCCCGAACAAGGGCGTCGAGAAGTTCTGGGGCGACATGCCGACCTGGGGCATGTACGAGGGCGTGCCCGACATCGACCTTGTCATCGTGCCGGCGATCGACGGCAACTTCGACCCGGCCACGAACGAGCTGATCCCGTTCGAGCGCCAGTTCCAGTTCCTGCACTCGCTGCAGAACTACTTCCTGACGAACGAGCTGCTGGCGCCCGGGCACGTGATGCCGCTCGTCGACAACGACCGGCTCCGGGAGCGGCGTGCCGCCTTCGTGGCCCGCTTCTGCGAGCGACCTTTCTACTTCATCCGCGCGGCCACGCCCCAGGTTCTCCTGGACGAGGTCGAGGGGATCCTCTAGGGGAGCAGAGGCGACGTCACGATGCACACCTTCGCCTACGCGCGGCCGACGACGCTGGCCGAGGCGGTGGCCCTCCTCGCGGCGCACGGGCCGGACGCGCGTCTCCTGGCCGGCGGCACCGACCTCGTCATCCGGCTGCGGGACGGCTCCGTCCGTCCGGCCGTGGTGATCGACGTCAAGGGGATCGCCGAGCTGCGCCCGGCGATCCGCGAGGACGGCGGCCGACTCGTGATCAGCGCCGCCACGGTCATGACCGACGTCGCCGCCGACAGCCGGGTGCGTCGCTCGTTCCCCGCCCTGGCGGAGGCGGCGGCGGTCGTCGGCTCCGTCCAGATCCGGAACAGGGCGACCCTTGCCGGCAACGTCTGCAACGCGTCGCCGGCGGCGGACACGGCCCCGTCTCTGCTCGTGTACGCGGCCGAGTTGGTCGCGGCGGGACCCGGCGGGACCCGGCGCATCGCGATGACCGACTTCTTCGTCCGCTCCGGCCAGACCACGCTCGGGCGCGGAGAGATCGTCACCGCGATCGAGCTGCCGGCTCCAGCCCGCCGGCAGGGCGCGGTCCACCTGCGCCGCACGCGGCGTCGCGGGCACGACCTCGCCTCGGTGACGCTCTGCTGCGCCGTCGACGAGGCGGGGGTCACCCGCCTGGCCTACGGCAGCGTGGGCCCCCGCCCCGTCCTCGCCGTCGACGAGAGCGGTGTCCTCGCGGACCCCGCCGCCCCGGACGAGGCGAAGGAGGCGATCCTCGAGCAGATGTTCGCGGGCGCGAGCCCGTCCCCGCGTTCGATGCGGGCCAGCCCCGAGTACCGCCTGGCGATGCTGCGCGTACTCGGCAGGCGGGCGCTGCGGATCGCGGTCGACCGGCTGGCGATGGGGGAGTAGACATGACCCGGCTGATCCCCATCGAGGTGACCGTGAACGGTCGCCGGCGCGCCCTCGAGGTGGCGGCGCACCACACGCTGCTCGAGGTCCTGCGCGACGATCTCGACCTCACCGGCACGAAGGAGTGCTGCCTCGTCGGCGAGTGCGGTGCCTGCACCGTGCGCCTCGACGGCCGCGTCGTGGATTCGTGTCTCGTGCTCGCGGTGGAGGCCGACGGCGGCGACGTCGCCACGGTCGAGGGGCTTGCGCCGTACGGTCGCCTGAGCCCGCTCCAGCAGGCGTTTCTCGACAAGGGTGCCGCGCAATGCGGCTTCTGCATCCCCGGGCAGCTCATGGCGGCGCATGACCTCCTCGCGCGGAACCCGCACCCGACCGTCGGGGAGGTCCAGGAGGGCCTGGCCGGCAACCTCTGCCGCTGCGCGGGCTACCAGCAGATCACGGAGGCCGTGCTCGCGGCTGCCGAGGAGACCGGCCGATGAGCGCGCGCATCGGCGCCTCGCCGGCCCGCTTCGGCGGGCGGGATCGCGTCACCGGCGCGCAGCAGTACGTGGCCGACATCCACCTGCCCGGCGAGCTTCACGCGAAGCTCGTCACGCTCGACTGTGCCCGGGCCCGGATCGTCGCCATCGACACGAGCGCCGCCGAGCAGGTTCCCGGCGTCCGCCTCGTGATGACCGCGGCCGACCTGCCGCAGCCCGTGCCGCGCTTCGGCCCCCAGTTCGAGGACCGCCCGGTCCTTGCCGTGGGGGAGACCAAGTACCACGGCGAACCGCTGGCCGCGGTCGCGGCCGACACCAGGGACGCCGCCGAGGAGGCCGCCCGGCTGGTCCGCGTGGAGTACGAGGAGCTCCCACCGGTCTTCACGATCGCGGCCGCCCTCGACTCGGCGGCGCCGCTCGTGCAGGACCCGGCCCTCCGACCCGGCGATCCCCTGGCCGGGACCAACGTCCTCCGCGAGCACCACTTCGGCTGGGGCGATGTCGACGCCGTCGCGGCGGAGGCGGACCTCGTCGTCGAGGGCACCTACTCGTTCCCGATGGTGACCCACTTCGCCATCGAGCCGCACGCGTTCATGGCCGCGCCCGACGGCGACGGCGTTGCCGTCTGGAGCACCATCCAGCACCCGAACTGGCTGCAGCGGATCCTGGCGAAGGTCCTCGATCTCCCCCTGGCCAGGGTGCGTGTCTTCGCCCCCGACCCGGGCGGCGGCTTCGGAGGGAAGCAGCACCCGAAGCTCGAGCCGCTGGTCGCCCTCATGGCCCTCCGGGCGGACCGGCCCGTTCGCCTCGTCCTCACCCTGGAGGAGACGTTCCAGGCGGTCCGTCGGAATGCCACCGAGATTCACGTGCGCTCCGGCTTCCGCGCCGACGGCACGCTCGTCTTCCGGGACATCGAGTCCAACTACCTGCTCGGCGCGTATGCCGACATCGCCGACCGGACGGTGACCAAGGGCAGCTACGCCGCCTGCGGCCCGTACCGGGTGCCGGCTGCCCGCATCGTGGCCCGCAGCATCCTGTCGCACACGACGCCGTCGACGGCGTTCCGCGGCTTCGGCAACCCGCAGCCCATCTGGGCCGTGGAGTCCAACATGGACGAGGCGGCGCGGGCGCTCGGGATCGATCCGCTCGAGCTCCGGCTGCGGAACCTTGCCCACCGCGGCGAGACGATCATCCCCGGGGACACGCCCGCCGACGGGGAATGGGAGCAGACCGCCCGGAAGGCCGCCGAGTTGATCGGGTGGGGGAGCCCGCTCGAGCCGGGACGGGGCCGCGGCATCGCCTTCGGCATCAAGTCGGGGCCGACGACCGGGCTCTCCTACTCCACAGTCCGCCTTCTCGCCGACGGCAGCGTCATCGTCTATGCCGGCACCTCGGACATGGGCCAGGGCGCCCGCACGGTGTTCGCGCAGATCGCCGCCGAGGAGCTCGGCGCCCCGCTGGAGTGGATCACCGTCGTGATGGGCGACACCAGCGTCGTCCCGTACGACCAGCAGACCTCGGCAAGTCGCTCGACCGTGCTCATGGGCAACGCCGTGCTCGCGGCCTGCCGCGACATCCAGGCCAGGCTCCGGGCGATGGCCGCCCGCGTCCACGGCGTGGACGAGGCGGCCGTCGTGGTCGGGCGCGGTGTCGTGCGCCTGCCCGACCGCGAGCTGCCGATCCGCGAGGTCCTGAAGGCCGGCCTCGGTCGCCTGGGCGGCGAGCTGACCGGCCTCGGCGAGATGCGCAAGGAGGCCGAGCCCGGCCATCCCCTTAGCGGAAGCGCCGCCTTCTACGAGTTCAACTGCACGGCCATCGAGGCCGAGGTCGACGAGGGGACCGGCGACATCACGCTGATCCGCCACGTCAGCGTGTCGGACGTCGGCAAGGCGCTGAATCCCGCCCAGGTGCGGAGCCAGGACGAGGGCGCGGCAATCCAGGCCCTGGGCCACACGCTCATGGAGCACTACATCTACGACGAGCGGGGCCGCATCCGGAACCTCGGCGCCATCGACTACCGGATCCCGACCAGCATGGACCTGCCCCTCGAGCTCATCAGCGCGACCATCGAGAACGAGGACGGCCCGGGCCCGTACGGGTCGAAGGGCATGAGCGAAGGGGCCCTGCTGTGCGTCGCGCCCGCAGTCGCCGCCGCCGTACGGGACGCGACCGGGGTCGTGATCCGCGACCTGCCGCTGACGCCCGAGCGCGTCTGGCGAGCTCTGCAGGACCGGCCGACATCATGATCAGGGGGGAGGGCGCGGGATGACCATGCCGACCGACATCGGTCCCATCGGCGAGCTGCCGCCGGACCAGGTAATCCGCGCCGCCGGGCTGGTCCGCGAGGGGCGGATGATCTCGCTCGCCGCGGTGCGCTATCCGGGCATGCCCCTCTTCCCGGGGCACCCCCCGTTCCAGGTCCTCAACTACCGGACCCCGCGCGGGATCCGGGTGACCGGCGCGAAGCCGTGGGGGCCCGTGAACGACGCCGGCCTCGGCTACATGGCCGAGTACGTCATGGCCACGTCGCACTCCGGCGCCCACGTCGACGCCCTGGCCCACATGACCGTGGGTGACGACATGGCCTGGTACGGCGGCGGCAACGCGGACGAGCACCTGACGGACTTCGGGCCGACGCACCTCGACGCGTCCGCGCTGCCCCCCATCTTCACCCGCGGTGTGCTTCTCGACGCGGCCGGCCACCGCGGCGTCGACTGCCTGCCCAAAGGCTCGCCGATCGACGATGCCGAGATGGAGGCGATCTGCGCCGCGCAGGGGGTGACCGTCGGGCCGTGGGACGTCGTCCTGGTCCGGACCGGCTACATGGGCCTCTGGCCCGACGCCGAGCGGATGGCCGCCCACAAGACTGCCGGCCCCGACATCTCGGCGGCCCGCTGGCTCCTCGCGCGGGGCGTCGTGGCGAGCGGCACCGACACCGAGACCTACGAGGTCCAGCCGGCCCCCGACCCCGGGCCCACCGGGAACCCCCAGCCCGTGCACACCCTGCTGCTGATCCAGAACGGCATCTACCTGATGGAGAGCCTCGACCTCGAGGAGCTGGCCCGCCAGCGCATCCACGAGTTCCTCTTCGTCGCCCTGCCCCTCAAGATCCGCGGCGCCACGGGGTCGATGGTCGACCCCATCGCCGTCATCTGAATCCCCAACCCCGCCAGGGAGGCCATACCGTGCCCGAGACCATGCAGGCCCTCGTCGTCCTCGAGCCGAACCGGATGGAGATCCGGGAGGTCCCGGTCCCGGTGCCGGGGCAGAACGAGGTCCTGGCCCGGGTCCGGGCGGTCTCGATCTGCGGCACCGACGCCCACCTGATCCGGGGCGACTACCCGGGCTTCTGGCCGCCGGCCTTCCCCTTCATCCCGGGCCACGAGTGGGCCGGCGAGATCGCCGCCCTCGGACCGGGAGCCGAGCGCTTCGGCTGGAAGGTCGGGGACCGCGTGGCCGGCACCTCCCACGACGCCTGCGGCGTCTGCCAGAAGTGCGTCGAGGGCCGCTACAACCTCTGCGAGAACTACGGCAAGCCCGGCCTCCACAAGCAGTACGGGCACAGCGTCCAGGGCGCCGACGCGACCTACGTGGTCCAGGGCGTGAAGACGATCTTCGCGCTTCCCGACGCCCTCTCGTTCGACGAGGGCGCCGTCATCGATCCCGCCTCGATCGGCCTCCACGTCGCGAACCGGGGCCAGGTCGCTCCCGGGGACACCGTCGCGATCACCGGCGCCGGCGCGATCGGGCTGCTCGGCGGCGACGCGGCCCGGATCCGGGGCGCGGCGCGCGTCATCCTCATCGAGCGCAACCCGATCCGGCTCGCCAAGGCCGCCGCGATGGGCTTCGAGACGGTCGACTCGAGCGCGGGCGACCCGGTCGCGACCGTCCGCGCCATGACCGGCGGGTTCGGGGCGGACGTCGTCCTCGAGTGTGCCGGGGTCCCGGTCACCGTGCAGTGGGCACTCGGCATGCTCCGCCGCGGCGGCCGCTGTGCCGCGGTGGGGATCCCGACCCAGGGCGTCGAGATCGCGATGCAGAAGCTCGTCCTCGACGAGCTGGAGCTCGTCGGCTCGCGCGCCTCCGCCGGCGAGATGCGCCGCGTCATGCCGCTCGTCGAGCAGGGCCGGATGCGCGTTCGCGACGTCATGACCCACCGCTTCACGCTCGCCGACTACGCGCAGGCGATGGCCACCTTCAACGACCCCGCCAGCGGGGCGATCAAGATCATCGTCGCGCCCTGAGCCAGGGGCCGCGCCCGGCGGCGCGGCCGGCTCGGCGCCCAGGAGAGCCGCCCGTGAGCTACGTCTACGACTGCGACCACCGCCACGACCTGGCCTTCGCGGAGGTCAAGCGGCTCGTGGGCGGGAAGGCCGCCAACCTCGCCGTGATGGCCCTCGACCTCGACCTGCCCGTGCCCCCCGCGTTCACGATCACGACGATGGCCTGCAACGAGTACCTCGCGCACGGCTGGCCGGACGGCCTCGACGAGCGAGCTGCGGGAGCACATGGCGCGGATCGAGCGCCTGCGTCGGCCAGGGCTTCGGCGACCCGGCCAACCCGCTCCTCGTGAGCGTCCGCTCCGGCGCCCCGATCTCGATGCCGGGCATGATGGACACGATCCTCAACCTCGGGCTGACGACGGCGACGACGGCGGGCCTCGCCGCCACGTCGGGAAGCGAGAAGTTCGCCGGCAACTGCCGCGCGCGGTTCGTCTCGATGTTCCGGGACATCGTCGGCGTCGAGGCGGTCCCGGAGGACGCCTGGGAGCAGCTCCGAGCGGCGGTCGAGGCCGTCTTCCGCTCGTGGAACAGCGATCGGGCGCGCACCTACCGGGAGCGCGAGGGGATCCCCGACGACCTGGGCACGGCGGTCACCGTCCAGGCGATGGTCTTCGGGAACCGCAGCGTCGACTCCGGCACGGGCGTCCTGTTCACGCGCAACCCGGCGACGGGCGAGGCGGTCCTCTACGGGGACGTGATGTTCAACGCCCAGGGCGAGGACGTCGTGGCCGGCACCCACCAGACGGAACCCATCGCCGTCCTCGACGAGCGGATGCCGGAGATCGGGCGCGAGCTCCGGGCGTACGCGACGCGGCTGGAGCGCCACCACCGGGACCTCTGCGACATCGAGTTCACGATCGAGCACGGGAAGCTCTGGATGCTCCAGTGCCGGATCGGGAAGCGGAGCCCGCAGGCCGCGCTCCGGATCGCGGTCGACATGGCCGAGGACCCGGACTTCCCGCTCTCCCGGGCTGACGCGGTCCGCCGCGTCGCGGGTCTCCTCGTCGACCCGCCCAGGACGGCAAATGCGCGCGGCGACGTTGGTCCGGCCCTGGTCACGGGGCTCCCGGCCTCGCCCGGCGTCGCCAGCGGCGAGATCGTCACCTCGCCCGACGCCGCCGTCGAGGCGGCCGAGGCCGGACGGACCGTCATCCTCGTTCGCGCCCAGACGTCGCCCGACGACGTGCACGGCATGTCCCGGGCAGCCGGGATCCTGACGGCGACGGGCGGGCTCGCCAGCCATGCCGCGGTCGTCGCCCGCGGCTGGGGGATCCCGGCCGTCGTCGGGGCAGCGGGCCTGGAGGTCGGCGAGGGATCGGTCGTCATGGGCGGCCGGACCCTGGCGGCGGGCGAGATGATCACGATCGACGGCTCCACCGGCGACGTCTTCGCGGGGGCCGTCGTCGGCAAGTCGACGGTGGTGCCCGAGGCTGCCACGCTCCTGGTCTGGGCGCGCGAGCTTGGCATCGCGAGCGGCGACGGCGACGCGGCGACCACCGGGGCCGAGGCGAGCGCCGCCAAGGCGACCGGCGCTGGCGTGGCCGAGATGAGCACCGCCGCCGGCTCGGCCGAGCCTGCCCCAGGGCAGATGACGGCCACTGCCGACGACGTCCTGCGGGCGCTCGTCGTGAAGGGCTACGCGACCCCGGAGGGCGCGGCGACGGCGCTCCTCGCGACGCCCGAGGAGATCGGCCGGCTGCTCGATCGGCTCGTCGCCGACGGCCTCGCCGAGGTGGCCGTCGGCTCGTTCCGCCTGACGGCCGAGGGCAGGAACGTGGGCAGGGAGAAGATCGCTGCCGACACGGAGCGCTGGGGTGCGGCGAACGCAGAGGCCGCGCTCGACGCCTTCCTGGTCCTGGACCACCGGATGAAGGAGACGGTCACCGCCTGGCAGATGCGGGAGATCGACGGCGCCCAGGCATTCAACGACCACTCGGACACGGCGTACGACGCGAAGGTGCTGGACGATCTGAGGCTCCTCCACGACGACGCCTCGGCGTGGCTCCGCCCGCTCGTCGCGGGGCTTCCTCGCCTCGCGGCCTACCACGTGCGCCTGGAGCGGGCCGTGGCTGCGGCCCGGGGCGGTGACAACCGTTTCGTCGCCTCGCCCCGCGTCGACAGCTACCACGGCGCCTGGTTCGAGCTCCACGAGGACCTGATCCTGCTGGCTGGTCGCAACCGGGCCGACGAAGTGGCCGCCGGGCGAGCGTGATCAAGTCGAGGCGGCCGGAGAAGGAGACGCCGCGGATGTCGATCGTGGGCTGCCGGATCATCGTCACCGGGGCGTCGAGCGGGCTGGGCGCCCACGCGGTGCGCCACCTCGTCGGGCTCGGCGCCAACGTGCTCGCGGCTGCCCGCCGCGCCGACCGCCTCGAGCGGCTCGCGGCCGAACTGGCCACCGCTCCGGGCCGGATCGTCGTGCACCGGGCGGATGTGACCATCGACGCCGACGCCCGGGCCATGGTGGCGGCGGCCGTCGATGCCTTCGGCGGCGTCGACGTCCTCGTCAACAACGCCGGGAGCGAGGTCCAGGGCCCGATCGACGTCCTGGCCGACGCCGACTTCGAGGGGATGCTCCGGGCCAATGTCGTGAGCGTCTTCGTCTGCATCCGCGCGGCTCTCCCGGAGCTGCGGAAGAGCCGCGGCACCGTCATCAACCTCGGTTCCACCGTCGTGGCCCGGCCGCCGCGCGGGCGCTTCGGCTACGTCGCCAGCAAGGGCGCCGTCGAGGCGATGAGCCGGGCTCTCGCCCTCGACCTCGGGCGCGACGGGATCCGGGTCAACGTCCTTCGCCCGGGGATCATCCCGTCCGAGCTGCGGGGGCTGACCGAGGAGGAGGAGCGGGCAAAGTTCTCGACGGGTGTTGCCTTCGGCAAGCAGGCCCTGTCCGCAGTGGGCGACCCGCGTGACATCGCCGAGGCGATCGCCTGGCTCGCCGGCCCTGGCGGCCGCTTCGTGACCGGCGCCGTCATCGACGTCGACGGTGGCTACGTCCTGGGAGCGGCCGACACTCTCGCCTGATCGCGCCGGCGTCCCAACGGGCTGCGTGCCTCGCGGCGGCGTCCCAAGGGGCTGCGTCCCGCGGCGCGGTGATCGACGTCGACTGCGTTCCGGGATCGGCCGACACGGTCGCCGGTCGCCCCTCGCCGGTCGCTCCTCGCCCGTCGCTCCTCGCCCGTCGCCGGTCGCCCGTCAGGGCGCGACGAGGATCTTGATGGCGCCGCTGCCGCGGTCGTTGAAGGTCGCCAGGGCCTCCACGTAGTCGGTCAAAGCGAAGCGGTGGGTGACCATCTCGCGAACCCGCATCCGGCCCTGCTCGACGTGGGGCATGACGCGGCGCATCTCGCCCGCCGAGGCGCGCGAGCCGACGAGCTCCAGTTCGTCGAGGACGAGCTTCTGCATCGCGATCCCGACCCCGACCGTCGGGATCCCGACGGCCGCGCAGCGGCCGCCGCGGCGGAGCATCTCGAGGGCCCACTCGACGGTCTCCGGGACGCCGGCGCACTCGATCGCCACGTCGGCGCCCAGGCCGCCGGTCATCGCCCGGACCGCCCCGACGGGGTCGCCTGCGGCCGTGTTCACCGTCTCGAAGCCGAGCGAGGCGGCCTTCGCCAGCCGCGCTCCGCGGCCGACGACGATGACCCGGCCGGCGCCGCGGATCCGGGCGGCGTCGCCGGCGAGGAGCCCGATCGCGCCGGCGCCGGTGATCGCGACGGTGTCGCCCGGCGTGACGCCCCCGCGGTTCACCACGTGGAGGGCGATCGACGCGGGGTCGATGAGCGCCCCGTCCTCGAACGTCAGCGCGTCCGGGAGGCGGAAGATGCACTTCACGCCGTGCACGACGTAGGTCGCGTCGGCGCCCTGGACGTTGTGCCCGTACTGGCGGTGCAGGCCCTCGCGACCGTAGTTCTCGCAGAGGTTGTAGCGGCCCTCGACGCACTCGCGACAGACGCCGCAGGCGTCGTGGGAGGTGCCGGCCACGCGGTCCCCGACCTTCCAGCCGAAGCGCTCGGCTCCCGGTCCGAGGGCGGCGATCTCGCCGGCCCACTCGTGGCCCGGGATGAAGGGGAAGGCCGGCGGCCAGAAGCCCGGGTAGTCGCCCCGGATCAGGTGGGCGTCGGTGCCGCAGATCGAGACCGCCCGGACCCGGGCCAGGACCTCGTTCTGTCCCGGCACCGGGACCGGGACCTCCCGGATCTCCATCCGGTTCGGCTCGAGGACGACGAGGGCCTGCATGGTCTCGGGCACGGTATGGCCTCCCTGGCGGGGCTGGGAAGAACGAACTGGGGGGCGCCACCGCCGGGCGCGGGGCTGGGCTGGGCTGGGCTGCGATCCGGATCAGCTCCCGGGGACCTGGATGGGCTCCCCGGGAAGCGGATCCGCTCCGCCGAGAACGGGATCAGCTCCCCGGAACTGCGCCGGTGAGCTTGTCGTAGAGCGAGCCGGCGTTCCACGTCTGGATGTAATCCATCATGTAGCCCTGCCCGATGTCGACGGGGCCGAAGCGGTCCTTGAAGTTGACCCGCGCCACGGTTTCCTCGCGCGTCCAGCCCTCGGCGACGGCGGCGGCCACGGCCGTCTTCCACTCCATCAGGTGGGAGCGCTGGACGTCGAGGTACTGCTTCGTCACGATGGGCCCGTGGCCGGGGACGATCCAGTCGACGTCGAGGGTCCGGATCCGCTCCAGGGCGGCCAGCCAGCCCTCCACGTCGGAGGTCATGAGCCAGGTCTGGCAGCCCGAGAAGATCGTGTCGCCGGTGAAGACGACGCGCTCCTCCGGGACGTGGACGGCGATCTGGCCCGCGGTGTGGCCGGGCGTGTGGAGCAGGTTGAAGGTGTGGTCGCCCACGCGCAGGGTGAGGTCGCCCGTGAAGACGATCCTGCCCTTGTTCGGGTCGCGGTAGTACTCCTCGCGGTCGGGGAAGATGGCCTCTCCCTCCGGGTCGTCGGTCGGGAGCGCCTCCCTGGCGTACGCGAACGGGTCGAGCTCGGGGTAGACGACCATGAACCGGTCGTAGAGGCCCTGGTGGTTGACCACGGTCCCGGCGCCCTTGAAGTAGTAGTTGCCGAAGATGTGATCGACGTGGTGCTCGGTGTTGATGAGGTAGCGGATCGGGCCGTGCGACTCGGCCAGTCGCCGCATCGCGACGGCCTTGGTGGGGAGCTGCGGCGTGTCGATCACGACCACGCCGTCGGAGGTCGTGACGAAGCCGGGATTGGATCCCCGGAGCTTCGTCTCCGCGAAGACGTTGGGTGTCACGTTCTCCATGGCGTGGCGCTCCAATCAGCTGGCTACTGGGTGGCGGTCAGGCCGCCGTCGATCCCCAGGATCTGGCCGGTGACGAACGACGAGGCGTCCGAGCAGAAGAAGAGCGCCGCGCCGGCGAGATCGCCGGTCCCGCCCACGCGCCCGAGCGGGATTCGGCTGACGATGCCTGCCTTGAAGACGGGATCGCCGAGGAGCATGGCGACCTGCGGCGTGTCGACGAAGGTCGGGGCGATCGCGTTGACGGTGATCCCGTGCTTGGCCCACTCCGTGGCCCACTGGCGGGTGAGGGAGGTGACGGCACCCTTCGCCGCGACGTAGGCAGAGTAGCCGGCATTGATCCCGAGAGCGGCGCGGACCGACGAGATGTTGAGGACGCGTCCGCCGCGTCCCCCGGCGATCATCGCCTTCACGGCGGCCTGGGTCGCGCAGACGGTGCTGCGGACGTTGATCTCGTAGATCCAGTCCCACGCGTCGCGGGGGTACACCTCGGCGTCGAAGAGGACCTTGCCGGCGCCGCCCCCGACGGCGTTCATGATGATGTCGAGTCGCCCGAAGCGCTCCAGGGTGGCGGCGACGACGCGCTCGCACTCGGCCTCGCTCGTGACGTCCGCGCCGAGTGCCAGGACCTGCGCTCCCGTGGTGCGGATGGGGCCCGCGGCCGCCTCGGCGCGCTCCTCGGTCTGGTCCACGATCACCACGCTGGCGCCGGCGCCAGCGAACGCCGCCGCCATCGCCGACCCGATCGCCCCGCCGCCGCCCGGGACCAGGGCCACCCGCCCATCGAGGCGGAACAGGTCAAGCTGGCTCATCGCGCTCCCTCCCGGACCGGGTCAGCCCGGCGATCGTCGCTCCATGCGTTGGTCGGACGCATCATCGATTATCGAGAATACGCTACCCCGCTGCCGAGGTCAACGACCGGGCCGCGCGATGCGCGGGCGGCGTACCCTCCCGCAATGACGAACGTGCACCACTTTCCGCCGCCATCGCGCCCATTCCGCACCGCCGAGCTCGTGGCGGTCGGGAGCGAGCTGACGGCGGGGGAGACCCGCGACACGAACGGCGGCGAGCTCGCCCGCTCGCTTTCGCTGCAGGGCGTGGTCGTGCGCCGGATCGTCGCCCTGCCCGACGACCTCGTGCTTGTCACGGAGACATTTGCGGAAGCGCTCGGGGCGGTGGACCTCGTGGTGGCCACGGGCGGCCTGGGCCCGACCCCCGACGACCTGACCCGCGAGGCCCTCGCCGCCGCCGTCGGGGAGGTGCCGGCGATCGACGCCGGGCAGGAGGCATGGCTGCGCTCTCTCTTCGTGCGACGGGGGATCGCGCTGCCGGCGATGAACCTGAAGCAGGCCTGGCTCATCCCGTCGGCCACGGCGATCCCGAACCCGAACGGCACGGCGCCCGGATGGTGGGTCGATCGGCCGGACGGCCGAGTCGCCGTCCTGCTGCCGGGGCCGCCGCGCGAGCTCCGGCCGATGTGGCGCGACTGGGTCCTGCCGCGGCTCCGGGAGCGCGGCCTCGGCGACGGGCGCCTGGTCCGCACGCTGCGGACCTACGGCATCGGCGAGTCCCTCGTGGCGGAGCTCCTCGGCGAGCCGATGCTGCGGGCTCCGAACCCGGTCGTGGCGACCTACGCCCGCGCCGACTGGCTCGACGTGCGGATCTCGGCCGTGGACGAGATCGACCCCGACGGTCGGGCGGCGAGGCCGGCCGCCGACGTGCTCGCCGCCGCCGAGGCGACGGTCCGCGCGGCCCTGGCCCGCCACGTCCTGGCCGAGGGCGAGACGACCTGGGCCGATCTCGTCGCCGACGCCACCGCTCGCGCCGGTGTCCGCTTCGCGATCGTCGAGGCTGGAACCCACGGCGCGCTGGGAGCGCTGCTGGCCTCGGTCGCCACGCTGGAGCGGGAGGTCGCCCTCGGCCCGGAGGTCGCGGCCGACGTGGCTACGTGGCCGGTCGAGGAACGTGCCGCGGCGGCGGCCCGGGATGCCGGCGTGGACGTCGGCCTCGCCCTCGTGGCGGATACCGACGGCACCCAGACCCTCCTGCGGGCGGCGATCGCGGCGCCGGGCGCGGGCTGGTCGCGGACCCTCGAGCTGCGCCTCTTCCAGCACGGCGCCCACGGCCGGTTCCGGGCGGGCGTCGCGGCTGCCGCCTTCCTGGCGGAGGTCCTCGACGAGGAGCGCTGAGCGATCGATCCCCGGATGGCGCCCGGGAATCGCAGCGCCCCCGGCCAGGGTGGGGGAGGCCGGAGGCGCTGCAACTGTGGCACATCGGGGAGGGGGGATCGACCGATGCGCCTTGCCGAAAGGATCGCAACTGGGGCCCCCACCCACGAAGAGCCGTTCGGCATATCGTGATGGGCCGTTGGGAGGCGGGAGCCATCGAGGCTCGTGACCGCTCGCGGGAGGGTCCAAATGCTTGTGCTAGGATGGCACCGCCGCATCGTGCGGCGATGCCGCGTGGTCGACCCCCCTTCTCGAACAGACCGTGCGTTCTGCCTCCCAGTTCGGGAAGGATGTGGAGGTCCCACGTGACCACCGGCACCGTCAAGAAGGTCATCGCCGACCGCGGCTTCGGCTTCATCGTCGCCGAGGATGCGAAGGAGTACTTCTTCCATCGCGGCGGCCTCGAGGCGACCCTCGACTTCGACCGCCTGGTCGGCGGCGAGCGCGTCGAGTTCGAGATCGAGCAGAGCCCCAAGGGGCCGCGCGCCGTTCGGGTGCGCGCCGCCTGACAGGCCTCCGGCGAGGCCGTTCGCGTCCATCGCGCGCGGCCTCGTCCTTCGCACCAGGCTCGCAGAATGGCAGGGAGTGACGTGGCCGAGGGCACTGGCCCGGATCCGAAGGCGCCGACGCGGCCGCTCTCTCGCCGATACAAGCGCCGCGAGCTGGCCGCGGCGGACGGTGGCACCCTCATCCTCCGCTCGGACGGGACCATCGAGCTTCTCGCGGCCGATCGCACCGTCGTCGGGGCCTGGGGCCCCGGGGAGGCCGAGTGGGGCGCGCACGCGTTCCGCTTCGGCATCCGCGTCCAGGAGCGCACCATCACACCGCGGGGCCCGGACACCGGCTCCGCGAAACCCGGGTTCTGACCTCGCAGACAGCGCCGCCGCCAGGCGACGGCACGCCCGGCATCGCAGCCGGCCCGGGCTCCCGCCCGGTCCCCGGCCGATCGATCGGGCCGGCGAACGACACGCAGCCCTCGCAGAGGTGGTTCCCGTGAAATCGATGCAGGCGCAGCTCGACGAGCTGGCGCGGTCGGCCCCGGCGCAGCGCATCGAGCTGCGCGAGCCGCTCCTTGCCCACGGCGCCGCCGTCGTGACCCCGCTGGCCGGCCTTGCGGCGGCCGATCCCGAGCTCGGACCGTCCGTGACGGCGTGGCTCGAGGTGCTCGGAAAGCGGGACGAGGAGGCGCACGGCCCCGTGGTCGCGGCACTCCGCACGCTCGCGACGACCGCCCCGGACGACACTCGCCGCTACGCGACGGAGGCCCTCGCCCGCCTCGGCGTGCCGCTCTCCGCGGCGCGCGCCCGCCGGGCGGCCGTCGCCAAGGGCTGATCGCCGACCTCGCCGCGGCCCGAGCCCGCCGACCCGCCGCGCCGCGCCGGGCGCCGCCCCGGCCCTGGTGCAGCGACGCCGCTCTACTCCCGCGAGGCAGCCCCCGCGTAGCCCTCGGCCTCCTCGTACCCGCCGTGGTAGTCGGACGCCTCGGGCCGTCCGATCTGCGCATGGGGGACGACGTTGCCGCGCCGGATCCCCCGGAAGTCGGCGAGCGACGTCCATCCGCGCTCTGCGTTCCGTTCGAGGAACGCCGTCATCCCGCTCGTCAGGTTGGCGATGACATTCGGCCCGATGGCATGGTCGAGCATGGCGGCGGTGGCGACCTGGACCGTTCCGCAGCCGAGCAGGAAGTAGTTCAGGGCGTGCTCGAAGGCGGAGATCCCGCCGATTCCCGAGAACTCGCGGTCCGGGAAGGCCTTGGTCATCTCCGCCATCTTCGCCAGCGACTGGGGGAGGATCGCCGGCCCGCCCAGGCCTCCCGAGGCGACGTAGCCATCGACGCTTGCCTCGAAGTCGAGCGAGTCGGCGCTGATGAGCGGCAGGGAGGGGAACGTGTTCGAGGAGGAGATCGCGTCGGCGCCGCCGAGGAAGGTCGCCGCGGCCTCCTCCGCGATGTTGGCCGTCGCCGGCGTCAGCTTGACCCAGACCGGGACGCGCGCCACCTCCTTGACCGCCTGCGTCGAGATGGAGCAGAGGACGGGGTCCTTGCCGACGTTGGCCCCCATGTCGACCCGGTCCATGTGGGGGCAGGAGAAGTTGAGCTCGATGGCGTCGACCCCGGCGTCCTGGACGCCCCGCACGAGGACCTGCCAGTTCGCCAGCTCCTTGTCGTTGCCGGAGCCGGCCATGATCGAGGCGACGAGGACGCGGTTAGGCCAGGCCTTCTTGACCGCCTCGAGGCGGGGGATCCACCAGTCGAGCGGCTTGTCGGAGATGAGCTCCCAGTTCCACGAGGCCATGAGCGTCGAGTCCGGCCGCTTGGCCATCGAGAGGCGGGTCCCGCTGTTGTCGGCGCGGAGGAACCTGGTCTTGGGGCCGCGGACGTTCACGACGGGGTGGAGGCCGATGGTCTTGGTGACCACCCCGCCCCAGCCCGCCTCGTAGGCGCGGATGATGTTGCTCTCGGACTCCGTCGGCGGGGCGGACGCGAGCAGGAACGGGTTCTCGAAGCGGATCCCCGTGAAGACGGTCGTCAGGTCGGCCACGCTGCCCCCTCCCCTGGTTGACGGAATGCCGGCACGACGGAAGTGCCGGAACGACCGGCTGCTCCCGTGTGCGGCAGCAGAGCGCGGATCATAGCGCCGAACGTGGAGTCCGCCGGCAGACGCCCTCCCTGCGCGTCCGGGTCGCTCGACCGGGGGGGCGCAAGGGGCGACGTCGCCAGGTCGGTGGGAGGGTACGCAGGACCGGAAGCCGGAGACGTCACCGGACTAGACCAGAGCCAGTTGGCCCTTTCTTGGGAGCCTGAGCGCACTAAGTCCTGTAATCGATGGTGCATTCTGGCGACGGGGGTGTACATTTCCTCGAGGTGCTCGTCGCTCGTTCCCGGAGTCGGGATATGGGGCGGGCTCGTCACTTGGGGGGATCCGATGCGTCCCGCTACGTCGCTGCTGCACATCCTTGCGATGACCATTGATGAGGACCGCCACCGCGACGCGGAGCGGCGCCATGCCCACGATCGCGCCCTGGCCGATGCCGGTCCGGCAGGCCCGTCATGGCCGGCGAGGCTGGAGGCCGCGATCCGGAACCTCGTTCGGAGCGACCACTCACTGACGGACTACCCGTGCCGCCTTCCGGACGGGAGGATCGGCCGGGTCGCGGTCGTTCCGAGCGGTGGCGACTGGACCCTCGTCTGTCGCGTCGCCTAGGTCGGCTGCATCGGCCCGGGCCCGCCAAGCGGTTCGGGACGCCGTTGGCTGACCTCTGCTTCAAGCACGTCCCGGCACACGCACCAATCGCCGTTATCGCGGCGGCGAAGACCGGCGGCGTTGAAGCCGGCCTGGCGCGGGCAATCCGCGAAGTTGGAGACAGGAATGGAACCGATCGCACACGAGAACGTGATCCCGCAGCTCGCGGAGCACCTCCGCCCGATCTTCGAGTCGAGCCCCGACGGGGTGTACGTGTGGCTCGACGAGACCCACTGGACCTGCAACGGGAAGTTCGCTCAGCTCCTCGGCTATCGGGTGGACGAGCTGGAGAACAGGCCGGGATTCCTGCAGGAGTTCGTCCACGAGGACGACCGGGAGGTCTTCTCCTGGAACTTCTGGAACCGGGTTGATGCACATGCGTTCCCGGTCACCTTCCGATTTCGCGCACTCCATCGAAACGGGACGGTGCTGCAGGCGGAGACGGACATGATCCCGCTTGCGTTCGGCGGCCACACCATCGCCTACCACTTCGTTCGAGTCGTCGGCACGTAGCGCCGACAGGGAGATGACGATGTACGGAACGATCGCGCGCCTCCAGTTGCGGCCCGGCGCCGAGAAGCAGCTGCGGGAGGCCATGGCCGCCATGCGCACCCGGCAGGTTCCCGGCTTCGTGGCGAGCTACCTCTACCGGATGGACGAGGACCCCAACGTGCTGATGCTCGCGGTCCTCTTCGCCGACCGCGAGACCTACACCCGGAATGCAGATGATCCCGCCCAGGACCGCGAGTACCGCCTGCTGCGGGCGTGCCTCGAGAGCGACCCCGAGTGGCACGACGGCGAGGTCGCCTGGAGCTCGACCCACCTCGTAGTCGACGACCCCGGGCATCGGGCGAAGATGCTCGATCGCGGCAGCCGGCGTCGACATACCGCGCCCGGCGGAGGGGGACGGAGCGACCCGTCGGGGCCACCCAGCCGCGCGATACTTCACCGAGCGACCCGGGTTCACCGATCGGGCATCGGCGCGCCAGGCGGACCCGGGCACTCGCGGCGAGAAGGAGGCTGACGGTGGCCCTGAAGCACAGCAGGCAGTCCCGCGAGGTCCCCGCGGACGTCTTCACCGAGGTGGGGCGGGTGCCGCGCCACCGCCTGCCCGCCGAGGAGATGGACCCCGAGGTCGCCTACCAGATCGTCCACGACGAGCTGATGCTCGACGGCAACGCGCGCCTCAACCTGGCCACCTTCGTCGGGACGTGGATGGAGCCGCAGGCGATGCGCCTGATGGCCGAGACGTTCGACAAGAACATGATCGACAAGGACGAGTACCCCCAGACCGCCGAGATGGAGATGCGCTGCATCGACATGCTCGCCCGCCTGTGGCACGCGCCCGACCCGAACGACGCGCCCGGCTGCTCCACGACCGGCTCCAGCGAGGCGGCGATGCTCGGCGGCCTCGCCCTCAAGCGCCGCTGGCAGCACGCCCGCCGGGAGGCCGGCCAGCCCGCGGACCGCCCGAACATCGTCATGGGGATCAACGTCCAGGTCTGCTGGGAGAAGCTGGCGAACTACTGGGAGGTCGAGCCGCGCCTGGTCCCCATGGAGGGCGACCGCTACCACCTCTCCGCGGCGGAGGCCGTCAAGCTGTGCGACGAGAACACGATCGGCGTGATCGCCGTTCTCGGGTCCACCTACGACGGCTCGTACGAGCCCGTCGAGAAGATCTGCCACGCCCTCGACGACCTCGAGGAGCGCACCGGTCTCGACGTCCCGGTCCACGTGGACGCGGCGTCCGGCGGCTTCGTCGCGCCGTTCCTGGATCCCGACCTGGCCTGGGACTTCCGGCAGAAGCGGGTCGCGTCCATCAACGTGTCCGGCCACAAGTACGGGCTCGTCGCGCCCGGCGTCGGGTGGGTGATCTGGCGGAACGAGGCGGCGCTCCCCGAGGACCTGATCTTCATGGTCAACTACCTCGGCGACAACATGCCGACGTTCGCCCTCAACTTCTCGCGCCCGGGCTCCCAGATCGTGGCCCAGTACTACAACCTGCTCCGGCTCGGGTTCGACGGCTACCGGCGCGTCCAGGCATATGCCCGCGAGGTCGCGACCCACCTTTCCGCCGAGATCGCCGAGCTCGGCCCCTTCGAGCTCCTCACCCGGGGCGACGAGCTGCCCGTCTTCGCCTTCACCCTGAAGGACAAGGTGCGCAACTTCTCGGTCTTCGACGTCTCGAACGCCGTCCGCGAGCGCGGCTGGCAGGTGCCGGCGTACACGTTCCCGGCGAACCGGACCGACCTCGCCGCGCTCCGGGTGGTCGTCAAGCGCGGCTTCAGCCACGACATCGCCGACATGTTCCTGGCGGACCTCAAGCGGCAGCTGCCCCGCCTCGAGCGCCAGCACGAGCCGGTGATCGACCCGTTCGCCGCGGCGGGCTTCCGTCACTGACGTGAGCCGCGGGCGGCAACGCCCCTGGCCTCGGTCGTCGTCGGCCCTGGCGGCAGACATCCAGGCGAGTCGCGGTACCTTGAGTGCCCGTTGTTTGTCCGGTAGAATGTCCACATGTTGAGGTTGCTCGGCGGTGGGTGAGTCATGAGCGGGACAAGCGCGGCCCAGAGCCAGGCCGTCCGACGGCTGGGGGAGGTGATGCGGGAGACGTCGATCGACGCGAGCGGAGTTGCCCGGATCCTCGACCGGGATCCCAGGACCGTTCGGCGCTGGCTTCGGCAGAACACGGCGCCGCGCTGGGACGTCCGCGAGATCGTCCTGGCGTTGAACGTCGTCCTGGAACGCCTCTCGGAGGTCATCGACCCCGCGGCCGCCGAGGATTGGCTGTTCACGCCGGTCCCGGCCTTCGAATACGAGCGCCCGGTCGAGCTCATTCGCGCCGGTCGGGCTCGCGAGGTCCTCAATCTCATCGACGCGCTCGGCGAGGGGGTCTTCGCATAGACGAAGCCTCGCGGCGCCTGCTCGAGACGCTCGACCGGCTCGATCGAGCGTCTCTCGAAGCGGTCGTCTACCGTCACACGGCTCCGACGTATCCGCCCCTCAACGGAGACGGTGCGCGACGGCAGGGTGGCCGCTGGAATCCGCCGGACAGCTATCCGGTGGTGTACACGGCGCTCGATACCGCGACCGTGGACCTGGAGCTGCTACGCGCCGCGCGAAGGGCCGGCATGAGCGTTGCGACGATGGGACCCCGACGGCTGGCGACGATCCACGTCCGGCTATCGCGCGTGCTCGACCTGACCAGCGACCAGGTCAGGGCATCGCTCGGCATCAGCGACGCGGACCTTGTCTCCGACGATGCCGCCGTCCCGCGCGCGATCGGTGAGGCCGCCCATCACCTGGGATACGAGGCCGTCCTGGCGCCGTCTGCCGCCGGCGCCGGCCGGGTGCTGGCGATCTTCGTCGACAACCGGGCAGCCGGCTCGCTGCTCGAGATTGCCGAAGTCCGCGACGGGTACCTGCCCGCCGGGGCAGCCGGGGCGCCGTGAGTCAGAAGGAGCCGCGGGCCGGTGGATCGCGACCGGCGATGGCAATTGCCTACGAGGCGCCGGGCTGCGACGGCCGCGCCCGGTAGGCGTCCCAGGCGGCCCGAGCCTCGTCGGGTGTCATGGCGCGAAGCTCGTCCTCGACGATGCCGACGGTGAGGAGCAGCCTCTCGACGAGCCAGCCCGGGATCGTCGGGACCCGCGGCGGAGTCGGCTCCGCGCCGGCCACCGACCCGCGGACGACTGTCCAGAACCGCTCCTCAACCACACCCAATTGATCGCGGAGGATGTGCCTGAAGAGGTCGGCGCCGATCTCGTCGCCAAGGGCGTGCGGCACCTTCGCCCGGAGGATCGTCCCATCGGCAAGCTCCTTGCTGAAGCGCCGGTGATCGCCCGTCCGGGAGCGTCCCCGGGCGCGATTCGGCTCTTCCCTCCACCCGTCGCGCAGGACGAACGTCCGAGGGCGGCCGTGCCAGCCACGCTGTCACGCCGCGGCCGGTCCTCGAGCCGTCCGCGGTCCCCCCGCGGACTATCGCAGCCGTGCCGCCAGGCCCGGCGGGGCGATGACGACGAGCTGCGTGGTGGCCCGGGTGAGGCCGACGTAGAGGAGCTCGTCGAGGCGGGCGCCGATCTCGGGGACCTCGACGAGGACGACGACCTCGCGCTCGAGGCCCTTGAAGCGGCGGATCGACTCGAAGACGACGCAGTCGTCCGGCTCGTCGGGCACCTCCTCGGGCGGCAGCCCCTTCGACGAGCCGTCGTCGTGGATCGCCTCGTTCGCGAGGACGACGTTGCCGAAGCGCCGCGTCCGCCAGGCGTCGCTCTTCTCGGCCGACCGGCCCGACAGGACGACGATCTCCCAGGGCGGCACCTGCTCGACCTCGGTGAGCTCGTGGAGCACCTTCCGCAGCGCCTCGAGCGTCGCCGGTCCCGGCTCGGCCTCGATCACCCGGTGGCGGACCCCGCCCTCGCGGAAGGCGCTGACCTCCTCGCCGCCGTGGTAGAAGCGGCCGGCCAGCGCCGCGACCGACTCCGGGTTGCGCCAGTTCTCGTGGAGCTCGAGCCGCTCGAGGCCGAGCTCGCCGACCACGTCGTCGCGGTAGAGCGCCTGGCCGGGGTCGTGGAAGACCCACAGGATGTCCTCGCCCGGGCTCCGCAGGAGGAAGTCGAGCGTCTCGAGCCAGCCGCGGGCGAAGTCCTGGCCCTCGTCGACGACGATCGCGTGGAAGCGCTCGGCCGGGAAGCGCGTCGATCGCCGCCTGCGAGCGCGCCGGGGAGCGTCTCGTCCCACCAGGCCGGCGGGATCGGCGTCGGCCGCGCCGGCAGGACGCCGGCGGCTCGGCCCCAGCCGCTCGCAGAGCCGGTGGAAGGTCGTGACCTCGAGGCCCGCCGGGCGCCTCCGTGCTCAGCAAGGTCGCGTAGCAGCGTGGTAGCAAGGCGCTGGTTGAAGCAGACGAGCAGCGTCCGGTAGCCCTCGCGCGCGAGCCGCCGGGCCTTCTCGGCCGCCAGCATCGACTTGCCCGAGCCGGCCGGCCCGACGACCTCGACCCGGCGGCGGGAGCGCGCCCGGTTGAGGATCAGCTCCTGCTCCCGGGACGCGTTCGAGCAGCTCCGCGCGGTCGTCCGCGATCCGGCCGCGCACGAGGCGGCGCAGCGCGAGGGTGGGGGAGAGGAGCTCGTCGAGGAGGCGCATCCCGGCCTCCTCGAGCGGCCAGCCGCGCACGCCGTCGCCCAGGAAGTAGGCGAACGCCCGCTCGACCCAGGCGCGGGCGCCCTCCGGGGTCTCGAGGGCCGTCGCGTCGAGGACGATCTCGGGCGGCGCGTCTGGGCCGAGGAGGACGTGGCCCGGGCGGCAGGCTCGCGAGGTCGACGTCAGGGAAGGCGACGCCGTGGCCGGCGTGCGGCTCGGCGCGGTGGTCGGCGCCGCGCTGCGACGGCCAGCCGGGCAGCGAGACGAGCTTGCGCACGAGCTGCTGCTGGCTGCGCATCGCCTGCTCGAAGGGCGAGCGGTCGAGCTGGATCGGGCCCAGCCACCAGCGGCCGGCCGTCCCGGCTCGGCTCGCCGGCCTTGACCTCGAGGACGAGGATGCCGTGCTCGGGGTGGGCGATGACGAGGTCGGCCTCGCCGTCCTCGGCCGGCCCGCGGTCGCGCATGGGCCCGGTCCAGTTGACGTTCGGGTAGAGGCGGTACTCGGACGGCAGGGCGTCGCGCAGCCGTTCCTCGACCCGTCGCTCGGCTTCCTCGCCCCGCGTCATGGCGTGAGTGTCGCAGACGCCGAGTGGTGCGGCGACGCACCTCGTGCCGGACGAGGCGTGGCTCGAGGTCTCCCCGGGCGCGTGGTGATCGCGCGAGGGCCGTGCGCAGATGCACGCGGGAACCGACACTGCCGCTGCGGTCGTGAACAGGCCCCTCGGTTTGACGGCCCTCCGGGCGATCGCCCTCGCCCTCGCCCTCGTGCTTGTCGTCGGGGGCTGCGGCGCCGGCGGGGCGACGCCGGGGTCGACCGGCGGGTCCGCCGCTGGGCCGACCACTCCCGCCACGCCGGCGCCGATCCCCGGCGCCCCTGATCGACCGACCGGAACGACGCAGGACGCGACGCTCGTCCGCGTCGTCGACGGCGACACGATCCGGGTCATGGTCGGCGGAGTCGAGGAGCGGGTGCGCTCCATCGGCATCGACACGCCCGAGCTCAACACCAGCTCGGCGGCCACGCCCGACCCGTACGCCGAGGCCGCGACCGACGCCAACGCACGGCTCCTGGCCGGGGGCCGGCTCGTGCTAGAGAAGGACGTCTCCGAGCGCGACCACTACGAGCGGCTCCTGCGCAACGTCTGGATCGAGCGCGACGGCGCCTGGACGCTCGTCAACCTGGCCCTCGTCGCCGAGGGCTACGCCCAGGTGTCGACCTACCCGCCCGACGTCAAGTACGTCGACGTGCTCCTGGCCGCCGGGCGCGCAGCCCGCGAGGCGGGGCGCGGCCTGTGGGGCGGGTCGCCACCGTGACGTCAATCCGCACTGATGGGCGGCGGCCGGGGCCGGACGCCCTCTTGTCGGTCTGGCGTGGCCTCTCGGCGGATGCGCGGCGCCTCAGCCGAAACGACCTCGTGCTCCGCAAGCTCATGGCCCGAACCGTGGTCGCGCTCTCCGCCATGACCGACTGGACCACGCTCACGCACCAGCTGGACGTCGCTCGGCCAACGGTCAACGCGTACGTGGATGTGCCTGGCTCCTCGTTCGCCGGCAAGGACTACGAGAGCATCACCAAGGCCCTCGGCCGCGAGATCATGGTGACCCGCCGCGACGTGGACGTCGATCAGCCCGTGCTCACGGTGCCGGCCGGCGTCCTCCTGGCGCTGCTCGGGTGATGGCGGGGCCTTGAGGCTCGCGGTTCGGCCTGTGGCGGCGTCACATGGCGAGGGCAGCGTCCGTGTCGTCCATACCTTCAACACTGCCTAGGTTCTGGCCGACATGGCGCGGGCGGTAGATACCAGACAGTCTGGGCACAGCCGTCCGAGTCTCCACGAAACCCAGGGCGGCTCAGAACAGGGGTCGCCCGCCTCGACGACGGCCCCTATCGGCGTCGCACGCCCGGTTCGGTCTGCTTTGGATGTCCTGCCGAGGCCTCGATGATCCAGACCGTCCGACGATCCGGATCGATCGCGTAGAGGATCCGTGCGCCGCCCGTCAGCTCGTACTGCCACTGCTCGAGGGTGAGTTCGGGATCCCGAGTCATCGCTCCGCCTCCTGCGCGATAAATCAATCGCCGATGGCGTCCGGCGTCGTCCTGATCGTCGTCGAGGAAGCCCGAGCCCGCGATGAACGTGATCCCTTCGGCCGTGGTCGGGTCGAGCAGGTCCTCGACGTCGTCGAGAAGGTCGTCAAGCATCCGGCACCTCCAGAAGCGCGTCGCGGGCGGCGTGCCGGCGGCCTGTCCGGGCTCACGCGAGGGCCGCCAGGACGGCGGCCATGGCCGCGACCGCGAGGATCACCGCGCAGCCCGGGCCGGCAGCCTGGTGGCGCCGGCTCACCCGCACGTACCTGCCGCCGACCGAGTAGCCGCCATACCGACGTCCGGGCACTGCCTGCACCTCCGAGGATCAGGGTGCGCAAGGCCCGTGACAGGTTGTCCGGCACGCGGAGCCGCGCAGGTTCAGGAGGGCGCGATCCGCTCCAGGCGCAGGACGCGCGGCGGACGAAGGGCCGGATCCCGTGGCGCCGGGCCGCCCCAGATCAGGACGTCGGGGTCGAGGTCGACGTCGCCGGGCCAGGCCACCGTGCCGGCCCGCGTTGCCACCTGACCGAACCGCGCGTCGTCGCTGCGGAGCGGCTCGAAGACGGGCCCCCAGAGGAGCGCGCCGATGTCGCGCTCGACGACGTCGCCGTTGGTCAGCGTGGGCCGAAGGCGGTGACCATCGAGAGCGGTCGCGCTGCGGACTTGGAGCATGACCTGATCAGGCGCGCACAGCCTTGCTCGACATCGCGAAGCCGGCGGCCTCGAGGACGTCGTCCTCGGGTACGCCGAGCAGCGTCCAGACGCCGATGTGCTCGTCGATCGCCGGCCACTCCACGTGGGTGCCCGCCCCGCCGACGTTCCAGATCGCCCGCTGGGCCGGCGCGGCGCGGAGAAGGCGCACCGACCACGACGTGGGCGCGGACACCTCGCGACCGTCCGCCAGGACGAACGTGATGAGGTCGTCGTCCACGTGGACGTCCTTGATGATCGCCGGGCTGATCATGGTGATGCCGTCCCGCATTCGTCGTTCCAGCGCCGGATGAGCTCCGTTCGCCTGTCGCGCGCAATACGCTCGATCCGGTCGAGCTCGAGGCGAGTGTACCCGCGGTTGGCCGCGACCTCCACCGCCGGGACGAGCCAGCACTTCGCTTCTGTCCCGCTCCCGCCCGTCACGTGAACGTGGGCGCGTTCCTCGCAGTCGCGCATGACGATCCAGAAGCGGTACGGGCCGGCAATCATGAGCGTCGGCATGGGATCCCCTGGCCGGCGGGACCACCGGTCACGGTACGACCAGACGCTCACCGCGCACGTATCGCCGACTTCACGCGAGGCCTGCCGCCTCGAGACGATCACCCGCCGCTCATCTGCCGTTTCACCGGTGCTTCACCGCGACTTCATCGCCGTGCAGCAAGAGCCGGCACCGCCCCCGCCATGGCGATCGGACGCCGAGGGGTCTTCTACACTCCTGGCGGATGGATCGCCCGACCAACGACCCCGCGACGGCCGTTCCTTCGGACCTGAAACGCATGCCGCTCCGATACCCCGACACGTGCGTCGCCTGCGGTCTCGCGCTGGCGAAGGGCGAGGAGGCGCTCTACGACCGCAAGGCGCGAAGGGTCCGCTGCGTGGTGTGCCCGCCCGGCCCAGAGAGCCAAGGCGAAGGCGACACCGAGGAACCGCAGATCGAGGCCGGCACGCCCGGAGCCTCGGCCCACCGTGAGTACGAGCGCCGCAAGGACAGCCGTGACAGCCGGATCAAGGGTCGCTTCGGCACGCGCGTAGGCGGCCTGATCCTGGCGATCACGAACGAGCCGCAGTCGACGCGGGCCTGGGCGCAGGGCGCGGCCGGCGAGCAGGAGCTGGCCGAGGCTCTCGCCACGGTCGAAGGCGTGCGCGTTCTCCACGACCGCCGAGTACCCGCCACGCGCGGCAACATCGACCACATCGTGGTGGCCCCTGCCGGCGTGTTCGTCGTGGATGCGAAGCGGTACAAGGGCCTGATCCGAATCCGCGACGTCGGCGGGCTGTTCAAGCGCGACGATCGCCTGTACGTCGGGAGCCGGGACTGCTCGAAGCTGGCCGCGAACATGGGCTGGCAGGTCGAGGCGGTCGAGCGCGCCCTCCGGGAGTCGGGCGTCGACCCGCTCCCGCCGATCACGCCGGTCCTCTGCTTCGTGGACGGAGAGTGGCCGTGGTTCCGGCCGGCGGACACCTACGCCGGCGTCCGCCTCGAGGGCGCACGATCGATCCAGAAGCTCGTCACGGCCAGCCAGGTGCTCGACGCTGCGGCGATCGACCGGCTGGCGCGTGTCCTCGCCGGCGCGTTTCCTCAGAAGTGAGGCGGCAAGTCCACCCCCGCTGCGGACGTATGGTGACCGTCTGATGACCGACGGTCTCGACACGCTCCTCGCTCAGGCCCTGGTCGCCGACCCGGCGGTGCGGATAGAGCTGCGCGACTCAATCGCCGCGCACGGCGAAGTGCGATCGACGCGATGACCGACTGGCTCGCGGACCCGCGCCTGGCGGCGTTCGCGATCCGCGTGCTCGAGCGGATCGGGCGTGACGAGGCCAACCGGGCTGCGGTCGTCGCGTCACTGCGGGCCATCGACCGCGACGAGCTGCCGGCGCACCTGGTTCGCGATGTCGAGGCGGCGCTGTCGAGTCTGGGGGCGAGCGCGAAAGGGCGAACCGGCGGTGGCTCAGGTCCATCGGGTTCTCGGGCAGCCGGCACTCCGGGGGTCGATGGTCGTGGCTATTGGGTCATGCGCACCAGTCCGGGTCGGCGCCCATTCATCTGGGCTGAGGCGCAGCGCGGGCGCCTTCGCCAGGGTTGGGGCTGGGACGACAGCCAGAACCTCGACGTGATCGCGGAGGTCGTTCGACGCGGCGGCGAGCTCGACGAGGAGCAGCAGATTGCCTGGCGCTCGCGCCGAATGCGGGCTGCCGAGCCCGACGGCATGCGGCTCGGCGACCTCGTCGTCACCCCGAACCTTCCGGAGTGGGGTTTGCTGTCGGTCTTCCGTGTCGTCGGCAGCTACGCCTGGGATCCCGTCGACCTCGGCATCGAGGACCGCTTCGGCCACGTCCTGCCCGTCGAGCTGCTGGCCGAGCGCGTGGACCGCCGCGCGCCAGCGGTCAGCGAGGCGTTGCGCGCGATGCTCCGGCCGCAGACGCGGCTGTACACCATCAGAAACTACGGTGGGGACGTGGAGGAGGTCGTGCGGCACGTCGGGCGGCGGCAGCCGCACCAGCAGGTGCAGGGCGCGCCGTCGGCGTCGTCCTGATCGTCGTCGAGGAAGCCCGAGCCCACGATGAAGGTGATCCCTTCGGCCGTCGTCGGGTCGAGCAGGTCGTCGACGTCGTCGAGAAGGTCGTAAGCATCCGGCACCTCCAGGAACGCGGCGCCGGCGGTGCGGCGTGCCGGTGGCCTGATCGGGCTCACGCGAGGGCCGCCAGCAAGGCGACCATGGCCGCGATCGCCAGGATCACCGCGCAGCCCGGGCCGGCAGCCTGGTGGCGCCGGCTCACCCGCACGTACCTGCCGCCGACCGAGTAACCGCCGTACCGACGTCCGGGCACTGCCTGCACCTCCGAGGATCAGGGTGCGCAGGGCCCGTGACAGGTTGTCCGGCACGAGGAGCCGGGAACGGAGCCGCGGCGTGGTCTCGTCTCCCGAACGGCTGATGTCGGCCACCCGCTCGCCGGCCTGCGAAAGCCGCCTCGGCTTCGTCGCCTCGGTCCCCGGCGCCATCGATCCCGTAGAACTCGCAGACGCGCGGCACGCCGTTCCTCGTTGTCCGAGAAGGCCGGCGGGCCGAGACGAGCCTACTCAGCGACGATCACCCGACGCTTATGCGGTTCCTGGGAGCGACCTCGGCGGCCTTCGTCGCTCCCCCGAGGAGCGTGCTCGAGCTCGGCGGCCTCGCGGCCCAGGAGATCGGCGGGCGTCGCGCCGGCGGCTGCCAGGGCCCGGGCCACGCGCGCCCAGTCCTTCGGCGCCAGGGGGCTCGGCCCGTCGGGCTCGAGGCCGCCCGTGCGCCCGTCGGCCCGACCGCCCGTCGAGCGCGCCGTCAGCGCCAGGATCGCCAGCCCGTCCGCGCCCAGGGGATGGTGGATCGTCATCAGCCGTCATCCTGCGGCGTGGCGGTGGCCAGCGCAAACGGGTGGACGGGGCCGGCCCAGGGCTGACTAGCGGTCGGGCGCCCCCGTCGGCCCACCGGCATCGCTGAGGCAGCCGTCCGGCCCCGCCGGATGCGCTGGCGTGCATGCGGGCGTATGAGGCACCCCCCCGGGGGCGGGCGAACGACGGCGCGCTCTTCGCGAACAGAAGACGCAGGTGCGCACGATTGATAACTATGTTACTCGGTATATGATCCGTCCATGGCGACGAAACCAGTCTCCGCCACCCTGACGCAGGAGCATGTAGCCGAGGCGAAGGCACGTGTCGGCGAACGCGGCTTCTCGCGCTATCTCGATGAGGCGCTTGCTCGGCAGCTTCAGTTTGACCGGCTCGCTGATCTCGAGGTCGAGATCAAACGCCAGTTTGGCCCGATCCCCGAAGAGTCGCGCCGCAGGATCCAGGAGATGGAGTGGCCCCGCTGAGCGCGGGGCAACGTCTGATCCTCAATTCTGGTGGTGTGTCGGCGATCGCCGAGGGAAACGGGGATGCGCGCGCCGTTCTGGATCGCGCGCGGAGAGAGGGTTGGCTCGTCGTCATCCCCGCCCCCGTTCTCGCGGAGGTCCACACGGGAAGGCGAGATCAGGCGATGGTCGATCGAGTGGTCAACGCAGTGGACATGCTGCTCCCGACGACCCCCGAGCTCGCGAGGCGGGCGGGTGAGTTGCGCGCGAAGTCCGGCGTGCTCGACGTCGTGGACGCCATCGTGGTAGCTGAGGCCGTGGCAGCCCGACCCTCCCTGATCCTGACATCCGACCCCGACGACACCGGCAGGCTCATCGAGGCGGCCGGCGTTGCGGGTGACGAGGTCACCATCATCGCGGTCTAGGTTGGGCGTGGCTCCTGGAGAGGGGCATCTGCGTCAGCCGTCGACATCAGCTTCCGGCTGGGTCGCTGCTGGGCCGTCGGCGCGGCCGGCCGGCAGGCCCCGGCGCTCGAACTCCAGCTCGGGCCGGAACAGGTCGCGGAGCGCGATCAGCCGGACTCCCGGTTCGGCCCGGAGATGTCGATCGAACCCGGAGCGCGAGTACATGAGCAGCTCCGGCCGGTCGCCGGGTGCGACGAGCGAGGCGTCGCGGCGCAGGTCCGCGAGATCACCGGGCTTCATCAGCTCGCGGGTCCACGTGGCCGAGCCGGCCGCGAGCAGGTGCCGGCCCCGCGTGCCGGCGGCATCGATGTCGCCGCCCGGGAACCACCAGAACCCGACCTGCGCGAGCGGGCCGATGACCCCGCTGCCGGCCAGGCGGCGGAGATGCTGCCGGGCCACGTCCTCGAACACCCGGCTCACGTAGGCGTCGAACGGCTCGCCCCACAGGTGGTCGAGGACCCTGGCGCCCTGGCCGGCCTGGATGGCGCTTCTCCAGGGATCCACCAGGCCGAAGTAGAAGCGAAGGTACGGATCCGCGACGACGTACTGGCTCGTGCGGGGCCGGGCCTCGGAGGCCTCGGTCGGCGGGACGCGACGCTCGGCGAGCTCGAGGTCGATGAGGCGCTCGATATAGGGGCCGACGCGGTTGGCGCCGGCGAGGCCCGCCCGCGAGGCGATCTCGCTCGGGGTCGTCGCCCCGCTCGCCATGGCCCGGAGGATCGTCTCGTACGTCCGGGGCTCGGTGAACTCGGAACGCAGCAGGTCCGGTGCCTCGCGGAAGAGTCGCCCGTCGGGCATGAACGCCAGGCGCAGGAGCCCGTCACGGAACCCGAGCCCCGGGTCGAACTCCTCGAGGTAGTCCGGTATCCCGCCGCCGACGGCGTAGAGCCGGACGCGGTCCTCCGGCGGCCATCCGGGAGCGAAGCGCGCCGCGTGGAAGTAGTCGAACGGGCGCAGGTGGATTCGACGGGTCGGCCGGCCGTAGAGGGCTCCCTCGGACGAGACGAGCCTGCGCATCATCGATTGCTGCGAGCCGGCGAGCACCAGGACGACGTTCGCCCGCGATCCGGTGCGGTCCCACCAGCGCTGGATCAGCGACGGCAGCGCCGGGTTGGCGTCCACGAGGTAGGGGAACTCGTCGAGGACGAGGCCGACGCGGCCCCGCGCCGCGGCCCCGGTGACGGCGTCGAGAGCCTCGTCCCAGTCGCGGAGGTCGAGTCGCGGGGAGCGGCCCCGGCGGAAGCCGGTGGCCATCGGGCCGAGGACGCGGCCGAGATCGGCGAGCTGGTCGCGTTCGAGCTGCTGGGCCGCGACGAAGTACGCGACGGGCTTGGCTGCAGCCCAGCGTGCGAGGAGCTCGCTCTTGCCGACTCGCCGCCGCCCGTGTACGACGAGCAGCTCTGGTCGCCCGGAGGCCCAGGCCTCGGTGAGGGCGGCGCGTTCGAGATGGCGGTCGATGAAGCGCATCGTCGCCATTATCTAACTGCAGATAGACTAAGTCAACTTAGACTATGGACGGCGCTGCGTGGCATCGTCGGGCGCCTTGCCCCGCCGCTTGAGTAAGCGGGCGCCTGGGCCCGAGGTGGGTGGGTCGGCACGACGAGCCCATACGAATTCGGGTCCGGCGGCCGTACAGGCCACCCCAGCGTGTAGCCGGGTATTGACAGTCGCACGTGTGACTGTCACAATCGCCCATGCCACCCGAGACCGAGTACAGCCTCCAGGACCTCGCCGACCTCGCCGGCGTCACGCCGCGGACGATCCGCTACTACATCGCCCAGGGCCTCCTCCCGTCGCCCGGGCGGGCCGGTCCCGGGACGACGTACACGGACGGCCACCTCAATCGCCTCCGCCTGATCCGGCAGGCTCCAGCGCGAGCACCTGCCGCTCGCCGAGATCCGGTCCCGCCTCGCGGCGCTCGACGACGCGACCGTGGCCGCCCTCGTCGAGGCGCCGGCAGGCGAGCCGGCGGCCGGCTCCGCCATCGACTACATCCGGGGCGTCCTCGGGGGCGCAGCTCGCCCGAAGGGCGCTCTGGAGCCACCCGTTCGACATGACCTCGTCGGGCAGCCCGCCCGCCGCCCCGGCGAGCCCCGGCTCACCGGGATCGCCGTCGACATCGATCTCCGAGATCCCGGCTGGCCGAGTCCAGCCAGGCCTACGCCGAGACACCCACGCCACCGTCCCACGCCCGACCGCTCCCAGTGGGACCGCATCCTCCTCGCCCCGGACGTCGAGCTCCACGTCCGCCGACCCCTCGGCCGCCGCGACCACAAGCGGGTCGAGCGCCTGATCGAGATCGCCCGAGAGCTCCTCGAGGAGGACCAGCCATGACCTTCGACGTCCGACCCGACCGCCACCTCATCCGCCCGACCTACCGGAGCAACCGCTTCGTCCTCGTCGAGGTCACGGCCCCGCCCGCGCGCGCCGAGCGGGCGCGACCGCCGGTCAACCTCGCCTTCGTCCTCGACCGGTCGGGCTCGATGGGCGGCGACAAGATCCGCCTCGCGAAGCAGGCCGTCGAGGAGGCGATCGCCCGCCTCCACGACGACGACCGGTTCGCGATCGTCGTCTACGACGACCGGATCGACGTGGTCGTGCCCGGCACGCTGGCCACGCCCGACGCCCGCCGGAGCGCGCTCGAGCGGCTCCGCGAGATCGACGCCCGCGGCTCGACGAACCTCGGCGAGGGCTGGCTGCGGGGCGCCGAGCAGGTCGCCCTCGCGCTCTCGCAGGAGGGCGTCAACCGCTGCCTCCTCCTGACCGACGGCCTCGCCAACGTCGGGATCACCGACCGCGACGAGCTCGCCCGGCACGCCGGCGAGCTGCGCGCCCGGGGCGTCTCGACGACGACGTTCGGGGTGGGCGAGGACTTCGACGAGGTGCTCCTCCAGGCGATGGCGTCGGCCGGCGGCGGCCACTTCTACTTCATCGCGACGGCCGCCTCGATCCGCGACCACATCACCAGCGAGGTCGGCGAGACGCTCGAGGTCGTCGCCCGCGGCGTGACCCTCGAGATCAGCGCCGCCGAGGGCGTCCGGGTCGAGTCGCTCAGCCCCTACCCGGTCCGCGACGGGCACGGCCGGACCGAGGTCACCCTCGGCGACCTGAGCTCGGAGGAGCGGGTCGAGGTCGTCCTCCGCCTCAACTTCCCGTACGGCGAGATCGGCCGGACGACCGGCGCCATGTTCGCCCTCTCGGACCGCGACGGGGTCGTCCGGGGCGAGGCGAAGCTCGGCTGGGCGTACGCCGACGACCAGTCGAACGACCACCAGGAGCGCGACCGCGTCGTCGACCGGGCGGTCGCCCGGATCTTCGCCGCCCGCGCCCGCCAGGAGGCCGTCGGACGGAACCGCGCCGGCGACTTCGACGGCGCGCGGCACCTCGTCGAGGCGACGGCCCGCCGGATCCGTGGCTACGCGGGGCGCGACGCCGAGCTGCGCGCGATCCTCGCCGAGCTCGAAGGCGAGCTCCACGAGCTCGCCGCGCCGATGATGGAGATGAACCGCAAGGACATGTACGCGAGAAGCTCGTACCAGCTGCGCTCGCGGATGCCCGACGGGCAAGCCAGAAAGGTACCGAACCAGCACGGCAGCTGAGACGCCCGGGGTGCCCTTGCCGGACGAGCTGTCACGGGCACCCGCCAGGTGGGCGGAGAGAAGGATGCCTCAGGGATTGAGATCCGAAGACGACCAGGCCACGGCGCCCTTGTCGTCCTTGAGCTTGACCTCGAACGCGTAGGAATGGCCGTTCTCGCCCTTCCCCTGGCACGTGATCGTCGAACCGACGCTCACCGCCGCACCGTTGTTGCACGTGATCTCGGTGAGCACGTTCTTGGTCAGCGCCTCGAACTCGGACTTGACCGTCGAGGCGACCGTCGTGGCCTCGAGGCTCCCACCGCCGCAGCCGGCAACCAGCCCTGCGATCGCGAACACTCCAGCCCCGGCACGGATCGCGCGGTTGGGCCACATTGGTGCGTCCCTCCGAAGGCAGCGGCGGGCATCGCCGAGAGGCCGATGGCGTTCGCCGCGTTCCAAGGCTACCAGCATGGACGACCCGAGACGGTCCGATCCCACCCCCACGACGAGCGGGGCGAAGGCGAGCGAAGAACGCGTCGCGGCCGGTGTTCAAGCGTCCCGCGTCGCTGCCAGCAGAGGCAGCGCGCCCACCGTCACGACGAGGGAGAGTGCAACCTGTAGTGGGAGAAGCGTTCCTCGACCACGACATCTTGCGGAATTGGCTGGCGCGCCAGGATTCGAACCTGGAACCCCCTGATCCAGAGTCAGGTGCCATACCGTTAGGCCACGCGCCAGCGATGCCCGGAGGGCGCGCCTAGTGTACCGCGCGGCGCCAGTCGCCTCAAATGCGCCTCAAGTGCGGGACCCGCCGGGGGGACGGCGAACCTAGGCCGTGTCCTGCCGGCCCTGCGCCTGGAGCTTGGCCCAGGTGTCCTTGAGGGTGAGCGTGCGGTTGAAGACGAGGTGGCCGGGCGTCGTGTCGAGGTCGGGCGAGAAGTAGCCCAGCCGCTCGAACTGCACGGTCTCGCCGACGCGCGTCTCGGCCAGGCTCCGCTCGGCGAGGCAGCCCAGGAGCACCGTCTCGGAGGCGGGGTTCAGGTCCGCGAAGAGGTCGCGGCCATCCGCTCCGGGATCGGGGCGGCTGAAGAGGTGGTCGTACAGCCGCACCTCGGCGGGGATCGCGTGGTCGGCGGAGAGCCAGTGGAGGGTCGCCTTGGGCCGGCGGCCGTCGGGTGCGTCGCCGCCGCGCGTGGCCGGGTCGTACGTGCAGCGCAGCTCGACGATCTCGCCGGTCGTCGTCCTTCACGACCTCGCGACAGGTCACGAAGTAGGCGGCCCGCAGGCGCACCTCGCGCCCGGGGGCCAGGCGGAAGAACTTCGCCGGGGGCTCCTCCATGAAGTCGTCGCGCTCGATCCACAGCTCGCGCGTGAACGCCACCTTCCGGGTCCCGGCCGACGGGTCCTCCGGGTTGTTGGCGATCTCCATCTCCTCGACCTGCCCCTCGGGGTAGTTCTCGATGACCACCTTGAGGGGATCCAGGACGGCGAAGCGGCGGGGAGCGGTCCGGTTGAGGACGTTGCGAACCGCGTGCTCCAGCATCCCCACCTCGACGACGCTGTCGGCCTTCGCCACCCCGATCATCGCCGCGAAGTCGCGGAGGCCCTCGGCGGGGAAGCCGCGCCGGCGCAGGCCCGAGATCGTGGGCATCCGGGGGTCGTTCCAGCCGCGCACGTGGCCCTCGTTGACGAGGCGCAGGAGGACGCGCTTGGAGAGGACGGTGTAGGTGAGGTTCAGCCGCGCGAACTCGTACTGCCGGGGGCGCGACGGCACGGGCAGGTTCTCGATGAGCCAGTCGTAGAGGGGCCGGTGGACCTCGAACTCGAGCGTGCAGATCGAGTGCGTGATGCCCTCGATGGCGTCGGACTGGCCGTGGGCGAAGTCGTACGTCGGGTAGACGCACCAGGCGTCGCCCGTGCGCGGATGCGCGGCGTGCACGATGCGGTAGAGCACGGGGTCGCGCAGGTTGATGTTCGGGGCGGCCATGTCGATCCGGGCGCG
Source organism: uncultured Chloroflexia bacterium (assembly GCA_963718085.1). Taxonomy (GTDB): domain Bacteria; phylum Chloroflexota; class Limnocylindria; order Limnocylindrales; family CSP1-4; genus CTSoil-043. The sequence goes on along the minus strand of CAVQYA010000001.1, from coordinate 772,381 downwards.
CAGCACCCGCGCCCCGTTGGGGAACTCGCCCTGCCGCATCCGCTCGAAGAGGTCGAGGCTCTCCTCGATCGGCCGGTCCCGCCAGGGGCTGTTCCGGCCGGGCTCGGTGAGCGTGCCGCGGTGCTCGCGGATCTCGTCCGCCGAGAGGTCGTCGACGTAGGCCTTGCCGGCCCGGACCAGGTGGACGGCCCACGCGTAGAGCTGCTCGAAGTAGTCGGACGCGTGGTAGAGGTGCTCGCCCCAGTCGAACCCGAGCCAGCGGACGTCCGCCTCGATGGCGTCGATGTACTCCTGCTCTTCCTTTTCCGGGTTCGTGTCGTCGAAGCGGAGGTGACAGCGGCCGCCGAACTCGTTCGCGATGCCGAAGTTGAGGCAGATCGACTTGGCGTGGCCGATGTGCAGGTAGCCGTTCGGCTCCGGCGGGAAGCGGGTGACGATCGTCGTGTGCCTGCCGTCGCGCACGTCGGCGGCCACGATCTCGCGGATGAAGTCGCTTCGCTCGGGCGAGGCTGGCATCTGGGCGCTCACGTGGCGGCGACTCCCGGCTCGTCGCTCATCGAGACGCCGCTCGCGCGAGGTGGAGCTCGACCGCGGCTCCCAGGGTCAGCGCGAAACCGTCGATGGCGCCCGAAGAGTATCGCAGACGGGCCGACGGAGGCGCGACTGGCACCCTCGAGTTGATCAGTGACTTCGTCGCCCCGGATGGCCTGTGCGATCATATGCAACAGCGAACGAAGAGCGTATGATCCAGCATATGAGCGACTTGCGCGCCTGGCTGCTCGGACTGCCCGGTCGTGGGCAGTACGCGTTCACGACCGAGGAGGCGCGCGGACGGCAGCCTGCCGTCAGCGCCGCGAGCACGACGGCCGCCCTCGCGCGGGCAGAGGCCGCGGGACTCATTGTCACGCCGGCGCGCGGCTTCCACGTCGTCGTCCCGCTCGAGGACCGCGGAGTCGGCGCGCCGTCCTGGCGCCTCTTCCTCGACCCGATGATGGAGTACCTCGGGCTCGCGTACTACGTCGGCCTGCTGGCCGCGGCCGCCCACCACGGCGCGTCCCCGCAGGCGGCCCAGGTCGTGCAGGTTGTCGTGCTGCACCAGCGCAGGCAGATCGAGGTCGGCCGAAGTCGGATCGAGTTTGTCGTCAACCGCGACATGGCGAGGGCGCCTGTTGAGCTCGTCAACGCGCCGTCGGGCCGGTACCGCATCGCGACGGCGGAACTCACCGCCCTCGACCTTGTCCGCTACAGCGCCCGCGCGGGCGGGTGGGGGAACGTCGTCACCGTCCTGCGCGACCTCGCACCGGCGCTCCGCCCGAGTCGCTTCCGGCCTGTCCTCGCGACAGAACCTGCGGTGGCCGATGTCGCGCGGCTCGGCTACCTGCTCGAGTGGCTCGAGGTACCCGACAGCGCGGCACCACTGCACCGTTGGATCGAGGCGCGCCCGGAGCGATGGGTGCCGCTCGTGCCGAGGGCCGGCCGGGCCGGCATCCGCAATCCGCGCTGGCGGATCGTCATCAACGAATCGATCGAGCCCGATTGATGCTGCCGCGCGCGGAGATCCTGGCCTGGCGGGCGGACCACGCGCCGTGGGCCGACGAGGACGACGTCGAGCAGGACCTCGTCCTCACGCGCGCCCTGTGCGACGTCTTCGCCGACGGGTTCCTCCGCGAGCACCTCGCCTTTCGGGGCGGTACAGCGCTCCACAAGCTGCATCTCCCTCCCGCAGCGCGGTATTCGGACGACCTCGATTTCGTACAACGGGAGCCGGAGCCGATCGGGCCGACGCTCGATCGGCTGCGCGCTGTCCTGGGCTGGCTCGGCCGGGGCCGGTCGGAGATCGGCGAGCACGCGGCGTCTATATGGCGCGCTCCGGGCTCGCGGTGCCGAGCCAAGCGAGCCTCGAACGGAATCTCGCGGCCAAGGCCTCGTCTCGCGCCTTCGATGAGGTCCGCCCGCTCCTCCGACCGGGAGTGGCCTGGGACCCGGCGAACGCCCTCGCGTGGCTCCGCGACGCGGTGCTGCCAATCCTGGAGAGCTGACAAGGGTGCGGGCCCGTTTGACCACTCGCCACTGACGCGGTACCGATGCCCGATGGAGGGAAAGCCTCCTACCGGTGCCCCCGGTGGTAGCGTTCGATGAGGTCGCCGACGGCCGCCCTGGCCTCCGCCCACTCGGGCTGATCGCCGAAGACGGACGCGTCCGCACCCCACCGGGCGACCTGGGTCATGGCGGTCACGATGGCGTCGTGGCGAGCCGCGCGCGACCTGCCCGCGTCGACGACACCGGTCACGAGGTAGCGGCGGACGAGATCGAAGGGGGCCTTCCAGCGCCCGATCCGGACGCGGTCGCCCTCCCGGAGCGTCTCGAGCCAGTCGTCGTCACCGACGGGAGCCCGGTCGTGATCGTCGACGTGCTGCGGCAGGGCGACGCGGCGCGACGGCGTCACGGGCGAGGGCAGGAGGCCGTCGGGGTCGGCTTCGCGGTAGCAGACCGGGCAGACCGGCAACGTGGCGTCGTCGCGGGGCCGTTCGCCGAACGTGAGCCCGCAACGGCCGCAGATCGTGACGCCGGGCCGGCGGGCAAGGGTGCCGCACTGGAGGCAGACGGGGAGCTGGGCGACGGCCATCGGCGTCAGAAGGTGGGGTGGCCGAAGGCCGGGCGGAAGGGACGTGCGACGAGTCCGCGGGCTCGGGCGGGCGGTGGTGGCATGGCGTGCTCTGCCCGTGCCGCGTGCTGGAGCAGCACGCGGACGCCGAACGACGAGGCGCTCATGCCGAGGCGCGGCTGGAGAGTCGGGGGCTGGCGGTGGGGTCGGTCTGTCACGCTCGCATCGTCACGGTGACCGTTGCCCCGCCGCAATGGCCCGTGGGTCCGGGGGGACTATGGTCCGGTTGGCGGTGGCCCGCGCCTCCCGTTCCACTCGGCGACAATGGGTCGGTCGGCCTCGGCCCGCGCCCAGCGGCGTGCCCGGCGACAATGGTCCCGCCCCACCCCGTCCCCGAGGAGCCCGATGTCCGCCTTCGATCCCGCCATCCTTCGACCGCAGTTCCCCTCGCTCGCCGCCCGCGCAGGAAGGGCGCCCGGTCGTCTTCCTCGACGGACCCGGCGGGACGCAGGTGTCCCAGCGCGTCATCGACGCCGTCGTCGCCTACTACCGCGATGCCAACGCGAACCACGGCGGCGCCTTCGCGACCAGCGTCCGCAGCGACGCGATCCTCGAGGAGGCGCACGAGGCGGTGGCCGACCTGCTGGGCGCCGCCTCGCCGGCGGAGGTCAAGTTCGGGCAGAACATGACCTCGCTGACCTTCGCCCTCTCGCGCTCCATCGCGCGCGTCCTGCGCCCCGGCGACGAGGTCGTGATCTCGCGCCTGGACCACGAGGCGAATCGGGCGCCGTGGATCGCGGCCGCGGCCGACGCGGGGGCGACGGTCCGCGAGATCCCGTTCGACCCGGCTGCCTGCACCCTCGACCTGGGCTTCCTGGACGACGTCCTCTCGGAGCGCACGCGCCTCGTGGCCGTCGGCTATGCCTCCAACGCCGTGGGCACGGTCAACCCGGTGGCCGAGATCGTGCGACGGGCGCACGCGGTCGGCGCCTGGACGTTCGTCGACGCGGTCCACTACGCGCCGCACGGCCTGATCGACGTGGCGACGCTGGGGACGGACTTCCTGGCCTGCTCCGCCTACAAGTTCTTCGGGCCGCACCTCGGGATCCTGTGGGGACGGACCGAGCTTCTCGAGGCCCTACCGGCCTACAAGGTCCGGCCGGCGTCGGATCGCTGGGAGACTGGCACGCAGAACCACGAGGGGATCGCCGGGACGCTCGCCGCGGTCGAGTATCTCGCCGAGGTAGGGGAGAGGTTCGGTGCAGGCGAGGCGGGCGCCGGGGGCGCGGCGGGGTCGGGCGCCCGGGTAGGCGGGTCTTCGGGCGAGGCGGGCGCTGGGGCCCCCGCCGGGACGGGCTCGTCGCGGCGCGCCCGGCTGGTGTCCGCGATGCGGGCGATCGAAGCCTACGAGCGCGAGCTGTCGGCCCGGCTGCTGACGGGGGTTGTCGGCATCCCCGGACTGAAGGTCCACGGCCTGGCCGACCCGGCCCGGGTCGCCGAGCGGACCCCGACCTTCGCGGTGACGCTGGCCGGCTGGACGCCGCGCGGCCTGGCGGAGGCGCTGGCCGCGGCCGGGATCTACGCGTGGGAAGGTGACTTCTACGCCACGACCCTCGTGGAGGACCTGGGCCTGGCGACGTCGGGGGGCGTCGTGCGGCTCGGCATGGTGCACTACACGACCTTCGACGAGGTCGACCGCCTCCTGGCGACGCTCGGCGCGCTGGCGTCCCGCCCGGGAGCCTGAGCGCCCGGCCGAGCTGTCCGGGCCGGATGGGCGAGGCCGCGGCCGAGAGGTCCGGGCGCGCACTCGGCGCCCGCGGCGCGATCCCCTGCAGACTCGGGAACCCGCCATCCGGGCACGAAACGGGGCGTCCAACGGCCGATTCCCCGGCGTCCGGCGGGGGTTTCGTGCGGCGTTCCCCCGGTCGTGAGTCCGAACAGACTCGCCGTGCCGCGTGCCGCCGTGCGGCGCGCGAGCCGCCGTGCCGTGCCCCCGCCTACAGGTTCCCAGCCGCCTGGGCGAGGCCGCGGCCGAGGGCGGCGTGGACGGGCTCCGACGGCCAGCCGAGGTGGCGTGCTGCCTCGTTAACGAGGGTGTGCGGGGCGCAGCCGCGCGGATTGTGCCCGGCGGCGCGCAGCTCGGGCCACGCGCGGCGGGCGGTCTCCGCCAGGAAGGCGATCTCGGTCAGCTGGTTCTCGACGAAGTCGCGCGAGACGGGCTCGCCGTGGCCCGGCACCACCACCCCGTCGGCAAGGTCCAGCAGCATCCCCAGCGTCGCCGGCCAGTCGAGGGGGAAGGAATCCTCGAAGCCTGGCGGCGCCCCTTGCTCGACGAGGTCCCCGGCGAAGACGATGCCCGTGTCGGGCGAGCGGACGATGGTGTCGTGGTCGGTGTGGCCGCGCCCCAGGTGGCGGAGCTCCACGATGCCGCCGCCGAGGTCGAGGTCCACGGCTTCCTCGAAGGTTCGGTCGGGCGGGTCGAGCGGCGTCGCCTTCATCTCCGCGGCAAGGTCCGGCACCCACCGGACGACGTTCTCGCGCTGGGCGGGCCCTTGCCGGCGCAGCGCCTGCGCGCAGCCCGCGTGGGCCCAGATCTCGCAGGGCCGGAAGGCCGCGTTGCCGAAGGCGTGGTCGAAGTGCATGTGGGTGTTGACGACGACCCAGGGCAGGCGCGTCAGCTGCCGCAGGTCCTCGATCAGCTCGCGAGCCTGGACGGTGGTGGCGCGCGTGTCGATCACGAGCGCCCGCTCGCGCCCCAGGATCGCCCCGATCGTCTGGTCCAGGAAGGGGTAGCGGCGGACGAAGACGCCGGCTCCCACCTCGTGCCAGGGGTGCATCTGACCCCCCGACCCCCAATCAGCCCCAGTGGATCCGGTCAGCCGGCGTGGATCGAGCTGAGACCCTCGAGCGCCTTCCGGGCCGCGTCGATGTCGCTCACGACGAAGCTGAACTGGGCCTGATCCCCCCAGCGCCCGATGAACAGGTGGCCGTAGATGTTGACGCCGGCGTCGGCCAGGCGGCGGGTGACGCGGGCCATCCCGCCCGGCCGGTCGTCGACCTCTACGAGGAGCGATTCGCCTTCGAAGAACTCGTAGCCGCCGCGCTCGAGGATGAGGCGCGTCGCGTCGTCGTCGGCGGTCTTGAAGATCACGTGACCGCGGTCGCCGATGCCGCCGCCGCCGATCGCCCGCAGGTCGACGCCGGCCTCGGCCAGGCGCTCGGACAGCTCGGCGAGCGAGCCCGGCACGTTCGGGAACTGGACGACGAACTGGTTTGCCACGGGCGGCCTCCCTCCACTGCACGGCGCCGGCGCCCCCGCGGCCGGGACGTCCCGATTGTACGCACCGGGCAAGGGCCGCGAGTGCCGCCTCGCAGCCGGTCGCGCCCGGCGCGCCAAGGGTTCCCGGCGCCGACGTCGCGGCGCACAATGCCCGCCAGACCCGACGTCGATCCAGCGGCAACCGTCCCCTCCCGAGGAGCCCCCAATGACCGTCACCGGCCAGGTCGAGACCTACCAGCAGTTCATCGGCGGCGAGTTCGTCGACAGCGCCAGCGGCAGGACGCTCGACGTCCTGAACCCTGCCCGCGACGAGCTGATCGCCCGCGTCCCCGCCAGCGACAGGGAGGACGTCGACCGCGCCGCCGAGGCTGCCGCCACCGCCTTCGAGAGCTGGCGCAACACGACCCCGCAGGAGCGCAGCCTCCTCCTGCTCAGGATCGCAGACGCCCTCGAGGCGCGCGCCGACGAGCTCGGCCGCCTCGAGAGCCTCAATGCCGGCAAGCCGGTTGGCGCCGCCATCGACGAGATGACCGTCTCGGTCGACCTCTTCCGCTTCTTCGCCGGTGCCTGTCGGCAGATGGAGGGAAAGGCCGTCGCCGAGTACCTGGCCGGCCACACGTCCCTCTTCCGCCGCGACCCGGTGGGCGTGGTCGCCTCGATAGCGCCCTGGAACTACCCGATGTACATGGCCGCCTGGAAGCTCGGGCCGGCCCTCGCCACCGGCAACACGGTGATCCTGAAGCCGTCCATCCGGACGCCGCTCACCGCCCTCACCTTCGCCAGGATCGCCGCCGAGTTCCTGCCGCCGGGCGTCCTCAACGTCCTCGCCGGCAGCGGCGCCGACATGGGCGACTTCCTGGTCACGCACCCGAAGGTGCGGATGATCTCGATCACCGGCGACACGGTGACCGGCAAGCGGATCGCCCGACTCGCCGCGGACGGCGTGAAGCGGCTCCACCTGGAGCTCGGCGGCAAGGCGCCGGTCATCGTCTTCGACGACGCCGACCTTGATCTCGCGGCCGAGACGATCAAGTCGGCCGGCTACTGGAACGCGGGCCAGGACTGCACCGCGGCCTGTCGCGTCATCGCCGGTCCGAAGGTCTACGACGCCCTCGTCGGCAAGCTGGCCGACCAGGTCCGCTCCATCGCCTGGGGCGACCCGGGCGATGGCGGCGAGATCGACATGGGCTCGCTCATCGCCGGGGTCCACGCCGACAAGGTGGAGGGGATGGTCGGCCGGGCCCTCGAGGCACCGGGCGTCCAGCTCGTCGTCGGCGGGCAGCGGCCGGCCCGGGCCGGCGCCTACTTCGAGCCGACCCTCATCGCGGGCCCCGACCAGCGCTCCGAGATCATCCAGGACGAGGTCTTCGGGCCCGTCGTGACCGTCCAGCGCTTCACGGACGACGAGGAGGCCGTGCGCTGGGCGAACGACGTCAAGTTCGGCCTGTCGTCGTCGCTCTTCACCGGGAGCATCGGGCGCGCCATGCGAGTCGCCAAGGCGCTCGACTTCGGGACGGTCTGGATCAACGAGCACTTCACGCTGACGTCCGAGACGCCCCACGGCGGCGTCAAGGAGTCCGGCTGGGGCAAGGACGGCTCGATGTACGCCCTCGAGGACTACACGGTCGTCAAGAACGTGATGATCAACACGGCCGTCTGACGCCGCGGGGTTGGCGGGGCGGCCGGCGGGCAGTCCGGGAGAGGGGATCCGCAGGCGTGAGCGAGGTGCCGGACGCCCGGATCCCCGTGCCGGACGCCCGGATCCCCATCGACGAGCGCACCCGCGTCCTGGTCCTCACCGGCGCGGGGATCTCCGCGGAGAGCGGCCTGGCCACGTTCCGCGGCGCCGGCGGCCTGTGGGACGGCCACCCCGTCGAGCAGGTGGCCTCGCCGGAAGGGTTCGATGCCAACCCGGAGCTGGTCTGGCGCTTCTACTCGATGCGGCGCCGGGACGCGGCCGCGGCCGAGCCGAACGACGCCCACCGGGCGCTGGCGACCCTCGAGGCGCGGCTCGGCGACCGCTTCCTCCTGGCGACCCAGAACGTCGACGGGCTGCACGCCCGGGCCGGCAGCCGGCGGGTGGTGGAGCTGCACGGGACCCTGTGGCGTACCAAATGCAGCCGCTGCCTGCGCCCGCCGGTCGCCGACGCGGCCTTCCCCGTGGGGCCGCCCCTCCCGCGCTGCGCGTGCGGCTCGCTCCTGCGCCCTGACATCGTCTGGTTCGGCGAGATGCTGGACCCGGCCACCACGCACGAGGTCGACCGCTTCATGCGCGCGGCCGCCGGCGCCCCACTGGTCTTCCTCGCCGTCGGGACGTCGGGAAACGTCTACCCCGCCGCCGGGTACGTGCAGATTGCCCGGCTCCGCGGGGCGAGCACATGGCTGGCGAACCTCGATCGCGCCGACAACGCGGGCGCGTTCGACCACTGTCGTCGCGGGGCCGGCGGGAACGACGCTGCCACGCCTTCTCGGCGTGGACGGCTGAGTGATCGTCACGGAGCCGCCTGCGCGGCGGGAGGTCGGCAAGTCGAAAGGTCACGGCAGCGACGATCCGTTCGTCGTAGGCTGCACACAGGCGCCGGGATTGCCGGCGGGCGGGGACCGCCCCGCCGGCATAGGTGACCGCAGAGGAGGAGTGCAGATGCGCCGACGGCTCGCGACCCTGCTGGTCGTCCTCGGTCTCGTCGCCGCCTGTGGCGGCGGGGCGACGCCCACTCCTGCCCCCACCGAGGCTGCGACCCCGGCCCCGACTGACCTCTACGTGCCCACGGAGGCGCCGACGACGAGCGCGACGACCGCCCCCACGGACGAGCCCACCGCCACGCCGGTGTCGGGCAAGCGCTACACGGTCAAGAAGGGCGACACGATGTGGCAGATCGCCCAGGACTTCGGGATCAGCCTGGCCGACCTGAAGGCTGCCAATCCCGACGTCGACCCGAAGTCGATGCCGGTGGGGACCGTCCTGATCATCCCCGGCCAGTAGTGCCGCAGTCGGCGGGGCGCCCCCCGCTCCCGGCCGACGACCCGACGCTCTTCGAGCTCGACCTCGACGGGCTGGTGGAGCGCTGGGCCGACGCGATCGCGGGGGCCCCGATGACGGCGGCGGAGATGACCGGTGCCGACGCGCGGGCCCAACGCTTCGGGATGCCGGGGATCAGGCTCATGGAGCATGCGGGCTGCGCCGTGGCGGCCGTCGCCCGAGCCCTTGCGGTCGGCAGCGAACGCTGGGAGAGCGGGCCGATCCTCGTCCTGTGCGGCGCCGGCAACAATGGGGGCGATGGTTTCGTCGCCGCCCGACGCCTGGCCGCCCAGGGCGCCCGGGTGGCCGTGGCCCTCGTCGCCACCGGCACCCGCCCGAGCACGTCCGACGCGGCCCGCAACTGGGACCGCCTGGGGCGCCTGCCGCTCGTCGAGCGGGTGCACGTCCCCGTGGCCCGCGACGTGGCCGTCCTCGGCCACGGCGTCGAGCGCGCCGCCATCGTCATAGACGCCCTGCTCGGGACGGGCGTCCGAGGCCTCCTCCGCGAGCCGGTGCGATCCGCCGTGGACCTCGTCAACCGTGCCCGTGCCGCCGGCGTGCCGGTCCTCGCGGTCGATTGCCCGACCGCCGTCGACCTCACCTCGGGCGAGCCCTCCGACCCGGTCGTCCGGGCCGACGTCACGGTGACGTTCCACCGGCCGAAGGCCGGCCTCCTGACTAGGCGGGGCGCGGCGGTCGCCGGGCGCGTACTCGTCGCCCCGATCGGCATCCCGCCCGGGGCCGACCGCGGCTGACGTTCACCCGGACGGGCGCTCGCCCGGCCGGCGGAAGCTGCTGATCACCGCGGTCCGGGCGCACCTCCGGCCCCGCGCCCCGCGCCCCGCGCCCACCTGGCAGGTCGAGGCGGTATCCCGGAATCGGAAGGGCCCGGGCGTTGCCGCCCGGGCCGTCCTGCTTGGCTGCGGTGGCGCCGTCGCGGCGCCGGGGGTTACGCGCCGCCCTTGAGCGCGGCCAGGCGCGCGTCGACCTCGAGGTCTTCGGAAGCGTCGTCGAGGCCCGCGAACTGGGCGTCGAGAGAGCTCGAGGCGACCTCGGCCATCCCCTTCGCCTGCGCCTCCTCCTGGCGGACCTTCTCCTCGAAACGTGAGAACTCCGACGTCGGGTCCATCACGTTGACGCTCTTCAGCGTCTCGGTGACCTTGGACTGGGCGCGGGCCATCTTCGAGCGCGCGATCAGCTCGTCCTTCTTCTGGACCAGCTCCTCGCGCTTGGCGCGCATCCCGTTGAGGCCGTCCTTGAGCTTGTCGACGAGGACGGCCTGGGTCGCGATCTGCTCGTCGAAGGTCCTCGTCTGCTCCTCGAACGTCATCTGGCGCTTGAGGGCGATCTTGGCCAGGCTGTCGAACCTGTCGGCGTCGGCCGCGTTGCCGGCGGCCCGGAACTCGTCGGCCCGGCGCGACGCGGCGAGGGCCTTGCCGCCCCACTCGCCGGCGGCCTCCTTGCCCTCCCTGGAGTCGTCCTCGAGGAGGCGCAGGTTGCCGATCGTCTGGGCGACGGCCTCCTCCGCCTCGCGGATGTTGTTCGTGTAGTCGAGGACCATCTGGTTGAGCATCTTCTCGGGATCCTCGGCAGAGTCGAGGATCGCGTTGATGTTCGCCCGGACCAGCTGGCCCATGCGACCGAGGATCGAGGTCTGCGCCATTCGAGGTTCCCCTCCGTTCTCTCGCGACGCCGGATCTCGACGCCGCATCGGGTGGATCGTTCGCGCCGGTCGGCGGGCCCGGAGGCCGCGCCGTCGGTGCTCATCGTACTCCGGGGCTCACCAGCGGCCGCCCCCGGAGCTGCGCCCGCCGCCTCCGCCCCCGCCGAAGCCGCCGCCCCCGGAGCTGCGCCCGCCGCCACCACCCCAGCCACCGCGACCGCCGGAGCCGTGCCCGCCGCCGCCCCCGCCGCGACCTCCGCCGCTCAGCATCGCCCCGATCAGGCCGCCGATGACGGGCGGCGACCTCGCCGCCTCCGCCACCGGGGCTGCCTCCGCCGCCCGGGCCACGCCCGACCGCCGCGCCACGGGTCGTCCCAGCCGCCGTAGTCGCGCTGGGCCAGGGCGAGCGCCTCGTTGGCGAGGCGGGCCGCCGTCTCCGCCTCGGCTATCCCGGCCGCCGGGTCGGCCGCGCCCGACGCGACCGCCGCGTCCAGGTGGCGCGCCGCCTCGGCGACGCGAGTGCGGGCCTCGCCCCCGACACCGCCGCGGTGGTTGGTCACGTAGTCGGTGGCGCGGGTCACGGTCGCCTGCGCTCCCCGGATCGAGGTCTCCAGCCGTGACGCCAGCGCGGCGCGCTGCTCGGCGGCGGTCCGGATCCCGGCCAGCACGCCGTCGGCGATCTCGTTCGCCCGGCGGGCCTTCTCGTAGGCTGCCGCGACGTCCGGCTTGGGGTGGCCGATGTCGCGCCGGGCGTCGGCCAGGAGCGCCTCCGCCTCCGTGAGCCGGGCCGGTATCTCCGGGTCGGCGGGAGCCGTCCCGGACGCTCCCCGGGCCCGGGCGACGTCCGCCTCGGCGTCGGCGATCTCCGTGGTCACCCGGTCGTGGGCCTGGTCGAGCTCGGCGGAAAGGTGCTCGATGGCGTCGAGGAACGCCCCGGCCTGGGCGACGGCCTCCTGTCCGACGCGGGTAGCCGCGGCGGTCTTCGGCCCGTCCGAAGCTGCGGTGGCCGCCTCCCCCTGGGTCACCGCGGCGCGGGCCGCCGCGATCCGGGCGCGCGCCTCGTCGAGATTGGTCGGCGACGGCCTGCCAGGAGGCGTCGGCGTACTCCTCCAGGTGGGTCATCGTGGTCTCGACCGTCGAGATGCGGGCCTCGACGGCGTCGATCGTCGCGGGAAGCGCGGCGAGGACACCGGGCGCCTCGCGCTCGAAGGCCCGCAGCGCCTCGAAGCGCTCCGTCTCGGCGTCGAGGCGCGCCTGGGCCTTCCGGCAGCGGCCCACCAGGTCGGTGAGCATCCGCCGCCGGGTGGGCCGGTCCTCGGGCGTCGCGTCGTCGAGCTGCTGGCGGACCGCGAAGGCGGCCCGCAGGTCCTCCTTCGCTGCGGCGATCGCCTCGCGGAAGGTCGCCGCCTCGGTCTCGCCGAACTGGGCCTCGGCGAACCCGAGCTCCTGCTCGCTGTCCCGGACGGCGTCGTCGGTGGCGAGGAGCTGGCGGTTTGCCTCGGCGTTCAGGTCCTTGTCGCTCATCGCGGCCAGCGGATCGACGGGCGCGCCCGTCGATCCCTGCCTGCCGTCGGGGATGCCGACGGCCCCGCCGTAGCGGCGCCGGACCAGGAAGAACCAGCTCGACGAGCGCGGCGACCACCACGACGACGACGACCATGAGCCCGGTGCCGAGGCCGGACCCGCCGCTGCCCTGGCTTGGCGGCTCGCCGGGCAGGGGAACCGCGGTTGCGACGGGGGCCGCGGTGGGTGCCGGCGCCCCGGTGGGTGCCGGGCCGGAGAGGGCGTCGCCGAGGGACTGCGCCAGCGTCACGATCGCGCCCGCGTTGTCGCCGGCCCGGAGGCCCGGCTCCATCTCGTTGGACAGGAGCTGCTCCAGTTCCGCATCGGAGAGGGCGAAGCCGTCGGGGCGCGAGTAGCCGTAGGAGCGGTCGGTCATCGCCAGCACGAGCAGGAGGTCGGTGCCGCCAAACGAGCTCTTCTCCGCCGTCGCGGCCGCGAAGTCCGGCGCGGTCATCCCCCCGGTGGTGTCGGTGAACCAGACCCAGAGCTGGACCCCGGATCGGTCGAGAAGCGTCGCGAGGGCGGCGGTCACCGTGCTCTTGCCCGAAGCGGAGAGGGCGCCGACGTCGTCGGTCAGCTGGCCCCGGAGGTTGACTGGCCCGGCGGCTGCCACGCGGTCCGGCGCGGCGAGACGTGCCGGCAGGAGGGCCAGGGCGAGGACGGCGAGCGTCGCGGCGACCACGCGCAGGCGACGGGCTCCGTGGCTCCGGGCGGCGATCATGCGGCTCCCCCTTGCCGGTGGCGGCGGCTCAACTGGACACTGCGCGCATTCTGGCGCGATCGGCCGCGGGCCGCGCGGCGTCGCAGCGGGCGGCTTCGCGGCGCGGTCAACGGGCGTCGCGGTGCCGCGAACGGGCCTCGCGGCGCGCGAGCGGTACCATGGGCCCGACCTGCAGCGCCGCCCGCGCCCAGCCCCGCACCCGGTGGAGAGAGCATCCCATGGCCGTCGGCTCGTCCAACTCGTTCGACCTCGTCGTCCTCGGCGCCGGGACCGGCGGCTACGCGGCCGCCTTCCGCGGTGCGCAGCTCGGCCTGAAGGTGGCCCTCGTCGACGAGGACAAGATCGGCGGGACCTGCCTCCACCGTGGCTGCATCCCGACCAAGGCGCTCCTCGAGTCGGCCGACTTCTATCACCGCGTCACGGCGAAGAGCCGCGAGATGGGCGTGCTGGTGGCGGGCGAGGTGGCGCTCGACTACGCGGCAGTGGCAGCCCGTCGCGACCAGGTGGTCCGCCGGATGTGGACCGGCCTCAAGAGCCTGGTCGGCAAGAACGGCGTCGAGTGGATCGCCGGGCGCGGCCGCCTCGACGGTGCGGGCAGGGTGCGGGTTGCCCTCCACGGCGAGGACGGGACACCCGGCACCGGCGGCGAGCGGGTGCTGGAGGCAACGGACGTGGTCGTGGCCACGGGGAGCCGTGTCAAGAGCCTGCCGGGGATCACGCCCGACGGGGTCCGCGTGCTCACCTCCGACGACGTGCTGAAGATGGCGGACCTCCCCGCGAGCATCGTCATCGTGGGCGCGGGTGCCGTCGGCTCCGAGTTCGCGTCCATGTTCCAGGACTTCGGGGTGAAGGTGACGCTGCTCGAGTATCTCCCGGCGATCGTGCCGCTGGAGGACCGCGACGTGAGCAAGGAGGTCGAGAAGAGCTTCCGGCGCCGCGGCATCGAGGTCATGACGAACGCCCGCTTCGACCCCGCCTCGCTCAAGGTCGGCGAGGACGGCATCCGGCTCACGGTCGGCCCGGAAGGCGGGGAGGCGAACGATATCCTCGCCGATTCCATCCTCGTCGCGACCGGCCGCGCGGCGAACGTGGAGGGGATCGGCCTCGAGACTACGCGGATCGCCGTCGAGCGCGGGATCATCCCGGTCGACGGCCACATGCGGACGGCCGAGCCGCACGTCTGGGCGATCGGCGACATCGTCGGCGGGCTCTGGCTCGCCCACACGGCGGCCCACGAGGGGCTGACGGCGGTCCACACGATCGTCGGCGATCCGGACGTCCACGCGATGGACTACGACGCCCAGCCGCGGGCGACCTACTGCCGGCCCGAGATCGCCTCGATCGGCCTGACGGAGCAGGAGTGCGAGAAGCGGGGCCTGCCGGTGAAGGTCGGCAAGGTCCCGTTCCAGGCGATCGCGAAGGCGCTCATCGGGGGCGAGCACGAGGGCTTCGCCAAGGTGATCGCCCACGCCGAGAGCGGCGCGACGCTCGGCGTGCACCTCGTCGGCCCGCACGCCACGGACCTGATCGCCGAGGCGTCGCTCGGGTTCTCGCTCGAGGCGGCGGCCTGGGAGATCGGGGCGGCGACGCACCCGCACCCGACGCTCTCGGAGATCCTGGGCGAGGCGGCCATGGCCGTCGACGGGCGGGCGATCAACTTCTGAGGACGGGCGCCCAGCGGGGCGCGGCGGGGCGCGGCCGGCGGGGGAGCGGCGGACGAAGCGCGGGGCGGCCGGGCTGCGGCGGTCCGCTCAGGCCCGGCGGTTGGCGACGCGAAGCGGGTCCGGGGTCGCCCCCAGAGGGCGTTTCCCGGCGGCCGCGGCCGGCCTGTACGATCCCGCGGTGACCACCACCGGACCCCCGGGCGCCCAGGATCCCGTCGCCCGGTCCGGGCTGCCGTGCGACCGCCTCGTCGGGCTCTACCGCCTCATGGCCCTGGCGCGGGCGCTCGACGAGCGGGCCTGGATCCTCAACCGCTCCGGCCGCGTCCACTTCGTGATCTCGGGCCAGGGCCACGAGGGGGCGGAGGCGGGGGTCACCGCGGCGCTCACCCCGGGGCGCGACTGGCTCCTCCCGTACTACCGCTCGATGACCGGCGTCATGGCGATGGGGATGACGCCTCGCGAGGTCTTCCTCCACCAGTTCGGTAAGGCGGACGACCCGGGTTCGGGCGGGCGCCAGATGCCCAGCCACTACGGGCACGCCGGCCACCGGATCTTCACCTCGTCGTCGCCGGTGGCCACCCAGGTCCTCCACGCGGCGGGGATCGCCCTGGCGGCGAAGCTGCGCCGCCTCCAGGAAGTCGCCCTCGTGGCGATGGGCGAGGGCTCCGCGAACCAGGGCGACGTCCACGAGGCCCTCAACTTCGCTGGCATTCACCGCCTGCCGATGATCCTCCTCGTGGAGAACAACGGCTACGCGATCTCGGTGCCGGCGGAGCTCGAGACCGCCGTGCGCGACCTGGCCGTCCGCGCCGCCGGCTACTCGATGCCCGGTGTCGTGGTGGACGGGAGCGACGTCATCGGCTGCTACCTGGCGGCGCGCGACGCGGTCGCCCGGGCGCTCGCCGGCGACGGCCCCACCTTCATCGAGGCCAAGGTGATGCGTCTCACCGGGCACAGCTCCGACGATCAGCAGACCAGGTACCGCTCCGCGGAGGAGCTCGCCGCCGAGCGGGTGCAGGACCCGCTGCCTCGCTTCCGCGACGAGCTGCGGGCGGCCGGTCTGCTCGACGAGGCGAGCGAGGCCGCC
This sequence comes from uncultured Chloroflexia bacterium, assembly GCA_963718085.1. Lineage (GTDB taxonomy): Bacteria > Chloroflexota > Limnocylindria > Limnocylindrales > CSP1-4 > CTSoil-043. Next base: position 756,779 of record CAVQYA010000001.1, on the reverse strand, counting down.
GTCGCCGCCGAGGTCGCCGCCGCGGTCGACGACGCCACGGCGTTCGCCGAGGCGGCGTCCGATCCCGACCCGGCGACGCTCCTGCGCCACGTGTACGCAGAGCCGCACGCGGAGGGGACGGCCTGATGGCGGTTCGGACGTTCATCGAGGCGATCCGCGAGGGCCTCCGCGACGAGATGCGCCGCGACCAGCGGGTGATCGTCCTGGGCGAGGACGTGGGACGGAAGGGAGGCGTCTTCCTCGCCACCGATGGGCTCTGGGCCGAGTTCGGCGACGGGCGGGTTCTCGACACGCCGCTCACCGAGTCGATGATCGTCGGCGTCTCCATCGGGGCGGCGGCGAACGGCCTCGTGCCGGTCGCCGAGATCCAGTTCGCCGACTTCATCTTCCCGGCAATGAACCAGGTCATCCAGGAAGCCGCGCGCATCCGCTACCGGAGCAACGGAACCTTCGGCTGCCCGATCACGATCCGCGCGCCGTACGGCGGCGGGGTGCACGGCGCCCTTTACCACAGCCAGTCCGTGGAGGCGTTCTTCGCCCACGTCCCGGGCCTCAAGGTGGTGATCCCCTCCAACCCCTACGACGCCAAGGGGCTGCTGAGAACCGCGATCCGCGACCCCGACCCGGTCATCTTCCTGGAGCACAAGAAGATGTATCGCAGCGTCCGCGGCGAGGTCCCCGACGGCGATTACACGGTCCCGTTCGGACGAGCCGCCATCCCGCGGACCGGCAATCACCTCACGGTCGTGGCCTATGGCCTGATGCTCCACTACGCTCTCGAGGCCGCCGCCCGCGCCGCCGAGGAGGGAATCGAGGCCGAGGTCATCGACCTCCGCACGATCCGCCCGCTCGACGCGGAGACGATCCTGGCCTCGGTCCGCCGGACGGGGAAGTGCCTCGTCGTCCACGAGGACAACCGTTTCGGCGGCTTCGGGGCGGAGGTCGCCGCGCTCGTCGCCGAGGAGGCGTTCGACTACCTCGACGGCCCGGTCACGCGCCTCGCGGGCCCCGAATCGCCGGCCTCGCCGAACGCCCTGCCCCTCGAGGAGGCGTTCATGCTCTCCCCGGCGAAGATCGCGGCAGCGATAACGAAACTGGCGGCCTACTGAGGTCCGGCCCGACGGTCCCGCCGGCCGCGCCACATCGCTACCCATGGGCACCCGGGCGCTGCATCCGCGCGCCGCGTCTCAGGCCATGGACCGGGCGCGTGCCGGCCTGCCCGGGATCGGCGACACTAGGGGAGCCCGGAAGCCCCGCCCAATGGCGAGGTGCCCGATGCGCGCGACCATGCGACGCGGGACGCGGTCCCGCCGAGGAGGAACCCGGTGGCGAAGGTCACGATGCCGCAGCTCGGCGAGAGCGTTGCCGAGGGGACAATCGGGAGCTGGCTGAAGAAGCTCGGCGACCGCGTCGAGAAGTACGAGCCGCTCGTCGAGGTCGTCACCGACAAGGTGAACGCCGAGGTGCCTTCTCCCTTCGCCGGCACGCTGACCGCGATCCTCGTCGAGGAGGGAACGACGGTCCTCAACGGCACCCCGATCGCCGAGATCGAGACCGCCGAGGGAACCGGGGTCGACGCCGCCCCCGCGGCCGCGCCCGTTGCCGCAGCCGCTTCGCCCGCGCCCGTCCCCGCGGCGCCGGCACCCGCGGCCGACGTGCCCGTGACCGCCGTGCCCACCGCCGCCGCACCGGCCCCCGCCCCCGCGGCTCCGGCCCCCGCCGCCCCCGCGCCCGTCCCGCTCCCGCTCGTCGCCGAGGCGGACTCGCGCATGACCCCCGCCGTTCGGCGCCTCCTCCGCGAGCATGGCCTTGCCCCCGAGCAGGTCCGTGGCACCGGCGGCGGCGGCCGGATCACCCGCGACGACGTCATCTCGACCGTCGCGGCGACCCGCACCGGCGCGGCACCCGCGGCGGCGGACACCCAGGCACCCGCCGCGCCTCCCGCCACCGCCTCCACCGCCCTCCCGGCGCCGGGCCCGGCCGTGCCGGCTGCCTCGGCCGGAGCCGAGGTCGTCTTCCCGCCGGGCGCGGACGAATTCGTCGTGCCGGTGACCCAGATGCGCAAGGGGATGGCGGCCCAGATGACCCGGGCCCTCCAGGTTCCCCACGCCTATGTCCACGTGGAGGTGGACGTGACGAACCTCGTCCGCCTTCGCGACTCGCTCAAGCGCGAATACCAGGCCCGCGAGGGGATCCCGCTCAGCTTCGTGCCCTTCGTCGTCAAGGCGTCCGTCGAAGCGCTCCGGCGCAACCCGACCTTCAACGCCACGTGGACCGAGCAGGGCCTCGTGGCGAAGCGACGCGTCAACGTCGGTGTCGCCGTGGCGGTCGACGACGGGCTCATCGTGCCCGTGATCCGCGACGTCGACCAGGTGTCGATCGGCGGCATCAACCGGGCCATCGCGGAGGTGGCCGCCCGCGCCCGGGCCAAGAGGCTCCGCGTCGACGATTTCGGAGGCGGCACCTTCACGGTCGACAACACGGGCTGGTTCGGCAGCATCCTGACGATGCCGATCATCAACGTGCCCGAGGTCGCGATCCTGACCATGGAGGCGATCACCAAGCGCCCGGTGGTCGTGGAGACGCCGCAGGGCGATGTCATCGCCATCCGCTCGATCATGAACATGGTCATCGGCATCGACCATCGCGCCAACGACGGCGCCCGGGCTGGGGCCTTCCTGCGCGACGTGAAGTCGTGGCTGGAGGGCGTCGGGCCCGACACGGCCGTCCACTGATCGGGGGCGCGGACCGTCGGCGCGGGCGCAGCCCCCGGGGCTCGGGCGCGGCCCGCCGCGTGCTCCCCCGGCCGGTCCGGCGCTGCCACGCCGACTGCCGATAGACTGGCGGCATGGGCCTGGACCTCCCCGCGACCGACCCGGCCGGCGCTCTGCGTGCGCGCCGCCACCCGGACTGGCTGAAGGCGACCATGCCCGCCGGCGAGGCCGTGCGCGACCTGCGCCAGCTCCTGCGGGGCCTGGACCTGAACACCGTCTGCGAGGAGGCCCGCTGCCCGAACCTCGGGGAGTGCTGGGACGAGCGGACGGCCACCGTGATGATCCTCGGCGACGTCTGCACCCGGTCCTGCGGCTTCTGCGCGATCAGGACCGGGCGGCCCACCTGGTTCGACCCGGACGAGCCGCGGCGCGTGGCCGAGGCGGTCGCGGCCATGGGTCTCGAGCACGTCGTCGTCACGTCGGTCGCCCGCGACGACCTGCCCGACGGCGGCGCCTCGGTCTTCGCCGAGACGATCCGCCGGGTGCGCGACCGCAGCCCCGGGATGGGCGTGGAGGTGCTGATCCCGGACTTCAACGGAGAGGATCCGCCGCTGCGGGCCGTGATGGAGGCGGGGCCGGACATCCTGAACCACAACGTGGAGACGGTCGAGCGCCTCCAGAAGGCCGTGCGCAGGCGCTCGCGCTACGACCGCAGCCTGGGCGTCCTGGAGCGGGCCGGGGCGCACGCGCGCGACCTGGGGCGCAAGGTCCACACGAAGAGCTCGATCATGGTCGGCCTGGGCGAGGAGCGCCACGAGCTGCTCGAGGCGTTCCGCGACCTGCGCGCGGTCGACTGCGACATCCTCACGGTTGGCCAGTACCTGCGCCCGACCATGGAGCACCTGCCGCTGGTCCGCTACTACCACCCCGACGAGTTCGCGGACCTCCGGGGAGAGGCGCTGGCCATGGGCTTCCGCCACGTCGAGTCGGGGCCGCTCGTGCGCTCGAGCTACCACGCCCGCGACCAGGTGCCGGGGGCCGGGCCCCGGACTGTCGGCCGGCGCGCCGTCGTCGAGTCGGACGGGCGCATCGTGCCCGGCCCGGCCGCTTAGGGGCTCTGCAATGGTCCGCCAGCTCTCGCGCACCGTCCCCCTCGCCGAGCTGCACTGCCACCTCGGCGGCGCGGTGACGCCCGCGATCATGTGGGGGATCGCCCACCAGCAGGGGATCCGCCTGCCGTCTAAGGACTACTGGGAGTTCCGGGACATCATCACGGTCTCGCCGACGCGAGGCCGGTCGTTCGAGGGCTATCTCGACCTCTTCCACTGGACCGAGCTGATCCAGTCAAGCCCGCTGGCCGTCGAGCGCGCCGTCTACGAGGTCATCGGGGGCGCCTACCGCAAGAACAACGTCACCACGATGGAGCTCCGCTTCAACCCGATGAAGAGGAACCGCGGCGGCGAGCAGGACCTGGACCACATCATCGCGGCGGCGGTGCGGGGCATGGACCGCGCGACCCTGGAGTACCCGGTGAAGCCCGGCCTGATCCTCTGCCTGGACCGGGCCTTCCCCTACAACCTGAACGAGATAATCGCGGACAAGGCGATCGCCTGGCGCGACCGCGGCGTGGTGGGCGTCGACATCGCCGGCCCGGAGTCGAACGGCTTCAGGGTGAAGGACTACCGGCGCCTCTACCAGCAGGTCCGCCGGCACCACCTCGGGACGACCGTCCACACCGGCGAATCCGGCCCGGTCGAGGAGATTGCCGAGGTCATCGAGCAGCTGGAGCCCGACCGCATCGGCCACGGGGTGAAGGCCGCCTACGATCCGCGGACCCTCGGCCTGATCCGGGAGCGGGGGATCGTCCTGGAGCTCTGCCCGACCTCGAACCTGAACACGCGGGTCGTCTCGGGGTGGGACGAGTTCCGCTGGATCCTCGACACCTTCCGGCGCAACGAGATCCGCTTCACGATCAACACCGACGGCCCGGAGATGCTCAAGACGTACATCCGCGACGAGCTGGCGACGCTCGGCCGGCTCGGCATCCTGACACTCGACGAGCAGCTCGAGGTTGCCCGCACGGCGTTGCAGGCGTCCTTCGTGCGGAACGTCAGCGACGTCACCCTGCCGCGCGTGGAGCCGGCCCGCCGCGAGGAGGTCGAGCGCGAGGAGGCCTGACCGGGCGGACACCCGGCGCGCGTCCGCGAAGACGGAGCGGGGGCGACGACGCCCGCGCACGCCGCATCGGTCCGCGCCGATCAGCTCTCGCGGGGCTCGATCACGTACGTGCAGCAGCGGTCACCCGAGGCGATGTGCGACGTGCGCACGACACTCGCGTCGAGGACCTCCTCGAAGAGCTGGAGCTCGGCCCGGCAGGCCGCCGGGTGCCCGGAGGCGGCGCCGAGGATTGCGCAGTTGTGCTCGCGGATCTCGAGCGGGTCGCCGTCGGCCGGTATCGCGTTGGCGCGACAGACGTACCCCGACTCGTCCTGGACGACGGCCAGCTCGCGGACCTTCTCGGCCAGCGTCGGCGCCGGCCCGAGGCGTGCCGCGAAACGGGCCTGGATGCGGTCTCGAAGGAGCCGCCGGCGGGCCTGGAAGACTTCCTCGACGAGGGCGTCCCCGCCGACCTCGACGATCGACTCGAGGAGGGTGGTGGCCAGGCCGTCGTAGTTGGCCGGGAGGCTTCGCTGGGCCGCCGCCGTGATGTCGTAGAGGTGGCGCGGGCGCCCGACGCCGTGGCGGATCGCCTGGCGGGCGACGAAGCCGGCCGTCTCGAGCTCGCGCAGGCGCTGCAGGGTGCTCGTCCGGCTCATCTCGAGGCGAGTCGCCAGCGCGTCGGGACCGATCGCGCCGCCCTCGCGCAGCTCGAGAAGAATCGCCCGGCCGAGGGCGTCGTCCGGCGCGTGGCCGTTCCGGTGGCCGTTCGCGTGGCCGTTCGCGATAATCGTGGGCGCTGGCCTGTCGCGTGGTCATTGCCGTCAGCCGGCGTCGGCCGGGAGACGGCGGTGCTGTCCCTCACGGGCGGAAGGCTAGCACCGGTCGCGAACAACCGCCGCCGACAGGCCGGTTCGGGGCCCCCGCGAGGGCGCCGGTCAGCGGCGGGCGCGGCGCTTGGCGTCCCGGAGCCTGGCGAGGGTGTCGGCCGGCTCGTTTGCCGATGCGGCCGGTTGAGCCGGCGCACGCGCGGGCACCGGGGCCCCTGCCGCGACGGTCGGCGCCGCCTCGCCGCCCTGCTCCCAGCCGCTCGCCGGGGCGGTCCCCTCGCGTCGGATCGCCGCCCGTGCAGCCTGGCCGCCGGCCCGGTCCCGCGCCGCCAGCATCCCTTCCACCGGCGCCGGCCGGGCGGCGACGCGCCCGCGGCGGGCCGGAATGGCGCGCACCCAGGCGCCGGCCGCCGCGAAGTCGCGCCGCGTCAGCTGGACACGTCGGAGGAAGACGTCGAGCGGCCAGAGGAGGAGTGCCAGGACCAGCAGCAGCGGCCAGAGGGGCGTCTCGCCTGCGGATGCTCCGAGATCGTGCAGCCAGACGTCCCCGGCCGTCGTTACGGGGCGCCCGCCGGTGGCGTCGCGGATGGCGGCCAGCAGCGGCTCGTTGGTCCCGAGCAGCCGATACTCCGCCGGGGTGGGCGCGACGAGGCCGAGCGTCCGGCCCACAGCCGCCGCCCCGGCCAGCGTCTGGGTGACGCGCAGCGCGTAGGCGCCCGGTGTCAGCTCCCCGATCGGGGCCTCGTAGACACCCGGGGCGACCTGGGCCAGGTCGACCCGGCGCTGCTCGAGGGCAGGGTCCACCATCACGACGCTCGTCGCGTAGAAGTCCCGCGGCGAGCCGTCGGGGCCGGCGCTCTCAACGCGGAGGGTCGTGCCGCCGGGCCCCGCCACGAAGCGCGCCTCTATGCCGCCGGACTCCTCGCCGGGAAAGGTCCAGGCGACCAGCTGGCCGAAGAACCGGGCAAAGCCGTCCCAGCCGACCCAGCTCGTCGCCCAGCGCCCAGTCGCGTCGGACGTCCAGGCCACGGCCCGTCCGAGACCGTACTGCCACTGCGCCAGCACGGGGTCGGAGCGGCCGGAGACGAGCACGACGGTGGCGGCCGCCTTGATCGTCGTGCCGTTGTAGCCGAGGAGCGAAGGAAACCCGGCGTCGAGGCCGCGGATGATCGGCGACGACGCGGTGAGCTTCGGGAAGAAGCGCTCCTCGACGATCTGCTGGCCGGAGATCTGCTGGGTCTCCTTGAGGAAGATGTCGGGGATCGAGGCCGGGTTGATGGCCGGGTAGAAGCGGCCGCCGCCCTTCACCGCGAGCTCCTCGAGGAAGGGGTTGGCCCCGCCGCCGGCGCCTACTGTCGAGAGGGTGATCCCGGCCGCCTTCATGCGGGCCAGGATCGCGTCGTACTGGCCGGAGCTGGACCAGCCGTCCGTCAGCAGGATGAGGTGACGGCGGGTCGCCTTCGCACTCTCGAGCGCCTTGACGCCCTCGTCGAGGCCCGCGTAGATGTTGGTCTGGCCGTCGGCGTTGATCGCCCCGAGGCTGCCCTGGAGGTCGGTGATCGCGCCCAGCGGCGTCCGCTTGACGACCCAGTTGGCCCGCTCGTTGAAGGCGACGACGCCCAGCTCGTCGGTGGCCTGGAGAGCGGCCGCCGCGCGCAGGATCGCCTCCTTGCCGATGTCGACCTTGCGCACCCCGTTGAGCTGGACGGCCTGGTTGCGGTCGAAGGTGTTGCAGTGGCAGGCGGCCATCGAGCCCGACTCGTCGATCACGACGACGAGGGCGACGTCCGGCTGCTTCTCCCGGTCGCGGACCCTCATCTCCACGGGCAGGGCGGCTTCGAGCGGCGTGTCGCGGTAGCCGCCGGCGCCGTAGCTGCGCGGCCCGCCGATCATCACCAGCCCCTTACCGAAGTCTCGGGTGACCGAGCGCAGGGCCTCCATCTGCTTCGTCGTGAAGCGGATTCGCGGCACGTCGACGAGGACGACGCTGTCGAAGCCGGAGAGAGTGGCCGGGTCGTCCGGGACGAGCTCGGGGAGCATGGTGACGACGTCGCCCTCGCGGGTCTTGAGGGCCGCGACCAGGTCCGCCGCGACCGCCTCGTCACCGGGGACGACGAGGACGCGCGGCGGCCCCGAGACCAGGGTCGAGGCGTCGGCCCGGTCGTTCTGGGGGAAGGTGTCCTTCGCAGCCTCGACGACCGCCCGGAAGACGTGGAAGCCGGCCTCCTTCGGGGTCACCCGGAAGACGACCGGCGTGATGCCGGCGGCGAGCGTGGTTCGCTCGGTGGCCACGAGCGCGCCGTCGGCGTAGAGACGAACGGCGGCCGGCTGGGCGACCGTCGAGTGGATCTCGACCGCCACCTCGAGCTCCTCGCCGAGGCGCGAGGTCGTGGGGACGCTGATCCGGTCGACGAGGACCTCGTCCGCTGCGCCCAGACCGATCGTCCGCGTCGTCACCTGGATCCCGCGGGCGCCCGCCCGGGCGGCCTCGACCTGGCCGGTCCCCGTCGTGTCGTTGCCGTCCGAGAGGAGGACGATCCGCTGTCGGGTCGCGTCGGGGAAGAGGGCGGCGGCCAGGCGCAAGGCCGCCCCGATGTCGGTGGCGCCCCGGACCGGCGTCGAGGCGATCCGCCCGAGGTCCGTCAGCTCGTCGGGCAGGCGCTCCACGAGCGCGTCCTTGCCGAAGGCGACGACACCGGCCACGTCCCCGGCCGGCCGCTCCTCGAGCGCGTCGCGGACGAAGGCCAGGGCGTCGGCCCGCCCTGTGTTGCCCACCGAATCGGAGAGGTCGACGACGAAGACGGTCGCCAGGCGGTTCGCGGGAAGGATGACGGCGACCCCGGCGAGGGCCATCGCAAGGGCGGAGACCAGCAGGGCCCGGACCAGGAGCGCCAGGCGGGCGCGGGCGTCGCCCAGGCCGCGTTTCGCCAGGAGCTGGAGCCCGACGACGAGCCCGACGACGAGCGGGATGAGCAGGAGCAGGAGGGGCGCGGTCGCCGTGATGCCCATCAGCCGGGTCTCGCGGGGCGGGGAGTCGTCGAGCCGGCCGGCCGCGGGGGCGAGCCGGCCGGCCGGGGCGGGGCACCTCCGCGACGCAGCCTGGCAGCGAGCCAACGGCGCATCCGAACGAAGGCGTCACGCTGGAAGACGAGCGCCTCGAGGACGAGGAAGGCGAGGGCGATGGCCGCCAGGGGGACCCACAGGTCGTCGCGGGCCGGCGGCCGATCGCTCCCGGCTCCCCCGGCTCCGCCGCCCGCCGCGGAGCCCAGCTGCTCGAGGGCGGCGGCGGACCCGGGAGCGATCGTCGACTCGGCGACGTCGAAGAGGTCGACCGCGAACTGGACGGGGGCGGTGGGATCGACCAGCAGCGGCGACGCTGATGCGGAACCCGCAGGCGTCGCCGTGGGGCTCGCGCCGGGCGAGCCGCCCGGGGAGACCGTCGGCGCCGGGCCGGCGGCCGCGAGGCCGAGGGGAGCCACCGTGTAGACCCCGAGCTGCTCGGTCGAGGCGAAGGTTGCCGTCGCCCCGCCGGTCACTGCCGGGGCGAGGTCGAGCGTCGTCCCGTCGGGGCGCGTGACCCGCAGCCCGGTCGCCCTCGACGGGATCGGGAGGCTCACGAGGCTGCCCGGCGCCACGGCCGCGGTCGGGGCCCGGGAGGCGCCCACCAGCTCGCCGACGAGGTTGCTCACGAGGATCGGGAACGCCACCTGGAGCGGCAGGTCGGAGTGTCGCGGCTCGAAGGCGAGGACGCCCGTCGCGACGCCGTCCCGGGTGCCGGTGTAGAGGAGGGGATCGCCGGCTGCCGTGGGGACGACGGTCCGCGCCCAGTCGGGGAGGGAGAGCCGGGTTGCCTCGGCGACGTGGAGCGTCGTCAGGTCGACGTAGCGCAGGAGCGGCTCGTCGGGGGCCGGCCGGCCGAGCGCCGGGTCAGCCAGGGAGCCGGTGACGGTGCCCAGCGGGCTCGTCCGCGGCGGGGCGATCGCCAGCGTCGCCACCCGGGGGAGCGCGGCCGGGAGCGCGGCATCGAAGATGACCAGGTCGAAGAGCTCGGGCTTCGTGCCCGCGCCGTAGTCGGCCGGCTTGACCCCGTAGAGCTCGGCGTTGGGCAGGAAGCTGAGCGCCGTCTCGAGGTACGGGTCGCCCTCGCTGACGAGGAGGATGCGCAGGAGCCGGTCCGGCGGGACGATCGCCCAGGCCCTGTCGTCGAGGGTCAGCTGGTCGTCGCCGGCGAGACGGGCCTCCAGGACGCGGACGTCGAGGGGCACGTCGTCGATCCCGACGTCGGCGCGGCTGAGTGGGTCGAGGAAGAGGTCGCGCGCCTCCAGGAGCCGGCCGTCCCCCCACAGCTCCACCCGCTCGGTCGTCGGCTCGAGGTCCAGGTTCGCCACGGAGATGAAGACCGAGCGAGTGACCGCCGTCGGGGCGCTCCGCACGGCGAAGGCGACGATCGCCTGGTTCCTCCGCTCGCGGCCAACCCGGAGGACGGTGACGGGCGCCGCGACCCGGAGGTCCGCGGGAGGCGTGAAGGCGGCGTCGGTGGCGACGAGCACCTGGGCGTCGCCCGCCCGCGCCGCGAGGGCCGAGGCGAGCGCCAGGGCCTCGCCCATGTCGGCCGTCGCAGGGGTCGCGATGATCGCTGCAAGGGCCGTCCTGACCCGCCCCAGGTCGGTCGTGGCGTTGACCACGACCCGCGGCGCGGCGCCCGCGACGACCACGCTCACCCGCCCCCCGGACGGGAGGTCGCGGAGCGCGCCGAGCGCGAGCTGCTTCGCCGCCTCCAGGCGCGAGGGCGCCACGTCGATGGCCGCCATGCTGGCGGACGCGTCGATGACGACGACCAGGTCGCGGGCGAGCGTTGCCGGCCGCTCGACGAACGGCTGCGCCGCGAGCAGCGCCAGCATGATGACGAGGAGAAGCTGGAGGAGCAGGAGGAGCGAGCGGCGGAGGCGCTGCCAGGGCGCGTTCGCCTGGAGGTCCTCGCCGAAGCGCTGCCACAGGAGCGTCGAGCTGACGGTCCGCTCGGTCCGCCGGAGCTTGAGCATCCAGAAGGCGACCACGAGCGGTACGAAGGCGAGGCCGAGGAGGGCGAGCGGCGCGGCGAAAGGCATCGACGCGGCCCCGCTACCCGACGACCCGGCGGCGCCGGAGCTCGGCGAAGACGAGGTCGGCGAGCGGCACGTCGGAGGCCAGGGGCACGTAGGCGATCCGGCGCTTCGCGGCGAGCGTCGCGAGCTCCGTCCGCCAGGCCTCCATCCGGGCGGAGTAGCGCTCCCGGGCCGCCAGGTCCAGCGTCACGTCCACGGTGGACCCGGTCTCGGCGTCCACGAGCCGGAGGTCGCCGTCGAGGGCAGGGCCCAGCTCGTCCGGGGCGAGGACGTGGAGGACGATCACCTCGGATCCCGTCGCCGCGAGATCGCGGAGGGCGCGCTCCGCCCCCGGGTCGAGGAGGTCGGAGACGAGGACGATGACGCCCCGGCCCGTCACCTGGGCCAGGGCGTGCCGGCAGGCCGCCACGAGGTCGGTCACGCCGTCGGCGGGATGGATCGCGGAGAGCTCGGCGAGGAGTCGGAAGGCCCGCCCGGAGCCCCGCAGCGCTGCCCGGCGGCGCCCCGCCCGGCCGGCCAGCGACGCCAGGACCACCCGGTCCTCGGCTGCGAGCGCGATGTACCCGAGGGCTGCGGCCGCGCGCTTGGCGAAGACGAGCTTGTCCGGCGACCCGTGGGCCATCGACGCGGAGCCGTCGACGAGCAGGGTGACCGTCAGGTCCTCCTCCTCGATGAAGAGCTTGACGAGGAGCTTCTCGAGGCGGGCGTAGACGTTCCAGTCGAGCTGGCGCAGGTCGTCGCCGAGCGTGTAGTCGCGGTAGTCGGCGAACTCCACCGATTGGCCGCGCTTGACGCTGCGCCGGCCGCCCTTCAGCCCGCCCCGGACCGGCCGCCTGACCAGGACCGCAAGGCGCTCGAGGCGGCGCAGGAAGTCCTCGTCGAAGACGGTCGAATCGACGTCGGACGGCAGGAACGCTGGATGGCCGTCCGGCCGGCGGGCCGTCCCGGCAGCGCTGCCGGCCTCGGAGGTGGGGCGCTCCATGTCGCGTGGTCGGCCGGCCGGCCTACTCGACGGCCGGCGGGGCGACGCTGTCGAGGATCGTGCGGACGATGGCGTCGGCGGTGATGCCCTCGGCCTCGCCCTCGAAGTTCAGGATCACCCGGTGGCGGAGGGCGGGCATCGCCACCGCCCGGAGGTCCTCCACCGAGACGTTGTAGCGACCGTCCAGCAGGGCCCGGACCTTGGCCCCCGCGACGAGGGCCTGGGCGCCCCGCGGTGACCCGCCGTAGCGGACGTACTCCCGGACCAGCTCCGGCGCTCTCGGCTGGTCGGGATGCGTCGCGGCGAGGAGGGCCACGGCATAGGCCGTCACGTGCGGCGCGATAGGCACGGCGCGCGCCAGGTGCTGCATCGCCAGCACGTCAGCGGCGTCGGCCGCCACCGAGGCGACGGGCCGCTCCGATCCCGTCGTGCGCTGCAGGATGACGGCCATGTCGTCCTCGGTCGGGAACGGCACGTGGACCTTGAACAGGAACCGGTCGAGCTGGGCCTCGGGGAGCGGGTAGGTCCCCTCCATCTCGAGGGGGTTCTGGGTCGCGAGCACGAAGAACGGCTCGTCGAGGCGATAGCGTGTCCGGGCCACGGTCACCTGGTGCTCCTGCATCGCCTCGAGGAGCGCCGACTGAGTCTTCGGCGTCGCCCGGTTGATCTCGTCGGCCAGGACGAGGTTGGCGAAGATCGGCCCCTGCTGGAAGCGGAAGACGCGGCTGCCGCCCTCCTCGACGAGGATGTTCGTGCCGGTGATGTCGGCCGGCATGAGGTCCGGCGTGAACTGGATGCGATTGAACGAGCAGGCGACGACGTCGGCGATCGTGCGGACGAGCAGGGTCTTGCCCAGACCGGGGACTCCCTCGAGCAGGGCGTGGCCGCCGGCGAGGAGGCAGGTGAGCGTCTGGCGGACGAGGTCGGCCTGGCCGACGATGACGCGGCCGACCTCCGCCTCGATCCCCCGGGCACGGTCGACGAACTGGTCGGCATCCATCGGAGCGGGCCCGGCCTCGGCCGTCGAGACGGGAAGGGTGGGGGACTGGTCGGTCACTTCGTCTCCTGGCCGGTGGGGTCGAGGGCGCTGAAGTAGTCGCGGACGAGGTCCTTGACCGCGATCGGCACGTAGCTGCGGTCGAGGGTTGCCTGGGCGTAACGGTAGAAGTCGCCGAAGACGTCCGAATAGGGGACGATCGCCGGGTTTGTCGTGCCTGACCCGGAGCCGGAACCTGGCTTGACCTGGCCGCCGTCCCCGCCGGTCCCGGCCACGTACGACGGGTCGCCCGGGCGGCCGACGCGATCGAAGGGGGCGTAGACGGAGCTCTGGTCGCCGGGCTCGCCGGCCGGCCGGTTGGGGTTCGCGGGACCGCGGGCCGTCCCCGACCCGGTGCCGCTCCCCAGGTAACGGGCGTTCGAGCCGCCGCCGCCGATGGAGCCCTGCCCTTGCCCCTGGCCCTGACCTTGCCCCTGGCCCTGACCTTGCCCCTGGCCCTGACCTTGCCCCTGGCCCTGACCTTGCCCCTGGCCCTGACCTTGCCCCTGGCCCGGACTGCCGGAGGCGCCCGGCTGGCCCTGGCCCTGCCCCGGGTTCCCCGAGCTGCCGGGCTGGCCCTGACCTTGCCCCGGACTGCCGGAGCTGCCCGGCTGACCCTGCTGGCCCGGGTTGCCGGCCGTCTGGCCTCCGGGGCGTCCGGCGTCGGCGAGCCGCCGCCGCGCATCCTGGAGCCTGCGACGCGGCCGCTCCGAGGTCGCGGTTGGTGGCGACCTGGTCACTCGGCACCCTTCAACGAGTCTCCGAGCCTGCGCAGCGCGTCCGCGGCCGCGGCCCGGTCACCGCGGGCAAGCGCGTTCGTCGCGTCTCGGAGCGCCCCGTCGGCGCCGGACCCGGCCTGCGACGCGGCACCCTGCAGCGCCGCGAGCGACTGGCCGAGTCGGGCCAGCTCGTCGCTCGTCTTGTCGCCGAGCTGGTCCGCCAGCCGTTCCAGGTCGGCCTGCGCCTCCTCCGCGTTGCCGCCCGGGTTGGCCGTCGCGTCGCCCGTGGCTGCGCGCGAGAGCCCGCGGCTGAGCGACGCGAGCGCGGCTGCGCGCTCCTCGTTCGAAGGGTCGAGCTGCTCGCGCACCGAAGCCTCGACGCCGCCGAGGCGGGCGAGGTTCTTGTCAAGCGCCCCCGGGTCGTCGCGCAGGCTCTTCGCCAGGTCGCGCAGGTCACGCGGCGAGCCGGGTTCGCGGATCCTGGGCATTGCGGCCCCGCTGCTCGAGCTGCTCGGCGAGACGGTCGATCCGCTCGGCGGTCTGGGTCGCCTCCTCGCGGACCGCGCGGTCCCGGGCGATCCGCTGGTCCATCGGATTGGCGACCAGGACGAGAGGGACGAGGAGCGCGGCGGCGAGGACGGCGATCATCGCGGGGCGCCGGGCAACGCGCGGTCGGAAGGTGTCGGCGGGCACGATTGCGAGCACGCCGAGCGCATCGCGTCGCTGCCGGGTGACGAAGCCCGCGCGGGCCGCGGCGTCGGGCCCACCCTCATCCGCGTCGATGCCGCCCGCGTCACCCGCCTCGGCGGCGAAGGCGAGCGCGCTTGCGAGGCGATCCGCCAGGCCGGCCTCCGCGTCCACGGCGAGCGCCGTCTCTCCCAGCGACGGGCGCGCCCGCGCGGCGACGACCAGCAGGGCGAGGAGCGCGAGAGCCGGGACGGCGACGGCGATTCCCGGAGCGGCCTCGAGGGGGACCAGCCGCGCAACGGCGAGCAGGACGACCTCCGCCACGAGAACGGCGGCCAGGGCCCACCAGGCCCGGCGCACGGCGCGCCGGAACCAGAGCCGGCGGCGCTGGCGGCGCAGGCCCGAGCGGATCGCGCGGATCTCGCCTTCGGCGGCAGCATGGTCCGGCGGACCCGGCGGCCTCTCGGGAGGGCGCTCCTTCGAAGCTCGTGCCAGCTGGCTCTTCACGCCACCACTTCTCCGCGGGATCGTCGGCGGAAGAGCCGCCAGCGGCGCGTCGGGCTGACCAGCTGGACCGACAGCACGACGAGGATGACGGAGGCCAGGAGCCACGCCGCCGCGGTTCGCGGCCAGAAGGAGTCGCGGGTGGAGGCAGCCTCGAACACCCCGTCGGCGGCGAGCGGGGCGGCGCCGACCACTCCGAGGGCGGGCGGGGCCACGCTCCCGACGAAGCCGCCGCCCGGCTTGGCCGGGACCGGCCCGAAGCCCGGCTGGGTCGTGACGTTTCCGGGGAGCCTGCCCGTGACGCCCGCGATGATCTGGCAGGTCCCGGAATAGGGGTTCACGTCGATGCCGCAGACCACGTCGATGGCCGCGACGACCGGGTTGAGCCAGAGGAGGGCCTCCGGCGGCCTGGCGACCGGCGGCTGCTCGGTGGCGATGGGCGCTGCGCCCCCGTCGCTGCCGACGCCCATGTCCGGGGCCATGGGCGGACTGACCTGCACGACCTGCTGGGGGGTCATCTGGTTCCAGAAGAACCAGGTGAAGGCGGTGCCGACCGTAAGGGCCAGGACGGCAAGGTAGGTCAGGAACGTCGCCGACTGCGTTCGCCGGGTGATGCTGGAGAAGAAGATCCCGAGCGAACCGAAGCCGACCGCCGTCACGAGGAGCACCACGTAGCCGCGGACTATGTCCTCCGGGGCCACGCCGCCGAACACGAAGACGACGGCGGTGAGGGGGATCGAGGCGAGGATGAGGACGACGACGAACGCCAGCGACGAGGCGAGCTTCCCGAGGACGATCCCGAGAGTGCTGACCGGGGTCGCCGTCAGGAGATCGAGGGTCTGCTTCTCGCGCTCCAGGCTTATCGCGCCGGTCGTCGCCGCGGGAGCGAGGAAGACCACGAGCAGGACCTGGAGGAGGAGGAGGGTGGTGAAGACCGCCTGGCCGACCTGGCCGGCCACGTAGGGGTTGCCGCCGCCGAACGCCATCTGCGACGCCGCCGACTGTTCCTGGAGCAGGTAGATCATCACCGTGAACCCGGCGAGGAGGGTGAGGTAGAAGGTGAGGGCGACGAACGACCGGGGGCCGCGCATCCGACCCCGGAGCTCCTTGGTCCCGACGGCGGCGATGCCCGTGCCCGACGGCGGCGATACCCGTCCCGATGACCGCGAGTCGCGCTCGCATCACGCCACCTCCGCCCGGGCATTCCCGGTCACCTGCAGGAAGAGCTCCTCGAGGTCGCTCGCGGCCCTCGCGAACGAGGTGATCCGGATCCCCGCCCCCACGGCCCCGGCGAGGAGGCGGGCGGCGGAATCGTCGTCGCCCGTGTACCCGATCTCGACGACGTCGTCGGCCACCACGGTCGCGACGGCGACGGACGCGTCGGCGGCCAGGTGATCGCGCGCGAAGGTCACCGCGGCCGCGTCACCCAGGATCCGCACCCGCAGGACGGCGCCGATCCGCAACCTCGCCTCGATCTCGGCCAGGCTGCCCTGGGCCAGCAGCAGGCCGCGGTCGATGATGGCGAGGCTGGTGCAGAGCTCCTCGAGCTCGGGCAGGATGTGGCTGCTGATGAGGATCGTCTTGCCGAGCGACCGCAGCTCGCGGAGGAGCTCGCGGAGCTCCACGCGGGCCCGCGGGTCAAGGCCCGAGGCGGGCTCGTCCAGGACCAGGACGGCCGGGTCGTGGACCAGGGCGTGCGCCAGGCAGAGGCGTTGCTGCATGCCCCGCGAGAGCGTTGCCACGTAGGAGTCCCGCTTGGGGCCGAGGTCCACGAGCTCCAGGAGGTCGCCGATCATCCGCCGCCGGCGGTCTGCCGGCAGACCGTGGCAACGCCCGAAGAAGTCCAGGTATTCCCAGACCTTCATGTCGTCGTAGACGCCGAAGCTGTCCGGCATGTACCCGACGACGCGCCGCACTCCATCCGGGTTCCTGCGGATGGAGGCCCCCGCGATCTCCGCGTCGCCGGCGGTCGGGACGAGGAGCGTGGCGAGGATCCGCAGCGTCGTCGTCTTGCCTGCCCCGTTCGGCCCGACGAGGCCGAAGATCTCCCCGGCCGCGATCTCGAGGTCGAGACCGCCGAGGGCAACCGTGCCGTTGTAGCGCTTGACGAGCCCGCGGGCGGTCACGATGGCGGTCACTCCATCGTCCCTTCGAGCTGGACCGCCAGCTGCAGGCTGACGGCGTCCTGGCGAGCGTTGGTGAGCCGAACCAGGATCGTCCCCGACGCCGGATCGACGAAACGCCAGGGCTCGCGGATCTCGAGGACCTTCCCGGACACCAGGCCCTGGACCTCGCGCCACGCTCCGGCCTCGCGATCGAAGATCTCCACGCCGGGCAGGTTCGGGTCGATGGCGACCGGCGCGGGCACGGGATTGACGGGCCCGGCCGGAGCGCTGGTCCCGGAGGCTCCGGAGGCCGCGGAGGGGGCCGGAGTGGCCGCCGGCTCACTGGGCGGAGTGGCCGCCGGCTCCATGCCGCCTCCCGGGTTCGGCATGCCATCGATCATCTTCCCCGGGAACCCCATGTTGACGCCGAGCGCCAGGCGTGTCGGGACGAGACGGCCCGCGACCGGGATGGGCCGGTAGGCCAGCGTCACGGACCCGCCGCCGATCGTGAGGCTGAAGGGGTCCTTGTTGAAGAACTGCGCCTTGACCTCGACCAGGGACGACCGCATGAGGTCGGGGCCGAACGTCACGGGCCCCGATGCCGTGAGGCCGAGCGGCAGGTAGTAGAGCGTCTCGCCTGCCGTGCGCGGTTCCTGGCCGGCGACGGTCACCGCGAAGAGCCCCGGCCGGCCCCAGGCGAGGAGGACCGGCCCGTCGGACGGGAGCGTGCCGTTGGAGCCGAAGAACGGGTCGTACGTGAGGGCATCGACCAGCTGGCGCCGGACCTGGTCGCGGAGAAAGTCGCCTGTAGGGCGCCCGTCGGGGGAAAACTGCTGCTGGCCGAAGATCCGCTCCGAGAGAGCGCGCCCGAGGGCGTCCGGCTGGGCCTGCAGGTCGACCGTCGCGGTGGCGCCGGGTGCGAGGTCCGGCAGCACGGCGAGTGCCGTTCCCAGCGCGACCGCCGGCCTCGCCAGGGGCAGGTCGGACGCGTTCCGGATGGTCCCGAGGACTCGATCGCCTTCCAGGCGGAGGTCGGCCTCGATCCGGGGGGCGAGGACCGGCGCCTCGGCGCGGACCGCTCGCAGGGTCCCGTATCCGACGGCGAGCTGGCGGAGCCGGGCCGGGTCGCCCTGGACGACGTCCAGGCCCTGGCTGCCGCCCTGGTCGAACCCCTCGCCGCTGTACGGCGCCGAGAGGAGCGCGCCGCCCGGGACGCCCACCTCGTAGCTGCCCCGGTTCGGCGAGAAGACCCCGAGGTAGACCTGCGCCTGGGCCGCGTCCGTTCCCGGGGCGGCTCTCACGAGCGCCACCTGGTTGACGATCACGTCGGTCCCCCGGAGGACGAAGCCGATGCCGAAAGCGGCCACCGTGAAGCCGACGACGAGGAGCGGCATCGTGACCCACGCCCATTCCCGGCGATCGAGGCGACGCAGGACGAGGTAGTTCACGGGGCCGACGAGGAGGATGTACCCGAACAGGAGGAGAAGAAGGCCCCCGATCGACGGGAGCGCCAGCGCCGGCAGCGAGCCGAGGAGCGAGACGAGGAGCGAGTCGTCACCGACGATGAGGGGCGTGCGCGCCGTGCCCCGCGGCGGGACGAGCGACGCCCACAGGACGTCGACCGAGGTGCTCTCGGCCAGCCACGGCGTCGACGGGTCGAAGCCGGCGAGCGTCACGGCCCCACTGCCGAATGGTCGATCCGCCGCGATCGTGCGGTCGCCGCTGACGGCGAGGGCCCGGGCGCCGGTGGCCGGGGATCCGGCGAGGGCGGGCAGCGTCTCCGCGCCACGGGGCAGGACGCCCCCGACGAGGCCACGGATCGTCCCGGGATCCGCGTCGATCGTCGCCGTGGGCCGGAAGGGAAGCAGCTCGTCCGGGAAGCCCGCCAGCAGTCCCAGCCCGCCGCTCCCGCCGACGATCGTGAGGCGGCCGCCGCCGGCGAGCCACGTGCGGAGCGCCGCCAGCTGCTCGACCGAGAGCCGGCCCGCGTCGACGTCCTGCCAGACGAGGCGATCGAGGGCGGACCACGCTTCGGGGCGCTCCGGCAGGTCCGCGACGGTCAGCTGCACGACCGCGGGCTGCGGCCCGGCCGGGTCGCGCAGCCTCCCCAGCGCGGCCACGAGAGGTCCCGGCCGCTCCGCGACCACGCCGACCACGAGCTGGCCGGGATCGTGGAGCGCGAAGACGATGGCCCGGCGGGTGACCACCGTCTCGTCGGCCACGAGGGCGATCTCCAGCGAGCTGCCGAACGCCGGCGCCTGGGCGTAGAGCGTGTAGGCCTTGCGCGACGTCGTGGGAAGGTCCACCGGCACGGCGAAGCGCGTTCGACCCTGGGTGCCGCCGACGAGGCGCAGCTCGCCCGCGAACGCCGGGCCCTCGTTGGCCAGGTCGACCCGGATCGCCATCCACGAGCCGGCACGGGCGTGGCCCTGCACCAGGGCCCGGGCTTCCATCGTCATGCCGGGAGGCGTCGCCGGGGTCGGGCTCGCCGCCCGGGCGACCCACGGGACGGCGGCCAGCACGACGAGGACGCCGGCGACGAGCATGGCGAGACGCCGGATGCGCGACTTCCGGGCGTGCTGCACGGCACCCCTCTCTTGACCCACCCCGCGGGCGGCCTGCGATCCAGACGGCGGACCCACCCGGAAAGTTTCGCCGGCGGGCGGATCGTCGGCCTCGGCGCGGTACACTCTGCGCCATCCCGCCGCGCATCGCGCGGCGCAGGCCGGCCGGACTACGGCCCCGGTGCCCATGGAGGCTGCGTGCCCGAGATCCGCGCGTTCCGTGCGCTGCGCTACGACCCCGAGGCGGTGCCCGATCTCTCGCGGGTGGTCGCGCCACCCTACGACGTCGTCTCACCCGCGCGGCGGATGCAGCTCGCGGCCCGTGACCCGCGCAACGTCGTCGCGATCGACCTGCCCGTCGATGCCGGGGCCGCGGACCCGGACGAGAAGTACAGGCAGGCGGCCCGCACGTTCGCCGCCTGGCGCTCGGACGGGACGCTGCGGAAGGACCGCCTGCCGTCGCTCTACGTCTACGAGCAGGAGTACACGGTTCCCGGCACGTCGCTGCGTCACGTCCAGCGTGGCTTCTTCGGACGGCTCCGCCTGGAGGCGTACGGCCCGGAAGGCGGGGTCCTCCCCCACGAGCGGACGCTGGCCGGACCCCGGGAGGACCGCTACAAGCTCATGCGCGCGACCGGCGCGAACTTCTCCGCCGTGATGGTCCTCTACGGCGACGCCACGGGGGTGGCGCGCGGTCATCTCGCCGAGGCGAGCGAGGCGCCGGCCGTCGCCGACGCGACCGACGACGACGGCGTCCGGCACCGCCTCTGGATGGTCCCGGACGATGGGCCGACGGCCACGCTCGTGGCCGGGCTGCGCGAAGCGGCCGGGCGGGAACCCGTGACGATCGCCGATGGCCACCACCGCTACGAGACGGCGCTGCGGTACCGGGACGAGCGGCGCATGACGCGCGCGGGCGAGGAAGACCCGCCCTTCGACTTCGTGCTGGCGCTCTTCGTGGACGCGGCGGCCGAGCGGCTGCTGGCGCTGCCGACGCACCGCGTGGTCCGAGCCGTGAACGGCGCGGAGGGTCTCGTGGAGGCCGCGTCGTCGTCCGGCCTGTTCGAGGTGGAGCCGGCCGACCGGGCGGGGCTCCTCGGGGCGTTCGGCGCGGAGGCGCAGGCGCCCGGCGGGCGCGGGCGGATCGGGCTCTGGACCCGCGCGCAGGGCGCGATCCTGACTGCGCGCCGCGAGGCCTTCGGTCCGCTCCTGCCGGCCGGGGGCGAGGCCGTGCGTCGCCTGGACGTCACCCTCCTCGCGGTTGCGCTCGAGCGGCTCTGCGCGGTCGACCGGGCCGCGACGACGACCGGGGGCCGGATCGGCTACACGAAGGACGCCGGCGAGGCGATCGGATGGGTGGACGAGCGGGTCGAAGGGGCCGATGCTGCCTTCCTGCTCGAGGCCACGCCGGTCGCCGAGATCACCGCGGTGGCCCGCGACGGCGACGTGATGCCCCAGAAGAGCACCTACTTCTATCCGAAGCCGGTCTCCGGCTTCGTCCTCAACCCGCTCGAGTGGTGAGATGAGCGACGACCCGCTCGATCGCGACTGGCCGCGCCCGATCTCGGCGTCGGGCGGTGCCGTGCCCGGGGGCCGGCCCGTCCGCAAGGACGAGATCGAGATCGAGGAGCGCGGCATCTACATCGAGAGCTGGCTGCCCGAACGACGTTCGCGCCGCCGCCCGCTCTTCTACGTCCACGGCGAGCTGGCCGGATCGTGGCTCTGGGAGCGCTGGCTTCGCTACTTCGCGGGGCGCGGCTGGGAGGGCCACGCACTCAACCTCGGCAACCACTACTGGAGCCGCACGGCAGATCCCCAGGGCCTCTCGTTCGAGACCTATCTCGACGACGTTGCGGCGGGGCTCGAACGGGTTGGCCCGAACGCCGTCGCGGTGGGCCATGGGCTGGGCGGCCTCCTGGTCCTCAAGGCGGCCGCGGAGCGGGTCCGCGTGGGTGGCCTGGTGCTGCTCGACGCCGAGGCGCCCGCCGCGATCCGGCCGCCCGCGAAGCCCCACGTCGGGCGGGACGTTCCGCCGGTCTACGGGCGGGCCACGCTGGGATGGGAGACGCTACCCGAGAAGCTGCAGAGGGAGAACCGCGACCTCTCCCTCGACGAGGTCCTGCGGATCCAGCACCTGCTCGGCCAGAAGCCGAGAGAGTCGGGTCGGGCGCGCGCGTCCATGCTGGCCGGCGTCCCGGTGCGGCCGATCCTGCTGGAGGGCGTGCCCACGCTCGTCGTCGGCTCCGGGGTCGACGGCGCCCCGGCCGCGCTCACGGCGGAGCGCCTCGCCGGTTGGCTGGGCGCCGAGCACGAGCAGTTCGGCGCCGCGTCACACTACGGCCTCGTGCTCTCGGAGGAGGGCCACCGCCAGGTGGCCGACCGGGTGCGGGCCTTCCTGGAGGCGCACCGCCTGTAACGGCGCGGCCGGCTGCCGGCGCACCGTGAGCCGGCGCGCGTCCCGGGCGCGGGCCGGGGCGCCCCTGCCGCTCGTGCCCCTGCCGCCCGTGCCCTTGCCGCCCTTCGCGGGCCTCTGCTATTCTCGTCACGGTTCGAGGGTTCCGGCCACCGACCACGTGCCGCATTCGTCTAGAGGCCCAGGACACCGCCCTCTCAAGGCGGAGACCACCGGTTCGAATCCGGTATGCGGTACCAGAAGAACGATCCAACGCCCCCGGTCCGCGCCCCGGGGGCGTTACCTTTCCCGGCCCGGTCGGCCGCGGCGGACGGCGCGCGACGGGAGGCCCGATGCATCCGCAGGCGCCGCGCCGGCTCGTGATCCTCACCGAGGGCCAGTTCGGCCCCCATTCGGGCAAGACAGCCTTCGGCGTGATCCGCTACGGCCGCGACGACGTGATCGCGGTACTGGACTCGACGCTCGCGGGGCGCAGCACGGCGGAATGGATCCCCGGGTCCGACGTCCCGATCGTCGGCACCCTGGCCGAGGCAGTGGCGGTGCCCGGGCGGCCTCGGCCCGACACGCTGCTGGTCGGAATCGCGCCAACGGGCGGCCGCCTCCCCGACGCCTGGCGGGCGATCCTCCACGGGGCGATCGACGCCGGCCTGGAGCTGCATTCCGGGCTCCACACGTTCCTCGGCGACGACCCCGAGCTATCGTCGGCAGCGGCGATCGCGGGGGTCCACATCGTCGACTACCGGCGGCCGCCCGAGCGCTTCGAGACCGCGACCGGGCGTCGCCACGAGCCGGGCAAGCGAGTGATCCTCACGGTCGGCACGGATTGCGCCATCGGCAAGATGTCGGTCGCCCTGGAGCTGCGCAACGCGGCGCGCGCCGCCGGCGACCCCGTCGCCTTCGTCCCGACCGGCCAGACCGGGATGATGATCGACGGCTGGGGAGTCGCCGTCGACCGCGTGATCAGCGACTTCCTCAACGGGACCGTCGAATGGCTGGTCGAGGAAGGCGAGCGCCTCGGCGACTGGGTGATCGTGGAAGGGCAGGGGAGCCTCGACCATCCCGCCTACAGCGCGGTGACCCTGGGGCTGATCCACGGCGCGACGCCGCACGCGATGGTCCTCGTCCACCGGGCCGGCCTGGCGGCCCACGACTTCGACCATCTCCCGGAGCGCTCGTTCCCGATCGCGCCATTGCGCCCCTTCATCGACCTGCACGAGCGGATCGCGGGGCTGGTGGCGCCCGCGCGGGTCGTGGCCGTAGCCGTCAACACGTCCCTCTACCCGGACGAGGCCGAGGCGCGTCGTGTCGTCGAGTCGGTCGCCGCCGAGACCGGCCTGCCGGCCGCAGACCCAGTGCGGTTCGGGGCGGGGTCGCTGTGGGTCGACATCAAGGCGGCGGTCGACGCGCTGCCGTGGGTAGGAGGCGATCGATGAGCCACGGCTGGGATCTTCGGACCCGGGTCCTCCGGATCCCGTATCGCGATCCCTTCCGGATTGCCCGCTCCCAGCACGGGGGCGCCGTGATGACGACCGTGATCGTGGAGCTGCGTTCCGAGCGCCTGCCGGGGCTCGTCGGGCTCGGCGAGGGCTATCCCGACGCCTACTACGGGGAGACGACGGCGACGATCCCGGTGGTGATGGACCTGCTCCTCGACGCGGTCGGCCCGGCCGACCTCGACACGTCGGGCCCGGCGGTGGCTGCAGCGTCGCTCGAGGCGATCGGGGCCGCCTTCGAGGCCGCGATCCGCGGCCACGGAGCCGCCAAGTGCGCCCTCGACATCGCCCTCCACGACCTCGCCGGGAAGGCGACGGGGACGCCAGCCCACCGGCTCCTGGGGCTCTCCGCCGACATTCCGCCGACCGACTTCACGCTGGGGCTCGACGAGCCTGGGGTGGTCGCGGAACGCGCCCGTCGCGCGGCCCGCTTCCCGGCCCTCAAGATCAAGCTGGGCGGACCGGCCGACCTCGCCACCCTCGAGGCAGTGCGGTCGGTCTATGGCGGGCCGATCCGGGTCGACGCGAACACGGGCTGGACGCCGGAGACCGCGGCGCCGCTCATCCCCGAGCTCGTGCGACTCGGCGTCGAGCTGATCGAGCAGCCGTTCCCACCTCGCCGGTACGATTGGCTGCGCGACCTGCAGGCGACCTCGCCGCTGCCGATCGTCGCCGACGAGAGCGCCGTGACGATCGAGGATCTCGACGCCCTCGTCGGAGTGGTTGACGGCGTCAACGTCAAGCTCGCCAAGTGCGGTGGCGTGGGTCCGGCCGCGCGCATGCTGGCCCGCGCCCGCGAGCTCGGCTTCCGGACGTTCCTCGGCTGCATGGAAGAGACCCGGGTCGGGATCGCCGCCTCCGCGGCGGTCGCGTCGCTGGCCGAGTGGGTCGATCTCGACGGGTGCCTGCTCCTCGCTGACGACCCCTTCAGCGGGCTCGAGCTCGGCGACGACTGCCGGTGGCGCCTGACCGACGCGCCCGGCCTGGGGGTCGCGGCCCGACCCTGAGGCCGCTTCCCGCGGGTCTGCCGCGGCCCCGTGGCCCGATTTCGCGGGTCCGCTGCGGCGTGTCAAGAGGGAGAGGCCGCCGGCTTTCCACGGATCTCCCGGACCTGCCCGGTGCCGTCCACCAAGCACCTGCACCTGTGGACAAGTCGGTGGGAAGGTTGGTGGACAAGGCACTTCCGGGGTGCCGCCCGGACCGCGTAGGATTCCGGGGTCGCCCAGGCTGGAGAGAGCGGAAGGCGGAAGTCCAGGGCACCGAGATCGCGCCCCGGCACTGTGGTCGGACCGCCCGAATCCGCGGAGACCGCAGGCCCCCAGGTCCGTCCGAGGTTCGTGCCGCGCCGTGCGCGGGAGGGAGAGGGTATCGATGGATCCGTGCGCGGACGCGCTCGACGCGGCCGACCCAGAGGCCGTGGAGTTCGTCAGGTTCTGCCGGGCCCGACGCCGCGTCGGCTGGCCGGAGCTCTACGACGAGATGTGGGCGGTCGCGAGCCGGAGCCTCTTCCGCGGCTATGGGTGCGCCGATCTCGAGGAACGTGGGATCTGGTTCAGCCTGTTCGGCACGCCGCGCCTCGCGGCGATGGCCGCGGCCGTGATCGAGGAGGAACGCGCGGCCGGCGTGCCCGGTCCGGGGCTTCGCGAGAGACGTCGGTCGGCGATCGCGGCGTCGCACTGAGCCGCGTCCAGCCGGGCCGCGTGAGCAACGACTGATCGCGGACCCGGCGGCGCAGAAGCGGCCCGAAGGCCGACCGCCGATGCCATCGGGGCGGACCTGGCGGCCGGCGACTTGCGCCCGGCCGGCGACTTGCGCCCGGCCGACGAGGGCGCGAGGGCTAGGCGCGGACCCGGCGGCGCGCCATCTCGCCCTCGATCTGGCGCTCGGCCTCCACGTAGGTGTCGATCTTCTCGCGGATCTGGTTCGCCTGGGGCGTGTACAGGTGCACCTGCTGCTGGAGGATGTAGCTGAGCCGGCGGCTCGTCATCCTCACGTGGTCGAGATTCTTCATCAGGACGAGGGGATCCATCGCCGCGAGATCGTCCGGGTGGTACATCGACATCATGGGCTGAGTGTACCGGAGGCCGCGGGTCGCGGGCAGGGTCGACGGCACCGTGGAGACCGGCGGACCGTGGAGTCCGGCGGACCGTGGAGTCCGGCGCCGACGCGGCGGCAACCAGGGGCGGGCGGGGAATGGCCGCCGGGGCGGCGGGCAGAGGAATGGGAGCCGCGGCGGGAGCTCAGCGGCGCGACGGAGACCATCCGCCGGGCGGGGACCACCGCGACGGAGCTCAGCGGCGCTGCGGCCAGCTCCAGTCGACCGGGACGACCGCTCCTGCGACCGCGCGTCGTCGGCCCGCCTCCGACGGCGCGACCACCAGGATCCGGTCGCGTCTCGTGGCGCGCCCCGCTTCGTCGCCCCAGAGCCTGGTCATCTTGCGGGAGTCGGCGACCTCGTCGGCGACGACGCCGGCAAGCAGATAGCCCTCGGGCCGCGCGGCGCCCTCCCACGCCTCGTCGGCGAGCCCGATCGTGAGCCCGTCGCTCGCCGGCCGGCCCCGCTCCGACTCGACGTCGCCGAGGACCAGGGCGACGACCGCGTCGTCGGCGAGCGCCGGCCGCAGGCCGGCCAGCACCTCCCGCAGGAAGACGAGATACGGCTCGCGGCGATGGGCATCGTCGAGGGTCGCGTCGATCCCGGCGGCGGAGAAGCCCAGGAACCAGGTCCGCAGCCAGTTGTAGTAGCCGTACTTGAGTACCCGAAGATAGGGCGGGGAGGTGAGCACGAGTCGGGCCCGTTCGGGCAGCGCCCGATCGCGCAGGGCAGCTCGCGCGCGGGAACCCGCGTCGCGCGCATCCCCGAGCAGGGCGATCCCCTGCGCCCGCGGACGCCCGTCGCGGGCGAGGCGTCGGAGCTTCGCGGCGAGGAGGACGAAGAGGTCGCGCTCGGGTGCGGCGAAGGCCGTCCGCGCGGCGAAGTCGCGGACGTACCGCGGGGCCATGCTGAAGGTGTTCGGCATCAGCTCGGAGAGATAGCCCGGCCGCTTGCCGTGGAGGATCCCGACGAGCGCCGCGGCAAGGAATTGGTCAGTCGGCTCGGCGAGGCGGAGCCGGGCCCGGGCGAAGAGGACCTGCGCGAGCGTCCCGGGATGGAAGGCCAGGGTGACCTCGACGGGGACGATCTCCGAGGCCTGACCCTGGTCGCCGCCCGAGCCCGCCGCCGGCACGGGCGCCGGCGCCCCGGCCGCCACGCGATCCGCCAGCTCGATCCAGCCCGGCGCCTCGAACGACCAGGCGATACGCAGCGAGGCGAGCCGCGCTTCCAGGTCGCCCCCGGTCGGTGGCTCGACCTTGGCGGCCGTCAGGACGTGGGCCAGCGGGTTGAGGTCGTTGCCGACGCCGATCCGTCCCTCGGCGCAGGCCTGGAGGGGCGTGGTGCCGCGCCCGGAGAACGGGTCGAGGACGACGTCGCCCGGGCGCGTGTAGCGGGCAACGAAGGAATGGGCGAGGGCCGCCGGGAAGCTCGCGAGGTAGGAGCACATCGGGTGGTAGGCGTGGCCCCAGAGGCGCGGCCGGTCCTTCCAGTCGGCCTCCATCGCCAGCGCGGGAAGCAGGGCGAGGGGCAGGGGCAGTTGCCCGGAAATGGGACGGGGGCTGCGTCCCGGGGCCGGGGTGCGTGCCTCGCCGACGGCGTGGATCGCCGGGCGGAGCCGCGCGCCGATGCGGTCGGGGACGGCATCGGGTGTTGGCGCCGCGCCGCGCACGAGCGTCTCGGTCGTCTCGACCACGGACGCGCCTCCATCGCTCTGCGGCGCGGCTCTCCGGTCCGCGCGGGCGCGGAGCATAGCACCGGCGGCGGGCCGGTTCGGCACGTTCGCAGCCGTCGATCGGGCGCCTCCGCAGCCGTCGACCGGGCGCAGCAACCGCGCCCGCCCGCCCGCCCGTTAGACTCCGCGTGCGCCCCCGTAGCTCAGGGGATAGAGCGAGGGACTTCTAATCCTTAGGTCGCAGGTTCGAATCCTGCCGGGGGCGCCAGCCGGGGCGGAGCTGCTCGGCAGCGACGACGGCCAGGCCGAGCAACGCGACGACGAGCAGGATCCCGGCGGCCGTGCGGAGCGCCCCCGGGTCGGCCGCCCACCAGACGTTGCTGTTCGAGTAGCCGATCAGGTTCAGGAAGCCGCCGGCGGCGGCCCCGACCGCGGCGCACATCCCCAGGAGCCCGCCGCCCCGGTACACGGTCATGTTCTCGTGCCCGAGGAAGAGGGCCGCGGCGGCCAGCAAGGCCAGACCGGCGGTGAACCACGCCGGCAGTGCGATGAAGGCCGCGTCACCTGTCGCGATGCCCGTCGAATCGGGCGCGGGCGCCGTCGAGAGAGCGAAGAAGACACAGGCCGCCGCGACCGCGACGAGCGCGATCGCCGGCAGCGTTCTCGCCAGGATCGATCTCCGGGCCTGTGGCGAAGCCATCTATCCCCTCCTGCGGTGGTCACGCGATCCTACCCGGTTCGTCCAGCCGTGCGGTGCACGACCGCACCGGACCTCCGGTACTCGGCGCCTACCACGAATGTACGGCTTGGCTCGTCCACCCCCGGACTCCTAGTCTCCCGTCATCAATCGCGCCAACCGCACAAGAACCATCCCGACGTCCCGGGTGCCCCGGGACTCAACCAGGCGAGGACCCTCTGCATGGCCGTCAGTGAACTCGGACCGCTGCTCACCGCGAGCGAGGTGGCCGAGATGCTCCATCTCCACGTGAACACCGTGAAGCGCCTGGGCGATCGCGGCGAGCTGCCGTTCTTCCGCGTCTGCTCGCGCGGGGACCGCCGCTTCCGGCTCGCGGACGTCATGACATTCCTCTCCCGGAACTCCCGCCGGGCCGTCTGAGGCGTCCCGGCGCTCAGCGCGTCCCGGCGCTCAGCGCGTCCCGGCGCTCAGCGCGTGCGGGCCAGGACCCGGTCGAAGATCCCCAGCGCCTCGCCGATCTCCTCGCTCGTCACGTCGAGGGGCGCGATCCAGCGGATCACGTTGTGCTGGACGCCGCAGGACAGGACCAGCAGCCCTTCGTCGGCGCAGCCCTGGATGACGGCCTCGCAGGTCGGCCCGTCGGGCTCCCGGGTGGCGCGATCCGTCACGAACTCCACGCCGATCATGAGGCCGGGCCCCCTGACGTCCCCGATGCGGGCGTCGCGGGCCGCGATCGCGCGGATGCCCGCCGAGAGCTCCGCTCCCCGCAGGGCCGCGTTCGCCACGAGGTCCCGTTCGCGGATCTCCTCGAGGACGGCCAGGCCGGCCGCGCAACTGACGGGATTCCCGCCGTAGGTGGTCCCGTGGGCACCCTTGCCCCAGCTCTCCTGGAGCGCCTTCGAGCTGGCCAGCGCGGAGAGGGGCAGCCCGTTCGCGATCGCCTTGGCCATGCAGACCACGTCGGGGACGATCCCGGCGTGCTCGAAGGACCACATCTTCCCGGTCCGCCCGAAGCCCGCCTGGACCTCGTCGGCGACGAGCAGGATCCCGTGCTTGTCGCAGACGCGGCGAAGGATCTGCAGGAAGGCCGCCGGCGCCGGGATGTAGCCGCCCTCACCCTGGACCGGCTCGAGGATGATCGCCGCGACCGACTCCGGCGGGATGGTCGTGTGGAGGAGCTCGCGGAGGTGGCGGAAGGCGACCTCGACGGCCCGCTCCTCGTCCCCGCCGAAGTCGCGGTAGACCGACGGGTACTGGGACAGGTAGACGCCCGGCAGCAGCGGCTCGTAGCCCCTCCGGTAGTTGATGTTGGAGCTCGTGATGCTCGCGGCGCCCAGCGTGCGACCATGGAACCCACCGCGGAAGGCGATGAGCCCCGGGCGCCCGGTGACCCGGCGGGCCAGCTTGATCGCGGCCTCGATTGCCTCGCTGCCGGAGTTCATGAAGAAGATCGAGTCGATCGGCTCGGGGAGGACGGCCGCCAGCTCACGGGCGAGGCGGACGGTCGACTCCGCGTAGCCCATCGCCGACATGGGTGCGACCAGGCGGTCGACCTGGGCGTGGATGGCCGCCGTCACGCGCGGGTTGCGGTGACCCAGGACGCTTACGGCGATCCCATTGGCGAAATCGAGGTAGGCCCTGCCGTCGGTGTCGTAGAGACGGTGGCCCTCACCGTGGGACCACGAGCGCTCGAAGTAGCGGCCGAGCACGGGGGTCAGGTTGTCGGCCGCGAGCGCGGCCAGGTTCAGCCCCCTGGCGGCCGGCAGGGCGGCGGCGGGGGTGGTCAGCGTGTCCATGGGACGACCCTCGGGTACGTCGCCGGCCGGGCCGGATTGCGGCGGGCTGCGGCGGACCTGGCCCGAGTATAGGGGGCCGGCAACTACAATCGGGTGGCCGACGCGACCGAGTCTCCCCTTCGCGCGGCGCCAGCAGGAGCCAGCCCTCCGGTGATCGACCTCAGCCTGTCCGACGAGAACCGCCTCGTGCGCGAATCCATCCGCGAGTTCGTGGAGGCCGAGATCCTCCCCGGCATCCGCGAGTGGGACGAGCGGGGCGAGGCGCACCCCGAGGTCTTCTCCAGGATGGGGGAGCTGGGCTACCTGGGCGCCGCGATCCCCGAGGAGTGGGGCGGCTCCGGCCTCGACTACGTCTCGTTCGCCATCCTGTGCGAGGAGCTGGAGCGCGCCGACACGGCCTTCCGGGTCGTGATGAGCGTCCACGTCGGGCTCAACTCGCTGGCCCTCCTCCAGTGGGCGACCGACGAGCAGAAGCGACGCTGGCTCGTCCCGCAGGCCCAGGGGCAGAAGCTGGCGACCTTCGCGCTCACCGAGCCGGGGGTGGGCACCGACGCCGGCGCGCTGCAGGCGACGGCCCGCCGCGAGGGTGACGCCTACGTGCTCAACGGCTCGAAGATCTGGATCAGCCTGGCCGACCTGGCCGACCACTTCCTCGTCTTCGCCTCGGTCGACCGGTCGAAGAGGCACAAGGGCGTGACAGCGTTCATGCTGGAGCGGGGGATGAAGGGGCTGACCACCGGGACGCTCCACGGCAAGCTGGGGATCCGGGCCGGCAACACCGGGCTCATCACCATGGACAACCTCGAGGTCCCGGCCGGGAACCGGATCGGCGAGGAGGGCGAGGGCTTCCTGGTCGCGATGAGCGCCATCGACCAGGGTCGCTACACCGTGGCTGCCGGCGCAGTTGGCCTTGCCCAGGCCTGCCTGGATGCCTCCGTGAAGTACGCCCACGAGCGGGAGACGTTCGGCAGGGAGATCGGAGAGCACCAGCTCGTCAAGCAGATGATCGCCAACATGGCGAAGGGGACCGAGATAGGGCGGCTTCTCGTCTGGCGAGCCGGCTGGCTGAAGAACCACGGCGTGCGCACGACTCGCGAGACGTCACTGGCCAAGTGGCATGCCACGGAGCACAGCGTCCAGGCGGCGCTCGACGCGGTCCAGGTCCACGGCGCGAACGGCTACTCGAACGAGTTCCCCGTGGAGCGCTACCTGCGCAACAGCAAGGCGGCCGTGATCTACGAGGGGACGAGCCAGCTCCACACGCTCATCCAGGCGGACTACGCCCTCGGCTACCGCGCGGACCGGCCGATCCGCTGCGAGCCGCTCCCGGCGCAGGGCTTCGAACGCTGGCCGGCCCTCGGGCGGCACGCCTGACGACGAGACGGGACGGTTGACCGGCGAGGGCCCGAGCCGCCTCGCCGCCTAGCCGGGGTCCGCCTCGAGCCAGACGACCCGTGCAGCGAGGGCATCATCGGCCGGGCTTGCGGCGAGCAGCGCGCCGAGGGATGCCACGAGACGCCCGACTTGTCGGCTGCCCCGGGGGAAGCGCCGATGGTGGATCAACACGAGGCCCGGATGGGGCCTCCCGATCGCGGCGTCCTGCAGCGCCAGCCGCATGAAGTCGCTCACGTCCTGCGTCACGATCATGCGCCGCTCCGCGCGCGCGGAAGCCCACAGTGTCGTGTCCGCCGCACGATGAAGGTCGGGGCGCTCGACCACCGCGACGACATCGTGACCCCGGCGACGCAGCTGGACCGCGATACGCGGAGGGAGATGCTCGTCGAGGAGAAGCCTCACGCGAGGCGTTGCCGCTGGCGTTCGAACAGTTCGAGCTCGCGGTCGGCCAACTCGCGGTCGGCGGCGATCCACGCGTCGATCTCTCCGGGGTATGCGGCGTAGTACCGCATCGCCGATGCGACCAGGTGCTGGGCGATCTCGAGGTACTCGGCCGCATCCGGGACGCTGCCGGCGTTGTCCGAGACCGTCTCGACGACCTCCCACACGTCGAGGCCCGAGGCGGCCA
The DNA here is from genome assembly GCA_963718085.1 of uncultured Chloroflexia bacterium. Taxonomy (GTDB): domain Bacteria; phylum Chloroflexota; class Limnocylindria; order Limnocylindrales; family CSP1-4; genus CTSoil-043. Next base: position 725,187 of record CAVQYA010000001.1, on the reverse strand, counting down.
GCCCCGGCCGGCGCCCCGCCGGACCGTCCCGGAAGACGATCCCGGGGTGCTCGACGAGGCGGAGCGCCTCCTCGAGGAATCGCTCCGCCACGGTGTTGCGGTTCGACCCGACCGACGCCGCGTAGAGGTCGAGCCGATCGACCACGTCCTGGGCGAGCCGGAAGCTTCGAACCTCGCGCACGGCGCGTTTCGGTGCTGGTCGTTCGCTCACATACTACAGTGTAGCACGATGTACTCCGCCGCGCGGGACGGGGCGGCGCAGGAGTGGAGCGGTCAGATCGGCTCGAAGCGGGCCTGGAAGAAGCGCAGGTACTTCGGCTCGTAGGCCATCCGGAGGCCCTTCGCGAGGTCCCGGGCGTCGAAGCAGGCCTTGACCGACTCGGCGACGACGTCCATGTGGGCCTGCGTGTAGACCCGGCGGGGGATCGTCAGCCGGGTCAGCTCCAGCTTCGGCCGCTTGTGGTCGCCGGTCACCGGGTCACGCCCGGCGGAGACGATGCCGCGCTCCATCGACCGGATGCCCGAGTCGAGGTAGAGCTCGGCGGCCAGCGTCTGGGCCGGGAAGAGATCCTGCGCCAGGTGCGGGTAGAAGCGCGTGGCGTCGAGGAAGATGGCGTGGCCGCCGACCGGCCGCACGATCGGGATCTCCCACTGCTCGAGGAGCTCGCCGAGGTAGCGCACCTGCCCGACCCGGCTTCGCACGTGCTGGTCCTGGACCGACTCCTCGATCCCGATGGCGAGCGCCTCCATGTCGCGTCCGGCCATCCCGCCGTAGGTGTGGAGCCCCTCGTAGACCACCACGAGGTTGCGGATCTCCTCGAAGGTGTCCCAGTCGTTGACGGCGAGCCAGCCGCCGATGTTGACCAGGTTGTCCTTCTTGGCCGACATCCAGGCGCCGTCGGTGAGGGAGCAGAACTCGAGCAGGATCTCGGCGATCGTCCTGTCGGCGTAGCCGGCCTCGCGCTCCTGGATGAAGAGCGCGTTCTCGACCATGCGCGTGGCGTCGAGCAGGACCTTGATTCCCAGGGGCTCGCAGACGGCGCGGATCTCGCGGGCGTTGGCCATCGAGACCGGCTGGCCGCCGGCCATGTTGACGGTGCCGGCGAGCGAGACGTACGGGATCCTGTCCGCGCCGACTTCGTCGATGAGCGCCCCGAGCTTGGCAAGGTCGACGTTCCCCTTGAAGGGGTGGAGCGACTGCGGGTCGTGGGCCTCGTCGAGGATCACGTCGTGGAACGTGGCGCCGGCCAGCTCCTGGTGGAGCCGCGTCGTCGTGAAGTACATGTTCCCGGGAACGTGGTCGCCGGCCTTGATCAGAGTCTGGCTGATCAGGTGCTCGGCGCCCCGGCCCTGGTGGGTGGGGACGACATGGGAATACCCGTAGAAGCGTCGGACGGCGGCCTCGAGGTGGTAGAAGTTGCGGCTGCCGGCGTAGGCCTCGTCGCCCAGCATCATCCCGGCCCACTGGCGGTCGCTCATGGCCGACGTGCCGGAGTCGGTGAGGAGGTCGATGTAGACGTCGTCGCTGCGGAGCAGGAAAGTGTTGTAGCCGGCCTCGCCGAGCGCGGCCACGCGCTGCTCGCGCGTGGTGACGGTCAGCGGCTCGACCATCTTGATCTTCCACGGCTCGGCCCAGCTGCGGCGGCCGTGCTGCTGGCCCATCGTGTGGAGCGGTTCGTGCGCCATCTGGTTCGGCTCCTCCGGGAGGGTGGGGCGCCGCGGGCGCCGCTGGCAGGGGACCGGGTCGGCAGGGGTGGATAGCGGAGCGTTCGCTGGAGTATCGCGCGGACGGCTGGACCGCGACGGCGCTCGGCTGCGATCCGGAGTGGTGCCCGCGGCCAGAGGGGCCGCGCTGCGTCAACGTCCCTCGAGCGTCACGCTCAGCCGGGCTCGGCCACCTCTTCCTTCGCCGCGCGTCGCGACTCGCCGGCGCGCGCCCGCACGATGACGGCGACGGCCAAGACGATGATCCCCCCGGCCGCCAGCGTCCGGGGCTCCAGCGGCTCGGCAAGGAGGAGCGAGCCCAGGATGACCGCGATCACGGGGTTCACGAAGGCGTAGGTCGCGACGAGCGAGATCGGTGCCACGCGCAGGAGCCAGACGTAGGCCGTGTAGCCGACGAGGGAGCCGACGAGGATGAGATACCCGACGGCGGCGAACGACGCCGGGGTGATCTCGGCCACGCGCACCCGGAAGATCTCGCCGCTGGCCGCCGCCAGCACGAAGAGGATGGCGCTGCCGGCCAGCATCTGCATGGCCGTGCCGACGAGCGGGTGCTCCGGCGCGTGGGCGGTCCGGCTGAAGAGCGAACCGGTGGCCCACAGGACAGGCGAAAGGAGCACGACCGCGACGCCGAACGGGTCGAGGCCGCCGGGTGCCCCCGAGGGCCACACGAGCACGGCGACGCCGGCGAGCCCTATGACGGTCCCGGCCACGATCGTCCGGGTGAGGACCACGCCGAAGAAGAGACGGCCGAGCATGGCGACCCAGAGCGGGAGCGTGGCGACGATCAGGGCCGCGATCCCCGACGGGACCGTCTGCTCGCCGATCGCGAGGAGGCCGTTGCCGCCGGCCAGGAGGAGGCCGCCGATGATCGCCGCGTCCCGCCATTCGAGGCGGCCGGGCCGCCTGCCGGAAGCGCTGCGGCTCCGGATCGTGAGCAGGTAGAGGATCGACCCGGCGATGAGGAAGCGCACCGCGGATTGGGTCAGGGGAGGGATCGTCTCGACGGCGACGCGGATGGCGAGGTAGGTGGAGCCCCACACGACGTAGAGCGCGCCGAGGGCGACGGCCACGCGGAGCGGGGACGCGGGCACAGGCGAGCTTCCATTCGGCATGCCGCGCAGGATCGCATTCCCGGCCGCTTCGCGTGCGCTCGATCCGGCTGTCCCGCGCGGGCGCGTCGTGCGACAATCGGCGCGCGATGACGCTCGACGATCGCTTCGACGACCTCGTCACGAGCCTGGGCGGCTTCTACCGCTCGTGGGCTGTCCAGCTCGGCCTCGAGCTCGGCCTCTTCGCCGCCCTCCGCAGGTCCGGGCCTGCGGGCCTCTCCCCGGTCGAGCTCGCGGCGGCGACCGCGACCGCTCCCAACCCGATCGCCGCCTGGTGTCGCGCGGCCTACGCCTGCGACCTGGTCGACGACGACGGGGAGCGCCTGCGCCTCGACGACGCGACCGCCTCGATCCTCCTCGACGTGGATCGACCCGAATACCTCGGCGGGCAGTTCGCCTACACCGTGATCGCGAGCCTGGACTACGGGGAGATGGCCGAGCTCCTCCGCACCGGCCGGCCCGTGGCCCTGCGGCCGCCCCGCTACCACCGCTCCATCGAGCAGCTGACGCGCCAGGACATCGCGGTCTTCTTCGAGGAGGCGCTCGCCGCGATCCCGGACCTCGTCACCGAGCTCGCGGGTGGTTCAGACGTGATCGACCTCCACTGCGGCGGCGGCCGCTGGCTCGTGGCGGTCGCACGACGGTTTCCCGCCGCTCGGCTCGTGGGCGTCGAGTCGGAGCCCGACTCGACCGCCCGCGCGATGCGCCTCATAGCGGAAGCCGGGCTGGGGTCCCGGATTCGCATCGAGCATGGCGAGGTGGCCGCGATCACCCACCAGGCCGCCTTCGACCTGGCGTACTTCCAGCACGCCCTCCACGTGATCGCGGACCCGGTCGCCGCGCTGGCCGCGGCCTGGCGCGCCCTCCGGCCGGCCGGCCGGATCCTCGTCCTGGGCTGGTGCCTCCCCTCGAGCCGCGACGACCTGGCGACCCTGCACGGGCAGCTGATAACCGGCGTCGCCCTGGACGAGGCCCTCCACGGCGGCCGGCTGCGGACCGTGGAGGAGCACGCCCTCCTGTTCGAGGCGGCCGGCCTTCCGGCGCCGCTGGCGATCTCCCTGCCGTCGGACGCTACCCTGCTGGTCGCGCAGAAGCCCGCCTGAGCCAGGGCTCGGGCCCGCCACCGGCGCCTGGGCTACCATCGAGCAATGACCGAGACCGAGGCCGCACCCACCTTCCGCGACGCGGAGCCCGCCGACGCCGACTGGATCGCAGGACTGCTCTCCGATGAGGGCTATCCGGCCGGAGCCAGCGACATCGTCCGCCGCCTGGAGCGCTTCGCGGAGATGGGGTCGCTGGTCAGGGTCGCCGAGCACGACGGCGAGCGCCTCGGGTTCGTCGCCGTCCACCTGGTCCCCCGCTTCGAGCACGACGATCACCTGGCCCGGGTGATCGCGATGGTCGTCGATCCTGCGATCCGATCGCGCGGGATCGGCCGCGCCCTCCTCGCCGAGGTCGACCGGGTAGCGGCGGACGCCGGTTGTGCCTTCGTGGAGGCGACCGCGGGCCATCACCGCGCGGATGCCCGCCGGCTCTTCGAGGCGGCCGGGTTCGACGCCTCGCTCACCACCTACCTGCGGAAGCATCGCTGAGCGCGACCGCCTACCGTCGGCTGCGCCTGCGGGTCTCGGTCGCGTCGTCAGCGCCCGCGAGTGCCCTACCAGCGCTCCTCGTGGACGATGTCGGCGAGCGCCTTGCGGCCGCCGGCCCGCTTGGGCGCCGTGAGGACGGCCCGCTCGGCCGGGTGGCCGAACGAGAGAATGAACTCGCAGTGCCAGTCGGCCGGGTAACCGAGGAGTTCGCGCGCCCGGTCGTGCTCGTAGACGGTGGCCGGGACGCTGCCGATCCCGAGCTCCCAGGCGGCGAGGACCATGCTCTGTGCCGCCCGGCCCAGGTCCCACATGACCGAGAGGGGAGCATCGCTCGCCGCCGGTTCCGGCGTGACGAGGGCGATCGCCACGGCGGCGCCGGCCAGGTGGCCGGCCCACGGACCGAGCGTCGACAGCTCGGCTAGATGGGCGCGGTCGCGGCAGACGATGAACGCCCAGCGCTGCTGGTTCTTCGAGCTCCCGGTGCGCCGGCCGGCGTCGAGGAGCCGCTCCACTACCCATGGCTCCAGCGGGCGCGGCGCGAAATCACGGACGACGCGCAGCGAATTGATGGCCTCCCAGGTTCCGAGGGCGGGCTGCAGATCGTCGTCCGGCATGATCCTCTCCTCCGTGTGGCCATTCACGAGGCCGCGCTGGCCGCGGCCGGAGCAGCGGCGACGGCACGCCTCGCGCGGCGGGAGGCACGCTCCGGCATGCCTGAAGCGTAGCGCCTAGGATGGACGGATGGTCCGGCGCGATCCCCACTCCGTGCTCGGCGTCGCTCCCGGCGCGAGCGCCGCGGCGATCAAGGCCGCGTGGCGCCGGCTCGCCCACGAGCACCATCCCGACCTGGCCGGGACCACGGCCGAGCGACGGGCTGCGACGCGACGGATGGCCGAGATCAACGCGGCCTACGCGGACCTGCGGGGCGGGACCAGTCCGGCAGGTCGCCGGCACGCCGGGTCCAACGAGGCGGGGAGTCCGACCGACGGCGCCCGAGAGGACTCCGGCAGTGCCAGCGACGCGCGCCCATCGGGCCCCCCTCCGCCCGCCCGGACGCGGCCCGTGACGGCACGCTTCGACACGAGCGACCTGCTCCACGCCCACAACGCCACGACGACGCCGCGTGGTGGCGGGTACCGGCATCACCCGCGTGGGCGGCGGCCCCCGCAGGCGCGTCCGGCGGAAGCGGAGCCGCCCCGCGCCTCCGATCCCACCGGCCCGCTGGAGCGGCTGCGCGCTCGCCGTGCGCGCCACCGGGCGTTGCCGACGCTGGAGGCCGCGCGGGCAACGACGATCGCCTTCGGGAAGTTCCACGGCCGGGCGCTCGGGGAGATCGAGGCCGTCGAGCCGTCCTACGTGAGCTGGCTCGCCCGGGCGATCACGCGGGACCCCGACATCCTCGATGCCGCGCGGGTGGTTGCCGCGGCGCGGTCCCAGGAGGCCGCGGGCTGAGCCCCCGTCCGTGACGACGCAGCGGGGCGCCCTGCCGTGGGCGCCCCGCCCGGATCCCGCGCCGGCCGGTCCGGCGGCAGGAGCACCGCCGGCCGATGAGTCCGCCGCCGCCGTCGCGTCCGGGCCTGCTGGCCGGATGCCCGTAGTTACTCGGCTCGTGGTCGATATCGGAGGGGCGCACCTCTCGACGCCGAGCCCGGCGTCCTCGACGATTGCGCGTCTCCCGATGTCGACCCGTGACCGACGCCCCAGGTTGGTCCCGGTGTCGCGTCGGCGGCTGACCAGGGCACCGTACGCCTCCGATGGCAGTGCCGGCCATGGGTGGCTCGTCCGGGTTGCCGGCAGTCGAAGGTCGATGGCTTGCCAGCACCGACCCCGGACTCTCGCCCGGTGCGCAGCGGCACCTTCGGGGGCGTCCCGCGATGCCCGCGGGCGGTCCGGGACGGGCCCGATCGCGATGCGCGCTCTGTCGGCCGTGGCCCGCCGCGACCGTCAGGGCAGCTCGGACACCTCTGACGGCCGGCGGTCGGATATGCGGTCGCGAAGGCCGGCTGCGTATTCCGCCGCGGAAGTGAGGGAGGTCCCGGACCAGGCCGCGTCGAGGGATCGCATGAGCTCTGCGTCTTCGGCCAGGGCTCCGCCGACCATGATCGGGAGCGGATCGTCGGATCGAACCGCCCGGGCGGCGGCCACCGATTCGCGCATCGCGTCGGCGCGCTCAGGGAGGGATGCCGACAGGGCCACGAGCTCGGCCCGGTTGCGGGCGAGGAAGCGGGCGAGGTCGGCCGGGGGGACGTCCGCGCCGAGGTTCGCCACTGTCCAGCCCTCCTCGCGAAGGACCTGGTCCAGGCAGGCGAGGCCGAGGGCGTGGTGCTCACCGGCGACGCTCGCAAGCACGGCGAGCGGACCGACGCGACCGGCCGGCCGGTCAGGCTCGCGGATTCGCTCCAGGCCGCGGGCGAGAGTGTGGCTCGCGAGGTGTTCCTCGGCGACCGTCCAGCGGCCCTCCTGCCAGCGCCGGCCGACCAGGGACATGGCCTCCCGGAGCAGCCCGTCGAACACGTCGGCGCGGCGATGCTCGACCAGGGCGCTGTGCAGCGCCCAGGCCGCGAGCTCGTCGTCGCCGTCCGCGAGGAGGCCGGCGAGCAGCTCCGGCGTCACCGTGGTCGCCGGGGCCGCCGCGGCCGCGTGGGCGGGGGCGACGGGGGGAAGGATCGGCAGCCGTTCACTCATCTCATCGGACTCTATCACCCGTTCGTCGGTGCCTCGCCTTTGGATGGGGATACCATCCGGGCGACCGTGCGAGCCCCGCCTGCGACGACCCCCGGCACAGGAGCATGTCATGTACTTCGACGCCCTCTCGTTCCTCCAGGACGAGCACGACGCATGGCTCCCGTTCGAGGCCCTCCTTGCCGTCCCCGACGACTGCTTCGACTCCCCGGTCGACGCGGCTCACGGCTGGTCGGCCAGGGAGCTCCTCAGCCACCTCGCCGCCTACCAGTCCCACGCCCTCGACGTTGCCCGTGAGCTCGCGGTCGGCGAGCGGAGCCCGGCCCACGCGGCCATGGACTCTGCCTGGGAGGCCCGCGGCGACGCGGTCAACGACGAGCTCGCGGCCGCCTGGCGAGCGCTCTCCCCGGAGGAGGTCCGGCGGCGCGCGGCGACGCTCCCGGGCGAGCTGCGCGGCTACCTGACGGTCGTGCCCGAGGCCCGCTGGGTGAAGCACCCCGTCTTCGGACCGTTCTTCGAGGAGGACCTGCTCGACCACTACGCCGACCACGAGGACGATCTGCGGGCGATCCTGGAGGCCGTCGGGGGATCGTCGGCCCGGCAGGCGACGTGACGTCGCCGCCGGGCGGAGCCGGCACGCTGCGACCGCTGGCCGCCTGCGCGGTGCTGCTCCTCTCCTGACCCGGCCGGCTGCGGGTCGCGCCCGGGAAGGAGAACCGCCCCGTCCGGGCGGACCCGGACGGGGCGGTTGCAGGTGCGTGTCGGGGCGGTGGAGGAGGCCCCGCCCCAGGCGCCCCCCTAGTTGACGGGTTTGGCGTACTGCGCCAGGGCGAAGCGGGACTCGAGCTGATCGGCGGGCTGGAAGCCCATCACGCCCATCGGCTGCTTGCCCTCGCCGGGGAAGAAGGCGATCGTGGGGATGCTCATGATGTTGAAGGCCCTGGAGAGGCCGGGGTTGGCGTCGACGTCGACCTTGACCACGTCCACCGACCCGTCGTACTTCTCGGCGAGCTTCTCGAGCTCGGGCGCGACGAGGCGACAGGGCCCGCACCAGGCGGCCCAGAAGTCCACGATGACGGGTCGCTCGGCGTGGAGCACGAGCGCCTCGAACGTCGCATCGGTCGCGTGCTTGATCTCTGCCATCGGTGGCGGGGTTCCTTTCTCCCGGTGTGGCGGGTGTTCGGTCGTCGCCCCTAGCGGGCGAGGACCTGGATGAGACGATAGGCCTCGAGGACCTTCGGGTTGGCGAGCCGGTAGTAGACGGTGCTGCCCTCGCGACGGGTCGTCACGAGGCCGGCGGAGCGCAGCACCGCGAGGTGCTGGGACATGTTCGGGACCTGGCACCCAACGCAGTTCGAGAGCTCCGAGACCGACGCCTCGCCGGCGGCGAGCGTCTCGAGGACGCAGAGCCGCTTCGGGTCGGCGAGTGCCCGCCCGATCAGGGCGGCCCGCTGCTGGTCAACTGCTGCGACGGGTGCTGTGGTGTCCACGGCGGGAGTATGTCACCACTTGCGCAAGAACGCAAGTGGTGATCCGGGCGGGGCCGTCGGGGCGGTCCCTGTCCGGCGAGGGTCCGGGCGGGGCCGTCGGCGGGCCCTGTCCGGCGAGGGTGCCGCAGGCGGTGCGGGAGCGCGCGGTGGGCCTGGGCGCGAATTCGGCCTCTATCCGGCGAGGGTGCCGCAGACGGTGCAGAAGCGCGCGCCTGGAGTGAGCGCGGCGCCGCAGCCTGAGCAGGAGGCGGCGTCGGCTGGAGCAGGCGCCGGGGCTGTTGCGGCTGTCGTCGCTGGCGCGGCTGTGGCGGCGGGCGCTGGAACCGGCACGGGCGGCGCCGCAGGTGCAGCCGAAGCGGGCGTCACCGAAGCAGGCGCCGCCGAAGCTGGCGCCGCCGGGGCTGGCGCAGCCGGTACAGGTGCGGCGGGTGCAGACGCCGGCGCGGGCGGCGTGGATTGGGGCGCCGCCGGCACGGTTCCCGGAGCTGCGACCGCCGGGACTGCGCCCGGCATGGGGGCCACGCCGTCCCTGAGCGGCGTGCCGCACCTCGCGCAGGCGACCCAGGCCGGATCCTCGATGGGCGCGCTGCATTTCGGACAGCGTCCGGGCACGAAGGGGTCCACGGCGCCGCAGAACGGGCAGCGGGCGACGTCGCGGGCGATGAACTTGCCGCACGCCGGGCACGGGTGCTTGAACGTTGGCATCGGGACTCCTCAGCTCGACGTGGCCGGGTCGGCCGCCTGGCAGGTCACCCGACCGTGCCTCCGCCGCCCGAGGCCTCGCCGACCGCGGCCTCCTGGGCGGCACGGCCGGGCCAGGGCGCGTCCTCGTCGCGACAGGCGGCATGCCAGGCGATCAGGCCGTCGAGTGCCGCGCCCCAGCTCTCTTCGTCGCGGTGGACGAGGCGAGCGACGAACGCCCTGCGCGCGGCCGCGAGGGACGGGAGCGCCCGCAGCGCCAGCCGGTAGCGGATCCCCTCGGGCGCGGCCAGCTGTTCGTCGGGCAGGGCGATCGGCTCGCGGAGGAAGCGGGCGTCGATGAGCGCAGCCGAGATCATCGCGACGGTGGCCAGCGCAGCGTCGGCGTCGACACCGGCACGGTAGGCGGCGCGTGACCCGGCCCGGAAACAGTAGGTCGCATGCGCTCCCTCGCTCACCAGCTCGAGGGCGACGAGGTTGCCCGGCAGGGCGACCAGGAACCACGCCCGATGGTTCTCCGGCGCGCCCGGCCGCTCCGGCGCGAGCGCGAGCCAGCGCAGGGCGTCGGCACCGCCGGCGCGCTCGAGCAGGGCGAGGTACGAGGCGGCGAAGACCGGCTCGCTCAGCACGCTTCGCTCGACCGGCCCCCAGGCCTCGCCGAGGTCGCCGGGAGACGCCGGGCGCCCGTCAACGAGGGCGGCCGCGGAGCGGCCCGCAGCCGCCGACGGCAGGTCGGGCACGATCCGGGCAAGGATCGCGCCGGCGTCGCGATGGGCGGCCGCGGGAAGCTCCGCCAGGCACTCGCGGTGTCGCGCGGCGCTCGGCCCGAGGCGGAGGAGATCGAACCCGGCCCCGCCGGCGCCGACGCGAACGCCGCCCACCTCGGGCAGGAGCGTGACGGAATCGACGATCGCCCGGCGGATCCTGCGCACCGGCAGGCGCTCGTCGAGCGGGGCGAGCGTCACGCCCCAGCCGTCCACGGCCAGCTGGGCGATCCCGGTCTCGGCGACATCCTCGTGAGCCCGGTATTCGACCAGGTCGACGGGGATCCCGTCGGGCAGGACGACGAAGGCGTCCGCCAGCCGCTGCCGGAGCCGCCGCTCGCGCAGCTTCGCAATGAGGGGACCGGTCGCCGCACCGAACTGCTCGAGGAGCCAGCGTTCGCCGTCAGGACCGGTGCCGGTGGCGACGAGCCCGACCCCGCCGGTGATGGCGAGCACCGCGAGGTCGCGATAGGCGACCGTCCTCGGCGGAGAACCGTCCGGCGAGATGATCACCGTCGTCTCGTCGAGTGCGACGGTGCCGGGCGCCGCCTCGACGCCCGGCGGGCGCAGCGTGCCTGCGTAGGCGGGGAGGTCGGCGTCGCCGGGCGGCATCGGAGCGTCTCCCGCTCAGCCGGCGGTCTTCGTCCCGCAGTTGCCGCAGAACTTCGCGCCGCTCGGGAGGTCCGCGCCGCACTGGGTGCAGTGGGCAATGCCCAGTGGCGTGCCGCAGTTGGCGCAGAACTTCTCCGAGCCGACCGGCTTGTCGCACGAAGGACAGACCGTCTTGCGCGCCGAGGTGTCGCCGGAGAAGACGGTCTGCGAGCGGATGGCGTTCCGCATCTGGTCGACCTCGACGGTGGCGCGCTCGCGCTCCATCTCGGACGCCAGGTTCGGGGCGCACCCGGTGCACAGGTTGCGGTCGCGGTTGAAGCAGGTCTCGTCGACCCAGTTGCTGCACCCGGCGCATCGGGTGAACAGGGGCATGATCTCGTTGGCGGCCTTCTCGAGGGCCTTGTCCCGGGCGTCGCGGTCCACGAAGTCCTTGGCGCTGCGGGCGGCATTCGAGGCACCCCAGAGGCCGCCGAGGAGGTTGCTGGCGCCCGAGAGCATGCTCCCGGCGGTGCCGATGGTCGACCGGATGAACTCGCTCCGGTAGCCGGATCCGCACTTGTCGCAGCGGAACTCGAACTGGTACCCGTTCTCGTCGGAGAGATCGGTGTAGTTGCGGGTGAACGGGGTGAAGCCGGGCATCGAGGGCCTCCGTCTGGGGCGGTCAACGAAGTCTGGGGCAAGCGACTGAGGGGAAGGCTCCGCGCAGGATAGCGTGCCCTGAGGTGCCGGGCACGGGCGATTCCCGGACCCCGTCACCTCGCGGCTCGGGCAGGCTCCATACTCCCGTGATGAACTTCGATCCGGCGCCGCGCGAGCGCCCGCCGACGGCGGACGTGTCCCTCGAGCGCGTCAGGGAGGCCGGCCGGTTCCTGGTCGGGCGCATCGAGCGGACGCCGATGCTCTCCTCCACCACGGCAGCCCGCGTGGTCCTGGCCACGGGCGGCGTCACGCTGGGTGGGGGACGGCTCCACGCCAAGGCGGAGCACCTCCAGCGGACCGGCTCCTACAAGGTTCGCGGGGCGACATTCCGGATCGCGCGCCTCTCCGCCGCCGAGCACGAGGCCGGGGTGATCGCTATCTCCGCGGGGAACCACGCGGCGGCGGTCGCCGTGGCCGCCGGCCTCCTGGGCGTCCACGCCGTGGTCGTCATGCCGGCAACCGCGGTGCGCTCGAAGGTCGAGGCCTGCCGCGGCTACGGCGCCGAGGTGATCCTCGAGGGGAGCGACACGGCCGAGGCGTGGGCGGCGATGGAGCGGATACGCGACGAACGCGGCCTGACGTTCGTGCACCCCTTCGACCACCCCGACACGATCGTCGGGCATGGCACGATCGGCCTCGAGATCGTGGAGGACCTGCCGGACGTGGACGTCGTGGTGGCCGGCGTCGGGGGCGGCGGCATGGCCTGCGGCGTGGCCGCGGCGGTCAAGGGCCTCCGGCCGGGCGCCCGGGTCTACGGAGTGGAGCCCCGGACGTCGAATGCCCTCAGCCTCGGGATCGCGGCCGGAACGCCGGTCTCCATCCGCCCCTCGAGCATCGCCGACGGGCTGAACGCCCCTTTCGCGGGCGACAACACGATCGCCCTCGGCCGCATCCTCCTCGACGACATCGTGCTCCTCGACGATGCCGAGATCCTGGCGGGGCTGCGCTTCGCCGCCGAGCGGATGAAGCAGGTCCTCGAGCCGGCCGGTGCCGCCGCGCTGGCCGCGGTGCTGCATGGGAAGGTGCCGATCCGCGACGGCGAGAGGGTCTGCGTCGTCCTCTCCGGGGGCAACGTGGACGTGGCGCGGTTCGGCGAGCTCATCGCCGCGGCCGGCCCGCTGCCGGCGACCTGAGTGGCGATCGGCCCGCTGCCGAGTGCCTGAGCCGCGGCCGGTGCGCCGTCCGCGCCCCTGGTCGCGATCGCCCGCAGCTAGTCGACCCCCAGCTCCTCTAGGCGATCGTCGTCGATGCCGAGGTGGTGGGCCAGCTCGTGGATCACCGTGATCCGGACCTCGTCCTCGAGGTCGAGCGGGTCCGGGAAGTCCTCCTCGAGGGGGAGCCGGAAGACCGTGATCGTGTTCGGGAACGGCACGTCGTCGGCGCCCCAGGCCGTCCGGGGTGTCCCGTCGTAGAGGCCGTAGAGGGTGTCGTCCGGCGCCAGGTCGTTCTCCCGGCGCTGCTCGGGCGACGGCTCGTCGGCGATGACGACTGCCACTTCGCGGAGCGCCGCGGCGAAGGGCATCGGGATGCCGGCCAGCGCGCGGTCGACGAGCTCCTCGAAGCGGACGTGGCGCGCCTCCCGGCGGCGCCGGAGGGCGGCGAGATCGGCGGCGGGCACCCCCCGGCGACGTTTCGGCATGGCGCCGGTATCGTAGGGCGCGAGGTCGCTTGCCGCCGGGCGACCGGACGCCGCGCGGTGGAGGAGAGGCGCGAGGTCGCGTGCCGCCGAGCCAGGGACGTTGCGTGCCGCCGGGCGGCGAGGCTTCGTGCCGTCGACCCGCCCGGAGTCTCGCACGGGCGCCGTCGCGGCGCCCGTGCTCGCGGTCGCCGCCGGGGCTACGATGCGGCAATGACCGGCCAGCCGCTGCCCGAGCACGTCCGCTCCATCGTCGACGAGATCGAGACGGAGATCGGCGAGGTGCCCCGCCCCGATCCTCATGCCCTGGTCTCGGCGGCTGCCATCGAGGGAGGCGCCCGGGGCACCGCGGGCGAGGCGAATGGGCGGGTGGAAGCCGCCGTCCGGGAGATCCTGCTCGAGATCGGCGAGGACCCGGATCGCCAGGGGCTCCTGGGCACGCCCGGGCGCGTCCACCGCATGTACGCGGAGCTGACGGCGGGCTACCACGTCGACCCGGCGCGGCTGATCAACGGGGCCATCTTCGACGTCGACTACTCGGAGATGGTGGTCGTCAAGGAGATCCCCTTCTACAGCCTCTGCGAGCACCACCTGCTGCCGTTCTTCGGGACGGCCGCCGTCGCCTACATCCCAAGCGGGCGCGTGGTCGGCCTCTCGAAGATCCCCCGGATCGTCGAGATGTACGCCCGCCGGCTGCAGGTCCAGGAGCGGCTCACCTCGCAGATCGCGGACTTCCTGATGGAGCACCTGCGCCCCCAGGGCGTCGGGATCGTGATGGAGGCGACCCACCTCTGCGCGGTGATGCGCGGCGTCCGCAAGCCCGGCACGGTCATGACGACCAGCCACGTCCTGGGCATCTTCCGGGCCAACGACAAGACGCGGTCCGAGTTCTTCGCGCACCTCCAGCGGCCCGCGCCCGGCGCCTGATCGGACGGCCGTCGCCGGCGCGCCGGTCCCGCCCCGACGATTGTGGACCGCGGCGGGCTCGTTGGTCCGGCCCCGACGATTGCACGGCCGAGCCGGCGCCACCGACCCGGGGCTATGATCCGATGATGAGCGAACGACCCGATCAAGGTCCTGATCGCGAAGCCCGGGCTCGACGGCCACGATCGCGGTGCCAAGGTGCTCGCGCGCGGCCTGCGCGACGAGGGCTTCGAGGTCGTCTACACCGGCCTGCGCCAGACGCCGGAGATGGTGGTCACGGCGGCCCTCCAGGAGGACGTCGACGTGGTCGGCCTCTCGATCCTGTCGGGGGCGCACATGACGCTCGTGCCGCGCATCTGCGCGCTCCTCCGCGAGAAGGGGCTCGGCGACGTCCTGGTGACCGCCGGCGGGATCATCCCCGATGACGACCTGCCCGCCCTCCGCGAGGCCGGCGTCACGGCGGTCTTCGGACCCGGCACGACGATCGGCGAGGTTGCCGACTTCATCCGGGCCAACGTCCGGCCGCTCGGCTGAGCGCCCGTGCTCACGGGAGATGCCGCCGCACACGGCGAGGCGCTTGCCGAGGCGGCCCTCGGGGGTGACCGTCGGGCGCTGGCGCGGCTGCTGACCGCGGTCGAGAATCGGACTCCGGTCGCCGAATCCGCGCTGCGCCGCCTGCATCCCGCCGCTGGCCGCGCCCACCTGGTCGGGATCACCGGCGCGCCGGGCGCCGGCAAGAGCACCCTGGTCGCCGCGCTGATCGGTGAGATCCGCCAATCCGGGAGGACCGTGGCCGTCATCGCGGTGGACCCGTCCTCGCCGATCACTGGCGGCGCCATCCTCGGCGATCGGGTGCGGATGCAGTCCTATGCCGCCGACGACGGCGTCTTCATCCGGAGCATGGCCTCGCGGGGACACGCGGGGGGCCTGGCGGCTTCGTCGGTCGCGGCCGCGACGGTGCTCGATGCGGCCGGCTTCGAGCTCATCCTGCTCGAGACGGTCGGAACCGGGCAGAGCGAGGTGGAGGTCGCGGCGGCTGCCGACACGACGGTCGTGCTGCAGGCGCCCGAGATGGGCGACGAGGTCCAGGCGATCAAGGCAGGGCTCCTCGAGGTGGCCGACATCGTCGTGGTCAACAAGGGCGACCGGCCGGGCGCCCAGCGAACCGCCGCCGACCTTCGGGCGATGCTGACGGCCGTCGCGAGCCCCCGGCTGCCGGGCGGGGTGCCGGTCGGCCGTGACGCGAGTGGCGTCGCGGGCGGCGCATCGGCGGGCGGCGTCGCGGGCGGGGCGGCGGGCGCCCCCGATCCCGGCGCCCCGCGCCCGCACCCGAAGCGGCCCGAGATCCTGGTCACGACGGCGCTGAGCGGCGATGGCGTTCCCGAGCTGCTCGCGGCGATCACGCGCCATCGAGAGGCGCTGGGGTCGGCGGAGGGGGCGATCCCCGTCCGGCGCGCCCGCGCGGCCGCCCTCGTTTGGGCCCTCCTGGGCGACCGTGTCCGTCGACGCCTGGAGCTCCCCGGGCTGGCAGCATCCACCGCCGAGACGCTCGACGCGGTCGTCCGCCACGAGCTGGACCCGTACGCGGCGGCGGACCGGCTTCTCGCGAGGCTCCGCACAGGACGCTGAGCCGTGGCGGCGCGGGAGCGGCAATGGGCGGCTCGGCACGTGATGACGGGCCGAATGGCCTTGATCGTGCGCCGCCGGCCGCGCTCAACATTCCGGGATCGTCTCTCCTCCGGAGCCCGTGAGGCCCGGCGCGAACGGGACGACCGTGGAGGTGGTATGACCAGCTGGACTCGCCCGCTCGCCGGTCTTGCGGCGCTCTCACTCGTCCTTGCCGCCTGCGGTGGCTCCGCGTCGCCGGCACCCGCGACGGGAGGCACCTCCGCCCCGTCCATCTCCGCCCCGTCCACTGGAGCGCCGGCCCCGAGCGAGGTCGCCCCGACCGTCGCCCCGACCACCGGGAGTGAGGGCCCGGACCTCGGCGGAGCCGCGGCCGCACTCTCGGGGCTCGACTCATATCACCTGCGGACGGTCATGAAGATGCAGGGGCTCACGGACAGCATCTTCTCGTTCTTCGGTGACGGGCTGGAGATGGAGGGGACGATCATCTTCCGGCCGACCCGGGCCGCGGACATCTCCCTCTCGATGGGCACCGAGGCGCAGAAGACGCTCATGAGCTATCGCCTCATCGGGGACGAGGCGTGGATCAGCCTCGGCGACAGCTGGATGGCGTCGACGGTCGAGGATGCCCAGTCGACGATCGACAGCTTCGCGCCGGACAAGATGCTCGGCTCGTTCGCGGGCGTGAGCGGATTTGCCGCAGTCGGGGAGGAAACGAAGAACGGGGTCGCCACGATCCATTACACGGCACCCGGCGACGTGATCGCGGCGTCGCTGGGAAGCTCGATCGGCCTCACGGACGCCACGTGGTCGATGGACCTGTGGGTCGCCAAGGATGCGGGCTACGCGGTCGGCTATGCGGTCGCGGGCAAGGGCGCGAGCGGGTCGTTCGAGATGACGCTCGACGTCTCCAGGATCAACGATCCCGGCAACAAGGTCGAGAAGCCGGCGAACGTGGGCGGCTGATCCCCGCGCGGCGGGGCTACCATGCCCGCATGACGATCCGCCACTGCTTCCTGGCCGGGGCGGGCCTGATGGGACACGGCATCGCCCAGGTCCTTGCCGCCGCCGGCCGCACGGTGGACCTCTACGAGCCCGACCTTGCGCGGGCGGAGGCCGGGCGCGCCCGAATCGCGGGCAACCTTGACCGCGCCGTCGCGAAGGGGCGACTCGACGCGGCCGCGGGCCGGGAGATCCTGGGCCGTATCGCCGCGACCGACCGCCTGGCGGCCGTCGCCGAGGCCGACCTCGTCGTCGAGGCGATCTTCGAGGACGAGGTCGCGAAGCGGGAGCTGTGGGCGGGCGTCGACGCCCTCGCCCCGGGTCGGGCGATCTTCGCCACGAACACGAGCTCCATCTCGATCGACCGCCTCGCCGAATCGCTCGCCCCAGCCCGCCGCCCCGCCTTCTGCGGGATGCACTTCTTCAGCCCCGTTCCGGTGATGCCCCTCGTGGAGCTGATCCGGGGCAGCGAGACCGACGACGCCACGACGGAAGCGGTCCGCGCCCTCGCGGCCGACCTGGGGAAGCAGGTCATCGTCTCCGCGGACCGTCCCGGTTTCATCGTCAACCGGATCCTCATGCCGCTCCTGGCGGAGGCGATGCGCGCGCTGGAGGAGGGGATCGGCACGGCCGAGGACATCGACACGGGCGCCCGGGTCGGCCTGAACCATCCGATGGGGCCGCTCGCCCTCGCCGACTTCATCGGCCTCGACGTGGTGCTCGGGATCATGCGCGTCCTCCACGCGGACCTCGACGACGAGCGGTTCCGCCCCCCGCGCGTGCTGGAGGATCTCGTCGCGGCGGGCAGGCTGGGCCAGAAGACCGGGGCCGGCTTCTTCGCCTACCCACGGTCCTGAGGGCGGGGGCGCGGTGCTCCCGCAACACCGGCGTGGGGCGCCGCACGCGGGCCTCCGCGGGCGCCCGCGCCCGTTGTGGGCGCCCGCGCCCGCGCGGCACGAACAGGTCCGTCGCGGGATCGTGGCTGACCCTGTCCTGGGCCAGCCGCGAGGGTAGACTCCGGAGATGAGCGACCCCGGCCCCGGCGGCCACGTCTACATCGTCTCGGCGGCGCGCACGCCGATCGGCAAGTTCGGCGGGGCGCTCGCCTCGGTGCCCGCCACCCAGCTGGGCGCGGTCGCCATCCGGGCCGCCGTGGAGAGGGCCGGCCTCGACCCGGCGACCGCCGAGATCGACGACGTCCTGATGGGCCAGGTGCTCCAGGCGGGGGCGGGCCAGGCGCCGGCACGCCGGGCGGCCCTCGGGGCGGGCCTCCGAGACGCGACCCCGGCGACGACGATCAACCGCGTCTGCGGCTCGGGCCTCAAGGCCATCATGCTGGCCGCCGCCGAGATCCGGGCCGGCGACGCCGAGCTGGTGGTGGCCGGCGGGATGGAGAGCATGAACGGGGCGCCGTACCTGCTCACCGGGGCGCGCTTCGGGTACCGCCTCGGGAACGGCACGCTCGTCGACGCGGTCGTCCAGGACGGCCTCTGGTGCGGCTTCGAGGACTGCCACATGGGCACCCACGCCGAGCGCGTCGCGATCCGTGAGCAGGTGAGCCGCTCCGACCAGGACGCCTTCGCCCTCGAGAGCCACCGGCGGGCGGTCGCCGCCCAGGACGGCGGCCGCTTCGCCGACGAGATGGCGCCGGTGACCGTGCGCGACGCGAAGGGCCGGGAGACGGTCGTCGAGGTCGACGAGAGCCCCCGCCGCGACACGACGGCCGAGGCGCTGGCGCGCCTGAAGCCGGCCTTCGAGCTTCCGGCGGGCGAGGACCGGGGCGGGGCGGAGGAGGGGACCGTCACCGCCGGCAACGCGCCCGGGATCACCGACGGCGCGGCGGCCACGGTCGTCGCCTCCGAGCGGGCGGTGGAGAGGCTGGGGTCTGACGCCCCTCGCCCGGATCGTCGGCTACGCCCAGGCCGAGGTCGCTCCCAAGTGGCTCTTCCTCGCCCCGGTGGAGGGCGTGCGGCGGCTCGAGGCGCGGACGGGCCTTCCCATCGACGCGTTCGATCTCGTCGAGATCAACGAGGCCTTCGCCGCCCAGGTCCTGGCCGACGGGCGAGCCCTCGGCTTCGACTGGGCGAAGGTCAACGTCAACGGCGGCGCGATCGCCCTCGGGCACCCCATCGGCGCCAGCGGCGCCCGTATCGTCGCCACGCTCCTCCACGAGCTGCGCCGGCGCGAGGGCCGCTACGGCCTGGCCACCCTCTGCCTCGGCGGCGGCGGGTCGGTCGCGATGGCCCTCGAACGGGTCTGACGGCGGAGACCATGACGGCTGATGCGACTGCGCCGGTCGCGAGCGTTCCGGTCGCGATGGCCCTCGAGCGCGTGTGACGGCGGCGCCTGCACGCCCGGGAGGAGAGATGACCGAAGTCGCGAGCGTGCCGGTCGTCGGCCGCAACTTCATCGCCGGGGAGTGGGTGGAGTCGACCTCCGGGCGCACGTTCGAGAGCCGCAACCCCGCCGATCGCGAAGACCTCGTCGGGGCCTTCCAGGCAGGCACCGCAGCCGACGTCGCGATGGCCGTGCGGGCCGCAGAGATGGCCTTCCCGGCATGGAGGGCGACCCCGGCGCCGAAGCGCGGCGAGCTCCTCCTCGCCTACGCCAGGCTGCTTCGGCGCGACAAGGAACGCCTCGCCCGCGCCCTCACCCGCGAGATGGGCAAGGTTCTTCCCGAAGCCCGAGGCGACGTCCAGGAGGCGATCGACATCGCCGAGCTGATGGCCGGCGAGGGCCGCCGGATGCTGCGGCGACACGGTGCCCTCGGAGCTGCCCGACAAGTGGGCCATGAGCATCCGCCAGCCGATCGGCGTGGCCGGGATCATCACGCCCTGGAACTTCCCGATGGCGATCCCGGCCTGGAAGACGATGCCCGCGCTCGTCGCCGGGAACACCGTCGCCTTCAAGCCGTCGTCGGACACGCCGTGGTGCGCTACGCTCCTCGTCGAGCTGATGGCGGAGGCCGGCTTCCCGCCGGGCGTCGTGAACCTCGTCACGGGCGGCGGCGCCGAGGTGGGCGACGCGATCGTCGAGTCGCCGGACGTACCCGTGATCTCGTTCACCGGCTCGTCGGCGACCGGCAAGCGGATCGCCGAGCGGGCGGGCCGGCGCCTCAAGAGGGTCGCCCTGGAGCTCGGCGGGAAGAACGCGATCGTCGTTCTCGCTGACGCGGACCTCGACCTCGCGGTGGACGGGATCGTCTGGTCGGCCTTCGGGACGACCGGCCAGCGCTGCACCGCCTGCAGCCGGGTGATCGTGGAGGCGTCCGTCGCCGACCGGCTCCTGGAGAAGCTCGAGCCGCGGGTGCGGGCGCTGCGCCTGGGCGACGGCCTCCTCGCGGCCACCGACGTCGGGCCGCTCATCAACGAGGCGGCCGCAATCAAGGTGGCGGGCTACATCGAGGTCGGCCGAGGCGAGGGCGAGCTGGTCTGCGGCGGCGAGCGGGCGACCGGCGGCGATCTCGACCGCGGCGTCTTCTTCGAGCCGACCATCTTCGCCGGGGTTGCCCCGATGGCCCGGATCGCCCAGGAGGAGATCTTCGGCCCGGTCCTCTCGGTCATCCCGGTGGCGGACTACGACGCGGCGGTCACCGCGGTCAACCAGACCCGCTACGGCCTCTCCTCGTCGATCTACACGCGGGACGTCAACGTCGCCTTCCGGGCCATGCGCGACTTCGAGACCGGGATCGTCTACGTCAACGCGGGCACGATCGGGGCCGAGACGCACCTCCCCTTCGGCGGCTGGAAGGAGACCGGCAACGGCCACCGCGAGGCCGGCCACGCCGCCCTCGACACCTTCACCGAGTGGAAGTCGATCTACGTCGACTTCTCCGGCCGCCTCCAGCGGGCCCAGATCGACAACCAGCCCGGCTGATCGGCCCGAACAGCCGGCCGCGCCAAGTGCGCCTTCCTTCCGCGGGCGGCCGTGGGCCCGTAGTCGAGCGGCAGAGTGGGACTCTCAGGACCGGGTGCGCGGCCCGGGATTCCAGCCGCCATGCGGTCGTCGCATTGCGACCCACCAATCCGGCATCGAGACTAGGCTGATGTCGGGCTAGGAGCCGTCTGCCGCGGCGCTCCAGGTGACGCTCGGTGGGCGGTTCTGACAGTCGGTTCCTCCGGACACCCGGATGTTGCCGCGCACGGAAGTGGCCGAATCGAACACCCCATCCCAGTCGAGGGCGAACGAGCCGCTGCGGGAGATCGAGAACCGCCCTGCTTCGATGGCGATGGGCTCCGGGAAGAAGAAGGTCGAGGTACCGCTGTCGACGATCGTCTTGCCTCCCCCGCAGTCGAACCTGGTGAGGCCGCCTTCCAGCTTCATCTCCGCGATCTGGCCGGCGTCCGAGATGACGAAGGAGATCTTTCCGGAGACGCCGGGGACGGTTTCGAGGAGGCCCGAGAAGGCCGTGTTGGGTGCCGGGTTGGCGGGCGCGGCGGTGGGATCGGAAGTGCGAGTCCCCTGGCCGGTCGAAGCGGCGGTCGAATCGCCTCCGGTGCCGGCGGGGGTCGCACCGCACGCCGCGATCAGCAGCGCGACCGTCAGAGTGGCAAATCCCCGATGCATGGAGCCTCCTTCCCGTCGCGTGTCAATGTCGCCGATGCTCGCCGTGGTCCCGGCGGCCGCGGAGGGAGCCGCGCGTCAGGACTCACGCCTGCATCGTCAGGGTGCCGGTACCGCGCGGGCGGGGCCAAGTGGCGTTCGGCCTGATCGGGCGCCCGGCGACGCGCGAGCGGCGGTCTCGCGATACACTGCCGCCGGGCCGGTAGCTCAGTGGCAGAGCAGTGGACTCTTAATCCGCGTGTCGAGGGTTCGAAATCCCTCCCGGCTCACCAACACGTCGAGAAGGGCGGCCGTTCCTCATGGGACGGCTGTTTGTGTCTTCCCGGGACGAGCCGCCGGGGCCGCTCCCGGTGAGCGCCGGGTTCTTGGTCGGCGCGATGGTGCGGCGGAGTCGCCATAAGGGGCGGGGGTTCGGGCCCAACCTGGGCGCGTCCCGTCCGCGGGCGCACAGATCACCACCCTTGCTGGTGGGGCGCCGCGCTCCCGGACGCCTTCCGGATCGCCCACAATGGTCCGCAGCGCGCCCGCCCACCAGTCCCGCCTCGGCGTTCCCTGGGAGTCCCGATGATCTCGACCGAACCGATCGCCGTCACGTGGGATGAGCTCGATCGCCTCGTCGGCGTGCTCGCGGACAAGGTCGGGACCGACTACGACCTCGTCCTCGCGATCACGAGGGGAGGCCTGGTGCCGGCCGGGATCCTGGCCTACCGCCTGGACCTCCGCGAGATCCTGGTCGCCGGCGTGGAGTTCTACACGACCGGCGGCAGGACGCACGAGGCGCCCCGCTTCGGGCACTTCCCCGATGCCGGGCTCCTCCATGACAAGCGGATCCTCGTGGTTGACGAGGTCTGGGAGACCGGCGAGACGATGGCGGCGGTGCTCGAGCGGACTCGCGCGGCCGGTGGCCGTCCCGTCAGCGCCGTGATCCACTACAAGCCTGGCCGGTCGCGGGTCGCCGGCGTCCCCGACCATTTCGCCGCGCTCGCCCACGGCTGGGTCACCTACCCGTACAAGGTCGGCGACTGACCGACCCGGCCTGCCGGGCGCATGGGTCACAATGCCGCCGATGCCTCCTCGCCAGCCGCCCCGTCGCCCGCCGATGGTCCGCCCGCTCTCCGGGTCGCCGGCGCCCCGGGGGGTCCGGCGTGGCCGGACACCGGACGGAGGCGGGCGGGTCCAGGCGCCGGGATTCCGCGGCGGACGGGGCACCCAGCTCCCGACGACCGGCATCACGATTGCCGCGCTCGCCGTCGTCGGCGTCGCCCTCCTGGTGGGGGCGGCCGTCTTCGCCGGCTCGCCCTCGTCGGCGTCGCCGTCGCTCGTCGCGGGCGCCTCCCCCGGCGCGTCCGGCGCTGCAGTCGCGAGTGGCAGCCCCTCGGCCAGCGGCGGGCCCGGCCCGGCAAGTCCGGATCCCTCGTCGCCGACCGCCTCGGCCGGGCCCGGTCCCTCCGGTCTCCCCCTGGCCCTCGTCGCGAACGTGACCGACCTGCGCCAGACCGTCTCGATCGCCACCCTCCGAAAGGAGCTGGCGGCGGGCCGTGTCGCGGTCCCCTGCGGCGTGACGGCGCTCACCCTGGACGGCGCGCCGACCGCCGTCGATGCCGCGACCTGCGTCGCCGCCGCGAAGATCACGACGGCCGTCCGCTCCGCGAAGCCGCGCCTGGGCCTGCTGCCGGCCGCGCTCGTCACACCCCGGGTCAAGGTGCTCCGGATCGGCGGCGCGGACCTCTTCGGCTCGCCCTCGATTCGTGCCCTGCCGTACCCGCTGGTCGCCGCGGTGGAGGCCCCGCCCGCGGCCTGGCTCGCCTTCGACGGGGCGGACGTCCGCACCCTTATCTCGACCGGCGACACGTGCCCGGACCGGGGCGTCAGCCACCAGACGAACACTCTCAAGAAGGGCTGGGACTGGGCCCTGGGCGGCGGGACGGCGACCTACACCGGCATCCACGTGGACCGCCGCTTCGACGGGCCGGACGGCAACGGGTGGCCGGTCGTGGATGCGGTCCGCAGCGGCAACGAGGGCGCGGTGAAGAAGCTTATCTCCGACGCCGAGATCACCCTCAACGACTTCGAGTGCCCCATGACCGCCTCGTTCCACCAGCACGACACGGGGACCATCTTCTCGATCGACCCGAAGGTCGCCCCCTTCCTGGCCCGCAACGGAATCGACGTCGTCACGCTGGCCTCGAACCACATCACCGACCAGGGCGTGGGTGCCCTCCAGGAGACGCTCGCCCTCTTCAGGAAGAACGGGATCAAGGCCTTCGGAGCCGGGATGAACCTGGCCGACGCGATGAAGCCGGCCGTCCTGGACGTCCGCGGCGTCCGCTTCGCCTTCGTGGGCTTCAACGAGATCCCGGGAGCGACCCGGGCCGGCGCGACCGTGGCAGGGGTCACCTGGCTGACGGAGGCGAACGTCAGGAAGTCCGTCGCCGCCGCCCGCAAGGTCGCCGACGTCGTGATCGTCGTCCCCCAGTGGGGCTGGCCCGAGTATCACGCCAACTTCACGGCGCGCCAGAAGACCCAGATCCAACTCTTCTTCGACGCCGGCGCGGACCAGGTCATCGGGCACGGGACCCACTGGTCGGGGCCGACGTCGATCACGCGGGACGACCGCGGCTTCCACCTCGTCATGGCCAGCCACGGCAACTTCCTGTTCGGCCAGGACTGGAGCCGCCAGACGCAGGAGGGAGTGATCCTGGAGGCGACGTTCGTGGGGAGCGAGCTCGCCCAGGTCCGCCTCCACCCGTACATCATGCTCGACCAGGCCCAGGCCAACCTCACCAACCCGACCACGGACGGGAAGTTCATCGTGAACCAGGTCTGGAGCAACAGCATCCTCAAGTAGGGGGCACGTGCTGGAGCCGTGCTAACCTTCGGCCGTCCTTTGCGGCCGGTCCCGTGAGGCCGGCGTGCGGTCCCGTGAGGCCGAAAGGGAGGCACCGCGTGCGCATGCTCTCCAACGTCCACCGGGCCCTCGGGGCCGGTGGCGTTTTCGTGTCGGGGACGGCGTGATCACGGACGGGAGGCGAGGCTCGATCCCGGCGCTGCGCCTGGCGCCGGGCCCCGACCCGGGGCTGGTCGTGGACCCGCGCGTCGGGGCGCGCGGGCCGGCGCTGCTCGCCCTCGAGGACGGGACCGTCTTCCGCGGGATCGCCTTCGGCGCCGACGTCGCGGCGGGCGGCGACCTCGTCGTGAACACGAGCCAGACCGGCTACCAGGAGGTCTGCACCGACCCTTCCTATGCCGGCCAGGTCGTGGTCATGACCTACCCGCTCATCGGCAACTACGGGCGGATCCGGTCCGACGACCAGTCCGAGCGACCCTGGCTGCGGGCCCTGGTGGTGGCGACCGCGACCGCGGCGGTAGCCGACCGGGCGAGCCAGCTCGCGGCGCTCGTGCGGGACGCGGGGATCGCGGGGATCGCGGGGATCGACACGCGCGCGCTCGCCCGCCACCTGAGGACCCATGGCTCTCTTCGGGGCCTGGTGACGGCGCCGGGAGAGGTGGACGCCGCGGAGGCGGTCTCCCGGGCTCGCCGCGTGGCCCGCTGGGAGGACCAGGATTTCGTGGAGGCTGTCTCGCCGTCCGAGCCCTTCGAGGTGGGCAATTCCTGGGCGGAGCCGGATGCTCCGCTGGTCGCCATCGTGGACTTCGGCCTCAAGGCGAACATCGTGCGCAGCCTGCGTCAGCGCGGCGTGCGGGTGCGCGTGCTGCCCCACACGGCCACCCCGGGCGACGTGCTCGCCGCGGACGTCGCGGGTGTCGTGCTCTCGCCCGGTCCGGGCGACCCTGCCCGCCTGGCCGGGCCCGTCGCCCTGGCGAGGGCGGTGATCGCGGATGGACGCCCGCTGCTCGGGATCTGCCTGGGGCACCAGCTGGTCGCCCGGGCGGCCGGCGCCGAGACTCGCCGCCTGCGCTTCGGCCACCACGGGGCCAACCACCCGGTCCGCGACACCCAGACGGGCCTGGTCCAGGTGACGGCCCAGAACCACGAGGTCACCGTCGACGGGGCCACGATCCCGTCCGGGAGCGGGTTCCTGGTGAGCCAGGTGAACCTCAACGACGGCTCCGTTGAAGGGCTCCGCCACCGCAGCCTCCCAATCGAGACGGTCCAGTACCACCCCGAGGGGGCGCCGGGGCCGCTCGACGCCCTGGCGGTCTTCGATCGCTTCGTCGTCGCGGCCCACGTTCGCGCCAAGGCGGCCGGGTGAACGAGACGCCGGCGCCCGGGTCGGCAACCGGCGTGGCGCCCGCAACCGGCGTGGCGCCCGCAACCGGCGCAGCCCCGGCGACGGGCGCGGCACCCGCGCGAAAGCCCGCCTCGGTCCTGATCATCGGCTCGGGGCCGGTCGTCATCGGCCAGGCCGCCGAGTTCGACTACGCGGGGACGCAGGCGTGCCGGGCCCTGCGGGCCGAGGGCGTGCGGACGATCCTCGTCAACTCGAACCCCGCGACGATCATGACCGACCCCACCGTGGCCGATGCCGTCTACCTCGAGCCGCTCACCGTTGCAGCCATCGAGGCGGTGATCGCCCGGGAGCGGCCGGAGGGGCTCCTGGCCGGTCTCGGTGGCCAGACGGCGCTCAACCTGGCGATGGCGTTGTCGCAGGCTGGCGTGTTAGCGCGCTACAACGTCACCATGCTGGGAACGCCGCTGCGGGCGATCGAGATGGCCGAAGACCGCGAGCAGTTCCGCGACCTCCTGGATCAACTCGGGCAGCCGTATGCCCCCTCCGCCATCGTCGAGGGCGCGACCGAGGCGGAGCGCTCAGCCTCGACCGACCGCGCGCTCGCCGCGATCGGCCTGCCGGCGATCATCCGGCCGGCCTTCACCCTGGGGGGCACCGGGGGCGGGATAGTCGAGACGGAGGCGGCCTGCCGGGAGCGGGTGCGGGCCGGCCTGCGCGCCAGCCCGATCGGCCAGGTGATGGTCGAGAAGTGTCTCTTGGGCTGGCAGGAGATCGAGTACGAGGTGATGCGCGACGCCGACGACACCTGCATCGCCGTCTGCTCGATGGAGAACGTGGACCCGCTGGGGGTACACACGGGTGATTCGATCGTCGTCGCCCCCGTCCAGACGCTCCCCGACCCAGTCCACCAGAGGCTGCGCAGCGCTGCCCTGGCGATCATCCGGGGTCTCGGGGTGGAGGGTGGCTGCAACGTCCAGTTCGCCCTCTCGCCCGACTCCCGCGAGTACGCCGTCATCGAGGTGAATCCCCGGGTGAGCCGGAGCTCGGCCCTCGCGAGCAAGGCGACGGGCTACCCGATCGCCCGCGTGGCCGCCCAGATCGCGGCCGGGCGCCGGCTCGCCGAGATCCCCAACGTCGTGACCGGGACGACCGTCGCGGCCTTCGAGCCGGCCCTCGACTACATCGTCGTGAAGCTGCCGCGCTTCCCCTTCGACAAGTTTCCCCGGGCCGACCGGACGCTGGGCAGCCAGATGAAGGCAACCGGCGAGGTGATGGCGATCGACCGCACCTTCGGGGCGGCCCTCAACAAGGCCCTGCGGGGCCTCGAGCAGGCCGGCGCCGGTCCGCTCGCGGAGGACGCGGCGTGGGCGCCGACGCTCGACTACCTGGCGGCGGCGCTGGGCGGGGATCCCGACGACGCGGACGAAGGGGCAGGCGAGGAGGACGCCGTCATCCGCTGGATGGGCGAGGACGGCGCGGCCTGCGAGAGCACCCGTCATGCGCAGCGGAGCGCAGCTCCGATCGTCCTGCGCCGCTTCCTCGCCCCCTCGGACAACCGGCTGTGGCGCGTGCTGGCGCTCCTGCGGCGCGGCGTCGGCGAGGCGGCGATCGTGGAGGCGACCGGGATCAACCCCTGGTTCGTCGCCGAGCTGGGACGCTCGGTGGCCCTGGAGCGGACCATCCGGGCCGCCGGCCCGGCGCTGGTAGACCCGACCGACGCGGCGTCGGCGATGCTCCTCGCCACGGCCAAGCGGGTCGCTCTCGGCGACCGCGAGATCGCGGCGCTGGCCGGTGTGGGTGAGCGCGAGGTGGCCGCCGCCCGCGGCGCCCTCCGCCTGGCGCCCGGCTTCGCCATGGTGGACACGTGCGCCGCCGAGTTCGCGGCCGAGACACCCTACTTCTACAGCACCTACGCGGCGGCCGGCTCGCCGCCGGAGGCGCCGCCGGTCGCCCGCCCCGCGGCGCTCGTCATCGGCTCGGGGCCGGTCCGGATCGGCCAGGGCATCGAGTTCGACTACTGCGCCGTCCGCGCCGCGGAGAGCCTCCGCTCCCTCGGCTGGGAGGCGGTCCTCGTGAACTCCAACCCGGAGACTGTCTCGACCGATTTCGACGCCAGCAGCCGCCTCTACTTCGAGCCGCTCGACGCCGAGAGCGTCCTCGCGATCGTAGCCGCCGAGACCCCGCCGGGCTCCACGCCGCTCCCGGCCTTCGTCCAGTTCGGCGGCCAGACGCCGCTCAACCTGGCGGGGGCGCTCGCCGCCGCCGGCGTGCCGCTCCTCGGGGCGTCGCTGGAGACGATCGACCAGGCCGAGGATCGCGTCCGCTTCAGCGCCCTCGTGGACCGCCTGGGCATTCCCCAGCCGGAAGGCGGCATGGCCCGCTCGATCGACGAGGCCGAGGCGATCGCCGACCGGATCGGCTACCCGGTCATCGTCCGTCCCTCGTTCGTCATCGGCGGGCTCGCCATCGACTTCGCCTACTCCCGCGACGACCTCGTCGCCCAGCTCGCCGCAGCGACCGTGGTCGACCCCGACCGGCCCGTCCGGATCGACCGCTACCTCGAGGGCGTCGAAGTGGACGTGGACGCCGTCGCCGACGGCGAGACCGTCCTGATCCCGGGGCTCCTCGAGCACGTCGAGCGAGCCGGGGTCCACTCGGGCGACTCGGTCGGCGTCTTCCCGCCGCAGAGCGTGTCCGAGGCCGACCAGGCCCTCATCGTCGCCTCGATGGAGAGGATCGTCCGCGCCCTCGAGGTCCGTGGCCTGGTCAACGCCCAGTTCATCGTCCGCGAGGACGGCGTCTACCTCATCGAGGTCAACCCGCGGGCGAGCCGGACGGTGCCCTTCATGAGCAAGGTGACCGGCGTCCCGCTCGTCGATCTCGCCGTGCGGATCGCCCTCGGTCAGCGGCTCGCGGACCACGGCTGGCCGAACGGCCTGTTGCCGCCGCCGCCGTTCGTCGCGGTCAAGGCCCCGGCCTTCTCGACGGCCAAGCTGCGCGGCGTCGATCCGTCGCTCGGGCCGTTCATGCAGTCGACCGGCGAGGTGATCGGGCTCCACGCGGACGTCCGGGTGGCCACGGCCAAGGCTCTCGTGGCCGCCGCTCTCGTGCCGCCGCGCGCGGGGCTCGAGGGGGCGCTCGCCCTGCTCACCGTGGCCGACCGCGACAAGCCCCTGCTGGGCCCTCTCGCGGCCGCCCTGGCCAGGGCCGGCTACCGGTTCGCCGCCACGCGCGGGACCCGCGCCGCACTGGCGGCCCTTGGCCACGAGGCGGAAGCGGTCGCCAAGCTCGGCGCCGAGGCGGCCCCGGGCGAGGTCCCGATCCTCGAGCTCATCGCGTCGGGGCGGGTCCAGCTCGTGGTCAACACGCCGACGCCCCGCTCGGGGCCGGTGCGCGACGCTGCCGGCATCCGCCTGGCGGCGGTCGCGGAGGGCGTCCTCTGCCTCACCGCGATGGAGACGGCCGTCGCGGCGGCGGAGGCGATCGACCCCGACATCGAGGCCCTGATCGCCGAGGTGCGGTCGCTCGGCGAATGGGTTCCCGAGCCGGGGGTGCCGCCGCGGTCAGGCCTCCCGGCCCCGGCCGATGCCTCGCGCCCGGCAAACCGCCCGGTCACGTCCGACGAACAGGGGGAGTGAGCATGCCGACCATCGCCTACGACAGGCCACCAAGCGCGTATCGCCCCGGCACCTGCAACATCGGGCCGGCCGAGATCGCGCGCCGCCGCCGTGCCGGGATCGTCGGGCTCGCCGCCGCCGTGGTCCTGGCCGCCGGACTCATCCTCTTCGACGCCCCGCCGGTGGCCCGCTGGCTCGTGGCGCTCCCGCTGGGCGTCGGCGCCGTCGGCTTCCTGCAGGCGCGACTTCATTTCTGCGCCGCCTACGGTGCAGCCGGGATCCGCAACTTCGGGGCCCTCGGCGAGGCCGAGCGGGTGGAGGACGCGGCAGCCCGCCGCGCCGACCGGACGAAGGCCGTCCTGATCTTCCTGGCCGCCGGCGCGATCGGCCTCGCCGGCGCCGTGGGGCTCGTCCTGCTGCCGCTGTAGCCCGCCGAAGGGGCGCCCGGTCGTCCCGCCCGGTCGTGCCCCTGGTCGGGCAGGGAATCCCGGACGCGCCCGTTCGATGCGTTCAGCCCGCGTCGAGGGCGGGCCGGCTCGCGTGCTGCGGTTCGACGCCGTGGATTGCCCGGCCCAGCGCCATGAGCGCGTGGCCCAGGTGCTGGCGGATTCCATCCCGCGGGCCGGCCAGCCGCTCGCGGTGGGCCTCGGCCTCGAGGCGCCGCATCCGGAAGTCGATCTCGCTGCACATCGTGGTCATCCCTTTCCTCGCGAGGGTGGTCGTGGTGGTTGACGGGGCACCAAACCTTTCCCTTGTCTGCATCTCATCGTCCTTCCGTTCGATGTACATCTAACTCTTGGTCAAGCGAGTCATCCCGTGGCGCCCGGCGGCGCCGGCTACCGGGCGGGCCCGGCGAGGAGGCTGGTGAGCCTGGCTTCGACCTCCGCGATCCTGTCGCGGCGCAGGGTGTAGTAGGTGAGGGCGCCCGCGTCCGTGATCGTGACGAGGCCGGCCGCTCGAAGGAGGGCGAGGTGGTGGCTGACGGTCGGCTTCGAGAGCCCCATCTTCTCGGCGATCTCGGTCATGTAGAGATCGCCCGAGGCGAGGAAGCGAAGGATCCGCAGGCGGCTCTCGTCGCCCAGGGCCTTGAAGAGGCGAATGCTCGCGGCCGGGACCGCGCCGCTCTCCTCGTCGAGGGCGGACTCGGCGAGCGGGTAGGCGAACATGTGCCAGTCCCTGCCGCCGAACACGTAGTTGTAGGGCCGCGTGAAGTAGCTCGGGCTCAGGTAAAGGCGACGCGTGCCCGGCTCGGGGACCCAGCGAACCCCGCCTGTTGCCTGCTCCACGAAGTCGTCGATGGCCAGGCGCCCGAGATCGGCGCGCCGGCCGGCGACGTCGCGCTCCTGCATGCGGGCGACGCGATCCTCGATCGGCTCGAAGCGCTCACGCCACGCCCGCAGGATGCGACGCAGGGCCCGCAGCTCCCCGTCTGGATCGTCGAGGAGGCGGCCGACCACCACGCGGTACTCCTCCGGCCATGCCGCCACGGCCTCGTCCCGCAGCCCGCGCTCGCCGTCGAGGACGCGCCGAGCGAGGGCGACGCGATCCTTCGGGTCGTCATCGCCGTGCAGGGCGCCGAGGAGGTCGCCGGCTCCGATCCGGCCCGCGAGCCTGACCACCTGCGCGGAGGACCGGATCGCGGAATCCTCGACGACGAGCGCCACGATCGCCCAGCCCATCCCGCTGTCCTCGCCCCCGAGCACGCGGGCGAGGTCGCGCCGCAACGCGTCCGACAGCGAACCCCGCGACGCATCCAGCCAGGCGCGGTCCGCGGGAAGGAGGTCGGAGTCCGTGTCCAGCATGAGGCTGACCAGGAAGTCGATCGCGGGGCGGGCCTCGAGGATCACCTCGGGGGCGACTGGCGCCGGGCCTGTGGCCGCGCCGGTCATGTCGCGCACGAGCGCCCGCTTCGATCGCGGGGCTTCTTCTGTGCGGGCGGGACGAGCCATCACTGTTCCTCATCGGTCGTCGTGGTGTTCGATGGACATCTAACATCAATCGACAGGACCTGTCAAGGGGTCACGCGATACTCAGCGTGCCCAACAGGCGGGCGATTGGGCGCTTCGGAGGGCCTCGCCCCCGGCGCCGCCCCCAACTACAATCGCCGCCACCGCTTCCGATCCCCTGCAGCCAGCGAGGCCCGCATGCCAATCCCGGCCGTCCAGTTCACCGACGAGCGTCTCCCCAACGGCCTGCGCCTCGTCATCAGCGAGGACCACCTGGTCCCGGTGGTCGCGGTGAACGTCTGGTACGACGTCGGGAGCAAGCACGAGCAGCCGGGCCGGACGGGGTTCGCCCACCTGTTCGAACACGTGATGTTCCAGGGCAGCCGGCACGTCGGCAAGGCCGAGCACATTGCCCTGGTCCAGGCCGCCGGCGGGACGATGAACGGCACGACCTGGCTGGACCGCACCAACTTCTTCGAGACGGTGCCGTCGCACCAGCTGGAGCTCGCCCTCTGGCTGGAGGCGGACCGGCTGGCCACGCTGCTCGACGCGCTCAGCCAGGAGAACCTCGACAACCAGCGCGCGGTGGTCAAGAACGAGAAGCGCGTCAGCTACGACAACCAGCCCTACGGCACGTGGCAGGAGAAGCTGCTCGGCCACCTCTACCCGGCGAACCACCCGTACCACCACCCGACGATCGGGTCCATGGAGGACCTCGACGCCGCGACGCTCGAGGACGTGGGCGCCTTCTTCCGGACCTGGTACGCCCCCAACAACGCGGTCCTCTCGATCGTCGGCGACGTCGATCCGGTCCGGGCGCGCGCCTGGGTGGGCCAGTACTTCGGGCCGATCCCGGCGAACCCGGCGATCCCACCCTTCGCCGTCGATCCCCTCCCGATGACGCTCGGCGGCGAGCGGCGCGAGACCGTTGAGGATCGGGTCCCGCTCACCCGGATCTACGCTGCCTTCCGCGCGCCGGCCATCGGCGACCAGCGGCTCTACGCCCTGGAGATCGCGGCCCAGGTTCTCGCCGGCGGCAAGGGGAGCAGGCTCCATCGCCGGCTCGTTCGCGAGGGCAGGATCGCCCAGGACGTGGCCGTCTTCGTGCTCCCGTTCGCGTCGGGCCCCTCGGTCTTCATGGGCTGGGCCACCGTCCGGCCGGAGGCCGCGGCCGAGGCCGTCGAGGCGGGCTTCTTCGACGAGATTGCCCGCCTCACCGAGGAGGACGTGACCGAGGACGAGCTGCTGCGGGCCAAGGCCCTGATCGAGACCGACGAGCTCGGATCGCTCCAGCGGGTCTCGGAGCGTGCCGACCGGCTCAGCATGTTCGCGACGCTGCTCGACGAGCCCGAAGAGATCAACCACCAGCTCGAGCGGTACCTCGCCGTGACGGCCGCGGACGTGCGGGCCGCCTGCGCGGCACTGCTGGTCGACCACAACCGCGTCGTCCTCACTTACGTGCCGGCCCCCGGCACCGCGGCAGACGGCGCGGAGGGCGCCGGCGACGAGGAAGACGAGGACGGGGAAGACGACGGCCGGGGCGTCGCGCCCGATCACGGCATGACGGAGGCCCAGGCATGAGCGCGCTCGATCCGCTCGAGGCGGCCCTCGGCACGCGGCCCGTTCCCGGGACGCCGCGGCCGTTCACCTTCCCGGCGGTCGAGCAGGGACGCCTCTCGGGCGGGCTGCCTGTTCGCTTCATCCACCTCCCGGGCCGGCCGCTCGTCACGGCCAGCCTCACGCTGCCGATGGGCGCGGTCGACGAGCCCGGCGCGATCGGGGGGGCGACCGTCCTGGCTGCGCGCTCGCTGACCGAGGGAACCCTGCGCCGCGATGCCGTCGCGCTCGCCGAGGCCGCGGAGCGCCTCGGGGCGTCGCTGCATGCCGAGGCGGGCTGGGACGCGACGATCGTGGGCATCGAGGTGCCGGCCGAGCGCCTCGCGCCCGCGCTCGCCCTCCTCGCCGAAGTCGTGCGCGAGCCCGCCTTCCCGCCCCGCGAGGTGGAGCGCCTTCGCGACCAGCGCCTCAACGACCTGCTCCAGGCGAAGGCGGACCCCGCGCGCCGGGCCGATGAGGCCTACCTGGCCACGATCTACGATCCGGCCAGCCCCTACGCCCGACCCGCCGGCGGGCTGAGCGACACCGTCGCCGGGATTGACGCCGGCGTGGTCGGGGCCGCCTGGGCGAGCTGGGCCGGCTTCGAGCGCGCCGCCCTCGTGATCGGCGGCGATCTCGCCGGGATCGACCTTCTGGCGATCCTCGAGCCGCTTCTCGGCGACCTCGCTCCCACCCTGCAGGGCGTCGCTCGAACTGCCCCGACGGACGCCGGGCGCCTCGACCATTGCGTCATCCGGGTGGTCCACCGGCCGGGTTCCGTGCAGTCGGAGCTGCGCGTCGGCCACCGCGGCCTCTCCCGGCGCACGCCGGACTTCCACGCCGTCTCCGTGATGTCGTCGATCCTGGGCGGGCTCTTCAACAGCCGGCTGAACATGAAGCTGCGCGAGGAGAAGGGCTACACCTACGGCGCGGGCGCCGGGTTCGACCTCCGCCGCCACGCCGGGCCGTTCACGGCGCGGGCGGCAGTCAACACCGACGCGACGGCGCCGGCTCTGGCGGACCTCGTCGCGGAGCTGCGACGGATGCGCGACGCCGCGCCGACCGACGCCGAGCTGCGGGCCGCCCGGGACTACCTCGTCGGCGTCTTCCCGCTCCGCTTCGAGACGCCGGGCCCGGTCGTCGCGGCCGTGGCCGGGATCGTCACCCACGACCTTCCCGACGACGAGCTCGACCGCTATCGCCCCGCGATAGAGGCCGTGACGGCCGACGATGTCCTGGCTGCGGCGCGGGCCCACCTCGACCTCGAGCGGCTCGGCATCGTCCTCGTGGGCGACGCGGACGCCGTCGCGGCCGACGTCGAGGCGCTCGGGCTCGGGGACGTGGAGGTCGTGCGCGAGGTCGAGGCCGCCGGTCCAGCGGGCTGAGCGCGGGCGGCGGCAACCCGGCGCGGGGCGCGACGCCGGCTGAAACCTTTCGCCTGGTGGCCGTCTCTGGTTGATTAGCGGGCCGGTCGACGACCGGCGGCGCGGAGTCCGGAGTCCGCCGGTCCGCCCAATCACCAGAAGGGATCATTCACCATGCGCTACCGACCGAGCATCGCCCGAGGAGCGGCCGCGGCTGCCGTCTCCGTCTTCCTCGTCGCCGGCGGGGTCTTTGCCGCCGATGCCGTCTTCACGCCGGGTTCGCCGGACACGGTCCCCGGGATCACCCTCTCGACCGATCACCCGTCGGAGACGGCCGAGCCGACCGGGACCGTCGATCCGTCCGAGACACCGGAGCCGACCGGGACCCCCGGGGTCGGCGACGACCAAGTCGGCCCGGCCGCCGCTGGGCCGGCCTCGACGGCCGAGCCGAAGGAGACCGCGGAGCCGTCCGAGACGCCCGACGTCGAGGACCACCAGGGTGACGACGACAACGACGAGGACCACGGCTCGCTGACCGCGTCGCCCGACCGGGCGTCGCCGACCCAGTCGCCGGAGAGCAACGACTCCGGCAGTTCCGGCAGCGACTCCGGCAGTTCCGGCAGCGACTCCGGCAGTTCCGGCAGCGGCGACTGACCGACCCGGACTTCCTCCAGCCCGCCGGACGATGACGACCGTGATGACGACGGCGCGGGGCGCGTTCCCCCGCTTCGCGTATCGTCTCCACGGGAGCCTCGCCCGGCGGGCTACCCCGTTGCAGGAGGCGGAACGATCGACAGCGCGCGCGAGATCCAGCGGCCCGAACCGAGCCTTCCGGACGATCCGGAGGCACGACGCGTGGTCGCCGCGGTCCTCGCCGGCGACGCGGACGCCTTCCGCGTCCTGGTGGAGCGCGAGTCGCGGGCAGTCGTCCGGAGCTGCTATCGCGTTCTCGGCGACCTCCACGACGCCGAGGACGCTGCCCAGGAGGCTTTCGTGACCGCGTATCGGGCGCTCGGGACGTGGCGCGGGGAGGGACCCTTCGGGGCCTGGCTCGCCCGCATCGCGACGCGCCTCGCCGTCCGCCGGGCCAGCCGCCGCCGATCGGTCGCCTGGATCGACCCGCGCCCGATCCCCATGGACGGCAGGGTCTCGGGGGAGCGCGACGGGGTCGGTGAGGCGGCCCTGGCCGCGGCGCTCGGGAGCGCCACGGATCCCGCCAGCCTGGCGGTCCGAGCCGAGCGGGCGGCAGCGATCCGGACCGCGGTGGCCGGCCTCGCCGAACCCTACCGGGAGGTCGTGATCCTCCGCTTCTTCGCCGAGCTCTCCCTCGCCGAGATTGCGATCGAGGCCGACCGACCCCTGGGGACGGTCAAGACGCACCTGCATCGCGGCCTGAAGCGGCTGCGCCTCTCCCTCGAGTCGGAGGGGGTGTCCTGATGGCCGAGTCCTGGAACCGGCCCGATCGCTTCCGGCCGGACGAGCTCGACGACCACGCGACCGCGAGCGACCAGGCACGAGCGATGGCGACCGCCCGCGAGCTGGAGTGGCTCGCCGCGGCCGACGACGTCGGTCCGAGTGCCGGGTTCGCGGACCGGGTGATGGCCGCCGTCGCGGCGGAGCCGACGCCGCGCCCGGTGAAGGCCGCCGTCTCCGCCGCGCGGCGCGGCGCGATCCTCGGAGTATTCGCGGCCTTCGGCGACCTCTGGCGGGTTGCCTGGACCGGGGGGCGGCCGATGGCGGTGCGCGGCCCGGCCATGGCGGTGGTCGCCCTGGTCGTGGCCACGACGCTCGGCGCAGGCGCTCTCGGGGTGGGAGCGCTGGGCGGGCTGCTGGATCGGCCGGGCGAGACGGCGCCACCCACGGAGGTCTTGAGCCCGAGCCCGGACGCCGAGTCGCCGAGCCCCTCTCTCACCCCTTCGCCGTCGCCCTCGCCGTCGCTGACGCCCGATTCGAGCGTGAGCCCGGAGCCGGGCGATTCGCCCGACGCGAACGCGAGCCCCGAGCCCGGCGACACGCCGGAGGCGTCGCCGGCGTCGCCCTCGCGGCCCACCGCCACCCCGCGGCCGACCGCAACGCCTCGCCCTACGCCCCCGCCGGGGCCGACCCCCACGCCCGAGCACGGCGAGACGCCGAAACCCAGCGAGACGCCGCACGATTGAACGGGCTTCCCGCGAACCCGGCGGTGCCGGCGGCCTGCTAGGCTGAAATCGTGATCGTGGTCATCGGTCCGGCGACTCTTCGCGCCGCCCCTGCCGGGGCCGGACGCGCCGTGGGCACCGCCCCCGAGATCGCCGCGGCGGCGGCCGCGGACGGGGCGACGGTGGAGATCGTCACGAAGATCGGCGAGGACGGCGCCGGGGAGGAGCTGCTCCTCGCCCTCGGGCGCGCAGGGGTCGGCCACCTCGCCGTCCTGCGGGACCCGGCCCGGCCCACCGCCATGTCGCTGGACGATGTCGCGCCCCCCGACGACGATCCGGTGCCCGCCCTGCTCGCCGAGCCGGAGGCGGCGGCCAGCGTCCCGCCGATCGGCTCGCCGTCGATGCCTCGATCCGCGCCGATCCTCGAGCCCGCCGACCTGGCGCTGGGCCTGCGCTACCTGCGCGAATACCGGGTCGTGGTCGCCGTCGAGCCGATCGCGGACGGGGGAGCCGCCGTGATCGCCGAAGCCGTCGCCTTCACGGGTGCCGGCCTGATCGTCGTTGCCCAGCCGGGCTCGGCCGCGCCCGCGGCATATGCCGCGGCGACGGTCATCGAGGCGCCCGCGGAGGATCCCGACGGTGCCTTCGCCGGGCTCGTGGGTCGCTACGCCGCGGCCCTGGACCGCGGTATCGCGCCCGCCGAGGCGTTCCGCGCGGCGACGGTCGCGGGCGGCTGGGAGGTCGCCGGGACCTGATCCGCCGGCGTGGGTCCGCCCTTGCCGCGCTTTCGCCCCGGCGTAGGGCCGCCCCTGCCGCGTCTTCGGCCGCCGCAACCTGGCCCAGCCCGTGCCGCGGTACCGGCCGCCGCCCGCACCCTCAACCGGGCAGGAGCAGCCCGGGCCCCGGCCCCTGCGGGCCCAGCGGGACGACGAGGTCCGGGCCCTCGTTGCGCGCACTGTTCACCCGCTTCGAGACCGGATAGCGCTCCAGCAGGTCGTCGGGCGCCGGCCGGAGGAGCGCGAGCAGCTCGCCCGGATCGGGCGGGGTCGGAGCCAGCCAGGCGGTCCACGCCGAAGCCGGCAGGATCACCGGCATCCGGTCGTGGATCGGCGCGAGGGTGGCGTTGGCGGTGGTGGTGATGATCGAGAATGTCCGCACCGGCTCTGCTTCCGGCTCGCCGGGGTCGCGCCAGATCGACCAGAGGCCCGCGAACGCCATCGGTTCGCCGTCGGCGCGGTGTATCAGGTTCGGCTGGCGGATGTCGGGAGTCTTGCGCTCCCACTCGTAGAAGCCGTCGGCCGGGACGATGCAGCGCCGCTTCTGGAACGACGCGCGAAATGCCGGCGTCGTCGCCACGGTCTCCGCGCGGGCGTTGATGAGGTGGCTGCCGATCTTCGCGTCCTTCGCCCAGGACGGGACCAGGCCCCAGCGATACGGGACGATCGCGCGGCGCAGGTCGTCGCGCTCGACGACCACGAGCCCGAGCTGCTGCGGGGCCAGGTTGTAGCGCTCGCCGGGGCTCTCGGCGAGGTCCTCGGCACCGAAGAGGGCGGCCAGCTCGGCGCTCGGGCGCTGCTGGGTGAACCGTCCGCACATGGCCCGGAGTCTATCGCTGCGGCGTCGCGGCGGCCCATCTGGTACGGTCGGCTCCATGACCTCCAAGGAGACCTCGGATCCCCTCGTCCCCGGCCCGCTCGACCGGGCCGCCGCTGCCGCCCTCCTCGCGCGCGCGGACGAGCTGCTGGCGGCGGGCGAGTACCAGTC
The DNA here is from genome assembly GCA_963718085.1 of uncultured Chloroflexia bacterium. Lineage (GTDB taxonomy): Bacteria > Chloroflexota > Limnocylindria > Limnocylindrales > CSP1-4 > CTSoil-043. Next base: position 687,446 of record CAVQYA010000001.1, on the reverse strand, counting down.
CGCGCGGGCGGCATATGCGCGCCTCGTCGGCATGCCCGACCCCTGGCTCACGGCGGCTGCGCTGGTCGGGGCCGGGGAGGCGCTCTATCGCCTCGACGACGAGGAGGGTGCCCGGCAGTGCTGGGAGCAGGCCGCCCAGGTCCCGGAGAACCCGGTCACGTACCGCGCCTATCGGCAGGTCGCCGCGGCGAGAGTCCGCGACGGGGACCTGCGCGGCGCCCGCGACGCCTACCGGGAAGCCGAGCGGCGGGCCCCCGCGCCCGACCGCGCCGAGATCGCCTCGCGACTGGGCTGGCTGAGCAAGGAGCTTGGCGACAAGCGCGCCGCCGGCCGCTGGTTCTCGCGGAGTCGCTCCCGTGAGGCTGCCCCGGTGGCGACCTACGCGATCATCGCGGCCACCGTCGCCGTCTCTCTCCTCGCCTTCCAGGCTACGGGGGCGAACCTGCTGGCCGCGCTCTGGCTCGACAAGCAGGCCCTCGCGGCCGGCGAATGGTGGCGCCTCGTCTCGCCCGTGCTCGTGCATGGAAGCCTCCTGCATCTCCTCTTCAACATGTACTTCCTCTACCTGGTGGGCCCGCTCGTCGAGCAGCTCTACGGCTCGTTCCGTTTCGTGATCCTGTACGTCCTGACGGCAGCGACCGGCTCCGCGGCCAGCTTCCTGTTCGGCGGCTCGGGTCCGAGCGTCGGCGCGTCGGGGGCGATCTTCGGCCTCTGCGGCGTCCTGCTCGTCGTGAGCGCCATCCATCGCCCGGTGCTCGACCGTCGCGCCCGGTCGGTCATGAGCCAGATCGGCGGGCTCGTAGTGCTGAACCTGATCATCGGCTTCGGGTTCGACGCTCTGGGGGCTGCGATCGACAACGCCGCGCACGTGGGGGGACTGCTCGGGGGGCTGTGGCTGGGCCTGGCGCTGCCGCCGATCCGTTCGACGTTGGCGTCCTATTGGCAGCAGCCGGCCCGTTCGATCGGCGCGCCCGGAGCCGCCCTGACCGGCGGCGCGGCGCCGGCGGCCGACCGTCGCCTGGTCGGCCTGGTTCGCCTCGTCGCCGTGGCGGCCGTGCCGGTCGTGGTCGTCGTCGGCGTCCTCGCGGGAGCGGCCGCCCGCTGATCTCCGCCGCGGGCGACTTCCGGGTCCGCCCGACCCGGTCCCGCCCGGCGGAGCGCCCCGGGCCGAAACCCCGGCAGGACGCGCTCGCGATGTCCGAATCCCGCGAGCATGTGCCGCCCCGTCGTGCGATCCTGCGGCCATGGTGTTCGATCTCGACTTCGCCGGTCGCTACCGCGCCGTCCAGGGGCGCGACCCCCGCTTCGACGGCTGGTTCTTCACCGCGGTCACCTCGACCGGGATCTACTGCCGGCCCAGCTGCCCGGCCACGACTCCGAGAGTCGAGCACGTCCGCTTCTACCCGACCGCCGCCGCCGCACAGGAGGCCGGGTTCCGGGCCTGCAAGCGCTGCCTCCCGGGTGCGGTGCCGGGATCGCCGGCCTGGGACCTGGCCGGCGACCTGCCCGGCCGGGCGATGCGCCTGATAGCCGACGGCGTCGTGGAGCGCGAGGGCGTCCCCGGCCTCGCCCGCCGCGTCGGCTACAGCGAGCGCCAGGTGCGCCGCCACCTCCTCGCCGACCTCGGTGCCGGGCCGCTCGCCCTCGCCCGCGCCCAGCGCGCTCACGTCGCGCGCCTTCTCCTCGAGACGACCGACCTCCAGGTCACCGTGGTCGCCTTCGCCGCCGGGTTCGGCTCCCTGCGCCAGTTCAACGCGACAATCCGGGAGGTCTTCGCGGCCACGCCCACGGCGCTGCGCGAGGATCGCCGCCCGGGCGGGGTCGCTCCGGGCGGGCGGATCGTCCTGCGGCTCGCCCGCCGGGCGCCGTTCGCCTGGCCGGCCCTCCTCCGCTTCCTCGCCCTGCGAGCCGTGCCGGGCGTGGAGGAGGTGGTCGACCAGGTCTACCGCCGCAGCATCCGCCTCCCGCACGGGCCGGCGATCGTGGAACTCTCCGACGACGGCGAGGCGGTTCGCTGCGTGCTGGCCCTGGCCGACCCGCGCGATCTCGGGCCGGCCGTGGCGCGCTGCCGGCGCCTGCTGGACCTCGACGCCGACCCCGTCGCAGTTGGCGAGACGCTGGGCCGGGATCCGCTCCTCGCAGACCTCGTCCGCGCGGAGCCGGGCCGTCGCTCGCCCGGCGCCGTCGACGGGACGGAGATGGCCGCGCGGGCCGTGCTGGGGCAGGGGATCACGGTCGCGGCCGCGCGGACCCTCGCGGCCCGCCTCGTGGCCGCCCACGGCACGCCCCTGGCAGTTCCGAGCGGAGGGATCACGCACCTCTTCCCGGCCGCGCCCGACCTCGCCGCCATAGATCCGGCGACCCTGCCCGGGCCGGCCGCCAGGCGCTCGGCGCTCCACGGCGTCGCCGAGGCCCTGGCGACAGGCCGGCTGGCCCTCGATGCCGGCGCCGACCGGTTCGAGGCCGCCGGGCGGCTGCAGGCGATCCGGGGGATCGGGCCGTGGACGGCCGGCTACGTGGCCATGCGGGCCCTCGGCGACCCCGACGCCTTCCTGCCGGGTGACGTCGCCCTCCGCGATGCCCTGAACCGCCGGGGCGGGCCCGCCGACCCGCGCGGAATCGCGGCTCTGGCGGCACGCTGGCGCCCCTGGCGCTCGTACGCCGTCCACCACCTCTGGGCGTCCCTCGACGCGACCACCGCCGTCCCGACCCGCGCCAACCACGATGGAGATACCAGCATGACCACCACGCTCTACGCCCGTCACCCCAGCCCCCTGGGTCTGCTGCTGCTGGTCGGCGAGCGCACGCCCGACGGCGGCACGGTCCTGGCCGGCTGCTACCTGCCGGGGCACCGGCGCGGCCCCGCCGTGGACGCCGCATGGGTCGAGGATCGGGCCGCGTTCGCCGTCATCGGTGCCGCCATCGACGCCGAGCTGGCGGGCCTGCCTGCCTCGGCCCCCGTGGCCCTCGTGTTCCGCGGCGGGACGCCGTTCCAGCGGCGTGTCTGGGAGGAGCTGCGGACCATCCCGCGCGGGAGCACCGTCACGTACGGGGAGCTGGCCGCGCGGATCGGGATGCCGGGCGCGGCCCGGGCCGTGGGCTCGGCCGTCGCCAGGAACCCGGTCTCGATCGTCGTGCCCTGCCACCGCGTCGTGGGGGCCGACGGGTCGCTCACCGGGTACGCCGGCGGGGTGGAGCGCAAGCGCGCGCTCCTGGAGATGGAAGGGGCGGTCGTCGGCGGGGTCAGTGTCGCGACACGCTGACTGTTGGACGGTGGCCGGCGGCGGCGGGAGGCGACGAGGGCGCGGCCGCGAAGACGCCGGCAACCTGCGAATCGAGACATCAGGACGGGCTGACGGAGCGTCAGCCCGGCTTCCCGCCGAAGGCTGCCCGCAGCCCCGGTCGACCCTTGCCCTGCCGACGGGCCCGGGCGTCCCGCGCGGATCGGTCTCGGATACGCTGGGACCCAGGACGTCGCGGAGCTTGAGCAGGCCCGTGCGGATGCGCGTCTTGGCGGTGCCGAGCGGGATGTCGAGCTTCTCGGCGACCTCCACGTGGGTCAGCCCGGCGAAGAAGGCCAGCTCGACCGCGATCCGCTGGGCCTCGGGCAGCTGCGTGATGGCCGCCCGCACCGTGTCGCGGCGGAGCCGCAGCCATGCCTCCTGGTCGACGTCGTCGTCGGCCTCGCGAAACTCGAGGTCGACGTCTGCCGTGTGTCGGCGGACGTTCGCCTCCTTGCGGACGAGATCGATCGCCTTGTGGCGGGCCAGGGCGAAGAGCCACGACGAGAGCGCGCCGCGGGCCGGGTCGTAGCGCCCGGCATCCTTCCAGACGGCGATGAAGACCTCCTGGACCACCTCCTGGGCGTAGCGGTCCGCGCCGGTCACCTGGTAGGCGAGGGAGTAGACGGGGCCGGAGTAGCGGGTGTGGAGCGCCTCGATCGCCCGTTCGTCCTTCTCGCGAATGCGCACGAGGAGCGCGGCGTCATCGGCGCGGCGCTCGTCCCGCTGCGCATCACGCTGCTCGTCCCGGGCCGCGGCGAGGGGCTCGTCAGGCACGCGCGGCTCCGCCGCGACCGGCGACGTTGAGCGCCGTGGCGTCAGTCCTCCGCGGGGCCGGCCGCCGAGGGCCGGCCGGCGGGAGCGCCTGACAGGAGGTCCGGGCGGTCGCGAAAGCGGTCCAGCACCCGGTAGAAGTCGCGCTTCGAGAGGCGGTCGCGGGCGGCCTCCGGGAGGCTCGTCCAGCCGCGGTGGGCGTGGCGCACCAGCGGCAGGTCGAGACGGCGCGCCGCCCGCGGCGCCGAATCGTCGGCTCCGGCCCGGAGGACGAGGCTCCACCAGACGTCGAGGTAGCGGTCGAAGGCGAACTTCTCGTCGAGCGGTCCGAGCGCGGCGTCGTCGGCGCGGCGGAAGGCGAGCCAGCGAAGCTCGATGGCGTCGACGTCGGGTCCGGCATCTTCCTCGAAGCGCCGGAGGTCGGCCGACACGAGCCCGAAGGCGCCGGCGACGGCAACCGCCGGGTCGGCGAGGGCGATCGCGAGCGGGGTCAGCGGGTCGCCGGTAGGCTCGATCGATGTGTCGGCGAGGACCACGATGGCGCCGGCCGCCCGGCGCAGCCCGACGTTGCGGGCCGCGGCGTGGCCCAGCCGCCCGCTCGTCCAGACCACTTCGGGCGCGGCGCCCGCGACCGGGGCGAGGTCCGGCGCGCCCGGCGCTAGGCGTGCCTCCTGGTCGGGCGACGGGGCGTTCGCCACGATCACCACCTGGGTCCCCGCCGGGGCGTGGGCACGCAGGCCCGCGAGCATGCGGCCGAGGTCGTCGGGCCAGTCGTCGGCGACGAGCTCGACCGTGAAGCGGGCCGTGGGCGGCTCGTCGAGCACGGAGGGAACGGCCGCCGCCGCCCCGTAGCGGACGATGGCCCCGGCTTCGATGGTCGGCGGCGCGGCCCGCTCCAGCCGGAAGGCGGTTCCCGCGTCCACGACCTTCCAGCCGGCGGCCTCGATCCCGGCGCGCAGCGCATCGGCGCGCGGCCAGTCGTGGGCGGCCCGGGCCGCGGCGCGCTCGCGCGCAAGGTCGACGATCTCGGCGGGAGGCGGATCGGGGCGGGTCACCCGACGATCTCGGGGGGCGGCGGTTCGGGGCGAGTCACCCACCGAGTGTATCGGCTATGTGCGTGGCGGCACTCGGCCGGTCCGGCGCGCCCGAGGGGGCCGGCTGCGAAGGCGTGCTCGCCTCAGTCCAGCCAACCGCCAAGGAGGATGACGAGGGCGATGATCGCGATCACGACCACGCTGATCGCGATCAGCTCGCCGCTCCAGAAGCCCGGACCGTGGTAGTCGGGCCCGGCCTCCGGCAGGGGCCTTTGGCCTCGGCGACGCTTGCCCGGCGATGATGACTGCGGGATGGCGTCCGGCCGACTGGGCGGCGGCGACGCAGGGGGTTCGGGTCGGAGGTGTGGCGGCTGCGACGCGCCGGGCTGCACATCGAGGGACGTGCGCTCGGAAGAGGACGGCGGTGACGGGGCCGCGGGCGGGCGGACCCATTCGGCCGCGGCGGGGGTCGCGGCCATACGCCCGGCATCGAGGGTGTTCCGCTCGTCCGCGAGAGCGGACCGCGCGGGCCGGAAGGTTCAGCGCAAGCTCGGCCGCCGTCGGTCGGCGCACCGGTTCCGCGTCGAGCGCCCGGTCGATTGCGGTGGCCGCGGCCGCGGGAAGGCCGGGCACCAAAGTTCCGATCGGCGCGACCGCCCTGCTGCGCGCCGCGACGAGCTCGGCGATGCTCCGGGCGGGGTGGGGGAGGGCCCCGGTCAGCGAGCGGAAGGCGACGGTGCCGAGCCCGTAGACGTCCGAGGCCGGCGTGGCGGTTCGTCCGTCGAGGATTTCGGGCGCCAGGTAGCCGAGCGTCCCGACCGCGGCCCCCGTGGCCGTCAGGCCTCCCCCGGGCATGGTCGACGTATCCTCCGGCCGAACCAGCCCGAAGTCGCCCAGCTTCGCCGACCCGCCGACCAGGAGCACGTTGCGCGGCGTGACGTCGCGGTGGACCATCCCGCGTGCGTGGAGGGCGGCGAGGCCCGACGCCGCGTCGGCCAGCAGCGGGAGGGCAATCTCAGGCGCGATGGAGGCCTCGTCCGCCAGGCGATCGCCGAGTGACCCGTCCGGGCAGAGCTCCATCACCAGGAAAGGCTCCGACCCCTGCGAGCCCTCCACGACGTCGAAGATGGCGACGACGTGAGCGTCGCTGATCGCGGCCAGGGCGCGAGCCTCGCGGTCGAAGCGGGCGGCGAGGGCGGGGTCGCCGGCGAGGTTCGGCAGGAGGACCTTCACGGCGACGTCACGCTCGAGCCGCAGGTCGCGGGCCCGCCAGACCGTGGCCATTCCACCGGCGCCGAGGCGGGCGTCGATGCGGTAGCGGCCGGCGAGTAGGTCGCCGATGGCGAGCATGCGCCCAGCGTAGCGCCGTCGACGTGGGGCGGCGCGCCGCGTTGGCGCCGTTTCGGCGAGCGCGACGGGCTGGCGTTCGCGCCCCGGCGAGCGGTCGGCGTTCCCCCGGCTCGGCCTTGCCTGCCGTGCCGACCCCCGAACGTGGCCCTGCCTGCCGTGGCGGGCCGCTTGTCCGGCCACGCGTGCGGCCGCGCCGGCACCCGAGCGAGCGGTGGCAGCCCCGCCAACTCGGCCGTGCTTCGTGGTGGTGGCAGCCCCGCCAACTCGGCCCTGCGCGCGGCGTCGGCCGTACCGCCGGCCCCGTGCCGCCCCGCTTGCGGCGGACGGCGCGGCCGATCGACTACGATCGGCGGAGGTTCGCCACGCGCCGTCGACCGGCGGGCGACGCGGCCCGGCTTCGGAGCAACAGATGTTCGCCACGCTTGCCGGCGGCTACCCGTGGCCGGCGCACCGTCCCGCCGAGGCGGCGCTCGAAGCCGTGGTCATTGCCCAGGTCGAGGCCGGCCTGGAGCTGCTCGCCGACGGCCTGGTCCATCCCGCCGGGATGGCGGCCCGGGATCTGGTCGACGCGTGGGCGGCGGCGCGGGCCGTCGCGGCGGCACGCGGGTCGGCGCTCCCGGTGAAGCTCGCGATCGAGGGGCCCTTCGCCGCCGCCGGTCCCGCGGGTGCGCTCGAGGCGGCGCGGACCCTGAACCTGGCGCTCCTTTCGTTGGCCGACGCCGGCTGCACGGTCGTCGAAATCCACGAACCGGCCGCCACGCTGCCCTCGGACGACGCCGGCCGCGCCGCGTTCGCGGCCGCCCACCGCGCCTTGCTGATCGGCATGTCGGACCACATCCACGCGTCCCTCGCGGTCACCGGTGGCGACGCCATGGCGCTCGGCGCCGCGGCTCTCTTCGCGGCGCCGTACCGGAGCCACCTCTTCGACCTGCTGACCGGCCCCGAGAGCTGGCGCCTGGTCGCCGTGGCGCCGGCCGAGCGGGGGATCATCGTGGGGGTCGGCGACGCGACCGGGCGCCGACGAACGCGGATCGAGGACGTGGTGTGGGCCGCGAGCTACGCCGCCTCGACGCAGGGGCGGGGGCCGGACCGGGTCGGGATCGCGCCCTCGGGCAGCCTCGCTGGTCTCGAGCCGGCCCGCGCGCGAGAGGTGCTCGACCTGCTCGGCGTGGCCGCGCGCGCGCTCGCCGGCGGCCGTGACGACGTGCTGGCGCGCCTCGATCCCAGGGCGATCGACGCACGGACTGCCGCGCTGGGACACCATCGTCCCGCGCAGGCCCGTCGCACGCGCGGCTGACCCGCCCCGCGGGTCGCACGCAGGCGCTGCTGGCCGACGACTTCGAAGCGGGTCTCGAGGAGGTCGCCGCGGCCTGACCCGCGGGTGTCACCGCACCCTGCGCCCACCGCGTGTCAAGGGACGTCGGCACTTCCTCCTGGGCGGACAGCAGATCTCCCTCTCCGCGGACGCGTGATCTCCACGGCACTCGGCCAGCCGTATTCCCTCGTGACTTGCCACGGCGCCGAACGCGCACGAGGACCCTGGCGACGGCGCGGGTTTGGGCAGATCGCGATTGGGTCTTGTGCGGGTACGGTCCCTCGGCGAGTCCCCGGAGACTCCAGGAGAGGACCGGCCCCACCGCGCTCAACCAGGGGCCAGCCGCGCCCTGAAGTCCTGCGCGTTCACGTAGGGCAGCACGGGTCGCCCGCCGTGGAGCGGCGTCGGAAGGAGCCAGGACCTGCGGCGCCGCAGTGGATCGACGAACGCCAGGGCTCGGAGTGGGCCGTCGGGCGTGGTTTCGACCAGAACGGACGCCAGGCCGGCAGGGGTTGTCGCGAAGCGGCGGCGCAGGGCATCGGCATGGGTCCGCACGATCGCCTCGTTGTGCTGTGACGCTAGGACGAGCCCGGCGACGACGACGCGAGCAGGGCGCCTTCCGAGCGTGCGAGCGGCTGCCCATGCTTCCCGCTCGTACCAGGAGACCTGCCGCTCGAAGGCGCCGACATCGTGGATGTCGCCCTTGACCTCGACCACGATGACGACCCGATCGCGCGGCCGCCACGCGAGCAGGTCGAGCCAGCCCCGAACGCGGTCCGCGCCGATCGGGACTTCCCGAGACGTCTCGAACCCGGTCGCCCGCAGACGGCGCTCGGCGTAGGCGAGGATGCGGGCGTGGATCGCGTCGCGCTCGGTGGGACCCCCTGCGGCCAGCGGGGGACGCGCGTTCGCGTCGAGACGGATCTCGAGCGCGTCCAGCACGCGCCCGATCCGGGAGAGTGGGATCCCCGCCGCCCTGGCGCGCTCGACTCGGCTGATCGTGGCCTGCGAAACGCCCGCCAGATGCGCCAGCTCGCGCTGAGTCACCCCGAGCCGACGCCGGCCATCGCGAACCGTCGCGCCCACGAAGCTCGGGAGGAACCGCTCGACCGGACCGGGGGATTCGACGCTCGTGACGCTCCGTGCCATGACGACAGTGTCGGCCCGGCCGCTGCATCCCCCCTTATCCGGCTCGACACGGCCGGGCGGCCAGGCGCCCGAGTCCCTGCAGCATCGCCGGTCGGCGGACTGCGCACGAAACCCCGCGAGGCCACCCGTGTTCTGGCCGATCGCGACGTGGTTTCGTGCGGGGAGGGGCCATCCGGCATTCCCCACAGACTCGACGCTTGGGGAGGACCGCGGCTCCACCTGGACCTTGCCGCGGACCCTGCCGCGGACCTCGGTCCCGGCGGCACGTGCATCACCCGTGCCCGCGGCGCCCGTCTCGGGACAGGCGATGTACGATCCCGGCGATCCGCACCGCACGAGGGACGATGGACGAGACGCGCGCGCCGCTCCCCGAGGGGCTTGCCTCGATCGAGGGCCTCCAGGCCGCCTTCCGCGCCCGCGACTACATCGCCGACCGGAGCCTGGCCACCTCGGTCTTCCTAGCCCTCGCGCTGGGGCGCCCGCTGCTGATCGAGGGCGAGGCCGGCGTCGGCAAGACGCAGCTCGCGAAGACGCTCGCCGAGACGCTCGACACGCGCCTGATCCGCCTCCAGTGCTACGAGGGCCTCGACGTCACGACGGCCGTCTACGAGTGGAACTACGCCCGCCAGATGCTCGAGATCCGCCTGCTCGAGGCGCGCGGCGAGATCGAGCGGGCGACCACCCACGACATCTTCGGCCCGGCGTTCCTCCTCAAGCGGCCGCTCCTGCAGGCGCTCGAGGCGACCGACGGGAAGGCGCCGGTCCTCCTCATCGACGAGATCGACCGGGCGGACGAGGAGTTCGAGGCGTACCTCCTGGAGATCCTCTCCGACTTCCAGGTGACGATCCCCGAGATCGGGACGATCCGGGCCGTGACCCCGCCGCGGGTGATCCTGACTTCGAACCGGACGCGCGAGGTCCACGACGCCCTGAAGCGGCGCTGCCTCTACCACTGGATCGACTACCCCAGCGCGGCGAAGGAGATCGAGATCGTCCTGGCCCGCGTGCCGGCGACGCCCGAGCGGCTGGCCCGGCAGGTCGTCGGCTTCGTCGGCCGCCTGCGCACGACGGACCTCACGAAGGTGCCCGGCGTGGCCGAGACGCTCGACTGGGCGGCCGCGCTCCTCGCCCTCGGAGCACGGGAGCTGGCGCCCGACCTGGTGGACGAGACGCTCGGCGTCCTCCTCAAGTACGAGGAGGACGTGCGCCGGATCCGCGGCGCCACCGGCGCGGCGTTCGTCGACGAGCTGGCGCCCGCGGGGGCGTGACGAGCGCGCCGCGCCCGGGCACCCCATGACCGGCACTCGCGCACCCTCGCCCGATCCGCTCGCGGCGTTCGACGGCGCCGTCTTCCTCAGGAACGCCGTCCTCTTCACGCGCGCCCTGCGGTCGGCGGGCGTGCCCACCGACCTGCGCGGCGCCCTGGACTTCGCCCGGGCCCTCACCCTCGTCGACGTCGGCGATCGGACCCAGGTCCACGCCGCGGGCTCGACGGTCTTCTGTCGTCGGCACGCCGACCTTCCCATCTACGACGCCGTCTTCGACCAGTTCTGGCGCCGCCACGTTGCCCGGATCACGCCGGCGGCTCCGGGCGAGGGGGCCCGGCGCGAGAAGACGAACGAGTCGAACGCAGCCACCGCTCCCGAGTCGACGGCGGAGCGGCAGGGGGAGCGCCGCCAGGGTCGCCCGGGGCAGGCGGACCCGGGAGACGACACCGACGACGATCGCGAGGTCGGGGAGGGCAGGGTCGTGTCGCCCCGGGCCTTCTCGATCGCCGAGTCCTTCTCGCGCCGCGAGTTCGACCGGATGTCGGCGTCGGAGCTGCGCGATGCGGAGCGGCTCATCGACCTCCTGCGCCCGCGCCTGGAGACGCGCCTGACTCGCCGCTACGAGCACCACCCGCACGGCAGGCGGCTGGCGCCGCGGGCCATGTTCCGCCGCAACCTCGGAACCGGCGGCGACATGGTCGACTGGGTGTGGCGGCGGCGCGTCCGCCGGCCGCGGACGATCGTCGTGCTGTGCGACGTCTCGGGCTCGATGGAGCGCCACGCCCGGCTCCTCCTGCGCTTCGTCCAGGCGTTGACCCGCGCCTCGGGCGTGCGGACGGAATCGTTCGTCTTCGGGACGCGCCTCACCCGGATCACCCACGAGCTGCGCGGGCGCGACCCCGACCTCGCCATCCGCCGGGTGACCGAGGCGGTCACCGACTGGTCGGGCGGGACGCGCATCGGCGAATCGCTGCGGGTCTTCAACCTGCGCTGGGCGCGGCGCGTCCTGCGCTCATCGGGCATCGTCATCGTCGTCTCGGACGGCTGGGACCGCGGCGATCCCGCGCTCGTCGGCGTCGAGACGGCGCGTCTCCAGCGCAACTGCCACCGCCTGATCTGGCTCAACCCGCTCGCCGGAGCGGATGGGTACGAGCCCCTGGCGGCGGGGATGGCGGCGGCGTACCCGTCGGTCGACGACTTCCTGCCGATCCACAACCTGGCCTCGCTCGAGCGCCTCGGCGAGGTGCTGGGCGGGCTGGGGCTCGGCGCGACCGGGCGCCCCCCCCGGAACGGCGTGCCCAACGTCTACCGAATCGAGGCCGGCGGCAGCGGCCGCCGGGCGATCACGGCCGTGGCGCCGCGCGTCTTCGGGCTGCCCTCGCGGGCGGGAGGGGCAGTCGTCGATCCCTCCGCGGCGCGGAGGCTTGGCCGGTGAGAGAGGTGGGTCGGCGGCGGCGGGCGAGCCGGGCGCGGGAAGGGGCCATGACGGGACCACGGTCGTGAAGGGCCAGCCGGTCCACAATCAGCCCATGCAACTCCTCCCGGCTCCGGCAAACCGGGTCCCGGCCCGCGCCATGGATGGGTCGCGACCGTGAAGGAGCTGCTCGACCAGATCCGCGCCTGGCAGGCGGAGGGGGCGGAGCTGGGGCGCGCGGTCGTCGTGCGGACGTTCGGCTCGGCGCCGTGGCCGGCGGGGGCGACGATGGTGGCGACCTCGGACGGCCGCCTCGCCGGGAGCGTTTCGGGCGGCTGCGTGGAGGGCGCGGCCGCAGAGGAGATCGATCGCGCCCGCGCCGACGGCGTCAGCCGCGTGATCCGCTACGGCATCAGCGACGAGCAGGCCTGGGACGTCGGCCTCGCCTGCGGCGGCACGATCGACGTGCTCGTCGAGCCGATCCTGCGGCCGGAGGTCATGGCGGCGGCGGCGGGCAGGGGCGGCGTGGCGGTCGTCATCCCGCTCCCGGCGGACGCTCCGGGGCCCGACCCAGGGCCCTGTCCCCCGGAGCCGGGGAGCCGCCGCAACCCGCGTTCACGGCCGGCGAGGACGGCAGCCTGGTCGGATCGACAGGGTCGACCGACTTGGACGCGGCGATCACGCGTGCGGCGCGGGACCTCCTGGTCCGTGGCACGTCGGGCACCGTCGATATCGCCGGGCGGCAGTACTTCCTCGAGGTCTTCGCGGCGACGCCCCGGCTCGTGATCGTCGGCGCGGTGCAGATCGCGATGCCCCTCGTCCGCATCGCCCGCGAGCTCGGCTACTCGACGGTGGTCACCGACGGGCGGGCCTCGTTCGCCACGAAGGAGCGTTTCCCCGACGCCGACCTGCTCGTGGTCGGCTGGCCGGACGACGTCGCCGAGGAGATCGGCCTCGGGCCGGCCGACGCGGTCGCCATCCTGACCCACGACGTGAAGTTCGATGAGCCCGCGATCGTTGAGGCGCTGCGGCGCGGCTGCCGCTACGTCGGCGCCATCGGGTCGCGGAAGACGCAGGCCGAACGGCGAGCGCGCCTCCTCGCGACCGGGGTCGGGGAGGCGGACCTGGCGCGCCTGCGGGGGCCGATCGGGCTGGACCTGGGCGGGCGCGGTCCGGCCGAGACGGCCCTGGCGGTCATGGCCGAGGTCGTGGCCGAGCGCTACGGCGGCTCCGGCGCGCCGCTGCGGAGCCTGGACGCGCCGCCGCGGACCCTGGACGCGCCGCCTCGGAATTCCGACGCGCCGCCGCGGACTCCGGACGCGCCGCCGCGCAGCCCGGACGCGCCGCTGCGGAGCCTGGAAGTGCCGCCGCGGGCTTCGGGCGCACCGCCGCGGACGTTGCCTCGGACGTGACCGATCCGGCGCGCGTCGCGGGCATGGTCCTCGCTGCCGGCGCGGGCACGCGGTTCGGTGGTGGCAAGGTCCGGGCGTCCCTCGACGGGCGCCCGCTCGTCGCCCACGTCCTGGACGCGGCGCGGGCCGCGGGTATCGGGCGGATCGCGCTCGTGCTCGGGCGGGACGCGGTCGACGTGCTTGGCGCCGTCCGGGAGGCGGACGGCAGTGCCCTCGACGGCGTGCTCGTCGCGCTCAACGCCGCCCCCGAGCGCGGGCTGGCCACTTCCCTGCGGCTGGGCATGGCGGCCGCGACCGCCGAGCCGGTCCCGGATGCCGTCGTCGTCCTGCTCGGCGACCAGCCCATGGTTCGCCCGGGCGTGATCCGGGCGCTCGTGGACGCGGCGGGAACCGCGTCCCCTGGAACCCTCGCTGTGGTCCCGGCCTATGCCGACGACGCGACTCCCAACCCTGTTCTCCTGCTGCCGCCCGCGTGGCCGCTGGCGGCGTCGGCTCGCGGAGACCGCGGCGTCGGCGCGCTCCTTGCCGCCTGTCATGAGCGCCTCGTGCGCGTCGCGGTCGCCGGCGCGAACCCCGACGTCGACACCCGGGCCGACCTCGCGGCCCTCGCGGAGAGTCTCGTGCCCGCTGACGACCCTGCGTCGGTGAGGGCCGTCGCGGCTGCCGCGCCCGCCGCTGCCACGAGTGCCGCCACAGCCTCGCCCGCCGCCGCCCCGACCGCCGCGACCAACGCCGCCGCGGCCGCCCCAGCTGCCACTGCCGCCGCGCCCGCCGCCGAGGCGTGGGCCGCCCGCGTGCGCGCCCACCACGATCAGACTGCCCGCCTTCGCGAAACCGCCGAAGCTGGGGACTTCTACGCCCCCGTCAGCCGGCTCTTCATCGCGGACCCGCGCCGCACCGACGACGCGGTCCTCGACCACCTGCTGACGATCGCCCGGCCGGGAGAGACCTGGCTCGACATCGGGGCGGGTGCCGGCCGCTACGCCCTGCCGCTCGCCCTGCGCGTCCGCGAGGTGATCGCGCTCGACCCGTCGCCCGGGATGCTCGCCGCGCTCCGCGAGCAGGGGGTCGAGCACGGGATCGCCAACGTCCGGGTCATCGAGGGCCGCTGGCCGCCCGACCCGGCGTTCGGCCCGTCACCGGCGGCCGACGTCGCCCTGATCGCGAACCTGGGCTACGACGTGGAGGCGATCGGCGCCTTCCTGGACGCGATGGAGGTTGCGGCCGCCCGTCTCTGCGTGGCGATCCTGGCCGACCGCCAGCCCTCCGCCCCGGCACACGCGTTCTGGCCACCCGTCCACGGCGAGAGGCGAGCCGAGCTGCCGGCCCTCGACGCCTTCCAGGACCTGCTGCGGACCCGTGGCCGCGATCCGCGGGAGATCCGGGTGCCACGGCCGGTGCGCGGCTTTCCCACGCGGGAGGAGCTCGCGCGCTGGCTCCGCTCGCAGCTCTTCGTCGACGAGGGAAGCGCCAAGGATGCAGCGCTCGAACGCGAGCTCGGGGCCCTGATGGTCACGAACCCGGACGGCAGCTTCGCCGTCGCTACTTCCGTTCCGATTTCGACCGGCATCGTGACCTGGGAGCCGCGCTGACCGCTCGGCGCCGACCGCCTTCCCGATCTGCCCGGCCCCGCCGAGCCAGTCCTCGTGGGTAATCGGCCCCGCCCCGGGCCCTCCCGCGCCCCTGCAGGGAGACGCCCGGATGCGCCCGCCCCCTGCCCGGGCCGTGCGACACTGGCGCGCATGGAGCTGGTGACGCGGGTCGTCGGACCGCTGCAGACGAACGTCCACCTGGTCGCGGATGCGCGGACACGGCAAGCGATCGCCATCGACGCGGCGATCCCGGGCCTGCCGTGGATCACCGCGGAACTGGAGACGCGCGGCTGGCGGCTGGCGCTGATCGTCTCGACGCACGGCCACTGGGATCACACGGGCGAGAACGCGGCCCTCCAGGCATGGTCGCGCGAGGCGGAGCGCGCCCGCGGGCCTGCGGAGGCGACGCCCCGGGTGCCGGCTGCACCCGCGGGCGACGCGGGGCTCGTCGTCCGCGCGGCCGGGAATGGCCTCACGGTCATCGCACCCGACGGCGCGCCCCTAGGTGCAGATCCCGCCGGGATCGGGCTCGCGGTCGTCGGCGCGGATGGCCGCGCCCACCACTCGGACCCTGCCTCGGGCGCCGAGATCGCCGCCCACCCGGCCGACTGGTACCGCCTCCTCGACCCGCAGCCGCTATTCGCCCCCTTCCCGATCCCGCCCTGCGTTCCGGCCGCCGAGCTCGCCGAAGGCGGCGTCATCCGGTTCGGAGCGGTTCGCCTTCAGGTCCTCCACACCCCGGGTCACACGGAGGGCTCGGTCTGCCTCGTCTCCCACGAGGCCGGCGTGCTCTTCTCGGGCGACACGCTCTTCACGGGCGGGTGGGGGAGGGTCGACCTCCCGGGCGGCGACGCGGACGCCATGGTGGCGTCGCTCACCCGGCTTACGACCTTCCCAGACGGGCTCCGGGTCCTGCCCGGCCACGGGCCCACGACAACGATCGCCCGCGAGCGGCCGTGGCTGGAGCTCGTCGCCCGGGAGCGGCGCCTTCCCCTGTAGGGCTGCCCTGGCGACGGCGCGAGTCTCGCCCGTGCCAGATGGGCGCCCCTGTGTGCGGCGAGGGGCCCCCGAGCCAGCCGGGCTCCGGGGCCCCTCGGCCGTCTCTCCCCCGGGCCGTCGCCACTCTCTTCCAGGGTTGAACTCGTGGGGGCATCCTCGAGCGCGAAACCCCGACGGACCGCCCGGATCCCGCCACCATCGGATGGCATTTCGTGCTTGGAGGCTCCCGTTCCTGCGCAAGGGTGGGCAGGGGGCAGGGGGTGCGCGGCGATGGCGCCCCGGCGCGCGGCGATGGCGCCCCGGTGCGCGGCGATGGCGCCCCGGTGCGCGGCGATGGCGCCCCGGCCAACAATCTGCGACGCGCTCCATCACACGGCGCTCAGCTACCCGAATGACCTGCCGCGCGGAGCGACGGCGGCCGCTCCGAGAAGGACCCAGTGGTCCCGCCGCTACCGGCCCCACTCGCCGCGCTTCGCCTTCGAACGGGCGGCGCCCGCCTTCCCGATGGCCGCCCAGCGCTTCCGTTCCGCCCGGCGGGCTCCCTCGTCCATCTCGAGCGCCCGGAAGCGCTCCTCGCGCGCGAGCTTGCGCCAGCCCTCGAAGCGGTCCGCGGTGAGCGAGCCGTCGGCGACGGCCAGCCGCACGCCGCAGCCCGGCTCGCCGTCGTGCCGGCAGTCGGAGAAGCGACAACCCTCGGCCGCCAACGCCACGTCCGCGAAGGCCAGGTCGAGGCCGGCGCCGTCATCCCACAGCCCGAGCTCGCGGAGTCCCGGGGTGTCGAGCAGCATCCCCTCGCCGCCGGGCAGAGACACGAGCTGGCGATTGACGGTGGTGTGGCGCCCGCGCGCGTCGTCCTCGCGGATCGCCCGGACGAGAAGCCGCTCCTCGCCGAGCAGGGCGTTCGCGAGCGTGCTCTTGCCGACGCCGGAGGATCCGACGAGGGCGACGGTGCGCCCGGCCCCCAGGAAGGCCCGGACCGCATCCATCCCCTCGCCGCTGATCGCGCTGGTCGCGACGACGGGCACGCCTCCCGCAACCTCTTCGAGCTGGGCCTCGGCCACGGCGACCTCGACCGGGTCGCGGGCGAGGTCCACCTTGGTCAGCATGATCACCGGCTTGGCCCCCGAGTCCCAGGCCATCGCGAGGTAGCGCTCGATCCGTCGCTGGTTCAGGTCGCGGCTGAGGGACGTGGCGACGAAGACGACCTCGACGTTCGCTGCCAGCACCTGGAGTGGCGCCCCGCGGTCCGCCGGCGCCCTGCGACGCAGCTGGGTGCGGCGCGGGAGGACCGCGTGCACGGTTGCGGAGCCCTCCCCGGGCCGCGCGTCCACGACGGCCCAGTCGCCGACGACCGGCAGCTCGGCGGGCCCGGCCTCGTGGCGGAGCCGGCCGGTCACGCGACCCTCGAGCGGCGCGGCGCCGGCTGCCAGGAGGACGTCGAGCGTGCCGCGGTGAGCAGAGACGACACGGGCCGGGAGGTGCCCGGCGCCGGGAGCGGCCGCCTGCCACGCGGCCGACCAAGCTTCGTCCCAGCCAAGGGCCGCCAGGGCCGTATCCTCCGGCCGCGCTGGCTGGGCCGCCGCGCCGATGACCTCGGCCCTGTCGGCCTCGCCGGTCACGCAAGCCACCCCCGGCGCTCCCGCCGGGCTGCCCCACCGGCCCCGCCGATCATGCCCGCAGTGCCCGCCACGACCGCTGCGCCGCCCCGCCGGCGGCCGACGCTCACGCCCGCCACGCCGGTCACGCCGGGTCCCCCGGCACGAGCGGCCGCCGGAAGTCGGTCTCCCGGGTGCGCTCCACGAACCCCATCGAGCGGTATATGCCGAGGGCGCCGGTCTCGTTCTCGGCGTCGACGCCCAGGGCTGCCTCGGTCATTCCCCGCCCGCGGAGGGCGACGAGCGTCCGGGCGATGAGCGCCTTCGCGATCCCCCGGCCACGCCAGTCGGCATGGGTCGAGATGTTCTCGCACCAGCCGCGCCGCACGCCGAGCAGCTCGAGGTCGCCCGGGTTGATGTACGGGCGAACCATGCCGACGACCGAGTCGCCGGCCCAGGCCACCTGCCAAAGCGAGAGGTCGTTGAGGGGCTCGTCGCGAAACTGCTCCCAGCGCTCCTCGCTGGCATCGCCCGCGCTGGCGCCCCAGTGCTCGCGGAAGGCGGCGAGCTCGGCCTCCCAGATGGCCCGGAGGTGTCCGGGTCGCACCGGCCGGACTTCGACGCCGGCCGGCAGCGGCAGCTTCGGGACGTCGTCGAGGGTCGGGCGGACCATGCCGAAGAAGAACCGGACGGCGCGGTAGCCGCGCGCCTCGAGGATCGCGAGGTGGGCGGGCGTCTCCTCGTTGAGGAAGGCACCGAGCCACGCCGGCGGTTTCGGTGGCAGCGTCGCGGCGATCGCCCGGCTGCGGGCCTCGCCCCAGTCGAGGATCGCCTCGAACGTGCCCGCCGGCGCGTCCGGCCGGGTGATGAGCGCCTGGGCGTGGATGCGCCCGTCGCGCGTCTCGTCCTGCCACTCGACCCGGACGTAGGCGACGGGCCGGCCATCGTGCTCGGCGAGCCGCAGGTCGGTCGACAGGTCCGAATGCACGAGGTGGGCGTACCTGTTGCGGATCCCCTCGACCGAGAGGACCTCGAGGTTGCCGGTCGCGATGCTCCCGGCGTTGTTGATGTCGATGAGGGCGGGAGCCTCCTCCGGCCAGCGGACGGGCCGGAGGAGAAGCCCGGGAACCGGGGTCGGGCTTGCCGACGTGTCGGCGTTGACGCCGGTGAGCGGCGCCCTGGTCGTCGTCATCGTGGTCACCCCACTCGCTTGAGCTTGCCGGTGCGCTTCGCGTACCGCTCTGCGCGCCCGAATAGCCAGAGCCCGGCAGGAATCAGGGCCGCGCCCATGAGGGCGAGCGGCCAGATGTCGGGCCAGACGTCCGCCAGGGTCGCCCCGTCGAGCAGCCCGCGGCGGACGCCGTCGAGGATGTAGGTCGCGGGCGAGATCCGCGAGAGGACCTGCATCCATCCCGGCAGGACGTCCACCGAGTAGTAGACGCCGCTCACCACGAGGAGGCAGGACTGGATGACGAAGGTCATCTGGGCCCCGCGCTCCACGTAGAGGAGCGGGAGGATCGCCGCCATGATCCCGATCCCGATCACGGAGAACGAGCCGACGATCATGATCCCGGCCGCCGTGAGGAGGTTCGCCTTCGAGAGGTCCAGCTCGAAGAAGAGCGTGAGGACGACGAGGACCACCGCCGTGTGGATCAGCCCGTACAGGAGCGCGTAGGCGGTGGAGCCGAGGAGCTGCGAGGCGCGCCGGACCGGCGCCATCATGGTGTACTCGAGGGTGCCCTCCCAGCGCTCCCAGCTGATCGTCTCCGCGATGAAGGAGAAGACGGTCGACAGGTAGTTCCAGAAGATGGCCCCGATGACCAGGCTGAAGATGAGCCGCTTGTCGGCCTGCTCGGCCCCGATGAACGAGATCGCGAGGGCGCCCGCGATCGCGTAGACCAGGAACGCGAGCTCCCAGCCCCAGTAGCGGCGGCTGAGGTTGAAGTTGCGCTCGATGAAGGCGAACGACGCGCCGAGCTCGCGCGACGCCGCGCTCCTCGGGCGGCTGAGGGTGGTCACTGGTCGGTCACTCCGGGTGGGGTGGGGGAGGCCGGCCGGCCCCGTCTCATCGGGAGCCGGCCGGCTGGAGCCGCTCTGCCGGCGCGTCGGCGGCGATGCGCGCGCCGATGCGGACGATGGAGCGGCCGATTGCCCGGCGGACGCGGCGGTCGTCGGCACGGGACGCCCGGCGGGCGATCCGTGCCTGCTGCGCCTCGGCCTCGAACCGGGCGGCGCGATCCGCGTGGATCGCGCGCATGGTGCGGATGTCGTTCATCTCGCTCACCTCCCTTGGGCGGGCGGGGGGATGGTCTGGTCGGGGCCGGGCGCGGCCGGCCGGGTTGCGCGGGTCGTGCCGGTTCATTCGTCGTCCTCCGGGGCCGCCTCCTCGACGTCCTCGTCGAGGGAGCGGCCGGTGTAGGTCAGGAACACGTTGTCGAGGGTGGACGGGAGGCCCGTCTCGCGGGCGACCCGGGCTTTGAGGCCGGCCGGGGTGTCCTCCGCGACGAGCCGCCCCTGGTCGAGGATGGCGATCCTGTCGCAGAGGCGGTCGGCCTCGGCCATGTCGTGGGTGGTCAGGAGGATCGTGGCGTCGTGCGCCGCGCGGACCTCCTCGATGAAGGACTGGACCTCGAGCTTCGAACGGGGGTCGAGCCCCGTCGTCGGCTCGTCGAGCAGGAGGAGAGTGGGCGAGGTGAGCAGGGCTCGCGCGATGGCGACTTTCTGCTGCATCCCCCGGCTCATCTGCTCGATCGGGCTCCCCAGCCGCTTCTCGGCGATGCCGAGGCGGGCGAGGATGCGGATCGCCTCGGCGCGAGCCTCGCCGGCGTGAAGGCCGTATAGGCGGGCGGCAAAGGCCAGGTTCTCGTACGGCGAGAGCTTCTTGAAGAAGGCGGCGTCGACGCTCACCCGGTTGATGAGGCGCTTGACCGCCATCTCCTCCCGCTCCACGTCGTGGCCGAAGACCTCCGCGCGGCCCCGGTCGAGGGTCAGGAGGGTGGACACCAGGCGGATGAGAGTGCTCTTGCCGCTCCCGTTGGCGCCGAGGACGCCGTAGATCTCGCCCCGCTCGACGCGGAGTGAGACGTCGGCGATGGCGACGACGGGCTTCTTCCTGCGGCCCACGACGAACGTCTTGGAGACGCCAACCAGGTGGAGCGCGGGAGGCCCGGCGGGCCGCGTCGCGGCGGGTCGGGCGGTCTCGACAGGGACCGGGGCGATCGTCTCGTCGTTCGCCGAGACGGGCGGCCGGAGCGCGATCTTCGGTTCGATCAGGGTGCTGCTCACGGTTCTCTCCGTTCGTCTCGGTGATCGGCGATCCCGGTGGAGGGGCCCGCCGCGGCCTTCGGTCGTCCGGAGACGAGAAGAGCCGCGGGGCCCGACGTCATCCCTGCGTCGTGGGCCCGCGGCTCCGGGTCGCCGCCCCGCCTGGCGCGGGGCAAACAAAAAGCCGCTGGGCCCTGATCTGGCCCGCGGCTCCTGTCCTGCCTGGCGGCGCTGCCGCCGCGTGACTAGGCCGAGCTGGGCACAGATCGCCCGCAGAGCGCGCCGATGGGCGCGGTGCAGGACCGCTCCCGGGCGCTCGTGAGGAAGACCTGGTTGCTCATTCGGTGACTTCGCTCCGCCTGTCATGGGCGCGGGTCTGCCGCGCCGTCGGCGAGGTTACGCCCCGGATCGCGGCCGTGTCAAGTCGCAATTGCGGGCATGTCCACGTGCCCGGGCGAATCAGCTCCCGTTGAGCCGAACCCAGAGTCTTCGTGCTCACGGGTTGCGTTGGCCATCCCGCGAGACTCAAGCGGCAAGCTCGCAGCCGTTCAGGCAAAGTCGAGGCGGGCGACGACGCGCGGGGCGCCACCGCTCCTCGAGGTGGTCTCGGCCGCGATCCGGAAGCCGGCCCGCTCGAACATGGCGCGCGTTCCGACGTAGGCGCCGGTGTCGCGGACCCGGCCGCCGGGCGCCGCGGTCGGGTCAATGGGGTATCCCTCGACGGCTGCGGCACCGGCCGCCCGGGCATGGTCCACGGCTGCCGCGAGGAGGGCGGAGGCGATACCGCGCCCGCGCGCATCGGTCGAGACGACGAAGCAGGCGATCGCCCATGGAGCTGGGCCTTCGACCCGGGGGATCACCCGCGAGTGCTCGATCCGCTGGTACTCCGGCCGGGGGGCGAGAGCCACCCAGCCGATGGCGCGCCCCTCCTCGAGCGCCACGAGGCCGGGCGGCGGGCCTTGCTCGATGAGCGCGCGGAGGCGTTCGCGGTTGGCGGCCGTCGTCGCCGCGGAGAAGTCCTTCGAGCGGACGCGCCAGAAGATGCACGAGCAGGAGCGGGTGTCGGGTCCGCCGCGGTGCGCGAACAGGTCGGCGAGGTGAGGCCAGAGGTCCGAGGTCGCCGGCAGGATCTCCATCGCGGCGATGATCGCACGGCTCCGGGTGCCTCGCGCAGCCGAGGGGATGCTCGAGCCGAGCCGCCACACCAGCCGGGGGCAAGGTCGCGATCGGTCGGCGTGCCGGAGTGCTACCCGCCCGCGCTCTCTGCGTCGCGCTCGAGCATCGAGGGGAGCCGCCCGCGTATCGCGCGCCAGGCGAGCGCGCCGAGGACCACGAGCCCGAGGCCGGCGATCCCGATGGTGATCCAGTCGTCCTCCGAGAAGACGCTCAGGTGGCGGTACGTCTCGCCGGGGGAGAAGTAGGACTCGCGCACGCTCATGGCGTCGGCGACGACGGAGGCGACGACGGCGGCGGCGCAGCCGAGCACCACGTAGCCGAACAGGCTGATCAGCCAGATCATCGCGACCGCGAAGGAGAGCATGACGAAGAGCAGGAAGAGCGACACGTTGCAGGCATCGGCGAGGGGGAAGGTGAGCAGGCTTGCGATGACGGCCAGGGCGGTCCAGGCGAGCATGCGCGGCAGCGGCGAGCGCGCGGGCACGCGACGGTCCGTGCCGTGGGCGGCGATCCGGGCACCCACGAACGCTGAAACCGCCTGGTAGTTCTGCTCCGTGCAGTGGACCACGAGCAGGCGCCGCCAGCCGTTGCGCAGCGTGATGGTCCGTCGCCTCGGATCGTACGTGGCGCGGAAGCCGCCATCCCAGCCGAGCGACGTGACCTCCCCGCTCGTCGCGATCAGGCCGGTCCCCACCGCCCCCGGCCGCCCGGCGAGCAGCCCGGCGACGATGGTCAGCCGGTTGACCCTTCGGGCGGTCGTGTCGATGAGCTCGCTGACGACGTGCTTGTCGGAGACGGTGAACCGGAAGCGCATTCTGCCGCGGAAGACCAGGGTCATGGCGAGAAGGCCGACCCCGAACAGCGCTCCGCCGATCAGCCCGAGGACCCCGAAGACCGGCAGGATCGCATCCCACTCCCCCTGTGCCGCCAGCATCAGGCCGACGAGCGAGCCGGCGATGAAGACGGAAAGGGAGAAGGCCGCGAACGTGCTGCCGACCATGTCGCGGCTGGTCAGCAGGGGAACCTCGACCTCCCAGCTGATCTCGGTCTCGACGGCGGGCTCGGGCGGTGCTGGGGGCGATGGCATCGGTGGTCCCTCGACGAATGTTGCTGGCTGTCCCGGGACTCTCGTGGGCGCGCTAGGTCAGCCGCGGTGCCGCCGTGCCGCCGCGCGCCGCGTACCCCCGGGCTAGGAGTCCTGCTTGGCGCGCTCCTCGGCCAGCTGGTGCTGGACCTCGCGCTCCAGGACGTCTTCGCGGCGGCCCTTGGCGCGGCGGCCGCTCCAGAACCCGATCACGACGGGCCACATGAAGCTCGTGATCGCGCCGATCACGACCGCCGCGACGTACCACGGCATGAGGTCCACGGGCTTCGTGACGGTGCTCAGCCACAGGATCGCGAAGGCCACGAGCGCCCCGATCGAGACCCCGAGCAATCGCTGGATCATCGTGTCTTCCTCCGTGTGCACCACCTGCCCCCGGGGCGCAGTATCGCGCACGCCGGCGTCGGCGCGCCGGCCTGACCCGGCGGACCCGCTCGACAGGACGAGCATTGCCGCCCATGGCTCACGCCGTCCGTCGGGGACGCCAGCTCGTCAGGCGCACGACGGGCCCGTCGGCTAGGCTCGCGGGCACCGATCCAGTTCACCCGGAGGCATCCCCGATGGCGCCACCCGCGTCGCCCGTCCGCGCGCTCCCGATCGGCGAGCCTTCCCTCCGCCCGCTCTCCCCCGACGGCCTGGCCCGGCTCCACGCCGCGAGCCTGCGGATCCTCGCGGAGACCGGCGTCGCCGTGGGCTCGGCCGGGATTCGCGACCGCCTCGCCGCCGCCGGAGCCCGCGTCGATGGCAACCGGGTTCGCCTGCCGGCGGCCCTCGTCGAGGCGGCGCTCGCCGCGGCGCCCCGCCACTACACGCTCGCCGCCCGCGAGCCCGCCTGGGACCTGCCGCTCGACGGCGCCCACGGCTACCTGTCGGTCGATGGGAGCGCGGCCGAGATCCTCGATCTCGAGACTGGCGTTCGCCGCCCTTCCACCGAGGCGGACCTGGCGCAGGTCACGCGGCTCGCCGACGCTCTGCCGGAGATCGCCTTCCTCTGGCAGGGCGTGGAGGCCGGCGACCGGCCCGTTCCCGTCAGGCCGCTCCACGAGCTGCGGACGCAGCTCGCGAACAGCGGCAAGCACGTGCAGCTCATGACGGCGGTCACCCCGCTCGCCGCCCGCGGCGCGGTCGAGCTGGCGCGGGCCGTGGCAGGTGGCGCCGACGCCCTCCGTGCCCGCCCGATCCTCTCGTCGTTCCAGGTCAGCCTGAGCCCGCTCCAGTTCGAGGGCGACGCGCTCGAGGCGTCACTGGTCTACGCCGCCGCGGGAGTGCCGGCCGGCTTCGTCGTGATGGCGATCGGCTGCGCCACCGCGCCGGCCACGCCCGCCGGCGTCCTAGCCCAGTCCAACGCCGAGGTCCTCGCCGGCGTCACGATCCTCGAGACGCTCGCGCCCGGCGCGCCGACCTTCTACGGCGCCTGCTCGACGACCATGGACCTCCGCAGCGGCCTGATCACCTGCGGCGGCCCGGAGGACCTCCTCTACCAGGCCGCCTTCGCCCAGCTCGCCCGCCATTACCGGCTGCCGTCGAGCATCGGGACCTTCGCCCCGGGCGCCAAGTCGTCCGACTGGCAGGCCGGGCTGGAGAACGGGCTCTCGGGCCTCGTGAGCCTCCTCGCCGGCGCCGACATGCTGTCGGGGGCCGGGCTGCTGTTCGCGGCCCGTGTCTTCGCCCTCGAGGAGATGGTCCTCGACGCCGAGATCTTCGGGCTCGTCCGGCATCTCGCCGCGGGGATTGCCGTTGACGACGAGACGCTTGCCGTGGAGGTGATCGGCGAGGTGGGCCCGGCCGGCAACTTCCTGGCCGAGGACCACACTCTCGCGCACATGCGCGCGTTGTGGCAGCCTCGCCTATTCGACCGGGGAACCTGGGAGGACTGGGAAGCGCGCGGCCGGCCGACGCCCCGCGACCGGGCCCGGGAGCGTGCCCGCTCGCTCCTCGCCACGCACGTCCCGCCGCCGCTGGCCGACGGGGTGGGGGAGGAGCTCGACCGCATCGTGGCCGCCTTCTCGCGCGAGGCGGGAGTCGCCTGACGCCGTTCCGCGTGGCGCGCAGGCCGGCTGATGCCAGCATCGCCCCGCGGGCCCGTTGCGGGCGGGGGGGGCGGCCTGACAGCCGGCACTCCCCGTGGGCCCGCCCCCGTCCGCAGCCGCGCCCGCCCCCTCCCGCAGCCGCGCCCGCCCCCTCCCGCAGCCGCGCCCGCCCCCTCCCGCAGCCGCGCCCGCCCCCTCCCGCAGCCGCGCCCGCCCCCGTCCGCAATGCTGGGCGCGCTCGGCTCATGCTGAGAAGGAGTAGCGGGGCGCGCGGCGGGCGCTCCGCGGGCCTGCGGACGCCGCGCCGCGGGTGTCCGGGCCGGGCGATGCCCGGGAGGCATACCACGGAGCTCGGCCGTCCGGTCGGCCGCCGGTCCGCGCTCGAATAAGCCTTCTCCGCATACCGGACGTCTCGTTCTCGGCATACCGGACGTCGCGTTCCTTCGGCCCGGGGAGGACGGGCCGCCCGGCCGGGGATCGCGAACCCGCGGCCGTCGTACCATGAGCCCGCCGCAGGTCCCCGGCGCCCAGCGCCGGCCTGGCCGCGGCGAGCCACCCATCGCCAGCCGCGCGGCGCGGGCCACTGCCCCGCCGACCGCAACCGACAGGAGATCCGCGCCCATGGCCACCGTCGCCGCCTCCGTTCCCGAGCTGATCGCGCTCCTCGACGGGACCGCCCGCATCGAGGGGGACCGCGTCGTCGTCACCGACGAGGCGGCCTTCCGCGGCCGCACGATCGAGGACCTCGCCTGGACGCAGACCTTCTCCGAGGACGCGGCGACCGTCGAGGCCGCCCGCTGGATCATCTGGGAGGCGAGCCAGGCCCTTGGCGCCCGCTCGGCGAGCATCCAGGACTTCTACGCGGCCCGGGCGCGCGGCGAGGTTGCGGGCTTCACGGTTCCGGCGATCAACATCCGGATCGACACCTTCGACATGGCCCGCACGATCTTCGCCACGGCGAAGGCGAAGGCCGTCGGGCCCGTGATCCTGGAGCTGGCCCGCTCCGAGCAGACCTACACCTGGCAGCGCGTCTTCGAGTACGCCCCGAACTGCCTCGCCGGGGCGATCGCCGCCGGCTGGGTCGGCCCGGTCTTCATCCAGGGCGACCACTACCAGTTCAACGCGAAGAAGCATGCCGCCGATCCGGAGGCGGTGACCGAGGAGATCCGCAGGGCCTGCCGCGACGCGGTGGCCGCCGGCTACCTCAACATCGACATCGACAGCTCGACGCTGGTAGACCTGTCGAAGGCGACCGTCGACGAGCAGCAGCGGGCCAACTACACCCGGGCCGCCGAGATCGCCGCGCTCATCCGTGAGCTCGAGCCCGCCGGGGTGGCGATCTCCGTCGGCGGCGAGATCGGCGAGGTCGGCAAGCAGAACTCCAGCGAGGAGGAGCTGCGCGCCTACCTCGACGGCTTCCGTCGCGAGCTGGACGCCAGGGCTCCCGGCGCGCTCGGCGTGAGCAAGGTCAGCGTCCAGACCGGCACGAGCCACGGCGGCGTGCCCCTGCCCGACGGTGGCGTGGCCGCGGTCAAGCTCGACTTCGAGGTCCTGCGCGTCCTCGGCGAGGTCGCCCGGACCTACGGCGCGGCGGGCGCCGTCCAGCACGGCGCGAGCACCCTCCCCGACAGCCTCTTCCACACCTTCCCCACGGTCGAGACGGCCGAGATCCACCTGGCCACCGGCTTCCAGAACGCCGTCTACGAGCACCCGGCCTTCCCGGCCGACCTCCACGCGGAGATCGAGGCGTGGTGCTTCGCCAACGCCGCCGACGAGCGCAAGGACGGGATGACCGACAGCCAGTTCGTGTACACGTCGCGCAAGAAGGCGATCGGCCCGTTCAAGCGCCAGCTCTGGAGCCTCGCGACGAAGGACGAGATCCTGGCCAGCCAGGCGGCTAAGCTCGCCTTCCTGTTCGACCAGCTGAAGGTGACCGGCACGGCCGACCTCCTGGCCCGCTACGTCCCGAACGGCCCGGAGTGGCACCGCCCGGCGCCCGGGGCGCTCAAGGCGGCCCTCTCCGCCTCGTGACCGTGGGCCAGTCCGCGGAATACGGTCCGGCCTGGAGCGCCTCGCTCCGTCGCGCCCCCGAAGCCGATCTCGCGGCCTGGCTCTCGCTGGCGCTCGACGCTCTGCGACGAGGCCGACCGCATCGCCCTCCGCTGGTTTCGCCGCGAGGTGCCCACCTCGCGCAAGCCCGATCGGACCTTCGTGACCGAGGCCGACCAGGCGATCGAGCGCCTGGTCCGCCAGCGGATCCGGGCAGTCCACCCGGACCACGGCTTCGTCGGCGAGGAGTACGGGGACGAGGAGGGAGCGGCCGGGATCCGCTGGTACATCGACCCGATCGACGGGACCCACAACTTCATCCGCGGGGTGCCGCTCTTCGGGACCCTGCTGGGGGTCGAGGCCGAGGGGGAGATGCAGGTCGGCGTCATGTCCGCCCCGGCACTGGGCGAGCGCTGGCACGCCTCCCGTGGCCGCGGGTCATGGGCCGTCGGCCGCGACGGCGAGCGGCGACAGATGCACGCGAGCGAGGTGGCCGCCCTCGACGATGCCCACCTGATCCACGGCAGCCGCCGCGAGTGCATCGAGTCGGGGCTCATGCCCGGCTTCGACGCCGTCATCGACGCCTGCTGGCGCGAGCGCGGCTTCGGCGACTTCTGGGGCTACGCGCTGGTGGCGGAGGGGGCTGCCGAGGCGATGTTCGAGACCGGGATGCACAGCTGGGACGTGGCCGCCCCGATGGTCGTCATCGAGGAGGCGGGCGGCCGGGTGAGCGACATGACCGGGGCCCGCGACGTCAACGCCGCGAGCTTCGTCGGCAGCAACGGCCTCCTCCACGACGAGATCCTGGCCCGCCTGCGCGGCTGAATGTGGCGGGGCGGGCGGCGCGGCACCCCCGGCGGCGCCGGGGCCGCGGGCGCGGCGGGGCCGGGGGCCGGGTCGCGGCCTTCTTCAGCCCGCGGATCCGGGTCCGAAGCGGGCGGCGAGCGCCCGGACGGCTGGCGAAGGCTCGATCCGCGGGTCCAGATCGCTCGCCGGCTCGAGCGGGCCCGCCGTCAGGCGAGCGGGATTACGCCGGCCCAGGCCGGTGACCCGAGGTCGGCGTCGTCGTCGACGGGTCCGCCCGTCCGCAGCTTGACCGACGCCTCGGCAAGGTCGAAGCGGAGGATGGCGGTCGCCTTGACCTCCTGGTCGTCAGGCGGGCGGACCTCGGCCCACCGCCCCGGCGTGACCCGCTCCATGAACGCCTCGAGCACCCGCAGCTTCTCGGCGGGTGCCGTCACCGGCGCCGCATGGCCGAGCACGACCACCGACCGGTAGTTGACCGAGTGGTGGAAGGCGGACCGGGCCAGCACGAGCCCATCGAGGTGAGTGACCGTCAGGCAGGCCGGGGCGCCCGCCCCCAGCGCGCGGATGGCCCGGCCGGCCGGCGAGCCGTGGACGTAGACCGCGTCGCCGACCCGGGCGTGGAGGATGGGGACCACGTAGGGCTGGCCGTCGACCACGAACCCCAGGTGGGCCACCACCCCGGCGTCGAGGACGGCCGCGATCGTGGCCGCATCGTAGGCCGCCCGTTTCGGGAGGCGCCGGACCCGGGTCCGTGGGCTGGGTGCATCGGCTGCCGTCACGCGCTCGCCGCCGAGATGGCGTCCTCGAGGATGCCCAGCGCAAGGTTGACCTCGGCGGCGGTCGTCACCAGGGGCGGGATGATCCGCGTGACGTTGGCGTGGGCCCCGGCGGAGAGCACGATCAGCTTCCGCTCCAGCGCCCCGGCGATGACGCGCTTCGCGAGGTCCGGATCGGGAACGCGCCCGTCTCCCTGGCCGGGCTTCACGAATTCCATGGCGACCATGCACCCGAGGCCCCGCGCGTCGCCGACGGCGGGGTGCCGGGCGTGGATCTCGCGCAGGCCGGCTAGGAGCTGGGCGCCGCGCTCGCGCGCATTCTCGACCAGGCCCTCTTCGGCGATGACGTCGAGGGTGGCGTTGGCGGCAGCGCAGGCCACGACGTTTCCGCCGTAGGTGCCGCCGTGCGCTCCCGGGCGCCAGCGCGCCATGATCTCCTCCCGGGCGATGATCCCCGAGAGGGGGAGTCCGGAGGCGATCCCCTTGGCGAAGACCAGGATGTCGGGCTCGACGTCCTCGTGGCGCACCGCGAAGAGTGCACCGGTCCGCCCGACGCCGGTCTGGACCTCGTCGACGACGAGGAGCATCCCGTGCTCGCGGGTGATCTCGCGCAGGCGCGGCAGGAAGCCGGGCGGGGGCACGACGTAGCCGCCCTCGCCGAGTATCGGCTCCACGATGATCGCCGCGACGTGCTCGGGGTAGGCGAGGGTGTGCAGCGTGTAGTCGAGCTGCTCCTCCCAGTCGCACGTGCACCATGCATCGGCGGTGTGGGCCCCGCCGGGGGCCCGGTAGCAGTACGGGAACGGGGTGCTGTAGACGGAGCCGGGGAGCGGCTCGAAGTCGCCGCGGTAGACGTTCTTGGCCGTCGTGAGGGCCATCGTCTGGGCGGTCCGGCCGTGGTACCCGCCCCGGAAGGTGATGACGACGGGCCGCTTCGTGGCCGCCCGGGCGAGCTTGACCGCTGCTTCCACCGCCTCCGCCCCGGAGTTGGAGAGGAAGGCCTGCCAGGGTCCGCCCGGGAGCAGGGTCCGCAGCCGCTCGTGAAGGCGCAGTCCAGCCTCGTGGTAAACGATGTTCTGCTGGCCGTGCAGGAGCCGCGCGGCCTGGGCCTGGACGGCGGCCACGACGCGGGGATGGGCGTGGCCGGTGTTGGTGACGCCGATCCCGGAGCTGTAGTCGAGGTAGCGCTCGCCGTCGGTGGCGATCAGCCAGCTTCCCTCGCCGCGGTCGACGACGATGTTCGCCACCCTGCTCCAGACGGCGGGCACCACGGATCGCTCCGGGAGTGGCGCGGGCGGGCCGGTCCGGGCGTCGGTCAACTCGACCATGGGTGACTCCTTCGGAAGGATTGCAGGCGGCCTCAGGGTAACGGCCCCGGGCCGCCGCCGAAAGCGGCCCCGTTCAGCCGGTCGGGCCGCCGCCGCGGTCGGCCCCGTGCAGCCGGGTCGGGCCGCCGCGGTGCGTGGCCGCCGGGGAAGCGCGTCGTCGGCGCGGGGCCGTGGTCACGTGGTGCGGTCGCGGCGTTGCAGGATGGTGCTCAGGACGACCGCGCCGACCGCCGTGAGGAAGATGATCGTCCCGATCACGTTCACCTGGACAGGGACGCCGATCCGGTACGAGCCGTAGATGTACATCGGGAACGTCACCGTCTGGCCGGCCGTGAAGTTGGTGATCACGAAGTCGTCGATGGAGAGGCTGAAGGCCAGCAGGGCCGCGGCCATGATCCCCGGCAGGATGAGCGGGAAGGTCACCTTCCAGAAGGTCACCCACTCGGTCGCGCCGAGGTCCATCGCCGCCTCCTCGAGGTGGCGGGGAAAGCCCGTCAGGCGAGCCCGAACGGTAACCACCACGTAGCTGATGTTGAACATTATGTGGGCGATCAGGATCGTCAGCTCGTTGCGCGGCTGGCCGATCGAGACGAACATCGTGAGGAGAGAGGCGCCCAGCACGATCTCCGGGGTCGCCATCGGCAGGAAGATGAACAGGTTCGTCGCCCCGCGCCCGCGGAAGGTGTAGCGGGTCAGGGCCAGGCCGATGAGGGTCCCCAGGATCGTCGCGACCAGCGTGGAGATGAAGGCGATCCGGAGGCTGGCGAAGACGGCGCTCTGCAGCCCCAGGGCGCCGAACGGGTTGAGCCAGGCGTCGAGGCTGAACTGGACCCAGGCGAAGTTCGACTTCCCGACTGGCTTGTTGAAGCTGAACAGGATCATGATGGCGATCGGCAGCATCAGGTAGACGATCGCCACGGCGGTGTAGACGTAGAGCCCGTAGCGGGAGAGCCAGCGGCCGAGGCGCCGGCCGACGCCGGGTCGGACCCCGGCGGCGCGCGTCTCGAGGGTCGGGGTGGTCATGGCTCAGGTGGCCCCGCTCGTCAGCTCTTCGGTGCCGAGGAGCCGAGCGTAGACCGCCACCGAGACCAGGATGCCGGCCATCAGGATGAACGAGAGCGCGGCCGCGGTCGGGTAGTCGTTGTTGGTGAGGAAGCGGCTCTGGATGACGTTGCCGATCATCCGGGTCGATGGCGTCTGGCCGAGGAGCTCGGCGTTCACGTAGTCGCCCATGGCGGGGATGAAGGTGAGAAGGGTCCCGGCGAAGATTCCCGGCAGGGCCAGCGGGAAGGTGACCTTCCGGAAGGTCATGGAGGGGCTGGCGTAGAGGTCCTGGCCGGCTTCGAGCAGGCGGCGGTCGATCTTCTCGAGGCTGACGTAGATCGGCAGCGTCATGAAGGGCAGGAAGTTGTAGGCAATCCCCGTGATCACCGCGAGTGGAGTGGCCAGGAGGCGGAAGTCCTCGGGCAGGAGGCCTGCGGTCTTGGCCGGGCCCAGGAACAGGCCGTCGTCGCCGAGGATCGTGCGCCAGCTGATGACCCGCAGCAGGAAGCTCGTGAAGAACGGGGCGATCACGAGGAACAGGAGGAGGTTCTTGTAGCGTCCGCCCCGGAACGCGATCGTGTAGGCGAGGGGGAAGCTGATCGCGAAGGTGAGCAGCGTGGCCAGGCCGGCAAAGACGATCGACCGGATGAACTGCTCCTGGTAGCGCACCAGGGCGTCCGTGTAGGTGGTCCAGTTCGAGAAGGAGAACGTGAAGCCCTGCGAGAGAGAGCCGCTCCAGAAGGAAGCGATGAACATCTGGACGGCCGGGTAGACGTAGTAGACGGCGAGCCACAGCAGCCCCGGCGCGAGCAGCAGGTACGGGACCACGAACCGGTAGCGGCGGAGTTTGGCCCCCACGTCCTCCCTTTCTCCAGCGAGATCCGTCGCGTGCTGTTCCGGACGGCCCTAGGAGCCGCCCGGAACCCCGGGACGAGCGGTCAGTTGCCCATCACGGTGGAGAACTGGTCGTTGAAGGACGTCTCCTCCGCTTCGGTGAGCGCCTTGAAGATGTGCAGCTTCGCCTGCGTCGCGGCGTCGGGGAACATCAGGGGGTTCGCGGCGAGGGCAGCGACCGCGGGGTCGCTGTTCGCGGCGATCGCCTCCTTGGCGCCCTTGACCGGCGAGACGTACTGGACGTAGGCGGCGATCTGGGCGGCGATGGTCGGCTGGTAGACCCAGTCGATCATCAGCTCGGCCGTGTACTTGTGCTGGGCTCCCTTGGGGATGAGCATGTTGTCGGTCCAGAGCACCCCGCCCTCGTCGGGGATGACGAACTTCAGGGTGTCCTTCTCCAGTTGGGCCTGGATGATGTCGCCCGACCACGCCGTCCCGAGGACGAGGTCGCCCTTGACGAGGCTCTCCTTG
The DNA here is from genome assembly GCA_963718085.1 of uncultured Chloroflexia bacterium. Taxonomy (GTDB): domain Bacteria; phylum Chloroflexota; class Limnocylindria; order Limnocylindrales; family CSP1-4; genus CTSoil-043. The sequence continues at coordinate 655,322 of CAVQYA010000001.1, read as the reverse complement.
TAGTCGTTGCCGAGGAAGCTGCGGACGATGCCCGCGTCGACGGCCTTCTTGATCTCCGCGAACGCCGCGGTGGCATCGGCCTCGGTCACGTCCTCGGGCTTCTTGCCCATCTTGAGGAGCGTGAGGCCGACCGTGTCGCGCATCTCGGTGAGCATCCAGACGCGGCCCTTCCAGCGAGGATCGTCGGTCCAAAGGCTGGCCAGGGAGCTGAGGGCGCCGGTCACCGATTCGTCGAAGCCGAGGCCGGTCATGCCCGACTGCCATGGCGCCCGGAGGTTGTCGTTGGGATCCCACGGCACGCCCTTGTAGACGTCGCCCTCGTTGGCCGTGAAGTTCGGGGTGTTCGCGGTGTCGATCGTGTCCGCCCAGCCCAGCCGGATGATCCGGGACGCCATCCAGTCGGTCAGGACGATGAGGTCCCAGCCGGTGTCCTGCCCGGCCTGCAGCGGCGGCTGGATCGTCCCGAAGAACGAATCGTTGTCGTTGATCGCCTCGGCGTAGTTGACCGTGGTGCCGTACTTCGCCGTGAACTGCTCGAGCGTGGGGCTCTTCGGCGGGCTGCCCTCGTCCTGGTCGATGTAGAGCGGCCAGTTGGCGAAGTTCAGGACCGCGCTGGGCGTGGGCTTCTCGGTCGGGGCCGGGGTGGCCGCGTCGCTGGGGGCCGGCGTCGGCTGGGCCGAGGGGCCGGGCGTCGGCGCCGCGGACTGCGCAGGCGTGCCGCAGGCGGCCAGGAATGCGCCGACGCCGGCCAGGGCCGTGCCCTGGAGCATCGAGCGCCGGGTGATCCTGCGGCCGAGGATCGGATCGTGCTCGGACATCTGCTCCTCCTGGGGTGCTGCGGGGCGCGGTCGCCGGATCATTCCTCGCCCTCCGTCGCGCTGACGGACGGGGCGACGGCGAACGAGTGGTCGGGTGACCACGCCAGCCGGACATCGTCGCCCGGCCGGTACAGGGACCCGTGGAGGGTCCGCTCGACGTTCTGCTCGTAGATGGTGAGACGGCCGCCGCTCCGGGTCTCGACGACGTACTGGGTGCTGACGCCCAGGTAGGAGGCGTCGCGGACGACCCCTGCCAGGACGTTCATCCCGGCGGGGATCTCGTGGTCGAGCTCGTACATCCGGATCTTCTCCGGCCTGACGCCGACCTCCGCGCTGGCGGAGCCGCCGGCCGCAGCCGCGGGGATGCGCACGACGACGTCCTCGAGCAGCCGCACGGTCACGTAGTCGTCGCCCCGTTCGACGACGCTGCCGCGCAGGAGGTTGGAGATGCCGAGGAAGCCGGCGACGAAGCGCGTGGCCGGGCGCTCGTAGAGGGTCTCCGGGTCGGCCAGCTGCTCGTACCGGCCGCGGTTCATGACGGCGATGCGATCGGACATCGTCATCGCCTCTTCCTGGTCGTGGGTCACGTAGATGAACGTGATCCCGACCTCCTGCTGGATTCGCTTCAGCTCGAGCTGCATCTGCTTGCGCAGCTTGAGGTCGAGCGCCCCGAGCGGCTCGTCGAGGAGGAGCACGGAGGGCCGGTTGATGAGCGCGCGGGCGAGCGCGATCCGCTGCGCCTGGCCGCCCGAGACCTGGGTCGGCTTGCGCTTCTCGAACCCGGCGAGCTCCACGAGGGCCAGCATCTCGCCGACGCGGCGCTTGATCTCGCCGTCGTCGACCTTCTTGCGGCGCAGGCCGAAGGCGACGTTCTCGTAGACGGTGAGGTGCGGGAAGAGGGCGTAGTTCTGGAAGACGGTGTTGACGTTCCGCTTGTACGGCGGCAGCCAGGTCACGTCCTGGCCGTGGAGCTCGATGAGCCCGGAGGTCGGGTCCTCGAAGCCGCCGATCATGCGCAGCGTCGTGGTCTTGCCGCAGCCGGACGGCCCGAGGAGAGAGAAGAACTCGCCGTCGCGCACTTCGAGGTTGATGTGGTCGACGGCGGCCACGTCCCCGAACTTCTTCACGACATCCACGAGCCGGACTTCGATGGCGTTCGCCACGGGCGTCTCGCTGCTCCTCTGGGACGACGGAGGTTCGCGTCGGCGGACCGCCCGGGGACGGGGGGCCGATCGCGCGTCGGTGGCGCGCCTCCTCTCGCGTGGACACCGACACTACCGCGCTGGGGTAGCGGCGGGATCGTACGGGCGCGCGGAAACCCGTGTCAACCCGGAACCGGATCTGCGGGTTTCGTCGTCGGCCGGCATCTTCCGTGCGAATCCCGCGCCGTCGTAGCCGTTGGCTCGCGCGGAACGGGGCGGCGGCGCGGCGCCCGCGCCCGCGCTACGATCTTGCTCCGGGCCCGGGTCCCGTGAACCGCGTCCCGCCCCAGCAGCGGAAGGATCCAGCCGCCTTATGAGCACGCTCACCGAGGGCGCCGTCTTCGACGCCCTGCGCACGGTCCAGGAGCCCGAGCTCGGCCGCGACATCGTGACCCTCAACATGGTCAAGGGCATCGCGATCGACGGTTCGAGGATCGCCTTCACGATCGAGCTGACGACCCCGGCCTGCCCCCTCAAGGACGAGATCGAGACGAACGCCCGGTCCGCCCTGGCCGGGATCGGCGCCGGCGAGGTGGAGATCACGTGGGGGGCGATGGTCCGTCGCGCGGCCCCTGCGGCGGGCCCCCAGCTCCTCGAGGGCGTCAAGAACATTATCGCCGTCGCTTCCGGGAAGGGCGGGGTCGGGAAGAGCACCATCAGCACCAACCTGGCGGTCGCGCTCGCGCAGGCCGGCGCCGCCGTCGGCCTGCTCGACGCCGACATCACGGGACCGAACATCCCCTTGATGATGGGCATCGAAGGGGCCCCCACGGCCAGCGCGGCGAACAAGATCCTCCCCCTCGAACGGTACGGGGTGAAGGTGATCTCCATAGCCTTCTTCGTCCCGGATGGGCAGCCGATCGTCTGGCGCGGCCCGCTCGTCGGCGGGGCGATCCAGCAGTTCCTCCGGGACGTCGACTGGGGCGAGCTCGACTACCTCGTCGTCGACCTGCCGCCCGGCACCTCGGACGCCCAGCTGACGCTCGCCCAGTCGGTCCCCATCTCCGGCTCCGTCCTGGTCAGCACTCCCCAGCAGGTCGCGATCTCCGACGTGGGGAAGGCCCTCGCCATGTTCCGCCGGATGAGCGTGCCCGTGATCGGGATCGTGGAGAACATGAGCGCCTTCGTCTGCGCGCACTGCGGCGAGGCGACCGAGATCTTCGGCCGGGGCGGCGTCGAGCGCTTCGCCCGCGAGAACGACATCGAGTTCCTCGGAGGCATCCCCCTGGACATCACCGTCCGCCAGGGCGGCGACGCGGGGATCCCCGTCGTGGCCCAGCGCGAGCCGGGTCCGGCTGCCCTGGCGCTCACCGCCATGGCCCGGACGGTGGCCGCCCGGATGTCCGTGCGCGCGGCACGCCAGCAGCCGGTTCTCACGATCAGCTGAGGCGGCGGCCGGGAAGCGCCCGGCCGCACCGTCATCCGCCGTTCGGCCCGCCATCTTGGTGGTCTCGCCGCGACCCGCAGGCGAGAGCGGGCCGGGTATCATCGACGCACACCACAGCGCGGCACCGGAGGTGGCATCTGAGCCCGACCGATCCCGACGGCGATCCGCAGGAATCGTCCGCCGGTCCTGAGCAGCCCACCGACCCGTCGATGCGGGAAGGCGAGCCCGTGCCGCCCGAGGGCGACCCGGCCGCCGCGCCCGAGCCGCCTTCCGGCGACCCGGCCGGCGCGCCGTCGATCGCGGCTTCGCCGCCCGAACCGCCGCCGCCCGCGGGGTCGTCGTCGTCGCCGTCCCCGCCGCCGGGACCGCCTCCGCCGCCGCCCGGCATCCGGGAGCAGGTCGCCCGCACTTTCGGTGCGGGACGGCGCCTGGCAGACGCCCACGTGACGCTCGCGAAGGCGGAACTCGCGGTCATCGCCGAGGATGCCAAGCTCGTCGCTATCCAGGTCGGTGTCGCCCTTGCCCTTCTCATCTACGTCGGGCTCCTCGTCCCCGTCGGGATGGCCCTCTTCATGGGCGAATGGATCTTCGGCTCGATGGGGTGGGGGATCCTGCACGGGACGCTCTGCTCCGTCGCGACCGCGGTCGTGCTGGTCCTCGGCGCCCTGCGGGTCTCGCCGAGGTATCTCGCCGGCATGTTCCTCGTCGCGGTCCTGGCCGGGCTCGCTGTCGGGGTCCTGCTGGGGTTCGCGCTGCCCAACGCGGCCTACGCCGCGCTCGGGACTTCGCTGGTCCCGGGCGTGGATGCCGGCAGCCGGCCGCTCCTCGTCGGCATGGCCCTCTGGGCGGTCGTCCTCGGCCTGCTCGGGGCCCTCGGCGGCGGCCGCGTCGGCGGAGCCGGCGGGGCCTTCGGCGGGCTCGTGGCCGGGGCGCTCCTCGGCGCGCTGGCCGGTGCCTTCACGGCGATCAGCTTCAGCCTCCAGGTCGGCGCGGGGCTGGGCGTATCGACGGCCCTTGTCACCTGGCCCGTCCTGGGCGCCCTTGGCCTGCGCGGTTTCGACCCGGCCGAGCTGAAGGCGCGCTTCGTGCCGCAGGCCTCCATCGATGCTGCCCGGGAGACGATGAGCTACGTGAAGGAACGCCTGCCGGGCAGGAAGGACGACCCGGAATGACCGAGGAACGAGCTCCGGGACCGCCCGATTTCCCCGTGGGTCGCCCTTCGGGCCGGATCGCCCCGGTCGCGCTTGCCACCGACCCGGCGGCGAAGGCCGCCGCGGCCGAGGTGGCCGCCGCTCGCGCCGCGCTGACGGGCGAGCTCGTGGCGCTCCGGGCAAGCGCGCGCGCTGCCGTCGACGTGAAGGCCAAGGTGCGCCGCAACGTCGGCAAGACGGCTGCCGCCGTCGGAGGCGCGGCGTTCCTCGCCGTGGGCGGCCCCCGGAGGGCCTTCCGGGCCGTCAAGCGGCGCGTCGTCGGCGAGCCGGAGCCCCTTCCCGCCAGCTTTCTTCCCGAGGAGATCGAGAAGGCCGTCAGGGCCCTGGGCGACGACGGGGCGAAGGTGCGCGGGGCGCTGGAGCGCGGGTTCGCCGGCTGGCTCGGCGCGACGGCGAAGGACCGCAAGGCCGAGGACCGGCAGCGCTCCATCGTCAACCTGGCGATGAAGATCGGCGTGCCGGCGGCATCGCGGGCGGCGCGCGAGGTCGCCAGCCGGGCGCTCCGCGAGGCCGCGGCGGGGGCCAGGCCGCGCAGCGGTGACGATCGGCCGGGCGGAGGGAAGCCCGCGCGCTAGACTCCGCTGCGGGCGAGTGGCGGAATGGCAGACGCGCCGGCCTTAGGAGCCGGTGCCGCGCGAGCGGCGTGTCGGTTCGACCCCGACCTCGCCTACCAGCGATCACAGACGGACACGCGTCCTGATCCGGCCGAGGGCCGGGCAGCGATTCCCCTTGACTGCCGTCCGCGAACGCACATTCGAGGGTCGCCCCAGCCCGACGAGTTGAGTCGCCTCTGCAGCGACCAACTGGCCATTGAGGGGGCGACAGGGCGTGGCGTGCGCGCCATCTCCACCGGGTGGCGTCATTGGACGGATAATCAGCGCGTGGCGGTTCCTGACTACCAGACGCTGATGCTCCCGATCCTGGAGTACCTGTCTGACCGAGCGACGCGCTCGACGGTTCCCGAGATCACGGGCTGTCTGACGACTCGGTTCCAGCTCACGCCCGAAGACCTGCAGCAACGTCTGCCGTCCGGGGTGCAGCCGACGCTCTACAACCGCACCCACTGGGCCGTGACCTATCTCGCGAAGGGCGGCCTGCTCTCGCGTACCGGGCGCGGGAAGGTAGCGATCACCGATCGCGGGTCGAGCGTTGTCGTCTCGAAGCCCGCGCGGGTCGACGTCGCGTTTCTGCGGCAGTACCCGGAGTTCGAAGAGTTCCGCGCGAAAACGAAGGTGGACGACGTCGCGACGCCTGGGGCGCCGATCGTCCTCACGGAGCAGAACCCCGAAGAACTCCTGTATTCGACCTACGAGACGCTTCGCGAGTCGGTCGAAGCCGAGATCCTCGACCGACTGCAGTCCGAAGGGCTCGACTGGGAGTTCTTCGAGCACCTCGTTGTGGACCTTCTCGGCCGAATGGGGTTCGGCGGGAACGTCGACGACGCCGGGCACCGGGTGACCAAGAAGAGTGGCGACGACGGGATCGATGGCGTGATCGATGAAGACAAGCTCGGACTCGACGCCGTCTACATCCAGGCGAAGCGGTACGGCGCGAAGTCGCCCGTGGGGCGTCCCGCACTGCAAGCGTTCGCCGGGAGCCTTGAAGGTCAGCGGGCCGCGAAGGGCGTTTTCATCACGACGTCGTATTTCAGCGCGGAAGCTGAAGACTACGTTCGCCGGATCTCGCGCCGGATCGTGCTCATAGACGGGAAGACGCTCGCCCGGCACATGTACGAGCACGGCGTCGGTGTCCGCACGAAGCGGACCCTGGATGTGAAGCGGGTCGACGAGGCGTACTTCGAGGGAGACGTCTAGGCTCACCCGGCAGGGAGCACGGGGCCGAGACGACGGTCAGGCTGCCCGCGCTGCCCAAAGCCCCGCACCAAGCGCGGCCATCTTCGTGGCCTGCCGGGCGGGCCGGTGGTGGTACCCAGCCCGACGTCTGGATCGAGCCCGTGTCAGCGGTGGAACCAGCGGAGGATGCGGGCGAGGAGCGAGCGGCCATCGCTTCCACCGGGCGATTCCGTGCCAGCCGTCGTCGGTGCCGCCTCGATGGGCGCATGCTCATGGACCGAAAGCTCAGCCGCGAGCGCCTGTGCCCGTGCCGGCGCCCGGATGGGCTTGGGTGGCGTTGCAGGCAGCGCAACCGATCGGCCCTGCGACGGTGCCTGCCGCCCGGCCCGGGGGTGAATCCCGCGGAGGCTGCCGGCGCGTGCGCCGTTCGTTGCACTGGTGGCACCAGACGCCGCCAGCCGCGAACGGGACCCGGTGGCGAGGCCGGGCCAGCCAGAGCTGAGCGCCTTCTGCTGAACTGCGTGCAACGCCGCCCGGAGCCGCCCGGACGGCAGGCCGCCGCAGGTCCGCGCGGCGGGCGCCGTCCCCGCGCGGGCGCCCTGCGGGCGGTCCCCCGGGCCGCCTCTCGGGCGGCCGGCCGGGACGGCCCCTATACTTCCTCGGCCATGCATGTGACCACCACCCCTTCCGAGAAGAGCACCCTCGTCGTCGAGGTCGAGCTCCCCGTCGAGCGCGTCGCGCGCGCAGTCGCCGACGCCACCCGCCTCCTGGGCCAGCGCACCCGAGTCGCCGGGTTCCGTCCCGGCAAGGCCCCCCGCGGCATGCTCGAGCGTGTGATCGGCGAAGGTGCCGTCTGGGACGAGGCCGTCGAGACGCTCGTCGAGGCGAGCTACCGCGAATGGGCGAAGGGAGTGGCCGACGACCCCGCGATCGTGATCATCGGCCGCCCCGAGGTCGAGGTCGTGGAGGCCGAGGAAGGCAAGCCGCTCCGCTTCAAGGCCACGGTGCCCCTCCGCCCCGAGGTGAAGCTCGGCGACTACGCCAACTTCCCGTTCAAGCCGGAGATCGATCCCGTCGACGACGCCAAGGTGGGTCGTGTCATCGACGAGCTTCGCGACCAGCAGGCGACGCTCGGCCCGGTCGAGGAGCGCGCCGCCGCGAAGGGCGACTGGGCGATCGTCGGCTTCACGGGGACCCGCGATGGCGTCCCCTTCGACGGTGGGACCGCGGAGCGGATGCCGCTCGTCATCGGCGAGGAGCGCCTGATCCCCGGTTTCGAGGAGCACCTCGTCGGCCTGCGGCCCGGCGGGACGGCCGAGTTCGACCTGACCTTCCCCGACGACTACCAGGAGGAATCGCTGCGCGGCGCGCAGGCCCACTTCAACGTCGAGCTGAAGGAGCTGCGGGAGAAGATCCTGCCCGCGGCCGACGACGACTTCGCCCGCTCGATGGGCGACTTCGCCGACCTGGCGAACCTGCGCAGCGAGGTCCGCAAGCGGCTGGAGCGGAACGCCCTGGACCGGGCCCGCCACGGCTTCTCCGACCGCATCATCGAGTACGCGGTCAAGAACGCCACGATCGCGATCCCCGACATCCTCGTCGACGAGGAGGTCGAGGTGATGCACGACGAGATGAAGGGCGCCCTCGCCCGCCAGGGGATCACCGAGGAGGCGTACCTTGCGGCGACCGGGAAGGCCGCCGAGGAGATGCACGCGGAGCTCCGGCCGGGCGCCGAGGAGCGGGCCAAGACGCTGCTCGTCCTCGGCGAGATCGCCACCCGCGAGGGGATCGACGTCCCCGACCGCGACATCATCGGCGAGATCATCCGGGCCAAGGCGCGCTACGCGTCCGAACCGAAGCTGGCCGGGTACTTCGACACGCCCCGCGCCCAGGCCGCGATCCGCAGCTCGCTGCGCCGGTCGCGCGTCGTCGAGACGCTGGTCGACCGCTGGCTGGCCGCCCATCCGGAGCACCCGGCCATTCCGCACGCCGAGGATGGCGAGCGGTCGCCGCTCGCCGCGGCCGCGCACGACCACGACCAGGACCACGATCACGACCCCGCGACCGATCACGACGCCGCAGACGATCGTGTCCTCGCAGCCGATCGCCACGTCGCAGCCGATCACGAAGCCGCAGCCGAGTCGTCCCCCGCGTGACGCCGCCCTGCCCCGATCCGCACCGCTCTCCGCGCGGCCGCGCGGAGGACGCCCCACCAGGAGGTCCCCGAATGCTCGTGCCGATGGTCATCGAGTCGTCGAGCCGCGGCGAGCGCGCCTACGACATCTACTCGCGCCTTCTCAAGGAGCGGATCATCTTCCTGGGCGACGCGATCGAGGACACCCTGGCCAACCTGGTGATCGCCCAACTCCTCTTCCTCGACTCCGAGGACCCGGAGAAGGACATCAACCTCTACATCAACTCGCCCGGCGGCATGATCACCTCCGGCCTGGCGGTCTACGACACGATGCAGCTTGTCCGCGCTCCCGTCAGCACGATCTGCGTGGGGATGGCGGCCAGCATGGCGGCGGTCCTCCTCGCCGCCGGTCACCCGGGCAAGCGCTTCGCCCTCCCGCACAGCCGGATCATGATCCACCAGGGCTCGGGCGGATTCCGGGGCAACACTCCCGACGTCTTCATCCAGGTCAAGGAAATGGAGACTCTGGTCAACGCAAATCACGAGCTCCTCTCGCGCCACACCGGCCAGCCGATCGAGAAGATCGTCAAGGACACGGAGCGGGACTACTTCATGGGTCCCGAGGCGGCCAGGACCTATGGCATCATCGACGCTGTCTACACGCCGCCGGAGAAGGTCGGGGCGCCGGCGCCGGGTCTTCCGGCCGCCAGCAACCCGGCCGCCGGGGTTCCGCCGACCGCCGACGGCGGTCCGGCTCCGGCCGGCGCATAGATCCGTCGGGTCGGCGGCAGCAGCCGCAGAGGGGGTGAGGAGACCGTGACCACAGGCAAGACGCCCAAGGTCCCGTATCGCTGCTCGTTCTGTGGCAAGAGCCAGGAGCAGGTGCGCAAGCTGATCGCCGGGCAGGGCGTCTACATCTGCGACGAGTGCATCAACCTCTGCCAGGAGATCATCGAGGAGGAGATGCTCGAGCAGCCGCGCCAGAAGCCGGCGGCGGCCAAGCTCCCCGTGCCACGCCAGATCAAGGGCTCGCTCGACGACTACGTGATCAGCCAGGAGAAGCCCAAGAAGGTCCTCTCCGTGGCGGTCTACAACCACTACAAGCGGATCAACGCCGGCGGCGCGACTGACGACGTCGAGCTCCAGAAGTCGAACGTCCTCCTGGTCGGCCCGACGGGTTCCGGCAAGACGCTCCTGGCCCAGACCCTTGCCCGCGTCCTCGACGTGCCGTTCTGCATCGCCGACGCCACGTCCCTCACGGAGGCCGGCTACGTCGGCGAGGACGTCGAGAACATCCTCCTGCGCCTCATCCAGGCCGCCGACTTCGACGTCGCCCGGGCCCAGCGCGGGATCATCTACATCGATGAGATCGACAAGATCGCCCGCAAGGCGGACAACCCCTCGATCACGCGCGACGTCTCGGGCGAGGGCGTCCAGCAGGCCCTCCTCAAGATCCTCGAGGGGACTGTCGCCAACGTGCCCCCCCAGGGCGGCCGCAAGCACCCCCACCAGGACTTCATCCAGATCGACACGACGAACATCCTCTTCATCTGCGGAGGGGCGTTCGACGGCCTCGAGAAGATCATCGAGGAGCGGGTGGGGAAGCAGACGCTCGGCTTCGGCCGGGGCGAGAAGGGGACGAAGGTCGAGCGCCAGAAGGTCCTCGAGCGCCTGATGCCGGAGGACCTCCTCAAGTTCGGGCTGATCCCCGAGTTCGTCGGCCGGCTGCCGGTCGTGGTGACCCTAGCCGCGCTCACCGCCGACGACCTGGTCCGTGTCCTGACCGAGCCGAAGAACGCCATCACCCGCCAGTTCCAGCGCTTCCTGGGCCTCGACAGGGTGGACCTCGTCTTCACCGACGGGGCGCTGCGCGCGACGGCCGAGCAGGCGCTCGCGCGCAAGACGGGGGCCCGCGCCCTGCGCACGATCGTGGAGGAGGCGCTCCTCGAGGTGATGTACGACATCCCGGAGCGGACCGAGGTCCGCAAGTGCGTCATCACCGAGGAGACGATCCGCGACGGGCGCCCGCCCCTCCTCCTCACGGAGGCCGAGGTGGAGAAGGGCGCCGACGGGGCGGCGCTTGCCGCGATCGTGGTCGAGCGGGGCGAGAGCGCCTGACTGCGGCTCCCGGGGCCGGCGCGATGCCGCGTCAGGCCGGCGGTCGATACGTCGTCACGCCGGCGGCCGGCTGAGCCGGTCGCTCGCGACCGGCGACGCTCAGGTCAGCGGAGCGGCTCCGCACTCCCGCGTCGGCGCGGGTAGGATGGCCCCGGCGCGGCGTCCCGGGTGACGGCCATCTGTCGCAGTGGGAGGAGACGATGTTCGGCAAGAGGACGGCCCTTGTCCTTGTCGCCGCCCTGGCGGTGACGGCCTGCGGGGGCGGGGCGACGCCAGGGGCGGGGACAAAGGCACCCGCCACCCAGGCTCCTGCCGGCGGTGGCGGCGGGGGAGGCGGTGGGGCGAACCTGGGGACGCTGAACGTGGACGTGGGCGGCGCGAAGCGTTCCTACCCGATCCAGACCTGCGTGGACACCGACCAGGGCCTCGCGGTGGTCGCCTCCCTGGACTCGCTCGATGCCAACGGGGCCGCGCTCCTGATGCCGCACGACTCCTCCGCGCCGTCGATCAGCGGCGTCATCGACGGGACCCCTTGGGTCATCGCCGGCAATCCGAAGGGGACGCTGAACGGCAAGAGCGGCACCTTCAGCGGGACCGACATGGCGTCCGACAAGCAGGTCACCGGCGACTTCGCCTGCACGAACTGACCGCGCGAGGGGCCCGTTCCCGGCAGCGCGGTCCGGGGCTCCGCGAGCGTGAGAGGCCCGGACCCCGTGCTACACTCCCGGCCTCACGGCGGTGACCGGGAGGAGTAGCGCCGGCAGGGGTCGAAGCGAGCGCGGGACGGTGCGAGCCGCGCGGCAACCCCGGCGTGAACGTCACTCGCGAGCCGTGCGGCCGGCGCCCGATAGCGCGCCGCGAGGGGCACCGGAGCCCGCGCCCGCGATGAGCGGACCGCGCCGGCGCCCGAACCAGCAGGTGGCACCACGACCCCGTTCGTCCGCTGGACGAGCGGGGTCGTCTCGTCGATGGAGGGAGTGACGGTCATGGCGGAGGGAGCGCAGGGGGCGCCCGGCGGCCTCGCGAAGGCCTACCGGCCGAGCGAGTTCGAGGGCCCCATCTACGAGCGCTGGCTCGCCGCGGACGTCTTCGCCCCCGACGGGGCCGGCTCCCGCGCGGACGCCGCCAAGCCGCCCTTCGTCATCATCCAGCCGCCCCCCAACGTGACGGGGAGCCTCCACCTGGGCCACGCCCAGCGGAGCGCGGTCGAGGACCTCATGATCCGCCACGCCCGGATGCAGGGGCGGCCCGGCGCTCTTCCTGCCGGGTCTCGACCACGCCAGCATCGCCGCCCAGTTCGTCCTCGACCGGATCATCGCCGCCGACGGCGAGACGCGGGCGAGCCTTGGCCGCGAGCGCTACCTCGAGCGGATGTGGCGCTTCATCGACGAGACGCGCGAGGTGATCCTCGGGCAGCAGCGGCGCCTGGGGGCCTCGATCGACTGGGGACGCCTGCGCTTCACGATGGACGACGTCTCCAGCCGCGCCGTCCGCGAGGCGTTCCACCGTCTCTACCGCGAGGGGCTCGCCTACCGCCACGAGACGCTCATCAACTGGTGCCCCGGCTGCCGGACGAGCCTCTCCGACCTCGAGGTGATCGCCACCCCGGAGACCGGGAACGCTCTGGACGATCCGCTACCACCTGGTCGACGACGCGACGGGCGCCGACGAGCCGGGCGCGTTCATCACGGTGGCCACCACGCGGCCCGAGACGATCCTCGGCGACACCGGCGTCGCGGTGCACCCCGACGACCCCCGCTACGCGGGCCTCGTGGGCCGCACGGCGCGAATCCCGTTCGTCGATCGCCTCGTCCCGATCATCGCCGACGCCGTGGTGGACCCGGCGTTCGGCACCGGCGCGGTGAAGATCACGCCGGCCCACGACAACGACGACTACGCCACCGGGCAGCGCCACGACCTGCCGTTCGTCGACGTGATGCGCGACGACGGCCACATCTCCGCCGCCGGCGGGCCACTACGCCGGCCTCGAGCGCTACGCCGCCCGGCAGCGCGATCCTGGCCGACCTCGAGGCCGCCGGCGATCTCGTCGGCAGCAGGGCCCACGAGATGGTCATCGGGCGCTGCCAGCGCAGCCACGACGTCGTGGAGCCGCGCCTCAAGACGCAGTGGTTCGTGCGGACGAAGCCGCTCGCGGAGGCGGCCCTCCACGCCACCCGTAGTGGGCGCACGGTCATCCTTCCGGAGCGCTTCGAGAAGGTCTGGGAGCACTGGCTGACCGAGATCCGCGACTGGAACGTGAGCCGCCAGCTCTGGTGGGGCCACCGGATCCCGGCCTGGTACTGCCCGGATGGTCACGTGACGGTGAGCCCGGCGAAGGACGGGCCGGACGCCTGCGACTCCTGCGGCCGGCCGGCGCCGGAGCTGACCCAGGACCCGGACATCCTCGACACCTGGTTCAGCTCGGGGCTGTGGCCGTTCTCGACCCTCGGCTGGCCGGAGGAGACGCCCGACCTTGCCCGGTTCTACCCGGGCACGGTGATGGAGACGGCCTACGACATCATCTTCTTCTGGGTGGCCCGGATGATGATGCTGGGCATCCACCTGGTGGGCGAGGCGCCCTTCGAGGTCGTCTACCTCTCCGGCCTCGTGCGCGATCCGTACGGCCAGAAGATGTCCAAGACGAAGGGGAACGTCGTCGACCCGCTCGAGGCGATCGACGAGTCGGGGGCCGACGCCCTCCGCTTCGCCCTCATCCACGGCGCGGCGCCGGGCAACGACCAGAAGTTCAGCGCGGACAAGCTGGAGAACGCCCGCAACTTCGCCAACAAGCTCTGGAACGCCGCGCGGTTCGTCCTGGGCGCCCGGCCGGAGACGATCGCGGCAGAGGCCCCCCGGGTCGCACCCGACCCGGCCCGGCTGGGGCCCGCCGAGCGCTGGCTGCGCAGCCGCGTGGCGACCACGGTGGCCGGCGCCGACCGTGCCCTGGCCGACTACGCCTTCGGCCAGCTGACCGCGCACCCTCTACGACGCGATCTGGGGGGAGTACTGCGACTGGGCGCTGGAGCTGGCCAAGGTCCGCCTGGCGGACCACGACCTGCCGGCCGCAGATCGCGAGGCGACGTGGTGGGCGCTCGTCGAGGCGCTCGACACCTACCTGCGCCTTCTCCACCCGGTGATGCCGTTCCTGACGGAGGCCATCTGGGGCCAGCTGCCGAAGGCGCCAGAGGATCCCGAGATGCTGATCGTGGCGGACTGGCCCTCCGCCGGGCGCGTGGACCCCGCCGCCGATGCCGAGACCGGCGGGCTCCTCGACCTCGTGCGGGCCATCCGGAACGCACGGGCCGAGGCCCGTGTCGAGCCGGGCGGGTGGCTCCCCGTCGACGTGGCCGTGCCCGGCGGACGTCGCGCCCACCTTCGACGCCCTGCGACCTGCGCTGGAGCGCCTCGCCCGGGCCCGCCCGCTCGTGCGCGTTGCCGACCGCGCGGCCCTCCACGCGGACACGCGCGGCGGACTGGCGGTCGTCGCCGGCGACCTCGAGGCCGTCGTTCGCCCTGTCGCCGTGGAGGCCGGGGCGGCGGCCCGTGACCGCGTCCGCCTCGAGAAGGAGCTGGCCGACACCGAGGCCCAGCTCGCCGCGGCGCGCGCACGCCTCGCCGACGCGCGGTTCACGGCAAAGGCTCCCGCGGCGGTCGTCGACGGGGCCCGGGCGCGCGAGGTGGAGCTCACCGACCGCGCCACTCGTCTGCGCGCGCGGCTGACCGGCAGGGACGGAGCCGGGTGACTGGTCCGGGAGACTCCCGGCCGGGCGACGACTGGTGGCGCAGCGCCGTCATCTACGAGGTCTACATCCGGAGCTTCGCCGACGCGGACGGCGACGGGATCGGCGACATCGCCGGGATCCGCAGCCGCCTCGCCTACCTGCGCGACCTCGGCGTCGACGCGCTCTGGATCACTCCCTGGTATCCGTCGCCGATGGCCGACGGCGGCTACGACGTGGCCGACTACCGGGGGATCGATCCGACCTTCGGGACGCTCGACGACGCCGGCGCCCTCGTGAGCGACGCCCACGGCCACGGCCTGCGGGTCATCGTGGACATCGTTCCGAATCACACGTCATCCCGTCACCCCTGGTTCCGGGCGGCGGTCGCCGGCGGTCCGGGCGCCCGGGCGCGCGGCCGCTACCTGTTCCGTCCCGGCCGCGGCCACGATGGCGCCGAGCCGCCGAACAACTGGCAGAGCGCGTTCGGCGGGCCGGCGTGGACTCGCGTGGTCGAGCCGGACGGCCGGCCGGGCGAGTGGTACCTCCACCTCTTCGACCCCGAGCAGCCCGACCTCGACTGGGAGAGCCGTGAGGTCCGGGAGGAGTTCGAGGCCATCCTCGCCTTCTGGTTCGAGCGTGGCATCGACGGCTTCCGGATCGACGTCGCGATGGGACTGCTGAAGGACCCGAGCCTGCCGGACGTGCCGCCGGGGGATCACGCCACGCCGGGACCGCCGCGCGTGCCGGCGGGGCACCCGTTCTTCGGCCGTGACGGCGTCCACGAGATCTGGCGGGCATGGCGCCGCGTGGCCGACGCCTGCGAGCCGCCCCGGATGCTGATCGGCGAGGTCGCCCTCGTGGAGCCGGAGGAGCTGGCGCGGTACGTCCGGTCCGACGAGCTGCACACCGCATTCAACTTCGACTTCCTCCGCTGCCCCTGGGATGCGGACGCCCTGCGGGCGACGATCGACCGCACCCTGGCCGCCCTCGCCGCGGTCGGCGCGCCGGCGACCTGGGTTCTCTCGAACCACGACGAGACCCGCCACCTGACCCGCCTGGGCCGCACGACCACCGGCGCCCGCGGTCTGCTCGACGGCCGAAGGGATGCCGCCGACCTGGAGCTGGGAACCCGCCGCGCGCGGGCAGCGGCGCTGCTCCTGCTCGCGCTGCCCGGCGGCGCCTACCTCTACCAGGGCGAGGAGCTCGGGTTGTGGGAGGTCGAGGACCTGCCCGAGGAGATGCTCCAGGACCCGACCTGGCGCCGTTCGGGCCACCGGGCACGGGGGCGCGATGGCTGCCGGGTGCCGATCCCCTGGTCCGGCGACGCGCCTCCCTTCGGCTTCGGCCCGCCCGGGTCGACCCCCTGGCTGCCCCAGCCGCTCGCCTACGCGGCCTTCTCGGCGGAGGCCGAGTCGCGGACCGGCGGCTCGATGCTCGAGCTCTACCGTCGGGCCCTCTCGCTGCGACGCGGTCACCGCGGCTTCGCGAGCGCGGAGCTGCGCTGGCTTCCCAGCCCCGGCGGCACGCTCGTGTTCGAGCGGGGGCACGGATTGCGCTGCGCGGTCAACCTGTCGGCCGAGCCGCTGCAGCTCCCCGGGGGGCGCACGACGCTGCTCGCGAGCCTGCCGCTCGTCGACGACCGGCTGCCGGTCGATGCGGCGGCCTGGTACGTCGCCTCGCCGGCACCGGGGGATGATCTCGGCGAGGCGGACCGCCGGTGATCTCGCGGGCGTCGGACGCGCGCTGGAGGGACGACCGCGGAACGATTGGTGTCCTCCCGCTGCTAGGATTACGGTGACCGATCCGATGGAGGTTCCGTGCCGCTCGAGTTCCTGAGGCGCAAGGCGCGCGACGAGGCGCAGCAGGCCCCGGCGCAGATCGTGCCCGAGGATGCCTCGGCCCAGGAGTACATCCTCAAGCTCTACTACGCCGGGAAGAGCAGCGAGGGCGTCCGCCTGAAGCCGGGGTCAGGCGCCCTCGCCGAGCTGCCGTCGATGCTGGCCGGGCTGGCCCGGAGCGAGATCGAGGTCGTCGAGCCCCTGCCGATCGAGTTCAGCGGGGCGTTGCCTTCGATCATCCGGTCGTCGGAGGCCATTCAGTGGGTGAACGCCCACCACGGCCACGGGGCGATCACGCGGCACGCGATCTTCGTGCTCGAGTCGGTCGACGCTATCGACCTCGCCTTCGACACGCTGGCGGTCGCGCTCCTCGACGGAGAGGTCGACACCTCCGGCTACCCGGACTACAGCGCCGTCATCGGCGGGGTCGCGTCCCACTGGGACGAGGGTACGGGCGACATGCTCGTGCGTGCCGTGACCGGCTGGGGCGGGCGGGGAGTTCGCGGCGACACCGACCGGATCGCCGCCCGCTGCCTCGCGGGGCTCTTCCAGAACATCCTTGCCAACCAGTACGCGCTGGGGCTCGCGCCCCCGGATCGGCCGGTCCCTGCCGCCGGTCGCGGCGGCCTGGTCTGCGCCCACTGCAGCTTCGCGTCGGCGCACGAGCGGGCCTTCTACTGCCCGAAGTGCGGCATGCGGCTCCTGCGCGGCTGAACGGGGAGCCCGGCCGCCATGCCCGTCTACGACTACGTCTGCAACTCCTGTCGCCACCGGTTCGAGGTCTTCCGCGGCCTCAACGAATTGGGTCCCAGCCAGTGTCCGCTCTGCGAGGGCCCCGTCACCCGCGCCTTCGCCCCGCCCACGATCGTCTTCAAGGGGAGCGGCTGGGCGAAGAAGGACCGGCGCTCGACCGGGGCGCCCGCGAAGAAGGCCGCAGTGGACCAGTCGAAGGGCGGCGAGTCGGCCCCAGCTGCGTCGGGCTCCGGCGAGTCGGCCTCCGGCGAGTCCAGATCCCGAGAGTCGGCCTCCGGCGAGTCGGCCTCCGGCGAGTCGAGTTCCGGCGAGTCGAGATCCCGAGAGTCGGTCTCCGGCGAGTCCAGATCCCGAGAGTCGAGTTCCACGTCGTCGGGCTCCGACCCGTCGTCTTCCGGCGGGACGGCCTCGCGCGACTCCAGGCCCGGCGAGTCGACCAGGAAGTCGTCCGGCTCCGGCGAGTCGAAGTCCACTTCGTCCGGCTCCGGCGAGTGAGCCAGGCCCGATGAGTCGCGTCGCCTCCGACTGGATCAGCCTCGCCGAGGCGGTCGAGATCCTGCGCGGCGCCAACATCCACCTGCGCCCGGAGACGCTCGGTCGCTGGGCGCGCGAGGGCCGGCTCCAGACGCTTAAGCTGGGCGGTCGGCGCTACGTGCGCCGGGTCGAGGTCCGGGCGCTCCTCCGGCCGCGGCGGCGAGTGGCGGCCGACGTGCTGCAGCCGGGCCTCTTCGAGGAGATCTGAGCGTGGCGGCGTCGGGGGCGGAGGACGAGCCTCCCGGCCTCCCGACCCTCGTGGAGCGCCCCGGGATCCTGGTGCGCGCTGCGGCCGGGCTTGCCGCGGCCGTAGAGCCGTTCGTCGCGCGCGCGCTCGGAGTGCCGCGGATCGCGATGGCTCACGTCGTCGTTCGCCGCTTCTCGGCTGCGGGCGGTCCGGTCCTCGCGCGGAGCCTCGCATTCGTGGCCCTCTTCGCCCTGGTCCCCGCGCTCCTCGTGATCCTCTCGATCGTCGGCGCATTCGTCGCCGACCCCACCGTGCGGGCCGACATCGTGGCGCTGGTGGCCGCCCAGATCCCGCCCCTCAGTCCGGTCCTGGACGAAGCCCTGACGAGCTTCTCCGGGCTCGCTCCGGCATCCGGGATCGTGGGGCTGCTCCTCCTCGCGTGGACCGCAAGCTCGCTGGTCCGCGCCCTCGACGGGGCGTTCCGGGTCGTCTTCGAGGATGACGGGGTCGGGCGCACGCTGCTCCGGGACGCGGTGGCGCTCGTGGCCGTGGCCTTCGGAATGCTCGTCACCGCCATCGTCCTGGTCCTCGTGACATTTCCCGGGCCGGTGGGCACGGTCGTCGGAGTGCCCGGTCCGCTCGGCCGCGTGGCCGGCTCGCTGGCGGGTGTCACGGGCCTCGTCGCGCTCGCCTACCGCTTCGTGCCCCGGCCGCGGCCCGCCTGGCGTGCGCTCTGGCCGCCCGCCCTGGCAGCCAGCCTGGCCATCTTCGCGCTGACGGCGCTCTTCGGGATCCTGGGGCCGCTCCTGTTCGGCTCGGCGCAGCTCTACGGGGCCTTCGGGGCGCTCTTCCTGGGCCTGATCTGGCTGGGAAACGTCACCCAGCTCCTGCTGCTGGGCGCGGCGTGGGTCGCCGAGCGCGACCGTCGCGGCCGCGGCGCAGGACGGCTGCGCAGCGAACAGGAGGCCCTGTCCTGAGGCGCCCCGGCGGCCGGCTCCCGCGTTACCGGCGGATCATGCCTGGCGGGTGCCGCAGCGCCGACAGAAGCGGGCATTCGCCGACAGGGAGAGGCCGCAGCTGACGCAGGCCTGCACGGCAGGAGCGGATCCGCTCGCGGCGGCGGCGCCCGGCCCCGCGAGGACCTGCCGGCTCGACGCCGCCCAGACGTCGCCCTGGTCCGGGCGCGCCGTGGCAAGACGGGAGGCCCACGGGGTCGCGGCGGATCCCGGGACGTGCCCTGGCTCGGGGGCCGCTCGCGAATCCGGGGATGGCCATGACGGGGCGCCGGGCGCGCGGGGCGACGGAACGGGCTCGACGTCGGGGGCGACCACGCTCCAGATGGGCTGCTCGATGGTGTCGGCGGGCGCAGGTGGGGCAGCCGGCTCGGGAGCGGGTTCCTCGGGCGCCGCGGTGGCTGCCTCGGCGACGACCGGAATCTCGGGCGGCGCTGCGGCTGCGGGCTCGGCGACGACTGCTGCCGGCTCGGCGGCGACCGGAAGCTCGGGCGCCTCCTCGGGCACCGACGCGACGGCCTCGGCTGCCGGCGTGGGGGCCTCGGCGGCGACCGGAAGCTCGGGCACGGCCTCGGCGGCGACCGGAAGCTCGGGCGGCCTCGGCGGCGGCGCGGACGTCGGTGCCGGCTCGGCGGCGACCGGAAGCTCGGGCTCCTCCTCGGCAGCCGGCTCGGCGAAATCCGGGGCGAATTCAATGGCCTCGACCGGCTCGGCGACGACCGGAAGCTCGGGCGGCGCTGCGGCTGCGGGCTCGGGGACGTCTGCTGCCGGCTCGGCGGCGACCGGAAGCTCGGGCTCCTCCTCGGGCACCGACGCGACGGCCTCGGCTGCGCCGGCGTCGGGCTCCTCCTCGCAGCCGGCTCGCGAACTCGGGCCTCACCGCCTCGGCGGCGACCGGAAGCTCGGGCGCCTCCTCGGCAGCCGGCTCGGCGAAATCCGGGGCGAATTCGATGGCCTCAACCGGCTCGGCGACGACCGGAAGCTCGGGCGCCTCCGCGGCAGCTTCCTGGCCCACGACCGGGACGATCTGCGCTTCGGCCGCTGTCCCTGCGCGATCGATGGCCGACTCCGCGGCCGCCGGTGGTACGGGCCGGCGACGCGAGCGGAAGCGTGCCAGGAAGCCTCGCGCCTGGCCGCGGGCCGGCGTGGCGCCATCGACGGCTTCCGCAACCAGCGGCTCGTCCGCGACCTTCGGCTCGGCGTTCCTGGCCTCCGCCGTCGATTCGACCACCGAGAGCACAGCTTCGGGCGCCGCCGGCGCGGGTTCGACGCCGATCTCCGCCGGCTGCTCGACCGCCGCAAGCGCGGCTGCCAGGGCGGACTCGACCTCGGCCAGCTCATCCACGGTCAGCTCGTCAGCCCCGGCGCCCGATCGCTCGGCGCCGTAAGCCTCCTTCCGGGCGAGGACGTCCGGCTCCTCCACGGCCAGGCCGGCGTCCGTGGCCGGATCGACGGCCGGGGCAGGGCCGGCGTCGGTGGCGAAGTCGGCGCCCGATCGCTCGGCGCGGTGGGCCTCCAGCCGGGCGAGGACGTCCGGCTCCTCCACGGCCAGGCCGGCGTCCGTGGCCGGATCGACGGCCGGGGCAGGGCCGGCGTCGGTGGCGAGGTCGACATCCGGGGTTGGCGCCGCGACCAGGTTCGCGGCGGTGCGCGCAAGATCGGCCGTGGGCCATGCGGTGGCCGCGACGATGTCGCCTCCCGGGACCCGATCCGCGGCCTCTGCGGGAACGATCGCCGCCGGGCCCGGGGTGGGTGAAGGCGGCGCCTCATGAGCGAGTTCCGGGGCGCAGGTCAGGCATTCGCCGGCCAGCTCGTTCCAGCAGTTCGCGCAGGTGTACTGCCGGCAGGACATGCAGAGGTTGAACGCCTTGCGGAACGCGTCGAGCTGCCGCGAGACCCTTGCCTGCCCCTCGTCGTCGCGCGCCGCGGCCATCGCCTCGTTCATCGGGATGCCGTCGTTCGCGACGTAGTTCTTCAGGCCCCGCGTGAGGACGCGGACTCGGCCGATCCCACCGCGCCGAGGCTTCGCGGTTCGGTCAAACGAGTACCGCGTGCCGCACCGCTCGCAGAACGATTCGGTGATCGTGTCGGTCATCAGGCCCCCGGGAGATGCGACCACGCGCGAGTCCGTGGACCCAGCCGCGCGTTCGAAAGTATACCGTAGGGGTCCCAGCGCCCCGGGAACCGTGGTACTCGCCAGTCGCCCCCAATCGTCCTTGCCAGCGCCCCCATGGCGCGCCGCACGGAGGCCTGCACCGGTCGATGCGCCCCCTCGCCGCGCTCGAGCGTTTCCTGGAGCGGCTGTTCGAGCGACCGACCGCCCGGCTCCTGGGCGCTCACGTGGAGCCCGTCACTCTCGCCCGACGCCTGGAGCGGGCAATGGACGAGAAGCGCCGCGTCGATGCCCTCGGGATGCTGGCGCCCACCCGGTTCTCGATCCGGGTCTCCCCGCGGGACGCCGCCGGCCTGGCCGGCCTCCCGGCGCTCGAGGAGGATCTCGCCGCCGTTGCCCTCGAGCACGCCCGGAGGCGCGGATACCGGATCCCGGAGCGACCGACGGTGGCGCTCCTCGGTGCCCCCGAGCTCTCTCCGGGCGACGTCCAGGTCACGGTCGGTTTCGCCGACGGAAGGCGGCCGCCCATCTCGCCCGATGCGCTCCCCGAGATCACGATGGTGCACCCGTTGCCCAGTGCCGGCCTCCCGGGCCTGGCGCTGCGGATCTCCACGCCGGGAAGTCCGGCGCGGGACGTCGCCCTCGACGGGCGCCCGCTCACGATCGGTCGCGCGATGGACGTGGAGCTCGTGCTGGCGGACCGGCTGGCGTCGCGGCGCCACGCGCGCCTCTCGTCTCGCGGCGGCCGGTTCGTCCTGGCCGACCTGGGGAGCATGAACGGGACGCGGGTCAACGGGGCGCCGGTGCACGAGGCGGTCGTCGGGCAGGGTGACCTGATCGAGGTAGGCGCGACGCGCCTCGAGATCGTTGCCGCCGGCTCGCCGGGGGAGGGGTGATGGACGCCGGGCTCAACCTCGCCCTCTGGACACTTCGTCTCGCCTTCCTCGCCCTGCTCTGGGTCGCCCTCGCGTTGATGGCCCGAGCGCTCCTCCGTGACGTGCGGGCGGCAGCCCGCGATCCCGTGGCGTCGCTCGGCCGCCTCGTGGTGGTCGCGTCCTCGGGACAGCCTGCGCCGGGCGCCGTCCTCGCCCTCGACGCGGTGACGACGCTCGGTCGCGACCTGGGCAGCAGCGTCGTGGTGGATGACGCGTACGCGTCGGCGCAGCACGCGGTTCTGACCTTCCGCGGCCGGGCCTGGTACGTGGAGGACCTCGGCAGCACGAACGGGACGTACGTGAACGGGGCAGCGGTTGCCGGCGTGACCGTGCTGGCCTACGGGGACGAGATCCGGATCGGCGACGTCCGCCTTCGCCTCGAGCGCGGGCGCGGATGACCGAGCCCGTCGCCGACCGCCCCGCGCCGACCCTGCCCGGCTTTCCCCGCCCACGGGCGCGGCCCCGCGAGCTGGCGCTGCTCGCAGCCGTCATCGCCGCCATCGGCGTCGGCAGCCTCTCGCTCGGCCTCCTGCGGACCGGGCGTCTCGAACCGGCCGATCTCCCCGGGCTCGCGCTGTTCGGCGGCGGCCTGCTCGCCGCCCACGTCGTCCTGGTCGTGGCCGGCCGGCGCGTGGACGAGATACTGCTCCCGGCCGCCGCCCTCCTGGCCGGGATCGGGCTGCTGCTCATGGAGCGCTTCCCGCAGGACCTCGTGGTGCAGGACGTGGGGCCGTTGAGGCTCGGCCTCGGCACGCTCCAGCTCGTCTGGCTTGGGGTGGCCCTGGCGGTGGCCACCGCGATCGCCGTCGCCCTGCGCTCCGATCGCTGGCTGCGCCTCTACAAGTACACGTGGGCGGCGGGCGGCCTCGCCCTCCTCGTTCTCACCTTCGTCTTCGGGTCGGAGGTCAACGGCTCCCGGCTCACCCTCCAGGTCGGACCCCTGAGCGGGCAGCCATCGGAGCTCCTGAAGGTCATCCTGGTCGTCTTCTTCGCAGCCTACCTCGCGGAGAACCGGATGCTGCTGACCGACGCCCGCGTTCGCCTGGTGGGCCGGATCACGGTCCCCCCGCTGCCGTACCTGGTTCCGATCGGGGCGATGCTGGCCCTGGCCCTCGGGATAGTCGTCGTGCAGCGGGACCTCGGCGCCGCGCTCCTCTTCTACGCCGTCTTCCTGGGCATGCTCTACCTGGCCACCGGCCGGCGCACCGATGTCGTGCTTGGCCTCGTCCTCTTCGCCGTGGGCTTCGCTCTGCTGGCGGTCCTCTTCCCGCTCGTGCAGCAGCGCATCTCCGTCTGGCTGGACCCGTGGGCCGACCCCCTGGGCGGCGGCTACCAGCTGATCCAGGCGCTGCAGGCGTTCGCCCGGGGCGGCATGGTCGGCACGGGCCTGGGCGCCGGGCTCCCCGAGATCGGAGGACGGCTCCCGATCCCGGCCGTGCACACCGATTTCCCGCTCGCCGCGATCGGGGAGGAGCTGGGGATGACGGGCGTCGCCGCCGTCCTTGCCGCCTACCTCGTCATCGTGGGGCGGGGTCTGCGGATTGCGGCCGCGGCGCGCGACGATTTCCGGGCGCTCCTGGCGGCCGGGCTTGCCCTCGTCGTCGGGGTGCAGGCGGCGATCATCGCGGGCGGCAACCTGAAGCTGATCCCCCTGACCGGGATCACCCTCCCCTTCGTCAGCTACGGGGGTTCGTCGCTCCTCGCCAACGCCATCGTGGTGGGCATGCTCCTGGCGCTCTCGGATCGCGGGGCGGCGTCGCTCGCGCCCCCCGGCACGCCGCGGCTCGCCCGCCTGCGCCACCCGCGAGGAGGGCCCTCATGAGGCCGGGCCGCTCGCCGGCCGAGCGCGTTCCCGCCCTCGCGCTCGTGCTCGTCCTCGCCTTCGGCATCCTGGCAGCCGGATCTTCGTACTGGCAGGTCATGCGGGCCGACGAGCTCGCGTCCTCGCCGACCGACGCGGCGGTCCTCGCGGCCGCACGAACCGTCGTCCGGGGGAAGATCCTCGACCGGGACGGCCGCACGCTGGCCAGCAGCCGGCGCACCGATGACGGCACGCTCTACCGCGTCTACGCCGACCCGGCCGTGAGCCACCCGGTGGGGTACGCATCCGCGCTCTACGGATCGGCCGGCCTGGAGCGGGCGTACACGGCCGACCTGACTGGCGCCCGGGGCGGCGACCCGATCTCGCGGCTCTTCGCGAAGTTCCTCCCGCCCGCAGACCGCCAGAGCGACCTGCAGACCGCGCTCTCCCTGCCGCTGCAGCGGCTGGCCGTCCAGCTGCTCGGCGAGTCCCACGGCGCGGTCGTGATGCTCGACCCGCGGAGCGGCGAGGTGCTGGTCCTGGCGTCGACGCCGGTCTTCGACGCCTCGCGGATCTCGAACCCGGCAACGGCGGCGACGACGTTCGAGGCGCTCCGCGGGGATGTCGCGTCGCCCCTGCTGGACCGGGCGGTCCAGGGTCGCTACGTGCCGGGATCGGTCTTCAAGATCGTGACGGCGATCGCCGGGCTCGGCAGCGGCTCGATCCGCCGCGACACGGTCTTCGCGAAGCAGCCGGGAAGCGAGAAGAGCGGCCTCGTCGTCTCCGGGTACCGGGTGCGGGACGGCCACCACCCGTTCACGGGCACGACCGCGCTCGACCTGGTGACCGCCACGGAGGTCTCCTGCAACATCTGGTACGCGCTCGCCGGTCTCAAGACCGGCGGGGCGAACCTCGACGCCTACGCTCGACGCCTCGGGTTCGGCGCGGCCCTGCCGTTCGAGATCCCGACCGCGCCGTCGCAGCTGACCAACGGGGGCGGGCCGCTCCCGGGGGGCTTCCTCGACGACGTGGAGCTGGCCAACGCCGCGTACGGCCAGGGCGAGGTGCTCGCGTCGCCGCTCCAGATGGCGCTCGTGGCGGCGACGGTCGCCAACGGCGGGGAGCTGATGCAACCGCGCCTCGTGACGGCGCTCGTCGACCGTCAGGGCCGCGCGACGGCGACCGGGTCACGGTCGCTGGGACGGATTCTCGACGCGTCGGCGAACGCCGTGCTCGTCGAGGCGATGACCCGGGCCGTGGAGGGAGCCTGGGGGCGGCTCTTCACGGAGGGAGCCCGGGTTCCCGGGATCCAGACCGCGGGCAAGTCCGGGACGGCGGAGATAGGCGGGCAGGGTGAGCCCAACTCGTGGTTCATCGGCTTCGCGCCGGCCGACGCGCCGACGGTGGCCATCGCGGTCGTCGTCGAGAAGGGTGGCCGCGGCGGAGAGCGGGCAGCGCCCCTGGCTGGGCAGATGCTGCGGGCGTTCTTCGAGGCGCAGCCGTGACGGCGACCATCGGCACCCTCTCGCCGGGGCGGGGCATGATCCGGGCCCACGTTCGCGGCTGACGCGGCGCGACGTTCGGAGCCGCCGCGTCGGGCACCGCGGCGTCCGGACCTGGCCCGCTGGGAACCGATTCAGGCCGCCCGGCGTACTATCTCGGGACCCTGAGTCTGCGGACCCCGAGTCCGCCACCGCCGCACGTCGGAGCGGGCGCCCGGAACTGGAGCGTCCGGCCCGCCGTCGGTGCCGCAGCGCGAGGAGCCCGATGACGAAGATCCAGGAGTGCGGCGACCGGGTCGTCGGCAACGTCGAGCGCGTGATCGTCGGCAAGCATCACGAAGTCCAGCTCGCGCTGGTCGCGCTCCTCTGCCGTGGCCACCTCCTGATCGAGGACGTCCCGGGGACCGGCAAGACGGTCCTCGCCAAGGCGATCGCGCGCAGCCTCGGCTGCACGTTCCGGCGGATCCAGTTCACGCCGGACCTGCTGCCCTCCGACGTGACCGGCCTCTCGATCTACAACCAGAAGACGCAGGAGTTCGAGTTCCGGCCCGGCCCGATCATGAGCCAGGTCGTCCTCGCGGACGAGATCAACCGGGCGACCCCGAAGACCCAGTCGGCGCTCCTGGAGTGCATGGAGGAGCGCCAGGCGACGATCGACGGGATCAGCCACATGATGCCCGACCCGTTCCTCGTCATCGCCACCCAGAACCCGATCGAGTACGAGGGGACGTTCGCCCTGCCGGAGGCGCAGCTCGATCGCTTCATGCTCCGCCTGCGGCTGGGCTACCCGACGCCGACCGAGGAGATCGTGATCCTCGACGAGCAGAAGCGGATCCACCCGCTCGACGCCCTCGGCGAGGTCCTGTCCGTGACCGAGCTGCGCGAGATGCAGACGGCCGCCCGGGAGATCTACGTGGACACGAGCGTTTCGGAGTACATCGTCCGCCTCGTGAACGCGACGCGGACCCATCCCGACGTCTACCTCGGCGCCTCGCCCCGGGGCAGCATCGCCCTCTACCGTTCCGGCCAGGCCCGGGCTGCCCTCCTCGGCCGCGATTACGTGATCCCCGACGACGTCAAGGCGCTCGCCGGCCCGGCGCTCGCCCATCGCCTCATCATCAAGACGAGCTCGTCCATCCGCGAGGTCGACTCCGAGACGGTGGTCCGGGAGCTGCTGGAGACCGTCCCCGTCGACGCGTCGATCCGACCCGGCGGCCCGCGCCGGATCGAGGCCGAGGAGTCGCGGGCGCGCTAGGCGCGCCGCGTTCGGGGGTGCTCGTGGTCGTACTCCGCCGCCTGCCGTTCATGATCGTCGCGACGGCGCTCGTCGTGGCCGCCCTCAGCACCGGTGCCCCGTTCCTCTTCTTCCTCGTCTACCTCGGCCTGGGCGCCATCGGGGGGAGCTACCTCGTCACCCGCTTCGGACTGGCCGACCTCGAAGCCGGGTACGCCGTGAACCAGCTGCACGCGCACGTGGGGGAGGTGCTGCGGGCGACCTACACCCTGCGCAGCACGAGCCGGATCCCGAAGCTGTGGCTCGAGGTGCACAACCCGTCCACCCTGCCCGTGCCGCTGCCGGGCCGCGCGATCTCCCTGGGCCCCCACGGCGAGCGCTCGTGGATCGCGAAGGTCCCGCTCGGACGCCGCGGCCACTTCCGGGTCGACCCGCTCCAGATCAGGACCGGCGATCCCTTCGGCTTCTTCGAGGCCAGCGCCTCCGTTGGCCACGGCCTGACGCTAGTCGTGTACCCGCGTCGCGAGCCGATCCCGCGCTGGCGCCTGCAGGCCCGGAGCCTCGAGGGCAGCCGCTCGACGCCGGTCCGCACCCAGCAGACGACCCCTCTCGCGACCTCGGTCCGGCCGTACGCACCCGGCGACGGCTTCAACCGCATCCACTGGCCCTCGACTGCCCGCACGGGCGAGATCCAGGTCAAGGAGTTCGACCTGGAGCAGACGGCCGACGTCTGGATCATCCTCGACCTCCAGCGGGCAACCCAGGTGGGTGCCGGCGACGACGGCACGGTGGAGGTCGGCGTCCGGGCGGCGGCCGCCGTCGCCGAGCGGGCGATCGAGGAGAACCGTTCCGTCGCCCTGACGACGACCGGGAGCCGTGTCACGGTCCTGCCGCCCGATCGCGGCCCGCGCCAGCGCCAGAAGATCCTGCAGCTCCTGGCGGCGGTGGACGGCGACGGGAGCACCCCGCTGGTCGAGGCCCTCGTGGCCGGCTTGCCGCTCCTCCGGCGGGGCATGTCGACGGTGATCATCACGGCCTCGACGGAGCCGGGCTGGGTCCGGCCGCTGGCGACGCTCGGGGTGCGCGGGATCGGGTGCCAGGTGATCTGGCTCGATCCCGCCGTCTTCGCCCGCCGGGCCGCGGAGATCGACGGCACGATCGCGGAGCCGGCCGTCACTGCAGCGCTTGCCGGGCGGGAGACGGCGGCGCGGAACATGCGCCACCAGGTCGCCGAGTTCGACATCCGGACCCACGCGGTGCCGCCGGGCGTTCCGCTCGGCGAGGTCCTCGTCGGATGACGGCCGCCCGGACGCCGTTCGACCTCGGCGCGAGCTACCCGGCCTCGCGGCCGGCCCGGCGAAGCTTCGCGACGGTTCCCGCCGAGGGCTGGACAAGCGTCCTGCTGCTCATCTTCATGTGCGCCGTCGTCGGCTGGGCGATCGACGACGCGCGCTGGGTCCTCGGCCCGCAGTCGAACACCGACTTCCTGCCCTGGGCCGGCGCCCTCGGCGTCGTCTGGGGCGTGGCTGCGGCGAAGCTCGGACGCGGGCGCCTCGTCGCGCACGGGGGCGGGGCCCTGCTGGCGACCGCCTTCCTCCTGCTCGCGGTCGGAAGCACCCTGGGACCCGGCAGCGACCTCGCCGGCATGGTCCGTATCACCGCCGATGGTGTCTGGAACGCCTACGAGGAGCTGGTCCTGTGGGGCCACGGGACCACGGACGAGATCGCCCACTACCTCCTGGTCCTGGGCGGGCTCACCTGGGCCGCCGGGCAGTTCGCCGGGTACGCCGCCTTCGCCCATCGCCGGCCGGTCGCGGCCGTCGTGCTGCCGGGGACGATCCTGCTGGCCAACGTCTCCATCACGGCCCTCGATCAGTTCGCCGCCTTCGTCATCTTCACCGTGGCTGCGCTCCTCTTCCTCGTTCGCTTCCACGTCGCGGACGAGCAGCGAACCTGGGCGCGCCACCGGATCGCCGACGTCGGGAATGCCGTGGGGCTCTCACTCCGGGCGGGGCTCACGCTGGTCGGCGCTGCCCTTCTCGGAAGCCTCCTCCTGACGACCTTCGCCTCGTCGGCTCCGCTGGCGGGGTGGTGGCAGGGACTCGACCAGCGCCTGATCGACTTCGGCTCGGACCTGGCCCGGTTCTTCCCGTCGGGGGGCCCCGGGACGAGCTTCGGCGGCGCGACCTTCGGCGCGACCGTGACCGTGGAGGGCGTCTGGACCTCGGACGACACGCCGGTCCTGTCGATCACGACCAACCGCGACAGCCCGCGTCTCAAGTGGCGCGCGACGGCCTACGACCGCCTCGTCGGCAACCAGTGGAGCCGCAGCGAGACCGTCGACCTCGAGATCCCGGCCGGGCGGGACCTGCTCGCGGGCACCGGCGACCTGCCGACGGAGACCGTGGCGATGCGCGAGGTCTCCTACGTCGTGCGGGGCACGTCCGGGTCCCTCGGCGTGGTCGTGGCTCCCGGCATCGCCGCGACCATCGACAGGACGACGCGACTGACGCTGGTGAAGAAGGAGAGCGACGTCTGGTTCGCGAGCGCTCGCGTGGACGGCCCGGCCTCGTACGCGGCGACCGCCCGCGTCCCCATCGTCACCGAGGGAGTGGCCGGCGCCCTGACGGAGAACCGTCTGCGGGCAGCGAAGGCCGACTACTCGGCCGACCTCAGCGCGGTCTACCTGAACCTGCAGCCGGGCACCGCGGGGCAGGACGTCCGGGCCCTCCTGCGGACCATCCTCGACGCAGCGCACCCGGGCAATGCCTACGACACCGCCCGCGCGATCGAGTCGTACCTCTCCGATCCTCGCAACTTCAGCTACGACACCGACGTCCTCGACGTCGAGTGCGGGACGCGCGGCGTCGCGGACTGCTTCGCCGTCTCCCGGCGAGGCTACTGCGAGCACTTCGCCACGACGATGGTGGTGCTGCTCCGCGTGGCCGGCATCCCGGCGCGGCTGGTCGAGGGCTACCTGCCCGGCGAGCGCGACGCGGCCGGAGTGGAGACGATCCGGCGATCTCAGGCGCACGCGTGGGTGCAGGTCTGGTTCCCGGGCTACGGGTGGGTCGACTTCGACCCGACCGCCGGCGTCGGCCAGCCGCAGGCGATCGCCCCGGGCCCGCCGCTCCCGACGGCCACGCCCGCCCCGAGCGGGGCGGCCGGAGCGACGCCCAGGCCGACCGGTAGGGACGGGAACGAGCCGCCGGTCCCGGCCGGCGGCGGAGGCACGCCGCCGCGCACGCCGGGGATCGGGCCGGCCATCCTCCTGGTCATCCCCACGATCATCGCCCTGTTCGTGGTCGCCTTCGTCTGGCTCCGGCGGCGGCTGGCGCGACCGGTCGAGCCGGAGGTCGTCTACCGGACGGTCGCCCGGATGGCCGGCCGCCTGGGGCACGCGCGCCGTCCCACGCAGACCGTCTACGAGTATCTCGGGAGCCTCTCGGACGCCGTCCCGACCGCCCGGCCCGAGCTCC
The DNA here is from genome assembly GCA_963718085.1 of uncultured Chloroflexia bacterium. Lineage (GTDB taxonomy): Bacteria > Chloroflexota > Limnocylindria > Limnocylindrales > CSP1-4 > CTSoil-043. The sequence continues at coordinate 625,548 of CAVQYA010000001.1, read as the reverse complement.
AGCTCGTGGCGCGTTCAACGGTGGAGACGACGTACGGGCGGCGGCGAATGCCGCCGGATCGCCTGGCGGCCCTCGGCGAGGCCCAGCGGCGGCTGCGGATCGCCCTCCTGCGCCTGTTCCTCCGGCGGCGCCCGCGTCGCTGATAGGCGGTGCCCGCGTTCGCCGGGCCGTCCCCTACAGCGCGCCGGAGCGCGCCCGCTCGGCCGACGCGTCCTCCTCGGCTCGCGTCGCCGTGGCGGCCTCGCGCTCCAGCGACGCGAGGTGGTCGGTGCGGTTCCAGGCGCGGAGAATCGTCCGGCCGTTGCGGACGTCGAGGACCGCGATCCCCGTGGTGGTCTGGGTGAAGGTCCAGAAGCGGTCGAGCGGGAGGCCGAGGAGCGCCAGGAGCGCGACCTTGAAGGCGCCGTCGTGGCCCACGAGGAGTGCCCACGGCCCGGCGTGGCTGTCGTAGTAGGAGGGCGTGCCCGCCGCGCCGGGGCCGGCGGCGGCGCCGAGCTCCACGAGGACGAGCGCCAGGGCGACGCGAACGCGTGCGTCGACCTCCGCGAGCGACTCGCCTCCGGGGGCGTGGACGCCGACCGGGTCGCGCCGCCAGCCGGCGATCTCGACGGGGTAGCGCTCCTCGACCTCGCGCTGGAAGAGGCCCTCCCAGGCGCCCTGGGCGATCTCGGCGAAGCCCGCCTCGGGTCGCAGCGGTGGCGCGGGACGGCCGGCGTCGCGGAACGCGGCGACCACGGCTTCGGCCGTCTCCCGTGTCCTGGCGAGCGGGGAGTGGATGACGGCCACGGGCTCGCCCGCTGGGACGGGAAGGCGAGGCGGTACGTCGGGCGCGGCCAAGCGAGCGCCGGCGAGGGCGGCCTGGCGCTGCCCGAGCGGCGAGAGTGGCGTGTCGGAGCGGCCCTGGAAGCGGCCCTCGGCGAGCCACTCCGACTGCCCGTGGCGGAGGAATACGATGGTCGCCGCGAGATCGGGCGGTACCGCCAGCGGAGGGGGCGCCGGGCATGTCGTCGCCGCCGTCCCCGCCGCGGCCGTCCCTCCAGCCGCGGGGGCCCCGGCCGCTGCCGGCGTGCCGCTGCCGTCCGTGCCGCTGCCGTCCGTGCCGCTGCCGTCGGTCATCCGGCCGGCTCGAGGTCGATCACCCACTGGTCGAGGACGCCGTCGACCGCGCGGATCGCCGCGGCCGTCTCCGCCGGGACCGGGTCGTCGAGAGCGAGGAACATCACCGCGTCGCTGCGCGGCGACGAGCGCCCCAGGTGCATCGCGCTGATGTTGACGTCGGCCGCCCCGAGGAGGCTGCCCACGCGCCCGATCATCCCGGGCCGGTCGACGTGGGTCGAGATCAGCATCCATGGCGCCGGCGCGACGTCGAGCCAGTAGTTGTCGAGGCGCACGAAGCGCGGTTCGCCGTTCGCCAGCGTGCCCGCCACCGTGCGATTCGACCCGTCGGCCGCCGTCCCGGAGATCGTGACGAGCGTCGCGAACGCCCCGGCGTCCGGTGTCCTGCGGTCGACGACGGTGATCCCCCGGCTCTTCGCCAGCGTCGCCGCGTTGACGAGGTTGACCCGCGCGTTCGTGGCGTCCTGGAGGAATCCCCGGAGGACCGCCGCCTGGAGAGGCGTGACGTCGTGCCCGGCGAGCTCGCCCGCGACCTCGACGACGACCGTCTGCACGCCACCCCGCGAGTACTGGGCGAAGAAGCGCCCGAGGGTCTCCGCGAGGGGCAGGTAGGGGGCGATGGCGCGGGCCGTCTCCGGGGTGAGGAGCGGGGCATTGACGGCGTAGCGAGCCGGGCGCCCGTCGAGGATGTCGAGGACCTGCTGCGACGCTTCCTCGGCGACCGCGACCTGGGCCTCCGCGGTGGAGGCCCCGAGGTGTGGCGTCAGCACCGTGTTGGGGGCTGCGAAGAGTGGATTGTCGGACGCGGGCGGCTCGGTCGCGAAGACGTCTACGCCCGCCCCGGCGATGGTGCCGGCCGCGAGCGCAGCGGCAAGGGCGGCCTCGTCGACGACACCGCCGCGGGCGACGTTGAGGAGGAACGCCGTCGGCTTCATGCGGGCCAGCTGGGCAGCCCCGACCATCCCGGTCGTCGACTTCGTCCTGGGGACGTGGAGGGTGACGACGTCGCTGCGCTCCAGAAGCTCGTCGAAGGGGACCAGCTCGATCCCGTGGTTGGCCGCGGCTTCGACCGTCACGTAGGGGTCGCTGCCGAGGACTGTCATCTCCATCGCCCGGGCCCGGTCGGCGATGGCGCCGCCGATCTTGCCCAGCCCGACGATCCCCAGCGTCTTGCCGCGCAACTCGGTGCCGGTGAAGGCGCTCCGCTTCCACTCGCCCCGCCGGAGCGAGGCGTCGGCCGCGGCGACCTTGCGGGCGATGGCGAACATGAGGGCGATCGTGTGCTCGGCCGCGGCGATCGTGTTGCCGGTGGGAGCATTGACGACCGTGATCCCGGCCCGCGTGGCGGCGTCGATGTCGACGTTGTCGATGCCGACGCCGGCCCGGCCGATCACCGTCAGGCGTGTGCCTGCCGCGATCATCGCGGCGTCGACCTTGACCTGGCTGCGCACGAGGAGCGCGTCGTAGTCGGGGAGGATCGCCCGGTACTCCTCCGCGGAGAGGCCGATCCGCTCGTCGACCTCGTGGTGGCGGCGCAGGAGCTCGACGCCCGATTGGGCGAGCGCCTCGGCGACGAGGATCTTCATGCCGGCGTCCCGGCCGGGGCCGCGACGTCCAGGTCGGGCGCCTCGAGGACCGCCAGCGCGGCGCGCTGGGCGGCGGCAACGGCGGCGCCCGGCTCGATCGCCCGGCCGACCCGCCTGGCCGCCCCCTCCATCACGGCGATCGCGCCCGAGGATGTCCTCGACCTCGACCGAACCGAGGTGGCCGATCCGGAAGATCCTGCCCTTGAGCTTGCCCTGGCCGCCGGCCAGGACGAGGCCGCGAGCCTTGACCTCGCCGTTGAATGCCTTCCAGTCGAGGTCGTCGGGCACCCAGGCGGCGGTCACCGTCTGCGAGGCGCTGGCCGGGTCGGCGAACAGGGTGAAGCCGAGGGCCTCGACGCCGGCGCGGGCGCCGGCGGCGCAGGCGGCGTGGCGGGCGAAGACGCCGGCCGCCGTCTCCTCCTCCATGAGCCGGAGCCCTTCGTCGAGCTGGTACATCACGGCGACTGCGGGCGTCCAGGGCGTCTGGCCGCTGAGGGCGCTATCGCGGGCGCGGCGCAGGTCGAAGTAGAAGCGGGGCATCCGCGCCGTCTCCATCGCCGTCCAGGCCCGCTCGCCGACGGCCGCGAAGGCCATCCCCGGGGCCGACATCCAGGCCTTCTGGGAGCCGCTGACGACGAGGTCGAGGCCCCAGTCGTCCATCGCGAACGGGACTGCCCCCAGGGCGCTGATCGCGTCCACGAGGATGAGGGCGTCCGGGGCGACCTCGCGGACCACCGCCGCCAGCTCCGGGATCGGGTTCGTCACCCCGGTCGAGGTCTCGTTGTGGGTGAGGAGGACGGCCTTCGCGTTCGGCTCCTCGAGGAGCGCGGCGCGGACGGCGGCCGGCGTGGCGGCGCGGCCCCACTCGACCTCGAGGCGGCGGACGTCGGCTCCGTAGACCTCGGCCGCCTTGGCGAAGCGATCGCCGAAGACGCCGACCGTGACGGCGAGGACGCGGTCGCCGGGCGAGAGGACGTTGACGACCGCGGCCTCGAGGGCGCCGCTGCCGGCCGCGGTGAGCAGGAGGATGTCCGCCTCGGTGCCGAAGAACGGCCGCATGCGGCGGACGATCCGCTCCATGAGCGCGGCGAACTCGGGTCCGCGGTGGTTGATCATCTGGCGCCCGCCAGCGGCCATCACGGTCGGCGGAAGGGCGGTCGGGCCGGGGATCCGGAGGTTCTGCTGGAAGCGGGGCACGGGTTCGGCCTCCTGCGGGACGGTGGGTCTCTCGGGTGCTCGGTCGGGTTCGGGCAGGGTAGGGCAGGCCATGCCGTGTCGTCCAGCGTGGTATATATGACTGCATATGGCCGTCCTCAAGCGAACCACGATCCTCGCCGACCCGGACCTGCTGGACCGCGTGGATCGACACGCCCGCCGGACGCGCACCACCAAGACGGCAGTCATCGCGGCCGCGCTGGAGGCCTGGCTCGAGGCGCACGGGGCACCGCCGGAGGAACTGCCCTTCGTCGGGATCGGGCGAAGTGCCCACGGGCGGCTCTCGCTCGACGCCCGCCGGATCGCGGGCCGGGAGCTCGGAGCGCGCCGGCGCGCCGACGAGACGGGGTAGGGGCATGGCGATCCTGCTCGACGCGTCGGTCATCCTCGCCGCGGCCGACACCGCCGACCTCAACCACGAGGCGGCCCGCGCCTGGTTCGCCCGCGTCGACGAGCCCCTGCTCGTGGGCGCGCTGACGCTCGCCGAGGCCGACCACGTCCTCCAGCGCGAGCTCGGCCCGGCGGCCTCCCTGGCCCTGGTCGCGTCGTGCACGTCGGGGGCCATCCGCGTCGTCGCACCGACGGACGGCGACCTGGAGCGCGCGGCCGGCCTCCTGCGGTCCGCCGCCGAGCACCGGCCGCGGCTCTCGGACGCGCTCCTCGTCGCGGCCGCCGAGCGGCTGGGCGTCCGCCGCGTCGGGACCTTCGACCGCCGTCCGCTCGCGGTGCTGGTGCCGCGCGGACCCCGGGGGGAGCGCCTCCTCGACCTGGAGCCGTGACCCGGCCCGCCGCCGTCCCGGCTGCGCCGGGGCCGCGCGGATCCCTGGGGGGAACGCCGCCCCGGCCGCCGCCGCCCCGGCCGCCGCCGCCCCGGCCGCCCGCCCGCGTTCACGGGTGAGCACGCGATGGCAACCGCGAGCGTGGAATGCCCGCTCATCGCGCGAATCGCTCGAGTTCCGCGGCGATTTCGTGCGTCGAGGTCGGTTGCGGCGCTCACGGGTGAACCGGCCGCCACGCTCCCGCACGGCCGCGGTGCACCGAACCGGCCGCCACGCTCCCGCACGGCCGCGACGCCGGCGCGCCCCCCGCGTACCATCGCGGGGTGCCCGCTCGACGCCCGGCCGGCCGGGCCCCAGACCCGCTCTTCACGCCGCCGCCCGAGCTGACGCCGCTCGCCGCGCGGATGCGGCCTGCCGTGCTCGACGATGTCGTCGGCCAGGCCCACCTGCTCGGTCCCGGAGCCCCGCTGCGCCGCCTGGTCGAGGGCGGCCGGCTTCCCTCCATGCTCCTCTGGGGGCCGCCGGGCTCGGGCAAGACGACGATCGGACGGCTGCTCGCCGAGGCGGTCGGCGCGCGCTTCGAGGCGCTCAACACGACGATGGACGGGGTCGCTGCCCTGCGCGACGTCGTCGGCGCCGCGCGCAACGAGGCCGCCTTCCGGGGCGCCACGACGGTCGTCTTCCTCGACGAGGTGCACCGCTACTCGAAGTCCCAGCAGGATGCGCTGCTGCCCCACGTCGAAGCGGGCACGATCGTCCTCGTCGGCGCGACGACCGAGCCGCCGTTCGGCGGGGGGATCACCCGGCCCCTCCTGTCGCGGCTGCGCGTCTTCCGGCTCGAGCCGCTCGGAGAGGCGGACCTGCGCGAGATCGCCGGCCCGCGCCCTCGGCGACGCAGAGCGGGGGCTCGGGGCGCGGGTGACCCTCGACGAGGTCGCCCTCCGCCAGCTCATCGGCTACGCGTCGGGCGACGCGCGGCGCCTGCTGGGGATCCTGGAGGCCGCGGTCGCGATGGCCGGCGCCGACGGCCGCACCGCGATCGAGCCCGCCGACGTCGCCCGGGCCGCGCAGTCGGCGACCCTCGACTACGACCGCTCCGGCGTCGTGAGCGCCTTCATCAAGAGCATCCGGGGGAGCGACCCCGACGCCGCCCTCTACTGGCTGGCGACCGCCCTGGAGGCCGGGGAGGACCCCCGCTACATGGCGCGACGGCTGGTCGTGAGCGCGAGCGAGGACGTCGGAGCCGGCGAGCCCGGCGCACTGCCCCTGGCCCTCGCCGCGCTGGAGGCCGTGGAGAAGATCGGGGCCGAGACGAACGACGAGGGCCTCTACGCGCTGGCCCAGGCGACGGTCCACCTGGCCCGGGCGCCCAAGGACGCCTCGGCCGGGCGCGCGTTCTTCGCTGCCCGGGACGAGGTGCGAGGCGAGGGGACGCGGCCGGTGCCGTCGCACCTCCGTCCCGCCGCGAAGACCTACCGCAACCCGCACGACGACCCGGCGGGTGCTGCCGGGCAGCGCTACCTTCCGAGGGGGCTGGAGAGGCGCCGGTTCCTGCCGCGAACCGACGGCGGCGAGGAGTAGGCCCTCGCGGCAGTGGCCGCCCGACGGGCCATGCTGAAGGCGTGCGTCGCGGCCCGAGAGTCCCGCCGCCGAGGCGGCCCGCCAGGCGTCAGACCTTGACGACGCCGACGACGACGATCAGGAACCAGCTCGCCAGGAGGAGGCCGAAGATTCCCACGAAGACGACCGCGACTCGCCGCAGGTCGCGCACGACGTAGCGGTACTCTTCCTCGGCGACGACGGCCAGCGAACCCACTGAGCGGCCCCGCGACGCCGGCATCGGATCGCCCCCGCCGCGGCGACGATCGCGGCCGCGGGCGAGAGACGAGACCGCCGCGCGCTCCTCGGCGACGATCTGGGCCTCGAGCTCCGCGGCGCGGTCCAGCTCGTCGGTGCTGAGCCCGCCGGGGCGGGTTGCGGCGACCGGCTTCGCCGCCGGCGTCGCGGCGGGCTGGCTGCCGCGCTGGAGGGGGGCACGCTGGCCCGGTCGTGCGCCGCCGCGCTGCCGCTTCGCCATGGGTCGGGTGATCTCCTGGTGTCGAACGGGAACGATTTCGCGGCGGCCCGGGGAACGGGCCGCCGCGCGGAAGGATACGCCATCGCACCGGCGGGGGTCGCGGCGCTCGGGGGTGGGGCCCCGGCGGTGCCCTTCCACCGGCGCCGGGACGCCCGGGCGGCGACCCGGGCCGCCGCCACCGGCGAGCCTGCCGTGAGCGGCCCCTGCTAGACTCGGCGAACCCCAGCGGAGGACCCGTGAGCGACCTCGACGCGCTCGTCACCCAGAACGCAGCCCTTCTCGTCGGCGGACTCGTGCTCGTGCTCGCGGCGCTCGCCGCTCGCCCTCGGGCTGGTGGCGCGCCGCGGCCGGCGGCTCGAGGCGCGGCTGGAGGCGCTGACGCGCGGGGAGGACGGCCGCAACCTGGCCGGCGTGCTCGACGCCCACCTGGCGAAGGTCCTCGCCGTGGCGCGCCGGCAGGACGAGCTGGACGCTCACTCCGTGGTGCTCGAGACGCAGACGGGACGCTCGGTCCAGGGCGTCGGCTTCGTCCGCTTCAACACCTTCGAGGACACCGGCGGGAACCAGAGCTTCGTTCTCGCCCTCCTCGACCCGGCGGGGGACGGCGTGGTCCTCAACAGCCTCCACGCGCGAAACCAGACTCGCCTCTACGCCAAGGCGGTTCGGGCGGGCGTCGCCGAGGGTCCGCTCTCCGAGCAGGAGGCCGAGGCGGTCCGCCTGGCAACCGCGCGCGCCCACGGGCGCTGAGCGGACGCCCGCCGCGATGACGCGGGCGGCGAACGGGCGCGGCCGGCGTGGGGAGCCGGCCGCCCTCGAGCAGATTCCCGTCTGGCGCGACCACGTCGCCGGCACGGGCACGGGCGTCGGTACCGGGGCGGGCACCGGCGCCCCGGCACGGGCCCACGCCGCCGGCGCCGGCCCAGGCACCGGCAGGAGCGCGAGGGGAACACGACGACGGCCGGCGTCGATGCGCTGCTGGCCGGCCTCAACCGCGAGCAGAAGCGGGCGGTCACGCACGGCGAGGGCCCGCTCCTCGTCGTGGCCGGGGCGGGCACCGGCAAGACCCAGGTCGTCACGCGCCGGATCGCCTGGCTGATCGCCACCCGGCGGGCGAGGCCCTCCGAGATCCTCGCCCTCACCTTCACCGACAAGGCAGCCGAGGAGATGCAGGCCCGGGTCGATCGACTCGTCCCGTACGGCTACACGGACACCGTCATCTCGACCTTCCACGCGTTCGGCGACCGGATGATCCGGGAGCATGCGCTCGAGCTGGGCCTGCCCTCGGAGCCGCGCGTACTCTCGCGCCCGGAGACGGTCATCTTCCTTGCCGAGCGCCTCTTCCGGCTCGACCTCGACGAGTATCGCCCGCTCGGGAACCCCACCAGGTTCCTTGCCGCCCTCGCGACGCTCTTCTCGCGCCTGAAGGACGAGGACGTCTTGCCGGGCGCGTACGCCGCGCATGCCGCTCACCTCGCCGCGGCCGCGGAGGCCGCTGCCGCGGACGACCCGGGACGCCCCGCGCTCCTGGAGACGGCGCGCCGCCAGGTGGAGCTGGCAGGCGCTTACGGCCGCTACCAGGAGCTGCTCGGTGAGGCCGGGGCCATCGACTTCGGCGACCAGGTTGCCCTCGCCCTGCGCCTCCTTCGCGAGCACCCGGCCGCGCGAGCGGAGATGCAGGGCCGCTTCCGATACGTGCTGGTGGACGAGTTCCAGGACGTGAACCGGGCCCAGGCCGAGCTCGTCGCGCTCGTCGCCGAGCCCCGCCGCAACATCGCGGTCGTCGGGGACGACGACCAGTCGATCTACCGCTTCCGCGGCGCCGCGACCGGGGCGATAGTGGATTTCCTCGACCGCTTCCGGCGAGCGCGGACGATCGTCCTCCGCCGCAACTACCGTTCGCGGGCCCCGATCCTCGACGCGGCCTACCGGCTGGTCCGCTTCAACGACCCGGATCGCCTGGAAGTCCAGCAGGGGATCACCAAGCGGCTCATCGCCCAGCGTCGTGGGCCGCGGGGGAGGGGAGCGGCGCCGGCCGCGCCGGTTCGCCACGTCTCCTTTGCGACCGGCTCGGAGGAGGCCGACTGGGTCGCCGCCGAGATCGCGGGGCGGATCGCGGGCGGGGCTCCGCCGCGCGACCACGCGATCCTCCTGCGGGCGAACGTCGACGCGGACGCCGTCCTCCGAAGCCTCAATCTCGCCGGCGTGCCCTGGCGCTTCTCGGGCGTCTCCGGCCTGTACGCTCGGCCGGAGATCCGCGTCCTCCTCTCCTTCCTGCGAGCGGTGGGCGAGCCGGGCAGCTCCGTCGACGTCTACGGCCTGGCCGCCTCCGACGTGTACGGCCTCGGGGGCGACGACCTCTCGGCCCTCGCCAACCGGGCCCGTCGGACGAACCGCTCGCTGTGGGAGACGCTCGTCGAGGTGGACGGCCAGCCGGGCCTCCTCCGCCTTCGGCCCGAGACCCGGACGTCGCTGGCGCGGCTCGTCGCCGACCTGCGTCGCTACAGCGAGCTGGGCCACCGGCGGCCGGCCGGCGAAGTGCTCTACGACTTCCTCCGCGCCTCGGGTTCGCTCGCCAGGCTCATGCACACCGAGACCGTGGCCGCCCAGGAGGCTCTCTCCAACATCGCCCGCTTCTTCGAGATCATCCGGGCCCAGTCGGACCTCCTCGCCGACGACCGCGCCGTCTTCCTGGCGCCGCACCTGCAGACTCTCATCGACGCCGGGGACGACCCGGCGACCGCCGACATCGACCCCGACGCCGACGCCGTCGCGGTGGCGACCATCCACAAGGCGAAAGGGCTGGAGTGGCCGGTGGTCTTCCTGGTGGGGCTCGTGGACGGCAGGTTTCCCGCCCGCGGGCGGCGCGAGCAGCTGGCGGTCCCGGACGCTCTCCTGCGAGGCGTCTTCCCCAGCGGCGATGCCCACCTGCAGGAGGAGCGGAGGCTCTTCTACGTGGGGATGACCCGCGCCCGCGACGAGCTGGTCCTCTGCCACGCCCAGGACTACGGCGGGAAGCGGACCCGCCGCGTCTCGCCGTTCGTCCTCGAAGCGCTCGACCTGCCGGCCGGGACGGCGCCGCCGGCCCGCACTTCCAGCGCCGTCGAGCGGCTGGCGGCCTTCGAGGCGACCGCGGCGGAGCGTCCGGCGGTCGCCTCCGCCGCCGACCCCGGCGCGCCGCTCGTCCTCTCCTTCTACCAGGTGGACGACTACCTGACCTGCCCGCTCAAGTACCGCTACGTCCACGTGATGCGCGTCCCCATCGCCCCCCACCATGCGATCGTCTACGGCGCCGCGCTCCACCTCGCCGTCTCCGAGTTCCACCGCCGCCACGCCCGCGGCGACGTGATGACCGAGGAGGCGCTCCTGGCGGCCTTCGACGCGGCCTGGTCGAACGAGGGCTTCGTCTCCCGCGAGCACGAGGAGGCGCGCCTGGCGGCAGGACGGGCCGCCCTGCGCCGCTTCCGGGCGGAGCAGCTGGCGCCCGGTGCCGTCGTCCCGGCGTACGTCGAGCGGGAGTTCGCGTTCACCCTCGACGGCGACCGCGTCCGGGGCCGAATGGATCGGATCGACATCGTCGCCCTCGCTGACGGAACGCCGCCCGCAGCCGAGGAGGCCGCCGGCACCGCGGCGGACGTCCTGGAGCCCGTCCTCCCGCTCCTGGCCGAACGTGTCGTGATCACCGACTACAAGAGCTCCGACGTTCGCGATCCGGCGCGGGCCCGGGAACGGGCGAAGGAGTCACTCCAGCTCACGATCTACGCCATGGCCTGGCAGGCCCAGACGGGCCGGCTGCCCGATGCCGTGGCCCTCCACTTCCTCGAGTCGGGCCTCGTCGGGACGGCCCGCGTGGACACGGCGCGGGTCGAGAAGGGGGTCGCGAGCATTCGCGCCGCGGCCGCGGGGATCCGGGCGCGCCGGTTCGAGGCCACGCCGACGTACATGGCGTGCTCGTGGTGCGCCTTTCGCGAGGTCTGTCCGGCGAGCGTCGCCCGGTGAGCGCCGGGGATCCGCGGCCGCCGCTGGAGGCGATCACGTTCGACTTCGGGAACACGCTCGTGCCGGTCGATCGCGCCGCGCTGGAGGCCGTCGTGGCCGCGCTGGCCGATGCGGCGGCGCCGCGCTTCCACGTCGATCGGGAGGCGTTCCTGGCGACGTGGAGCGAGGAGCGCGCCCGCCAGTTCCGCGAGGACGTGCCCCGCTTCCGCGAGGTCGACCTCGCCGTCCGCCTCCGCCGGGTGCTCGCCCGCCTCCGCGGGGCTTCCGCCCCGGCTCACGACGAAGGCTGGGACGACGCGGCCGCCGCCGAGCGCTCCACGTCCTCGGAGGTGGCGCTCGGGCTCGACGTCTACAGCCGGGCCTTCGTGGCCGGGATTCCCCCCGACCCGGCGGTCGGGGCCATGCTGGCGCGGCTGGCGCCGCGGTACCGGCTGGGGATCCTCTCGAACTGGCCCCTGGCCATCACGATCGACCGCTACGCCGAGGCCGCCGGCTGGACGCCGCACCTGGCCGCGATCGTCGTCTCCGAGCGGGTGGGAACGATCAAGCCGCACCCGGCGATCTTCCGGGCGGCCGAGGCTGCGCTCGCCGGGGAGGGGCAGCCGCCGCTCGACGGCAACCGGATCCTCCACGTCGGGGACGACTGGGTCGCCGACATCGTGGGGGCCCGCGACGCGGGCTGGCGCGTCGCATACCTGCGGACGCGTCCGGCCGACTCGCCTCTCCCGGGAAGCGAGCCCGACGGCAGGGCCGAGCCGGACTTCGTTCTCGACGGGCTGGCCGACCTCGAGCCTGCCCTCGCGTCGCTCACCCTGCGCCGGTAGGGTCGCTCACCTCGCGCCGGCAGGAGGCCGGGGAGAGAAGTCGGTGCCCCCGTGGCCCGGGGGGTCGGCCGGTCGGCCGGCGCGTCCGCCCACGGGGCCCGGTCCATTCGGCTCTTGACCGTCGCGATTAGATCGAGGCGTACGGATCGGACTCGTACGATGCGTTCGCTCGGCGCGTCCCCCAGCGGCTGGAGGGATTTGACGATGAGCGGAACGGCCACGTCCGCGGCCCCCTTGAACAAGGGCCTGCGGACCGACGCACTCGGGTTCGTCGAAGGCGTGGTGATCGGGGTCGCGTCGACGGCACCCGCCTACAGCCTCGCGGCGTCGCTCGGGTTCGTGGTGATCGCGGTCGGCGCCCAGGCTCCGGCGATCATGCTCCTCGCCTTCTTCCCGATGGCCGCGATCGCGGGGGCCTACTACTACATGAACCGGGCCGACCCCGACTGCGGCACGGCCTTCTCCTGGGCGACACGGGCGCTCGGCCCCTGGGTCGGCTGGATCGCCGGCTGGGCGCTGCTGATCTCGGGGATCGTGGTGATCGCCAACCTGGCCGAGATCGCCAGCCTCTACACCTACTACCTCCTCGGGATCGATGCGCCGGACCAGGCCGCCGTGCTGGCCCTCGGCGTGGCCTGGATCGCCGCCCTCACGACGATCTGCTACATCGGGATCAAGCTGGCCGCGCGGACGCAGCTGGTGCTGCTGACGGTCGAGGTCATCACGTTGTCGGCCTTCACGATCGTCGCCCTGACCCGGGTCTATACCGACCCGCCCGTCGGGGCGATGACGCCGTCGCTCGATTGGCTCAACCCGTTCCTGCTCACCGACTGGGGCGCCTTCGGAACCGCCATGGTCCTGGCCCTTTTCATCTACTGGGGCTGGGACAGCGCCGTCTCGGTGAACGAGGAGACCAGGGACGCGACGGAGACCCCCGGCCGGGCGGCGGTCGTCTCGACGGTGCTCCTGCTCGTCATCTACGTCGGCGCGGCGATCGCCGTGCAGGCGTTCGCCGGCGTGGAGTTCCTCTCCGACGAGGCGAACGCGGACGACGTCCTGGCTGCCCTCGGGACCCAGGTGCTGGGCTCGCCCTGGGACAAGATCCTCATCTTCTCGGTTCTCACCTCGGCGGCCGCGTCGACCCAGACGACCATCCTGCCCAACGCACGCTCCCTGCTCTCGATGGCCACCAAGCAGGCCGTCCCGACTTGGTTCGGGCGCGTGCACCCGCGCTTCCGGACGCCCGGCAACGCGACGATCGCGCTGGGCGTCGTCCAGATCTCCTGGTACGTCGGCCTGACGCTCGTGAGCCAGAACCTCCTGTACGACGCGATCGCCGCCCTGGGCCTCCTCATCGCCCTCTACTACGGCGCCACCGGCTACGCCTGCGTCGTCTACTACCGCCACGAGCTCCGCAAGAGCGTCAGGAACCTGGTGATGATGGGGCTGGTGCCACTGGGTGGCGCCCTGGTCCTCTCGTGGGCCTTCGTGCAGTCGATCCTCGAGCTCTCGAACCCGGAGAACGCCGAGTCGGGCGAGCTCCTCGGGCTCGGCGCGCCCGTCACGATCACCCTCCTGCTCATGCTCGTCGGTGCCGTCCTGATGGTCGGCTGGCGCGTCGTAAGGCCGGGATTCTTCCGGCGCCACGCGGAGGTCTACGGCGGTCCCTCGCAGGACGACCACCCGCCGGTCACGGCGTAGGAGACGCGCCCGTTCGGCCCGTTGCGGCAACGTAAGCCCGGCGCGGCCTCGCTCGGCGCCGCGGCCCTCGCTCGGCGCGCCCCGCTATCCTCCGCAGGTGGAGACGCGCGACCGGCTCGCGAACCTCGGGATCCTCGGCGCGGCCCTTGTCGCGTGGGCGGTCGTTGCCCTGCTCGTGCTGAACCGCGATCCGCGTGAGGACCCCGTCGCCGGGCTCCTCGGTGCCGTCTCCATGGGGACCGCAGTCGGCCTGACCACGGCGCCGCTCTTCTGGCTGGCCGTCTTCGCTCGCCACCGCCGGATCTCCTACCGAGGGGACTGGCTCCGGGCGGGCCGGCGCGGCCTGTGGGTCGGGCTGGTGATCGGGCTCTTCGTCGAGTTCCGCGTCCTCGGCGTCTTCAGCATTCCCATCGCCCTCTTCATCGTCGTCCTCGTCGTCTTCGCCGAGCTCACTCTCAGCCTCGAGCGCTGAGCCGGCCGCGTACCGGAGGTCCGTCCATGCCCGCCCCCGCCGAGCTCAAGGCCCTCGCCGCCGCCGCGGTGGAGGCCGCCCGGCCCGAGATCCTCGAGCTCTCTGCCCGGATCCACGCCAACCCGGAGCCGGCTTTCGAAGAGCACCTGGCCGCCGCCTGGTGCGCCGAGGCGATCGCTCGCCACGGGTACGCGGTGGAGCGCCCGGCCGGCCGCCTGGCGACCGCCGTGCGGGGCCGCCTGGTTGGCGGAATGGGGCCGGCCGGGCCCCGGATCGGCGTCCTCGCGGAGTACGACGCGCTCCCGGGCCTCGGGCACGGCTGCGGACACAACACGATGGCGGCCTCGGGCGTGGGGGCGGCGATCGCCCTGGCGGCGCTCCGCGACGCGTTCGCCGGGGAGATCGTCTTCCTCGGCACGCCCGCCGAGGAGCGGGGGAGCGGCAAGCAGTTCATGCTCGACGACGGGCTCTTCGCGGGACTCGACGCCGCGCTCCTGTTCCACCCGGCCGACCGCGACATGGTCGGCTGCATGCTCCTCGCCAGCGAGGACGTCGATGTCACGTTCACCGGCAGGGCCGCGCACGCCGCCGGCGAGCCGTGGGAGGGCAGGAACGCCCTCGATGCCGTCGTGCTCCTCCTTTCGGCGATCGGGCTGTGGCGCCAGCAGATGCCCCAGCACGCCAGGGTCCACGGGATCGTGCTGGAAGGGGGGACGGCGGCGAACATCATCCCGGACCGGGCGACGGCCCGGTTCATGATCCGCAGCACGGACCAGGCCTATTTCGAATCGATGCGCGAGCGCTTCCGGGCGCTCGTGGACGGCGCGGCGATGATGGCCGACGTCCAGGGCCAGGTCGTCTTCTCTGGCGGCTCGACGACGATGAGGGACAGCGGCGTCCTCGGCGGGCTCTGGCGGACGAACCTCGAGGCCGCCGGCCGCGCCGACGAGGGCGTGGACCCGGAGCACATCGGCAGCTCCGACATGGGCAACGTCTCGCTGGTCCTGCCGACGATCCACCCGTCGCTGGCGATCTGCGATCACGGAGTCCCGTGGCACTCCATCGAATTGCGCGAAGCGGCCGCGACGCCGAGGGCCGGGGAGACGACGCTCCTCGCCGCCACGCTGGTGGCCCAGACGGCTCTCGACCTCCTGGCGGATCCGACGCTCGTGGAGGCGGCCTGGCGGGAGTTCCGCGGGTCGTCGGGAGGCGTCGCATGACTGACGGGCACGCGCGGTCCGACGGCCCCGACTACGGCCGCCTCAACGGGTGGGACCGCGACTTCGAGGGCTTCTCCGATTTCGACCTGCCGACCTACGTCGGCCCGTCGACCTTCTCGAAGCTCCCGTGGGTGACGGATCCGGCCGAGATCCGCCGGCGGGAGGTCGACGTGGCCATCGTGGGGGCCCCCTTCGACGACGCCGTCAGCCACCGGCCCGGCGCCCGTTTCGGCCCGCGGGCCATCCGCGAGGCGAACTACACCACCGGCTCGATCAACTCGCTCCAGCTCGGCCACGTCGAGCTCTTCGAGGTCCTCACGGTCGTCGACGCCGGCGACGCCAACGTCATCCCGGCCTGGACCGAGCGCGGCCACGCCTTCATCTACCGCAAGGTGCGCGAGGTCGCCGAGACGGGGGCGATCCCCATCGTCCTCGGCGGGGACCACTCGATCACCTGGCCGTCGGCCACGGCCATCGCCGAGGTCCGGCGACCCGGGAGCATCGGCATCGTCCACTTCGACGCCCACGCCGACACCGCGCCGGAGGACTGGGGCGTGCTGGCGGGGCACGGGACGCCGATGCGACGACTCATCGAGAGCGGCGCCGTGAAGGGCAGGAACTTCGTGCAGGTGGGCCTGCGCGGCTACTGGCCCCCGCTCGACGTCTTCGAGTGGATGAAGGACCAGGGGATGCGCTGGCACTTCATGAGCGAGATCGAGGAGCGCGGCGCGGAGGCGGTCGTCGACGACGCCATTGCCGAGGCGCTCGACGGGCCCGACGCGGTCTACCTCTCGATCGACATCGACGTGATCGACCCCGGGATGGCGCCCGGGACCGGAACGCCGGAACCGGGCGGGATGCTGACCCGCGAGGTCCTGCGGGCCATTCGCCGGATCGTCGGTGCGGTGGACCTGGCCGGAATGGACGTCGTGGAGGTCTCGCCGCCCTACGACCAGGCCGAGATCACGGCGGCGGCGGCGAACCGCTGCGCCCTCGAGGCGATCTCCGCCCTGGCAGTCAAGAAGGCCGCGGGCCGCGAGGTGCGGTTCAGGCGCGGATAGCGAAGTCTCACGGACGGGCACGGCCGGTGGCGGCGCCGCGGCGTACGATCAACCCATGAGCACGACGCCCGGCCCAGAGACCCCGGCGGAGGCGCTGGCACGCCTCTACGACCTCGACTTCCTCGACGACCCCGGCGATCTCGACCTCTGGACGGCGCTCGCGGCCGAGGCCGACGGCCCGGTCCTGGACCTGATGGCGGGGAGCGGCCGGATCGCGATCCCGCTGGCCGAGGAGGGGCACGCGGTCACCGCCGTGGACCTCGACACGGCGATGCTCGCCCGCGCCCGCCGCCGGGCCGCGGCAGCCGGTCCCGAGGTCGAGGCGCGCCTGGAGCTCGTCGCGGCCGACGTGGTCGGGCTCGCCCTCGAGCCCGCCCCCGGCCTGCCCACCCGGCGGTTTCGGCTCGCCTTCATCGCCCTGAACTCGATCCTCCTCCTGCCGAGCCGCGCCGCCCAGCGCGCCGCGTGGGAGGCTCTCGCCGCGCACCTCGTGCCGGGCGGCATGGCGGCGGTCGACACCTGGCTCCCCGACGCCCACGACCTGGCCCGCTACGACGGCCGCCTCCACCTCGAGTACCACCGCCCCGACCCCGAGACCGGGCGGTGGGTGACGAAGACCGCGGCAGCCCAGCACGACGCGGCCACCCAGACCGTCGCCCTCACCACGATGTACGAGGAAGGGGACCCGGGGCAGCCCGCGAGCCGCTGGATCAGGCAGGACGTCGTGCGCCTGGTGACCGCAGAGGAGCTCCGAGCGATGGCCGAGGCGGCCGGCCTCGACGTTGAGCTGGTCGCGGGCGGATACGACCTCGAGCCCCTGGGACCCCATGACGATCGGGCAGTCGTAATCGCCCGAATGCCGGGCTCCGGCGGGCCCGATTGAGCGTGGTATCGTCGGCCTGATGTCCGCCTCGAGCGCTCCCAGCCGCCTCCTGCTCGTGGAGGACGTTCCGCAGGTCGCCCAGTACGTGCGCAGCCTGCTCGACGCGCAGGCGCAGGTGAAGCTCGTCGACGTCGTGAGCGACGGCGGGCGCGCAGCGGCCCAGGCCCGGCAGCTGCGCCCGGACGTGGTCATCGTGGACTGGCTCCTGCAGGGTCGCACGAAGGGCGGCAAGGTCGTCGCCCAGCTCCGTGAGAGCGGCCTCGGAATCCCGGTGATCGTCCTGACCGTTCCCCAGAGCCCGGTGGCCCCGAATCCGGCGGAAGGGATCGATGCCGTCCTCCGGATGCCCTTCTCCGGCTTCGAGCTCGTCAACATCGTGGTCTCCATGCACCAGGCGGCGCTGGCGGCGAACGAGAGCATCCGCTCGAGGATGATCGTCGTCTACGCGCCCAAGGGGGGCGTCGGAAAGACGACCATCGCCTTCAACCTCGCCGTCGCCGTGGGCCAGGCGGGGACGCGGACGGTGCTCTTCGACGGCAACCTGCAGTTCGGCGACCTGCGCTCCCTCCTCCGCGTTCCCGATGACGCCCCGTCGATCCTGGATCTCCCGACCGACCGGATCGGCGAGACCGACCTCCAGGACGTCCTCTGGCGCGACCCCTCGGGGATCGACATCCTTCTCGCTCCCCCGAGGATAGAGATGGCCGAGATGGTCACCGTCCGCGACGTGGACAAGGCCCTCTCGATCCTTCGCCGCATCTACGGGGCCGTGGTCGTCGACATGCCGGCGACCCTGGGCGACATCCCGCTGGCCCTGCTCGACGCGGCGGACACGATCCTCGAGATCGTGACCTACGACTCGACGACGATCCGGAACACGCTGGCAATCGCGGAGGCGTTCCGCTCGATCGGCTACGCGGCGTCGAAGGTGCGCTACGTGGTGAACCGGGCCGACGCCAGCGGCGGCATGACCGCCGAGGACCTCGCCCGCGCCCTGGGGCGCATCCCGGAGTACACGATCGTCTCCGACGGCAAGCTCGTCGTCCAGTCGAACAACGAGGGAATCCCGTTCGTCCTCGCGAGCCCGGACGCCGCCATCAGCCGCGACGTCGCGAAGATGGCGGCCGACGTGGTCGCCGCCGCCCCCGTCGCCGCCGGGCGGCGCTGACACGGTGGCCGACCCGCGTCCCATCGGCGTCTTCGACTCGGGCGTGGGCGGCCTCACGGTCCTGCGCGAGATCCTCCGCCGCCTGCCCGCCGAGTCGACGATCTACCTCGGCGACAACGCGCGGGCGCCCTACGGGACGCGTTCCGACGCCGAGGTGCGGCAGTTCAGCACCGAGGCCCTCGACCGGCTCGTCCGGGAGGACGTCAAGGCCCTTGTCGTCGCCTGCAACACCTCCACCGCCGTGGCCCTCGGCGAGTACCGCCGCCGCTACGACACGCCGGTCCTCGGCGTCATCCGGCCGGGTGCCCAGGCCGCGGCCCTCGCGACGCGGACGCGGCGGGTCGGCGTGATCGCGACGCCGGCGACGATCCGCGCGCACGCCTACTTCGACGCGATCAAGGAGGAGAACCCGGCGGTCGAGGTCTACGAGCACGCCACCCCGACCCTCGTGCCACTCGTGGAGGCCGGCCGCCTCGGCGGGCCGGAGATCGAGGCGGCCGTGGCCGAGGCCCTGGCGCCGCTCCTGGGCCGGCGCGACGAGAACGGCGAGTTCATCCACCCGCTGCCGCCGTCGGCGAAGATCGACACGCTCCTCCTGGGCTGCACCCACTACCCGCTCCTGCGCACGGTCCTCCAGGCCGCGGCCGGGGAGGGCGTCGCGATCGTCGACTCGGCGACGGCCACCGCCGGGGCGCTGGCCGAGCTGCTCTCCGTGAACGGGCTCGAGGTCCCGGGCTCCACGCGGGGGACGGCCGCGGACGCCGGCCGCGAGGGCCACCATCCGACGCGCATCCGCGCCATCGCTGCGGTCCACCGGGTCATGACCACCGGCGACGTGGCCGCCTTCGCGCGGATCGCGGCACGGATGTTCGGCGACGCCTTCCCGGCCGTGGAGTCGATCGTGCTCGAGCCCACCGCCCGATGAGCGGCACGCGACGCGCGGGCCGTCCGTCGCCCGCGGCGACCTGGCAGGCCGGGTTCCTGGTGGGCGCGGCTCTGGGGGCCGCGGTGACCGTGCTCGGTCGCCGGGCGGAAGCCGAGGCGCGCACCGGGCTCGTGGACTGGGGCGCGGTGGAGCAGATCGCGGAGGCCCGCCTCCGCCACGCGAGGGGGAGCCTCTCCCCGGCGGAGGTCTCGGCGGCCGGTCCTGCCTACGAGGCGGCGATGCGATGCGTCGTGCCCGCCCTCGAGGAGGCCCTGGACACGCCCCTCCCGGGGATCGTGGAGCGCGTGGCCGTGGTTCAGCGGGCCGGCTGGGTCCGCGCCAACCTCGCCACCTTCTCGGCGCTCTTCGGGCGGCTCGAGGGGGAGCTCCTGGACCAGATCGTGCCGCCGGGCGCCGGGCTCGGGAAGGCTTCGCTCGCCCTGGCGAACCGCTGGATCACGACCCGCCAGCTCGGGTTCCTGCTCGGCTTCATGGGTCAGCGCGTCCTTGGCCAGTACGACCTCGCCCTCCTTTCCGCGGAGGCCGTGCCGGGGCAGCTCCTCTTCGTGGAGGAAAACGTCCGCCAGACCGCCCTGTCGCTCGGCGTGCCCGTCGAGCCCTTCCGCACCTGGATCGCCCTCCACGAGACGACGCACGCCTTCGAGTTCGAGGCCCACCCCTGGCTGCGCCCCTACCTCGCCGACCGCCTCGAGCGCCAGCTCGGCGGACTCGCCCGGAGCGCCGAAGACCTCGGTCGCGACGCGCCGCGGGCGCTGCGCCGGGCGCTCCGGGGCGGGGACGGGCACTGGCTCGAGCGCCTCATGTCGAACGAGCAGCGGCGCCTCTTCCGGGAGACGCAGACCGTGATGAGCCTGCTGGAGGGCTTCTCGGACCACGTGATGGATGAGGTCGGCCGCGCCCTCGTGCCGGGCGTCGAGATGATCAGCGCCCGCTTCCATGCGCGGCGGGCCACCCGGACTCCGATGGAGCGGGCGATCCTGCGGATCACGGGACTCGACCTCAAGATGGAGCAGTACGCCCGCGGCGAGCGGTTCGTCGCGGCGGTGCAGGGCGCCGCGGGGAGCGCCGGCCTGCGCCGCCTCTGGGAGGGGCCGGAGACGCTGCCGCGCGACGACGAGCTCGAGCGGCCGGAGCGGTGGGTG
Organism: uncultured Chloroflexia bacterium; assembly: GCA_963718085.1. Classification (GTDB taxonomy): domain Bacteria; phylum Chloroflexota; class Limnocylindria; order Limnocylindrales; family CSP1-4; genus CTSoil-043. The sequence continues at coordinate 605,362 of CAVQYA010000001.1, read as the reverse complement.
CGGCGCGTCGTCGGTACGGGTGCCGGGCCGGGCGCGGCAGGAGCGCGGGCATGACCGGGCCGGGCGGCGCCACGCCGGGCGACGGACCGGGCGGGGGGAGCGCGGGCGCGACCGGTCCGGGCGGCGGGCCGGGCGGCGTTCCCCGCGCAATCGCCCTCTCGCCGATCCTGTCGGCCCGCTACCGCCCGGAGGATCTCGCCGCCATCCGCGCGGCCGCACCCGGGGCGCGCATCGTGACCCTGTCGCGGGAGGGAATGGCCGACGGTCCGATCGACGACGTCGAGGTCCTTCTGCACGGGTGGCTAGCCGCAGACGCTTACGAGCGGTTCCTCGCCCGGGCACCCCGGCTGCGCTGGATCCACTCGGCGGCGGCCGGCGTCGAGCGCCTCATGACACCGGCCGGCCGGGCCCGCGGGCTGACGATCACGAACGGGCGCGGCGTCTTCAGCCGGCCCATCGCCGAGTACGTCCTGATGATGGTGCTCGCCGTGAACCGCCGCCTGCCCCAGCTCCTGGAGCTCGCCGCGGAGCGGACCTGGCAGCCACTGGAGGGGCGCGAGCTGCGCGACACGACCCTCGGGATCGTCGGCTTCGGCAGCATCGGCCGGGCGATCGCCGAGGTGGCCGCCCCGTTCGGACCGCGGATCCTGGCCACGCGCCGGTCGGGCGGCCCGCGCCCCGGCGAGGCGCCTTTGCCGCCGGGCGTCGAGCTCGGTGGCCCCGAGACCTTCGGCGACGTCATCGCCGCGGCGGACTTCGTGATCCTCGCCCTGCCGTTGACGCCGGAGACGGAGGACCTCGTGGACGACCGGGTCCTGGCTCTCATGAAGCGGAGCGCCTGGCTGGTCAACGTCGCCCGGGGCCGCCTCATCGTGGAGCGGGCCCTCCTGCGGGCGCTGCGGGAGGGGACGATCGGGGGCGCGGTCCTCGACGCCTTCCGGGAGGAGCCGCTGCAGCCCGACTCGGCATTCTATGGACTGCCGAACGTGATCGTGACGCCCCACGTGTCGTGGTCCAGCGGTCGCGTCATGGCCGCGTCGGTGGAGCTCTTCGCCGACAACCTGCGCCGCTACGCGGCCGGGGAACCGCTCCGCAACGCCGTGGATCCTGGCGTCGGATACTGACGTCATGCAGATCGCGATCGTGGGGCTTGCCGCGGCCGGCAAGACCACCGTCTTCAACACCCTCACCCGCGGCAACGCGCAGACCGGCGGCTTCGGCGGGATGGAGCTCCATGTCGGTGTGGTCAAGGTCCCGGACCTCCGGCTCGATCGCCTCGCGGAGATCTTCCGGCCGAAGAAGATCGTCCACGCCGACGTCACCTACGTCGACCTCCCGGCCCCGCCGGCCTCGTCCGAGGGGCACGTCGGCACCGAAGACCTGCCCGCCGAGCACCTGGGGAGGCTCCGCGACGCCGATGCGCTCCTCCATGTCGTCCGGGCCTGGGACGACCCGCATCATCCGCACCCGGCCGGCTCCGTGGACCCCTGGCGGGATCTCGAGCAGCTCGACTTCGAGTTCGTCCTGGCGGACCTGGCGATGGTCGACCGGCGGCTCGAGCGGATTCACGGCTCGGGCCGCCACGGAACGCCCGCCGAGCGGGAGGCGAACGAGCGCGAGGGCGTGATCCTGGAGCGGATCCGGGTGGGCCTGGTGGACGGCCATCCGATCCGGGACGCGGGCCTCGATGGCGACGAAGAGAAGGCCCTCCGCGGCTTCCGCTTCCTGACCCAGAAGCCGAGCCTCGTCCTGCTGAACGTGGGCGAGGGCGACGTGGCGCGATCCGGCGAGCTCGTCGCCTCGATCGCCGCCCGGTACGACCACCGGCACGCCCTGGTGGACTCGCTCTCTGCCCGGATCGAGATGGAGCTCGGCCAGCTCGACGCAGAGGAGGCCGCGGTGTTCGGCGCGGAGCTGGGCATCACCGAGAGCAGCCTGGACCGAGTGATCGCCCTCTCGTACCGGCTCCTGGGGCTCGTCAGCTTCCTGACCGCGGGACCGGACGAGGTCCGCGCCTGGCCGATCCCGGACGGAGCGACGGCCGTCGACGCCGCTGGCGCGATCCACACCGACCTTGCGAGGGGGTTCATCCGCGCCGAGACGGTTCCCTACGAAGACCTTGTGGCCCTCGGCTCGACGGCCGAGGCGCGCAAGCACGGCAAGCTGCGCTCCGAGGGCCGCACCTACCGCGTCCGCGACGGCGACGTCCTGGAGATCCTCTTCTCGAAGTAGCCCGTCTCCGGCCGGCTTCGAGCAGCCCGTCTCCGAGGCAGCCTCAGTTGAGGCGGACGTCCTCGTCCACGTACTCGGCGAAGACGCCGCGGTAGTCGGCTTCGGCTCCCGCGGTCTCGAGCTCATCCTCGCTCGTGGCGATCAAGAAGTTCTCATCCTCCCGGGTGGAGACGTTGACGGCCGCCGTCAGCCGCTCGTCGGAGACGTAGATGAACCCCTGGTTGCGCTCCAGCTCGACGGCAATCGCCTCGAGGAGGGTATCTTCCGCGAAGCCGCCGGCGATGCGGCGGCGGATTGCCTGGACGAGATCGAAGAAGTCCTCCGGCGCAATCTCCTCTTCGCAGGCCAGCAGAACGTCGGAATAGAGGTCGTCGTCGCCCTCGTGGAGCTCGTAGAAATACACGTGGTCTCCTCGTCTGGGGGGCCGGCCCGGCCAGTATACGGACCGCCCGCGGCGTTCCCTACGGCTGCCGAAGCTCCGGGCGACGGCCGCGCGCAGGCCGCCGCGCCGGCCGCCGTGTCGCCACGACCCCCGATCGCGGCAGCGGCAGCGGCCGTCGCATCCGGGCCGATGCTCGGCGGGCCCGGCCTCGAAGCCGGCGCTGCCGGACCGGCCGGCCTGCTGGCAGCCGAGCCGCGCCCTGCCCGCGGGGAAGGGCCCGTCCCGACGGTCGTCGTGGTCGGCTCCGCCGCCCGGGACATCGACGAGGCGGATCCCCGCGGCTGGCGGCTGGGCGGCAGCGTGACCTATGGCGCCCTCACCCTCGCCCGTCTCGGCATCCGCGTGGGCGTCGTGATGGGCGTGGACGCCGCTGCCTCGGAGGCGCGCGAGCTCGACCTGCTCCGCGAGGCGGGCGCCGAGCTGCACCTCGTCCGGCTGCCCGCCGGACCCGTCTACCAGCTCCACGACTTCCCGGACCACCGGGAGCTCCGCTGTGAGGAGCCCGGCGACCCCCTGCCCGTCGCGTCCCTGCCCTCGTCGTGGCGCGCCGCGCCGGCGTGGTACATGGGCCCGGTGGCGGACGAGCTGCCCGACGGGTGGGCCGCGATCCCACCCGGCGCCATCGTGGCCGTGGGCTGGCAGGGGCTGCTGCGCGACCTGGAACGGGGCGCGGAGGTCCACCATCGGCCGGCGTCGGCGCGGGCGCTGCTTCGCCGCGCCGACATGGTCTCGGTCAGCGTCCAGGACGTGGACCCCTCCACCGACCTGCGGAGCCTCCTCCGGTTCCTCCGGGCGGGTGCGATCTGCACCCTGACGCACGGGGAGCACGGGGGCCTCGCCATAGCCGTCCGCCCGGCCACGCCGCGGATGTGTCGGTACCCCGCGGTCCACGTGCCGGTCGCTCCGGATCCGACGGGGGCGGGCGACGCCTTCCTCGCGGGCCTTCTCGCCGCGCGGATCGTCCCGGCGCTGGCCGGGCGGAACCCGCAGCTCGCGACGGCCCTCCGGTTCGCCGCGCGAGTGGCGGCGGCCCACGTGGCCGCGTCGAGCGGCCTCGACGGGGTGCCGACGCTCGAGATGGTCAAGGCGCTCATCCGGCGGTCCGCGCCGGGCTGACCTCCCGGGATCGGCCCGCGCTCGCCGTCCGGCCGCGGAGCCGGCGCAGGCGCGCGGCGAGCGCGTCGTCGAACGCCGGATCGCCGCCCCAGCGCGGGCGCGCGTGGTCGGCGGACCGGGCCGCCGCCTCGGCCGCACGGAGGGCGCCCGCAGGATCGCGGGCTGCCCACTCACGGATCTTCGCGGCTTCCACCCATGCACGCGGCGCCGCAGGGCCGCCGTCGCGAGCGAGAGCCTCCCATGCCGCGAGCGCGTCGCCAGTCTGCCCCAGCCGGCGCAGCGTGCGTGCCCGCTCCGCCTTGATCCGCTCGCGCGACACCGTCGACACGCGAGGCGCCGGAGCCCCGCCCGGCCATGCCGCCGAGCCCGGCGGGGGCGGCAGCCAGGCCGCGTCGGCGTCGTCGAGGCAGCCCAGAGCGTCCTCGTGGCGACGTTCCCGGGTGTACGCCCGAGCGAGCGCGACGAGGTCACCCGCCGGGGCGAAGGGCCGCCGGGCCCGGTCCGCGTACCGGGCGTCGAGGTGCGCCAGCAGCCGGGCGAGCGAGGCGACGTCCTCCGCGTTGTGGACCAGCACCGGGGCCAGCGGGGCGGCGGGTCCGCCACGGACGAAGTCGAGGTAGCGGCCCGGGATCTCCCAGCCGCCGATATCCCCGTGCCGCCGGACGCCGAGCAGATCCCGCTCCACGGTGGCCAGGCGCGCGTCGCCCAGGCGGTGCCGGAAGAGTCTCCGGACCCCGGGGAGGAGATCCAGCATCCCGGCGTGCGGTGGGGCGTCGCGCCTGTGGAGGCGGTAGCGGGTGACCAGGAGCGGCCAGTCGAAGCTGCGGCCGTTGTAGGTCACGAGCCATGCGTCGGGCGGGATCGCCTCTTCCAGGGCGGCGAGCAGGGCGCGCTCCTCGCCGTGGTCCGGGCAGACGAGCTGGAGCCGGCGGAAGGCGTCGCCGTCCCACCACCCCAGCCCGACGAGGAACGCGAGCGTCCCGGTGGCCGTGCCGAGGCCGGTCGTCTCCGTGTCGAGGAAGACGAGGGGGACGTCCGGCCCGGGCTGGCCGGGCAGGAGCGCCAGGCGCTCCCGGACGACCGGCACCCGAATAGCGGGAGGCTCGACGCGGACGACCAGGCCCTCGGCCCCGGCGACCACCCGGCCGCCCAGCGCGACCGCGAGCCGCTCGGCGAGGAGGGCGCCACGCCGCCCGCCCGCGGGGGCGAGCCCGGTGCGCGTGTCCGCCGCCCGCGTCGAACGGAGGGCAGCGAGTCGACGTTCGAGCGTGGCGGCGCCGCTCATCGAGCTGCGGGTCCGGCGACCGTTGCCTTCCGCGCCCGCGCTCCAAGCCCGTCGAGGAGGCGAAGCGCCAGGACGCGGGCGTTGAGGTCGACCTCGCCGCCGGCCGGCCGCGGCCCCGTGCACGACGGGCAACCCCCATCGCAGTCGCACGACCCGACGAGGTCGGCCGCGCCGTCCACGAGCTCGCCGTGGCGTTGCCAGAGGCGCTCGGCGAGGCCGACCCCGCCGGGGACCGCCTCGTAGAGGTAGACGGTGGGTGCGCCGTCGTGCGGGGAGCGGACCTGGGTGACGAGGCCGAGGTCGCGCGGGTCCACCATGAGCAGGACGCTGGCCACGGCCTGCAGCGCGCGCCCTGCACCGGCGAGGGCGACGTCGAGCTCGGCCCGGCGCCAGCCGCTTGCCGCCCCTTCGGCCGTCAGCCAGTACGCGGTCGTCTGGAGCTCGATCTCGGGCAGGTGGATCGGCCCCCAGCCGAGGTTCTCGTTCGTCACGAGCTTCAGCTTCTTGAAGAGCGTCGCCCGGCTCGCGACCATGACCTCGCCGTGGCGGCGCGATCCGCCGGGGGCCGCGACCACGCCGAAGACGTCGAGCGGCTTGAGCGTGACCGCGCGGTCGGCCTGGGTGTAGTGATCGACGTCCACGCGCCGGACGTAGGCCTTGCGCTCGTCCCAGTCGAGACGGTCCACGTGGAACTGGGCCGTCTCGTGGAGGTAGATGGCGTCCTCGTGGACAAGCGTCTGGGCGCTGAAGAGATCCAGCTCGCCGATGACCTTCGGCCGGTCCGGCGTCGTGTCGATGATCACGACGTTCTCCTCGGCGGCTGTTCGCAGCGAGATCGCCGAGGCCGGGAAGTTCTCCGACGACCAGTACCAGCGCGCGTCATTGCCCTGGTGGACATGGCCGTCCTCGGCAAGGAAGGCGAGGAGGTCGTCCGCGGGGCCCGGCCCGAAGGCTTCGCCGGGCGTGAACGGGAGCTCGAACGCCGCCGCCTTGAGGTGGGCGAGGAGGATGTGGAGGTTGTCCGGGTCGATGCGCGCCTCCTCGGGCGGCTGGTCGAGGATGAACTCCGGGTGGTGGACGACGTACTGGTCGACGGGCGCCGCCGAGGCGACGAGGACCGCCACGCTCGCGCCGAGGCGACGGCCCGCGCGACCGATCTGCTGCCTGGTGGCGGCGATTGATCCCGGGTAGCCGGCCAGGATGGCGACGTCGAGGCGGCCGATGTCGACGCCGAGCTCGAGGGCGTTCGTCGAAACGACGCCGAGGACGTCGCCATCGCGCAGCCCCTCCTCGATGGACCGCCGTTCCGTGGGCAGGTAGCCGCCCCGGTAACCACGGACCCGCGAGCGCGGCCCGCCGTGCTCGCGGAGCGTCTCGCGCAGGCCGGTGAGGATCAGCTCCACGGACGTTCTCGACCGCCCGAACACGATGGTCTGGCGACCGGCTCGCAGGAAAGGGAGGGCCCAGCGCTGGGCAAGGGCGAGCGCCGAGCCGCGCGCCCCGGAGGCGGCGTCGATGACGGGCGGGTCCACGAAGAGGAGGTGGCGCTCCCCGGCTGGCGCGCCGTTGCGGTCGACGACGAGCGTCTCCCGACCCGTGAGCAGGGCGGCCAGCTCGCCCGGGTTCGCGATGGTGGCCGAGCAGGTCACGATCACGGGGTGCGACCCGTAGTGCGCGCAGAGCCGCAGGAGACGGCGGACGACGTTGGCCACGTGGCTCCCGAAGAGCCCGCGGTACGTGTGGAGCTCGTCGATCACGATGAACTGGAGTTGCTCGAAGAGCTGGAACCACTTCGTGTGGTGGGGGAGGATCGCCGCGTGGAGCATGTCCGGGTTGGTGACCACGACCTGGCCGGCGGACCGGATCGTCGAGCGGATCGGCGCCGGGGTGTCGCCGTCGTAGGTGGCCGCAGAGACCGGGAGCCCCGCCGCGGACGCGAGCTCGCGGAGGGCGACGACCTGGTCCTGGCCAAGGGCCTTGGTGGGGAACAGCCAGAGGGCCCGGGCCGAGGGGTCTTCGGCCAACGCCTGGAGGACCGGCAGCTCGTAGCAGAGGCTCTTCCCGGAGGCTGTCGGGGTCACCACGCAGACATCCCGGTCCGCGCGGACGGCGGACAGTGCCTCGGCCTGGTGCGCGTAGAGCGTCCCGATGCCGCGCCCTGCGAGGGCGTCCCGGATGCGGGGATCGAGCCACGCGGGAAATGGGGCGGTGACGGCCTCGCGCGCAGGCTCGACGACGCGGCGCAGCACGCCGCGAGCGAGCGACGGCTCCTCGAGGATCCGGGCGAGGACCGTCTCGACCGAGGCGGGAGCGTAGGTGCGCATCGGTGGAGCCTCCGCGAATGCAAACGCCTGTGCTATTTGGCTTCCGGAGGATACCAGCTCGACCGGCACCCCACGCATTGGGACGGTGGCCGGGCCCCGTGCCAGCTCATGTGGCACGCTCGATCGCGCCGCCGAGCGCGGGGCCGATCGCCTCGCCGATCGCACGGCCGGCGCGGCGCCGCCGTCGAAAGGAGGCCGCGGGCGGGTCGGCGGAGTGTCCGCCCGGTGCAGGCAAGGTCCATGCAATCGATTGCATCTCGCGCCTTGACGGCACCCTCCGCGGTCGCGCAAGATTTCCTCGTTGCAGACGATCGCCGAGCGTGCGGTGCGCCTTCGAAGGATCGCTACGCTGCCCGCGAGGTCCGGGTCGGGGACCGCAGGAGGAGGCAGCCACCCATGGGCTCCGAGGTGGTGGCCGTGCGCCGGCTGACGGGCGCCCAGATCCTCGTCGAGTACCTCATGCCGAGCTCATCGAGGCCGCGGCGGGGGCCGGCCGGGCGATCCTGTGCGAGAAGCCGATCGACCTGACGATGCCGCGCACGCTCAAGGCGATCGAAGCCGCCGAGCGCGCGGGCGTGCCCCTCCAGATCGGCTTCCAGCGCCGCTACGACCCGTCCTACGTCCGGGCCCGCCAGATGATCGAGGAGGGCGCGGTCGGCAAGGTCGAGCTCGTGACGGCCACCAGCCGCGATCCGCAGCCGGCCCCGATCTCGTATCTCGCCGTCTCCGGGGGGATCTTCCGCGACTGCTCGATCCACGATTTCGACGTTGTTCGCTACCTCACCGGCCACGAGGTCACCGAGGTCTTCGCCTACGGCGCGGCCCTGGTGGACCCGCAGATCGGCGAGATCGGCGACTCGGACACGGTCGTGGCGTCGCTGCGCTTCGACAACGGGGCCCTCGGCGTCGTCACGGCGTCGCGGCGGGCAGCGTACGGCTACGACGTCAGCACCGAGGTCTTCGGGTCGGCCGGCAAGGTCGTGGTCGGCGAGGCGCCCGAGACTCTCGTCCGGCGCTACGGGAGCCAGGGAGTGACCCGCGACAACATGTTCTGGTTCCTGCAGCGTTTCGAGGCGTCCTACGTCCTCGAGGTGCAGGACTTCGTGGCCTGCCTGCGCGAGGGGCGGGCGCCGCGCGTGACCGGCGAGGACGGCCGGGCGGCCCTGGCGATCGCCGACGCCGCCACCCGTTCAGCCAAGGAGGGCCGGCCCGTCGCCGTCGAGGCGCGTCGGGCGGTGCCGCCCGGCGGGGCGCGGTAGGTCGATGGGCGCCACGATCCGCGACGTCGCGCGGCGAGCCGGAGTCTCGACCGCGACGGTCAGCCGGATCCTGTCCGGCGCCTCGGCCTCCAGGCCCGCGACGGTCGCGGCCGTCCGGGACGCCGCCGAGGCGCTCGGCTATCGCCCGTCGAGCATCGCCCGCTCGCTCAAGACGAGGACGACGTCCACCCTTGGCCTCATAGTCACCGACGTCCACAACCCGTTCTTCCCGGAGCTGGTGCGGGCCGTCGAGGACGCCGCCTGGGAGCGGGGCTTCCGGGTCATCCTGTGCAACGGCGCGGGCGATCCGGGCCGCGAGGCTGACTACCTGGCACTGCTCCAGGATGGGCGTGTCGACGGTCTCATCGTGGCCGCCGGCCACCTGACCGACGCCCACGCCGCGCACCTTGCGATGCGAGCCGTCCCCGTCGTCGTCGTCAACAGCGAGCGCGAGGACCTCGGCGTGCCCACGATCGCCTCCGACAACCGGGCGGGGGGTCGCCAGGCTGCCGAGCACCTGCTCGCGCTGGGGCACGTGCGCTTCGCGATCGCCACCGGCCCGACCGAGCGTGCCGATGCGATGAACCGGGTCCGGGGCGCTCTCGACGCCCTGGAGGAGGCCGGCATCGCCCGTGACGCGGTCCCGGTCGTGGTCGGTGTCGGGGGCTCCGAGCCGGACGGGCAGTCGATCGAGGGACTGCTCGCGGACCGGCCCGCCACGACGGCCCTCATCTGCTACAACGACGTCACCGCGATCGAGGTGATCCGAAGTCTCCGCGCCCTGGGCCGTCGAGTGCCGGAGGAGATCAGCGTCGTCGGCTTCGACGACATCGACGCCGCGGCCTGGGTGGAGCCGCCGCTCACCACGGTGGCCCAGCAGAAGGGCGAGATGGGCAGCTGGGCGGTCCGCCGCCTCCTCGAGAGCATCGCCCGGCCGGCCGGGGGCGGCGCTGGAGTGGAGCGGGTGATCCTCCCAGTCGAGCTTCGCGTGCGTGGATCCACGGGTCCTGCGCCCGTGACCACGGCGCCCGGTCCCGCGGCGGGCACGCCGGCTTCCCTGGCGGCTGCTCCGGCGTCACCCGACCCCTCCTCGCGGCGTGGATCGCTCCTGCGCCGGGCCGCGGCGCCTGCCGCGGACGGGACGATCATGGCTGTCGACCCGGCCGGGGCGGGATGGAGATACCTGGAGGTCGCCGCCGTCCGGCTCCGGGCCGGCCAGCGCAACGACCGCCCGGGGGACGATCGCGAGCGCCTTGCCCTCGTGCTCGAGGGGCGGGCCGCGGTGACGGCGGGGGACCGTGACTTCGGGGTCGTGGGATCGCGCTCCACGGTCTTCGACGGCCCTCCGCCGCCGGTGATCCTCGTCGGCCCCGGGGTGCCGATGAGCGTCGTCGGAGCCACGGACGGCGCGCTCGTCGTGGTGGCGTCCGCGCCCGCCGGCGCCGTCCGGCGGACAGCGTACGTGCCGCCGGACGAGATCGCCGCGGAGGCCCGCGGAACCGGGCAGACAGCCCGGCGGATCCACCATCTCCTGCCGCCCTCGGCGGAGGCCGGCCGGCTGATCGCCTTCGAGGTCTTCACTCCAGGCGGCAACTGGTCCAGCTATCCGCCCCACAAGCACGACACGGAGGACCCTCCGCGGGAGGCGCTCCTCGAGGAGGTCTACTTCTACCGCTTCGCGAAGCCCGGAGGGTTCGCCTTCCAGCGGGTCTACACGCCCGACCGGACCCTTGACGAGGTGCTGGCGCCCGGGGACTGCGACCTGGTCGTGGTCCCCGCGGGCTACCACCCCGTCGGCGCCCCGGCGGGCTACGACTGCTACTACCTCAACGTCATGGCGGGGCCGAACCGGGCCTGGCACTTCAGCGTGGACCCCGATCACGCCTGGCTGATGGACTGGGACCCGACGGCGCCCCAGGCGGCCGACTGATCGCGAGGCGCGGGCCGGCTGACGGCGCCCCAGGCGGCGCACTGAGCGCGAACGGACGTTCTCGAGGGGCGCCCGCGCGGCAGCCCGGCGGAACGTCGAGGACTGCCTGCGTCAGGCACGGAATCGCGACGCCGGCGGTCGTCGCCGCGGTTTGACACTCCGTCAGTGCGCAGTGCACCCTTCGGTCATGCCTCGGCATTCCAGCCCCGCACCTCGCGATCCGGACGGGCCGCCGAGCCCGGACCCGGTGTCGGCCCCGGCCCCGGTCGCGCCGGACGGCGCCGGCCCCACGATCCGCCCGTCGCTCGCCGGCCTTGGCGTGGCAGGGGTCTCGCGCCGGCGCGTTGCGTGGGCAGGGCTTGCCGTGCTCGCCGCCTGGATCGTCATCGGCTTCGCGGGGCAGGCCGCGGAGGCCTCCCGCGCGACGGCCCGCGTGACCGACGAGCGTGCTCGCAACGCGGGGGTGGCGGCGCAGACCGACGCGCTCCGCCGCGAGCTCGATCTCGTCACCCAGGAGCGTTGGATCCTGCAGCAGGCACGGGCATACCGGCTCGGCTCCCGCGCGGAGCGGCCATTCGCGCTCGCCCCGGGCGCCCCCGCCCTGGCGAACGACGCACCCGGGTCGCCGGCCCGGCGGCTCGGCGCGGAAGCGACCCCGCCGTCCCCGCTCGAGGGCTGGCTGGAGGTTCTCTTCGGCCCCCACGACTAGCCCCGGATCGCCGCGCACCGTGCGACCCGCTCCCGCCACGAGCGCCACGCCGCCCGGTCCGCCGTCACCTCGCTCCCCGATCGCCGCGACCTCGTCGCCCCGCGTCGCGTTGCTCCTGCTCGGCGCCCTCGCGGTGGTCTGGGGCGTCCACTGGGTCGTGGCCAAGAAGGGCCTGGACTACATGCCGCCCTTCACCTACGCGGCGCTCCGGGTGGCGGCGGGGCTGGTCACGGTCCTCGTCATCGTGGGCGCCCGCCGCCAGCTCGCCCGGCCGTCGCGTCACGACCTGCCGATCATCCTCAGCGTGGCCCTGGGCCAGGTCGCCGCGGGAACGGTTCTCATGAACGTCGCCCTCCAGGTGGTGCCCGCCGGCCGCTCCGCGATCCTGGTCTACACGATGCCGATCTGGGTGGTCATCCTCCAGGCGCTCGTCTTCCGCGTTCGTCCGCTGGGAACGGAACTGGCAGGCCTGGTCCTGGGCCTGGCCGGGATCGTCGCCCTGGTGAACCCTTTCGGAGTCGACTGGGGCGCGCCCGGCGAGGCGGCCGGCGCGGCCCTGCTCCTATTGAGCGCGGCGATCTGGGCCTCCACCTCGATCCACGTGCGGCGCCACCACTGGAGAGCCTCACCGCTCGCCCTCCAGCCATGGCAGCTCCTGGTCGCAGTCGTCCCCCTGGCCGTCCTCGCCCTCCTCGCGGAGCGCGGCGCCACCATCCGCTGGGAGCCGGCCACGCTCCTTATTCTCCTCTACAGCGGACCCCTGGCCACGGCCTTCGCCTTCTGGGCCAGCCAGTCGATCACCCGCTCGATCGGGCCGCTGGCGGCCACGGTCGGGTTCCTCGGGGTGCCCGTGGTCGGGGTGGCGGCGGGCGCCGTCCTGCTCGGCGAGCAGCTGACGCCGTTCGACGTGGGTGGTTTCGTCCTCGTCGCGGCGGGGATCCTCCTCGTCACCCGGCCCGCCTCGGGGGTGCGCGCACGGGGGCCGGGGGTCCGGCCGTCGCCCGGCCCGCCGACCCTGCGATAGAATGAGCGCACGGCGGAGTAGCTCAGTGGTAGAGCAGGGGACTCATAAGCCCTTGGTCGGTGGTTCAAATCCGCCCTCCGCTACCACCCTGCCAGGCTGTGAGGCCGGCCCTCCGGGCCGGCCTCTTCACGTGAGGGGCGGACGCGCCGCGGGAGGCGCCCCACGCCCGGGAGCCGCGACCGGGGGATCGCCCTTCTCGAGGACGACCTCGAAGAAGTCCCTGCTCAGCTCCCAGCGGGGGTAGCGGCCGAGGACGTCGTGGAACCGCTCGTAGAACGCCTCGTCGATGGGCGTCTCGCGGAAGCGCAGGGCGAGGATGCGGAACCCGATCTCCCGGAAGTAGTCCTCGTAGTGGGCCCACGTCAGGCGGTTGACCCAGGCCGACCCGTCCACCTCGACACCGCGGCGCGCCAGGGCATCCGAGATGACCTCGTCGCTGAAGAGCAGGTGGGGGAACGGAAAGTTGATGTGGCGGTACAGGTGCGAGGCCTGGGGGCCACGATGGAGGTTCGCCTTCATCCAGAAGAGGCCACCCGGAACGAGGGCGCGGTGGGTCTCGACGAGCATCCGGTAGGGGTGGAGGACGTGCTCCCAGACCGTGAATGACATCGCCCGCTCGAACGTGTCCGGCGCGAAGGGGTTCCGGGTCGCCAGGTCGGCGACCTGGAAGTGGACACGGTCTCCCGCGAGGGCCACCCACGACCGACGCTCGACGACGTCCACCCCCCAGGCGTCGGCGCCGAGCGCATGGGCGGCGTACCAGAGCTCGTAGCCACCTCCGCAGCCGACCTCGAGCACCTTCCGATTCGCCAGGTCGATGGCGCGGTGGACGCCGCGCAGGCGCCCGACGGCCGACTCGATCATGGCCTCGTGGTCGTAGCGGCGCGGGGCGGGGACCAGCGGATGCTCGGCGTACTCCGCGTTGAGCCGCTCGAACAGCTCGACGTCGTAGCGGACCCGGGGCCGGTCCGGAACGCTCGGCGTGACAGGATCCATCGGCAGCTCGATGGCAGGGGGAACAGGCAGCTCCACCGGGAGTGGGACGGGCGCCGGTCGCGACCGGTGAACCGCCGGCAGCGAACCCCAGGAGCTCGCCTGGGGCATGGCGGGCGCCGGGCCGCGCGCGTCGAGCCGGGTTCCCGCCCCGACGAGGCCGCGGGCGAGGCGGCGCCGCGCGCCGCGGGCCGCCCGGACGACGGGCCGCAGGAGCGGGGCGAACGGCGATGACCGGACGCGACCGCGGAGCCCTAGCATCGTCGGGCTGCGGGCGGCGTTCCGGGGAGGGCGGGCGGCACGGATTCATCGTAGCGTCCCGCCCGGGCATCCGCCTCGGGCACCCCCGCGAATTGGGGTGGTGACACGCCCGCGGGTCATCGACGGCTCCCGTCCCGCCGGGACGCCCGGCAGGGGAGTCGGGCGCTCCGCTCTATACTCGTCCCGAAGGCCGGCCCCCGGGCGCCGGCTTCGCTGACCCGGAGGCACGGTTGAACGGCAAGTTCCTGCGCAACGGCATCGTGATGCTCGTCCTCGTGGTGGGCACGGTGGCGCTGCTCTACACGTTCCTTCTCTCGTCGCCGAGCGACCAGACGGTGGCGTACTCCCAGTTCCTGACCAACGTCGCCAACGGCGAGGTCACGAAGGTCGAGCAGCAGGACCTGCGGCTCACCGTGACCGGCAAGACCGCAGACACCACGTACGTGGTCATCGTCCCCGGCATCGGGTTCACCGACGTCTATGCCGACGTTCAGAAGGTCAAGCCGGCGTCGTCCTCGATCACGTTCGCGGGCAAGGAGGCGTCCCAGTCCGGGCAGTGGATCAGCCTGCTCGTCGGCGCCGTGCTGCCGGTCCTCCTGATCGGCGGCTTCCTCTTCTTCATGATGCGCCAGGCCCAGGGCACGAACAACCAGGCCATGAGCTTCGGCAAGAGCCGGGCCCGGATGTTCCTGGGCAACAAGACCGTCGTGACGTTCGCCGACGTTGCGGGGGTCGACGAAGCGAAGACGGAGCTCCAGGAGGTCGTGGAGTTCCTCAAGTACCCGGAGAAGTTCAGCTCGCTAGGGGCGCGGATCCCCCGTGGCGTCCTCCTCGTGGGCCCCCCGGGAACGGGCAAGACGCTCATGGCCAGGGCCGTCGCCGGCGAGGCCGGCGTTCCCTTCTTCAGCATCTCGGGGTCCGAGTTCGTGGAGATGTTCGTGGGCGTCGGCGCCAGCCGCGTCCGCGACCTCTTCGACCAGGCGAAGCGCAACGCCCCTTGCATCGTCTTCGTGGACGAGATCGACGCGGTCGGGCGCCAGCGCGGCGCAGGCCTCGGCGGGAGCCACGACGAGCGTGAGCAGACCCTCAACCAGATCCTCGTGGAGATGGACGGCTTCGACACGAACACGAACGTGATCGTGGTCGCGGCCACCAACCGCCCCGACGTCCTGGATCCCGCCCTGCTGCGGCCGGGCCGCTTCGACCGCCAGGTGATCCTGGATCGTCCCGACATGAAGGGTCGGGTCGAGATCCTGCGGGTCCACACCAAGGGCAAGCCGCTCGACAAGAAGATCGCCATCGAGGACGTCGCGAAGCAGTCGCCCGGCTTCTCCGGTGCCGACCTCGCCAACCTCGTCAACGAGGCGGCGATCCTTGCCGCGCGCCGCAACAAGAAGCTCATCGGGATGTCCGAGTTCCAGGAAGCTCTCGAACGGATCGTGGCCGGCCCGGAGCGCAAGAGCCGGGTCATCTCCGACGCCGAGAAGCTGATCATCGCCTACCACGAGGGCGGCCACGCCGTCGTGCAGCGGATCCTCCCCAAGTGCGACCCGGTCAGCAAGGTGACCATCATCAGCCGCGGCATGGCCCTCGGCTACACGATGGCGCTCCCCCAGGAGGACCGCTACCTTCAGAGCAAGACGGAGTTCGAGGACAAGATCGCCGGAATGCTCGGGGGCAATGCCGCGGAGCGGCTCGTCTTCGGCGACACCACGACCGGCGCCTCGAACGACATCGAGAAGGCGACGGCGCTCGCCCGCCGCATGGTCACCGAGTTCGGCATGAGCGACCGCCTTGGCCCCCGGGCCTTCGGCAAGCGCGAGGAGCTCGTCTTCCTGGGCCGCGACTTCGGGGAGCAGCGCAACTACTCGGACGACGTCGCCAAGCAGATCGACGAGGAGGTCCGCAGCCTCATCGAGACCGCCTACAAGCGCGCGTCGGCGGTTCTGACGCAGCATCGGGCCAGGCTCGACCTGCTCGCCGCGACCCTCGTCGAGAAGGAGACGCTCGATTCCGAGGCGTTCGAGGCGCTCTTCGCCGACATCCCTCCCAAGGAGCCGCTCCACGGCGTCGTCCCCAGGCTGGCCGAGGCACCCGACGAGGCACCCGCCGAGCCAGCCGCGCAGCCCGCCTGAGCAGCGGCACTCGGCGGGCGACCGGGCGAGGCCACGGCCCGGCCCCGCCACGCTCGGCAACGACGACCCGGGCGGACTCCCACCGCGACGGACCCTGCACAGGAGAGCATCACGTGACGAACTCCCCGGTCGACCTCGAGACTTACCTCGCCACGACCGCGGAGCGACGGCTGGCCCGCTTCGTGGACTTCCTGCGGATCCCCAGCATCAGCGGCATCCCCGAACACGCGGCCGACTGCCGGCGGGCGGCCGAGCTGCTCGCCGGCGATCTCGCAGCCGCCGGGATGCAGCACGTCGAGGTCGCCGAGACCGGCGGGCACCCGATGGTCTACGCCGAGTGGCTCGGGGCCGCTGGGGCGCCGACGGTTCTCCTGTACGGCCACTACGACGTGCAGCCGGTGGATCCCCTCGAGGAGTGGGAGGCGACCCCCTTCGAGCCGATCGTCCGGGATGGCCGGATCCTGGCCCGGGGTGCCTCCGACGACAAGTCGAACATATCGATCGCTCTCGCCGCCGCCGAGGCGCTCCTCGCGACCCGCGGGGCGCTTCCGGTGAACCTGAAGCTCGTCTTCGAGGGCGAGGAGGAATCCAGCTCGGTCCACCTCGACGCCTGGCTCGGGGCCAATGCCGCCCGCCTGGCCGCCGACGTGGCGCTCGTCGCCGACTCCGGCTTCTTCGAGGGCAACCTGCCCGCGATCACGGTCGGGCTGCGGGGCATCTGCGCCGCTGAGATCCGCGTCCGCGGGCCGTTCCAGGACGTCCACTCCGGCGTCCACGGGGGGACCATCGAGAACCCGATCAATGCGCTGGCGACGATCATCGCCGCGCTCAAGGGCCCCGACGGCCGGATCCGCATCCCCGGCTTCTACGACGACGTCGCCGGCCTCTCGGAGTTCGACCGGGCAGCCATCGCGGCGCTGCCGTTCGACGAGGAGGCGTATCGCGTCGGCCTCGACGTCCCGGCCCTCGGCGGCGAGACGGGCTGGACGACCCTGGAGCGACGTGGGGCCCGGCCGACGTTCGACGTGAACGGGATCTGGGGTGGCTTCCAGGGCGAGGGCAGCAAGACGATCATCCCCGGTCGGGCGACCGCCAAGATCACCTTCCGGCTGGTCGCCGACCAGGACCCCGACCGGATCTTCGCCCTCCTGCGGGATCACGTGCTGGCGATCGCCCCGCCCGGCGTGCGCGTCGAGGTCGTCTCGCTCGGCGGGGGGCGGCCGACTCTCACCCGCTCCGACCACCCGGCGACGCGCGCCTACGCGCGCGCCCTCGAGGCGACGTTCGGCCGGGCGCCGCTCTACGTCCGCGAGGGAGGCTCGGTGCCGGTGGCGGCCAGCTTCGAGGCCATCGTCGGCCTGCCCGTGACGGTCATGGGCTTCATGCCGCCCAACGGCAACTTCCACGCCCCCAACGAGTGGATGGACCTCGCCAACTTCGAGACCGGGATCCGGGCACTGGTCCGCTTCTTCGACGAGTTCGCGGCCGAGCCGGCCTGATCGCGGCCGACAGGGCCCGGATGGCACTCCGACCGGGTGCCCGCGCCGGGGGCTGGTGCTAGGATGCTCGCATGGGGGCTTGCCCCGCCGTCCGCCACGCAGGGGAGCGAGTGCACGCGTGAGCACCGAGATGGAGCAGCCCGCTGCTCGCGGGCCCAGGCCGAAGTGGCGCCTCGACGCCGACACCGGTAGCCTGGTGCCCCTGTCCGCCCTCGACATTCTCATGGACCTCAACGACCGGATGGTGTCCGGCGACCTGTCCGAGTACCAGCCCATGCCGCTGGGCTTCACACCGCTCGACAAGACGATCGGCATGGGCCTCCGCGCAGGCGAGCTCTTCCTGATCGGCGGCGCCCAGGGGACGGGCAAGACCACGATGGCCCTGCAGATGGCGCGCAACGTCGCCTCCGGCGGCCAGGCGAGCGTCCTCTACATCTGCTTCGAGCACGAGGAGCAGTACCTCCTCAATCGCCTCATCGCGATGGAGTCGGCCCTAGCCCACCTGCCGCACAAGACCGGGGCGATCAAGATCCAGGACGTCAGGCGCGAGATCCTGGGCTCGTGGGTGGTCGAGGGACAGGACGGAGCTGGCCCGCAGCTCGCCTCGAACCCCCGCCTCCGGCCGAGTCTCGACCGGATCGGGCGCTACGGCGACAACCTCTACCTGATGCGCGGCACGCAGACGGCGAGCACGGTGGAGAACATCCGGACCCTGGTCCAGCGGCACAAGGACCTCTCCGGCGGCCGCCAGCTCCTCGTGATCGTCGACTACCTCCAGAAGGTCCCGGTCTACCCGGAGCCGGCCACCGAGAGCGAGAAGGTGACGATCGTCGTCAACGGCCTCAAGGACATCGCGCTCGCCGAGCAGGTCGGCATGATCGCGATCGTGGCGGCGGACAAGGAGGGGCTCAAGGCCTCCCGGCTCCGCAACCACCACCTGCGGGGCTCGTCGGCGATCAACTACGAGGCCGACATCATCGCCATCCTCAACGAGAAGTACCACATCGTCGCCAAGGTGAACATCGAGTTCAACCCCTACCAGGCGCAGCGCTTCCGCGACTGGGTGATCCTCTCGGTCGAGAAGAACCGGGGCGGCCAGGACAACGTCGACCTCGAGTACGAGAAGCACTTCGAGTTCTCCTGCTTCGATCCGAACGGACGGACGGTGCAGGAGAAGCTCATCGAGGAACGCCTCTACAACGACTGACGCGCCGCTGATGCGGCGCCCGCGGGCGTTGTCGCGTCCGCTCCTCGCTCACGCACCTCGGGGTGCGCTCGCTGCGGTGCTCCGCTCCGCCTTCGCGGACGCGCGCCTGAGCGGCGCGGATGGATGAATGCGGCGCCCGCGTGCGTTGTCGCGTGCGCTCCTCGCTCACGCACCTCGGGGTGCGCTCGCTGCGGTGCTCCGCTCCGCCTTCGCCGGCGCGCGCCTGAGCGGCGCGGATGGATGAATGCGGCGCCCGCGTGCGTTGTCGCGTGCGCTCCTCGCTCACGCACCTCGGGGTGCGCTCGCTCCGGTGCTCCGCTCCGCCTTCGCCGGCGCGCGCCTGAGCGGCGCGGATGGATGAATGCGGCGCCCGCGTGCGTTGTCGTGTCCGGTGCGCGTGCCGTATCGTGCGCGCATGACGGGCAAGCACGACGCCGCGTTTCCGGGGATCGTCGAGATCGTCGTCGAGATCCCGCGCGGGAGCCGCAACAAGTACGAGTTCGACGAGGAAGCCGGCGTCTTCCGGCTCGACCGGATCCTGTCGTCGGCCGTCTTCTACAACTTCGACTACGGCTTCATCGAGGGGACGCGCGCCGACGACGGCGATCACACGGACGCCCTCCTCATCGTCGACGAGCCGACCTTCACCGGCTGCCACGTCTGGGCCCGCCCCATCGGCGGGCTGGAGATGCGCGACGAGATGGGCTTCGACTTCAAGGTCCTCTGCGTGGCGATCGGTGATCCTCACCAGGCCCACATCGAGCGCCTGGAGCAGGTTCGGCCGCATCGCCTGGTGGAGATCGAGCACTTCTTCGAGACGTACAAGATGCTCGAGAACAAGGCGACCGACGTCGTGGGCTGGCGCGACCTCGATCGCGCGCGCGAGGTGCTGAGCGCGGACCGCGCCGCGTGGCACCGGGAGCGGACCGACGGGCGCTGACCGGCGGGATTGGCGACGCTGGTACCCCGAGGGCGGCCCCGACGACCTCCGCGTCTTCGTGGCGGTGCCGCTGGCGGAAGCCGCGCGGGCGGCGGTGCGGGCGCTCGTCGACCAGGTCGTCGGCGATCCCCGGATTCCCGAAGCTGGCCGCATCCGCTGGGCCGTCACCGAGAACCTGCACCTGACCGTCCGGTTCCTCGGGGCGACGGCCCCGGATCGCGTCGCCGACGTCGTGACGGCGACTGAGGCGGCCGCCGGGGCGACAGCCCCGTTCACGGTCAGGCTCGCCGGCGCCGGCGCCTTTCCCACCCGTGATCGCCCCCGGGTCGTCTGGCTGGGGATCGTCGAGGGAGTTCCCGAGCTGGCCGCCCTGGCGGGGGCGCTCTCGGACTGCCTGGCCGGGGGCGGCTGGGAACGTGACGAGCGACCCTTCCGGGCCCACCTGACCCTCGGTCGCGCTGACGGCGTCCCAGGCGCCGGACGCGCCGTCGCCGCCCTGGCGGACGCGGCGGCCGCGCTCGACGCCGCCTGGACGGTCGATCGGCTCGTCGTCTACCAGAGTGGCCTCGGGCACGGTCCGGTGCGCTACCGTCCCCTCGCGACGGCCTTCCTCGGCGAGGACGCCTTGCCGGGACGGGCCATCCTGCGGTAGCCTCCGCACCCCGTCCCGTCCCGTCGCACGCCCATCCTCGATCCCCGCGCCCCAAGGAGGCCCACCGTGCCGACCGATCGCACCAAGTTCGTGCTCGACGAGGACCGCATCCCGCGGTCCTGGTACAACGTCGTCGCGGACCTCAGGGTGCCGCCGGCCCCGGTCCTCCACCCGGGGACGGCCCAGCCGATCGGCCCCGCGGACCTCGCCCCGCTCTTCCCCATGGCGCTCATCGCCCAGGAGGTCAGCGCGGAGCGGGAGATCGAGATCCCCGATCCGGTTCGCGACGCCTACCGCCTCTATCGACCCAGCCCGGTCTACCGCGCCCATCGGCTGGAGAAGGCGCTCGATACGCCGGCCCACATCTACTACAAGTACGAGGGCGTCAGTCCCGGCGGCAGCCACAAGCCGAACACGGCGATCGCGCAGGCGTTCTACAACAAGCAGGAGGGCGTGAAGCGCCTCGCGACCGAGACCGGCGCCGGGCAGTGGGGCACCAGCCTCGCGATCGCCGGGGCGCTCTTCGGGCTCGAGGTCAAGGTCTACATGGTGCGGGCGAGCTACGACCAGAAGCCCTACCGCCGGATGCTCATGGAGACGTACGGCGCGGAGGTCGTCGCGAGCCCGTCCACGACGACGGCATACGGTCGGGCCGTCCTGGCGGAGACGCCCGACAACCCCGGCTCCCTCGGGCTCGCGATCAGCGAGGCGGTGGAGGACGCCGCGTCCCGCGACGACACGAAGTACGCCCTTGGATCGGTGCTCAACCACGTCCTGCTCCACCAGACCGTGATCGGACAGGAGGCGATCCTCCAGATGGAGATGGCCGGTGAGAAGCCGGACATCCTGATCGGGTGCACCGGCGGCGGGTCGAACTTCGCGGGCCTGGTCTTCCCGTTCCTCGGCCAGAAGCTGCGCGGCGAGGCCGACTACCGGGTCATCGCGGTCGAGCCCGAGGCTTCCCCTTCGCTGACGCGCGGGGTCTACGCGTACGACTTCGGCGACACCGCGAAGCTGACCCCGATGGTCAAGATGCACACCCTCGGCCACGACTTCATCCCGGAGCCGATCCACGCCGGCGGCCTCCGCTACCACGGCATGGCGCCCCTCGTGAGCCTGCTGCGCGAGCAGGGGTACATCGAGGCGCGCGCGGTGCACCAGAACCCGAGCTTCGCCGCCGGCGTCCAGTTCGCCCGGACCGAGGGGATCCTCCCCGCACCCGAGGCGAACCACGCGATCCGGGCCGCGATCGACGAGGCCCTGCTGGCGAAGCGGGACGGGGTCGCCCGGGTGATCCTGTTCAACCTGAGCGGCCACGGACACTTCGACCTGTCGGCCTACGAGCGATACCTGGCAGGGGCGCTCGTCGATTACGAGTACCCTGCCGAGATGGTCGCGCAGGCCCTCACGGCCCTCCCTTCCGTCCCCTGACCACCGCGCTGCCGTGACCACGGCAGCGTAGGATTGGGACCATGCCGCGTCTCGCCTGCTGGAAGTGCGGTCGCCAGATCTACGCGACCTCTCCGCTGGAATCGCTCTTCGTGGACGAGCGGCGCTGTCCGCGTTGCGGCGCGCAGATGAACCTCGAGCGGCGCGCCTTCGACCGTCGCGAGCATCTGCGCCGCCAGAACGCCCCGGGGGATCCGGGGCCGCCGTTCGAGACGGGAGAGCGGCGCACGGGCGAGAGGCGAGGCGGCCGGCGCCGCAACGGCCGGTAGGCCTCCTCTCTCTCGGCCCCGTTCAGGCCGGCCGGGCCGCGCCGGACCTCGAACCGAGGTCGGCTTCGAGACGCCGGGTGCCCGCAGCGGGTCGGCTTCGGGCGGGTCGGCTCGTGAGCCGCCTGCGGTAGACTTCCGCTGCCGTGCACCTGACGTTCCTCGGCCTCGGCCTGATCGGCGGCTCCGTGGCCCGCGCGGTGCGCGAGGCCGGTGGCTGGACCGCGGCCGCGTGGAGCCCCTCGGGTTCCGGGCCGATCGACGCCCTGGCGGCCGGCGTGATCGACGCGGCGCCGGCGACACTGGCCGGCGCCCTCGCCGGCGCTGATCTGGTGGTCCTCGGAGCCCCGCCCGGTGCGTGCCTCGACCTCATGGCGCGCCTGGCCGGGCCCGAGCGGGCCGCCTTGGCCGACGACGCCGTGGTCACCGACGTCGCGAGCACGAAGGCCGTGCTCACCGCCCGGGCCGCGCAGCTGGGCCTGCGCTTCGTCGGCGGCCATCCGATGGCGGGCCGCGAATCGAGCGGCTTCGCGGCGGCCACCTCCGACCTATTCCGCGGGCGGCCCTGGGTCGTCGTCCCCCCGGTGGTCGCCGACGAGGATGGCGTGGCCCGCGTCGAGGCCCTGGCGAGCGCCTGCGGAGCCTGGACCGTGCGGATGTCCGCGGCGGAGCATGACGAGGCAGTCGCAGCCGTCAGTCACGCGCCCCTGCTGGTGGCGGTTGCCCTGGTGGAGGCGATGGCGGGCGGGCCGGGCGGACCCGCCGCCCCCGGATGGCCGGCCGCAGCGGCGCTGGCGGCGAGCGGGTGGGCGAGCGCGACGCGACTCGCGCGCGGCAACCCGACGATGGGGGCGGGGATTGCCCGCACCAACGCTGGCCCCCTGGCCGCGCGTCTCCGCGACGTGCGCGACCGCCTCGACGAGTGGCTGGAGCTCCTCGAGCGGCCGACGGCCGACGGCCTTCCCGACGAGACGATGCTGCGGGAGCGCCTCGCCGCGGCCCGCACCCGCCTCGAGGGCGGCGGGTGACCGACGAGCTGGTCCTCGTCGTTCCGCGCGAGCGGGTCATGGACGCGTGCGGCTGGCACGGCGTCCGCGAGTCCGGGGCGGCGGCGTGCCTGGATGTCATCGCCGCGGACGGGCGTTTCGAGCCCCGTGCCGCGATGGAGAGCGACCCGCGGTTCAAGCAGGTGATCCCGTACCTGGTCCTCCGCGATCGCAGCCGCTTCTTCCTGATGCGGCGCAGCCGGGCCGGCGGCGACGCACGGCTTCACGACCGGTGCTCGATCGGGATCGGCGGCCACCTGAACCCCGGCGACCGCGACCTCGCCGGCGGTCTCCTGCGGGAGTGGTCCGAGGAGATCGCCGCGGACTTCGTCCCCGAGTTCCGCCTCCTGGGGCTTCTCAACGACGACGAGACCGAGGTCGGGCGGGTGCACCTGGGGGTGGTCTACCTCGCCGACGCGGCCGGGCGCGCCGTGCGCATCCGCGAGACCGACAAGCTCGAGGGCGACTTCGCCGAGCCGGCTGCCGTCCGCGCCGTCTACGACCAGCTGGAAACCTGGAGCCGGCTCGTCCTCGATGTCGTCGACGTCGCCGAGCCGGGCCTCCGCGACGGGGGCCGCCGAGGCGGTCGCCGGGGCGATCGCAAGGCCTGACACGCGGCCCTGACGAACCCCCACGGCGCGGGTGCCATACTTGGCCCGGGAGAGTCACCATGCGCCATCTCGCAACCCTCGCCCGCCTCGTTCCGCTCGTGCCCCTCGGGCTCGGGGCGATCGGGCTCGTGCTCGGGGCCGCGACCCCGACCCGGGCGGCGGACGGGTCGCCCGAGGCCTGGATCCTCCCGACGACCGGTGTCGTGGACGGCGTCCTTGCCGGCTACCTCACCGACGGCCTCGCGAAGGCAGCCCGCGAGGGCGCGACGGTCGTCGTCGTGAAGCTCAACACTCCCGGCGGGAGCCTCGACGCCACGCAGAAGATCACCGGCGCGCTCCTCGAGGCACCCGTTCCGGTCATCGTCTGGGTGGCGCCGGCCGGCGGTCGGGCGGCGAGCGCCGGTACCTTCATCACCCTCGCCGCCAACCTTGCCTGGATGGCGCCCGGCACCAACGTGGGCGCCGCGAGCCCGATCGCGAGCAATGGCCAGGACATCGGGGGCACCCTCGGGGAGAAGGTCAAGAACGACGCGATCGCGAACATCACGGCGATCGCCCAGGCGCGGGGCAGACCGGTCGCCTGGGCCGTGTCGACGGTCGCCGAGGCGAAGAGCTACTCGGCCGAGGAGGCCACGGCGGCCGGCGCCGTCGACGGCATCGCCGCGACGATCGAGGAGGTCCTGCGGGCCGCGGATGGCCGCACGGTCACGGTGGCCGGAGGATCGCCGGTGACCCTGGCCACGGCCGGCGCCGTCCCCGTCGAGGTCCCGATGAACCCGCTGCAGGGGTTGCTGCATCTCCTCTCGGACCCCAACATCGCCTTCGTCCTCTTCACCATCGGTTTCTACGGCCTGATCTTCGAGGTCCAGAACCCGAACCTGGCCACCGGCGTCGTGGGCGCCATCTGCCTGCTTCTCGCCTTCGTAGGGTTCGGCAGCCTGCCCCTCAACGTGGTGGGGCTCCTGCTCCTGGCCCTGGGGCTCCTGCTGGTCGTTCTCGAGACCCAGATCACGAGCCACGGCCTCCTCGCGGCCGGGGCCGTGGTCTGCGTTGCGCTTGGGGCGGGGGCGCTCTACACGGAGCCCGGCACCCCGACCGGCCCCGCCGTGGCGGTGGCCCTGCCCGTCATCATCGTCGTCGCGGGCATGACCGCGGCATTCGCCGCCCTCATCACCGTCGTGGCCATCCGGACCCGTCACACGCTGCAGAGCCCGATCCTCGTCGGCTCGCTGCGAGTGATCGGCGAGGCGGGCAAGGTTGCCCGCCCGATCGACCCGATCGGCTCCGTCCTCGCCGCCGGCGAGGAGTGGACCGCCCGGAGCGTCGACGGGCGTGCGATCGCGCGCGGCGTTCCCGTCTCCGTCGTCCGCCAGGACGGCCTTACCCTCTATGTCGAGGCGACGGACGCCCTGCCGGCGTCCTGACCCGCTCGTCCAGCCCCGGAGTCGAAAGGAGCCGCACGTGGAGCTCGGCATCACCCTCGCCGTCGTCGTGGCGATCCTCGTCCTCGCCCTGGTCTTCCTCTACCTCTCGGTCCGGGTGGTCCAGCAGTACGAGAAGATGGTCGTCTTCCGGCTGGGCCAGACGAACGAGCGCCTGGTGCGCGATCCGGGACTGCGCTTCCTGATCCCGATCATCGACAGGCCGGTGAAGGTGGACGTGCGCGAGCAGTTCATCGAGGTCCCCAGCCAGACGACGATCACCCGGGACAACGCCCCGATCAACGTCGACTTCCTCATCTACTGGCGGATCGTCGACCCCCTCAAGAGCATCGTGAACGTCGCCTACTTCGCGGGCGCGCTGCAGGGCGTGGCGACGACGACTCTGCGCGCGGTCATCGGTGACATCCTCCTCGACGAGGTCCTCTCCCGCCGCGAGCAGATCAACGAGGTCCTGCGCACGAAGCTCGACGAGGTCACGGAGCGCTGGGGCGGCAAGGTCACGACGGTCGAGATCCGCGAGATCACGCCGCCCCGCGACGTCCAGGACGCCATGAACCGGCAGCTGTCCGCCGAGCGGACGCGGCGCGCCGTCATCACCGAGTCCGAGGGGCGCCGCCAGTCTGAGATCAACATCGCCGAGGGCGCCAAGCAGGCAGCGATCCTCACCGCCGAGGGCGAGCGCCAGTCGCAGATCCTCCGCGCCGAGGGGGCCCGGCAGTCCCAGATCCTCAACGCCGAGGGCTTCGGCCAGGCGCTGACCCGGATCTACGAATCGGCGTCCGCGATCGATCAGAAGACGATGCTCCTGCAGTACCTGGACGCCCTGAAGGTGATCGGCCAGAGCCCGTCCACCAAGTACATCATCCCGGCCGAGTTCACCCAGCTCGTTGGGCCGCTGGCGGCCGGCCTTGGCACCGCGATCACGACGGGCGGCACCGTCGCCAAGTAGGTCCAGGCAACCGCCGCCGCGGGGAGTGGCGCCGCCACCACGGGACGGGGGTCGCCCGGGACCCCCGTCCGCTAGAATTCGCCCCGTCCGGGGATGCTGCGCACGAGCCCGGCTGAACGAGTGAGGTCCGGATGGCCGCCAAGATCCTCGTCGTAGACGACGACCCGAACGTGCAGCGCCTCTTGAGCCACACGCTCAAGATGGAGGGCTACGAGGTCGTCGTCGCAGCCGACGGCGCAGAAGGGTTCCGCCTGTGGGGCGTGGAGAACCCGGCCCTGATCCTGCTCGACGTCGCGCTTCCGAAGCTCGACGGCTACCAGGTCGCGGAGAAGATTCGCGCGGACGAGTCCGGCTCCCACGTGCCCATCATCATGCTGACGGCCGAGGCCGCGGTCGAGCAGAAGATCCGGGGGCTGCGCGCGGGCGGGGACGACTACCTCGTCAAGCCGTTCCACCCGGCCGAGCTGCTGGCCCGCATCAGGAGCCTCCTGTCCCGCCTCGCCCCGAAGGATCTCATGGTGGGACGGCCGCCCCTCGGTCGCGTCCTCGCCTTCTACGGCGCCAAGGGCGGCGTGGGGACGACCACGATCGCGATCAACGTGGCCATCGCCCTCCAGCGCGAGCTGGGCCGGCGCGTCTGCCTCGTCGATGCGAACCTCCAGTTCGGCGATCACCGGGTCTTCCTGGACCTCGGCCTCGACCGGAAGAGCATCGTCGACGTGGTCAGCTCGGCTTCGATCGACGGGGACCTGCTCCGCGGCGTCCTCGTGGAGCACGACTCGAAGATCGACCTCCTTCTCGCCCCGCCCACGCCGGAGATGGCGGAGCTCATCACGAAGGAGCATCTGACCCGCATCATCGACGTCCTGCGGGGGATCTACGACTACGTCGTCGTCGATCTCGACAAGCGGCTCGACGACACGAGCCTGGCCCTGTTCGACACCGCCGAGCACCTGTTCGTCGTGCTCACGGCCGACCTCTCGTGCCTCAAGAACGTCCGCCTGGTTCTCGAGACGCTCGGCAACATCGGGTTCGACGGCGAGCGGGTCAAGCTCATCTTGAACCGCTCGAACGCGTTCACCGGGATCAACGCCAAGACGGCCGAGGGTGCCCTGCGGCATCCCATCGACCTGCAGGTGCTCAACGAGTACCGCGGGGCCATCAGCGCCCTCAACTCGGGCACCCCCGTGATGTTCACGAAGCCGGAGTCACCGCTCGGACGCTCCTTCCTCGAGCTTGCCCGCGCGATCGACCGGGGCGGGGTCGCCGGCCCCATCGTCGCGGTGGCCGCCCCGCGCTGAACGGGCGGCGGCGTCGGTGGGCGCGAATAAGCCGCAGATGATCGGCGGGTGAGCAACGGTCGCTACCGTGCGACCCATGCTCGCCAGCGTCCTCGCCGCCACCCTCCACGGGCTCGACGGCCGCCCCGTGCGGATCGAAGCCGACGTTGCCCCCGGGCTTCCCGGCTTCACCATCGTCGGCCTCGCCGACGCCGCCCTGCGCGAGGCGCGGGAGCGCGTGCGCGGCGCCCTGCGGAACAGCGGTTTCGTGCATCCCGCGCGCCGCATCACGGTCAACCTCGCTCCGGCGGACGTGCCGAAGGCCGGGTCGGCCCTGGACCTCGGGATCGCCGTCGCGATTCTCGTCGGCTCCGAGCAGGTGACGCCCCGCGGGTCCTGGGCGCTCCTCGGAGAGCTGGGCCTCGGCGGGGAGGTTCGCCCGGTGCCGGGCATCATGCCCATGGTCACGGCGCTCGCGCGGCGGGGTGCAGGCCGCGTGGTCGTGCCGGCCGACTCCCTCGCGGAGGCGCGCCTCGTCCCCGGCATCGAGGTCGTCGGTGTCGCGTCGCTGGCGGAGGCCGCCGACACGCTGCGGGGTCGCCGTGTCGGCGGGCATCGTCCGGGGCTGCGCGCCGAGCTCGTCCCCGCGGAGGTGGCGGCGCCTGCGGCGGGCGACCAGGCCGGCGACCTGCCCGACCTCGCCGACGTGCGGGGCCTGCTCGAGGCGCGTCGGGCGCTCGAGATCGCCCTCGCCGGGGGCCACGGCTTCGTGCTCATCGGCCCGCCCGGCTCGGGGAAGACGATGCTCGCGTCCACGATCCCCGGCGTCCTGCCGCCTCTCGACGACGAGGAGGCGCGCGAGGCAACGATCATCGCGTCGGTCGTGGGGGCCGGTCCAGTGCATGGCCTCGTTCGGCGCCGGCCCTTTCGGGCGCCCCATCACACCGCCTCGTGCGCGGCCCTCGTGGGGGGTGGTCCGCACGTGACGCCGGGCGAGGTGACACGGGCGCACCTGGGGACGCTATTCCTCGACGAGCTGCCGGAGTTCGACCGCTCCTCGCTCGAGGCGCTCCGCCAGCCGCTCGAAGAGGGGCGGGTGTGCGTGGCCCGGGTCGGGCGGGCCGTCGTCTTCCCGGCGCGGTTCCAGCTGGCGGGGGCGATGAACCCGTGTCCGTGCGGCTGGGACGGGGACGCGTCGGGGCGCTGCACGTGCCCGCGCGGCATCCCGGAGCGCTACCGGGCCCGGATCTCCGGACCGCTGCGTGACCGCATCGACCTGTGGGTCGGCGTGCCGCGCATCGCCCCGAGCGAGCTGATCCGCTCCCGGGATCCGGAGTCGTCGGAGGCCGTTCGGGTCCGGGTCGGCGAGTGCCGGGCGCGCCA
The DNA here is from genome assembly GCA_963718085.1 of uncultured Chloroflexia bacterium. GTDB lineage: Bacteria > Chloroflexota > Limnocylindria > Limnocylindrales > CSP1-4 > CTSoil-043. Next base: position 576,928 of record CAVQYA010000001.1, on the reverse strand, counting down.
GGTCGTCGCGCGTGCGCAGCTGAACGGCCGGCTCCGCGGCCGTGCCCTGCGGGCCGCGGCGGCGCTCGACGCCCGCGCGGAGCGGCGCGCCATCTCACTTGCCGACGCAGCGGGGATGACCGCCCGCGGGACGGAGCGCCTGGTGCGGGTCGCCCGCACGATCGCGGACCTCGCGGGCGCGGACCAGGTCGCGGTCGAGCATCTCGAGGAGGCGGCTCGCTACCGTCCGCCCTCGGAGAAGCGGGTGAGCCTTGCCCGCGGGGTGGCCTGACGATGCTCGGCGTCGCGCGCGGCGGGCCACTCGGCGGAGAGGAGATCGAGCGCGCGGGGGGTGGTGGCGTCGCCGGCCCGCCGACCGGCCCGACGAGTCCCGAGGCCGACCGCGCGGCGCCTGCCCGCATGCCTCTCTCCCGGCTCTCGGAGCGCGAGGCGTGGATCGCCCTTGCGGCCGTCGAGGGCATCGGGCCGGTCACGTTCGGGGCGCTGCTGCGGGCGTTCGGCAGCAGCGTTCGGGCCCTGGACGTGGCCGCCGGGCGGGGCGGGCCGGGGCGCCTGGCGGCCGCGGTTGCGAGCGAGGGCCTCACGATGGATCGCGGACTCGCCGGACCGGATCGTCCCGGCGCGGGATGGCGCGCCCCTCCTCTTCGCGCGGCTCGCCGAGCTCGGAGTCGAGGCGATCACCGCCGAGGACGCGGGGTATCCTCACCGGCTCCGGGCGATCGAGCTGACGCCCCCCGTCCTCTTCGTCACCGGGGACCCCTCCGCCCTCGAGTCGCCGCGGATCGTGGCGGTGGTCGGGACGCGACGACCCACCGACGATGGACGGCGCGCGGCGGCGCGGATCGGCGGCGTTCTGGCGGCCGTCGGGGCGACGGTGGTCTCGGGTCTCGCGGTGGGCATCGACGGATCCGCGCATGCCGGCGCGCTGCTCGCGCAGGGGATCACGGTGGCGGTCCTCGGCAGCGGGCACGCCCATCTCTACCCGGCGGCGCACGAGGCCCTGGCCCGGGAGATCGTTCGCGCGGGGGGCGCGGTGGTCGCCGAATTGCCCCCTGATGCACGGCCTCGAGCGGCGAGCTTCCCGCGCCGGAACCGGATCATCGCCGGCCTGGCCGACGCGACGGTCGTGGTCGAGGCCGGCGAGCGCAGCGGTGCGCTCATCACGGCGAGCTGGGCGATGGAGCAGGGCCGTGCCGTCTTCGCCGTTCCGGGGCCGCTCGACCGCGCCCAGGCCGTGGGGTGCAACCGTCTCCTGCGCGAGCACGCGGGGGAGGCCCGGCTCGTGGCCGGGACCGACGAGCTCGTGGAGGATCTCGGGTATGCCACGCCCCTGGACGTGCGGCGCCTCCGGCGCGAACGCAGCGAATCGTCGCCGCCGGACGCCGGGGCCATCCTGGCCCGTCTCGGACCCGCGGAGGAGGCCGTCGTGCGCCTGCTCCTGCGCGGCCCCGCGACGGCCGACGTGCTCGTCAGCGGCACGGACCTCGCCGGCGCCACGGTCCTCGCCGTCCTGACTCGTCTCGAGGAGGAGGGCCTCGTCGCGGGAGCCTTCGGCCGCTATCGCCTCGCCGGGCCGCTCGACGGCGTGCGCGCGATCGGCCGGTCTCGGGGCAGGTCAGGAGGGCGCCCGTGACCTTCGTCGGCTTCCCGTCGCCGCTCTCGCGTGCTAACGTCACCGACCGTGATCCGCGACGTCGTCATCCACATCCTCAACGAGCAGCCGCTCGTGGCGGACCTGCCGACGATGCCGCTGCCGGGCGACGTGCTGCTGATCTGCACGAACCTGCGCACGCTGAACCGGAAGCGGCCGATCTTCGTGGACCACGTCTCGTCGACGTTCGTCATTCCCTTTGCCCAGGTTCGCTTCGTCGAGATCGCGACGGAGGCGCGCGGCGGCGCGGAGATGGAGCTGGTGCCCACGGCTGCCGCGGAACCGGAGGAGATCGAGCTCGACGAGGACCTGCTCCGGCGCGTCCGCGAGCTCTGAGCGACCGGCCGCCCCGGCCGCCCGCCGGCGGGGAACGGGCGTGGCACGCGCGCCCGCACGTGCGCCGCGGCGAAGCCGCGAGGCGCCGGATCGCGGGACCCCGGTGCTAGACTCGGGCGCCATGAGTCGAAACCTCGTCATCGTCGAGTCGCCCGCCAAGGCCAGGACGATCGAACGCTACCTCGGGCCGGGTTACGCCGTGCTTGCCTCTTACGGCCACGTCCGCGACCTGCCGGAGAACCCGGGGAAGGGCAAGTTCGGCGTGGACGTGGACCACGACTTCGCCCCCGAGTACGTGATCCCCGACGAGCGGTCGCGCAAGCACGTCGGCGCGATCGAGAAGGCGGCGCGAACGGCCGAGCGGATCTTCCTGGCGACCGACCTCGATCGCGAGGGCGAGGCGATCGCCTGGCACGTCGCGGAGGCGGCGGGCCTCCCGGCGGACAAGCTGGCCCGGGTCACGTTCAGCGAGATCACCGAGCCGGCGATCCGCCACGCCTTCGCTCACCCTCGCCAGATCAACCGCGATCTCGTGGATGCGCAGCAGGCACGCCGGATCGTCGACCGCCTGGTGGGGTACACCCTGAGCCCGCTCATCTCGCGCAAGGTGCGCTCGGGCCTGTCGGCCGGGCGGGTCCAGTCGGTTGCCGTGCGTCTCGTCGTCGAGCGCGAGCGGGAGATCCGCGCCTTCGCCGCCCGCGAGTACTGGACGATCGTGGCGAGCCTGCATCGCCCCGGACGGCTCGCCGCTCGACGCCGATCTCGTCCGGATCGACGGGGCGAAGCCGGAGATCGGCGACGGCGCCACGGCCGACACGCACGTCCGGGCCCTGCAGGCGAGCCGCCCGATCGTCACCGAGGTCGGGACGAAGAAGAGCAAGCGAAGCCCGGCGCCGCCGTTCACCACGTCGACGCTCCAGCAGGAGGCGAGCCGCAAGCTCGGCTTCAGCCCGAAGCGCACGATGGCCGTCGCCCAGAAGCTCTACGAGGGCCTCGACACGCCGGACGGCCGCGTCGGCCTGATCACCTACATGCGTACCGATTCGGTCGTCGATGGCCGGCCAGGCCCTGGGCCAGGCCCGCGAGGTCATCGCGGCGCGCTTCGGCGACGCCTACACGATGCCCAAGGGGCGCGTCTATCGGACGAAGGCAAAGGGCGCCCAGGAGGCCCACGAGGCGATCAGACCGACGTCGTTCGCCCGCGATCCCGAGGCGCTGGCGGCGCGCCTCAAGCCGGACGAGGCCCGGCTCTATCGCCTGATCTGGCAGCGCGCCATCGCCAGCCAGATGAAGGAGAAGCAGCTCGAGACGACCACCATCGACCTTCTGGCCGGCTCCTACGGTCTCCGGGCGACCGCCACGCGGACGCTCTTCGACGGATTCTCCGCGGTCTACACGGAGGGGCGCGACGAGGGCGAGGACGAGGCCGAGCGCAGCCTCCCGCCTCTCGCGGTCGGCGACGCGACGACGGTCGCGGCCGTGGTCCCGACGCAGCACTTCACCGAGCCGCCGCCGCGCTACACGGAGGCGAGCCTGGTGAAGGCCCTCGAGGAGAACGGGATCGGCCGTCCGTCCACGTACGCCGCGACGCTCTCCACGGTCGTCGATCGCGGCTACGTCGTCGTCCGCGAGCGCCGGCTCCACCCGGAACCGGTCGCCGAGGTGGTCACCGACCTGCTCGTGGAGCACTTCGGCGAGTACGTCGACCTCGCGTTCACGGCCCGGATGGAGGAGGAGCTCGACGAGGTCGCCCGGGGGGAGCGCACCTGGGTGCCGCTCCTCGCGGCGTTCTACGGGCCGCTCCGCGCGCTGGTCGACGAAAAGCGCCGCGTGCTGCGTCGCGCGGACTTCACGACCGAGGCCTCGGACGAGGTCTGCTCGCAGGGACACCCGATGGTGATCCGGCTGGGCCGCAACGGGCGCTTCCTGGCGTGCTCCCTTTTCCCCGAGCACAAGGAATCGCGGCCGATCCCCGGGGAGGAGCCCGACACCCCGGTCCTGCCGGGAACCGGCGAGGCCTGCCCGACGTGCGGGGCCACCGATGGCGGCGAGCTCGTCACGAAGCGGGGGCGTTTCGGGCCCTTCGTCGGCTGCAACCGCTACCCCGATTGTGCCTACATCAGGAAGGACGGCCCGCCGCCGCCCGACCAGCTCCCCTTCGAGGTGGCCTGCCCTTCCTGCACGGAGGGACACCTCGTCGCCCGACGCGCCCGCCGGACGCGCTCCGTCTTCTGGGGCTGCTCGCGCTACCCGAAGTGCGACTTCACGACCTCTCGCGAGCCGCTCGGCCCGGTCCACGATCCCGACGGCGGCCCGCTGGTCCGCGCAGACGTGGACACCGCCCTCTGCCTCGGCTGCGGAGCCGCGGTGCCGCTCGCCGGCGAGGACCTGGCCCCGGGGCGCCGCATCGCCGGTGGGACGCCGAACCCGGCGGCCCTCCAGCGCCCGGCTCGCCGGGGAGCGAAGGGGCGCCCGTCGAGCTCGCCGGGCCGCCCGCGACGGACAGGGGCAGCGCGACCCCGGGCGGCGCGCCCGGCGTGAACGGCGAGGACGCCCTCGAGCGGTACCTCGCGAGTCTCGCCGCCCGCGACGCGTCTCCCCACACCCGCCGGGCCTACGGAACGGCGCTCGCGGCCTACCTCGCCTGGCTCGACGCCGCGGGCGTCGACTGGCGGGCGCCCGATCGGGGAACGCTCCGGCGGTACCTCGCCGAGCTCACGGAGGGACGCGCCCGGACCACCGTGGCCCAGCGCCTCGCGGCGATCCGCTCGCTCTACCGCTGGGGCCGCCGAACCGGCCTGCTGAGCGCGGATCCCTGGGCCGCCCTCGCGACGCCGCGCCGACCGCATCGGCTGCCCGCCGTCCTCGCGATCGAAGAGGTCGAGCGGCTCCTCGACGCCGTCGCCGACGAGGGCGCCGCCGCGCCCGCGCCCGGCCCGGGGTCCCCGGCGCGGCCGCCGTCCGCGTCCGCTTCGCTCCGACACGCGCTGGCCCTGCGTGACGTCGCCCTCGTGGAGACCGCCTACGCGGCGGGGCTGCGGATCTCGGAGCTTGCCGGCGCGCGCCTCGGTGCCCTCGACCTCGTCCGCGGCGAGATCCGGGTGGCCGGCAAGGGCCGCAAGGAGCGGATCGGGCTCCTGGGCCGACCCGCCCGATCGGCGCTGGAGGGCTACCTCGCCGACGGCCGGCCTGCCCTCCTCGCCCGTCGGAGGCGGCGGGTCGCGTCCGACGGACGCGCTCTTCATCAACCACCTGGGCGCGCCGCTCGGCGCGCGCGGGATCCGCTACCGGCTGCACCGGGCCGCGGTCCGGGCCGGCCTGCCGGACGACGCGACTCCGCACACCCTGCGCCATTCGTTTGCCACGCACCTCCTCGACGGCGGTGCCGACCTGCGCGTGGTGCAGGAGCTGCTGGGTCACGCCGACCTGGCGACGACGCAGGTCTACACCCACGTCGCCCCGGGCCGCCTGCGCAGCGTCTACCGCCGGGCCCATCCGCGGGCCGGGGGAGCCGAGCCGCGATGAGCGGCACCGCGCGCGACCTGGCCCGGGCGGGGATGGTCGTCACGGGCGCCCTCTTCGTCTCGCGGATCCTCGGCTGGGTCCGGGTGGCGGTGATCGCGGCGAGCCTCGGGATCGGCCGCGAGCTCGACATCTACACGGCCGCCTTCCGGATCCCCGACTTCCTGTTCCAGCTGGTGGCGGCCGGCGCCCTCGCCTCGGCCGTGATCCCGACGATCGCGGAGCTCGTTGGCGCTGGCGAGCGGGACCGGGCGTGGCGGGTCGTCTCAACCATGGCCAACCTGCTGATGGTCGTGCTGGCGGTCCTGCTCGTCGTGATGTTCGTCGCGGCTCCCATCCTGGCGCCCATCATCGCCCCGGGGTTCGCCGCCGCCGACCTCCCGCGCCTGGTCGAGCTGACCCGCATCCTCCTGCTGAGCCCGATCTTCCTCGCCCTGTCGGCCGTGGCGACGAGCGTCCTGAACTCCGCCGGGCGCTTCGCCGCTTCGGTCATGGCGCCGATCGTCTACAACCTCGTGATCATCATTGCGGCCGTGACGCTCGTGCCGACCTTCGGGTTGGCCGCTTTGGCCTGGGGCACGGTCGCCGGCGCCGCGGCGACGCTCGTCGTCCAGGTCATTCCCGTCTTCCGGGGTGTCGGCTTCCACTACACGCCGACCCTCGACCTGCGCGACCGGGAGGCACGGCGGACGCTGCTCGTTCTCGGGCCGCGGGCCATCGGAATGGCGGGGAGCCAGCTGACCCTGCTCATGCTGACCTCGCTCGGCTCCACGCTCGCGGCGGGCGCCGTCGGCGCCTTCGCCCTCGCCTTCACGGTCTTCCAGATCCCGCTCGGGACGATCGCCTACCCGCTCGGCATCGTCGCTCTCCCGGCGCTCTCCCAGCGCGTCGCCGCCGGCGCGATCGACGAATACGTGGCGCTGGTCAGTCGCGCGCTGCGCCTCCTCGGCTTCGCCATGCTCCCGGTGGCCTGCATCGCCGCCGGCGTGGCGGTCCAGGTCGTCCATCTCGTCGTCGGCTTCGGGCGCGTCGACGAAGCCGGGATCGCCCTCACGGGGGCGGCATTCCTCGGGTTCCTGGCCGCGCTCCCCACCGAGGCCGTCATCATCGTCCTGTCGCGCGCCTTCTTCGCCGCCCGCAACACGTGGATCCCGGTGGGCGCCGCGATGGTCTCGGTCGTGGTCGCCGTGGGGACGGCGACGATCCTGGTGGGCCGGCTCGGGATCATGGGCCTGGCCCTCGGTGTCGCGGTCGCCTCGTGGGTGGAGGCCGCGTTGCTGCTGGCCGCCTTCCGACGGCGTCATTCCGGGTTCGGCCTCCTGCGGCTCGGTCGCGCCCATCTTTGGTACCTCGGCGCCGCGGTCGCTGCCGGGCTCGCCACCGATCGCGCCCACGACGTGCTCGGCAGCTCCCTGGGGACCGATCCCGGGATCGTGCCGTCCGTCCTCGCCCTCGGAGGCGCTGGGCTCATCGGGCTCGCCGTCTACGTGGGCCTCGCCGCCCTGCTGCGCGTCCCCGAGCTCGGCGCCACGATCCGCCTCGTCCGCGCAGGCCTCGGCCGGAGCGCCGCATGAGCGGCGCCGGCGATCTCCGCCGCGATCCCGCGGCGTGGGACGCCTTCGTCGAGGGGACGGAGCAGGGCTCGTACCTCCAGCTGGACGGCTGGACCCGGGTCAAGGCAGCGAACGGGTGGGGGGCCCGGCGCGTGGTCGCCGGCGGTCCCGGCGCCCGGATCGGGATGCAGATCCTCCTGCGCCGGCCCCGCCCCCTGCCGTGGACCTTCGGCTACGCACCCCGGGGGCCCGTGGCCGAGTCGTGGACGGCGGAGGCGGTGGGGGAGCTGACCGCGGCGATCCGAGCCGCCCGGGGAGATCTCGGCCGCGTCTCGCACGTCCGGATCGACCCCGAGATCGAGGCGGACGGCCCGCTCGATCCCGACGGGTCGCTGCGGGCAGGGCTCGTAGCGGCGGGATGGACGGCCGCTCCGTCGGTGCAGCCGCCCACGAGCTGGGTCATCGACCTCGCGGGGGACGAGGATGCACTCTGGTCGGACCTCCGCAAGAAATGGCGCCAGTACGTCAACAAGGCGCGCGCCGGCGGGGTGACCGTCGTCGAGCTGCCGGGCGATCCGATCGGGCCCTTCTACGAGATCTACCGCGAGACGGCGGCCCGGGCCGGCTTCCTGATCCGGGTCGAGCAGGCCTATCGCGACGTCTACGAGGCATTCCGGCCGGCGGGTCGGGCCCGCGTCCTCTTCGCCGTCGGTCCGGACGGCGCGCCGCTGGCGAGCCTCTTCGTCGTTCGTTGCGGGCGGCGGGTCGTCGAGCCCTACGGCGGCATGACGGCCGCCGGGGCGGACCTGCGGGCGAACTACCTCCTCAAGTGGGAGGCGATCCGGCGCTCCCGCGAGGAAGGGGCGGCGGTCTACGACCTGTGGGGGCTCGCGAACCCCGGCATCGCCCAATTCAAGGCGGGGTTCGGCGGCCGCGAGATCCGCTACGTCGGGGGCTGGGACCTCGTGCTCGACCCGCTGGGCCGGCGCCTCTACGAGACCGCCCAGGGAGCGCGCGTCCGTTGGGCGCGGTCGCGGGCGGGGCTCGATCGGGGGAGGGGGCCGGGAGCCCCGGGGCCGGCCGCCGGCGATGGCGCCGAGGCCGGGTGAGGACCGTGGCCCTCAGCCCGGGAGCCGGGATCCCGCCCCTTCGCGTGGTCCGCGAGGCCACGCCGGAGGAGCTTGCCTCGTGGGACGGCCGCGTGGTGGACGTGCCGGGCGGCGACGTGCAGCAGTCCCTGGCCTGGGGGCTCCAGCGGCAGCGGGCCGGAGCCACGCCGCGCCACCTCGTCCTCGACGACGGCTCGGTCGCGCTCGTCATCGGCCGCCGGAGACCGATCCTCGGTGGCGGCCGCGCCTACGTGCCGCGCGGTCCCGTGGCGGCCGGGGCAGTGCCGGAGGTGGTCGCCGGCCGGCTCGCGGCGATCGCCGCCTGGGCCCGGGACGCCCGCTTCGACGTGATCGTCGCGGATCCCGAGGTCCCGGCCGACACCGGCTTCCCGGCCCTTCTCGCGAGGATCGGGTTCCGGCAGGTGGAGGAGATCGGGCCGTCGCGTCACCGGGTCGGGGTCCCGATCGCCCGCGGCGCCGGGGAGGCGGCGCTCCTTGCCGGGATCACCCAGAAGACGCGCCAGCAGCTCCTCGCAGCCGAGAAGCGGGGGATCCGGGTCGTCCGCTACGACCTGCCAGCCGGGGCCGATCCCGGGCCGGGCTTCGAGGCTCCTCCGCCGGGCGGGATGGGCGATGCGGCCGAGGAGGCTTTCGTGCGCTTCCACGCGCTTCTCGTGGGCACCGGGGAACGGCGGGGCTTCCACGTCGGCAGCCGCTCGGCGGCGCTCGGCTGGTGGCGGGACGCCCTCGCCGCCGGCCACATGCTCCTGCTCGAGGTGGTCGGTCCGGGCGACGAGCTGATCGGCGGAGCCATCTTCTACCGCCACGGCGACCGCCTGACGTACGGCCACGCGGCGGACGACCCGGCGCTCCGGCCGGCTCACCCGGGGGCGATGGGGCTGATGCTCTGGCGGGCGCTGCAGCTGGCCGCCCGGGAGGGCCGTGGCGAGCTCGACCTCGGAGGCGTCGACGTCCGGGGCGCGCGGCGGGAGCCCCGGGCCGGCGAGCCGACCTACGGCCTGCTGCGCTACAAGCAGTCGTTCGGAGGCCGCTGGATCGAGCTGTCCGGAGCCCACCAGATGGTCCTGAGCGGCCCTCGACACGCGATCGGCAGCGGCGCGCAGCAGGTCGCGCGCGCCATCCGGTCGGTCCCGGACGCCCTGGGTCGCGCGGCGGGCCGGCGTCGATGAGCCGCGAGGATGGGGCGGGACTGCGGGCCGGGGAGGCCGGGGCGGGACTGCGGGCGGCGCTCGCGGACGCGGAGGCCGAGGCGGCACTGCGGGCGGCGCTGGCGGAGGCGGAGCCGCGGGTCGCCCGGCCGCTCGGCACGCTGATCGACCGCCTCCGCGCGGCCGGGCGGCTGCGCGGCGTCGAGGCGGCGGACGGTGCGGACCCGCGTGGCGTGCTCGTTCGCGGCGTGACCTACGACTCCCGGCGCGTCGCGCCCGGCGCGCTCTTCGTGGCCGTGCCAGGCGCCCACGCGGACGGCCACGCCCACGCGGCCGGCGCGGTGGCGGCCGGCGCGGTCGCGGTGGTCGTCGAGCGCCTCGTCGACACGGGCGGCGGCGTCGCCCAGCTCGTCGTCGACCGAAGCCAGCTCGCCCTCGCGGTGGTGGCCGCCTGGTGGTACGAGGACCCGGGTCGCCGGCTCGGCGTCATCGGCGTCACCGGGACCGACGGGAAGACGACGACGGCGTCCATGGCGGTGGCCGCCCTCGAGGCCGCCGGAGTCCGGACGGGCCTGGTCAGCACGGCCGAGCAGAAGATCGGTCGCTGGAGCGGGGTCACGCCCGCCCACGTCACGACGCCCGAGGCGCCCGAGCTGCAGCGCGCCCTCCGGGCGATGGTGCGGGCCGGGGACGCGGCCGCCGTGATCGAGTCGACCTCGCACGGCCTGGCGCTCGAGCGGGTGGGGGAGATCCCGTATGACGTAGCCGTCATCACCAACCTGACGCACGAGCACCTGGAGTTCCACGGGACCTTCGAGGCCTACCGCGACGCGAAGCGCTCGCTCTTCTCGCGGCTCGCCGTGGCGGCCGGGGGGCCGTCGAAGCCGGCATCGCTCCCGGGCGGCCGGCCGTGGCCCCGCGGCGGCATCGTCAACCTCGACGACCCGAGCGCCGGCGTCTTCGTCGCCGCGACGCGCGAGGCCGGCGCGACCCTGCTGACCTACGGGACCGACGCCCGCGCCGACGTGCGGGCGATGTCGGTCGGCGAGACGGCCGCGGGGATCCGGGCGGAGGTGGCCACGCCGCGGGGCGTCGTCACCGTCACGCTGCCGCTCGTGGGCCGCTTCAACGTCCACAACGCGCTGGCCGTCGTGGCCCTCAGCGAGCTCCTGGGGCTCGGTCACGAGGCGGTCCGTGACGGGCTTGCAGGCTTCCGGGGCGTCCGGGGTCGGATGGAGCGCGTCGATCGCGGGCAGCCGTTTCTCGTGGTCGTGGACTACGCCCACACCCCGGCCTCGCTGGAGACTGCCCTCGACGTGCTCGCCCCGCTCGTCGGCCCGGGCGGCGGGCTCATCGCGGTCTTCGGGTCGGCCGGGGAGCGCGACGTCGCGAAGCGGGCGCTCCAGGGCCGGGTCGCCGGTGAACGGTGCCGCCTCGTGGTCGCGACGGACGAGGATCCCCGCGGCGAGGATCCCGCCGCGATCCTCGAGCAGATCGCGCAGGGCGCCGAGGCGGCCGGCAGGCGCCGCGGCGACGACCTCCTGCTGATCGCCGACCGCGAGGCCGCGATCCGGGCGGCATTCGCACGCGCTCGCCCGGGCGACGTCGTCCTCCTCGCCGGCAAGGGCCACGAGGGAGCGATCCTGTACGACGGCCGCGAGGTGGCGTGGGACGAGCGGGCGGTGGCGGAGCGGCTCCTCGAGGAGCGGGGCTTCGCAGGAGAGCGGGGCCCGGCGTTGGCCTGATCGGCGCGCCGGGCGTCCCCGCCCCGCGACCCTTCGCGCCGCGGGGACGCCCAGCGACGAGGAACCCCTCCGCGGGCCAACGAGAAACCCTCGGCGGCCGGCCGCTGCCGCCCTGCTATCCTCGCCGCACCGATGTCCCTCGAGCAGCTGCCCGCCGCCTCTCCTTCGTCGGCCGGACCGCCGGCCGCGAGGCGCCGGCGCGCACCGAGCGGACGCCGGGTGCGGGGCGACGACCGCCCCCTGCCGGTCCTGCGGCGCGAGCTGCTGGGGGCGGTGGCCGTTCACTCTCCGGGCGCGGACGGGGAGGCCATCGCCCGCGCCCTCGATTTCGCCGCCGCCGCCCACGAGGGCCAGCTGCGGGCAACCGGCGTGCCCTACGTCACCCACCCGATCGCCGCGGCCCTGACTCTCGCCGAGCTCGGTCTCGACACCTCCGCCATCCAGGCGGCGCTTCTCCACGACGTTCCCGAGGACACGGAGTACGGCCTCTCCGACGTCGAGGAGCGCTTCGGCCCGGAGGTGGCGCAGCTCGTAGACGGGGTCACCAAGCTCTCGAAGTTCTCCACCCACTCGTTCGAGGAGCAGCAGGCCGAGAACATCCGGAAGATGCTCCTGGCGATGGCCCAGGACATCCGGGTCGTCCTCATCAAGCTTGCCGACCGGCTCCACAACATGCGGACGCTCGAAGGGCTGCCTCCCGACAAGCAGCAGCGGATCGCCCGCCAGACGATGGAGATCTACGCCCCCCTTGCCGAGCGGCTGGGGATCTGGCAGGTCAAATGGGAGCTCGAGGACCTCGCGTTCAAGGCGCTCGACGCCGAGCGCTACCGAGAGCTCGCCGCGAACCTCGACACCCGGCGCCACCACCGCGAGTCGTACATCGACCGGGCGATGGCGATCCTCACGCCGGAGCTCGAGAAGGCCGGCATCGTCGCCGACCTCAATGGCCGGCCCAAGCACCTGTACAGCATCTGGAAGAAGATGCAGCGCAAGGCGGCGGCCTTCGGCGAGATCTACGACGTGTATGCGATCCGCCTCCTGGTCGACGAGGTGCGCGACTGCTACGCCGCGCTCGGCGTCGTCCACAGCCTCTGGAAGCCGATCCCCGGCCAGTTCGACGACTACATCGCGGTCCCCAAGCCGAACGGCTACCAGAGCCTCCACACGGCCGTGATCGCCCTCGACGGCAAGCCCCTCGAGATCCAGATCCGGACCCACGCGATGCACGCCGTCAGTGAGGTGGGGATCGCGGCCCACTGGCGATACAAGGAGGGCTCGCGCGCCGAGCGCGACTACGACGCGAAGCTCGCCTGGCTCCGCCAGCTGATGGACTGGCAGCGGGAAGTCTCGGACGCCCGCGAGTTCGTCGAGGGGATCAGGCTCGACATCTTCCAGGACCAGGTCTTCGTCTTCACCCCGAAGGGTGACATCAAGGACCTGCCGTCGGGCGCGACGCCGCTCGATTTCGCCTACCGGATCCACACCGACGTGGGTCACCGGACGATCGGGTCGAAGGTGAACAACCGCCTCGTCCCGCTCGACTACCGGTTGCGGAACGGCGACATCGTGGAGATCGTGACGACCAAGGCCGAGCACGGCCCGTCGCGGGACTGGCTCTCGATCGTCCGGACCTCGCACGCCCGCGAAAAGATCCGCCAGTGGTTCAAGAAGAAGGACCGCGACGAGAACATCGTCCACGGCAGGGAGGCGCTCGAGCGCGAGCTCCGGCGCCTGGCCCGGACGACGGTCGCGGCCGTCGGCCACGACCGGCTCATGGAGGTCGCGAAGCACCACAGCCAGGAGTCGCTCGACGACTTCTACGCCGCCATCGGGTACGGGGCGATCTCGGCGCAGTCGGTCGTCATGCGGCTCGGCGTCGTGGACGACGGGCAGCTCGCCCTGCCGGTCACCGCGCCGACCCAGGCCCGCACCGGCGGGGTTCGGGTCAAGGGGGTGGGCGACCTCCTCGTCCGGTTCGGGAAGTGCTGCCACCCGATCCCCGGCGACCCGATCGTCGGCTTCATCACCCGGGGCAAGGGCGTCACGGTCCATCTCAACCGCTGCCCGACGATCGTGAACGAGCGCGAGGTGGCCCGCCTCATCGACGTCGAATGGGAGGCCGCGCCGGCCCAGACCTATCCCATCGCGATCCGGGTCGAGTCCCACGATCGGACGGGGCTCCTCAACGACATCGCGGGCGCCGTCGCCGAGAGCAAGGTCAACATCCTGGCGGCGAACCTGTCGGTCACCCAGGACCACACTGCGATCGTGGTGGCGACGCTCCAGGTCGCCTCCGTCTCCCAGCTCGCCCGAGTCATGGGGCGCATCGAGCAGGTCAAGGACGTCCTCTCCGTGCAGCGCGAGCTGGGCTGACGGCTACCGTCGCGCAGGTCAGGTGAGGGCGCCGAACAGCCAGCAGCCGGCGACGATGCCCAGCGCGATCGCCAGCAGCACCAGCAGGCGGAGGACGCGTCGCTCGCTCATGCGCCTTCCCTCTCGAGCAGCTCGGCCTTGGCCCGGGCGTACTCGTCGTCGGTGAGTGAGCCCGCCCGCTGCAGCGCCGCGAGGCGCTCCAGCCCGTCGACGAGGGCGTCGGCGGGCGCATCGGCCAAGTCCGCCGTCTCGGCCGCGTCCGCCGTGTCCGCCGAGTCCGCGGCGTCCGATCCCTCGCCGTGCCGGTTGACGGCGAGGGATCGGGTCGCTGCGGCCGCCGAGTCGCCGCCGGACCTGGCGCTCCGGGCGCGGAGGAGCAGCGGCCCGATCGCCAGCGCCTCGAAGACGATTCCGCAGGCGAGGGACCCCCATTCCCAGCCGGGCTGCGCGCCCGGCGGGTCGAGCCCGTATTCCAGGAAGTTGAACCCGAGCGAGCCGAACAGCGCGGGCCAGCCGAGGAAGAGCACGCCGACCGCGCCATCGCCGACGGAAAGGCCCTTCCAGGCGGCAAGGAGGAGCGAGCCGACCCCGCCGAAGCCGCCCAGCATCACCACGAGCACAACCCCGTCCGGACAAGGCCGGGCGCTCACGTACGGACCGCCGTCGGCGCAGGCGCCGCCGATCTCCATGACGGCGCGCATGCCGAGGAAGTTGAGGGTGATGCCTGCGGCCACCCCGGCGATGCCCGCCAGGTAGAGGAGGACGTCGGGGACGGAAGCCGCCTGGCTCTCGAGCGGATCGCGCACGACCGAATCGTAGCGCCCCGCCGGCGCCGGCGGAAGACCAGGCGGAGGAGAATTTCGCCCGCCGAGCGGAGCCGAAAGGCCGGCCGCGCGACGCCGCGACGGGCGGGGCCGCGCGCCGGCCCGGTAGACTGCCGTCGATGCCCGCCTTCCGCGCCCCCCGGGGCACCCGCGACCTCCTCCCGGCCGATCGGGCGTCGTTCGCCCGCCTCGAGCGGATAGCGCGCGACCTCTCCGCCCGCTATGGCTACCGCGAGATGGAGACGCCGCTCTTCGAGCAGGGCGCGGTCTTCGAGCGCGGGATCGGGGCGGTCACCGACGTCGTGGAGAAGGAGCTGTTCCGCGTCTCGCCGAGCCGGGGCGAGGAGCGCGAGCACTGGGCCCTCCGCCCCGAGGCGACGGCCGGGATCTGCCGGGCCTACGTCGAGCACGGCATGCAGTCCTGGCCACAGCCGGTCAAGCTTGCCCTGCTCGGGCCGATGTTCCGCTACGACCGGCCCCAGGCGGGACGATACCGCCAGTTCTGGCAGTGGGACGTCGAGGCGATCGGCGACGCGGGGCCGGCCGTCGACGCCGAGATCGTCGAGCTCGGGCGCGCGGTTCTACCGCGACGCCGGCCTCGCCGACGTGGAGATCCTGCTCAACTCGATCGGCGACCCGGCCTGCCGACCGGCCTACGTCGCCGAGCTGGCGGCCTACTTCCGCCGCCATGCCGACGCCCTGCCGGAGCTCGAGCTGCGTCGCCTGGCGACGAACCCCCTGCGCCTCCTCGATTCGAAGGAGCCGGCGATGGCGGCGCTGAACGCCGCGGCGCCGAAGATGGCGGAGCGGTTGTGCGACGCGTGCGCGGTCCATTTCGCCGCCGTCCGCGCCCACCTCGACGCGCTTGGCGTCGGGTACCGGATCGAGCCGAACCTGGTGCGCGGGCTCGACTACTACACGCGGACGGCGTTCGAGTTCTACCGGCACGGCGCCGAGGGACAGCAGCAGGCGCTCGGCGGCGGCGGACGGTACGACGGCCTGGTGGCGCTCCTCGGCGGCAGGCCGACCCCGGGCATCGGCTTCGCGCTGGGGCTCGATCGCGTCGTCCTCGCCCTCGAGAGCGCGGGAGCCGTCCGCCCGGATGAGCCCTCACCGATCGCGGTCGTCGTGGGCGCCGATCCCCTCGACACCGCGGGACGCCTGGCCGTCGCGACCCGACTCCGCGATGCAGGCCTGGCAGTTCGTGCCGACCTCTCCCAGCGGAAGCTGGGGCGCCAGCTGGAGGCGGCGGTCAAGGAGGGGGCCCAGTTCGCGGTGATCCTCGGGGACGAGCTCGCGGCCGGTGACGTCCAGCTGCGCGACCTCGACGCCGCGTCTCAGAAGCTCGTCCAGCTCTCGGACCTCGCCGCCCTCTTCCGCCGGAAGACCCCGGGGGCCTGATCCGCGCCGGAGTGGCTCGAGGAGCCTGGCCGGCCCGCGCTTCTCGATCGAGGATCGGCCGGCGCCACGGCACCCGCTGCCTGCCGGCCGCCCTCCGCGCGGTCGAGGTCGACGAGCGGATACCATTCGGCGACCATGACCGAGCCAACCCCCAGCCTCGCCACGCCGTACCGGACCCACACCTGCGGCGCACTCCGCGACGCGGACGACGGCCGCGAGGTTCGCCTGGCAGGCTGGGTCCACCGCCGCCGCGACCACGGCCAGCTCGTCTTCCTCGACGTCCGCGACCGCCACGGGATCACTCAGGTCGTGATCGACGCGGCCGACGCGCCCGACGCGCACGACGTCGCCGCCCGCTGCCGCCCGGAGTTCGTGGTGACCGTCGAAGGCGTAGTCGCGCGCCGCCTGCCGGGCAACGAGAACGCCCGCATGGCCACCGGCGACATCGAGCTCCAGGCCCGCGAGCTGACGATCCTCGCAGAGGCGAAGACGCCGCCCTTCTACATCAACGAGCCCGACGCGCCGGTCGACGAGTCGGTCCGCCTCCAGTACCGCTACCTGGACATCCGCCGCGAGCCGATGCTGGGTCGCCTCATGCTGCGCTCGAAGCTCGTCTCGGAGATCCGGCGCGTCCACGAGGCCCACGGCTTCGTCGAGATCGAGACGCCGATCCTGATCAAGAGCACCCCGGAGGGCGCCCGCGACTTCATCGTCCCCTCGCGCCTCCAGCCGGGAACGGTCTATGCCCTGCCCCAGAGCCCGCAGCAGCTCAAGCAGCTGCTCATGGTCGCGGGGATGGATCGCTACTTCCAGATCGCCCGCTGCTTCCGCGACGAGGACCTCCGCGGCGACCGCCAGCCCGAGTTCACCCAGCTGGACCTGGAGATGAGCTTCGTCGCCGAGGCGACCGTGATGGACTTCGTGGAGACGATGGCGATCGCCGTCTCGCGCGCCGTCACCCCGGAGCGGCCGCTGCAGGACGTCCCCTTCCCGCGCTTCACCTACGACGAGGCCCTCGAGCGCTTCGGCTCCGACAAGCCCGACCTTCGCTTCGGCATGGAGCTCGTGGACGTGGCCCCGCTCCTCCGCGCCGCCGACGGGAGCCCGGCCTCCGGTTTCCGCGTCTTCGACGAGACGCTCGCCTCCGGCGGCCGCGTCAAGGCGATCGCGGTCCCCGGGATGGGTGGCGCCAGCCGCAGCCAGATCGACGAGCTGACCGACACCGCGAAGCGCTTCGGCGCCCGCGGTCTCGTGCATCTCGCGGTCGCCGCCGACGGGATCCACGGGCCCACCGTGAAGTTCCTCGGCGAGGAGCGCGCCCGGGCGATGGCCGACCTCGCCGGCGCCGGGGAGGGCGACCTTCTCCTCCTCGTCGCGGACGCCGCCGCCCGTCGTCGCCGACGTCCTGGGCCGCCTGCGCGCCGAGCTCGGCCATGCGCCTCGGCCTCGCGGACCCGGACGTGCTCGCCTACTGCTGGATCCACCGCTTCCCGATGTACGAGTGGGACGAGGACAGGAACGGCTGGCATGCCACCCACAACCCGTTCTCGGGTGTGGTTCCCGAGGACGAGCCGCTGCTCGTGACCGCGTCCGGCGATCCATACCGTCCCACCCGGGACGACCCGGCTGGCCGCGCCCGGGCGATGCAGTACGACCTGGCCCTGAACGGCTGGGAGCTGGGCGGCGGTTCCGTTCGCATCCATCGCCGCGACCTGCTGGAGCGCAGCTTCGCCCTGCAGGGGCACAGCCAAGCCGCGATGCACGAGAAGTTCGGCGGGATGCTGGAGGCGTTCGACCACGGGGCGCCCCCTCACGGCGGCATCGCGCTCGGGATCGACCGCTGGGCGGCTCTCTTTGCCCGGCAGGTCAACATCCGCGAGGTGATGGCCTTCCCGAAGACCTCGTCGGGGATGGACCTCATGCTCGACGCGCCGAGCGTTCCGGAGCCCGGGCAGTACGCGGAGCTCGGCCTGCGGTACGTGGGCCTGCCGGAGAAGGGCTGAGGGTCGCGAACGGCGAAGCCCCGGGCGAGCGGGCTCGAGACGCTGGCCGGGCGCTCGCCTCGCGGCGCGCCGCGGGGTCAGCCGACGGAGCGGGGCGGCGAAGGCGGCTCGTCCGGCCCGGCGGCTGCCGGGGAGCCCCACTCGTGATGCTGCGCGGCGGGAGGCTCGGGCGGGCCCTCGAACGGCGGCAGGCTACCCCGGGGCGTGTCGAGCCCCAGGACGGTGCCCGGGTCGCCGAGCTCGACCAGCCGCACCGGCGCCTGCCCGGCGAGGCGGCCGGCGAGGTCGTCGGGCATGAGCTCGGCCGGGAGGCCACGGAACCCCTCGAGGTGCTCGACGGGCAGGAGAATCGGCCAACCCGCGACGCCGTGGTAGGCGGGCCGGATGACGTCCGCCGGGTGGATCCCGTGCGCCTCGATGAGCGAGGTCACGGTCTCTGCGTCGACCCACCCGAGGCGGGCCGGCCAGATCAGCGCCGCGTCCGTCGCATCCAGCTCGGCCCGGGCAAGGTCGACCGCCCTCGCGATCTGGGCCACGGGCCCGCCGGCGATCGGGGCCGGCCTGCCGACGACGGCCGGGGATCCCGCGAGCGCCGTGGCCACGGCGCCGTCGGGATCGGGGGCGAGGACGACGACCGGCATGGCGCCGCCCGCCCAGGCGAGGTCGGCGAGCCGGCGCACGTTCGGGGTGCCCTCGACGTCCTGGAGCGCAGACCCCGTCGAGGCGGCCAGGATGCAGGCGGCGACGGTCATGGCGCGATGCTAGCAGGGCGCGTCGCGAGGCCGACTCCGGCGAGGCCGACTCCGGGTTGACGCCCGCGCCCGTGGCGAGCCCTCGGGCGCGCACGAGCACCTCGGCCGCGTCCCGGCGCGCGATGTGCGACCATCGGTGCTCCCATGACCGATCAGGAGCCCCGCCCCGCCGTGCCCACAGCCGCCCCCGCCTCGCCCTCCGCCGCGCCAGCCGCGCCTCCCGCGCCGGCGGTCTCGGTCGCGACCCCGCTTCCGGTCGCGCCCGTTGCACGCGCCGTCCGAGCCGACCTCCGCAACGTCGCCATCGTCGCCCACGTCGATCACGGCAAGACCACGCTCGTCGACGGGATCCTGCGCCAGACGGGCTCCTTCCGGGCCAACCAGGCAGTCGTGGACCGGGTCATGGATTCGGGCGACCTGGAGCGCGAGAAGGGCATCACGATCCTGGCCAAGCAGACGACGGTGGCCTACGCCGGCATCCGGATCAACATCGTGGACACGCCAGGGCACGCCGACTTCGGCGGCGAGGTGGAACGGAGCCTCAACCTCGTCGACGCCGTCCTCCTCCTCGTCGACGCCGCCGAGGGGCCGCTGCCGCAGACGCGCTACGTCCTCCAGAAGGCGATGGCCCGGCGCCTTCCCGTCGTGGTGGCGATCAACAAGATCGATCGCGGCGACGCCCGTGCGGCGGAGGTCCTCGACGCCGTCTACGAGCTCTTCATGGACCTCGGCGCCGACGCCCACCAGATCGACTTCCCGGTCGTCTACACGAACGCCAAGGCGGCCACCGCCACCCGCGACCTGGCAAGGCCGGGGACCGACCTGGGCCCTCTCCTCGACCTGCTCGTCGAGGTCACGCCGCCGCCCTCGTACACGCCCGGGCATCCCCTCCAGCTCCTGGTCACCAACCTGTCCGCCAACGAGTACGTCGGCCGCATGGCGGTCGGGCGCGTCGTCAACGGCGCCATCCGCGTCGGCCAGCGGATCACGGTCGTGCGGGAGGAGCCCGACGACACTGCCGGCGCCGTGGAGCCGGGCCGCACCGTCACCCTCTTCGGCACCGTCACGAGCCTGCAGACGGCTCGCGGGATCGAACGGGTCGACATCGAGGAGGCCGGGCCCGGCGACATCGTCTCGGTGGCGGGGCTCCCCGAGGTCACCATCGGCGACACCCTGACCGAGCCCGGCGACCCGCGGCCGCTGCCGCGCATCGAGGTCGACGAGCCCACCCTGCGGATGACGTTCGGCGTCAACACCTCGCCGCTCTCCGGGCGCGACGGGAGGTACCTCACCAGCCGCCAGCTGCGGGCGCGTCTGGAGAAGGAGATCCTCGGCAACGTCGCCATCCAGTTCGCCCCGACCGAGTCCGGTGACACCTACGAAGTCCGGGGGAGGGGAGAGCTCCAGCTTGCCGTGCTCGTGGAGCAGATGCGCCGCGAGGGCTACGAGCTCCAGGTGAGCCGCCCGGAGGTGATCCTCCACACCGTCGACGGGCAGGTACAGGAGCCCTACGAGCGGATCACGATCGACATCCCGCCCGACTACATCGGCGAGATCCAGACCGCCCTGGCCGGGCGCAAAGGCCGCCTCGAGCAGATGTCGACCGACGCCGACGGGCGGGTCCGGATGGAGTTCGTCCTGCCGGTCCGGGGCCTCATCGGGTACCGCGGGCAGCTCCTCACCGAGACGCGCGGGACGGCGCTCCTCCACCAGATCGGCGAGGGCTACGGACCCTGGGCCGGCGAGGTGACCCACCGGACCGACGGGGTGCTCGTGGCCGACCGCGCCGGGACGTCGAACGCCTACGCCCTCTTCAGCCTCCAGGAGCGCTCCGAGCTCTTCATCGGCTCCGGCGCGGACGTCTACGAGGGGATGGTCGTGGGCGAGAACGCGCGCTCGGGCGACATGGACGTCAACGTCACCAAAGAGAAGAAGCTGACCAACATCCGGACCCACGCCCACGACGAGGCCCTGCGCCTGACGCCGCCCCGGCCGATGACCCTGGAGTCCGCCATCGAGTTCATCGGCGACGACGAGCTGGTGGAAGTGACCCCGACCTCGATCCGCCTTCGCAAGCGCATGCTCTCCATGCACGACCGCCGGCGCCAGATCGGCCAGCGCGAGGACGCCCGCCGGTCCCGGGAGCGGTAGGGAGGCAGTCCGGGTGCGGGCGAGCGGGCGCAGGAGCTCGCGGCACGACTACCATCCGGTCATGGAGCGGTTCACGACGCCAGCGGCCCGTCGCGTCGTCGTGGCCGTCGCGTCCATTCTCCTGGCGCTCGGGCTGACGACTCTCGTCGTGGGAGTCCTCGAGGACCGTCTGCGGCGTCCCGAACGCGTCCGCCACCTACCTGCTCGCGGTCGTCGCGATCGCCGTCGCGTTCGGCATCGGGGCCGCTGCCGCGACCGCAGTCGGGAGCGTTCCTCATCTACGACTTCCTGTTCGTCTCCCCGACCGGCGCCCTGGTCGTCGCCGACCCCGAGGAGTGGCTGAACCTGGTCCTGCTGCTCGTGCTCGGCGTCGTGGTCGGGCAGCTGGCCGGGATGCAGCGCAGCCGGGCCGAGACGGCCGCCCTCCGCGAGCGCCAGGCACTCACCCAGTACCTGGTCGGCCGCGAGCTCGCGACCACGACGACCGCCCGCGCCGCGCTGGCGGCGCTCGTGGAGATCCTGCGCTCGGAGGTCGACGCCACGCGGGTCTGGATCGGGCTCGGGCCGGGGGTCGCGCAGGAGCGCGTGGCGGCCGACAGCGCAGCTGCCGAGCGTCCCGTCGTCGCGGCGTCGTACGAGGTCCTGCAGAGGCCCGCCGACGACGAGGGGACGTCCTGGGTCCGGGTCCACGATCCACGTCGGCCGGCGGCGGAGCCGCGTGATGCGCAGGATGCGTGCTTCCGGATCCCGATCTCGGCCGCCGGGGTCCCGCTCGGCTCGGTCTGGGTCACCCGACGTCGAAGCGCCGGGCCGCCCGGGCGCGGCCACGCTCGGGTCCTGGGGGCCGCGGCCGACCAGATCGGCCAGGCCCTCGAGCGCGACCGCCTGGCGGAGGAGGCCACCAGCGCCGAGATCGCGCGGCGGAGCGAGGCGGCCAAGACAGCGCTGCTCGACTCGGTCTCGCACGACCTGCGAACGCCGCTCGCGTCGATCCGCGCTGCGGCCGGCAGCCTCATGGATGCCGATCTTCCGCTCGACGCGGACGCGCGCCGCGAACGCGCGGCGTCGATCGACCGCGAGGCAGAGCGCCTGAACCGGCTCGTGTCGAACCTCCTCGACATGAGCCGCATCGAGGCCGGCGACCTGCACGCCCGCCTCGAAGTCTTCCCCCTCGAGGACCTCGTGCGGGCCACCGTCGAGCGGATGGCGGGCCAGCTGGACGGTCGCACGGTCACGATCTCGATGCCGCCGGACCTTCCGCCGGCGGCCGTGGACGCGGTCTTCCTCGACCAGGTGCTGACCAACCTGCTGGAGAACGCGACACGGCACACGCCCCCGGAGGCGCCGATACGAGTCGGCGGGGCGACCATCGGGTCACGCACCGTTCGCCTCTGCGTGGAGGACGGGGGCCCGGGCGTTCCGCCTGCCGCCATCGCGCGAGTGTTCGACAAGTTCTACCGGGTTCCCGGCGCCCCCCGGCCCTCGCGGCGAGGGAGCGGGCTGGGCCTGGCGGTGGTCCGCGGGCTCGTCGAGGCGATGGGCGGCCGCGTCACGGCCCGCGCCGGCGAGCTCGGTGGCCTCGCCATCGACGTCGACCTCCAGGCGGTCCCGGACTCGGCGGCGCCGACCGAGCGGGGCACGCCGGCGGAGGACGTGCGATGACGGCGGAGACATCGCCGGGCGCCGCCGTGCTGCTCGTCGAGGACGATGCCGCGACGAGGCGCGAGGTCGCGACCTTCCTGCGGGCTCATGGCTTCAGGGTCGTCGAGGCGGGCGACGCGGCGGACGCCTGGAACCGCTGGGAGGCGCAGCGTCCCGATCTCGTCGTTCTCGACCTCGGCCTGCCGGACGTCGACGGCTCCGTGCTGATCCGTCGCATCCGGCGGGACGCGACGACGCCGATCCTCGTCCTGTCGGCCCGCGACCGGGAGGCCGAGAAGGTCGGCCGCGCTGGAGTCGGGCGCGGACGACTACGTGACGAAGCCGTTCGGGGCGGCCGAGCTGCTGGCCCGCGTCCGCGCCGTCCTTCGGCGCGCCGCCGGACCCGCGGCCGAGCCGACTGGCGAGGTCCTGGTGGGCGGCCTGCGGATGGACCTCGCCCGCCACGAGGTGACGGTGGCCGGACGGCCGGTCCGCCTGACGCCCCGCGAGTTCGAGGTGCTCAAGGTCCTCCTCGGGTCCGCCGGTCGCCTCGTCACCCACGGCCGCCTGCTCCGGGCGGTCTGGGGAACGGCCTACTCGGACGAGGCCCACTACCTCCACGTCTACGTCAGCCAGATCCGGCGCAAGATCGCTGCCGCCGACGCCTCCGGCCACCTCGCCGGGCTCATCGTCGCCGAGCCGGGCGTCGGATACCGGGTGCGGCCTCCGGGTCCGGATTGATCCTGAGCGATCCTTGAGCGCCGCGGCCGCTCCGTGGGTCGGTTGCCTCTTGGGGCCCCGCGAGATGCTGGCCTCATGGAAGTCAGGACTCGGCGAAGGTCGGCGCGCCCCACGCAGTCGCGCCGGCCGCCCCGCGGTCGCGGGCGCTGGATCGGCGTGGAACTGGGAGATGGAGATCGCCGCCGCCATCGCGATGGTCGCCCGCGATCCACACTACCGGATGGTGCTGAGCGGTCGCGCCTCCGCCGGCCGGGTGCCCGCCGAGCTGGACGCGGCCGCCGCGCGCCGCCGGCGTCGTCATCGAGCGCCGCGCCCGCTTCGGCGGCGGCTGGGACGTCGTCGTCAGGGCCGCGTGAGCCTTCCCTCGGCGCACCCCGAGCCGGACCTCATGCGCGGCCGGAAGCCCGGCGATCGACGGGTCCGCGTCAGTCGTCCGGAGTCGCGCTACTTCCGCTACGCCGGGCCGGGGGTGATGGTCGCGCGTCCCTCGGCGATCGAGCCCCGGACGCGCCTCGGGCAGGCCACGTTCGCCGCCCGGCACGCGCTGTTCGGCCATCCGCTCGCGACGGCCCAGGAGATCGAGCAGCGGCTCCCCAAGTGGAAGGCCCTGGCCGTCTTCTCGAGCGACGTGCTGTCCTCGGTGGCGTACGCGACCGAGGCGAGCATGTTCACCCTGCTCGCGGTCGGCACGGTCGCCTTCGCCTACCTGATGCCGATCGCGGTGCTCATCGTCGCGCTGCTCTTCCTCGTCACGTTCTCCTATCGCCAGACGATCAGGGCGTATCCCGGCGGGGGAGGGAGCTACATCGTGGCGCACGCCAACCTGGGCGTGCTGCCCGGGCTCGTCGCGGCCGCTGCTCTCCTCACGGACTACGTGCTGACCGTCGCCGTGAGCGTGTCGAGCGGAGTGTTCAACCTCGCCTCGGCCTTCCCGGTCCTCCACGGCCTGACCGTTCCCCTCATCGTCGCGGCGATCCTCTTCGTCATGGTCGTCAATCTCCGCGGGATCCGGGAGAGCGGCACGGTCTTCGCCCTGCCGACCTACGTGTTCATGGTCAGCGTCATCCTGCTGGTGGTGGTCGGCGTGGTCCGGACCGTGCTCGGTGATGCACCCAGCGTCACGGGCGTCGTGCCGATCGCGGTGCAGGCCGAGACCATGAGCGTCCTCCTGTTCATGCGGGCGTTCGCCGACGGGTGCAGCGCGATGACCGGCACGGAGGCCATCTCGAACGGCACGCCGGCGTTCAAGCCACCGGAGTGGAAGAACGCCCAGCGAACGATGGTGGCGATGGCCACGATCCTCGGCTTCGTCTTCCTCGGCATCTCGTTCCTGGCGCGCACGGCGGGTGCGGTCCCATCCCAGGCGGAGTCGGTCCTCTCGCAGGTCGGCCGGGCGACGTTCGGCCAGGGGCCCATCTGGTACATCCTGCTGATCTCGACCATGGGGATCCTGGTCCTGGCGGCGCAGACGAGCTTCGCGGACTTCCCGCGCCTGGCCTCGATCCTCGCCCGCGACGGGTTCATGCCTCGCGGCTTCGCCTACCGCGGCGAGCGGCTCGCCTTCAATGCCGGCATCGTGGCCCTGGCGGTTCTCGCAATCGTCGTCGCGGTGGCGTTCGGCGGCCGCGTCGAGGCGCTCATTCCCCTGTACGCGATCGGGGTCTTCACGGCCTTCACGCTGTCGCAGGCGGGGATGGTCCGCCACTGGTTCGCCGGGAAGGGCCCGGGCTGGCGGCGGAGCGCCCTCATCAACGGCGTCGGGGCGACGGCGACGGCCGTGGTCGCCGTCGTCTTCGCGGTCGCGAAGTTCGCCCTCGGGGCATGGGTGATCCTCGTCGTCGTCCCGATCCTCGTGCTGCTCATGCTCCTCGTTCGCCGCGAATACGCCCGTGGCACGACGGAGCTGGCGGTCGCCCCCGGGCTCGTCTGGGGACCGCCGGTCCACCGCCGGCGCGTCGTGATCCCCGTCACGGACGTCCAGTGGGACGTCATCCAGGCAGTCCGCTTCGGGCGCTCGATGACAGACGACATCACGGCGGTGCACGTGACCGACGACGTTGCCGCCGGCGAGCGCCTGCGCGAGCGGTTCGAGCGCCAGCTGCCCGGTGTCGGGTTCGTGATCGTCGAGTCGCCGTACCGCAACCTCGTCGACCCCCTGGTTCGATACCTGGAGGTGACCGCCGAGAAGGAGGCGGGCAGCGTCACGGTGGTCCTCCTGCCGGAGCGCCTGACGCCCCGCTGGTGGGAGCGCCTCCTGTTCAACCAGGATGCCCATCGGATCCGCGCCGCCCTGACCGGCCGGCCGGACATCCTCGTCGCCGACGTGCCGTTCCGGGCGTCCGAACGTCGTCCCGACGCGTAGTCGGGCCGCGCAGTCCCCGGGCCGGGAGGTCGTCCCCACCGGGGCGTGGGCGCTCCGGGCCACGCGCCCGGCGGGCGCGCCGGGCGCTCCGGGTCGCGGACCCGACCGTCGCTCCGGGGCGTGGGCGCTCCCGGTCGCCGGCCGCGCCGGGCGCTCCGGGTCGGCGGCCGTACAATCGCCGCCTGATGCCGATCTACCTCGACCACGCGGCCACGACGCCCCTGCGTCCCGAGGCTCTCGAGGCCATGCTGCCGCATCTCGGCGGCGCCTTCGGGAACCCGTCGTCGGCGCATGCCCTCGGCCGCGCCGCCCGCAACGCCCTCGACGAGTCGCGCGAGCAGCTGGCCGCCGACCTCGGCGGGAGCGCACGCGAGGTCGTCCTCACGTCGGGAGGCACCGAGGCCAACAACCTGGCCGTCAAGGGCGCGGCCTGGGCCGGCAAGGCGCGCGGAAACCGGATCGTCGTAAGCGCCGTGGAGCACCACGCCGTGGGGCACGCCGCGGAGCACCTCGCGAGCTGGGGCTTCGAGGTGGCCGCGGCGCCGGTGGATGCCGCCGGACGGGTGGACCCAGAGGCCCTCGAGGCGCTGCTCGACGAGCGGACCGTCCTGGTCGCCGTGATGCTGGCCAACAACGAGGTCGGCACGATCCAGCCGATCCGCGAGATTGCCGACCGGGCCCGGGCGCGGCGAGGGATCCACCTCCACGTCGACGCGGTCCAGGCCGCCCCCTACCTCGATCTCGACGTTTCCTCCCTGGGTGCCGACACGGTGGCGATCTCGGCCCACAAGTTCGAGGGCCCGAAGGGGATCGGGGCGCTCTGGGTCCGGCGGGGGACGCCGCTCCTCGCCCAGATCCACGGTGGCAGCCAGGAACGTCATCGCCGGGCGGGCACGGAGAACGTGGCCGGCGCCGTGGGGATGGCAGCCGCCTACGCGCTGGCCTGCCGGGCCAGGCCCGAGACGCGGGCGCGCCTGCTGGACCTGCGGGTGCGGCTCCAGGCAGCCTGCCTCGCGGTCGAAGGCGTCGAGCTGACGGGTCACCCGACCGAGCGCCTGCCGGGCCTCCTCTCCCTCCTGGTCCGGCGTGCCGACGGGTTCGCCGCCACGGTCGCCCTCGACCTCGAGGGGATCGCCTGCTCGACCGGCTCGGCCTGCGCCAGCGGCTCGCCGGACCCGTCGCACGTCCTCACCGCCATGGGCGTCTCCGATGCCGACGCCACGGGGGCGCTCAGGCTGTCGCTGGGACGGGGGACGACGGAGGCCGACATCGACGGTGCCGTCGCCGCCGTGCCCCAGGTACTCGCCGGCATCCGCGACGGGTCGGCCCTCCTCGCCGCCGACCTCCTCGGCGGCCGGTTCGCCTGAGGTACCCGGCATGCGCGTGCTCGTCGCGATGTCAGGCGGCGTCGATTCGTCGGTCGCCGCGGCCCTCCTCGCCGACGCGGGCCACGACGTCGTCGGGGTCTGGATGCGCGTCCACGACGGTGCCGACGCGTACTCCGAGGTCAGGAAGAGCTGCTGCAGCGCCGACGCCGCCGAGGACGCCCGCCGCGTGGCCGCGCAGCTGGGGATCCCGTTCTACGTCCTCAACCTGGAGCGTGAGTTCGACGCCGGCGTGATCCGCCCCTTCCTCGCGGCCTACCTTGCCGGAGAGACGCCGAGCCCGTGCGTGGACTGCAACAGCTACGTGAAGTTCGGCGCCCTCCTTGGTCGCGCGCGCCACCTCTACGACTGCGACGCGGTGGCGACCGGCCACTACGCGCGCACGGACGTCGTGGAGACTCAGGCCGGGCCGGCGCACAGGCTCCTTCGCGGCGTCGACCGGGCGAAGGACCAGGCGTACTTCCTCTACGGCCTCCGCCAGGACCAGGTCGCGCGGGCGCTCTTCCCGCTCGGCGAGCTCGTGAAGGACGAGGTCAGGACGATCGCCAGGGCGAAGGGCCTGGTCACGGCCGACAAGCCGGAGAGCATGGAGATCTGCTTCGTGCCCGAGGGTGACATCCGGGCGGCGCTCAAGGCGCGGGCGGGCTGGCGGCCGGCGGCGGGGCCCGCGGTGGACGCTGCCGACGGCCGGGTCGTCGGCGAGCACGGCGGGGCTGCGTCGTTCACCGTCGGCCAAAGGCGCGGAGTGGGGGCGGCCGTCGGGGAACCGCGGTACGTGAGCCGGGTGGACCCGATCTCGAACACCATCGTGCTCGCCCGCCGCTCCGACCTGGAAACGCGCGCCTTCGTGATCCACGCGACGAGCTTCGTCGGGGGCGCGCCGCCGGGCGTGACTTCGTTCAGGGCCCTGGCGCAGGTGCGTCACCGGGCGGCCACGGTGGCGGCGACCGTGCGCCGGGCGCCCGGCGGCAACGACGCCTGGGCCGTCGAAACCGACGCCTCCGTCTGGGCCGCCGCTCCCGGGCAAGCGTGCGTGCTGTTCGACCCCGACGCGCCGGACGTGGTCCTCGGTGGCGGCAGCATCGCCCGCCCGGAGCCCTGAGCATGCCGCTCATCGGCCCGTCGCTCGTGCTTGCCGCCCTCCTCGGCGTCTTCTGGACCGCGTTCGCGGTGCTCGTCACCGGTGTCGCGGGAGCCCGCCTGCCCTTCGTCATCGTCCTCGCGTCCCTGGGTGCCTGGGCGGGCGATGCGCTCGGCGCCCGGCTCGGCGTCGACCTGCTGCGGATCGGCGACTTCCGGCTCGTGGCCGCCTCGCTCGGGGCGTGGGCCGGCATCGGCCTCGTCGTGCTCTTCTCGGTCCTGGGTCCATCGCGGACGGCGGGACCCGGCGGCCCGGCGGGGAGAGGCCGGTGAGCGACTCCTCGGGAGAGGCCGGTGCCGGGCGGCCGGTGAGCGACGGCCGCGGCGGGCGCTCACCTCGCGATCACTCCTCTGGGAGCGGACCATGAGCGGCGGACCGAGACCGCGTGCGCCGCACCTCCCCGCCCGCGAGGACGGCCTCGCCATCTTCCTGCGGGGCCTCGTCGTCGGTGCCTTCGTCGGGGCGATCCTCGCCGGTTCTGCCGTCCTCCGGAGGCTGGCCCGGCGCTGATCCCGTGGCGGGCCAGTTGATGGCGCGGGCGGAGGGCCGAGGCACCGTTGTCCCGCTTGGAGCGGCGCCCGACCGTGCCCCCCGGGAGCCACGCCCGACCGCGGCCTCACGGAGGCGAGACGGCGGCCCCCTGGACCACTCCCGCCCGTGCCCGCATCCGGGCACCGGGCGTGGTCTTCGAGCACGAAATGCTCGACATCTGGCCGTCGACGGGCAGTTCGAGGCCCATTTCGCGCTCGGCGGCGGCTTCTCCTGTCCGCGGGTGAACATGAGTCGCGCGGGCGGCGTCCCTCTGGAGCCACTCCCGCCCGCGCCCGCATCCGGGCACCGGGCGTGGTCTTCGAGCACGAAATGCATCGACATCTGGCCGTCGACGGGCAGTTCGAGGCCCATTTCGCGCTCGGCGGCGGCTTCTCCTGTCCGCGGGTGAACATGAGTCGCGCGGGCGGCGGTCCCGCGAGGAGGCGGGCGGAAGGCGACCTCGCGAGGGGCGGCCGCAGGCCTCGCGTAGGGCGGCAGGCGCCGGATCGGACGGCCGGCCCGGAGCACCCGCTGTGATGCGCCGTCCGTTCGCTACCATTACCCGGATGTCCACGCAGGAAAGCCGTTCGACGCAGCTGCCCGCCGCCGAGGTCCGGAGGCGCTTCCTCGACTTCTTCGCCGCGCGCGGCCACACCGTGGTGCCGAGCGCCAGCCTGATCCCGGCCGGCGACCAGACCCTCCTCTTCACGAACTCGGGGATGGTCCAGTTCAAGGAGGTCTTCACGGGCGCCGAGACCCGCAGCTACACGCGGGCGGTGGACGTGCAGCGCTGCCTGCGAGTGGCCGGCAAGCACAACGACTTCGAGGAGGTCGGGCGCACGCCGCGCCACCACACCCTCTTCGAGATGATGGGGAACTGGAGCTTCGGGGACTACTTCAAGCGCGAAGCGATCCACTGGGCCTGGGAGTTCCTCACCGGGGAGCTGGGGATCCCCGGCGAGCGCCTGGCGGCGACCACCTACTCCGACGACGAGGTGGCCTGGGCGATCTGGCGCGACGAGATCGGCCTCCCGCCCGAGCGGATGGCGCGCTGGGGCGACGTCGACGCTGGCGACGACAAGAACTTCTGGCGGATGGCCGACACCGGCCCCTGCGGACCGTGCAGCGAGATCCACTACGACCGGGGCGCGCACCTCTCGGAGGGCCCGCACTGCGTGCCGGACCACTCCGAGCAGTGCCCCCGCTGGCTCGAGATCTGGAACCTCGTCTTCATGGAGTTCAACCAGCTCCCCAGCGGCCCGCGGGTCCCGCTGCCGTTCCCCAGCGTCGACACGGGGCTGGGCCTGGAGCGTCTCGCCAGCGTGCTGCAGGGTGTCCTCTCCAACTACGACACCGACCTCTTCACCCCCATCCACGAGACGCTCCGGCGGCTCCTCGGCCACGACCCCGAGGCCTTCGAAGCCGAGCGGTTCAGCTACCAGGTGATCGCCGATCACAGCCGGGCGGTGACCTTCCTGATCGCCGACGGGGTGCTCCCGTCGAACGAGGGACGGGGGTACGTCCTGCGCCGGATCGTGCGCCGGGCCGTGCGCCACGGGCGCCTCCTGGGACGTCGCGAGCCGTTCCTGGCCGAGACCGTCGGCACGGTCGTCGACGTGATGGGCGACGCCTACCCGATCATTCGCGACGAGCGGGAACGCATCCTCGCCACGGTCGCGCGCGAGGAGGCACAGTTCGCGCGGACCCTGGACGCGGGCACTGTGCAGCTCGAAGAGGCGCTGATCCCGCTGACCGGCGCGGAGCGCGTCGTGGGGCGGCGACCGGACGACGTCCCGGCGAATGCGCCCACGGTCGACGGCGCCTTTGCCTTCAAGCTCCACGACACCTACGGCTTCCCGATCGACCTGACGATCGAGCTCGCGGCCGAGTACGGCGTGCGGGTCGACCGGGCCGGCTTCGAGGCTGCCCTCGCCGAGCAGCGCGAGCGGAGCCGGGGCGGTCGCAAGGCCGAGCTGGCCCGCCACGCGGAGCTCGTCGCGCTCTACGAGTCGATCGGCCGCCGTGCCGGCGACACGGCCTTCCTCGGCTACGAGACGACCGCCGCGGAGGGGACCGTCGTCGCGATCCTCCGCGACGGGGTTTCCTACGACGAGCTGACCGGCCACGGCGAGGCGGAGGTCGTCCTGGACCGGACGCCCTTCTACGCCGAGAGCGGCGGGCAGGTCGGCGACCGCGGGGAGCTGACGGAGGCCGGCGGCGGATCGGCGCTCTTCACGGTGACCGACACCCAGCGGCCGTCGGGCGGCCTCGTCGTCCACCGCGGCATGCTCCACGGCCGGCTCCGCGTCGGCGAGATCGTGGCCACCGTCGTGGACCCCGAGCGGCGCGCCCGCACGATGCGCAACCACACGGCCACGCACCTCCTCCACCGGGCGCTGCGCAACGTTGCCGGCCCGGCGGCGCGGCAGGCCGGGTCGCTCGTGGCGCCCGACTACCTGCGCTTCGACTACCCGTTCGACCGCTCCCTCACCGACGACGAGAAGCTGCGCATCGAGGACGAGGTCCGCCGCGTGGTCCGCGAGGACCGCCCGGTGACCATCGCCCACCTGTCGATGGCGGAGGCGATCGAGGCGGGTGCCGACGCCTTCTTCGACGAGAAGTACGGCGAGACCGTCCGCACGGTCCGGGTCCGGGACTACAGCCTCGAGCTGTGCGGCGGCACCCACTGCCATGCCTCCGGGCAGATCGGCAGCTTCGTCATCACGGGCGAGCGGAGCATCGGCTCCGGGATGCGCCGGATCGAGGCGCTGACCGGCGACGGTGCCGACGCCCACCTGCGCGAGCGGGGTCGCCTCCTGGACTCGGTCGCAGATCGGCTCGGCGCCCAGGCGACAGACGCGATCCTGGACCGGATCACGGCGCTCGAGACGGAGCTTCGCGCGGCCAGGCGGAGGCTGCGCGAGGGCGGGGGCGGGGCGCCCGGGCCGGCCGCTCTCCTGAGCCTCGCCGAGGAGGTCGCGCCGGGCGTTCGCCTCGTCGCGGTCGCGGGTCCCTGGGAGTCGATCGACACCCTGAAGGCGGCCGCCAAGGAGGTCCGCGCCCTCCTGGGCCCGGGCATCGTCGCCCTCGCCCTCGACGCCGACGATCCCCAGGTCTTCGTGACGGTCTCGGACGACCTCGCGGCCCGCGGTCTCTCCGCCGGCGATCTCGTGCGAGCCGCGATGCCCGCCCTGGAAGGAAGAGGTGGCGGGCGTCCCGAGATGGCACAGGGGAAGGGGACCAGGCGCGAGGGGCTCGCGGACGCGCTCGCGGCGATCCGGACTGCGGTCGCCGACGCTGCCGGGGCCGGGTAGGGCAGGGGAGCCGGCATGGCCTTCCTGCGGCGCTTCTGGCAGCGCGACGGCGGCGACCAGCTCGCGGCGTGCACGGCGCTCGACATCGGGACGGAGTTCGCGAAGGCGCTCGTCTTCGAGATCGACGAGCGCAGCCACGGAACCGTGAGGGGCGTCGGAAGGAAGCGGCAGGGCCTTGCCCACATGCAGTCCGGCACCGTCGCCGACATCGGCGCCGTCGTGGACAACTGCGGGGTGGCCCTGCAGGAGGCCGAGGAGATGGCCGGCTTCCGCCCGACCCAGGTCGTCATCGGGATCGCCGGCGAACTCGTCAAAGGCTTCACGACGACCCACGCGCAGGAGCGGAAGAAGCCCGACGCCCCGATCACGGAAGCCGAGCTCCAGAAGCTGATCGACGGCGTGCAGCGCGAGGCGCTCGAGGCGGCGGAGCGGGCGATCACGTGGGAGACGGGCCTCCCGAACGTGGACGTTCGCCTCGTCCATGCCGCCGTCACCTCGGCCAGCATCGACGGCTACGCGGTGACGAATCCGGTCGGCTTCCAGGGCCGCCACGTGAGGATCGGGATCTTCAACGCCTTCGCCCCGCTCGTCCACCTCGGCGCCCTCGAGAGCGTGGCGTCGGAGCTGGACCTGGAGCTGCTGGAGATCGTGGCCGAGCCCTACGCGGTGGCCCGCGTGATCGGCTCGGAGCAGGTCCGCCAGGCCGGCGCGCTGTTCGTCGACATCGGGGGTGGCACAACCGACGTCGCCCTGGTTCGTGCCGGCGGGATCGAGGGGACGCGGATGTTCGCCCTCGCCGGGCGCGCCTTCACGAAGTCTCTCGCCGACCGCCTCGACCTGCCCTTCCCGCGCGCCGAGGCCCTCAAGGTGGACTACGCCCGGGGCCTGCCGCTCGCGGAGCGGAAGCAGATCGCCGCGATCGTGGCGGACGACGTGGCGGTCTGGGCCGCCGGCATGGAGCTCGTCCTCGACGAGCTGGGCGGCGGCGACATGCTGCCCTCGCGCATCTACCTGTGCGGGGGCGGGTCGCGGCTCCCGGAGACCGCGGCCGCCCTGCGCGCCGAGTCATTCTGGAAGCAGCTCCCGTTCAGCCGGCCGCCCGAGGTTACGGTCATGGCGCCCGACATGGTGGAGACGCTGGAGGACGCCACGCAGCTCCTCGTCGACCAGCAGGACGTGACGCCCCTGGGGCTGGCCAACCAGGCGATCGCGCTCCAGGCCGACCACGACCCGCTGGACGCCGCGCTGAGACGCGTCCTGCGCTCGATGAAGCTGTAGGCGCGGGCATGGCGGTCTTCTACCTGGACGTCGACGACGAGATCACCTCCGCTGCCGCGCGGATCCGGACGGCGAAGGAGGTCGAGGTCGCCCTCGTGCTGCCCGCCGGTTCGCGGATCGCCACGAGCCGCATCAACTTCCGCCTTCTCGCCCGCGAGGCGTCCTCGCGGAGCCGCCGTCTTGCGATCGTGGCCCCGGAGGCGTCCACTCGCGCCCTTGCCGCGTCCGCGGGGCTCCCGGCATTCGCCTCGGTGATGGAGTACGGCGAGGCGCGGGGCCGGTCGGACGGAGCGCCGGTGGTCGCTTCCTCGCCGACCGCTGGGTTGCCTCCGGCGGTCGCGGCCGCCGCTGCCGGCGCCGCTGGCGCCGCTGGCGTCGCGGCCGCCGCTGCCGCCGCCCGCGCGTCGGGCGCCGCGTCGCGGCCCGTCGACGAGCCGCCGCCGGTCGCGGTGCGTCGTGACGCCGACCCGTCCTCGCCGCGCGATGGGGCGCGTCCGCGGGCGGCCGTCGGCGCATCGACCGGCCTGGCGGGGGGGCGGGCGGTCGCGCCACCAAGGCGGCGGCGGTGGCCCCTTCTCGTCGCGCTTCTCCTGGTGGTCGCCCTCGTGGCGGGCACGGGCGCGGCCGTCGGCTACGTCCTCCTGCCGACGGCGGCCGTCTCCCTGCGGCTCGCGGCCGAGCCCGTGGGCCCGATCGTCTTCACGGGGACGGCCGATCCCGACGCCATCGCGGCCGACGCCGGGACGGCGACGATTCCCGCCGCCCGCATCACGCTCCCGCTCTCGGCGACGGGCACGTTCAAGGCCACGGGCAAGCGGGTCGAGGAGGCAGCGGCGACGGGCTCCGTCCAGTGGCAGAACTGCGATCCGAGCCGGTCGTACACGATCCCAGCCGGCACGGTCGCGCGCACCGGGAGCGGGGTCCAGTTCGCGACGAGCGATACGATCCTGGTTCCGGTTGCGATCCTGTCCGGGACGCCTCCCAACCTGCGTGTCAAGTGCCAGGCACGGAGCGTGGACGTCGTCGCCGCCCGCAAGGGTCCCGGCGGGAACGTCGCGGCCGGCGCCATCCACGTGGTGCCGGGCGGGTACGATCCCGGGCTGGTCCTGGTCACGAACCTGGCGGCGACCAGCGGCGGCATCCGCGAGGAGTTCCCCAGGGTCGTCGAGAAGGATGTTGCGGCGGCCGTGAAGGCCCTGACCGCGAAGCTCGACGAGCAGCTCGTCGCCGGCGCCGCGTCGCCCCCGGGCATGGCCGCAGGGGCCACGGCGTACCCGGAGACGGCGCGCCGCGGCGAGCCGGTGCCGACGGAGACGCCGGCCGAGATCGTCGGTCGAGAGGTGGCGACGTTCGACCTCACGATCACGGCCCGGGGGTCGGTGGTCGCGGCAGATCCGACGCCCCTGGAGGCGATCGCGGCGGCGCGCGTCGCCGCGGCGGTGCCGGCGGGCATGCAGGCCCGCGAGGGGTCCGTCGGGGTCGAGGTCGGGTCCGGCGTCGTGGAGGGCGAGACCATCCGGTACCCCGTGCGGGCGCGGGCGGAGGCCGTTCGCGACATCAGCGCCGCCGAGGTTCGGGGCCTCGTCCGGGGGAAGACGCCGCTCGAAGCGCGCCTGGCGCTCGCGGAATACGGCATCGCCGACGTCACGGTCTGGCCGGATTGGGCCTCGACTATCACGACCATCGACGCCAGGCTGGAGATCACGGTGGAGGGGGTGCCGCCGGCGGAGCAGACGCCCGCGCCGTCACGGAGCCCGTCGCCCGCTCCGCCGGCAGAGACGACGCCCGCGCCGTCACGGAGCCCGTCGCCCGCTCCGCCGGTGACGCCTCCACCTTCCCTCGAGAGCGGGCCACCGTCCGCGTCGCCGGCCCCGTGACGCGACTCCTGGGGGTCGATCTCGGGACGCGCCGGGTCGGCCTGGCCGTCGCGGAGGCGGGAGAAGACCGGGCGCGGCCGTTGACGACGCTGGCGCGCCGCCGCACGCTGGCCCTGGACGGGGAGGCCCTGGCCCGGATCGCGGAGGCCAATGGGGTCGACGAGGTCATCGTGGGGCTGCCCCTCGACATGAGCGGCTCAGAGGGCGCCATGGCGACGGCGGCACGCGAGTGGGCGACCGCCGTTGCCCGGCAGACCGGGCTGGTCGTTCGCCTGCGCGACGAGCGGCTCTCGAGCCACGTCGCGGAGTCGCGCGTCGGAAGGCCCGGCCGCGGCCGGGCCGGCGGGCCGCCGGGCCCGGTCCGGCGCGCTGCGCACCGGGCCAGGATCGACCAGGCGGCGGCAGCCGTCATCCTGGAGGACGAGCTCGAAGCTCGGCGCCGCCAGGAACCGGGTGAGCGGGTGGGGAGCCCGGACGACGGCACGAGCCAGGAGGACGCATGACGGTACGGGGAGGGGCCGGGCCCCGCGACGACAAGGGCCGGGGCGGCCGCCGGCCGCCCATGGTGCGACCC
The DNA here is from genome assembly GCA_963718085.1 of uncultured Chloroflexia bacterium. Taxonomy (GTDB): domain Bacteria; phylum Chloroflexota; class Limnocylindria; order Limnocylindrales; family CSP1-4; genus CTSoil-043. The sequence continues at coordinate 541,495 of CAVQYA010000001.1, read as the reverse complement.
CTCGACGCGCCGGGTTCGAGAGGCGCCGCCCCGCCCCGTCCCGAGACCCGGAGCGGGACGGTCTCGGCTTACGACATGGCGCGTGGCCGTCGCCAGAGGGGCCACGTCGGCCGGATCGGTTTCCTCCTCTTCCTCGGCATCGCCGCAGCAGTGGTCCTCCTCGCCCTCGGGACGGTCCTGCGCCCCCTGACCCGGAGCATGGTCGTCGGGTTCGCGGACTCCAACCCGGGGGCGCTGGAGATGCCCTTCGTGGCCGACTTCGTGCGGGAGGACCTCGGGGAGGCCATGACGGCGCCGGCCAGCAGCGACTCGACGGAGGTCGAGTTCACCGTCAAGGCGGGCGAGACCGCCGCGGGAATCGCAGGTCGCCTGGTCGACGAGGGACTGCTGCGGGACCAGCGCGCGTTCCTGCTCATCGCGATCGACCGGGGCGTGACCGGCCAGCTCGACGTCGGGACCTTCCTGCTCCGCCGGAACCTGACCCCCGACCAGCTCGTGGGAACCCTCCTGGAGGCGAAGGACCCGTCCTTCCCGATCCAGTTTCGGACCGGCCTTCGCCTGGAGCAGATGACGGCCTACATCGCGGCCCGTCCCGACGAGATCGCGACCCTCCAGATGGACGCCGCCGACTTCCTGGCCCTCGTGCGCAAGCCGCCCCAGGAGCTCCTCGCCGCCTATCCTTGGCTCGAGCTGCCGAAGGGCGCCACCCTGGAGGGATACCTCGCGGCCGGTGCCTACCGGGTGCTCCCCGACACGACGCCCGAGGAGCTGGTCCGCAAGATGCTCGATCGCTTCCACGAGAACGTCGGCCCGGAGAGGATCCAAGCTGTCAAGGCCGCCGGGCGGTCCCTCAGCGAGGTCCTGTCCCTCGCCTCGATCGTGGAGCGCGAGACGGGCCGCGACGAGGAGAAGGCCCTCGTCGCCGGCGTCTACCAGAACCGGATCGACAAGGCGACGCTGCTCAACGCCGACCCGACGGTCATCTGGGGCGTGGACCTCCTGGCCCTCGCGAAGCTCGGCATCGGCTCATGGCCCCAGTACTCCTTCTGGAACGTCCCCAAGGAGGCGCTCGCCTCGATCGCGTTCCCCAGGGCCATCGCCGGCTACCAGACCTACCAGGTCCGCGGCCTGCCCCCGGGGCCCATCTGCACCCCGACCGTCACCTCCATCGACGCGGCCCTCGCCCCCTCGACAAAGGACGGCTACCTCTACTTCGTGGCCATCCCGGACGGCGGAGGGTTGCACGACTTCTCGAAGACCTACGAGGCGCACCTCGCCAAGCTCCGCAAGTACGGCTACATCAAGTGAGCCGCCCGCACCGGCTGCCGGCGCCCGGTGACTTCGCCCCGCCGCCCACGCCCCGCCGGCTGCGGGGGTGGGAGGAGGCCGACCGCGCGGCGCGTCCGGGTCGTCTCGCCCGCCTCCGCGAGCGCCTCGCCGCGGAGGGGCTCGACGCCTACTTCGGCATCCGCCGGGAGGAGATCCGCTACCTGGCGGGCGTCGCCCTCGGGGAGGGCGAGGAGAAGGTGGCCGGCCACTCGGGCCGTTTCGTCGTGACCGCCGACGAGGTCGTGGTCCTCGCCGACTCGCGCTACACGCTCCAGGCGCGACGCGAGGCGCCGCAAGCACGTGTGGAGGACGTCACCTACGACCTCCCGGCCCGCTGGCCGTCCCTCCTTGCCGGGATGGGGGCGCGACGGGTGGCCGTCCCGGCGGGCGACCTGCCCCACGCGCTCTGGGAGGCCCTCCGCGTCGCGGCGCCGGACGTGGAGCTCGTCCCGGCCGGGCCCTGGATCGACGAGGACCGCGCCGTCAAGGAGCCCGCCGAGGTCGAGCGGATCGCCGCCGCGGCCGCGGTCGCCGACCGGGCCCTCGCCGCCCTCCTTCCCGAGATCCGTCCGGGCGTGACGGAGGCGGCGCTCGCCTGGCGGCTGGAAGTCCTGATGCGCGAGGGCGGTGCTGAGGCCCTCGCGTTCGACGTCGCGGCCCTGGCGGGGCCGCAGGCCGCCCTGCCGCACGGATCGCCGGGCCCCCGCCCCGTCCGCCGGGGCCGGGTCCTCCTCTTCGACTTCGGCGCCCAGGTCGGGGGGTATCGGAGCGACATGACCCGGACTCTCTTCGTCGGGGCACCACAGGATCGCGACCTCGCCCTCTACGATCTCGTCGCGGGCGCCCAGCGCGCCGCGATCGACCTCGTTCGGCAGGCGGTGCTTGCCGGCGGCCCGCCTCCCTCCGGGCGAGCCGTGGACGCCGCAGCCCGCGACCCGATCGTCGCGGCCCGGCACGGCGCCCACTTCGGTCACGGGACCGGCCACGGGATCGGGCTCGCGACGCACGAGCGTCCGAGCCTCTCGACCGGCGCCGCCGACGAGCCCCTCCCGAGCCCGACGGTCTTCTCCGTGGAGCCCGGGGTCTACCTCGCCGGGAGGAGCGGGGTGAGGATCGAGGACCTCGTCCTGCTCGACGTCGCCGCCGGCCGCGTCGACCTGCTGACCTGCTTCCCGCGGGCGCCGCTCATCCTGCCGGCCTGAGGGCCGCGTTTGCGGCCGCTTGCAGGGCGGTGGTAGGGTAGCGCCGATCATGCCCCAGCAGATCGACCTCGCTCCGTTCGAGCGCCCGGGAATCGACGAGGAGCCCAGTTGCCGGTTCGCCGCGCGCTAGCCGCGGTTCTCGCCCTGCCCGTCTTCGCCGCCATCTACGTTGCGGCGCTGCTTCAGCGTGGACGGGCGACGCGGATCTTCCTGGCGCTCGGCGTCGGCGGCGTGGTCCTCGCGGCCGCGGTCGCGGTTCCCGCCGGCACCGTGGGCGTGCCCCCTGCGACGCAGCCCCCCCTCGCGGCGAGCGCGCTCGGACCCGCCGTCGCGACGGGGCGCGACCTCAGGGCGGGCCTCATCGTCGACTTCGATGCCCCGATGGACGCCGGCTCGGTCGCGAGCGCGGTCAGCGTGGACCCGGCGGCCGAGGTCAGGCTCAGCTGGTCCGAGGACGGGAAGCGCCTGGCTGTGGAGCCGCTCGGCACCTGGCGGCCCGCCACCTTCTACACGGTGACGGTCGGCACCGCGGCCCGCGACCGCGACGGGCGAAGCCTCGCCGCCCCGCTGCGAGCCGCCTTCCTGACCCGTGCCGCGACGAGCGGCAGGCTCGCGGTGGTCGATCAGCTTCCCACCGGGGTCGCGGTCGACGCCGCGATCCTCATCTCCTTCGACCGACCCGTTTCGGTCGCCGCCGTGCGCCGTTCGTTCCGGATCGTGCCGGAGGTCCAGGGGGAGATCCTCGTCGCCGTCGACGGACCCGACGGGAGCGACCCGGCGGCCGCCGACCGTTTCCTCTGGCAGCCGGCCGACACCCTCGCGGCCCGGACGCGCTACACGGTCGACCTCGCCGCGGGCCTCGTCGACACGGACGGCGAGGCCGTCGTCTCCCCGGATCCGCTGGCCTTCACGACGACCGCGGCGCCGTCCGTCGTGCGCTTCCGGCCGCGAGCCGGCACCGACGAGGTGGACCGCGGAGTGCCCGTCTCCGTCCGTTTCACGATGCCGATGGACCGCCCCACGACCAGGGCCGCCTTCAAGGTCGAGGTCGATGGGACGGACGTCGCGGGGACCGTCTCGTTCGCCGAGGACGACACCGTGCTCGTCTTCGAGCCGGCAGCGGCCTTCCCGTACGAAGCCACCGTGATCATGCGTGTGGCGGGGACGGCCAGCGCGGCCGACGGGACGCCGCTCGACCGGGCGCGAGCCGCCCGGTTCACGGTGGTCGCCAAGCCGGAGCCCACCCCGGAGCCGACCCCCAGGCCGGTCGTTCCGGCGCCCAAGCCGACCCCCAGGCCGGCGCCCACCCCTAAGCCCGTCGTGGTCACCCGCCCCACGTCGAGCACGTGGCTCGCTGCCGAGAAGTACCTGCTCTCGCTGCTCAACTGCACGCGGGGCGGCGGCTGGGTCCTCGCGGACGGGTCATGCTCGGACCCGGGCGGGAGCGGCATCGCCCCCCTGATCCTGCACACCGGGGTGAGCGACAGGGTCTCTCGCCCCTACGCGAAGAAGCTCGCCACGGCCGGGGCCTGCTCGCACTTCTACAGCGGCGATCCCGGCGATCGCCTGCGGGCCGCCGGGTACACCAGCTACAAGTGGGCGGAGAACCTCAGCTGCCGCTACTTCAGCGACCCGCGGGACGCCGCCGTGAGCCTCATGCGCTTCTTCCAGAGCGAGAAGTACTGGAGCCCTGTCGGAGGCCACTACGTCAACCTGATGAACCGGGCCTACACGCATGCCGGGGTCGGGCTGTGGGTCTCCGGGGGGCACCTCAACTTCGTCATCAACTTCTATACCCCGTGAGCCCGGCGGGACCCAAGCCTCGAACGGTCGTCGTCGATGGCCGGACCTTCGAGCGCATCCCGGTCAGGACGCGCGTCCTCATGCCGGGCGACGACATCGCGGGCGCGATCCGCGAGCACGCGGGCGACCAGCTGCGCGAGGGCGACGTGGTCCTCCTCTCGGAGTCCGCGGTGGCGATCATGCAGGGCCGGGCGCGCGACTGGCGGACCATCGATCCGGGACGCCTGGCGCGCTGGATGTCCGACAGGGTGATCAAGACCTCGTGGGGCACCGGACTTCGCAGCCCGTACGCGATGCAGTACGCGATCGAGCTGACGGGGACCTGGCGGATGCTGGCGGCGGGCGGCGCCCACCTCGTGGGCCGGCTGCTCGGCAGGAAGGGCTGGTTCTACCTCGTCGCGGGGCTCAACGCCCGGATGATGGACGCCGAGCACACGATGGGGGTCGCGGAGTTCTACGAGTGCTGCATCCCAGCCCCGGCCGACCCGGCGGGCACGGTCCGGGCCGTCAGGGCGGCCCTCGGCCACGACGTGGCCATCGCCGACATCAACGACATCGCCCCGGCCTGGGTCGTCGCCTCCACGCTGCCAAAGGAACGCGAGCGGCTCCTGGCCCGCAGCTTCGACGACAACCCGCTGGGCCAGACCGACGAGAAGACGCCGATCGGCATCTGGCGCGAGGTGGATGAGCGCTGACGCGTCGACGCGGCGCCCGGCCCACCCGGTCGGAGCCGGGGCGCCGTCCGGCCGGGTCGGCCCACTCGTCTGCTAGGATCGGCCCGACATCCCGACCCTCGCGCCGGCGCGCCCGTGACCGCCGGCCCCGCACGGAGCACCCGACCCCATGATCTCCACCGGTGAGCTGCGCAAGGGCGTCGTCATCGAGCTCGACGGCGACCTCTGGCAGATACTCGACTACCACCACATCAAGATGGGTCGCGGCTCCGCGCAGGTGCGGATCAAGCTCCGCAACGTGAAGAAGGGGAGCACGGTCGAGAAGAGCTTCCAGGCCGGCGAGAGATGGCCGCGGGCGCAGCTCGATCGCCGGGCGATCCAGTTCCTCTACCGCGACGGCGACGACTTCCATTTCATGGAGATGGAGTCGTACGAGCAGTTCCACCTCAACGCGTCGCAGATCGACGACATCGTGCCCTACCTCAAGGACGGGATGACCCTCGACCGGATCACCTACGAGAGCGAGACGCTCGGCGTAGAGCTGCCGATCACGGTCGACCTCCTCGTCGCCGAGACGGATCCGGGGTTCGCCGGCGACACCGCGACCGGTGCCCGCAAGGCGGCCACGATGGAGACCGGCCTGGTGGTCCAGGTCCCCCTCTTCGTGACCGAGGGCGACACCCTGCGGATCGACACCCGCACCGGCGAGTACCAGACCCGGCTCTGAGCCGGGCCCTGGCCCGGATCGCGGCCGGCGACGCGCCCTCCCCACGATGAGCGACCGCGAGCAGCCGGACTGGGCGCTTCCCGCGTGGGACGCCGTGGAGCCGCTTCCTCGCCGGCGCGTTGTGGAATCGGCGGCTGTTACGGGCCGCACCTTCGACCTGCGGGTCCTCGGCGTCTCGGACGTCACCCGCGCCGTCCGCGACGCGCTGCGGGGCGATCCGCGCCTCGCCGACGTCTGGGTCGAGGGCGAGGTCGGCCGGGTGACCGTCAGCTCCGCCGGCCACGCCTACTTCACCCTGAAGGACGCCCGCAGCCAGCTCGCCTGTGTCTGGTTCCGTGACGACCGGATCCGCAGTCCCTTCGAGGTGCGGGCCGGCCTGCAGGTCGTGGTCCACGGCCGGATCGACGTCTTCGACGCCCAGGGCGTCTACCAGTGCTATGTCGCCGCCGTACAGCCGGCGGGGCTCGGCGATCTCGCCCTCCGCTCCGAGGCGACCAAGGCGCGGCTCGCCGCCGAGGGGCTCTTCGAGGCCGCTCGCAAGCGCCCCCTGCCGGCCCGGCCGGCCACCGTCGGGCTCGTGACGAGCCTCTCAGGCGCGGTCCTCCACGACGTGCGGCGGGTCCTCGAACGGCGCTGGCCGATGACGCGCCTCGTCGTGAGCGCCTGCCGAGTGCAGGGCGAGGGAGCGGCCGAGACGATCGTCGCCGCGCTGGAACGCCTGGTCCGCTTCGGAGCTGACTGCCGCGCGGACGGCCGTCCCCTCGACGCGCCCTCCGTCGTGATAGTGGCGCGCGGCGGCGGGTCGCTGGAGGACCTCTGGGCGTTCAACGACGAGCGCGTCGTGCGGGCCGTGGCCGCCCATCCGGTCCCCGTCGTCGCCGGGATCGGTCACGAGACCGACGTGACCCTCGTGGACTTCGCGGCCGATCTGCGGGCACCCACGCCGTCGGCCGCCGCAGAGATGGTCGTGCCGGACCGGCTGCACGTCATCGCCGGCGTCCGCGCCATGCGGGCCGGGGCCGACGCTGCGCTCGGGGCGGAGATGACGGAGCTGGCGCGACGCGTGGCCGCCGAGGCCCGCGCGCTCGAGAGCCTCCGTCCGGCGGCGCGCCTTGCGGCGGCCCGCGAGCGCGCGGGGTACCTGCTCGACCGCGCCACGGCCGCCGTTGCCGGGCGCCTGGGGGCGGACCGCCGGGCGGCGGAGAGGGCGGCGGATCGCCTCCGCCCGGTCGCCGGCACGCGGCTGGCAGCGGCCCGGGCCCGCCTCGACGCCACCCGCGGCTCGCTCGTCGCGCTCGATCCGGGCGCGACGCTGGCCCGCGGCTATGCCATCGTGCGGCGAGCGGCCGACGGCGCGATAGTTCGCGAGCCGGGCGAGGCACCGGCCGGGACCCCGCTCCGCCTCCGGGTGGCCCGGGGCGAGATCGCGGCCCGGGCCGGGGATCCGGTTTGACGATGGAGCTGATCCTTTTCGTGGCGGTCGTCGCGGTGGTCTCGGCAGTGGGCGTCGGGCTCGGGCTGGCCCTTGCCCCGCGGCTGGCGCAGTGGGACGAGCGGCGCGCGCGCAGCGGCGGCGATGATCCCGTCGACGAAGGAGGAGATGACGAGCGTGACTGAGCCGGAGCGTGGCGCGGTCGAGGAACTGACATTCGATGCGGCCCTCGCCGAGCTGGAGCGGACGGTTGCCGAGCTCGAGGCGGGGGGCACGGCCCTCGAGCAGATGCTGGGCCTCTACGAGCGCGGGGTCGCGCTCCAACAACGGTGCGAGAGGCTCCTCGGCGATGCCGAGCTGCGGGTGCGCCGCCTCGTCGAGGGCGCGCGCGGTGCCCTGGCGGAGGCCGAGCTCCGCGAGGACGAGGCGGACTGACGCGCTCGCGGGCGGCGACCTCGGGCAACGGTTCCGGGACGATCGACGGGGCGGCGGCGTCGGGCGGCGGAGCGGGGTAGACTCCCGGGGTTCACGTGCCGGGGGGGCACGCCCCGCCGGTCCCGTAATCCGCACGAGCCGGCCGCGCAGGGTGCAGCACGAGTGACGGGGCCGTCCGTCCGAAGCCCACCAGCGCCGCCGACGCGCGGCGCCCGGGCAGCCGAGGGTCCATCGTTGGTCATCCTTCCGAACATCCACGGTCCAGGCGACATCCGTGGCCTGTCCGAGCGCGACCTCTTCGCCCTGGCGGAGGAGATCCGGGCGGCGATCATCGCGACGGTCGCGAGGACGGGAGGCCATCTCGGCTCGTCCCTGGGTGTCGTGGAGATCACCCTGGCGCTCCACCGGCTGCTCGAGTCGCCGCGCGAGTCGATCGTCTGGGACACGGGGCACCAGGCCTACCCGCACAAGCTGGTGACCGGTCGCTACTCGCAGTTCGGGACGCTCCGCCAGCTCGGCGGCATCGGGGGCTTCCCACGCCGCTCGGAGAGCGAGCACGACGTCTTCGACGGCGGCCACGCCGGGACCGGCCTCTCGATCGCCGCGGGACTCGCCACCGCCCGTGACACGCGCCACGGCATGGACCGAATCGCCGTCGTGGTCGGCGACGCGGCCCTGATGAGCGGCCTGTCGTTCGAGGCCCTCAACGATCTCGGCCACCGCCGGACACAGGTCCTCATCGTGCTCAACGACAACGAGATGTCCATCAGCCGGTCCGTCGGCGCTCTCTCGAAGTACCTCTCCGAGATCAAGCTCTCCAGCGCCTGGAACCAGTCGAAGACTGCCTACGACCGGACGGTGGAGCGGTTCCCTGTCGTGGGTCCCACCGCCCTCGAGCTGTCGCGGCGCTTCCGGAAGTCCATCGTGAGCTTTGCCCAGCCCGGCCAGCTCTTCGAGGACCTCGGCATAACGTACGTCGGGGTGGTCCCGGGCCACGACCTGCGTGCCCTCGAGCACACCTTCCGAAGCGCGCTCGACCTGGGCGGACCGGTGCTCGTCCACGTCCGCACCCAGAAGGGCCGCGGCTACCATCCGGCCGAGAAGGACCAGGTCGGATTCCACGGCGCCGCCCTGCCGCCGATGGCGGACGCCTACCAGGCTCGCCGGCGAACGGCCGGCAGCCCGCTGGGGGCCGGCGAGATCTCGGCGACGTCGTCCCCGGCGGGCATCTCGTCGGGAAACGGGGACGCGACGGGGCCCGCGTCCTCCACTACGCCGCGAATTCCCAACTACACGCACTTCTTCGCCCAGGAAGTCATCGCGGCCGCGCGGGAGGATCGGCGCATCGTCGCGATCACGGCGGGAATGCCGACCGGCACCGGCCTCAACCGGTTCGGGGACGAGTTCCCCGATCGTTTCGTCGACGTGGGGATCGCGGAGCAGCACGCCGTCGCGCTGGCGACGGGGATCGCTATCGGCGGCGGCAGGCCGGTGGTCGCCATCTACGCCACCTTCCTCCAGCGGGCCTTCGACCAGATCGTCCACGACGTCTGCCAGAACGACCAGCCGGTCCTGATCGGCGTCGACCGGGCCGGCCTCGTCGGCGAGGACGGGACGAGCCACCAGGGGATGTTCTCCTTCCCGGCCCACCGCCAGATCCCGAACCTCGTCATCGCCGCGCCGAAGGACGAGCAGGAGCTGCGCTCGATGGTCCGGACGGCCCTCGCCCAGGACCACCCCTTCGCCCTCAACTACCCGCGCGACGCCGGGTTCGGCGTGCCAGAGCGCGAGCCCGAGGTCCTTCCGGTCGGGCGGGGCGAGGTCCTCCGCGAGGGGAGCGACATCCTGGTGGTGGGCTTCGGGCCGATCGTGCGGCGGGCCGAGGAGGCCGCCGACGCCCTGTCCGCCGAGGGGTGGTCGGTCGGCGTCATCAATGCCCGCTTTGCCAAGCCGCTGGATCGCCAGCTGATCCTCGACCAGGCCCGGGGCCGGCAGCTCGTGGTCACGCTCGAGGAGAGCACGACCAGCGGCGGCTTCGGCTCGGGCGTCCTCGAGGCCCTCGAGGACGCCCGCCTGGCCGATCCGGCCTTCCGCGACGTCGCCCTGCGGATCATCGGGATCCCGGCCGACCGGTTCGTGGACCACGGCTCGGTGGCCGACCTGCGCGCCCTGGTCCGCCTCGACACCCCGGGCATCGCCGAGCAGATCCGCGAGACGCTGGCCACCCTTCGGGCCCGACCCGGGGCGACCGCGCGCCGGCGCGGCCAGCCCACGAGCGCCTGACAGCCAGCCGGGAGCGCCCGGGTGAGCCGCGGTGCAGCGGCGCGTGGCATGATCGCGGGGTGACCCGCAGCAGTGTCCCGCCCCGCGCCCCCCGCATGCGCCTCGACCAGCTGATCGTCGATCGTGGCCTGGCCGGGACTCGGTCGCGCGCCCAGGCGCTGCTCATGGCCGGCCGCGTGAAGGTTGGATCCGGCGACGGGGCCCGGAGCAACCGCAAGGCGGGCGAACTCGTCGAGGCCTCGGTTCCGCTGGAGGTCGAGACGCCGCTGGCATACGTCTCGCGGGGCGGCGAGAAGCTCGCCGGCGCCCTGGACTCCTTCGCGGTGGACCCGGCGGGCCGCGTCTGCCTGGACGTCGGCGCCTCGACAGGTGGCTTCACGGACCTTCTCCTCCAGCGCGGTGCGGCCCGGGTCCACGCGATCGACGTGGGTCGCGGCCAGCTGGCGGAGGCACTGCGGCACGACCCCCGCGTCGTCGCCCGCGAACGGACGAATGCCCGGGGGCTCTCGCCCGCGCTGCTCGGGGAGCTTGTCGCCCTGGCGGTGATCGACGTGAGCTTCATCTCGCTCCGCCTCGTCCTCCCGCCCACGGCCGCCTGCCTCGCGCCTGGAGGGCGCGTCGTGGCGCTGGTCAAGCCGCAGTTCGAGGCCGGTCGCGGCCGCGCGCCCGGCGGCGTCGTTCGCGACCCCGCCATCCACCGCGAGGTGCTCCTGGCCGCCCTCGACCACGCCCGAGCCGCGGGGCTGGTGCCGCACGACCTGGTCGCCTCGCCACTCCTCGGTCCGGCCGGGAACCGCGAGTTCTTCCTGCTCGCGAGCGCCGCGCCGCGCGAGGGCGATCCCGCCGACTGGGTCGCCCGGATCGCCGACCTGGTGCCCGGATGAACGGCGCGCGGCGGATCGGGTTCGCCTACAACCCCACGAAGGCGGAGGCGGTGGAGCTCTCGGCGCGGGCCACGGCCTGGTGTGCGGACCGGGGAATCGAGAGCTGGGCGGTGGCCTCGGGCGACACGCCGGCCCTCCTCGCGGCGCTGCCGGGCGTCGACGTCCTCGTCGTCCTGGGCGGTGACGGAACGTTCCTGCGGGCAGCGCGGGCCGTCGCCGAGACCGAGGTGCCGATCGTCGGCGTCAACCTCGGCAAGATCGGGTTCCTCTCCAAGGCCGAGGCCAACCAGCTCGAGGAGCTGCTGGGGAAGATCGCCGAGGGTCGCTTCCGGCTCGAGAACCGCATGGTCCTGCGTGGCGCCATCCACGGCGAAGAGGGTGGCCCGCCACGGCGCTCCTTCGTCGCCCTGAACGACGTGGTGGTCGCCCGGGGCGCCCTGGCGCGGGTGGTCCGCCTCGACGTGGAGATCGGGCCGTCGCACCTCGCGACCTACGTCGCCGACGGGCTCGTCGTCGCCAGCCCGACCGGCTCGACCGGCTACAGCTTCTCCGCCGGCGGGCCGATCCTGGACCCGGTGAGCCGGAACATCATCGTCACGCCGATCGCCGCGTATCTCTCGGCCCTCGGCTCGGTCGTGGTGAACCCGGACCAGGTCGTCCGCTGCCGCGTCGTCGAGGCCCTCGAGGCGCTGGTCTCCGTCGACGGCCGCGAGGACTACGAGGTCGGGGTGGGGGACACGGTGACCGTCACCGCCCTCGAAGAGCCGATCCGCTTCCTCGAGCCGGAAGGGGCCGTACCGTTCTGGGACCTCCTCCGGCAGAAGGCCCAGCTGCTGCCCTCGTGATCGGGACGTGAGCGAACCCGGGCCGGGCACGCCCGTGGCGGGGCGGCTCCTGGAGCTGGCGGTGACGGACCTCGCGCTCCTGGAGCGCGTCCGGATCAGGTTCGCCACCGGGTTCAACGTGATCACGGGCGAGACCGGGGCCGGCAAGAGCCTCCTGATCGACGCCCTCGGCCTCGCCCTCGGCGCGCGCGCCGACCCGGGGCTCGTGCGGCACGACGCGGAGTCGGCGCGTGTCGAGGCGCTCTTCGATCGCCTCCCGGAGCCCCTCGTCTGCGTGCGCGAGATCGCCGCGTCGGGCCGCTCCGTTGCCCGGATCGACGACGAGACGGTGACGGCGAGCCGGCTGGCGGCGACCGCGGGGCCGCTCGTCGAGATCCACGGCCAGCACGAGCAGGCGCGGCTGCTCGACGAGCGCTGGCAGCGCGACCTCCTCGACGCCTTCGGAGGTCACGAGGCGGAGCGGGCCGCGATGGCGACGGCCGTGGGGGCCTGGCGGGAGAACGAGGCGGCACGGGCGACGCTGGCCGTCGAGCCGCGGGAGCTGGAGCGGCGGATCGCGCTCGTCGAGCACGAGGCGTCGGAGATCGTGGCGGCCCGGATCCGGCCCGGCGAGGTCGCCGAGATCCGGGCCCTCCTCGGCGCGTCGCGGCACGGCGAGGCGATCGCCCGCGGGGCCGGCTCGATCGTCGCCCTGCTGGCGGGTGACGAGGGCGAGGCGTCGGCGCCGGGAGCGCGCGAGCAGGCGGCACGGGCGGCGGCCGAGGCGGCCGCCCTGGGGCGGCTCGACGCCCGTTACGAGCCCCTCGCGGGCCGCCTCGCCGGGCTCGCCGCGGAGCTCGAGGACGTCGCCTTCGAGACGCGCGCCATGGCCGAGGGAGTGGAGCACGACGCGACCGCCCTGGCCGCGATGGAGGAACGGCTTTCATTCCTCTTCACGCTGGAGCGCAAGTACGGGACCGACGGCGAGGGGCTCATCGAGCGCGCCGAGCAGGCGGCCGACGAGGTGGAACGGCTGCGCGGGCTCGACGCGGAGCGGATCCGCCGGGCGGGCGAGGCGACCCGCCTGCTCGGGCTGGTCGCCGGCACCGCGGAGGCGCTGTCGGCCCGGCGCGCGGCGGCTGCCGTCGACCTCGGGGCGCGTATCGAACGGGTCCTCGGCGACCTGGGCCTCGGCGGGACCGGCGTCGAGATCGCCGTTGGACGCCGGCCCGCCGGGCGGGAGGAGCCGGCCGTCGAGGTCGGCGGCGACGCCGTGGCGTTCGACGCTGCCGGAGTCGACGTGGTCATCTTCCGGATCGCCCCGAACCCCGGCGAGCCGGCGCGGCCGCTGGCGAGGATCGCGTCGGGCGGCGAGCTGTCGCGCATCGCCCTCGCCATCGAGGAGGTCCTGGTCGACGCCGACGCCACGCCGACGCTCGTCTTCGACGAGATCGACGCGGGGATCGGCGGTCGCAGCGCCGATCCGGTCGGGCGGACCCTGTGGGTTCTCGGCGGCCGCCACCAGGTGCTGTGCGTCACCCACCTGCCCCAGATCGCCGTCCACGCGGACGCCCATTTCGCGATCCACAAGGCGCAGCGTGATGGGAGGACGGTCACCGAGGTCCGCCGCCTCGGAGGCGACGAGCGAGTGGTCGAGATCGCCGCGATGCTCGGCGGAACCGGCGGCGGCCCCGCTGCCGAGGCGTCGGCGCGCGAGCTGCTCGAGCGGGCTGCCCGCTTCCGCAGCAGCCGCGGCGTGCGCCCGGCCGGCCCGTGACGCCGGCAGCCGGCCGGGGGGCCCGCCGGTCGCGCGGCGGAGGCGGGGGCGGGCGTGCCGTTCCGGCGGACCTCGCCGCCGCGACCGAGGCCTTCCTCGTCCACCTCCGGGTCGAGCGCGGCCTCTCGCCGGCCACGATCGCGAGCTACGGCGGTGACCTGCGGGACTTCGGCCGCTCCCTCGAGGCAGCGAAGGGATGGGGGAGCTCCCCGGACGCGGCGACCGACTACCTCGCCCGCCTGGCGGGAGCGACCGGCCCGACGGGGCGCGTGCTCCGGGCGACGAGCCTGCGGCGCCGAACGGCGGCGCTGCGGTCGTTCTTCCGCTTCGCCCTCGCCGAGGACCTCGTCGCGGCCGACGTCGCCGGCCATCTCGACCTGCCGCGGGAGCCGCGGATCCTGCCCGATCCGCTCAGCGTGGACCAGGTGGATCGGCTCCTCGCGGCGGTGGACCCGGGCCTGGCGGCGGGGGAGGGTGAGCGGCCCGCGCGTCGTGGAGCGGGGGCCACGGCGCCGCTGGCCGCGCTGCGCGACCGCGCCCTGCTGGAGCTCCTCTACGCCGCGGGGCTCCGGATCACGGAGGCGCTGCGCCTCGACGGCGACGACCTCGACCTCGATGGCGGGAGCGTGCGAGTCGTCGGCAAGGGCGACCGCGAGCGCGTCGTCCCGGTGGGCGACATCGCGGTCGGCTGGCTCCGGCGATACCTCGGCACGGCGCGGCCGGCGCTCGCCGCGGCGGATCGCGTCCGCATCGCCCGCGGCGGCCCCATCTTCCTCTCGGATCGCGGGCGGCGCCTGGGGCGCAACCACGCCTGGTTCGCCGTGAAGCGGGCGGCCGCCGCCGCCGGCCTTGGCAGCCGCGTCTCGCCGCACACCCTGCGCCACTCGTACGCGACACACCTCCTCGAGGGTGGCGCCGACCTGCGCGTCGTACAGGAGCTGCTCGGTCATGCCAGTATCTCGACGACGCAGATCTACACGCACCTGACCGGCGAGCGGATCCGCGAGGTCTACGCCCGGGCCCATCCCCGGGCCTGACCGCAAACGAGAGGAGAGGAGCCTGATGGCCTACGCGGACACCCTGCTCGCCGACGGCGAGCACGTTGTCTACCGCACGAAGCAGCATCCGCTCGGGCGGCTCTTCGCGTCGAGGTGGGGGATCGTGCTGGTCGGAATCGGCCTGGCCCTGCTCATCGTCCTCGCCACCTTCGGGCTCGGTGCCGGCCTGGTCCGCGACTTCCTGGGCTGGGCGATGCTCTTCTGTCTCGTGGTCGGCGCCGCCCTCATCGGCTGGAACTACGTGGCCTGGTACCAGGAGGACTACGTCATCACCAATCGGCGGGTGATGAAGGTCGGCGGGATCCTCAACAAGAAGTCGATGGACAGCTCGCTCGAGAAGATCAACGACGCGATCCTCGAGCAGTCCCTCTTCGGCCGGATCTTCGACTGGGGCAATCTCCGCATCCTGACCGCGGCCGAGGAGATCGCCGACGACTTCCACATGCTCCACCACGCCCCTGTGTTCAAGAAGGTCATGGTCACCACGAAGAACGACCTCGAGGAAGGGAACGACATCCACCGGACACGCTACGTCGACGCGCCGGCTCCGGCCCCGGCCCCTCCGCCGCCTCCACCGCCCCAGCCCGTTCCCGCGCCCGTGGCGCCTCCTCCTCCCCGGGCGCCGTCGGCCGAGGAGAAGCTGCGCAGCCTCGCCAAGCTCCGCGACGACGGCCTCATCACGCCGGAGGACTACGAGGCGAAGAAGGCGGACCTGCTCAAGGAGATGTGAGCCCGCCAGGTCGCCACACCGTGGACCCGGGCGTGCCGCTGGCGCGTCGGGCGCCCACCTCAGCCGTCCCGGCTGATGGCCCCGCGGGCGCGGTCCGGCCCGCGGGGTACCATACGCCGGTCCCCACCCCGAGCTGGAGCTCCGCCGCAGCGTGTCCCTCGACGAGCGCACCCTCTCCGCCCTGGTGGCGGTCGCGATCTTCCTGGTCGTCGGCTTCCCGGTCCACGAGTTCGCCCACGCGTTCGCGGCCTGGCGGCTGGGCGACGGAACGGCGAAGCTCTTCGGCCGCCTGACCCTCAATCCGCTGGTCCACCTCGACCCCCTGGGTTCGGCGATCCTCGCGATCTCCGCGCTCGCGCCGGGCGGCTTCTTCATCGGCTGGGCCAAGCCGACACCGGTCAATCCGTCGATGCTGCGCGGCGGGCGGCGCAGCGAGGCCATCGTGGCGGCGGCGGGACCGCTGTCCAACCTCGGGCTCGCGATCCTGGCCGCGCTCGTGGTTCGCGTCTTCGTCGCCCTCCATCTCGCCCCCTCGCCGGCCCTCGACTTCGTCGGCCTGGTGATGGGCTGGTTCCTGCTCATCAACATCTCGCTCTTCATCTTCAACCTGCTGCCGTTGCCGCCCCTCGACGGGTCCAAGGTCCTCTTCGCCTTCCTTCCCCCGCGGACCGTCTGGCAGGTGCGTCCGTTCCTCGAGCAGTGGGGCTTCGTGATCCTCATGGTGGTCATGTTCCTGCCGCCTGGAGGCTCCATCGGTGCCCGGATCCTCGGCCCGGTCTTCAATGCGATCTTCAGCCTCCTGGTGGGCGCGTAAGGCGCGCCAGCTCGGCCGGCACGTGGCGGCGCGGGTGCGGCCCGTGGAGCGGGCCGCGCTGGCCGAGTGGCTCACGCCGCCGCAGCTCGCCCTCTTCGATGCCATGCCCGCGGCGGATCGCCGGCACGGGCTCGACGTCGTCGCCGTCCTGCGGGCCGCGGGCGTGACCGACCGCGACGTCCACCTCGCAGGGCTCTTCCACGACGCGGGCAAGGGCCGAACCATTCGAGTCTGGCATCGCGTGGCGTGGTCGCTGGGGGAGCTGCTCGGCACCTGGGTCCACCGTGCTGCGGCCCGGCTGCCCGGAGGCGGCGCCGCCATGGCGCGGCTCCGCGACCACGCCGAGCGTTCCGCCCTGCTGGCGGCTGCGGCCGGCTGCTCGCCCCGGGCAGTGGCGCTCATCCGCGGCGAGGCCGGGCTCGACGGCGGCGCGCCGCTCGCCGCGCTCCACGCCGCCGACGAGGCCAGCTGATGGCCCTCGAATCCCGCCTCCGCCCGGCAGGCGAGGCCAGCTGATGGCAGTCGAATCCGGACTCTGCCCCATGGCCGGCGAGGCCGGCCGATGACCCTCGACCGAGGGCCGCGCCCCGCCGGCGAGATGCCGGGGATCGCCTTCACCGATCGCCGGCGGCCGGAGGATGCGACCCGCGTGCGGCTCCTCGAGTGGGAGGGCCCGCTCGGGCTGCTGCTCGCGCTCGTGGAGGCGCGGCGCCTCGATGTCATGACGGTTCCGCTCGGAGCGCTCGCGGAGGCGTACCTCGATGCGATCGCGGGCCTCGAGGACGACCGGCTCGGCAACCTGTCCGCGTTCGTGGCGGTCGCCAGCCAGCTGATCCTCATCAAGAGCCGGGAGCTCCTCCCGCGCCCGCCGGAGCGCGCCGTCCCCCTCGACGACGAGCCGGATCCCGAGGCCGCGCTGCGGGCCCGGCTGCTCGCCTACCGGGCCTTCCGGGCGGCCGCCGAACGGCTGGCGGGCCCGGCGGCGGCCGGCCGGCAGGCGGTCCGCCGCGAGCAGTCGGTCGCGACGGCGACCGCCCGGGCAGGGGCGGTGGAGCCGCCTCCGCCGCGCCTCGACCCCGCGATCCTCGTCGGCGCCCTCGACCGGCTGGCGGCCGTCGCGCCGCCGATGGTGCGGCCCCCCGAGGCGATCCCGCGCATCATCTCCATGGCCGAGCGCGCGTCGGTCATCCGGGCGGCGCTCGCGGACACGGGACTCCTCGTCCTCCAGGAGCTGCTGGCAGGTGTTCGCGACCGCGTCGTCGTCGCGGTGACCTTCCTGGCCATGCTCGAGCTCGTGAAGCGACGGGAGATCTCGATCGAGCAGGACGCGCCCTGGGGCCCCATCATCGTCCGGCCGGTGCCGCCGGCCGATGCGGCCATTGGCGTCGACGCAAGAGTCACAGTCGACGCGGCCGTCGCCGCGGGCGACGCCGTCGACGCCGACCAGGCCGGCGGAAGCCATTCGAACCAGGAGGACGCGTGACCGACGACGAGCGCCGCGCGGGGGCCCCGGCGGGCGACGACCAGCCGTCGCCGGCGGATCCGGCGACGGTCGACCTCCCCGGCGACGACGTGACCGAGAGCCTCCTGGAGGCGCTTCTCTTCGTCGCCGAGCGTCCGCTCGGTCGCCGGGAGCTCGCCACGCTCACCGGCGCCTCGTCGGCGACGATCGACGCGCGGCTGGGAGACCTGCAGGTGACACTGGCGGGCCGGGGCATCCGCCTCCTGGTCGACGGCGACCGGGTGGCCCTGGCGACCGCGCCGGAGGCCGGCCTCCTGATCGGCCGCTACGTTGGCCGCGAGCCGACCCGCCTCTCGGCCGCGACGCTGGAGACGCTGGCGATCGTGGCCTACCGTCAGCCGGCCACCAAGGCCGCGATCGAGCGGGTCCGTGGCGTGGACGCCGAGTACGCCCTTCGGAGCCTCCTCCACCGCCGGCTGGTCGTGGAGCTGGGCCGGGCGGACGCGCCGGGGCGCCCCATCCTCTACGGCACGTCGGTCGAGTTCCTGGAGCGCTTCGGCCTCCTCAGCCTCGACGACCTGCCCCTGCTCGACGCCTCGGTGGCCGAGCGGCTGGCCACGCCCGAGCCGGCGGACTCCGACCGCGGCCGGCCGGGCGAGCGCCCGTCGACTCCACCGCCGGCCGGCCGACCCCGGGACAGCCGTGCGGACCTCGATCCCGGACCGGGATCCGGGTCGCGCGGGGATGCGCTGATGCCGGCGGAGCGTCTCGGCAAGGTGCTCGCCGCGGCCGGCATCGCGAGCCGCCGCGGCGCCGACGCGCTCGTCGGGGCGGGGAGGGTCACCGTCGACGGCCGGACGGCGCTCCTCGGGGAGAAGGCCGACCCGACCCTCCAGGTCGTGGCCGTGGACGGCCGCCCGATCGGGGCGACCGCCGCGCCCGCTGTCTACGTGGCGCTCCACAAGCCGTCCGGCGTTACCGCGACCGCGGCCGACCGCCACGCCGCGCGGACCGTGCTGGACCTCGTCCCGCCCGGCCTCGTGCCGCCGGGGACGCGCCTCTACCCGGTCGGCCGGCTCGACCTGGACTCGGAGGGCCTTCTGCTGCTCACGAACGACGGCGCCTGGACGGAGCGCGTCCTCCATCCGCGCCACGGCGTGGAGCGGGAGTACGCGGTCGCGGTGGCGCTTCCGCTCGACAAGGAGCAGCGGGCGGCGCTCGCGGCCGGGATCCCCCTCGAGGAGGGGATCGCGCGGCTGGTCTCCGTGCGGCCGGCGACGCGGACGGAGACGGCGCTGCTGGCCGCGCAGGTGGATCCTCCCCCCGGGCGGGGGCTGGCGTGGTATCGCCTGGTCCTCGCCCACGGCTGGAAGCGCCAGGTCCGGAGGATGCTCGGTGCCGTCGGCGCGCCGGCGCTGCGCCTCGTGCGCGTTCGCGTCGGGACGCTGCGCCTCGACCTGCCCGCCGGGCAGGCACGCCTGCTGCTGCCCGCCGAAGTCCGCCGGCTGGCGGCCTCGCGTCCTCCGGATCGTCAGTTCGCGTCGTCGGCGCCGGGACGGCCGGCGAAGGGGGGGCAGGAATGACGAAGGGCACAGCGACGCGGGCCGACGCAGCCGACATCCTCTTCGTCAACGGCGCGGCGCGGACGATGGAGCCGGCTCGACGGGTCGCGAGCGCCCTCGCGGTCCGGGGGGGGCGAATAGTCGCTGTCGGGCTGGACCGCGACCTGCGGGCGCTGGTCGGGCCCACCACGCGCGTCCTCGATCTCGAGGGACGCACGCTGCTGCCGGGCTTCCAGGACGCCCACGTGCACCCGCCGCTCGGGGGATGGGCGATCCTCACCTGCGACCTTCACGACGTGGCGTGGGAACGCGAGGCATACCTCGCCCGGATCCGCGCCTACGCGGCCTCTCACCCCGAGGAGCCGTGGATCATCGGCGGCGGCTGGGGAATGCCCGCCTTCCCGGGCGGCACGCCTTCGCGCCACGATCTCGATGCCGCGGTCCCGGGACGGCCGGTCTTCCTGGAGAACCGCGACGGCCACGGGGCTTGGGTCAGCTCGCGGGCCCTGGAGATGGCCGGCGTCACCGCCGCCACGGCCGACCCCGCGGACGGCCGGATCGAACGCGAGACGGACGGGTCGCCGCAGGGGACGCTCCACGAGGGCGCGGCGGACCTCGTCCGACGGCTCGTCCCGCCCTTCACCGCGGCCCGCTGGGAGGAGGCCCTCCTCGCCGCGCAGGCCTATCTCCACGGCTTCGGGATCACCGCGATCACCGACGCCTGGGTCACTCCCGAGCACCTGCCGGCCTATCGGGCGCTGGCCGCACGAGGCGAGCTGACCCTGCGAACGTCGCTGTCGCTCTGGTGGGACCGTCGCGCCGGCCTCGAGCAGCTCGCCTGGTTCGAGGAGGCACGGCGCACGGCGACGATCGGGCGGCTGCGGGCCTCGACGGTGAAGCTGATGCTCGACGGCGTCCTGGAGAACTTCACGGGCGCCCTCCTGGAGCCCTACCTGGACGCCGCGGGCCGGCCCACGGGCAACTCCGGGATCGACTTCATCGAGCCGGCGCGGCTCGCCCGCGAGATTGCCCCGGCGCTCGACGCCGCCGGCTTCCAGCTCCACTTCCACGCGATCGGCGACCGCGCCGTGCGGTCCGCCCTCGACGCGGTCGCAGGCCGTCGCGCCGCGTCAACGGCCCGCGCGACCGGCGTCCCCACGTCGCCCACATCCAGGTCGTCCACCCCTCGGACATCCCGCGCTTCGCGCGCGCTGGGCGTCGGTGCCAACATGCAGCCGCTGTGGGCAGTCTTCGAGGCCCAGATGCGCGACCTGACGATCCCGTTTCTCGGTCCCGAACGGAGCGCCTGGCAGTACCCGTTCCGGAGCCTGGAGCGGGCCGGCGCTCGCCTCGTCGGCGGCAGCGACTGGTCGGTCTCCACGCCGAACGTCCTCCACGAGGTCGAGGTGGCGGTCAATCGCGTGGCCCCGGCGAGTCGCGGCGTCGAGCCGCCGTTCCTGCCCGACGAGCGGCTGGACCTCGCGAGCGCGCTCGGAGCCTTCACGATCGGCGCCGCCTGGGCCAACGGCCTCGAGGACGAGACCGGCACGCTCGAGCCGGGGAAGCTCGCCGACCTGGTCGTCCTCGACCGCGACGTCTTCGACCGCGGACGCCGGGGAGATCGGCGACGCCCGCGTGCTCCTCACGCTCTCGGAGGGAGTCGCCGTCCACGCCGACCCCTCGCTCGGCTGGCAGGGACTGCCGTGACGCGGGGTCGGGGACTCGTGGTCGCCCTCGACGGCCCGGGCTCGTCGGGCAAGAGCAGCGTCGGCGCGGCCGTGGCAGCCGCCATCGGGGCCCGCTTCCTCGACACCGGGCTTCTCTACCGGGCCCTCACCTGGCTGAGCCTGGAGCGGGGCGTCGCGCCGGAGGATGGCCCGGCCATCGCCCTCCTCGCGGCGGAGATCGACCTCGGCGCAGACGAGGCCGGCCGGCTGACGCGCGTCATGGTCGGCGGGGTGGATGTGGCCGACCGGATCCGGACCCCGCGAGTGGACCGGCTCGTGTCGGCGGTGTCGTGCCGGCCTGAGGTCCGGGCGGCGCTTCTCGGCCGCCAGCGGGCGATCGCCGCAGCCGGCGGCATCGTCGTCGCCGGGCGCGACATCGGAAGCGTCGTCCTGCCGGACGCCGACGTGAAGATCTGGCTCGACGCCTCGGCGGAGGAGCGGGCCGGGCGTCGCGCCCGGGAGCGCGGGATCGACCCGGCGTCGCTCGCCGGCGCGGCGATCCTCGACGACCTGCGCAGGCGCGACCTGGCCGACGGATCGCGCGACCTCTCGCCGTCCCGCGCGGCCGACGACGCGATCCACGTCCGAACCGACGGCAACGTCTTCGAGACGACGGTCGCGGCCGTCCTCGCGATCGTCGAGGCCGCGGCCGCCCCGGCCGCGAGGACGGCGCCCGAGGGTTCCCCATGACCGACGCGAAGCCGCGCCGTCCGCGCACGAAGCGCGAGGAGTTGGCGCTCACCCTCCCGGCCGACCGCCTGCCCTTCTTCATGCGCGCGAGCGAGCTCGTCGGTCGCACCCTCATTCGCTCCTTCACCCGCGTGTCCGTGGAGGGGCTCGAGAACGTCCCGAAGAGCGGGGCCCTGATCCTGGCCGGCAACCACATCAGCAACGCGGATCCGCCGCTCGTCGCCGGCTGGCTGACCCCCGCTTTGGGTCGGCCGGTGCACTGGATGGCGAAGGCCGAGGCGCTCGAGTGGCCTTTGGCCGGCTGGTTCATGCGCCAGAACGGCGCCTTCGGGGTCCGGCGCGGCTCCGCCGACACGGAGGCCTTCCGGGTCGCCAGCGCGGTCCTGGGTGACGGCCGGGTCCTGGGCACGTTCCCGGAGGGAACCCGGAGCCCGACCGGCGCGCTCCGGCAGGCCAAGGACGGCGTCACCCTACTGGCCCTCCGCACCGGGGCCACGATCCTCCCCATCGGGGTCGCCGGCACGGATCGCTTCTGGCCGCGGGGCCGGAAGCTCTGGCGGTTCGGGGGCAGGGTCTCGCTGCGCGTCGGCGAGCCGTTCGTCCTGGAGCGGGGGACCGGGCCCGACGGGAAGAAGGAATCCCTGGAGGACGTCACCACCCGGCTCATGCTGCGCATCGCCGAGCTGCTCCCGGAGCGCCACCGCGGCGTCTACGGGCCGCTCCTGGAGGCCTCGGCCGAGGGTGCAGGCGGCGACGATCGAAACGTGACCGGAGCGCACGCGGACGAGGGCGCTCCTGGCGGCCCCCGAGCCCCGACGGCGTCCGGCGAGGGCGACGCCTGAGCACGGGACCGCGCCTCGAACGGGCGCGACCAGCAGGGTTTCGTCAGGAAGCGTGCAATAATCGGGACATGGGCACGGTTCAGGACGTCCGCATCGCGAAGCGCACCGGCTTCTGCTACGGCGTCCGCGAGGCCGTCGACAAGGCGAAGGAGGCTGCCGACGCCGGCAGGGTGACGCACACGCTCGGACAGGTCGTCCACAACGAGGGGGTCGTGGCGAGCCTTCACGCCCGCGGCGTCCGCCCGATCGCGGCCCTCGACGAGGCCCTCGACGGGTCGACCGTCGTGATCCGCGCCCACGGCGTGACCCCCACGGTCCGGCGGGCGGCGGCCGAGCGCGGCCTCGACGTCATCGACGGCACCTGCTCCTGGGTCATCGCCGAGCAGAAGGAGCTCCAGAAGCTCGTCGAGGACGGCTACACGATCGTCCTCCTGGGGACGCCGAACCACCCCGAGGTCGTCGGGCTGCTGGGGTTCGCGCCGGACGCCATCGTGGTCGACGAGGAGGCCGACTGGGACCGCATCCCCCGCCGCAAGCGGATGGCCCTGGTCACCCAGTCCACTCAGCCGCCCTGGAAGTTCGAGCGGCTCGCCGCCCGCATGGTGCACCTGGCCCACGAGCTCAAGATCGTGAACACCGTCTGCCCGGTCACCATCCGACGCCAGGAGGACACCGTGGAGACGGCTCGGGAGGTCGACTTCATGGTGGTCGTGGGCGGCCGGAGCAGCGCCAACACCAGGGAGCTGACGCGCCTCTGCGAGATCATCGGGAAGCCTGTCCTGCAGGTCGAGCACGCCCGCGATCTCGTGGATCCGGCGGCCTTCGGCGACGCGACCACCGTCGGGGTCACGGGCGGCACGTCCACGCCGATCGAGGACCTCCAGCTCGTGGCCGAGCGGATCCTGGAGATCGCCGGGACCGGCGACGCGCGGGTCCGGGCGCGCGAGATCGCCGGCGAGGCACTCGGAGCGGCGGCCACGCCCGCCGGCCGGACCAGCTCGCTCCCCCGGGTCGGCAGCCTCGCCGCCGCGGCCGCCCGGTGAGCAGGGCCGCCTCGCTCCCGATCGTCGCCATCGTCGGGCGCCCCAACGTCGGCAAGAGCACGCTCTTCAACCGCATCGTCGGTGACGGCCGCGCGGCGATCGTCGAGGACCGCGCCCGGACCACCCGCGACCGCATCTACGGGGAGGGGGAGTGGAACGGGCGGCGCTTCCTCGTCGTGGACACCGGCGGCCTCGAGGTTGCCCCGGGGGACGCGATCGAGGAGCGCGTGCAGGAGCAGGCTCGCATCGCGATCGCCGAGGCGGACCTGATCGTCTTCGTCGTCGAGGCGACCACAGGGCTCACGCCGGCCGACCAGGAAGCCGCCGTGACGCTGAGGCGGGCGACGGCGCCCGTCCTCGTCGCCGTCAACAAGGCCGACAACGCGCGACGGGAGCTGGACGCCGCCGAGTTCTGGGCGCTCGGCTGGGACGAGACGTGGCCGATCAGCGCCGCCCACGGCCGCGGCGTCGCCGACCTCCTCGACGAGATCGTGCTGGCCCTCCCGCCGGAGAGCGAGGACGAGCTGGCTCGCAAGGCGCGCGAGGACCGGGCCGATCTCGAGGCCGACCTCATCGGCGACGAGCTGGCGGAGGGCCTGGAGCCCGAGGAGGTCGCCTTCGACGAGGGGCCGCTCCCGGGGCCGGTGACGATCGCCTTCGTGGGCCGGCCGAACGTCGGTAAGTCGAGCCTGCTCAACGCCCTGCTCGGGGAGGAGCGGGCGATCGTGTCGGAGGTCCCGGGGACCACCCGCGATGCCTTCGACACGCGCCTCGACTACGGCCAGGGCGAGGTCATCCTCGTCGACACCGCCGGGATCCGGCGGCGGGGCAAGATCGCGACGGGGCCGGCCGCGGAGCGCTACTCGGCGCTGCGGGCCCTCAAGGCGATCGACCGGGCCGACGTCACGGTCCTCGTCATCGACGCCGTCGAGGGGCTGACCGCCCAGGATGCCCACGTCGCCGGCTACACGATCGACGCCGGCAAGGGCCTCGTGATCGCCGTCAACAAGTGGGACCTCGTCGAGGGCAAGACCGACCGCACCTTCGACCAGTTCGTCTCCTGGATCCGCCGCGACGCGCCGTTCCTTGACTTCGCGCCGGTCGTCTCGATCAGCGCCAAGACCGGCCAGCGTGTCGAGCGGGTGCTGGAGATGGCGGTGGACGTCTGGGGCGAGCGACGGAAGCGCATCGGGACGGGAGAGCTCAACCGGCTGCTGGCCGAGGCGACCGCCCGCCAGGTGCCGCCCGTCGCCAAGAACCGCCGGCCCAAGCTCTTCTACGCCACCCAGGCAGCGATCGAGCCGCCGACGTTCATCTTCTTCGCCAACGACGCGGAGCTGATCCACTTCAGCTACCGGCGCTACCTGGAGAACCGGATCCGCGACGTGCTCGGCTTCCACGGCACGCCGCTCAAGCTCGTCTTCCGCAACCGCGGGGCGGACCGGCCGCCGCGCAAGCGCAGCGCGCCGCGGAGCGGGGCAGCTCGAACCGGTTCCGCCCGCCGCCGCTGAGCCCGGCCACGCCGAGTCGCCCGACCGCCGAGTCGCGGCCGACCCCGCCGGGTCGCGACCGGCGCGTGGCCCGCTTCGACGAGGCCGCGTCAGGCGGCACGTCGACGGAGGCGGCACCCTTCGACGGGACCACCCACGCTCTCGACGGGGGCGCCGCGCGGCTCTGCTATCCTTCGACCCGTCGGGGCGTGGCGCAGCTTGGTAGCGCACCTGAATGGGGTTCAGGAGGTCGAGCGTTCGAATCGCTCCGCCCCGACCACTCACTGAGCACGAAATGGGCCCCGGAGTCGACTCCGGGGGCCTCTTTGTGGGGTCCCGCCGATCCTCACCGTGTCCTGACCGCTGCGGGCGAGGTACCCCTCCGCGCGGTCGGCGGTGCTCTGATCCTGAGCGAGGGGCCGCTGCTCAGCGTTGTGCCGGCCGGACCAGGACCCAGACCCGCAGCCCGCCGTCAGGCGCGGTTCGGTCGCCGGCGGCCTGGAAGCCCAGGCGCTCGTAGAGGCGGCAGTTCGCTTCGTTCGAGGTTTCGACCGCCGCCGGGAGGCCGGCCTCGTCGCAGGCGGCCAAGCCGGCGCGGAGGACAAGCGAGGCGAGGCCCTCGCGCCGGCGGTCCGGTCGCGTGCCGACGGTCGCGAGGTACCAGTGGGGCCCGGCGGGGCGGAGCGGCGCCGTCTCCGCGTCGAGGGCGTCGACCGCCTCGAGCCGGTCACCGAAGAGGGCGGCCGATTCTTCGTTGAGACGGGTGCGAAGGACGTCGCTGATCGGGGTCCGGCCGGGCTTCACCCAGGCGGCGACCGAGCTGATGTCGTCGGTCACCCATGTGCTGCCCGCCTCGGCGCCGACCAGCCCGGCGTAGAGCAGGTGGAGGCCGCGGAGGCGTTCACGGCGGTTGTCGGCGGGAACGGCCCAGCGAGACCATTCATAGTCGAGAAACGCGTCGGCGAGCAGGTCGGCGACTGGCTCGGCATCCTCGAAGGTCGCCAACCGAACGGCGGGGCGGGGCGTCGCCATCGCCGAATTCTCGTGCGCCGGGCGGCGCCTGTCCAGCCGGGTGAGACACCTCGATCCGCCGATCATGCGGATCTACCTAGACAAGGCAGTCACGTCGCCCATCGATGTCGCCTGGGTGGTCCTGGGGTAGGCCCGCGCAGAGCGACACGCCGAACCTGTCCGGCTGCGGCCGCACCTTGCCGTGGCCTCGGCGGGCTGCCTATCATCGAACCAGCCCACGCCACCCGGCGCAGCGGGCGCCGACCGGACGGAGGGTCGAAGGCGCGTCCCCGGCACGTGCTGATCGGGCGCGCGCGCCGGGGTCGCCGAGGGAGGGATCGCGGCGATGGCGGGCGACGACAGGACCACGGTCGGCCGGCGGGCGATGCTCGTCGCCGTGGCAGGAGGTGCGGCGGCTCTCGCGGCGCAGGCCGCGACGGCGATGCTGCCCGGGGCCGCTCAGGCCGCGGACGGGGACAAGGTCACGCTCGGGCAGAACAACGGGGGCAGCTCCCCGACCTGGGTTAGCAGCTCCGCCGCGAGCCCGGCCCTCGGGGGCACCAGCGGGGCGGGCGACGGGATCCGCGGCGACAGCAAGGCCCCGGAAAGGTCGGGCATCTACGGGACGAACAGCTCCGCGGAAGGCTACGGCGTCTATGGCTGGAACGGCGGGAACGAGAGATTTGGGTTCCTCGGAGGCCCGACCGCCGGAGCCTCGGGTGTCGGCAGCTTCACCGATGGATCGCTCGGCACGCCGAACACCGGAGTCGACGGCCGGAATCGCCTGTACGGCACCTCGGGGTCGCTCGGCAGCCAGGGGGCCGGTGCCGAGGGAAGCAACGACGCCGGCACCGCGGGAGCTCTCGGCGTCTGGAATTCCGGTGTCTGGGCGAAGGGCACCAACAAGCTGCCGGCCCTGAAGGTCGATGGAGCAGCGTCCTTCAGATACTCCGGGATTGCCCAGGTTCCGAAGGGGAAGAGCAGCGTCACCGTGGCCGTCCAGTTCGGCACGGT
Organism: uncultured Chloroflexia bacterium; assembly: GCA_963718085.1. Taxonomy (GTDB): domain Bacteria; phylum Chloroflexota; class Limnocylindria; order Limnocylindrales; family CSP1-4; genus CTSoil-043. The sequence continues at coordinate 514,682 of CAVQYA010000001.1, read as the reverse complement.
CCTCCCACTGTCGGGCCTGGCGATGCTCCAGGCGCACCGGCCCGGTGCGGCCGTGGCCGCGACGGTCGTGAACCGGAGCGCCGGCAAGGTCACGATCTACCTGACGAAGGCGGTGACGTCGGTCACGCCCGTCGCCTACTACGTGTTCCATTCCGGCCCCGCCTAGGTCTGGCACGTGGCGGGACCGGGGCCCGCCTTCGGTCCCGATGACCGGACGGACGGGCAGGCCGGCTGGCGACGGGGCCTCTGCCGGCTGGGCCGCGGACTCCCTCCGTGGCTATCGACAGCACCGACGGGGTTCCGGCTGGGCTGGCGTAAGATCCGCGGTCACGGAGAAGCGCGATCTCGAGCGGCAATCCATGAGGCGCGCAGTCCGTGAGGGGAGGGGCGGATGCGCACGATGTCCTTGCGCAGGGTCGGCATGGTCGGCTCTGTCGGCGTCATTGCCATGTTGCTGGTTGCGGGCTGCGGGGGAGCCGCCACGTCGGCGTCGCCATCAACGGCACCCGCGGCGGCCGCGACTGCGAACGCCAGCCCTACGGCCACTGCCGAGGCGACCGCCGAGGCTACCGCGGCTCCCACAGCGACCCCGGCCCCGACCGTCGCTGCGACGGCGACCGTCCCCCCGGTCGTGACCGCCCCACCGGCCGCGACCGCCTCCCCGACGGCGACCGCAGCGGCAACGGCCGCGGCGACTGCCAGCCCGAGCCTCGCGCCGACCGGCACGGCCACGCTCGACGCCCCCGCGACGGTCGAAGGGGGCGCTCAGTTCACGATCTCGTGGACCGGCCCCGACGCGCCGGGTGACTACGTCGCCCTCATGGCGAGCGGCGCCCTCACGTGGACCAACGAGCCGTACTTCTACACGACCAACGGCAACCCGGGAAAGCTCGTCGCGCCGACGACGCCGGGGGACTACGAGCTGTGGTACGCAGATGAGAAGGACACGATCCTCGGTCGCCGGCCGATCACGGTCACCCCGTTCAAGGGCACCCTGGCAGCGGTGGCCAAGGTTGCGGCGGGCTCGACCTTCAAGGTGACATGGACCGGGCCTGACGGGCCGAGGGACTACGTCACGATCGTGGCGGTCGGCGTCGATCGCGCGACCTCCGAGAGCTACTTCTACACGACCAACGGCAACCCGGGCAAGCTCCTCGCACCGATCACCACGGGGGCCTACGAGCTCTGGTACGTCACTGGCACCACCTCCACGACGATGGTGCGCCGGCCGATCACGGTCACCCCCCTGGAGATCACCCTGAAGGCCCCGACGGCGGTCACGAAGGGCCGGCAGTTCAAGGTGACATGGACCGGGCCCAACGGGCCGGGGGACTACCTGACGATCGTTCCGGCGGGTTCCCCGGCTGGGACGTACCTGTCGTGGGCCTACACGGCGAACGGGAGCCCGGCCACGCTCACCGCTCCCGCGAAGGCCGGGAAGTACGAGATCTGGTACGCCTCCGACCGGGTGAAGGGCATCCTGAAGAGCCGGCCGATCCTCGTCCGCTGAGGCGCGCGTCCGTGGGTGACGTCCGCGGCCGGCGGCCCGGCATTCCCAGGACGGTTGGCGAGGAAGACGAGGGCTAGGAGAGCAGCTCGTCCATGAGATGAGTCGTGGGCGGGTGGACGGCGCAGACCTCGTCCTCGGCTGCCTGCTCGGCAGCGTCCCGGTCCCGGGCGACTCCCTCGGCGAGGGTGTGGCCGGTCGCGCTGGTGACGCGCCAGTGCCACGCGTGGGACCCCTCGGCCACCGAGACTTCGGCGTTGCGCCCGTGGAGGTGCGCGGCGAATGCCATCCGGATGCCGGCAGGGCAGGGGACCGGGTGCCAGGTAGCGATCAGCATCGGATACCTCCGACCGGGTGGTGTGCCCGATCGGGTCGATGATCCGCCGGCCGGCCGCAGTGGGCAAGTGCCGGACCGCCCGGCCGTGGCGGGCGCGGGCCGCGCGGTTCGATGCCCCCGCCCGATGCCACCCGGCGCCGCGGCCTCGCCGGTACCCCCGCACGCTGCCCCGCGGTACGCCGGCTCGCCGTAGACTCCGGGCGACCGGGCGAGCCCTGCTCGCCGCGGCCGCCCGACGCAGGAGCATCACATGACCGACGACGCCCCCGGGAGCCTCCCTGGCGGCCCGGACTTCGACCTATTCGCGGACCTTGACAGGACCCAGGTGGACGGCCTGGGCGACATGGACACTGAGCGGTTCCGGGCGGCGGCCCACGTCGTCGTCGACGCCATGGCGGACTACCTCGCGACCGTCGAGAGGCGGGCCGTCCTGCCGGCCATCGAGCCCGGCTCCCTCCGCCCGTCGTTTCCGGCCGCCGCTCCCGAGGGCCCGGATCCGCTCGGCGCGATCCTGGGGGACGTCGATCGCCTGGTCGTGCCGAATGCGACCCACTGGCAGCACCCCGGGTTCCTGGCCTACTTCTCCACCACCGCGTCCGCGCCGGGGATCCTGGGCGAGATGTGGACCGCCGTGCTCGGCCAGAACCCGATGCTCTGGCGGACCTCGCCCATCGGGACCGAGCTCGAACAGGTCGTCGTCGGCTGGCTGCGCGCCGGGCTCGGCCTGCCGGCATCCTTCGACGGGCTGCTCACCGACACCGCCTCGACGTCGACGCTCATCGCCCTCGCCGCCGCGCGCGAGGCGGCGGGCCTGCGCGCGGCAACGGACGGGCTGGCGGCCCGGGCCCGCGGCGGGACGCCCGTCGTCTACGCCTCGGCGGAGGCCCACAGCAGCATCGAGAAGGCCTGCATGACCCTCGGCCTGGGGCGGGCCGCGCTGCGCCGGATTCCCGTTGACGTCGACTACCGGATGCGCGTCGGCCGGCTCGACGCCGCCATCGCCGAGGACCGGGACGAGGGCAACGTCCCGGTGGCCATCGTGGCCACGATCGGGACGACCTCGTCGACCTCGGTGGACCCGGTGGCCGCGATCGCCGACGTGGCCGACCGCGAGGGCGTCTGGCTGCACGTCGATGCTGCCTACGCCGGCGCCGTCGCCCTCGTGCCGGCGCGGCGCAGCCCGTTCGCCGGCTGGGAGCGCGCCGACTCGATGGTCGTGAATCCCCACAAGTGGCTCTTCACGCCGCTCGACGCGTCGCTCCTCCTGAGCCGCCGGATGGAGGCGGTCCGCGCCGCCTTCAGCCTCGTGCCGGAGTACCTGCGGACGCTCGACCAGGAGCGCCCCGTCCACGATTTCACCGAGTACCAGCCGCAGCTCGGGCGCCGGATGCGCGCCCTCAAGCTCTGGATGCTCATCCGCTACTTCGGCCTCGAGGGCCTCCGCCGCCGGATCGACGCCCACTGCCGCCTGGCCGAGGAGCTGGCGGCCGCCGTCGACGCCGAGCCCGACTTCGAGCGGCTCGCCCCGGCGCCGTTCTCCACGGTCTGCCTGCGTTGGCGCCCGGCCGACCTGCGGGGGCGGGAGGACGAGCCCGAGGTCCACGCGAGGCTCGACGCCGCGAACGAGCGCCTGATGGCGGCGGTCAACGCGACCGGCGAGGTCTTCCTGTCGCACACCCGGCTCCACGGCCGCTTCGCCATCCGCGTGGCGATCGGGAGCATCCGCACCGAGGGGCGGCATGTCGACCGGGCCTGGGAGCTTCTCCGCCGCGAGGCGCGGGCGCTGGAAACGTGATGGCTTCGCTCCGCCAGTCGGCGGCGGAGTCGAACGACCTCCGGAGCGGGGAGGTCCGGCTCATCGCGAAGACGCAACGATACGACCCGCCGGGGCATCGATCGCGCATCAGGAAGCGTTGGCGTGCGTGATCTGAATCGACGGGCGTTGATGCGCCGCGTCGTGCTGGCACTCGTGGCCGGCGCCGCGGGCCTCGCCGTGCTGGCGCTGGCAGTGATCGCGCTCGGGCCGAGCTCCCTGCCGCCTGCGCAACCGCCGCCCCCTGCGTCCGCCCCGGCCGGGCCGTCGGCCTCCCCCGTGGTTGCGTTGACTCCCTCGGCGACCGTTCTCCCGACGCCCACGAACGCAGTCGCCCTCTCGTACGGCTGGTATTCGTTCGATTTCGTGCAGGAAGGTAGTCATGTCGAAGGTCCGCAGAATCCTCTGGGACGCCTGCACCTGCGCATCCGGACCGGCATCGCCCTGACCGTCACGGCGGACCTGGAGCGGGTGGTGGACGCTCCCCAGCCGCAGCTCGAGCTGAACGCCGCCCCGTTCGCCACCGCCGCCGATGGCGCCGTGGTCTACGGCTACACCCTCGTCAAGGGAGCGGTGATCCGCCAGGTCTCGATCGCCGATGGCGCTGAGACGCCCGTGGCGACGATTCCGGCCGCCGTTCCACAGGCAGTCCTCGACCGGCCGAACGGCCGCCTCTACTACGCTCGGTTTGGCCTGAAGGACCGGCAGTACGAAGGGATCTGGGAGCAGAACCTCGTCGGAGGGTCGGAACGCCGGCTCCTGGGGCCGTCGGGCGGGATCGAGGCACCGGCCGGCGCACAGGTCCACGTTCGGCTCTTCCTGACCCCGGGCGGTGATCGCCTGGTCGCGGTCGAGTGCCCGACCATCGGCACGTGCGTCATCCGTGTTTGGGAGATCGTCGGGGAACGCCATGGGATCACCGTGAGCGATGTGCCGCCCGACGACGTGGCTGGCCTGACAGGCGTGGAGATCATCGTGGGCAACCGGCGCGTGAACCTGGAAACGGGGGCGATGAGCACGACCGCGACCTGCTTCCGACCCGGGACCGTTGTCCGGACGCAGGACGGCGCGGCCCTGGTCTATGTGGCCGACGGGCCGTGGTCGTCGTGTCCCGGCGGTCCGTATCGGCTCGATGCCCTTGACCTCTCGACCGGGGTAGTGCGCACGGTTTGGTCGGCTGGCGACACAGGGGCAACCCCGACTCTCGAGCTCGTGTCGCCCGACGCAGGCCTCGGACTGGAGCTTCCCGCCGTCCACGTTCCTCGTCAGCGCCGATGGCCTCGTGCCGCCGACCGAGTCGTCGGACTTGGTTTCGCTTCCGTCCCCGTAGGCATAGGCGACCGGCGAACGTCAGGCATCGTACGAAGGAGCGGCGTGCCTGGGGCGGGACCGCTGGGAACGGTGGACGCGACGTGGTTGGGGCAGTAGGCTCGGACCGGAGACGCGAAGCGCCGGCCGTCCGGCGATGTACGCCATGGAGGAGTGACGACGATGGTCGCCGAGGACGTCCTTGACTTCCCGATGTTCATCGACGGGGCGTCGGCCGCATCGACATCGGGCGCATGGCTCGAGGTCCGCAGCCCGGCCACGGCGCGCTCGTGGGTCGCGTGCCGGCCGGCACCGCGGCGGACGTCGACGGGCCGTCGCCGCGGCCCGCGTGGCCTTCGAGGACGGCCGCTGGAGCCGCCGCTACCTGCAGGAGCGGGTTGCGATCCTGTCCCGTCTCGCCGACCTGATCGAGTCGAACGCCGACGAGCTGGCCCGGCTCGAGACCGCGCAGACCGGGTCCGCCTACAAGCTCCGCCGCGACTCGGACCTGCCCTTCACGGTGGACAACCTGCGCTTCTTCGCGGGCGCGGTCCGCCACCTGGAGGGCAAGGCCGCCTACGAGTACTCCGGGAGCCACACCAGCTTCGTCCGCCGCGAGCCGCTCGGCGTCGTGGGCCAGGTGAGCCCCTGGAACTACCCGCTGTGGATGGCCATCTGGAAGATCGGGCCGGCGCTGGCGGCCGGGAACTCGGTGATCCTGAAGCCCGCGACCGCGACGCCGCTCACGACGGTTCGCCTGGCGGAGCTGGCGGCGGAAGCCGGCGTGCCGGCCGGCGTCCTCAACGTCGTGACCGGCCGGGGCGAGGTCGTGGGGGCCGCGCTGGCCGCGCATCGCGACATCGATCTCGTCTCCCTCACGGGCGACTCCGAGACGGGCCGCAGGATCATGGCCCTCGCGTCGGGCAACCTGAAGCGGGTCCACCTGGAGCTCGGCGGCAAGGCGCCCTTCATCGTCCACGCCGACGCCGACCTCGAGGCCGCTGCCCGCGGGGCGACGGCCGGCGCGCTCATCAACGGCGGCCAGGACTGCACCGCGGCGACGCGCGTCTACGTCCATCGCTCCGTCGCCGGGGCGTTCACGGCGCGCCTCGTCGAACTCTTCGCCTCGGTCCGGATCGGCGACCCGATGGCGCCCGAGACGGACATGGGCACGCTCATCAGCGCGGCGCAGGTCGACCGCGTGGCGGGCTTCGTGGAGCGGGCGGTCGCCGCGGGCGCGCGTGTCCTGGTCGGCGGCGCGCGCCCGGACGTGCCCGGCTTCCCCGACGGCGCCTTCTACCTGCCCACCGTGATCGTCGACGCCGCCCAGGACAGCGAGATCGTCCAGCAGGAGGTCTTCGGCCCCGTCCTCGTCGTCCTCCCCTTCGACACCGAAGAGGAGGCGCTGCGAATGGCCAACGACACTCCCTACGGCCTCGCGAGCTCGGTCTGGACGGGCGACCTGCGGGTGGCCATGCGGGCGACCCAGGCGCTGAACTTCGGGCACGTCCTCGTCAACGACCACCTGATGGTCACGAGCGAGATGCCCCACGGCGGCTTCGGGCAGTCGGGCTTCGGCAAGGACATGTCGATGTACTCGTTCGAGGAGTACACGCGGGTCAAGCACGTGATGATCGAGCTCACGGGCGAGCCCGAGAAGCCCTGGCACTACACGATCTTCGGCGACAAGCCGGCGGGGTAGCGGGCGACGGCGACGGCGTGACGGGCTGGCATGGCGCCTAGACTCGGGCCATGTCGGTTCTCGACGACGCGCCGCACGTCCACGCCGACGATCGCGCAACGTGGCGGGCATGGCTGGAGGCGAACCATGCGACCGCCCGCGGCGCCTGGTTGGTGACCTGGCGGCCACGGTCCGGCCGGGTCCGCCTGGACTACGAGGCGGCCGTCGAGGAGGCCCTGTGCTTCGGCTGGGTGGACAGCACGGGCGGCCACCTGGACGACGGAGCGCGGCAAGCTCTACTTCGCGCCCCGCAGGCCGCGCAGCGTCTGGGCTGCGTCCAACAGGGCGCGCGTCGAGCGGTTGATCGGCGAGGGGCGGATGGCTCCTGCCGGCCTCGCCGCCATCGAGCGGGCGAAGGCGAACGGATCGTGGACGATCCTGGATGCCGCCGAGCGGCTGGAGGTCCCGGAGGACCTCGCGGCGGCGCTCGCGACCCGCCCGCCGGCCGCGGCCAACTTCGCGGCGTTCCCGCCCTCGGCGCGCAAGATGCTGCTCGGCTGGGTCGCCGTGGCGCGGCGGCCCGAGACTCGTGCGGCGCGGATCACGGAGATCGCGGAGGCGGCCGCCCGAGACGAACGGGTTCGAGGCTGAGCCCGGGCGCGCCACGGGCGCCTGAGCTCCCTGCCGGTGCCGCCCGGCCCCGGACGCATCCGGGGCGGTCGCCCGAAACGAACGGCCCGACGTCATCCTGCGGCGCTCGAAGCCGCACGGGCCGCCTGGATCGGCGCTGAACCGTACAATGGCCGTCCCTGAGGAGGAGTCCGCGACCGTGCCGCCCATCACCGAGCCGACGATGACCGAGCCGATCGACCGTCGGCGCGTGGCGTGCCGGGGCTTCGTCGCGACCCGGCTGCCGCCACGCGTTCGTCCGGCCAGACTCGCGCCCATCGGCGGGCGTCCGTCGCCGAGCGTCCGCGGGCGAGTGAGCGTCACGGGAACCGGAGACCGGCCCGGGATCGGGCGGTCCGGCCGCGAGCTCGGGGATTGGGCCCGGTATCGGCCGTCGCATCGCCGCGGTCGCGTTGCGATCGCCACCGCGGTCGTGATCACGGGGGCGTCGATCGCCCTCTTCTTCAACCCGCTGTGGGTCTCCTTCGAGCAGGGCCGCGCGAACGCCGCCGCGTACACCGGCTGGACGCCCGGGCAGGTTGACACCGTGACCCGCGAAATCGTCATGGAGGTCTGGCTCGGACCCGGCACGTTCACGCAGGAGGTCGCGGGCGAGCCGGTCTTCGCCGCCCGGGAGCGCTCCCACATGGCCGACGTCCGCGGCATCGTCCTCGCCCTCTACGCCTTCGTGGCGCTGGCCGCCGCCGCGCTCCTCGTCGGCGGGGTTGCCTCGCGCGGGTCCCGCTGGTTCTGGCGCGCGGTGGCCTTCGGGGCCGGCGGTTTGGCGATCGGCGCCGTCGTCGTCGGTGCCGCGTTCCTCCTCTTCTTCGACACCGCCTTCACCCTCTTCCACGAGCTGTTCTTCGCCGCGGGCACGTGGAGCTTCGACCCGGCAACCGACCGCCTCGTCCAGCTCTTCCCCTACCAGTTCTGGACCGAGACCTCGGTGGCGATCGCGGTCGTCGGCCTCGGGCTGACGCTGGCGGTCTGGGTCCTGGCTCGCCACTGCCAGGCGGCGCACGCCCGCTGCCGGCCGGAGCTCTGGCCGCCGCGGGGACGTCGGCATGGACCGTCGCCGACGCCCGGGGAGTCCTGACGTGGACCCTCGCCTTCGACGGCTCGGAGCCCTCGCCCTGGCCCCCGCGCTAATCGCCGGCGGCCTCGTCCTGATCGTCATCGGCGAGGCCCTGAGCGGCCTCGCCCTGCTGACCCTGGGCTGGTTCGTCAACGTCGCGATGCGCGTTCGGCGACGGCGGGAGAGGCTGGAGCGACTCATCGACAACGTCACCGTGGGCGAGGTGATGGAGACGCTCGCCTTCGTCGTCGCGCCGCAGGCGACGCTGGACACGTTCGCCCCCGCGCTCGCGGACGCCGAGGACGCGACCGTCGCCCGGGTCATGCGCGGCGACGAGCTTCTCGGGCTCCTGGGATTGCGCGAGATCGGCCGCGTGCCGCCTCGACGCTGGGCGGAGGTCCACGCGACCGACGTGATGGTGGCGACGGATGACCTGCCGGTGCTGGATCCCGAGGACGCCCTCGGACCGGCCGCAAGCCTCCTCGGCGCCTCGTCGGCGCCGGGCCTGCCGGTCATCCTCGAGGGACGGCTGGCAGGCATTCTCACCCGGCTCGCGGTGGGGCGCACCGTTCACGAGCGAGCGGTCGAACAGGCCGCGCGCGGGGCCGGAAGGTGACGTCGGGGCTTCTCTCGGTCGAGGAGGCGCTCGCGGAGGTCCTGCGCGGCGATCCCGTCTCCCGCTCTCCCGGGAGCAGCTGGCCGTCACCGCGGCGTGCGGCCGCGTGCTCGCCTCGCCCGTGGTCGCGGCGATCGACCTGCCGCCGTGGGACAACAGCGCGATGGACGGGTACGCCGTCCGCGCCGCGGACGTGGCGGGAGCAACGGAGGACGACCCGGTCCGCCTGGCCGTGCACGGCGAGGTGGCCGCGGGCCATGCTCCGGACGTGGCGGTGGGTCCCGGGGTCGCGGCGCGGATCGCGACGGGTGCCCCGCTGCCCGGCGGCGCGGACGCCGTGGTCCAGGTGGAGCTGACGACCCCGGTTGACGCGGCAGGGAAGCTCGGCCCGCGCGGCCGCGACGCTGCCGGTCCGCTGCCGGCCTACGTGCTGGTGCACGACGACCCTCCGACCCGGCGTCAACGTGCGCCGCCGCGGCGAGGACCTCCGCGCCGGCGCGACGCTGCTGGAGCCGGGCCGGGCCATCGGGCCGGCCGAGGTGGCCGTGGTCAGCGCCTCCGGCGTCGCGGTCGTCACGGTGCACCGGCGGCCGCGGGTCGCCGTCATCTCCACGGGCGACGAGCTGCGGCCGGCGGGGACGGCCCTCGGGCCGGCCGGGATACCCGACTCCAACGGACCCGCCCTCGTCGCCCTCTGCGCCGCGGCCGGGGCGGACGCCCGCCACCTCGGGATCGCCCCCGACGAGCTCGGGGCGATGACCCGCATGCTGCGCGACGCGGTGGGCTGGGCGGACCTGGTAGTCGTAAGCGGCGGCGTCTCCGTGGGGCCGTACGACGTCGTCCGGCCGGCCTTCGAGAGCGTCGGCTCGATCGCCCTCTGGCGCGTCGCGGTCCAGCCCGGCAAGCCGTTCGCCTTCGGCACCGCGGACCGCCCCGGCGGCGCCGAGGGCGCGAACGCGGTGCTCCTCCTGGGCCTTCCCGGGAACCCCGTCTCCACCTTCGTCACCTTCGAGCTCTTCGTGCGCCCCGCGCTCCGGCGCCTTGCGGGCCGTCCCGACACGGACCTCCTGCGGCCGGCCGACCGCGGCGTCCTCGAGGAACCGATCGAGAAGGCGCCCGGTCGGCGCGCATTCCTGCGCGTCGCGGCCGTGCGGGAGCGGCCCGGCGGGCCCGCGCTGCGCGACCCGGGCGGACGCGTGCGCGTCGGGCTCGCGGGAGGGCAGGGGAGTCACGTGCTGTCGGCCCTGGCGGCCGCCGAGGCTCTCGTCATCGTGCCAGAATCGGTCGAGGCGCTTCCGGCCGGAGCGCCCGTCGAGCTCTGGTGGCTCGACCGGCCGTGACCGGCTCCAGCGACCTGCCGCGACGCCCCGGAGGAGACATGGACGACCGCACGCAACCTCGCACGGAGCGCCGCCGCCTGACGCACGTGGATCGGCGCGGGCGACCTCGGATGGTGGACGTCTCGGGCAAGCCCCCGACGGCGCGCCGGGCCGTGGCAGAGGCGGACGTGGCGTGCTCCCAGGAGACGCTGACGCTGGCCATCGACGGCGGCGGCCCCAAGGGCGACGTGCTCATGGTCGCCGAGCTGGCCGGGGTGATGGCGGCCAAGCGCACGTCCGAGCTGATTCCTCTCTGCCACCCCCTGCCGCTCACCGACATCGTGGTCAGGATCACCCCCGACCGCGGTGCCTCCGCCTTCCGGATCCACGCGGAGGCCGCGACCACGGCGTCCACCGGTGTCGAGATGGAGGCGCTGACGGCCGCGACCGTGGCCGCCCTGACCCTCTACGACATGGTCAAGGGCGTGGAACGGGGCGTCGAGATCCGGTCCATCCGTCTCGTTTCCAAGAGCGGCGGCGCCTCGGGCGAGTGGCATCGGCCGACTGAACCGGCAGAGACGGTCGCCCCGCGCGCATCGAAGCCCCGGGCAGTCCGCGGGCCGGCGCGCACGGGCGGGATCCGGCGCCCGGCGAAGCGGCCGGGGTCCTGAGCCCGTGGCCGGGCGTCGGACCGCGTGCGTTCTGACCGTCTCGGATCGCGGGGCCGCCGGCGAGCGGGCCGACAGGACCGGTGCCCTGGTCGCAGCGCGCCTGGCCGACCTCGGGTTCGACGTCGAGCGGGCGATCGTGCCCGACGAGCGCGTCCTGATCGAGCCTGCCCTCGTCGCGGCTGCGGCCCGCCATTCACTCGTCGTGACCACCGGCGGCACCGGCCTCACGCCGCGCGACGTCACGCCCCAGGCGACGCTCGCCGTCATCGACTACGAGGTCCCGGGCTTCGCGGAGGCCATGCGCGCCGACGGCCGCGCCGCGACGCCGATGGCGATCCTCTCCCGGGCCGTCGTCGGAGTGCGCGGACCGACGCTGATCGTCAACCTGCCCGGCAGTCCCAGCGGTGCGATGCAGTCCCTTGCTTCGATCCAGCCCGTCCTCGAGCACGCGCTCGAGACGCTCGGCGGCCCCTTCGACCATGCCGGGTGGCCCGGCACCCCGGACTGAGCCTTGACCGAGTCGCTCGCCCGCGTCCCCTGGTACCCGCTCGTCTTCCCGCTCTTCTACGGCGCGCTCGCCATCTTTGCCCTGCTCATGGCGCGCCACCTGCGGGTCTTCGCGGCGGCCCGCCCGGCCCGCCCGTTCGCGGAGGTCCGGCGGCGCACCGGGGCCCTTGTCCGCTACGCCCTCGTCCAGACGCGGATGTTCCGCGACCCCCGGGCGGGCGTCATGCACTACGCGATCTTCGCGGCCTTCGTCTTCCTCTCGGTCGGCGTGGCAAGCGCCGCGACGGGCGGCCTCGTCGAGGCGGTCCTGGCCGCTCCAATCGACGGGGCGATCTGGGCGGCAGTCCTCCTCGGCCGCAACGTTGCCGCGGCCCTGGCCCTCGGCGCGGTGGCCTATGCCCTCGTGCGGCGGCTCGTCGTGCGGCCCGCGCGCCTGACGCTGAGCCGGTCGGGGAACCTCATCCTGCTGCTCATCGGCGCCCTCGTGGCGGCGGACCTCGGGGCGCTTTCCTACGAGGCGGCGCGGTACGGGCCGCTCCCCGGCGCGCTGCTGACGAACGCGATCGGGTCAGCGCTCGCCGGGATCGACCCGGGCCTCCTCGCGGCCCTCTTCGCCGTCCACTGGTGGGCCCACGTCGCCCTCGTGGCGGCCTTCCTCGTCTGGCTTCCCTCGACGAAGCACCTCCACGTGGTGACGAGCTTCTTCAACGTCTACCTGCGCAAGCTCGAGCCGCGCGGCGCCCTCCCGGCGATGGACCTCGAGGCGGAAGACGCGACGTACGGCCTGCGGACCCTGGCCGACCTGCCCTGGAAGGACGTCCTCGACGGCTTCACCTGCACCGAGTGCGGCCGCTGCCAGGACGCCTGCCCGGCGCACTTCACGGGCAAGCCGCTCGACCCCAAGGCGCTTGTGATGGGGATCCGCCACCTCGCCGACGCGGCCGAGCGCGGGCTGCCGATGATCCCCAACGGGCCGGACGTGCGGGCCCGCGGCGGTTCGCTCGACGATCGCCTGGCGCCGGCGACGATGGCGATCCCGCTGGTCCCCGGCGCGATCTCCGAGGAGGCGGTCTGGGACTGCGTGACCTGCGGGGCGTGCGTGGAGGCCTGCCCGGTCCTGATCGAGCACGTCGACAAGATCGTGGGGATCCGGCGCAACCTGGTCCTCGAGGAGAGCCGCTTCCCGGCGGAGCTCACCCCCGCCTTCCGGGCCATGGAGTCCGCCCAGAACCCGTGGGGGCAGCCGAAGAGCGCGCGCCTCGACTGGACGAGGGAGCTTCCGTTCGAGGTGCCGACGGCGGCGGCGGTCGCGGCAGCCGGCGCGCTGGCCAGCCTCGAGGTCCTCTACTGGGTCGGCTGCGCGGCCGCCTTCGACGAGCGCAACCGGCGCGTCGCGCGCGCCTTCGCGACCTGCCTCCACGCCGTCGGCGTCCAATTTGCCGTCCTCGGCCAGGAGGAGGCCTGCACCGGGGACCCGGCGCGGCGGATGGGCAACGAGTACGTCTTCCAGCTGCTCGCTGCCCAGAACGTGGAGACGTTGCGGCGCTACGGCCCGCCGCGGATCGTGACGGCCTGCCCGCACTGCTTCAACACGATCGCCAACGAGTACCCCCAGATGGGCGGCACGTTCGAGGTGGTCCATCACTCGGTGTTCCTCGCGCAGCTCCTGCGGGAAGGGCGGCTGGCCACCATCGCCGTTGCCGGGGGCGCCGCCGAGAAGCGGGTCACCTTCCACGACGCCTGCTATCTCGCCCGCTACAACGGGGTCTTCGCCGCGCCGCGGACCGTCCTCCGCGCGGTGCCGGGGCTGGAGCTCGCGGAGATGGAGCGCCGGGGCCGGCAGTCCTTCTGCTGCGGCGCGGGGGGCGGCCGGATGTGGATGGAGGAGAGCCGCGGGACGAGGATCAACGCCGAGCGGGCCCGCCAGGCGCTCGCGACGGGCGCCGAGGCCGTGGCGGTCGGCTGCCCCTTCTGCATGACGATGCTGGGCGACGGCCTCGCGGGGGACCCGGCCAACGGATCCGGCGTGGCGGCGCTCGACCTCGCCGAGATCCTCGCCCCGGTTGCCGTGGCGGGTCCGCGCGCCCGCCGGCTCGCCGAGGAGGTGCCGGTGCGCCAATAGGCGCCCATACGCCCGCGCCACGGCCTGCGACGCGCGCCACCGGACGTGGCGGAGACTGCCCCCGGCGATCACAGCGCCGGCGAGCCGGCACGCAACTGGCGGCGCGCCGACGATGCAGCCGCCTCCCCGCGGCACCCGGTGTGTACACTCGGCACCGGCGGGCGGGGCTGGATGCCCACCGGCACCAGAGGGAGACAGGAAGCCCGTGCGGATCGTCGTACTCGTCAAGCCCGTGCCCGACGCCACGGGACAGGAGCGGCTGCGGCCCGACGGCCGTCTCGACCGCTCGGCCGCGCCCCCGGTGCTCAACGGCAGCGACGAGTACACCCTGGAGGCGGCTCTTCGCCTGGCAGACGCGCACGGCGCCGACGTGACGCTCGTCGCGATGGCCCCGGCCGAGGCACGCGACGCCCTGCGGAAGGGACTCGCGATGGGCGCGGCCCGGGCCGTCCTCGTCAGCGACGATCTCCTCGCCGGTTCCTGCGCGCTCTCGACGATGCAGGTCCTGGCCGCCGTGCTTCGGACGATCGAGTTCGACCTGGTCCTCGCCGGCGCCGACAGCGCGGACGGCGGCGGTGGCGTCGTGGGCGCCGGGATCGCCGCCCTCCTCGACCTTCCGCTGGTCTCCGGCGCCGCGGCGATCGATGCCGCGGGCGAAGGCGCCGTTCGCGTCCGAAGGATCGTGGGGACCGGCGAGGAGACGGTCGAGGTCGCTCTTCCCGCGCTCGTCGTGGGGACGCAGCTGCTCGGCGAGCCGCGCTACCCAACGCTCAAGGGGATCATGGGCGCGCGGGCCAAGGAGGTCACGGTCCAGACGCTGGCGGATCTCGGCCTCGCCGACGCCCCGGTCGGCGGCCGCTCCGCGACCACGGTGGTCCTGGCCCAGCGGCCACCCGCGGCGAGGGCGACCGCCCGTGTCGTACGGGAGGCGCCCGACGTGGCCGCGCGGGAGATCGTCGAGTTCCTCGTCGAACGGCGGGCGGTTCGATGAGCGGCGCGATCTGGGCCGTCGCCGAGCTGGGCGCCGACGGCCTCCCCACGCGCCTCTCCCTGGAGGCGGCCACGGCCGCGCGGATGCTCGCCGCGGCCGGCGGCACGTCCTCCGCGGTCATCTGTCGCAGCCGACGATCCCGACGCCCCCGCCGCGGCGCTCGCCGCGTACGCGGCCCGGGTGATCGTCGTCCGGCTCCCGGCCGAGGCGGCCGGCTCGACCATCGCGGCCGCCGAGGCCATCGCCGCCGCCGCGGCGGCCGAGGATCCGGGCGTCCTCCTCCTGGGCGCCACGCCCGACGGTCGCGAGGCGGCCGGCATCCTGGCGGCGCGCCTGGGGCGCGGCGTCCTCGGCAACGCCACCGGGCTCGCCTGGAGCGCGGGAGAGGACGGCGCGCCGGCCGGGCCGCGCGTCGAGATGAGCGTCCTGGGCGGACGGGCATTGACCTCGTCGGCCTTCGCGGATGGGCGCGGCATCATCACGCTGCGCCCCGGTGTGGTCACGGCGGCACCGGCCGCGACGATCGGGATCATCGACGCCGTCGCGGTCGCCCCGCCGGCCGTGAGCAGCGTCCGCGTCATCGGCCGCGCCGACGCGGCGACGAGGGCGGCGAGCATCGAAGAGGCGTCCGTCGTCGTGACCGGCGGGCGCGGGCTCGGCGGCGCGGACGGCGTCGCGCTCCTCGAGGACCTCGCCGCTGCCCTCGGAGGCGCGGTGGCTGCCACGCGGGCGGCGGTGGACGCGGGCTGGATGCCGTTCGCCGTGCAGATCGGCCAGACGGGTCGGACGGTCCGCCCGGCGCTCTACTTCGGCGTCGGCGTCTCGGGGGCGATCCAGCACCGGGTCGGGATGCAGGACGCCGAGACGATCGTCGCCATCAACCGCGACCCGGACGCCCCGCTGCTCGAGCACGCCGACCTGTACGTCGTCGGCGACCTCTTCGAGATCGTCCCGGCCGTCGTCGCGGCCCTCCGCGCGCGGGGGGCCTGAGGTGCCGAACGACGTGTCGCCGAGCCTGGCCGTGGCGTCGCTGGCCCTCTTCGTCATCCTCGTGCTCGCCTTCGCCTACGTGCTCCGCCGGGCGGCGCGCGTCGTATCCGTCACTCGCGAAGGCGAGGCCTTCCGCAGGGACGGGGCAGCGCTGGCGGACCGGGCCGTCGCCGCGATCACCGCCGGGGCGGAACGCATCGAGGGCGTCCGCCGGCGGAGCGACGCGCCGGCGGTCCTCGACGACGTGCTCCCGCAGCTTCTCGAGGACCTGGGCGGCCCTCCGCGTGGAAGCGGATGCGCTGGTCCCGCCTGCCGCGATCGCCGCCTTCGGCGCGCGCATCGCGGAGGAGATCGACCGGGCCAGCCGCGCGGTCGAGTCGGTCCAGCACGGTTGCGTCCTTCTCGGCGTCGTCGGCGGCCGGCAGATGGAGCTCGAGGGGGAGACGGCCGTCAAGCGGGGCTACCTGAACCTGGTCCACGCGCGCGAGGCGCTGGCGTCCCTCGCGATCGGCCTGCGGTCGGGCGGCACGAAGACCCGCGGCTGGTACAGCGACCGGCCCCGGAGCGGCTGAGCGGCCCGGAGACCCGCCCGAAGGCCCCTCGAGCCACCGTATGTCGTGGTATCGTCCGCCGAGGCCACAAGATCTTGTGGTGCCGGCGGCGGGAGGACGGAATGCGCTGTCCCACGTGCGAGGAGCGCGACACGCGGGTGGTCGACTCGCGGGACCTCGACGAGGCCGCCACGATCCGGCGCCGCCGCGAGTGCGTCGCCTGCGGGGCCCGGTTCACGACCTACGAGCGGATGGAGGCGGCCCGCCTCCTGGTCGTCAAGCGCGACGGAGCGCGGCAGGAGTTCGACCGCGACAAGCTCGCCGCCGGGCATCCGGAAGGCCCTGACTCGCCGCCCGGTCGCCGACGGCGCTGCCGATCGTGCCGCCGACGCCATCGAGGCCCTCCTGCGGGCCGCCGGCGCGACGGAGGTCGCGTCCTCGCGGATCGGCGAGCTCGCCATGGAGCAGCTGCGCGCGCTCGACCAGATCGCCTACATCCGCTTCGCGAGCGTCTACCAGTCGTTCGACGACCTGGAGACCCTCAAGCGAGAGGTGGACTCCCTCTACGCGGAACGGGAGCCCGTGGCGGAGGTCCTGCGGCCGTGAGCGTGCTCGCCGACCGCGACATCCGGGCCGAGCTCGAGGCGGGCCGGATCCGCATCGAGCCCTACGATCCCGACGACCTCCAGCCCTCGTCTGTCGACCTCCACCTCGACCGCAGCTTCCGGGTCTTTCGCAACAACCGCTACGCGTTCATCGACCCGCGCGAGGCCCAGCCCGACCTGACCGAGCTCCTGGGGGTCCGCGACGACGAGCCGTTCATCCTCCATCCGGGCGAGTTCGTCCTTGGGCAGACGATCGAATGGGTGGAGCTGCCCCACGGATCTCGTCGCCCGCCTCGAGGGCAAGGCGCTCGCAGTCGACACGCCCGTCCCGACGCCACTCGGCTGGCGAACGATGGGCGACCTCGTGCCCGGCGACGACGGTCTTCGATGAAGCCGGCGCGCCGACAGCGGTGATCGCGGTGACGCCCCCGATGCTCGGGCGTCCGTGTCGCGAGGTTCTGCTTCTCCGATGGGACCCGCGTCGTCGCCGATGCCTCCCACCAGTGGATGACCGTCGACAAGAATGGTCGCCGCTATGGACGGGTCCGCGCGGCCATCCGGACGACGGACGAGATCGCCCGGACGCTGTCCGTACGCGACGAACGCAATCATCACGTGCCGCTCGCCGGCCCGGCGCAATACCCGCCCCGGCTGGACCTTCCGATCGAGCCGTATACCCTGGGCGCCTGGCTCGGTGACGGGACGACCACGAAGGCCGAGATCACCTGCTGTGACACGGAGATCCTGGCCCAGATCAGCGGCGACGGGTTCTCGGTCCGGAGGTTGGCGTACGCCCCCCACCAGTACCGGATCGGCGAGGCGGGCCACAGCCGCGATGAGGCGACGGGTCGGTACAGCCGCAATGGGTCGCTCTCGAGCCGTCTTCGCAACCTCGGGATGCTCGACGGCAAGTACGTCCCGCGGCCGTACCTGGAGGCTGGGACCGGCCAGCGGATGGCGCTCCTCCAGGGCCTCATGGACACGGACGGGTTCGTCGATGACGTGGCCGGCCGCTGCGAGTTCACCAGCACGAACGAGGGTCTCGCCGACGCCGTGGTCGAGCTCGCCGCCAGCCTCGGGTTCCGTCCGGTGAAGTCCGAAGGCCGGGCCACGCTGGATGGCGTCGACCATGGGCCGAAGTACCGGGTGAAGTTCACGCCGGATCGCCCGGTCTTCCGGATCGCCCGGAAGCTGGTTCGCCAGAAGGCAGCGGACGCGCACTTCCATCGCTTCCGAGCGATCGCCGACGTTCGAGAAGTCGCCTCGGTGCCCGTGCGCTGCATCGAGGTCGCATCGCCGCGCGGGCTGTTCCTCGTGTCACGCTCGTTCATCCCGACCCACAACAGCTCTCTCGGCCGTCTCGGTCTCCTGATCCACTCCACCGCCGGCTACGTGGATCCCGGCTGGAAAGGGACGCTCACGCTCGAGCTGAGCAACGTGGCCAACCTCCCCATCGCGCTGTACGCCGGGATGCGGATCGGGCAGATCAGCTTCTTCCGTATGTCGAGCCCGGTCGAACGCCCCTACGGCACGTCCGAGCTGGGGTCGAAGTACCAGGGGCAGAGCCAGCCGACGGCCTCGGCGTTCCACCGCGACTTCGAGGCCCGCCGCAAGCATCCCGGGAAGGGTGATCCGCGATGACTCTCAACGACGCCATCGCCTGGTCGGCGGTCGCGGCCCACCCCGTGGGAGGCTGACCGCAGATGACTCTCAACGACGCCGTCGCCTGGTCGGCGGACCTCGGCGGGGGGACCCGGGTGGCGCTCGTCCAGGCGGGATCGTTCCGCTCCGACGCCGGCGCGATCTTCGGCCCGGCGCCCCGCGTCCTGTGGGAGAAACTCGTCGCCGCGGAGCTCGACGAGCAGCACCGCGTCCTGCAGGCCCTCAACTGCCTCCTGGTCGAGACGCCGGCCGGCCGCGTCCTCGTCGAGACCGGGGTGGGGGAGAGGCTCGACGAGCGCGGGCGGGCGTGGCGGGGCCTCGCCGGCGAGCCGATCGTGCCGACCCTCGAGCGTGCCGGCTTCGACCCCGCCACGGTCGACGTCGTGGCCATGAGCCACCTCCACTACGACCACGCCGGCGGCCTGCTCCGCGCGGACGGGACTCGCGCGTTCGCGCGCGCGCGCATCGTCGCCCAGCGGGCCGAGTGGGAGATTGCCCTCTCCGAGAACCCGCGGATCCTGGCCTCCTACGACCAGCCCGAGCTGCGCCTGGTGCGCGCGTGGGGCGACGAGGGCGCCGCCGACGGCGAGGTGGAGCTGGTCCCGGGCGTGTCCGTGGTCCCGACCGGCGGCCACACGGCCGGCCACCAGGCGATCGTGGTGCGGTCGCCGGGCGCAGACCCTGGCCTTCTTCGGGGACATCGCGATGCGCCCGTGGTCGGCCAACCCGCGCTGGATCTCGGCCTTCGACGACTTCCCGCTCGACGCGGTGGCCCGCAAGGCGACGCTCTTCGCGCGCGCTGCCGAGGAGCGCTGGACGGTGGTCCTCTCCCACGAGCTGCGCCACCCGGTCGGCCGCCTCGTCGCCGATCGGGACCGCTTCGCCTGGGAGCCGCTCGCGTAGCTCCTCGCAGGACCCGCATATCCGAAGCCGCCCCGGGCGGAGTCACCTCCGCCCGGCGCCGGCTCTGGCGCCTCCGCCCCGCGCCCCGCGCCCTTCAACCCGCCCGCGCGCCGCGGCGCCACCGCCCTGCGCCGGCTCTCGCGCCTCCGCCCGCCCCGCGCCCCGAGTCTCCGAACCCGCGCCCGCGCCCTAGGCGCCACTGCCCCGCGCCCCGCGGCGACTCTCGCACCGGCACGCGCCGGCTCCTTCTCCCGTTGCGCCCGGTGCAGCCGATCGCGCTCGCGAGGCGTCGAGGCGGCGCGGACGCTCCTCCGGCGTGGACCCCGGGCCGCTCCATCGTGGGCTGCGAGCAGCAGATGTCCGGAGCAGCGCAGACGCAAACGACGGCCGAGGCGCGGAACGGGCGATCGGCCGCCTGGCCGCGATGCTTCCCGGCGCCGTGAAGGCCTCGCACCACATGAGCCGCGCCGTCGGACCGGCCCGCGCGACCGTGGAGGCTTCGCTAGGCCGTTCGGTTGCGTGGTGCGCAACGGCGTCGGCCCGCGGTGTCCCGCGGCGCGTAGTCGGGACGCAAGGCAAGAATGATGTCGAGGCCGCGCCGCGTTGGCCCCGGCGAGCGGTGCCTCGGCGCGTAGTCGGGACGCAGGGGCAACGGTGATGTTGATGGCGCGCCGCGTCCCAGCGGGCCGACGTCCTACGGAGTCGGCGGCACGTCAGATCCCCGGGGCGAGGCGGGAGAGGACGCTCAGCCAGTCCATGACCATGAAGATGCCGATCGTCGAGACCAGGAGCCCGCCGACGAGGCTCACGACGCGCCCGTGGCGCACCAGCGGCCGCACGAGGGCCGGGGCGCGGTCGTAGATGGCGCCGAGAAGGATGAACGGCACGCCGAGCCCGACCGTGTAGGCCACGAGGAGCAGGGCCCCCTGGAGCGTCGTCCCCGACGAGGCCGCCACGGTCAGGATCCCGCCCAGGATGATCCCGATGCAGGGGCTCCAGCCGACCGCGAACACGACGCCGAGCCCGAAGGACGCGAACACGCCGCGCCGCCCGCCCACCAGCCGCCCGCCCAGCCGCCCGCCCAGCCCGGGGCCATCCGCAGCTTCGGGCGACGCGAACGCGACCGTGCCCGTCTGTGCGGCGAGGGCGCCGGCCGCGCCCGCTTCGAGCGGCCGCCACGTCCGGTCGAGCGCCGGGATGCGCAGGATCCCGGCCAGGTTGAGGCCCATGACGATGAGGACGATGCCGCCCACCGTGCGCAGCGCCGGCAGGTAGTCGGCGAGCGGTCCACCCACGAAGGTCGCCGTGATGCCGAGGATCGTGAAGACGGCGCCGAACCCCAGCACGTACGCCACCGCGTGGCGGAGCGCGAGCCAGCGCGAGGGCGTCGCGTCGGTGCGCCCGACCACGGCCACCACCGTCAGCTGGCCGATGTAGGCCGGGACCAGGGGCAGGACGCACGGCGAGAGGAAGCTGAGGATCCCCGCCGGCGAAGGCCACGAGCAGGGTGACGTCGGTGCCGCTCACCAGCCGTAGGTCTCGGCGAGGAAGGCCCGGATCGCGTCGGGCCGGATCGCGAGCGGCAGGCGGCGGCCCTCGGCCTCGAGCACCGGGATCTGCTCGAAGAGCGCGCGCTCGATGACCGGGTCCTCGGCGATTCGGCGCGGGACCAGGCGCGGGACCGGGCGCCCGCCGGCATTTCGCGCGGCCAGGAGCCCCTCGACGATCGCCTCGGTGTCCTCGCACAGGTGGCAGCGGTCGGAGCGCCAGAGCACGAGGTCGGGGAGGGGAGTCGTGGCCGGATCCATCGCCGCGGATTGTAGCCGCGGCGATGGGCGGAGTCGCCCGTCGCGGCCGCAGCATCGAGAGGCTGTCGGGGCCCGCCCGGCCGGGTGGAGTACGATCGACCTCCGCGCCCCCGTAGCTCAGTGGATAGAGCGAGGCCGTCCTAAGGCCTGCGTCGGCGGTTCGAGTCCGTCCGGGGGCGCCAACTCTGTCAGCGACGCCCCCGGCTGTTTGATCCCACGAGGCTCAGTAGCCGGACCAGATCCTGATGTTGCCCTTGCCGACGTTCCAGGTGTACGGGCAGTACATCGGGTCGCTGACCGTGGTGACTTCGGCGTGTCCGCCGCAGAACGTGTCGGCCAATCCCTTCGACGCACCGTCGGTGACGATCACGCGGTAGTTGGCACAGGTGCCGACCGGGTCTGTCGAGGTGGGACCGGCGACGAGGAGACACTCCCAGCCGGTGATCTCCGCGGCCGGGCGCCCCGGACGCCGCCGTGAAGAAGCGAACCGTGTCGACCGTTCCCTGGGTCTGGTTACCCGCCCAGTCGCCGGCTCCGGTCATCGCGGAGAACTCGTAGGAGCCGTCGAGAAGCGCCCCGGTGGCCGTCGCATCCACCTCGAGGCGGAACATCGCCGTGCCCGCGGGATCGGAGACGCTGCCGATGAACGTCCCGGCCACGTGCTTGGGCATCACCGTGGCGCTCGCCAGGGCGACCATGCGCTCATTGCTCGTGCAGTGCTTCGTGGGGTAGTTGATGGCGCGCATCGCCCCGGTCGTCTTGTGGTAGCAGGAGTAGACGGTGCCGCCCGTGGTGGGGATCGCTGCCAGCGCCACGGACCCGGCGACTGCGAATGCCGTGAGCACTGCGCCCACGACCATGGCACGGCGGACGGGCGAGAACCGCATCGCGGACCTCCTTCACTTCGCGCGCGGGCCGGTCCCGCCAGTGGCTCGGCGCGGTCCAGGCGGCCGTATGAGGGACCGCGCGTCATCGCCTCCCGCGTCCGTCGGACGTTAGGAAGCGGCGGACGTCATGCAAGTGCCGTTTGGCCCGGCGCCGTCTTTGCGGGCCGTGGCGGCCGCTGGCGGAGCGTGGTCCTGCTTCGCAGGAGCTTGCCGAAGCGGAGGCATGGCACGACCCCGAGCGGGTCGCGCTCCTGCGCGCCGAGGCCGAGGCACTGGCCGGTGAGCTGACGGCCGCCTTCGGACTCGGCGGACGGGCCCGCTCGGCTGCCTCCGCGGCCGAGCGGGCCCGCGTCAGCGTCACGCGGGCGATCCGGGCAGCGCTGGCGCGGATCGGCGACCAGAGCGCAGCGCTGAGCGCGCACCTGGACGCCACCATCCGCACGGGAACCTTCTGCTCCTACACACCCGACCCTCGAGCGCCGATCACCTGGCGGTTCTGAGGGCCAGCGTCGAACGTCGTCGTCCCCGGCCCCGCTTCGCTTCGTTCCGGTAACGGGTCCTTTCGGCGAGCGGGACGAGGCAGGAGGCTCTATCGACGGCGCATCTGGCGCTCGCCGCGCTGCTTGCGCTGTTCTCCGCCGCGGCCCTGGCTCGTCGAGGTCACCGGACCTCGCCGCGGCGCAGCGGGCTGGTGATCTCCCCCGCCGCTCGGCTTCAGTCCCCCTTGCCGGTCTGATGACAGCTTGCGCACGTGGTCAGCGAGAAGCGCGAGACCTCCCTGTGGCGCTGAGTCATGGAGGAATCCGAGTGACATCGCGCACAGGAGTAGCTGGTCCAGCGAGGACGGGTGGCATGTCGAGCACGTCCCGCCGGCGCCGCCATGGTTCCTGGGGAACGCATGGGGCCCGCTGTAGGACGCCGGCAGCCAGGCCTTGGTCGCGTGGCAGGACGCGCAGTTGGTGCCGAAGGCGCTGCCGTGCGAGGCGGGCTTCGTGTGACAGGCGGCGCAGGTGGTCGGCGTTCCCTTGTACACGCCCGCCGACATGGCACTTCTGGCAGGTCACGCTCAGGTGGGCTCCGGTCAGCGGGAACGACGTCCTGGCGTGGTCGAACGACGCCGGCAGCCAGGCCTTGGTCGAGTGGCAGGACGCGCAGTTGCTGCCGAAGGCGCTGCCGTGCGAGGCGGGCTTCGTGTGACAGGCGGCGCACGTGGTCGGCGTTCCCTTGTACACCCCGCCGACATGGCACTTCTGGCAGGTCACGCTGCAGGTGGGCTCCGGTCAGCGGGAACGACGACCTGGCGTGGTCGAACGACGCCGGCAGCCAGGCCTTGGTCGTGTGGCAGGACGCGCAGCTGCTGCCGAAGGCGCTGCCGTGCGAGGCGGGCTTCGGTGTGACAGGCGGCGCAGGTCGTCGGCGTTCCCTTGTACGACCCCGCCGACATGGCACTTCTGGCAGGTCACGCTGAGGTGGGCGCCGGTCAGCGGGAACGACGACCTGGCGTGGTCGAACGTCGCGGCCGCCCAGGTCGTCGGTCGTGTGGCAGGACGCGCAGTCCGTGCCGAAGGCTCCGCGATGCTGATCGTCGCCGGCGTGACATCCGACGCACGACGTCGGCGTGCCGACGTACCTGCCGTCGGCATGGCAGGCGGCGCAGGCGGGCTTGGCGTGCGCGACCGTCCAGGGGGAAGCCGCGTCTGGGCATGGTCGAAGGTGACGTCCTTCCAGCCGGTCGCCGCGTGGCAGGCGGCGCAGTCGCCGGGGAACTGCCCGCCGTGCGGATCGTCCGCGGCGTGGCAGCTGCGGCAGGTCAGGCCGATCCCCGTCCAGTGCCGATCGACGTGGCAGGACTCGCACGCCGCCCCGACGTGCTGTCCGACGAGAGCAAAGCGCGTCCGGTCGTGGTCGATGGTGGCGTCCGTCCAGCGTCGCGGGGCTGTGGCACTCCGCGCACGACGTCCCCAGGCGTCCCTGGTGGATGTCCTTCGCGGCATGGCAGGCGACGCACTCGGTCGACGTGGCCCGCAGCGCCGCCAGGGTCGTCGCCCCGCTGATGACAGGCACCGCACTGCGCCCGCTCGTGACCGCCCGACGAGGGGGTAGGTGGCATGGTCGAACGCCTTCCCGTAGCGTGTCCGACCCCGTCATGGCAGTTCAGGCAGGCCGTGCCGAAGGTCTCCGGGTGCGGCGCCATGAAGGGCGCGTCGAGCGCCTGGTGGCAGGCGACGCAGGTGGGCGCGGTGAACGTCACCGGCGAGCCCGGGTGGCAGTCCCGGCAGCCGAAGCCGCCGCCCTGGCCGCGGAGCGGGTGCGCGGTCAGGGCGTACCCCGTCTGCTCGTGCGGGAAGACGCGCGGATCGGCGAGCGTCAGCGACGCCGTCGCTCCCCGATGGTCGGTGTGGCAGTCGCGGCAGTTGGTCGTCGTGGCGAGCAGCCGCCCGTGCAGGCCCCCCTTGGAGGCGATCTCCTGCCGGACCTGGGTGTGGCAGGCCAGGCACCGGTCGCCCATGCGATCGCCCGACCAGGCGGGCGCGTGACAGGCGTCGCACCGGCCTTCGAGGTCGGCATGCGAGCTCACGCCCCCGATCGGGCCGCCCTTGCGCCACGGCGCTGAGCTGGCCCGGGCTGAAGATCCCGTTCCCGGTGGCCGCGGCGGCGCCGACGATGGCGACCACCACCAGGACGGCGGCAACGAGCGCCGAGAAGGTCAGGCAGCCCAGGGGACGGCGCATCTCGCTTCCCTCGCCTCAGCGGAGCAGCGTGGCGTAGTACACGGCGGCCCCGATGTGCGCGAAGGCCATCACGAACAGCGCCATCCCCAGCGGGATGTGGATCGCGTGCCAGGTCGCCAGCGACTCGCCGCGCCCAGCGGAGCGCCGCCATCTGCCGTTCGAGCTCGCGCAGCCGGCGCGCTGCCGCCCGGCTCCTGGCTCCGTGCCGCGACGGGGGAGAGTCGCCGCGACCCGCCGGCGCAGGCTGCGCCACCTCCTGCCGCACGGCGTCGAGCTGCAGCTGCAGCTCCTGCGCCTCGATCACCACCCCGTCCGCCGTGCGCGGCACGGCGGTGTAGATGTACCGCCCGATGAACCCGCTGGCGACGACCACGACCGTCATGAGGGTCAGCCCGCCCGCCAGCCCGTTGAAGCTCCAGGCCGAGTGGAGGACGACGAGGTAGGAGCCGACGATCCCGGTGAAGATGTGGAACTGCAGCCAGGAGCGCATGCTTCCCCGCGGCCGGCGCATGGCCCGCTTGCGCAGGGAGTACAGCGTCTCCGTCATCAGCATCATCCCGAACCCGACGATCCCCAGGGAGTGGCCGAGGAGGCCGCTCGCCGCCGGAACGGCGACGGCATTCGCGTAGCCTGCGTACAGCCCGGTGATGGCGACGACCGCCAGCAGCGCCAGCACCAGCTCCCTAGGCCGCGCCAAGGGAGACCGTCCTCTCCATGAGGGCCCTGAGGGCCTGGTGGACCTCGGCCGGCCGCTGGATCAGCCGGTCGCGCACCGAGCGGATGTCGACCCGCTCCCGGATCAGGTGCTGCAGCGGACGCGAGAGAGCCTGGTCGCCCATGACCACCGCGCCCATGATCCGGTCGTCGCCCAGCACGAGCCGGAGATGGTTGGCGCCCCTGTCCGACACCACGGCGAAGGCATCCAGCTGCTCCCGCCAGGCGTGGCTGTCGCCTCGGGCCAGGGTCACCAGGTCCCCCTCCCGGCCGCCGGTGCCGACGGCGCCGATGAGCGTCGTGGTCACCCCGCCGATCTTCGTCACGTTGAAGGGCGCCGGCCGGCGGTACGGCTGGCCGGCGCCGCACAGGTACTCCCCGGCGACCCGTCCCTGCTCGATGGCGACCGACCAGAGGCTGTCGATCCCGCGCTTGCCGGTCGCCGGGTCGAGCACCTCGGCCGCGTCGCCGGCGGCGAAGATGTCGGGGTCGCTGGTCTGGAAGGTGGCGTCGGTCCAGATGCCGCGGCCCGTCTCCAGGCCCGATCTGCTGCGCGAGCTCGAGGCGCGGCTGCGTGCCGATCGCCACCGCCAGGAGATCGCACGCCAGCAGGGCGCCGTCGCGGGTCTCGACCGCCGAGACCCGGCCGTTGCGCCCGATGACGCCGGCGAGCTCCACGCCGCGGTGGATCCGGATCCCGTCCTCCACCAGGCGCTCCTCCACCAGCGCCGACTCGTGCGGATCGAGGACGCTCCCCCAGTAGCGGTCACCGCGCATCAGGTAGTGGGTCTCGACACCGATGCGCCGCCAGGCCCTCGGCCAGCTCGATCGCCGTGATCCCGCCGCCGACGACGCACGCCCGCCTGGCCCGCCGCGCGAGGCGCAGGATGCGCCGGGCGTCCTCCAGGTTGTCGAGCGTCACCACGCCCTGCAGGTCGATCCCGGGGATCTCCGGCCGCACCGCTCGAGCCCCGACGGCCAGGAGCAGGCGGTCGTAGCGGAGCACCTCGCCGTCGGCCAGCTCGATCCGGTGGCCCCGGGGCTCGATCAGCCGCACCGTCCCCACCGTCCGCTGGATGCGAGCGCGCTCGTAGGCCGATTCCGGGCGCGAGAAGAGCCGTTGCTCCGGGATCGCGCCCGTCAGCAGGTAGGCCAGGCCGGGCCGGGAGTAGAAGCCGGCGTCCTCGCCACCCACGATGCGGATGTCGCCGGCCGCATCGTGACGCCGGATCGTCTCCGCCGCCGTGACGCCTGCCGGTCCGTTGCCGACGATCACGTAGCGTCGAGCCATCTCAGCCGCCACCGAAGATCGAGCCGGCGCTGAACACCGAGGACACCTCGAACCGCAGGGTGCCGCGCGGACAGCGGGCCACGCATTCGCCGCAGGTCAGGCAGTAGCTGTCGGCCACCGGCTGCCTCAGGCGGACATGAGCCCGCACGTCGATGCCCAGCGGGCAGTTGAACGTGCAGATGCCGCACTCGACGCAGCGGATCGGCTCGGCGACCACCACCGCCGAGACCATGGCTCGCCGTTTCAGCCTGTTCGCGGTGCAGGAGTCTTCCCGGCACGGCCCTCGCCTCCCGGACGGTCCCGGCGCGGGTGTCGGCTGCCAGGTCGGGGCGGCGCGCAGATAGCCCCCTTCGGCTGATCATCGGCGGCGACCCCGGAACCGACGAGTGCGCCGGGCGACGGCAGCCATCGCGGATCCGGCCGGCGGCGGCGCGGAGGAGTCGCGGCCCGCGACGAGAAGAGTGATCGCGAACGGCCGCGCGGGTGCACGGACGGGCCCGCGAGGACGGGGACCGTGGGACGGCCGGGGGACGCTCGGCATCGGCGCGCCTCACATGGCGGGGAGGAGGACCAACCGGAGTCCCCATGGACGATGCCGGAGGTCGATGGCTGTCACATCGCTTGAGTCGTCAACCACTGGAAAAGTTTCACCTCGTTCGCAATTCCTGCGCGGCGCGGGCCGGACTCTCCTCCCGAAACACTGAAAGCCCGCAGCCGATCCCGGCTCCCCGGAAGCCGATCGAGGATCCCCACCACGCCCATGCCCGAGAGATTGCCAGCCCGCTGCGTCCGGATGTATGGCACGAATGGGGTACCCGTGCGGAGTCGATCGGCCAGAAGGGCGCCGGGTGCGGCGCGGCGCGATGCGCCGAGAACCACTACGGAACTACGCCGGCGCCTGGGGCAACTCGCCTTCGGCGGGCTGGCGCTTCTGTCTGACGATCAGCGCGAGCAGGAACCAGGCCGCGAGCATGGCGGCTCCGGTCACGTATACGACCGAGAGTCGTCCGTACGGCGCGAAGAGCTGGCCGACGAGCCAGGGGAGGGTCATCGAACCGAGGCTGCCTCCGACCAGGAACGTCGAGCTGACCTGGCTGGTGATGGGCATGCGCCTCTCGGCGAGGTTGAAGCTGCTGGGGATCATCGAGGCGATGGAGAAGCCGAACCCGATGGTGCCGATCCAGAGCGCGGGGATCGAGTCCGGAAGCATGATGAGGAGGGCCAGGCTCGCCACCGCGCCGAGCAGGTCGAGCTGAAGCATGGCCTTCGGCGAGAGGCGCAGGGCCAGGGGGATGGCGACGATCCGCCCGACCACCAACCCGCCCCAGAACGCCGAGTTGATCAATCGAGCGGTCGTGCCGGAGGCGGTGGCCTCGTCGGCGTACGTGTAGATCCAGCCGCCGAAGGCCAGCTCGCCTCCCATGTGCATGAAGAAGAAGAGCGCGATCAGGCCCATCAGGAAGGCGTAGCGGCCGAGGATGCTCCGACCGCCGAGGGTGGGTTGCCCGGCGGCGGGCATGTCCGGGGTGGGCAGTCTCGCCAGCCAGAGGACGACCGGGACCATGAGCACGGCGAACAGCCAGAAGGTGGTCGCCGCGTTCCCCGTGGCCACGGCGAAGCGGTCGAAGACCAGGGGGCCGATGAGGGCGCCCACCCCGAAAGACAGGTGCAGGGCATTCATGTACGGGGGCACGTCGCCGCGATACAGCCACACGATGAGGGTATTGCCGCCGACGTCCATCACCCCCAGGGGCACGCCGATCAGCCCGAACACCAGGATCAGCAGCGCCAGGGATGCCAGCCACGGCACGCTGAGTGTCAGCAGGGCCAGGATCAGCAGGGCGGCGGGCAGGACCCGGTTGCCGGCGATCCGTGCATACAGGGGCCCGGCCAGCAGCGATCCGGCGATGTAGCCGAGCGCATTGGCGGTGAACAGCAGGGCGATCGCCTCGGTCGAGGAACCGCTCTGTGCCTGGAGGGCATCCATGCTCGGCCCAATCGAGGTGAGCATGAGGCCCAGCAGCACGTAGGTGCCGTAGTAGGCGGCGGCGATCCGCATCTTGCCGGCCTTCGGGAGCTGGGACGGCAGCGTGGCTGCTGGAGACATGTCGCCGGCCTCCCATGGCGGTCTCGAGTGCGCGGGTGCCGGCGGCGCTCACCGGGGGCCACGCGGCGCGGCCCGGGCCGGCTGCATCGTCCGCATGGCCCGTGAGTCAGGCTACGCGATCTCCCGGGCCCGTGGGGGCGGCACGGGACGTTCGAAACGGGGATCTCATCGTGCGCCCCGCGCCCCGCGCCCCGCGGAACCAGGCGGCCTTGGCGACGCCGAAGCCGGGTAGGCCGGGCACTCCGGGCATAATGGGCGCCCGAACTGGGTGGATCGTCCCGATTGCCACTCGGTCGACGTGCGCACGAGTCTCGCGGCAGGCGGGCCGGACACAACAGCAGGAGTCGCGACATGACCGAGCGGACGAGCGTGGCCGCTGGTGGTGAACGGCATCCCACGCCGTCTCGACGTCCCTCCCGGGTGGAGGCTGCTGGACCTGCTCCGCGAGGGCCTCGGCCTGATCGGGACCAAGGAAGGCTGCGACGACGGCACGTGCGGCACCTGCGTCGTCATGGTCGACCGGAAGGCGGTGCGGGCGTGCCGGACGCCCGCGAGCGGGGCGGGCGGGAAGGACGTCCTGACCATCGAGGGGCTCGGAAGCCCCGAGCGTCCGCACCCCCTGCAGCAGGCGTTCGCCGCGGCCGATGCCGTCCAGTGCGGGTTCTGCACGCCCGGGATGATCATGGCGGCCGCGGCGCTGCTCGAGCGCAACCCGCGGCCCAGCCGGAGCGAGATCGTCCGCTGGCTGGGCAGCAACCTCTGTCGCTGCACGGGCTACCGGGAGCATCGTGGACGCGATCGAGTGGGTCGCCAACGGCCAGCAGGGCTCGCCGCGCCGGTGGCCAGCGGGACCGGAGGGCGCGACGCCGCGCCCCCGGAGGGAGCCGGGTACCGGCGCACGGACGCGCTGGACAAGGCCACGGGCCGCGCCATCTACGCGGCGGACCTCGCGGTCGACGGGATGCTGCATGCCCGGGCGCTGCGGAGCCCCCACGCCCACGCCGAGATCGTGCGCATCGACGCTGACCGCGCGCGCCTGCTGCCGGGCGTCGAGGCGATCCTGACCGCGCGGGACGTCCCCGGCAAGAACAGCTACGGGCGCAAGGTGAAGGACCAGCCGGTCCTGGCGGACGCCGGGTTCGCCAGGTGGGCGATCCCGTCGCCCTCGTCGTGGCGACCACTCCGCGAGGCGGCGGCCGCGGCGCTCTCGATGATCGAGGTGGAGTACCGCCAGCTCCCCGCCGTGTTCACTCCCGACGACGCGCTCGCGGACGGCGCCCCAGGCATCCATCCCGGCGGCAACCTGCTGGCCGAGCACTGGCTGCGGTCGGGCGACATCGCCGAAGGCTTCGCCCGCGCCGACGTCGTCGTGGAGAACACCTACACGACCCCGTGGAACGAGCACGCCTACCTCGAGCCGGAGGCCGCGCTGGCCTCCTGGGAGGGCGACACGCTCGTCGTGCGGACGGCGACGCAGTACTCCCACTACCACCGGGCCGAGATCGCGAGGACGCTGGGCCTGCCGGCCGAGCGCGTCCGCGTCGTGCCCACGGTCGTCGGGGGCGCCTTCGGCGGGAAGACGGACATCTCGTGCCAGTGCCTGGCGGCGCTGGCCACCCATCGGACGGGCCGGCCGGTCAGGATCGTCTACAGCCGGGCCGAGTCCTTCGTGTCCACCGACGAAGCGGCACCCCTACCGGATCCGGTGTCGCAGCGGCGCCACGCGCGACGGCGACCTCACCGCCCTCCAGGTCGACATGCTCGCCGACACCGGTGCGTACGCCTCGTTCGGCCCCGGGCTCATGGTCAAGACGTTCGCCTCGGCGACCGGTCCCTACCGCTGGCCGCACGTCGAGCTCCACGGCCGGGTGGTGTTCACGAACAACCCGACGGCCGGATGCATGCGCGGCCCGGGGACGACGCAGGTCGCGTTCGCCGTCGAGTCGCAGATGGACCTGCTCGCCGAGCGGCTCGGCATGGATCCGCTCGAGCTCCGGGAGAGGAACCGGCTGCGGCAGGGCGACAGGCTCCTGTCCGGCCAGGTCCTCGAGCGCGACCCGGCCTACGGCGCGACCATCGAGGCCGTCCGGCCGCACTGGCTCGAGGCGCTGGACGCGGTGCGCCGGGTCCGGCCGACGGGCCGGGCACGCGGCGCCGCGGGGTGGGCGTGGCGTCGATCTGGTACGGCATCGGCGGCGGAGGCGGCGGCCCGACGCCCGGCCAGGACCCTGCCCTGACGGTGGGTCGGGGGCCGGGACGAGCCGCCCTCGACCTTCTGACTGACGGCTCGATCGTCGCTGCGGACGGGAGCGGTGGACCTCGGCCAGGGGAGCGCCACCGCCCTGGGCCTGATCGCCGCCGAGGAGCTCGGCCTGCCGCTCGAGCGCGTGACGGTCCAGACGGGGGACACCGCGACGTGCCCGGACGCCGGTCGCGACGGTGGGCAGCCGGGTGACCTTCTTCGTCGGCAACGCGGTGAGGAACGCGGCCGCGGATCTCCGCGAGGCAGTCCTGGGCACGGCGGGCGGGCTGCTGGCGCGACCCATCGGCGAGCTCGAGCTCCGTCGAGGGCCGGGTCGGGATCCGCGGAGGCGCCGGGGACGGCATCCCGCTGGCCGAGATCGCCCGGGCCAGGGCCGAGGCGAGGCGCCCGAACACCTTCGAGGCAGTCTTCGATGCCGACGTCCCTCGCGTACACGGCAAGCGTCGAGCTGGGCGAGCCCTACGCGATGTACGTCAGCGGCACGCAGATGGCGGAGGTCGAGGTCGACACGAAGACGGGGGCGATCCGGGTCCTGCGCGTCGTTGCCGCCCATGACGTGGGCCGACCGGTCTTCCTCGAGGGCGTCGTGGGCCAGATCGAGGGTGGCATCGCGATGGGCATCGGCTTCGCCCTGACGGAGGAGTTCGTCCCCGGAGAGACCCACGGCTTCAAGCAGTACCAGGTCCCGCGGACGAGGGACATGCCCGAGATGGTCACCATCCTCGTCGGAGGAAGCGGGGAGCCGCCCGAGCTGCAGGCCAGGGGCGTGGCCGAGTGCTCGAACATGGTCGTCGCTCCGGCCATCACCAACGCGATCGCCCATGCGACGGGGCACCGGGTACTCCAGCTCCCGGCAACGCTCGGGGGCCGCGACTGATCGCTCGCGTCAGGCGTCCTGCCTGTTGAGCATCGCCGACAGGGCGAACCCGACGGCGTAGCCGACGACGAAGGGGAGCGGCAGGAGGACGGTGACCGCCCCGAGGTGGAGCACCTTCACCACGGTCTCGATGACGACCGAGGCGGCCACGGCCGCGATCCAGGCGGTGGCGATGCCGGCGAGCCCGCCCAGGAAGGCTTCGGCCGCCGTCCCAGCTCCCTCGAAGGTGGCGCCCACGGTCGCCCCGGCGACCGCGCATCCGATCACCCCGAGCCCCACCCAGACGGCCACGACCAGGAGCGCCGTCTCGCCGCCGGCATCCTCGCTCCTCCCCGCGAAGAGCAGGGCCACGACGCCCGGAACGGCCCAGCCGAGGACGCCGGTCGCGAAGTTGCGGCGAGTCATCAGCGCAGTCTCCCAGGGCGGCCGTGACGCACGTTCCGGCCGCGTGAGGTGGCGTCGCCGTTGGTGCGACGTGTGCTGCGTGACGCTCCCGTCGCCGTCACGTGACATCAAGTGCCGAACGGCACTCCCGGCGCCGAGCGCCGCGAGAACAGGCGCGCGCGGGACGCGTGGCCCCCCGGCCGTGGGTGCGTGCTCGCCCGGCCGATCGTGGTGGCCGTCTCCGCCCGCATCGCCGGCCCGCGCTACCATCGGACTCGACGCCGGTCACCCGACGCGACCGGCCACGAACGATGATCCGGGAGGAGCCGTGGACGCTCGCCGACGCCGCGACCGCGAGGCTGGCCACCGCCCGACGACTCCGGTCGAAGCCCTCGCCGCGGCGATGCACAGGGCCTGGCCCGTGCGCCCCGTGGGCCGCGACGGGGCTGGCCCCTCGCCGACAGAGCTCGCGGCGAGAACGGTGCTCGTCGCGCTCGACGGCTGGGCGCTGGTTCCCGAGTCGGACCTCGCCCGGCTTCAGGTGCTCGAGGAGGCGGTCGCAACGGCGTCCGCCATTCTCGGCGACGTGGACATGGTCCAGGTCGCCGATGGCGGATGGGTCGTCCGAGGGGCCGGGCACGAGCAGATCGAGCGAGCGATGGACCTTCTCGTCGGCGTCGCCAAGAAACCGTGAGGCGTTGGTCCGCGGCCGCGTCGGCCCGCCTCGACCACGGCATCGCAGAGCGTGGGCCCGGCTACCCGGGCAGGCAGTACCTGGCGGGCGCGGACTCGCCGACGGCGTTGTAGGCGTAGAGCTCCCAGCACGTGGCCCCGCCCGTGCGCTTCCAGGGAATGATCATGCCGACGGCGTCCATGCCCTTCACGTCCGTAAGGAGCTCAGCAGGTTCCCCGAGCGAACGGGACCCGAAGAAGATGTGGTAGCCGGTCTCGTTGGTGGCATTGTCACGCCACGAGAACGCCGTTCCTTCGGGCCGCTGCCTGACAGCGAACTCGCTGGGCGCGGCGGGCACGCTGCCCGCGGAGGCACATGATCGAAGGTCGGCGCCACATCCCGCGGGACACATCTGCTCGAGCTTGGTGATCGTCGTCTGCTCACAGGTCGCGTTGTCACCGCCCGCGGCGGGGCTGCAGGCGGAGTAGCGGTAGTCGCGCTCGAGGATCCACTTCTGGTCATCGGGGCGGAAGACGCAGCGCGGGTCGCCGATGGGCTCGTCGGGTTGCTCGCACTCGCTGGGCACGCAGCCCCCCCCGCGACTGCCCCCCGCGCACCACGTGCCGTTGTCGTTGCAGCCCTCGGCGCAGATCGACGGCGGCAGCGGGACATCGACGGACCTGCACTCCGCTCCGACGCAGATAGACGTTCGGGACACCCGGGTCAACGTGCCCGTTTGGTACCTGGGGGGGTTCAGAGCGCACGTGGCCAAGACGACCGTGCCTTTGCAGGTGTTCGGGTCACACTGCGTGGCCGTCGGCGTCGCCGTGGCCGTCGGCGTCGGCCTGGGCGTCGCCGTGGCGGTTCCGCACGAGTTCCCGTTGCAGCCGGCCGCGCCGCACCAGGCGACACGCACCGTCTCGGTCGACTCCAGGCATTGCTGGCTCGCTGCAATCCAGTCGCAGCGGGACTGCTCCTGAACGACCTCGTACTGGGAAGCCGTGCCGGTGGCCCGCTGGCACCACGGGTCACCCCGCGGCTGACCGGCCAGGCACCTGCAGGAAGTCCCATCGGCACAGCCGCAGGCGCCGCATCCCACGGTCTCGGTCGTCCACCCGGTGATCCCGCACACCTGCTCATTCGGATACGCTGCGGGCACGCAAGCATTGACCCCGACCTGCCGCGTGACGGCGTACGTCCCGTCCGTTTGGAGCGAGCAGGTCTGGGTCCCCGCGGTGACCGTCGTGCCCGTGCACCTGGCCGGGTCGCACACCAACGGTGCGGGCTTGCAGGTGCGGCTCTCCGTCTCGCTCGGCGCGGGCGAGGCGCACCCGTACTTGCAGCGTTCCCACGGGATGATGTGCCCCGACTGTACGCACTGGGTGCCCCGGTACTCCGGGATCTGGTCGCCGAACCAGAAGTACTCGTGGCTCGTGGTGATCCCCTGGCAGACGTACGCCTCGTTCTCGATCGAGTACCTGCCCGCCGTGGACCCGGTTTCCGGGTCAGGATTGAAACCGGGCCTGGGCGTACCGCAGACGATCGGAAGATTCGCTCCCGAGGCCGCGTCGCTCTCACCGCAGCTGTCCGACATGCAGAGGCTGCACGAGTCGTCCTTGCAGACCCAGATCGAGGCAACGACCGAGGCGGTGAGGGTCGCCAGGCAGGCGACGCACGGGACTCCCAACAGCGCCTCGCCCAGCGGCGTGACGGCAATCCAGGCTTCGGCGACGGCCCCGAGGCAGGCATCGCAGATCTTGTCCGAGAGCCAGCCGTACAGGGGGGCGCTCCAGGCGATCTTCATCGCGGTGTTGAAGCAGTGCAGGAAGCTGCAGGAGTGCTGCGCGTCCGGCGACTCGACGGCGGACGACTTCCCAGTGGCGAGGTCGAGCGTCACGGTGCCGTTCTCGTCCCAGGTGGTGAGGCGGCCGGCAACCTGGTCGAGCTCGGCCAGCAGGTAGTGCGACTTCGGCGCGCTCGAGCGGTAGGCGAGCCGCAGGACGTCGGCGCTGCACGTCCCGAGGGGCGCGGCGGTGACGGTGACGCCGTTGTCGTAGACGAGGTCCACCGCCGAGGCGATCGTGCCGAACCCCCGGGCGACGGCGTCGGCCTCGAGGGCGGCGAACGCGGCGTCTTCGCGAAGGTCAAGGGCCAGCTCGTCGGCGGTGAGGGTCCGGCCTCGACGAGCGTGGCCAGCAGCTTCGTGGGGTCGCCGGGGTCGGCGATGCGCAGGACGGCGGCCTTCTGCTCCCCGGTGAAACCCGGTGGGAACTCCAGCCCGGCGGCGGAAAGCGTCGCGGTGGGCGTGGGTGCGGGCGTGCCGTCGGGCGGCCCGCCGCAGGCGGCGACGCCGATGAGCGACGCCGCGACCGCGAGGGCCGCGAGCCGGGCCAATCCGCCGACGAGTGGTCGCTGCATTCCTGCACCCGCTCCCCGTCTGCACCCCGCCGCATCGTACTCCCGTCCCGCAACCATCCCGCAACCATCCGGCGTCCGACGAAGGCCTTCCTGCCCCGGCTTCCGCGCGGGGAGCCATTCGGCTCTTGCCTGGTGCATGGCCGCCGCCCGCGGCCACCGGCCGGCGGAAGGGCCTTGACGCGCGACCCACAGTCCGGCCGTCGGGACCGCGCCGAGCCAGTGTCGAGCGGTCGGACGGCGCCGTCCGGGCGCGAAGCCGCCCCTGATCCGGCGTAGGATCATCACGCCATGACTCCGTCGATACCGGCGGCCCGTTCGCGCCTGACTCGGGGTCCGAGAACCGGCCCCGGGGCGGCGCCGGCACTGCTCGGCATCGTGGCGCTGGCGATCGCCGTCGGCTGCGGCCCGGGCACCGGCTCGCCGCTCGCGTCGGCCACGCCGGCCGCGACGGCGTCCGCGGCGCCCACGGCCCCGATCACCCACGCGACCGGCTCGTCCGACATCGTGCTTCGTGTCACGGCTGGCGTTGGCATGCTGCCGACGGATATGCGGCTGGCCAAGATGCCGGACATCTCGGTCTATGGCGACGGCCGGGTGATCCGGCTCGTCGAGGCCGGATGGGAGTCCACCGACCCGCTGGTGCCGGCGCTGGTCGAGTCCCGTCTCACCCCGGAGGGTATGACGCTGGTCCTCGCCGCCGCCGGTGACGTCGGCCTGCTCGGAGCCGATCGGCGCCTCGGGATCGAGGGCCTCTATGACGTCGGGGGGGTGACGTTCACGCTTGTCGCGAACGGGGTTACCCACACCACCTGGGCCTACGCCCTCGGCTTCTCGGACGAGATGAAGTACGCGCCGCCGGACGACCGGCCCGCTCCGGAGGGCGCTCGGCGAGCTCTATGCGCGCCTGCGCGACCTGCGGGCCTGGCTCGGTTCCGAGCGCGTCGGACCGGAGGCGGCCCACCTGCCGGAACGGCTGCGTGTCTACGTGTCGCCGATCATCGAATGGCCGGAGGAGGCGGGGGCGACGCCCGCGCCCCGCCACCGCCCGGCCCGGGCAGGACGTTCGCGAGTGGCCGCTCGATGCTCCGCCGGACGTGTTCGGCACGTTCTTCACCAACCAGGACGGCACGTGGCGCTGCGGACTCCTCGACTCGGCCGGAGCCGAACGCCTGGGCATCGGCACTGCGACCCTTGACACGCGATGGCGGGCCGGCGATGTCCTCTACCAGGTGGTCGTGCGGCCGCTCCTGCCCGACGAGGCCGGCTGCCCGGCGCCGGAGTGACGACGGACCGCGCGGCGCCGGTCGACCGGCGCCGCGCCGAGCTTCGCTCCGGACCCGGCGCGGGCACCTCGGCGTGCGCAGCCGCGACCGGCGCCGTACAGTCCGACCAGTGGCGACCGGAGCCCGTGCGGGCCCCCGTCCACCGCGGTGGCCCTGGCACGGACGGGAGGATACGGACATGACCGATCGGCAGACGGCGCTTCGCGCGGCGCTGGGGCGCGTCGGCGTCTTCAGCTTCGCCCTGCAGGCGCAACCGGGCGGCCGCAGGGCAGGCCGCTGTCGCGGCCTACGAGTCGCTCGGCTTCCGCTCGACGTGGTTTCCCGAGAGCGTCGGCAGCAAGGAGGCGTTCGCCCACGCGGCGCTCGTACTCGCGGCGAGTCCCCGGATGATCGTCGGGACGGGGATCGCCAACATCTACGCCCGCGACCCGATGGCGATGGCGAACGGCGCGCGGACGCTGGGCGAGGCGTATCCCGGCCGTTTCGTGCTCGGGATCGGCGTGAGCCACGCGCCGTCCGTCGC
Organism: uncultured Chloroflexia bacterium; assembly: GCA_963718085.1. Taxonomy (GTDB): domain Bacteria; phylum Chloroflexota; class Limnocylindria; order Limnocylindrales; family CSP1-4; genus CTSoil-043. Next base: position 477,395 of record CAVQYA010000001.1, on the reverse strand, counting down.
GACGAGGGGGAGCGTCTACGAGCGGCCGATCGAGCGGATGACGGCCTACCTCGACGCGATGGACGCCGCCGCGTACGCGGCACCCGCGCCGGCCGAGCCCGTGCCGGTGGTACTTGCCGCCCTCGGGCCGCGGATGCTCGAGCTCGCCGCCGCCCGGGCGGACGGCGCCTTCCCGTACTTCGTGCCGGTCGAGCACACGATGATGGCGCGCGAGCGCCTCGGGAAGGATCCGGTCCTGGTCGTGGAGCAGGTCGCGGTCCTCGAGACGGATCGGGCGCGTCGCCCGGGAAACCGCCCGCGCGTTTGCCGGGCGCTACCTCGCGCTCGAGAACTACGCCAACAACCTCCGCCGGATGGGCTGGGGCGAGGATGACATCGCCGGGGGCGGGAGCGACCGGCTCATCGACGCCGTGGTCGTCCAGGGCGACGCGGACGCCATCGTCGCGCGCGTGCGCGAGCACCTCGACGCCGGCGCGGACCATGTCTGCGTGCAGCTCCGGGCGCCGGACGCGGGCCGACTTCTGCCTGTCCGGCTACGGCGAGCTGCGCGCGGCGCTGGGGGATCTGCTGGAGCCCGCCGTGTCGGCCGGCTGAGGGATCCGCCGGGCCTCGCCGGCCCAGCCAATGTCGCCGCGGCTGGCCCGTTCCGGCTGCTTCGGAAGACGCCGCCTGGCGCGACTCGCGTCGCCGCTGCTCGCGACCCCTAGTCGAGGTGGAAGACGACGCTTCCCAGCCGCACGACCGACCAACCGGCGGCACTCCGCGGGCGACGAGCGCGGCCCGTATAGCGGCCCCGATCCGGGGCGCGTCGGCGTCCGGATCGGCTTCGACGACGTGTATGGCGTGTCGCCCGCGCCGGAATGCGGCCCATGAGTAGACGCCCGGAAGCGATCCCGCGTCGGCGAGGTCCGGCGGGCCCTCGAGCAGGGCGGCGGCCGGGGACATGACGTGGCCGAAGAGGATCCGCTGCGGCGCCGGCCGTTCGCCGACCGTCGGAGCGACCGCGGACGCGGAGGCGCACGCGTACCAGAGCAGCTCGCCGTCAGGCCCCGTGATCTCCGCGATCGTGTCCTTGAAGTGCTCGCCCCACCGTCGATCGACCTCGCTCCCGGACAGGCGGCCGAACGCCGTCGCGCGATCCGGCGTTGCCTGCGCGTAGTACCAGACGTCCGTTCCGCGGCGAAAGCCGGTCATGTTCGTGACGCCCGCCGCGCTCAGCGCGGCGAGCTGCTCCGGCCAGACCGCCCGGTGGCGCCGGTCGTACTCGGCCTCCCGCCCGGGGAAGAGCCTGAAGTAGAAGACCGCGTGCTCGAAGGTCACCACGTCACCATGCCCCCGGAGATGTTGATCGCCTGCCCGGTCATGTACGAGCTGTCGGCGGAGAGGAGGAAGGCGATCACGGCGGCGCACTCGTCGGGATGTCCGGCCCGCCCGAGCGGCACGCTGCCGAGGCGCTCCTGCTCCAGCGATTCGACCAGCCGGCCGATCGAGGCGGCGACGTGGGCCACGAGGTGCTGCTGCATCGGCGTGTCGATGATGCCCGGGCAGACGGCGTTGACGCGGACGCCGCGGGCCGCGTAGGCCGCCGCGAACGAGCGCGTCATCGACAGGACCGCCGCCTTCGACGCTGCATAGGCGGCGATCTCGGTCGACTTCGCGTTCTTGGCGGCCGCGGACGAGACGTTCACAATCGCCCCGCCGGCGGGCATCGCAGCCCCGATCCTCGAGCAGAGCATCCACGGCGCGTCGAGGTTCACGGCGAAGACGCGCCGCAGGTCGTCCGGCTCGACCTCGAGCAGCGGCTGGGGGTGCAGGATCCCGGCGACGTTGACCAGGTAGTCGGCCCCTGCCCCGACCTCGATGACCGTCGCCAGCTCGGCGGCGAGGGAAAGGTCCGCCACAACGATGGTTGCCCCGAGCGACTCGAGGTCGCGCAACCCCTCGGCGTCCCGGTCGACCGCGATCAGGCGCGCCCCCGCCCCCAGCACGCGGTGGGCCACGGCCCGGCCGATGCCGCTCGCGGCGCCGGTCACGACCGCCGACCGCCCGACCCACGGCGCGGCACCCCGCGGCGCGCCGGGAGCCGTCTCGCCTTGAGCCGCGTGTCCGGGAGGCCCGCCCGGGACGCCCGTCACCGGAGGCTCGCCCGGATCGTCTGCGCGATGCGCTCGCTCGACGGCACCGCCAGGTCCTCGAGAGCCGCTGCCGCCGGCAGCGGGATGTGGGGGGTCGTGATCCTGACGATCGGTCCGTCGAGCGAGTCGATGCCCTCCTCGGCGACGATCGAAGCGACCTCGGCGCCCCAGCCGCACAGCCGCGGGTTCTCCTCGGCGGTGAAGAGCCAGCCGGTGCGCGCCACCGCGGCGAGGATCGTGGCCGTGTCGAGGGGCACGAGCGTCCGCAGGTCGACAACGGTCAGGTTGATCCCGTCCTCGGCCAGCCGGGCGGCCGCCTCAAGGGCTCGCGGGACCATGGCGGCGAGGGCCACCAGCGTGGCGTCCTTGCCGTCTCGCAGGACGGCGGCCTGGCCGAGCGTGCCGACGAGCTCGCCCTCGGGGACTTCGCCCTTCACCGGGTAGAGGGCCTTGTGCTCGAACACGACCACGGGGTCCGGGTCGCGGATGGCTGCGGCCAGGAGCGCCTTCATGTCGGCCGGGTTGGACGGCGCCACGACCTTGAGGCCCGGGACGGCCATCGCCCAGTTCTCCAGGCTCTGGCTGTGCTGGGCACCGAAGCGCATCCCGAACCCGTTGGCGGTTCGAATCGACCAGCGGCAGGGAGACCTGGCCGTCGGTCATGTAGCGGGTCTTGGCCACCTGGTTGGCCACGATGTCCCAGCAGACGGCGAGGAAGTCGCTGAACATCACCTCCACGATCGGCCGCAGGCCCGTCATCGCGGCGCCCATCGCCGCGCCCACGATCGCCTGCTCGCTGATCGGCGTGTCGCGCACCCGGGTCGGCCCGAAGCGCTCGAGGAGGCCGGGGTCGCCTTGAACACGCCTCCCGCCCCCGCGACGTCCTCGCCAAGGAAGACGACCAGGGGGTCGCGCTCCATCTCCTGCTCGATCGCCGCGGCGACCGCGGCGCGATACGTCAGTTCCGCCACGTCGAGCCTCCGTCGGCCCACACCTGGGTCAGCAGGGTCGCGGGATCCGGCTCCGACATCGCTCGCGCGAGCGCCTCCGCCTGGGCGACCTCCTCGTCGACGGCCGACTCGACGGCGGCGATCGCCTCCTCGCCGACACCGAGCGAGGACCGGTAGCGGGGGAGGGGATCGCGGCGGAGCCAGGCCTCCACCTCGTCTCGCGGACGGTAGGTTCCGGGCTCGCCCCGGGAGTGGCCACCGTGGCGATAGGTAAGGGCTTCGATCAGGCTCGGCCCGCCACCACTGCGCGCGAGCTCGATGGCCGACGACGCCACGGCCCGCACGGCGTCGAGGTCATTGCCGTCGACCACGATTCCCGGGAGCCCGTAGGCGCCGGCGCGATCGGCGGCCGGGCGCGGCACCGCCGTCACCGACCCGATCGGCGTGTACTCCATGTACAGGTTGTTCTCGCAGACGAACACGACGGGCAGCCTCCACACCGCCGCAAGGTTGAGCGCCTCGTGGAAGGCGCCGATGTTGGTCGCCCCGTCGCCGAAGAAGCAGACGGAGACCTGGCCGCTCCCGCGGACCTGCGCCGACCATGCTGCCCCGGCGGCGATCGGGAGGTGGGCGCCGACGATGGCGTAGCTGCCCATGGCGCCGTGCCCCGACGGATGTCAGGTGCATCGAGCCGCCCTTGCCGCCCATCATGCCCCCGCCCTTGCCCATGAGCTCTCCCAGTAGTCCCGCCATCGACGCGCCGCGGGCGAGCGTGTGGGCGTGGCCCCGGTAGGTACAGAACGTCAGGTCGGCCGGAGCCATCACCGAGGCGAAGCCCACGGCGACCGCTTCCTGCCCGAGCGAGAGGTGGGTGGTGCCCCGGACGAGTCCTTCGACGAACAGCTGGTAGGCCCGCTCCTCGAGGCGGCGGATCCGCAGGAGCTGCCGGTAGAGGTCGAGCGGGGAGTGGTCGTCGGTCCCGTCCGTTGGCGAGGGAGACGCCGGCATGTGGCTCCTTCGAGTGGTCCCTGGCTGGGTGAGGGTGTCAATGATGTCAATTCCTCGGAGGCGGCGCGTCAAGGTATCGACAACATCCAGGGGGCCCGAGGCTCACCGGGCGCAAACGCGCGTCGCGGTCGCGCCGACCGCGGTACCGTTCGGGCCTGCGGGCGGACCATCGCCCGCCGTCCATCGCAGGTCGCCCACCGGCGACGACTCGGAGCGTTCACATGAGCGGCATCGCGACCGTCGTGATCACCCTGGCCCTGGTCTTCTACTCGATCGGCGTGTGGAGCGAGCGGTTCGCCGGGCGGCTGAAGCCGTGGCACCTCGCCTTCTTCTGGCTTGGGCTCGTCTGCGACACGGTGGGCACCGGGATGATGCTCGAGATGGCCGGCGGCCTCACCTTTGACGTGCACGGGGTGACGGGCGTCCTGGCCATCGTGCTCATGCTGATCCACGCGGTCTGGGCCACGGTGGTCCTCGCGCGGCGGGACGAGCGCTGGATCACGAGCTTCCACAGGTTCAGCGTCGCGGTGTGGGCGATCTGGCTCGTGCCGTACTTCAGCCCGATGTTCCTGGCCATCGGGCGGTAGCCGTCACTCACCCCGCGCGGCCGGCCGTGGCGTCGCCATCGAGCCCCTCCCGCCGGTAGACCTCGCGGGTGAACTCGTCGAGGAGCGTGCGTCCGCGGGCGAGCGCCTCCGCGGCGTCCGCCCGTCCCGGCGAACCGAAGAAGTCCCTCTCGGTCAGGCGGGCGAACCAGCGCCGGAGCTTCGCCCAGTCCGCCTCGCCCTCCTCGAGCTCGGCGAACCGGAACCGCTCCTGGCGTGTCTCGCTGCGGATCTCGTCCTCGAACCGCTCGACGCTGTCCACGATCTCGCCGTACTCCGCGTCGCGGGCGGTGTTGAAGCGGGCGACGAGCTCCTCTTCCCACGTCTCGCTCGGCGAGGTGGTCTCCAGGAGCGACGCCTCGCCGCCGGCGCTCCGGATCCGCTGGCCGAGCCGGTCGAGCCCGGCGCGGAGCTCCGGCCGGTCGGGGAGGACGGCGGCCGCCTGCTGGAGGTAGACGGCGCCGAGCTGGCGGAGCTGCCGCCAGGCATACGTCCGGCGGCCGGACGACTCGGCCTTGATCCGGTAGATGAGGAGCAGCCACCGCCGCGCTCCTCCCGGTCGATCCTCCACGGCGCCGGCCTCCGTCACGTGCCGACGTCGCGCCGGGCCATCCCCCACGCCCCCACGGCGACGCCGCCGACCGCGAGCGCGAGGCAGGCCACGATCCCGATCGCGTCCCAGGAGCCGACCATCGGCTCGCCCAGGTGTGCCGTCAACGCGAGCTGCTGGACCCAGTCGGGCAGTCGAAGGGCCGGTGCGAGGAGGTCGAGCAGGAACGTGCCGATCGCGAACGCGAGCACCGCGGGCATGGCAAGCGAGGGGCGGAAGACGCCGGCGACTGCCACCCCGATCCCGGCCAGGGCGGCGCCGTACAGGGCGAGCACCAGCGTGCCCGTCGCCGGCGTCGCCGGATCCTGTCCCACGGAGGCCACGCCGATCGCCACCGCGGCAGCGAGCAGAACCGTCACGAGGGTGATCGCCAGCCACACGGCTGCGCCGCTCGCGACCGCCCAGCGCGCGCGCGTGAGCGGAGTCGTCAGCTGGAGCTCCAGCCGGCCCGATGTCTCGTCCGACGACCGGGCGGCGATGAACGTCGTCGCGGCCAGCCCGATGAGCACGAAGCCGATGTCGGCGAAGGCCAGCTGGAGGAACCCGGCGGCGGTCGTGATGTCGATGCCGGGGATCAGGTTGCGGAATATGTCCGCCATGGCGGGCGAGGCGGCGAGGGCGTCGAGCAGGGACCGCGAGGCGGCCGCCATCAGGACGCCGTAGATCCCGAGGCCGATGCCCCAGGCCAGCGCCGTCGGCAGGAGGTCGCCGAACGACCGGCCGACCGGCCCGCGGACGCCGAGGAGCGCGCGGGGGAGCCCGGGTGTCGGCAGCGAGATGGTCACCCCGACGTCCCGCCGCGCGAACGCCGCGACGCCGATCGCCAGCAGGATCGCGCAGGCGACGGCGGTGAGGGCGATCCCCGCCCAGTCCGACTGCCCGGCGAGGGGGACGTGGTCGGCGGTCCAGGAGAACCAGGTAGCGCCGGCGAGCGTGTCGAAGGCCGGCACGACGGTCCGGTAGCTGTTGACCACGTAGCCGCCGAGCATCAGCGCCCCCGCGATCCCGGCGGCCGCGCCGCGACCGAGGAAGGGCGCCAGCGCGAAGGCGATCGATCCCGCGATCAGCGCCCTGGCCCCGAGACCGATGGCGAAGGAGATCGCCGCGAACGGCGAGATGGAATCGCCGGGCATGGTGGCGCCCACGAGACCGGTCGCCCACGCGATGACCGCCGTGAAGGCCATCGCGATCCCGAGCGCGGCGGCATGCCCGGCTACCTTCTCGATGGCAATCGAGCGCATCGAGCGGGGCGTCGCGACGGCGAAGTCCAGGCTGCCCCGCCGGGCCTCGCCCGCGAGGGTGGACGACAGCGCGAGGATGGACCAGAGCCCCACGAGAAGCGCGAAGTAGGAACCGTAGTGCCACGAGATGAACCCGCCGAGCGTGTCGACGTTGACCGGGCTCCCGTACATGCCGCGCAGCATCGGCGGCATGTCCCGCGACATCGAGGCGAGCTCGAGCCTCGCCTCGGGCGTCCCGTAGGTGGTCGACATGGTCATCCCGCCGGCGACCGTCATCACCCCGAGGACGGCGATGATGACGAGGCCCCCGAGGCGCGCGTCGCGAACGGTCTTGCCGAAGACGCTGCCGAGCCCGTAGAGCCGGCTGCCGAAGGGGACGTGGGGGGCGAACGCCCGGACGGGCAGGCCCCGGATCTCAGCGGACATGGCCGTCCACCTCGACGGCCTCGCGGCCGTACTGGGCGAGGAAAGTCTGCTCGAGACTCGGCTCGCGGGTCTCGAAATCGACGAGCCCGTGGCCTGCGGCCGCCTCGACGACCGGCGCCATGGAGCCGGTCACCCGCATCTGGAGGCCGCCCTCGATCACGACGACGTCGCTGACGCCGGGGAGCGACGAGAACGCCGCGGCAGGAACGGGCGCGGCGAAGCGGAGCTCGACCAGGTGGTGGGCCAGGCCGCGAAGCGCCTCGACCCGGTCGACCTTGACGATGCGACCATCGCGGATGATCGCGACCCTGTCGCAGGTCTTCTCGACCTCGCCGAGGATGTGCGAGGAGAGGAACGCCGTGCGTCCCTCCGCGACGGTCTCGCGCAGGAGCGCGAAGAACGTCTGCTGCACGAGCGGGTCGAGCCCGGACGTCGGCTCGTCGAGGACCAGCAGGTCGGGCCGGTGCTGCAGCGCGATCACGAGGCCGACCTTCTGCTTGTTGCCCTTGCTGTACTCCTTGAACCGGCGCGACGGATCGAGATCGAAGCGGGCGACGAGATCGGCCTGGTAGATCGGGTCGACCCCGCCCCTGAGATTCCCGAAGTACTCGATCGTCTGGCCGCCGGTGAGCCTGTCGAAGAGGGCGAACTCGCCGGGGAGGTAGCCGATGCGGCGGTGGATGGCGACCGGATCGACCGTCGTCTCGATCCCGAACACGGACGCCCGCCCCGAGGTGGGGCGGAGGAGGTCCAGCAGGAGCCGGATGGTCGTCGTCTTCCCGGCGCCGTTGGGCCCGAGGAAGCCGTAGACCTCTCCCTGCTCGACGGCGAGGTCCACGTCCACGATCCCCCGGTGGGCCCCGTAGAACTTGGTGAGCCTCTCGGTTTCGATCACGGACATCAGGCTGCCCTCCACGCGGGGCTTCGATCACCGGAACGAGCCACCTCGCAGGCGCACGGCGTCCCTGGCTCGCCCTCCCGGATCGCGCCAAGTAGACAGCCCGGCCGCGGGCGGTGGGCAGAGGCGCACGGCCTACCGTATGTGACGAATGTCACAACCTTCTTCCGTCACACCGGTCGCGCCGCAACTGCCGTCCAGCCTCGCGCGTGGCGCAGGCGAGGCAGCGGGTCAAGCGCCCTGCGGCAGCGCGAGGCGCGGTCTCATGCGGAGGAGCAAGCCGGCGGCGCGGCAGGGGAGGGCAGGGCGTTACGATCGTCGCGTGGATCATGGGGACGGATACGCGCTGCTCGATGCCGGCGACGGCCGCCGGCTGGAACGCTTTGGTGCCGTCACCCTCGATCGGCCGGCGCCGGCCGCGAACGGCTTTCCCCGGCGGCTCCCCGAAGCCTGGGGCTCGGCCGCTGCCCGCTACGAGCGCGATATCGGGGAGGTCGGCGGACGGTGGGTTCCCGACGGTGTCCTCCGCGAGCCCTGGACGACGGCGATCGGAGGCCTGCCCATGGAGCTCCGGGCGACTCCCGCCGGGCAGGTCGGCATCTTCCCGGAGCACGCCGCCGTCGCCGCCTGGGCCGCGGAAGAGGCTGCGGCCGTCGCTCGCGCCCACGGCCGCCCGGCGTCGGTGCTCAACCTGTTCGCGTACACGGGTCTCGTGAGCCTCGCCCTCGCCCGCGCAGGGGCCCGGGTGGCCCACGTGGACGCCTCGCGCCCGGCGGTTGCCTGGGCGCGCCGCAACGCCGTGCTGGCCGGTCTCGCCGATCGGCCGATTCGCTGGCTCGTGGAGGACGCGGCGCGCTTCGTGGCGCGCGAGGCCCGCCGGGAGCAGCGCTACGACGGCGTCATCCTGGACCCGCCGACCTACGGCCACGGCCCGGGCGGGGGAGCGTGGCGCCTCGCCGAGGATCTCGAGCCGCTTCTCGCGGCCATCCGACCGCTCCTGGCGCCGGGGCCGTGGTTCGTCGCCTGCACCGCCCATGCGGCGGGGCTGCCCCCGAGCCTGCTTGCCGAGACGGTGGGCGCGGCGCTCGGCTCGGGGGCCGGCGTTCCGCGGTTGCTCGAGCTGGTCCTCGAGGCCGCAGGTGGCGCCAGGCTGGCGGCCGGCTGGGCAGTCCTCGCGACCTCGGTCCACGCCGAGGCTCGGCGATGACGGACGCCGGCCGTCGCGCCGAGATGATCACCAGCGCGGCGAATCCGCGCATCCGGGCCGCGCTGACCCTCCGCGAGCGGCGTGGGCGCAGCGAGACCGGCCGCCTGCTGGTGGATGGGACCCGCGAGGTCCTCCGGGCCCTCGAGGCGGGCCTGACCGTCCGGGAGGCATTCATCGCGACCGGTCCCCAGCAGGCCGAGGCGGAGGCCGTTGTCGCCCGCCTAGCGGAGGCCGGCGTCCCCCTGATCGGCGTCGCGGGCGCAGCGTGGTCGCGGCTTGCCTACGGCGAGCGGGGCAGCGAGATCGTCGCGATGGTCGACGCTCCACCGACGGATCTCGGGCACCTCGAGGCGCTCGTGGCGGTCCGGCCAGACCCACTGCTCATCGTGGTCGAGGACGCCGAGAAGCCGGGCAACCTCGGAGCGATCGCGAGGAGCGCGGACGGCGCGGGCGCGACGGCGCTGCTCATCGCCTTCCATCGCGAGCCGGCGGCGGACCCGTGGAACCCCAACGCGGTGCGCGCGAGCCTGGGCACGGTGCTCAGCCTGCCGATCGGGATCGCTCCGACGCTCACCCTCCTGCCGTGGTTGCGCCAGCGCGGCATCCGGATCGTCGCGGCCCGGGTCCAGGCGGCCACTGACTACCGGGAGGCGGACCTGCGGGGGCCCGTGGCCATCGCCGTCGGCAGCGAGGCCGGCGGCCTCGGCGCGGAGTGGCTCGCCGCGGACGTCCTGGGGGTTCGGCTGCCGATGCTGGGGCGGGTGGATTCCCTCAACGTTTCGGCCGCCGCCGCCGTCCTGCTCTACGAGGCTCGTCGCCAGCGCGACGCAGGGGACGCGGCGACGCCCTGACGGGACGGGTGCCGCGGCCGGGCCCGCCGGGGGCTTCTCATGCCCGACCTATACTCCGGCCATGATTTCCCGCCTGCGCCGTTCGCCGCATCCGGGGCGACGGCTGGCTCTCCTCGCCGCCGTCACCGCCGGGCTGCTCGCCACGACGGCGCTGGTCGCAGGTCCGGGAAACGCCGCGGAGCGGACGGCCCGCATCCTGATGGGCGAGCCCGCCACCCTCGATCCAGCCGCGGCCGGCGAATCATCGAGCATGGCCGTCATCGCCCAGCTCTTCGAGGGGCTCACGGCAATCGACCCGAGCCAGACCCCTCGCCCGGCGCTGGCGGCCCGCTGGGAGATGCGCGACGCGGGACGCACGGTGGTCTTCACGCTGCGCGACGGCCTCCAGTTCTCCGACGGCTCGCCGCTCACCGCCGACGACGTCCGGCGCAGCTGGCTGCGGGTCATCGACCCGCGGGCGCCTTCGCCGCTTGCCTCGCTGCTCTACGACGTCGAGGGGGCGCGGGCGTACGCGACGGGCACCGGGAGCGCCGACGCGGTCGCGGTTCGCGCCTCCGGGTCCACGGTGGAGGTCCGGCTGACGCGCCCGGCGGGAGACTTCCCGGCGATTGCCGCCAGCCCGACGCTCGCGGTCGTGCCGCCCTCGGTCGGGCGCGACCCGGGAGCTCCCCAGCCCGGCCCTGCGTTCGTGGGGTCCGGCGCGTACCTGCTCGCGGCGACGACGACAGACGGCCTCACCCTGAAGGCCAACCCCCGCTACTGGGCCGGGTCGCCCGCGATCGCCGAGATCACGCTCGTCTCGGACATCGGCGGCCGCAGTCAGGTCGATGTCTTCGCCGCCGGCGAGCTCGACTGGGCGCCGATCGCAGAATACGACGCCTCGTGGATCGCCTACGACCCCGACCTCGGGCCGAGCCTCCGCCGATGGGCGAACCTCTCCGTCACGTACTACGGGTTCGAGACGCGCCGGCCGCCGTTCGACGATGCGCGGGTGCGCCGCGCCTTCGCCTCGGCCGTGGACTGGTCCCGGATCGTGGCTCTCGCCGATGGCGAGACGGCGCTGCCCGCCACCTCGATGGTTCCGCCCGGGATCCCGGGCCGAAGCGACGCGTCGTTCATCCCCGCCTACGACCCCGCGGCGGCGCGACGCCTCCTCGCCGAGGCAGGGTACGCCGACCCGGCCGCGTTTCCCGCCGTCACGCTGGTCACGGGCGGCACCGGCTACGACGAGGCCATCCTCGCCCAGCTCCGAGCGAACCTCGGGATCACCGTCCGATACGAGGCCCTCGACTTCGCGACCCTCTTCTCCCGGCTCGGGAGCCAGGACTCGCCGGACATGTGGGCGCTCTCGTGGATAGCCGACTACCCGTCCCCGAACGACTTCCTGGGCATCCTGCTGGGAAGCGATCAGCCCAACAACTACGGCGGCTGGTCGAACGCGGCCTTCGATGCCGCGATCGCCGATGCGGTCGGAACCGACGACGCGACGACGGCACGCGCCGGCTACGACGCGGCCGAGACGATCCTGCGCGACGAGGTGCCGACGATCCCCGTGAGCTACGCGACCTCGGCTGCGCTGGCCCGGGCAGGGCTCCTGGGGGCGACGACCAACGGCCTCGGGATCCTGCGCCTCGCGGGCCTCGCGTGGGCCGGCCAGTGAGGCGGGTCGGGCGGGCGCTCCTCACCTCGCTCCTCCTGGCGCTCGCCGTCGTCGCGCCCGCGTCGGCGGCTTCGCCGACGTTCGAGACGCCGACGGCCACGTTCACCTTCGGCAAGGAGATCACCTTCACCCAGGCGTTCGACAGTCCCGTCGACCTCGCCCGGGTCGAGATCCTGCTCGAGTATCCCGGGAGCCTCGGCCCGTACGTCGTCCAGGTGGTGGGAGCGACGGCTGCCGGCCGCCGGGAGTCCGTCCATCGCGAGTCGCTCGCCGACGGCGGCCACGTCTACCCGAACACCACGATCATCGCCCGCTGGCGCCTGGTTCCGGCCGACCGGACGCTCGAGCCGGTCGTGGGCCCACCCGTCACGGTCCGCTATGCCGACACGAGCCACGAATGGCGGACGCTGGAGGGCGACGTCATCCGGGTGCACTGGTACGACGGCTCCGACGTGTTCGGGCGGCGCGTGCTCGAGATCGGGGAGAAGGCGGTACGGGACGCAGAGACCTTCCTGGGCGTCACGGAGTCGGAGCCGATCGACTTCTTCGTCTATCCGGACGAGGCCGCCCTGTACGCCGTGCTGGGTCCGCGGACGCGGGAGAACGTGGGGGCCCAGGCGCACCCCGACATCCGGACGATCTTCGCGGCGATTGCGCCCGACGCGGTCGCGGACATGCTGGCCCGGGTCTACGTCCCCCACGAACTGACCCACCTCGTCTTCGCCACCGCCACGCGCAACCCGTACCATTCCCCGCCGCGCTGGTTCAACGAGGGGGTCGCCGTCTACCTTACGGAGGGGTACTCGACTTCCGACCGCAGCTCCGTGGAGGCCGCCGCTTCCTCCGGGCGGCTCATGCCGATCCGGGCCCTCGGCGGCCTGTTCCCGACGACCGCCGAGGGCTTCTTCCTGGCCTACGCGGAGAGCGTCTCCGCCGTGGACTACCTGGTCCGCGAGAAGGGGACGGGGGCCCTCGTGCAGCTCATCCGGAGCTACGCCGACGGCGTGTCGGACGACGAGGCGTTCACTGCCGCCACGGGCGCCGATGTCGCCGGGTTCGAGGCGGCGTGGCTGGCCGACCTCGGCGCAGATCCTCCGACCCGGCACGGTCCGCAGCCGGGCCCGCCCGGCCCGCTTCCACCGGGCTGGGAGTCGGGCGCGACCCCGGCGCCCGGCGGCTCCCCGGTGCCCGGCGCATCGCCGGCCGGGTCGCCCGTCGAGTCGACCGGTCCGGGGCCCGGCAACCCGGCCGCTGACGGCGGATCGCCGTTCCGCGAGGGGTGGCTCCTCGTCGTAGTCGCGCTGGCCGGGCTCCTCGTGGGGGGTGCCGCGGCGTTCGTCCGTCGCCGACGCGCCCGGCGCGCCGCGGATCGAACGTTGCCGTGACGACGCTCGGGGCCCGCATCCGGGCCGTTCCGTCGTGGCAGGTCGCGCTGGCCGGTTCGCTGGTCGCCCTCGGCTTCCTGGTCGCAGCCCAGGTCCGCAGCGAGGCCCCGCGCGTGCGCTACACCACGCAGGAACGCGCCCCGCTCGTCGAGTCGGTGGTCGCGCTCCAGGCGCAGCAGGAGGCCCTCAAGGACCGCATCCTGGACCTGCGCGCGGCGGTCACGACCGCCGAGCAGGGTGCCGCGGGAAGCGGCGTGCTCGTGAGCGACCTCAACGCGGCGCTCCGGGCGGCCCGCATCGCAGCGGGCCTGGTGGCGCTCGAAGGTCCGGGGATCTACCTCCAGCTCGATGACTCGCAGGCGCCGGTGCCGCCCGACGGGTCCGCTGCGGACTATCGCGTCGGGGCGCGGGACCTGCGGGTGGTCGTGGAGGAGCTCTGGCTGGCCGGCGCCGAGGCCATCTCCGTGAACGGCGAGCGGCTGGTTCCGGCGACGGCATTCGTGGACATCGGCGGCACCCTCCTCGTCAACTCGGCCTACCTCGCCCCGCCGTACCAGGTCGCGGCCATCGGGCCGTCGGACCTGTACAACGTCCTCGTGACGTCGCCCGGGTTCGTCGAGCTCGTCCAGGCCCGGGCGGATCGGTTCGGGATTCGCATCTCCTTCGCGGAGCCCGGCCGCGTGACCGTCCCCGCCTATGCGGGCGCGGTCAGCCTGCGCTATGCGCGACCCCCGGCGCCCAGCCCCACGCCGCGGCCCTGAACGATGCGCAGGCCGCGGAACCAGCTCACCCTCACCGCCATCGCAATCCTGCTCGGCCTGCTGCTGGTGATCCAGTTCCGGGCCCAGCAGGCGGGCACCGGCCTCGAGATCCAGTCGTCGCAGGACCTGACCCTCCTCATCGCCAACCTGACCACCCGCAACGACCAGCTTCGCGGCGAGGTGGCCGACATCCAGGGCCAGCTGGACTCCATCTCGGCCGCCAACGCCCGCGGCGAGACGTCGGTGGGCCAGCTGCGCGCCGATCTGGAGCGGGTCCGCATCTGGTCCGGCGAGGACCCGACGGCCGGCCCGGGCGTCCGCGTCCTCCTCTTCGGGGGCGTGCCCGCCGACGCGATCTCGGAGCTGGTGAACGAGCTGCGCAACGCCGGCGCCGAGGCGATCGCGGTCGGCGGGGCGCGCGTCGTGGCCTCGACGGTCGCGGCAGGTCCGATCGGAGCGCTCTCCATCGCGGATACGGCGCTCGGGCCCCGCATCGAGGTCCTCGGCGATCGGGAATCCCGCGGCCCTGACCGGTGGGCTGACGCGCGCAGGTGGCCTCGTCGCCCAGCTGCAGGCCCGCTACGCCGAGGTGCTGGTCGAGGTGACCCCTCTCGACGTCGTCTCCCTGCCGGCCGCCGACCGCTCGCTCGCTCCGACGCTCGGGGTGCCCCGTCCCTGACATGGCGCCGAGTGGGCCCCGAGCGCGGTCTCGGGTGCTAACCTCGCCGCCGATGCAGACCTCCGTGCCCGCATGACTCTTCCCGTGCCCTTCCGGCTCGGCGACCGCCTGGAGCTGCGGCGCCCGCACCCCTGCGGCGGTCGAACGTGGGATCTCGACCGGCTCGGCGCCGACATCGGCCTGCGCTGCGCGACGTGCGGGCGCCACGTGCTGCTCGAGCGTCGGGCAGTCGAGCGGCGCCTCGTGGGCTTCGCGGTCCGGGGTCCCGAGGTGGGGCCGAGATGAGCCTCCGCGCTCCTTCGGCCACGGCGCCCGACGACGGAGGCGTCGCGGTCTTCCGCAACCGCCCGTTCCTCCTGCTCTGGCTTTCCCAGCTGGCGACCCAGGTCGGCGGCAACATGGTCCTGTACGGGCTGACGATCCTCATCCGCGACCTGACCGGCTCCAACAGCGCCGTCTCTCTCCTGATCCTCACCTTTCTCGCGCCGGCCGTTGTCTTCAGCGCCGTGGCCGGCGTCTACGTCGACCGCTTCGACCGCCGGATGGTCCTCGTCGTGACCAACGTGCTGCGGGCAGGCCTGTTCATCGCTCTCGCCCTGCTCGGGGCGAACGTGGTGGTGGTCTTCGTGCTCAACATGGCCGTCTCGATCGCGACGACCTTCTTCGCGCCGGCCGAGCTCTCGATGATCCCGCTTCTCGTCCCGCGGGGCCAGCTCACGGCCGCGAACGGGATCTTCACGCTCACCCTGAACGCCGCGTTCGCGATCGGCTTCACGGTGCTCGGCCCGCTCGTGGTGACCATCGCCAACCCCACGATCCTCGTCGCCATCGTGGCGGCCCTCTACCTGGTGGCCGCTGGATTCTGCTGGACGCTCCCGCCGGCGCCGCCGGGGAGGATGCCCCACGACGCCGGCCTCCGCGAAACCGGCGAGGCGGTCGGCTCGTTCGTGGTGCAGTTCCGCGAAGGGATGGGCTACGTCCGGGCCCACCCGCCCGTGCGCTGGGCCCTGCTGTACCTCGGGGTCGCCGCCTCCATCGTGGGAGTCCTCGGCGTCCTCGGCCCCGGGTTCGCCGCCGACGTGCTCGGCCTCCGCACCAAGGACTTCGTGGTGGTCGTCCTCCCGCTCGGGGTCGGGGTGGTGGTGGGCGCCGTCGGAGTCAGCAATCTCCAGTCCCACATGTCGCGACGCCGCCTCATCGAGGTCGGGATGATCGTGCTCGGCGTCAGCCTCGCGCTCATCTCCATCGCGGGTCCCATCGCCCAGTTCGTCCGCGACGTCGACGATGCGGTGCCCGGACCCGACATCTCGGCCTTCGTCAGCGTCCTGACGGTGGTCGTCGTCATCGCCTTCGTGGCCGGCGTCGGCTATGCCGCCACGGCCATCCCTGCACAGACGGAGCTCCAGGCAGAGATTCCGCAGGCGGTCCGCGGGCGGGTCTTCGGCATCCTCAACATGCTGGTCTCCGTGGGCAGCCTCCTTCCGATAATCGTCGTGGGACCCATCTCCGACGTGATCGGCACGATGCCGGTCGTCCTGGCCGCGGCCGCGATCACCCTCGTGGTGGGAGTCGCATCACTCGTCCGGCGCCGCGACGCACGACCGTCCGGTGGACCCGTCGGGCCGGCCGAGGCTGAGCCCCTCGCGACGGCCGGCCCTTCCCCGGAGGAGCCGTGAGCGCCAGGCCGAGGGTCGCCGTGATCTTCACCGGCGGCACGATCAGCATGACCGTCGATGCGTCCGCCGGAGGCGCGGTGCCCGCCCTCTCCGGCGCCGACCTGCTGGCCGCGGTGCCCGGCCTCGCCCGGCGCGCCGAGGTTGTGCCGATCGACCTTGGCCGGGTCCCGGCCAGCCACTTCTCGTTCGCCGACGTGCTCCGGATCCGCGGCGTCATCGACCGAGCGCTCGGCGATCCGGCGATCCGGGGCGTCGTCGTGGTCCAGGGGACCGACACGCTGGAGGAGACAGCCTTCGCCTGGGACCTCTGCCACGCCGACACTCGACCTGTCGTCGTGACCGGCGCCATGCGCAACGCCAGCGAGGCCGGCTGGGACGGCCCGGCCAACCTCCTGGGCGCCGTGCGGGTCGCGACGGCGGATTCGGCGCGCGATGGCGGGGTGCTCGTGGTGCTCGACGGGCGGGTCCACGCGGCCGACGCCGTCGCCAAGCGCCACGCCTCGGCCGTGAACGCCTTTGCGACGCGCGAGGGTGCACCGCTCGGGCGAGTGGGGGAGGGCGGCGTCCGGCTCGGTCCCCGCGGCCTGCGGCGCAGCCTGCCCGCGATCCCGGCCGCGGCCGCGCTGCCCATCCCCATCATCGTGGCGGCTCTCGAGACGACCGGCGCCGCCCTCGATGCTGCCGTTCGCGACGGGGCCCGCGGCGTGGTCGTGGCTGCCACCGGGTCCGGCAACACTCATCCGGATCTCCTGCGGGCGGCCGTGGACGCCTGCGACGCCGGCGTGGCCGTCGTCCTGGCGTCGCGGACCGGCGCCGGCGCCGTCGGGTCGACCTACGCCTTCCCGGGCGGGGGCGCCACCTGGCTGCGAGCCGGGATCCTGCCGGCGGGGGGCCTGACCCCCGTCCAGGCGCGTGTCGCCCTGGCGCTCGCCCTCGGCGCCGGGATGGGCGGCGCCGGCCTCGCCGAGCTCATGCTGGGACCGACCGCCTCCTGATCCCCGGCCGCCCCGACGGCCTGCCGCGTGCCTGGCTGCGGCGCATCCCGCCCGTGGCGCGCCTCCCGGCCTCGGTCGCGCCTCCTCGCGCATCCTCCGGCTATCCTTGGGCTGATCGCCCAGCCTTGGAGGACCGCCTCGATGCCGTTGCCCGGAGATGACCGGAAGAAGGAGCTCAACAGTCGACTCGAGACGGTCGGCTGGGGACTCTTCCTCATCATGATCGGCGGCTTCGCGCTGCTGAAGGGCGTCCCGGAGGGAACGTGGCTGATCGGGGCGGGCCTGATCATGCTCGGACTCAACGCGGTGCGCCTGCTGGCCGGCATCCGGGCGAGCTGGTTCACGCTCATCCTGGGCACGATCGCCCTTCTCTCCGGCCTCGGCAGCGTCTACGGGATCAACATCCCGGTCGGGCCGCTCCTCATCATCCTCATCGGCCTCGCCATCATCGTCCGCGCCTTCCAGCCGCGCTGGTAGGGTCGGGCGCCGGGTCCGTCGGAGGGCGCCCGGCCGGCCGGATCCGCCCGGGGGCGCGCGAAGCAGGCTCGTCGTCGTTGCGCATGCCGGGCTCGCGAGGGTCAGGAGGAGGTGCCGGGGCTGTGGGCCGGGGTACCCGCCTCGTCGCTCACGCCTTCGCTGTCCGGACGGGCGATCCTGAGGGCGGCCTCGTACGCCGCGAGGGCCTTGGAGGCCGTGTCCACGAAGAACTGGTCGAACCGAGCGTAGGCCTCGCGGACGCGGTGCCTGAGCAGCCCCTGGAGCGGAGCCAGCACGCTGGTGTCGCTGGCGGCGCCGGCCTCCGCGGCGCGCGCGATGATCGCCCCCGCGAAGTGCTCCATCTTGCCGCTCACGATGAGGAAACCGGCCCCATCGCCCATGCAGTCGATGAGGGCCTTGAACGCCGCCAGGCCGGGGATCTTCCGCAGCGAGTCGGCGACGGCTGCATACGCCCCGCGATTGTCCCGGTACATCGCGAGGAGGCGATCGACCTGCGCAGCCGGAGTGTCCACCCGTCCGGCAAGGAGGCCTTCGATGAGTTCCGCGTCCGTCATCCGTGGGTCCGTCTCGACGTCGAGACGGGAGGCAATCCAGTCGAGCTCCGCGCGCGTCTTCTCTCGCAGGCCGCTCTCCGCCTGCGGGCCCACGGGAGGGTGCTTCAGCTGGTAGAGGATGTAGTTGCGCCACCAGATCCGCTCGACTGCGTCGGCGACCTCGGGCGTCTTCAGGAGTCCCTCGCACGCCTTCGAGTGGTACTTCAGGTAGTCCCAGACCTCGTCGAGCTCGGAAAGGGCGAGCATCTCCGGCACCGCCGCGTCGCCCATCGCGCCGAGCGCATCGACCGCGTCCTTCTTCGTCTGGGTCTCCGCAGCCCACGACTTCTCACGACGGACGAGGTGGACCAGGCCCTCCACATGCCGTCTGACCAGCTCGGGCGAATGCACGAACGCCGAGTCCTCCTTGGCGTGGAGGTTCAGGTAGTCGCGGATGACGGGATCGACGTGTTCGTCGGCGTACAGATCGAGGATCGCCTGCACCGTCGTATCGCCCATCGAGCAGAGCGCATCGACGGCGTCCTTCTTGTGCTGGATCTCGGTGGCTCCGGGCTTGTCCCGCCGGATCACCCGGAGCAGGCCATCGACGTCGTTTGTGCGCCTCAGCTTCCCGATGTTGGGACCGAACAGGTTGATCGGCATCTCGGCGCACCTACCCTGCAGCTTGTACTCCCACAGTGTGCACGAGCACGCAGCCCGCGGACGCCCGGCGCGCGTCCCATCCCGAGAACCGGGCGCAGCGCCCGGTGCGGAGGAGGCTCCTTCGTGCTGACATTCGGGCCAGTCGGCCGTCGGCTCGCCGAAGATCGCGGCGGCGGCGGCGCCAATGCGCGGCGTGCATGCTCCGACCGGCCGTTTCGGTAGAATGGCGGCGCTCGCTTGGGAGGAGCATCCTTCCGGGCGCGAATCATCGGGCGGTTAGCTCAGTTGGTTAGAGCGCATGCTTGACATGCATGAGGCCAGAGGTTCAAGTCCTCTACCGCCCACCAGATCACGAACGCGCCGAGCGGGACACGCCCGCCGCGGGACCCCCAAGAGAGCCGCGATCCCCGGCTGAGAGTCGCGGTGGGGCAGACCCGGGGCGTCGGCACCACCCGTGAGCGGCCGGTGAACCGGCCCGGGATCCGCCCGTTAGCGCGGCCACGAGAGCGTCCTGCCGGCACCCGCCGGTCGAGGCGAAGGCGGGTGGAACCGCGGGAGGCATCGGCCCCTCGTCCTGCAGGGACGGGGGGCTTCGTGCTTCCGGAGGAGGCGAGCGAATGGGCGACGAGCAGGCAATCGAGGTCCAGGAGGCGCTCGAGGCGCCCGAACGAGGCTCGGCCGACGAGCTGCTCGACGCGGGAGCGCACGCCCCGCTCGACGCCATGCGCCACTCCGCCGCCCACGTCATGGCCGAGGCCGTGCTCGAGCTCTTCCCCGGCGCGAAGCTCGGCATCGGCCCGGCGATCGACAACGGCTTCTACTACGACTTCGACCTGCCGCGCTCGCTGACGCCGGAGGACCTCGCGGCCATCGAGGAGCGGATGGCGGCCAGCGTCGCCGCAGCGCACGCCTTCGTCCGGAAGGAGCTGGCCTTCGACGCCGCCCGGGCCGCGGCCGTCGACGCCGGCCAGGCCTACAAGGTGGAGATCCTCGATGACCTCGCCGCGCGGGCTGAGGCAGCCGGCGAGCCGCTCCCGGTGACCAGCTTCTACGAGCACGGGTCGTTCAGCGACCTGTGCAAGGGACCCCACGTCGAGACGACCGCGGCGATCGGCCCCCTCAAGCTCCTCTCGGTCGCCGGTGCCTACTGGCGGGGCGACGAGAAGCGGCCGATGCTGCAGCGGATCTACGGGACGGTCTGGGAGACCCAGGAGCAGCTCGACCAGTTCCTGTGGCGCCGCGAGGAGGCCCGCAAGCGCGACCACCGGCGCCTGGGCGTCGCCCTCGACCTGTTCAGCTTCCACGACGTCAGCCCCGGGTCGGCCTTCTGGCACCCCAAGGGCTGGCGGATCTGGCGGACGCTCGAGACGGCGATGCGCGAGCTGCAGGACCGGCGCGGCTACGACGAGATCAGCACCCCGATGCTGGTCCACCAGAAGCTCTGGGAGCAGTCCGGCCACTGGGATCTCTACCGGGACAACATGTTCCTCGTCGAGTCCGAGGGCCAGACGTTCTCGCTCAAGCCGATGAACTGCCCCGAGAGCACGATCATCTACAAGAGCCAGGATCCGCTCGTACCGCGACCTTCCGCTTCGCCTCGCGGAGTACGGCCGGCTGCACCGCAACGAGCGGTCCGGCACGCTCTCCGGCCTGACCCGCGTTCGCCACTTCGTCCAGGACGACAGCCACATCTTCGTCCGCCCCGACCAGCTCGGCGACGAGATCGCGGCGCTCCTCGGCGAGGTGGAGGAGGTCTACGGGTGGTTCGGCCTCAGGCCCGAGATCAAGTTCGGGACGAAGCCGGACAAGGCGCTCGGCGACCCGGCCCTCTGGGAGCGGGCCGAGGCGCTGATCACCGAGGCCCTGGAGCGGTCGGGCCTGCCCTGGAGCCTCAAGCCGAAGGATGGCGCCTTCTACGCCCCGAAGATCGACGTCCACGTCGAGGACGCCCTCGGACGCTCGTGGCAGACGGCGACGTTCCAGGTCGACCTGGTCATGCTTCCCGAACGCTTCGACCTGACCTACATCGACGCCGACGGGACGGCCAAGCGACCGATGGCGATCCACCGGGCGGTGTACGGCTCCCTGGAACGGTTCATCGGCATCCTCGTCGAGCACTTCGCGGGGGCTTTCCCGCTCTGGATGGCCCCGGTGCAGGCGGTGGTCATCCCGATCGCCGACCGCCATCTCGACGCGGCGCGTGACCTGGCGGGGGTCCTGCGGACGCGCGGCCTCCGCGTGGAGGTCGACGACTCCGACGGGCGCATGCAGAACAAGATCCGGGTCGCCCAGGAGCAGAAGGTGCCCTACATGCTCGTCCTCGGCGATCGCGAGGTCGAGGCGCGAACGGCCGCCCCGCGCACGCGAGCCGGGGAGCAGCAGCCGGCGCAGGGATGGGAGGCGCTGGCCGAGCGTCTCGCCGCCGAGGTGGTCGCCCGTCGCCCGGACTGACCCCCGCGTGCGCGAGCGGGGTTGTGCTATTCTCCGCCGGCGATCCGCGCCCGGTTCGCGCGTGTGCTTGCACGCCGTTTTCGGGCGCACGAGGATCTCGATAGCGCGAAGGGGCCGACCATAAGCCGAGAGCTGCGTGTCAACCAGATGATCCGGATCCCGCAGGTCCGGGTGATCGACGAGGAGGGAAACCAGATGGGCGTCATGCTCACGCTGGACGCTCTCCGCCTGGCACAGGAGCGCGGCTACGACCTCGTCGAGGTTGCTCCGACGGCCTCGCCGCCCGTGACCCGACTTCTCGACTACGGCCAGTACAAGTACGAGCTGGCCAAGCGCGACAAGGAGGCGAAGCGGAAGTCCCGGTCCGTCGAGTTCAAGGAGATCCGCCTGAAGCCGAAGATCGGCCAGGGCGACTTCGACACGAAGGTGCGCCGGGCGATCGAGTTCCTCGAGGAGGGCGACCGGATCAAGGTGGCCGTCCAGTTTCGCGGCCGCGAGCTGACGCACCCGCACCTCGGGCGGGAGCTCCTCAGCAAGTTCGCGGACCAGGTGAAGGACCACGGGGCCCTCGAGCGGGCACCGCTCCTCGAAGGCAAATCGATGCATATCACGATCGCGTCCACCCACAAGCCGAAGCAGCGCGAGCCCGTCGCGGGGGAGAGGTCCCCGGCGGCGAAGGCCGAGGCGGGCGAGGACGAGGGTGCCGCTCCGGCGGTCGCGATCGACGCAGCGGGCCCAGTGCCCGCAATCACGGGAGAGTGAGTCCGGCGTGCCGAAGCTGAAATCACACAAGGGCAGCCAGAAGCGGATCGGGGTGACCGGCAGCGGCAAGCCGATCCGCGTGAAATCGTGGCGCGGCCACCACCTCGAGCTGAAGTCGTCGCGGCGCACCCGCCGTTACGCCGGCAAGACCCTCATCGGCAGCGAGCACGCGTCCCAGGTCGCGCGCCTCCTGCCGTACCTGAAGAAGGGCTGACCATGGCACGCGTCAAGCGCGGCGTCACCTCCCATCGCCGCCACAAGCGTCTTCTCAACGCGGCGGAAGGCCGGAAGGGGACCCGCAGCCGGCTGATAAAGCCGGCCCGCGAGGCACTCCTCCACGCGCTCGCCTACGCGACCCGCGACCGCAAGGTCCGCAAGCGCGACATGCGCCAGCTCTGGATCCTGCGGATCAACGCGGCCTCGCGAGCCCACGGGGTCCCCTACAGCGATCTCATCTGCGGGCTCAAGAAGGCCCGGATCGAGCTCGACCGGAAGATCCTCGCCGACATCGCGGTTCGCGACGACGCGACGTTCGGACGGATCGTCGAAGTCGCCCGCGGCGCCTGAGGGCGCGGCCGGGCTCACGTCCGGCCCACGACCACCGCAGCGGGACCCTCGCGCGCTCCGGCGCCGCGAGGGTCCGTGATTCCCGACCCGGAAGATGGAGGCGACGCTCCCCACCGTGGACCTCGCGACCCTCACCGAGCAGCTCCGCACCCTCCGCGACGAGGCGCTGCCCCGGATCGCGGCAGCACCCGATCTCGATGCCCTCGAAGAGCTCGACGTTGAGTACCTGGGGCGCAAGGCCGGCGCCCTCTCCGGGCTCATGCGCGGCATCGGATCGCTCCCGGTCGAGGACCGGCCGCGGGTGGGCGTCGTCGTCAACGACGTCCGGCAGGCCGTCGAGTCGGCGCTCGCCGAGGCGCGGGCACGGGCGGCCTCCGCGGCACTCGCCGCGCGGCTCGCCGAGGAGTCCGTCGACGTCACCGCGCCGGCCCGGTCCATCCCGCGCGGCACCCTCCACCCGATCGTTGAGACGATCGAGCGGATCACCCAGGTCTTCGGCCAGTTCGGCTTCGTGACCTACGAGGGGCCGGAGGTCGAGACGGACCTCACGAACTTCCAGCTGCTCAACATCCCGCCCGACCATCCCGCGCGGGACCTCTGGGACACCATGTACGTGGACCTGGAGGGGGGGCTCCTGCGGACCCACACCTCGCCCGGCCAGATCCGGGTCATGCACGCCGAGAAGCCGCCGATCCGGGCGCTCCTGCCCGGCCGCTGCTTCCGCTACGAGGCGACCGACGCCTCTCACGCCTCGGAGTTCTTCCAGGTCGAAGGGCTGATGGTGGACGAGGCGACCAGCCTTGCCGACCTGAAGGGGCAGCTCGTGGAATTCGCACACGCCATGTTCGGGCAGGGCACGGCGACGCGGTTCCGGCCCGGCTACTACCCCTTCACCGAACCCTCCGTCGCCTTCGACATCGGCTGCCTTGTCTGCGATGGCTCCGGCTGCCCGGCCTGCGGGCGGACCGGATGGATGACGATCCTGGGGGCCGGGATGGTCCACCCGATCGTCCTCCAGCACGGCGGCATCGATCCCGAGCGCCACCAGGGCTTTGCCTTCGGGATGGGCGTAGAGCGGATCGCGATGCTCCGCCACGGGGTCACCGACATCCGGGCCTTCCTCGACAACGACCTTCGCTTCCTGGAGCAGTTCCGATGAGGGTGCCTCTCTCCTGGCTCCGCGACTACGTCGACGTCGACCTCGCTCCGGAGCAGCTCGCCGAGCGGCTGACCCTCCTCGGGATGGAGATCAAGGGGCTGGAGCGCTGGGGCGCCGATTGGCGCAACGTCGTCACCGGCGAGCTCCTCGAGGTGACCAGGCACCCCCGCGCCGACCGCCTCTCGCTCACGCGAGTCCGCGTCGGCAGCGACATCCTCGAGATCGTCTGCGGAGCCACGAACATCGCCGCCGGGCAGCGGGTCCCGGTCGCGCTCCCCGGCGCCGTGCTGCCGGGCAACCGGGCCATCGAGCGGACCGAGAAGATGGGCGTCGTCAGCAACGGGATGCTCTGCTCAGGCGACGAGCTGCGCCTGACAGGCGACGCCGAGGGGATCCTCATCCTGCCGCAGGACACCCCCGTCGGTGTCCCCCTCGCCGACCTCTACGGGGACGTCGTGCTCGACGTGGACGTCAAGCCGAACCGGGGCGACGTCCTCTCCCTGGTGGGCCTCGCCCGCGAGGTGGCGGCGATCACCGGGGCGCCCGTCCGTCTTCCCGAGATCCACCTCGCGGAGTCGGCCGACCTGCAGCTCGCGGACCTGCTGGCGGTCAGCGTGGCGGATCCGGCGCTCTGCACCAGGTTCGTCGGCCGCTGGGTGCGCGGCGTGACCGTCGGGCCTTCGCCGGATCGCGTCCAGATGCGGCTCCTTGCCGCCGGCCTCCGCCCGGTGAGCAACGTCGTCGACGCCACCAACTACGTCATGCTCGAGCTCGGCAAGCCGACCCACGCCTTCGACGCCGCCGCGGTCGCCCGTGACGCGGCCGGGCGGGCCGGGCTGATCGTGCGCACCGCGGTCGTCGGCGAGCGCCTCGAGACGCTGGATCACGTCGAGCGCGAGCTCGGGGCGGATGCCCTCCTGATCGCCGACGCCGGCGGCCCGCTCGCCCTCGCCGGCGTGATGGGCGGCGCAAGCTCCGAGGTGTCGGCGTCCACCCGCGACGTGATCATCGAATCCGCCGTCTTCGATCCCGTGAGCATCAGGCGGACCGCGTTCCAGCACGCGCTGCGGTCCGAGGCCAGCCTCCGCTTCGAGAAGGGCCAGGAAGCTCGCCTGGCCCGCCTCGGCGCCGACCGCGTGGCCGAGCTGGTGGTGGCCTGGGCCGGTGGTCAGGCCGCAGCCGGCCGGGTCGACACGGCACCGGACGAGCCCCCGGGTGGCAACGTGCGGTTCCGTCCGGCCCGCGTCAATCGACTGCTCGGAACAGCGTTCACCGCTGCCGAGCAGGTCGCCCTGCTGGACCGGGTCGGCATCGAGGTCGAGGAGACGCCGGTCACCGCGGGTGGCGACGAGCTGCTGGTGGCCCGGGTCCCGACGTGGCGCCAGGACCTCCACATCGAGGCCGACGTTGCCGAGGAGATCGCGCGCGTCGGGGGTTACGACGCCGTCCCCACGAAGACGCCCGACACGGCCATGCCTCGTTTCCGGCCCGATCCCCTCGAGCGTCGGAACACTGTCCGTCGGGCTCTCGCGGGGGCGGGCCTGACCGAGGTCGTGACGCCGGCCCTGGTCCCGGAGTGGCACGCCTCGCGTCTCGGGTGGCCAGTCCTGATGGCCGCGGGTGTCGCCGGCGAAGAAGCGGCGGCGGGTGACCCCATCCGCGTCCGCAACCCGCTCTCGGAGCGCCACGTGGTCCTGCGGAGCGGTCTCGTCGGGAGCCTCCTCGACGTCCTTGTCGCCAACGAGCGGCATGGCCGCGACGACGTCGCCATCTTCGAGATCGGCAAGGGCTACGCGGCCGGCGCGGACGGCGCCCCCTCCGAATGGTGGCGGCTCGCGTTCCTCCTCGCCGGGGCCGTCGTGCCCCCGTCGTGGAGCAGTGCCGGGCGGTCGTGGGAGGCCGAGGACGGCAAGGCCCTCGTGGCCCTCGTCGCCCGCACCATCGGCGCAGCAGCACCCGACTTCCTGCCACACCGGGATGGGCCGCCTCTCCACCCGGGGCGCTCCGCGCACGCAGCTTCGCCGGGCAGCGTGGCCGGCCTCGTCGGCGAGATCCATCCCACGACCCTGGAAGCGTGGGGCCTGCGCCCCGGCCGGGTCGTCGCCGGGGAACTCGCGATCGCCGGGCTGGGGGCCGGCCAGCTCCCTGCCGTCCGCATCGTCCCGGTGAGTCGCCACGGAGGGGTCGAGCGAGACCTGGCCATCGTCGTGGACGAGGGTGTCGAGGCTGGCGCCATGGCGGCCACGCTCCGGGCGGCCGGCGGCGCGCTGGTGCACGGCGTGTCGCTCTTCGACGTCTATCGCGGGGCGCCCCTGGGGCCGTCCGAGAAGGGCCTCGCCTGGCGGCTCGCGGTCCGCGCCGACGATCGCGAGCTCGACGAGGGTGAGGTCGACGGGCTCGTTCGCGAGCTCGTGGCGGCCGTGGCGGCAGCCCACGGTGGCCGCCTGCGCACTTGATCCGGGGCCGTGGTGGTCCCCGCAGGCGCGGCGCCCGGTTGCGACGAGCGGAAGCGGCAGCGTAGAGTGAGAGCTGGTCGCCGGGGCAACGCGGCGAGAGGCACGAGAGGACGCCGCGGGCGTCCGGAACCGGAGGCTGCGTGGACGTAGTCGCGTTCATCCAGGGGCTCAACCTCTTCGACATCCTCGTCGCGTTCTTCGTGGCGGGCTTCTTCGTGGTCGGCTACGTCCAGGGAGCCCTGCGCCGGGTGTTCGGGCTTGCCATCGTCCTGGTCTCGCTCCTGCTGGCAGTGAACCTCCGCGACCCGCTCGGCGCCTGGCTGGCGCAGTACTGGACCGGCCTGCCGCGAGCGTACGTGTACATGCTGGCGTTCGGAGGCAGCGCGCTCACGATCTACGTCGCCGGGTCGATCGCGATCCAGACCTTCTACCGGCGCACGACGCTGTTCACGAAGACGGCGGTGATCGACGAGCTCGTCGGGGGGGTCCTCGGCGCCCTCCAGGCCCTCCTGCTCGTGGGTGCGCTCATCCTCGTCTTCGACTCCTACTTCGCCCTGCCGAACGCCTCGGCCCACCCTGGTGAGATCGGATTCCTGCGGGACATCTACAACTTCTACGACTCGTCCCAGGTCGTGGACCTGTTCCGGTCGTCGCTGCTCCCGCTCTTCTTCGTGATCTTCGGCGGGATCACCCCGGCCGACCTCCGCGAGACCTACCGCTGAGGCGCGTCGCCGACCTGGCCCGCCTCCTCGCGGGACCCGTCGTCGAGGCTGCCCCCGGCATCCTCGGAGCACTCCTCGTCCGCGAGCGCGAGGGGAACCGGAGCGTCGGGAGGATCGTCGAGGTGGAGGCCTACGGGGGACCGGAGGATCGTGCGTCGCACGCGCGGTTCGGCCCCCTGTCGCGGGCGGCCACGATGTTCGGTCCGCCGGGAAGGGCATACGTGTACGGTGTCTACGGCATGCACATCTGCCTCAACGTCGTCGCGGGCCCTCCGGGGCTGGGCGCGGCGATCCTCCTGCGCGCCGTCGAGCCTCTCGAGGGGATCGCCTCGATGCGCGCGGCGCGCCTCGCGCGGGCCGTGGATTCGCGGCGCGCCGCCGCCGCGGCTCCTGCCGCCGAGGCCGCCCGGATCGCCCGGATCCCGGCGTCCCGCCTGGCCGCGGGGCCGGCCAACCTGGCGGCCGCCTTCGGCGTCGAGCGCGGTGATGACGGCCTGGACCTCCTCGATTCCACCGCCGGTCTTCGCCTCGAGCCCGGCTGGGCCGATGGACCTCGTCGCGAGATCGTCGCGGGCGCCAGGATCGGCGTCGCCTACGCCGGACCGGGGTGGGCCGATCGTCCGTGGCGGTTCGTCCTGGCCGGCGAGACGGCAGCGAGTGCACCACCCTGATGGACGCAAAGTCGATCGCCCTCCTCGAGTTCCCGCTCGTCCGCGGGCGCCTGGCCGCGGCCACGGGGTTTCCCCCCGGCCGACGCCTGGCCGAGGCGCTCCTGCCGTCGCCCGACCCCGTG
The DNA here is from genome assembly GCA_963718085.1 of uncultured Chloroflexia bacterium. Taxonomy (GTDB): domain Bacteria; phylum Chloroflexota; class Limnocylindria; order Limnocylindrales; family CSP1-4; genus CTSoil-043. Next base: position 449,704 of record CAVQYA010000001.1, on the reverse strand, counting down.
CTCGTCGAGATCGGCCTCGAGGAGACGTCGCAGGCGCGGGCGCTCATCGCCGAACACCCCAGCGCCGGGATCGGGGGCGCCCACGACATCGGCCCGGCGGTGGACCGGGCGGCGCGCGGCGGACGGCTCGACGCGGCACAGTTCGCGGCCATCGCGCAGACGCTGGAGGCGGGGTCGCGACTCCGCGACGTCCTGGCGGACGACCGGCGGGCGCTCCTCCACGCGCTGGCGCGCGAGCTCCACCCGCTCCCGGGCCTGCGCTCGACGCTCGAGCGCAGCTTCGACCCGGCGGGAGAGCTCCTCGACACGGCCTCGGCGCGGCTCGGCGCCCTGCGCCGCGCGACCCGCCACGCCTACGAACGGCTGCGGACACGCCTCGAGCAGCTCGTCCACTCGAGCGACGTGGGCGGCGCGCTCCAGGACCCGATCGTCACCCTCCGCAACGGACGCTACGTGATCCCGGTCCGGGCGGATGCCCGGAGTCGCGTCAAGGGGATCGTCCACGACGCGTCGGGGAGCGGCCAGACGCTCTTCGTCGAGCCGCTCGTGGCGGTCGAGCTCGGGAATGCCTGGCGCGAGGCCCAGCTCGCCGAGGCCGCCGAGGTCGAGCGGATCCTGGACGAGCTGTCGGCGCTCGTGGGCAGCCAGGCCGGCCCGCTCGCGGAGACCCTCGACGCGCTCGCCCGCTTCGACTTCTGGAGCGCGAAGGCCCGGCTGGCGGAGGAGATGGACGCCGTTCGCGCGGAGCCGGCCAGGCGAACCGAGATCGTGCTGAAGGGAGCCCGCCATCCGGGGCTGAGCGGGCACGTCGTGCCGATCGACGTCGAGCTGGGGACGGAGTTCAGGGCTCTCGTGGTGACCGGACCGAACACCGGGGGGAAGACCGTCACGCTCCGCACCATCGGCCTCCTCGTCCTCATGCACCAGGCCGGGCTCCACGTTCCCGCGGACCCGGGCAGCCGGCTGCCCGTGCTGGCCGACCTGTTCGCCGACATCGGGGACGAGCAGAGCGTCGCCCAGAGTCTCTCCACCTTCTCCGGCCACCTCCGATCCATCGTCCGGATCGCGGCCGCCGCGGGTCCCGCCACGCTGATCCTCCTCGACGAGCTCGGCGCCGGCACGGACCCGACCGAGGGCTCGGCCCTGGCCCAGGCCCTCCTCGACCATTTCCTGCGGACGGGCGCGCTCGTGGCGGCGACGACTCACTACGCGGAGCTGAAGGTCTACGCCCACACGACCCCCGACGTCCGGAACGCCTCCGTCGAGTTCGACCTCGAGACGCTTTCGCCGACCTATCGCCTCCGGATCGGCCTGCCCGGCGGCAGCCAGGCCTTCGCCATCGCCGAGCGGCTGGGGCTCTCTTCTTCGATCGTCGACGACGCCCGCTCCCGCCTGAGCGAGGGCCAGCAGGCCTTCGAGGAAACGCTGGCCTCGATCCGCGCCGCCGACCTGGCCACGCGCGAGGCCCTGGACCGGGCCCGCGCTGCCGAGCTGCGGGCCGCCGAATCGCAGCGGGCCGCGGACGAGGAGCGACGGCGGGCGCGGCGCGAGCGCGACGAGGCGGTCGCGTCGGCGCGCGCCGACGCCGAGCAGATCGTGGACGACCTCCGCGCCGACGTCCGCGGCGCCCGCCGGCGCCTCGAGCGCGAGACGGTCACCGCTCCGGCGCTCGACGAGGTCGTCGAGCGCGCCGAGGCACGCCTCGGACGGTTCCCCGCGGCGGCTCCCGCTCCACCGCCCCCGCCGCAGGCAGCGCCCGTGGCCTGGCGAGTCGGAGCCCGCGCCCGCAGCCGCACGGGAGGCTGGGAGGGCCGGATCGTCGCCCTCGAGCGGAGCGGCACGCGGGCCACGCTGGAGGTCGGCGGGATGCGCGTCACGGCGCCCACGGCGGAGCTCGAACCGGCGGTCGCGTCCGGACACGACGCACCTCGCGCCTCGCGCCCGGATGGCGGAACTGCGGAAGCCACGTCGGGGATCAGCCGGCTGCGGCTCGAGCGGGCACGTACCGTCGCCTCGTCTCTCGACGTCCGGGGGGCCCGCGTCGAGGAGGCGCTGGAGGTGGTCGGTCGTTACCTCGAGGATGCCTCGCTCGCCGGTCTCGAGCGCGCCATCATCATCCACGGCCTGGGAACCGGGGCACTCCGCGACGCCGTGCGCGCCGCCGCGACGGCCCACCCGCTGGTCCGCTCGGTCCGCGCCGGGGAGCGTGGAGAGGGCGGGGACGGGGCGACGATCGTCGGCCTCTAGGGCGCGGGCGTCGGCCTGCCGCCGCCTCCGCCGCCGCCACCGCCGGGACCCGGCGGAAGTGTCTCGCCGGGCAGCGGCGACACGCCCGGGATGGGGCTCTCGGAGGGGAATGGCCACGGCCAGTCCGATGGTGATGGTGCCGGTATCTCGCACATCTCCGTCGGCGCGAAGGGCGCGCCCCACGTGCGGCCGAAGGGGTTCCAGACGCCGGTCTCGTAGAAGTAGGTCGTCCGTGTCCGCTCGGGCCCGCCGGCGACGCCGGACCCCTGCGCGGCGCGCGCGAGCCAGTTCCTGTTGGCCGGGCCCCACGACGGGAACTCGGATTCGACGTTGCCCAGGTTCAGGAAGCCCTTGACCTCCTTCGGTCCGACGCACCCTTCCTGCCAGAGCTTGCCCGTCGCCGAATCCACCTCGACGCCGAACTTCGTGCTGTCGACCTGGGTCGGCACCGCGTCCTCGATGAACAGCTCCTTCACGGTCCTGGTCGTGAACGGCCCGGGCTTCATGCCGCTGTAGGCATCGACGTTGACCTCCACGAGGCCCGGGAGGCTGGAGGAAGGAGGCGATGGGGGTGCCCTTGCTGGCCTGAGTCAGGAAGGACTGCCAGAGCGACGCAGCCGACTCCAGGGCGACGACCCCCCCGGGCGGCGCCGAGTTGTCGCTGTTCCCCATCCAGGCGCCGACGACGAAGGCGGGGGACTTCTGGTCCTTCGGCGGGGCGAGGTAGCCGACCGCGGTGAGGTCCTTGGTCGCGTCCGTCGTGCCCGTCTTGAGGGCGGCGGGGCGCCGCTTCGTCCCGTCGAGGATCGCGCGCTTGCTCCAGAACGGGTTCTGGGCCGGGTCGGTGTTGGAGGCGAGGATGTCGGTCATGATGTAGGCGGCCTGGGCGCTCACGACACGCTTGCCGGCCGTCACCGCTCCCTTGATCGGCCAGATCTTCACGCCCTGCGCGTTGCGCACCTCGAGGATCGTCGTCCGGGGCATGAGCACGCCGCCGTTGGCGAGGGCGCCGAAAGCGCTGATGAGGTCGATCATGTGGACCTCGACGGTCCCGATGGCGATCGCCGAGCCGCCCGGGTTCGTCGCGTTCTGGAAGCGGATCCCGAAGTCCTTGGCGCGCTCGAAGACGCGGTCGGGCCCGATCCGCGTGGCCGCCTTGATCGCCGGGATGTTGAGCGACACCTGGATGGCCTGGCGCAGGCGAAGGGGGCCCCGCTCCAGCCGGTCGGCATCGACCGGCGTCCAGCCACCGCCGAAGTCGGTGACGACGTCCATGAACATCGTGGCCGCCGTCAGGGTGCGATCCTCGATGCCGACGACGTAGTTGATCGGCTTGAAGGCGGACCCGGGCTGGCGCCAGCCGTCCTCGAGCACGTCGAACTGGGGCTGGAACTTCTTGTTGCCCTTGAGGTAGAAGCCGGCGCTGCCGGTGTAGGCGTAGACCTGGCCGGTCCGGTAGTCGACTGCGGCGAGGGCTCCGTTGTTGACCCCAGCGCCGCGCATGTTCTTGATCCAGGGCTGGTAGGCGATGCCGAGCGTCTTGAGGTACGCCGCCGTGTCCTTCGCGTTCGGCGCCCGCGCCCCGGCCTCGGTCCACTTCTCCGCCATGCGCTGGAGCCGCCAGTCGAGGGTGGTCACGACGGTGTAGCCACCGGAATCGATCTGGGGGCAGTTGTTCGCCGCATCGGGGCCGCAGAGGATCGTCCCGAGCTCGCTCCGCGCCTGCAGCACGAAGTGCGGCGCCAGGATCCGGCTGTTGGCGGGCGGCGTCAGCACGACCACCTCCTGCATGGCCCGGTCGTAGTCCTCGCTCGTGTAGGTGCCGACGGTCAGGACCGAGCGTGTCTTCATCAGCTCGAGGATCCGGTTGCGGCGGAGCACCACGGCCGAATCGGCGGGGACCACGAGCCGCGTCGTGCCGTCGGGCAGCTCCTCCAGGACCGCATTCCGCATCAGGTCGAAGGCCGTGGGCGATTGGGGGATGCCGGCGAGGATCGCCGCCTGGGCGAGGGTGAGCTTGTCGAGCGTCACCCCCCAGTAGCCGCGGGCGGCGGCGGCGATCCCGTAGCTGTTGTTGCCGTAGAAGTTGTCGTTGAGGTAGGCCGTGATGATCTTCTGCTTGCCATCCCTGCCGGGGAAGGCCTGGGTCAGGCGGATCGACTGGATGATCTCCCGGATCTTCCGCTCATAGGTGGAGGTGAAGGCCGAAGCCGGCAGGAGCCGGTTGCGCACGAGCTGCTGGGTGATCGTCGACGCGCCGCGAGCGTTGCCCGAGATCGTGTCGACCGCTGCCGAGACGATGCCGGCCGGATCGAAGCCCGAGTTGTCCCAGAAGGTCTTGTCCTCGATCGACGTCGTCGCGTCGACCGCCACGGGAGGGATCTGGTCGTAGGTGACGACGTCGCGGCGTTCCCTGGCGAAGGTCGCGAGGAGCACCTTCCCGGAACGGTCGTAGACGCGGGTCTGCTCGTCGAAGCGGATGCTGCCGAAGACCTCCTTGGGGTCGGGGAGACCCTGGCTGTAGTAGGAGAAGGCGGTGACGGCACCCACGAACCCCACGACGCCCGCGACACAGAGGGAGGCGAACAGGAAGAGGGGGATTGCGACCGCGAAGCCGGCGACGGTGCGCCGTCCGGATGTGGGCCGATGGTCGGAGCCGTTCCGGCGGCGGCGCTGCCGCCGCGAGAGGCTGGTCTGCATGGCGTCGGTCACGATAGCATAGAGGTCATGAATCCCCGTCCCGTGGCCGCGGCCTGCTTCGACGCGTCCGGCCGACGCGGTGTGACGTCGTGAGCGCCGTCCGCCTCTCGACGCTGCTGGCCGACCTGCGCTGGCGCGGCCTCGTCCACGACCTCACCGAGGCCCTCGAGGCGCGCCTTGCCACGAACGAGCCGATCCGCGCGTACAACGGCTTCGACCCCACGTTCCGCTCGCTCCACGTGGGTCATCTCGTGCCCGTCTACGGCCTGCGGCGTCTCCAGCGTGCCGGCGGGCAGCCGGTCGCCCTGGTGGGCGGGGCGACCGGGCTGATCGGGGATCCCTCCGGGCGTTCCAGCGAGCGACCCCTCCTGGACCGGGGCGCCGTGCAGACGAACGTCCACGCCATCCGCGATCAGCTGGCGCGGTACCTCGACTTCGCCCCCGGGCCAAACCAGGCGCTCGTCGCCAACAACCTCGACTGGCTCGGCGAAGTGCGCCTGCTCGACTTCCTCCGCGACGTCGGAAAGCACTTCACGATTCCGTACATGCTCGACAAGGACTCCGTGCAGGCGAGGATCGGGAAGGGCATCTCCTTCACCGAGTTCAGCTACATGCTCCTCCAGGCGGCCGACTTCGCCCACCTGCAGCGTTCCCACGGTGTCGAGCTGCAGTGCGGCGGCGCGGACCAGTGGGGAAACATCACGGCCGGCCTCGAGCTGATCCGGCGCACGGCCCGTCCGGGGGCGGCCGGGCGGGAGCCGGCGCACGGCCTGGCCTATCCGCTCCTCCTCTCGCCGTCGGGCGCCAAGTTCGGAAAGAGTGAGACCGGCGATTCGATCTGGCTGGACGCGACGCTCACCTCGCCGTACCGCTTCTACCAGTACTGGCTCGACGCGGATGATCGCGACGTGGGTGTCTACCTGCGCTGGTTCACGATGTTCGACCGGGGCCGGATCGAGGAGCTGGAGGCGGAGCACGCCTCCGCCCCCGAGCGGCGCATCGCCCAGCGCGCCCTGGCGCGCGACGTCACCGAGGTGACCCACGGTCGCGGGGCGGCCGAGCGGGTGGTCCGCGTCAGCGAGATCCTGTTCGGGGGCGACCCGGCGCAGGCCGACGCGCAGACCCTCGCCGACCTGGCCTTGGAGATCCCGGCTGCGCCGTGGCCGGAGGACGGCTCGCCGATGGACGTGGTGACGATCCTCGTCGCGACCGGTGCCGCTTCATCCCGCGCGATCGGTCGACGCCTCGTCGAGCAGGGCGGCGTCCACGTCAACGGCACCCCCGTCGGCGACGCGGCCGCGACCTTCGGGGTCGACGCCCTCCTGGCCGGGCGCTACCTGCTCGTCCGCCGTGGCAAGCGGGACCAGCGGATCCTGGTCCGGGGGCTCGGCCGAGAATGAGGGTGGCAGCACGCGGGCACGTCCAGGTCATCTCGGGGTGCATGTTCAGCGGCAAGACCGACGAGCTGCTGCGCCTCCTGCGACGCGCCGAGATCGCCCGGCGCCGGATACTTCTCGTCCGGCCCTCGATCGACGATCGGACCGAGCTCGAGGTCGTCCGCAGCCGGTCGGGCGCGGCCTTCCAGTCGAAGGCCGTCGGCGATCCGTCCGAGATCGAGACGCTGGCCAAGGACGCCTGGGCGGACGTCATCGCCATCGAGGAGGCCCAGTTCTTCCCGGACAGCCTCGTGGACGTCGTCGAACGCCTCGCGGCGGCCGGCCGGACCGTCGTGCTCTGCGGGCTCAACACGGACTTCCGCGGCCGTCCGTTCGGCCCGATGCCGCGGCTCCTCGCCATCGCCGACGACGTGCGGTCCCTGTCGGCGATCTGCACGGTCTGCGGCGAGGAGGCGACGCGCACCCAGCGGCTCATCGACGGCCGGCCGGCCGGGGCCGAGGAGCCGGTCGTGGTGGTCGGGGGCCTGGCTTCGGAGAACCCCACGCCGCGCCGGGAGACCTACGAGGCGCGCTGTCGAGCCCATCACGAGCTGCCCTGAAGCCGGCGGATCCGCTCTCAGCCCTGCGTGGCGGAGCGGAGATGCTCGAGGACCGCCGCCGGACGAAGGCCCCGTTCGACCAGCAGCACCAGGGCGTGGTAGACGAGGTCTGCCGCCTCCCCCGCGAGCGCCTCGCGCGTCGCGGTCCGGTCGGCGCCGGCCGCCTCGGCGGCTGCGTCGTCCTTGGCCGCCATCAGGACCTCCGTCGCCTCCTCGCTGACCTTGCGCGCCGGGCCGTCCACGCCCGCGGAAAGCAGCCGCGCGGTGTACGAGCCTTCCGGGCGTCGCGCCGCCCGTTCGAGGATCGTCGACCAGAGCGTCTCGAGCCAGGCGAACCCCTGGCCGGGCTCCGGTGCGGCTCGCGGCACGTCAGCAGGCCCGGCCGTCCCGGCGGTCTTGCTCGTGGACTTCTCGGCCGGCAGACCCTCGGCCTCTTGGCCGGTGGCCCGCCCCTTCCCTTCGACGGCCCCGTCGGGATCGAAGCAGCTCCGCTCTTCCCGGTGGCAGGTCGGCCCGAGCGGGGTCACGCGGGCGAGGAGCGCATCGCCGTCGCAGTCGAGGGCAAGGTCCACGAGGCGGAGGACGTGGCCGCTCGTCTCGCCCTTTCGCCACAGGGCGGCGCGCGTCGCGGGAGAAGAAGTGGACCTCGCCGGTCGCGAGCGTCGCGGCCACCGCCTCCACGTTCGCCCAGGCGAGCATGAGGACGCGGCCGTCGCCGGCGTCCTGGACCACGACGGGCACCAGGCCCGCCGGGTCGTAGCGGACCTTGCCGGGGTCGCCCAGCGGGCCGGCGGGGGAGGGGAGCCCGGGGCCGCTCACGCGGCGGCCTCCGGCACGGACCGGACGGGGATGCCCGCCGCGGCCATCGCCGCCTTCACGGCCGCGATGGAGTGCAGCCTCCGGTGGAAGATCGAGGCGGCGAGAACCGCCGAGGCGCCCCCCTCCAGCACCGCGGCCACGAAGTCCGACGGCCCGGCCGCGCCTCCGGAGGCGATCACCGGCACCGGGACGCGACCGGCGATGGCGCGCAGGAGGACGGTGTCGAAGCCGGATTGCGTCCCGTCGCGATCGATCGAGGTGACGAGGAGCTCCCCGGCGCCGAGGTCCACCGCGCGCTCCGCCCAGGCGATCGCGTCGAGTCCGGTCGCCTCCCGCCCGCCCTTGACGACCACCTCCCAGGCGGCCGGGGCCCCGGGCGGCGAGGCGGCGCGCCGGGCGTCGATGGCGACGACGACGGCCTGCGACCCGAAGCGGCGGGCGCAGCGCCGGACGAGGTCGGGGTCCGCGACCGCGGCGGTGTTGAGGGAGACCTTGTCGGCCCCGGCCCGGAGGACGTCCCGCATCTCGGCGGGCGTCCGGACGCCGCCGCCGACCGTCAGCGGCACGAAGGCCCGCCGCGCGGTCCGCTCCACGACGTCGCGGAGGGTCGCCCTTCCCTCGGGTGCCGCGGAGATGTCGAGGAAGACGATCTCGTCCGCTCCCTCCCGGGCGTAGCGCTCGGCCAGCTCCGGGGGGTCGCCCTCGTCGACCAGGTCCACGAAGCGGGTCCCCTTGACGACGCGACCGCCGGCCACGTCAAGGCACGGGATGACGCGGACCGCAAGCATCACGCGGCCCGTGCGGCGAGGCGCGCGAAGTTGGCCAGCACGAGCAGGCCGTCGGGACCGCTTCGCTCCGGGTGGAACTGCACGCCGGCGAGGCGGCCGCGGGCGACCGCGCTCACGAAGTCCGGCCCGTGGTCGGTGACGGCGAGGGCGATCTCGCCGGCGTCGGGGCCGTCGGGGCGCGGCGCGTAGGAGTGGACGAAGTAGAAGGGCGCGTCCGCCGCCACGCCGGCGAAGAGCGGGTGCGGCCGGCGACGTCGCACGGCATTCCAGCCGATGTGCGGGAGGCGCGGGGCGCCGACGAGCCGGACCGTCCGCCCCGGCAGGACCCCGAGTGTCCGCGCGCCGTCCTCGTCGCTTCCGTCGAAGAGCAGCTGCATCCCGAGGCAGATGCCCAGGAACGGCCTGTCGGCCGCGATCCAGCGACGGATCGGCTCGACGAGCGCGCGCCGGCGAAGCCGGTCCATCGCCGGGCGGGCAGCGCCGACCCCGGGCACGACGAGACCGTCGACGCCATCGAGATCGGCCCCGACCCGCGCGATCACGACGTCGGCGCCGGCCGCTCGCAGCGCCTGGTCGATGCTCACGAGGTTGCCGGCGCCGTAGTCGACGACGGCGATCCGGGTCATCCGAGGCTTCCCTTGGTCGAGGCCACGCCGGCGCGACGAGGATCGGCCGTCACCGCCGTCCGGAGCGCCCGGGCGAGCGCCTTGAACGCCGCCTCGGCCACGTGGTGATCGTTGCGGCCGGTCGCCCGCAGGTGGAGCGTCATCCCCGACGACCGCGCGAAGGCGTCCAGGGCATGCTCGACGATCTGGGTCGGCAGGGCCCCGATCCGCTCGCCCCGGAACGGGATGTCGAGGACGGCGTAGGGCCGCCCGCCCACGTCCACGACCGCCGTCGCCAGCGCCTCGTCCATCGGCACGGCCGCGTCCCCGAAGCGGGCGATCCCGGCCCGATCGCCGAGCGCCTCGCCCAGCGCGCTGCCCAGGACGAGCGCCACGTCCTCAACCGTGTGGTGCTCGTCGACCTCGAGATCGCCGGCAACCCGGATCGCGAGATCGAAGAGGCCGTGATGGGCGAACGACCCAAGCAGGTGGTCGTAGAAGCCGACGCCCGTGCTCACGTCGGCCGTCCCGGTCCCGTCGAGGTCGAGCGTGATCGTGACGTCGGTCTCGCGGGTGCGCCGGCTCACGGTGACGCGTCGCCCATCCCGGGCATCGACGGAAAGGCTGCCGAGTGGTGTCGTCATGACCGGGGCTCCTGGGGGTCGGGGATGGCGCCCGCGGCGGCGCGAGTCGCCGGGGCGAGCTCCGCGAACGCGGCGACCAGGCGGTCGTCCTCGGTCTCGTCGCGGACGGTGAAGCGCAGGTGGCCCGCCAGCGGGTGGTCCGCTCCGAAGGTGCGGGGAACGAGGCCGCGGGCGAGGAGCCCGTGGGCCATGACCCCGGCGGCAGGCGGGCCGCCGAGGTCGACGAGCAGGAAGTTGGTGACCGACGGGCCCGCCGGGAACCCCGCCGCGGCGAAGGCGGCGGCGAGGCGGGCGCGTTCGCGCACGACGCGGGCGAGGTTCGCGGCGGGGGCCTCCGGGTCGCGCAGGGCGGCCGTCACGATCGCGACCGACGGCACCGCCACCGAGCCCGGCGGACGATACGGCGCGACCTCCGCGATCATCTCGGGACGGGCGATGGCGAACCCGACCCGCATCCCGGCGAGGGCATAGGCCTTCGAGGCCGTCCGCACCAGCACGAGGCGCGGGTAGGCGTCGCGCAGCGCGACGTGCGACCGTCCGACGAACTCGGCGTAGGCCTCGTCGAGGACCACCACCGGGGCCACGCGCCCCTCCGCGTCGGCGTCGGCGAGGAGGTCGGCGAGGAGGCCGGCGATCGCGCCTTCCGGCTCCGCCAGCCCGGTCGGGTTGTTCGGGTCGCAGAGCCAGACGAGCGCGGCGGCGCGTGCCGCGGCGCGGACGGCGGCCGGATCCAGGGCATATCCCCCGGCGGCCGGCGCCCGGGGAACAAGGACCACACGGGCGGGGCGCTGCTCGGTCAGGACGCGGTACATGGCATACGTGGGGGTCGCGACCACCGCGCTCGCGCCGGGGGCGATGAACGCCTTGGCCAGAAGGTCCAGGATCTCGTCCGCGCCGGCGCCCACGAGCAGCTCGCGCGCACCCACGCCGTAGCGCTCGGCCGCCGCGGCGACGAGCTCCCGGTAGTCGGAAGGGGGATACTCCGAGATCGCCCGGCCGTAGTCGCCGGCCCGCAGCAGGCTCAGGGCGAGGTCCGGGGGCGCGGGCGAGGTGTTGAGGTCGAAGCGGACGATGTCCTCGACCGGGACGCCGTACCGAGCGGCGACCTGCTCGTCGGTCGCCTCCCACGCGTACGCAGTCGGGCGCGTCGGGACGGCCATCGTCTCCGGCGTCGGGCTCATGTGATCAGCTTCTCGATCGGCAGGACCAGGATTCCCGAGGCGCCGGCGTTCTTGAGGCGGGGCAGAAGGGCCCAGACGTCGTCGGAACCGACGACCGCGTGGATCGCGATCATCCCGGCGTGGGCGAGGGGGATCACCGACGGGCTCTCGAGGCCCGGCAGGAGCGCCTCCAGCTCCCCCAGGCGCCCGGCGGGCGCGTTCATCATCACGTACTTGCGACGGCGCCCTTCGAGCACGGCACCCAGCATCGTGTTCAGCCGGTCGACGTCCTCGGCCCGCGCGTCGAGGGCACCCGGATTGCCGACCAGGATCGCCTCGGAGGAGAGGAGGTCGCCGATGGATCGCAACCCGTTGGTGGCGAGCGTGGCACCCGTCGAGACGAGGTCCACGATCGCTTCCGCGAGCCCCAGGCGCGGCGCGACCTCGACCGCGCCGGAGAGCGAGATCACCTCCACGTGGATGGATCGCTCACCGAACCAGCGGCGGGTGGCGCGAGGATGGGAAGTGGCCACGCGGAGGCCGGCCAGGTCCTCGACGCGCTGCTGGGCGGCGCCGGTCGGCACCGCGGCGGTCAGCCGGCAGCGGCCGTACCCGAGCGACCGGACGACCGGCAGGTCCACCTCGGACTCGGCGAGGAGATCGGCGCCGGTGATACCCAGGTCGGCGACGGCGTCGTGGACGAACTCGACGACGTCGTTGGTGCGGACGAACAGGATGTCGAGATCGACGTTCTCGACCCGGCTCACGAGGCTCCGATCGCGTTCCTCGAACACGAGGCCCGCGTCGTGCAGGAGGCGGAGCGTGGGTTCGACAAGCCGTCCCTTGTTCGGCACGGCGAGGGTCATCCGCCGTTCGCTCACGGGCGCGTCGCGGCCCGGTGGGCCGGCGCCTCCGGGTAGACGGTACCGCGGGCGCGGGCCTTCGCGAGGGCAGCCCGATAGCCGCCTTCACCATGGTTGAGCCACGCGGCGATACGGGTGATCGTCGCCGTGCTGGCGCCGGTCCGCCGCGAGATCTCGGAGTAGTGGAGCCCCCCGTCGAGGAGGCGGACGACGGCCCATCGCTGGGCAAGGTCACGGATCTCGCCGAGAGTGCAGAGGTCGCGCAGGAAGGCCGCCGCTTCGGCCGAATCCTCCAGGTCGAGGATGGCATCGAGGAGAGCATCCGTATCCGGGCTGCGCCATTCGTCGGGGCGGGGCTGCATGGTGGTCGATGCCTCGTGGCGGTTGACGCTTCGTGGCGGATCGCGCACATAGTAGCGTGCTACCACGCTATCATAGTGCCATGGTACTACGCAACCCCGCCAGCGATCGGCCATTCGACGATCGGCCATTCGACCTGCTTCCCGCGATCGACATGCGCGCGGGCCGAGTGGTGCGGCTCATGCGGGGCGACTTCGACCAGGAGATGGTCTACGGCGATGACCCGGTCGAGGTCGCGACGCGGTTCGTCGAGGATGGCGCGCGATGGCTGCACGTCGTCGATCTCGACGGGGCCCGCGATCCTGCAACCCGCCAGCTCCATGCGGTCGCCGCCATCGTGGCGGGAGTAGGGGAGCGGGCGAACGTGGAGGTCGCGGGGGGCCTCCGCGACGAGGCCGCCGTGGGGATCGCGATCCGGGCGGGGGCCGCACGGGCCGTCGTGGGCACGGCCGCCCTCGCCGACCCGGCATTGGCCGGACGCCTCGTCGCGGCGTTCGGAGCGGAACGGGTGGTCGTGGCCCTGGACGTCCGGGAAGGCATGGCGGTGGGGCATGGCTGGCGGCGCGGCGCGCCGGGCGTCCCGATCAACGACGCGCTCGGTCGCCTGGCCGACGTCGGCGTCGTGACCTTCGAGGTCACGGCAATCGATCGCGACGGCACGCTTGCCGGCCCCGACCTCGGTCTTCTGGGCCGGCTCGTTACCCTCGACCGGGGCACCATCGTCGCCTCCGCCGGGATCGCGACCGTCGTGGACCTGCGCGCCGTCCGCGCCCTGGGATGCAGCGGCGCCATCGTGGGCCGCGCCTTCTACGAGGGCCGCCTCAGCCTGCAAGAGGCTCTCGCTGTCGCGAGGTCTCAGGGCCTGTAGCCGATTGAACTTCGACTCCCAACCCCGGACCCGCTTGCCAGGGCGAGGCAGTCGACCAACGATGGGACCGACTGGATTGGCCGCCGCCTGAACCTGCCGGCGACCCGTGACGGAGGAGATGAGCGCGAATGGGCAGACAGGTCATCATGTCCGAGGTCCGGGATCCCAGGCTCGTCACCGTGCGCCGCGGGGGCACTCTTCAGGACACCGATCACCACCTCCTCGCGGTGTGGGCGGCCGACTGCGCGCAACACGTCCTGCACTGCTTCGAGCAGGCGCGACTGGGGGACGACCGCCCGCGCCGGGCAATCGACGTTGCGCGCGCTTGGGCGCGGGGCGAGGTCACCATGACGCAGGCTCGCACGGCCGCAGTCGCCGCGAACGCCGCAGCAAGGGAAGTGTCCGGCGCGGCGCGGGAAGCGGCTCACGCGGCCGGCCAGGCCGGGGGGGTGGCCCATGTGGCAGCCCACGAGCTGGGTGCGGCGGCCTACGCGATCAGGGCCGAACGGGCGGCGGCTCGCGAGGGCGAGCGCGAGGAGGCTGGTCGCCTGGAGTGCCAGTGGCAGCGTGACCAGCTTCCCGGCGAAATCCGGGGACTCGTGCTCGACGACCAGCGGTTGCGCAACGAGGTGTGCTGGTCCCTGTTCGACTGCTGACCGGCCCGCTCGGTCCTCTGCGACTGCCGACGACCGGTTGCTCCCAGGCTCCGCCCGTGAAGCGGGCGCTCGGAGCGGTCGTCGCCGCCCTGGCTATGCCCTTCGGGTGCGCCCCCGACCAGCAGGCCGTGGCTCGTCAGTGGCCGGCGGCCTCGAGCTCCTTCTTGTGCACCTCGATCACCTTCTCGGCGAGGTGCGCCGGCACGTCCTCGTAGTGATCTAGGGTCGAGGTGAATGTCCCGCGCCCGCCGGTCAGCGAGCGAAGCTCCGTGGCGTAGCTGAAGAGCTCGGCCTGGGGCACCTGGGCGGTGATCTCCTGCAGTCCGTCGCCCACGACGTCCATGCCGAGGACCCGGCCTCGACGGCCGTTGAGGTCGCGGTTGACGTCGCCCATGAAGCGCTCCGGAACGCGGATCGCGACGGTCATGATCGGCTCCTGGAGAACCGGCTTGCAGTCCATGACGCCCTTCTTGAGGGCCATGGACGCCGCGAGCTGGAACGACAGGTCGTTGGAGTCGACCGTGTGGAAGGATCCGTCGTAGAGCGTTGCCTTGAAGTCGATGAGCGGGTAGCCCGCGAGGATCCCTTCGGCCGCGGCGGCGCGGACGCCCTTCTCGACGCCGGGGAAGAAGTTCTTCGGCACGGTGCCTCCGACGACCTTCTCGGCGAAGGCGACGCCGCCCTCCGGGTTCGGCTCGATCTCGAGCCAGACGTGGCCGAACATGCCGTGGCCGCCCGTCTGCTTCTTGTACTTCCCCTCGACCTGGGTGCGGCCCCGGATCGTCTCCCGGTAGGGGATCCGCGGAGTGTGCGTCGCGATAGCGGATCCGAACTTGCGCTTGAGGCGCTCGCAGATGACCGCGATCTGCGTCTCGCCCATCGTGACGAGCAGCTGCTCGCCCGTCGGGCTTCGCTCGACGCGGACCGACGGCTCCTCCTCGAGCATCCGCTGGAGGGCCCCGCCCATCTTGTCGAGGTCGGCCTTCGTCTGCGGCTCGATCGCCACGACGAGTGTCGGCACCGGGTAGACGGGGCGGTCCAGGACGAACGGCCGCTCCTTCGTGGAGAGCGTGTCGCCGGTGGCCGTGGCGGAGAGCTTCGCGACCGCGCCGATCTCGCCGGCCTTGAGCTCGCCGACCGGCTCCTGCTCCTTGCCGTGGAGGCGCAGGAGCTGGCCGACCCTCTCGTCCTCGCCCTTGGTGGCGTTCCAGGCGTGGCCCTGGCTGCGCAGCGTGCCGGACAGGACGCGGAGGTAGGTGAGTCGTCCGACGAACGGATCCGCGGTCGTCTTGAAGACACGCACGAGGAGCGGGCCCGACGCATCGGGCGCAACCTCGACCGGGTCCCCGCTCTTCGGCTCCCGGGCGACGATCGGTGGCTCCTCGGCGGGCGTCGGCAGGTAGCGGACTATCGCGTCGAGGAGGCCGCGCAGGCCGATCCCCTTGGTCGCGCTGGCGACGAGGACCGGGGCGAGGATCGAGTCCCGGACGCCGCGATGGAGGCAGGCGTCCAGCTCGGCGTCGCTGATCTCCTCGCCCTCGAGGTACTTGGCGAGCACGTCGTCATCGGCTTCCGCCGCCGCCTCGAGCAGCTGCTCGCGGCGCGTCGCGACCTCGGCCTCCATCTCCGCCGGGATCGCGACCTCGATCTCCTGCTTGCCGTCCCACCGATATGCCCTGCGGTGGACGAGGTCGACGTAGCCGGAGAAGGTGTCGGCCTTGCCGATCGCCAGCTGGAGCGGGGCAATCTTGTCCCCGAAGGCGCCGCGGAGGGCGTCGAGGACCGCGCCGGGGTCGGCGTTCTCGCGGTCGCACTTGTTGACCACGAAGAGCGCCGCCGTCCGGTTCCTGCGCCCCAGGGCGACGGCGTTTTCCGTGCCGGCCTCCACCCCGCCGGTCGCGTCGACGCAGATCAACGCGGAATCCACGGCCTGGAACCCCGAGACGACCTCGGCCGCGAAGTCCGGGTAGCCGGGCGTGTCGATGATCGAGACGAGGTTGCCCTCGTCGTCGAGCGAGGCGACGGCCAGCGAGAGCGACATGTGCCGCTTCTGCTCCTCGGGCTCGAAGCCGAGGGTGGTCGTGCCGTCCTCGACGCGACCCTGTCGCGAGATGGTGCCGGTCCGGTACAGGAGCGCCTCGGCGAGCGTCGTCTTGCCGGCACCGGCGTGGCCGGCCAGGACGACGCTGCGGAGGTGGGGGGTGTCGACGCTCTTCGTGGTCATCGGTGCGATGGAACCTCGTAGGGCGGGCGGGGCGCCCGCGGCGGGACGTCGTCGTACGGGGCCCAGCGGCGCGTGAGTCCGGGCGGGCCTGCCGTTCCGCGCATGATAGTCCGCTATACTCCGCCCCGATGTCCGGTCACTCCAAATGGTCCCAGATCAAGCGCGACAAGGGCGTCAACGACGTCAAGCGCGGCGCCATCTTCACCAAGATGGGGCGCGAGATCGCGCTCACGGCCCGGGCCGGTGGCGGCGATCCCGACGGCAACTTCCGCCTCCGCCTCGCGATCGAGAAGGCGCGCGCGGCGAACATGCCGCTCGACACGATCAAGCGCGCCATCGAGAAGGCAACCGGCGCCGGCGATGGGGTGCAGTACGAGGAGATCGTCTACGAGGGCTACGGCCCGGGCGGCGTAGCGGTCCTCGTCGAGGCGGCCACTCCCAACCGGAACCGGACGGCGGCCGAGGTCCGCTCGATCTTCGTCAAGGCCGGCGGCGCGCTGGCCGTGTCGGGAGCGGTCGCCTGGCAGTTCGAGCAGCGCGGGGTGATCTACCTGCCGCGCGCCGGGAACGACCCTGACGAGATCGCGCTTCTTGCGATCGACGCCGGCGCGAGCGACATCGAGACGTCCACCGACCCCATCGAGATCTACACCGAGCCCGCCGACCTCGAGGCGGTCCGGGCGGCGCTGGCCAGCGCCGGCGTCGTCATCGAATCGGCCGACGCCGCCATGATCGCGAAGCAGACCATGGCCGTGGACGCCTCGCGGGCCCGCCAGAACCTGCGCCTGGTCGAGCACCTCGAG
This sequence comes from uncultured Chloroflexia bacterium, assembly GCA_963718085.1. Taxonomy (GTDB): domain Bacteria; phylum Chloroflexota; class Limnocylindria; order Limnocylindrales; family CSP1-4; genus CTSoil-043. The sequence goes on along the minus strand of CAVQYA010000001.1, from coordinate 432,971 downwards.
GACCTCGAGGACGTCCAGCGCGTGACCAGCAACCTCGAGCTGACCGACGAGATCCTCGCCGAGGTCGCCGGGTGATCGTCCTCGGGATCGACCCGGGAACCGCCTCGCTGGGGTACGGGCTCGTCGAGCGGACCGGGAGCCGCCTTCGGGCCATCGACTTCGGCGCCTTCCACACGAGCGCGGATCTGCCCCTCCCGGAGCGCCTGCTCGCGATCCACACGTTCCTGGAGGACCTGGTCGAGCTGCACGGGCCGACGCTCGTCGCGGTCGAGCGGATCTTCCACTCCCGCAACGTGCAGACCGCGCTCGCCGTTGGACACGCCCGCGGCGTCGTCCTGCTGGCGGCGGCGTCCCATGGGCTGGGAGTCCGCGAGGCGACGCCGTCCGAGGTGAAGCTCGCCGTGACCGGCTACGGCGCCGCCGACAAGGGCCAGGTGGGGCGGATGGTCCAGGCCATCCTCGACCTTCCGGAGCCTCCCCACCCCGACGACGCCGCGGACGCGCTCGCGATCGCGATCTGGGCCGCCAACCGCGAGCGGGCCGGAGAGCGGATCAACGCCGGCATCCTCGACCGGGCGGCAGCGGCTCCCCGACGCCCCGGTGAGACGCCGTACGAGCGCGCCGTCCGGGACGCCCTCGCCCGCGAGGGGCAGATGCTCGAGGAATGGGACGGCACCGCCTGGAGCACCGGGGCCGCCCGGAACGCGCGTCCTGCAGTTCGGCAGTCCCGGAGCGCCTCGCGACCCGACCGCGTCGCATGATCGCCTCGGTCGACGGGCTGGTCGCCGCGGTCGCCGCCGACAGCCTCGTCCTCGAGGTCGCCGGAATCGGCTACCGGGTCTTCGCGGCCCCCGCCGTGCTCGCCGCGGCGGAGCCCGGGAAGCGGCTCAAGCTTCACACCCACCACCTCGTGCGCGAGGACCTGCAGGCCCTCTACGGCTTCCGCACGGCGGACGAGCTGGGCTTCTTCGGTCTCCTCCTCACGGTGACCGGCGTGGGCCCCAGGGTCGCCCTCGGGATCGTCGGAAGCCGCCCGGTCGCAGATCTGCAGCTGGCGATCCTCGCCGGCGACGAGGTCGTCCTGACCTCGATCGGCGGCGTCGGCAAGCGCCTTGCCGGTCGGATCATCCTCGAGCTGAGGGAGAAGGTCGCCGCGGCCGGCACCCTGGCGGCGGCTGCGGAAGGCGGGCCGCGCGGCACCCATGGGCCGACCGAGGGCGAGATCGTGGCCGCCCTGCAGGCGCTCGGCTACACGCTCGCCGAGGCCCGCGAGGCGGCCCGGGCCGCGACCGTGGCCGCGCCCGGGGCCACTCTCGAGGACCGCGTCAAGGCGGCGCTGCGGGCGATATCCGGGGGCTCCGCCTGACCCGCGGGGCGCCCATGGACCGGCCGGCGAGCGTTCGAACATCCGTGCGAAACAGGCACGCGGCGTGCTAGACTCGGGCCGATGACCGACCCTTCCGGATTCCTCGCAGCCGACCCGGTCGACGAGACGGAGGTCGTCGCCGACCGCTCCCTCCGGCCGCGGAGCATGGACGAGTACCTGGGGCAGCGCGAGGTCAAGGCCGGCCTCTCGGTGCTGCTGACCGCGGCGCGCCAGCGCGAGGAAGCGGCGGACCACGTCCTCCTGCACGGCCCGCCCGGCCTCGGCAAGACGACGCTCGCCACCATCATCGCCCGCGAGCTCGGGGTCAACATCCGCTACACGTCCGGCCCCGCGATCGAGCGGGCAGGGGACCTGGCCGCGATCCTGACCTCGCTCGACGACCGGGACGTCCTCTTCATCGACGAGATCCACCGCCTCAACCGGGCGGTGGAAGAGATCCTCTACCCGGCGATGGAGGACTACGCCCTCGACGTGATGATCGGCAAGGGGCCCTCGGCGCGCTCGCTCCGCCTGAACCTGCGGCCCTTCACGATCGTCGGGGCGACAACGCGCGCGGGCCGGATCAGCGGACCCTTGCGGGATCGCTTCGGGGCCGTCTATCGCCTCGACTTCTACGCCGACGAGGACCTCGTGGCCATAGTCCGGCGCTCGGCCCGGATCCTCGGCATCGAGGTCTCCGACGAAGCTGCCGTGGCGATCGCGGGACGTGGACGGGCCACGCCGCGGATCGTCAACCGGCTGCTCCGCCGCGTCCGCGATCACGCCGAGGTCCACGGCGACGGCCGCATCAGCCTGGCCTCCGTGGAGGACGCGATGGGCATCCTGGAGATCGACGCGCTCGGCCTCGACGCCACCGATCGGCGCCTCCTCGCGGCGATCGTCCAGAAGTTCGGCGGCGGCCCCGTCGGGGTCGCGGCGCTCGCGGCCGTCCTCGCCGAGGAGATCGAAACGGTCGAGGACGTCTACGAGCCGTTCCTCCTGCGGATCGGGTTCCTCGACCGGACGCCGCAGGGCCGGGTCGCGACCGACGGTGCCCGCGCCCACCTCGCCGCCCAGGGCTACGCGATCCCGCCGCGTCGCGTCGAGCGCGAGCCGTCCCTCTGGGAGGCCGGCGGCGCGTCCCAGCCCGCGGGCGTCGCGGATCCGTCGCCGGACGGCCCGCTCGCCAACCCGGAGGCCTGAGCTCGCCCGTGCCGGGCGCCGCCCGCTTCGAGGTCCTCGTCCCGCCGCCGGCCGACGGCTCGACGCGCGCGCGCCTCGGGCGTCTCGAGCTGCCCCACGGGGTCGTCGAGACGCCGACCTTCATGCCGGTCGGCACGAACGCCACCGTCAAGGCGCTCCATCCCGACGACCTGGACGAGGTGGGCGCGGCGATCGTCCTCGCCAACACCTATCACCTCTACCTGCGTCCGGGCCACGAGCGCATTGCGCGCCTCGGTGGCCTCCATCGCTTCATGGGCTACGACCGCCCGATCCTCACCGACTCGGGAGGCTTCCAGGTCGTCTCGCTCGGCGACCTCAACGTGATCGACGACGACGGGGTCACCTTCCGCAGCCACCACGACGGGTCGACGCACCGCTTCACGCCGGAATCGGCGATCGCCATCCAGGAGGCGCTCGGGGCCGACGTCGCCGTCGCCTTCGACCAGCCCGTCCCCCCCGCGTCTACCGACCCCCGCGACGTGGCCGTCGCCACGGAACGCACGCACCGCTGGGCCGAGCGCTCGCTGGCGGCGCATCGCCGCGACGACCAGGCGCTCTTCGGCGTCATCCAGGGCGGCCTCGACCCCGAGCTTCGACTTCGCTCGACCGAGTTCATCGCGAGCCTCCCCTTCGACGGGCTCAACGTCGGCGGACTCGCGGGTGACGAGACGGCGGCCGAGCGCGAGGCCGTGCTCGACCTGGTCGTGCCCGCCCTCGACGACGATCCGCGCGTCCGCTACCTCATGGGGCTCGGCTCGCCGGCGGACATGCTCGCGGCGGTCCACCGGGGAATCGACCTCTTCGACTCCGTCCTTCCGGCGCGGGTGGCGCGCAACGCGCAGCTGTGGGTCCCGGGCGGCCGCCTCAACCTGCGCAACGAGCGCTTCCGTGACGATCCGGCACCGATCCAGGACGGCTGTCGCTGCCTGGCCTGCCGGCGCTTCTCGCGGGCCTACATAGCCCACCTGTTCCGGACGGGCGAGCTCCTCGCGTACCGCCTCGCGACTTGTCACAACCTGACCTTCACCCTAGACTTCATGGCCGGGATCCGGAGCGCCCTGCGTGCCGGAACCTTCCCCCAGAGCCTTCCGGAGCTGCGCTCGCTGGCGAGCCGGCCGAGCCGCGATGAAGTGGCAGTGCAGTCCCGGTGAAGGCCGTACCGCTACCCTCGAGTTGCGTGGAGGCGTTCGACGATGGGCTCCCGGGACCGTCCTCATCGCGAGGTGAAGAAGAAGGCCAAGGCGACCGAGCCGAAGACGAAGCTGTCGCCATTCCTCGAGCCGCCGCAGGGCATCGAGGTCATCAAGCCGAAGCGGAAGCCGCGGACCGTCGAAGAGACGGACGAAAGCTGAGATCCGGGACGGGCGTCGCGTCGTCCGATCCGCCGGGGCCGTGGGCACGGACAGGAGCGTGACGAGATGGCGTTGACGAGCGACCGGCGGGCCGAGCACGGGACCGGGCCGGGCAGCGGCGAGCGGGCGAAGGCCGTCGAGGCCGCGATCCTCGCGATCGAGAAGCAGTTCGGGCGGGGCTCGATCATGCGGCTCGGCTCGGCCGAGCGGCAGCAGGTCGACGTGATCCCATCGGGATCCATCGCCCTCGACCTGGCGCTCGGCGTGGGCGGCATCCCGCGCGGCCGGGTCACCGAGATCTTCGGCCCCGAGTCGTCGGGCAAGACCACCGTCTGCCAGCACATCATCGCCGAGGCCCAGCGGCGCGGCGGGGTGGCCGCCTTCATCGACGTGGAGCACGCCCTCGACCCGGGCTACGCCCGGGCCTGCGGCGTCAACGTCGACGAGCTGCTCGTCTCGCAGCCCGACACCGGAGAGCAGGCCCTGGAGATCACCGAGACGCTCATCCGTTCCGGCGGGATCGACATCGTCGTCGTCGACTCGGTGGCGGCGCTCGTCCCGCGAGCCGAGATCGAGGGCGAGATGGGCGACTCGTTCGTCGGCATCCAGGCCCGTCTCATGAGCCAGGCCCTCCGCAAGCTGACCGGCGCCGTCAGTCGCTCCAACACCTCGCTCGTCTTCACCAACCAGCTCCGGGAGAAGATCGGGGTCATGTTCGGCAATCCCGAGGTGACCCCCGGAGGCCGGGCCCTCAAGTTCTACGCCTCGGTGCGGCTCGACATCCGGCGAGTCGAGACGATCAAGAGCGGCACGGACTCGATCGGCAACCGGGTTCGCGTCAAGGTCGTCAAGAACAAGGTCGCGCCGCCCTTCCGCGTCGCCGAGTTCGACGTCATGTACGGCGAGGGGATCAGCCGCGAGGGCGGCCTCCTCGACGTCGGCGTGGCCATGGACGTGGTCACCAAGACCGGGGCCTGGTTCACGTTCGGGGAGACGCGCCTCGGGCAGGGACGGGAGGCCGCCAAGGGCTTCCTGCGCGAGAACCCGCCGATCAGCGCCGAGATCGAAGGCAGGATCCGGGCCGGGATGTCCACCGCGGCAATCCCCGTCGAGGGGATCGAAGAGGCCGAGTAGACCGCCGTGGCCCAGGTCGCCGGCCACCGTGACGCCTACCGGCGTCGCTTCCGGCGCGTGCGGCGCGCCTTCATCGCCGAGGACCCGGTCTTCCTCATCGAAGCCGGCGGTGGCACGGGCGAGTACGACGCGATCGTGCGTCGCGTCCTCGGCCTCATCGACGCGGAACGCGGCGGCGAGGTCCCGACGCTGCTGCCGGCGGAGCTGGAAGAGCGGTTCGGGGTCGTCCCCGACGCGGCGCGCCTCGCGCGCCTGGTCGGCGAGCTGGCCCGGGTCGGGCCGTACCGCACGTGACGCGCCGTCGGGAGACCGCGGCCGAGCGGCGTTCCCGGCGCAGCGCGGTCGACGATCCGGCAACCGTTCTCGATGCCGCGGCACGGTTCCTCGAGACGCGCCCGCGGTCGATGGCGGAGGTCAGGAGGCGGCTCGGCGAAGCGGGGTACCGGGCCGATCTCGTCGAAGGGGCGATCGGCCGACTGGTCATGCTCGGCTACCTCGACGACGAGGCTTTTGCGCGGGCCTGGATCGAATCCCGCGATCGCGCCCGTCCCCGCGGCGAGCGGGCGCTGCGGGCCGAGCTGCGCCGCAAGGGTGTCGCCGACGACGTTGTCGCGACCGTCATCGAGGATCGCTCGGCGTCCGGGCCGGGCGGGCCCGCGACGAGGGACGGCGGGGGAGATCCCGACGACGTCGCCGCTGGGCGTCTCCTCGAGCGGCGGGGTGCCGCCGCCGGCCGCGAGGTCGATCCACGCCGGCGGCGGGCCCGGGCGTTTGCGCTCCTGGCACGGAACGGCTTCGACCCGGACGTGGCGAGCCGGGCGGTGGCGGCATGGCTCGCCGCCGCGGCCCCCGTTCCCGACGAGTAGGCCGGCCGCACCGGCTCGCGCCCGGCTGCCCGTTCCCGACGAGTAGGCCGGGCGCACCGGCTCGCGCTCGGCTGCCCGTTCGGGCGGGCCCGGACCCGGCCCGTCAGGGCGGCGTGTTTCCGACAGACACCGCGCGTTCCGACAACATGGCGCGTGGCCGTTGACGCGGCCCGGACCGGCCGCGTATGCTCCGCACATCCCACACGCACCGCCGCCGCGGATCAGATTCCGCGCCCGTGCGCCCATCCCCGCGGTCCCCGCAGGACCGACCCCTCCCCGCAGGTGACCCCTACCCACATGCCGAACGGTTCCGACCCGCAGCGCCCCCGCAATCGCCGACCCCGTCGCCGCCTCCAGGGGCAGCGGGTCGCCGGCTTCCCCGACGTCGACGAGCTGAACGGCAGCGGCGACGAGGGCCCCGAGATCGGGGCTGCCGAGCTGCGCGACATGAGCGCGGCGGAGCTCCGCGCAACCGCGAAGGAGCTCGAGGTCGAGACGGGCGACGTGGAGCGCCGCGACGACCTCGTCGACGCGATCCTCCAGCGCCAGTCCGAGCGGCTCGGCCAGTCCTACGTCACCGGGATCCTCGACGTAGTCGACGAGGGCTACGGGTTCCTGCGCCGCCACGGGCTCATGCCGGGACCGGACGACGTCTACGTCAGCTCGAGCCAGGTGCGCCGCTACGGGCTCCGCATCGGCGACCGCTGCGGCGGCACCGTCCGCGCCCCGCGCGAGGGCGAGAAGTACTGGGGCATGCTGCGCGTCGACACCGTCAACGGGGTCGATCCGGACACGGCGCGCCGCCGCCCGCACTTCGGCGACCTCACGCCGATCCATCCGATCGAGCTGCTCAACCTCGAGTCGGACCCGAAGAACCTCAGCCAGCGGCTCGTCAACATCGTCAACCCGATCGGGAAGGGCCAGCGCGCCCTGATCGTCAGTCCGCCGAAGGCCGGCAAGACGATGCTCCTCAAGAACATCGCCAACGGGATCACGGCGAACTACCCCGACATCCTCCTGATGGTCGCCCTCATCGGCGAGCGCCCGGAGGAGGTCACCGACATGCGTCGCTCCGTCAAGGGCGAGGTCATCAGCTCGACCTTCGACGAGCCGACCGAGAACCACACGCACGTCGCCGAGATGGCCCTCGAGATCGCCAAACGGCAGGTCGAGACCGGCCGCGACGTGGTGATCCTCCTCGACTCGGTCACCCGCCTGGCCCGCGCCTACAACCTGGCCCTCCCGCCCTCGGGCCGCACCCTGTCGGGCGGCATCGACCCGATCGCCCTCTACCCTCCGAAGCGCTTCTTCGGAGCGGCCCGGAAGATCGAGGAGGGCGGTTCGCTCACGATCATCGCCACCTGCCTGATCGACACCGGCTCCCGGATGGACGACGTCATCTACGAGGAGTTCAAGGGGACCGGCAACTCCGAGCTCATCCTTGCGCGCTCCCTCGCGGAGAAGCGGATCTTCCCGGCGATCGACGTCCAGCGTTCGGGCACCCGGCGCGAGGAGCTCCTCCTCGAGGAGCCGGTCCTCAAGATGGTCTGGACGATGCGCCGGATGCTCTCCGCCGTGGGGACGAACGAGGGGATCGAGCTACTCCTCAACCGCCTGGCCAAGACCGAGAACAACGCGATGTTCCTGGCCTCGCTCCAGAAGAGCGCGGACTCGACGGCGGGGTAGGGGGCGGGGTCAGCGGGTCGGGCGACCGTCCGGCGGGTTCGGCGACCGCCCGTTCAGGGCCCGAGGAAGGGGCCGTCCGCGAGAATCGCGCCGGACGAGCACGGGCAGCTCGGCGGGCAGAGCACCGGCGTTTGACCCTCCCGGCCCCCGGCCGTACCCTGTGCGCAATCCGGTCGCATCGCGGCCGGCACGCGATGAACCCTCCACCCGGCGAGCCCACGCCGGTCCCCGGCCCGCGACGCCCGCGAGGGCGCTTTCGGTCGACCCGGCGATCGCCGATTCCGCGACAGACTCGACGGCCGTGCCCCGGCCGGACGGGAGGCGAGAGCACATCATGGATAACCCCGTCGTCGTGGCGGTGGCCCTCCTGGCGGCCATCGCCGGCGGCCTCGCCATTGGATTCCTTGCCCGCGGCCGCTGGGCGAGCCAGTCGATGCGCGCCGCCCAGGAGAAGGCCGGCCGGATCGTGGCCGAGGCGCGAACCCAGCAGAAGGAGCTGATCCTCGAGGCGAAGGACGAGAACCTTCGCCTGCAGCGCCAGGCCGAGGAAGAGGCTCGCCAGAGGCGCGCCGAGCTCTCCGCGCTGGAGCGCCGGCTCCTCACCCGCGACGAGCAGCTCGACCAGCGGACGGACATGCTCGAGCAGCGCGATCGCAAGCTCCTCGATAAGGAGCGCGACCTCGACCGCGCCCGCGACGAGCTCGCCCAGGCGCGCGCCGAACAGGTCGCCACCCTGGAGAGGATCTCCGGGATGACGGCCGACGACGCCAAGGGGCAGCTCCTCGATGCCGTGCGGGCCGAGGCCGAGGTCGACGCGGTTCGCCTGGCCCGCTCGATCGAGCGCAAGGCGCGCGACGAGGCCCAGGAGAAAGCCCGCGAGGTCATCGTGACCGCCATCCAGCGGGTGGCCGCCGACCACACGGCGGAACACACGGTCTCGGTCGTCCACCTGCCCTCGGACGAGATGAAGGGCCGCATCATCGGCCGCGAGGGGCGCAACATCCGGGCCCTGGAGCAGGCAACGGGCATCGACCTGATCATCGACGACACGCCCGAGACGGTGGTCCTCTCCGGCTTCGACCCGGTCCGCCGGGAGGTCGCCAGGATCGCCCTCACCAAGCTGATGGCCGACGGCCGGATCCACCCTGGTCGCATCGAGGAGGTCGTCGCCAAGGCCCGCGCCGAGGTCGAGCTCGTGATCCGCCAGGCGGGCGAGGCCGCCGCCTATGACGCCGGCGTCCCGGGCCTCCCCGTCGAGATCCTGCGCCTGCTGGGGCGGCTCAAGTTCCGCACGAGCTACGGCCAGAACGTGCTCAACCACGTGCTCGAGACGAGTCGCCTCGCCGCGGTCATCGCGGCGGAGCTCGGGGCCGACGTCCAGGCGGCGAAGACTGGCGGGCTCCTCCACGACATCGGCAAGGCGGTCGACCACGAGACCGAGGGGCCTCACGCGGCGATCGGCGCCCAGATCGCCCAGCGCCATGGCCTCTCCTTCAAGATCGTGAACAGCATCGCCGCCCACCACCAGGAGGTGGAGTACGCCTGCCTGGAGGCGCCGATCGTCCAGGTGGCCGATGCCATCAGCGCCTCGCGCCCCGGCGCTCGCGGCGAGTCCGTCGAGATGTACGTCAAGCGCCTCGAGGACCTCCAGGCGATCGCCGGCAGCTTCCCGGGCGTCGAGCGCACGTTCGCCGTCCAGGCCGGACGCGAGGTGCGGATCCTCGTGCGCCCCGAGGAGATCGACGATCTCTCCGCGACCCGCCTTGCCCGCGACGTCGTGCGCAAGATCGAGGAGACCCTCACGTATCCCGGGCAGATCAAGGTGACGGTCATCCGCGAGACGCGGTCCGTCGAATACGCGAAGTAGGGGAGGGGTGAGCGCACCCCGCGCGCCGCGGGCCTGCCGGATCCTGATGATCGGCGACGTCATCGGGAAGCCGGGGCGCGACACCATCGAGCGGATCCTCCCTGACCTCCGGACGGCCGACGGCATCGACTTCGTCACCGCCAACGGCGAGAACCTGGCCGGGGGGATGGGCCTGACCTCCGCGACGGCCGCCAGCCTCTTCCTCGCCGGCGTCGACGTGATCACCTCCGGCAACCACGTCTGGGACAAGCGCGAGATCTACCCGGCGCTCGAGACCGACGAGCGGATCCTTCGACCCCACAACTACGGCACCGACGGCGTCCCGGGGCGCGGCTGGGGCGTCTTCGAGGCGGCCGACGGGACCGACGTCGCGGTCCTCAACTTCCAGGGCCGGACCTACATGATCCCCATCGAGAACCCTTTCACCGAGGCCGATCGGCTCCTCGACGAGGGCGCCGACACCCTGCCGCCGGTGCGCCTCGTCGACTTCCACTGTGAGCTGACAAGCGAGAAGAACGCCTTCGGGATCCATCTCGACGGGCGCGTCAGCGCCGTCGTGGGCACTCACACCCACGTGCCGACCGCCGACGAGCGGATCCTGCCGAAGGGAACGGCATACCAGACCGATCTCGGGATGACCGGCCCCCTCCACTCGGTGATCGGGTTCGACCCGGCGACCGTCATCCCGCGCTTCCTCAACGGCCTTCCGACCCGCTTCGAGGTCGGGGGGTGGCCCGTCGTCTTCAACGCCCTGCGGGTGGACGTGGACCCCGCAACCGGGCGCGCCCTTGCCGTGGAGCGCCTGCAGCGGACCGTGGAGCACGCCTGATGGCGCGGAGCCGCCGCGCCCCCACCATCGGGTGGGTCGTGCCGCCGTCTCCTTCGCAGGCCGACTTCCACACGCACTCGGCGCGTTCCGACGGGTTGCTGCCACCGGGCGAGCTCGTAGCGGCCGCCGCGGCCGCCGGGGTGAGAATCCTGGCCCTCACCGATCACGACACGCTGGCCGGGTACCGCGAGCTCGGCGCGCCCGACGCTCCGCCACTCCCGGCGGGCCTGGAGCTGGTCGCCGGCGTCGAGATCAGCGCGACCGTCCTCGAGGCGACCGACCTTCCCGACCGCGAGCTTCACCTGGTCGGCCTCGGTGTCGATCCCGACGCCGAGGCGTTCGAGGCCGTCCTCGACCACCAGCGCGGGGCTCGCCGCCTCCGCTTCGAGCGGATGCTCGCGAAGCTGCGCGCGGCCGGGATGCCGGTTGACGCCCAGCTCGAGGGGCTCGACCGCTCCGACGACAGGTCGCTCGGCCGCCCGACGATCGCCCGGGCTCTCGTGGCGGCCGGTTTCGCCGCCGACGTACCGGACGCCTTCGCCCGCATCGTCGGGCACGGCAGGCCCGGCTACGTGCGGCGCGAAGGGATGAGCCCAGGCGACGCCCTCGCCGCGATCCATGGCGCCGGGGGCATTTCCGTCCTCGCCCACTTCGCGATCGCCCCCGAGCGGGCCCGCCTCGTCCGCGACCTCGTGGACGCAGGGCTCCGGGGCATCGAGGTCCACCACCGCAGCTTCGACGCCGCGACGGTCGAGCGGATGAGAGCCGTGGCGACCAGCTACCGGCTCGTCCCCTCCGGCGGCACGGACTTCCACGGCGACGAGGGCACCTACGCGGAGGCGATCGCGGAGACCTGGCTGCCCGGCGAGGTGGCCGCCGGGCTGCGAAACGCCCTCGCAAGCACCCGGCCGGCTCTCTCCCCATGAGCCCGCGGGAGCTGCCCGTCCTCGAGCTCCTGCCGCCGTTCGCCCGGGACAGCGACCCGCGGCAGCCCGTCGATCCCGCCGACGGGCGCGTGGCCGAGTTTCGCCCCGAGGACCAGGCCCTGCCCCGCTTCTGGGTCTGGACGCTCGGCTGCCAGATGAACAGGAGCGACTCCGAGGAGATGGCCGGCCGGTTGCTCGCCGCCGGCTGCGCCGAGGCCACGTCGATGGAGGCCGCCGACCTCGTCGTCATCAACACCTGCGCCATCCGCGAGGCGGCCGAGGCGAAGGTGATCGGCCGCCAGGGCGTCCTGCGCGCGCTCAAGGAGTCGAACCCGGGAATGCGGGTGGTCCTGGCCGGCTGTGCCGTCCGCGAGCGGGACCGAGCCGGCCTGGCGCGCCGCTTCCCGGCCGTCGACATCTTCCTGCGCCCCGACGAGGAGCCCGAGCTCGTGGAGCGCCTCGGGCTGGCCTCCGCGCAGGGACCGGTCGGGCTCCCGCCGGCCACCGCCGCGACCACGGTCGTGAAGGGCGTCGTCGTGTCCGCGGCGGATCGCCTCGCCGGGTCGCGCGCGAGCGCCGTCCGCGCGGGCGCCCTGCGGCGGGACTCGGCCGTCGCCGCCTGGCTCCCGATCATCTACGGCTGCGACAAGACCTGCACCTACTGCATAGTCCCCTTCAGTCGAGGCCCCGAGCGGAGCCGCCCCTTCGACGAGATCCTCGCCGAAGCGCGCGCGCTGACCGCGGCAGGGTACCGCGAGGTGACGCTCCTCGGCCAGAACGTGAACAGCTACGGCCACGACCTGGTCGCCGAGGCGCGCTTCGCCGGCGCCGACGAGGAGCGCTGGGCGGGCCGCCGGCTCGACCGGGGCGGCCGTCCCGACCTTGCCGAGCTGATCCGGGCGATCGACGCGATCCGCGGTGACGACGGGAGCCCCGCCATCCCTCGCCTGCGGTTCGTGACCTCGCACCCCTGGGACCTCTCCGACCGCCTCATCGACGCGATGGCCTCCTGTCCGTCGGTCTGCGAGGCCCTCCACCTCCCGGTCCAGTCGGGCGACGACTCCGTCCTCCGGCGGATGGGACGCCAGTATTCGATCGCCCACTACCGGGAGCGCCTGGACAGGATCCGCGCGGCCGTGCCGGGGATCGCGATCAGCACCGACGTCATCGTCGGGTTCTGCGGCGAGACCGGCGCCCAGCACGAGGCGACCCTGGAGCTCCTCCGGGCCGTCCGCTTCGACCAGGTCTTCGCGGCGGCCTACTCGCCGCGACCGGGCACGCCCGCGATGCGCCTCCCCGACGACGTCCCGGCGGCCGTGAAGCGGGAGCGCCTCAACGGTCTCCTGGCCATCCAGGAGGTGATCGGCTTCGAGCGCAACCGGGAACGGCTCGGCAGCCACGCCTCGGTGCTGGTGGACGGCGTGGCCCGACGGCGTGCCCACGGCCACCCGGGCGGGGCGACCGACGCGCCGGCCGGGGCGCCTCTCACGCTGGCGGGGGAGGACCCCTTCTCGGGGCCGCTGCCCGCAGGTGCCGTGCGCCTGTGCGGTCGCTCGCGCGAGAACAAGCTCGTCCACCTGCCGGGTCCGCCGGAGCTCGTCGGGAGCATCGTCGACGCGCGGATCGTCGGGGCCGGCCCGTACAGCCTCCGCGGCGTGCTCGCATAGGGCGGGGGAGGGGAGCGCATGACGGCCTCGCCCGGAGCCCCGCACGGCGAGGTGGAGCCGCCGCGGGGTCCGCAACCGCCCCTGGTCGTCGTCGGCGGCCCCACCGCGACCGGCAAGACCGCCGTCGCGATCGAGATCGCCCTGGCGATCCGGGCGAGCGGCCGTCGCGCGGACGTCATCTCCGCCGACTCGCGCCAGGTCTACCGCGGCATGGACGTGGGGACGGCCAAGCCGACCCTCGAGGAGAGGCGCGGCGTGCCCCACCACGGCCTCGACCTCGTGGAGCCCGACGCGCCCTTCTCGGTCGCCGACTTCGTGGACCACGCTGCCGGCGTGCTGGCCGGGCTCGCGACGGCCGGGGGCGTTGCCATCCTCGCCGGCGGCACCGGCTTCTGGATCGCCGCGGTCGCCGGCGGGCTCGCCGTGGAGCGCCTCCCGTGGGACCCCGCGATCCGCCGCGACCTGGAGGCGACTCTGGCGCGGGACGGCCTCGCCGCGCTCGTCGGGCGCCTGCGGGACCTGGCTCCGCTGCGCGCCTCCCGCACGGACCTGCGCAACCCGCGCCGCGTCGTGCGTGCGCTCGAGATCGCGACGCTGGCCGGGGACGCGCCCCTGCCCGAGCCCCGGGGCTACGGCGGGCCGGTGCTGCGCATCGGCCTCGACGTGGCCGACCACGCCCTCCACCGGGCCTGGATCGCCCGCCGGTCCGAGGCCCAGCTCGACGGGGGAATCCTTCCCGAGGCGGCGGCGCTGCGCGAGCGCTTCGACCCCGGCCTGCCGGCGTTCTCGGGGATCGGCTACCGCGAGGCCTGGGACCTCCTCGACGGACGGCTCGACCGGGCCGGCTACCTCGAGGTCAACGTCCGCCGCAACGTCGCCTTCGCCCGCCGCCAGCGGACCTGGTTCCGCCGGGAGCCCCCCGACCTCGCCGCCGACGCCGCCGACCCGGGAGCGCTGCGCCTCGCCCTCGAGGCCACCCGCTCGTTCGTGGACCGCTCGTTCGTGGACTCCTGACCCGCGGGGTATCCTCAACCCATGCCCCCCCGACCCTCGACCATCGATCTCGCCCCGCCCATCGAGAAGGCCTTCCTCGTCGCCGTCGACACTGGCGACGACCCCGGCTGGCACGCCGAGGACAGCCTGGCCGAGCTCGCCGCGCTCGCCGAGACGGCCGGTGCCCAGGTCGTCGGTGCGGAGTGGCAGAACCGCCGCCACGCCGATCCCAACTGGTACGTTGGGAAGGGCAAGGCGGAGGAGCTGCTCGCGGCGAAGGCGGAGACGGGCTTCGGCGTCCTGGTCGCCGACGACGAGCTCTCGCCGGGCCAGCAGCGCGCGCTCGAGGAACTCCTCAAGGTCAAGGTCATCGACCGGAGCCGCCTGATCCTCGACATCTTCGCCCAGCACGCCCGGACCCACGAGGGGCGCCTCCAGGTCGAGCTGGCCCAGCTCGAATACCAGCTGCCGCGGCTGACGCGGATGTGGACGCACCTCTCGCGAACCGGCGGCGGCATCGGCACCCGGGGGCCCGGCGAGACGCAGCTCGAGACCGACCGCCGGCTCGTCCGCGAGCGGATCAAGAAGATGAAGGAGCGCGTCGACGACGTCCGCCAGCAGCGGGCGACCGCCGCCCGGGGCCGCGACCGGCGCCTCCTGCCGACCGTCTCCATCGTCGGCTACACGAACGCCGGCAAGTCGACCCTCCTCAACGCCCTCGTCGGGAGCGAGGTCGCGCTGGCCGAGGACAAGCTCTTCGCCACCCTCGACCCCACGAGTCGCCAGGTCAAGCTCGGCGACGGCCAGACGGCGATCCTGACCGACACGGTCGGCTTCATCCACAAGCTCCCGCACCAGCTCGTCGACGCCTTCCGGGCGACACTCGAGGAGGTGACCCGGGCCGACGTCCTCGTGGAGATCGTCGACGCCTCCGACGGCCACTTCGCCGAGCACCGGGTCACCGTCCAGACCGTCCTCGACGAGCTCGGGGCGGGGGAGAAGCCGCGCCTCGTGGCCTTCAACAAGGCCGACCTCCTGGGCGCCGACGGCGGGAACGCCGCCCACACGCCGATCATCGCCGGGAGCGTCCTCATCTCCGCACGCACCGGCTTCGGCCTCGATGCCCTCCGCGTCGAGCTTGCCGCAGTCCTGGCGTCGCTCGGCGTCGACGTCGACCTCGCGGTGCCCTACGCCGCCGGCGAGCTGCTGGCCCGGGTCCGGGAACGGGGGGCGATCGAGCTCGAGTACCGCGACCGGGACGTGCGCGTCCACGGCCGGGTCACTCCCGCGCTGGCCGGGGAGCTGGGCGCCGCCGCCGCGCGCTGGGAGGAGACGCTCCAGGAGACCGCTACGACGTGACGTGCCGGCCCGAGGCGCTCGACGCGGGCCTCCCGGGACCGTTTCGGCCGCTGCCCGTCGCCCGCCGTGTCGTCGTCGCAAAGCGGAAGCACGGCGACACGGAGGACCGCTGGCGCTGGGAGGGCGCCCTCGTCGGCACGGCGGGCCCCGGCTGGCTGGTGGTCCGCCACGTCCGGGGCCGCGACGCCCGGATCGGGGCCGACGACGAGGAGGCGCCGCCCGACTCGGAGGTCACCCTGCGCTGGCTCGGCGCTCGCGCCCCGGCGACGGTCCTCGTCAAGCTCGACGCCGGCCAGCGGATCCTGGAGGTCAAGGTGGACGCGGCCCTTCCCGTGCCCTTCGAGCGCGGCCGGTTCCTCTTCGTCGACCTCGACGTGGACGTCGTCCGCGATGCCGCGGCCACCGTCGTCGTGCGCGACTGGGACCTCTTCGAGGCGCGGGCCGAGCTCCTCGGCTACACGGAGGCCTCGCGTGCGGTGGCGCGGGCCGGCGAGGCCTTCGGGCTGCGGCTCCTGGAAGCCTGGGAGCCGTCCCTCGCCGCCGATGTCGCGGCGATCCTGGCCGTCAGCGCGACGCCGGTCCCGGGACCGTGAGCGACGGGCGGGCCTGACGCGTGGGCGTCGGGGATCGGCCGATGCCGTAGAGTCCGGGGGTGTCGCAGCAGCTCGCGCGTGTCCCCACCGAGGCCGGCGAGGTCGTCCGCCAGGTCAAGGGCTTCACCGGCGTTCCCTGGCGGCGCCTGCTCGGTTACCTCCGGCCCAACCTCCTCCTCTTCTCGTTCGCCCTCGTCGGCCTCCTCATCTCGGCCGGCCTGGGGCTGCTCCTGCCTCTCCTGATCGCCCGCATCACGACCGAGGTCGTCACCGGCGGCGACACGGCCGGCCTCGACCGCCTCGTTCTCGTCCTCGTCGTCCTCTTCGTGGTCATGGCCGTCGGGACCCTGATCCAGACCTACTGCCTCGGCGTGGTGGGGGAGCGGATCGTCGCCCGCCTGCGCTCGCAGCTCTTCGGGCGCCTCGTGACGCTCTCCCTCGACTTCTTCGGCCAGCGGCGCCTGGGGGAGCTCGTCTCCCGTCTCTCGAGCGACGTGACCCTGGTCCGGACGACGCTCACCCAGACGATCACCGACCTCCTGTCTGCCGGCGTCGGCCTGGTCGGCGCGGTGGTCATCCTCTTCCTTCTCTCGCCGGCGCTTCTCCTCATCGTCCTGGTCCTCGCGCCGGCCCTCATCGTCATCGCCGTCCTCTTCGGCCGCCCGCTGCAGCGGGTGAGCACCGAGGTGCAGGACGAGATCGCGCGGAGCACGACGACGGCCGAGGAGGCGCTCGCCGGCATCCGCGTCGTGAAGAGCTTCGTCCGCGAGGACTGGGAGGTCCACCGCTACGACACGGACCTCCGCCGCATCGTCGTGGCCGCGTCGCGGCTGGCCCTCTGGCGCGGCATCTTCGGCGCGGTCATGAGCTTCCTCGGCTTCAGCGCGATCGCCGTCCTCCTCTGGTACACGGGCCGCCAGGTCATTGACGGGGCGCTGGCGATCGGGACGCTCATGAGCTTCCTCCTGTACGGCGTCGCGATCGCGGCCAACCTCGGGAGCATCGCCGGCACCTATGGGCAGTTCCGCCAGGGGACCGGGGCGATCCAGCGCGTCTTCGAGCTCCTCGACACCGTGCCGACCATCGTCGATCCGGTCCCCGCGCCCGACCTCCCGCGGGCGCAGGGGCGGATCTCGTTCGAGGACGTCTCCTTCGGGTACGGCCCCGAGCGGGTGCTCAAGGGGATCGACCTCGAGGTCGAGCCGGGCGAGGTCCTCGCCCTCGTCGGCCCCTCGGGGGCGGGCAAGACGACCATCTGCAACCTCATCCCGCGCCTCTGGGACGTCTCCGCCGGCGCGATCCGCATCGACGGCGTCGACATCCGGACCGTGGGGGTCCGGAGCCTCCGCGACCAGATCGGCCTGGTCCCCCAGGAGGCGACCCTCTTCGGCGGCACGATCCGGGAGAACATCCTCTACGGCCGGCTCGGGGCGACCGAGGAGGAGATGATCGAGGCGAGCCGGGCGGCGAACGCCCACGACTTCATCGTCGCCTTCCCCCAGGGGTACGAGACCCTGCTCGGCGATCGCGGGTCGCGCCTCTCGGGCGGCCAGCGCCAGCGGGTGGCGATCGCCCGGGCCATCCTCAAGGACCCTCGGATCCTCCTCCTCGACGAGGCGACGAGCTCGCTCGACAACGAGTCGGAGCGCCTGGTCCAGGAGGCCCTCGAGCATCTCATGCGGGACCGGACGACGATCATCGTCGCCCACCGCCTCTCGACGATCCGGGCCGCCGACCGGATCGCCGTCCTCGACGACGGGTGGCTCGTCGAGCTCGGCACGCAGGAGGAGCTCCTCGCCCGCGACGGCCTCTACGCGCGGCTCCACCGCATGCAGTTCCTCGACGACGGGCCCGCCGCCCCGGAGCCGGCGGCCCTCACGAGCGGGTAGGGGAGCCCTTGACTCTTGATCCCCCACCCGGCGCGGCGAACGATGGCTGTCGAGGCCAGCCGGGAGAGACGGGGCCACGCAGGACACGCGCACCGGCTACCTCGGCTGGCCGGTGTTGGCGGGCGATGTTGTAGTATACTACTATAGCCGGGTCGAGCCATCGGGCATCGAGGACGAGAGGGGAGCGATGACGCTGACCGTACCGGAGGCGGCCCGCCGCACCGGCCGCAACCCCGAGACGATCCGTCGCTGGATCCGCGAGGGGAAGCTGCAGTCCGGCAAGGTCGGGACGCAGTACGTCATCGACGAGGACGCCCTCGCAGACGTTTTCCGTGGAGTGGCAGGCACGCCCTTGTCGGCGTCCGATCCGGAGCGGATGCTGAGCGGTCGGTCGTTCCTGGAGGCTCTGCACCAGGGTCGCGCGGAACGAGCGCAGCAGCTCCACGAGGCCGTGGCGCCATATCTCGCCGGGGCTCCGGACCGCCCTGCCGTCACGGCTGACCCGTGGTTGCCGATGATCGTCGGACGCATCGTTCGCCTCGCGGATCCCGTGAGGATCGTGCTGTTCGGTTCCCGCGCAAGGGGGGACGGCCGGGAGGACAGTGACTACGACCTGCTGGTAGTCGTCGAGGAGGTCGCGAGCCGGCGCGCGATGAGCATCGGCATCCGTCGATCCTTCGAGGACCTGCCGGTGGCGGCGGACGTCGTCGTGGCCACGGCCGAGGAGACCGACGGCCGCATTCCCGGTCGTCCAGCTGGCGTGGTCTACTGGGCGCTCCGGGACGGACGGGTCGTCTATGACCGCGGCAATGCCGCCTGACCTGGCCGCCTGGTGGCTTCGGGCGGCGCTCGGGGACCTCGCCGCCGCTCGGGCGCTCGTGGATGTCGCGGGGGTGCCTCGTCGTCAGGCCGCCCACCTCGCGCAGCAGGCGGCCGAGAAGGCCCTCAAGGCGACCATCGCCCTCCAGGGCACCGAGCCTCCCCTGAAGCACGACCTGCTCTTCCTGCTCGACCGAAGTCCGGGCGACGCGCGCCTTCGGGACATCGGCGTCGACCTCGTCGCCCTGTCGGGTGCCCAGACGGCCGCCCGTTATCCCCAGCTCGATGACCCGCCATACGACTCGGAAGAGGTCAGACAGCTGGTCGTGGACGCCTCGCGCCTCGTCGTCGCGGTCCAGGACTACTTCGATCGACTCGGTCTCGGCGGTACCGGCCTGGCGCCCGTGTAGCCGCTCACACCGCAGCGGCTGTTCTCCATCCGGGCCGCGACCGCCGACCTAGCCTCTGTGGACAACGAATGCTATCATCGCTATCATAGGTGATGAGATGAGCCAGCTGATCGTGCGCAATGTCGGGCAGGAGATCGTGGGAGCGCTCAAGCGGCGCGCGGCCCGGCACGGCCGCTCGGCGGAAGCCGAGCATCGCGAGATCCTGCGGGCGGCCCTTCGCGAGGACGTGGAGCGCGCCTCGTTCAAGGTCGCCCTGGCGTCGATGCCCGACGTCGGCGCGGACGAGGACTTCGAGTTCGAGCGCGACCTGCCGCGGCCGATCCTGTGAGCTGGCTGGTCGACACCAACGTCCTCTCGGAGCTTCGGAAGGGTGTCCGGGCGCACGCCGGCATCCAGGCCTGGTTCGCCGATGCGCAGGAAGGCGAGCTGTTCACCAGCGTCCTCGTCCTCGGCGAGATCCGGCGGGGGATCGAGTCGATCCGGCGCCGCGATGCCCCGTCCGCCCTGGCGCTCGAACAATGGCTGAACCGGTTGGCGAGCGACTTCGCCGAGCGGGTGCTGCCCGTCGACGCGCGCGTTGCGGACCGCTGGGGCAGCCTGAACGTGCGCGATCCCGTCCCCACCGTGGATGGCCTGCTGGCGGCCACGGCGCTGGTGCACGACCTCGTCCTGGCCACGCGCAACGTCCGCGATGTCGAGCGCACGGGCGTCCGGATCCTGGACCCGACGGCGACTCGCTGACGGCGTCGCCACGCGAGGCCGCGGCCCCGTACCTCCAGGTGTGCCGCTCCAGGGCCTCAGGTAGGAACGGCCGGGGCACTCAAACGGGAAGGGTCTGACGGGAGTCAACCGGGAGAAGGCCGCCGGAGACCATCCCGGCGTACTGCCGATAATACTAGTTATGTTTGTTGACTCGGGATGGGCGCGCCGGCGCCCGCGAGGTGGCGGCTCCTGCGCTTCGCGGACCGGCCGTGCCGGGCCGCACGCCGCTTGAGCGCAGCAACGATCTCCTGTCCGACATTGCGCACGTTCAGCTGGCTCATGTCGTCATCTCCAGTGGGGATGATCGCAGTCGTGTCCATCGAGCGGCGAAGCGCGCGCGGTTGCGGCGGGCGGCCTCCCCCACCCTGTCATGGAGCCCGGGCGCCGGCTCGAAACGAACGCCGGCGAGAGGGGCGCGCATCCAGATGAGTGCCGCATAAGGCGCGACTGGCACGATGGCTTCCCGCCGCATGTCGACGAGGCCGCCATGCCGACGATCTACCGGTTCGGGCCGTACCGGGTGTACTTCTTCGCGCACGAGAATCAGGCCACGAAAGAGCCGCCTCACGTCCACGTGCGGTCGGGCAACGGGTTCGCGTCGTTCTGGTTGTCGCCGGTTCGAGTCCGCGATTACCAGGGGTACACTCCGCGCGAGGTCGACCGCATCCGTCGGATCATCGGTGGCAACCGCGAGCAACTCCTGAGGCGCTGGCATGACTTCTTCGATCACGCGTCCTGACCTTCGACCGACCGCGGTCGCCGCGACCGTCGACGAGGACAGCCTGAGCGTCCTGCTCGCGGACGGCCGGAAGCTGATCGTCCCGCTGTCGTGGTTCGGTTGGCTCGAGGGCGCCGATATCGCGCAGCGAGCCGACCTCGAGATCATCGAGGGCGGTCTCGGGATCTGGTGGGACGACCTGGACGAAGGTGTCTCGGTGCCCACCCTCCTGGGCCTGCCGCACCACTGACCAGAGCGGCCACGCCGCCAGCGATCGCCGAGCGCGGACCCGCCGAGTCGGGCTCCGTTGACTAGCGGCGCGGGCGCATCTTCGAGCCGACCGTCGAGTCCGGCACGTCACTGCGGTCGGAAGCTGTGCGCGGCGCTGACCCACTGGCCGGGTTCGTGGCGACTCGTGACTGCTCGGGCGTGGCGAAGGTCTGCCAGAGCGGCTCCAACGTGATCGACGCTGGACCGACCGCGATGACGCGAGCCAGGCAGCGGTTCTCCTCGAGATCGACGGCGCTGATGATCGATCCGACCTCAGGCAGCGTCCCAAGGCGCCGAAGCGATGCAGGCACGAACCCCTGCGCATCGCGATTGTTGAAGTCGACCGTGACCTGGTCAGTCATCGCTGTCTCCTCGAGCGCGGGTTCGGCACCGGCCCGCCGAACGCCGTGGCCAAGCGGGTCGCAGCGGCGATCGACGGTCGTGCCCCGAGCTCCGGCCTGCAATGAGGGTACCGCCCCGTGCGGCGAATGACGAAGCCCGCTGGACGAGTCGAGTTCCTGGCTGCTTGCCGCCTCCAGCATGACGAACACGACGTCTATGTCATGTTCGGCCAGCTGATTGTTGGGCGGCAAACCTACCCTTCCCGGTCGAGCTGCCAGACGATGTAGTCGAGCTCTTTCACCATCGAGCGCAGCCAGACCGGCCCCTGGCCCGACTCCTCGTGGGCGAAGCCGGCTGGCCCGCTCGGTGTGGTCCGCCACCTCGCCCGATGGGCATCGAGGCGGGCGTGCAGCCCCGTCACCCGCTGCTTCATGCTGAGGCGGACGTCCCCCGCTGTGTCCTCGATGCCGTTCAGACGCGCCATCGCGTTGTAGGTCCGGCTCACCCGCCTCGCATCCCGTTGGATGGTCTCCCGCTCAGCCCGCCGGTCCGGGTCCTCGCCGGTCAAGATGTCCGGGGGTTCGTCCCCCATCTCTACGCCAGCCTTCACCCGCTCCAGCTCCACCTCGAAGGCTTCGAGGGCCTGATCATCGATGCTCAGGGTAAGCTCGAGGTTGATTTCCAGGCGCTGGTGCGTCGCCAGCGCGTGAGGGATGCGGTCCGCCGCCTTGACAAACGCGTCGACGAAATCTCGGTACTGCCTCACGGGCTGGTCGATCAGGCGGGCTAGCATCTCGAAGAGGCCGCGATACGCCGCTGATTTGCTCACCGCGCGAAGGCGGGTCGCCCACCTCATCACGTCGCCGTAGACCGACGTCCAACGCTCGGCGAGGTGTCTGATGCGGTCAGGGTCTCCTACCTGGCCGGGCGGGCCGAAGGCTCGCTCCTGTGCGTCGGATGCCATGACCGACATGAGCGATGCGATGTGGCCCAGGATCTCGTCGGTGGCGCCCTGCAGATAGCCCACCACGGCCTCGTCCCCCACCCGATCGCCCGGCCGGGGCCGCGTATCGCAGTTCGTGGTCGAGGAAGGTGCTTTCGAGCGCTGCGCGTGCCGTAATGAGACACCCGGCGAAGTACAGGTATTCCCCACCCGGGTGGCCGCTTGGCAAGGACCTCGGCGGTTTCGTCGGCGGTGAGCGGCGCTCTGTTGCCCGGCCACCCTCGCGAGTGGCGGAGACCTCGTAGCTGGTCACCCGCTGCCCCGGCGACGCCGATGGCGCCGCGGACGACGAGCAGGATGCCGATGGCGGTCAACAGCCAGCCGACCCACCAGGGCGTACCGGGTGGCGCGGGCGTGACCACAGCCAAGGCCCACAGCGCCGCACCGGTGGCGATGATGCCAAGGGCATCCGTAGGCGGCATCGGCGCGAGGCTGAGAATGCGGCGCAATCGAGCTGGCACTTCTCCGACTCTAGGTGTGGTTCCAGGGTTGTTAAGACAAGGTCGGGTGGCGTCCTATGTACGCTGGAGTGTTAGCCAGAGCGGGGTCACGGCCACGATGGTGGCCACGAGGACTACTGCGCCAATGGCGGCGGCAATGACGGCACGGTTCCGCCAGCATTGACCGTTGCTGCGTACCTGGCCCGCGGCGACCACGTGACCGAGGACCTCGCTCCGCCGATGGGCGAATTCCGCCTGCGCCGCCATCTTCAAGCTGTCAGCTCAGTGATCAGGACGTAAGAGACGGCAGCAGCTGCCTCCGCCGCGATGACTCCCTGGCGGCGCGTCGCCCGCGTTGGTTGGGGCCGACCATGACCGGTCCCCTCGACGTTCCTCAGGCGGCTGATGGCGATCGCAGCCAGGAGGAGAGCCTGCTCAAGGGCCGTGAACGCGTCGGCGTCAAGCTCACTGATCATCTTGCCGGTCGGCGTGCCGGTACCGACCGCCGTAGACGCGCGGAACAGCGTCGTCACGAAGTCCGTCTTGGCGTCGTAGGACCCGTTGGCCTCCACCATCACGTGGCGTGCAACTGCCTCCAGCAAGTCCTTCGCGCTGCCGATCGTGAGAGCTTGGTCGTCGCTCGATCGCTGGATCCGTCGAACGTACTGCTGCAGCGCGGTCGACAGATCTTGCCCCTCCAGGCTGCTCAGGCGCTCCGGTTCTAGGTCCCCCGATGGATACAGGCGCCAGCCGATACCCCTCATTGCCTGTTGCGCAGCTTCCACGACGTCATGGCCGGCGTATTGCCCGGTGCTTGGGTTGAAGCAGCCCCGTCCCTTCAGCATTGCCGTGAGGTCTCTAACGAACGCCAAAGCTTCAGCCGGAGCTGCTTCGCCGCCTGTGAGTAGGCCGCCCCGGACGCGCTTCAACTTCCCGACACTCTCATCGCTGGTCTCAGCCGGATCGAACGGAGAGAGTCCAGTCTTCTTGAAGAGCCGGCTCAACTCATCGTGGCTAGGGCCCTTGCCGCCCTCGAAGAATCTGGCGAACGCGGATGCGATCTCGCTGTTCATTCCTGTGGCACCTCATTGGCCTCAGCGTGCCCAGTCACCCGTATATCGTACGGTTGTTCGGTCTCATGAGGAACCTGATCATCCTCGAGAGCGCAGCCAGCCAGCGGAAGATGGGACTCGCGGGCGGTGCAGTGGCGACTCGTGCGTCATCGAGCGCGTCCGCGGTTCAGGGCCAGGAGGCGTTCCAGGATCTCGGAATCGGACACGTCGCCGGGCCAGCCGTAGGCGGCGAAGACGGCGGCGTCGAGGTCGGCGTGGGCGTTGGCGAGCCAGGTGGGGCGCTGGTTGTAGAGGTTGGTGAGGGTGCGCTTCGCGAGGTCGGCGGGGTCGAGGCCGGGCGGGTTGAGCCAGCCGTCGCGGAGCTCGACGAGGCGGCGGGCGGCCTCCCCTACTCTCTCGCGCTGTTCGGGCGTGGGGTCCGGGAACGGGAAGGTCTCGAAGCAGGTCGTTGGCGTGTAGGTGAAGCCTGAGATCGCTTCACGACGCTGGGCTCCGGCAGTGTTGCGCGACCAGAGCTCGTGCGCGCGCGAATGCAACACGCCGAAGATGTAGTCATCGATCGTGCGCGAATGCAATGAGCCGACTGTCGGGCAGCGTGCGGGAGGGCACCCACGCGAAGATGCGGTGCGGCGAGACCTGTGTCGTCGCGATGTAGCGGCTGAGGTCGGCTGTCGCGGCTCGGAACCCGGACCGCGGCTCGACGTGGAGCCACCAGCGCTCGGCGTACGCCTTCGCGACGGTTCTTGAGGCGCTCTGGGCGCACGTGCTCGGAGCACGTACTCGAACGGTGCTTCGTACAGGGCGGCCTCGGCCTCCCGCATGTCAACGCCGAAGTCGACGATCCACATGTCGCGTGAGCGCCCGTTGAGGTCCTCGCCGTTGAGCCATGGCCGGACGACGTCATGCGTTGGATCGGCCATCGGGGTTCGGCGTGGCGAGAAGCGCGCGCGCGACTGTCTGCGGTCGATCTCGAACGGGCCGCCCTTGGTGTCGCCCATGAAGGACCAGCCGGTATTCGCGACGAGCGGCGCGGATCTGGGTGAGGTCGAGGCCCGTCGTGAGGTTCGAATTGAATGACGGCGACCGGTGCGCCATCGAGCTCGCGCTCCAGCCTCGCTACCGTCGTCCTGGCCGACGAAGCTGATGTGGACGCTCGCGCCTGCGAGGACCCACGGTTCGTCCGATCGGGCGAAGAAGATCTCGACCGGTCTCCTTGACGCGCTCGAGAACTCGTCGGCTGGCGCCGGAGCGGATCGACTGATTGGCCAGGAGGCCTGCTCGGTGGGTTCGGCCTTGCTCGATCGCGGCTCGGGCCTTCTCGTGCCAGTAGGTGACGAAGTCGGCTTCGCGCGGGACCCGGTCGGTCGAAGACCGCGAAGAGGGCGTCCACGTACGTAGTCGCCGAGACCGCGCCGCATCCACTTCCCGCCCAGGAACGGCGGGTTGCCGACGATGAACTCCGCCTCCGGCCACTCGGCCTCGCGCGGGTTCGCTGGGTCGGAGAGGTCGAGCAGCGCGTCGCGGGTCTCGATGTGGTGGAGCGGGCGCAGGATGGGGTCGCGGCGGTAGCCCAGGCCGTGGCGGATCATCCACTGGATCTCGCCGATCCAGATGGTCACCCGGGCCAGCTCGGCGGCGTAGGCGTTGATCTCGATGCCCAGGACCGCCTCGGGGCCGATCTGGGGGACCTGCATCGGGCGCTCCAGGACGAGCGAGCCCCAGTGGATGGCCTCGAACTCGAGGTCCTTGAGGGCCCACAGGCTGACGATCAGGAAGTTGCCGGAGCCGCAGGCGGGGTCGAGCACGCGGACGCGCCGCAGGCGCTCGAGGAAGTCCTCGAAGACGGCCTCCGGGTTGTCGGCGCGCGGCGTCGCCTTCGTGGCCTTCCGGCCGGCCATGAGCAGCTCGGTGACGCGGGCCTGCATGGCCGCGTACTCGCGGCGGAGCGGGCGCAGGATGACGGGCTCGACGAGGCCCCAGATCGCCTCGCGGTCGGTGTAGTGGGCGCCCAGCTGGGCGCGCTGGCCGGGGTCCAGGCCGCGCTCGAAGAGGGTGCCGAAGATCGCGGGCTCGATGAGCGCCCAGTTGAGCCTGCTGACCTCCAGGAGCGTGGTGATCTCGGAGCCGACGAGCGGGAGGACCTCGGCCGAGTCGAACAGGCCGCCGTTGAACCAGTCGATCTCCTCGGTCCCGAAGAGGCCGCCGTCCCTGGCCATCTTCGCGAACAGCTCGCCGAGGGCGGTCGTGAAGATGCTCGAGCGGCCGTGGGAGGCCCCCGACAGCCGCTCGAAGATCCCCTTCGGCAGGAGGCCGGCATCCTCGGCGAACAGGCAGAACAGGATCCGGTCCAGGAAATGGGCAACGTCGGCCGGGTCGTGGCCGCGCGAGCGGAGGCTCTGGGCGATCTCCGCGAAGTGGCGCGCCGCCTGCTCGGTGATCTGGGCGGGCTGGACCCGCGGTCGGAGTTCCTCCGGCGCCGTGAAGACCGCCCGGAGTGTCGCCAGCGCGTCGGACGGGTCGTCGGCCGCCAGGTCGTCGAGGGTGACGAGCTTCACGACCGGGCTCAGGCCGGTGAAGTTGGTGTGGATCTCGATCCGCTCGAGGTCGCTGACCACCAGGAGCGGCGGGTTGCCCAGGTCGTCCTTGTAGCCCATCAGCTGGACGTAGGCGGCCCGCAGGTCCTTCGCCTTGCCCTTGTACTCCCAGGCGAAGAAGTCGTGCTTCCAGACGTCGGCGAAGCCATCGCCGCCGGCGGCCTTGCTGACCCGCTTCTCGAAGGCGTACTGGGCGCCGATCGGGTCCGCCTCGTGGGGCGTCGGCTCGCCGAGCATCCGGCAGAGGTCGATGAAGTGTTCCTGCGAGGCGGCCTTCTCGGTGGTCGTCACGCCGCGCCACTTCGCCGCGAACGCGCCCGGCGCCAGGGTCGGCTGGGTCGTCACGCTCCCCTACCCCGCTCGTCGACCGGCGGTCGGCTCACCGGCGAGTGTACGGGGACCGGAGTGCGCGCGACGGCCGCGGGCGCTCCCGCGCGGACGCTGGCGCGGCACTACGTGCGCAGGCCGGTGGGAATCCGCGGGATGACGTCGTGGACGGTGACCGGAATGGCCTCGACGACGCCCGGCACGTCGGGACCGGTACGGAACACGGTCAGGACCACATGGCCGTCGTGGGCGGCCGACGGCGAGAGGATGCCGGCGGCCCCGTCGCGCCAGAGGCGCTCCCCGACGGGCTGGGTGTCGGCCCACTGGGCCTGCGTCGGGCGCATCGGGCCGAAACCCAGGCTCGCGAGCAGCCCGGCGGCTAGTGAGGTCGGCGATGCCGTCGAGGTCGACCTCGAGCGGGCACATCGCGCGCGGCAGCCGCGAGGCCGGCGGCACACCCAGCTCTGCGGTGGCACGCAGCCACTCCGCCCAGGCCGTGTCCTCACAGTCAGCCAGATAGAGTCCGCGCACGACGGCACCGGTCTGCCAGCGGGCGTCGAACGCGCTCCGGAGAGTAGAAGAGCGCGCTGCTTCCGGGCCGCGTGATGCGCCACCAGCGGCCTTGGACGCGGATCCGCGCGATCCGGCGGCTCAGGAGAAGGAGTCGTTCTCGAGCTGCGCGACCAGTCGCGACACTGCGCGGTAGTGGCCGCGGGCGATCGCTTCGATCGGGCGCTCGTCATCAAGCAGCGTGAGCGGCTTCACGAGCCAGACCGGGACGTAGGCGGGATCCATGACGCGCTGGAGGCGCTCGACGATGGCCGACAGCTCGACGAGTCGGTTGCGCCGCTCGCCGGTGGGCGTGCGCCGCGCGTTGAGCCAGGCGGATACCGTGCTGGTGTCGACGCCAGTGGCCTCGGCGATGTCGACGGTCTCGAGGCCCGCGTCCCGGACGCGACGGACCTCGGTCGCGTAGACGGCGGTGGTCATGTTCGATGCTCCTGCTGCGATCTTGCGATCATAGCGCCTGTCGCCGGTCTGTCCACCATCTGTCGCCCTCATGTCGTCGACGCGTCGTACCGGAGCTTCCCGAGATTCGCCCTGATCCGTGCCTCGAGCGGCGACCTTGAGCGCCGAGGCAACTAAGGCGATCTCCGAGGCGGACGAGCTCGCGATTGCTGCGATCTCGTGGTTCGAGCTGGCCTGGCTGGCGGAGCACGGCCGCCTCAGGCTCCTCATCCCGCTCCGCTCCTGGCTGGATCAGCTGGCGCGCGAGCTCCGGACGGCCCCGCTCACGCCCGCAATCGCTGCCGCTGCCGTGGCGCTTCCGCCGTCGTTCCCGCGTGACCCGGCGGACAGGCTGATCTTCGCGACCGCCCTCGAGCACGGCTGGCGCCTCATCACCAAGGACGACCGTCTGCTGGCCCACGATCCGGAGCGCGGCGTCGCGCTCTGGTAGCCGCTCGTCACGCCAGCCGATCACCGGCCCGCCGACACCGTGGGTAGGCGTCAGGGTCGGCGGCGAGTCGATTGCGCCGCGGCCCCGGCTTCGGCACGCAGCCGCGCGTACCCGGGCTCGATGACGCTCGAGATCAGGGCCACGCGCTGGTCGTACGGCAGGAAGCTGCTCGTCATCGCGTCCAGCGTCATCCGCTCCATGTCGTCGAGATCGATCCGGAATGCGTCGGCCAGGACGCCGAACTCGCCCGAAAGCGTTACGTCGCTCAGGAGCCGGTCGTCCGTGTTGACGGTCACGCAGAAGCCGAGCTGGCTGAGGATATCGAACGGATGCTCCGCGATCGAGGCTGCCGCGCCGGTGTGGACGTTTGACGTGGGGCAGATCTCGAGAGCGATCCTTCGATCGCGCACGTACGAGGCGAGCCGTCCCAGCACGTGCCGGGCGTCGTCGTCGAGGGTGATGTCATCGACGATTCGCACTCCGTGGCCGAGGCGCTCGGCGCCGCACAGCTCCAGCGCGTCGTGGATGGATGGGAGCCCGACGGCTTCTCCGGCGTGGACCGTGATGCGGACGTTCGCTCGCTGGAGGAGTCGGAAGGCCTCCAGGTGAGCTGCCGGCGGGTAGCCGGCCTCGGGCCCGGCGAGGTCGAAACCGACGACCCCCGCGTCGCGACAGCGGATCGTCAGCTCGGCGATCTCGGTCGACCGCCTGGCCTGACGCATGGCGGTGACCAGGATGCGCACGACGATCGGATGTCCCGCCGCGTCGGCCCGCCGCATCCCTTCCTCGAAGCCCGACCAGGCGGCGGCCATGATCTCGTCGAGGGGCAGCCGCCGCTGGGTGAACAGCTCGGGCGCGAATCGGACCTCCGCGTACACGATGCCGTCGGCCGCCAGGTCCTCGGTGCATTCCGCCGCGACGCGCGCGATTGCATCGGGCGTCTGGATCACCGCAACCGCGCTCGTGATGGCTTCGAGGTAGAGCTCCAGGCTCTTCTGGTCGGCGCCCCGCGTGAACCAGCGCGCGAGCTCGTCGGGATCGTCGGTCGGGAGACCGCGGTAGTCGATGTCGCGGGCGAGCTCGATCACCGTGGCAGGCCGCAGTCCGCCATCCATGTGATCGTGGAGCAGGACCTTGGGGGCGCGCTGGATCAGCTCGACCGAAAGCGGCGACTGCGCGCGCTCGGTGCCGCCTGGTGCCGCGCGGTGCGGGCCGGATCACCACGCCGCCGGCCTCCTCAATCGCCTGCGACGAGGTGCCGCGCGATTCGGCGGTGCTGCTCCACGACGACGCCGAGATCGACCGTCGTCAGCTGCCCCTCCTTCACC
This sequence comes from uncultured Chloroflexia bacterium, assembly GCA_963718085.1. GTDB lineage: Bacteria > Chloroflexota > Limnocylindria > Limnocylindrales > CSP1-4 > CTSoil-043. The sequence continues at coordinate 403,675 of CAVQYA010000001.1, read as the reverse complement.
ACGAAGCGGCCGTTGACCATCGTGAACGCCGCCTGCTGTGGTGCGCACATCACCACGGCCGCGACAGGATCGTGCAGCGCGCCGGCGTACTGCACGGTGCCGATGTCCACCGCGAAGAGGTCGGCGCACATGCCGGGCGCCAGCGCCCCGATGTCCGTCCGGCCGAGGACGGCAGCCCCGCCCAGGGTGCCGAGCTCGAGGGCTTCGCGCGGCGTCATCAGATGAGCCGCGCCGGGCTCCGGGCCCTGGGCGGTGGCAAGGCGGGCGAGCAGCATCGCCTGGCGCACTTCCGCCAGCAGGTGGGATCCGTCGTTGCTGGCCGACCCGTCGACCCCGAGGCCCACGTTCACGCCGCGCGCGCGGTACTCGGCGAGCGGCGCGATGCCGGACGCGAGCCGCATGTTCGAGGTGGGGCAATGCGCCACGCCGGTGCCCGTCTCCGCGAAGCTCGAGATCTCCTCGTCGCTCACGTGCACGCCGTGCGCGAACCAGACGTCGTGGCCGAGCCAGCCGAGTGACGCCACGTAAGGGACCGGTCGGAGCCCGAAGGTCTCGAGGCAGAAGCGCTCCTCGTCCGCCGTTTCCGCGAGGTGGGTATGCAGCCGGACGCCCGTCGCTCGGGCGAGCCTGGCCAATTCTCGCATCAGGTCCGGCGTGACGGAGAACGGTGAGCACGGTGCCACGGTGATCCGCACCATCGCTCCCGGCTGCGCGTCATGGAAAGTCTCGATGAGGCGCAGCGAGTCCCGCAGGATCGCCGCCTCGTCCTCGACGACGTCGTCAGGCGGCAGGCCGCCGTCCGACTCGCCCAGCGACATGCTTCCGCGGGCGGCGTGGAACCGGATGCCGATCTCCCCGGCGGCCTCGATCTGGTCGTCCAGCCGGCATCCCGGCGGGAAGACGTAGTGATGATCCGCCGCGGTGGTGCACCCCGACAGCGCAAGCTCCGCCAGGCCCACCAGCGTGGAGGCGCGGATCGCCTCGGGCGTCAGTCGGGCCCACATCGGGTAGAGCGTCTGGAGCCAGTCGAACAGGCCCGCGTTCTGGGCGGCGGGAACCGCCCGGGTGAGGGTCTGATAGAGATGGTGGTGCGTGTTCACCAGGCCAGGAAGGACGACGTGGCCGGAGAGCTCCACGACCTCGTCCGCGGCGTCCGGCAGGGTATCCGTGGGGCCGACCTGCTCGATCCAGCCGTCGCGGATGAACAGCCCGCCGTCCACGATCTCACGTCGCTGCGCGTCCATCGTGACGAGCACGTCGGCATGGCGAACGAGCACCGTCCGACTCACGCCCGGCGCTCCAGCCAGTCCCGTTCTCGCGGCGGTGCGCCGGCTCAGGCCGGGGCAGGCACGAGGAAGGGTCGGAAGGTCCGAGAGAGACCGGCCGGAACTAGAGGTCAAGGCTCACGGCGGTTTCGAGGGCAACCTCGATGCTGTAACGCCAGCCGTTCCGGAGCCGGTCCTTGTCGTGATCGTAGAGGCTCGCCCCCGACACGAGGTTGCTCGAGCAGGCACACACCATCGCCGCGCGCCAGCCGCGCTGGCGGGCGACGATGAACAGCGCCGAGCTCTCCATCTCCACGTTCTTGATGCCCAGGCGGGAAAGCCCCTCGATCCATTCCGGCGTTTCCGCGTAGAACGCGTCGTCGGTGGCGTTGATGCCGCTGTGGACCGTGAAACCATGGGCAGCACCAAGGCGACGGGCAGTCCGGTCCAGCTCGACGGTCACCTCCAGGTCGGGGACGGCGGGGTAGCCGCGCGGCACGTAGGCATCGGATGTCCCGTCGTTGCGCAGGCTGCCGTGGCTGACCAGGAGATCCCCGGGCTCGATGCCCGGCTGCAGGCCGGCTGTGCTGCCGACTCGTATGAACGACGTCACGCCGCAGCGCCCGAGCTCCTCGACCGCGATCGCCGTTGACGGGCAGCCCATTCCCGTCGAGGTTGCCGTGATCAGCTTCCCTCGGTACGTGCCGGTCATCGTCCGATGCTCGCGGTTGTGGGCGACGTCCCGCACGTCCGTGAGGAACTCCGCGATCAGCGGCACGCGGAACGGGTCACCCGGCAGCAGGGCGACGGTGCCCACCTCGCCCGGGGCGACGGCAATGTGGAATTGCCGCTCGTGGGTTCCGACCGTGCTCTTGTCGACCAGACCAGGTGTCATGCGGCTGCTCCCAACGGGACTGAACTCGGATCGTACATGAACCATCCTGCCTCGATGGAGACCCTGCAGGCCGGTGTCGCAGCGGGACCCGCCTGCATGATTCTGGTCCCGTTCCCGATGGGCCCTGCGCTACAATGTCGGCCGCCGTGGCGCGGGAGGAACGCGCGCCCGAACGACAATCCCGAAGCGTTCCCGGCGAACGGATGGAGGAGGAACTTCGTGCTTCTCAAGAGATTGGCGCTCGGCGTCGCGATCGTCGCGCTGGTGTCGGCGTGCGGCGGGTCGGCGTCCCCGGCGCCCCAGACCGCAACCCCGGCGACGGCGGCACCGACGGTTGGACCGACGGTGGCCGCCCCAACGGAGACGCCGGCGCCCAGCGTGGCAGCCGGGCTCAAGATCGGCCTCGTGACCGACGTTGGTGTCGTCGAGGACAAGTCGTTCAACGAGTACTCGTGGAAGGGCGCCCAGAAGGGCGCCGCCGACGTCGGCGGCACGGCGGACGTCCTCCAGACGAAGCAGCCCTCGGACTACGCAACGAACATCCAGACGTTCGTCGACCAGGGCTACAACATCATCGTCACGACAGGCTTCGCCCTGGGCGACGCGACGGCGCTCGCCGCCAAGGCGTATCCCGAGATCCACTTCATCGGCGTCGACCAGGGGGTCTGCGTCGACGAGACAGGTGCGCCCGATCCGACCTTCGGCTGCAAGGGCGACGCCAGCAAGCTCCTGCCCAACTACCAGGGCATCGTCTTCGACGAGGCCCAGCCCGGCTACCTCGCCGGCATCGTCGCAGCCAGCATCTCCAAGACCGGCGTGATCGGCACCGTCGGCGGCATCAACACGATCCCCGCGATCCTCAAGTACATCAAGGGCTACGAGAACGGCGCCAAGGCGACCAATCCGAACATCAAGGTCCTCGAGCTGTACATCTCCGACGACATCACGAAGGCCTTCAACGACCCGGCCACGGGCAAGTCGATTGCCCAGCAGATGATCGGGCAGAAGGCCGACGTCCTGTTCCAGGTCGCGGGTCTGAGCGGCCAGGGCGTCCTCTCCGCGGCGTGCGACGCGAACGTCTACGGCATCGGCGTCGACGTCGATCAGTACGTCTCCGTGCCGACTACCGCCAAGTGCACCGTGACGAGCGCCGAGAAGAAGCTGCTCGAGGCGGTCGACGCGGCGATCGTGCGCATCAGCAAGGGCACCGACGTGGGTGGCAACGTGATCGGCAACGCAGCCGCAGATCCCCCCCTCATCGGGCTCTCGCCCTTCTACGAATTCGCCAACCTCATCACCCCCGAAACCCAGAAGAAGATCGACGACGCGCTGGCTGCCATGAAGGCGGGCACGCTCGACCCGTGCAAGCCGGCGGCCTGCAACAAGCCCTAGATCTCGCGGCGCAACTGATCCGCAGGCCGGCGTCACCGCCGGCCTGCGTGCGTCTCGCATGAATGACACGGGGAGCCGATGAGCGTTCCGGCGCCGCCCCGCCTCGAGATGCGGGGCATCACCAAGCGGTACCCCGGCGTCCTGGCCAACGACTCGATCGACCTGGACGTCAAGCCCGGCGAGATCCATGCCCTGCTGGGCGAGAACGGCGCGGGCAAGTCGACCCTCATGAACATCCTGTACGGCCTCGCCGCGCCGGATGGCGGTGAGATCCGCATCGAGGGCGAGCTCGTCGACATCAAGAGCCCTTCCGACGCGATCGACCGGGGCGTGAGCATGGTCCACCAGCATTTCATGCTCGTGCCCCTGCTCTCGGTGGCGGAGAACATCATCCTCGGCGAAGAGACGATGCGCGACCGAGTCTTCCTCGACCGCAACGAGGCGACTCGCCGGATCGCGGAGCTGGGACGCCAGTTCGGATTCGAGATCGACCCCACGATCAAGGTCGCGAGCCTGGCCGTCGGCTGGCAGCAGCGCGTGGAGATCCTTCGCGCGCTCTACCGCGAGGCGCGCATCCTGGTCCTGGACGAACCCACGGCAGTGCTGACGCCGCAGGAGACCCTGGAGATCTTCGCCGTGCTGCGGCGGCTGGCCGCAGAGGGCCGCAGCATCATCTTCATCAGCCACAAGCTCAACGAGGTCATGGAGATCGCGGACAGGATCACGGTCATCCGCCGCGGCCGCGTGGTCGGCTCGCGGTCTCCCGGCGAGACGAACGCGGATGACCTCGCGGAGATGATGGTCGGACGCGACGTTGCGCTCGAGGTCGACCGGGGCATCTCCAGGCCGGCGGACGTCCTCCTGACCGTCGATGACCTCCACGCGCGCGACGACCGCGGTCACGAGGTCCTGCGCGGCGTTTCGTTCGAGGTTCGCGGGGGCGAGATCCTTGGCATCGCCGGCGTGGCGGGGAACGGGCAGGAAGAGCTGGTGGAGGCGATCGCCGGCCTGCGCCGCGCTTCGGCGGGGCGCATCACGCTCGAGGGCCGGGACGTCACCCGCGCCACGGTGCGCGAACGCAAGCGTCGCGGCGTGGCACATGTCCCGGGCGACCGCCAGCGATACGGCCTCGTGCTCACGTTCCCGATCGCCGACAATCTCGTCCTCACCAACTACTACGAAGCGCCCTTCTCGCGCCGCGGAGTGCTCGACCACTCCGCGATCCGGGCGTCGGCCCGTCGCCTCATCTCGGAGTACGACATCCGGACCCCGTCCGAGACGGTGAACGCCGCGACCCTCTCGGGCGGCAACCAGCAGAAGGTGATCGTCGCTCGCGAGTTCGGTGAGAGTGTCCGCCTGCTGCTCCTCGATCAGCCGACCCGTGGCCTTGACGTGGGCAGCATCGAGTTCGTTCACCGGCAGGTCATCGCGGCGCGGTCGGCCGGCTCGGCGGTCCTGCTCGTGTCGGTGGAGCTCGACGAGGTCCTGCAGCTGTCCGATCGGATCGCCGTCATGTACCGCGGCCGCCTCGTCGCCGTCATCCCCGCCGCCGAGGCGACGCGCGAGCAGATCGGACTGCTCATGGCGACGGGTCAGACCAACCCGGATACGGTCGATCAGCCATTCGAGCGTGTCGGATGACAGAGCCCACGACGGCGGGGCAGCGGACGGCGAGCCAGGAGCCGGGCCAGGGATCCCGGCGGCAGCGTCGGCTGTTCGCAGCGGTCGTGACACCGGCTGCTGCGGTCATCCTGGCCGTGCTGGTCGGCTCCCTCGTGATCATCGCCGCGAACATAATCGCGACCGGCACCGTGGACCTCGTCCTGCCGCTGAAGGCCTATGGGAGCCTTCTCGCCGGCTCCCTGGGAAGCGTCAACGCGCTCGTGAACACGGTCGTGTCGGCTGCTCCGCTGGTTCTCGGCGGCCTCGCCGTGGGAGTCGGATTCAAGGCCGGCCTCTTCAACATCGGCGTCACGGGCCAGTTCCTCCTGGGTGCCGTCGCCGCCGCCGCGATGGGTGCCGCGCTGAGCACCGCTCCCGCGTACGTGGCCATCCCCTTGTCCATCGTCGCCGGAGCTGCGGCCGGTTGCCTGTGGGCGTTCATCCCGGGCCTGCTCAAGGCACTGACCGGTGCCCACGAAGTCGTGACCACGATCATGCTCAACTACATCGCCGCGTCGGTCCTCGGCTTCCTTGTCATAGGGCCCCTGGCGGCGCCGGGGTACTCGTTCGCCAGGACCGGTGACATCGGCTCCGCGGCCCTGCCGATCCTGTTCGGGCGGAACCTGCACGCCGGCGTGCTGATCGCACTGGCCGTCGTACCTCTCATCTCATGGCTGCTGTATCGCAGCACCATCGGCTTCGAGATCCGGACCGTCGGCTCCAACCCCTCTGCGGGCAGGTACGCGGGGATGCGCCCCGGCGCGCTGATCGTCCTCACGATGTCTCTCTGCGGGCTCCTGGCGGGCCTCGCCGGGACCCTGGAGATCCTCGGCATCAGCCACTTCGTCACGACGGGATACGGGACCTCGGTCGGCTTCGACTCGATCACCGTGGCCCTGCTCGGCAGGGCCAACCCGCTCGGCATCCTTATTGCCGCCCTCCTGTTCGGTGCCCTTCGGGCGGGAGCAGGACTCATGCAGATCCAGGCGCACATCCCGGTCGAGATCGTGGACGTCATCCAGGCCCTCATCCTCCTGTTCCTGGCGGCCGAGATCCTCATCCGCCGACTGCTGCGCATCCGTGGTGAACGGGCCGTCGTCGAGGAGCTCACGACGGTGACGCAGTCCTACGGCGAGGGGCGCGTGGGCTGATGGACCTCACGAACGTGCCCGTCCTCGGGATCCTGCTCCAGCTGGTCCTCTACCTCATCGACGTGCTGCCGCAGATCGCCCCGGTCATCCTCGGCCTGGCCACTCCGATCGCTCTCGGTGCGCTGTGCGGAGTGATGAACGAGCGCTCGGGCGTCGTGAACATCGGCATCGAGGGGATGATGCTGACCGGGGCGTTCGCGGGCTTCCTCGTTGCCGCGTTCGTCGCCGACGCGGCCCCGCAGGGCACCTTGCCCCTGTTCGGCGCGACTCCGGCGCTGCTGATCGGCGTCGTGGCGGCCGTGCTCGCCGGGATCGCGCTGTCCCTTCTCCACGCCTGGTTGTCCATCACGATCCGCGCCGACCAGATCATCAGTGGCACGATCATCAACATCGGCGCTCTCGGGCTGACGAGCTACCTCGCCCGGCTCATCATCACGCCCGGCTCGAGCCTGAGTGCCGGCACGTTCACCCCACTCGTCCCGCCGGCGGCGTTGACGGATCTGCCGCTCGTCGGCTGGCTCGTGACGACCTTCTTCCAGCAGGGCCCGATCGCGATGTCGGTGATCTTCCTCGTGGTCATCATGCAGATCCTTCTGTTCCGCTCGCGCTGGGGCCTTCGGACGCGGGCCGTTGGCGACAATCCCAAGGCCGCCGAGACCGTTGGCGTGGACGTCATCCGGCTGCGCTACCGAAACGTCGTGCTCGGCGGTGCGTTCGCGGGGCTTGCCGGGGCATACCTCACGTTGGAAGCGACGGGCTCGTTCCAGAACGGCATGACCACGGGGCGCGGATTCATCGCCCTGGCCGCCGTGATCTTCGGTCGCTGGACTCCCCTTGGCGCATTCGGTGCCGCGCTCCTGTTCACCGCGTCGGACGCCCTCAGCGTGGCGATCCGGATCCGCCCGCCGGGCGGAACTCTGGGGGAGATCCTGACCTCCCTGCCGAGCCAGTTCTACGGGGCGCTCCCCTACCTGATCACGATCATCGTCCTCGCCGGCGTCGTCGGACGGAGCGTGGCACCGGCTGCAGTCGGCCAGCCGTACGCCAAGGAAGCCCGCTCCTGATCCATGACTCCAGGGGGGCTCACGACATGACCGATCCGTTGGCAGCGACCGCGCAGATCGACGCGACGCTGGCCGGCCTGCCGGCGGCGCAGCGGGCCGCGCTGCAGGCCCTCCGCGAGACGATCGCCGCGGCCGCCCCCGAGGCCGAGGAGACGATCAGCTACGGCATGTCGGCGTTCCGGTACCACGGGCGGGCCCTGGTGTCGTATGCCGCCTTCAAGGCCCACTGCTCGCTCTTCCCGATGAGCTCGGAGGTGGTCGAGAAACATCGCCAGGAGCTCGCGGGCTTTGCCACGGCCAAGGGCACGCTCCGGTTCACGCCGGAGCACCCCCTCCCGGAAGACCTCGTGAAGCAGATCGTGCGCGAGCGGGTGGCCCAGATCGACGCGCGCTGAGCGACCGACCGCGACGGACCGCGGCAGGCGTCAGCCGCCGCCCACGGCTGCGCCGTGGCTCGATGCGCCTGCGCGACCGATCGCTGCGGCGCTAGCGGAGCGTGGCCAGGAAGTGGAACACCGGCAACGCCGTCGCGTAGCCGTCGGCGAGCAGGTCGGGCAGGCCCGGCGAGCAGACCTCGGCGTCGGAGAGCGGGCGCCCGAAGATGACGTCCTTCCAGCGGAACATGTCGGCCATCGGGTGATCGTGCGGATAGCCGGCCGGGATCCGCTTGAGCGACTCATCGGTGCGGACCTCGCCGAACCAGGCGACGAAGCCGGGGTCCCAGAGTGCCTCCCGGACGCGATCCGGCGTCTCCACGATCGCCCGCCGCAGGGCGTCGAGGCGCGGCTTCTCGGCCCTCCACATCCCGCCACCGGTGAACATGTCGCCGGGCTGGAAGTTGAAGTAGCCGCCGTTCCCATGGGCGCCCGCGTCGACGCGGTCCCCTGCCCCGCCGGCCGGTTCGACCCATGAGAAACTCGCCCCGAGGTTGGTCTTGTATGGCGACTTGTCCTTGCTGAAGCGAGTGTCCCGGTAGATCCGGAACGGCGAGCGCTTCGGGTCGGCCTCGAGCGGGATGCCCCGGGCCGCGAACCGCTCGGCGAGCGCCGTGCAGAGCGCCTCGAGCGGCTCCTTGAGCAGGCGCTCGAAATCGGCCTTGCGCGGCTGGAACCAGGCGCGGTCGTTGTTCTCCGCGAGGTCGACGAGGAACTGGATCGCCCCGGGCGTGAAGCCGGCGAAAGGCTGGGCGGCGACGGTCATCGGGCACCTCCGGGCATCATGGTCGGCCTTGCGGCCCGTCAGTTCAAGCGGCGGTCAATCCAGGGGTGCGCCCTGCAAGGCTCGATCTCGAGGCAAAGGGCGCGGTCGCGACCGAGTGCCACGAGCCACTGGCCGGTGCGGCCCGATACCCGCACCATCACCACGCACCGGATGATCATGGCAGGCGGAACTCATCGCGCCCTTACCTGCCGCGGATGCCGCGACTCGCCTTGCTGATGCCAGCGTTGTATGGCATAATAGGTGGCATGGAGAAGACCACCGTCTACCTGACGACCGAGCAGAAGGCCGCTTTGGCGCGAGCCGCGGAAGTCGAGGGCCGCAGCGAGGCGCACTTGATCCGCGCCGGGCTCGACGTCGTCATCTCTCGTCACCGAACAGCTGAGACGGCGACCGTGCCCATCGGGGGCAACCGGACGGATCCCGTCGAGGTGTCGGATGAGGGCACCCGCCGCCCTCGATGGGTCTCCCGCGACGAGTTCATGCGGCGCATCCTCCCGTACCAGGCTGATCCCGGCATGCGGACCGAGCTCGCGGAGCTGGCGCCCGATACGACCGACGACGTGGTCATCCCGTGACCTCGGGACTGGCCGATACCACCCTCTTCATAGCCCTCGAACAGGGGCGTTCGGTGCGTGTGGAAGCCGTTCCGGATCGTCTCGCCGTCTCGGTCGTCACGATCGGCGAGCTGCGGGCCGGCGTGCTCGCCGCCGCCGACGTCGAGACGCGAGACCGTCGCCTGACGACGCTCACCGCGGCGTTGACGCTCGAACCGGTCCCCGTCGACGAGCGTGTCGCCGAGACCTGGGCGCGCCTCCGCGTGAAGCTACGGGACCTGGGCCTGCGGATGGCGGTGAACGACTCCTGGATCGCAGCGACCGCGATAGCGCTCGGAGTCCCCGTCGTGACCCAGGACGACGACTACGTCGAGGTCCCGGGGCTCGCGGTCATCCACGTCTGAGCTCGCCAGGACGGCGATGTGTGGCGCGGCCGACCGGGCGGGCTACGCCCCGCGGCTGCCCCGCAGCTTCTCGAGCGAGATCATCTGCCTGATGGCGCGCAGGGTGAGGTCCGCCCTGCCCAGCTCGCGCAGCGCCGACCATTCCCGGCGCAGCTCGCGCGCCAGGGCATCGGGCAGGGTCCTGAGCCAGCCTTCGATCCTGAGGTCGACGAACTCGCGCTTCTCCTCGATCGTCAGCTCGCGCGCCAGGAGCAGCAGGCTCGCCTCCTCGGCGTCGGCCATGGTCTGCAGGACGCTCCAGCGGTCATCGGGGCGCTCGGAGCAGAGGGCAGCGAACGCGCCGCTCCCGGTCTGGCGCAGCAGCTCCTCTTCGCGTGTCGTGAGCGACTCGTGCTCCTTGGGCTGGTCCCAGCTGTCGGCTTCCTCGGCGATGAAGCGCAGGTAGAGCATCGCGAAGAGGCACGTCGGCGCGACCAGGTCCTCGCGAACCCGTGCATCCACCCAGAGGTCGGCCGCGGCCCTCAGGCACCGCTTCGCGGTCGTTTCGGCCAGCAGCCTTCCGAACACCAGGGCGACCGACTCCCGGACGAAGTACCGCAGCTCGCTCGCGATGATCTCGCGGTAGCCCGGGACGTGGCGGTCGAGAAGCACCGCGGCACGCTTGTCGAGCGCCGCCAGGTCGGTCACCACGGCGGGCATGCCGAGCGTCGTGCAGCCGAGGTTGTAGTTGATGGCGCGCGGCAGCGTGACCCCTTCCGGCCAGGCATCGCGAAGGTCGCGGTTGTCCGGCAGCTCGGCGCCGCCGCCCCACTCCCTGGGGTACTCGGGAATCGAGCGGCCGTAGTTCACCGACCCGGTCGCGCGGATCCGGACCCGCGTCTGCGGCACGAGCCCGCTGAACGGCGCGAGGAGGGGGGCGATCCGCAGCAGCGTCTGCGTGTGCGCCGCCACGCCGGCCTCCAGCAGCTTGTGCAACGACTCCCGCTCCCTGGCCCCCACCGCCGGCGCCCGACGGTCCTGCGCGACGACCGCGCGAAACTTCGCGGCCAGGCCCTCGGCCTCCGCCGGCGAGTCGGCCCGGATGCCCTGGATCGTCACGCCGTCGGCCCGGGCGAACTGCGCAAGAACGCCTTCGTGCTCCGGGTCGAACCCGCCGCGGAAGCCGGCGCGCCCGGCGCCGATCAGGAAGGTGACCCGCGGCGGAGGCTCCGCGATATTCGCGGCCCTCCTCGCGAGGCGCTTCTCGGCCTCGCCGCGCCCGGCCATCGCGAGCGTGTAGGCCGCGTCGGTCGCGATCTTGCCGCTCTGCTCGGCGGTGTCGGACATGGCGAGGAAGACGCGCGCGAACGCCTCGCGACGATCGAAACGGGTGGAGAAGCAGGCGGGCGTCGGAAGGTCGGAGAGGCCGCGGTTCCTCTCGAGCGCCTCGTAGAGCTCCTCGAGCAGGTCGGGAAGGTGGGCCAGCGCCCCCACGTTCTCGACCAGGGGCACGAGGCGCACCCGGGCCACCTTCGCCATGAGCTCGCTGCGGCGTGCCGGCGGGATGCGCGCCGAAAGGAACGCGTCGATGCGCTCGGGATCCCCGGCGAACAGCCCCTCGATCGCCTGCAGGTAGAGCGTCCCGATCTTGATGACGGTGCCCAGCCCCGCGACGGAGTTCACCTGCGGGATCGTGAGCTCGTAGATGGCGTTCTGCGTCGGGGTGATGCCGACCCGCTCGCAGGCGAGCAGGAAGAGCAGGTTCGTCCGGGCGACCGCGGCGAGGATCTTGGAGATCTTCTCCTCGTCCTGCTCGAGCCACGGGTTCGGGACGCGGAACAGCAGGTGGCGATCCTCGCCCGGGATGACGCCGTGGCGCAGGAGGGCCAGGACGACCTTCTCCGGGACGTCCAGCCAGTCAGGGCTGATCTGCCGTCCCTCGTAGTCGAGCAGCACCTCGTTGCAGGGCCCGAGCAGGTCCGAGATGGTCTCCTCGTACTCCTGGCGCGCCTCGACGAGCGGGTGCCATTCGAGGTGGGTCAGGGCGGCCTCGGCCCGGTCGAGAGTGCCTTCGGGGACCGACCGGATCGCGCGCTCGAGCTGCTCCGCCCGGTGCGCGGTCGAGTCCGGGTGCTTGGTCCCGGTCAGGCGGAGCGACCCGGCCGGCGCGTGCTCGAGGACCTTGCTGCGTGCGGCGGCGAAGGCCCCGGGATCGAGCGCGTCCAGGGCCGCGTACCCACCCTCGGTGCAGGTGCTTTCCCAGACGGCGTCATCGATCGGTCTTGCCGGGGCCTGGGTCGCCACCCCGGTACCCGACCCCTCCCGCCCTTTCCTCTCGAGGCACGCGCGGACGCGATCGATGAAGACCGCCAGTTCGCTCACGTCCCTCGATCCGTACGACAGCCTCTGCCACGTGCCGTAGCGCCCGGCATGGCTCCCCGCAAAGGCGGCGAACGGAATGCCCCCGACGCCTCCGCCGAGGAGGAACTCGAAGGCGTCGACCGAGTCCTTCACGATCGCACGCTCGCGGACGCCGTTTCGCAGCCGCTCGAACGGCTCGCCGACGAGCCCCGGAAAGGCGAGCGGCGAATAGAACGTGCCCCCGAAATCGGTGCGCTCCACGCCAAGGTGGGCGAGCCCGTCCGCCGCCTTGATCATGAAGTCGCGTCGCTCGCGCATGTACGGGGACGGGCGGCGAAGGGTGGCCAGGGGACTCTGCAGAGCGGCCAGCGCCCAGTCCTGCGCCAGCGTCGAGGGCGTTGCGACCAGCCACGCGGAGAGGTTCGCGAGGACCTCGCGGGCGCGCACGCCACCCTCCCGGATCTGGTCCGACAGAACCAGCCAGCAGGCGCGCGCCCCGGTCGATGCCCCGAACATGTCCATCTTGGAGAGGCCGGACAGCGTGACCACCCAGTTGCGCCACTCGGGGTTCGCGAAGGCCGGATTGACGAAGGAACCCACGTAATCGAGCCGCTGGTAGACGGAATCGTAGAGCACGTACACCCGGTGCTTCACCGCGACACGGACCAGCTCCTCGACGAGCCACCGGGGGTAGACGCGGCCGGTCGGGTTGTGGGGATTGTTGACGATGACGGAGGAGATCCCGCCCGCCGCAAGCAGCCGGTCAAGCTCCTCGGGATCGGGCAGGAACTCGGGCGCTCGCGTGGGCAGCTCGACGACGCGCTTGCCGGCGCGCTCGACGAACCAGTCGTACTCCCAGCTCGGCCGGGGCACGACCACGCCCGAGCCGTCCTGGCCCAGCACCTCGAGCACCATCGCGAGCCCCGACCGCGTCCCCGGCGTGAAGAGCACCTCGTCGGGCTGGAACCGCACGTCGGACGAGGGATAGTCGAGCAGGCCGTCGCGGTTGATGAAATCCACGATCTCGCCGCGGACGTCCATGCGTCCCACCGCCGGCCCATAGCTGTGGACCGTGTTGCGCGTGATCCGCTGGGCCGCTCGAACGACCTCCGGGTTCGGGGCGAAATCGGCGTTCTTGTAGTCGCCCTGGGTGAGGTCGAGAGCCCCCTCCTGCTGCACTCGTCGGGAGAAAGCGCGGACGAGCGGCTCCGGCGTGGCCAGAGCCGTCCTCGACAGGCCCGACCCGGCGGCGGGCGCGTTGGACGGAGTCGGCGGACTCGCCGGCTGATCTGCGGTCGGCTCGTTGGTGTGCGGCACTGGCTCCTCGCTCGTCTCGTTCCGCAGGATCTTACCCCGGCGCCCGCCTCGGGGACTCGCGCCCGACCGGGCAGGCCTGCCGGGTCAGCAACCGGGCGGTTCGACCTCCTGTGGCCGCGGCGACGCCGGGTTCGCCAGCCCCTCGACGACCTCCACACCGGCCACGGTCAGCAGGATCGACGGCGGGGCGAGCACCTTCCAGCTCCGGCTGCCGCCCCCGAGCACGATCCGCTCGCGGGCCATGACCGCGGCGTCGACCAGCAAGGGGAGGCCCTCGGGCAGGCCGAAGGCCGTCACCCCGCCGATCTGCTGGCCGGTCATGGAGCGCGTCTCGTCCGCCGAGGCGAAGGAGGCCTTGCGCGTACCCAGGCGGGACCGGACTGCCCGGTTCACGTCCAGGCGATGGGTGGCGAGGACCACGCAGGCGGCGTAGACGGGCGGGTCGGCTTTCCCGACCACCACGATCGTATTGGCGGAGTCCGCGGGATCGAAGCCGTAGGCCGCGCAGAAGGCGGCCGTGTCGGCGAGCGCGGGGTCGCAGGCGAAGAGCTCGTACGCACCCCGCCCGGCAAGGGCGCGCTCGAGGACGTCGCGGTCGGGATCAGTCGTCATCGCGGCTCCCCGCCTCCGTCGGCGGCGTTCCAAGGCACTTCAGCCACCTGCCCGCGTCCGCAGGAAGGCAACCAGCCGCTCGGCGATGACGTAGCTGCGTCCCCCGCCCATGACGAGCACGACGTCGCCCGGCTCGAGGCGGGTTGCGAGCCAGTCGGACGCTTCTTCGACCGTCCCGGGCGCCCAGGCGGGCGTCTCGCCCCGACGCGCGATCGCGTCCGCCAGCGCCTGCGCCGACGTGATCGTCGTGTCCGTGTCGCGCCCGGCATGCACCTGTGCGATGACGACCCGGTCCGCAGCGCCCAGGACGGCTGCGAACTCCCCCAGCATCGCGGCGGTGCGGTGGAAGGTGAGCGGCTCGTAGACGGCCCACAGGCGCCGCCCGGGGTAGAGGTCCCGCACTGTCGCGAACGTGGCCGCCATCGCGGTCGGATGGTGGCCGTAGTCGTCGAGGACGACGATGCCGCCCACGTCGCCCTTCAGCTCGAGCCGGCGCCCGACTCCCGCGAACGTCGCGAGGCCAAGGGCGATCGCCGCCGGGGCCGCCCCGCCGGCGAGGGCGACGCCGGCCGCCACGAGCCCGTTCTCGGCGTTGTGGCGTCCCGGCAGGGCGACGCGCGCCGCCACGGGACCGCGAGGGTCGAGCCCCTCGATCTCCAGGCTCCCCTCCCCCGACGCGTGGCTCCAGTGGGCGACGATTGCCCGTGCGGGTCCGGCGGCGGTGGCGAGGGTGCGCTCGAGCGACGTCCTGGTGGCTCGCGCCTCGTCGCCCTCGGTGACCTGCACCACCAGCAGCCGTCCGGGCCAGTCGCGCAGGTTCGCGAGCACCTCGCGGACGCCGGCGTCGCCGGCGTTGGCCACGAGCACCGGGCCATCCCCTCCCCCGTCGAAGCGCCGCACCCACGACGCGAAGGCCGCGACGACCGCGGCCCGGTCGGCGAAGACGTCGGGGTGGTCCCAGTCCGCGTTCGTGAGGCCGGCGATCGCGGGCCGGTAGGCGTCGAAGTTGCCGGCGTACTCGTCAGCCTCGACGACGAAGTGGCGACCCTCGCCGAGGCGAACGGTCGAGGGGTCGGGCCCCCCGACGAGCGCCGGCGGCAGGAGCGCCCCGACGAAGGCCGATGGATCGAGGCCGGCCTCGACGAGCAGGTGGACGACCCAGCCGCTCGTCGTCGACTTGCCGTGCGTCCCGGCCACTCCGACCAGCACCTGGCCGTGCGTCGCGGCGGCGTCGGCGATGAGCTGCTGCACGCTGGTCGCGGGGATCCCGTGGGTCCGCGCGGCGAGCAGCTCGGGGTGGTCCGGCGCGACGGCGGTCAGCGCCTTCGTGACGGCGAGCCGGTCGACGAGGGCCACGTCCCCGGAAACGACGTGCGACGGGGCGTGCTCCCAGGCGAGAGGGATGCCGGCGCGCTCCAGGGGTCGGGTGTACTGCGACGGGCCTCCGCTGTCGCACCCGGAGACGGCCGCTCCCGCGTGGTGCGCATGGAGGGCGGCGGCGGCGGCGGCGGCGCCCCCTGCGCCGACGACGTGGATCCGCGCGCCGGGGCGAAGCGGCAAGGCCGCGCTGGCAGGCTCCAGGCCGGCGCCGATCTCGTCCGCGCGACGGCTCACGCCTCGGTCGGAGCCTCGGCTGCCTCGCCCGTGGCGGGGTCGTCGGCCGCGGCTCTCGGGCGTCTCCCCCGGCCCCGGCTCGAGCTCAGGTACCGGCTCGTCGGCGGGCGGATCGGGCGCGGGTTCGCCCGGTGTGTCGGCGACGACATCGGGCGCGGGCTCCGGTTGGTCCGGCGCGCCCGGCTCGGCGCCCGGCTCCCACTCGGGCGCGGCCGCGGGCTCCGGCTCGAGCCCGGCCTCGGGCTCCGGTTCGACTCTGGCTCGGCGCCCGGCTCCACTCGGCGCGCCGCGGCTCCGGCTCGACGTCTGGCTCGGCGCCCGACTCCGACTCGGGCGCGGCCGCGGGCTCCGGCTCGAGCTCGGCCTCGGGCTCCGGCTCGGACGTCAGGCCCGGCCACCCCGAGAGACTTCGTGTCCTGCGCGACGACGGGCGGCTCATCGTCGAAACGATCCACGCTGACCCAGCGCCGGTCGACGACGAGATGGAGGACCGTCGGTCGTCGCGACGCCAGCGCCGCGCAAAGGGCCGGCTCGAATTCGTCGTCCTTCTCGACGCGGACGCCGATCGCCCCATAGCCCTGGGCCACCATCGCCCAGTCGACCGGCCCGAGATCCGTGGCGACCGGATCGAGGCCGCGGCGCACCTGCTGGTCGCGGATCGTCCCGTAGCGCTCGTTGTCGAAGACGAGGACGACCGGGCGGGCGCCCTCCCGGACGGCCGTCTCCAGCTCGGCACCCGTCATCCCCATGCCGCCATCCCCGACCAGCGCGATCACCGGCCGGCCCGGCGAGGCAAGAGAGGCTGCGATGGCGGCCGGCAGGCCGAAGCCCATCGCGCCCGCGCTCGGCCCGACGTACGTGCCCGGTCGTCGCACCCACAGGCCCCGCGCGGCCCAGCCGCCGAAGTTCCCGGCGTCGGTGGTGACGATGGCGTCGGGTGGCAGCGTCCGCTCCAGCGTCGCGATCACGCGCCCCGGGTGCACGCCCGGCCCATCCCACGGCGCCGCGTCCACGACACGGGCCTCGAGGTAGGCCGCTCGATCGGCTGTGTTGGCCGCCCTCCGACGTTCCAGCGACGCCATCTCGAGCACGGCGTTGCCGAGGAGACGGCGCGCCTCCCGGACGAAGGTCCGGGCATCCGACCCGAGACCGATCGTCGGAGCTCCCAGGCCCGCGCGCGCCCCCAGCGGCTCGAGGTCCACGTGCGCCCAGCGGGTGGCGGGCGCCGGCACGGTCCAGCCGTGGGAAGCCACCTCGTTCAGGCGGCAGCCCAGCACCAGGAGGCCGTCCGCCTTCAGCAGGCGTGGGCCGACGGTGGGAGCCGAGAAGAAGCCGCTCATCCCGAGGTAGAGCGCATGGTCGTTGGGGAAGACGTCAGGCCGCCGCCAGGCCGCGACGACGGGGACGTCCAGCATCTCCGCCAGTCGCACCAGGTCGGCCGTGGCCCGCGAGCGGAGAACGCCCGCACCGGCAAGGATCAGGGGGCGCTCGGCGTCAAGCAGGAGGTGGAGGATCTGCCGGACGGTGGTCGGATCCGGCTCCGGCGCGCGGGAGGGACCAAGCACAGTGGCGGTGGCGATCCGGCCGGCGTCCTCGGGCGCCGCTTCCTCGAGGAGGTCCTCCGGGAGGCTCAGGAGGACCGGCCCGGGTCGGCCCGTCGTCGCCTTTCGCAGCGCCTCGTCGAGCGCCCCGGGCAGGGATGCGACGTCGCGCACCTCGCGCGCCCAGCGGCAGAGCCCGCCGAACGTGGCGACCAGGTCGACCTCCTGGAACGCTTCTCGACCGCGCGACGGTCGATCGACCTGCCCGACGATCGCGATCAGGGGCACGGAGTCGGCGTGCGCCGCGTGGAGGGCGATGGCCAGGTTGGCCGCGCCCACGGCCCGGGTCACGACCACGGCCGCCGGCCGGCCCGTCAGGGCGCCGTGGGCAACTGCCATGAAGCCGGCCCCGCCCTCGTGACGTGCGGCCACGACACGGACCCCCGCGGCAAGCAGCCCGTCGAGGAGCGGCAGGAAGCTCTCCCCAGGAACCGTATAGGCAACCCGGACCCCCGCACCGGCCAGGGCATCGGCCACGAAGCGGCCGGCGTTGCGCCCGGATCCGTCCATCTACCGGGCCGTCGGCGGCGGGAACGTGCTGACGACGAGCCCGGCGACCACGAAGATCACGACGAGCACGAGAATGAGCCGCACCATCGGCGACTTGGTAGACACCGCTGCCTCCGCTATCGGTAGTTCTGGAACTGGAGCGGGACGGCCTCGTCGAGCTCGCGGAGCCGCACGATCACCTTCTGGAGATCGTCCTTGGCCTTGGCCGAGACGCGGACGGCGTCCCCCTGGATCTGACTCTTCACCTTCGGGAACTCGTCCCGGATCATCTTCGTGATCTTCCGGGCGAGGTCGTCGCCCAGCCCCCGTCGCAGCTCGACTCGCTGCCGAACGGTCATTCCCCCGGCCGGCTCGATCGCCCCCCAGTCGAAGATCTTGAGCGACAGGCTGCGCCGGATCGCCTTCGATTCCACGAGGTCGCGGATACCCTTCGCCCGGAGCTCGCTGTCGGTGTGGATCGTGAGGGCGTCCTTCTCCTGGGTGATCTCGGCGAGGGCGCCCTTGAAGTCGAACCTCGTCGTGATCTCGCGGCGGGCCTGATCGAGGGCATTGCGGAGCTCCTGGGCGTCGAACTCGGAGACCACGTCGAACGAGAACTCCCCTGCCATCGGATCCTCCGTGCGGGCCGCGCGGGCCCTCTTCGCTCGACCCAAGTATGGCGCCCGAAGCGCGCTCGCGTCGCGCCCCTGCCTCAGCCCCGCTCCCGGTCCGCGGCTCGGGCAGCCGCGCGTTCAAGCAGGAGCTCGACGGCAGCCTGCGCGCTGGCGGCCTTGTTCGCCTCCCGGTCGCCGTCCCAGGCGAAGCGCCGCACCGTCCCTCCGGCCGCGTCGGCCAGCCCCACGTAGGTGAGGCCCACCGGCTTCCCCGGGGTGGCACCGCCAGGGCCCGCGATCCCCGTGACGGAGACCGCCAGGTCCGCCGCGAACCGGGACCGGGCTCCCTCGGCCATCGCGACGGCCACCTGGGCGCTCACGGCTCCGTGGGCCGCGATCGTGCCGCGAGGAACGCCGAGGAGCGCCTCCTTCGCCGAGTCCTCGTAGGCAACCACGCCGCCGGCGACATAGCCGGAGGAGCCGGCGACGTCGGTCAGGGCGTCGCCGACCCTGCCGCCGGTGCAGGACTCGGCGAAGGCCACCCGCAGGCCAGACTCCAGGCAGATGGCCTGGAGGCGTTCCGCCAGCGCCCGAAGCTCGAGGTTCGCCACGGCTCCCTCAGTTGCCCGCCAGCGGCGCCTTGCCCGGCTCCAGGCGGAAGGTCCCGGGGTTTGCGGTGGTGCCGAGCGGGCCGTAGGCCGTCCCGTTCACGGTCACGAAGGTCGTGCTCATCTTGCCGGTCCGGATCTCCACGACGGCTTCGCCCCGGAAGGTGATGGTCTTGCCGGCCGCGTACACCTTGCCGCCGGCGCCGGTCTCGGCCGAGACTACGCCGTCCACGGAGACCCGCAGCCAGGTCCGCTGCTCGCGGATCTCGACGACGACCGAGATCCCCTGGTAGACCACCGTCACGTCGCGCGTCAGAGTGGTGGACTTGCCCTCCTCGCCCGCTGCCGTCACTGTCACCGTCCAGCGTCCCTCGGTCAGGTCGATCGAGGTGGAGAAGGTCCCGTCGTCCGCCAGCTTGACCGGGGCGGGAGGGATGGATGCAGGGTTTGGCGAGGGGGCGGTCGCCTGGCCCGGGGCCGGCCCGACGTAGACGGCGGACATGCTGACGGAGGTGGCGTCGGTCGTCTTCCCGCGCACCGGGATCGCCCCGTTCGCCACGCTCAGGCCTGCCTCGGGCGAGGCGAGCTCCAGCGTGGGCGCCGCGAGCTGCGCGAAGGGAACGGTGATGACGATCTGGACCGGAGACACGGCCTCCTTCCCGGTGCTGGGGTCGGCTGCGCTCACCACGAAGCGGTTCTCGCCGCGGCGCAGGTCGACGACCGTCCGCCAGACTCCGTCGCCCGCCGCCAGGAGGCGCAGGTCCTCGCGACCGGGTGCGCGGATCGTGACCTCGCCGTTCGGAGCCGTCGTGCCGCGGAGCGTGTACGAGGTCGTCGCCTCGGCCACCTCCATGACCGCGGTCGGCGGGTCGGTCACAGCGAGCGGCGGCGGCTCCGAGAAGCGCAGCAGCTGGAAGCCGATGTAGGCGATGATCGCGAAGGCGGCCAGCGACACGAGGGCCGCGACCAGGATCCCCGGGCCCAGCACCATCCCGCGACGCGGTGCCTCGATGGGGCGCGGCACGACGATCGCGGGCTCGATCGGAACCTCGCCCCGCTCGCGTCCCCAGGCGCCCAGCACCTCGTCGGCGTCCATGCCGAGGTAGATCGCGTAGTTGCGCAGGAACCCCCGGGCGTAGACCCCGGCGGGGAGCTCCTCCCACGCCCCGCGCTCCATCGCCGCCAGGTACTGGCGGCGGATCTTGGTCTCGCGTTCGGCGCGCAGGAGGTCCACGCCCTTCGCCTCGCGCGCCGCGACCAGGCGATCGGCGAGGCGCTCCCCGGGCGGCGGCAACCGCGGCTCCTGGCCGCGCGCGCCGTCGTCAGCGCGGCCCGGTTGGCCGAGCGGACGGGCGTGATCGCGTGTGGTCACTCGTCGTCCCCCTCGATGGCGTCAGCCTCCCGGGCGCGCCCGGCCCCGCCGCCGTCGCGCCGAAGGACGGGTCGCGCGTTCGAGCCGTCGAACGCCCCGATGTACCCCCGCGCCTCGAGCTGGTCGATTATGCGGGCCGCCCGGGCATAGCCGATCTTGAGGCGGCGCTGGAGGAGCGACGCCGAGGCCCGGTCGTACTCCTGGATGACTCCCACGGCATCCCGCAGGAGCCGGTCGGCGTCCTCGCCGGCAAGGTCGTCCACCGACCCGGTCGACTCCTCGTCGTCCTCGACGATGGAGAGGTCGTAGTGCGGCTCGGCCTCGGCCCGCCAGTGGGCGGTGACGGCCCGGACCTCGCGGTCCGACACGAAGACGCCCTGGAGGCGGATGGGCCGCGGCAGGTCCGAGGGCTGGAAGAGCATGTCGCCGCGCCCGATGAGGTCCTCCGCGCCGGGAGCGTCGATGATCGTGCGGGAGTCGATCTGGGAGGCCATGGCGAAGGCGATCCGGCTCGGGAAGTTGGCCTTGATGAGGCCGGTGACCACGTTCACCGAGGGCCGCTGGGTGGCGAGGACGAGGTGGATCCCGGTGGCCCGCGCCTTCTGGGCGAGGCGGACGATGGGGTCCTCCACGGTCTTGCCGTCGCGCATCATGAGGTCCGCGAGCTCGTCGATGACGATCACGAGGTAGGGCATCCGGTCGGCCGGGTCGGCGCGCGTCTCGTTGTAGGCGGTGATGTTGCGGGCAGCCGCGCCGGCGAAGCGGCGGAAGCGCGTCTCCATCTCGGCGACCGCCCACTTGAGGGCGGCCCGCGCCCTGTCCGCCTCGGTGATGACCGGGACCATGAGGTGCGGGACGCCGTTGTAGTCGGCCAGCTCGACCCGCTTGGGGTCGACCAGGATCAGGCGCACCTCGGCCGGCGTCGCCCGCATCAGCAGGCTCGCGATGAGGGCGTTGACCATGACGCTCTTGCCCGAGCCGGTGGCGCCCGCGATCAGGAGGTGGGGCATCTTGGCGAGGTCGGCGGCCCGCGGGTGGCCGGCCACGTCGCGCCCCAGGGCGAAGGCGATCCGCGAGGGGATCGCGGCCACCTCGGGGTCCTCCAGGATCCGCCGGATCGCCACCACGTTGAAGTCCATGTTGGGGATCTCGATCCCGACGACCGACTTTCCCGGGATCGGGGCCTCGATCCGGATCGTCCGGGCGGCGAGGGCCATCGCCAGGTCGTCGGCGAGACCCTCGATGCGGCTCACCTTCACCGACGGGTCCGGCTCGACCTCGTACTGGGTGACCACGGGGCCCGCGTTCCACTTCACCACCCGGCTCACGATGCCGAAGCTCGCGAGCTTGCCGGCGATGATCGCCGCGTTCCGCTCGTGGTTCATCCTGCCGTCCGAGCTGCGCGCGACGACGTCCTCGAGGAGGGCGAGCGGCGGCAGGCGGTACTCGCGCGGCTCGCGCGGCGCGGGGGCGTCGGCGCCGTCGGTGACGTCGTCGGGGTCGCGCGGGGCCGGCGTCCGGGCGGCAGCGTCGGGCGCCGGGGCGCCCGCCGGATCCGCGTCGGCGTCAGCCGTCACCGGGCCGCCGCCGGAGAAGACCGAGGAGACCTGCGCGGGTCCCGGGAGCGCCGTCGGGATCTCCGGGCGGAGCGCGGCCTCGCGGGCTCCCTTCCCGTCCCGGACCGAGGGACCATTCTCCGGGGACGCCGGCAGTCCGCGTCGCGAAGCCTCGGAGACGCGGGTTGCGCCATCGGCCGCCGGGCGGGCCAATGCCGCGGCGACAGCCCGGCCTGCCCGGCCCACGGGGCCGAAGAGATCCCGCACGGGCCGGTCCAGCGCGATCACGATGCCCACGACGAACAGGCAGGCCAGCACGGCGAACGCACCCGGGACGCTCAGCAGGCCGCCGAGGGGATCGGCGATGACGCTCCCGATGCGCCCCCCGCTGCCCTCCTTGAGGAAGCCGGCGTCGGCCAGGAGCGTCATCAACGGGAGCACGGCCGCATAGGCGATCGCCGCACCGGCCACCGTCAGGGCCCAGCCCGCCCGCGGGCCGTGGGCTCGCTCGAGGCGGATCCCGAGCCCGATGAGCAGGAAGGGAAGGAGCCAGCGTCCCGCCCCGAACCACGGGGCGATGACCTGCAGGATCCAGTCTGTCAGGGCGCCCTTCCCGGGGAGCAGCAGGCCCACGAGGATGACGATGCCAAGCACCAGGAAGACGATCGCCACGATCGAGCGGACGACGTCGGGATTGACGCGGGCGAGCAGCGGACGGGAGCTCGATCTCCGCGGCGCGCGGCGCGGCCGGGCAGGTGGCGTCCGGCGGCGCGTCGCCACCTAGACCTCCACCACGACCGGGAAGACCATCGGGCGCCGCTTCGTCTGCTCGTAGAGGTAGCGCGAGACGCCGTCCTTGATCTGGCTCTTGAGCAGGCCGATCTCGCTGATGTGGTCGCCGGGGTTCTCGATCGCGGACATGACCCGCTCCACCGCGGTCTCGATGATGGGATCCCGCTCGTTGCCGTGGACGAAGCCGCGCGTGACTATCTCCGGTCGCCCGATCACCGCACCCGTCTGCTTGTCGACCGTCACGACGACCAGGAACATCCCGTCGGCCGCCAGGGCCCGCCGGTCGCGCAGGACGATCTCGCCGACGTCTCCCACCGAGAGGCCGTCGACGTAGACGTAGCCCGCCGTCACGGGCACGCCACGGCGGGCCGTCCCGTCGGCGAGGATCTCGATCGGCATCCCGTTCTCGATGATGAAGACGTTCTCCGGCGCCACCCCGGTCTCGATCGCGAGGCGACCGTGCTGGACCTGCATCCGGAACTCGCCGTGCATCGGGATGAAGTGGCGCGGCTTCGTCAGGCCGAGCATCAGCTTCAGCTCTTCCTGGCTGGCATGCCCCGAGACGTGGGCCCGCTTGATGGTGTGGTAGAAGACGTTGGCGCCGGCCTTGAAGAGGTTGTCGATGGTCCGCGCGACGTATTCCTCGTTGCCGGGGATGGGGCTGGCCGAGACGATGACCGTGTCGCCCGGCTGGATCTCGACGAAACGATGGTCGCGGTTGGCCATCCGGGCGAGGCCGGCCATCGGCTCGCCCTGGGCGCCCGTCGTGCAGATGACGAGCTTCTTGGCCGGGATGTCGGAGATCCGGTCCTTGGCCACGATCCGGTCGGCATCGTAGGTCAGGTAGCCGAGATCGCTCGCGATCCGGAAGTTCTGCTCCATCGAGCGGCCGATGACGGCAACCTTGCGGTCGAAGCTGGCCGCCGCGTCCAGGACCTGCTGGACCCGCGCGATGTTGCTGGCGAAGGTCGCCACGATGACCCTGCCGTCGAGCGGCTCCATGATCTCGCGGAACGCCTCGCCGACGGTTCGCTCGGACGGCGTGTAGCCCGGGTTCTCCGCCCGCGTCGAGTCCGAGAGCAGGCAGATCACGCCCTCCTCGCCGAGCCTGGCGAGGATGTGGAAGTCCGAGAGCCTGCCGTCGACGGGCGTGTGGTCGAACTTGAAGTCGCCGGTGTGCACCACGGTGCCGACCGGCGTCCGGAGGGCGATCCCCATCGCGTCGGGGATCGAATGCCCGATCCGGAAGGGAACGACGGTGAACGGCCCGATCGCGACCTCGTCCCCGGGCTCGAGTCCGATGAGCGGGTTGTTGTGGAGCTTGTGCTCCTTGATCTTGTTGCCGAGGAGCCCGCGGGCCAGGATCGACGCGTAGACCGGCACGCCCGGGAACTCCGGGAGGACGTAGGGCAGGGCGCCGACGTGATCCTCGTGGGCATGGGTGATGAGGAACGCCCGGACGTTGGCGCGGCGCTCCTTGAGGTACGTGATGTCGGGGATGACGAGGTCGATGCCGAACATCTCCACGTCGGGGAACATCAGGCCGCAGTCGATGACGACGATGTCGTCCCCGTACTCGAAGACGTACATGTTCTTGCCGATCTCCCCCACCCCGCCCAGCGGGATGATGCGGAGCGGCGTGTCGTTGGTGGCGGGTCGAGGTGTCGTCATGGGGTCACCGAAAAAGGGTCAGCTGGTCCAACGCCGGCGGCTCCGGCGCGGAATGGTCGGTCGCGGGGGGTGCCGGGGAGGCCGGGACGGCCGGTCCGGCTCCGGGTGGCTCGAATGCGGCGTCATCTTCGGCGCGCCGGGCCCGGGCGTCGTCGAGGACGGCCGGCACGAGGCCGATGTCGGCGTAGCTCGCCTGCTCGACGGCGGTCGTTCGCAGGGCGGCGGCCGGGTGATACATCGCCAGGACGAGCGCCGCGCGGGCGCCCGTCGCGGGATCGGCCGGGCGAACGGTCCCGTGGGCGCGGCTGATCGTCGTGCCCGGCATGAAGCGTCCCATGGAGTGCCTCCCCAGGGTCACGATGAGCGAGGGGTCGAGGACCTCGAGCTGGCGCTGCAGGAACGGGGCGCAGGCGGCCACCTCGTCGGGCTCCGGGTCGCGGTTCTCCGGGGGGCGGCATTTCACGATGTTCGTGATGAAGACGTCATCCCTCCGCCATCCGATCGAGCCGAGGAGGCGCACGAGGAGGTCGCCGGCCCGGCCCACGAAGGGACGGCCCTCGCGATCCTCGTTCATTCCGGGTCCCTCCCCCACGAAGACCACTTCCGTGCTGGGGTGCCCCTCGCCGGGGACGGCGCGAGTCCGGCCCTCGTGGAGGCGGCATCCGGTGCACGCCCGGACCTCCGCCGCGATCGCCTCGAGCGCCGCGCGGCGTTCGGCCTCGGTCACGCCGGTGGAGCCTCCGCAGCGCGACGCGACGCCGCCGGCACCCAGCCGCGCGCCACGAGGACCTCGGCGAGCTCGACCGCATTCGAGGCGGCGCCCTTGCGGATGTTGTCGGAAACCACCCAGAAGACGAGGCCCCGGCCGTCCGGGATGGACGCATCGGTCCGGACCCGGCCGACGTAGATCTCGTCGCTCCCCGCCGCCTCGGTGGCGATCGGGTAGACGTGGGCAGCCGGGTCGTCGCGAACGACGACTCCGGGGACGGCGGCGAAGAGCTCGCGGGCGCGGTCCGGGCCGATCGGATCCCGCGTCTCGACGTGCACCGCCTCCGAGTGGCTCATGAAGACGGGGACGCGCACGGCGGTGCAGGAGACCCGCAGGTCCGGCAGATGGAGGATCTTCCGGGATTCGGTGACGACCTTCCACTCCTCCTTCGTGTAGCCGTTGTCGAGGAAGACGTCGATCTCGGGAATCGCGTTGAAGGCGATCGGATGCGGGTAGACGCGCGCCTCCTTCGGCTCCCCGGCGACGTGGGCGCGGATCTGCGACTCGAGCTCGGCAATCGCCTTGCCGCCCGTTCCCGAGACCGCCTGGTACGTGTCGACGACCACGCGTTCGAGGCCCACCGCGTCCCGCAGCGCCATGAGCGGCGGCACCAGCTGCATCGTGGAGCAGTTCGGGTTGGCGATGATCCCCTCGTGCGCCTCCAGGTCGCCCGGGTTGACCTGGCTCACGACGAGCGGGATGCCCGGCTCCATCCGCCACGCGCTGGAGTTGTCGATGACGGTGCAGCCGCGGGCCGCCGCCTCGGGGGCCAGCAGGCGCGAGGTGACGCCGCCGGCCGAGAAGAGGGCGATGTCGACGCCGTCGAAGGCCTCGGGAGTGGCCTCCTCCACCTCCACCTGGCGATCGCCGAACGTCAGCGTGGTGCCGGCGGACCGCGCCGAGGCGAGGAAGCGGACGTTCCCGATCGGGAACTCGCGCTCCAGGAGGACCCGGGCCATCGTGCGTCCGACGACGCCGGTGGCGCCGACCACGGCGACGGTGAGGGGGCGGGGGAAGTGTCCGGACATGGCTCCGCTTTCAGGGTGCGAGAAGACCAACGGGCACGCGCCGAGTATAGCAGCGCCCCCGGGGATCCCCGGGGGCGTGCCTGGCGCGGGATGCGGCCACGCGCTGTGGCCGCGCCTCCTACCCCTTGGCGAGGTGCCGCTGCATGGCGGCCTTGCGGGAGAGGTTGACGCGACCCTGGCGGTCGACCTCGGTGACGACGACCATCACCTCGTCGCCGACGGAGACGACGTCCTCGACCGACGGCACGTGGTAGTCGGCCAGCTCGCCGATCCGGACGAGGCCCTCCTTGCCCGGGAGGATTTCCACGAAGCAGCCGAAGGTCATGATCCGGGTCACGGTGCCGAGATAGAGGGAGCCGATCTCGACCTCGCGGGTGAGGCTCTCGATCCAGTGGATCGCCTTGCGGGCGTTCTCGCCCTGCACCGCCGCGACCTCGACGGTGCCGTCGTCCTCGACGTTGATCTCGGTGCCGGTCTCCTCCTGGATCTTGCGGATCATGGAGCCGCCCTTGCCGATTATGTCGCGGATCTTCTCGGGGTTGATCTTGATCTTGGTGATCCGCGGCGCGAAGTCGCTCATCGTGTCGCGGGCGGACGGGAGGACCTCGGCCATCTTGTCGAGGATGGTCATCCGGGCGGCATGGGCCTTCGCCAGGCCGGCGCGGATGATCGCCTCGTTGATGCCCTTGACCTTGATGTCCATCTGGAGGGCGGTGATCCCGTCGCGCGTGCCGGTCACCTTGAAGTCCATGTCGCCGAAGGCATCCTCCTTGCCGAGGATGTCGGTGAGGACGGCGAAGGTGCCGTCGGGCTCGGAGATGAGGCCCATCGCCGCCCCGGCAACCGGCGCCGTGATCGGCACTCCGGCATCCATGAGGGCGAGAGTCGAGCCGCAGGTGGAGGCCATGGAGGTCGACCCGTTCGAGGTCACGCACTCCGACACCAGCCGGATGACGTACGGGAAGTCGTCCTTCGAGGGGAGCACCGGGAGGAGGGCCCGCTCGGCCAGGTGGCCGTGGCCGATCTCGCGTCGGCCGGGGCCGCGCATCATCTTGTTCTCGCCGGTGGAGTACGGCGGCATGTTGTAGTGGTGGAGGAAGCGCTTCTCGAGCACGGGGCTGATGGTGTCGATCCGCTGGACGTCCGAGGACGGGCCCAGCGTGGCGACGGTCAGGGCCTGGGTCTCGCCGCGGGTGAAGAGGCCGGAGCCGTGGGCACGCGGCACGAGGCCGACCTCCACGGTGATCGGCCGGATCTCGTCGATGCCGCGGCCGTCCATCCGGATCCCCTCGGCCAGGGTCAGCTTCCGGGCGGTCTTCTTGTGGACCAGGCCGAAGAGGCCCTTGCTCACGCGGGCCGCGCGGCGCGCAGCCTCGAGCTTGGCCTTGGCCTCGTCCTTCGAGGTCCGCTGGGCCCGGATAGAGTCGGCGATGCCGTCGGCCAGCGTCGCGAGGCGCCCCGGCAGCTCGCCGGCGATCGCGATGAGCAGCGCAGCGGTGGCCTCCGCGTCCGGGAGGGCGCGGTGGGCCTGCTGGAGCTCGATCCCGAAGAACCGCGAGAGCTCGCCGAGGGTGTAGCTCGCGAGGTCGGGGTAGCCGTCGCGGGCGAGGGTCAGGGTGTCGAGATAGCGCCCCTTCTCGATCCGCGTCCCGTCGCCGAGGGCGGCCTCGAGGAACGCGATGTCGAAGCCGACCGAGTGGCCGACCAGCGTGGCGTCGCCCACGAAGGCGAGGGCCTTCCTGGCGGCTTCGGCCGGGCTCGGCGCGCCCTTCACGTCCTTGTCCGTGATGCCGTGCATCTGGTTGCCGAAGATCGGACGGCCCGGGTTGACGAAGGTCGACCAGCGGTCCTTGACCTTGCCACCCTTGACGCGGACGGCCGCGACTTCGACGAGGTCGGCCATCTCGGCATTGGTGCCCGTGGTCTCCACGTCGACGATCACGAACTCGGCGCCGGCCTTGACCATCGCCGCGAAGTCGAGGACCGACCCGGTGCCGGGATCGAGGTACGGCAGGCGCTTGGCCTTGCCGACCGCCTCCTGGAGCTCGAGCTGGATGTCGATGAGCGGCTGCAGGGCCCGGTGGGCGAACAGGATGGCGTCGGCCATCACGTCCTCGGGGAGGATCTTCGCGCCCGCCTCGACCATCATGATGGCGTCCCGCGTGCCGGAGACCACGAGGTCGAGCTCGCTCTCCTCCAGTTCCGGGATCGTGGGGTTGATGACGAACTCACCGCCGACGCGCCCGACGCGGATGGCCGCGATCGGGCCCTGGAAGGGGATCTCGCTGATCGTTAGAGCGGCCGAGGCGGCGATGGTGCCGAGGATGTCCGGGTCGTTCTCCTGGTCGGTGGAGAGGACCGTGATGACGCACTGGACGTCGTCCTTGTAGCCCTCGGGGAAGAGCGGCCGGATCGGGCGGTCCGTGAGGCGGCAGGCGAGGATCGCGGCCTCCGACGGGCGCGACTCGCGCTTGATGAAGCCGCCCGGGATCTTGCCCGCGGCGTACATCCTCTCCTCGAAGTCGATCGTGAGCGGGAAGAAGTCGAGGCCGGGGCGCGGCTCCGAGCGGTTGGCGGTGCCGAGCACGACCGTGTCGCCGTAGCGGACGGTGACGGCGCCGCCGGCGAGCCGGGCCATGCGGCCGGTCTCGATGGTCAGCGTGCGACCACCGAATTCGACGGAAAGGGAATGAGACACGAGCTACTCCTTGCTCGTGTCGGCGCGGGACCGAGGGCCGAGCGCGGTTGACGCCCGGGCCGAGATGCACGAGACCCGGGGCGTTCAGTCCCGGGTCGTCGATGCGGGTCGCTAGCGGCGCAGCCCCAGGCGGGCGATGACGGCCCGGTACCGAGAGGCGTCCTTCTTCACGAGGTACGCGAGAAGACGCCGGCGATGCCCGACAAGCTTGAGGAGGCCGCGGCGGGAGTGATTGTCCTTGGGGAACTGCTTCAGATGCCCCGTCAGGTCCTTGATCCGCTCGGTGAGAAGCGCGATCTGGACTTCCGGGGAGCCTGTGTCACCGGGCTTGGCGGCGAACTCGCCGACGATCCGGTCCTTGATTTCCCGCACGAGCGGCACTCGGTCCTCCGACACGATTGACTTGACTACCTTTACTTCAGCCCGCGAACAGTAGCAGGGCCGCCCGAAGCGCGCAAACGGCCGCAAGGGGTGCGGCGGGACTTGGGCCCCGACCCGTGCGGGCGGCTACGATGCGCTCGTGGCGACCGTCTTCGCGCCCGCGACGCCCCGCGTGCTGGCCCTGGTCCCGGCCCACGACGAGGCGCCCCGGATCGCGGCCGTTGTTCGCGGGGCCGCGGCGCACCTGCCCGTGCTCGTCGTGGACGACGGGTCCTCGGACGACACGGCCGGCGTCGCGCGGGATGCGGGCGCCGAGGTCCTGGAGCAGCGCCCGAACGCCGGGAAGGGGGCGGCGCTGCGGGCCGGCTTCCGGTGGGCGCTCGAGGCCGGTTACGACGGCGTGATCACCCTCGACGGCGACGGGCAGCACGATCCGGCCGAGATACCCGAGTTCCTGGCGGCATTCTGGCCGGGGACCAGGGACGGCACCGGGGATCCGGAGGCAACCACGGGCGGCACGGCGATCACGGCGGACCCCGGGGGCGGGACGGCGGTCACGGCGGAGCCCGGGGGCGGCACCGCGGTCACGCCGGGAACCGAGGCCTGCACCGCCGGCACCGCTTCGGGCCGCCCGGATCTCGTCGTCGGCCGCCGCGACTTCTCGCGGATGCCCATCGCGCGGCGCCTCGCCAACACCCTGGGCGGCCGGACGTTCTCGTGGGCCGTCGGCATGCGCGTGCCCGACAACCAGTCCGGGTTCCGCCTCGTCGGGCGACGACTCATGGAGGCGTCGCTCGGCAGCGCGGAGCCCGGCTTCGAGTTCGAGGTGGAGATGCTCGCGACCTGCATCGCCCGCGGCTGGCCGGTGGCGTGGGTCTCCATCCGGACGATCTACACGGGCGGGCCCAGCCACATCAGGCCGGCCGCCCACGTGCGGCACTTCCTCCGGGCGGTTGTCGCCGCCCGGCACACCGTGCGGGAGGCTCGCCGGCTGCCTCGCGCCTGACGTGCCGCACGCCTGGGGCGGCCTCCGGGCGGCCCCTCCGACGACGGCCAAGCGGGGACGGGCGCGAGATCCCGACGAGCGGCGCGGCACCGGCGGCCCGTCAGCCGTCGAAGGCGACCCGCAGGCGGTCGTGGCGGAGGGCTTCGCCCTGCGCGCGCACCAGGACCGAGCCGTCCGCGGCGACGAGTGCGCTCGCGCGGCGCGCGGGACCCGGACGGAGGCCGGGGCCCCAGGCCGCCGAGACCGCGGCGCGATGGGCGCCGGCCGGCGGCAGGGCGACCGGGAGCGGGAACCGAAGCAGCGCTTCGCGGCCGTCGAGGCTCCGCTTCGCCACGACACCGGTGACGGCGACTTGCCGGCCGAGGAGCGCGCGCGCGCCGGCCAGGTCGCCGGCGGCGATCGCTCGCCGGATCTCCGTGCTGCGGATCGGGCGCCCGGCGAGGTCGAACGGGGGCACGACGATCACCGTGAATCCCGCTTCGTCGCCAAGGCGGGCGAGTGTCTCCGGCGTCCCCCGGCGCTCGTGGCCGAAGGCTGCGTCTGGCGTCATGAGGAAGCCGGCCAGGCGCGTCCGCGACCGGATCCTGGCGACGAAGGCCTCGTAGGGGGTCCGACGCAGGGCCTCGTCGAAGTGCTCCACGATCGTGACCGCGACCCCGTCGCGCTCGAGACGGGCCAGCCGCTCGTCAGGGTCGCAGAGGAGAGCCGGGGCCGCCCCCGCCAGGATCTCGTCGGGGTGGTGGTCGAAGGTCAGGACCGCGGGCCGGACGTGCAGGCGCCGCGCCGCCCGGCGCAGCTCGCGGAGCAGGTAGAGGTGGCCGCGGTGGAGACCGTCGAAGACACCTACGACGACCAGGAGCGGCCCGTCCGCGGGGCGCAGCGCGGCGATGCCCTGGAGGGCGTCACGCACCGGGCGCCTCCCGGTCGGAGGGCGTCGCCTCCCGGTCGAGGAGGACCTTGTCCGTGACGAGGCGGCCGCCGTCGGCCACCCGCGCGATGGCGGCGAGGGCGCCGTCCGGGGCCAGGAGGCGCACCGCGCCGCCGAGGGCGATCCCCTCCCCCGCAGCGCCCAGGCGCTCGACACGCCCGGTCCAGCCGCCGTGCGCGACGCTCCGCAGCTCCGCTGCGGCGAGCATCACGACGGGCAGGTCGTCGAGGCCGGCGCCGGCCGGCAGGAGCAGGTCGGCCAGCCGCTCGGCGGCCGCCGCGGCGCGAACCTCGTCGAGCGGGTGGGCGTCCGCCAGCGCGAACGGACCCGAGGCGGTGCGCCGGAGCGCCCCCAGGTACGCGGCGCTCCCGACGGCGGCCCCGAGGTCGCGGGCGAGAGCCCGGACGTACGTCCCCGCCGTGCAGGCCACGTCGATGACCGCCGTCGGGTGCTCCGGGTCGGCGCCGTCCCAGCCGGTCAGGGCAAGCTCGTGGAAGGTCACCGTGCGCGGCTTGAGCTCGGGTGTCTCGCCCCGGCGCGCGAGCGCGTACGCCCTGCGCCCGCCCACCTTGCGGGCCGAGAACGCGGGCGGCCGCTGCTCCTGCGACCCGACGAAGCCGGCGAGGGCAGACTCCACGGCGTCGCGCCCCGGTGGCACGCCCTCGGCGGGAGTGATCTCCCCCTCGAGGTCATCCGTGGTGGAGCTCCCCCCGAAGACGACCGTCGCGCGGTAGGCCTTGCGGGCCGCGAGGTGGAACTCCACGACCCGCGTCCCGAGCCCCAGGTAGAGGGGCAGGACCCCCGAGGCGAAGGGGTCCAGCGTGCCGCCGTGCCCGATCTTCCGCGTGCCCGCCAGGCGTCGCACGAGAGCCACGACGTCGTGCGACGTCGGTCCGACGGGCTTGTCCACGACGAGGATCCCGTCGACGCGCGCGTCCTCCCGTCTCACCGGACCACGGCCTTCGCCAGGCGCTCCGCGACCGGGAGGACCGCCGCCCGGGCCTCCGCGAGGGAGAGCGGCAGCGAGGCGCCGGCCGCCCGGGCATGGCCGCCGCCGCCCCAGGTCCCGCAGAGCACGGTGGCATCGACCCCGCCGGGGCGAGTGCGCACCGAGAGGCGCGTCTCGGCGCCC
The DNA here is from genome assembly GCA_963718085.1 of uncultured Chloroflexia bacterium. Taxonomy (GTDB): domain Bacteria; phylum Chloroflexota; class Limnocylindria; order Limnocylindrales; family CSP1-4; genus CTSoil-043. The sequence continues at coordinate 371,539 of CAVQYA010000001.1, read as the reverse complement.
TTCTCCTTGAGGAGGAGGGCGATCTCGGCGGTCTCCGCCTGGGCGAGAAGGTCGATGATCCCCTCCGAGTGCTCCGAGCGCGCGCCTGTCGCCACCAGGTCCGCGAGCTCCATCGCGGAGGCGACCACGAGCCCGTCGGCGTGGCGCTCGAGGCGCGCCAGGACGCGTCCGTAGAGGGCCAGCTGCGTGTCCGGCTTCGTCCGGTAGAGACGCCGGCTGATGTCGGAGAGGGGCGCCCCGGCCTCGACGAGCGCGGCCGCCACGCGCAGCGTGCGGGGCGTGGCGTTCGGGTGGGCGAAGGTGGCTGTGTCCATCACGATCCCCGCCGCCAGGGCTGCGGCAAGGTCCCCGTCGCCGGTCGTGAGCGGGACCCCCAGGCGGACGGCGAGGAGGGCGACCATCTCGCAGGTGGCGGCGGCGCCCGGGTCGATCCAGGCCAGGTCGCCCGCGCCGTCGTTGCTGGCGTGGTGGTCGATCGTCAGGAGCGGCGTTGCGGCGAACAGCGCGGCGTTCCGCTCGCGGATGGGGCCCGCGCGCGAGAGATCGCCGCAGTCGCAGAGGACCACCAGATCGTAGGCGACGTCGGGATCGGGGTCGCTGCGCACGGTCTCGACCCCGGGGAGGAACCCGTAGAGCGCGGGCGCGCCGTCGCTGACGGCCACCGTGGCCCGGCCACCGCGGGCCCCGACCAGCATGGCGACGGCGAGCGCCGCGCCGAGCGCGTCCGCGTCCGGGTTCTCGTGCCCGATGGCCAGGACGGAGCGGGCCGTCCGGAGGCGCTCGACGACCGCGTCGGGGACTGCCGCCGCGAGGGCGGAGAGGTCGGCCGTGCCGGTCATCGGTCGCCTCGGCGAGGCGTTCGCCGGCTCCCGCGCGGGCTCGGCTGGCGGTGACCGGGACGGCGTGCCGGACGCCGCGGAGGCATCTCCCCGGGGATGGATGTCGCCTCGCCGGAAGCCGGCGACGACCCGTCACCGGCTTCCGCGTCGGCGTCAGCGGGCTCCGCGTCGCCCTCGCGGCGGAGGCGCGGAACCGGCGTCGGCAGCGTCTCCGACCGCGGCGTGGCGGCCAACGCCTCGCCCGCCGAATCGTGGCCCTGCTCGAGCTCCTCGATGATCCGCAGGACGCGCGTCCCCCGCGCGGCCGAATCGTCGAGGGCGACGTGGAGCGCCGGGATCCGCTTGATGCGGAGCCGGACGCCCAGCTCGTGGCGGACGTACCCCATGGCGCGCTCGAGGGCGGCGAGAGTCTCGGCCCGCTCCGGGGCGCCGCCGATCACGCTCACCCAGACCCGGGCATGACGCAGGTCCGGGGTCGTCTCGACGGCGGTGACGGTCGCGAAGCCGATGTGCGGGTCCTGGACGTCCTTCGCCAGGATCCTGCCGATCTCCTGGCGGAGGAGCTCATCGACCCGGTCGGTGCGCTGGCTCATGGCCGGGGATCAGCGAAGCGCGGCGCGGCTCACCGCCTGCTGGGTGAACGCCTCGATGACGTCGCCCTCCACCAGGTCGTGGTAGCCGGCGAGCCCGATGCCGCATTCGTAGCCCTGGGCCACCTCGCGGACGTCGTCGCGGAAGCGACGCAGCGAATCGATCTTGTCGCTGGCGACCACTCGGCCGCCGCGGTAGACCCTGGCGCCGGCGACCCGGACGATCCGGCCGTCGGTCACGAAGCAGCCGGCGATGACGGTGCTCTTCCCGACGCGGAAGATCTGGCGGACCTCGGCGCGACCCTCGATGACCTCCACGATCTCCGGCTCGAGCATCCCCTTGAGGGCGGCCTCGATGTCGTCGGTCAGCTTGTAGATGATGTCGTAGAGCCGGACGTCGACCTTCTCCGCCTCTGCCGTCCGGCGGGCCTGGGGGTCGAGCTTCGTGCTGAAGCCGACCACGATCGCGTTCGACGCCGAGGCGAGGAGGATGTCGGTGTCCGTGATGTCGCCGGTCCCCTCGTGGAGGACGCTGATCCGGACCTCGTCGGACTGGATCTGACCGAGGGCGTGGGTGATGGCCCCGAGCGAGCCCGAGACGTCCGCCTTCAGGATGATCCGGAGTTCCTTGGCCTGGCCTTCCTTGAACTGCTGGAAGAGGTCCTCGAGGGTCGCCTTCTGGCTGGTTCCCGCAGCGGACGTCGCCGCGGCACGGGCGCCCTCCACGAGCGACCGGGCGATCTTCTCGTCGGCCACCACGCGGAGGATGTCGCCGGCCTGGGGAACCTCGCCGAGGCCGAGAACGACGGCGGCGGAGGATGGGCCGATCTTCTGGGTCCGCTTGCCGGCCGCGTTCTCGAGGGCGCGCACCTTGCCGTACGTCTTGCCGACCACCACGACGTCGCCGATCCGGAGCGTGCCGGTCTGGACGACGACCGTGGCGATGGCGCCCCGGGCCTTGTCCATCTCGGCCTCGATGATCGTGCCGACCGCGGGTCGCTTGGGATTCGCCTTGAGCTCCTGCAGGTCGGCGACGAGCAGGATCATCTCGAGGAGCTCCTCGAGACCGACCCGCGACTTCGCGGAGACAGGCACGAGGGGCACGTCGCCGCCGTACTCCTCCACGACCACGTTCGCCTCGGCGAGGCCGGTCTTGACCCGGTCCTGGTTCGCGTCGGGCTTGTCGATCTTGTTGAGGGCGATGATGATCGGCACCTTCGCCGCTCGAGCGTGGCTGATCGCCTCGAGCGTCTGGGGCATGACCCCGTCGTCCGCCGCGACGACGATCACCGCGATGTCCGTGACCCGCGCGCCGCGGGCCCTCATTGCCGTGAAGGCCTCGTGGCCCGGCGTGTCAAGGAAGACGACCTTCTTGCCGTCCTTCGTCACCTCGGAGGCCCCGATGTGCTGGGTGATCCCGCCGCGCTCGCCGGTCGCGACGGTAGTGCTGCGGATGGCGTCGAGGAGGCTCGTCTTGCCGTGGTCGACGTGGCCCATGACGGTGACGATGGGCGGGCGCGACACCATCAGGGCCGGGTCGTCCTCGCCCAGCAGCTCCGGGTCCTTCGTGGCGGGCGCGGCGGTCTCGGTCGCGGTCTCCGCGACCTCGGCAGCGGCCTCCTCGGCCTCGGCGACCTCGTAGCCGAGCTCCGTCGCGACGAGCGACGCGGTGTCGCGGTCGATGAGCTGGTTGATGGTCGCGAAGATGCCGCTCTTGATCAGCTCGCGGATGACATCCGCGGGGTTCACGTCGAGCAGCTCAGCGAGCTCCTTGACGGTGATCGTCGGCGGCAGCGTGACGGCCGCGCGATCGCGCGGCTCGACGACGGAGGCCGGCGAGAAGCCGCCCTCGCGTCGCGGTGGCTTGCGGGGGCCGCGGCGCCCGCGGGTCCCGCTCCTGCTCCTGGCCATCAGGACCCTCCTTCGTGGTTGGTTTCGAGGACGTCGGCGATTGCCTCGGGTGGCGGCAGCGCTCCGAAGAGGCCGGCCGGTATCGGGGCGTCGAGGGCCCTGCGAAGGGTCCCCCGGGCGACTGCGTTGTGCTGGCAGGTGGCGTCTGGGCAGACGTAGGCGCCGCGTCCAGCGGCCCTCCCCGTCGGATCGATGGCGACGCCGCCGGCCGCGTCCCGGACCACGCGGAGGAGCTCGCGCTTCTGCCGGGCGGTCCGGCACGCGACGCAGGTCCTGGTCGGGAACCGCCGCTCCGGCGGCCCGCCGGTCACGCCGCGCGCTACGACGCCACCCCCTTCGAACCGCCGTCATCCCCCGCGGGCGGGGCAGCGGCGACGGGAACGGCGACGGGAGCGGTGACGAGATCGGGGGCCGGGCCGTCGATGGCGGCTGCGACGGGAACGGCGACGGGCTCGTGGCCCTGGGCGTCGCTCCGGATGTTGATCCGCCATCCTGTCAGCTTCGCCGCGAGGCTGGCGTTCTGGCCGCCGCGCCCGATCGCCAGGGAGAGCATCCGCTCCGGTACCGTGACGTTGGCGACGCGGTTCTCCTCGTCGATGACGACGCCCTCGACCTGGGCGGGCGAGAGGGCCTTGGCGACGAAGATCGCAGGGTTCTCGTGCCACTCGATGACGTCGATCTTCTCCCCGGCCAGCTCGGCGACGACCGCCTGAACACGCGCCCCGCGCTGGCCAACGGTCGCGCCCACGGGGTCCAGCCCCTCCTGGCGCGATGTCACGGCGACCTTGCTCCGGCTTCCCGGATCGCGCGAGATGGCCTTGATCTCGACCGTCCCGGCGTGGATCTCCGGAACCTCCAGCTCGAACAGGCGGCGCAGGAAGCCCTTGTGAGTCCGGCTGACCAGAACCTGCGGACCCTTGGGCGCCCGCCTGACCTCGAGGACGAAGGCCTTGACGTTCTGGCCGATCCGGTAGTGCTCGACCGGGGACTGCTCGGTGGTCGCGAGGATGGCCTCGGCCTTGCCGAGGTCGAGGATGATCGCCCGCGGCTCGACGCGGTTGACGGTGCCGGTGATGAGGTCGCCCTCGCGACTGGCGAACTGGTCGAAGACCACGTCGCGCTCGGCCTCGCGGAGCCGCTGCAGCACGACCTGCTTGGCCGTCTGGGCGCCGATCCGGCCAAACGCGTCCTGCCCGAGCTGCTCGGTGACGACGACGTCGCCCGGCACGGCATCCGGCTTGAAGGCGAGGGCCGCATCGACGGTGATCTGGGTCAGGGCGTCCTCGATCTCCTCGACGACGAGCCGCTCCCGCGTGACCATCATCTCGCCCCGCTCGGGGTCGATGCGGACCCGGACGTCCTCGCTCCCGGGAATCCGGCGATAGGCCGACTCGATCGCATCCTCGATGGTCCGGATCAGGTGCTCGCGCGGGACGCCCTTCTCCGCGTTGAGCTGGAGGAGGGCGCCGACGAAGTCTCGGCTCATGCGCGCACCTCCCTGTTCGCTCTGTTCGGCGTCCGACGCCCGCCGCGCACGCCGGACCGAAAGAAAAACGTGGCGGTCAGCCACGTCATGGGGCGGCGCGGTCGTGTTCCCGCGCAGTATAGCGTGCCGCGCCATCTCCGGGATCGACGTCCACCGGTCCGGGCGGATCGCGCTTCGGGCGCGCGGGTGATGCCCCTGGCCGCATCGCCGGGGCATCACCGCCCGCGCCAGAACGCGGTCGCCCGAGAGGTTGGGGTCGCCCGAATCGATGCCCCTGGCCGCATCGCCGGGGCATCACCGGCGGGCCGACAGGCGAGGGTCGCCCGAATCGATGCCCCTGGCCGCATCGCCGGGGCATCACCGCCCGCGAGAACGCGGTCGCCCGAGAGGTCTGGGGTCGCCCGAAATCGATGCCCCTGGCCGCATCGTCGGGGCATCACCGGCGGGCCGACAGGCGAGGGTCGCCCGAATCGATGCCCCTGGCCGCATCGCCGGGGCATCACCGGCGGGCCGACAGGCGAGGGTCGCCCGAATCGATGCCCCTGGCCGCATCGCCGGGGCATCACCGGCGGGCCGACCGGCAAGACCGGACCACTCGCCTGCCTGATGCGCGGCTGATGCGGCCAGGGGCATCAGATCGAGGACGTACACAGGCGCGAGCGGCGACCGGCGCTGCTGATGACACTCCGGCCACGGGCATCAGATTCGAGGACGGACACAGGGGCGAGCGACGGCCAGCGAGGCTGCCGATGACACTCAGGCCACGGGCATCAGATTCGAGGACGGACACAGGGGCGAGCGACGGCCAGCGAGGCTGCCGATGACACTCAGGCCTCGGGAATGGCATCCGAGGCAGGGACACCGGGACGAGCTACGGCCGGGTCGCCGGCTCGCCCCCCCGCGACTGAAGCGGTCAGGACGCCGCCTCGACCGTCGGTTCGGACCCCACGCCAGCCTCCGCGCCAGCCGCCGCGCCCGAAGCCGGGGCCGGGAATCGGCGGGCGACGTACTGCTCCAGGAGGTCGATGAAGCGGTCCACGATGTCGTCGCCGCGGAAGGTGTCGTGGAGCTTCCCGTCCACGAAGACCGGGGCGACCGGCTCCTCGAACGTGCCCGGGAGGCTGATCCCGATGTCCGCGTGCTTACTCTCGCCCGGCCCGTTCACGACGCAGCCCATGACGGCCACCGTGAGCTCCTCGACGCCCGGGTGGCTCTCCCTCCAGGCGGGCATCCGCTCCTTCAGGTAGCGCTCGATGTCGCGGGCCATCTCCTGGAAAAAGACTGACGTCGTCCGGCCGCAGCCCGGGCAGGCGCTCACCTGGGGCGTGAAGGCGCGCAGGCCGAGCGACTGGAGGACCTGCTGGGCAACCTCCACCTCGAGCTCTCGCCCGGCGCCCGGCTCCGGGGTGAGCGAGACGCGGATCGTGTCGCCGATCCCCTCGTTGAGCAGGATGCCGAGGCCCGCCGTCGAGGCGACGATTCCCTTCATCCCCATCCCGGCCTCCGTCAGGCCGAGATGGAACGGGTAGTCGCAACTGGCGGCCAGGAGCCGGTAGACGTCGACGAGGTCGCCGACGCCGGACACCTTCGCGCTGACGATGATGCGATCGTGGCGGAGCCCGGTCTCCTCGGCCAGCTGGGCCGACCGGAGGGCCGACAGGAGCATCGCCTCGATCATCACGTCGCGGGCATCGCGGGGCTCGGGGAGCCGGGCGTTCTCCTCCATGAGGGTCGTCAGGAGGGCCGGGTCCAGCGAGCCCCAGTTCACCCCGATCCGGACCGGCTTGTCGTGCTCGATCGCCGCCCGGACGATCGTCCGGAAGTTCTCATCGTGTCGCTTCGCGCCGACGTTGCCCGGGTTGATCCGGTACTTCGCGAGGGCCCGCGCGGCGTCGGGGAAGTCCACCAGCAGCTGGTGGCCGTTGTAGTGGAAGTCGCCGACGATCGGCGTCTCGAAGCCGAGGCCACGCACCTTGCGGACCACCTCGGGGACGGCCGCGGCGGCGGCCTCGTTGTTGACGGTCACGCGCACCAGCTGCGAGCCGGCCCGTGCCAGCGCCACGACCTGCAGGGCCGTGGCGTCGGCATCGGCCGTGTCGGTGTTCGTCATCGACTGGACCACGATCGGGTGGGCGCTGCCCACGAGCACGCCGCCGACGTCCACCGTGGGTGTCGGGCGACGGCGCGGCCGAAGCCGGTCGGGCGCTCTCAAGGGGCACCCCTGCTCACGGAGCTCTCCTGCTCACGGAGCTCTCCTGCTCACGTGCCTCCCCCGCTCACCTGCCTGACGATGTCGAAGTAGGTGATCCAGATGAGGAATCCGAAGAGGAAGACGAACCCCACGAGGTAGGTCAGCCGCTCCACCGAGAGCGTCGTCGCGGACGACGGCCCCTTGACACGCACGCCGGCGCCCCGCAGCAGCCGACCACCGGCCCCGAAGAGCGCCTTGAGGAGAAGGACGAGCATCCGGCCCCCGTCGAGGGGCGGGAACGGGAGCACGTTGACGAGGGCCAGGTTCGCCGACAGCAGGCCGGCGAGGTAGAGAGTGAAGATCGGCCCGAGCTGCCAGAAGACGTCGCCCACCTGCACCGCGATGCCCACCGGTCCCGACACCGGCGGGGCCTGGCCCGGGTTCGCCGCGATCGAGGCCACGAGGTCGGCGAGGCCGCCGATGATGAGGGTGAACGCCGAGACCGTCCACGCGGCGCCGGCCCCGATTGCCGAGACGACGTCGTGCCCGCGGTAGTCGCCCGAGAAGACCAGGCGGGGCCCCTCGATCCCCAGGGCTCCCTTGCCCGCCGCGACCTCCGCTGGCGACCGCAGCATGGCCCGGACCTCGCGCACCGCCCCGTCGGCCCCCCGCACGGTGAGGACCACCATCCGCCCCGCCCGGTCCCGGAGCGCCTGGACCGCCGCGTCGCCGGCTCCGGGGCTCGGGAAGAGATCGAAGGTCTGCCCGTCGAGGGCAAGGATCGTGTCACCGGCCCTGAGGCCCGCCGCCTCGGCAGGCGCGCCCGCCTGCACCCCGGCGAACGTCATGCCGGCCTGCGGCGCGGCAAGCCAGGCGATGCCGAAGAAGATGACGAAGGCGAGGACGAGGTTCATCCCGACGCCCGCGAGCAGGATCGCCAGCTTCTTCCAGAGGCGCTGCACCGCGAAGGAGCGCGAATCGTCGGACTCGCCGTCCTGGCCGTCGAGGTTGACGAAGCCGCCGATCGGCAGCCAGTTCAGGGTGTAGAGCGTCTCCCCCTTCGCCCGCAGCACCTTCGCCCGTGGCGGAAAGCCGATCCCGAACTCGAGGACGCGGACCCGGAAGATGCGCGCGAGGACGAAGTGCCCCACCTCGTGGATGACCACGATGCTGCCGAGGATGAAGATGAAGAGGGCGATGGTGATCGCGCCCTGGAGGATGGCCATGAACTCCCCTACGCTGCCGGGCCGGACGCGGTTCCCCGGCCGGGTGATGTCGCCGCGAAAGCGTCCCTGACCTCGCGGTCGAGGGCGATCAGGTCGTCGACGCCCGGCGCCTGGTCCGGTCCCGACCCGTAGCGTGCCACGGCTTGCTCGATGAGGTGCGGGATGCCCGGGAAGTCGAGAGTCCCGGCCAGGAACCGGGTGACCGCCACCTCGTCGGCGGCGATGAGAGCCGCGGTCGCCCGGGAGCCGATCGCGCCCGCCTCGCGGGCAATCCGGAGGGCCGGGAAACGGGCCTCGTCGGGGGCTCGGAACTCCAGGCGCCCTGCCGCGACGAGGTCGGGCGGCGCCACGGACGATGGGAGTCGGCGTGGATGGGTGATCGCGTACTGGATCGGAAGGCGCATGTCCGGCGTCCCGAGCTGGGCCTTGAGCGACCCGTCCCGGAAGAGGACCGCCGAATGGACGACCGACTGGGGGTGGATGACGACCTCGATCCTCTCGTACGCCATCCCGTAGAGCCAGTGGGCCTCCACGACCTCGAGCCCCTTGTTGGCCAGCGTCGCGGAATCGATGGTGATCTTGGCCCCCATCGTCCAGGTCGGATGGCGCAGGGCGCTCTCGGGGGTGATGCCCGCGAATGCGTCGAGCGGCGTGTCGAGGAACGGTCCGCCGGAGGCGGTGAGAACCAGGCGGCTGACCGCCTCGACGTCCTCGCCGACGAGGCACTGCCAGATCGCGGAGTGCTCCGAATCGATCGGGCGCAGCCAGCCGAGCGGAGTGGCAAGAGGATCCCTCGGGTCCGACGCGGCCCGCTCGGCGGCACGGGCGCCGGCCTCGGCCATCACCAGGTGACCGCCCGCCACGAGCGTCTCCTTGTTGGCGGTCGCGACGACCTTCCCTGCGCGCAGGCCTGCGAGGACGGGGCGCAGGCTCACGATGCCCCCGGTGGCGACGACCACCATGTCGATGTCGTCGAGCGTGGCGAGGGCCTCCAGCGCGCCGGGCCCGCGCAGCTGGCTGCAGCCTGACGGCAGGTCGAGGCGCGCATCCGAGCCGACGGCAACGATGCGCGGACCGAGGCGCCGGACCTGCTCCTCGAGCAGCGCGACCCGGGAACCCGTGGCGAGGGCAACGACCTCCCAGGCGGGCGCCAGGGCCGCGAGGACGTCCACCGCCTGCGTCCCGATCGATCCGCCGGAGCCGAGCAGGGCCACGCGGATCGGCCGGCCCGGGATCCCCGGGTCAGCCATGAACGAGGGTGACCCAGGCGACGAGGACCGGCGCCGCGAAGAGAACCGAGTCGAGCCGGTCGAGGATGCCGCCGTGGCCCGGCAGCAGGGCGCCGGAGTCCTTGACCGCGGCCGCGCGCTTCAAAAGGGACTCCGCGAGGTCGCCGGCCTGCGCGGCGGCACCGAGGAGGGGGCCCAGGACGACCGCCTCCAGCGGGTTGCCGCCCATTGCGAGGAGGACGACGGCGACGGCCGCCGTCGCGGCGACGAGACCTCCGAGGACGCCCTCGAGGGTCTTCTTCGGCGAGATCCATGGCAGGAACGGGCGCCGCCCGATCGCGCGTCCCACGAGATAGGCGCCGCTGTCGAAGCTCCAGACACCCGCCAGCAGCACGATGATCCACCGTTGCTCGGGCAGGGTGGCACGCACGACGCCCGCCGGATCGACCCCCGGGGTCGCCAGGACGGCGACTGCCCCCAGCAGTCCCACGTAGAGCGCCGCGAAGAGGGTGGCCGACCAGGCCGCGAAGCCGGCGGCGGGGTCGCGGCGGGCGAAGGCCGCGACGGCCAGGCCGACGGCGACGACGCCCACGAGGGCGACGCCGTCGATCGCGTCGACGAGTGTCGCGAGGTCGACCGCCGCTGCAGGCCGGCCGAGCAGGTGGCTGCCGAGGATCGCCGGGATCGCCGCCGCGGCGGCGAGGACGGCCGCTCCGGCGACCACCCCGTTGCGGATGACCGGCCGCCCGGCGAGGGGCAGCAATCGCTCGGCCTCGTGCGCCGCGAGGAGGGCAAGCACCACGACGAGGACGCCGACGCCGACGCCGCCGAGGGCGATCGCGACGACGACCACGGGCACGATGAGGAGGGCGCTGAGTGTCCGCTCGCGCACGCCGTCGCCCTAGGTCCCGAAGCGGCGGGAGCGCCGCGCGAACGCGTCGAGGGCCGCGTCGTAGTCAGCCTCGTCGAAGTCCGGCCAGAGGACTTCGCACGACCAGAACTCCGCGTAGGCGCTCTGCCAGATCAGGAAGTTGGAGAGCCGCTGTTCGCCGCCCGTCCGGATGACGAGGTCCGGGTCGGGCATTCCCGCCGTGTAGAGGCGCGCCGCGATGGCCGGCTCGTCGATGTCGTCCGCCGCCAGGCCGTCGGCCATGATCGACCGGACGGCGTCGATCAGCTCGGTGCGTCCCGCGTAGTTGAAGGCGACGGCCAGGGTCAGGCGGCCGCCCTTCTCGGTCTCCGCGAGCGCGTCGCCGATCGACCGGCGGAGATCGTCCGGCAACTCGTCGAGGCGTCCCAGGAGGCGGACACGGACGCCGCGCCGCACGAGCTCCGGTGTCTCGGCGCGGATCGCCGCCTCGAGGAGCCGGAAGAGCCCGATCACCTCGTCGTCGGAACGCGCCCAGTTCTCCCGGCTGAAGGCGTAGAGGGAAAGGACGGCCACCCCGCGGCGCAGCGTGTGCTCCACGAGCCAGCGGATCTTCTCGACACCCGCCGCGTGCCCGTCGAGGTCCGAGAGGCCGTGCTCCCGCGCCCAGCGCCGATTGCCGTCCATGATGATGGCGACGTGGACCGGGCGAAGAGGCGGGTCGACCCCGCCGTCGTCCCTCGGCTCGACGGAGGAGTCCGCGCCCGTGCGCGCCGCGTGGGCCGCGGGCGGCGCGTCCGCCGGACGCGCGAGCGGGGCGCGCGCCACTAGACCTCCATCACCTCGCGCTCCTTGATGGCGCCGGCCTTGTCGACGTCGGCGACGTGGCGGTCGGTGACCTTCTGGAGCTGCTCGAGCTCACGGTGCGCCTCGTCCGTGCCGATGACGCCCTCGCGTTCCTCGTGCTTGATGGCGTCCGCGGCCTCGCGGCGGAGGTTCCGGATCTCGACCTTCGCCTCCTCCATCCGGCGATGGATCACCTTGACCAGGTCCCGGCGGCGCTCCTCGGTGAGGGGCGGGATGTTGAGTCGGACGACCGTCCCGTCGACGTTCGGGGTCAGGCCGATGTCGCTCTTGAGGATCGCCTTCTCGATCGCCCCGAGGACGCCGCGGTCCCACGGCTGGATGACGATCAGGTGCGGCTCCGGGACGCTGATCCCGGCCAGCTGGTTCAGGGCGGTCGCCGTCCCGTAGTAGTCGACGTGGATGCGCTCGACGAGCGCCGTCGAGGCGCGTCCCGTTCGAACGCCCCCGAAGTCGCGCTCCATCACCTCGACGGCCCGGGCCATCTTCGGCTCGATCATCGCGAGGACCTGGCTGGTCATGCGGGGGAACCTCCGGAGATGCGGGTCCCGACATGCTCGCCCATCGCCGCCCGCCGGATGTTATCCGGCTTGTTGAGGTCGAAGACGATGATGGGGAGGTCATTCTCCATGCACAGCGACACGGCCGTGGAATCGAGGACTGCGAGCCGCTCTCCCAGGACGTCCGCGTAGGTGAGCTCGGTGTAGCGCTTGGCCTCCGGATGGGTCACGGGGTCGGCGTCGTAGACGCCGTCGACCTTCGTGGCCTTCAGGAGGACGGAGGCCCCGATCTCGACCGCCCGCAGCGCGGCGGCCGTGTCGGTCGTGAAATACGGGTTGCCGGTTCCGGCCACGAAGAGCGTCACCCGCCCCTTCTCGAGGTGGCGGATCGCCCGCCGCCGGATGTAGGGCTCGGCCACCTCGTTCATGGCAATCGCCGTCATGACCCGCGTCGGCACGCCGACCCGCTCGAGGGCGTCCTGGAGCGCCAGGCCGTTCATCACGGTCGCCAGCATCCCCATGTAGTCACCCGTTGCCCGGTCCATCCCGCGCGCCGCCGCGGCCAGGCCTCGGAAGATGTTCCCGCCGCCGACCACGAGACCCACCTGCACGCCGGCCCGGTGGGCCGTCGCGACCTGGGTCGCGATGAACGTGCAGAACGCGGGGTCGACACCGTACGGGCGGTCGCCGAGGAGCGCCTCGCCGGAGATCTTGAGGACGACGCGCCCGTAGCGGACCGCCGGGGTGCCGCCGGTGCCGTCGGTCGTCGCGCCCGGGTCGCTCACAGCTCCTCGCCGAGCGCGTAGCGCGTGAAGCGCCGGACGCGGATGTTCTCCCCGATCGTCCCGATGGCGCCCGAGACGAGCTCGCGCACCGTCTGGTCGGTGTCACGGAAGGGCTGCTCGAGGAGGCAGACCTCCGCCTGCCACTTCTTCAGCTGGCCCTCGATGATCTGGGGCCGGATCTGCTCCGGCTTCTTCTGGACCGCCTCGTCGGCGAGGAGGGCGGCCGTCTTCGCCTCCAGCTCGGCCGCCGGGATCCGGTCGATGTCGACGTAGAGAGGCGCCAGGCCGGCGACCTGCATGGCGAGGTCGCGGACCAGCTTCTGGAACTGGTCGGTCCGGGCCACGAAGTCCGTCTCGCAGTTGACCTCGATGAGGACGCCCACGCGGCCCCCCGGGTGGATGTAGCTGGCGACGATGCCCTCGCGGGCCTCGCGCCCGGCCCTCTTCGAGGCGGCCGCCAGGCCATGCTCGCGGAGGAGCGCGATGGCCGCCGCGACGTCGCCATCCGCCTCCTCGAGGGCCCGCTTGCAGTCCATCATGCCGGCACCGGTGCGCTCGCGGAGCTCCTTGACGTCGCCGGCAGTGAAGTTAGCCATGGGTGGGTGCGTCTCCTGTCGTCGTCCCGGCCGCTGCCGGGGTGGGCGTGCGGCGCCTCGCGACGCCGCACGATGGGGTTCGACTACGAGGCCTCGACCTCTGCGACCTGGACCTCCGGGAGGAGCTCCTCGTCGGCATCCGGCTCGAAGGTGAGGGCGCCGCCGGCGGCAAGCTGGGCCACGAGGTCGTCGGCCGAGGCGATCTCCTCGGGCGCGAACGCCTCCACGAACGCCGGTTCCGGCTCCGGCTCGCGCTCCGAGCGGGCCGCCCGCTCGCGGGCGCCCTCGATCGCCGCGTCGGCGACGACCTGGCAGAGAAGACGGATCGCCCGGATCGCGTCGTCGTTGGCGGGAATGATGTAGTCGATCTCGTCGGGGTCGACGTTCGTGTCGCCCGTCCCCACGATCGGGATCTCCAGCTTGCGGGACTCGGCCACGGCGATCCGCTCACGGGCCGGGTCGACGATGAAGACCGCCCCGGGCAGGCGCTTCATCTTGCGGATGCCGCCGAGGATGAGGCGGAGCTTGCGCAGCTCCTCCATGTGGCGGGCCGCTTCCTTCTTCGGCATGCGCTCGAAGTCGCCGTTCGCAAGGCGCGCCTCGAGCTGCTCGAGGAGGCCGAGCCGCTTCTTGATCGTTATGAAGTTCGTGAGCATGCCGCCGAGCCAGCGCTGGTTCACGTACGGCTGGCCCGCCCGGTCGGCTTCCTGGGAGATCGGCTCCTGGGCCTGCTTCTTGGTGCCGACGAAGAGGACGGCCTCCCCGCGCGCGGTCGTCTCGCGGACGGCCACGAGCGCGGCATCGAGCCGCTGGACGGTCTGGGCAAGGTCGATGATGTGAATCCCGTTGCGCTCCGCGAAGATGAAGGGGCGCATCTTGGGATTCCAGCGGCGGGTCTGGTGGCCGAAGTGGACGCCGGCCTCGAGCAGCTGCCGCATGGAGACGGTGGGCACGCGTGGTCCTCCTGTTCGGTTCCATCCTCCGCGGGCCCCGACCCGGACCGGGTGGCTCGAGCGTCGTGCTCGGCCCCCGGCACCGCCCGGGTTCGGTGGCGGCACCGCGTGTGAGCTCGTCGCCGCGGGCGCGACAACGGTGGCTGCCCGAACGGCCGGTCAGCCGCGCGGAGTCTATCACAGGGGTCCTCCCTCCCCCGCCTCGCCGATCCCCCGGTGGTGGCGCAGCCGCAGGCGTCCCGCCGTCGCGGCCGGCTCCACGGCAACGAGATCCAGGCGGAGCGGGAAGGCCGGGAGCGGCGTGGAATCCGCCAGCATTCCGCGCGACGCCAGCCCGGCCGCGCCGCGACGAAGCCGGCCGAGCTTCCGCCCGTCGGCCGTCTCCTCCGGCAGGCCGAAGTCGCGCCTGCGGCGCCAGCGCACCTCGACCACCACCAGCGCCGTCGGCGGCCCCGGGTCGACGGCGACGATGTCGAGCTCCAGGCGGCCGACCCGCACTCGACGACCCAGGATCCGCCAGCCGGCCCCGGCGAGGACCGCGACCACGGCGTCCTCGGCCGCGTCGCCCGCGCGCTGGGCCGGCGTCCGCGTCGTCGCCGGTCCCGTCGTCTCCATCGCCCCATGCTGGCGGTCGCGACGTATCCGCGACTTACCCCGAGCCCACTCCCGCCGGAGGCGCGGCGCGATCCTCTTCCCAGGGCGCGAGGAGGTCGTCTCCGTCCGCCACGGCGGCCGCCGCCCGGCCCCGGCCCGGCGGTCCGAAATCGAAGCCGAGCTGCTCGACTCCCTCGATGGCGCGGCGCGTCGTGATGAACGAGCGGCGGTGGAAGGACGTGACGCCCAGGGCGGCCATCGCCGCGCGATGCTCTGCCGTTGCGTAGCCGGCGTTGCGCTCCCATCCGTAACCCGGGTGGCGGGCGGCTAGGCGGGTCATCAGGCGGTCGCGGACGACCTTGGCGACGATCGACGCGCAGGCGATCGAGTAGACGAGCGAGTCGCCGTCCACGATCGCGTCATAGGGGCCCACCGCCTCCTCGAAGCCGG
Organism: uncultured Chloroflexia bacterium; assembly: GCA_963718085.1. Lineage (GTDB taxonomy): Bacteria > Chloroflexota > Limnocylindria > Limnocylindrales > CSP1-4 > CTSoil-043. The sequence goes on along the minus strand of CAVQYA010000001.1, from coordinate 356,457 downwards.
TGATCGCCAGCCCGTCGACCAGGACGTGGTCGTGCCCGCCGAGCCGGGCTAGGGCACGCCTCATGGCGAGGTGGGTCGCGTGGTAGATGTTGAGGCGGTCGATCTCCGCGACCGACGCTGCCCCGATGCCCACGGCGAGGGCGCGTCGGCGCACCTCGGGAGCCAGTGCCTCCCGCTGCGCGGCGGACAGGGTCTTGGAGTCACGGACTCCCGGGATCCGCAGTGCGTTGGGCCGGATGATCACGGCCGCAGCGACGACCGGGCCGCACGCCGGGGCCACCCCGACCTCGTCCACGCCGGCCACGCGGGCGAACCCGGCGCGCCAGAGGGCGCGCTCGCGGCGGAGCGAGGGGACGGGAGGGGCCATCGCCCGGAAGGGTACCGGGAATCGTCGCGGCCCCGTCGTGTTGGCGGGGCCGCCGGGAAGAACTGCCGCAGGCGGGGCGGGCCCGCCGCGGCGGCTACCTGGTGCGCCGCTCGCGCAACGTCGCGGACTTGCCCACGCGCTCGCGCAGGAAGTAGAGCTTCGCGCGGCGGGCGACCCCGTGGCGGACGACCTCGATCCTCTCGATGCGCGGGCTGTTGATCTTGAAGGTGCGCTCGACGCCGACGCCGGACGCGATGCGGCGGACCGTCAGGGAGCGCGTGATCCCGCCGCCGGTGAGGCGGAGGATGGTCCCCTCGAAGACCTGGATCCGCTCCCGGGTACCCTCGACGACCTTGGCGGCCACCTTCACGGTGTCGCCGGGCGCGAGCTCCGGGATGTCGGTGCGAAGCTGGTCCTTGACGATCTCGTCGAGCACGTTCACGGGAATCCCCTGCGTTCTCTGGGAGCGGCCGGGTGGTTCCGCGTGCCGCGTCGAGGGCGTGGTGAGAGGGTCGCGAGGGAGCGACCGACGGCGGAGTATAGCACGGCGTCAGCGACCGTCAGCCGGCCCGGTCGGGGCGCGGCCCGCCCGGCTCGAGCCGATCGCCGCCGGACTCCTCCCGTACGTCGGCCAGGAGGCGCTCCTCCTCGGGGCTCCAGGCGCGCTGAGCCAGGAGATCGGGGCGGCGCTCGACGGTCCGCCGGATCGATGCGCGGAGCCGCCAGAGGCGGACCGCGCCGTGATCGCCCGAGGAGAGCACGTCGGGGACGCCGCGCCCCTCGAAGACCGCGGGCCGCGTGTACTGGGGGTACTCGAGGAGCCCCCGGGCGAACGACTCGTCATCGAGCGAGGCCGCCTCGATCGCGCCCGGGAGGAGGCGCAGGATCGCGTCGACCACTACGAGCGCCGCCAGCTCCCCGCCGGTCAGGACGTAGTCCCCGATCGAGAGCTCGAGGTCGACCAGGGACCGGATCCGCTCGTCCACACCCTCGTAGCGGGGGCACAGGAAGACGAGGTGGGTGGCGCCGGCAAGCCTCTCGGCGCGCGCCTGGCGGAACGGTTCGCCGGCCGGATCGAGCAGGATGACGAGGGAATCGGGGCGCCGGAGCGCGGCCAGGGCGCCGGCGACGGGCTCCGGGCGCAGGATCATCCCGGCCCCCCCGCCGTAGGGCGCGTCGTCGACGCTCCTGTGACGGCCCAGACCCCAGGTCCGCAGGTCGTGAACCCGGATGGTGGCGAGCCCCTGCTCCTGGATCCGGCCCGGAATGCTGGCCGCCAGCGGGCCGGCGAGCATCTCCGGGAAGAGGGTGACGATCTCGATCTCGAGGGCCACCGGTCAGCCGCCGGACGGCGGGGCGCCGGACGGTGGTGCGTCCGAGGATGCGACCCGGTTGGCGGACGACGCGGCGTCCTCCGCGGCAGGTGCTGAGGGTGAGGCGTCCTCCCCGGCGGTGGCTGGTGCGGGGGGTGAGGCCGGTGCCGCGTCCTCGGCAGGTGCGGGCAGTGCCGCGTCGTCCATGGCGGTCGTGGCCTCGGCGGGCGCGGCGGCCGTGACCGGGGTGCCTTCCGCGGGCGCGTCCGCGTCGGCGGGTGCGGCCGGCGCGACGGCCGGAACCGCGGGCCGGCGGCGCGTGGCCCGGCGGGGCCGCGGCGGGCGCGGCGGGGCCGGCACCCTGACCTCGTCGAGCGTCGGCAGGTCGAGCGCCTCGGGGTCGGCGACGATCTCGCCGCGCCGCGGCGCGAGGATTCGGACGAACGGGCGGATGACCGGAAGGTCGAAGTCGCCGCGCGGCCCGCCGACGACCTCGAGCACGTCGGCTCCGCCGGCCCGGTAGACGTCGCGCACGGTTCCCAGCTCGGCGCCGTCGGGATCGCGAACCGCGACGCCGATCAGCTCGTGCCAGAAGTACGCGCCGCGCGGCAGCGCGTCCGCAGGTCCGGCCTCGACCTCGAGGTAGGCGAGGCGGAGACGCTCCGCCGACTCGCGCGTGGGCACCTCGCCGAAGCGCAGGATCCAGCCCGGGTGGGCCGGACGCGCCTCGACGATGGTGAGCGCGCCGGCAGACGCCTCGAGATGCAGTCGCGCGCCCACGACGAAGCGCTCCCCGGGCCGGTCCGTCAGGACCTCGACCCGCACCGCGCCGTGGATGCCGTGGAGGCCCCGGACCCGCGCGACTGCCAGCCGGTCGGCCGAAGCGCCCTCGGCGTCGATCAGACGATCTCCAGCTGGAACTGCTCACCGTCGCGGGCGGAGACGACCTTGAGGAGGGTCCGGAGGGCCTTGGCGACGCTGCCGTTCCGGCCGATCACCTTGCCCATGTCGTCCTCGGCGACACGGAGCTCTATGACGGTCGCGCCGGCCTCCTGGCTGACGGTGACCTCGACCTGCTCCGGGTGGTCGACGAGCGACTTGGCGACGTACTCGACGAGCTGGGGGGCGGCCATGGCGGGCTCCTACTTCGCGGCCGGCAGGACGCCGGCGTTCCGCAACAGCCGCTCGACGGTCTCCGTCGGCAGCGCGCCCTTGGCGAGCCAGGCCTTCGTCTTCTCGACGTCGACCGAGAACTCGACCGGCTCCATCCGCGGGTTGTAGTGCCCGAGGATCTCGATGGCGCGGCCGTCGCGGGGCTTGCGGCTGTCGGCGACGACGACGCGGTAGGTCGGCTGCTTCGTTGCGCCGACGCGGGTGAGGCGGATGCGTGCTGCCATCTGGGTGCGTGTTCCTCCTACTTCGTGAACGTGATGACGGCGCGGATCTCGGACGTCGCGCCGGATGCCCTGGCCACCGAGGCGAACGCCTCGAGCGGCACGAGGAAGGGCTTGATCTCGGTGTCGTAGCTGGCCTTGGCCTCGGCCGGGAGCATTGCCTCGACGCCGGCCCGGATGCCGGCGAGGTCGATGAAGACGTCGGCGACCCCGTCGCCGCCGGCGAGGGCCATGGCCCGCTCGTAGACCGGGTCCTTCGCGAGCGACCCGGCCGCGTTCGTATCGACCACGGCCTTGACGAAATCGATGGTCCCGAGGGCGAAGACGCCACCCTGGACCGTGACGGCGATATCGGGACCGGCGGCGAGGCTCAACGCGCCCGGCGGGATGGTGACCACCAGCAGCTTGCCGGCGCCGTACGCCTCTTCCCGGGACGCGAGGCCTGCGCCGGCGCCGCCGAGCGTCACGAGAACCTTGAGCTGGTCGAGGACGCGGCCGGCCTTCGCCTCGTCGGCGACGGTCGCGGCCAGGCCCCCGCCGAACGCGGTGCCGTCCACGGTCGCCGCGACGGCCGTGTCGCCGGCCCAGCCGATGAGGGCCTCGGCGCCGCCGACGGCCGCCAGCGCCTGCTCCACCTGGTCCATCGCCGCGGCGGCCGCCGGGTCGCAGGCGAGCGTCGTCTTGAGAGAGCTGAAGGCGCCCACGAGGCCCGTACCGAGGTCGCGCACCTCGATCGCCGCCACCGTCGAGGCGGGCAGGTGCGACGCGATGGCGCTGGCGCGGTCCTTCGCGGTCGAGGCCGGGCCGGCCGTCTTCGCGGTCATCGTGAAGACCAGCGCGCCGTCCTCGGCCCGGGCCGAGCCGGCCGCCCACGCCGGGATCTTCGCAGCCACGGGGTCGAGGCAGGCGGCCGGAATGCCGGGCTGGCTCCCGGCGGCGGCGAGGGCCGCCTTCACGAACGCCGAGGCGTCGAGATAGCCGAAGCCGAGATAGGCGCTCGGGGCGGTCTTGCGCGCGGCGGCGAATGACTCCGTCGTCGCCACCGGGCTCGAGCCGCCGGTGTCGAGCGATGCCTTGACCGCCTTGAGCGGCCCCAGGACCATCACGCTCCCGCGAACGGCGAAGGCCAGGGTCCCGCCCCGGGGGCCGGTCATGACCGTGATGTCGCCGCCGGTGTAGGGCTCGACCGCCTGGGTGCCGCCCATCTGCTTTAGAACCCACGCCTTCGCCAACGCGCCGTCCTTGACGGCCACGAGGAGCACGGCGCCGTCATCGACCTTCTTGAGGGCCTGCATGTCGGGGACCTGACTCCCGGCGAGGTCGAGGGCCGGCGAGGTGATGGCGACGCCGATCTCGCCGCCGAGCCACGGCTTCACGTCCGCGGTCCAGCTGCTGCCCGTGCCCGCGAGGAGCCGGTCCAGCGCCTCGTCGATCTTGGCGTCGTTCGACGCCTGGTCGGCAAAGCCCGGGAACCTGGCCAGGAGATTCCCGACGTTCGCCCGCTGGTCACCGGGCATGTCGGCCCGGATCTCCAGGTAAGCGACCGTTCCCTTCGGGATCCAGCCACCGACGGCCGACGTGCTGCCGCCCCCCGCGAGCAGGGCGGCTGCCACGGCCACGACGCCGACCATGACGACGAGGGTGACGAGGGCGATCCCCCAGCGCAGGAAACTCTTCCGGGGCGGCGGCGGCGCCGACGCCACGGCCCCTCCGGTCGCAGCCGGGGTCGCGGCGACTGGTGCGGTCTCGACGGGAGCCTCCCCTGGACCGCCGAGCGGTTCGATCTCCGCCATCACGACGCCTCCCGGCCTAGCGGCCGAACATCCCGGGGATGCGACGACCCCCGCGGAGCTGCTTCATGAGCTTCTGCATGTCACCGAACTGCTTCACGAGGCGATTTACCTCGGCGATCGAGGTCCCCGAGCCGGTCGCGATCCGGCGCCGACGGCTGGCATTGAGAACGTCGGGATCGCGGCGCTCCCGCGGCGTCATGGAGCGGATTATCGCCTCGGTGCGCTTAAGGTCGCCCCGGTCGACCGAGTCCTGCGCCTCCTTGGCCATCCCGCCCATCCCGGGGATCATCTCCATCACCTGACCCAGCGGGCCCATCTTCTTGACCTGCTGGAGCTGCTCGAGCATGTCCTCCAGGGTGAAGCTGGCCGTCTTGAGCTTCTCCTGGAGCTGGGTCGCCTGCTTGGCGTCGAAGTGCTCCTGGGCTCTCTCCACCAGGGTGAGCACGTCGCCCATGCCCAGGATCCGCCCGGCAAGCCGGTCGGGGTGGAAGGCTTCCAGGGCGTCCGTCTTCTCGCCGGTGCCCATGAACTTGACGGGCAGGCCGGTCACGGCGCTGATCGAGAGCGCCGCGCCGCCGCGAGCGTCGCCGTCGATCTTGGTGAGGACGAGGCCCGTGAGCGGGACGGCGGCGGCGAAGGCCTGGGCCACCCCGACCGCCTCCTGGCCCACCATTGCATCCACCACGAGGAGCGTCTCGGCGGGCCGCACCACGCGCGCCAGCTCCGTGATCTCCGCCATCAGGACCTCGTCCACCGACAGGCGCCCCGCGGTGTCGAGGATCACGGTGTCGCGGACCTCGCGGCGCGCCGCCGCGATCCCGAGCCGGCCGATCTCCGGGACCGAGGTCCCGGCGGGCGCCGTGAAGACCGGGATGTCGAGGCTCCGGCCGAGGGTCACGAGCTGCTCCACCGCAGCCGGACGGTAGGGATCGGCTGCCACGAGCATCGGCCGCCGGCCGAGCTTCACGACGTGGCGCGCCAGCTTGGCGGCGGAGGTCGTCTTGCCCGAGCCCTGGAGGCCGACGAGGAGGACGACGGCGGGACTGCCCGAGAGGTGGAACGCCCGGTCCCCGCCGGACAGGAGCGACGTCAGCTCTTCGTGGACGATCTTCACGACCTGCTGGCCGGCGTTGAGCGACTCGAGGACGTCGGCGCCCACCGCGCGCTCACGGACGCGGGCCGTGAACTCCTTCACGACCTTGAAGTTGACGTCCGCCTCGAGGAGCGCCAGGCGCACGTCGCGCATGGCCGCCTCGACGTCGGCCGCGCTCACGCGGCCGCGGCCGGTCAGCGCGCCGAGCGTCCGGCGCAGGCGGTCGGATAGGGCGTCGAACATGCGGAGGTGCAGCTCCTGTGGACCGGGATCCGGCGGGGCGCGACGGCGCTCCGGAGGTGGTGCGCGGGTTCTGGCGACACCGAGGCGGGGCCAGTCTACCGCATCGCCGCCGGCAGGCTCCCCTCGTGGCCGCTCCCGGCGCGGTGGCTCACGGCCCCCCGCCGTCAGTCGAACAGGGCGGCGACGAAGGCGGCAGGATCGAACGGGAGGAGGTCGCCGACCTTCTCCCCCACCCCGACGAAGCGGACCGGCACGGCGAGGGCGTGCTCGATGGCGAAGACGATCCCCCCCTTTGCCGTCGAGTCCAGCTTCGTGAGGACGATGCCGGTGAGGCCCGTCGCCTCGTGGAACGCACGGGCCTGGGCGAGGCCGTTCTGGCCGGTGGTCGCGTCGAGCACGAAGAGAACCTCCGGCCGGGCCCCTGGAAGACGGCGGTCGATGACCCGCCGCATCTTCGCCAGCTCGTCCATCAGGTTCGACTTGGTGTGGAGGCGCCCGGCCGTGTCGGCGATCAGGACGTCCACCCCCCGCGCGATCGCGGCGTCGAGCGCGTCGTAGATGACCGCCGAAGGATCCGCGCCCGGGGCATGGGCCACGACGGGGGCCGCGGCCCGCTCGCCCCACAGGCGCAGCTGGTTGATCGCCGCGGCCCGGAAGGTGTCGCCGGCGGCCAGCAGGACGCTCCGACCGGCGGCCCGTTCCCGGGCGGCGATCTTCCCGATCGTCGTCGTCTTGCCCGTCCCGTTGACGCCGACGACCAGGACCACCGCGGGTTGGCCGGGAGCGGAGGGCTCGAAGAACCAGCCGGGCTCCCGCGGCCCCAGGAGCGCGGCGAGCTCCTCGCGGACCGCGGCCTCCGGGCCCTGCGGGTGGCGCCGCGCGCGGGCTCGCTCCACGATCTCGATCGCCAGCGCGGCGCCGACGTCGCCCGCGATCAGGGTCTCCTCGACCTCCTCCCACGTGGCCGTGTCGGCGTCGCCCAGCCGCAGGATCCCGCGCAGGCGGGCCATGAAGCCGCCCCTGGTCTTCGCCATGCCGGCGACCAGATCGCCGTCCACGATCGGCTCGGGCAGGACGGCGGGCGGCGCCGGACCTTCGGCGGGCAACTCGCGACCGTCGACGGGCGGCCCGGACGACACCTCGGGGTCGAGGTCCGCCTCGAGCTGCGCCTCTATCTCCGCGTCGGATCCCGGGGCCCCCTCCGCGGGGCTCGCGGCCGTGTCCTCGTCACCGTCCCCTTTCGGCCTGCGTCGCCAGAACATCCGTCCTCCGTCGGTCTGCAGCGTGTCGGTCAGCCGGCCGGCACGGCGCCGACTACGGCGGGGTCGCACGCGCCCGGCGCGCGCCCGGTCGGCGATCGAGCGGGCCTCCTCGATCCGGAGGCTGACGACACGGCTGACGGCATCCTCCCCGACGGTAATCCCGTAGAGGGCGTCGGCAGCCTCGATCGTGCCGCGGTTGTGGGTGATCACGATGAACTGGGTCGGTCTCGGCGAGGCCGCGCAGGGCCTCGACGAAGCGGCCGACGTTCGCCTCGTCGAGGGCCGCGTCGACCTCGTCGAGGACGCAGAAGGGGACGGGGCGCACCTCGAGCATCGCGAAGAGCAGGGCGACCGCCGTGAGGGCTCGCTCGCCGCCGGAGAGCATCGCCAGCGCCTGCGCCTTCTTGCCGGGCGGCCGGGCCACGATCTCGACGCCGGTCTGGGCGAGGTCGGCGGGATCGGTCAGGCTGAGACGGGCGTAGCCGCCCCCGAAGAGCTGCTGGAAGCGCCGATCGAAGGCGGTCTCGAGCGCCGCGAACGTCGCCCGGAACTGTCGGGCGATCAGGGCGTCGAGCTCCACCATCAGGGAGCGCGTCTTCTCGATGGCGCCGACGAGATCGACCCGCTGGGCCTCCAGGCCGTCGACGCGCGCGCGCAGCTCCGCGTGCTCCTCGGCGGCGAAGGGATTCGCCGCACCGAGCTCGTGGAAGCGTCGTCGCAGGGAGGTCAGCCTGCCGGGCGACGCCGGCTCGTCCGCGCGGAGCCCGCCGCCCAGCGGGCGCCCGCCGCCGTCAGGGCCACCGTCAGGGCCGCCCCCTCGTCCTCGATCATGTCCGGCTCGGCGGCCGGGTCCAGGGCGCGGAGACCCACGGCCCCGAGGCCGGCGAACTCGACCAGGGCATGTTCGCGCACGGCCTCGAGGCCGAGTCGCGCCTCCAGCTCGTGGACTTCGGCGATGCGGTGGGCCTCCTCGGCGCGACGGAGCGCCTCCCGCGCGGTCGCCACGTCGGCCTCTGCAAGGCGGAGCGCGTCACGACCGGCAGCGTCCGCGACGCGCACCGCGTCGAGCGCCTCCCTCGCGGTCGCCTCGCGGGAGGCGACCTCTGCCCGCGCGACGTCGCGCGCCGCGCGCGACGCCTCGAGCCGGGCACTCGCGGCCGGCAAGCTGCGCGGCCTCGGCGTCCGCGCGCTCGATGCGCTCCTCGGCGATCTGCGCCGCCGCCTCGGCACGCGCGCGGCGTGCCTCGGCGGTCCACCTTTCCGCGTCCCGGACGGCGCGGGTCGCGGCCAGGGACTCCCGGCGTCCCGCCAGCTCGGTGGCCCGGCTCTCCCACGCCGCCAGCGCCCCCGCGACGCCTTCCTCGGCCGGCGCGCCCTCGTCGATGACCGAGAGCGGCGCCTCGATCTCGAGCGCGGCGAGTCGCTCCCGCTGCGGGCGAAGCTCGTCGATCGAGGGCGACCTCCCGGGCCGCGCTCCACGCTGCCTCGCGGGCCGCGTGCTCGGCGGCCCGGCCGGCCTGGCGCTCGGCCTCGTCCGCGGTGCGCCGTCGGGCCACAGCCTCGCCCTCTGCCCGACGCGCGGCCTCGGCCTCGGCTCGGGCGGCCGCGGTCGTGCTCTCCGCGGCGTCCATGCGCTCCATCACCGCGGCAGCCTCGGCCTCGGCCGCCGCGAGGTCCAGGGCGACGCCGTCGAGCTCCGCGCGGCGCTCGAGCGGCGCATCGGGCGCCCCGAGGGCCACGACACCGTCCGCCCCGGCGATGCCCCCGCCGCGCCAGGCGACGCGCCACCCCGCCGGCAGGGCGGCGGCCAGGTCGACGGCGTCGGCCAGCGACGGAGCCCAGGCCCAGCGCGCCAGGAGGCGTCTCGCCACTCCCGTCGGGTCGGCGCGCACACCGTCCGCGAGCAGTCCCCCGCCGTGGTTCGCGGCACCTCTCCGGGCCGCCTCGACCTCCGCCGGAACGGGCGCCCGGGCGCCGCTTCCGGCGGCGTCGCCGAGCACGACGACGCCGCGTTCGCCCGCCAGGCGGGCCAGCGCCGCGCGAGGGACCACGAAGCTTCTTCCGAGCTCGCCGAGAGCCGCGGCGACGAGAGGCCGCAGCGAAGGCTCCACCTCCAGGTCTCCGGCAATGGCCCGCCCACCGGCCCGCCGCGCCGCCGGCGCGATGCCCCGTCCCTCGTCTGCCGCCAGCCGCGCGCGCATGGCGTCCGCGCGGCCCCGCAGCAGCGCGACGCGAGCCCGCACGGTCGCGGCCGCTTCGACGGAGGCGTGACGGGCGGCCTCGGCGTCCGCGAGGGCCAGCCGCGCCGCCTCCCGCCGTCCCCGGGCTGCGTCCTCGGCGGCGCGCGCGCCGCCGAGGACGGCATGCGCCGCCTCGACGGCCCCTGCCGTGGCCTCGGCGCGGGCCTCCGCGGACGCCCTGGCGCTCGCGGCCTCGGCGCGCGCCTCGGCGGCCGCGGCGAGACGGCGCCGAAGAGCGGCCAGCTCATCGGCTCGCGCGGCGGCAGCGCGCCGAAGGGCCGCCTCGGCCTCCGACCGACGCGTCGTCGCGGCACGCAGCGCGCCGGCCTCCGCGCGTGCCTCCGCCAGGGCGCGGTCGGCCTCGGCCAGCTCGCCGTCGAGCGCGGGGTCGAGCGCCGGGACCGGCAATGCGAGCTCGCGACGCCGCTCGCCGAGGTCGGCCTCCGCGGCCGCCCGCTCCACCGCCAGGCGGTCGCGGTCCCGCTCGATGGCGGAGGCCTCCGCGGCTGCCGTCGCCCCTTCGAGGTCGAGAACCGCGAGCGTCGCCCGCGCAGCCTCGTGCGCCGCCCGGCGCTCGGCCTCCACCGCCACGCGCGCCGCCAACTCTCCGGCCGCGGCCGCGGCGCGATTCTCGGCCGCCTGGAGCGTCTCCAGCGTGGCGGCTGCCGTCCGGCGCGCCCCGGCCAGGCGGGCCTCGGCGTCGCGCGCTCCCCGTTCCGCGACGTGCCACCGGCCGCCGAACGTGGCCACGAGCGCCGCGGCCAGGTCGTCGCCCGCGCGGGCCCTGGAGGCCTGCTGCTCGGCCTGGGCGGCGAGGCGACGGACCTGTGGGCGCAACTCGGCCAGGATGTCCTCCACGCGAGCGAGGTTCGCGGACGCCTCGTCGAGCTGCTCTTCCGCGCGTCGCCGGCGCCGCTCGTGGCGGCGCACGCCGGCGACCTCCTCGAAGAGCGGGCGTCGCTCCTCCGGTCGGAGCGCGAGCGCCTGGTCCACCATCCCCTGGCCGATGAAGAGGAAGGCGTTGTCGGCGAGGTGGGCCGCGTCGAGGAGCTCCACGAGGTCCTTCAGGCGCACCCGTTGGCGATTGACCAGGTAGTCGTTCTCTCCGGATCGGAAGAGCCGGCGGCCGACCTCGAGGACGGCGAAATCGACCGGCACCAGGCCGTCCGAGTTGTCGAGCACGAGGGTCACGTCGGCCATGCCCAACGCGGCCCGGCGGTCGGAGCCCGCGAAGACCACGTCCTCGGCACGGCGCGAGCGGAGGACGCGGCCCTGCTCGCCGAGGGTCCAGCGCAGCGCGTCGGCGAGATTGCTCTTGCCGGACCCGTTGGGCCCCACGATGGCGTTGATCCCGGGGACGAACTCCACGATCGTCCGCTCGGCGAAGGACTTGAACCCCTGCAGCCGCAGGGCCTGGAGGCGGGCAGGCCCGGTCATGCGGCCGGATCCGGGGCGACCGCCGGGTCGGGGGCCGTCTGGCCGGCCGCAGCGTCGGACTCGCCGCCCGGCTCGCTCGCCAGCGTCTCGAGCGCGGCCGTGGCGGCCGCGGTCTCTGCGCTGCGCCGGGAGCCTCCACTGCCGGCGCCGACGATCCGGCCGCCCACGGCGACCTCGACGACGAACCGCTTCTGATGGTCCGGGCCCGAGACCTCGGCGAGGCGGTAGTCGGGCCGTCCCCCCGCGCTGCGCTGGGTCAGCTCCTGGAGGCGGCTCTTGGGACTCTTCAACAGGCCGGGGGGAGCGTCCGTTGCCAGCTCGAGGGCCGCGAGGTCGCATAGCCAGGAGCGGGCTGCCTCCCAGCCCTGGTCGAGGAAGATGGCGGCGGCAACCGCCTCCAGGGTGGACGCGAGCAGGACGGGCCGCGCCCGGCCGCCACGCTGCGCCTCGCCCTCGCCGAGGCGGAGGTACTCGCCGAGCTCGATCCTGCGGGCAATGCGAGCCAGGCCGCTGGTGCTCACGATCGCGGCCCGGCGCGCCGAGAGGACCCCCTCGTCGTCGTCGGGACGGCGGTCGTGAAGCGCCTCGGAGATCACGAGGCTCACCACGGCGTCGCCGAGGAACTCGAGTCGCTCGTTCTGGCCGATCGCGTCGTCCGGATGCTCGTGCTGCCACGAGCCGTGGACGAGAGCGCGGGCCAGGAGGGAGGGGTCGCGGAACCTGAGCCCGAGCCGCTCAGCGAGCTCGGGCGCGTGACGCGGCGTGAGAAAGTCCTCCCCCGGCCGTGACCGGGGCGCCGTCAGCTCGCGTGCTCGTCGATGTAGTCGGCGGCGTCCTGGACGGTGCGGATCTTCTCGGCCTCTTCGTCCGAGATCTCGATTCCGAACTCCTCCTCGAGGCTCATGATGAGCTCCACGAGGTCGAGTGAATCGGCATTGAGATCGTCGACGAACGAGGCTTCCGCGTTCACCTCGGCCTCATCGACGCCGAGCTGCTCGACGACGATCTTCTTCAGCCGCTCGTACGTGGTCGCCACTGGCTCCTCCCTCGGTGTCATGAATGTTCGTCGGGGACTGCAATGCTGCGCGGTCCCGGCTGAGGCTCCGGCGCATCGGCCGCGAGGTCCCTGGCCACCCGGCCCAGGACTCCGTTGACGAGGCGTCTGGCGGGGTCCCCCCCGTAGACTCGCGCGAGCTCGACCCACTCGGCGATCGCCACCCGGGCCGGCGTCGCGGGCGAGTGTAGCACCTCGCAGATGCCCGCACGGAGGAGAACGCGGTCCATCCTGGCCAGGGTGGCGACCGGGTACTGCGGTGCCGCGGCCTCGATTCGCGCGTCGATCCGGTCGCCGTTGGCGACCGTCGCGTCAACGAGCAGTCGGGCGTGGCGCGCCGTCTCCGGGTCCCCCTCGGTCTCGGCGAGGTGACGCTCAAGCACGACCGGCGCGGTCCGCTGCCCGAACTCCGCCTCGAAGAGAGCCGCCAGCGCCAGGCGCCGCGCCGCGCGGCGCGAGCGGACCAGGTCGCCGCCCGCCCGGGTGGGCCTTCCGCTCACGCGGTCAGACGCCGATGCCGTCGACCCGGACCGTGACCTCGCCGAGGGCAAGGCCAAGGAGGCGCTCGACGGCTGCGGCCACGGCGTCCCGGACGTCCCCGGCGAGAGGGCCCAGCGGCTGGCCGGGGCGGGCGATGACGACCACCCGCGCCTCCACGACACCGCCCCGGATCCGGACCACGATCGGCCGGCCCGTGACGAGGCGACGCCATGGCGGGCCGGCCCAGCCCACGCGGAGGACCCCCGGCACCTCGATCGCCGCGAGCCGGACGAGGTCGCGGACCACCGACCGGCTCACCGCCAGCTCTGGGTTCACCCGGCCGCCTCCGGGTTCGTGGCGATCTCGTCGTCGGCGACCGCGATCTCGGGACGGAACGCATCTCCGATCAGGTCGGGAAGGCGGGCCCGGGCAGATGCCGCACCGACGCGGATCGCGTGGTTCACCATGCGCCGCTTGGCCCGCCCGTGGGTGATGATGACCGTGCCCCTGACCCCGAGCAGCGGCGACCCGCCCAGCACCTCGTAGTCGAAGGTCCGGCGGATCCGCCCGATCCCCGGGCGCATGAGCAGGTAGGCGATCCGGCCGCGCAGGGAGCCCCGGAACTCCTTCGCCCAGAGGTCGAAGATGTAGCCCGCCAGCCCCTCGAAGAACTTGATGATGACGTTGCCGAGGACCGCGTCGCAGACCACGACGTCCGCGGGGTGATGGACCAGGTCCTTGCCCTCCACGTTGCCCGTGAAGTTGAGGTCGGAGGCGTCGAGGAGCTCGGTCGCCCGCTGGATGCGCGCGTCGCCCTTGCCCTTCTCCTCGCCGATCGAGAGGAGCGCGACGCGGGGTCGCTCGATCCCGAGAGCGCGCTCCGCGAAGAGGGAGCCCATGCGGGCGTACTGGGCGAGGTTCTCGGGCGTGGAGTCGGGGTTGGCCCCGATGTCCAGGAGGACCAGCGGTCCCGTGTCGGTGACCATCTGGATCGCGAGGGCGGGGCGGTCAACGCCGCGCGCCCGGCCGAGGCGCAGGACCGCGGCGGCCATTCCCGCTCCCGTGTGACCGGCGGTGATCACGGCATCGGCCCGGCCGCGCTTCACGAGCTCGCAGGCGACCAGGATGGAGGCGTCCTTCTTCTCGCGGAGCGCGAGCGCCGGATGCTCGTGCATCTCGATGACCTGGCTCGCGGCCTCGACCGTCACGTTGGCCGGGAGGGCGACCCCGGCCACGGCCGCGATCCGCTCGGGCGCGCCGACGAGGATCACCTCGTCGTCGGGGTTCTCTGCGGCGTAGAGGAGGGCGCCGGCCACGACCTCCTCGGGAGCGTGGTCCCCGCCCATCGCGTCGACCGCCAGGCGGACCCGGCGGCTGTGCTCGATGCCCCGGACGGTTGCGAGGTCCATGGGATGCGGCTGCTGGCTGCTGCGGCGCGGGCGGCGGTCAGGAGGCCGCCTCGCCGCCCTTCTTCTTGAGCTCGACGGCCTGCCGGCCGTCGTAGTAGCCACAGCTCGGGCACACGTGGTGGGAGCGCTTCATGGCGTGGCAGTGGCTGCACTCGACCAGGCTGGGCAGGCTCAGGGCGTGATGCGAGCGCCGGTCGCCCTGCCGGGCGTGCGAGACCTTCCGCTTCGGGAGACCCATCGGGGTTGCTGCTCCTGTCGTTGCTGGGCGGCGCGGCGCGGGCGCGCGGGACCGCGATCGTTCATGCGCTGGGCGTAGCGGCGCACCGGCACCGTCGGGCCGAAGGCGGAGTGTACCCGGTTTCAGCCCTCGTCGTCGATCCTCAGCTCCAGGAGCTTGGCCAGTCGCGGATCGACCGGGGCGTCGCCGTGGTCGTGGGGTCCCGTGTTGCGGTCGACGCCGCATTCGGGACAGAGTCCCGGGCAGTCCGGACGGCAGACGGGCGCGATGGGGGCCGCCAGCACGATCGCCTCGCGGGCGAGCGGCTCCAGGTCGAGCTCGTGGTGGTCGCTGAGGCGGAACGCCTCCGGCTCCGCGGTCGTGTCGAGCCTGAGCCCGGACTGCAGGTCCACGAGGGGGAGCACCTCCTCGTCGAGCGGCGCGTCGAGCGGGATGAGCAGCGGGGCGAGGCAGCGGGCGCAGGTGTCAGCCAGGCCGGTGCGGACCCGGCCCGTGACGACGACGCCGCGATTGGTTCGGGCGATCCGGGCGAGGACCGCCATGGGCGCCGCCTGGACGAGGCCGTCGCCCAGCTCGATCTCGCGCACGTCGAAGGAGACGTCACGGTGCGAGCCGGGCGGCTCACCCAGGAGGCCTGCCACGTTGACGACGAGGACGTCGCCCGGAACGGTCGTCATCGCGCGGCGGGCGCGGCGGGCTCCTCCATCCCCTCCCCGGCCGCGACGGGGGAATCATCCCGGACGCCCAGGGCGTCGATCCCCCGCTCGATCTGCCCGAGCACGCGCGTGACCTCGCCCTCGAGACGGAGCAGGACGTCCGCCGCGTAGTCGTCGGCGCCGCGGCGCGTGATCTCGGCGTCGGCCTCGGCCTCGGCGATGATGCGCCTGCTCTCGCCCTCGGCCGCCTCGGTCAGGCCCTGCTCGTCGATGAGCTGGGCCGCGTGCTCGCGGGCGCGGGCATCGATCAGCTCGGCCTCCTGGTTCGCCCGTTCGAGGATCCGCTCGCCCTCGGCATTGACCCGGCGCGCCGACTGCACCTCCTCCGGTATCGCGTGGCGCAGCTCGTCGATGAGCTCGAGGGCCGCGGCCTGGTCGATGACGACGCTGGACGTCAACGGCAGCTTCCTGCCGTTCGCGAGCATCCCCTCGAGGCGCTCGACGAAGAACATGATGTCGATGGGACAGCCCTCCTCGGCGTCCTGGGCGGTGGTCCCGGGATTATAGTCGCGGGCTCTCCTTCCCCGATGCCAGCAGGCGAGCCGCCACGCCGGCCGGGACCATGGCGGACACGTCGCCGCCGAAACGGGCGATCTCCTTCACGAGCCCGGAGGACAGGTAGCCGTACTCGAGGGCGGTCATGAAGAAGACCGTGTCGATCTCGGGAGCCAGGCGGCGATTCATGTGGGCCATCTGCAGCTCCGCCTCGAAGTCGGAGACCGCCCGCAGCCCGCGCACGATGTGCCGGGCCCCCGTCGTGCGGCAGGCGTCGACCGTCAGCCCGTCGAAGACCCGCACCTCGATTCGCCCGACGAGGTCGGGCAGCGCCTCCGCCGCGGCCTCGCGAATCGCCGCCGCCCGGCCTTCGGCCTCGCCGGCAGGCGTCTTGCGCGGGTTGACGAGAACCGCCACGACGACCCGGTCGAAGACTCCGGCGGCCCGGCGCAGGACGTCGACGTGCCCGAGGGTGATCGGGTCGAACGATCCGGGGTAGACCGCGGTGCGCATCCCGCCTCCGATCATTCCGTGGCCGCGACCCCGCCCGGGTCCCGGCGGTAGAAGGTGATCGCGGTCTCTCCGAAGCGGCGGACCCGAGTTGATCGTAGCAGCCCGACCTCGCCCGGAGGCGGCTCGCGCCAGTAGGCAGTCACGACGACGGTCGCGCCCTCGCGCAGCGGCCCGTCGGGCGCGCCGAGGAGCGCCAGGATCGCGTCACGGAGCGCCGTGTCGGCGTACGGGGGATCCACGATCGCGAGGTCGAAGCGCTCGGCCCGAAGACCGGGGTCCTCGAGGGCCGCCACGGCGCCGCGGCGAATGACGGCGGCCGCCGCGGCCAGTCCCGTCCGCCGCAGGTTCTCGCGGATCACGTTCACCGCGCCGGCGTCGCGCTCCACGAGGACGGCCCGCACGGCGCCGCGCGAGAGGGCCTCGATGGCCGCCGCACCCGAACCGGCGCAGAGATCCAGGATCACCGCCCCGGGCAGGAGCGGCTCCAGGGAGCCGAAGACCGCCTGCTTGACCCGGTCCGCGAGCGGCCGCGTGCCCGGTCCTGCGGCGGCCAGCTGGATCCCGCCCGCGCTTCCCGCCACCACCCGGCCCGAGCCGGCCATCGTCGTCAGGCTCCCGAGGCGGGCTCGCCCGCGAAGACCCGGGCCAGCCAGCCCGCCGTGAGCTCGCGGGCGAGGGGGGCACCGGCCTGCCGGAACCCACCCCTCGGGTCCAGCAGCGCCTCCGCCTGGCGGCGTGCGGCAACGGCCAGGGCGCGGTGGTCCGCGCGCGCGAGGGTCGCCACGCGGAGCCGCGGCAGCCCGCTCTGGGCGAGGCCGAGGACGTCGCCCTCCCGGCGCAGGGCGAAGTCGGTCTCGGCGAGGTCGAAGCCATCGGTCGTCCGGGCGACCGCCAGGAGGCGCCGCATCTCGGTGCCCTCGCCGGGCGCGTCGGAATCCACGAGCTCGTTGGCCTTCCTCCCGGCGAGCGGCACGCCATCGTGGACGAGGACGCAGTACGACGCCGCGGTCCCGCGCCCGACGCGCCCGCGCAGCTGGTGGAGCTGGGCGAGGCCGAAGCGGGCGGCGCCCTCCACGACCATCACGCTCGCCTCCGGCACGTCGACGCCCACCTCGACCACGGTGGTCCCCACCAGGACGTCCAGGTCCCCGTCACGGAAGCGCGCCATCTCGTCGTCGCGGACGGCCGCCTTCAGGCGCCCGTGCACGAGGCCAACGCGGAGGGGCGCCAGCAGCGCCCGCAGGCGCACGGCCTCGGCCTCGGCGCCGGACACGTTCTCGTCGTCGTCCGCGTTCTCGTCGATGTGGGGAACGACGACGAAGGTCCGGTGCCCGTTGGCGGCCTCCTGCCGCACGTGCGCCCAGAGCCGGTCGAGGTCGCCCGGGTGGCGGATGACGGTCCGGATCGGCACCCGCCCCGCAGGCACGGACCGCAGGTCCGAGACGTCGAGATCCGCATAGACGACCTGCCCGACGGTCCGCGGGATCGGCGTGGCGGTCATGAGCAGGACATGGGCGGCGCCGCGCGTCGTCTTCGCCTCGAGGGCGCCACGCTGCTCGACCCCGAAGCGGTGCTGCTCGTCGACGACCACGAGACCCAGGTTCGCGTAGCGCACCCGCTCCGAGAAGAGCGCGTGCGTGCCGACGACCACTGCCGCCCGGCCGTCCGCGATCGCCGCGAGGGCCGCCGTCGCTCCGGGACCGGAGAGCGACCCCGTCAGCAGCGTGACGGGGATCCCGAGCGGGGCCAGGAAGTCGCCGAGGGTCACCGCGTGCTGCCGCGCCAGGAGGTCGGTCGGGGCCAGGAGGGCGCCCTGCACCCCCGCCTCCGCCGCGGCCGCCAGCGCATATGCGGCCACGGCCGTCTTGCCCGACCCGACGTCGCCCTGGAGGAGGCGGAGCATCGGGTGACGCCCCGCCATGTCGCGGCGAACGTCGTCCATCGCGGCGGCCTGGTCGCCGGTCAGCTCCACGCCCCGGCCCAGGCGCGTGCCGAGGACGTCGACGAGGCCGCCGCGGATCGCCGTGTCGCGGTCCCCCGTGGTCGTCACCCGCACGGCCGACGCCACGGTCCGCTGGCGACGACGCGCCACCATGCCGACCTGAAGGGCCAGGAGCTCGTCGAAGGCGAGACGCCGGAGCGCCGCTTCCCTGCGAGGGAGGTCGTCGGGGAAGTGGGCCTGCTCCAGGGCCGTCGCGATCCCCATCAGGTCCTCCGCCCGCAGGAGGGCCGGGGGCAGGTACTCCTCGTAGGGCGGGAGCCGGTCGAGGGCGGCCCGGATGGCGGACCGGAGCGACTTCAGGGTGAGCCCGGCCGTGAGCGGATAGACCGGGACGATCCGGCCGACGTGGAGGAGATCGTCGTCGGGCGCCTGGAAGGCCGGGCCCTCGAGGATCGTGGCGAAGCCGCGCCTCTTCAGCTTCCCCGAGAGGATGTACTCGGCGCCCGGCACGAGCCGCCGCTCCACGAACTGCCGGCCGTACCACTGCGCCTCCGCCGTGCCGGTCGCGTCGGTGAGGGCGACGGTGGCGACCTGCGTCCCGCGTCGCGCCGTCCGCCCGAGACGCACCTGTCCAACCCTGGCCCGCGTGCTCACCACGTCGCCGTCGGGGAGACGCTGCAGGTCGCGCAGCGTGTGCACGACCCGCAGGTCCTCGTAGCGGCGCGGCAGCCAGACGAGCAGGTCCCGCACGGTCTCCAGGCCGATCCTCCCCCCAGGCGCCCCAGCGACGCCGCCGCCGGGAGGCGACTCGTCCGCAGCGGCGTGGAGAAGGGATCGACGGGTCGGGCGGCGGAGTCCGGCTCGCGGCGGGCGGCCGGGTCCGGCTTTGCGCGCGCCGCGGAGTCCGGCTTGGCGCGGGCGGCGGAGTCCGGCTTGGCGCGGGCGGCGGGCTCCGGCGTTCCGCGGGCGCCCGGGGTCGCCAAGGCCGCTCCCCTACTCCGCGCTGATGAGGTACCGGTAGTGTGGCTGGCCGCCATGGCGGACCTCGACCTCCTCGACGGCCGGCCAGGCGTCGTGGACGAGGCGCGCCAGCCGCTCGGCGTCCGCGAGGTCTGCCCCGTCGCCGTACCAGAGCGTGACGAGGCTGAACCCGGGCGCGAGCGCCGCGATCCCCGCCAGCACCGCCCGGTCGTGATCGTCGTCCGCTGCGAGCAGCCCGTCGTCCGGGTCGAGGGCCATCGTCTGGCCGCGACGGACCTTGCGCCCGGAGACCACCGCGTCGCGCACGGCCTCGGTGACGAGGAACGTCTGGATCGCCCGACCCGCCTCCAGCATCAGCTCAGCGTTGCCGCTGGCGCCCGCCCCGGGGTCCACCTCGAGGAGGGCCGCGATCCCCTCGGCGGCGTTGCGCGTGGGCACGACGCGGACCGGTCGATCGGCCATCTCCGCCGCCTGGCCGGCGGCGAGCTTCACGTTCGGATTGTTCGGCAGAACCACGACCTCCTCGCCCGGCGAGGCGGCGATCGCGGCCAGGATCTCCCCGGCGCTCGGGTTCTCGGCCTGGCCGCCGCGCACGATGGAGACGTGCAGCCGCTCGTCGGCGATGCCGAAGGCCGCGAGCGCCTCGGCCAGTCCGTCCCCCGCCGCGACGGCCACGATCCCGAGGGGTACGCGGGGACCGGACGTCGCGCCACCGACCGCGGCCGGCCCGGGATCGGCGAACGCCGGCGGGGCCTGGATCGCCCCCGGCGGCTCGTGCCGCGCCTGGCGCACCTCGGCCGTCTGGTGGTCGAGGTCCATGATCGTCGCGTTGACGATCCGCCCGAGCTGCAGCGCCTGGCGGAGGACGAGGTCGGGCCGCCCGTTGTGGACGTGGATCTTGGCCGCCTTCGGGTCGCCGGCGACGTTGACGGATTCGCCGGTCCGCACGAGGTAGGCCCGCATCCGATCGAGGTCGAGCAGCTGGCCCGGCAAACGGGTGGATCAGGTAGACCGTCTCGTAGCCGTGGCCCGTCTCGAGGTGGCTGAACTCGGTCGGCATGGGGCTGGGGATGCGCGGCGCGCGGACGGGAGCCGGGGCGGCGACCTCGCCGCGCACGTAGGCGAGCGCCCCTTCGAAGAGCCGCAGCAGGCCGGCGCCCCCGGAATCGACCACGCCGGCCTCGCGGAGGACCGGCAGGAGGCTCGGCGTCTTGTCGAGGGCGCGCGCGGCCGCGTGCGTCGCCGCCCAGAGGACCGCCTCCAGGTCGTTCGACCGCTCGGCCGTCTCCACCGCCACGGCCGACGCCTCGCGGATCACCGTGAGCATCGTTCCCTCGACCGGCCGCGGCACGGCCCCGTAGGCCGCCGTCGTGGCGAGGGCGAGGGCGTGGGCGAGATCGAGGCCGTTGAAGCGGCGCTTCCCGGCGAACCCCTCGGCCATCCCGCGCACGATCTGGCTGAGGATGACGCCGGAGTTGCCGCGGGCGCCGAAGAGCGCTCCCTCGCGGAGGCGCTCGGCGACGGCCTCGACGCTCGTCTCCTCGCGGACGTAGCCCAGCATCTCGCGGCAGGTGGCCGCCATGTTCGCGCCGGTGTCGCCGTCCGGGACGGGGAAGACGTTCAGCGCGTTGATCTCGTCGACGTGCGCTTCGAGGTTGGCGACGGCAGCGCGGACCGCCTCGAGGAGCCCGGCGCCGTCGCAGGCGAGGCGGACCACCTACCGGGGATCCTCGCCCGGCCGGACCGCGTCGCCGTCCGCCGCAGCGGGAGCGCTCACGCCCGGCGTGCTGAAGGGGCCGGCGGCAAGTCCCGCGACGTGGATCCGGACCGCGCCGATCTCGCGGCCGAGTGCGCGCCGAAGCGCGTAGCGGATCGCCGAGTCGACCTGCCGCGCGACCTCGGCGACGGGGAGCCCGTAGGCGATCGTGAGGCGGACGTCGACCTCGACATCCGGCCGGATGCTCACCCGGATCGCAGCCTCGCCGAGGCCCAGGCGGCGCAGGAACGGCTCCGCCAGTCCGGTGACCCCGTAGCTGCCGAGGACGGCGGTCCGCACGACCTCGACGAGGGCGCGCTGCGCCACGAGGCCCCGGCCCGGCACGGCGGGGCGCGACGGAGCGTCGGGCATGGGGGATCCACCTCCGGGCTGGGCGGGCGGGCGGAACGGTGTGCTAGCATACAGCCTCCCCGGAACCGGACCGGCGGCGCGTCGGCGTGCCGGACAACTGATGGGCGGGCCGGGCCCGCCCCGGTCCGCAAGCAGTGCATCCAGAGGAACCCGATGGCCCGTAGCTGCGCGATCTGCGGCAAGGTCGCGATGGGCGGCTTCAACCCGCAGTCGAGCGGAATGAACCGCGTCCGTGCCCACCGGCGCTGCCAGCCGAACCTCCAGACGCTCGCCGTCGTGGAAGGTGGCGTGGTGACCCGCAAGCTAGCCTGCACCCGCTGCAAGCGAACCCAGGCGAAGAAGCCCCGCTGAGGGCAGCCGGGCGTGACCCGGATGGCGCTCCTCCCGGCCCGGTCCGTTCGACGCGACCGGGCCGCTTCGCGTCCGGCGCCGCACGCCACGCCGGCGTTCCCGCCGCGTTACCGGTCGGCCGTGTCCAGCCAGAGCGTGAACGGGCCGTCGTTTACGAGCTCGACCTGCATCGAGGCGCCGAACCGGCCCCGCTCGGTGGCCACCCCGAGCTCCTCGAGCGCGGCACAGAAGCGCTCGTAGATGGCGGCCGCGTGGGCCGGCTCCGCGGCCCCCGTGAACCCGGGGCGCCGGCCGCGACTCGTGTCCGCGTAGAGCGTGAACTGGCTCACCGCCAGGACCGATCCGCCGACGTCGCCCAGGGCCAGGTTGGTGCGCCCCTCGGCGTCGGCGTGGATCCGCAGCTCGACCACGCGGCGGGCCAGCGCCCGGGCGGTGGCAGCGTCGTCATCGGGAGCGACGCCGAGCAGAACCAGGATCCCGCGGCCGATCGCCCCGACGACAAGGCCCTCCACGCGCACCTCGGCCCGGGCCACGCGCTGGACCAGAGCCCGCACCCAGGCGCTCCCCTACCCCGCCGGCCCCGGATCCGCCGCTGGATCCGCAGGCGCTGGATCCGCCGGCGCGGCGGAGATCGACGCCCGCGCGGCGGCAGCCTCCGCGTGGAGCGCGTCGCGGCGCGCCCCGAAGCGCTCCTCTACCCAGGCGACCGACACGCGGGGCACGAGGAGGTCCATGTCGCGCAGCCCGTCCGGGCCGACGAGCCCGCTCCCGCGCAGCATCACCACGGGCACCCCGGCCGCCTCGATCGCGTCGCGCAGCGGCTCTCCGAGCGCGCGCGGCAGGCTCGCCAGGCGCACCATCTGCACGCGCGGTGCGGGAGCCACCCCTTCGTTGAGCTCGATCGCGTAGCCCTCGTCCGCGAGCGCACGCATGAGGCGGACTTCGCGGCCGGGGTTGCGCCCCTTGGCGAAGAGCGCCGTGCCCGCGATGAGGACGTCGGCCCCGAGGCCGCCGACGAGCTCCGCGGTCTCGCGGCTCACGCCGCCGTCAACGTGGACCTCGCCGCCCCACGGCTTGTCGGCCAGCAGTCGTCGGGCCTCCGGGATCTTGCGCTGCGCCACGTCGCGCATGAAGGCCTGGCCGCCGAACCCGGGCTCGACCGTCATGACCATCACGATGTCGAGCAGGTGCCGGTAGGGCTCCAGGGCCTCCATCGGCGTCCCGGGGCGCATCGAGAGGCCCGCCGCGCGGCCCGCGGCCTTGATCCGCCGCAGGAGGGGCTCGATCGGCTCCTCGACCTCCACGTGGACCGTGATCGAGTCGCATCCGGCCGCCAGGAAGTCGTCGAGCCAGCGCCCGGGCTCGGCGATCATGAGGTGCGCGTCGAACGGCGCCTCCGTCACGGGCCGCAGGTGAGCGATCGTCGACCACCCGAAGGTGAGGTTGGGGACGAAGCGGGCGTCCATGACGTCGAGGTGGATCCTGTCGGCGCCGGCCCTGACGGCGCGTCGGACTTCCCGGGCCAGGTTCGCGAGGTCGGCGTTGAGGATGCTCGCGGCGACGAGGGCCCGCCCTTCGCCCATCATCGACCACCCGGACCGGCGGGACGGCGACGCGTGACGCCGGTCGGACGGCCGCGGCCCGCCGGCCGGCGGGGTGGCCCGTCGGGCGCGACCGGGCCCGGGGGCCGGCGGGCCGGCCGGGCCGGCGCCACGAGACCCGCGGGGGCGGGCTCCGGGCTGCGCTCGCCGCGAAGCGCGATGGCCGACGCGACCACGAGCAGCTCGCGCCTCCGCGCCACTGCCGGCGCAGACGGCTCGCCCGCCTGCTCGGCGGCCAGCTGGCCACAGGCCGCCCCGACCTCCTGGCCGCGGTTGCGCCGGACGGTGACCCCGAGGCCACCCGCCCGCAGCCGGTCGGCGAACGCCGTGATCCGCTGCGGCGGGCTGGCCCGCCACGGCGTGTGGGCCACCTGGTTCATGGGGATGCAGTTGACGTGGGCGCCCGAGCCGCGGAGGAGGCGCACCACCGCATCCGCGTCGGAGGCCGTGTCGTTGATGCCGTCGATCATCACGTACTCGTAGCTGAGGCGCCGGCCGGTCTCCTGGCCGTAGGCTCGCGCCGCCGCGACCACCTCGGCGACGGGCCAGCGGCGGTTCAGCGGGACCAGGAGGTCGCGCAGCGGGTCCCGGGCGGCGTGGAGGCTGATCGCCAGGGTCCACTGCGGCCGCAGCCGGGCGAGCCGCTCGATCCCCGGGACGACCCCCGACGTCGAGATCGTGATGTGGCGCGCCCCCAGCCCGAAGCGCTCCGGGTCGGTGAGGGCCGCGGCGGCGTCGAGGACCGCGTCGAGGTTGAGGAGCGGCTCGCCCATTCCCATGAAGACGAGGTTGGTGAGGTGGCGCCCGGCGGCAGCCAGCCGGCGCTGGGCGTGGCGGGCCTGGTCGACGATCTCGGCGACCTCGAGGTCGCGTTCGAAGCCGAGCTCGCCGGTGGCGCAGAACGGGCAGCCGACGGCGCAGCCCGCCTGGCTGCTTATGCACAGCGTGTTCCGCTCCCGCCGGTCGGCGCCGCCCGGGTAGTGCATCAGGACTGATTCCACCAGCCGACCGTCGGAGAGGCCGTGGAGCGCCTTCTCGGTCGCGCCCCCGTCCGCGACCTGGATCGTCGTGTCGGCGACCGTGTCGAAGCGGAGACGCTCGGCCAGGGCCGCCCGGAGCGGCCGGGCCAGGGTCGTGACCGCGTCCCAGCCGTCGGCGGCAGACCGCCACGTGGCGTCGCCGACCTGGCGGGAGCGGAACTGGGGCTCTCCGAGCTCCCCGACCAGGGCCACGACCTGCGCCTCGGTGAGCCCGGCGACGCCCGGCCGCGGGTCGCGGGTCGCGCGCGGCAGCGGGAGCGGGCCGGCGGTGGGGACGGGCAGGGTCGGATCGGTCATCGGGATCGCCTCATCCTACCCGCGACCCGACGGCCGCGGGGCGACCCCGTCGATAGGCCGCCCCGTCCATCGAGCGGCCGCCGGCCGGCTGGACCTCGAAGGAGGAGGAGCCGGCCCGCCGCCGTCGCCAGGGCCAGGCCCGCTCCTTCGGCCACCAGCGTGCCGGGCACGTCCCCCGCGACGGCGTCCGCGACGGCCGCCCGCAGGACCGCGAGCCGCCCCTCCGGCAGCTCGAGGAAGGTCCCGGGCCAGGGTCGCAGGGCGCGCACCTGCCGCTCGAGAACTGCCGCCGGCAGCGTCGCGTCCAGGCGCCCTGACCCGCCTGTGAAAGGCCGGGTGAGCGTCGCTCCGTCCTCCGTCTGCGGGCAGGGCGAGACCTCGTCCCGGAGCCAGGGTCCGATGGCGCGGGCCACGAGCGCCGCTGCCATCAGCGCCAGCCGCGCCTCGAGCTGGGGCGAGTCCTCCCCGCTGCCGAGCAGGGTCCGCTCGACCGCCACGATCGGGCCGGTGTCCAACCCCGGGTCCATCCGGAAGAGGGAGACGCCGGTCTCGGCGTCGCCGGCCAGGATCGCCGCGGGAATCGGCGTCGCGCCACGGTGGCGGGGCAGGAGCGACGGGTGCAGGTTCAGGATCCCGCGGGGGGGCAGGTCGAGCACCGCCGCGGGAAGGAGCTTGCCGTAGTCGGCGAGGATGCCGACCGCCGGGCGCAGCTCCGCCAGCGAGGCGAGGAAGGCCGGATCCCGGAGGCGCTCCGGGGTGAGCTGCGGCAGCCCCATCGTCGCCGCCCGCGCGCCGACTGCCGTGGGCGCCGGCTCGGCACGCCGACCGGCCGGGCGGGACGGCGCCGTGACGACCGCCTCGAGCGAGAGCTCCGCGGCCGCCGCCACGGCCTCGAGAATCGGCACGGCGAACGCACCGGACCCGAAGAAGACCGTCCGGGCGCGGGCCACGTCAGCCGCGGGAGGCCGCCTTCGCCTTCTCGGGATCGATCCCGCGACGCTCGAGCTCGGCGTCGACTTCGTCTTCGTCGTCATCGTCGCCGCCGCGACCCACCGGGATCAGCTCGTCCGGCGATGCGAGGTAGTCGATGTAGAGCTTGCCCTGGAGGTGGTCGAGCTCGTGCTGCAGGGCCCGACCCAGCAGGCCGGCGCCGGCGATCTTGACCTTCCGGCCGAGGCGATTCTGGGCGACGATCCAGACCTGCTCGCGCCGCGTGACGTAGGCCACGAAGCCCGGGATCGAGAGGCACCCCTCGAGGTCCCGGTCGTCGCCTTCGGCGCGGACGATCCGCGGGTTGACCAGCTCGAGGAGCCGATCGCCCACCTCGACCACGGCCACGTTCAGCGCCTCGCCGAGCTGCGGCGCCGCCAGGCCCACGCCGGGGGCGTGCCGCATCGTGTCGGTGAGGTCGTCGATCAGGTGGTGGAGGAGCTTGCCGAAGCTTTCGACGGGCTCCCCCTTGAGGCGCAGCCGGGGATCGCCGAGCGTGAGAATCGGGAGAACGCTCATGCCGCGAGTATACGAGACCGTCCCGGGCGAGCCCGGCCGGGCGTCAGGCGGGCGGCTCCTCGTGCGCGGGCGGGGCCGCCTCGTCGGGAGCGACGCCGGACGGCGCGGCGGGCTTCGAGAATTCTCCTTCCGCTGCCTTCTGGCGGATGTCGTCGGCGAACCGCCGCGAGCGCGCCGCCACCCGGGTCCCGACGTCGCCGGTAACCTCCGCGGCTCGCTTGGCGAACGGACCCGCCTTCTCGCCCGCCACGGCGGCGAGCTCGGCGGCCTTCGCCGCCACGTCCCGGGCCACCGGCCCGGCCTCGGCGGCTATGCGGTCGATCATCTGCTGGAGCTGGGCGAGCCATTCGCGGGCCTGGGCGCTCCGCGTCTCCTCGCCGGAGGGCGTCGCGGGCGGGCCGTCGGCTGCCCCCGGTGCGGCTTCCGGGCCCGGCGCGGCCCCGGGTGTCGGGTTCATCTCGTCGGTCATCGGTCGACTCCTGCTGCGGACCCCCATTGTCCTCTACAGCAGGCTTTCCGGGTCCACGTCGATCGACCACGGCGGGCCCGGATCGCCGCCGAGCACGGCGAGCGGCGCCGAGCCCCGCAGGACGACGTTGAACCGCCAGCGCCCGCCGCGGCGCGGGACGTAGGCCGGGGCCGGGCCGGCGACGACGACCGCGAAGCCGAGCGCCGCGGCGCGGGCGCGCAGGTTCTCCGCCATCTGTCGGCCGGCAGCCCGCGCGGCATCGCGGTCCTCGTTCCCGACCGTCAGCTTGATCGTCGCCCCGAACGGCGGCGCCCCGAACTGCTCGCGCATCGCCAGCTCGGCGTCGTAGAAGGCCGTCGCGTCGCCCCCTGCCGCCGCCCGGATTGCCGGGTGCTCGGCCTGGTAGGTCTGGATGACCGCGCGGCCGGCGCGGTCGCCGCGACCGGCCCGCCCGATCGCCTGCGCCAGGAGCTGGAAGGTCCGTTCCGCGGCGCGCTCGTCGGGGAGGGTCAGGCCCACGTCGGCGAGGACCACCCCGACCAGGGTGACCTCCGGGATGTCGAAGCCCTTCGTGACCAGGCTCGTGCCCACGAGGACGTCGAGGCGGCCCTCGGTGAAGGAGTCCACGACGCGGGCGGCCGCGCCGCGCCGCTCCACGACGTCCCTGTCCAGCCGGCCGACGCGCAGCGCCGGGAAGCGCTCGCGGACCTCGCCCTCCAGCCTCTCCGTTCCCCCGCCCAGGTACTTGATCCGCGGCGACGCGCATGTTGGGCAGCGCGAGGCCATCGGGGCGGCCGCGCCGCAGTGATGGCAGCGGAGGGTCATCCCGGCCTGGTGGTAGACGAGCGGCCGCGTGCATTCGGGACAGGCCTGCACGTGCCCGCAGTCACGGCAGAGAACCGCCGAGGCCGCCCCCCGCCGGTTGATGACGAGGATCGCGCGGTCGCCGGCGACCGGGTCGAGCGCCGCCAGGAGCCCCGCCAGGCGCCGGGAGATGAGGCCCCGGTTCCCCGCCGCCAGCTCCTCCCGGAGGTCCACGACCTCCACCTCCGGCGGCGCCCCGGCGGTTCGCTCCGGCAGGGTGAGTCGCCGGTGACGTCCGAGCCGGGCCAGGCCGACGGACTCGACCGACGGCGTGGCGCTCCCGAGGACCACCGCCGCCCCGGCGAGGGCGCCCAGGCGGATCGCGAGGTCGCGGGCCTGGAATCGCGGCGTCCGGTCGCTCTTGTAGGTCGCCTCGTGCTCCTCGTCGACGATCACGATCCCGACGTCCGCCAGGGGCGCCAGGGCTGCCGTCCGCGTCCCCACCACGACGTCGACGGCGCCGGCCCGGATCCGCCGCCACGAGTCGGCCCGCTCGCCCTCGCCCAGCGCAGAGTGGACCACGACGACCTCCGCCCCAAGATCGGCGCGCAGCCGGTCGACGAGCGGCAGGGCCAGGGCGATCTCCGGCACGAGCACCAGGGCCGGGCGCCCGGCCCGGAGCGACGCCGCGATCGCCTCGGCGTAGACGGCGGTCTTCCCCGCCCCGGTCGGCCCGTCGAGGAGGAGCGGCGTGGCGTCGCGGGCCTCGAGGGCGGCCACGACGATCGCCACCGCGGCTGCCTGCGCCGGCGAAAGGGCCGAGTCGAGGGGACGCGACCCCCGCGCCCCGACCGGCCGCGCCTCGAGGAGGTCCCGTGTCCTCTCGCGCGTCAGGAGCTCGACGAGGCCGCGGCGGGCGAGCCCCGCCAGGCTCCCCGCACCGTGACGAGCCGCGACAGGAGGTGCCGGAAGGTCCCCGCCGTCGAGGGCGGCGAGCTCCGCCAGGAGCGCTCGCTGGCGCGGGCCCAGTCGCCGGCCGTCCCCGGGCAGCATCCCGCCGTCGACCGCCCTGCCCTCCGGCGTCGCGCGCACTCGCCGCTCGTAGCGCGGCAGGGCGCCGGCCGCCCCGAGCGTCCACTCCAGGTGCACGCGCCCGGCCCGCTCGAGCGTCCGCAGGCGCCGCAGCACGGCGGGGCGGCTCTCGACGGCCGGCAGGGCGCGGACGGGTCGCGGCCCGGTGGCCAGGGCCTCGAGGAGGGCCGTCGTCGCAGCGTCGTCCGGGACGGCGGTGGTGCCGTAGCCCGCGGTGTCGGCTTCGTCGCCCGGGGTTAGGCCGGCCGCGGCCGTGGCGACGAGATCGAGGCGCTCGAGAAGCCCCGGCGGGAGCATCGCCCTGATCGCCAGCGCGGGCGGAGCGAGGTAGTGCTCCGCGATCCAGCGTGCCAGGGCGAGGGAGAGCGGCGGCAGCAGCGGCCCGTCGGCCCGGACCCGGGCCGCCAGCGGCTTGGCCGCCACGCCGTCGGGTGGGGGCGCGTCGCCCAGCACGATCGCGATCGCGCGGCGGCGACCCCATTCCACGATGACCGCCTCGCCGGGCTCGACACCGGCCAGGCCGTCCGGGACGAGGTAGGTCCAGGTTCGATCGCCGGCCACGCCCGGCGCATCGACCGCCACTTCGACGTGGCGCGGTCCGAGCGGGCCGGCCCGCTCGGCCTGTTCGGCCGCGTTGGCTCCATCGGCCGCGCCGGCCGGTTCGGCAGGCTCGGCCGGTTCGGCAGGCTCGGCAGCGTCGGCCGGTTCGGCCGCGCTGGATCCCGGAGGTTCGTCCCGGCCCACGGCCGTCAGACGATGACCTGCCGGTCGGGGTGGCGCGCCCGCTCCGCCCGGATGATCGCGTCGATCCGCTCGGCCGTCCGCTCGACCTGGCCGTCCTCGTTGACGACGACGTGGTCGTAGTCGCCCGCCCGGGCCAGCTCGATCGCGGCGTTCCGCTGGCGCAGCTCCAGCTCCTCGGCGGTCTCGGTGGCGCGCGCCCGCAGCCGGCGGAAGAGGGCCTCCAGGGAGGGAGGGACGACGAATACGAGGAGGGCCTCATCGACGAGCGCCTTCACGGACACGGCACCCTGGACGTCGATCTTCAGGATCACGTCGTGGCCGCCGGCGAGCGCCCGGCGCACCTCGGCCCGGGGAGTGGCGTACCAGTTCCCATGAACCTCCGCCCACTCCAGGAAGGAGCCGGCATCGCGGAGGGCCGTGAACCGCTCGCGGGACAGGAAGTGGTAGCTGACGCCGTCGACCTCACCCGGCCGCGGGGAGCGCGTGGTGCAGGTCACCACGTAGTGGTAGTCGGGATCGCGGGGGCGCGCCCGGAGGGCGTCGATGATGGTGTCCTTCCCGACCCCGGACGGGCCCGAGACGACCACGAGCAGCGCCCCGCGGGCCCCGGCGCTCGGGGCCCCGGAGAGCGGGTCGTCGGAGGCCGGCGCGGCGCCCAGCGGCTGCTCGGTCACCCCTCGTCCTCGCTCCCGTCGGCGAGCGGCCGTGGTGGCGCCCCGGCGGCCCCGGCGCGCAGGCCCGCCAGGGGAGCCTCCAGGGCGAGCGGCAGCGGGGCCTCCAGGCGCACCAGGTCGCCGGTCGCCGGGGAGGCGAAGACGAGCCGCCACGCGTGCAGGAAGAGGCGCTCCAGGCCATCCGGTCCGCGCCGTGCCGTCCCCGTTCCGTAGACTGCGTCGCCGGCGACCGAGTGGCCGAGGGCGGCGAGGTGGACGCGGATCTGGTGCGTCCGGCCGGTGACCAGGTCGACCTCGAGCAGCGTCCAGGCCGCGAACCGCTCCCGTACCCGGTAGCCCGTGACCGACGGCCGCCCGTCGGGGACCACCGCCATCCGCATCCGGTTCCGGGGGTCGCGCCCGATCGGCGCCTCGACCCGGCCGACCGCCGCCTGCACGCTCCCCTGGACGAGCGTCAGGTACGTCTTCTTCACCCGGCGCGCCTTCAGCTGGGCCATCAGGCTCGCCTGGGCGGCGTCCGTCTTGGCCACCATCAGCAGACCCGAGGTGTCCCGGTCGAGGCGGTGGACGATCCCGGGCCGCTCCACGCCGGCGATCCCCCCGTAGACGGTGTCGCGCGCGAGGAGGGCGTTGACGAGCGTCCCCGACCAGTGCCCGGGGCTCGGGTGGACCACGAGCCCGGCCGGCTTGTCCACCACGAGGACGTCGTCGTCCTCGTAGACGACATCGAGTGGAATCGCCTCCGCCTCGATCCCGGCGGGGACGACGGGCGGCACGTCGATGACGAGCACCGCTCCGGCATGGACCACCGTGTTCGCCTTGACCGGCTGGCCGTCGGCGGTGACGCGCCCGTCCGTCATCAGGTGCTGGACGCGGCTCCGCGAGAGACCCGAGAGGTCCGCGGCGAGCCGGTCGGCCCGGCCGCCGGCGCCCGCCGGAACCACCAGCCGCAGCTCCGTCATGCGGCCCCCTCCCCTCGGCGCGCCGAGGGGAGCACCGCCATCAGGATCAGCAGCAGGATGGAGGTCGAGATCGCCGCGTCGGCCAGGTTCCAGGTGTAGAAGCGCCAGCCACCGGGGAACCCCATGTCCACGAAGTCGACGACGTATCCCAGCCGGATCCGGTCGATGAAGTTGCCGACGGCGCCGCCGAGGAGCAGGCCCAGGGCCAGCGTCGCCAGCCACCCGCTCCCGGCGACCGCACGGCCGTGATACCAGACGATGAGGACCATCACGGCGATGCTCAGGGCGGCGAAGACGGGGGCCTGGTCGCGGAAGAGCCCGAAGAGAGCCCCCGTGTTCTCCACGGACCAGATCCGGACCCAGGCCCCGACGACCTCGGCGGGCTCACCGGCGGTGAAGCCGGCGACGATCCAGGCCTTGCTCAGCTGGTCCGCGGCCACGATCACCGCGGCCAGGCCGAAGAAGGCTGCCCGCTGGCGGCTCACCGGGGCCCACTCACGATGCGTGCCCGTCGCGGCGGCGGATGGCGATCGCGGCCGCCGCGCCCCCGAGGGCGACCGTCGCCCGCGGCCAGCCGTCGGGGAGCGGTCCCTCCGAGAGGGAGTCCGCGAGCGTCTCGGCGGCCACGGCCGCCAGGTGCGGACGCACGCCGGCTGCCGCGCCGGGAAGCGAGACGACGAGGTCGATCCGGTCGTCGAGCGCCAGGCCGACGTCGCGGCGGAGGTCCTGGATCGCCCGCTGCAGCTCCCGGGCATCCCCCTCGGCCCGCAGGGCGTCCGTCAGCTCCGTGTCGATCACGACCACGAGCCCCTCGTCGTGGGCCACCGCCGTCCCGGCGAGCGGCGCGGCCAGGATCTCCACCTCGTCGGGGGCCAGCAGGACCCCGCCGAGGGCCACCGAGCCGTCGGGGCGGATCTCGAACCGGCCCTCGCGGGCGGCGTCCATGACCGCCGGGATCGCCGGGCCCAGCTTCTTCCCGATCTTCGGGAGGAGCGGCTTGACGCGCCGTTCCACGAGCGCGGACTCGTCCCCGATCCGGATGACCTCCCGGACGTTGACCTCGTCGGCCACCAGGTCAAGGAGTGCGTCCAGCTCGGCGGGAGCATCGCCCGGCAATGCGATCCAGAGCCGCGCCAGAGGCTGCCGGGTACGGATTCCCGCCTGCGCCCGGAGCGTGCGCGCGAGCTCCACCGCGCGCTGGGCCGTCGCCATCGCGTCCTCGAGGCCGGCGTCGCGAAGGTCCGCGAGCTCCGCCGACGGCCAGGCGGTCAGGTGGACGCTCTCCGGCGCCGCGCTGCCGTCGGCGCCGCGCTGCCGTCAGCCGCCGCGCTGCCGGCCCGCACGACGAGGTTCTGGTAGATCGACTCGGAGAGGAACGGCAGCATGGGCGCCGCGACCCGGACGAGACCGACCAGGACGGCGTGGAGCGTCGCGAACGCCGCGGCCCGGTCGGCGCCCTCGCCCGCCCTCGAGAAGCGGCGGCGGGTCCGGCGAAGGTACCAGGTCGAGAGATCGTCGATGAAGCACGACACCGCCGCGGCGGCAGCGTCGGTGTCGTAGTCACGGAGGCGCTCCTCGACCCGCATGGCCAGGCCCGCCAGTCGCGAGAGGATCCAGCGGTCCAGCGTGGGGCGCCCGGCGACCGGCGGCGTCGCCTCGCCCGGATGCCACCCGGCGAGGCGGGCGTAGGTGACGAAGAAGCTGTAGACGTTCCACAGGACGAGCAGCTCGCGCCGCGCCTCGTCCGCGGCGTGCCAGCCGAAGAGGATGTTGTCCTCCGGCCGGGCCGTCGCGTACATCCAGCGCATCACGTCGACGCCCATCCGCTCGGCGGCCTCGTCGAACTCGATCGCGTTGCCCCAGCTCTTGTGCATCGGGCGGCCGTCCTCGCCGAAGAGGGTCGCGTACCCGAAGATCGCCCGGAACGGCGCCTCGCGGCGCAGCACGGTGCTCATGGCCAGCATCGAGTAGAACCAGTTGCGGAACTGGCCGGGGAAGCTCTCGGTGATGAAGTCGGCCGGGAACCAGTCCGCCCAGTGGGCCGGATCCTCGCGGTAGTGGAGCGTCGAGAAGGGCACGATCCCGGCGTCGAGCCACGGATTGCCGACGTCGGGGATCCGCGTCACCGGCGCGCCGCAACCCGGGCAGGCGATCCGGACCGCGTCCACGTGGGGCCGGTGGGGCGTGTGGCCCTCGAGCTCCTCCCAGCCGCCGACCGCGCGCGCCCGGAGCTCCTCCCGGCCGCCGACCACGTCGAAGGTGCCGCACGCGGCGCAGTCGTAGATCGGCAGGGCGAGGCCCCAGTAGCGCTTCTTGCTGATCATCCAGTCGTGCATGTTCACGAGCCAGTCGAGCTCGCGCTCGTACCCGAACGCGGGGATCCAGCGGATCCCGTCCACGACCTCCATGATCTGGTAGCGGAGGCTGGCGTCGACCTCGGCCGGCGTGAGCTCCTCGCGCGGCCGGTCGTAGACCGGGCCCATGCTGATGTACCACTCGTCGACGAGGCGGAAGACGAGCGCCGTGCCGCAGCGCCAGCAGTGCGGGTAGCGGTGGACGTAGGGCTCCAGGCGGTGGAAGAAGCCATGGTGGCGCAGGTGCTCCACCACCGGGTCCGCCGAGTCGCGGACGTCGCGGCCGGCGAGGAACCCGAAGCCGTCGATGAAGATCCCGCCCTCGTCGAGGGGCGCGAGCATCGGCAGGCCCAGGGCCTTGCCGAGGGCGAAGTCCTCGGCGCCGCAACCCGGGGCGATGTGGACGATCCCAGTCCCCTCCTCCTCGCCAACCTGGTCCCAGGCGACCACGCGATGCTCGTACGGGCGCCCGTCGGGCCCGCCGGCGGCGAAGGCGGCGCGAACCGCCGGCAGGTCGTCGAACGGACCCCGGTAACGCCAGCCAACGAGCTCGCTCCCGGCGACCTCCTCCAGGATCTCGAACGGCCCCACCAGCGCCTGCCGGAGGGTCCCCCGGCCGAGCCAGTGGACGGCGTCGCCCTGGCGGACCTTGACGTAGCGCATCTCCGGGCCGACGGCCGCGGCCACGTTGCTCGTCAGGGTCCACGGCGTCGTCGTCCAGACGAGGAGCGACTCCCCGGGCCGGTCGAGCAGCGGAAAGCGGACCGTCAGGCCGGGGTCCGTCCGGTCGGCGTAGCCCTCGGTCATCTCGTGCTGGCTGATCCCGGTCCCGCAGCGGGCACACCAGGGCATGGTGTCGTGGCCCTTGTAGAGCCAGCCGCGGCGGTGGCACTCGGCGAGAAAGGCCCAGATCAGGTCGTTGTTCTCGTTGCTGAACGTGAAGTAGGAGCCGCCGAGCTCGGGCATCCCCAGGCGCCCGACCAGCATCTCCACGGTGTCGGTGACGGGGCCCCGCGGTCCCTGGAGCGTCATGACCCGCGTCGGGTCGGCCGCCAGCTGGTCGCGCAGCCGGCGGAGCTCGTCCGGGTCGTTCCAGTCCATCCAGTAGCCGAGGCGGATCGACTGCTCGGTCTGGCGGGCGGCGAAGGTCAGCACGCGCTGCTTGCAGAGGCTCACGAACTCGGCGATGCCGTGCTCCTCGATGTCCCGCTTCGAGGTGAAGCCGAGGTCCTTCTCGACGTTGACCTCCACCCAGAGCCCCTGGCAGTCGAACCCGTTCTGCCAGCGCTGGTCCTCGCCGAGCATGGCGTGGAAGCGCTGGAAGACGTCCTTGTACGCCCGCCCCCAGGCGTGGTGGACGCCCATCGGGTTGTTCGCCGTGATGGGCCCGTCGAGGAAGCTCCAGCGGGGTCCGCCCGCGTTCTGGGCGCGAAGGCGCGCGAACGTCCGTCGCTCGCGCCAGAGGGCGAGGATCTCGTGCTCCTGCGCGACGAGGTCGGGCTTGCTGCTGACGGGGTCGAACATCGGGCCTCGGCTGGGGATCCGGAACGGTGGGCCGCGGGCATGCCCTCCGTCACTCGGCCGCGCCTGCAGCCGTCAGAGCACCCCGGGCACGCTTCACGGAGGTTCCCTCTATCCTACCTGCGATGACACGCCCGCAGGAGCCGCGCCGTCGAGCCCGGTCCTCCTTCACGGCAGCCTTCCTGTCGCTCCTCTTCCCGGGGCTCGGCCACGCCTACGCCGGAGCCTGGTATCGGGCCCTCGGCTTTGCGGCTGCGCCGTTCCTCCTCCTCGCCCTGGTCCTCGGCCTGGTCGCCACCTACCGGCTGGAGCTCGTCGGCGTCGTCCTCCAGCCGCCGGTGCTCGTGGCGATCCTCGTCGGCAACCTCCTGGCCCTCCTCTACCGTGTCGTCGCGGCCGTCGACGCCTACCGGGTCGTGGCCTTCCTCAATCGCTGGGACGAGGGCGCGGGGCGCCTGGGCCCGTCGCGTTCCGTCCTGGCGCCCATCTCGATCGCCGGCCTGCTCGGCGTTCTCCTCGTGATGAGCGGCGCCCACGCGGCGGTCGCCTACTACGACCTGCAGGCGCTCGACCTGGTCCAGGGCGTCTTCAACCCGATCGGCCCGGAAGACGCGACCCCGAATCCCTCCGCGAGCGGCGCGCTGCGGAGCGGGTCCCCGGACGCAACGGAGGCGCCGCTCTCGACGCCGCCGCCGGGTGCCACGGCCGCCCCGGCCGGGCCGTCCGCCCAGCCCTGGGACGGCAAGGGGCGCCTCAACGTCCTCCTGATCGGCACCGACCGGCGGCCGGGCGAGGGCGCCTACAACACGGACACGCTGATCGTCGCCAGCGTCGATCCAGCGAGCGGCCAGGTCGCGATGTTCAGCCTTCCCCGCGACACGACGGGGATCCCGCTCGTCGGCCCGGCGCGCTCCTTCTTCGGGACGACCTGGAACCGCAAGATCAACGCCCTCTTCCAGCAGGCGCGTGCCCGGCCCGACATCTTCCCCGGCGGCAAGCTGAGCGGCTACCAGGCCCTCAAGGACACCCTCGGCGGCCTCTACGGGATGCAGATCCAGTACTTCGTCGAGGTCGACTTCGGCGGCTTCACCCAGGTCGTCGACGCCCTCGGCGGGGTGACGATCAACGTGCAGCTTCCGGTGGTGGACGACTACTACCCGGGCGACGACGGGGCTCTCCGCGTATACATCCCGACCGGCGTCCGGCACATGACGGGTGCCGAGGCCCTGGTCTACGCGCGAAGCCGGCACGGCTCCTCCGACTTCGACCGCGCCGCCCGCCAGCAGCGCGTGATCCTCTCGCTGCGCCAGCAGGCCGACTTCGTGACCCTCCTCCAGCGCCTTCCAGAGCTCGTCAAGAGCACCAAGAACGCGGTGCGGACGGACTTCCCGGTTGACAGGCTCTCCCAGCTCATCGACCTGGCCAGCCGGATCGACACCGGCAATGTCCGCTCCTTCGTCTTCACCCCGCCGCGCTACGGCACCGAGGGCTACGTAAACGGCATCTACGTTCTTCAGGCAAACGTGCCGGCCATCAGCCAGGCCGCCGCCAACGCCTTCTCGTTCGACCCGCGCCAGGAGGCCGAGCGCCGGGCGATCGCCGAGGAGGGAGCACGCGTCTGGGTCGTGACGAGCACGGGCGAGACCACCCGCGCCACCGACCTGGCCGGCTACCTCGAGTACAACGGGTTCGCGGCGTCGGCGCCGCGCGGGCGCAATCCCGACACGGTCGAGCCGGCCACCGCCGTGATCGCCTACAACGGGGCCGAGACCCGCTTCCCGGCGTCCATCGCCTGGCTCGAGGCCCAGTTCAAGGTCAAGGTGACGCCGCGGACGGACCCCAAGGCGGGCACCGACATCGTGGTCATCCAGGGCACGAAGACACCGGCCTACCGAGCCCCCTGAACGGGGTGGCGAGAGGGCGGGCCGGCGCGAAGCGCCCGCGCGGGACTGCCGGCGGCGCTCAGCCGGTGTAGACGGGCGTAACCCAGTGCGCGTAGGCCGGGACGTTGCCGCGGACGATGTCGAAGTAGTGGTCCTTGATGCGCCGCGTGATCGGACCGACGGCGCCGCTCCCGATCGCGCGGCGATCCACCTCGATGATCGGGCTGATCTGGGCGCCGGTGCCACAGAAGAAGGCCTCGTCGGCGATGTAGATCTCCGAGCGGTCGATGGAGCGCTCCACGACTCGCAGGCCGAGCTCGTCGCAGATCTCGATGATCCCCGCCCGGGTGATCCCCTCGAGGATGTCGTCCGTCACCGGGGGCGTGAGCAGCACGCCGTCGCGAACCACGAAGATGTTCTCGGCCGACCCTTCGGAGATGTGGCCGTCCTCGGTGAGCACGAGGGCCTCGTCGTAGCCGTTCAGCATGGCCTCGGACTTGCTGAAGGCCGGGTTGACGTAGCTGCCCACGATCTTGGCCCGGGAGGGAATGGCGGCATCGCCGGTGCGGCGCCAGGAGACCGTGGCGATCCTCACGCCGACCGTGGTGTCCACGTAGTCGCCGAAGGGAAGGGCGACGATGTAGTAGCGATGGTCCAGCCCGTGGAGCTTCACGCCGATCGCCTGGGTGCTCTTGTAGAACGACGGCCGGACGTAGGCGTCCTCGCGGAATCCATTGCGCCGGAGGACCTCCAGGGCCTCGCCCGTCAGTTGGTCGACCGAAGGCAGGTCGGGCATGAGGAGGATCCGGGCGGAGTTCCGGATCCGCTCCATGTGCTCGCCGACCCTGAGGGCGTAGAGCTGGCCCTGTTCGGCGTTCCAGTAGGCCCGGATCCCCTCGAAGACCGCCGTTCCGTACATGAAGGCGTGGGTCATGATGCTGACGTTGGCCTCGCCAAGGGGGACGTAGCGGCCTTCGAAGAGGCAGGTCAGCGACGCGGTGTCGACGGGGGCGCCGGCGGCGCGCGGCGCGTCCTCGGCGGCGGGCTTCTGGGTGACCATCCGGGCGGCTCCTTCGGGCGGTCCCGGCGGGTCGGCGAACCCCGAGGCCGGGCCAGCGGAGTATAGACCGGGGTCCGGGGCCGAGCCGGCCGGGCGGGGGCACCAGGTCCGCCTCGAGTGGATAGCGGCCGGGACCGCGACAGTCGGGCGCCTCCCGAGCCACCGGGCGCCGCTCGCGAGCACGTCCGCCCGGCAAGGACGACGACGAGGCCGAGGCCGTCCGCTGCTCAGCCCGCCAGCGAACCCGCGACGACGGCGAGGGCGATCACGACGAGGACGGCGACGCCGAGGGCAGCGAGGCGACGCTCCCCCGCCCGGCCGAAGCCCCAGGCGGCCGCTGCGACGCGCAGGAGCGGAGTCGCGATCGTGGCGACGAGGCCGAGCCAGAGGAACGCCGTCGGCCGCAGGGCGACGAGGTCCGCCGGCAGCGAAGCCGGGTCGAGGGGCGGCCATTCCGTCGCGAGGGGCGACGTGCCCCCGGCGATGAGGAGGACGGTCCCGATGGCCAGGAAGGCCACCGCGACGCGCGTCCCGACCGCGAGGATCCGGGCGATCCGCGCCTCGACGCTGTTCATCCGAAGGCCCGCATTGTCATCTGGACGGCCGTCAGGGCCAGGACGACCACGAAGAGGATCCGCAGGATCCGGACGTCGATTCGGGCCGCCAGGCGCGAGCCGATCATCGCCCCGGCGAAGACGCCGACCGCGGTCGGGCCGGCAACATAGGGATCGATCCCGCCCCGGAGGAGGTAGACGACGGCCGAGGCGGCGGCAGTCACCCCGATCATGAGGTTGCTGGTGGCCGTGGCCACCTTGAGGGGCACACCCATGACGAGATGCATGAGTGGCACCTTCACGATGCCGCCCCCCACGCCCAGGAGCGCGGAGATCACGCCGGCGCCCAGGCTGCCGCCTGCGCCCGCACCAAGGCGACGCGGTCGGTACCCAGGCCCGGCGACGGTATCCGCAAGAGTCCGAGTCGACGGGCCCGCGTCACGCCCGGCGTCATGCCCGGCGTCCAGCCCGGCGCTCGGCATCGCACGCGGCGCGTCGGCGGCAGCGGGCAGGGAGGGGGCCGCGCCATGCGCCCGGCTCCGTTGCAGCATGGAGAACGCCGTATACGCGAGGAGGGCCGCAAAGAGGCCGGCCAGGACCCGCTCGGGCAGGAGGAAGGCGACGAGACCGCCCACGAGCGCCCCGGTCGCGGTGAAGACCTCGAGGAGCATGCCGAGACGCAGGTTCGCCGTGTGGCGCTCGAGGTAGACGCCGGCCGCGGCGCTGCTCGTCACGATCACGCAGACGA
The DNA here is from genome assembly GCA_963718085.1 of uncultured Chloroflexia bacterium. Classification (GTDB taxonomy): domain Bacteria; phylum Chloroflexota; class Limnocylindria; order Limnocylindrales; family CSP1-4; genus CTSoil-043. The sequence continues at coordinate 317,696 of CAVQYA010000001.1, read as the reverse complement.
GGCTGATCCCCACCGCCTCGCGGAAGGGAACGCCGAAACCCACCGTGAGGAGAGGGACGATGAGGATCCCGCCCCCCAGCCCGAGGAGCGAGCCGAAGACGCCGGCCCCGAGGCCACCGGCGGCGAGGAGAAGCCCGACGATCACCCTGCTCTCGGCCGGCGGGTGGGCGGGCGCCGGGTCAGGGTCGCAGGTGCTGCGGCGCGTACGGAAGCAGCGCCACGAGCCGGGCCCGCTTCAGCGCCACCGAGAGCTCGCGCTGGTGGGCGGCACAGGTTCCGGTCTTGCGGCGCGGCTCGATCTTGGCGCGCTCGGACAGGTAGCGGCGGAGGCGGCTGACCTCCTTGTAGTCGATCTGGGGCGTCTTGTCGGCGCAGAAGGCGCAGACCTTGCGGCGCCGGCGATCGCGGTAGTAGTCGTCGCGCTTCTTGGGTCGTGCGGGAGGCATCGGTCGAAAGGCTCCTTGAAGGTTTCGTCAGAAGGGGAGTTCGTCGAGGTCGGACGGGCCGTCGTCGGCCGGAGCATCGCGTCGAACCGGCGACGACGTGGGGCGCGCGTCGGCCGGGAACGGCGGGGCGTGCCCGCCATCGCCCTCCTCGCGGCCGCCCCGTTCGAGGCTGATGACGTTGTCGGCGGTGATCTCCAGGGAGATCCGCTTCTGGCCGTCGCGGGCCTCGAACTCGCGGGTGCGGAAGCGGCCTTCGACGAAGACCTTGTTGCCCTTCCGGAACTGCTCCGCGGCTCGCTCGCCGCGCTCGCCCCAGATGGTGACCCGGTACCAGTCGGTCCCCTGGTCCACCCACTCTCCGGACTGGGCGTCCTTTCCACGGTGGGAGACGGCGACGCTGAACTCGGTCACCGGGCGTCCCGTGGGCGTGTAGCGCATCTCGGGATCGCGCCCGAGGTTGCCGATGATCATCAGCTTGGCGAAGGCCATCGGACCGTCCCTCTCAGTCGGTCGCCGCCGGGGCGGCTTCGCTCTCGGACTCGTCGATCAGCTCGCCCTCGGGCTCGTCCTCGTCACCGGGCGCGGGGACCAGGTCGACGTCGTCGCCCTTGCCTCGCGCCGCGCGGACCGGACGGTCGACGCGGACGACAAGGTGGCGAAGAACCTCCTCGGTGATCAGGAGGGTCCGCTCCAGGTCGGCGATCGACTCGGGGGGTGCGTCGAAGTGGAGGATATGGTAGGAACCTTCGCGATACCGGTCGATCTGGTACGCGAGGCGGCGACGGCCCCAGGGGGCCATCTTGACGACCTGGCCGCCCGTGTCCGTGACGTGGCGTGTCGTCTTCTCCAGGACGGCCTGGATCCGGTCTTCCGGCGCGTCCGGCCGAAGGACAAGCATGAGCTCATAGCGGCGCATGGCCGTGTTCGCTCCTTCCTGTGGGGTATGCCCCGCTCGGCGCGACCGGAACCCGGCCCGTCCCCCGGCGGAGCAGAAAGGACCGCGGGAGCATAGCACGGGCCGCGCCGGCCGCCCCCCGTGGGTAGACTGCATGAGGGCGGCTTCGCGATGGGCCCCGCCGCGTGTATCCTTCGCCCCGTTCAGAGCACGGAACCGAGGGAGGCGCAGAACCGTGACCACCACCTCGATTCTCCTCCTTTCGGCGGTTGCCGCAGCCGATGACCCGGTCGCGGTCGCGCTCCGCGCGGCCGGCTACGACGTGACCACCGTGGCGGACCCCGACGAGGCGATCCGGCGCGCCGGGGAGTTCACCCTCGTCACGATCGCCGCCGTCGATCCACCGCGGAGCGGCACGGGCGTCTGCGCCGAGATCCGGCGCGCCCCCGGCCTGGCCGGGATCCCGGTGCTGTGCGTCGCCTCCAGGGACGACGTGGAGGAGCGTGTCCGCTTCCTGGAGGCCGGCGCCGACGACGTCATCGCGCGTCCCTTCGACCCTCGCGAGCTGGAGGCCCGCGTGGAGGGGCTCCTGATCCGCTTCAATCGCTCCCGGGATCTCACACCGGGGACCAGCCGCGAGACCACGGTGGCGGCCCGGCCGCGCCTGATCGCCTGTTTCAGCCCCAAGGGGGGAGTGGGGACCACGACGATCGCGGTCAACGTGGCGATGGCCCTTGCGGCACAGGCCCCCGCCAAGGTCGCCATCATCGACCTCGACGTCGACTTCGGCCAGGTGGCCACCCACCTGAACGTGACCTCGCGCCTGACCATCGCGGAACTCGCGGCGGACGACGACGGGATGCGCGATCCTGAGTTGCTCCGGAGCTACGCCGAGGAGGTCGAGCCCGGGCTGCACGTCATCGCGGCCCCGTCAACACCCGAGATGGGACGGCTGGTCACCTCAGCCCAAGTGGAGCAGATCCTCTCGACGGGGCTGCTCGCCTACCAGACCCTGGTCATCGACGCCGGTTCCACGCTTGACGACCGGTCGCTGACGATCCTGGACCGGGCGGAGGCGGTCATCCTGCCGATCGTCCCCGAGATCGGGGCCCTCAAGGCGCTCCACAGCTTCCTGGAGTACCTGACCGAGGAGGGAACCGTCCCTGCCAAGTCCACCTTCGTCCTGAATCACATCTTCGCCCGCGACGTGCTCACCATCAAGCAGGTCGAGAGCGCGATCGGCGCGAAGGTCGACATCGAGCTCCCCTACGACGCGACGCGCTACCTCAAGTCCGTCAACGAGGGCGTGCCGATCCTCAACGGGTCGCCGGGCTCCGCGCCCGCTCGCGCGCTCGCCCGCCTGGCGGCGCTGGTGTCCAGGATCGATCCGGCGGCTGCCGGTCGCGGCGGGAAACGCGGCGGCGGGCTCTTCGGGGGACGCCGGCGGCAGGGCTGACCCGTCAGCCGGTCACCTTCGCCTGGCCCGCCTGCACGATCGAGATCGAGCCGCCCCAGGCGCACATGCAGGTCGAGGTGCTGGTCAGGGCGGGAACGCCGCCAGCGCTCACCTTCGGGGATCCGGGCGCCCAGGGCGCCGTGATGACGGGGATGCAGGGCTGCGGCGTGAGCACGCCCAGGGCCGCCGAGGTGGCTGCCGCCACCTGCGGGTTCGACGGCGTCGTGCACATTCCGAACGGCGAGACGTTGACCATCGGGGCGAAGTCGACGACGCGCGCCAGGAGTTGACCCCCGGCCTGCAGGACGGAGCCCGCTGGAACCACCGTCAGGGCCGAGGGTGCGACCCCGAAGGTGCAGGTCACCTGCGCGCCGCTCACGACCAGGTCCGGCATTCGCGGCCTCCCCTGCTCCACCGCCACGACTCCGTGCGGTTGCGCTCAGTGTTGCACGCCGCTCGCTTCTCCGGTCGGACCCGCACCGACGACCCGCGGGCCGACCCGCCCTCGCCGTGCCGCGCGCCGGTTCGGCCGGGGCCGGCGGTCGCCGTCGGGCAACGTGGTGCCGAGGGGGGGATTCGAACCCCCACGCCCTTGCGGGCCGCCGATTTTAAGTCGGCCGCGTCTGCCGGTTCCGCCACCTCGGCATGGTGTCGCTGGTGAATCGTAACGCCCGCCTCGCCGGCGGGCGTCGGATCGGCGGAGTTGGAGGCGACGATCGGATTCGAACCGATGAATAAGGGTTTTGCAGACCCCCGCGTTAGGCCACTTCGCCACGTCGCCACGAATTGCTGGCTGGCCCTCGAGGATTCGAACCTCGGTTCACGGATCCAAAGTCCGCTGTCCTACCACTAGACGAAGGGCCAGCGGCGCGGGGCCAGCGCAGGTCCCGGACAAGAAAATGGAGCGGAAGACGGGACTCGAACCCGCGACCCTCACCTTGGCAAGGTGATGCTCTACCAACTGAGCCACTTCCGCTCGGAGTGCCACCCGGGGCTGATGGTGCCGAGAGCCAGATTCGAACTGGCGACACCGCGATTTTCAGTCGCGTGCTCTACCAACTGAGCTATCTCGGCCCGTAGGCCCCGACGGGCGTCGACGCCCGTCGGCGGCCGAAACCGTACCACGAAGGGCCCTCGAGCCGCAACGCGTGCCCGCGACCCAGTGGCGTGGCGGGCGGCGTGGCGCAAGTCGTGAGAGGCGGGGTGGCCGGCGGGCGGCCCCGGACCTCTGCGCGTGCCTTGCCCTGGCGGGCCTGGTCGGAGCTGCCCACGGGTGGGCGGCGAAACGGCACTTCACGCGTGAAATGGGCGTGGATCTCCGCGTTCCGACCGTGATCACGAAGGGTTCCACGCTCAGAGGTGGCCGCCGCTGCCCGATCGTGGGCACAGGGGCTCAGCCGTGGGGGAGGGCGACGGTCCGGGCGGGCTTCGGCGCGACCCACGGCGCCGGCCGTCCCCGGGCCGCCTGCCGCCGGCCTCCACCTGCCCCCGGGGCCGCCGGCCGCCCCAACGCCGCCTGCCGCCCGCACCGTCCTCGCCGCTAGCTGGCGCCATCGCCCTCGGGCAGGTCGGCGTCATCGATCGGGGCCTCACCGGCCAGCGCCCGGATCCGGTTGATCCGGTCGAGGATCGGCGGGTGGGTGGAGAAGAGGCCCTTCGAGCGGTCCTCGAACTTCTGGATCGGGTTCCGGAAGTAGAGGTGCTGGGTGGCCCGGTTCGCCACCTCGAGGACCTCCCGGTCGTCGGCGAGGACCGCCAGCGCCCGCTCGAGGCCCTGCGGGTTGCGGGTCATCTCCACGGAGCTGGCGTCGGCGAGGTACTCGCGCTGGCGACTGACCGCCAGCTGGACGAGCCGGCCGAAGATCGGCGCGAAGATCGCCAGGACGATCGCGAGCACCAGGACCAGGGCCTGCAGCCCGCCGCCCCCGCCGCCCCGGTCGTTGGAGGAGGAGCGGCGGCCGAAGCCGCCGAAGAAGGTCATCCGCAGGAAGACGTCGGCGAGGAGGGCGATCGTCCCGACCAGGACTCCGACGAGCATCGCGTAGCGGATGTCGAAGTTGCGGACGTGGGAGAGCTCGTGGCCGATCACGCCCTGGAGCTCCTCGCGGTCGAGGCGCTCCACGAGGCCCGTGGTGACCGCGATCGACGCGTGCTGCGGGTCGCGCCCCGTGGCAAAGGCGTTGAGGGCGGTGTCGTCGATGAGATGGACGCGCGGCATCGGGAGTCCCGCCGCGAGCGTCAGCTCACGGACGACGTTGACGAGCTGCGGCGCCTCCGCCTCGGTGACGAGGCGCGCCTTCGAGGCGGCCAGGACCACCCGGTCGCCGGAGACGTAGCCGAACAGCGACGAGACGATGGCGATCGCCCCGAAGATGCCCAGCCACCCGAGACCGCCCACGAGCACGCCCGTCGTCCCGTACCCGATGGCAAAGCCGAGGGCGGCGAGCAGGACGACGATGACGAGCACCAGGAGGAACGAGTTCCGCCGGTTCGCCGAAGCCTGGCTGTAGAACGATGCGGCCATCGCGACCTCCGCGGCCGGGCCGAGCCGGCCGCGCGGGACGTCAGCGCAGCGAGACTACCGGGACCGCGTCGGCCTCGGGCTCGGCGTCGAAGAAGTCGCGTTTCGTGAAGCCGAGGGGGCCCGCGATGAGGACCGCGGGGATCGTCTGGATCGTCGTGTTGTACTCGTTGACCGTCGCGTTGTAGTGCTGGCGCGAGAAGCTGATCTGGTTCTCCGTCGTGGTGAGCTGCTCCTGCAGCGCCAGGACGTTCTCGTTCGCCTTCAGTACCGGGTAGTTCTCCACCACCGCGAAGAGCGAGCGCAGGGCGCCGCTAAGGGCGTTCTCCGCCTGGACCTGCTGCTGGGTGACGGTCCCCTGCGCGCCCGCCGCGACGGCGTTGGCACGGGCCTCGGTCACTCGCGTGAGGACGTCCTGCTCGAAGCCCATGTAGTCCTTGACCGCGGCCACGAGGTTCGGGATGAGGTCATGGCGCCGCTTCAGCTGGACCTCGATCTGCCCGACGGCCTCGTCGACCCGGTTGCGCCTCGTGACGAGCCCGTTGTAGAGGAGCACGCCGACGAGCACGAGAGCGACGACGATGACGAGGAGAATGATGGCGAGTTCCATGGTCCCTCCCGGTGCCGGACCGGCGGCGGATGCCGCCTCCCGCTGAGTGTACGCGACGGTCGTGGGCGGTGGAGGGCTCGAACCTCCGACCTCCTCGGTGTAGGCGAGGCGCTCTGACCGACTGAGCTAACCGCCCATGGTGCCGGGCCGGGGTCCCGGAGACACGAAAGGCGGCCCCCGGCGGAGCCGCCTCGTCCCGGCGCGAAGGTGTGGTGCCCAGGCCGGGACTTGAACCCGGATGAGTTGCCTCATACGCCCCTCAAACGTACGCGTATACCAATTCCGCCACCTGGGCAGGTGCTGCGCGTTCCCGCTTCCGACGCGGTGGTACCGAGGAAGGGAGTCGAACCCATATGCCCTTGCGGGCACTAGCTCCTGAAGCTAGCGCGTCTACCAGTTTCGCCACCTCGGCAGGGATCAACGAAACCGGGCGGAGAGGGTCACCGCCCGACGGATGACCAGCGTACCACGTCCCAGAAGCGGCCGCCCGGGTCGTCGATGGGCCGCGCGACCGGCCCGGCGAGACCTGGTCCGACCACCATGACGCTGTCGCGGAAGAAGAGGCTGGGCATCGGCTGGAGGGTGCCCAGCAGTGCCTGGAGGGCCCGATAGGCCTTCAACCGCGTCGCTGTCGGCCCGGGCGCCCGGGCGGCGACGAGAGCCCTGTCCAGCGCCGCGTCCTGGATTCCCGACACGTTCGCGCCGCCGGTGCGGGCCTGGCTCGACGCCAGGATCGGATACGGGTCGGGATCGAGGCCCATGTTGATGTCGATCACCGCGACCGTGAAGTCGGCGGTCTGCAGCCTCTCCACGAGCGCCCCGGGCGCAAGCGACTCGACGGTCGTCGCCAGCCCGAGCGCCGTCCACGCGGCTGCGACGCGGTCCGCGGCCGCGTGCGCTATCGCGTTGGCGGAGGCTTCCGGGGCCAGGATCGTCACTGCCAGCGGCTTCGAGGCGCCGGGCGGGACCCACGCCAGGTTCACCTTGCGCCAGCCGGCGTCACGGAGACCCTTGGACGCCACGGAGCGGTCGTAGGCGACGGCCGGGGCCGCCTTCGCGTCGTAGGCCCACGACGACGGCGGGATCGGAGTCTCGGCCCGGGCGCCGGCGCCTCCCAGCAGATCCGCCACGAGGCCGGGCCGATCGATGGCGGCGAGGAGAGCGCGCCGGGTTCGGGCGTCCGCGAACGGACCACGCGTCGCCCGCAGGTTGAAGGCGAGCGCCGTCAGCGTGGTTGCCGGATAGCGAATCGCCCGGGCCCCGGGGGTGGCGGCTGCGAGGGCCACGGCGGAGGCCGGCGACAGGTCACCCGCGCTCCCCACCTCGCCGACGGTGAACGCCGCTGCCAGGTCCTCCGCCGTGTCGAAGAAGCGGAGCTCGAGCCGGGCGAGGCGCGGTATCCGCGTCGAGGCGTCGCCCGCGCGCGGGTCCTCGAACGGCACCGTACCGGCAGCGACCTGCGGCAGGACGGGCTCGAGGACGATTCGGTCGTTGGCCACCTCGACGAGGGCGAACGCCCCGTTGCCGAGCGGCTCCCGGGCAAACGGGTCGTCGGCGAGGGTCGCCACGGGCACGCCCGAGAGGACGTGCGCAGGCAGCAGCGGCAGCGCCGCCGCCTGGAGGAACCCGCCGACGGGATCGCCGAGATCGAACTGGACGGTCCACTCGTCGATCGCGGTGGCCTGCACCTGGGCCCAGGTCGATGCCAGGGGGCCCGTGTAGGCCGGGTCGTGGAGCACGCCCACCGTGTAGACGACGTCGAGGCTCGTGACCGGGACGCCGTCGTGCCACGTCGCGTCCGTGCGCATGTAGAAGGTCCAGCGGGCACCCTTCTCGGTCACGGTCCATCGCTCGGCGAGGTCCGGGAGGACAGAGCTGCCGGGGCCCAGCCGGACGAGGCCGCGAAACAGGAGCGCCACGAGATCGCGATCGACCTGGGTCCGCGCGGTCAGCGGGGTGATGGACGAAGGCCGGCCGAGGACGCCCTGGACGTGGCCCGGCGCCGGGGCGGCGGTGGGAGCGGGGGTCGGGGTCGCGGCAGGCCGGAATGCCGGAAGCGCGATCGTTCCCGCGAGGACGACCAGGACCGCGACCAGGACGAGGACGACTGCGCCGTCGCGGCGGTTCACCGTTCGCCGTCCGAGGCCTTGACCGGCCCGCTCAGGGCCCCGTGGGCGCGAAGACGTAGCTCGCGAGCGAGAAGACCGCGAAGAGGATCGCGAGGAGGATCGTGAATTGCCAGAGCCGCCGCTCGATTCCGCGCCGACTTCGGTAGACCGCGGAATCGCCGCCGAACGCACCAGACAGCCCCGTCCCGCGCGCCTGGAGCAGTATCGCGACCATCAGGGCGACGCTGACGATGAGCTGACCGATGGTCAGGAACGGGTTCACTCTAGGGGGATCCTCCAGCAGATGGGCCGCGCGGGATCGTAGCACATGACGCGGGATCGACCCGCGCGGAGCCCGATCCCGGGGCCTGGCAGGTCAGGCCGGCGAGGCGCTTCCCTGGGCGGCCACCGCCGCCGCCGCCGCCGCGACGCGGTCCGGGTCGCCCAGGTAGCGACGGCCGCGCGGGCGCAGGTCGTCGTCGAGGTCGTAGGCGAGCGGGGCGCCGGTCGGGATGTTGAGGCCCACGATGTCGGCGTCGGAGATGTCGTCGAGGTACTTCACGAGGGCCCGCAGGCTGTTGCCGTGGGCCGCCACGAGGACGCGCCTGCCGTCCCGCAGCGACGGCGCGATCGCCGACTCCCAGAAGGGCAGGAAGCGAGCCACCGTGTCCTTCAGCGACTCGCAGCGTGGGATCTCCGCGTCGGCGAGGCCGGCATAGCGCGGGTCGCGGCCCGGGAAGCGCTCGTCGTCGTCGGCCAGGGCCGGCGGAGGGACGTCGTAGCTGCGGCGCCACGCCTTGACCTGCTCGTCGCCGAACCTCGCCGCCATCTCGGCCTTGTTGAGCCCCTGCAGGGCACCGTAGTGGCGCTCGTTGAGGCGCCACGAGCCCACGACGGGCAGCCACATCTGGTCCAGTTCCTCGACGGCGATCCAGAGGGTCCGGATCGCCCGCCGCAGGACCGACGTGTAGGCGATGTCGAAGGAGAAGCCCTCGGTGAGGAGGAGGCGCCCCGCCTCGTGGGCCTCGGCCACGCCCGCCTCGGAGAGGTCGACATCGGTCCAGCCGGTGAAGCGGTTCTCCTTGTTCCAGGTGCTCTCACCGTGGCGAAGGAGGACTAGGGTTGGCATTGGATCGGCTCCTGGGATCGGATAGCGGCGGGTCAGGCGGGTCAGGCGGCGGCGGTTCAGGCGGGTCAGGCGGCGGCCGCGCGGCGGGCGGCGGCGGTGATTGCGGCTCGACCGACCATCCCGGCCATCTCGTCGGGCTTGAGCGACGCGCCTCCGACGAGCGCGCCGTCGATGGCCGGCTCGGCCAGGAACTCGGCGATGTTCGCGCTCGTGCAGCTGCCCCCGTAGAGGACCGGGACCTCGTCCGCGGCGCTCCCCCACCCCGATTCGCGCAGGGCAGCGCGGATGGCTTCCGCCATCGCCGCGGCATCGGCGCCGGACGCGGTGCGCCCCGTGCCGATCGCCCACACCGGCTCGTACGCGATCACGAGGCCGGCGGCGCGGAGAGCGGCCGGGTCGTGGCCGGCGAGCGCGCCGGCGAGCTGCGCGCGGACCACGTCGATGGCGCGGCCGGCCTCGCGGTCGTCGAGCAGCTCGCCGACGCAGAGGATGGGCCGGAAGCCTGCGTCCACCGCCCGCCCCAGCTTGCGGCCGACGAGGGCATCCGTCTCGCCGGCGTCGCGCCGGCGCTCGGAGTGGCCGAGGATTACCCACGTGACGAGGTCCGCCAGCATCGGCGCGCTCAATTCGCCCGTGTAGGCTCCGGCGAGCTCATGGTGGAGGTTCTGGGCGCCGACGCCGATCCCCTCTCCCTCGACCGCTTCGCGGACGGCGGCAAGGCAGACCGACGGCGGGCAGATCACCCGGACGACGTCGGGCTCACGGATTCGCCCGGCGATCGCCCGGGCCAGCTCGCCGGCGTCGGCGGGCGTGGTGTTCATCTTCCAGTTGGCGGCAATGATCACGGGTCGCATGGCGCACATCATGCCACCGCCGGTCTGCTCGACGAGGATGCGCGCGGCCCGTGCTGGCCCTGCCGTTCGGCCCCGCCTCGCGCCGCGGCGTCGAGCGGGTCGGGGCCGAGGACCTGGTCGCCGCCGTGGAGGGCGGCCGACTCGATCCGCTCCAGGGCACGCTGGACGCGGCCGCGCGGGACCTGCAGCTCGGCCGCAAGCTCGCCGAGAGAGGCCTCCGGGATGGCGCGCCGGAGGGCCGCCACGTCGCGCACCCGCTCCGGCAGCGAGGCGAGGCGGCCGTCCGCCTCGAGCGTGGCGATGGCGTCGAGCTGGCGCGCCGCCGCGGACGCCATCCGCTCCAGGTTGGCGGATTCGGCGTTGAGGAGCCGGTTGAGGTCGCCGCGAACGGCGCGGCCCACCTGGCGCGATTCCAGCTCGAGAAGCGAGGAGCCGGCGCCGATCCAGCGCAGGAACGTCCCGATGTCGTCGGCGCCCTTCCAGGTCACGACGCCGCGCCCGCGCCGGAGACGGACGCCTGCCGGCAGGCCGGCCGACGCTAGCCGGGCGCCGAGCTGGGCGCCCTCGTCGGGCGAGACCACGAACTCCAGGTGGAGGCGCCCGTGGGCCACCGACAGCGAGCCCCGGGCGAGGAACCGGCCCCGCAGCCAGGCCGCCCGGCAGTGGTCGGCGGAGCCCTCCCAGGCGAAGGCCCCGGGCGGCGTCGAGCCCTCGCGCAGGAGGCGCACCATGAGCCTGCCAAGGGCCGGGCGATCGCCGCGGATCGCCCCCGTTCCCAGGCCTGCCACTTCGGCGGTTCGGTCGCAGGCGCGACTCGGCTCGATCGAGGCCAGCTCGGCGCGCAGCGCCGCGACGAGAGCCCGGTCGCCGTCCGCCACCGGCTATGCGGTCCGGGCGATGCCGCCGCGCCGGCTTCCCGCCTCGCGCCGGAAGAGGCGGAGCAGGGCCGCGGCCAGGAGCTTCGGATCGTGGTGGTGCGGGTTGCCGGCATCGACGACGTCGTCGAGCACGAGGCGCGGGCGCCGCGACGCGCCCATCGGCGGCCAGCGCAGCCTGACGGGGACCCCCTGCTCGGCGTCCGGCCCGGCCGCGAGATGGCTGTTGGCCAGGACCACGTCGAGGAGGTCGGCGATGCCGTGAACGGCCAGGGCCTCCACGTGGTCGGCGAGGTCGTAGCCCTCCGTCTCGCCGGACTGGGTGGCCACGTTCGCCACGTAGACGCGGAGGGCCGGCGTCGCCGCGAGGGCCGCCCGCAGTTCGGGGAGGAGGACCGTCGCCAGCAGGCTCGTGTACAGGCTTCCGGGCCCCAGCACCACGACATCGGCCTCGGCGATGGCGTGGAGAGCGTCGCGGCTGGCGCGGACGTCGCGAGGCTCCAGCCAGACGCGCTCGATGCCCCGCATCCGCATGACGCGCGACTGGCCGGCGACCTCCGAGCCGTCGCGCAGCCGGGCGTGCAGGGTGAGGGCGGTCCCGGAAGCCGGCACGACGCTCCCCCGCACGGCGAGGACCCGGTTCATCTCGCGGACGGCAGCCTCGAAATCCCCGCCGCCGATGGCGTTCATGGCCGCGATCAGGAGGTTGCCCACGGCGTGCCCCGAGAGGCTTCCCTCGTCCGTCCCGAAGCGGTACTGGAGCAGCTCCCCCATGGCCGTCTCGGTCTCCGCCAGCGCCACGAGGCAGTTCCGGATGTCGCCCACGGCCGGGATCCCCAGCTGCTCGCGGAGCCGCCCCGTAGAGCCGCCGTCGTCGGCGACCGACACGATCGCCGTGAGGTTGGCCGTGTGCTCCTTGAGGCCGCGCAGGAGGGCCGAGAGGCCGGTCCCCCCGCCCATCGCCACGATGCGGGGACCGCGCGCGAGAAGGCGACGCCTGTAGACGAGGTCGACGAGGGGCTCCTCGGCGCTCTCGGTGAATGGCCCCAGGAGCGCCCGGATCACCCGGTACGAGCCGTACCCGAAGAGCAGGAGGCCGGCGCCGAGGAGGGCGCCGGCCCGCACGCCGTAGGGCAGGAACTGGAGGGTCAGGACGTAGATGACTCCCTGGAGCGGACCCTCGACCTCGACCTCGCGGTAGAGCTGGCGGAGGGCGAGGGCACCCGCGAGGGCCAGCGCCGTCAGCCCGACGAACGCGACGGCCAGCCAGCGCTTGACCCCGACCCCTAGTCGCAGCCAGCGCCGCAGGTTCATCGCGTCACCGCCGTTCCAGCTCGCGGTGGAAGACGCTCACCGGCCCGTATTCGTGCTCCTTCAGCCACGCGCCCAGCTCCTCCGCGAGGACGATCGAACGGTGGAACCCGCCGGTGCAGCCGATGGCGATCGTGAGGCGCGTCTTCCCTTCGCTCACGTAGGCGGGGATGGTCAGGGCGAGCAGCTCGTGGACCGCAACGACGAAGCGTCGCGCGAGCGGCTGGTCGAGGACGTAGCTCCGCACGCCGTCGGTCAGGCCGGAGAGGCGTCGGAGCTCGGGCACGTAGTACGGGTTCTGGAGGAACCGGACGTCGAAGACGAGGTCGGCCTCGAGGGGGATCCCGAACTTGTAGCCGAAGCTGACGAGCTGGATGGAAAGCTGGTCGGGCTCCACGACGTGCCAGAGCTGGGAGAAGATTCGCTCGCGCAGCTCGCGCAGTGACATCTCCGATGTGTCGAGGACGACGTCCGCCTCCGCGCGGACCGTCGTCAGCATCCGCCGTTCCTCCGCGATTCCCGCCGCGATCCCGTCGGATCCGGCGAGCGGGTGCCGGTGGCGGGTCTCCGAGTAGCGCCTGATGAGGACCTCGTCCCGCGCATCCAGGAAGAAGACCTGGGGCCGGATGCCGCGGCCCTCGAGGGCGCCGCGCATCGCCGCGAAGGCGACGGGCACCTCCCCGGCGCGCACGTCCAGGACGATCGCCACGTGCTCGAAGCGCTGCGGCTCGCGGGCGATCAGGTCGGCGAGGTCGGGCAGCAGCTCGCCGGGCAGGTTGTCGACGCAGACGTAGCCCAGGTCCTCGAAGAGCTTCGTCGCGGCGGTCTTGCCGGCGCCGGAGAGCCCCGACAGGATCACGACGTGCTGCGCGTCGTCCTCGCCGCCCCGCTCGTCCCTCCCGTGGCGATGCGCGCCGTCCGGCCGTCGGGTCGTTCCCATGCGGCCAGTCTATCGGCTATGAACGTGTCGGCACTGGCCGAAGGGCGTACCGCGCGCTCAACGCCCGCCGGCCCGGACGAGGATGATCGAGAGCTCGTAGAGGGCGTACATCGTCACGCCCAGGACGGACGGGCTGACGATGTCGCCGCCAGGCGTGACGACGGCCGCGACCACGGCGATGATGAGCACCACGTAGCGCCGCGACGAGCGCAGGCGGCCACTCGTCACGATGCCCACCTTCGAGAGCAGGACGAGGACGATCGGGTACTCCATCACGAGCCCGAAACCGAGGAAGAGCGTGGCCACGAAGCCGAAGTACCCCTCGGCGGTCCACGCGTTCTGGAGCGGCAGGTCGCCCGTGCCGAAGCCCGACAGGAAGGCGATCGCGAACGGCAGGACGACGTAGGCCACTGCAACGCCGGCGACGAAGAAGACGAGCGCCAGGGGGACCCAGGGGCGGGCCATCCGGCGCTCCGCGGACGTGAGGCCGGGCGCTATGAAGCGCCACAGCTCGAACAGGATGACCGGCATGCCGAGGACGACTCCCACCACGATGGCCACCTTCAGGGTGATGAAGAAGCCCTCGCCGGGAGCGAGAAGGAGAAGGCGCGCGGTGCCGTAGGGCGCCTTGAGCACCTCGATGATCCGCTGGCTGAACAGGAAGCCCACGACGGTGCCCGCCACGATCGCGAGCAGGGAGACGGCGATCCGCCGCCGCAGCTCGGCGAGGTGGTCGAAGAGCGGCATCACGGCGGTGTCCGCCGCCGCGGGCGGGGGTGCCGATGGCGAGGGTGCCGATGGCGGCGGCGCCGATGGAGGTGGCGCCGCGCTGTACGGGGCGACGGACAGGCCCGCGGCGCCGCCGTCGTGCGGGAGGTCGGCGTCGGCCATGACGGGCGGGCCCCGCGGGGCTAGGCCGGGGTCTCTGTGCTCGTGGCGACGGGCTCGGGCTCAGCGGCCGCGGACGGATCCGCGGGAGCGGCGGCGAGCGTGTTCGGCGCAGCCGCGGCGGACAGCGTGTTCGGGGCCAGGGCGGCCGGCGCGGGGGCGGCAGGGGCGGCGGCCGGTGCAGAAGCCGGCGCGGTATCGAGCTTGACGGACTCCTGGACGTCGTTGGCCGCCTTGCGGAACTCGCGGATGCTCTTGCCCAGCGCCGAACCGACGTCGGGCAGGCGGCCCGGGCCCAGGATCAGGAGGGCGATCACGAGGATGATGATGAGTTCGACGGGGCCGATGTTCGGCATCGATGTTGAACCTCAGGATGCGGTGACGCGGCCCCGCCGAGGCCGTCGGCGGCCTCGCAAGGCCAAGTTACGATAGCACAGCGAGCGTGGCCGCCCAGCCACGCGCCGCCTCCGCGAGGCGCTCGCCCGGGTCCGCGGATCCGCCCTCCGGCCCGCGCCGGGCGGCCGCGGCGATGCCCCGCGAAACGTTCACCAGGAGGCCGCCGCCGGCGCCGTCACCCGCCGGCCCGCTCGTGGCCGGCCCGGCCGCCAGCACGGCATCGGCGTCGCCGCCCTGCGCGCCGACACCGGGCACCAGGAAGGCGAGGCCGGGCACGAGGGCCCTGATCCCCGCCAGCTCCGCCGGCGCCGTCGCCCCCACGACCAGGCCGGCCCGCTCGCCGATGCCGGCCGCCGCGACGCGACGCGCGACTCGGCGGTGGAGCGCCTCGGCCGGCGCGCCGAGCGCCGAGTCGGCCGCCACCACGAGGTCCTGCAGCTCGCCCGCCCCCGGGTTCGAGGTCCTGCAGATGACGTAGGCGAAGCGGTCGAGGCGCTCGAGGAACGCCTCGAGGGCGCCCAGCCCGAGGTACGGATTGACGGTCACCGCGTCCGCTCCCAGCGCGTCGAACAGGGCGACCGCCTGGCGGACGGAGGTCGTCTCCACGTCGGCCCGCTTCGCGTCGGCCACCACGATGACGCCGGGCGGCGTCGCCGCGAGGACCCGCTCGAGGGCGGCGATCCCGGCGCTGCCGTACGCCTCGAAGAAGGCGAGATTCGGCTTGACGGCTGCCGCATGGGGCGCCGCCGCCTCCACGATGAGGCGGGCGAGACGCTCGATCCCCGGCAGCCCGGTCGGCCAGCCGTCCGGGAGCATCCCGGGAGTCGGGTCGATGCCGACGCAGAGGACGGTCCCGGCCGCGCGCGACCTGCGCGCCAGGCGGGCGAGGTACGGCTCCGTCACGGCGCCGCGGTCGGGGATCCCGTGGGCGCGGCCGTGGGCGCGGGGGTCGGCCGCGGCCCCCACCACGCCGGCCGGCTCTCGGCGTCGAGCCCGCTGAACTGGGTGAGCGGCTTCGTCTCCTTGACCGCCAGGCCGCCCCCGGCGGCGCTCTCGAGGGTGGCGACGTTCAGGTCGACGGTGAGCCCGGTGAGGCGCAGGAAGGCGATCTGGGTGCCGTCCGGGGACCACGCGCCGCCCCACGACCTGCCGTCCGAGGTCACCCGCAGGAGCTCGTTGCCGCTGCGGGCGTCGAGGACCACGACGTCCGTCCCGAGGCTGGTGGTCTTCGTGGCCACGATCCGGCGCCCGTCGACGGAGTAGCAGGGCTCGGTGTAGCCGGGCCCGGTCAGGGCGACGTTCTTCTTCGTCGCCACCTCGTACCGCCAGAGCGTCGGCAGCCCGCGCTCCGCCTGGCGACCGTTCTTGACGTAGAGGATGTACTTCCCGTCCGGGCTCCACGTCGGGTTCTGGTGGCCCAGCGGCGCCTGCTCCGGCAGGCCGACCTTCGCCAGGCGAACGTTGGCGATGTCGAACGTCTGCAGCACCACGTTCGACATCGTCGGGTCGGTGCCGTCGGAGACGAGGGCCAGCCGCGTCCCGTCCGGGCTCACGGCGGGGTCGCGCATGAAGAAGAACCACGTGAAGCGTTTCGACGGACCGCTCTTGTAGAGGCCCGAGAGAAGCGCCTCGCGACCCGTGCCGTCGGGCCGGATCCGCGTGAGCAGCGGGTAGCGGAGGTCGTAGCGCCGTTCGACCCCGAGCACGGCGAAGCGTCCGGTCGTCCTGCGGGTCTCGATGAAGTAGACCCAGGTCCCGTCGGCCGACCACGCGGGCTGCGAGTCGCGCCCGGTGTTCGTCAGGCGGCGCGAGTCCGTCCCCTCCTGGATCCAGAGGTTGCCGGCCTTCGCGTAGACGAGCCTGCCGTCGATGCCGACATCGGGGTTGATGACGGGCGGGGCGCTCGCGGACGGAGTGCGCCCCGGCACCGCGGGCCCGCCCGAGCCGGGGTCGTTCGGGCCGCCGCCATCCGGGTTGCGCCCAGCGAGGAACGGGAGGTTGCCGGTCAGGAGGGCGAGGGTCAGCAGACCCACCAGGGCGAGGCCGCCGAGGGAGAGGAGGGGGGCCAGGAAGGGGCGCGCCGCCGCCAGTCCGTACGGATCGCCGGTGGTTCGTCGCGCGGGTCGTCCCTCCCGACCCGACGGGGCGCCCGGAGCCATCAGCCCGCCACCACCGGGGCTCGCAGGTCGGGGGCCGGCGTCCGCGTGTCGCGGGCGGGAGCCACGTCGAGAACCACGAGCTGGAGCGACTCGAACCCGCCGAACCGGCGAATGCCGAGACGGCCGACGACGTCGATCCGGTCGCCCTCGTGGACGGTCTCGGCGAGGTCGCCGCGCTCGAAGGCGATGGCGTCCACCACGTCGACGTCGCGGCGCAGGGTCAACTGGGCATGGCCGCCGGCGGCGGCCCGGACGCGGGTCACGGTGAGGCCGTGGACGCCGACGAGCGGCTCCGGGTTCCCCGGCCCCGTCGGGGCAAGAGCAGCCAGGTGCTGCAGCAGGCGGTAGTCGGCGGCGCGCGCCGGGAGCGCGAGATCGAGGATGAGCTCGGGGCGGGGGTCGACCGGCTCGCCGGCGCCGACCAGCTCCAGGAACCGCGCCCGGAAGTCGTCCCAGCGGTCGGCGCGAACCTCGAAGCCGGCCGCCCCACGATGGCCGCCGTGGCGGACGAGGAGGTCCGCGCAGGCGGTCAGGGTGCCGGCCAGGTCGTAGCCGTCGGGCGCCCGGCACGAGGCCCGCAGCACGTCGTCCAGCTCGGCCGCCACCACGGCCGGGCGGCCACGCTCCTCGGCCAGGCGGGCGGCGACGAGCCCCACTATGCCGACCGGCCAGGGCCCTCGGACGAGCGTGGCGGGCAGGTCGGCGTCCTGCCCGGCGACGATGATCCGGGCCTCGGCGACGGCCGAGCGGGTGACGTCGCGACGGGTGGCGTTGGCGCTCTCGAGGGCCGCCGCGGCGGCCGCGGCCTCGTCGGCGGTCGTGGCGAGGAGGAGGGCGGCGGCGTCGGCGGCATCCCCCACCCTGCCCGCGGCGTTGAGGCGCGGGGCGATGACGAAGGCGATCGTCTCGAGTGTGACCGACGCCGGCTCGACGCGGGCCGAGGCAAGGAGAGCCACGATGCCGGGTCGCGGCGCGGTCCGCAGCCGCTCCAGGCCGAGGCGGGCGATCGAGCGGTTCTCGCCGAGGATTGGGGCGACGTCGGCGACCGTGCCGATGGCCGCCAGGTCGGCCAGCTCCGCGACGGTTGCGGCGGCGGGAATCCCCGCCAGCTGCTCGAGGAGGAGCGCCGCGACCTTGAGCGCCACTCCGCTGCCGGCCAGGCGGGGATCCGGGTATGCCGAGTCCGGGCGGTGCGGGTTCACCAGGGCCAGGGCCGCGGGGGCAACCTCGGGGACGCGGTGATGGTCGGTCACGATGACGTCGATCCCGAGCCGTCCGGCGGCCGCCACCTCCGCAACGCTCGACGACCCGGTATCGACGGTGAAGAGGAGGCTGCGGCCGCTCTCGCGCGCCGCCTCGACGGCCTGCAGCGAGAGCCCGTGGCCCTCGTCCACCCGGCTCGGGACATGGAAGGCGACGTCCAGGCCCAGCCGGCGGAGTGCCGTCACGAGGATCGCGAGGCCCGTCAGGCCGTCGGCATCGAAGTCGCCGACGACGAGGATCCGCTCGCCGCGGTCACGGGCCAGGGCCACGCGCGCGACCACCGCGGCCGCGTCGGGCAGCAGGGCGGCGTCGTGCAGGCCAAGGGTCGGCGGTCCGAAATAGGCGTCGACGTCACCCGCCCCGACACCACGGCGGGCGAGGACCGTGGCCACGAGCGAGGAGCCGCCGTGCGCCTCCACCGCCGCCACGAACGCGGCGTCCGGGGGCGTGCGATCCGGGTAGCGCCACCGGAAACGCGGGATCAGCATCGGGCAAGCATCGCACGCGCCGCTCACGTGCGACTTCACGGGCGCCGCGAAGCCGCGAGGGCCCGCGGCGACGCTCACGCCGAGGGGCGACGCACCGGGCGGCCGGGCACGGCGCGCTCCTTGCGGCGCGCCTCCCACTCCTCCCAGACGGTGAGCAGCGGGGCGGCATTGAAGATCGATGAGTACGTGCCGGAGGTGATCCCGATGAGGAGCGCCAGGATGAACGGGCGGATCGAATCGCCACCGAAGAGGAAGAGCGCCGTCAGGGTGAAGATGACGGTGAGGCTCGTGTTGATAGAGCGGGCGAGGGTCTGCAGGATCGAGTGGTTGACGATGTTCGAGAAGCGCTCGCCGGCGTGCCGGGAGCGGTTCTCGCGGATCCGGTCGTAGACGACGATCGTGTCGTGGACCGAGAAGCCGATGATCGTGAGCATCGCCGTGACGAACAGGCCGTCGACCTCGAGCCCGAAGAACGTTCCGAGGACCGCGAAGGAGCCCACGACGACGATCACGTCGTGGACCAGGGCCACGAGGGCCGTCATCCCGAAGCGGAAGTCGCGGAAGCGGAAGGTCATCCAGAGCAGGATCCCGATCGACCCGACCAGCACGAGGAGGATCGCCTGCTGGGTGAGCTCGGACGAGATGATGGGGCCGATCGTCGTCAGCTGGCGCTGCGACTCGAGGGGACCGAGCTTCGCCTCGAGGGCGGCGGCGAGCACGCCGATCTCGCCGGTCCGCGAGACCGCGCCGGGCGCAACCGGCGTGGCCGGCGCGGCGGAGGCCGCGGGAGCGCCGGGCGAGCCGCTCGGCACGACGGACGGCGAGGGCGCGACGCTGGCCGAGGGCGCGGCGGACGCGCTGGCAGCCGGGGAGCCGCTCGCAGCCGGGGAGCCGCTCGGGGCGGCGGACGCGCTGGCAGCCGGGGAGCCGCTCGGCAACGCCGAAGCCTCGGGCGAGGGGCTGGGAGCCATGACGAACCCGATCGGCACGGTCCGGATCAGGAGGAAGCTGTCGGACGTCGTCTGGACGACGGAATCCCCGTAGCCCTGGGCGGCCAGGACCGCCTTCACCTGCTCCGGCGTGACGGTCCGGTCCTCGAAGCGGACCTCCCACTTCGTGCCGCCCGTGTAGTCGATCGAGAACTGCAGGCCGGCCGCGCCCCCGGTCAGGGGACCGAGCAGGATGAAGATGACCGCGGGCACCGTGAGGATGAGCGAGAAGGCGAAGAACCAGTTGCGCTTGCCGATCAGGTCACGCACGGGAGCGCCCCTCCCCGCGTACGACCGCTCGGCCGGTCGCCCCCACGAACTCCTCGTCGCGCAGGCCGTAGAGCCGCGACCGGCGGGCCCACACGTTGGGGACCACGAAGCGGAGCATCGTCCGGGTCACGGTCATCGCGGTGAACATGGAGATAAGGACGCCGATGATCAGGACGAGGGCGAAGCCGCGGATCGTCGACGACCCGAAGAGGTAGAGGATCGTGGCCGTGATCAGGCTGGCCACGTTGGAGTCCAGGATCGAGTTCCAGGCCCGGTTGAAGCCCGCCTCCATGGCCGCCGGCAGCGACTTGCCCAGCCGCAGTTCCTCCCTCATGCGTTCGAAGATGAGCACGTTGGCGTCCACCGCCATGCCCACCGAGAGCACGAAGGCCGCGATGCCGGCCAGGGTCAGCGTCACCGGGATGAGCCGGAAGATCGCCAGCACGACGAGCGCGTAGTAGATGAGCCCGAAGCAGGCGACCAGGCCGGGCAGGCGGTAGTAGACGAGCATGAAGAGGAAGACGAGGAGGATCGCGATGAGCCCGGCCAGGACGATCCTGTCGAGGGAGAAGCCCGCCAGGGTCGCCCCGATCGTCTGGAAGCTGACTTCCTGGATCGGGAACGGGAGGGAGCCGTAGGCGAGGACCGTCACGAGGTCGTTCATCTCGGCCACCGTGAAGCCGGTCGTGCCGCCCGTGATGATGCCGCTCCCGCCGGTGATCGCGCTCTGGATGACCGGCGCCGAGACGACGTTGCCGTCGAGCACGATCGCGAAGAAGTTGCCGACGTTCTTGGACGTGTAGTCGCCGAAGAGGGTCGCGCCCTTGCTCTTCAGCTTGAAGCCGACGGCGCGGGCGCCCTTGTCGTCCGTGCTCGCGTAGGCCTGGTCGATCTCCGCGCCCGAGAAGAGCGCCGTCTCCTGGGTCGGCAGCGGCTGGCCCTGGGTCGCGGTGTTCGGCCCGGGGCTCGTGCCCGTCCCGTAACGCTCCGTGGGAAGGGGCACGAAGTCCAGGCGCCCGGTCGCCCCGAGGAGCTTGCGGATCGGGTCCGGGTCGTTGACCCCGGGCAGCTCGACCACGATGCGGTCGGTGCCCTGCGTCTGCACGACGGGCTCGGTGACGCCCTGGCTGTTGACCCGGTTCTCGACGATCGTCTTGATCGTGGCCATGGCCCCCGCGTCGGGCGTCTTGCCGCCGGCGGGGAGCGCCTGGTACTCCACCTGCAGGCCGCCGACGAGATCCAGGCCGAGCTTGGTCTCGATGAGGCGGCTCGCGCCGTCCGGACCGGATCCGGGCAGCTTCAGGTTGGGCCAGAGATTCAGGAAGAGGGCGGCCGCCAGGACCGTCAGAATGAGGGCGGGGGTGATTCGGCGCATCGGCCGGGGATGCTACCACCCTTCACCCCCGGGCGTTCGGGCGACCCGTTCAGCCGGTCCCCAGGTGTTCCTTGATGCGCGCCGCCAGCACAGGGCCGATGCCCGGGACCGCCGCAACCTGCTCGACCGGCGCCTCCCGGACGCGCTTCGCCGAGCCGAAGGTGCGCAGGAGCGCGCGCCTGCGGGCGGGTCCCACGCCGGGCAGGTCGTCGAAGGCGCTCTTGACGGCGGCGCGCCGGCGCAGGTCGCGGTGGTAGGTGATCGCGAAGCGGTGGGCCTCGTCCCGGATCCGCTGGACCAGGTAGAGCGCCGACGACGTGGGCGGTAGCACCACCGCGTCCGGGCGTCCCGGCAGGAAGAGCTCCTCGCGCTCCTTGGCCAGCCCGGCGATGGGGATCTCGTCGAGCCCCAACTCGCGCAGCACGGCCACGTCGGCGGCGAGCTGACCCTTGCCGCCGTCCACGACGATGAGGTCGGGCAGGGCCCAGCGCTGCTCCTCGGCGCTCCCCTCCTCGCCCGCCCGGGCCCGGTGGAGGCGGCGGCGCAGCATCTCGGCGTGGCTGGCGAAGTCGTCCTGGCCGGCGACGTCCTTGATCCGGAAGCGCCGGTAGGCGCCGGTCCGCGGCCGGCCGTCCTCGAAGACGACCATGCTGCCGACCGTCTCGCGGCCCCCGATCGTGGAGATGTCGTAGCACTCGATCCGCAGGGGCGGGCCGGCGAGGCCGAGCGCCGCCGCCAGCTCCTCGAGGGCGACCAGCGTCTTGCCCTCGTCGGCGAGCCAGCGCGCCTGCTCGCGTCCCAGGTGGTCGGCAGCGTTGCGGCCGGCCAGGTCCACCAGGCGCCGCTTCTCGCCGCGCGCGGGCACCAGCAGCCGGACCCGCCGGCCGCGGCGCGCCGCCAGGAAGACCTCCAGGTCCGCCGCCTCGGCCGGGAGTCGTGGCGCGAGGACGGCCGGCGGCACGTGCGTGGAGCGGGCGTAGTACTGGAGCACGAAGCCGGCCAGCGTCTCGTCGTCGCCAACGTCGGCCGGCGCCTCCAGCACGTAGACGTCGCGCCCCACCAGCTTCCCGGCCCGCACGGCAAATACCTGGACCGCCGCCTGGTTGCCGGAGCGGGCCAGGCCCAGCGCGTCGAGCTCCGTGCGGGCGAAGGCGGCCATCTTCTGGTCCTCCATCGTCCGCTCGATCGAGCGCACCTTGTCCCGCATCGCCGCGGCCCGCTCGTACTCGGTCCGCCCCGAGGCCGCCTCCATCTCGCGGCGGAGCGCGCGGACCAGGGTCTCCTGGCGTCCCTCCAGGAAGAGCTCCACCTGGGCGATGTCGGCCCGGTATGCGTCCTTCGTCACGGCCTCGATGCAGGGGCCCTGGCAGCGCTTTATGTGGTAGAGGAGGCAGGGGCGGCGCAGCGCCCGCTCTCCCTCCCGGATGTCGAGCGTGCACGTCCGGAACGGGAAGAGGCGACGGATGAGGTTCATCGCCTCGTCGACGCTGCTCGCCGAGGCGTAGGGGCCGAAGTAGCGGCTCCCGTCGCTCACGAGACGGCGGGTCCGCTCGACGCGCGGGAAGTCCTCGCCGAGTGTGATCCGGATGTAGGGGTAGCTCTTGTCGTCCTTGAGGCGGACGTTGAAACGGGGCTGGTAGAGCTTGATCAGGTTCGCCTCGAGGAGAAGCGCCTCCGAGATCGAATCTTGTCAGCGTGTACTCGAGGTCCGCGACCCGGTCGATCACCTCGCGGATCCGGTGGACCTCTCCCGGCCCCGACCCGGCCGTCTGGCGCTGCCAGTAGGAGCGGACGCGGGACCGGAGGTTCTGCGCCTTGCCGACGTAGAGCACGGCGCCGCGCGCGTCGCGCATCAGGTAGACACCCGGGTGGGTGGGCAGGCCGGCGAGCGTCGCCTCGAGCTGGGGAGTCACGCGCTGAGGCTACCGCAGCGCGGCAACGCCCGGGCCCTCCGACGCACGAAGAGAGCCCCCGCCTCGTCGGCGGGGGCTCTCGCTCAGGTTCGGGGATCGGTGCCCGGAAGCGCGTCGCCGCGCCCCGGGACGATGGTCACTGGACGAGGAAGACCTCGCGCTGCGAGAAGCGGCTGACCGAGTTGTACGGTGAGCGGTCGGCGAAGGCCATGACGTACCAGCTGCCGCTAACGCCGAACCGGAAGGCCGTGCGTGCGGTGCCGGCGGCGTCCGTGGCGACGTGGCGCTCGTACTTGAGCACCCAGTGGCCACTCACCTTCTGGTAGAAGCGGAACGTGGCACGCGACGCCAGGACGTCCGTGCGCAGCGGCGCGATGGTGGAGCGGAACGTGATGGTCCGACCCTTGTCGATCGTCATCACGCCCGTGTGGGTCGGGAAGAGGGTAACCGTCTGGCGGACGCCAACCAGCACCACGCTGCTGTTCGCGGCTGGCAGGTCAGCGGCGCCGGCGAACCGGACCCGGTAGTAGCCGGTCCGGGTCGGCTTGTACGAGACCGACGCGAAGCCGCTCGCGTTCGTGGTCGACGTGGCGACCGTGGTCCACGGGGAGCCGACGTAGGTGTGCTCGAGGAAGAACGTCCGGTTGCCGCCATTGGCGGCGAACTGGACGGAGAAACCGACGGAACCGCCGTTGGCGACCATGCCTGTCGACCGGGTAAGCGTGATCGGCGCGGGCGTCGGGACGGGGGTCGGGGTGGGGGTGGGGGTGGGGGTGGGGGTGGCGACGGGGGGAGGGGCGTGGGCGGGGTGCCGGAACCGTTGAAGAGCACGCGCCCTTCGATCGCGGGCGACACGGTGCCCATCGCGGTGATGTAGTTGATGACCGCATCGCGCACGTAGAACTGGGTGTCGTTGACGATCTGGTCGAGCGGCCAGAGGCTGACGCCTCCGTCATTGAAGTTGCACGAGCCGGCGGCCAGGTAGTTGACCGTGGAAACCTTGTAGTACGTCCGGGCGTCCCTGAAGTCGACCTTCACTCCGTTGATCGACAACGACTCGACGTAACTCTCCGCCGCGTGGTAGGCCGCCGGGTACATGTCTCTGTACGTGATCTGGCCGACCGAGTTCGTGTCGAGCATGCAGGTCGTGTAGTACGAGTAGCCGCCGTAGCCGGGCACGTACTTGTAGTAGTAGTAGTTGCGGTAGGCCCGCTCCAGGACCGCCTTGAGCTGCGGCCCGTTCATGCGCAGCACAACGAGCGAGTTCTCGTAGGGCATGAGCGTGAACATGTCCGCGACCGTGAGGGTGACCGGGGCGGCTGGTGTGGCAGTCAGTGCGACTGCCTTGTTGGTCATGGCGCCTGAGATGTGGATGTCGGGCGTGATGCCGTGCTGGTTGAGCTCGAAGACGGCGGCGTCTGCCTGCAGGTTGGCGCCGGTGGTCTCCTGGGTGAACGCCTGGAGGGCGTCGATCGGGGCCGTCGTCTGGCCCAGCACCGTCGCGTTGTAGGTGTTCAGGGCGGCGACGTACGGGTCGATGATCGCCTTGGTTGCGGCGTCCTCGGCCGTCCCCGCCAGGGTCACGGAGAGGTACCGCCCGGTCTCCGAGGCGACCTCGTAGCCGCCGCCGGCCTTGGCGCGCATGCCGAGGACGACCTCGCCGAGCGTGTTGTTATAGCGATAGGCCTGGTTGATGATCACCGGGTTGCCAGCCGGACCGGGAACGATCGATGGCAGGTACTTGTAGTTCCCGAACCCGTACTGCGGGTTCGTGTGGCTGTGGGCCCCGATGATCGCGTCGAGGCCGGTCACCGTCGCCGCCATGGTCGTGTCGACGTTGTTGTCGATCTCGACGCTCGAGGGGTTCTCCGTGAACCCGATGTGGGTGAGCGCGACGACCGCGTCGTTGGAGGACCGGAGCGCGGTCGAGAGCTCCTGGGCCTTGGCCAGCGGGTCGCTGAAGGCGAGGCCCGGGATGTTGCTCGGAAGCTCGTAGTTCGGAACGCGATGGTTCGTGATGCCGAGAATCGCGACCTTGATTCCCTCGGCGCCAAGTGTCTTTTCGACATAGGGCTGGACACCCGCCCCGCCCTGCACCGTGGAGAGGCCGTAGGCGCCCGTGTCGGTCATGTTGGCGCCCAGGAGCGGGAACGTGGCCTGGCCGAGGACGGCCCTGAAGATCTCGCTCCCGAAGTTGAACTCGTGGTTGCCGAGCGTCATGGCGTCGTAGTTCAAAGAGTTGAACGCCTTGACGAGAGGCTGCATCTGGAGGCCTGCCGGGAGCAGCGTGCCGTCCGCCGCGTAGCCCAGGGGAGCCGACTTGAAGTAGTACGACATCGCGTCGCCCTGGATGTTGTCACCGCCGCTCAGCAGGAGGGTGCGCGTCGGGTTGCGGAGGCGCTCCTGCTTGATCAGGGTCGCCAGCTGGGTGTAGCCGACGTAGGTCCCCTTGGCGAGGTTCCCGTGGGAGTCGTTGTGGTGGAGGATCGTGACCGGCACGATCTCACCGGCGTCGTACACGGTGTCGCCGTCGCCGTCGATGGTGATCCGGCCGTCCAGCGAGCCGTCGCCATTCGGGCCCCGATACGGGTTCGCCAGGGTGTAGTTGGCGGTCACGTAACTGTTGACGGCATTGAGCATGTCGCCCCAGTAGGTGATGGACTGCATGTACTTGAAGCCGTTGTACCCATCGCCGCCGGCCGGCGCCAGGAACTCGTTGGTGCCGACCTTGTAGGTCCTCGTCAGGTCGAGCGGCTCGCACACGGACGAGACCTTGTTGACGACGCAGGCGTCGAAGGCGCCCCAGGCGTACGGCTGCGGGCCGGGATTGGCATCCTTGTACGAGTAGTACTTGTACTTGAGGCCCGCCGGCTGGATCATGCCGGCGACGTTCGGGGCGTAGTTGAGGACCTCGAGGATCTGGGCCCCGGTCATGGTCCCGACCGCCGTGGCGTTGCCGAACGGCAGGACCGTGAACATGTCGCCATAGGTCAGCAGGCCCGCCGCGTGAGTCCCGGCAGCGCAGCCGGTGTTCACCCAGTCCGTGCCGTTCCAGCACCAGTCGGCGCGGATGCCGCCGGCGTTGTTGAAGAAGACGTCGACGTCGTTCGAAGGCTCGGCGTCGGTGTTGAGGAACTTGTAGATGGCGTCGTCGATGAACGCGCCCATCATGTTGTCGCCGGTGTTGCTGCGCGCCAGGTCGACGGCGCTGTAGCCGACCGGCGTGTTGACGAGCGCCAGGTAGGCCGGGTCGGTGGCGTACGCGGTAACGACGGCCTTGACGGCCGCGTCCTCGGCGCCAGCGGTGAACCCGGTCGTCCGCGACCAGGTGACGCCGACGGCCTTCGTAACGGTGTCGAAGGTGAAGTCGGCCCGGCCGACCGTCCGGCCGTTGTAGTAGGCCTGGACCACCGGCGTCGTGCCGACGACCGTCGCCGCCGACAGGTTCGAGTGGCTGTGCCCGCCGATGATCAGGTTGGCGGGCTTGCCCGCGGTGTTCAGCCTGGCGGCGAGCGTCTGGTCGCCGTAGACCGGAATCCCGTAGCCGTAGCCGCCGTCGGCGTACCCGAGGTGGCTCAGGACCACGATAACGTCCGCGCTGGCCTTCATCGCGTCGTAGTAGTGAAGGATGGAATTGGCCGGGTCCTTGAAGCAGAGGCCGGCGGTCGCCGTCGAGACGGTGATCGTGGGCGTCTCGGTCGTGGTGACTCCGATGAAGGCGACGTTGACCCCGTTGACCGTCTGGATCTCGTACGGGCTGTCGGCGAAGGTCGGCGTCGTCCAGCCGGCGGTCGCGCAGTTTCCGGTGTCGTTCACGACGACGTTCGCCGTCACGTATGGGTAGGCGGCCTGGGTGGTCCGGGCGGCCAGGTTCGCCTGGCCCCAGTCGAACTCGTGGTTCCCGAAGGTCGCCACGTTGTAGCCCATCGCGTTGAAGGTGGCGATGGTCGGCGCGCCCTTTCCCGTGGCTGTGCCGTCGCCCAGGTTCGAGAGCAGGCTGCCCTGCATCTCGTCGCCGGCGTCCACGAGCAGCACGTTGCCCGCTCCGACGGCCGTGCGCACGGTGTTCACGACCGTGGCGACGCGGGCGGCGCCGGGGTTGCTGCCGGAAGGCTCCAGCTGACCATGGAAGTCGTTCGTGTGGAGAATCGTGAAGGTGGAAGTGGCCGCACGGGCGGTCGGGGGAGCCGCCCCGAGCGAAGCGAGCAGGGCCATGACCGTGACCAACACGAGTGGCCGGGTACGTTGCACCAGGGGCACCTCCAGCGCGAGGGAACGCGCGGGGACTCTGCCGGCCCGCTCCCTCTCGACGGACCGCGCGCGAAGCACCTCGCGACCGTAGCCGCGTCCGGCCGTCCCGGCCACGGCCATTGGTCCCGAATGGCGTCAGGATACGCCGGCGCGAACCGAAGAGAGGCGGCCCGGTGACATTCATCGACCGCCGCCGATATGTCCGCGATGTGCGCTGCGGACGAGATGAAGGTTCCGACCGCAGACGGGCCCGTGCTCGCGTCCGGGTGGCCGCCAGCCCGCGCTCGGCGCCGGGTGAGTCAGGGTGAAGCGGCGGCCTCCACACTCCGGCGGTGGACCCGGAGCAGCGCAACTCCCCTCCCCTGCCACTGGCCGTCGCCGAGCGGCTGGCCCGGCTCGCCCCCGACCAGCGCGCGGCCGCCACCGCGCCGCCCGGGCCGGTTCTCTGCATCGCCCCCGCGGGGAGCGGCAAGACGACCACCCTGGTAGCACGCGTGGCGTGGCTGGTCGCGACCGGGGTCTACCCGGCGAGGATCGCGGCGATCACCTTCAACGCCCGCGCCGCCGAGGAGCTGAGGGAGCGGCTCGGCCCGGCGCTGGCGCCGCTTTGCCCAACGACGGCGCCACTCGCGGACTCCCCTGCGTCGGGCGCGTCGCCCGCAGGCGCGTCGGGCGCCCACGCCCTGGGCACCGGCGGCGCGTCGGGCGCGGGTCCCGCAGGCAGGGGCGCACGCACCACGTCCGCGGACGCGACGGCAGCGCTTCCGCCGCCCGCCGCCCCGCCGCCCGCTGGCGCGACCAGAGTTGGTGCTTCGTGCGCTGGCGCGACCAGCGGTCGCGCTCCATCCGCGGGCGCCGTCCGCGTCCGGACCTTCCACGCCCTCGGGCTCGAGATCCTCCGCGACGCGGGGCGGACGCCCAACCTTGTCGCTCGGGACCGGGTCCTGAGAGACATGCTTCCCGGCGCAGACGCGGCCGCGGGCCGACGCCGCCTGGACGACGCGTTCTCCCGGCTCAAGCTGGACCTGGGCGTCACGGCCGAGGAGGTGGCCGGCGACCCGGCGCCCGGCCCCATCGCGCGCGCCTTCCTGGCCTACGAGCGGGCGCTCGGGGCAGCCGGCGGGATCGATTTCGACGACCTCGTCGCGGGCGCGCTCCGGGCGCTGGAGGGCGACGCGACCCTGCTCGCCCGCTGGCGGTCCCGCTGCGCCCATCTCCTCGTCGACGAGGTCCAGGACGTCGACCGCAGCCAGCTGCGCCTGGCCCTCCTCCTGGCGGCCCCCGCAAACCAGATCTTCCTCGTCGGCGACGACGACCAGAGCATCTACGGATGGCGGCTCGCGGACGTGCGGCGCGTCCTGGGGCTGGCGGCCGACCTGGCCGGCCTCCGGCGGGTCGACCTGGCCGTCAATTACCGCTGTCCCGCGCCGGTCCTCGCCCGGGCCGTCCGCCTCGTGGAGCACAACCTCGAGCGCTTTGCGAAGACGATCCGGGCGGGCCCCGGGGCCACCGGCCCGCTCATCCTGGCGCCGGCGCCCGGCTGGACGGACCCGCTGCCGCGACTCCTCGCCGCGTGGCCGCGGGACGGCACCAGCCGCGCCGTGCTGGCGAGGACCCGACGCGAGCTTCTCCCGGCCGTGGCGGCCTGCCTGGAAGCCGGGGTCGCCTTCCGGGCCGACGGGGTGCCGCTCCCCCTCGAGGATGCCCGCGTGGACGACCTCGTTGCCGCGGCGGCCGCGTCACCGTCGCGCCTCCCGATCGCGGCCAGGGTCGTGTCGGCTGCCAGGGTCGACGCGGTGGGGCGGGTCGTGGCCGCGGCCGGCCTCTGCGCCGCGCCAGCGCCGGCCGTCCCCGCGGCGCGGGTCTCTGCCGCGGCACGAGCCGGCGCAGCAGCAAGGGTCGATGCCGCCTCGCGGGTCGATTCCACCGCGCATGCCGAAGCGTCGGCCCGGGCCGACGCCGCCTCGCGCGTGCACGCGCCGATGCAGCCCCCTGCGCCGACGCCCGAGGACCCCGACCCGGACCCCGATTGGACCATGTCGGAGATTGCCGCCGCGGTGACCGCCTGGGCCGCGCGCCTCGCCCCCGGCGAGGACCTCGCGGGCGCCATTGCCGACGCCCGGGCCCGCCTCGCCGAGCTGCGCCGCCCGGACGCCAGGCTGACCCTGGCCACGGCCCACGGGACGAAGGGCCTCGAGTGGGACCATGTCGCCGTTCTCGGCATGACCGAGGGACGCTTCCCCAGCGCGCGGAGCCTGGCCGAGGCTGCCGATCCCGCGCGGGCCCTCGAGGAGGAGCGGCGGCTCGCGTACGTCGCCTGGACGCGGGCACGCCGCAGCCTCACCCTCGTCTACGACCCGGCCGCCCCGTCCCCGTTCCTGCTCGAGGCGTTCGAGGAGGACGAGCTCGGCCTCCCCTCATCGGGGGCGGCGGAGGTGGGCCCAACGAGCACCACGCCGGCGAATGCACCGGGCACCCCGGCCTGACGCGTCGTTTCCTCAGCGCTCGGCGGCCTCGTGGCGGACGAGCAGGCGCAGGAGCCGGTCGATCGAGTCGCGGAAAGCCATCGCGTCCTCCCAGGGCAGGACGTCGGCGATCGAGTCCTTGGCCCCGAAGGCCGCCCGGCCACGACGCGCCGCCGCCCGCAGCTCGACCGGCGGACCGTCTCGAAGCCGGTCCGGGAGCGGGGCAAGGAAGGCCTCCCAGCGCCCGCTGCCCAGGGCGCGGGCACTGGCGAGGAGGCGGTCGGCGCAGCGGGCTGCGGCCAGCCCGGCCTCGTCGATCTCGGGCAGCTCGTGGCGGCTCGGTGGGCGGGGCATCACTGACGGCCGGGGCAGCTCGGGGGCCGGGGCGTCACCAGCCGCCGGGGCGTCATGGACGGCGGCTCGGCGGGCCGGGCGTCACGGGTCGCAGGGCGTCATGGGCAGCCGGGGCGGCTCGGGGCCGGGGGCGGTCAGTTGAGCGCCCGCGGCTGCTCGGCCGCCGGGTCGGGCTCGGCCGGAAGGTGGTCGACCAGGAGCGGGAGCCGCTTGCGCTCCGACCCGTCCACCAGGATCCGGAACGAGTGGTCGCCGGCCCGCTCGAAGCCGACGTTCCAGAGGTCGACGGCGAAGGTGAGGACGCTGTCGCGCGCGTCGGGGGGCGGGGCCGAACGCACCACGCCACTCGCCCCGGCCAGCTCGCGGCCGTCGGGGTCCAGGAGGACGAAGCGAACCTCGTGCTCGCGATGGGTCTCCGGGGCGGTGACGGAGAGCCCGATCACGAGGGCAAGGTGGGGATGACGGAACGGAAAGGCGCGCGCGGCCAGCCGGCTGACGCCGCCGCCGAGAACGCTGAACTTCTCGCCGGGTCGGGCCTGTGCAGCGTCCGCGATGAAGGCGAAGTCTATGTCGGGCATTGGCAGATCCTAGCGCAGGCCGGGGCGCGGTCGTGGCGCCCGTCGCAGCGCCAGCCGTGGGCGCGGCGGTGGCCGGACCCGGCGAGCAACGGCCCCCGGGCCGCCCTGGGCAGCCCGGGGGCCGGTCTCCTCCCCCGTGGAGACTGTCGTCAGAGCGCCGGCGACTCCGTGCGCTCGGTGACGCGACCGAGGCGGAGCAGGAATCGGCCGAAGAGGGCAGCCGCCGTCAAGCCGAAGAGGACGATGCTGACCCAGAAGATGGGCCGGGCAACGTCGAGGTTCTCGACGCTGACCAGCAGCTTCGGCAGGTCGCCCAGGTAAGCCTGGTCGGCGGCCTCCATGCCGTACACCTGGGGAACGATATACAGCACGGAGGCCACCACCAGGAGGACGCTGACGAGACGGAAGACTCTCGGGTCGTCGTCCGCGTCGCGGACGAGCTTCACCGCCAGGGCCCAGAAGAGGACGACCGCGGCGAGGGGCGCCGTGATCGGCAGGCCGTCGCCATGGAGATAGAGGTTGGGCATGAAGAAGATCATGCTCAGCCCAAGGGTCACGAACAGGAGGGCGTCGCGCATCAGGACGTACGAGAGCCACCAGACGTCGCCGCCGAAGCGGAGCGTCAGGGTCCGCAGGAATCGCAGGACGTACGGTCGGCCGAAGTGCATCGCCATGGCGAAAGCCCACAGGATCGGCAGGACAGCCGCGAGGGAGAGGACGAGCCAGGCGGAAGCCCCGCTCGTCAGGCCGGTCGCGAGATCGTCGGCGCTCATCGGTCAGGCCTCGCTTCCGGGCTGGGGCCGGCGCACGCTCGTGAGCCGGAGGTTGTAGGCGACCGCGACGACGCCGAGGATCCCGACGAGGGCCGCGGACAGGTAGCAGAGCGGCAGGGCCAGGTCCGGGTTCAGATTGGTCACGAGGGCCCTCGCCAGCGGCTCGACGTGCTGGCCGGTCAGGAGCGTCGCCTGGACGCCGAAGAAGTAGGGCCCGATGTAGAGCACCGCGCCGAGGGCGATGAGGAGGACCTGGGCACGGAACCAGCGCAGGTCGGCGTCGCCCTTCGTCGTCAGCTTGATCAGCAGCGCGGCGAACGCACAGACGGCCGCCAGGCCGCCGGTGATCGGGAGGGCCTGCCCGGCCACGACATCCGGGTAGAAGAAGATGAAGCTGCCAAGGAATGCCTGGAGCACGAAGATGTCGCGCAGGGCGACGTAGATGATCCACCACAGGTCGGCGCCCAGGCGCAGCGTGAACTTGCCGGTCGTCTTGACCATGTACGGACGGGCCAGGTGGAGCCCGAGCGCGACGAGCCACAGGACGACGAGCGCCGCGCCGATCGTGCCCTCGACGAAGCTCTCCCCGGCGTCGAAGAAGCCTGAGATCTGGTCCGGGGTCATCGCGGGTCACCTCCAGGAATGGATTGCGTGGAGCTGCCGGGCGGCAGGCCCGGGCTCGGGGGCGGCGGGCTGAGCGGCAAGCCCGAGTTGAGTGGCAGGCCCGGGCCGGGGGTCGCCGAAGCGGCGAGGAGCCCCGGCCGGTCGGCCGGGCCGCGGCCGGCCCGGACCGTCACTGTCGAGCAGGCGTAGACGGCGTCGCAGCGGAAGCAGCGGGACGCCTCGCCGCGCGCCGCGGCCTCGTCGAACCCCTGCTGCGCCGCCTTGAACGACCCGGCCTGGAAGACCGGCAGCGGCGGGTGGGCCCGCGGCCGGGGGGAGATGTCGAGGGCCAGGGAAGGCTCCGGCGGGGTCCTGTAGCGGACCGTCCGCATGATCTCCGCCTCGCCGTCGCGGGCGCCCGCGAGGAACTCGTGGACCGAGGCCGCGGCCCGCCGCCCGGACGCGACCGCGTCGATGATCGTCTTCGGGCCGGAAACGACGTCGCCACCGGCGAAGATTCCGGCCCGGCCGGTCGCCAGCGTCCGCGGATCGGCCACGATCCCGGCCCAGCCGCTGACCTCGATGCCGGCCCCTTCGGGGAGGATGGACGGGTCGGGCTCCTCGCCGACGGCCACGAGGATCGTGGCGACCGGCAGGTCGATCGACGAATCCAGGTACCGGGGCCCAGGTCGCGCGGCCGCGCTCCACCTGGCCCGTTGGCCTCTGCTCGGCGCAGCGCATGGCCACGACGCGCCCGTCGCGCCCGATGACCTCGACGGGGGCGAGGGCCGCCCGGATCGCGATCCCCTCCCGCTCGGCCGCCTCGATCTCCTCGGCCTGGGCCGGCATGTCGGTCCGGCCGCGGCGATAGACGATCGTGACCGAGGCGGCGCCGCTGCGGAGGGCCGAGCGGGCCGCGTCGATGGCCGTGCTCCCGCCTCCGACCACGATGACGGCCCCCGAGAGGCGCGGATGCTCGCCGAGGTTCACCTGCTTGAGGAAGACAGTGGCCGGGATCACCCCGGCCAGGCCGTCGCCAGGAACGCCGAGGCGGCGGCTCTTCGAGGCGCCCGTCGCCAGGAAGACGGCCTTGAAACCCTCGCGTTCAAGGTCGCCGAGGGTGAAGTCGCGGCCCATCGCGCTGTCGAGCCGGAGCTCGACGCCGAGGTCGACGATGCGCTGGATCTCGTCCCGCAGGACCTCCCGCGGGAGGCGGTACTCGGGGATGCCGATGGCCATCATCCCGCCCGGCACCGGCATGGCCTCGAAGACCGTGACCTGGTAACCGAGGCGGGCGAGGTAGTAGGCCGCCGACATCCCGGCCGGGCCGCCCCCGACGATCGCGACGCGCTCCGCCCGGCGCTTCGTCGGCGGGTCGACCGGCGGCAGGTGGCCGCGCTCGGCCGCGAACCGCTTGATGGTCCGGATCGAGATTGGCTCATCGAGGACGCCGCGTCGACAGGCCGCCTCGCAGGGGGCCGTGCAGATCCAGCCACAGACCGACGGGAAGGGGTTCACTTCCGCGGCCACGGCGTAGGCGTCGTCGTAGCGGCCCTCGGCGACCAGGCCGACGTAGCGCCCGGCGTCCGTTCCAGCCGGGCAGGCGACCTGGCAGGGCGCCTTCGGCATCTCCGGCACGTCTTCGACCATCGTCCGCCACACCTGCCACGGCATCGGGCGCTCGGCGGTCCGCCAGGCGAAGAGGTCGCCCCACGGGGAGACGTGCTCGCGCTTGAGCGACTCGCGGGTGATCGCCGAGAGCGGGATCCAGCCGTCCTCTACGGCCGGCGGCCGATTGATGGGGCCCTGGCGGGCCAGCAGCGGGGTGGGCCCCTCCGTTGTGGCGAGGGTCATGACGACGGTCGGGCACTCGCGGATGCAGATGCCGCAACCGATGCATTCGCCGACCTGGACGGGGTGCTCCATCATCCAGGGCAGGGGCAGGCCCCACCCGGCCGCCTCGACGCCCGACTTCGTCGGCCGGCTCATGTCGAGCGCCTCAACGGGGCAGACGTCCATGCAGACGGCGCAGTTCAGGCAGTTGTCGTGGTCGATGTCGATGCGATAGCCCATGGCAGGGCCTCCGTTGGTGCTGATCCGCGAAAGCATCGACCCTCGGAGAGACGGCGAACACCCTCGTCGGGGTGGCGCCTCCCCTACCCGACCGGGTAGGGACCGCGGGGCCGTTCGGCAGGGTGCGCCGGTTCAGGCGGGTCCGGAGGTGCGCCGCGGCGTGGTTGCCGGCTCCCCCTGGTCTCCCTGTTCAGCCCCTGGGTTCGGACCGGCCCTCCCCGTTCGGTGCCGCCCGGGTTAGCTCGCGGTCAGCTCGGCGTCACGACACCTTCTCGACGAAGGCGCGCGAGGCTGGCGGCAGCTCGCGGTCAGGTGGGCGGCACGAGACCCTCGCGGACCGCGCGTGCGGCGACCTCCGTCCGGCTCCCGGCGTGGAGCTTCTCCAGGATGTTGCGGAGGTGGTACTTGACGGTGTTCTCGGAGATCGCGAGCTCGGCGCCGATCTCCTTGTTGCGCAGGCCAGCCACCACGAGGCGGAGGACCTGCGACTCGCGGTCGCTGAGGCGGTCCGGGTCAAGGACGGCCGCTCCCTTCGGGTGCGCCAGCTCGGCCATGATCCGGGCGGCGGTCGCCGGGGAGATGGCAGCCTCGCCTCGCCCGACCGCCTCGATCATCGCCCGCAGGGTCGGCGCCTCGAGGCTCTTCAGCAGGTAGCCGCGCGCGCCGCTCTTGATCGCGCTGAACAGGTCGTCCTCGTCCTCGCTCACGGTGAGGATCACGATCGGGATCTCCGGGTGCAGCGCCGCCAGCCGCCGCGTCGCCTCGAGGCCGCCCATGCCGGGCATCGCGACGTCCATCAGGACGAGATCGGGGCGGAGGCGCTCCGCGAGCGCGACCGCTTCCGCGCCATCGGCCGCGAGGCCGACCACATCGTGGCCCCACGCGGCGAGAAGCGACGCGACGCCGTCGCGGAAGAGGGCGTGGTCGTCGGCAAGGACGATCCGCATCGGGCTCACCCGGCGTCGGCGACGGGCACGGTGATGCGCACCTCGACGCCGCTCCCGGGCCGGTTCGACCACTCGACCGAGCCGCCGATCGCGGCCGCCCGCTCGCGCATGGCCTGGAGCCCGTAGCGGGGCCAGTCCGCGGGCGACCCGGCCTGCGTCACGGCCGGCGACCCGGCCTGCGCCGCGAGGCCGCGGCCGTCGTCGGACACCCGGATCACGAGGGCGCCGTCTTCCACGGCGATCCTCACCCCGGCCCGCCCTGCCGCTGCGTGCTTGCGCACGTTCGTGAGCGATTCCTGGACGATCCGGAAGACCTGAGCCTGCGCCTCCGGGGCGAGTGCGACGACCTGGGATGCAGGGGACGAGTCGACGACGACGGCCAGCTTGGATGCCTCCGCGAACCGGCGGGCGTAGGCCTCGACGGCCCCGACCAGCCCGATGGCGGGGTCTATCGGGCTGCGCAGCCCGAGGATCGCCTCGCGGACGTCCACGTAGACGGAACGTGCCGCGCCCGACAGCTCGCCGAGCTGTCCGCGCGCCTCTTCGATCCGGCCCGTCGCCAGGTACTCCTCGACGGCCTGCGACTTCGTGCTCACGTAGCCGAGCACCTGGGCCAGCCCGTCGTGCATCTCGCGAGCAATTCGTTCCCGCTCCTCGACCACGGCCAGGTCGCGCAGCCGATCCTGGAGGCGGGCATTCTCGATGGCTATCGCGGCCTGGTTGGCCAGGGAGGCCAGCGTCTCGACGTCGTCTACGCCGAACGTCCGCTCGACGGCGCTGCCCACCACGACGAGGCCCATCGTCCGGCCGCCACGCTGCAGCGGGGCGGCGAGGCGGGCCACGGCAAACTCGGGATCGACGAAGCGGAGGGCATCGTCGACGGCGTCATCGGGCCCCGGCTGCCCGCCCGCCCGGCGAAGCGCCCAGGGCGGCCCGCTGGAGGCCCGCACCGCGAGCGCGGCGTCCGGACCTGCCAGGAGGAGAACCGCGACGTCGGCCGCGAGGAGCTCCCGGGCGCTGTCGACCACCGCCTGGAGGACGCGGTCGAGGTCGGCGAGAGCGGTGATCGCGACGCTGACGTGGTGGAGGGCCCGGGCAGCCGCGTTGCGGGCCTCCAGCTCCTCCTTCTGCGCCGCGAAAGCGGCAGTGAGGGCATCGAGACGCCGGAACACGACCAGCGAGAAGGCCGCCGCGAGCGCCACGACGGCGGCGACGGTAAGGGCCGTGTCGAGGGGTACCGGGAGGGCGACGTCGAGGACGCTGTCGCTGAACAGCTCGACCGCGCCAACGACGAGCGCCGGAACGACGATCGTGAGCCAGCGCAGCCGTCGGGAGGCAAGACCACCCCGCCCCACGTCAGTCGCCCCGGCCCGGGAGGGCGGCGGCCCGCTTGGGCGCGAGCGTCGGCCGCGATCGCCTCCCCGGTGCTGACCGCCGTTCGCGCGACCTCGCGCCCGAGCTCCTCGGCAAACGTCACGTCCGAGAGCGGCACCAGGGGCTCGCCCCGCAGGACGCGCGCCAGGTACTCCCCGGTGGCCGATCCCGCGACGGCCGCGACCTCCTCCGGCGTCCCCTCGGCCACGATCAGGCCGCCCCGGATCCCTCCCCCCGGCCCCAGGTCCACGATCCAGTCGGCGGTCTTGATGACGTCGAGGTTGTGCTCGATGACCACGACCGTGTTGCCCGCGTCGACCAGGCGATGGAGGACCTGGAGCAGCTTCTCCACGTCCGCGAAATGGAGGCCGGTGGTCGGCTCGTCGAGGACGTAGAGAGTCTTGCCGGTGGCCCGCCGCGACAGCTCGGTCGAGAGCTTCACGCGCTGGGCCTCGCCGCCCGAAAGCGTCGTTGCCGGCTGGCCGAGATGGACGTAGCCCAGGCCCACGTCGACCATCGTCTGCAGCTTCGTGGCCACCTTGGGGACGGCGCGGAAAACGTCGAGCGCCTCCTCGATCGTCATGTCCAGGACGTCGGCGATGGAGTGGCCCCGGTAGTGGACCTCGAGCGCCTCGCGGTTGTAGCGCTTCCCCTTGCAGACCTCGCAGGGGACGTAGACGTCCGGGAGGAACTGCATCTCGATCTTGAGGATGCCGTCGCCCTTGCAGTTCTCGCAGCGACCGCCCTTGACGTTGAAGCTGAAGCGCCCCGGCAGGTAGCCGCGCACCCTCGACTCCGGGACGCCGGCGAAGAGCTCGCGGATCGTGCCGAAGAGGCCCGTGTACGTCGCCGGGTTGGAGCGCGGCGTCCGGCCGATGGGGCTCTGGTCGATCTCGATGATCTTGTCGACGTGGAGGGCGCCCTCGAGCGCGTCGTGGGCCCCCGGCGTCTCCCGGGCGCCGTTCAGCTCGCGCGCGAGCGCCCTGTAGAGGATCTCGGAGACGAGGGTGCTCTTGCCCGAGCCGGAGACGCCGGTCACCGCCACGAAGCACCCCAGCGGGAAGGCCACGTCGATGCCCCGCAGGTTGTGCTGGCGGGCGCCGCGCACCGTGATCCGCCTGCCGTTGCCGGCGCGTCGCTCGGCCGGGATGGGCACCGAGCGCTCGCCGCGCAGGAAGGCCCCGGTGATCGAGCGCGGCTCGGCGAGGACCACCTCCAGCGGCCCCGAGGCAATGATCTCGCCGCCGTGCTCCCCTGCCCCGGGCCCGATGTCCACGACCCAGTCGGCCGTCCGGATCGTCTCCTCGTCGTGCTCCACCACGAGCAGCGTGTTGCCGAGGTCGCGCAGGCGCGTGAGCGTCGCGATGAGCTTCGCGTTGTCGCGCTGGTGGAGCCCGATGGAGGGCTCGTCGAGGATGTACAGGACGCCGACGAGCGAGCTGCCGATCTGCGTCGCGAGGCGGATTCGCTGGGCCTCGCCGCCCGAGAGCGTGGCGCTGGTCCGGTCTATCGTCAGGTAGTCGAGGCCCACGTCGGCGAGGAAGCCGAGGCGGGCCACGATCTCCTTGAGGACCATCCGGGCGATCGCCCGCTCGCGATCGGACAGCACGTCCGGCAGGGCTTCCACCCAGGCCAGCGCGTCGGTCACGCTCATCGTCGAGACGTCGTGGATGCTGCGTCGGTCGATGGCGACCGCGAGCGCCTCCGGGCGCAGGCGGCGACCGGCGCAGGCCGGGCACGGCCGCGCGACCATGTACTTCTCGATCTCGGTCTTGATGTACTCGGACTCGGTCTCGCGGAAGCGCCGCTCGAGGTTCGTGACCAGCCCCTCGAAAGTGGCCCAGTAGGTGTTCTCGCCGCGCTCGTGGCGGTAGCTGACGAGGACCTTCTCCTCCTTGGCCGAGCGGAGAAGGTGCTCGACGGCCTCCGGCGGCAGGTCGCGGATGGGCTGTCGAATGTCCCAGCCGTGCTCGGCGAAGATGGCCTCGAGGATCTTCATCCGCCAGGATGCCTCGGTCGGCATCCTGGCCCACGGCACGAGAGCGCCCCCGGCGACGCTCTTGGCGCGGTCCGGGATCACCAGGTCGGGGTCGATGACGAGCTGGGTCCCGATCCCGGTGCAGGTGGGGCAGGCGCCGTGGGGCGAGTTGAAGGAGAAGCTTCGCGGCTCGAGCTCGTCGATGGTGGTCCCGTCGTAGGGGCAGCTGTAGCGCTCGCTGTAGCGGCGCTCCTCGAAGCCGGGTGGATCGCCCTCGCGCGGCGCCGGGGCCACGACCACGACCCCTTCGCCCAGCCTCAGCGCGGTCTCGATCGAGTCGGCCAGGCGGGCGGCATCGGGTGGCGCCTCGCCCTCGCGCTCGGGGGCGCGGACGACGAAGCGGTCCACGACGACCTCGATCGTGTGGCGCTTGTACTTGTCGAGGGTGATCGTGTCGGACAGGTCCATCTGCTCGCCGTCGACGCGGACGCGGACGAAGCCCTGCTTGCGGGCTGCCTCGAAGATCCGGTCGCCCTCGGTCTTGCGGTCCTTCACGAGGGGGCCAAGGACCAGCAGGCGGGTCTCGTCGGGAAGATGGAATACCTGGTCCACGATCTGCTGGACCGTCTGGCGCTCGATCTCGCGGCCGCAGGCCGGGCAGTGGGGGTGGCCGATCCGGGCGAAGAGAAGCCGCAGGTGGTCGTAGATCTCGGTGACCGTGCCGACGGTGGACCGCGGGTTGCGGCTGGAGCCCTTCTGGTCGATCGAGATGGCCGGCGAGAGCCCGTCGATCTGGTCGACGTCGGGCTTCTCCATCTGGCCCAGGAATTGCCGGGCATAGGCCGAGAGGCTCTCGACGTAGCGGCGCTGGCCCTCGGCGTAGATCGTGTCGAAGGCGAGGCTGCTCTTCCCCGAGCCGGAGAGCCCGGTGATCACCACGAACCGGTCGCGCGGGATGGCGACCGTCACGTTCTTGAGGTTGTGCTCGCGCGCGCCGCGAACGATCAGCTGGTCGGAGGGCACGTGCCTAGTCTACGACGATCGCGGCCGTTTCGCACGGGTGTTCTAACCCGCAGGGACGGCCCCAGTCGACGGATCTCGCCCATGCCTTCGCACATCGATGCCCCTGGCGGCATCAGGCGCGCATCATCGCGATCCTGCGCCGTGTCGCGATCGAGCGACCACCGGCCGCGCCGCTTGCCGGCGCGGCGGTGACGCCGTGCCGGCGCGCCGGCAGGCGGGCGGGCCGAGGCGCCGAGCGCAGGCGGCGCGGGCCGGCGCGGCCGCGGCTCGCGGCCCGCCCGTGGACAAATCGCAGCACCTGTGAGCACGAAATCCCATCGGACTGGCCCGTGGCGGGGCGATCTCCGGGGGTTTCGAGCGTGAGGTCCTCCCATCCTGTCCAGGGACGGGAGCCGGGTGGTGGTTGCCCGCCCGCGGCGTGTGCCGGCGGCAGGCGCGCATCATCGCGATCCTGCGCCGTGTCGCGATCGAGCGACCACCCGCCGCGCCGCCTGTGTGATGCGCCTGTGATGCGGACAAGGGCATCGAAACATGCGCGGTCTGCCGCCGCGCTCACGGGCTTCCAACGAGATCGGCCCCGGCAGTCGCCCGCCGGGGCCGATGACGCGCACTCAGCGGCGCGAGGCTACTCGCAGATGAGCCACTTCCCGCCTTCGTTCACGAGCGAGATGTCGGACGAGATGTCCTGCTCCTCGGCGCTGAGCGAGTCGAACATGCCCATGGCCAGGTTGAGCGTGGCGTCGTCCGCCGGCTGGCCGGCCGCCTCGAGGGACTTCTTCATCAACGCCTTGAACTTGTCCTTGTTGATGTCGATCTTCATCTTGCCGCTCATGGCGACGACGGCCGTCGTCGCGTCCTTTGTCTTCTCCTTCACCTCGAGGCCGATGAAGTTGAACTTGAAGACCTCCTTGAGATCAGCCGTGGTCAGGCCAAGCGCCGCGGAGTCGCCCCCGAGAAGGCCGCTCGGGTCGAACTGCTTG
Source organism: uncultured Chloroflexia bacterium (assembly GCA_963718085.1). Taxonomy (GTDB): domain Bacteria; phylum Chloroflexota; class Limnocylindria; order Limnocylindrales; family CSP1-4; genus CTSoil-043. Next base: position 277,411 of record CAVQYA010000001.1, on the reverse strand, counting down.
GCGATCGCTTCCTTCTGCGCCGCGCACGCGTAGTCGGCGATCTTGTCGTAGTTCCCGGCCGTGACCGTCGCCATCATGTCCCTGACCGTCGCAGTCGGATCACTGCTCGACGGTCCGCCGCCTCCGCCTCCGCCCCCGCAGGCGGCAACGGTCGCGGCGATGACGATGCCGGCGACGAGCCGGCCAAGGCGCGAGTACCGCATCTCGATGATTCCTTCCTGCGCTGGCTCGATCCTGGCCGGGAGTCCCCGGCGGTCGCCGGACCGGCGCGGACTCCAGTATGGGAATTCGCGGGCATCGCCGCTAGCCTGAGAACATGCCCTGCCGGCCCGGCGCGACCCGCCCGCCCCGCCGACGCCGGTCCGCTCAGCGCCTGGGCGAGCGGCGTCCCGTCCTGCGTCGCACGTTCGGAGTCACGGTGTGGTCCCACGTTGGGCGGTCCAGCCAGCGGGCCTGCCAGCCGGCCGAATCCTCGTCGTCGTGCTCGTCGCGCAGCCCGGGTAGCCAGTCCGAGGCCGTGCCCTCCGCGATCGCGGGCTCCTCGCCGGCGGGGACGACGGTCACCTCCGTGACCTCGAACGTCGACGCATCGTCCGCCGCCGCGCGGGAGCCGGGGCGTCCACCCCGGCCGGCGCGCCGGGTAGGCGTCGACGCCTGCCCTGCCGCACGCGGGTCCGCCGCCCGCCCGGCCGGAGTGGCTGCGGACCGACGCCCGGCCGCCGCCCCACCTGCCCGCCCCGCCTCTTCCGCCGCCCGCCCCACGATGACCGACTCGTCCTCCTCCAGCACCCGCAGCCGGATCTGCTGGATCTCGTCGCGCATGGCGGCCGCCCGCTCGAACTCCAGCTCGCGCGCGGCGGCGCGCATCTCCGTCTCCAGGCGCGCCACGAGCTGCTCGACCTGCGCCCTCGACGCCCCCGCGAGGTCGCGCCCGCGACCCTCGGAGCCGTACGGCGCGTTCACCTCGGCCGCCACTCTCAACCGGTCGTTGATGTCGTGGATCTCCTTGATGATCGTGAGCGGCGTGATCCCGTGCGCCGCGTTGTGGCGCTCCTGGATCCCGCGCCGGCGGTCCGTCTCGCCGATCGCCGCCCGCATCGACTCGGTCATGACGTCGGCGTACATGACCACCTCGCCGCCGATGTTGCGGGCGGCCCGCCCGATCATCTGGATGAGCGACCAGGCGCTGCGCAGGAAGCCCTCCTTGTCGGCGTCGAGGATCGCCACCAGGGTGACCTCGGGGAGGTCGATCCCCTCCCGCAGGAGGTTGATCCCGACCAGGACGTCGAAGACGCCGAGGCGGAGGTCGCGCAGGATCCGGACGCGCTCGAGGGTGTCCACCTCGCTGTGGAGGTACTGGACCTTGACCCCGAGCTCGCGCAGGTAGTCGGTGAGGTCCTCGGCCATCCGCTTCGTGAGGGTCGTGACGAGGACGCGCTCGCCGCGCTCCGCCCGCTCGCGGACGCGCTCGAGGAGGTCGTCGATCTGGCCGTCGGTGGGAAGGACGGTGACCCGGGGATCCACGATCCCGGTCGGGCGGATCAGCTGCTCGACGATTCGCTCGCTCCGCTCGAGCTCGTACGGGCCCGGCGTGGCGCTCATGTAGACCGCCTGGTTGACGGTCTTCTCGAACTCCTCGAAGGTCAGTGGCCGGTTGTCGAGCGCTGAGGGAAGGCGGAACCCGAAGTCGACCAGGATCTCCTTGCGAGTCCGGTCGTTCTTGTACATGCCGACTGTCTGGGGGATCGTCATGTGCGACTCGTCGACGACGAGCAGCCAATCCGGCGGGAAGTAGTCGAGGAGCGTCCACGGGCGCGACCCGGGCTCCCGCCCGGAGAGGTGGCGCGAGTAGTTCTCGATCCCGGAGCAGAACCCGAGCTCCCGGATCATCTCCAGGTCGAACGTCGTCCGCTGGCGGAGGCGCGCCGCCTCCAGCGCGCGTCCCTGCTCCTCGAGCCAGGAGACTCGCTCGTCCATCTCGGCGCCGATCGTCCCGATCGCCGCCCGCAGCTTGTCGGCGGGCGTCACGAAGTGGCTGGCCGGGAAGACGTTGACCTCCGCCCGCTCGGCGAGCAGCTCGCCGGTCAGCGAGTCCAGCTCCGTGATCCGCTCCACCTCGTCGCCGAAGAACTCGACCCGGACGAGGCGGTCCTCGGCCGACGGGACCAGCTCCAGGGTGTCGCCGCGGACGCGGAAGCGCGACCGCTGCAGGGCCTGGTCGTTGCGCTGGTACTGGAGGTCCACGAGGTGGCGCAGGACCGTGTCCCGCCGGTACGACCCGCCGCGCTTCAGGCGCAGGACGGTGGCCCCGTAGTCGACCGGCGCGCCCAGGCCGTAGATGCAGCTCACCGAGGCGACGATGATCACGTCGCGCCGCTCGAAGAGCGCCTTGGTGGCCGCGTGGCGGAGCTTGTCGATCTCCTCGTTGCGGCTGGAGTCCTTCTCGATGTAGGTGTCCGACCGGGGCAGGTAGGCCTCCGGCTGGTAGTAGTCGAAGTAGCTGACGAAGTACTCGACCGCGTTGTCCGGGAAGAAGTCGCGGAACTCCGAGTAGAGCTGGGCGGCCAGCGTCTTGTTGTGGGCCATCACCAGCGTTGGCCGGTTGACCTTCTCGATGACGCGGGCAAGGGTGAAGGTCTTGCCCGTCCCGGTCGCGCCCAGGAGAACCTGGTGGCGGAGGCCGCGGGCGAGGCCGTCCGCGAGGCGCTCGATCGCCTCCGGCTGGTCGCCGGTGGGCTCGAACGGAGCGACGAGCTTGAAGTCGGACACGCCGCAATTCTAGCAGACGAGGCCGACTGGAACAGAACGGGTGTTCGACGACTGCCGTGCGGCCCGCCGGGCAAGCATCGGTCCCGGACGCCGACAAGGGTCCGCCGCGCCCGCTCGGCAGGTCCGATCGGATGATCGCGGCGGTACTTCGGGCGGATGGAGGCGCCGGTGCGTTCTGGCGACGATCTCGGTGAGTCGCGGCGGCCGTCGTGACTTCACGTGACGGCCGATCGCACCCCCGGAGGCAGCTCCCAGGATGGAATACGAGTACCGCGACACATCGCGGCGAGGCAAGTTCATCATCGTCATCGGGCTCGTGCTGGCCCTCGCCGCCGGCGGCGGGGCGTTCTTCGTCATCAGCCAGGCCCAGCAGCAGGCGGGCACGGCCACCATCCTGACCTCGCCGGTCGTCGTGGCAGCCAGGGAAATCCCCGGCCACAAGGTCATCGACGCCACCGACCTGGAGGTACGCCAGCTGCCGGTGGACGCCACGACCTCCCAGGGCGTGTTCACGGAGCCGTCCAAGCTGATCGGGCTGGTCGTGGGGACGATGATCCTCAAGGGTCAGCCGGTCTACTCGAACATGCTTGCCGGCAAGACCCTGGGGTCGACGTTCTCGATCCTCGAACCGGGCGAGACGATCAGCCCGGACTCCCCGGCCTGGCGCGCCGTCTCGATCACAGTGCCCGACGACCGCGCGGTCGGCGGGCTGCTCCAGGCCTCGGCGACGGTCGACGTCTTCGTGACCTCGATGATCACCATCCCCGAGGATGTCGCCCTGGAGGGCAAGTACTTCAGCGACCAGTCGACGAAGATCGTCTACCAGGACATGCTCATCCTGGCCAGGGCCGCCAACTCCTACGTCCTGCGGGCCTCGATCCCAGTCGCGGAGGAGATCTCGCATCTCCAGGCGAGTGGCGCCGCGGCCTTCAGCATGGTCCTCCGGCCCGAGCAGGATCTTCGCCCGGTCGACGCCTCGAAGCTCGGCACGACGACGACGAAGATCGTGGCCCGCTACGGGCTGCCGCTGCCGGAGTGGTACGGACCGGGCAAGGCCCCCGCGCCCTCCCCCTTCCCCTCGCCCGTTCCGAACGCGTCGCCGGCCCCGAGTCAGTCGCCGACGGTCTCGCCGAGCCCGGCTCCCTAGGGACTCCGGCTCCGGCGCCCCAGCGCGGCCGCGTAGGCCGCGGCAACCAGCTCCTCGGTCGCAGCCCGGTCGCCCGATGCGTCGACGATCACGACGGCCGGGAGGGAGCGCACTCGCGCCCCGAGACCGGCCTGGGCCGCGATCCGCCGGTCCGCATCGCCCGGGGCCATCCCACGGCCCAGGAGGCGGGCTCGCTGGACTTCCGGCTCGCACTCCACGAGCCAGACCTCGTCGCAGAGGGCAGCAAGCCCACCCTCCACGAGCTTGATCGCCTCGACCACCACGGCCGGAGCGCCGGCCCGGTCAGCCTCATCCATCGCGGCGAGGATGCGCGGCCTGACGGCCGGGTGGACTATCGCCTCCAGATCGCGGAGCGCAGCTGCGTCGGCGAAGACGAGCCGCCCCAGCGCCGCCCGGTCCAGGGCCCCGTCGGCGGCGCGGACGACATCCCCGAAGCGGGCGATGACGGCCTCGTGCGCCGGTTCGCCGGGCGCCGTCACCGCCCGGGCGACGACGTCGGCGTCGACCACGACGGCCCCGCGGGCGGCCAGCCATCCCGAGACCGTCGACTTCCCGCAGCCGATGGGCCCCGTCAACCCGATCCGGAGCGCCCGCGCGGCGGCACCCGCCTCGCCCAAGGCGGCCGGGCGCACACCTGCCTCGCCCCGGGCGGCCGCGCGCGCACCTGCCCGCCTCACGGCGCCCGTCCCTCCCGGCCTCACGGCGCCCGCTCCTCCAGCAGCAGCCACGCCTCCTCGGCCGCCCCGAGCGCCTGGTCCACGTCGGCGAGCTCGCTCGTGACGCGCCGCAGCTCGACGAAGTTGGCGGCGATGGAAGGATCGAGGAGGGCCAGCTCGAGGTGGCCCTTGCGCAGGCCCAGGCGCGTCAGGTCGTCGTCGATGATCGCCTTCTGCCGCCGGTAGGCATCCTTCGAGAGCTTCGACTGGCGCGGCGCCGCCCTGGCGGGCAGGGCGGCGGGTGGCGGGTCGGGCGCGGCGGCCGTGACCTGCCCCGGGCGCCCGCGACCCCGCTGCGCGTCACCTCCCGCCGGGTGAGGCCGGCCGTGGAACCGCGCCTCCTCGCGAGCGTAGGCCTCGTCGATCCGCCAGTCGGCGGCGACCGCGGCGCGCCAGGCGCGGTAGCCGCCCTCGAAGGGCACCACCCGGCCGTCGTCGACGACCCAAAGTCGGTCGCAGGTCTTCTCCAGGAGCCGGCGGTCGTGGCTGACCACGAGGAGCGTGGCGGGCGTCTCCCGCAGGAAGGCCTCCAGGGCCTCCCGGGCCGGGATGTCGAGGTGGTTCGTCGGCTCGTCGAGGAGCAGGAAGTTGGCCGGCATGATCCCCAGGATCGCCAGCTCGAGCCGGCTCCGCTCGCCGCCGGAGAGCGCGCGCACCTCCTTGAAGACGTCGTCCGCGCGGAACAGGAAGCGCGCCAGGTACCCGCGGGCCTCGCCGGCGGTCATCGGGATCTCGCCGAGCAGGGCGTCGAGGACGGTCTCGCCGACGAGGGGGTTGGTGCGAACCTGGGCGAGGTAGCCCAGCTGGACGTTGGCCCCGAAGACGAGCCGCCCGTCCCGCGGCGACAGCTCGCCGGCGATCACCCGGAGGAGCGTCGTCTTCCCGGACCCATTCGGGCCCACGATCCCGATCCGTTCCCCGCGGGCGGCCTCGACCCGGACGGCCCGGGCCACGTCGGGGCCGCCCGGGTGGCCAACCACGAGATCGTCCATGCGCAGGACCACCTCGCCGGAGCGCGCTGCCGGCGCTCCCAGAGCGCGGTCGAGGCGGAGCGCCGGCCCGGCCCGCGCCACGGCGATCGGGTCGAGCCGCGCGAGCCGCGCCTCGTGCTCGTGCATCTTGCCGTGCTTCCGCTGGCTGCGATACGTCTGGACGAGCGCCCGCTCCTTCGCGATCTCGCCGGCGCGGGCCTCCGCCTCGCGGCGCTGACGAGCGTCGCGTTCCTCGCGCTGGCGGGCATACGCCGAGTAGTCGCCCCGGAAGGCGACCAGGCGGCGGTCCCGCAGCTCCCAGACGCGGGTCACCGTCGCGTCGAGGAAGGCCCGGTCGTGGGAGGCGACCAGGAGGGCGCCGCGCCGTCGCCGGACGGCCTCCTCCAGCCACTCGATCGCGGCGAGGTCGAGGTGGTTGGTCGGCTCGTCGAGGAGGAGCAGGTCGGGGTCGGCCACCAGGAGGCGCGCCAGCGCGGCGCGGGTCTGCTGGCCCCCCGAGAGCTCCTCCGGGGAGCGGGCGATCTCCTCCGGGGTGAATCCGAGCCCGGAGAGCGCCTCGTCGACGCGCTGGTCGAGGGTCCAGCCGTCAAGGGCGACGAACCTCGCGGCCAGGTCGGCGTAGGCGGGCGTGCCCGCCGCGTGGGCCTCCTCGAGGGCCCGCAGCTCGGCCTCCATCGCCTCCACGGCAGCGGCGCCGCGGCGCACGGCGGTGCGGAGGTCGGGCGCGGACGCGAACGCCTCGTCGAAATGGGCCTCCTGCGCCAGCAGGCCGACGGAGAGCCCGCGGCGGCGCTGGACCTCGCCACCGTCGGGCTCGTCCACGCCGGCGGCAATCCGCAGGAGAGTCGTCTTGCCGGCGCCGTTGGGCCCCACCATGCCCACCCGCTCCCCCACCGCGATCGCGGCGTTCACGGCGTCGAGGATCACGAAGGTCCCGATCTCGCGGGTCACGTTCGAGAGGCGCAGGAGCGACACGGTCAGGCGCCCTCCCCTGCGCCGGCGGCGGCCCCGGCCCCGGCGGCGGAATGAGCGGGACCGGCTCCGGCCCGGGCGTTCGCCCGCCGCGTCGCGGCCGCCCGCCGCGTCCGCTCGGCGCGCGCCTTCGCGGCGGCCCGGTCCGCTTCGCCCGGCGTCAGCCCCAGCGAGCCCTCGGCCGCGAGCTCCGTCCAGCGGCGCCCCCTGCTCGCCGGCGCCCTCGCCGCGCGCAGGATCGCGGCCGCTCCCGGGCGGTCGACCCCCGGCAGCCGCTGGCACCACGCGCAGAAGTGCGTCGCCCGGCCACCCACCACGACGCGTCGGATGGTCCGCCCGCAGCGCGGACAGGGCTCGCCGGTGCGCTGGTAGACCTGCAGGCGCTCCTGCATCGAGCCATCGCCGTCCGGAGCCGTGTAGTCGTCGATCGACGAGCCCCGGCGTTCGACCGCCTCCGCCAGGATCGCCCGGAGCTCCCCGTGGAGGCGCGCCTCGTCACGGGGACGCAGGGTGGCTGCGCTGCGCAGCGGATGGAGGCGCGAGCGCCAGAGCGCCTCGTCGGCGTAGATGTTCCCCACCCCGGCAACGAAGCCCTGGTCCAGGAGGAGCGCCTTGAGGCGGCCCCGGCGGGCGCGGAGCCGGGCCCGGAACGCGCCCACCGTGAAGGCGTCGTCGAGGGGCTCGGGTCCCAGCGCCGCGAAGAGCTCGCCGCCGGCGCGAGAATCGAGCAGCTCGCCCGTGGTCGCGTCGAGCGGCCAGAGGCCGACCCGCCCGAACTTGCGGATGTCGCGGAAGCGCAGCTCCCGGCCGTCGGCCAGGGCAAGTCGCAGGTGGACGTGCCGGTCCGCCGGCGAGCCCGCCGGAACTACGAAGAGCTGGCCGGTCATCTTCAGGTGGATCGTGAGGGCGGCGGGGGCGTGCCCGGGCGTCGCGGCATCACCGGAAAGCCTGACGACGACGAGCTTCGCCCGGCGCCCGATCGTCTCCACGCGGCGCCCGGCCACGTCGTCGGCGAACGCCTCGACGGTCGGGTGCGAGGCGATCGCGCGCGGCCAGTCGCCGGACGCGCCGGTGATCGTGGCGCCGACGATCAGCCCGCGCAGGTCGCGGGCGACGGTCTCGACCTCCGGCAGCTCGGGCACGTCGCTAATCCCGCGCAGACGGCGTCATCGACTCCCAGTCGTCGCCGATCTTGACGTCGACCGTGAGCGGGACGTCGAGAGCCAGGGCGCCCTCCATCGTCTCCCGGACGACGGGGACCAGGCGGGCCACCTCGGCCCGAGGGACCTCGAGCAGGAGCTCGTCGTGGACCTGGAGGAGGAGCCGCGCCCGGAAGCCCTCGGAACGGACGCGCGCGGCGACCCTGATCATCGCGATCTTCATGATGTCGGCGGCGGTTCCCTGGATCGGCATGTTGATCGCCATCCGCTCGCCGGCGGCGACGAGGCTGCGGTTCCCCGAACGCAGCTCGGGGATCTCGCGGCGTCGCCCCAGCAGGGTGGTGACGAAGCCCTGGGCACGCGCGGTCTCCTTGACGTGGAACATGTAGTAGCTGATCCCGGAGTACGTGGCGAAGTAGCGCTCGATGAAGGCGCGCGCCTCGTCGCGCGGAATGCCGGCCCGGCTGGCGAGCCCGAAGTCGCTCATCCCGTAGGCGATCCCGAAGTTGACCATCTTGGCCATCGAGCGCTCGTCGGGCGTCACGTCCGCGGGCTCCTTGCGCAGCACGAGCGCGGCGGTGTCGCGGTGGATGTCCCTGCCCGCCGCGAACGCCTCCTTCAGGTGCTGGTCGCCCGCCACGTGGGCGAGGATTCGCAGCTCGATCTGGCTGTAGTCCGCGCTCACCAGGACCACGTCGGGCGCGCCGGCGACGAACGCCCGCCGGATCCGGCGACCGAGCGGCGTCCGGATCGGGATGTTCTGGAGGTTCGGGTCGGATGACGAGAGGCGGCCGGTGGCGGCCACCGCCTGGTGGAACGTGGTGTGGAGACGGCCGTCGGCGGCGAGCAGCCCCGGGAGCGCCTGGACGTAGGTGCTCCGCAGCTTGGCGTAGAGCCGCCAGTCGAGGAGCTTGCCGACGGCCGGGTGAGCCGGGCGCAGCTCTTCGAGGACGCTCGCGTCGGTGGAGTGGCCGGTCTTCGTCCGCTTCCCCGTGGGCAGGTTGAGCTCGTGGAAGAGAACCTGCTCCAACTGCTTCGGGCTCCCCAGGTTGAACTCGTGGCCGACGTCGGCGTGGATCTCCCTCTCGAGGCGGGACAGCTCGGCCTCGAACTCGCGGTCGAGCGACGAGAGGGCGGCGAGGTCGAGGGCGACGCCGGTCGCCTCCATCCGGGCGAGGATCGGGATGAGCGGCAGCTCCAGCTCGGCGAAGAGCCGGCCGAGGCCCTGCTCCTCGAGCGCTGCCGCCAGCGGCCCCCGGACGGCGAGGGCGGCCAGCGCCTCGAGCGCAGCTCGCTCGCCCGGGGTCAGGCCGGCCGCAGCGGGCGGCAGGTCGATATCGAGCCGCTCGTGGACAACGTCGGCGATCCCCTGGCTGCGCAGCGCGGCGTTGAGGAGGTAGGCCGCGACCTGGGTGTCGAAGTTGACGAGCGTCGGGTCGGCGTCGAGGTCGTCGACGAAGCGGGCGACGAGGAGCGGCTTCACCTCGTGGCCGACGAGGGGCGTCCGCGCCGACTCGAGGGCGTGCCGGGCCGCGGTCGCGGCCTCTGCTCCCTCGAACACGACCACGCGCCCGTCCTCGCCGGCCAGGGCGAGCGCGAGCGGCGTGCCGGCCCGCGGGCGCGGATCGTCGAGGACCAGCGCCACGCCCACCACCGGGAGCAACGCGAGCCACGCCGAGAGGTCTCCGGCGGCCGCCGTGTCGCCGCGCTCCACCCGCCCCGGATCCGCGACGAGGGCGGCGAGGGCGGCCCGGAGGTCGCCCGCCGGGAGCGGCTCGACTGGGCTGGCGTCCGGGACAGGGGCAGGACCGACGGCGTCGAAGTCGAGCGAAAGCTGCAGGCCGTCAGACCCCGCGGGCCGGGCGCGCGGAGGCGCACCGGGTGCGTGCTGCGGCGCGCCGGGTGCGCCCGGCGAAGTCCCGGCGGCGCGTCCTCCTGTTCCAGGGGCGTGCGCGGCGGCGACGTCGCCGGCCGCCTCGCGCGCCCGCGCCACGGCCTCGTTCGCAGTCTCTCCGTGGAGCGGCGGCAGGCGGTCGATCAGGGACCGGAACTCGTACTCGCGGAAGAGCCCCACCACCGCGTCGCGGTCGTAGACGCCGATCCGCGCCGCCTCCAGGTCGAGCTCGACGGGCACGTCCCCGACGAGCCGCTGGAGCTCACGACCCTCCAGCACCTGGCCGCGCGCCTCGAGGAGGAGCGGCCGGAGCCTCTCCGGGGTCACCTCGTCGAGCCGCTCGTAGAGGGCGTCCAGGGTGCCGAACGTCGCGACCAGCCTGGCGGCGGTCTTCTCCCCTACTCCCGGGACGCCGGGGATGTTGTCCGTGGGGTCGCCCTTGAGGGCCTTGTAGTCGAGCATCTGGTCGGGCCGCAGCCCCCACCGCTCGTCGACCCGGGCCGGGTCGTAGACGACGGTGTTCGACACGCCGCCCCGCAGCGAGACCATGAGGCGCGTTCGCTCGGTGACCAGCTGGAGCATGTCGAGATCGCCGGTCACGATCGTCGTCTCGAGGCCCAGGGCCTCGGCCCTGCCGGCGAGGGTCGCGATCACGTCGTCGGCCTCGAAGCCCTCGCGCTCGCAGACCGGGATGCCGAGCGCGGCGACGATCCCGCGCACCTTCGGGAACTGGTCGCGCAGCTCGTCCGGCATCCGCTGGCGAGTCGCCTTGTACTCGACGTAGCGGTCGTGGCGGAACGTGGGCGCACCGAGGTCGAAGGCGATCGCGACCGCGTCGGGCTTCACGTCCGCGATGGCGCGCAGGACGATGTTGGTGAACCCGAAGACGGCGTTCACGAGCTCGCCCTTCGAGGTCGTCAGGGGCGTCGCGATGAGCGCGTAGTAGCCGCGATAGATGAGCCCGTTGCCGTCGAGCAGCATCAGGCGGGTCATGGCGGGCGGGATCCTCCGGCAGTGCGTTCGGCGTGTGTTCGGCATGGGTCACGCATCCCTGCCCCGAGTGTACCGGTCCCCGCCCGACCGGCTGCCGCGATCCGGGGACCGGTCCCGCCCCTCGGGCGTCCCGCGGCCCGGGAACCGGCTCTGCTGCCGGCACGGCCCGTCAGCATCCGGCGTGACCCACGGCCGCGGACCGGAACCCGCCCTGCCCGCCGGGCGTCCCGAGGGCCGTGCTAGACTCGCGCCGCCTCGCCGCCCCGACGTTCCCAGGCGTCCGCGCCGGAAGGAGCCGAGCCCTGCTGGACGATCCGCGCCCGACCCCGACCGGCGAGCGAACCGCCGCCGAGCGCCGGTTCACGCGCCCCGGCGACGAGGCCGCAGCCCGCCGCGACGAGATCCTCGTCGGGCTCGCCCTCGACGGCGACCTGGGGGCGTTCAACCATCTCGTGGAGGCCTACCAGGACCTCTGCCACTCTCTCGTGGCGCGCCTGGTCCCGGACCCCGACCAGGCGGCCGACGCCGTCCAGGAGGCCTTCTTCTCGGCCTTTCGGAACCTGCGCTCATACCGCGGGCCATCGTTCCGGGGCTGGCTCACCCGGATAGCCGTCAACGCTGCGATGGACCTCCAGCGGGCCCGGAAGCGTCGGCCGGTCTCGCCATACCCGGAGCTCGAGGACGATTCCTGGCAGCCGCCCGCCGGCCCGGACACCGATCCCGAGACCCTGACCGCGACCGCGGAACGCGGGCGCGTCCTGGCCGCCGCCCTCGCGGCAATCGGCACCGACCAGCGAACGGCCATCGTCCTCTTCGACGTCGAGGGCTACGACTACTCCGAGATCGCCCGCATGACCGGCGTCTCGCTCGGCACCGTGAAATCCCGCATCCACCGCGGCCGGCTGGCGCTGCGCGCCCTGCTGGCGGAGCGGATGGAACTCTTCCGCAGCTGAGGCCGTCAGAGGACCATGCCGCCCGCCCCGCACACTCCCGCCGTCGAGGCGCAGGACCACGCCGCGCTCATCGTCGCCCTCGACGCCGGCGACCTGGCGGGCCGCGAGCTCCGGGCCGCCGAGTCGCTCGCGGCTTCCTGCACCGGGTGTGCCGCCCTCCTTCACGATCTCGCCGCGATCCGCGGCGCCATGACGGCCCTCCCCGCGCCGGCACGCCGGCGCGACTACCGCCTCACGGCCGAGGACGCGGCCCGCCTGCGCCCGTCCGGCTGGCGCCGCCTGCTCGAGTGGCTGGCGGCCCCCGGCTCCACGGTCCGGCCCCTCGCCACCGGGCTCGCGACGCTTGGCGTCGCCGGCCTGCTCCTGACCGCCAGCATGCCAGGCCTCCTCTCTGGATTCGGCGGCGCTGCCTCGGCCCCGGTCATGGCCCCGGCTGTCCCCGCCGGATCCCCGAACGACAATGCCGGCCCCGGCGGGTCAGGGGACGCGAAGTACCAGGGCGCATCCGTTCCGCCGGCTGCCCCCTCCGGCGCCTACGGCATGGGCCCCGGCACGATGCCGACCACCGGCCCCGCATTGCTGGCCACGGCCGCCCCGGCACCCGCGGCAACGGGAGCGCCGGTACCGGAGCCCACTGCCGCCCCGAGCGACGAGGGGGCCGGGCTGGCCGGCGTCGCCAGCGGGGCTGCCTCGGCGGCGCCAACGGGCGAGCGCCTCGGCACGACCGGCACTTCCGACCGCGCCCCCGAGGGCGGCGAGACGCCCGGGGAGGGCTCCGCGCCGACCGTGCCGCTCCCGGCGATCGTCTCGCTGGCACTGCTGGCTGCCGGACTCGCGCTCCTCGGCGGCCGGACGCTCGCGCGGCGCCGCCTCTCCTGACCCCGCGCGACGCTCTCTCGCGTGCCGGTTCGGCCCGCGCCTCTCGTCTCACGCCCCCGGCCGCCGCGCTGTTACGTGCCCGCGACGCGGTCCCGCGCCGCCTGGCGCGTCAGGCCCCGGACGCGACGAGCGCCTCCTCGAGCACGCGAAGGAGCAGGACCACGTCCGCGTGGTCGATCACGAGTGGCGGGCGGACCTTCAGGACGTTGCCGGCGCGGCCGGTCGTCCCGACCAGGACGCCGCGGTCGCGCATCGCGTTCTGCACCCGGACCGCGAGGGGCGCGTCGGGCTCCCGTGTCGCCGGGTCGCGGACCAGCTCCACTCCGATCATCAGCCCGCGGCCCCGGACGTCGCCGATCGCTGGATGGCGCGCGGCCGTGGCCCGGATGCCGGCCCGGATCGCCACGCCAACGGCCGCCGCGTTGGCCGTCAGCCCCTCGTCGGCAACGACGTCGAGCACGGCCATCGCCGCCGCGCAGGCGACCGGGTTGCCGCCGAAGGTGCTGAAGAACTCGGCCTCCGCCGCGAAGCGGTCGACGATCTCCGACCGGGTGATCACGGCGGCCACCGGGTGGCCGTTCCCCATCGGCTTCCCGAGCGTCACGACATCGGGCACGATCCCCGCGGCCTCGAAGCTCCAGGGGCCGTCGCCCATGCGGCCGTAGCCGGCCTGGACCTCGTCGGCCACGAAGAGGGCGCCCGCGGCACGGGTCCGCCGGACGAGGTCGCGCAGGTAGGCCGGCGGCGGGGCGAAGATGCCGTCGCTCGTGAAGGCCCCGTCGATGAAGACGGCGGCCGGCCGGAACCCGCGGGAGGCGAGGCCGGCCACCGCGTCGTCGAGCCGGGCGGCGGCACGTTCGGCCCAGGTTGCGTCCGCGGTCGGAGCTGGGCTTTCGGCCCGGTCGCGGCCCCCTGCCCGTTCGGTCGCGCCGGCGAGACCGTCGAGTCCGCCCACGGCCGGCAGGCGGTATGTGTCGGGCGGCGGGATCGTCGCGACGTGCGGCGGACGGAAGCCGCGCGGCCATTCCTCCGGGGAGAGGTCGGCAATCGCCGCCGTCACTCCGTGGTATGCCCATTCGGTGACGATGCCGCCGCGCCCGCCGGTGACGGTTGTCGCCAGGCGCCAGGCCAGGTCGTTGGCCTCGCTGCCCGAGTTCACGAACATCACCGTGTCGAGCCCGGGCGGCATCGACGCCACCAGCCGCTCCGCGAGCTCCACGACCGTCTCGTGGAGGTAGCGCGTGTTGGTGTTCAGCGTGGCGGCCTGGCGTGCGATCGCGGCCACCACCCGGGGATGGGAGTGACCCACCACCGGCACGTTGTTGTAGCAGTCGAGGTACGGGCGCCCTTGTGGGTCGTACATCCGGGCGCCCTCGCCGCGGACGAGATGCAGCGGCCGCTCGTAGGTGAGCGCCGAGAGCGCCGACCCGAGCACTCGCCGGCGACGACCCAGAAGCTCCGCGTCGCCGGTGTTCGATGCGCCGGTGTTCGATGCGCCGGTGTTCGATGCGCCGGTGTTCGATGCGCCGGTGCCCGCGCCGCCGGCGCCCGGTGGGCCGGCGCCCTCGCGGCCGGCAGGCACGGCAGTCCCGGACGCGCCCGATGAGCCGACCGGGACCGGCCAGGCCGGGATCCGCCGGGCCGCGGCCGCGAACCGGCGGCGCACCTCGTCCGGCCCGACCGCCTCGAGAAGCGCCAGCATCGGCCATGCCTCGGCGTCCCAGCTCGAGAGGTACGCGGCATTCTCCGGGTAGATCCCGATCCGCCATGCCGAGATGAGCGTGGTCTGCGCCAGGCGCGCCGCGACGAGGTCACCGAGGAGTGCCGCCTCCTCATCCTCCAGCGGCGTGACAGAGGCGTAGCCGGCGATCGCGGCCTCGGCCGCGCCGAACAGGTCGGCCGGGTCGTCGCGCCCACCGAGCAGGGCGACGAGCGCGGCGACGAGATCGAGGACGAGCGCGGTGTGGGCCATGTCCCCGAAGTCGACGATGCCGCTCACCCGGTCCGACGCGTCGAGCAGCGTGTTGTCGAAGGTCAGGTCGTTGTGGATGACCTGGGCCCGGAAGCCCCCGAGCGCAGGCGCGACGGCGGCCTCGAAGCGGTCGAGAATCGTCTCGACGAGCGCTCGCCGCCGATCGTCCGCCACCGAGGGAAGGTGCGGGCGCAGCTCGGCCAGGTGCTTGACGTCCCACAGGATCGGGCGGCCGGCCATCGGATGGAAGTAGCCGCGGGTCGCCCGGCCCAGGCGCGCCGAGACCACCCCGAAGTCGCGGATCGCCTCCCGCGAGAGAGCGGCAGCCGTCCCGTTTCGCCCGGGCATGAGAGGCAGGAGGCGCACGAAGTGGCGGGCGGCGCCGGGGCCGGCGACCGTGCCCCACGGCGCGCCGTCGCGCGTCGCGCGCGGGACGGCGACCGGCAGCGTCGAATCGACCGTGGCAACGTGGCGGACGACGCCCGTCTCCATCTCCACGACGCCCTCGCGCTCGCTCGAGTTCGAGACCTTCAGGACCCATGCCGCGCCCGTCGTCGGCGGCGATGCGGAAGTTCTGGTCGCGCTCGCTCACCAGCGGGGCGGCGGTCCCGTGGACGCCGAAGACGTCGGCGGCAATGACGGAGGCCTCCTCGAGGCCGAACCGCGGCGGCGGCGCCCGGAGGACGTCACCGTCGGCGGCGGATTCGGCCTCGTGCGGCTCACCGACGGACGGTGGGGCCTCCATCGGCACGTCGCCCCCGGTCGTCACCGCATTGCTTTGCATGGGGCCGATGGTACAAGCGGCGCGGGTCGCGCCGAACCGCGTTCCCCGGCCCGGATCGCCGGGAGGCTCGGCTAGACTTCTGACTGGCCCGGGATGGCGGAATGGCAGACGCACCCGACTCAAAATCGGGCGACCGCAAGGTCATGGGAGTTCGACTCTCCCTCCCGGGACCATGACCGGCAGATGATCGTGAGCCGTGGCGCCGCGCCACCCGGGCGTCCTGGCCGCGGCCACCGGCCCCTGGGCCCGAGCCCCCCAGCAGGCTTCGGCGCCTGATCCGACGCATCCGGCACGACACCCCGCGCTGAGCGAAGGCGGTCGTTCCCCGAGCGACCGCCCGGCTCGGCGCCGATCGAAGGTGCGGTCGATGGAATCGCCGCCGACCTGGGCCCGCTGCGCGGTCTGTGCCTGACGGCCCTTGCCGGGTCGCCCACGCATGGCAGCCTCTCCGGAAAGAGCGTACGGGAGGGTCGGCCGCATGCGTCGCCGGTTGCTGGTGGGTGTCCTGGTCATCGCGGTGATCGCGCTGGCCGGGTACGGAGTCGGCTCCTACGTCCTCTTCGAAAGCATCTCGCCGGTCGCGGCCGACTGCGGCGTCCGGGCGAGCGGAGGGTTCCGCTTCCAGGAGAACACGCCGGCCGGCTGGAGCCTGGCGAACCCTGACGACGTCGACGCGGTCTGGCCGGCGTCCAGTCGTACCGTCGACATCTCTCCGTACCTCATGCCCGACTTCACGGAGGTCGCCGTCCCCAGCCGGGATCCGGCGATCGGGCCGCTCAGCGGCTGGTGGGTCCCCGGCCGCACGCCGGACGCGCCCGCCGTCGTGGTCGTCCATGGGCATTCGGCCTGCAAGAAGGACCACGTCGTCCTGCTGCCGGCCGGCATGCTCCATCGGGCCGGCTTCGGGGTCCTGCTCATCGATCTCCGCGACATGGGCGACTCACCCCACCAGGATGGCCGGTTCGCCATGGGGACCCAGGAGTACCTCGACGTCCTGGGGGCGCGCGACTGGATCGTGGCGACCCAGGGAGTGCCCGCGTCCAGGGTCGGCCTCCTGGGCACCTCCATGGGCGCCACCACGGTCACCATCGCGGCCGGCATGGACGCGACGGTCGCGGCAGCCTGGGAGGACTCAGGCGTGGGCGAGGTCAACAGGTTCATCAGCGAGGAGATCGCCTTCCGCGGCCTGCCCGACGCCCTCAACGTGCTGGTTCCGGGGGGCCTCCTGATCGGAAGGGCGATGGGCTTCGATCCAACGTCGATCAGCCCGCTCGCAATGGCCGCCGCGATCGGCACGCGGCCGTTCGCGGTCGTCCACGGGCAGCTGGACCCGCATGCCCTCCCGCACCAGGGGACCGACCTCGCCGCGGTCGTGGCCCGGTCCGTGCCGGGCTACGAAGCATGGATGGTCCCCTGTGCTCACCACGTCGAGGCGGCCTACTGCGCCACGGCCGAGTACGAGACCCGACTCGCGGGATTCTTCAGCGACGCGCTCGGCGCCCCGTAGGGCGTCGGCGCCCCGTAGGGCGTCGGCGCCCCGTAGGGCGCGCGCGGGTCCGCGCCGGCCCGCTCACTGCCGACGCACTCGCCGCCCGCCCGCCGCCCGTCTGCCCGCCGAACCCGGTACGCTCGTCGGGTGACCGCCTGGCCCCGCCGCGCCAAGATCGCCTTCGTCGGCTCCCACGGGATCCGCAAGACGACGGCCGCCTACGCCTTCGCCCACACCATCCAGCGCGCCGGCCGATCCGTGGAGTTCGGGCGCGAGGTGGTCCGCGACAACCCCTTGGGAATCAACGAGACCGCGACCGGCGAGGCCCAACTCTGGGTGCTCGTCAGCCAGATCCGGCAGGAGCTGGAGCTGGCACCGAAGGCCGAGGTGCTCGTCACCGACCGCGGCGCGGTCGACAACTACGCCTACTACCTTCGTGCGTGCGGGATGACCGACCGGTTCTCCGCGGAACCGCTGGTCCGTGCGTGGGGCTCGACATACGACCTCGTCGTGCGCCTGACGCCGGACATCGCGCTGCGCGAGGACGGGATCCGCAGCACGAGCGACTCCTTCCGCGACGAGATCGAGGCAATTCTCGACGACGTTCTCCCCCGCTTCGTCCGCCCCGAGCGACTGATCACGATCCCCGCCTCACAGATCACCGACTCGTTCGAGTGGTGGCCGCTCGCGGAGCGACTCGCGGCGGTCGTCGGCGCCCCCCTCCTCGCCGAGGGTGTGAAGGGCCGGCGACGCTCGCACACCCGCCGTCCCGATGCGCCCCCGCCGCTCCCCTCCCCCGACCAGCTGGGGCTCGACCTGGGGGGCGGGCCGCGCCGGGATTCACCCCGGGATTCCTGATCCCGCGTAACGGCAGCGTCGGCCAGGCTGGGCTGGCGCGTCGCCCGGGGGGGGTGGCCGGGTCGGACGCGCCGGTTGGTGGGTCGGTGCGTGGCGCGGGACGGGGACCCCCGTGGCCGGGTCGGACGCGCCGGTTGGTGGGTCGGCGCATGGCGCGGGCGAAGGCCCCACTGACGGCGTAGGACCGGCCGTGCTGCGGTACGCTCCGCAGGATCCAGACCCGCGACGACCACGGAGCCTTCGACCATGTCCTTCCTGCGCCGCCTCTTCGGCGGAACCGAGACGCCGCCGAGCGGAGCGCCCGCCGACGCCGCGGCCAACCCGGCCGCTCCCCCCTCTGCCGACGAGACCGCGACCGTTCGCAGGATCGTGGCGCGTCTGGAGGCGATGCCGCCCGATCGCGCCCGTCTCCTCGCCGGCGCCGCGTACGTGGTGAGCCGGGCGGCCAACGCCGACATGACGATCTCGCCCGAGGAGATCGCCCTCATGCAACGGACCCTCGCCGAGCAGAGCGGCGTCTCCGAGGCGGAGGCCGTCATCGTCGTCGAGATCGCGCGCCAGCAGGCGCGCCTCTTCGGCTCGACCGAGGACTACCTCGTGACCCGTGAGTTCATGCGGGTCTCCACGCCTGACCAGCGCCTCGCCGTCATGCGGGCCTGCTTCCTGGTCGCCGCCGCGAACGACGAGATCTCCTCGCCGGAGATCGCCGTCCTCAACGCGATTGCGGCCGAGATGCAGATCGAGCCGGCGGACTTCGATGCCATCCGGACGGAGCACCGCGACCAGCTCTCGGTCGTGCGCGCCGCACGGGCCGTCCGCGAGGGCGCGCGGCCTGGGGGATGAGCGCCCGCTGGAGCCGGGGGCCGGGAGCTTCCGGCCCTGGTCACCCCGGGGGGGCGAGGCCCTCCGGATCTGAGGCGAGGGCCAGGTCGACGAGGCCCGCGCGCAGCCGGCGGGCCACCTCGGCGGCCAGCTCGGCGTCATAGGCGACGCCGGCCCGCAGCTCCATCGGCAGGGCCGGGCGTCCCGCTCCCTGCGGCAGGTGGATCGTGACGCGCGTGGCGCCGGGGCGGTTGCGCAGGACGTCGCGGACCTCGGCCATCGCCGCCTGGAGCTCATCGGCCGGGATGCCGGCCGCGAAGCGGACGTGCAGGCGGCCGTCCGGGCCGGCCTCTCGCGGCGCGGTCGGAGCGGCGGCCGCGTCAAGCGCCGCCACGCGCGCCTCTTCGGGAAGGGGCGTTTCCTCGCGGTCCGGGGCCGCGACCTCGAGGCCGGCCGGTTCCGGCGACCCGGGCTCCGACGACCCTGGCCTGGGCTCAGGCGCCGACGCGGGCACGACCGCGGACACGGGCACGGCCGCGGACACGGGCCCAGGGACCGCGGGGAGCGCCGTCGCGCCGGCCGCGCCCGCCGGGGCGGAGGTCGGCGGCGCGTCCCGGCGGAGCGGGCCCGCGGTCGGCGGCGCCCCGCTCGCGTCAGCCGGGGCGGAGGTCGGCGGCGCGTCCCGGCGGAGCGGGCCCGCGGTCGGCGGCGGGGCCGGCGCCCGCCCCGGCGCGCCCCTGCCGGACCCCTGCCCGGCACCGGCGCCCTGCCCGTGCCCGTTGCCGTTGCCGTTCGCGCCGGGACGGCCCCGCGGCCGGCCCCTGTCGGCGGTCGCGACCTCCGCTGCGAAGGCCTCCTCCCCGCCCGTCGCCGCGAGATCGAAGTCGCGCACCAGGTCGGCGAGCAGGGAAACTTCTTCGCCCCGGTGGTCGATGCGGCCGGCGACGAGCAGGATCGCGCCTTCCTGCCAGGTCGGCCCGGTCTGCTCGTAGAGCTTCGGGAAGATGACCACCTCGACGGCGCCCTGGAGGTCCTCGAGCGTCGCCACGGCCATGGTCGAGCGCGTCTTCGTCACCACCATCCGGACGCCGGTCACGACCCCGCCGACGACGACCCGCTGGCCCTCGAGGGTCTCGTCCTTCAGCTCGCCCGAGTAGGCGGTCACGAACTTCCCGATCCGTTCGGCAACCTCGCCGAGAGGATGATCCGACAGGTAGAGGCCCAGGAGCTCCTTCTCCCAGCGGAGGCGCTCGCGCACGGGGACCTCCGTGGCCGCCGGGAGCGCTGCCTCGAGCGAGCCCGGCTCCGCCGCGAGGTCGAAGAAGCTGATCTGGCCCGAGGCGCGCTCGCGCTGGTCGGCCTGGGCCGCGGCGAGAACGTCGTCGAGAGCGACGAGGAGCTGGGCGGGGTGCCCGAAGGCGTTGAGCGCTCCCACCTTGGCGAGCGACTCGAGCACGCGCTTGTTCACCAGCCGGAGATCGATCCGGTTGCAGAAGTCGGCGAACGACCTGAAGGGGCCCTCGCTCTCGCGGGCCGCGATGATCAATTCGATGGCGCCCTGCCCCACGTTCTTCACGGCCAGCAGCCCGAAGCGGATCGCCGGCCCCTCCACGGTGAACTCCAGGTGGCTGGCGTGGACGTCGGGCGCCAGGACGGTGATGCCGAGCCGGCGGCACTCGGCCACGGCGGCGGCCACCTTCTCGGCGGTGTCCCGGATGGCCGTCAGGACGCTGGCCATGTACTCGACGGTGTAGTTCGCCTTGAGGTACGCCGTCTGGTAGGCCACGAGGCCGTAGGTGGTGGCGTGGGCCTTGTTGAAGCCGTAACGCTCGAAGGGCTCGAACGCCTTGAAGACGGCGTCGATCGTGTGCGGGAGCACGCCGCGCTCGGCGGCCTGCCTCACGAACTGGTCCTTCATCGAGCGCAGCACGCTCGACTTCTTCTTGCGGATGGCATAACCGAGCGTGTCCGCCTCGGGGCCGCTGAAGCCACCGAGGGCGGTCGCGGCGGCCATGATGTCCTCCTGGTAGACGAAGATCCCGTGGGTCCGCTCGAGGAACGGCTCGAGGAGCGGGTGGAGGTACGTCACCTTCTCCTGGCCATGCTTGCGCCGGATGTAGGCCGGGATGTTCTCCATGGGCCCCGGGCGATAGAGGGCGACCATGGCGGCGAGGTCGTAGACCGAGGTCGGGCGAAGCTCGCGAATGTAGCGCCGCATCCCCGCCGACTCCAGCTGGAAGACGCCGGTCGTCTCGCCCGAGGCGAGGAGGGCGAAGGTGGTCGGATCGTCGAGGGGGATCCGCTCGAGGTCGATCTCGACGCCGCGCTGCTCGCGGATGCGGTCCACCGCGGCCCGCAGGATCGTCAGGTTCGACAGGCCGAGGAAGTCGAATTTGAGGAGCCCCAGCGCCTCGATCCCGTGCATCTCGTACTGGGTCATCGCGGCGTCGGAGTTGGTCGCCTTCTGGAGCGGCATCAGCTCGGCCAGGGGCTCGCGGCTGATCACGACGCCGGCCGCGTGGGTCGAGGCGTTGCGGGCCACGCCCTCCAGCTGCTTCGCGAAGTCGATGATCCGGTGGACCGCCGGGTCCCCGTCGTGCATCTCCTTCAGCGCGGGGCTGAGCTGGATGGCCTCGTCGAGCCGGATCCCGAGCTGGTTCGGCACCGCCTTGGCGATCCGGTCGACGTCGCCGTAGGAGTGCCCCAGGACACGGCCCACGTCGCGGATCGCCGCCCGGGCCAGCATCGTGCCGAAGGTGATGATCTGGGCGACGTGGTCGGCGCCGTACTTGCGGCTGACGTAGTTGATGACCTCGTCCCGCCGGCCGTCCTCGAAGTCGACGTCGATGTCCGGCATCGTGACCCGGTCCGGGTTGAGGAAACGCTCGAACGGCAGCTGGTAGTGGATGGGGTCGACCGGGGTGATCCCCAGGGTGTAGGTGACGATCGACCCGGGGGCACTTCCCCGGCAGGTCGTCTGGATCCCCTGCTCGCGGGCGAAGCGGACGAAGTCGGCCACGATGAGGAAGTAGCCCGAGTACTCCATCCGGGTGATCGTCCCGAGCTCGTAGTCCAGCCGCGCCTGGAGCTCCGGCGTGACGGTGCCGTAGCGGCGGGCCAGGCCGCGCTCGCATTCGGCCCGCAGCCAGCTCTCGACGGTCTCCCCCTCGGGCACCGGGAAGTGCGGGATCCGCAGCTGGCCGAGGGGCAGCTCCAGGTCCACCATCTCGGCGATCCGCCGCGTGTTCCGGTGGGCCTCGACCTGGTCGGGGAAGAGGGCCAGCATCTGGGCCGCGGACTTCAGGTAGAACTCGGCGCCCTCGAACTTCATCCGGTTGGGCGTGTCGAGGTTGCTGCCGGTCCCCACGCACAACAGGACGTCGTGGGCCTCCGCCTGCGCCTTGTGGACGTAATGGAGGTCGTTCGTGGTCACGAGGGGGAGGCCGGCCGCCGGCGCCAGGCGGAGGAGCTGCCCGTTGAGGCGGGCCTGCTCGGGAATCCCGTGGTCCTGCAGCTCCAGGAAGAAGTTGCCCTTCCCGAAGATGTCGCCGTATTCGCCGGCGAGGCGTCGGGCCGCCTCCCAGTCGTCGACCTCGAGCGCCTTGGGGATCTCGCCACTGAGGCAGGCGGAGAGGCCGACCAGGCCTTCGGCGTGGCGGGCCAGGTGCTCCCGGTCGATGCGCGGCTTGTAGTAGTAGCCGTCGAGGTGGGCGTCGGTCAGGAGCCGGCAGAGGTTCCGGTAGCCGACGAGGTCCTTCGCCAGGAGGACAAGGTGGAAGGGCTGGGCGTCCGCCTTGCCCTCGCGGTCGCGCATCGAGCGGCGGGCGACGTACGTCTCCACGCCGATGATCGGCTTGATCCCCTTGGCCCGGGCGGCCTGGTAGAAGGCGACGGCGCCGTAGAGGGCGCCATGGTCGGTCAGGGCGAGCGAGTCGAACCCGAGCCGCTCCGCCTCGTCGACGAGGTCGCCGATCCGGCCGAGGCCGTCGAGGAGGGAGAACTCCGAGTGGACGTGGAGGTGGGTGAAGTCGTTCGGGGCGAGGGTCGTCACGGGAAGTCAATGGTACCGGCGCAGACAGCTCGGCACCGGCGAGGCATCCGGCTCGCAGCCGACGGACCTGTCCGCTGCGGCAGCGCGGGGGTGATCGTCCAGGCGCGCGGCGGATCTGGCCGCATTGACTGGCCGGCGATCGCGCCGCTACGATCGGCCCGGGTGGAGAGGGGCCGCCTGATGGCTCACGAAGCCGCGATCGGAGACTGCGAATGGACCTCACGCTGCGCCCCGCGGTGCCGGCCGACGCGGAGGAGTGCGGGCGCATCTGCTACGAGGCGTTCGCGACGGTCTCGACGAGCCACGGCTTCCCGCCGGACTTCCCGTCAATCGAGGCGGCGACCGGGCCCATCCGCTGGCTGATCGCCCATCCGGACATCCACGGCGTCGTCGCGGAACGCGACGGCCGCATCGTCGGCAGCAGCTTCCTCGACGAGCGCTCCATCATCTCGGCCATCGGGCCGGTGAGCGTCGATCCGGCGGCCCAGGATCGTCGGGTTGGCCGCGCGCTCATGGACGCCATGCTCGCCCGGGCCGCCGAGCGACGTGCCCCGGGCGTCCGGCTGCTCCAGCTCTCCTTCCACAACCGCTCCCTGAGCCTGTACGCGAAGCTCGGCATGGACGTCCGGGGCTCGTTCGCGGCGATGTACGGGGAGCCCCTGGGCCTCGCCTTCCCCGGCTACGCGGTTCGGGCGGCGACGAAGGCCGACGTGGATGCCTGCAACGCCCTGTGCGTCCGGGTGCACGGGCACGACCGCGCCGGCGAGGTGCGCGACGCGCTCGCCGACGGCGCCCTGGGCGTCGTGGAGCGCCTGGGGCGCATCACCGGCTACACGACGGGGATCACCTACTTCTCCCACTCGGTGGCCGAGACCACCGACGACCTACAGGCGCTCATCGGTGCCGCGCGGGAGTTCGGCACGCCGGGCTATCTCGTCCCCCTGGCCAACACCGATCTCTTCCGCTGGAGCCTGGCCCATGGCCTGCGGGTCTTCTTCGTCCTGAACATGATGACGATCGGCCTCTACCAGGAGCCGGTGGGCGCCTACCTGCCCTCGGTGGGCTACTGAGCCACCGACGGCGGCGGTCCCGCCGGGGAGCCGCAGTCCGGGATCAGCGCCAGACGACGCCACGCGACGAGCCCCGGGGGACGCCCCGCGAATTGCATCACGTGACGCCCCGCGTATCGAGCACGCGGCCCCAGTGGAAGACGCGGACGGCGACGAGGACCCCGAACGCCGCGAGGACGAGGATCGCCGCCGCCGCGATGGACGCGTCGAGGTTGCCGCCCTGGAACTCGCCGTAGACCACCAGTGGCAGGGTCTGCGTCCGGCCCTCGAGGTTCCCCGCGAACATGATCGTGGCCCCGAACTCGCCCAGCGAGCGCGCCCAGCTCATCGTCAGGCCGGCCGCAAGCGCCGCGCCCGCCAATGGGACGGTGATCGAGCGGAACAGCTGCCGCTCCGACGCGCCGTCCACCCGAGCTGCGTCCTCGAGGTCGCGGTCGACGCCGGCGATCCCGGTTCTTGCCGACCGGATGAAGAACGGGGCGGACACGAACACCTGGGCCATGATCACGGCGATCGTCGTGAACGGTATCGAGACGCCCAGCAGCTCGATCGGCGTCCCGAGCAGTCCGCGCCGGCCGAAGACGAGCAGCAGGGCGAGACCGGCGACCGACGGCGGAAGCACGATCGGGAGGTCGACGACCGCCTCGAGCAGGCCCTTGGCGCGGAACCGCCTGCGGGCCAGGACGACGGCGAGCGGCAGGCCGAGCGTCACGGTGATCACGAGACTCACCGCCGTCGTGACGAGGCTCAGCCCCAGCGCGTCGAGGACGACCGGCGAGGCGATCGCGCCGCCGAGCGACCCGTCGAGAATCGCCCGCGCGACGAGCGTGAGGACCGGCAGGCCGAGGAAGAGCGCGAAGAGGGCGGCGAGGGCGGCCAGCGAGCGCCCGCCCCAGCGGCCCGCCGTCCGCGCCCCCGAGGTCGACCGGCCGATCCCCGCCGGCGCTCCTCCGGAGCGCCCGGCTGCCTGCCCGATCACGTGGTCGGCAGCAGGAACCCGAAGCTCGTGAGGATCGCCTGGCCGGCGGGCCCGGCGAACCAGGCCAGGAAGGCCCGGGCCGCGGCGGCGTTGGCGGACCCCTTCACGACGACGCCGTCGTAGGACGCGAGGACGTTCGCCGAGTCGGGCACGTCGACGGTCGCGACCTTCGTCGAGGCCTTCGCGTCGGTGACGTAGACGATGCCGGCCTCGCCCTCGCCGAGCTCGATCTTGGCGACCACGGCCTTGACGTTGTCCTCCTTCGAGACGACGTTCGCCGCGTAGAGGGCGACGAAGTCGGCCGGGTAGCCTGGCTCCTTCGCGAGGTTGGCGACGAGCTGGCCCGCGTACTTCGTGATCGGCACCGCGTCGCCGGCCGCGATCACCTTGACGCCGGCCCTGGCGAGGTCGGCGGGCGTCGTGATGCCCGCGGGGTTGCCGGCGGGCACGATGACCGTCAGCTTGTTGCCGGCGAAGTTGACGGGGGCGCCATCGGCGAAGCCTGCGTCGACGAGCTTCTTCGGGTTGGAGGTGTCCGCCGAAAGGAAGACGTCGGCGGGGGCGCCCTGCTCGATCTTCGTCTCGAGCGCTGACGAGGAGTCGGTCGAGATCGTCAGCGTCACGCCCGGGACAGCCGCCTCGTACGCGGTCCTGGCCTTCTCGAGCGCGCCCTTGAGCGACGCCGCACCGTAGATCGTCAGGTTGACGTTGGCCGCCGGGGTCGCGGTGGTGCCAGGCGCCGCCGTCGCGGGCGCGCTCGACGCCGGAGCCGCCGGCGTCGCGGGAGGGCTGCTCGGCGCAGGCGACCCGCCGCTCGCGCAGCCCCCAAGGACGAGGGCCAGCATGGCGACGAGGGCGGCGGGGCGGGGACTCATGGGCGCGACTCCCTGGATGACGGGATCTCGACGATGACGTTGGTCGCCTTGACCACGCAGACCGCCTCGTCGCCGACCTTGAGGTCGAGATCCTCGACCGCTTCGGCAGTCATCAGGCTGACGATTCGATGCGGACCCGCGATGACCTCCACGACGGCGACGAGACGATCGCGCTCGATCCGGGTGACGATGCCCGCGAACCGGTTGCGCGCCGACTGGGCGACGATCGGCCGATCGATCGAGGCCTTCCGGTGGGCGTCGAGCAGGCGCGCGACCTCCTCGATCGCGACGAGTCGCTGCCCGCCCGCGGACCGCTCCATCCGGAGACGACCCTCGGCCTCCCAGCGGCGCAGCGTCTCGATCGAGACGCCCAGCATCTCGGCGGCCTGGCCGACCCGAAGGCGGGAGGAGTGGCTGTCGCGCGGCTTCGTCATACCGGTGGATTATCGTCGAATTGTGGCTTCGTGTCTATCTGTTGCCCGGGAGTCATGAGGATTGTGAGCGGTCCGGCGTCGGGCGCCGACACCGCCATCAGCAGCGTCGCGCCGTCGCCCGCCGGACGGATCGGACGGGCACGAGTACGCTGCGGGCATGGACGCGCGCGAGGGTGCCGATGGCCCCGACCTCTTCGAGACTGCCCTGGCTGCCGCGATCGAGCGCCTCCCCGAGCGAGTACCGGGCCCAGCTGACGACGGTGGCGGTCGTCGTCGCCGACGAGGCGACGGCCGAGGAGCTCGCGTCGACCGGGGCAGCGGGGCTCCTGGGCCTCTACCGGGGCGTGCCCCGGACGGTGCTCGGTGCCGGCCACGCCGCCGTCCCCAGCGTGATCACTCTCTACCGTGGGCCCCTGGAGCGCTCGTACCACGGCCCGGCGGCGCTCGTCGCCGGCGTCGAGGAGACGCTGCGCCACGAGCTCGCGCACCACCTGGGGATCTCGGACGCGCGGCTCGGGGAGCTGCGCCGCGGCATTCTCTGAGGCGTCGCGGACGGGCGATCCGCGCCGCTCCGCCGCTCAGCCGAACGAGGCGATCGCCTCCACCAGCATGTCCACGAACTGCGCCCGGTCGATGTCGACGCCGGCCTCGACGTTCGCGGGGAGCTGCCGGAGGCCCTCGGGGTCGGCGACCGTGCGGCCCCGGGTCAGGTCGCCGGCGGTCTCCACGTCGACACGGAGCAGCCGCGTCGTCACGAGGCCGGGCACCGCCAGGTGGGCCACCGCGACGGCGTCGTGGATCGGCGATCCGTCCCAGCCGTAGCGGCGGCGGTGGTAGATCGCGAAGAAGCGGAGGAGGTCCACCCAGACGCGGGCGATCCGGGTGTCCAGGGCCTCGAGGCGCGCCACGTCCGGCTCCAGGAAGAGCGCCCGGTGGGTGACGTCGAGCCCCATCATCGAGATCGGGATCCCGCTGCCGAAGACGATCGCGGCGGCCTCCGGGTCCTGCCAGATGTTGAACTCCGCGGCCGCGGTCGTGTTCCCCTCCCCCAGCGAGCCGCCCATCAGGCAGATCCTCTCGATGCCCTCGCTGATCCGAGGTCGGGCGCGCAGGAGGAGGGCCACGTTCGTCAGGGGGCCGGTCGCCACGAGCGTGACCGGCCGCCCGGCGCCCGCCAGCAGCGCCTCCGTCAGCGCCAGCGCCCCCTCGGGACGCGGGGCGGCGGCCGGCTCCGGCAGGTCCGCCCCGTCGAGGCCGCTCTCGCCGTGGAACTCCACCGGGATCCAGTTGTCGCGGAGGAGCGCCCGCTCGGCCCCCGGCGCGACGGGGACGTCGCTCCGGCCGAGCAGCGCCAGCACGCGGAGGGCATTGCGCGTGGTGTTGGCCAGCGGCGAGTTGCCGCCGACCGTGGTGATGCCGAGGAGGTGCAGCTCGGGGCGGGCGAGGGCGAGCGTGATCGCCAGCGCGTCGTCGTGCCCCGGGTCGCAGTCGAGGATGATGGGCCGCGGGGCGCCGCGGGCACCGGCGTCGGCCGCCGCCGGGTGAACCGGGATCGCCGGGGCGGCGGCGGAGTACGCGGCGGAGGCGCCGGGTGCGGCGGCCGCGGTCCCCTCCGCGCTCATTCCTTGCGGTACGGCTTGCCGTCGGCCGCGGGCGCCCGGACCCGGCCGACGAGGCCGGCAACCACGATGATCGTGACGATGTACGGCAGCATCAGGAGGAACTCGGACGGGATGGGCACGCCGAGGATCGAGAGGCGCGCCTGCAGCGAGTCGGCGAAGCCGAAGACCAGGCTCGCCAGGAAGGCGCCGACCGGGTTCCAGCCGCCGAAGATCATGGCCGCCAGGCCGATGAACCCGCGGCCGGCGGACATGTTCTGGTCGAAGCTGCCGGTGGACCCGATCGTCAGGTAGGCGCCGCCGATCCCGGCCACCATGCCGGCCATGACCACGTTCGTGTAGCGCGTGCGGAGGACGTTGATGCCGACCGTGTCGGCCGCCTTGGGATGCTCGCCGACCGCGCGCACGCGCAGGCCCCAGCGGGTCCGGAAGAGGGCGATGTTGACCACGATCACGAGGAGGAACATCCCGTACACGAACACGCTGTGGTTGAACAGGATCGGGCCCAGGATCGGGATGTCGGCGAGGATCGGGATGGGGAACGGGGTGAGGCGCGGCGGGTTGTTCAGAGCGGCGTTCGTCTGCAGCACGCGCGCCGACAGGAAGCTCGTGATGCCGAGGGCGAAGATGTTGATGACCGTGCCCGCGATGATCTGGTCCACGAAGTAGCGGATCGCGAGGACCGCGAGGACCCAGGCCAGCGCGGCTCCCACGAGGGCGGCCCCCAGTACCCCCACCCAGGGGTTGGCCGCGATGCTGCCGACGACGGCGCCGGTGAAGGCGCCTGCGAGCAGCATCCCCTCGATCGCGATGTTGACGACGCCGGCCCGTTCGCACAGGAGGCCGGAGATCGCCGCGAACGTAAGCGGGGTCGCCCGCTGGACGGTGGTCTGGAGGATGCCCACGAGGGAGACCGACTTGTCGGCCGTCGCCCAGGTCAGGAAGCCGAAGGTGAACGCGAGGGCCACCAGGCCGAGGACGGCGGCCCAGCGTGTCCCGAACCCGCGCACCAGCTGGACGGCGCCGCTGAACGCGCAGAGCGCCGCCAGGACCCAGGCCGTGATCGCGCTGGGTATGACGAAGTCCGGCAGCCTGACGGCGGGGCTCGGGCCAAGGTTGAGCCCGAACGTCGACTGGGCGCCGTCGGGCACCTTCGTGAAGATCACCGCGATGGCCGCCGCCAGGACCAGGTAGACGATCCCGAGCACGCGCTGGCGGGTCAGCCCCGCGGGGCGCGCCTCGACGGCGAGAGCGGTGGCGGCGCTCACGAGCCCCACCCCTTCGCGAAGACCTCGATGCCCGTGGCGTGCCCGGTCCGCAGGCGGTAGATCCCGCGCACGAGCGCCGGCGCCGCGACGAACATGATGACCAGGGCCTGGATCACGACGACGAGGTCGATCGGGATCCCGGTCGCGGCCTGCATCGGGGTCGCCCCGGCGCGCAGGGCGCCGAAGAGGAAGGCGGCGAGGACGACTCCGAGCGGGCGCGACCCGCCGATCAGGGCGACGGCGATGCCGTCGAAGCCCCAGCCCGGCGAGAAGCCGGGCGTGAGCGTCCGGCTCGGGCCGAGCACCTGGGTCGTGCCTGCCAGGCCGGCCAGCCCGCCACAGATGAGCATCGTGAGGACCATCGTGCGCCCGATGTTCATGCCCGCGTAGCGCGCTGCCCCCGGGTTGAGGCCGACTGCCCGGAACTCGAAGCCGCGGATCGAGCGGAAGAGCAGCCACGAGATGGCGAGCGCGACGACGAGGGCGAGCAGCGTCGAGAAGTTGGCCCGCAGCGCGGCGTCGTCGACGAAGCGCGGGAAGGTGGCAGAAACCTCGACGAACTTCGAGATCGGGTCGTTGCGGCCCTCGCGCTGGAAGACGTTCGTCTTGAGGACCCAGTCCAGCACCCGGAAGGCCGTGTAGTTGAGCATGATCGTGACGATCACCTCGTGGGCTCCCGTGCGTGCCTTCAGGAAGCCCGGGAAGAAGCCCCACAGGGCCCCGCCCGCGAAGCCGGCGAGCACCGCCAGCGGCAGGTGGATGAAGATCGGGAGCCCGGTGACCGAGAAGCCGACGAACGTGGCGAAGATGGCGCCGATGTAGAGCTGGCCCTCGGCCCCGATGTTGAAGAGGCCGGAGCGGAAGCCGAGGGCCACCGAGAGCCCGGTGAAGATCAGCGGCGTCGCGTTCAGGATCGTCTCGCTTATCGGCACGAACGCGCGGGCGATCTGCCTCTGCTCCCCCGACGCGAGGGCGTTGACGATCTGCCCGGGATTCCCGAGCGCGCCCGTCAGGAGGGCCGAGTAGGCGCTGGCGACCTGCCCGATGGCGCGCTGGGCGGCTGCCAGGGGGTCGCTCGTGAGGAGCTTGAGCGTGGCGGGGTCGGAGAAGATGATCACGAGGGCGCCCACGATGAACGCGGTCACGATCGACAGGAACGGGACCAGGGCGCGGCGGGCCAGGTTCGCGACGCGGCCGGACCCGCGCTCCTCGGGAGCCGCGGCCGAGGCCGGGGCCGGGAGGTCCTCCTCCGGGACCGCGAGCGGCAACGCGCCCGACCCGGGCTCGCTCATTCCCGTCCCTCCGTCGCCGTGCCGACCAGCGTCGTCGCGGAACCGCCCACGGGGGCCCCGGGCGCCGAGGCCGCGTCGCCGCTCTCGCCGGCACCGCCGTCGCCGTTCTCGCCGGACCCGCCCATGAGGAGGCCGAGCCGCTCGGGTGTCGCCTCCCCCGGCTCCAGGATGTCGACGATCCGACCCTGGAACATCACCGCGATGCGGTCGCCAAGGGCCAGGATCTCGTCGAGCTCGGTGGAGAAGATGATCACCGCCGTGCCCTCGTCGCGCTTCTCGACGATCCGCCGGTGGATGTACTCGATCGAGCCCACGTCCAGGCCGCGCGTGGGCTGGGCGGCGACCAGGAGCTTGAGGGGCCGGCTGAACTCCCGGGCGACGATCACCTTCTGCTGGTTGCCGCCCGAGAGGTTGCCGACGTCGTTGAAAACCGTCGGCGTGCGCACGTCGTACTGCCCCACGAGCTCGGTGGCGCTGGTCGTGATCACGTCCCGCTTCAACTGGACACCATCGGAGTACGGCTGGCGGTGGTAGGAGTTGAGGATCAGGTTCTCGGCGACGGTGAACCCCGGGACGAGGCCTTCCTCGAGACGGTCTTCGGGGATGTGCCCGACCCCGGCCTCGAAGACGTGGCGGGGAGATGGTCGAACCCGCGATCCGCTGATGTCGATCTCGCCGGCGACCGCCGGCCGCATGCCGGTGATCGCCTCGACGAGCTCGGTCTGGCCGTTGCCCTGGACGCCCGCGACCGCCACGATCTCCCCGGCCCGGACCGTCAGGTCGACGCCCGCCACCGCCAGGTGGCCGCGGTCGTCGCGAACGGCGAGCCCGCGTATCTCGAGGACCGGCTCGCCGGGCCGTGCTTCGGGCTTCGTGACCTGGAGCTGCACGGGCCGGCCGACCATCATCCGGGCCAGTTCGCCCTCGTTGGTCTCGGCCGGCGTGGTGCTGCCGGCGACCTTGCCGCGGCGCAGGACCGTGATCCGGTCGGCGACCTCGAGGACCTCGTTGAGCTTGTGGGTGATGAAGATGATCGAGGTGCCCGCCTTCGCGAGCGAGCGCATGACCTCGAAGAGCTCCTGGTCCTCCTGCGGCGTCAGGACGGCTGTCGGCTCGTCCAGGATCAGCACGTCGGAGCGGCGATAGAGCGCCTTGACGATCTCGACGCGCTGGCGAACGCCGACCGGGAGGTCCTCGACGATCGCGTCGGGATCGATGCGGAGGCCGTGGCGCTCGGAGACCTCGACGATCCGCCGGCGCGCGTCCGGCCGGTCGAGGAAGCGGAAGGGGCCGCGAGTCGACTCGACGCCGAGGGTGACGTTCTCGGCGACCGTGAAGACCGGGACGAGCATGAAATGCTGGTGGACCATCCCGATCCCCGCCCGGATCGCATCGCCGGGGCCCTGGAACTGGACGGGCGCGTCGTCCACCAGGATCTCGCCCTCGTCCTGGTGGTAGAGCCCGTAGAGGACGTTCATGAGCGTTGACTTGCCCGCCCCGTTCTCGCCGAGGAGGGCATGGATCTCACCCGGCTGGACGACGAGGTCGACCTTGTCGTTCGCGATCACCCCGGGAAAGCGCTTGGAGATGCCGCGCAACTCGAGCTTCACGGTGCCGTCGTTCTCCGGTTGCATCGAGCGGCGCCCCGGAGGGCGCCGCTCGATGACTGAGAGGCCGCGCTGGAAGCGGAGATCCGCTAGGGCGCGAAGTAGGCGGAGACCTTGACCGACCCGTCGATGATCTTCGCCTTGAGGGCGTCGATCCCCGCCTTGAGGTCGGCCGTAACCGCGGCGTCGAAATCGTGGAACGGGGCCAGGCCGACGCCCTCGTTGGCGAGGGTGCCGACGTAGACGCCGCCTGCGAACGTGCCGTCGGCAACTGCCTTGACGGACGCCAGGACCGCGTTGTCGATCCGCTTCATGATCGAGGTCAGGGTGACGTCGCCGTACTCGGGTGCCGAGACGAACTGGTCCGTGTCGACGCCGATGAGCATGACGCCCTGGGCCTTCGCCTCCTGGACGGCGGCGGCGGCGCCGAGGCCGACCGGCCCGGCGACCGGGACGATGATGTCCGCGCCTTCCTGGATGAAGCCCGCGGTGAGCTGCTTGCCCTTGTCCTTGTCGGAGAAGTCGCCCGTGAACGAGCCATCCTTCTTGACTGCGTCCCAGCCGAGCAGCTTGACCTTGGTGCCCTTTTCCTTGTTGTAGTAGTTGATGCCGGCCGCGAGGCCGTCCATGAAGATCGTGACCGGCGGGATGTTGATGCCGCCGAAGGTGCCGACGACGCCGGACTTGCTCATCCCGGCCGCGAGGTAGCCGGCGAGCATCGCCGCCTCGTCGGTCTGGAAGGTGAGGCCCAGGACGTTCGGGATCGTCGGGTCGTAGGCGAAGTCGACGATCGAGAACTTCACGCCGGTGTTCGCCTTCGCGGCGGCCGCCGTGGCATCACCGAGCAGGAAGCCGACCGTCGTGATGATGTCGCACTTCTCGCCGATGAACGTGTCGATGTTCCGGGCGTAGTCGGTCTCTGCCGTCGACTCCAGGAACTTGACTTCCTTGGCGATGCCGGCGGCCTTGGCGTCCTCCATGCCCTTCCAGGCGTTGGCGTTGAAGCCCTTGTCGTCGATGCCGCCGGTGTCGCTGACTTCGCAGGCCAGGGCGACGGAGGGCGGGGCCGCGGTCGGGACCGGCGTGGGGGCCGGGGTCGGGGCCGCCGTTGGAGCGGCCGTCGGGGCCGCAGTCGGAGCGGCCGTCGGGGCCGGGGTGGGGGTGGCGCCGCCGCCACAGGCGGCGAACAGGATGGAGGCTGCTGCGAAAGTGACGAGCAGCCCACGAGGCGTGCGCAAGGACTCTCCTCCTTTTGCGCGGCCCGCGCGTCACGGCCGGGGGGGCGACGGCCGGGAGCTGCGGGGCGTCAATGGTGGTCGCGTCCCGCTTCGTGCGGTGGCGCGATCTGGGGGCCGGTGGTCCGGTTGAACAGGAGTATGCACGTCGCGGGATGGCGCGTGCAATCTTCCCGACATCGACGCCGTATGCGGCCCGCCTCAGCTCGTGGCGACGATGTAGCCGACGATCACGAGCCCGACGCCAAGCGCGGCGACGGCAGCCCAGGTGCGGATCTCGCGGCGAAGGATCGCCATCGCGACCGACGCGCCGGTCTTGCCCTCCCCTGCCGACGAGGCCCCGCCGCGCCAGGCTCGATAGCGCGCGGCGTTCGCGTCCTGCGCCTTCAGCCCCCGGTAGCGGCGCCACGGGTCGCGGGCGCGGGCATAGCCGAGGGCGAAGAGGACGACGCCCGCGACGACGATGGCGTATCCGACGACGCTCACCGGGGACCCCCGTCGGGGACACGCGGCGGCCGGGCGGCAGAGGCTCCGACGACGATGCCGCACCCGCTGACGCTCACCGGGGACCCTCGTCGGCCGGCGCCGGCGGCCCCAGCCGCTCCCGGAGGGCCGCCTGCACGAGCGCCGCGTTGGCCCGGCCGCGCGACGCCTTCATCACCTGGCCCACGAGGAAGCCGACTGCCTGGGACTTGCCGGCTCGGTAGTCCTCGACGGCGGCCGGGTTCGCCACGATCGCCTCGGCCACGAGGCGACGCACGGCGCTCGCGTCCGAGATCTGGGCGAAGCCCCGGGCGGCGATGATCCCGGGCGCCGCGGCACCGCCGGCGACGTGCTCGGCCACGACCTCCTTCGCGTTCGGCCGCGAGAGCCGCCCGGCGAGCACCTCGCCGAGCACGTGGGCAAGCGACGCGGCGTCGGCGCGACCGGCGAGGCCGGCAGCGTTTCGCGCCGCGGTTTCCTTCAGGGCCCGGCCGTAGTCGCCGGTCACCAGGTTCGCGACGTCCTTCGCGGGCAGGGCGGGACCGGCCGCGCGAATCGCCTCGAAGGCGCGTCTCATCGCCTCGTCACTGGTCAGCACGGCGGCGTCGTACGGGGAGAGGCCGAGCTCGCCCACGTAGCGCGCCCGGCGGGCCGCCGGCAGCTCCGGGAGCGCGGCCCGCAGCGCGTCCAGCCACTCCGGGTCCAGGTGGAGCGGCGGCAGGTCGGGCTCGGGGAAGTAGCGGTAGTCGTCCGAGGATTCCTTGACCCGCATGACGTAGGTCGCCCCGGCGCCGTCGTCCCAGCCGCGCGTCTCCTGGCGAAGCGTCTCGCCGGCGTCGAGGGCGGCCGCCTGGCGCTCGATCTCGAAGGCAATCGCGCGCTCTACCGCCCGCAGCGAGTTCATGTTCTTGACCTCGGTCCGGATGCCGAACGGCTCCGTCCCCCGAGGCCGGAGCGAGACGTTCGCCTCGACCCGCATCTGCCCGTTCTCCATCTCGGCGTCGGAGACGTCGATGGTCCGCAGCAGGAGCCGCAGCTCCTCCGCGTAGCGGCGGGCCTGCTCTGCGGTCCGGATGTCGGGCTCGGTGACGATCTCCATGAGCGGCACGCCGGCGCGGTTGAAGTCGACCAGGCTCACCCGGCGCCCGTCGGGGCCGGCAGCGTGGACGAGCTTTGCCGTGTCCTCCTCGAGGTGGGCGCGGGTGATCCCGATCCGGACGGGTCCCTCGGACGTGTCCACCGTGAGCGAGCCGTTCGAGGCCAGGGGCAGGTCGTACTGGCTGATCTGGTAGCCCTTGGGCAGGTCCGGGTAGAAGTAGTTCTTGCGGTCCCAGCGGGTGGCGGCCGGCACCGTCGCCCCGATGGCGAGGCCGGTCGTGAGGACGTGCTCGACCGCCGCGCGGTTGATCGTGGGCAGGACGCCCGGCAGGGCCAGGCAGACCGGGCAGGTGTGGGTGTTCGGGGCAGCGTCGGTCGGCGGCACGGCGCAGGCGCAGAACATCTTGCTCGCGGTCCGGACCTGGCAGTGGACCTCGATGCCGATGACCGCCTCGTAGCGCTCGAGGGCGGGGGTCGCGGCGCTCATGCGTGCACGGCCGGGGGCGTGGCGCTCATGCGTGCACGGCCGGGGTCGCGGCGCTCACCCGCGCACGGCCGGCGTCGCGGCGCTCACGCGTGCCCGCCCTGGCTCGTGCCCGCCCAGGGCCGCCGCGCTCAACGCGTGCCCGCCCAGGATCGTGCCAGTCGTGCCCGTCCATGTCCGCCGCGCCGCTCGAGGGCGTTGAGCGTGGCGCTCACGGGTGCCCGCCCAGGATCGTGCCGGCCGAGACGAGGAAGACCCCGTACAGGGCGAGGGCGAGCCAGACGGCCGCGACGGCCAGCGAGCGTGCGAACCGGCGCGCTGCGCGCCGGGCAAGGAGCGGCCGGGCGCCGTCGATCGCCGAGCGCGTCGGGTCGCCGTCGTGGACGGCCGGGGTCACCGCGTCCCGCGCATTCCGATAGCCGGACCAGGAGCCCACGCCGGTCAGCACGAATCCGCAGGTCACGAGCAGGACACCCATGGGCGGGAGTGTGGCATAGGGATCGCGGCCCTGCCCGCGCAGCCACGATCTGCCGTCCGGGGACAACCCGTGCGCGCCGCGTGAGGATCACGGCCCCGAATGGCCATGGCTCCCGGGGAACCCCGGCCAAAGGTGATGACCGTGTCCGCATCAAGCGCGCATCAGGCGTCCAGCGACGCGCGCTGCTCGGCGACGGCGACGGTCCGCTCGGCGACGGCGTCGGGCATGCCGCCAGAAGTGTACGTGCACATGCCCGGCTGATGCCCTGGCGATGCGCACACGGTCATCACATGACGAGGCCGAGGGCCGCGTCGCCCGGCCGGTCGGCGGCCCGTTGCCCGGCTGATGCCCCGGCGATGCGCACACGGTCATCACATGACGAGGCCGAGGGCCGCGTCGCCCGGCCGGTCGGCGGCCCGTTGCCCGGCTGATGCCCCGGCGATGCGCACACGGTCATCACATGACGAGGCCGAGGCCGCGTCGTCCAACAGTGTCAGCGCCGCTCGATCGGCCGCCCGCCGGCCGAGGGAGCGAGCCGGCTGGGGGCGCGGTCCAGGCCGAGGGAGCGGGCCGGCCGCCCGTGGAGGAGACCGGGCGGCCGGCCCAGGAAATCAGCAGGCGCCCTCGCCCTCCGCACGGCAGCAGCCGACGAGGTGATCAGGTTCGATCGTCGCCAGGGCCGGACGGTCGTCGCCCGGCCGCTCGTCGCCGGAGGGGAACGCGGCATGGTAGAGGCATGGTCCAGCCGCCGACGCCGTGGCGGCGGCCGCCCAGGCGGCCGCGACCTCGCCCTCCTTCCCCCAGCGGTCGTGGAGGTGCGGCACGGAGGCCAGGAGCATCTTCGTGTACGGATGGAGCGGGTTGCCGAAGACCTTGGCCGTCGCGCCCATCTCGACGATCCGGCCGCGACGGAGGATCACCGTTCGCGCGCTGATGTAGTTGCCGAGCGACAGGTCGTGGGTGATGAACAGGATGCCCAGGCCGCGAGCCTTGAGATCGCCCAGGAGATTGAGCACGTCGATCCGCGTCGAGGCGTCGAGCATGCTGATGATCTCGTCGGCCACGAGGTACTGCGTCTCGAGGAGGAGCGCCCGCGCGATGAGGAGCCGCTGCAGCTGGCCGCCGCTCAGCTGGTGCGGGAACTTGTGGAGGACCTGGCCGGGCTCGAGGTTCACCGCGACCAGGGCCGCGGCCTGCCGGGTCCGCCACTCCGCCTCGCCGAGTCCGCCGAAGTAGACGTCGCGCAGGAGGCTGAAGAGGTGGTCGACCTTGAAGATCGGGTTGCAGGAGCTGAAGGGATCCTGGAAGACGCCCTGCACGGACCGGTAGTACGCCCGCAGGCCGGCGCCGCCCAGGCCGGCGATGTCGACGCCGTCTACGGTGATCGTGCCCCCGTTGACCGTGAGGAGCCGCAGGATCATCTTGCCGATCGTCGACTTGCCGCTGCCGCTCTCGCCGATCAGCGAGACGACCTCGCCCGGCTGGATCCCGAAGGAGACGTCCTGCACGGCCCGGAGCTCGGAGCCGCCGAACAGCCCGACACGGTAGCTCTTGCTCACCCGGTCCAGCGTCAGCATCTCAGGTCGCCTTCCAGCACGCCACGGCGTGGCCCGCTTCCACTTCCACGAATGGAGGTTCCTCGCCGCACTTCTCGAAGGCGAGCGGACAGCGATCCCGGAACCGGCAGCCGGCGGGCGGGTTCAGGAGCGAGGGCGGGGCGCCCGGGATGCCCGCCAGGCGCTTCTCCTCGAAGCGGACTCCGATCTCGGGCAGCGACGAGACCAGGAGGCGCGTGTAGGGGTGGAGCGGCGCCCCCATCATCACGTCGGTGGGTGCCTTCTCGGCGAGCTTGCCGGCGTACATGACGGTGAGCGTGTCGGCGATCTGGTAGAGGATCGAGACGTCGTGGGTGACCACGATCATGCTCGTCACGAACCCCCGGTCACGGAACTCGACGAGCGTCTGGGCCACGGCCTTCTGGCTCGACACGTCGAGGGCGGACGTGATCTCGTCGGCGATCAGCAGCGACGGGTCGCGAAGCGTGGAGATGACCATCACCACCCGCTGCTTCATGCCCCCGGATAGCTCGATCGGGTAGCGGTCGAGCACGTCCGTGCCGAGCCCGACGAGCTGAAGGCGCCGCGACAGCTCGTCCCGCACTTCCCGGAACGGGGTGCCCCGCGACTCGACCAGCTCGGCGACCATCTTCCCGATCTTGCGGGTGGGGTTCAGGGCGCTCATCGCGTACTGGGGGATGATCGAGATGTCGCTGAAGCGGAAGCGGTCCATCGCCCGGCTGTCCGTGATCGGGAGCTCGACGCCGTCGAGGACGACCCGACCTTCGACGTAGCGCATCCGGCCGTCGATGCGGACCAGGCTGTTGCCGAGGGTGGACTTGCCGCACCCGGATTCACCGGCCAGCCCCATGATCTCGCCGTCGGCCACGTCGAAGGTGACCCCGTCGAGCGCCCTCACGTCGCCCGCCAGCGTCCGGTAGTAGACCCGCAGGTCCGCGACCTCGAGGCTCACCTCAGGATTCCCGCAGCCGGGGGTTGAAGATCTCGTCGAGCCCCACGTTCATGACGTAGAGGGCGCCGACGATCGCGGTGATCCCGATCCCGGGCGGGATGAACCACCACCACATCTCGAGCTGCAGCGCGCTCCAGGCGACGGCGTTGTACATCATCAGGCCGAGCGAGGTGCCCTCCGTGGGGCCCAGCCCGATGAAGTCGAGCGATGCAGCGATGAGGATGGCCCCGCCGAACAGCAGGATGAAGGTCATGAAGAGGTAGGAGCTCATGTTCGGGGCGATCTCGCGGAAGACGACCCGGAGGCTGGACGCGCCGCTGATCCGGGCGAGATCCACGAACTCCCGCGTCTTGAGCGAGAACGTCTGGGCCCGGATGGCCCGCGCCGCCCACGGCCACGAGGTCAGGCCGATGAAGGCGGCCTCGAGGATCAGGCCGCGGGCCTGCAGGTACGCCGTCACGACGATGAGGATGGCCAGGGTCGGGATCACGAGGACCACGTTGGTGAGCATGTTGAGGATCTCGTCGACCACGCCGCCCCGGTATCCCGCCACGAACCCGACGACCATGCCGATGAGGGCCGCCACTCCGCCGCCCAGGATCCCGACCACGAAGGTGGCGACCAGGCCGTTGGCGAACTGGGCGAAGACGTCCTGGCCGAAGGTCGTCGTCCCGAACCAGTACTCCGCAGAAGGGGGAGCCCCGAGCGGACCAACGAACGCGTTGGGGTCCCCGGGTCGCAGGAAGGGTCCCACCACGGCGATGGCGAGCAGCACGAACAGCACGAACGAGGCGCCGAGCACCTTCTTGCTGCGCAGCGCGAAGTACCGGATCTCCCGCGCGCGGCCGACCGACTCCGAGGCGGGACGATCGAGCGGCGCCACGGCATCCGCCGGCAGGGGTCCGGTCATGCCGTGCCCCCGCGCATCCCGACCCGCGTCCGCGGGTCGATGAGGACGTAGGCGATGTCGACGGCGAAGTTGGCGATGAGGACGCCGATGATGATGAACAGGAAGATGCCCTGCAGGAGGAAGTAATCCTGGTTCTGGACGGCCGCCAGGAGCAGCTTGCCGATGCCCGGATACGAGAAGACGATCTCGGTCACGAGCGCCCCGGAGACGATTACGCCCAGCTGGAGGGCGAGGCCGGTGACCTGGGGCAGCACCGCGTTCCGGAAGGCGTACCTGCGGACGAGGCTGGTCGGCGCCCCCAGCGCGTTCAGGTAGCGCGAGTAGTCCGCGTCGAGCTCGTAGATGATCATGTTCCGCATCCCGATCGCCCAGCCGCCGAACATCACGAGGAAGAGCGAGGCGAACGGCAGGACCCAGTGCGCGGCGAGGTCGCCGATGAAGGTCCAGCTGAGCGAGGGCTCCAGCGAGTAGCTGTAGCCACCGGAGATCGGGAAGATGCCCAGGAGCGAGGCGAAGATCCAGGCCAGCATGATCGCCAGCCACATGTACGGGGTCGCCGTGAGGATGTAGCCCACCGGCAGGACCGTGTTGTCGAGCACGCGCCGGCGGGCCGCGATCGCCCCGGCCTTGTTCCCGGCCCACCAGCTGAGAAGGATCGCCGGGATCAGGAGGGCCAGGGTGTACGGCAGGGCGGCCATGATCACGTCGACCACCGGCCGGCCGGAGAGGTAGACGCTGCGCCCCAGGTCCCCGTGGGCGAGGGCAGCCCAGAAGTTGAGGTACTGCTGGGGGATCGACTGGTCCAGGCCGAAGAGATCCCGGTAGTAGGCGATGAGGGCGCCGACCGCCTCCGGGGCCACCTGCGTCCGCGACAGCAGGCTCTGGATGGGATCGCCCGGCATGAACCGCGGGATCATCCAGTCGATCGTCGCCGCGACCCAGAAGGTCAGCAGGTAGATGAAGAGCTTCCGCCCGAAGTAGCGTCGCACGCGGTCTCCCGATCGCCCCCGGCCCCGGTGGCGCTGATGGAATACCCCTCCTCCCGCCGGGCGGGAGGAGGGGTCACATGGCCGAGCTTACTGGGCCGGGACCGGCTGGAGGTTGGTGAGCATCTTGATGGCGCCCATCTGCCAGTAGCCGTTCCAGGTGGCGGGGAGGATGTGCGCGCCCTCGTCCGACGGCCAGTTCGTCCAGACGACGTTGCTGACCTGCGACCAGAGCCCGTTGTACCACAGCGGGATGACCGGGAGGTCCTCGAGGAAGACCTTCTGGAGCTTGGACGTGATCGCCTTCTGCGCCGCGGCGTCCTC
This sequence comes from uncultured Chloroflexia bacterium, assembly GCA_963718085.1. Taxonomy (GTDB): domain Bacteria; phylum Chloroflexota; class Limnocylindria; order Limnocylindrales; family CSP1-4; genus CTSoil-043. The sequence continues at coordinate 237,268 of CAVQYA010000001.1, read as the reverse complement.
GACGGGCGTCTTGTCCAGCTGCTGCACGAGGGCCCAGGCGGCCGGGTTCTCGTAGCCGCCGAAGTTCCGGTTCCTGCCCTCGGCGGACATCAGCGGCTGGCGGAAGATGTAGTCGTAGTAGGTCCAGGGCGAGTTGGAGATCTGGACTTCGTTGTTGAGGACCAGGTCGAAGTCGCCCGCGTTCCGGGCTGCGACCAGGCCGTTGTAGTCGACGACCTTGGCCTCGGTGTTGATGCCGACGGCCTTCAGGCTGGAGACGATCACGTCACGGGCAGCCTCCCAGTCGGACCAGCCGCTGGGAACCATGATCGTGAGCTTGATCGCCGCTCCGTCCTTGGCGGTGTAGAACCCGTCGCCGCCCTTCTTGTAGCCGGCGGCGTCGAGGATCTGCTTGGCCTTGGCGGGGTCGTACTTGAAGCCGAGCGCGTCGCGCTGGGCGGCGTCGATGTACTTGTCCCAGCTCGGGAGGAGGCCCGTGGGGTCGGCGGCCTTGACGATGTTGCCGTAGACCTTGTTGACGATGTCCGGGACGTTGACCGCCCACGCGATCGCCCTGCGGAACTCCTTGTCGTCGAGCGGCGCCTTCTGGTCGTTGGTGACGAGCCAGGCCGTGTTCGCCGACAGCATGTAGGGGGCCGTCTTGTAGTAGGTCGAGACGTAGCCCTTGTCGACCAGCGTCGCGACGCCCGGCAGGAAGTTGTTGCTGAGGTCGAAGTCGCCCTGCATCAGGCGACCGAGCGCGACGTTGTTCGCGCCGTTGACGATGTCGACGATGTACTTCGGCTTGGCCTCGAGGCCGAGGGCGCTCTTGGCCCACCAGTTCTCGTTGCGGATCCAGACCATCCGGTCCTCGGCCGCCGTCTTGTACATGTAGGGGCCGGATCCGACGCCGTTGGCGTTGGTGTCCTTGAGGATGTCCTCGTTGGCCTTGGCTTCCCAGACGTGCTTGGGCACGATCGGGCTGTTGTACGTCCAGAGAGCCCACTGCTGGTAGGCCGGGTCCTTGAACTTCACGACGACGGTCGTGTCGTCCGTCGCCGTCGCGTCCGTCACGTAGGTCCAGATGTTGGAACCGACGACCTTGATCTTCGCCAGGCCGATCGTGAAGGCCACGTCGGCGGCGGTCAGCGGCTGGCCGTCACTCCACTTGATGCCCGAGCGGACCTTGATCGTGTACTCGGTCGGGGTGGTCCACGACGCGCTCTCGGCCAGCCATGGCTCGAACTTGTCGGCCAGCGGGTCGAAGAGGAAGAGCGTCTCGTACTGGAGGCCGACCACGCCCATCGCGGAGTTCGGGTCGAGCGGGTTCCACGTCGAGGGCGGACCCCACTGCTTGCCCGTCGTGTAGAGCGTCTCCGCCCGCGGGTAGCTCTCGGTGGTCGCCTGGGTCGGGGCCGGCGTCGGGGCGGCCGTGGGGGCCGCGGTCGGGGCCGCGGTCGCCCCAGCCGATGGCGCGGGCGTCGGCGACGCCCCCGTCGAGCATGCCGCCGTCGCCAGGCTCACGACCGCGAGCACGGCGAGCAGCCGCTGAGTTCTTGTCATCCCTGATCTCCTCCTTGTCCTCGCAACAACCTTCCACCGTCGTGGACGAACTGAACGCCGATCACGCGCGCGGCACACCTCCCACGGTCGACTGCCGGATGACCAGCTCCGTCGGCAGGATCACGCGGCGGGGCCCCCGTCGGGGTCGTTCACGAGCTGGAGGAGCGCATGCGCCGCCTCGGCGCCCTGCTCCCGAACGCCCTGGCGGACGGTCGTGAGGGGCGGGTCGAGGAGCGCCGAGAAATCGAGGTCGTCGAAGCCGGCGAGGGCGACGTCCTCCGGCACCCGGAGATCCCGGGCGTGGATCGTCTCGAGGGCCCCCGCCGCCATCGCGTCGTTGGCGCAGAAGATCGCGTCGGCCCCGGCGTCGAGGAGCGTCGCGGCGCCGGCCATGCCGGTCGCGCGGTTGAAGTCGCCGTCGACGACGAGACCGGTGGTCCTGAGCCCGGCGCGGTGCATGGCCCGCCGGTAGCCTTCGATGCGGTCCTCGGCCGCGACGGTCCCCCGCGTCCCCGTCACGTGGCCGATCCGCCGGCGCCCGATCGACGCAAGGTGCGAGGTCACCGCGTCGGCGGCGTGGACGTGATCGACGTCGACGTAGCTGGCCTTGCGGTCCGCGCGCCGGTGGCCGATGAGCACGGTCGGCAGCGGCGAGGCGAGGAGGCCGTCGACGAGCGGGTCGTCGAGGGTATGGGCGGTCACGACGACGCCGTCGAGGAGGCCGATCGACTGGATCCGCTCGAGGGTCTCCTCCTTGGAGCGATGCCCCAGCCACAGCATCATCCCGATCTCCTGCTCGGCGAGGGCGTCGCTGAGTCCCTGGAGCAGCTGCGTGAAGTACGGGTCCCGGAAGAGGAAGTGGGGATCGACGTGCATCACGACCCCGACCACGCCGGAGCGCCCCGACGCCAGGGTGCGGGCGGCGGCGTTGGGCCGGAAGCTGGTCTCCTCGAGGACCGCGACCACCTTCTGACGCGTCGCCTCCGCGACGGGGCCACCGTTGATGACCCGGGAGACGGTTGCCCTCGAGACGCCGCTGAGGGTCGCCACGTCGTCGAGCGTGCGTGCCAAACTGCACCTCGTGGAATGACCTGACTGAAAGCGCTTCCAGCATATCCGGTTGCGAATTGGTGTCAAGAGGGTTATCAACAGGTGCTTGTGGCGTGTAGAATGTCGCCACAGTCCACGTTCAAGATGAGAGCGGTTCCAAAGGAGCGCGCCGTGTCCAGCCCAGGATTCCCCCCCGGCTTCACATGGGGAGCCTCGACGTCGTCCTACCAGATCGAGGGCGCGACGCACGAGGACGGACGCGGCGAGAGCATCTGGGACCGCTTCTCGCACACGCCCGGCCGTATCCGCGACGGTGACAGCGGCGACGTCGCCTGCGACCACTACCACCGGTTCCGGGACGACATCGCCCTGATCGCGGAGCTGGGCCTCGACGCCTACCGCTTCTCCATCGCCTGGCCGCGGATCCTGCCGGTCGGCAGCGGCGCGGTGAACGAGGCCGGCCTCGACTTCTACGACCGGCTCGTCGACGCCCTCCTCGAGCGCGGGATCGAGCCACACGCGACCCTCTACCACTGGGACCTCCCCCAGGCGCTCGAGGACGCCGGCGGCTGGCCGGTCCGGGCGACCGCGGAGGCGTTCGCCCGCTATGCGGACGTCGTCGCCCGGCGTCTTGGCGACCGGCTGGCCACGCTGGCCACTCTGAACGAGCCGTGGTGCTCATCGCACCTCGGCTATGCCCTGGGGATCCACGCTCCCGGCCGGACCGATCCGGCGGCCGCGCTGGCCGCCGCCCACCACCTCCTGCTGGCCCACGGGACGGCCATGCAGGCCATTCGCTCCGCCGCTCCCCGGCTCCAGGCGGGGATCGTCCTGAACTTCGAGCCGCATCTCCCGGCGAGCGAGCATCCCCTGGACGTCGAGGCGGCGTCGCTCGCGCACGCTCGCTACAACCGCTGGTTCCTCGACCCGCTGACCGGCGGGGACTACCCCGAGGACGCCGTCCGCACGCTCGGGTGGCGGCGCGACGAGGTACGGGCGGGCGACATGGCGACGATCGCCGCGCCGCTCGACTTCATGGGCGTCAACTACTACACCCGGACCCTCGAGCGCTCGCCGCTCCTGCCGCCCCTCGCTCCCCGGCCCGACCGTGAGGCCACCGGAATGGGCTGGGAGATCTACCCGGAGGGGCTGACCGGAATTCTCGAGCTCGTTGCCTCGCGCACCGGCGACCTGCCGCTCTACGTCGACGAGAACGGGGCGGCGTTCGACCTCGATCCCGCCGATCCGACGCGTGACCCGGCGCGGGTGGACTTCCTGCGGCGCCACTTCGCCGCCGCGCGGACGGCGATCGAGCACGGCGTGCCGCTGCGGGGGTATTTCGTGTGGTCGCTGATGGACAACTTCGAGTGGGCCGAGGGCTACGCCCAGCGATTCGGGATCGTGCACGTCGACTTCGAGACGCAGGAACGCCGCGTGCGCGACAGCGGGCGCTACCTGGCCGCGGTGGCCCGGACGGGCGAGATCGGCGAGATCGGCGAGATCGCCCGGTGACCGAGGTCGGACCCGCCGCCATCCCGTGGGAGGATCGCCCGACCGGCAGCGCCGCCGTCGGACCCGGCGGACCCGCCGCCATCCCGTGGGAGGACCGCCCGGCCGGCAGTGCGGCCGTCGTGTGGCGCTCGAGCCGCAACCCGATCATCGGGCGCGACCACCTGCCGCGCTCCAACTCGATCTTCAACTCGGCCGTCGTCCGCTTCGGCGATGGCTTCGCGGGGGTCTTCCGCGTCGACGACACCGCGCGCACGATGAACCTTCACGTCGGCAGGAGCGTCGACGGGGTCGCCTGGCAGATCGACCCCGAGCCGATCAGGTTCCGGGCCGCCGAGGGCCGGGTGACCGAGATCCAGGGCACCTTCGAGCACGCCTACGACCCGCGGGTGACCTGGCTCGAGGACCGCTTCTACGTCACCTGGTGCAACGGCTACCACGGCCCCACGATCGGCATCGCCTGGACCCGCGACTTCGAGACGTTCCACCAGCTCGACAACGCCTTCCTGCCGTTCAATCGCAATGGGGTCCTGTTCCCGCGTCGGATCGGCGGCGCCTACGCCATGCTCAATCGGCCCAGCGACAACGGGCACACGCCGTTCGGCGACATCTTCTTCTCGGAGAGCCCGGATCTCGTCCACTGGGGCCGCCATCGCCACGTCATGGCGCCGCGGCCGTGGAGCTGGGACTCGACGAAGGTCGGGGCGGGCCCGACGCCGATCGAGACCGACCAGGGCTGGCTCCTGCTCTACCACGGCGTCCTGACGTCGTGCAACGGCTTCGTCTACTCGATGGGCGCGGCTCTCCTCGATCTCGAGGAGCCCTGGCGGGTCCTCTCGCGGCCGCGCGACTACCTGCTCTCCCCCCAGGTGCCGTACGAGCAGGTGGGCGACGTCCCGAACGTCGTCTTCCCCTGCGCCGCCCTCCTCGACCGCGAAACCGATCGCCTGACGATCTACTACGGCGGCGCCGACACCGTGACGTGCATGGCCCACGGATTCCTGTCCGAGGTCATCGAGTTCGGTCGGTCGCGATCCTGACCGGCACGTCCCGAGCGATGCCGCCGCACCGGCCGGCTTGCAGCGCGGCGCGCCTCGACCCAGCCGCTGCGGTAGACGCCCACGCCGCAACATGCCGCGGCTGAAGGGTCATCATGGACGCAACGACGGGAGCCCAGGATCCAGGCCCACCAGAGGGTGATCACGATGTCGCCTTCCGTTTCCTTGGACGATGACTTCCTCTTCCGTTCCCTGATGGAGACGCTGGTCGACAGCATCTACTTCAAGGATCGTCAGTGCCGGCTGCTGCGCGTGAGCCGGAAGATGGCACGGGACCTTGGCTACGCAGATCCGGCGGAGCTCGTCGGCAAGACCGACATCGAGCTGTTCGGCCAGGACTTCGGCCAGAGAACGATGCTGGACGACTTGAGAATCATGGAGACGGATCTACCGATCATCGGCCTGACGGAGAGCCGCCAGCTCGAGAACGGCCAGGTGAACTGGACCCTCACCACCAAGACGCCGCTACACGACTCGGCGGGCAAGGTCGTTGGGCTTCTCGGCATCACGCGGGAGATCAACGAGCTGAAGCGGGCCGAGATCACCCTGGAGCACCTGGCCACGCACGACACGCTCACCGGGCTGCCGAATCGCTTCCTCATGTTCGATCGCCTGAACCAGCTCCTGGTCCGGGCGGCGCGATACAGGACGAGCTTCGCGATCCTCTTCATCGACCTCGACGGCTTCAAGTGGATCAACGACTCGCGCGGACACGACGTCGGTGATTTGGTGCTCCGCGGGATCGCAGAGCGGCTCGCCCAGAACCTTCGAGCGGCCGACACCGTCGCCCGCATCGGCGGCGACGAGTTCGTCATACTCCTCGAGTCGCTCCGGGCCGGCCCCGACGCGATCGCGCTCGCCGACAAGATCCGCGCCGCCGTCGGCAAGCCGTTCGCGCTGCCGGGCGGCGCCGCGACGGTGACGGTCAGCATCGGGGTCGGCGTGTATCCCGACGACGGCCGCGACGCGGAGGAGCTGCTCAAGGCCGCCGACGTGGCGATGTACCGGGCCAAGAGAGCCATCGCCTGTCCAGCCCCGCCCGACCCGGACGGCCGAACCTGACCGCCCGGAGGATCGAGGGCGCCGGAGCCGCGCCGGAGCCGCGCCGGAGCCGCGCCGGAGCCGCGCCGGAGCCGCGCCGAGCCGCGCGCCAGCCGCGCCGGAGCCGCGCCGGAGCCGCGCCGAGCACGCGCGCCATCCCGCCGCGTGAGAATCACGGGCCCCCGAATCGCCGTGGCCCCTGGATGGTCGTGCCGGCAGGGCTTGACCCTGACCACCGGGGAACCGTTGCCCCCAACTGATGACCGTGGCCGCATCAAGCGCGCATCAAGCATCCAGCGGGCGTTCCTGAGCGATCCCGTCGGGCTGCTCGGTGACCGCGTCGGGCCCACCGCAGGGCGGGCACGCCGCAGGGCGGGCACGCCGCAGGGCGGGCACGCCGCAGGGCGGGCACGCCGCAGGGCGGGCACGCCGCAGGGCGCCGAGCCAGATGCCTGGCTGATGCCCCGACGATGCGCACACGGTCATCACGCGGCGGGTGCTGCTCCCGCGTGGTCCGGCCGACGGCGAGCCAGATGCCTGGCTGATGCCCCGACGATGCGCACACGGTCATCACGCGGCGGGTGCTACTCCCGCGTGGTCCGGCCGACGGCGAGCCTCAGTCAGCGCCCTCCGCGCCAGCCTCGACGCAAACGCCATCCGGGGCGGCACGGTCGGAAGGCGCTTCACTGACGCGCGGGCCCGGACGCCGAAGCCCGGCTTCAGCGGCCGGTCTGCTCGAAGCTGCGCGCTCGGAGCGTGGACTTCCCGCCGAACCGGCGTTTCGCCGGGAACCGTGAGCTCGGCGGAGTCGAATCCGAGCAGGCGTGCTGCTGGAATTGGCGTTCACCGACGAGGCCGTCGGTGGGAGCAACCTGCGTTACCCCCGCGGGGCAGCCGCCGTGGTGGCTCCCGCGCTGCCCGCGCGTCCGGGCGCCGACGCGGCCCCTGCGCTACCCGCGCGTCCGCGCCACGAAACGGCCGATCCGACCCAACGCCTCCTCGAGCTTCTCGTAGCTCGTCGCGTAGCACATCCGCACGTGCCCGGCGCCCGACGGGCCGAAGGCGCTTCCCGGCACCGCGGCCACGTGCTCCTCGGTGAGCAGCCGCTCGACGAAGGCGTTGTCGTCGAGCCCGGTGGACGTGATCCGGGGGAAGGCGTAGAAGGCGCCCCGCGGCTCGAACGTGGCGAGGCCCAGGGCGTTGAGGCCGTCGACGACCAGGCGCCGGCGGCGGTCGTACTCGGCGCGCATCGACTCAACGTCGGCCTCGGCGCCGGTGATCGCCACCAAAGCAGCGTCCTGGGCGGTGGTCGGCGCCGACATGATCCCGTACTGGTGAACCTTGACGATCCCCTCGAGGATCCCGGCCGGGGCACAGACGTAGCCGACCCGCCAGCCGGTCATCGCGTAGGCCTTGGAGAAGCCGCCCATCAGGATCGTCCGCTCGCGCATGCCGGGCAGCGCGCTCATCGCCCGGTGGCGGTAGCCGCCGTAGGCGAGGCGGTCGTAGATCTCGTCCGAGTAGACGAGGAGGTCGTGGCGGACGGCGATCGCGGCGAGCTCGTCCTGGGCCGCGACCGGCAGGACGGCGCCCGTCGGGTTGCAGGGGAAGCCGAGGAAGAGGGACTTCGTCCGCGGCGTCACCGCCGCCTCGACCGCAGCGGGGTCCAGGGCGAAGTCGTCCTCGAAGCGGGTGGAGACGTGGCGGACGGTCCCCCCTGCGAAGACGACGGCCGGGACGTAGGCGACGTACGAGGGCTCGTGGAGGATGACCTCGTCGCCCGGGTCGATCGTGGCCCGCAGGGCGAGGTCGACGGCCTCCGACGCGCCGACGGTGACGAGGATCTCGGTCGTCGGGTCGTAGGCGACGCCGTAGCGGCGCTCGAGGTGGGCGGCGATCGCCCGGCGCAGCTCGATAGTGCCGTAGTTGCTGGTGTAGTGGGTCCGCTCGGCGCGGAGGCTGGCGATACCGGCCTCGATCACCTGGGCCGGCGTGGCGAAGTCGGGCTCCCCCACTCCGAGACTGATGACGTCCTCCATCGTGGCCGCGATGTCGAAGAAGCGGCGGATGCCCGACGGGGGGACGGCCCGGACCCGGGCGGAGAGGGCACGCTCGGCCAGCGGCGGGCGGGCGGCGAGGACGGGCTCGGCCAGCCGCGGGCGGGCGGACCCAGGCGCGTCGGAGAGCTGGCCGCGGTCGTGGCTGATCGGGCGGTTCGTCTCGGACATGTCAGTGCCCTCCCGCGAGCGCGGCGGCTCGCTGGGCCGGGGTGCGCCCGGCCGGATCGGACGAGGCGGCCAGCCCCGTGGGTTCCATGCCGCGCCACGCGGCCCCGGCAGTGATCCCCTCCCAGGCGCGGCCGAGGGCGAGGAGGCGGGCTTCGCTCCACGCCGGGCCGATGAGCTGGAGCCCCACCGGGAGGCCGTCGGACAGGCCGCAGGGAACGGAGATCCCGGGCAGCCCGGCCATGTTGACCGGCAGCGTGCAGGCGTCGGAGAGGTACATCGCGACCGGGTCGTCCATCCGGGCTCCCAACGGCCAGGCGACCGAGGGGCTGGTGGGCGCGACGAGGGCGTCGATGCCCGCCCCGAAGACGGCGTCGAAGTCGCCCTTGATGAGGGTCCGCACCTTCTGCGCCTTCACGTAATAGGCGTCGTAGTAGCCGGCCGAGAGCGCGTACGTTCCGATCATGATGCGGCGCTTCACCTCGGCCCCGAAGCCCGCTGCCACGGGTCGCCATGTAGTTCGCGAGGACGTCCCCGTCGCGGACCGCGTGGCCGTAGCGGATCCCGTCGTAGCGGGCGAGGTTCGCCGACGCCTCGGCCGGGGCCACGATGTAGTAGGTCGCCAGGCCGTACTCGGTGTGGGGCAGGCTGACGTCGACGATCTCGGCGCCGGCGGCTTCCAGGATCGCGACCGCCTCGCGGACGCGTGCCTCGACGCCCGGCTCCATGCCGGCCACGAAGTACTCGCGGGGCAGGCCAAGGCGGACGCCCCGCAGGGCCCCCGCGGCCTCGTCGTCGGACGCGGGCAGGGTGAGCAGCTCGCCGGGAACGGGGATCGGGGCCGACGTGGAGTCGCGCTCGTCGCGCCCGGCGACGGCGTGCAGGAGGAGCGCGGCGTCCCGGACGTCGCGCCCGAACGGCCCGACCTGGTCGAGCGAGCTGGCGAAGGCGACGATCCCGTAGCGGCTGACCCGGCCGTAGGTCGGTCGCAGGCCGACGATCCCGCAGAGCGCGGCCGGCTGGCGGATCGAGCCGCCGGTGTCGGTGCCGATGGCGAGGGGGACGTGGAACGCCGCGACCGCGGCCGCGGACCCGCCGCTGCTCCCGCCGGGCACGCGGTCGAGGTCCCACGGGTTCGCGGTCGGTCCGTAGGCCGAGTGCTCGGTGGAGGAGCCCATGGCGAACTCGTCCATGTTCGTCTTGCCCATGATCACGGCGCCGGCGTCGCGCAGGCGCTCGGTGACGTGGGCGTCGAAGGGGGCGACGTAGCCCGCCAGGATTCGGGAGCCGGCGGTGCACTGGCCGCCGCGAACGGTGACCAGGTCCTTGAGGCCGACGGGCACGCCGCACAGCGGCGGCAATGCGGCAAGGGCGGCCGGGCCCTCCGCGCGGGCCGCGGCCAGGTGGGTGTCGGCGGCGTCGGCGGCGGCGAGAGCGCCCTCGCGATCGATGACGAGCCAGGCGTTCAGCGCCGCGTTGCCGGCCTCGGCCTCGTCGAGGTGGGCGGTCGCCAGATCGCGGGCCGAGATCTCGCCGGCCCGCAGGCGGCCGGCCATCTCGTGGGCGGCGAGGCGGGTCAGGCTGCGGTCGGCCACGGTCAGGCCCCGTGCTCGCGGGCGACGCGGGCGAGGCGGGCGAGGCGTGCAATGGGCTCGCAAGCGCGCGCACGCGCGACGCGGGCGAGGCGTGCGACGTCGGCGCGCGCGCGGGTCAGGCTTCGATCGACCACCGGTCAGCTCGCCTGCTCGCCGCCGAGGATGGCGGGCACCACGACGTGGTCGCCGTACCGCTCGGCCACGTTGGCGAGCGCCTCGTCGACGCTCAGCGACGGCCGCGCGACATCCTCGCGGAGGATGCTCTCCAGTTCGATCGTCTGGGCAGTAGGCGGGATGGCGTCCGTGTCGAGCCGCGCCAGTATCTCGTACTGCTCGAGGATGTGGTTGAGCTGCCCCTCGAGGCGCGCCAGCTCCTCGTCGGCCAGGCCGAGGCGGGCGAGGTGCGCGACATGCTCGACATCGGCGCGGGTGAGGGTCCCCATGGCCCTCGATGATAGCGGAGCGGGCATCGTGGCCCCGCCGAAAGGCGTCGCGACCGCGGACGATCGCTGCCGGCCAACAACCGGATCCAATTCGAGATACGGCCGCCGCGGCAAGCAGGAGTTGTCGCCAATAGTATCGCGTAATGCTATACTTCTGCCATGACCATGTACCGGCGGCTGCTGCCCCTCGCGACCGAGCAGCACGGTCTCCTAACGCCTGCGGACGCGCTCGCGGTCGGCGGAACGAGGCTCACGCTCGTTCAGCTCGCGCACCGCGGGGTCCTCGAGCGCATCGCACGCGGCGTCTATCGCGTGCCGGAGCTTGCCGGGGATCCGCTCGAGCAGCACCAGGAGGCTCTCCTGCGCGTCCCCGGCGCGGTCCTGAGCCACGAGACGGCCCTCGACCTCTACGACCTGTGCGACATCAACCCGGCCACGATCCACGTAACGGTCACGCGGCGTCTCCGCATCCGCAGGGACCTGCCGGCATGGTTGACGATCCATCGGGGCGATCTCGACCTCGACGACGACGTCACCTGGCACGAGGGCCTGGCGATCGTCACTCCGGCTCGCGCAATCATCGACGGCATCGAGACGCACGTCGGGCGACGATTCATCGACGAAGCCCGCGGAGCCGCCGCGCGGCGAGGCCTCCTGTCGACGCGGGACGAGCAGGCGATCGAGAGGGCGCTCCTGGCCCAGCGGCTCCGCCAGCTGACAGCCGCGGCAGCGATCTGATGCCCGGTTTCCCGAAACCTGGCCCTCCGCGGACCGCGAGGACGCTCGAGCAGTGGGTCCTCGCCAAGGCCCGCGCCGACGGTCTTGCGGTCGACCGGGCGCGCCGGAGCCTCTCATTCATGGTCGTGGCCGCCGTCCTGTCGCAATTGATCGACGAGGAGAAGGTGCCGCTCTTCGTTCTCAAGGGCGGCGTTGCCATGGAGCTGCGATTCGGGAGCCGGGCCCGTGCCTCCAGGGACTACGACGCCGCCTTCCGGCAGGACCTGGCAAGCCTGCGGGACGTGCTCGACGAGACCAGGCGGCACCCGATCGGCGAGTTCGTCGTGGCGGCCGGCCGACCTGAGCCGATCGGCCCCACGGGGGCCCTGCGGATCATGCTCAGGATCCGCTACGGAACCAGGCCCTGGGGCACAGTGGCGCTCGAGGTGTCCCCTGCCGAAGGCGACTCCGGCAACCCCGTCGGGATCGATTACGTCCCGCCCGCGCCAGACCTGTCGGTCTTCGGCCTCGAGACGCAGGGCGACGTCCCCTGCCTCCCGGTTCGCCACCAGGTTGCCCAGAAGCTCCACGCATGCACCGAGATCCTCGAGCACAAGGAGAACGACCGGTTCCGGGACCTCATCGACCTCCTGCTGCTCGAGGAGCTGATCGGTGGCCGCAACTGGTCGCAGGTCCGTGCGGCGTGCGAGGAGGTCTTCTCGCTGCGGGGCAAGCAGGCCTGGCCGCCGGTGGTCACCGTGTTTCCAGGCTGGCGCGAGGCGTTTGCACGCGTAGCGGGCGACACTGCCTTCCCGATCACCGACGTGAACGTGGCCGCAGGAAGGGTCGCCGACCTCGTCCGAAGAATCGCACAGGCGTAGCCGGCCGAGGAGGACGTCGGGGCCTGGCGCGCCCAGAGTGGGCCCCCCGCTACCTGTCGCGTCGCGCCGCGATGGCGAAGGCGAGGAAGTAGGCGTCGAGCGACTCGGGCGTCGACTCGTAGACGTTGTCCCCGACCAGGAGGTCGCAGACGACCTCCCGCGTGCGCGCGATCTCGCGAAGGCGAGGGCCGCGCCAGCGCGGATCCGCGAGGGTCAGGTCGAGCAGCTCGAGCGCCCGACCGAGGGCCGCGTCGAAACGCTCCTGGTCGCCATCCCGCCTGGCCCGGATCGCGCGGCCGACGTCGGCCCCGGCGTTGCCGAGCTGCTCGGCGAGCGTGAGCGTCCACCAGCGGCCACTCGCCAGGCCGGCGTGCATCGTCATCGGGTCACCAGTGGCTGAGGGCACGTTCGGCACATCTTCTCGAGGTTGGCGACGGCGTGGAACCCCGGCCCGGGTCCCGCGATCCTCGCTAACGCTCCGCAGGCGACGCACTGCCGAGGGAATCGCCGGCCGCGACCGGCTCCACGTGGGCCCGGGCGCCGCACGGGCGCCGTCCGCGGCCCCGTTTCCGGGTTAACGGTACAGGGCGACGCACTAGCGAGGAAAAGGGCCGAGGGCGCGACGGGCGAGGGCGAGGGGGCGGCAGGCGTGGCGGCGCGGGACGGGCAGGGCGAGGACGGCGGCTCGGGGCGAGGGGACGACGGCGCGGGGGCCGCGGCGCGGGAGCGCGCCGCTCGCCGAGTCCGCCAAGTCCGCCGCCCCGATTGACCCGCGCCGAATGCTGCCGAGAGTATCGCGCGACATCTGCGGATGGTATGGTGCGCTGCCTGCGAATGGTACAGTTCACGAGCCACCGGGACAGGAGGTCGTCAGGCACGGGCGGGCCTGCAAGCGGAACGGCGAGGAATCGATGGCGGACTATCGGCGACGCATCGTGGACAACGAGCTCGACGAGCTCATGCCCGGGGTTGCGGCGATCGCCATCGAAGGTGCCCGCGCCGTCGGCAAGACCGAGACCGCGACTGCTCGCGCCGCGACGTCCTTCCGACTCGACCAGCCAGCGGTGCGCGCGGTGCTCGAGGCAGATCCCGAGCGGATCGTGACTGCGCCTCGCCCGGTCCTCGTCGATGAGTGGCAACTCATGCGCGAGACCTGGGATGTCGTTCGCCGGGCCGTGGATGCAAATCCCGTCGGCGGCCAGTTCCTCCTCACAGGGTCCGCGTCACCCGCGAACCCGCCAACCCACACGGGCGCGGGACGGATCATCTCGCTCCGCATGCGCCCGATGACCCTCGCTGAACGCGGAGTCGGGGTGCCGTCGGTGAGCCTGGCCGATCTCCTGACCGGGCTGAAACCGACACTCGACGGCGAGACCACCGTGGCCGCCGAGCAATACGCTCACGAGATCGTGGCGTCGGGCTTCCCCGGCCTCCGAGACCTTCCCGAGCGTGCAATCCGCGCCCAGCTGGACGGCTACGTCGAGCGAATCGTCGACACGGATGTTCGGGACCTGGGGGGACTCGCCATTCGCAATCATGCCGCTCTCCGGCGCTGGATCGCGGCCTACGCCTGCGCAATCAGCTCGACGACGTCCTACGAGAAGATCCGCGATGCCTCGACGGCCGGGCATGCCGAGAAGCCGGCGAAGGTCACGGTCCTGCATTGGCTCGACACCCTCGAGCGCCTCTGGTTGATCGAGCCGCTGCCGGCGTGGAACCCCCAGGGGAACGACCTCTCGAGGCTCATCCAGTCGCCGAAGCACCACCTCGTTGACCCTGGCCTCGCCGCGCGACTCCGAGGTGTCGCCGTCGGCGCGTTGCTCGACGGGACCGGGGCTGGGCCGCTCGGGCCACGCGACGGGACTCTTTTCGGCGCCCTGTACGAATCGCTCGTGACCTTGATCGTTCGCGTCTACGCCCAGGCAGCCGAGGCGCGGGTCGGTCACTTCCGAACGCAGAATGGAGACCGTGAGGTCGACCTGGTCGTCGAACGCGCCGACCGTCGCGTGGTGGCTGTCGAGGTGAAGCTCGCCCAGACAATCGGCGACGATGATGTCAAGCACCTCCTCTGGCTCCGGGATCGGATCGGTGCCGACCTGCTCGACGCCATCATCGTGTCAACGGGCCCCTACGCCTACCGACGACCAGACGGGATCGGGGTCGTCCCGGCTGCCCTTCTCGGTCCATAGGACGTCGGACCCGAGCGCCGGCGCGGGTCGCGGCGGGGCGGTGGCGCGGGGTCGGGCGGCTCGGGGGCGGCGCGGGGCCCACCGCGCCCCGCGGTTGGTCACCGTGGTCGCAGGTGGGCGGCAAGCGCTCCGGCCCGCGATCGTGCCTGCTCGAGGTACGAGCGCCACAGCGCGCCGCTCTCCTCGTAGTCGCGGCTCATTCTGCGCCACCCTCCGAACCGGCGGGCGCCCCGCCCTGTCGGCGAGTGGCACTCTCCCTCGACAGCGCCCTGCGGCTGGGGCAAGATTGGCGCGAACCGTTGTGGTTACGGTGCTTGGAGTGGTTGCGGTGATTGCTGAGCTGCTATCGACTGGCGAGGTCGCGCGCCTGATCGGCGCGTCCCGCCAGCACGTCGTCGACCTCTGCGACGCCGGCCGGATGGCCTCCTTCCGGGTCGGCAAGCACCGCCGCGTCCGGCGCGAAACGGTGGACGCCTACCTGGCGGGCCGCGAGCACGGGCGCTCCGTCGACGGGTCCCACCTCCTGCAACTGTGGTCGGGCCGCGTCCAGGCCGCCCATGTCGCGCTCGACTGGGGCCGCGCCCGGGATCTGGCCGCGAACAGGCTCGCCGAGATGCGCGGCGACAACCACCTCGCCTGGTTCGCCGACCGGTGGGCCCGGGTGCTCGAGCAGGGCGCCGAGGCCGTCATGGCGACCCTCACCCGGCACGACGAGGAGGCGGCCGTCCTCCGGAACACGTCACCCTTCATCGACCTCCTCTCGGACGACGAGCGCGCGCGAATCACGAACGCGTTCATCGACTGGTGGGGAGACCGGCCCCTTGACGGTGCGGATTCAGTCGCTATGATCTTGCCTGACGGCACAAGAGATACCCTGTCTGCCGACATGACGGCAAAAGAGATACCCTGTCTGCCGACATGACAGCCAGGGCCAGACTCCCGTTGGCGGATCCATGAACGACGCGCAACTCTTCGCCCGGCTCTCCGAAAAGTGCACCTGGTGGCGCGATCCGGCCGGCTGGGAGCGGGACGATCCGGACCTCAAGGCGGTCCGTGCAGCCTCCATCGTGTACGAGCCGGCGCCTCTGGCTGACATCCGGCCCAACGGGCTCTATCTGCTGCTCGGTCAACGCCGCGTCGGCAAGAGTGTCGAGCTGAAGCGAGCCGTCGCGGCGGCCGTGTCAGGGGCCGCCAACCCGCGCTCCATCCTCTACTTCTCGTGTGACGGGCTCCGGGGCGATGACCTCCGGCGGATGCTCCACCTCGGGCGGAGCCGCTTTCCCGCCATCGCAGCGCCGCGCTACTGGTTCATCGACGAGATCACCGCGATCGACAACTGGCACGCGATCGTCAAGGACGAGCGGGACACGACGGCATTCCGCGAGGACTGTGTCGTCCTCACCGGGTCATCGTCGGCCGGGATCCAGGACGGAGTCGCCAACCTGGCCGGCCGCCACGGCGAGCCGGCCGATGCGGGCGATCGCCTCCTGCTCCCGATGTCGTTCCGCTCCTTTTGCGCCGTGACGGGCGCGGACGCCAATGTCCCCTCCATCCCGCCTTTGCGGCCGCGGGACGTGTTCTCCGACGCGCCGCCGCTCCTCGAGGAGCTCCAGGTGTTCATCCCCCAGCTCGCCGACGCCTGGGAGAACTACCTTCACGTCGGCGGGTACCCGAAGGCTGTCTCCTCGTTCATGGACACCGGCGACGTCGCCCCAGCCTTCGTTCGCGACCTCTGGAATGTCGTCCGAGGAGAAGCGTTCCGCTCGATGAGGACCACGCCACCGGAGGCTCTCGCCTTCATCGAGCGATTGGCAATCTCACTCTCAGGCCCGATCAACCTCTCCGACCTGGCCCGCGACGTGGGCTTCACCGACAACGAGCAGGCCGACGCACGCATAACCGAGCTCGTGACCGCATTCCTCGGTTTCCGCTGCTACAAGGACAACGACGGCCGGCCGAACGTGAAGGCACAGCGGAAGTTCTACTTCACGGACCCGCTACTGGCGCGACTGCCTCACCTCGTGGATCCAGGTGCGGTCGAGCCGGCGGTCGCCAACGTCAGCGAGCAGCAGATGGCGCTCGCCATGCATCGCTCGATCGAGCGCGAGATGCAGGGCGCATTCGTCGAGATGGCCGAGGTCCGGTACTGGGTGAACCCGAACTCGAGGACCGAGATCGACTTCGTCGGCTCGCGGTTGGGGCTCGGCTTCGAGTCCAAGTACGTGGACACGGGCTGGCGCGGTGCCAGCCGGGCGATCGCGGCTCGAGGTGTCGGTGGTGTTGTCGCTACCCGCCGCGCGCTCGCACTCGACGGGGACATACTCGCCGTCCCGTCCGCGCTCCTCGCATGGCTGCTCGGGTCGTAGGAAGGTCGCAGCGAGCGTTCTCGCCCCGCCCACGCCGGCGATCCTCGCCAATGTTCGTCCCGGTACCACTATCCGGGATTGGCCGCGCAGGGCGCCCCCCGACGGCGGCGTGGAACCCGGGCCGGGCGCCACGATCCTCGCCAATGCTCCGCCGGCGACGCACTGGCGAGGGAATCGCCCGCCATGACCGGCTCCACGTGGGCCCGGACGCCGCGCGGGCGGCGCGCCGGCGCCGTCCGCGGTCCCGGTTCCGGGATAGCGGTACGGGGCGACGCATTAGCGAGGAAAGCGGCTCGGGGGGCGGCGCGGGGCGGCGGGCACGGGGCGGCGGGCGCGGCGGGCGCGGCGGGCGCAGGAGCTCGCCGAGCGGCGCGGGGTCGCCGGCATCGACCCTCGGCCGCGGCGCAGGCAAGGAGTCAGGCCTTGCTGGCGGGAACGTAGCGCCGGAGGCTGGCAATCCGCGGACGCACGACGTCCCAGGAGGGACGGGCGCGCATCAGCGTCAATCCGCCGCGGGTGCCCCACACCAGCCCGATCTCCTCGAGCTGTCGGTCGAAGAGCGCGTGCAGATCCGTCCCCGCCGGTATGTCCGGATCCACGCGCAACTTCTCGGACACGAGACGCGGCAAATCCTTCCACTCGTCAGCCCGGAGTCCTCGCTCGACGTAGTGGGAGAGATCGAAGGCGTCACGATCCTCGCCGCGGTCGAGGAACGCCCGTACCTTCTCCGCCAGCCGCTCGCGCCGAGCCATCAGTCGCAGCGTCACCTTGCGTCCGCCGACCTCGAACTCTCCGAACTCGGGGTCGCACAGGAGCGGGCTGCTCCAGTTGATGCTGATCTGAACATCGATCTGGCCCTGTCCGGAGAAGGGGCGACAGACCACGAGAGGGAACCTGATCGCGTCCCCATCGACAGTGACGAAGCGGTCGATCCGCACGACCACCTTCTTCGCGGACGGCGTACCCAGCGCCTCGCGGACCATCTTCTCCGTGATCCCGCCGCCGGAAACGAGGACGGCGTCGAGGTCGCGCGACAGGCGGGGGCTCTGGTCGAAGAGTGTCATGACCGCCCCGCCCTTGAAGGCGATCCGGCCCCCGATCTGCGGGTGGAGCGCGAGCAGCTCGGCGACCTGGCCGAGCACGATGGCGCGTTCGTATTCGTTGACCGCGACGTTGGCCTCTGCCGCCGCGCGGCGTACGCCGATTTCGCAGGTTGGGCGCGTCCTCGCGCCTACGGCTCGTCACTTCATCCCTCGAGCGATCCGCGCCCGGTCATGCGGCAGGGTGATCCGCCAGGTCTCATCGATTTCCTCGTCACCAACGATCCGCGAGACGGTCAGGTTCCGTCGCGCAGCGGCGAGAAGCCGGGGATCCGGCGCCCCGCGGACCAGCTCGAAGAGCAGGCCGAGCCGCCGGGTGGCGGCCAGTGAAGGCTGCGCCGAGAGCAGCTCCAGGACGCCGGTCTCGGCGGTCCGCCCGATCTCCACCGCGTTGCGCAGAACCCGGCCCGTCTCGACCCAGTCGAAGCCGAAGGGGATGAGGCGTGCCTCATCGACGAGGGCCTGGGTCGGCGTCGCCATGCGAACGCGGTCGCCTTCGTACGGGACGACGTGTTGCTGACCGACTCGCGCCGACTCGGGTGAGAAGACGAAGTGGGCGCGGTAGAGACCGTAGGAGATGTCGGCCTGACGGCGACCGGCGGCGGCCCACCAGTGCGACACGTCCTGATCGTTGAGCCCCTGTGCGGCGAGGGCCCCGTGCCCGGTCACGTAGCCCGCCGGATCAAGGAGATCCATCGCCCGGGGGAGCGATGGCAGGCGTCCATCGTCGCCGGGAACCAGGAACACGCCGCGTCGCAGACGCATGACCCGCTGCGCGGTCACGAGGCGGTCCGTGATCCACGCTGGCAGCGGCGGGTCGACGACGAGAGGTCCGTGCGCGACCAGCCAGCTCATCGCCTGCTCGGTCTTGGCGATCGAGATGACCTGTCGTTCATGCAGGTTATCAAGACTCATGTGGACATCATGCATGAATGACATGCTCGGCGCAAGGATCCTGCGAGTCATCCGATGTCGGCGAGTGGCACTCTCCCTCGACAGCGCCCTGCGGCTGGGGCAAGATTGGCGCGAACCGTTGTGGTTACGGTGCTTGGAGTGGTTGCGGTGAATAACGGGCTGCTATCGACTGGCGAGGTCGCGCGCCTGATCGGCGCGTCCCGCCAGCACGTCGTCGACCTCTGCGATGCCGGCCGGATGGCCTCCTTCCGGGTCGGCAAGCACCGCCGCGTCCGGCGCGAAACGGTGGACGCCTACCTGGCGGGCCGCGAGCACGGGCGCTCCGTCGACGGGTCCCACCTCCTGCAACTGTGGTCGGGCCGCGTCCAGGCCGCCCATGTCGCGCTCGACTGGGGCCGCGCCCGGGATCTGGCCGCGAACAGGCTCGCCGAGATGGGCGGCGACAACCACCTCGCCTGGTTCGCCGACCGGTGGGCCCGGGTGCTCGAGCAGGGCGCCGAGGCCGTCATGGCGACCCTCACCCGGCACGACGAGGAGGCGGCCGTCCTCCGGAACACGTCACCCTTCAGCGACCTCCTCTCGGACGAGGAGCGCGCGCGAATCACGAACGGGTTCATCGAGTGGTGGGGAGCCCGGAGGGCGGGGGCGTGAATCGGGAGGAGTTCAACGACCTCGCCCGGCTATGGGGCGACGCTCGACAAGGCCGTGGAGTGGGTGGACAAGCAGCGCATCGATCTCGAACACGACGCACATGCGTGATCGAGGTCGGTGAAGGAGACCAGGCACGCAGCGCGCCGACCGGCCGATCGCTGGTTGAGTCCCGTCAGGCCGCTCCACGCGTCGCCGGGCGAACAGGCAGGCGAGCGCGGCCGCTTCGAGCCAGACGCTTGCGAATGGTGGCCGGCCGCGCCTCGGGCGAATGCACGGCACGCCCAGGGTCACGGGATCTGGCGGAACGGGAAGTACGCCGCGAAGCCGACGATGTAGAGGGCCACGTACGCGACGGTCACGAACCTCGGCAGGCGCCAGCGACGCAGGAGGAGGGCGGCCGCCACGGCGAGAGCCGGGACGACCGGCAGGAAGTAGAAGATGTACGTCACCCGCTGCGAGACGAGCGCCATCGCCACGTACGGAAGGTAGTTGGCGGCCGCCCAGACGAGGCTCCAGCCGGCCAGGCGGCTGCGCCGCTTCCAGGCGAGCCAGCCGGCGACCGCGAACGCGGCGGGCAGGGAGCCGATCAGGATCGGGTTCATCGCGCCGCGGAAGTCGATCGTGGAGCGGACAGACACGATCACTTCTCCGCTCGCCACCGTCTCGTTCACGCGCAGGTAGGTCATCTCGCACTCGTTGAAGAGCCACTGCAGCGGGGAACTGTCTGCGCCGGCGCAGACCCCCGGCTCGGCCGCACCCCGGGCCAGGCTGGCCCCGTACTGGATCATGTGCTGCAGGTGCTCGACCGGGTTGGCGTAGCTCGAGAACCGCATGTCGAGCAGCCACAGGCCTCCGATGGTGACGATCGAGAAAGCGATCAGCGCCATCGCGGCCGGGCGCAGATCCGGGAATCGCAGACGGCGCTGTCGACGCCACGTCACCCAGAGCGCGACTGCCAGCATGATCAGCAGCGCCAGCAGGCCGTACAGCGCGGTCAGCTTCATCAGCATCCCGAGACCGGTTGCCGCTCCCGCCGCGGCCCACCGGCCGCGCAGGGCCAGCCAGGCGCCCACCAGAATCGGCGCGAGGACCAGCATGTCCAGGGTCCCGATCCGGCCGTGGACCAGCGTGAGGTTCTCGAAGGCGAGGAAGGCCACGGCGAGAAGCGCGAGTCGCGCGGACTCCCCGGTGGCGCGAACGATCCCGAACACCGCGACCAGCGCGATCATCCCGGCGATGACGCTGGGCAGCCGCCAGCCCAGGCCGTTGTCGCCGAAGACGGCCATCGACAGCGCCATCAGCAGCTTCCCGAGCGGCGGATGCTCGCTGTTGGGATCCAGCCCGATGGGTGCGCCCGCGTACGGAGCGTCGGCCGGGACGGTCCAGCCGAGCAGCACCCGCGCCGCGTTGACGTAGTAGGACTCGTCGAAGATGAGCGACCCCTGGGGCACCGTCAGCCACGCGATCCGCACGATCAGGGCCGCGATCAGCAGCAGCGCGAACGAGCACCCTCGGATCGCCCAGGCTCCGCCGGATGCGCTCGAACAGGCGACGCCGCCGCGACGACGGGACGGCCGGCTCGCCGGGATCAGCCCCTGTCGCGCCCCGGTCGTCGACGAGGCCCGAGGTCGGCGTGGCCGTCATGTCACCGCTCGACAAGCCGGGTCGCCCGCCGACTGCCCGGTCGGCGGCGAGGGCAGGTGCCTTCCCTGCGTCCGTGCGGCGATCGGCACCGATGGGTCTCCCGGGCGGCAGGCAACGCGGCCAAGCGTACCGGACTGGCTGTTCCGCCTGCGCGGGAGATCCACGCGCGGCCACGGACTCCCACCTCGTGGCGCGGCCGAGCTGAGGGAACCGCCGACCGCCGGAAGGGAGTTCCGCGCCGATTCACCCCCGGTTCTGGGCTACTCTCGCATCCGCGCGTCCAGGAACGCGAGAGACGGAATGCAGGCGATTCCGAACCAGGAGCACCACGTGCGAACGCTCGACGGCCATTTCACCTCGGGCGCCGCGATGCTCGAGGGGACCGCCTCTCGGGCGGTCCCCTCGCCTGCCCCAAACCGTGCTCAGGCGGCTAGATGAAGGCCCTCATCGGTAGGATCAGGCGACGTGTCGATCGCCTTCCGGAGGGACTTGCCGCCGCCGTGCGGCTGTGGTTCGTCCTCCGGATCGGCCTCGGGTTGATCGCCGGCTTCCTCATGATGAAGGGTCTGGTGCCGGGCCCGTGCAACTCGGACCTGGTCATCAACGGGTGGACAACCTTCCCGCCGCTCGCCGATCGCGGGATCGCCTTCCCGCTCGTCGGGGTCTGGCAGCACTGGGACGCCTGCTGGTACGCGAAGATCGCGGCCTACGGCTACGAGGCAGGCACGGCCTCCACCAACTTCTTTCCGCTCCTGCCGTTCCTCATGCGTGTCGCATCGATCGTCCTGGGCGGCGACATCCCGCTGGCCGGCCTGGTGGTCAACGCGGTTGCCTTCGTGCTCGGACTCACCGGTCTCCGGCAACTGGTACGTGAAGATCTCGATGGCGCCACGGCAGACCGAGCCGTCCTCTACGTCGCGGTATTCCCGGTTGCCTTCTTCTTCTTCGCGCCGTTCACGGAGGCGCTCTTCCTGGCCGGCGCGGTGTGGGCAATCGTGGGGGCGCGACGTCATCGCTGGGGGCTCGCCGCCGTGGCCGGCCTGGTCGCCGCGCTGACCCGACCGCAGGGACTGCTGCTCGTTCTGCCAATCGGGTGGGAGGCAGCGGTCGCGCTCCGCGACTACTGGCGGGCGCGGCAGCCGGGCACCCCTCGCCTGGGCCGACCCAACCTGACACCGGCAATCGCGATGGCCAGCCCGGCGGTCGGCTACCTCTCGTACGTTGCGTATACGGTCGTCGTGCTGGATCAGCCCTACTTCGACTCGCACGCAACCTGGGCCTCTACCGGAGCGCGCCTTCCCTGGGACGTCATCGGTCAGGCGTTGGACTGGGCATTCCGGCACGACGACCCCATCACCCTATTGAACGCCCTGGCACTCGTCGGATTCACCGCCCTGGCGATTGCCGGCCTCCGGCGCCTGCCCGCGAGCTACTCGCTGTACGTCGTCCCGCAGCTCGCTCTCACCCTGACTCAGCAGACGGCCTGGCCCCTGATGTCGACGATGAGGTACCTCCTTGTCCTGTTTCCCTGCTTCGTTGTGCTCGCGATCGCCGGTCGCCGGCCACTCTTCCACAGGGGTTGGCTGCTGCTGTCGCTCACGTTCCTGGGACTGATGACGGCGCTCTTCCTGGAAGGCAACTACGTCGGATGACAGGGGCCGCCGATCGCCCTCTCGGGCCGCGATCGGCACTCCGTCGGCTGTTGAAGATGGAACGACGGGGGGTGAATTCCGCCTCAGCCTGTGACCTGAGTCCGATCACGGTCGCTCGCCGGAGAGACGTGGTCGCCGTGATCGGTCCGGTCCCCGACGCCGAATTGGCTGCGGGTCAGGCCTGATGCCCAGCGGGGCGGGCGCCGACTCGTCCTCCGAGGTCGGCCGGGGCCGCGCGGTCGGAAGGTGGCGGGCGAATGCCCTCGAACCCAGGACGCAGGGGCCGGCGGGACGACCGGCCTGCGTATTGAGGCGGGCAGTGACCGCAAGTCCGCCCGGAATCGAAGGAGCTGGCCCTCGGGGAGGACCAGCTCGATCTCAGTGGGTGCCGGGCGGGCCGGGTTCGCGACGGGCTCTACGCCGGCCCGCGAGAGTGTTGCGATCTCCCGATGATGGCGGACCCGGGCTCCGGGGCCGGGTCACGCCGCTCCCTACTAGGGATGGGAGGAATCACAGTGGTCGCTGGAGGGCCAGGACACGTCATGCCACCACCAGTCGTTGGCCTCGCAGGTCGTCCTGTTCATGGTGGAGGAATAGGCGAGCTGACTGGTCGGGTGACAGCCGTCGTTTGGGGGGGCGGACTTTCCCAGGGTCCACCAGGAGAAGCTGTACGCCGCGCAGTCACCGCTGTTGTTGATGTCCCACGCGTCGGGAGAGTTGTCGTGGCAGTCGCCGTTGTACCAGTGGAAGCCGACTGTTGGCCTCTGGCAGTCGGCCTGGTTCAAGTAGTCGTCCGCCGAGCCCTTGTTGTCACGGCATTGGACAACATTCGAACTCTCACGCCACCAGTAGCCGACCGCCCAGCAGTCGTCGGCGGTCTTGTAGTTGCTCGCGGCACCCTTCTGGTCGTGGCAGGCGTCCTGATACCAGTACTTACCGGCCGCCCTGCAGGCTTCGGCGGACGTCGTCGTCGTGGTGGTCTGCGTCCCCGTCTGCGTCACACCGGCGACCCCGCCGACGCTTGACCCCATGTTCGCCAGTACCTTGGAAATCTCCTTGCCCAGGAAGAGAGTTCCAGAAATGGCGACTACTGCTATAAGAGCCAGGATAAGTGCGTATTCGACAAGTCCCTGTCCGGCCTGGACAACCCGACGAGGACCCGTCTTCCCGGAGGTATCCATGGGCGGATGGTACGAGGGTCCACCCCGTACTGCAAGGCCAGTACGAAAGTTCCACGAGTCACCGGTGCCGGTTCGCACCGGTGACTGCCGGCACCCCTACGGGACCGCCTCGCCGGCGAGAAGGTGCCGAAAGCCGACCTCGTCGAGCACGGTCACGCCGAGCTCCCGGGCCTTCGCCAGCTTGCTCCCCGCGCCCGGCCCGGCGACCAGGTAGTCGGTCTTCTTCGACACCGAGCCGGCCGGCTTGCCGCCCGCGGCGCGGATCGCCTCCTCCGCCTCCTCGCGGCTGAAGCCCTCGATCGCCCCGGTGACGACGACCGTCTTCCCCGCCAGCGGGCCGCTCGCGGCAGCCGGCTCGCCGGGGCGCGGCGCCGGCGGCCTTGCGGGCACCACGCCGGCCTCGACCAGCTCGCGGAGCCCGTCGCGCGTCCCCTCGTCGGTGAACCAGCCGGCGATCGCCGCCGCCACCGTCGGCCCGATCCCCATGACCTCGGTCAGCGCGTCCGGCTCGTCGGCCGCGACCCGGCGCAGCTCGGCCTCGGCGGCCGCGAACCAGGGGTCCGGCACGCGGTCCGCCGCCGCCGGCGGGTAGTCGTCGGGACGCACCCGGCCCGGCGAGCCAGCGGGCCAGGTCGATCGCCGTCGCCTCGCCGACCTGGGGGATCCCCAGGCTGTTGAGCACGCGGGCAAACGGCCGCCCCACGCGCGCCCGCTCGATCGCCGCCGCCAGGTTCTCGGCGCTCCTGCGGGCGAACCGGTCGAGCGACTCGAGGTCCTCCGACCCGCAGCCGGAAGATGTCGCCGCGGGCGTGGACCAGCCCGCGCTCGAGGAGCTGCTCGAGGACGGCCCAGCCGGCGCCCTCCACGTCCATCCCGCCGCGCCCCAGGAAGTGGGCGAACTCCTGGGCCCGCCGCGCCGGGCAGGCGAGGTTCGGGCAGTAGTGGCGGACCGCGCCCTCGTCGCGGACGATGGTCGTCCCGCAGACCGGGCACCCTTCCGGCATCTCGAAGATGCGCTCGGCGCCCGTGCGCCGCTCCGGGATCGAGCGGACCACCTCGGGGATGACGTCGCCGGCCTTCTGGAGGATCACGTGGTCGCCGATCCTGACGTCCTTGCGGCGGACCTCGTCGAGGTTGTGGAGAGTGGCCCGGGAGACCGTGGAGCCCGCCACCTTCGCCGGCCGCAGGTGGGCCACCGGCGTCAGCGTCCCCGTCCGTCCCACGTACGGGACGATCTCCTCGACGATCGTCTCGACCTGCTCGGGCGGGAACTTGAAGGCGATCGCCCAGCGGGGGGCGCGGGCCACCATCCCCAGGCGCGCCTGCTGGTCGAAGGCGTCGACCTTGACGACCACGCCGTCGGTCTCGTAGTCGAGCCCGTGGCGGTCCTCGCGCCAGCGCTCGAGGAAGGCGATGACGCCCTCGATGTCGAGCCCGGCCTCGCGGTGGGGGTTGACCGGGAAGCCCAGGGCCTCGAGGCGGGCGAGGGCGGCGGATTGGCTGGCGACGGGGGCGGGGGGGCCGGCGGATGGAGCAGCGGGTGGGCCGGCCGCCTCGGCGGCCCCGAAGAGGGTCGCCTGGGACGGGGCCGAGTCCTCCACGAGCTGGTAGGCCCAGAAGGCGAGGCGCCGGCCGGCAGTCACCGCCGGGTCCAGCTGCCGGAGCGAGCCCGCGCCGCTGTTGCGGGGGTTCGCGTAGAGCGGCAGCCCGGCCTCCTCGCGCTCCGCGTTGATCCGGGCGAACTCGGCCTTGGGCATGTAGACCTCGCCGCGCACCTCCAGGGTGGCCGGCTCGCTCAGCCGCGCCGGGATCACCGAGATCGTGCGCAGGTTCGCCGTCACGTCCTCGCCGGTCGTCCCGTCGCCCCGCGTCGCGCCGCGGACGAAGCGTCCCTCGCGATAGCGGAGGCTCACGGCCAGGCCGTCGATCTTCAGCTCGGCGACGTAGCTCAGCTCCGGGGTCGGATCACGCTCGAGTTCGAGTCGGGCGCGGGCGAAGCGGCGGCCGCAGGCGAATTGGGCGCGGCGGGCGCGGGCAGCGCTGGTGGGCCGGGTCGGGCGCCCGGCGCCAGCGCGGGCGGCTCGGCGTCGGGCGCTTCGGGCGCGGGCGGCTCCGCCCCGGCCTCGCGCGGAGGCGCGGGCAGCGCTGGTGGGCCGGGTCGTGCGCCCGGCGCCATGTTCTCCGCCTCATTGCCCTGATCCTGGCTGCCGGGCGACCGATCCTGGCGTCCCGCGCCACGGTTCCCGGCCATTGGACGCTCCACAGGAGGCTCGAGCACGAATGATGGCGCGTTGCGCAAAGGCCGCTCGGGAGGTCCCGCGCGTTCGGCCGGCTCGGGGGCGGCCTCGTGCGGAGAAGCGGGCTGCGCGGGCGGCGCTGCGTCGGGCGCGGGCTCGGGTTCGGGCGCGGGTTCGGGCATCACCTCGTCGGACGCCTCGGGTGCGGGCGGCGCAGTCGAATCGGGCGCGGGCGGCTCGGGCTCTGACGCTTCGGGTGCTTCGGGCGCGCCGAGCACATCGACCTTCGATTCGGCCCCGCGAGCGGGCGGCAGGCCCAGACCCCGTCGCACGCGGGCGTCGAAGGCTCGCAGCTCCGCCTCGCCGAGGGCGTTGCCCAGGCTGAGCATCGGCCGCTCGTGGCGAACCTCGCCGAAGGGGCTCGTCTCGTCAACGTCCGCCGCCCCCACGCGCTGCGTCGGCGAGTCGGGCGTTCGAAGGCCCGGGAAGGCCGCCTCGAGGGCCACCAGCTCGCGCAGCTTCGCGTCGTACTCCGCGTCGGAGAGGGTCGGGGCGTCCTCGAGGTAGTAGGCGCGGTTGGCGGCCGTGACCTCCGCGGCCAGGGCCGCGTGGCGGCCGACGGCGGCGTCGGGGCTCAGCGCGGCCGCCTCGGCGACGAGGCCGGGATCCACGGGCAGGTCGGGCGTGGTCATCGATCCGGAGTCTATCGATCGATCGGCCGGGCCGCGCGGAGCGAGAGGGACCGCGGCCGATCGGCTGCGACGGGCCGCGCGAGGCAGACCATGGTCGATCGGCTGCGCTGGGCCGCGCGAGGCAGACCATGGTCGATCGGGTGCGCTGGGCCGCGCGAGGCAGACCATGGTCGATCGGGTGCGCTGGGCGGCGCGAGGCAGACCATGGCCGATCGGCTGCGCCGCCCGGAGCGAGGGGCGCGGCATCGCGGCTCGTCCGCGCGGCTCTCGATGTCGCGACGGATCTCGAGCGGCAGGAAGGCCGAGCAGTCGCTCGGTCCCCGGACCGCGGTATGCCGAGTAGGTCTAGCAAGCACCCGGGCGCGTGGCCGCCCAGGTCGTGACGCGCGAGGCAGACCATGGCCGATCGGCTGCGCCGCCCGGAGCGAGGGGCGCGGCATCGCGGCTCGTCCGCGCGGCTCTCGATGTCGCGACGGATCTCGAGCGGCAGGAAGGCCGAGCAGTCGCTGGGTCCCCGGACCGCGGTATGCCGAGTAGGTCTAGCAAGCACCCGGGCGCGTGGCCGCCCAGGTCGTGACGCGCGCGGCAGACCTCCACAGCATCGGCGCGGCCCTGATCCGACAGGCCACGGCCAAATCGGGATCACACCGGGACGATTGAGGTCCCGGTACTCCTTCTCGGAATACGGGGGACGTCGACGGTGGCGTCGGGGCCGTTGAAGCCCCGGTACTCCTTCTCGGAATACGCGCGAGGGGGGCCGACGGTGGGTCGGCGCGGGGGGGCCGACGGTGGCGTCGGCCTCGAACCGCGGCATCGCGCCTCGTCCCAGAGTGGTGACCGCTACGGGCGATCCTCGGCCAGCAGGTTGAGGATCAGGCGGACCACGAGATCCTTGTGCGACGCCTTGCTCTCGGCGACGAGCAGCGCGAGCGCGACGAGCGAGGTGTCCGAGAAACGCGGCCGGCCGTTGGACCCCAGCAGCGCGCTGTTCCGGCGCAGGTAGTCGAGGAACAGCAGCGACCCCGTCCGCTTGTTGCCGTCGGAGAGTGGGTGGTCCTTGATGACGAAGTAGAGCAGGTGCGCGGCCCGCGACTCGATCGTCGGGTAGAGCGCCTCGCCGCCGAACGTCTGCTCGATGTTGAGCAGGACCGACTCGAGGGCGTCGCCGCGCTCCTGGCCGAGCATCCCCGGGTTCTCGCCGCGCGCGACCAGGTCGTCGCGAAGGGTGCGGATCGTCGCCCGCGCCGACCCGATGTCGAGTGAGGCGATCGGGACGGCGGTCCCGTCAGGAGCGGACGAGAGCTGGTCCTCGTCGAAGGCGCGCAGCATCCGCCACGAGCGCGCGTACCGCTGGACCACCTCGAGGACGGCCTGGCCCTCGTCGGTGACGAGCTCCTGGTTGCGCAGCGTCGATGACAGCAGGGCGACGGCCTGGTCGAACTCCACGCCTCTCGCCAGCAGGCGCTTCTCGTTGAGCGTGAAGCCCTGGATGAGGTGATCCCGCACCGTGTTCGTCGCCCAGATTCGAAACTGGGTGCCGCGCCTGGACTTGACGCGGTAGCCGACGGAGATGATCACGTCGAGGTTGTAGTGCTGGATGCGCCGGCGGACCTGACGACCTCCCTCGGATCGAACTACGAGGAATCCTCGATAGTTGCCCCCTCCGTCGAGCTCTCCCTCGGCGAACGACGTTCTCGATGTGCAAGCCGACGTTGTCGGATCGTGGTCGTCGAACAGGTCCGCCATCTGCCTCTGGGTCAGCCAGACCGTCTCGTCCCCGACGACGACTTCGACCCGCGCGCGCCCATCGGGCGTTTCGTAGACGACGACCTCGCCTGAAGGTCCGTGAGGCCGATCTCCCTCGCTCATTGATCAAGCCTACGGCGCGCCTGGCTCGGAGTCACCTGCCGAACGTGTCCGCCCGGCCGATCGGGCGTGACCATCGGCCAGTCGTCGACGCAGGGGCAACGCCCGAGCGAAGTGGTTCGCAGATCCGACCCTCTTGCTGCCACGCTCCTGTCGATCCGGCTGGCTCCGATCCGGGCACGTATCCGGACGAGCGCCGCAATACTGCTATGCTGCAACGCATGAAGACGCACCTGTTGACCATCCAGTCCCGCGGCACCATCGCCCTCCCGCCGATCTGCGTCGTCGCCTCCACCTCGATCAGGCCAACGCCCAGATCAAGCTGGTCGAGGGCGAGGACGGTCGCATCGAGCTGGTCCCCGTCGTCGCGGTACCCGCGGACCAGGCGTGGTTCTGGACCGATCGATGGCAGACGATGGAGCGCGAAGCGGATGCGGACGTCGCGGCCGGACGCACGACCGTTGTCGACGGGCTGGAAGGGCTGGACGCTCTCTTCGCCGCCGATGACGCCGCCCGGTGAAGTTCGAGGTCACCGACGCCTTCCGGGCGGACAGACGCCGTCTCTCGGAGAGCGAGCGCCGACTCGTCGCGGAGGTTCTCCCGACGTTCGTCGCCGCCTGCGAGCGCTACGCCGCGGACCCGGCCACCGCCTGGCCGTCGTCGCTGCGGGTCAGGGACGTTGAGGGCGCCCCGGGAGTATTCGAGATGACGTGGAGCTTCTCGGGACCGGACGGGCGGGCGACGTTCGAGTGGATCCGGATCGACGGCGACCTCGCCGTCCGATGGCGGCGGATCGGCCGGCACGGCATCCTCACGAATCCGTAGGCCACCGCCGACGACCGAGACCTCGGGCCTCGCAACGTCCGCTCTCGGAGCCAATCGCGTTCGCCTATGCGGGGGGCAGCACCACCATCCCGGGATGCAGGTCCGCGAGCGTGGGGGCGCCGAGGAGGGCCATGGCGCGGCGCAGCTCGTCGGCCAGCAGGGCGCAGACTTTCGCGACGCCGGCCTCGCCGGCGGCCGCCAGGCCCCAGTAGACGGGGCGACCCACGAGCACTCCCTGCGCGCCAAGGGCGCGAGCGACGGCGAGGTCGATCCCGCGGCGCACGCCGCCGTCGACCCAGACCTCGGCCCGGCCGTCGACGGCCTCGACGATCGCCGGCAGGGCATGGAGCGGGGCGATCGCGCGGTCGAGCTGCCGCCCGCCGTGGTTCGAGACCACGATTCCTGCCGCCCCGATCTCGACCGCCCGCCGCGCGTCCTCCGGGGCAAGGATCCCCTTCAGCATCAGCGGCATGCCCGACCAGCCGGCGACCTTCTCGATGTCCGTCCAGGTGAGGGTGGAGTCGCCGCCGATCCCGTCGAGGCGGGCGAGGGCGCCCTCGACGATCGCCTCCTCGGCGCCCGGGCGGCCCGCCGGTAGGTTCCCCAGCGGGAAGTCCAGGGTGAACGCGTTGCGGCGATCCGCCTCGCGGTGGCCGAGGACGGGGAGGTCGACCGTCACCACCAGCCCCCGGTAGCCGGCCGCGGCGGCCCGCTCCACGAGCGAGCGGGCCACTCCCCGATCGTGCTGATCGTAGAGCTGGAAGAGGCGCGTCGCGTCGGGCGCGACGGCGGCGACCTGCTCCAGCGAGGCGCTCGAGAGGGTCGCGAGGATGAGGGGAACGCCGGCGGCGGCCGCCGCTCGCGCCACCGCCAGCTCCGCGTCCGGGTGGGCGAGCGCCTGGACGGCCATGGGGGCGATGGCCCACGGCACGGAGGCCGGGGCGCCCATCAGGGTCGTGGACGTGTCCACGCGGGCGACGTCGACGAGGACGCGTGGCCGCAGCCGGGCGGCGCGCCAGGCGGACTCGCTCTCGGCGAGCGAGATCTCGTCCCAGGCCCCCGAGGAGACGTAATCCCAGGCGGCGGGCGCCATCCGCTCTCGCGCGAGCGGCGCGAGCTCGGCCAGGCTGAGCGCGGCGAGGGCCCGCGGGTCCGGCTCGCGCGCCGGCGCGAGAAGCGAGCGGCGGCGGTCGGCGGTGGGGTCGGTCATGGGGCGGGCTCCAGGTTGGTCGGCGTCAGCCGGCGGGTGCCGGGCGGTCGGCGGTGGGGTCGGTCATGGGGCACCGGGTGCGCCGGGGTCAGCGGCCGGGTGCGGGGCCGGACGGCGTCGTCCGGCAGGCTCGAAGTGGGTCGGCGTCATCCGGCGGGCTCGAGGTTGGCCGGCGGCGCCGGCCTGGCGCCGGGCTGGTCGGCGGCCGCGCCGCTCATCGGGCGGGCTCCAGGTTGGCCATGCTGGCGAGCAGGGTCTTCACGCCGCCCGAACGGAAGGCGACGGTGACCTCCTCGTCGTCGCGAGTGAGCTTGCTGGTCACCACGACGCCGTCGCCGAAGCGGGCGTGGGCGACGCGGTCGCCGTCCCGGAAGAGACGCTCCCCGGGGACGCGGACGCGGGACGTCGACGCCGGGCGGGCCGGCGCGGCGCCGGGGCGCAGGCTCGTGGCGTCGGCCAAAGGAAGCGGGGCGAGACGGCGCACCGGCAGGTCCTCGGGGAACGCGGCGTCGGGGTGGTCGAGGTCGGCGCCGAAGCGGTCGTCGGCGGCGTCCTCGTCGACGCCCGGGCGATCGCCGAACGCGCGCCTGCCCGGCACGGCGAGCGACCCCGAGGGCGCCCCGGCGTCGAACGCGCGCCGGCGCGCCGCGAGATCGCGACTGGGCACGAATGGCTGGCCGTCCGTGGGTGCACCCGGGCGGCCGCTCCCCGCCCGCCAGGCGCCGCCGCCGGCCCGGATCGCAGTCCCGAAGCGGCTGCTCCGCCGGGCGCCGAAGGCGAGGTCGAGGTCGTACGCGGCGTCGCTCCCCTCCCCCGGCGCGAGGTGCGGACCTTCCATCAGCTCGGCCGGGATCTCGAACAGGAAGCGCGATGGAACCGACGGCCCTCCGCCGCGCGGTCCCCACGTGGCGCGCTGCCAGGCGTGGGAGAGGAAGAGCCGCTCCTTCGCCCGGGTGATGCCGACGTAGGCGAGGCGGCGCTCCTCCTCGAGCTGGGTCGCGTCCTCGAGGGCCCGGCTGTGGGGGAAGACGCCCTCCTCCATCCCCGAGATGAAGACCGCCCCGAACTCGAGCCCCTTGGCCGCGTGGAGGGTGATCAGGGTGACCGCGTCGGCGTCGGCCTCGTAGGCGTCCTGGTCGGCGACGAGGGCCGTCTCCTCGAGGAGCCGATCGAGGGCGTCGTCGGGGGCGAGGTCGTCGTAGCGGGTGGTGACCGAGCGAAGCTCGAGGAGGTTGCGCCAGCGCTCCTCGTTCTCCTCGGTGCCGTCGGCGAGCATGGCCCGGTAGCCAGAGGCCTCCAGCACCTCGTCGAGGAGCTCCGGCAGGCCCAGCGCGCCGACCCGGCTCCGGAGCCGGCGCACGAGGGCGGCAAAGTCGGCGAGGGCGGTCCGCGCCCGGGCCCCGAGCAGGAGCAGCTCGCCCGCGGCCGCCCGCTCGAGGCCGCTCCAGTAGGTCTGCTCCGGCTCGGCCGCCGCGAGCCGCAGGATCTCGAGGGTCCGATCGCCGATGCCGCGCGCCGGGAGGTTGATGATCCGCTCGAAGCCCACGGCGTCGGTGTCGCTGCGCAGGACCCGCAGGTAGGCCAGGGCGTCCTTCACCTCGCGGCGCTGGTAGAAGCGGGTGCCGCCGATGAGCTGGTAGCGGAGCCCGTAGCGCAGGAAGGCCTCCTCGATCGCCCGCGACTGGGCGTTGGTCCGGTAGAGGACGGCGATCTCCTTCGCCCGCATCTGGTCGGTCTCGTCGGCTCGCCGGGTGAGCGCGCCGGCGCTGCCGCCGAGGAGGGATTCGACCTGGCGGGCGATCCACTCGGCCTCCTCCTCCTCGTTGTAGGCCTCGAAGCGAGCGATCGGCCGGCCGCCGGCGCGCTCGGTCCAGAGCTCCTTCTCCTTGCGGCCCTCGTTGTTGGCGACGACCGCGTGGGCGGCACGCAGGATCAGGGCGGTGCTCCGGTAGTTCTGCTCGAGCTTGACGACCGTGGCCCCGGGCTCGTCGCGCTCGAAGTCAAGGATGTTGCGGAGGTCGGCGCCGCGCCAGGCGTAGATCGACTGGTCGTCGTCGCCCACGACGCAGAGGTTGTGGTGGGCCGCCGCGAGCGCCCGCACGATCCGGTACTGGGCGGCGTTGGTGTCCTGGTACTCGTCGACGTGGAGGTAGCGCCAGCGGGCCTGGTAGCGGGCAAGCACCTCGGGCCTCGTCTCGAGGAGGCGCACGGTCTCGACGAGGAGGTCGTCGAAGTCGAGGGCGCCGGCGGCCTTGAGGCGCTCGGCGTAGCGGGTGGCGACGCGGGCGACCTCCCGCTCGTGGTGGCTGGAGGCCGCCTCGACCATGTCCTCGACCGACTCGAGGTTGTTCTTGGCCCGGCTGATCGCCTCGAGGACCGACCGGGGGCGGAGGGCGCCGCCCTGGATCGGGAGGTCCACGTCCCGGAAGGCCTGCTTCATGAGGCTCTGCTGGTCGTCGGTGTCGTAGATCACGAAGCGGGGGCTCAGGCCGATCGCGGCGCCGTCGCGGCGGAGGATCCGGGCGCAGAGGGCGTGGAAGGTGCCCATCTCGACCTTGCGGCCGTCGTCGGCCCCGACGAGGGCGACGATCCGCTCCCGCATCTCGCCGGCCGCCTTGTTCGTGAAGGTCACTGCCAGGATCCGCCACGGGGCGACGTTCTTCACGCCGACCAGGTACGCCACGCGGTGGGCCACCACGCGGGTCTTGCCCGAACCGGCGCCCGCGAGGATCAGCAGCGGGCCCTCGGTCGTCGTGACGGCCCGGGCCTGCTCCGGGATTGAGGCGGTCGGTGATCTTCGCCGCCAGCTCCTCGCGCGACGCGACGCCCGTTGCGAGGCCGCGGTCGCGCGGCGGCACGGAGGTCTCGGCGCCGGGTTCGGGGCCGGGCTCGGCCAGCCAGGACGGCTCCGCGTCGGGCTCGGGGGAGCTGCCTGGCTCGGGGGAGCTGCCGCGCCCGGGGGAGCTGCCGCGCCCGGGGGAGCTGCCGCGCCCGGGGGAGCTGCCGCGCCCGGGGGAGCTGCCGCGCCGCCGGCGCGGCTCGGCGCCGGGTTCGGGAGCGTCGCCGCCGAAGACGCCGCCCTCCGGGTCGTCCTCCGGCGGGGCGTCGGGAAGCGGCAGCGGCTCGTCGAGCCAGGAGGGGGCGGGATCCACGCTTCGATTGTACCGGCGGCCGCTTCACGGCCGGTTGCCGGGCGGCATGCGGCGGGGCGGCAGGGCGTCGGCGGGGCGGGGCGACCGTGCGCAGGCGGCGGGCGGCGGCGGGGCGGCGGGCGGCGGCGGTCAACCACCGGCGGCGGCGGTCGGCCGCCCGGCGGAGCGTGGGCGGCGGTCGGATGCCCCGGCGGGGGCCGCCCGGTGTCGTCAGCCGCCCGGCGGGGCGTCCACCTGGTCGGCCGGAGGCGGGGTGATCGTCACCGGCTCGTTGACCTTGCTGAGCTCCAGGCTGATCGCCAGCGGCTTCGTCCCGCCGGCGGGCACGTCGAGACCGAGCGTCGCGAGTCGCAGATCGTCCTTTCGAACGCCAACGGTCACCGTGACGTCGCCCACGACGTCCGCGGACAGCCCGGGGATCGCGCTGCCGAGCGAACCGAGGGCGTCGCGCACCTCGCCGGCCGGGACGGTGAATCGGACGCTGTAGCAGTCGGTGCCCGTGCAGCGCGTGTCGGGCAGCTTCTCGGGTCGCAGCTCCGGCCGTGCCAGGATGGCGGCCAGGCCCGCGACGGCGGCGGTCGGATCCGCGCCGATGCCACCACCTGCCGACTGGCGGACCCAGCGCTTCCCCGTGACGAGCGGCAGCTTCAGGTAAGCCGACCCATCCGCGACCACGACGTTGACGCGGAGGTTGAGCAGCGCAGGGGCGATCAGCTCGACGGCCAGAGCGCGCCCGGCCACGTCGATGTCGCCGTCCATGGTCGTCCCGTCGAGCGGCACCGGCACGCCCCCGCCCGCGCCCCCGCCACCGCCTCCGACCCCGCCGAGGCCCAGGGGCACCTCGCCGTCGACCGTCCCACGCAGGTGGAACGACGTCATGGCGCTGAGCGAGGCCGCGCCCTCCTGGAGGATCGCGCCGGGATCGGTCAGCGCGGGCGCACTCGACCCGCAGGCGGACACGGCCAGCGCCATGAGCGCGAGCGCGGCGAACGCGCGAGTGGCGGGGCGGGCGGCGAGCGCCAGACGCGCGGTCCGGCCGGCGGATCGGAAGGGCATGGGACCCTCGGGCGGCGTCCAGGGGGCGGACGAGTCGCTTCCAGCGTGCCCCACGAGCGCGGCCCCGTCAAACGGCGACCTGCCTATCCGGTGGAGTCCGAGTCCACGACAGCGGCAGCGTCGGCGGGCTCCCAGGAAACGCCGATCATCGTGACGGCGTGCTTCCGAGCGGTCGGAAACGCAGCGACCGCAAGCGGGATCAGGCCCACGATCTGATCGACGACCAACCTCTGCGGGTGGATCAGGACGATGGCGAGGTCGAACTTGCGGAGGTTCTGCTGATGCCCAAGGTTCGTGTCGCCGGTGACGAGGATGTCGCAGGTGCCGGACAGCACCGAGAGCAGCTCGCCGTTCGTCTTGCCCTTGAGTCCGATCTCCTCGACGTGCTGGACGGTCAGTCCAGGGGCACGAAACAACGGCGAGAGTTCCCTCGGGATGTCCTCGTCAAGGACGACCCGCATCGGGATCACGCCGTCATTTCGAGGAGCGCTTCGACCTCTTCGAGCGCCGCGACGGCCTGGGCGCGCGACACCGACGGGTAGTGCTTCACGAAGTCGGCAACCGACTGTCCGTCGGCGAGATAGTCAAACAGAACCCTTACGGCAATCCGCGTCCCCGTGAATACAGGTGCTCCGCTATGGGTCTCCGGGTCGCGGGTGATGGCTGGCTTCGTCTCGTTCGGCATCTCTGCTGCCTCCGCTGACAGCCTACGCTCGGCCAGATTCCGAGTCAAACCAGTGGGCGAGCATTGTCTTGGCAGTTCTGGCTCCCCCAGTCAGGCGGTTGTCAGCCAGCCACGGCAGACTCTTCCCCGATGTCCTCGTCCCAGACGTCGGGGTGCGCGGCGATGAACTCGCGCATCAGCTCGACGCACGCGTCCGAGTCGAGGTTGACGACCTCCACCCCGCGCGAGCGCAGGTAGTCCTCGCCCCCGACGAAGGTCCGGTTCTCCCCGATCACGACGCGGGGGATCCCGTAGAGGAGGATCGCGCCGGTGCACATGTCGCACGGCGACAGCGTCGTGTACATCGTGGACCGCCGGTAGACGGAGGCGGGCAGGCGGCCGGCGACTTCGAGAGCGTCTGTCTCGCCGTGGCGGATCGCGCTCCCCTGCTGGACTCGCCGGTTGTGCCCGGCCCCGATGACCCGTCCGTCGGCGACGAGCGCCGCCCCGATCGGGACCCCGCCCTCGTCCCGGCCGATCCGTGCCTGCTCGATGGCGACCTCGAGGAAGGCGCGGTCGGCCGATGGCTGGTTGGCCGGCGGCTGGTCGGCGGAAGGCCGGCCTGTCGGCTGGTGGACCGACGGCTGGCTGGTGGGCGGCTGGCTGGTCGGCTGGTCGGTCATCGAAGCCTCCCTGGTTCGCCTGGGGCGGCCGGCTCCCTCCGGCATTCGGCCGTCATCGAGCGAGGCAGGATTCCAGGGTCAGGCCCAGCGCCGACCCGTACTCCTTCATGTCGAACTCGCAGTTGTCGCGCTTGGCGTCGGCCCAGACGTGCTCGAGACGGCTGGTCGCATTCCCACAGGTGCTCGAGGCCAGGACCGAGTTCGCCCGCTTGGCGGCCGTCCTGTAGATGGAAACGTGTGCCTTCTCGTGGGTCGCGATCAGGTGGACTTCGTCGTTCCACCAGTGGACGGTCGTCGCCGAAGTGCCGGATGGAGGACTCCAGCGCGGCAGGACGATGGTGTAGGTCAGCTTGACCGCCGGATTGGCCTCCACCGCGATGCTGCAGGCCCCGGACCAATCCGTGGAGAAGACGAAGCGGTAGCTCGCCGTCATCCTCGTCTGGCCCGACGCATTCGCCCCGGCCCAGCTGCTGTAGGGCCCGTTCGCGGACATCGAACGGGAGATCTCGCCCGGCGTGCCGCCCGTGACCCGATATGTCGTGACCTTCACGCCCGCGCCGAAGAAGGACGCCGCGACGGCCGCGGCCTTCGGAGGCTTCGGCGTCGGTGTCGGCTTCGGTGTCGGCTTCGGTGTCGGCTTCGGTGTCGGAGTCGGCAGCGGCGCGAGCGAGCCGACGGGCCTGTCCGAACCAGGAGGCTCCGTTGCCAGTGCTACCTGGACCCCGAGGCTGGCGGCAATGCCCTTCGCCGCTTCCGAGAGCGCCAGGACCTCGGGCAGCAGCCCAAGCAGGTCGACGGCGGACGCGCGCTGGACCTTCGCATCGAGATTGGGGGCAGCCAGGGCGTCCCGGAGGGCGACCTCGGCGCGGTCGGTCAGAGACCCGACCTGCCGGCCCAGGCCCGCGAGCGCCTCGCAGGCCCCAAGCCTCCGCTCGAGCCCGGAGTAGCTCGTGAGCGTCCCGGACACGAGGCGAATCGCGCCGGCTGCCCCGGCCGAGTCGAACGGGGTGGCCACCACGAGCGGCCGCAGCGATGCCAGCCTGTCAGCCAGTCGCTGGGTGAACGCCGCGAGGTGCGTCACCGCGACGGCGCATGGGCTCGTCGATGCTTCCGGCGCGGCGGAGGTCGGGGGCACCCGCGTCTCAACGGGTGTGCCGGTGGGCGATCCGGCGTCGCCGGCGCACCCCGCGACGAGGGCAAACGCCAGCGCCAGTGACAGCAGTCGAGCGCGGTCGCCCATCTCCGACCTCGCGGCGCTCGTGGATGACGTTCCCGAGTTCAACGTTCCCTGCGGCGCAGGGTACCGCATCGGGTCGACCCCCCGGTCCCGTCGCTATCCATCCGAGGATTGGCGGAGAACCCGGGTGCCGGCCGTTGCCGTTCGTGACTCTCAGCCCTTGCCCGGCGGCGGCGCACGGCGTCCCATGACCCGGAGCACACGCCAGCCGGCGACGGACCCCGACGCGCGGACCCATCGGCCGTCGGGACCGCGCCGGGTCGCTGGCGAGACCGGCCCAGCGGAGCGTCCCACGGAGATCGACGTGATGCGCAGGATGGTCTGCTACGCGGCTCTTGCGGCGCTGGCTGCTGGCTGTGCCGGCGCTGCGCCACCCACGCCGGTCATCATCTACGTGACCCCGCTTCCGCCCGAGAGCCCGACGCCCGGGCCCACGAAATCGCTGCCGCCGTTCCAGATCCTCGAATCGCCGCCGCCGGGCAAGAACCTGCCGATCGGCACCCCGGCCCCGACCGTCGCGCCGACACCGGTTCCGACGCCGATACCGGTTCCGACGCCGACGCCGGCCGTCGCGCCGACACCGGTTCCGACGCCGACGCCCGCGCCGACTCCACGCGTCACCGAAGACGAGCTCATGGCAGCCTGCTCGGGGACACCCATACCCCACGCAGCCAAGTACGCCGGCACCGTCCACCCGCTGGTCATCGTGGGCCGGGGTTCTTCCTGGTATGCCGAGCCATCCATCAGCTACGGGCACGATGGCTACGACATCAACGTCAAGTGGCTCGACGATCTCTGGCCCGGTCCCATCCAGCTCGTCGTCTGCGTGGACGAGGCCAAGTCCGCGAAGGTCGGCTCGTGCGGGACCTACACGCGGAAGAGCGACGGTGCAGTGGGCCAGATCATCCGGTACAGGTACACCCAGAAGGTCCGGGTGGTCGTGGCCAGGACCGGCAACGACCTCCAGTACAGGACCATTGCCGGAAGCACCCCGACTTGCGCGGCGTCCCTCTCGCTGCCCGCCTCCGGTCCCCCGCCATGGGAGTTCTACGGCGACTACCCCAGCGTCGACGCGATCGACGCGTACGCCGTGTCGGTCTCGAAGCAGAAGGTGAAGTAGGCCCGCCGCCGAGAAGGGCGACCGACACGCGCGAGCCCGGACTCCAGGTCGCCGCAGGCCTGACGCTGGCGCACGTGCATCGCCCCAGTGCGGCCCGGACCGGCGTCACGCCGGGCCGATGGCCTGGCGGCCGCCCGGACCGGCCGGGCGCGAGCAGCGAGCCCTCCGCCACGCCCTGGGCGTTGGCCGCGAATCGGAAGGGGGTCCCGGCCGTTCCCGGCCGGGACCCCCTTCGCGTGTGCTGCGTCGAGACTAGAAGTCCATGTCTCCGCCGCCGCCGTGGCCGTGGCCACCGCCGCCGCCGTTGTCCTTCTTCTCGGGAAGGTCCGTGATGAGGGTCTCGGTCGTCAGCACCATGGCCGCGATCGAGGCCGCGTTCTGCAACGCGGAGCGGGTCACCTTGGCGGCGTCCACGATCCCGCGCTCGAACATGTCGCAGTACTCGCCCTTGAGGGCGTCGAAGCCCTCGCCCTTCGGCAGGTTCTTGACACGCTCGATCACGACCTCGCCGCGAGCGCCGGCATTGTCGGCGATCTGCTTGGCCGGGGCCTCGAGGGCGCGCCGGACGATGTCGACGCCGACTGCTTCGTCACCCTCGAGGACGAGGGCGTCGAGCGCCGGGATCGCCTGCAGCAGCGTGGTGCCGCCGCCTGCGACGATGCCTTCCTCGACCGCCGCGCGGGTGGTCGAGAGGGCGTCCTCGATGCGATGCTTCTTCTCCTTGAGCTCGACCTCGGTTGCCGCGCCCACCTTGATGACGGCCACGCCGCCGGCGAGCTTGGCGAGGCGCTCCTGGAGCTTCTCGCGGTCGTAGTCCGAGGTGGTCTCCTCGATCTGCGCCTTGATCTGGTTCATGCGGGCCTTGATGTCGGCTTCGCGGCCGGAGCCGTCGACGATCGTCGTGTCGTCCTTGGTGGCGACGACGCGGCGGGCCTCGCCGAGGTCCTCGGAGGTGACGGAGTCGAGCTTGCGGCCGACCTCCTCGGAGATGACCGTCGCGCCCGTGAGGATCGCGATGTCGCGGAGCATCTCCTTGCGGCGGTCGCCGAAGCCCGGCGCCTTCACGGCGAGGACCTGGATCGTGCCGCGGAGCTTGTTGACGACGAGCGTGGCGAGCGCCTCGCCATCGACGTCCTCGGCGACGATCAGCATGGGCCGGCCAACCTGGACGGCCTTCTCGAGCGCCGGGAGGATGTCCGCGACGGCCGAGATCTTCTTGTCGGTGACGAGGATCTTGACGGTCTCGAGGACCGCCTCCATCCGATCGGGGTTGGTCACGAAGTACGCCGAGATGTAGCCTCGGTCGAACTGCATGCCCTCGGTGTATTCCTTCTCGAGGCCGAGGGACTGGCCCTCCTCGACGGTGATGACGCCGTCCTTGCCGACCTTGTCCATCACCTCGGCGATGATCTCGCCGACCTCGGGATCCGCCGCAGAGATCGCGGCGACCGCCGCGATCTGCTCGCGGGAGTCGACCGGCCGGGAGCTGGCCTTGATCTCCGCGACGATCACCTCGACGGCGCGCTCGATGCCGCGCTTGAGGACCATCGGGTTGGCGCCCGCGGTGACGTTGCGGAGCCCTTCGCTGACGAGCGCCTGGCCGAGGACGACCGCGGTGGTCGTTCCGTCGCCGGCGACGTCGTCTGTCTTGGTCGCGACCTCCTTGAGAAGCTGCGCGCCCATGTTCTCGAAGGGATCCTCGAGCTCGATGTCGCGCGCGATGGTCACGCCGTCGTTGGTGATGGTGGGCGAGCCGAACTTCTTGTCGAGGACGACGTTGCGGCCCTTGGGGCCGATCGTCACCCTGACGGCGTCGGCGAGGCGGTCGATACCGCGCTTGAGAGAGCGCCGCGCGGCGTCCTCGAAGATGACCTGCTTAGCCACGGATTCGGGTTCCTCCTGGAAGTGTCTGGTGCGATGGAGACTGGCAGCGACCGGCGCGCCGGGTTCCCGGCGGCCCGGCCGGTCAGGCCTCGACGATCGCGAGGATGTCCTTCTGGCTCACGATGAGGAGATCGTCGCCCTCGACCTTGAACTCGGTCCCGGCGTACTTGGCGTACAGGACCTTGTCGCCGACCTTGACGTCCATCGCCTCGCGCTTGCCGTCCTCGAGCATCTTGCCCGGCCCGGCGGCCAGGACCTCGCCCTCCTGGGGCTTCTCCTTGACGGTGTCCGGCAGGACGATGCCGCTCTTCGTCATCTCGTCCCGCGGCAGGGGCTTCACGAGGACGCGGTCGCCGAGCGGGCGGAGCTTGCTGGAAGTGACCAACGCGCAATCCCTCCTTCGAGGTCTGGTTCGGGCGACCACGCGGTCGTGATCTGCCCCCTTGACTTGCCGGCTGCGCCGGCGGGTGCCTGACCGGGGTTCGCCCCCGGTGCTTACGTTGCCTGGCCGGCTGCGCCGGCGGGTGCCTGACCGGGGTTCGCCCCCGGTGCTTACGTTGCCTGGCCGGCTGCGCCGGCGGGTGCCTGACCGGGGTTCGCCCCCGGTGCTTCTGCATCAGTTCCACCACGGGCCGGACGGCTGGGTCCGGTGCGGCGGCCGTTGGGGCCGGTGTGGCTGGCTTTGCTGGCACTCATCAGTTGAGAGTGCTAACGATCCTACCGGAGACGCCCGAACCTGTCAACGGGCGAGCGGAGGCCGAGAGTGGCTGACCCGTGGCAGCAGCGGTCGGAGGCGTGGGCAGCAGCGGTCGGAGGCGTGGGCAGCAGCGGTCGGAGGCGTCGCAGCAGCGGTCGGAGGCGTGGGCCAGCAGCGGTCGGAGGCGTGGGCAGCAGCGGTCGGAGGCGTCCAACCACGACCGCCGGGACCGCGGGACCGCGGTATGCCGAGAAGGACTAGCAAGCGCCCGGGCACGCGGTCGGCCACTGTATGACGCACGCCGCATGCCTCCACGGCATCAGCGCTGTCCAATCTCGCCCGGGCAGGACCCGGTCGGGATCGAGCCGGGGCGATTCGGGCCCCCGTAGTCCTCCTCGGAATACGCGGGCTCCGGGCGGCGAGGGCGGACGCCACGCCCTGCGCTCGCGCCGCTCCGGGCGGCGAGGGCGGACGCCACGCCCTGCGCTCGCGCCGCTCCGGGCGGCGAGGGCGGACGCCACGCCCTGCGCTCGCGCCGCTCCGGGCGGCGAGGGCGGACGCCACGCCCTGCGCTCGCGCCGCTCCGGGCGGCGAGGGCGGACGCCACGCCCTGCGCTCGCGCCGCTCCGGGCGGGGTCGCGCGGGGCCGGCAGCCCCGGACCTCGTCGCGTGCCTGCCCCTGGCGGGCCTGGTCGGGGACGCCCACGCGTGGGCGGCGGCACTGATCTTCACGCCGCAAATTGGCCTGGATCTCCTCGTTCCGACCGTGATCGCGAGGGGTTCCACGCTCAGAGGTGGCCATCGCGGCCCAATCGTGGGCACGGGGCCACGCCCACGCTTCCGCCGGCCCACTCGCGCCGCTCCGGCGAGGGGCGGACGCAACCCTGCGGCGGCGCCCCTACCCGGCAGCAGCCGGGAAGATGCGGTCGAAGTTGGCCACGAGCTGCTCGCCGAGCGCGTCCGTGCTCTCGCCTCGCTGTTCCGCCACCCAGGCGGCGGTGATGCGGACCCAGGCCGGCTCGTTGCGGCGGCGCGGCGCGCCGGGAGCGGACAGGTACGGCGAATCGGTCTCGATCAGGAGCAGATCGGCGGGCACGAGGCGGACGCTCTCCGCGGTCGCCTCCTGCCCCTTCCGGAAGCAGAGGCCGGAGATCGAGACGGCGCAGCCGAGCTCCAGCGCGGCGGCCACGTAGTCGGCGGGCCCGGATACCGAGTGGAGGATCCCCACCGGACGATGGCCGAAGGCCGCGCGTGCGGCGGTGCCACCGAAGCCGGCCGCCCGCAGCTCGGCGAGGAGGGCGTCCTGGGCGTCGCGCCGGCCCGCCGCGCTTCGGCAATGGAGGATCGCGGGCTTCCCCGTGGCTAGGGCGAGGGCGAGGTTGCGGCGCAGGTTGACGAGCTGGTCGTCGATCGGCGAGAAGCGCCTGTCGTAGTCGAGCCCGGTCTCGCCTATGGCGACAACCGTCGGATCGGCCGCGAGCGCCGCCGTCCGCTCCCAGCCGGCCGCGTCCGTCTCCGCGGCAGCGTGCGGGTGGATGCCGGCGGCCGCGACCAGGCGCGGGTAGCGGGTGACGAGCTCGATGGCGCGCAACGATGAAGCCTCGTCCCAGCCCGGTACGAGGAGCCGCTCGACCCCGCCGACCTCGGCGGCGGCCAGGACCTCGGCGAGGTCGTCCGCGAATTGCGGAGACTGGAGGTGGGCGTGGGTGTCGATCAGGCGCATGGATGGACGCAACTTGTCAGGCGGGAGCCGGCCCGGGCCCGGCGGCGGCTTCGGCTGCGGCTTCGGCTTCGGGATCGACGGCTGCCGCTGCGGCGGCTTCGGCTGCGGCTTCTGCTTCGGGATCGACGGCTGCCGCTGCGGCGGCTTCGGCGGCGGCATCGGCGGCTCCGGCATCGGCGGCTCCGGCATCGGCGGCGGCATCGGCGGCTCCGGCATCGACGGCTTCGGCTGCGGCTGCGGCGACTTCGACGACTTCGACGGCTTCCACATCCAGCCGCGGGAAGAGCGGGCTGGGGGCGGCGAGCGTCCCGGGCTCGGCCGCATGGGCGCCCCAGGCCAGCTCTTCGAGGAGCCCCGGCCCGCCCGACCCGTCCGGGGCCCATGGGTAGTCGTAGCCCAGCTGGGCGAGGATGCGCGGCGCGGCGCCCGGCATCACCGGCGCGACCGCGAGCCCGATGAGGCGACAGGCCTCCAGGAGATCTCCAAGGACGTCGCGCAGCCTGGTCGCGGCGGCTTCGTCGCCGGCCTTCGCCGCCTTCGCCAGGACCCACGGGGCCTCGGCGTCGACCGTCTTGTTGGCGCCGCCCACGAACTCCCAGAGCTCGGCGAGCGCCTCGTGGATCAGGCAGCCGTCGAGCTTCTCGACGAAGAGCCGGAGCGTGTCGGTCCAGCCCTCGGCCAGGGGTGCCGCCCCGGCCGGCCGCGGGGCCGGGCGCTCGCCACCCAGGTAGCGGACCGCCATGGAGATCGTCCGGTTCACGAGGTTGCCGAAGTCGTTGGCGAGGTCGGCGTTGTAGCGGCGCAGGAAGCCGTCCCACGAGACGTCGCTGTCGCGATCGAAGGCGACCTCGCGCAGGGCGACGTAACGCGCACCGTCCGCGCCGAAGGCAGCCACGAAGTCGAGCGGGTCCAGGAAGTTGCCGCGGCTCTTGCTCATCCGCTCGCCCTGAGCCATGAGCCAGCCGTGGACCCAGACCCGCCGCGGCGCCTCGAGTCCGGCCGACCAGAGCATCGCCGGCCAGAAGATCGTGTGGAAGCGGGCGATGTCCTTGCCGATGACGTGGAGGTCGGCCGGCCACCAGCGCTCGAAGAGCTCCGTGTCGTCGGGGAAGCCGGCGCCGGTGATGTAGTTGATGAGGGCGTCGTACCAGACGTAGATCGTGCCCGCCTCGGGATCCCACGAGAGGTCCGGCAGGTGGGCGTCCGAGCCGTCCGGCAGGAGCGGGAACGGGATCCCCCACCCCGCCCCGGCCCGACTGATCGAGAAGTCCTCGAGGCCGCCCCGGATGAAGCCGAGCATCTCGTTGCGCCGGTACTCGGGCTGGACGAAATCCGGGTTCTCCTCGAACCAGCGTTCCAGGCGTTCCTGGTAGGCCGAGAGCCGGAAGAACCAGTTCTTCTCGGTCAGCCACTGCAGGGGAACCTCGGGATGGTTGGGGCAGATCGTCCCGGCCGCGGTCTCGGTGACGTCGGTCGCGTTGCGGAAGCCCTCGTTCGGGCAGTACCAGCCCTCGTAGGTGCCGACGTAGATGTCGTGACGCTCGTACGCCCGGCGGACCATCTCCTGGGCCGATCGCACGTGATCGGGATCGGTCGTCCGGATGAAGCGGTCCGGGCTGATGAGGAGGGCGTCCTCGGCCGCCCGGAAGAGGGCCACCTTCTCGTCCACAAAGTCGCGCGGAGTCCGGCCCTCCTCGGCGGCCTTCTGGGCGATGTTGACGCTGTGCTCGTCGGTACCGGTCAGGAAGCGGGTCGGGATGCCGCGCATCCGGTGCCAGCGGGCGAGGGCGTCGGCCGCGATCACCTCGTGGAGCGTGTGGAGGCCGGGCCTGTTGTTCGCGTAGGCGATGGCGGTGGTGATGTAGAAGCGGTCGGGCATGGCCGGGCGATCGTAGCAGGGGCGCGGGTCGGGTCGGGCGGGCGCGGGCGCGGGATGCCGGGCGGCGGGCGCGAGGCGGGCGCGTTGCGTGCGGAGGCCCGGGGGCGGAACGGCCGAGCTGGGCGAATCGGTCGAACGGCGCGGCCCGCCGAGACCGCGCGGGGCGGGCGCGGGGATGCCGGGCGGCGGGCGCGGGGCGGCA
Organism: uncultured Chloroflexia bacterium; assembly: GCA_963718085.1. GTDB lineage: Bacteria > Chloroflexota > Limnocylindria > Limnocylindrales > CSP1-4 > CTSoil-043. The sequence goes on along the minus strand of CAVQYA010000001.1, from coordinate 192,382 downwards.
CGGCCGGGACGAGGAGCGGAACGCTCAGTGCCGGAAGTGGCGGACCCCGGTCATGAGCATCGCCGCGCCGGCGGCGTCGGCCGCGGCGATCGCGTCGGCGTCGCGGAGCGAGCCGCCGGGCTGGGCGAAGGCGGTCACTCCGGCGTCGAGGCAGACCTGGACGGCGTCGGGGAAAGGGTAGAAGGCGTCCGAGGCGCACGAGGAGCCAGCGAGGCGGTCGGCGCCGAGGAGAGCCGTCGCCTTGGCCACGGCCTGGCGGGCGGCGTCGACGCGGCTCGTCTGCCCCGAGCCGATCCCGATCAGCATCCCGTCGCGGACGAGAACGATCGCGTTTGAGGTGACCCCCCGGACGAGGCGCCATGCCAGGTCGAGGTCGCGGCGCTCGCCGTCGGTCGGCGCGCGCCTCGTCGCCACCGTCCAGGTAGCGGAGTCGTCGGGGGAGGTGTCCGGCGCGGTCACGAGGACGGCCCCGCCGGCCGTCCGAAGCGAGCCCGTCGGGCTCGGCACCGCGGGCGGGGCGTCCAGGCCGAGCACGGGGTCGACGACGAGCCGGAGGTTCGGCTTCGCCGCCAGCACCTCGAGGGCTTCGGGCTCGAAGGCGGGCGCCACCACGACCTCGAGGAAGATGCTCGCCAGCCGTTCGGCGACCGCGCGGTCGACCGGCCGGGTGACGAGCCACGACCCCGCCGAAGGCCGAGACAGGGTCCGCGGCTAGAGCGTCGTCCCAGGCCGCGGCGAGCGTCGCCCGCTCGGCCGCGCCGCAGGGGTTGGTGTGCTTGACGATCACGCAGGCGGGGCCGCGCATGAGCCGGGCGATCCCGGCCGCCGCGGAGCCGTCAAGGACGTTGTTGTAGGAGAGCGCCTTGCCCTGGAGCGGCGGGGCGCCGGTCGCGAAGGGGCCATCTGCGGCCGTGGCGCCGGGTCGCCGGTAGCGGGCGGCCGGCTGGTGTGGGTTCTCTCCGTAGCGCAGCCTCTCGACACGCTCGAGTGTCACGGTGAGGCGGGCTGGGAACGGGTCCGCGGCGCCGGACGGCGACGGGTCGGCGGCGCCGGACGGGTTGGCGGTCCCGGACGGCGAGGGGCCCGCGGCGCCCGGCAGCAGCGAGTCGGCGGTGCCAGGCAGGCCCAGCTCGACGGGGGGCGTCATGCCCTCGTCGGGGAGTGTCATTCCCTCGTCGGGGAGCGTCAGGCCCTCGGCCGCCATCCTCTCCGGCAGCACCTCGGCGATGCGAGCGTCGTAGGCGGCAGTGTGGCGGAAGGCCTCGACGGCCAGCGCCGCACGCATGCCGGCGGGCACGGCCCCGTCGGCGTCGAGGGCCGCCAGGACGACGTCGTAACGCCCGGGGTCGGTCACGATCGCCACCGAGGCGTGGTTCTTGGCCGCCGCCCGGACCATGGACGGTCCGCCGATGTCGATCTCCTCGACGAGGCCGTCGAGATCGAGCTCGCCGCGCAGGGCGCGCTCGGCGGCCGCGGCGAACGGGTAGAGGTTGACCACGACCAGCTCGAAGGGCTCGATGCCGGCGGCGGCGAGCTGCTCGCGGTGGGCGGCCAGGCGCCGGTCGGCCAGGATCCCGCCGTGGACGCGCGGGTGGAGCGTCTTCACCCGGCCGTCGAGCATCTCCGGGAAGCCCGTGACCGCGGCCACGTCCGTGACCGGGAGCCCGGCCTCGCGGAGGGCGCGGGCGGTGCCGCCGGTGCTCACGAGCTCGAAGCCGCGGGCGACGAGACCGCCGGCGAAGGGCACGAGGCCCGCCTTGTCAGAGACGGAGAGGAGGGCGCGGCGGGGCGCGGGCGTCCCCGCAACGGCCAGCCCGGCGTCGATCGTGACCCGCCGGCCCTCGACGCGCAGGGCGCCCGCGAGGAGCAGCCCGACGGCGCGGGGCAGGAGCCGGTGCTCCACGGCGTGGAGACGCTCCAGCAGCGCCTCCTCCGTGTCGTCGCCGAGGATCGGCACCGCCTCTGCCAGCACGACGGGCCCCCCGTCGAGCGAGGCGTCCACGAGGTGGATCGTGACCCCGGTGACCGCGGCGCCGGCAGCGAGGGCGTCGCGCACGGCGTGGGCCCCCGGGAAGGCCGGGAGGAGCGAGGGATGGACGTTGAGAACGCGGTCCGGGAAGGCGTCGAGCAGGATGGGGCCGACCAGGCGCATGAACCCGGCGAGGACGACGGCGTCCACCTCGAGCCCCTTCAGGGTCTCGGCCAGGTTCCAGTCGGCGAGGGCGCGTGCCTCGGGGCTCCGGGCCCCGAGGTCCTCGATGAGGGCCGTGTCGAGCCCGGCCTCCGTCGCCCAGTCAAGGGCGGCGCAGGGGCGATCGGCGAAGACGAGGGCGATCTCGGCGTCGAGGGCGCCGCGCGCGGCCCGCGCCACCAGTGCCCGGAGGTTGCTGCCGCTCCCCGAGACCCCGACGGCGATCCGTCCGCCCATCAGCCCACCTCCACGCCCCGCCGACCGCCGGCCGCCGCGGCCGGCACCACGTCGCGGACGACCGCATGCATCACAGCCCAGCCTCGCCCGTGGGGGCGACTGCGGCGCCCGCCCCGGCGGTGGCGGGCGCCGCCTCGGAGGCGGGCGCGGCGTCGGGGTCGGGTGGGGCTGTGGCGATGCCGCGCAGGGGTGCCGCGGCCGGGGCCCGGCGTGCCGGGTCGATGGCGTCGAGGCGCGCGATCACCGCAGGGACGTGGAGCAGGAAGCCGGCATCGTCGAAGCAGGCGTCGAGGCGGGCCAGCGTCAGCCGGCCGGCCACCGCCGGGTCGGTCGCGAGGAGGCCGTGGAGCTGGACCCGGTCATCGGCGGCCCGCAGGGCGTTGCGCTGCACGATCGTGTAGGCCTCCTCGCGCGCGAGCCCGCCCTCCTCGACGAGCGCCACGAGGACGCGGCTGCTGGCGTGCAGCCCGAAGCCCCGCTCGATGTTCTCGCGCATCCGGTCGACCCGGACCACGAGCCCTTCGACGAGGACTGTCATCTTCGCCAGCATGTAGTCGAGGAGGATCGTCGAATCCGGAAGCAGCACCCGCTCGGCGGACGAGTGGCTGATGTCGCGCTCGTGCCACAGCGGCTGGTTCTCGAGGGCCGCCCCGGCGTAGCCGCGGAGGAGGCGCGCAAGGCCCGCGATTCGCTCGGCGACGATCGGGTTGCGCTTGTGGGGCATCGCCGAGCTCCCCTTCTGGCCGGCCCGGAAGGGCTCCATGAGCTCGCCGATCTCCGTGTGCTGGAGGTTGCGGACCTCGGTGGCGAAGCGCTCCAGCGAGCCGCCGGTGATCGCGATCGCGGCGAGGACCGCGGCGTGGCGGTCGCGCTGCACGATCTGCGTGCTCACCGGGTCAACGGCCAGGCCGAGGGCGGCGAGGACCTCCGCCTCCACGTCGGGGGCGAGGTGGCTGTAGGTGCCGACCGGCCCCGATATCTTCCCGGTCGCCACGTCCTCGAAGGCGCGGGCGAGGCGCACGCGGTCGCGATCCAGCTCGAAGGCCCACCCGGCGAGCTTGTGGCCGAGCGTCGTCGGCTCGGCGTGGACGGAGTGGGTCCGGCCCATCATCACCGTGCCGGCCTCGGCCCGGGCCCGCGAGATCACGGCGCCCAGGAGCCCGTCGACGCCCCGCTCGAGCAGGTCGCCGGCGGCCCGCAGCTGGAGGGCGAGCGCGGTGTCGACGACGTCGCTGCTGGTGAGGCCGAGGTGGAGGAAGCGGCCCTCGGGACCGACCGCCTCGGCGACCTGGCTGACGAAGGCGATGACGTCGTGGTCGGTCGTCCGCTCGATCTCGGCGATCCGGGCCACGTCGATCCGGGCGCGCTCGGCGATGACCGCGAAGGCCTCGGCCGGGACCATCCCGCGGGCCACCTGGGCCTTCGCCACGGCCAGCTCGACCCGGAGCATCGCCGCGAAGCGGGCCTCGTCGGACCAGGCCGCGCCCATCTCGGGGCGGGTGTAGCGGCGGATCACCGGATCGCTCCCGCCGCAGCGGTCTCCGACGCGGCAGTCTCCGGGGCGGCAATCTCCGGGGCGGCAGTCTCCGGGGCGGCGGCCTCCAGCGCACCGACCGCGGGCATGTCGGTGCCGACGTCGCGCCGGCGGCGGAGGCCGGCGAAGTGGATCGCGTCGGCGGCCCGGTAGGCGGCCAGGAAGACCCGTCTCGGAACGGCGGGCGTCGCGCTCATCCGGCCGCGGCCTCCCCGGATCCGCCGGCCGCGCGACTGGCAATCAGCGGTCGCTCGTGCAGGACGACGGTCTGGGTCCGCTCGGGACCGACCGAGACGAGGCGGATCGGGACGCCGGCGAGCGCCTCGAGCGCGCCCACGTAGGCGCGCGCGTTCGGGGGCAGGTCGTCGGGCGTCCGGGCCCCGTGGATCTCCTCCCGCCAGCCGGGGAAGCGCTCGTAGACGGGCGTGGCCCGGCCGACTTCCCCGGCCGACGCCGGCCAGCGCTCGACGCGCGCCCCGTCGATCTCGTAGGCGACGCAGACGAGGACCTCGTCGATCCCCGACAGGATGTCCAGTTTGTTGAGGACGATGCTGCTCACGCTGTTCACGTCCACCGCGTAGCGGAGCGGCACGGCGTCGAACCACCCGACGCGCCGGCGGCGGCCCGTCGTCGTGCCGAACTCGTGGCCGCGGGTGGCGATCCCCTCGCCGACCGCGTCGTGCAACTCCGTGGGATACGGCCCGGCGCCAACGCGGGTCGTGTAGGCCTTCATGACCCCGATCACCTCGGAGACCTGGAGGGGGCCGACGCCGCCGCCCGTGCAGGCGCCGCCGGCGACCGGGTTTGACGAGGTCACGAACGGGTAGGACCCGTGGTCCAGGTCCAGGAGGGTCCCCTGGGCGCCCTCGAGGAGGACGTGCTCGCCGGCGCGCAGGGCGTCCTGGACGAGGGTTGTCGTGTCCGCGATGTTCGGGCGGAGCCGCTCTGCCCAGCCCAGTGCCTCCTCCAGGATCGCCTCGACGAGGAACGGCTCGCCGGGATCGCCGAGGTGCGCCAGGCGGGCGTTGGCGTCGGGGACCACGCGCTCCAGCTTGCGGCGGAGCGCCGCGGCGTCGAGGAGATCCTCCATCCTGACCCCCACGCGGGAGGCGCGGTCGGCGTAGGCGGGTCCGATCCCGCGGTTCGTCGTTCCGATCCCCTCCCGTCCGAGGCGCGCCTCGGAAGCCCGGTCCTGGGCGACGTGGTAGGGAAGGATCACGTGCGCGGCGTGCGAGACGCGCACGCGGGAGGCGTCGATCCCCCGCGCGGTGAGGCCGTCGAGCTCGCGGATCAGCGTCGCCGGGTTCACCACCACGCCGGGCCCGATGAGCGGCACGATGTGCGGGTAGAAGACCCCGGACGGGACCAGGTGGAGCTTGAAGACCTCCCTGCCCAGCACGACCGTGTGGCCGGCGTTGTCGCCGCCCTGGTAGCGGACCACCCAGCGGACCTGCTCGGCGAGGAAGTCGGTCGCCTTGCCCTTTCCCTCGTCGCCCCACTGGAGGCCGACGATCACGGTCGCAGGCATCGCCGCGCTCCCTCGCTCCCGCCGCGGGCGGCCCGCGGACAACGAAAAAGGCCCTCGGCGCGCGCGCCGGGGACCTGCGGGATAGACGACCCCCATGTTCCGGTGCCGCCGTGGCGCCCGGGGACGGTGGCTGGGGCCGCTCGGTGGATCGGGGGACCGGGGGGCCGACCTTGGACGATGGCTCGACTCCTGCGGGCGGGACGCCGGGGCGCCCGGAGCGACGGGAACCGGCGGAGTATAGCAGGGCGCCCTTCCCGATCGGCGCCCCGGGCTCTTCCCGATCGGCGCCCCGGCGCCCTTCCGGATCGGCGCCCCGGCGCCCTCCCGACATGACCATTCGCGACGGTCCGAGGTACCTTTCTACCGCCGCGCGGGGACGTCCCCGCCGTACGCTCTGGCTCGTGACCCGACTCCTCGGAGCCCTTGGGCTGCTTGCCCCTGTCGGCGTCGCGCTGCTCGTTGCCCTTGCCCCGTCGGGCCTCGTGCCGCGTGAGGCAGACGCCGTCCTGGTCGGCGTCGCGGGCGGGATGCTGGTGGGAGCCCTCGTCGTCGCCGCCGTCGTCACCCTGTGGCTGCGCGCCCGTGTCGTGCCCGTCGTGCAGGCGATCGAGAGGATCGCGGACGGCGACTCCGCGGCGGTCATCCCCGTCTTCCGGGGCGGGCTCGGAGGCCGCCTCGCCGTCGCGCTCCGCTCGGTGGCGGCGACACTGGCGGAGACGCACGACGCGGCGATCACGGACCGGCTCACCGGGATCTCGAACCGGCCGGCCATCCTCGCGACCCTCTACAGCGAGGTCGAGCGAGCCGGCCGCTACGACCGACCCCTCGCGGTCGCGTTCGTCGACATCGACCTCTTCAAGACCGTGAACGACACCTACGGCCACGAGGCAGGCGACGTCGTCCTCCGGGGCGTGGCCACGACCCTGCGGGCCAGCCTCCGCGCAGCCGACACTCTGGGCCGCTACGGGGGCGAGGAGTTCATGGTCATCCTCCCCGAGACCGACGTCGTCGCCGCGGCCGCCCTCGCCGAGAAGCTGCGCCAGCTGGTCCTCGGCGCCACGTACGCGATCGAGGGCCACGGGGCGGTCGGCGTCACGGTCTCGATCGGGGTGGCGGTCGGCGTCGGACGGACCCTGCGCGTGGAGGCTCTCGTTCGCGACGCGGACGCCGCCATGTACTCGGCGAAGGCGCTCGGCCGCAACCAGGTCTACCTCTTCGAGGAACCCGACGACGATGCCCGCATCCCGCGCGCCCCGATCTCGCCTGAAGGGCGGGCCCGCGCGGTCGAGGTCGGACGGCTCGCGAGGGCGGCCGCCGAGCAGGCCCTCGTATCCGCGCTCGTCCCCTACCCGAACCACCGGGGCCGGCCGTCGGCGCGGATCGCCACGCTCTCCGTCCTGCTCGGACGCCGGCTCGGGCTGCCTGCAGCCGAGCTCGATCGGCTGCGGATGGCGTCTCTGCTCCACGACGTGGGCAAGCTCGCGCTCTCCGAGGAGATCCTGGACAAGAAGTCGTCCCTCACCTCGAGGGAATGGCAGGCGGTCGTCCAGCACCCGCGGATCGGCCAGATCATCCTCGAACAGGCGTCGGCCATAAGGGACGCCGTGCCCATCGTCCTCTACCACCACGAGCACTTCGGCGGCAACGGCTACCCATTCGGCCTGCGCGGCAAGGAGATCCCGCTCGGCGCCCGGATCGTGGCCCTCGCCGACGCCTACGACGCGATGGTCGAGGACCGCCCCTACAAGCGGGCGATGAGCCACGACGAGGCGATCCGCGAGATGGGCCGGCATGCCGGAGGCCAGTTCGACCCGGAGCTCGTGGACGCCTTCGTCGAGCTGTTCGCCGACGGGATCCCCGACCTCGACCCGGCGCTCGTCGCCCTGGTCACGAATGGTCCGGCCCCCCTCCGGCCGCCGGGCTCGGCCCGCACCGCGCCCGAGCGTCGTCGCGAGTCCGCCGGCTAGGGTCCCGCCCGGGGGCGCGACGGGGAGCGGCGACGCCGGGCGACGCGGTGCGGCGCCGGCGCTCGTCCCGAGCCGTTGCCCGGGGCCGGCGCCGCCGGTCGGCGTTGCGCGGCGTGCAGCAAACGGAGCCCACGAGCGGGTGCAGTGCCCGAGCCCGGCGAGCCGTTGCGCGGGGCCGACGCGGCGCCGGTCGGCGTTGCGCGGCGTGCAGCAGACGGAGCCCACAACCGAGGCGCGGGCCGGCGCCGGCCCGAGCCGTTGCGCGGGGCCGACGCGGCGCCGGCCGGTGTTGCGCGGCGTGCAGCAAACGGAGCCCACGAGCGGGTGCAGTGCCCGAGCCGGAGCCCGGTGAGCCGTTGCCCGCGGCCGACGCGGCGCCGGCCGGTGTTGCGCGACGTGCAGCAGACGGAGCCCACGAGCAGCGCCCGAGCCGGGCCCGGCGAGCCGTTGCCCGCGGCCGACGCGGAGCCGGTCGGCGTTGCGCGACGTGCAGCAGACGGAGCCCACGAGCGGGTGCAGTGCCCTGCCCTCTCAGCTGGCCGCCGCTGCCGGAGCACGAGCGGGTGCCGCCGAGGGCCGGGCACTCGGCCGCAGGCCTGATCTGCTGCAGGGTGCGCAACAGCTGCTGAGGCTCGGGGCGGCTCGACGGGGCGGCTCGACGGCGGACGCGCCGCGCGCTCGGCACGTCGCGACGCGCGCTCGGCCCGTCCCGCCGACGCCGCCCGGCTCGCGTTGAGCCGCCGATAAGCCGCCGGTGAGCGGCCGGCGCTAGGGTTCGCATCCGGCGGGCCCGCACCGGTCGTCCACGCGGACCCGCCGCCACCCGCCGTCCGACCCGCCGCCCATTCGAGAGGCCGCACCCCGGCACCGCCGGGCCGGCCAGGAGGGAACGGACCGATGAACAGGGTCCTCTTGACCGGGCGGCTGACCCGGGACCCCGAGATGCGCGCGCTCGCGTCCGGGAAACACGTCACGAACTTCTCGGTGGCAACGAACGAGTACGTCGGGAACGGCCGCGAGAAGGCCGAGTACCACGCCGTCATCACCTGGGAGCGGCTCGCCGACATCTGCGCCCAGTACCTGGCCCGGGGCTCGATGGTGGCGATCGAGGGCCGCCTCCAGACGCGCCAATGGGACGATGAGACCGGCCGGCGGCACTGGAAGACCGAGGTCGTCGCCGCGTCGGTGGAGATGCTCTCCGGCCGACGCAAGAAGGACTACGCGGCCGACGCGCTGGCCGCCCAGGCCGACGCAATGGGCCTCGATCCCGTCGACGTCGACGACGACGGGACCGCGGCCGCGATCCTTGCCGCGGGCGACCCGGAGGCGGAGGAGCTCGAGGTCGCGGCGGTCGCCTGAGCACGACCCATCATCCGCGGCGGGCGTCGTCCTCCCCGGCGCCCGCCGCCTCTGCCTGCGCCGGGTCCATCCGCGAAGCGCTGCGGGTAGCCCGGCGCCCGCCGCCTCTGCCTGCGCCGGGTCCATCCGCGAAGCGCTGCGGGTAGCCCGGCGCCCGCCGCCTCTGCCTGCGCCGGGTCCATCCGCGACACCCCCGCGGGTAGCCCGGTGAGCCTGCCTCGGCAGGTCGGTACGCGACCCGCTGCGGGGAGCCCGGTGGGCCCGGCGGCGGCGCGTCGCCGCGACCGGCTGCTCGCCCGGCCCTCGGTCGTCTCCGGCGGGATGCGGCCCGGCGCGATGCGACCGGCGGGATGCGACATGACGCCCGCCGTCCGGCTCAGCGCAGCTCGAAGAACGAGACCGCGAGGATGACGTAGACGATCATCAGGAGAGCGCCCTCGAGCCAGTTCGACTCGCCGTCGAGGGCGATGAGGGCGCTGATGCCGACCGCCGCCGCCACTGCCGCCACCTCGAGCGGGTGGAAGACGAGGTCCATCGGCTGGCCCATGGCCGCGCCGAGGATCACCAGGACCGGGCCCACGAAGAGGGCGACCTGGAGGCTCGACCCGTAGGCCACCGCCATGGAGAACTCCATCCGGTTCTTCCAGGCCAACTGGACGGCGACGAGGTGCTCCGCGAGGTTGCCGATCGTCGGGATGACGATGACGCCGACGAAGAACGGCGAGAGGCCGAACGCCTCGATGAAGGGCTCGATCGAGGCGACCAGGATCTCGGACAGGACGGCGAGAAGGCCGGCCGCGCCGAGAAGCACGACGACGGCCGCGCGGCGGCTCCAGGCCGGGCCGCCGTGCTCGTCCGCCGGCTCGTGGCCGCCGAGCATGCGGCTCGAATTGCGGAACGAGTAGACCAGCGAGAGGACGTAGCCGACGATCAGGATTCCCGCCACCAGGACCGATTCCTCGGTCAGGGTTCCCTGGTCCTGGGAGCCGCCGCTGAAGGCGAAGACCGCGGGCACGAAGAAGCCGATCGCGGCGACCACGAGCAGGCCGGCATTCGACCCCGCGATTCGCGGGTCGAAGCGCTGGACTCCGTTTCGGATGCCGCCGAAGAGGACGCTCGCGCCGAGCACGAACAGCAGGTTCCCGATGATCGAGCCGGTCAGGGACGCCTTCACCACGTCGATCAGGCCGGCCTGCAGGGCGAAGAAGGCGATGATCAGCTCGGCGATGTTGCCGAACGTCGCGTTGAGGATGCCCCCCACCTGCGGTCCTGTCAGCGCCCCGAGGCGCTCGGTCGAGATGCCGATGAGCCAGGCGAGCCCGAGAATCGCCACCGCCGAGACGACGAAGACCAGCGTGGGGTCCGCCCCCAGCCCCCGGTCGAGCACGACGGTCGCGAGGGAGATCCCGATGGTCGCGAGCACCAGCGCCCGCGAGACCGGGGATAGCGCACCGAGGATCGGGAGGCGCGCGGTCGCCGACATCATCGCCGGATCCTACCCGGCGGCTCCGGCCCCGTAGAGACGGCGGCGCGGGATGCCGGTGGCCGAGGCCACGCGGCGCGCGGCGTCGCCCCGGGCGGCGCCCTCCGCGATCAGCCGCTCCACCTCCGCGCGGGCCCGCGCGAGCGCACCTTCGGCATCGCCCGCGGCCTCGCGGTCGCCCGCGGACTCGGGATCCCCGGCTGCCCCCGCCCGTCGCGCCGACCCCCCGGCGTCGCCGACCACGATCACCATCTCGCCCCGGGCCATGATCGCGCCGTCCGCGGCCGCCGCTGCGAGCTCGGTGAGCGAGCCCCGGCGGACCTCCTCGTGGATCTTCGTCATCTCGCGACAGACCGCGGCCGGCCGGTCCGCGCCGCAGGCGGCGGCGAGGTCCGCCAGCGTCGTCGCCAGCCGACCCGGCGCCTCGAAGAGGACCGTCGTCCGCGGGTCCTCCCCCACCCTGGCCAGGCGGTCCCGGCGCTCGCGACCCGAGCGCGGCAGGAACCCCTCGAACGACCAGCGCGGGCCGGCGATCCCCGACGCGACGAGCGCTGCCAGGACCGCCGAAGGCCCGGGGATCGGCACGATGGCGCCGCCCTCCGCGGCCCACGCGGCGACGAGCTCGCCACCGGGGTCGGAGACGAGCGGCGTGCCGGCGTCGGTGACGAGGGCGAGGTCGGCCCCGCTCCGCAGGTGGGCCAGGAGCTCCGGGCCCCGGGCGGCCACATTGCGGGCGTGGTAGCTGACCAACCGGGTCGCGAGGCCGTGACGCGCGAACAGCCGGCGGGTGAGTCGCGTGTCCTCGGCGGCGACCAGGGGCACGGCGCCCAGGACCTCGAGCGCGCGCAGGGTGACGTCGCGGAGGTTGCCGATCGGGGTCGCCACGACGAACAGGCGGCCCGTGCCGGCGGGCCGGTCGACGGCGGCCACGGCCGGGCGCTCCAGCGTCGGGTCGACGGATCGGCCCGCCGCCGTCGCGGCGTCTCCGTGGCGGGCATGGGCGACCGGCCCGCGCCGGCGGGCGCTCTGGCGGGCTGGCACCGGCCCGCGCGCGTCCCGGCGGCGTGACGGCGCTCACGGCCGGGCGCTTCCTGGCGGCGCTACTGCGCTCACGGCCGGGCGCTCCCGGGTCGCCGCCGCGGGTAGAGGTAGTCGACGCCGGCCGTCCGCGGCCCGAGCTTGGCCACCGGCGGGACCTGGCGCTTGAACTCCGACCCCGCCACCATCCGCTCGATCCGGGCGATGGTCGCGGCGTCGAACCCGAGCGTCTCGAGCTCGGGGCCGCTCCGCCGCCGGTCGATCATCCAGAGGAGGAGGAGGTCGAGCTCGTGGTAGGTGAAGCCGGCCTCGGCCTCGTCCGTCTGGCCCGGCCAGAGGTCGGCCGAGGGCGCCTTGCGGATGATCGCGTCGGGAACTCCGACGGCCAGCGAGAGCTGGCGGACCTGGGTCTTGTAGAGGTCGCCGATCGGGTTGAAGGCACAGGCGCTGTCGCCGAAGAGCGTCGTGTAGCCGATGAGCGACTCGGTCTTGTTGCCGGTCCCGACCACGAGCCCGCCCCACGTGACGGAGGCGTCGTAGAGGACCGCCATGCGGGCGCGGGCCATGAAGTTGCCGCGTCGCAGCGGCGATGCGGCGCGCGCCTCGGCGCCGCCGGCACCCGGCACGCCCGCACCATCGTCGCCGGTCCCGAAGTACCCGTCGACGATCGGGCTGATGTCGACGAGGCGGCTCGCGCAGCCGAGCCGGGCGACGACCTCCTCGGCGTCCGCGCGGGACGACGGCGAAGACGTCCGGTAGGGCATGAGCAGGCAAAGGAGCCGCTCCGCTCCGATCGCCTCCGCGACCAGGTAGGCCACGAGGGCAGAATTGATCCCGCCCGAGAGCCCGAGGACGGCCCGCTCGAAGCCCGCCTGGCGAAGCTGGTTCCGGATGAAGCCGGCGATGACGCGCCGGGCCACGTCCGTGTCGATTTGCAGCTCCTCGGGGAGCTCGAACGGCGGCGGCGAGTCGGGGCTCACCGGTCCCCCGCCGGGCCGGCCGTCGGGGCGGTGGCGACGCCGGCCGTCGGGCCGGCCATGGGGGCGGTGGCGACGCCGGCCGTGAGGACGCCTGTGGCGACAGCCGCCGGCGCTGCTGCGGGGGCGACCGTGGCGCCGGCCGCCACAATGGCCGGGGCGGTCACCGGGTCGGCCGTCGGGTCCGGCGCCATGCCCGCCCGCTCGGCGACGATCCGCGCCAGCTCCCGCAGCATCAGCTCCGGACGCTCGTCGCGCAGGAGAGGCAGGGAGATTCGCTCCCGGCGGATGTCGTCGAGCGCCACGTCCGCGTAGACGAGGGCCTCGTCGTAGAGCGGCGCCCGCGCCAGCGACTCCCCGCCGGGCCCGATCACCTCGCTGCCGCCCCAGAAGCTGATCGACTCGTCCACGCCGACCCGGTTGCAGAAGACGACCACGCTCGTGGTCAGCTGTGCGTAGGTGCGCAGGAGGGAGCGCCACGAGACGGCCGTCCCGAGCCCCTCGGCGTGCGACGCCGCGAGGTCGCGCCCGGGCGACGAGGAGACGTTCACGATGACGTGGGCCCCGTCGAGCGCGAGGACCTGCGCCGTCCCGAGGTGCCAGAGGTCCTCGCAGATGGCGAGTCCCACCCCGACTCCCAGCCGTGACGGCACGGCCCGGATCGAATCGCCCGCCGCGAAGAAGCGCCGCTCGTCGAAGAGGCCGTACGTGGGCAGGTGGACCTTCCGGTGCACGTGGCGGACCCGCCCGTCCTCGAGGAGCGCAGCGGCGATGAAGAGGCGGTGATCGCCCGACTCCTCGACGAAGCTGACGACGACCGAGCAGTCGGCGCTCTCGGCCACGAGGGCCGCCAGCCGCGGGTCGTCGAGACGCATCGCGACCTCCGCGGCGAGGTCCTGGAGCAGGTAGCCGGTCAGGCCCAGCTCGGGGAAGACGATGAGCCCCGCGCCGCCGGCCTTCGCCTCGCGTATCAGTTCGAGATGGCGGGCCAGGTTGGCCTCGAGGTCCCCGAGGCGCGGCGCGACCTGGGCGAGGGCGATGCGGAGAGGCTGCACGGATGGAGTCTAGTCGCTCCGACCTCCGGTTCGGGCCCGCCTGTTCGAGCCCGGCCAGATGGCGCGACCCGCGACACGGGCCGGCGAACCGCCTCACAGGGGGAGAGGTCACACACTTGGAGGTGACGGCGCCGACCGCTGGTGCTAGTCTGGCGCGCACCCGGGCGACCCGAGGAGAAGCGGGTCGGAATCCGTGTGTATGTGACCGTCCCGACGGGACGGCAAGAGGAGGACCCAAGAGTATGCCCGGAACTCCGTGGCGCGCCCGACTCGCCGCCCTTGGAGCCACGACCGCGATCGTCTTCGCGGCCTGCGGTGGAGCGGCATCGCCCACCCCGGCCCCCAGCACGGCCCCCACGGCGGCCCCCACAGCGGCCCCCACGGCTGCACCCACCGCCACCCCGGCCCCCTACGTGGGCCTCACCTACCCGGAGTCCGGCGCCGCCCCGTGTGGCGTCGCGCCCTACACCGGGATCATGAAGCAGATCACGGCCAAGGACGCCAAGACGGTCGTCTTCGAGCTCTGTGCGCCGGACCCGGCCTTCCTGGCGAAGGTCGCCTTCAGCGTCTTCGGCATCTGGGATTCCGCGTATCTAACGGCACACGCGGCGGACAAGTCGTACCTTGACAAGCCCGTGGGTACCGGTCCCTACATCGTCAAGGAGTGGCAGAAAGGCAACCGCGTCGTCTTCGAGGCCAACCCCGACTACTGGGGCACCAAGGCGCTGACGCCCAGCGTCGAGCTCCGCTGGAGCGACCAGGCCGCCCAGCGGCTCCTGGAGCTGCAGTCCGGCAACGTCGATGGCATCGACAACCCCGGCGCCGATGACATCGCGACGATCAAGGCCAACAGCGACCTCGCCTTCTTCCCGCGCGCCGGCCTGAACACCTTCTACCTCGGCTTCAACAACACGATCAAGCCGTGGTCGAACGAGAAGATCCGCCAGGCGATCGCCCTGGGCGTCGACCGCAAGCGGATCGTCGACAACTTCTACCCGGCCGGTTCCGAAGTCGCCACCCACTTCACCCCCTGCGTCATCGCGTTCGGCTGCGAAGGCGATGCGACCTGGGACTTCAACCTTGCGCAGGCGAAGACACTCCTCGCCGAGGGGATGAAGGAAGAGGGCCTCACCTCGATCACCACCAAGCTGCAGTTCCGCGCTGCGGTTCGCGGCTACCTGCCGGATCCGCCGCAGATCGCGACCGAGATCCAGCAGCAGCTCAAGAACAACCTCGGCATCAACGTGACCCTGGATCTCCAGGAGTCCGGTGCCTTCCTCGACGCGAATGCCGCGGGCAAGCTCGACGGCATCTTCATGCTCGGCTGGGGCGCCGACTATCCGGACCCGACCAACTTCCTCGACTACCACTTCGGGGCGGGCTCCGGCAAGAAGTTCGGCGCACCGTTCCCGGACATCGCGGCCGCCCTCCAGAAGGGCGCCACCTCGCTCGCGGACGCCGACCGCAAGGCTGCCTACACCGAGGCCAACAACCTCATCAAGCAGCACGTCCCGATGGTCGTCATCGCCCACGGCGCGTCGGGCACGGCCTTCAAGGCCGACGTCACCGGCGCCCACAGCTCGCCGCTCAGCAACGAGCAGTTCTCGGTCATGAAGGCCGGGGATCGCAGCACTCTCGTCTTCATGCAGAACGCCGAGCCGCTCAGCCTCTACTGCGGCGACGAGACGGACGGCGAGTCGCTCCGCGCCTGCGAGCAGGTGAACGAGGCCCTCTACTCCTACGAGATCGGCGGCACGAAGGCCGTGCCGGCGCTCGCCACGGAGTGCGCGGGCAATGCCGACGCCACGGTCTGGACGTGCACGCTGCGTGACGGCGTCACGTTCTCCGACGGCGCCACGCTCGACGCCAACGATGTCGTCGTCAGCTACGCCGCGCAGTGGGACACCAAGAACCCGCTGCACGTCGGGCGCTCCGGCGCCTTCGATTACTGGCCGGGCCTCTGGGGCGGCTTCCTCAACCCGCCGACCCCGTAGCACCGACCCTTCCGAGAAAGGGGGCACCTCAGGGTGCCCCCTTTCTCCCTATCCACCCCCTGCTGACGCATCGGCCCCGGATTCCCAGTGACGCGGTTCCTACTCCGCCGCCTGATCGTGACGATCCCCGTCCTCCTGGGGATCATCTTCATCGTGTTCGCGCTCGCCCGGCTGATCCCCGGTGACCCATGCCGCGCAGTGCTGGGAGAACGGGCTACGGACGCCGTCTGCAACGACTTCATCCACCGCTACGGGCTGGATCAGCCAGTGCTGAACCAGTTCGGGTTGTACCTCGGCCAACTGGCACAGGGCGATCTCGGCGTCTCGATCAAGCACTCGCGGCCGGTCACGCAGCTTCTGATCGAGCGCCTCCCGACGACGATCGAGCTGACCCTCTGGGCTATGCTCTTCGCCGTCGCCGTCGGCATCCCCCTGGGGCTCATCTCGGCCATGAAGCGCAACTCCCCGATCGACGTCGCAACGATGGCGCTCGCGAACCTCGGCGTCTCGATCCCGGTCTTTGTGCTCGGCCTGACGCTGGCCTACATCTTTGCCCTGACGCTGCAGAACACGCCCTTCGCGCTCCCTCCCTCAGGTCGCCTGAGCGCGGGGATAGACGTGGTCCCCCTGGCGAAGGTCTGGGGACTGCAGGACCTGCAGGGCCCACCGCGGGGCATACTGGACTTCTTCTCGGGCATCTACACGTTCAGCGCCCTCGTCACCGGCCAATGGGCCGCGTGGTTCGATTCATTGCGCCACCTGATCCTGCCGGCAGTGGCCCTCGGCACGATCCCCCTCGCGATCATCGCCCGCATCACCCGGTCGAGCCTCCTCGAGGTGCTGAGCCTCGACTACGTCCGGACGGCTCGGGCGAAGGGGCTCAAGGAACGAACGGTCGTGCTGCGCCATGCGATGCGCAACGCCATGCTGCCGGTGGTCACCGTCATCGGCCTGCAGCTCGGCGCACTCCTTTCCGGCGCGGTCCTGACGGAGACCGTCTTCAACCTTGCCGGCGTCGGCAAGACGATGTACGAGGCGATCACCGGGCGCGACTACGTCGTGATCCAGGGCTTCACCCTCATCATCGCCGTGATCTATGTGGCCGTGAACCTCATCGTTGACGTCTCCTACGGCTTCCTCGACCCGCGGGTGCGCAGCCGATGACGACCAGCGCCCAGTCCCCGGCGGCCGGCCCCGCCAACGAGGTCGCCAGCCAGCGCCAGGCCAGCCTCTGGCGCGACACGCTCGGCAGCGTGCTGCGCCAGCGCTCTGCGGTGGTCGGGCTCCTCATCCTGGTCGGCCTAATCCTCGTCGCCGTCTTCGCCCAGTTCATCGCGACGCACGATCCCAATCTGTCCCTGCTCGGCTTCGAGGACGGTGTCACCAAGCGCGCCGCTCCGTGCATCCACTTCCTGGGTTGCCCGGCGAACCAGCCCCAGCACCTGTTCGGGACCGACGGCAACTTCCGGGACGTCTTCAGCCGGGTCGTCTTCGGCACCAGGACTTCGCTCACGATCGGGTTCGCGGCGGTCGGGTTCGCGATCGTGCTGGGGACGCTGATCGGCGCGACCGCCGGGTACGTCGGCGGCTGGATCGACAACATCCTGATGCGGCTGATGGATGTCGTTCTCGCCTTCCCCTCGCTCCTGCTCGCCATCGCGATCGTGACCGCGGCCGGCCGATCTCTCGTCAATGCGCTGATTGCGATCGGGATCGTCTCGATCCCCGTCTACGCCCGCATCGTGCGCTCTTCGGTGATCTCCGCCCGCGAGAACGACTACGTGACGGCGTCGCGGGCCCTCGGAGAGTCCGGTGCCGGCATCCTCCTGCGCCGCATCATGCCGAACTCGCTGACGCCCCTGGTCGTGCAGGGCACCCTCGGCATCGGCGGCGCAGTGCTGGAGATCGCGGCCCTCTCCTTCGTCGGCGTGACCGGCAGCATGGAAGCGCCCGAGTGGGGGTCGATGATCGGGTTCGAGAAGGACCGCCTCTTCACGGCTCCGCACATCATCCTCGCGCCCGGCATCGCGATCACCCTGACCGTGCTCGCCTTCAACCTTCTTGGCGACGGGCTGCGCGACGCCCTCGATCCGCGGCTGAATCGATGAGCCACCCGCGGGCCGCGACTCTCGTGCCGGACCTCAACGAGGGATCCATCGAGGAGCTGGTGCCGGCAGCGGCGCGGCGGCGCAAGATCCCGCCGGGCGACGTGCCGCTCCTCGCGGTGAAGGGCCTCCGGACCTCCTTCAAGACGCGCGACGGGATCGTCCGGGCGGTCGACGGCATCGACTTCCACGTCGACCGCGGCGAGATCATGGGACTCGTCGGCGAGTCCGGCTGCGGCAAGAGCGTGAGCTGCCTCTCGATCATGCGCCTCATCGCGAAGCCCGGTCGAATCGAGGCCGGCGAGGCCCTCTTCGATGGGCGCGACCTCCTCAAGCTCTCGACCGACGAGATGCGCAAGCTGCGCGGCAACCGCATCACGATGATCTTCCAGCAGCCGACATCGGCTCTCAACCCGGTCTGGGCCGTCGGGCGCCAGGTCGGCGAAGTCCTGGAGCTGCACCGGAACATGACCCGGCGCGCGGCGGCCGCCCGGACGATCGACCTGCTCCAGATGGTCGGCATCCCCGACCCGGCGCGTCGCGCGAAGTCCTATCCCCATGAGATGTCGGGCGGTATGGCCCAGCGCGTCATGATCGCGATGGCGCTCGCCTGCGAGCCCGAGCTGCTCATCGCCGACGAGCCGACGACAGCGCTCGACGTCACCATCCAGGCCCAGATCCTCGACCTCATGCGCAGCCTCCGGGAAGAGACCGGGACTGCGATCATCCTCATCACCCACGACCTGGGTGTCGTCGCCGAGATGTGCGACCGCGTGGCCGTCATGTACGCCGGCGAGATCGTCGAGCACACGGACACGATCTCGCTCTTCCGCGACCCGCTCCACCCGTATTCGCGGGGCCTGATCGGGTCGGTGCCCGTCGTCGGCCAGGTGGTTGACGAGCTGGCGGTCATCCCCGGCAACGTCCCGAACCTGATCGACCTTCCGCCCGGCTGCCGGTTCTCGCCGCGCTGCCAGACGCGGATCGCGGAGAACGTGACGCTCTCGACCGAGCTCCACCCGGCGCTCCTGCCGGTGCGCCCCGACCACGACGTGCGCTGCTGGCTCTACCACGACCGCGATGGGTCGCTGCTGCCGCGAGCAGCCACCGTGCGCCCCGTTGTCACGTCCACGGACCTCGCGCCGGAGGAGACCGCGTGACGATGCCCTCGCTCCCATCCCGGCTCCGCGCCGCTGAGACGGTCGGCGCTCCGGCTGTCGGCGGCGCCTCCGCCGCCCGGGGAACGCCGCTTGCCGAGGTCCGCGATCTCGTCAAGCACTTCCCGATTCATGGCGGCGTCCTGAACCGGACCATCGCGCTCGTCCAGGCGGTCGACGGCGTCGACCTCCGGATCTGGCGCGGCGAGACCCTCGGCCTCGTCGGCGAGTCCGGCTGCGGCAAGACGACCGTCGGGCGGCTCCTGCTGCGTCTCGTCGAGCCGACGTCGGGAACCGTGCTGTTCGACGGCGCCGACATCACGAAGCTCAAGGGCAGCTCGCTCCGCCCA
Source organism: uncultured Chloroflexia bacterium (assembly GCA_963718085.1). Lineage (GTDB taxonomy): Bacteria > Chloroflexota > Limnocylindria > Limnocylindrales > CSP1-4 > CTSoil-043. The sequence goes on along the minus strand of CAVQYA010000001.1, from coordinate 173,407 downwards.
TTCCGGCGCCGGATGCAGATCATCTTCCAGGATCCGTTCGCAAGCCTCGATCCCCGGACGCCCATCGGCGAGAGCATCGGCGAGGGCCTCCGCATCCACGGGCTTGGATCCGGGCCGGAGCGGCGCGAGAAGGTCCGCAGGATCATGGACCTTGTCGGCCTGATGCCCTACCACGCCCGCCGCTACGCCCACGAGTTCAGCGGCGGCCAGCGGCAGCGGATCGGGATCGCCCGGGCGCTCGTCCTCGAGCCCGACCTCGTCGTCTGCGATGAGCCCGTCTCGGCCCTCGACGTCTCGATCCAGGCCCAGGTCCTCAACCTCCTCAAGACGCTCCAGCGCGAGCTCGGGCTCACCTACCTCTTCATCGCCCACAACATGGGCGTCGTCGAGCACATCAGCGACCGCGTCGCGGTGATGTACCTGGGCCGCGTCGCCGAGATCACCGATCGGGAGCGGATCTTCTCCGAGCCGCGCCACCCGTACACGCAGGCCCTGCTCTCGGCCATTCCCCTCCCGAACCCCGAGCTGCGCCGCTCCCGGGTGATCCTGGCGGGCGACGTCCCGTCCCCGGTGAACCCGCCCGGCGGCTGCCGGTTCCATCCCCGCTGCCCGCTCCGGACACAGATGGGCAACCCGGCGCGCTGCGAGACCGAGGTCCCCGCCCTCGTGGACGCCGGGCGCGACCACGTCGTGGCCTGCCACTTCCGCGGCGCGGACGCGCCGCGGACCTGAGCCCGCTCCCGCTCACCGAGGCCGAGGGCCGGCTGCGGGCCGGCCACTCCGCCGAGCAGGCCCGGCCGAACGGGCAACGGGCCCGGCAGCGCGGGCCCGCGGGGCCGGCCGCTCCGCCCCCGCCGCCCGGTCAGGCCCTCACTTCCTGGTGACGATCCAGCTGTCGACGTTCCACCAGTCGTAGAACGACGTGTAGTCGATCGGGCCCAGCACACCGTTCGCGGTGACGTTGGTGCTGTAGCCCCTGTGACCGAGGTCCGCCCACAGGAAGTAGTACGGGCCGTCGTTGCGCAGGAGGAGCTGGACCTGCGCCAGGATCTCCTTCCGCCCGGCCCTGTCGAGCTCCTGCGCTGCCGCCTTCTGGAGCTCGTCGAGCTTCGGATCACAGTAGCCCGTGAAGTTGGTGTCGTACGGGTTCGCCTTGCCGGTGACATATGCGCACCCGAAGAGGCTCGAGTCCTCGGGATCGGCAGGGTAGCGCCCGCTGCCGAGGTAGAGGTCGAAGTCGTTGGGGTGGTAGAGCAGGGGCACGAGGACCGTCGGGTAGTCGGATTCCTTGACCGTGACGGCGATGCCGCACAGGGCAAGCTGCTCCTTCGCCAGCTGCGCGAACCGGACGCGCTGAGGGCTGTCCCTGCGCACGTACAGGTCGGCCGCCAGCTTGCGTCCGTCCTTCTCGTAGACGCCGTCCGTGAGCGCGTAGCCGTCGCTCTCGAGGAGCGCCCTGGCGCCGAGGACGTCGAGCCCGTATTCCGGGAGGGACGGATCGTAGAAGTAGGAGCCGGGCCAGACGTTGCCCTTGACCGGGACGGCGTTGCCCTCGGTCACGAGCCGGACCGTCGCGTCGTGGTCGACGCACATCGCGAACGCCCGGCGAGCCGCGACGCTGGAGAAGACGTGGCCCGGGCGGACGTTGAAGGCTATGTAGGTGTAGGCGAGGTCGGCGTACTCCGACAGCGTGATCGCCGGGTCGCCCTTGAGCGCGGCGAGCGCGTCGAGCGACTTGATCTCCGTCTGCCACTCGATGCTGCCGGACTGGAGCGCCTGCGAAGCCGCGATGGGATCCCTGATCACCCGGATCAGGACCGTGGCCGGGCCGGGCTTGAACAGGTAGTAGTCGTCGAAGCGGGCGAGCTCGACGCTCTGGCCGGGCACGTACCTGACGAACCTGTACGCGCCGCTGCCGACCGGGGCGAGGTTGATGTCGAGGAGGCGGTAGGCAGCCGCGAGTTTGTCGGTCTCGCCGGCCTGCAGGGTGGCATCGAGGTCGGTGAGCTGCGACAGGACGACGTCGGCGTAGGCCACGGTGTCGGTCTCGCCATCCTCGCGGGCGAACCTGGCCTTGTCCGGCAAGGGGACCCCGGCGGAGCTCAGGATGGCCTCGGCGTCGGCCGTGAAGAAGGACGCGTTGCAGGAGTCGGGCGGCAGGGCGCCGCTGCACGCCGGGTCACCCCGGGCGGTCGCGATCTCGTCGGCGAGCGTCTTCACGGCCGCGGCGTCGGCCGCGCCGGCGGCGGCTGCGAACCTCTGATAGGAGGCCTCCGTGGCGACCTTCGGCACCAGCCCCTGCGTCAGCCCGAAGGTGTAGATCGGCGCGTACCTGTTCTTCAGGGTGACGACGATCGTGTCGGGCGAAGGGGCCTCGACCGACCCGACGTTGGCGCCCCAGGTCGAGCACGTCGCCGGGCTGAAGGAGCACTTCGGCGACGTCGCGATGTCGAAGGTGAACTTGGCGTCGGCCGAGGTGACCGGGGAGCCGTCGTGCCACCGGGCGTCGGTCCGCGTCCGGATCGTGAGAGTCATGCCGTCGGCGCCGATCTCGGGCATCGCGGCGGCGAGGTCCGGCACGACGTCGCCCTTGTCGTTGACGCGGTAGAGGCCCGTGTAGATGAGGCGGTTGGCCCACGACGTCGGCTGGTCGCTGCTCGACGGCGAGAAGTACGTCGGCTCGCCGTCGATGGCGAAGCGGAAGTCCGCCGACGTGGTCCCGGCCGGAGTTGCGGACGGGGCGGCCGACGCTTCCGCGCTGGCGCTTGGCGCGGGCGTGGGCGAGGCGTCGTTGCCGCAGGCGCCCGCGACGAGCGCGACGATCGCGACCGCGGCAAGCAGTCCCGTCGCCCGGCGAGTCCGCAGACTCATGAAGAGCACCTCCCGTACCCGTTCAGGACCGGGCGGCCCCATGCTCCTCCCGGTGAGAGAGATCCATTGTCGGCGCAGGCGCACCAGGCCTGTGCACGCAGGCCCGCGGAGCGCGCGAACCGGAATTATAGGTCGTGCGCCCGGGGGTCGTGCGCCCGGGGGAGTGTCAGCCCACGCGACCTCGTCGTCGTCCGTCGCCCCCGGGATGGCGCATGCACCGCTTCCCGGGGCGAGGGATGCGCGCCTCCCGGAGCGCTCCCGGACCGGCGCGCGGCCTCGCCCGGGCGCCCCTCACCCGCACCCGGGGAGGCGGACGTAGAGCTGCCCGGTGAGCGACGAGTCGAGCTTGAGCAGGATCATCCCGCCGGCCTGGCCCTCGGGCGTGCTCGCCACCCGCAGGATGCCGATCGAATCCAGGTGGTAGCCGGTCACCGGGTAGGCATTGTCCAGGTTCGACCCGACCGGGCGGATCGCCGAGGTCCCGCCGTATACGGCCCCCTCGAAGCGGACCCAGGCCGGGAAGATCGGGTCGCGGAAGTCGGACGCGGACGGGCAGCCCTCCAGGCGCTGGCCCGAGGTGACGGTGGCGTCGGGGCCCGACCAGGTGTCGATGCGCTGCTCCCGCCACAGGTTCAGGCCCGTCGTCACGACCAGGTAGGCCAGCGCGACGACAAAGACCGCCCGGACGAGCAGCCAGGCGACCGGGTGCCATTCGAGACGGCCGGCGGTGCGGTGCTGCCAGGGGACCTCGCGGCCGGCCTGCAGGGCGCGCAGGAGGCTCAGGTAGCGATCAGGTCCCGAATGCTGCACCCGGAGCCGGCGGGCCGCCCTCTCGTCGATCGAGGGGCGCCGATCCCCTGGTCCCGGATCTTTCGCGTCGATGGGTCAGCTCACGCCGGTTCCGTCGGCGCGCTGTGCGGGGAGACCCTGCTGGCGGCCTCGATCGCGACCGGCGTGACCTCCTCGGCGTAGTGGCAGGCGGCCATCTGGCCGGGACGGATCTCCCGCAGCTCGGGCTCCTCGGTCTCGCAGCGCTCGGGATTGCCCAGGCGCTCGCGAAGCCAGCAGCGCGTGTGGAAGCGGCAGCCCGGCGGCGGGGCGGCCGGAGAAGGGACGTCGCCCTTGAGGACGATGCGCTTCTTCCGCCTCCGGGGGTCCGTGTTCGGAACCGCCGAGAGGAGCGCGACCGTGTACGGATGGGCGGGCTCCTGGTAGATCGAGTCGACCGGGGCCAGCTCGACGAGCTTGCCGAGGTACATGACTCCCACCCGGTCGCTGATGTGCTCCACGACCGCGAGGTTGTGGGCGATGAACAGGTAGGTGAGCCCGAGCTCCTGCTGGAGGTCGTCGAGGAGGTTGAGCACCTGGCTCTGGATGGAGACGTCGAGGGCGGAGACCGGCTCGTCGCAGACGATGAACTCGGGATTGAGCGCGAGGGCGCGCGCGATCCCGATGCGCTGGCGCTGGCCGCCGGAGAACTCGTGCGGGTAGCGGTGGATGTGGCTCTGGTTCAGCCCCACGCGCGCCAGCAGCTCCCGGACCAGCTCCTCGCGCTCCCGCTTGCTCCGCAGCCCGTGCACGTAGGGGCCCTCGCCCACGATTTCGCCGACCGTCATCCGGGGGTTGAGGCTCCCGTAAGGATCCTGGAAGACGATCTGCATGTCGCGCCGGATCACCGTCATCTCGCGACGGCCCAGGTCGAAGATCGGCTGGCCCTTGACCCGGACCTCGCCCGACGTCGCCGGGATGAGCCGGAGGATGACCTTCCCCAGCGTCGTCTTGCCGCAGCCGGACTCCCCGACGAGCCCCAGCGTCTCGCCGCGGCGGACGGTGAAGGAGACGCCATCGACCGCCCGGACAGCCCCGATCTTGCGGATTCCCAGCAGGCCGCCACGGATCTCGAAGTGCTTGACGAGGTTCTCCACGGAGATCAGCTCGTCGGCCGGTGCCGCCGCCTCGCCCTGGGCGGGCTGCCGGCCGGCGGGGTCCGGAAGCGGGACTCCCGGGATCCTGCCGGCGAGGCCGGCGTCCTGCCCGCTCACGCTTCCACCGTGAGGTCGGCCGCGGCCGCCTCGGCGACCTCGGCGGTCGGCGACTCGCCCACGGCCGGCGGCTCGCCGGACGGGGTGAGCCAGCAACGCGAGAGATGCCCGGGGGCGATCTGCTGGAGCGGCGGCGCGGTGTCGCAGACCGGCATGGCGGTCGGGCAGCGCCGCTTGAAGAGGCAGCCCGTCGGCAGGTTCAGCGGGTTGGGCACGACGCCCCGGATGACCTCCAGGCGCTTCCGCTTCTCGCCCAGACGCGGGATCGAGTTCAGGAGCCCCTTGGTGTAGGGGTGGTGCGGCTGCTCGAAGACCGTCGTCGCGTCGGACTGCTCGACAACCTTGCCCGCGTACATGACGACGACGTCGTCGGCCATCTCGGCGACGACCCCCAGGTCATGGGTGATGAGCATGATCGACATCTGGTTGCGGGTCCGAAGCTCCTTCATCAGCTCCAGGATCTGGGCCTGGATCGTGACATCGAGCGCCGTCGTGGGCTCGTCCGCGATGAGGATCGCCGGGGTCGTCGAGAGGGCCATGGCGATCATGACCCGCTGGCGCATCCCGCCCGAGAGCTGGTGCGGGTACTCGCCGGCCCGGCGCCGGGCGTCCGGGATGCCGACCTGCTGGAGCATCTCGACCGCGCGGTCCATGGACTCGCGACGGCCCAGGCCGAGGTGCAGCGCGACCGTCTCGCCGATCTGGTCGCCGCAGGTGTAGACCGGGTTCAACGACGTCATCGGCTCCTGGAAGATCATCGAGATGGTATGGCCCCGCACGTCGCGGATGTCGTCCTCGGAGAGGGTCACGAGGTCCCGTCCGTCGAGCAGGATCTCGCCCGTCGACGATCCTGCCGGGCCGGCTCGACCAGGCCCAGGATGGACATCGCCGCCACGCTCTTGCCGCAGCCCGACTCGCCGACTACGCCGAGGGTCTTGCCGTCGTCGAGCGAGAAGGTCACGCCGTCGACGGCCTTGACGACCCCGTCCTGGGTGAAGAAGTGGGTCTTGAGGTTCCTGACCTCCAGGAGCGGCCTGTCCGTGGAGCGGCGTTCCGCCAGTCGCCGAGAGGATCGCTGGACGGGCGCGGCCGCGCCGCGGGCTCGTCCGATCACGATTCGATCCTCTGGCGGGGATCCAGGGCGTCGCGCAGGCCGTCGCCGAGGAAGCTGGCCGCGAGCACGATCAGGACGATCGTGATCGACGGGTAGAGGAGCAGGTGGGCGCGAACCGTGAGGTCCTCCTCGAAGTTCTTGAGCATGTTCCCCAGGCTGGCCTGGGGCGGGCTGATCCCGAACCCGAGGAACGAGAGGGCCGCCTCGGTGACCACGGAGTCGGCGATGCCGAGGGTCGCGGCGACCACGACCGGGGCGAGGGCAGCCGGCAGGATGTGGCGCGAGATGATCCGGCGGTCGCTGGCGCCGAGAGCCCGGGCGGCCTGCACGAAGTCTGACTCGCGCAGCTTGAGGAACTCGGCGCGGATCAGCCGGCAGGCCAGCGTCCAGCCGGTCAGGCCGATGGCGATGATGACGACCCAGGCGTCGCCCTTCCCGAAGAAGGCGACGATCATGACGATCAGGAAGAAGATCGGCAGGGCGAGGACGACATCGACGCCGCGCATGATCAGGTTGTCCAGCGCGCCGCCGTAGTAGCCCGCGATCGAGCCGAGCGTCACGCCGACCGTCACGATGATCATGACCGCCATGAAGCCGATGAAGAGCGACGTCTGGAGGGCCTTCATCAGGCGCAGGAACATGTCCTGGCCGATCTGGTTGGTGCCGAGCGGGTGGGCCAGGGACGGTGGCAGCATGGTCTGGGTCAGGCTGGTCTTCTGGTACTGGTCGCCCGTCAGCGCGGGCACGATCAGGGCGAGGGCGACGAGACCGATCATGAGCACGAGGGCGATCACCGCCAGGCGGTGCTGGGCGAACCGCTGGCGGACAAGCTGCCAGTAGGTCCGGACCGGGATCAGGTCGACCTCGTCCACGGCACCGTCCGGGGCGCCTCGGGCGATGCCACCCTGCTTGTCGATCCGCTCTGTCACGACGGCCCTCAGTACTTGATGCGGGGGTCGACCAGGCCGTACAGGATGTCGGCCAGGAGGTTGCCGAGGATCACCATGACGCCGCCGATCATCACGATCGCGAGCACCACGGGGTAGTCGTTGGTCTGCACGCTCTGGACGGCCATGTACCCGAGGCCCGGCCAGCTGAAGATCGACTCCGTGATCGCGGCCCCGGCCAGAAGGCTCGGGAGCGTCAGGCCCAGGAGCGTGATGACGGGGATCAGCGCGTTTCGCAGCGCGTGCTTGAAGATGACGCGGGAGCCCGACAGACCCTTGGCTCTCGCCGTTCGGACGTAGTCCTGCTGGAGGACCTCCAGCATCGACGCCCTCATGTAGCGGCTCCACCCGGCGATCTGCTGGATCGCCAGGCTCGACACCGGCAAGAACATGTGCCAGGCGATGTCGGCGATGTTGCCTTCCTGGCCGAGCGACTGCATCCCGAACGACGGGAACAGGTTGGTCTTGATCGAGAAGATGTACAGGAGCAGGACGCCGAGGACGAACGACGGCAGGGCGTAGCCGATCGTCGCCAGCGTGGTGATGATCTTGTCGGCCCAGCTGTACTGCTTGACCGCGGCGAGGACGCCCAGCGGCACGGCGACGATCACCGTCACGGAGAGCGCGGTGCCCATCAGGAGCATGGTCGTCGGGATCTTCTCGGCGATCTTCTCCGTCACCGGCCGGCCGTCGACGAAGGAGAAGCCCCACGCCTCGGGCTTCCAGAACTGCCAGAAGGCCGTGAACCAGCTCACGAACTGCTCCGGGAGCGGCTTGTCGAGGCCGTAGAGCCTGATCAGGTTCGCGATCGTCGACGCCGAGACCCTGCCCGACCGGAAGCGGTCGGTCGGATCACCGGGGGCGAGGTGGACGATCATGAAGGACACCACGCTGATCCCGATGAGGATCGGGATCGCCTGGATCAGGCGACGGAGGACGTACGTTGCCATGGTGCTCCGCTGTGCTCTGGGTCCGGTGGTCGCGCGCTGTCAGACGGCGGCCGGCCCGGATTCCTCGGTGCAGAGGTAGGGCGGTGGCGACGAGTGTCGCCACCGCCCAAGTAGGTCACTCGGGGGTCGGTCGGAGGTCGACGACTACTTGGGACTGACCGTCCAGGCGTCCGTGTTGTAGTAGTTGATCCCGACGCTGGTCAGGTCGAACGGCTCGTTCTGCGAGGTGACTCGCTTCGAGATGCCGGTGTGCGCCTTGTCGGCCCACAGGAAGTAGTACGGAAGCTCCTTGTTGATCAGGACGCCGAACTCGAAGTAGATGGCCTTGCGCTTGGCCTGGTCGAGCTCGAGCCGGCCTGCCTCGAGGAGCCGGTCAGCTTCGGCGTTCTTCCAGCCGGGGAAGTTGTTCGCCGCCGGAGTCTCCTTGGAGGGGATCTCCGAGCTGTGGAAGATGGAGTAGTCGTCCGGGTCGAGGGCCGTGGACCAGCCACCCAGGTACGTGTCGAAGTTGTTGGGGTAGTCGAGAACCTTGGGGATGAGCACGGTGTTGAGGTCGCCCTCTTCCACCGTGATCTCGATGCCGCATTCCTTCAGCTGGTCGCGAGCGAGCTGGGCGAACGCGAGCCGCTGCGGGCGACCGACGCGGACGTACAGGATGCTGGACAGCCGCTTGCCGGCCTTGGCGTAGATGCCGTCGCCACCGAGCGTCCACCCGGAGGCCTCGATCTTGGCCTTGGCGCCCGCCACGTCGAGCACGTAGGGCGTGATGTCCGGGTTGTAGGCCCAGGAGAACGGCGGGATGTTCGCGTAGACCGGGACGCCGTTGCCTTCCGTGGCGACCTCGACCGTCTTCTTGTGGTCGATGCACATCGAGAACGCTTCACGGAGGGCCTTGTCCGAGTAGAGCTTGCCTTCGCGGAGGTTGAAGGCGATGAAGTAGTACCCGTTGTCGGGGTACTCGGCCATCTGGATGTTCGGGTTGTCCTTGATCGTCGTGTAGGCGCCCGACTCGATCTTCTGCTGCCACTGGATCTCGTCGTTGGCGAGGGCCGAGGTGGCGGCCGCGGAGCTGCGGATGACGACCGCGAAGGCGCGGGCCGGGATCTTCGCCGGGTCGACGTTCGTGCCGCCGCCGTAGTACTTCTCCCAGCGGGCGAGCTCGACGTTCTGGCCGGCGTTGTACTTGACGAACTTGTAGGGGCCGGCGCCGATCGGGTTCTTGCCGAAGTCGATGATCTTCTGGGCGGCCGCGATCTGGTCGAGCGCGGTGGCGCCAAGGGCGGCGTTGAGGTCGTTGACCTGCGTGAGCAGGCCCTGCCCGTAGGCCTCGGGATCGAACTGGTCGCCGTTGTCGCCGGCGGTGTTGTAGCCGGCCTTGTTGACGGGCTCGATCTTCGCCTTGGCGAGGAGGGCTTCCATCTCGGCCGTGTAGGTGGCGAAGAGGCACTCCGCCGGCGCCGTCCATCCGTCCGGTGCGGGATCCGGCGGGGTGCACGGGGCCGCTGTGGTGCCCGCGGCGACCTTGTCGGCGACGGCCGCGACCTCTTCCTTGGTGACCGCGCCGGCGGCCGCCTGGAAGCGGGCGAAGGAGGCTTCGACTGCCTTCTTCGGCAGGATCAGCTGGTTGATGCCGCCACCGAGGAACGGCGCGTACTTCTGCTTCAGCTGGAACCTGACGGTGTACGGGTCGATGACCGTGGTCGACCCGACGTTGTCGGCGACCTGGGAGCAGGCGTCCGGGTTCACCCGGCAGTTCTTCGAGCTCATCAGGTCGAAGGTGAACTTGATGTCCTCGGCGGTCAGCTCGGACCCGTCGTGGAACAGGATGCCCTTCTTGATCTTGACGGTCCAGGTGAGGCCGTCCGCGGAGGTCTCCGGCATGCCGTCGGCCGCGAGCGGGACGTACTCGACCTTGTAGTTGGGCTGATACAGGGACGTGTACAGGAACCCGGTGATCCACGAGGTGGGGAGATCGTCCGGGGGGCCGGCCAGGGTGGTCGGCTCGCTGTCGATGACGAATGTGAAGTCACCGGTCGTCGGGGCGGCCGACGCGGTCGGCGGTGCGCTGGTCGGGGCTCCCGACGCCGCCGGCCCCGACGGGCTCGCGGTGGGGGTTCCGCTGCCGCATGCGCTCACCACGATGGCGAGCGCCCCCAGCATCGCGATGGAGCGACGCTTCAACGAGATCATCCGCTCTCTCCTCCTACACTCCGCGGCGGACGCCGGGCGTCGGCGCCAGTCCGCCAGGCAGCACGCACCGAACGAGGATCGGCGGGCGCCGATCTACCGCGTCGCGGCTGCGAAGTCCGCCCATTATGGTACGGCCCGGCGCATTCGCGTCAACTCGGTCTGCGCAGTCCGGCTGCCGGCCTCTCGTGGTCCCGCCGGGAGGCCCGATGCCTCGCAGCGCCACCGTCCACCCGGAGGCTCATTCCGCTGGCCTGGCCCGCCACCGGAGATTGGGCTGGCGCGCCGCCGTCGCCTCGTCGAGACGGCGGACGGGCGCCTCGTGCGGGGCGCTCCTGACCAGCTCCGGGTCGTCGTGCGCCTCGCGGGCGATCTCGAGCATCGCCGCGAGGAACGCGTCGAGCGTCTCGAGGCTCTCGGTCTCGGTCGGCTCGATCAGCATCCCCTCTTCCACCGTGAGGGGGAAGTAGATCGTCGGGGGATGGAACCCCTTGTCGATCAGGCGCTTGGCGACGTCGAGCGTGCGGACGCCGGTCGCCGCCTTGAGGCCGGCCGAGCTCGCCACGAACTCGTGCATGCAGGGCCGCTCGAAGGGCACCTCGTACGCCCCCGAAAGGCCGTGCTTCAGGTAGTTGGCCGCGAGGACCGCATCCTCGCTGACCTCCCGCAGGCCCTCGCCGCCGTGGGCCCGGATGTAGGCGTAGGCGCGCACGAGGATGCCGACGTTGCCGACGAACGAGCGCATCCGGCCGATGCTCGACGGGCGCTCGCCGGCCCGTTCCAGGCGGAACGCCCCGCCCGGCTCGCGCAGGACGAGCGGCTCCGGCAGGTAGGGGGCGAGGTGTGAACGGACGCCGACGGGACCGGCCCCCGGGCCGCCGCCGCCGTGCGGCGTGGAGAACGTCTTGTGGACGTTGAAGTGCATGACGTCGAAGCCGGCGGCACCCGGCCGGAAGCGGCCGAGCATCGCGTTGAGATTGGCGCCATCCATGTAGGCGAGGGCGCCGGCGGCGTGGACCATCTCGAGGAGCTCCACCACCCGGCTCTCGAAGAGCCCCAGCGTGGAGGGGTTCGTGATCATCACGGCCGCGGTCGTCGGGCCGAGCGCGGCCCTGAAAGCTTCAAGGTCGACGCCGCCGTCGGGCGCCGACGGGATGTTCACGGTGCGGAAGCCGGCCATGGAGGCCGTGGCCGGGTTGGTGCCGTGCGCCGAGTCCGGCACCAGCACGTCGGTCCGCGCGACGTCGCCGCGGGCCCGGTGGTAGGCCCGGACCATCAGGATGCCGGTGAGCTCGCCCTGGGCGCCGGCCGCGGGCTGGAGCGTCACGGCATCCATCCCGCTGATCTCGGCCAGGTCCTGCCCGAGGCTCCACAGGAGTTCGAGCGTCCCCTGGGCGGTCTCGTCGGGTGCGAGCGGGTGGAGCGCGGCGAAGCCCGGCAGGCGGGCCGCCCACTCGTTGACCTTGGGGTTGTACTTCATCGTGCACGAGCCGAGGGGGTAGAAGCCCGTGTCGACCGACCAGTTCAGGTGGGAGAGGTTCACGTAGTGCCGGACGAGGGTGGCCTCGTTGAGCTCGGGAAGGGCGGGCGGGACGGCGCGGCGCGCGTCGGCAGGGAGCCGCTCGAGGGCGCCGGCGGGCGCCGCGGGGAGCCGGGTGCCGGCCCCCCGGCCCGGCCGCGAGAGCTCGAACAGGGTGGGCTGGAGCGGATTCCCGGTGACGGTCATCGGAGCGCCTCCACTGCCGCGGCAAGCTCGTCCGCGAGGGCCGTGGCGAACCGCGCGATCTCCGCCGGCGTGGTGACCTCAGTGGCGCAGACCAGGAGGCCCTCGGCGAGGGCCGGGTCGCCGGGCTCCAGCTCGGCCAGCGGAATGCCCGCGAGGATCCCCCTCGCGAGCAGGCGGCGGTGGACGGCCACCGCGTCGGGGACGCGGACGGCGAACTCGTTGAGGTACGGGCCCGGGTGGAGGCGCGGTGCGCCGGCCGTTGCCAGCGCGGCCTCCAGCTCCGCCGCGCGGGCCGCGCCCGTCGCCGCCACGTCGTGGAGGCCGCCGGGCCCGAGGGCCGCGACGTAGATCGAGGCCGCGAGCGCGCAGAGGGCCTGGTTGGTGCAGATGTTGCTGGCCGCGCGCTCGCGCCGGATGTCCTGCTCGCGCGCCCGCAGGGTCATGACGAAGGCCCGCTTCCCCTCGACGTCGGCGGTCATGCCGATGAGGCGCCCCGGGATCTGCCGGATGAGCGCCTCGCGGCAGGCCACGATCCCGAGGTAGGGGCCGCCGTACTGGGGAGGCATTCCCAGGGGCTGGCCTTCGCCGGCCGCGATGTCGGCGCCGTACGCCGCCGGCGGGGCGAGGACGGCGAGGCCGACCGGTTCGACGACGGCGACGAGGAGGGCGCCGGCCTCGTGGGCAAGGCGGCCGATCTCGGCCATCGGCTCGAGGAGACCCAGGACCGAGGGATGCCCGGCGACGACGCCGGCGACGGGGTGGTCGGGATCGGCCAGCATCCGCTCCAGGGCCGCCATGTCCGTCGTCCCGGACGCTGGCCCGTCGGCCAGGAGCGGGATCTCGGCGAAGGTGAGGTTCGCCCCCGCGAAGTAGGTCTCGAACGTCTCGCGGTAGTGGGGGTGGACGCTGCGGGAGACGAGGACGTGCTCCCGCCGGGTCGCCCGGCAGGTCATGAGGGCGGCTTCCGCCGTCGCCGCGGCGCCGTCGTAGTGCGACGCCGACACGACGTCCATCCCGGTCAGCTCGGCGAGCAGCGACTGGTACTCGTAGATCGTCTGCAGCGTCCCCTGGCTGATCTCGGGCTGGTACGGCGTGTACGCGGTGTAGAACTCGCCGCGCAGGAGCATCTGGTCGACGACCGGCGGGAGGTGGTGGCGGTAGACGCCGGCGCCCAGGAAGCTCGCGAGGTCGGTCCGGTTCCGCCCGGCCAGGCCCGCCAGGTGCTCCATGAGCTCCAGCTCGGTGAGGGCCGGGGCCAGGTCGAGCCCGGTCGCCCGGACGGCCGGCGGGATCGCCTCGAAGAGGGCATCGATCGATGCGATCCCCAGGACCTCGAGCATCCGCCCCCGCTCGCCGGCGGTGTGCGGTCCGTAAGCCATCTCAGGCCTCCGCGACCAGCGCCTCGTAGGCGGCCGGGTCGAGGAGGGCGTTCACCTGCGTCGCGTCGGCGAGGCGGATCCTGAGCATCCAGCCGGCGCCGTACGGGTCGGAGTTCACCACGTCGGGCGCCGCCGCCAGGGCTGCGTTCGCCTCCACGACTTCGCCGCCGACCGGCGCGAAGAGGTCGCTGACGGCCTTCACCGACTCCACGACGCCGAACGTCGCGAACTGCTCGAGCGCCCGCCCCGCGTCGGGGAGCTCCACGAAGACGATGTCGCCGAGCTGGTCGGCGGCGTGCTGCGTGATCCCGATGGTCGCCACGTCGCCATCGACGCGGACCCACTCGTGTTCCTTCGTGTAGCGCAGGTCGGCCGGGATCATGCGGCGCTCCTCTCGTCCATCCGGCGCGGACGCGCCGGCGGTCTCCGGGCCGGCGTCCGCCGGCGAGTCCGGGATCAGCGGGTCCGGGTGTAGAACGGGAGCGGTACGACCTCCGCGGCCGCCCGCGCATCGCGGATCTCGACGTCGAGCATCGTACCGGGCGCGGAGTCCTCCGGTGCGACGTACGCCATGGCGATCGGCACGCCGAGCGTGGGCGACATCGTGCCCGAGGTCACTGCACCGCTCACGCGGTCGCCGGACCAGACAGGGTAGCCGTGTCGCGCGATCCCGCGACCGCGCACCACGAGGCCGACGAGCTGCCGGCGCGGCCCGGACTGGGCGGCCGCTGCCAGCGCGTCGCGGCCGACGAAGCCGCCCTCCTTGGCGAGCTTCACGACCCTGCCGAGGCCGGCCTCGAAGGGCGTCGTGTCGCGGTCGAGCTCATTGCCGTAGAGCGGCATCCCGGCCTCCAGGCGGAGCGTGTCACGCGCGCCCAGGCCCACGGGCACGAGGCCGGCGGCCTCCCCCGCGGCGACGAGGGCATCCCAGACCGTCGTCCCGGAGCCGGCGTCGACGAAGGCCTCGAAGCCGTCTTCGCCCGTGTATCCCGTGCGCGCCACGAGGCCCGGAACGCCGGCCACGGTCCCCTCCGCGATCCCGTAGTAGTGGATGGCATCGAGGTCGAGGTCGGTCAGCGGCGCGAGGATGCCGAGGGCAGCCGGGCCCTGGATCGCCACCAGCGCGGTCGCCAGCGAGTGATCGTCGAGGACGGCCCGCCGGCCCTCGAACCGCTCCGCCAGCGCGTCCGAGACGACGACCGCGTTCGACGCGTTGGCGACCACCAGGAACCGATCCTCCGCCAGGCGGTAGACGATGAGGTCGTCGAGGATTCCCCCGTCGGGAGCGCAGATCATGGAGTAGTGGGCGCGGCCGATCGCGAGCGTCCGGGGGTCGGTCGTCACGGCGAAGGCGAGGGCGTCGCCGGCGTCGGGACCCTCAACGAAGAGCTCACCCATGTGGCAGAGGTCGAAGAGGCCGGCCCGCTGGCGAACCGCGCGGTGCTCCTCGATGATCCCGGAGTACTGGATCGGCATCCGCCAGCCGGCGAAGTCGACGAGCCGGGCGCCCAGTGCCTCGTGACGCCCGACGAGGGGCGTGGCGCGTGGTTCCTCCGTCATGGCCGGACCTCCCTGCTCAGGTCACGCCTCCGGCGACCGGGGCGCCGCGGCGGCGGCCGCGCGGGCGACGAGCGCCCGCTCGGTCTCGAACGTCAGGAGGGCCGGGGCATCGAGGATCGGAACCCAGCGGACCTCGTCGAACTCGTGGTCGTGGCCGTCGAGGTCACCCCCGACCGGCTCCATTAGCCAGTAGTGCACCGTCTTGTGGATGCGGGCGCCGCCCTGCACGAACCAGTACTCGATCGCCTCGAGCGGCGCGACGAGCCGCACCTGGAGCCCGGTCTCCTCGGTCACCTCGCGAAGGGCGGTCTCCTCGAGGGTCTCGTGCGGGTTCGGCGTTCCCTTGGGGAGGGTCCAGGTGACGCCATCGCGCTGGCGCCTGCGGCGCCCGGCGACGAGATGGGGAACGCCGTCGATCGACCGGATGACGATCCCGCCGGCGGAGGTGGCCGTTCCGCGCCTCAGCCGCGCCACGGCGCCGTGGCGGCACGCTGCCGCCGACCGGCCTCGCGGGCGTCGAGCTTCGCCCAGCGGACCGGTGCATGCGGACCGGCGAGTCCGGCGGGCGGCCGGTGCTCCCGGGCGGGCGCCGCCGCCCGCCAGTCCGAGCGCAGGAGGGCGACAGGGCCGATCTCGGGCCGCCGGAGGAGCGTGGGGCGGTCCGCGGCCGCGCGGAACCGGACGTGGCGATCGAGCCCGAGGAGGGGCTCGCGCGCCCGGGGCGGGACGGTCGCGAAACGGGCGACTGGGCGCGCCGCGTAGCGGGCCGTGATGCTGCGCTGCATGCCCAGATGGTACCGCGTTAGCGCGACCTTTGGAGCGCCTCCCGCAGGCGGGCCGCGGCTTCCGGTGCGAGGCCGCGCCGCAGCTCCGCGATCGTCACCTGGCGCCGGCCGAGGGCGCGGTAGACGTCCACCGCCTCTTCCCCCGCGCCGGCGACCGCGGCGAGGTGGGCCTCCACCGTGCCGGCGTCGCCGCGGACCGCCGGCCCGGTCAGGGCAATGCCCGTTCCGAGCGCCCGCGCGTTGGCGAGGGCATGGGCCGCCAGGGGTCCGTAGATGGCGAGCGCGCCCGCCTCGTCGAGACCCGTCGGCGCGGCGACCGCAGCGACGACGTCGAGGAGCGCGGTCAGGCCGCCGGCGGCGAGGACGGCGGCCGCGTGATAGGCGGCCTTGGAGTCCGGGGCCAGCCGCACCGGGACCGCGCCGAGCGATGTCGCCATCTCCGCGAGCAGGTCGAGCAGCGCCTCGTCGCCCTCGATGGCGACCGTGGCTCCGGGAAGGGCGGCCAGGGCGCGGTCGAGGTCGACGAAGCCCACCAGCGGATGGAAGGAACCGGCACTCGTGCCCGCTGCCAGGGCGGGCGCGAGGATGCCCGCGTCATGGAGGCCGCTCGTGTGGACGATCGCCTGCCCCGAGTAGAGGTGCAGCGTCGCGGCGATCCCGGCGAGCGCGTCGTCCGGCACCGCGACGATGGCCAGGTGGCATTCGTCGAGGATGGCGGCCGCCTCCGGGAAGGCCCGCGAGCCCGGCACCAGCGACCGGAAGCGGGCCCGGCGCGCGGGATCGCGGCTGGCAACGGCCGCGACCTGCCAGCCGGCGCGGCTGAGGGCCACGCCGAGGGCAGTCCCCACGGCGCCGGCGCCGACGATCCCGATCACCGGGCGCCCGTCGTCCGCCGGTTCCACGTGCGGGTGGGCGTGCGCCTCCAGGTGCACCTCGTCCCCGTGACGGTGGGCTCCCGCGGGCAGCGGCCCCGCCCCGGCGGCCGCGCGCCGCCGGACCTCCTCCATCGTCGCCGGGTCGCCCGGGGGCGGCGTCGCCGGCTCCCTGCGCCACGATCGCATCGTCGCTCTCCACGCTACTCTTGGGGCGACAGCGTAACGCCACCGGCGGCCCGCCGGCCGCCCCGAGCCAGCGAGGATCACCGTGCCGTCCCACGACCTGTTCGGCGCCCGAGCGAGCCTCGGCTCCGGCTTCCCCGACTGCTACCGCCTGGCCGCGCTCGACGGCGGGCCGGACCTCGGTCGGACGCCGGTCACCGTGAAGATCCTCCTCGAGAACGTCCTCCGCCACGCGGGTGGCGGCGTGGTCGGCGAGGCCGACGTGCGCGTCCTCGCCGCCTGGCGCCCTTCGTCCGGCATCGCGGCCGAGATCCCGTTCATGCCGGCCCGGGTCATCCTCCAGGACTTCACCGGCGTCCCGGCCGTCGTGGACCTCGCCGCGATGCGCGACGCGATGGCCGAGCTGGGCGGTGACCCCGCCCGGGTGAACCCGCTCGTGCCGGCCGACCTCGTGATCGACCACTCGGTCCAGGTGGACCATTTCGGAACCGCCGACGCCTTCGCCTTCAACGTCGCCCGCGAGTACGAGCGGAACGGCGAGCGCTACCAGCTCCTGCGCTGGGCGCAGCGCGCCTTCCGGGGCCTGCGCGTCGTCCCGCCCGGCACCGGGATCGTCCACCAGGTGAACCTCGAGTTCCTGGCCACCGTCGTGGCCACGGCCGAGGTCGACGGCGGGCCGGTCGCCTTCCCCGACACGCTCGTGGGGACCGATTCCCACACCACGATGGTCAACGCCCTGGGCGTCCTCGGCTACGGCGTCGGGGGGATCGAGGCCGAGGCGGTCCTCCTCGGCCAGCCGCTCTACCAGCCGCTGCCGCGCGTGGTCGGCGTGCGCCTCTCCGGGGAGATGCCGCGCGGGGCCACCGCCACGGACCTCGTCCTCGTCGTGACCGAGCGCCTGCGCAGGCTGGGCGTCGTCGGCTCGTTCGTGGAGTTCGCCGGCGACGGCCTGGCCGGGCTCGCCCTGGCCGACCGCGCGACGATCAGCAACATGAGCCCGGAGTTCGGGGCGACCGCGACGCTCTTCCCGATCGACGACGAGACCCTCGCCTATCTGCGCCTGACCGGCCGCACGGCCGGCCTGGTCGGCCTCGTCGAGCGCTACGCGAAGGAGCAGGGCCTGTGGCGCGAGCCGGGCCCCGGCCCGGATTTCGACGACGTCGTGGAGCTCGACCTGGCGATCGTGGAACCCAGCCTCGCCGGCCCGCGGCGCCCCCAGGATCGCGTGCCCCTCCCCGCGACCCGGGCCAGCTTCGAGGCCGCCTACCCGGGGATCCTCCCGGCATCCGACGCGCCGGCGAATCCCGGCGAGGTCCGCAACGGCTCCGTCGTCATCGCCGCGATCACCTCCTGCACGAACACCTCGAACCCGACCGTCATGATCGGGGCGGGCCTCCTGGCCCGGAAGGCGGTCGCCCGGGGCCTGCGTGTCCCGGCGACGGTGAAGACGTCGCTGGCGCCCGGCTCCCAGGCCGTGACCGCCTACCTGGAGCGCGCCGGACTGGCCGCCCCTCTCGCGGCCCTCGGCTTCGACCTCGTGGGGTACGGCTGCACGACCTGCATCGGCAACTCGGGACCGCTCGACGAGGCGGTGGCCCGCCAGGTCGAGGCGGGGGCGCTCGTCGCGACGGCCGTCCTCTCCGGCAACCGCAACTTCGAGGGCCGCATCCACCCCCTCGCCAGGGCCAGCTATCTCGCCTCGCCGCCGCTCGTCGTGGCCTTCGCCCTCGCCGGGCGGATCGACGTCGACCTCTCGCGCGAGCCGCTGGGGATCGGCGACGACGGCCGCCCCGTCTTCCTCGCCGACCTGTGGCCCTCGGCGGACGAGATCCGCGACGCGATCGCGGGCGCCGTCGACGGCGAGCTCTTCCGGACGACCTACGCGTCGGTCTTCGAGGGCGACGAGCGCTGGCGGGCGCTGCCGATCCCCGACGGCGATCGCTACGCCTGGGACCCGGCGTCGACCTACGTCGCCAATCCCCCCTTCTTCACCGGGATGGGCATGGAGCCGGCTCCCGTCGCCGACATCGAGGGCGCCCGCGTCCTCGCCTGGCTCGGCGACTCGGTGACCACGGACCACATCTCCCCGGCCGGCTCGATCCCGGCGTGGTCGCCGGCGGGCGGCTGGCTCCAGGAGCACGGGGTGCCGCCGCTCGACTTCAACTCGTACGGGGCCCGGCGGGGCCATCACGAGGTGATGATGCGGGGCACCTTCGGGAGCATCCGCCTCCGCAACGCGCTGGCCGAGGGGAAGGAGGGCCCGTACACCCGGATCCTGCCCTCCGGCGAGGAGGCCTTCCTCTACGACGCCGCGATGGCCTACCAGGCGGCCGGCGTCCCGGCCATCGTCCTGGCCGGCCGCGAGTACGGCTCCGGCTCGTCCCGCGACTGGGCGGCGAAGGGGACGCGCCTCCTCGGCATCCGCGCCGTCATCGCCGAGAGCTACGAGCGGATCCACCGCTCCAATCTCGTGGGAATGGGGGTCCTGCCGCTCCAGTTCCTGCCGGGCGAGAGCGCCGCGTCGCTGGGGCTCAGCGGCCGCGAGCGCTACACCATCGCCGGCCTCGCCGAGGAGTTGGCCCCGCGGGCGCGGCTCACCATCGTGGCCGCGGCCGATCCGGCCGACGGCGGAGGGGAGCGCCGCTTCGCGGTGGAGTGCCGGCTTGACGGCCCCATCGAGGTCGACTACTACCGGCAGGGCGGGATCCTGCCCGCCGTGCTGCGGCGCATCGCGCGGGAGAGCGGCGCGTCCTGACGCGGGCGGCCGCGCGGCGGGCCGGCGGGCCGGCGGGCCGGTCCGGCGGGCCGCCCGGCGCCGCATCGGGCCTCTCGGCGCCCCTCGGGCGCGCGGGTGGTCCGGCCTCGGGGGCCGGGCGTCAGGCCCGTCTGGCCGGGCCCCGGGGCGTCAGGCCCGGCGGGCCGTCCAGCGGTCGGCGTCGTGCTCCACGCGGAGGGGGATGCCGTAGGCGGCCGTCAGCGACGCGTCGGTGAGGGCCACGCCGATCGGCCCGGCTGAAACGACCCGACCGCCCGCGATAACGAGCGCGTGCCCGAAGCCGGGCGGCACCTCCTCGAGGTGATGCGTCACGAGGACGATCGCCGCCGGGCGGGACGACGCCGCCATAGCGGCCAGCGCATCCACGAGCTCCTCGCGCGCCCGCAGGTCGAGCCCCGCCGCCGGCTCGTCCACCAGGACCAGCTCCGGGTCGGGCATCAGCGTCCGGGCCAGCAGGACCCGCTGGCGCTCCCCGGTCGAGAGAGTCCCGAAGCCGCGTTCCGCCAGGCCCTCGACGCCGAGCCGGCGCAGGAGACTGTCGGCACGGTCCCGGTCCCCCTCGGTGAAGCGGTCCCACCACGGGGCGAGGGCGCCGGTCAGCCCGGTGAGAACCACCTCGCGGGCCGCCTGGTCCGGCTCCAGGCGCCCGGCGAGGAGAGCGCTCGCGATCCCGATGCGCGGGCGCAGGGTGCGGGCGTCCATCGCCCCGAGCTCTCCGCCGAGCACGTCCACGCGGCCGCTCGACGGGAAGAGGGTCGTAGAGAGGATCGCGACGAGGGTCGACTTCCCCGCCCCGTTGGGACCCACGACCACCCAGCGCTCACCGGGAGCGACGGCCCAGGTGATCTCGGCGAGGATCGCGGTCCCGCCGCGGCGCACGCCGACGCCGTCGAGCTGGAGAATGTGGGCTGCCATGCCCGGATCGTAGCGGCTCCCCGCCGGTCCGGGCGCGGGCAGCGGCTCGGCGGCGCCGCGGCGGCTCGGCGGCCGGCCCGGGCGCGGGCACGATCGCCGGCGTCGCGTCACGACCGCCCTCCGCGCTCCGTCTTGGCGCTGAATGAACTCCCAGCCCCGAAACCCCGTGCACCATGGACCGCCCCACCGCCGCGCCACCGGGGGCGACACCCTGTTCGGCCTCGGCGTCGCGGCGCTGGGCCTCGCCCTGGCGGGCGGCCTCCTTGCCGCGGGGGGCGGCGTGTCGTCGCTGGCCCGGTACCTGCCGGGCGCGGGCGCGACCGGGTCCCCACCGTCGAACGCGGGCGCGACCGACGCGCCGTCGGCGTCGCCGCTCTCCGAAGCCACACCGGCCGTGACCGCCCCGTCGTCGCCCTCCACCCCGTCGCCCGGCCCGACGTCGACAGGGTCGCCCGACCCGACACCGACCCCCACCGCGGTCGCCGGCGAGCCCTTCACGATGAACCTCTACCGGGAAGGCGTCTTCGTCCACCAGTACGACAAGGAGGCCTGCGTCCCCGCCGCCGCCCTCAACATGCTCAACGTCATCCGGCTCCTCGAGGACGGCCGGGCGCCCGACGTCTCGGAGGAGACGCAGCGCGCGCTCCAGGACCGGATCGTGGCGCTCACGACGCCGGATGATTCCCACAACGGCGGAACCGGCCCCGGCGGTTGGGCCGCGCTCCTGACCGAGGAGGGATATCCCTACGAGCTCCGGGTCTATCCCTCGCGGGCCGCCGCGATGCGCGCGGCCGCCACCGCCATCCGGGCAACGGGGCGACCGGTCGGGATCCTCGCCTGGGCCGGCGTCCACTCGTGGGTGATGACGGGCTTCACCGCCACCGCCGACCCGGCGGCCACGACGAGGTTCACCGTCGGCACCGCCTACGTCCTCGACCCTTGGTACCCCTGGGTCTCCACCCGCTGGCCGCGCTCGGAGGCCCCGAATGAGCCGCGCGACGGGAAGGACCTGATGGCCAACATCCTGCCCTTCTCGCTGGCCTCGGGACCGTACGCGGGCCGTGACGGGAAGTTCCTCCTCGTGGTGCCGGTCGACGGTTGACGGGCGCCCGTACCCCGGGAGCCCCCAGGATTCCCTGGTGACCCGGCGTGAGGCCCGCGACGGGGAGATCCGCGTCGTATGCGAAGGCGCGCTCGATCCCGCCGGACGGCGCGCACGATCGCCGGCGCCGCCCGCGCGGGAGACGATCAGGGGGCCAGCCCGACCTCCAGGCCCTGCATGCCGACCTCGAGGATCCGCAGCGCAGCTGCCCGACCCAGGTCACGGTCGGCGGACCAGGCGGCGATCCCGATGCCGATGACGCCTCCGGCCGCGGCCTGGACGAGCGAGTCGTGGGGATCACGACCCCAACGCTCGCCGATCAGCTCGGCGAGAAGGCCGACGAGGCCGGTCAGCTCGCCGCCGAGGGCGTCGCGGGCCCGGGCGAGCGCCTGGAACGCGTGCTCGTCATTCGCGGCGAAGAGGGCCGTGACGTCGGAGAGCTGGGTGAAGCTCGTCCGCAGCGCGGCATGGATCGCGTCGAAGACCGTGTCGCCGGGCGCCTGGCTTCGGAACGCGTCACGGACGAGGGCGTCGAGACCGAACGGCAGGACGAGCTGCGCCTTCGTCGGGAAGTATCGGAACAGGGTGCTCAGCGACACCTCCGCGGCGGCGGCCACCTGCTGGACCGTGGTCGCCTCGTACCCCTGCTCCAGGAAGAGCCGCAACGCCTGGGCTCGAATCTCGGCGCGCGTGCGAGCCTTCTTCCTTTCGCGCAGTCCGCTGTTCGCGGGGACGACGGACATGGTCATGGAACGCTCCTTGGTGCGCGTCAGGGCTCGCACCGCATGACAGTGCTGCCAGTCGCGTCAGCTCGTGGGGGTACCCGGTGCCATCACGCCGACCGTGCGCTCGTCGCGATCGTCGGCCCAGTACAGCGCCGAACGAGAACGGGAACGAGAGCCAGCCGGAGCACACGACATGTGCCATTAGTCCCAACTGACACTACTCGCACATTACCAACGGCACTCGCCGCCCGGACGGGCCGGCACACAAGCTTCGGCGATCGAGCGCGGCGTGCGCAGCGCCCAACGGAGCGCACTGGTGTCACCCAGGGAGCCCGCGATGCTCCCAAGGAGCCCGTGATGCTCGCTCGCTCTCCCGAGGCGTTGCCTCGCCCACCTGCGTTCCGTGCCGCCGACGGGGCAGGGCAGCCCATCATCGCGCTGGATGGCGTGACTCGGCGCTTCACCGTCGGCCGAGGCGTCGTCGAGGCGCTGGTCGACGCCCACCTCGTCGTCCACCCCGGCGAGTTCGTGGTCGTTCTCGGCCCGTCCGGCAGCGGCAAGACCACCCTGCTCAACCTCATCGGCGCGCTCGACACGCCGAGCGAGGGCAGGATCGCGGTCGCCGGCCGGGAGCTTGCGGGGCTTTCGCGCTCGGCTCTCGCCGGGGTGCGACGCCACACCGTGACCTTCATCTTCCAGGCGTTCAACCTGTTCCCCAGCCTCACCGCGCTCGAGAACGTCCGCTTCGGCGCCGATGTCGCCGGCCGGACCAGTCCCGACCACGTCGCACGAGGGCTCCTCACCGAGGTCGGGCTCGCCGAGCGGCTGGACCACTTCCCGGCGGCACTGTCGGGCGGAGAGCAGCAGCGGGTGGCGATCGCGCGGGCGCTCGCCACGGGCAACCCCGTGCTCCTGGCCGACGAGCCGACGGGCGAACTCGACTTTCGCACGGGCGTCGCGGTCCTCGAGCTGCTGCGCCGGCAGGCGCACGATGGCCGCGCCGTCCTCGTTGTCACGCACAACCGCGAGATCAGCCGGATCGCCGACCGGGTGGTCGAGCTGAGCAGCGGCCGGATCGTCGCGGACGGGCCGCCGCCCGGCGGTCGCGCCGACGTCGCGGACCTCCACTGGTGAGGGGCGTGTGATGTCGCGCGCCCGCTTCTGGCTGCGCTGGTCGCTCCGCGACCTGCGCGAGCGCTGGCTCCTCGTACTTGCGATCGCCCTCATCATCGCCCTTGGCACGGGCGTCTTCGCGGGCATGTGGTCCACGACTGCGTGGCGGCACGAGGCGATCGACGCCAGCACCCGGCTCCTCCGCATGCACGACCTGCGGGTCGAGCTCGCGCAGGGCGCGGCCGTCCCCGACGATTCGCTCCTGGCGGTCGTCGACGCCCTCGAGAACCCCGCTGCCGTGGACGTGGCGACCGAGCGGCTCGTCGTGCCGGTCGCCGTCGATGCGTCCGCCTCCGGCAGGACGATCCTCGTCCCCGGGACGCTCGTCGGTGCGGACCTCGCAGGGAACGGCCCGACCGTCGACCGGTTCGAGCCCGACGCCGGCCGCGGGCTCACCGCCGCGGACGACGGGACGGCGACCGTCCTGCTCGAGCACCGGTTCGCCCGCTTCCACGAACTGGCGCCGGCGGGATCCCTCGTCGTCGCCGGCCGGCCGGTCTCCTACGTCGGCCAGGCCTCGACGCCCGAGATGTTCGTCGTGACCACCGAGAGCGGGGCGATGTTCGCGGACGCGAGCTTCGCCGGGGTGTTCGCCGGCCTCGCCACGGCCCAGGACCTCGCGGGGATGCCGGGCCTCGTCAACGACCTCGTCGTGCGGATCGTGCCGGGTGCGGAACGCGATGCCGTCGCCGCCGATCTGACCCGGACCGCCGCGCGCGTGCTGCCCGACATCGGCATCAAGGTGACGACGCGCGACGAGGATCCGGCCTACGGCGCCATCGTCGGCGACATCGAGGGCGACGACCAGTTCTTCTCGGTCTTCGCGCTGCTCATGCTCCTCGGCGCGGCGTTTGCCGCCTTCAATCTGACGAGCCGGATCGTCGAGGCGCAGCGCCGCCAGATCGGGATCGGGATGGCGCTCGGGATGCCGGGGCGGTGGCTGGCCCTTCGCCCGGTCCTCGTCGCAGCGGAGATCGCCGTCGCGGGCGCGGTCCTGGGCGTCGGGGTCGGCCTGCTCTTCGACGTCGGGATGCTCGCGCTCCTCAAGGAGATGATGCCGCTCCCCGTCTTCGAGGCGCCGCTCCAGCCGGGCCCGTTCCTCGCCGCGGCCGCGGTGGGGTTCGCCGCCCCGTTCGTCGCGGCCGTGATCCCGGTCCGCCGGGCGATCCGGATGCCGCCCCTCGAGGCAATCCACGCCGGGTCGCGCTCCGTCCGAGGGTCGGGGCTCGCGCGCCTCGCCTCCCGTCTCCCGCTGCCGGCCGGCACCCTCGCCCGGGCGCCGTTCCGGAACGTCCTGCGTGCGCCGCGCCGGAGCCTCCTCACGGCCCTGGGCGTCGGGGCGGCGATCGGCGTGCTCGTGGGGATGGCCGGGATGATGGACACCTTCGACGCGGCGATACGCCAGGGTGAAGCCGAGATGGTCGGCGAACGCCCGGATCGCGTGACCGTCACGCTCGCGGGCTTCCTGCCCGAGACCACCGTCGAGACCGCGATCGCCGCCGAGCCGACGGTCGGGTCGACCGCCGCCGGACTCCGAGTCGGCGCCGAGGTCACCGCGCACGGCACATCGCTTGGCCTGCTCCTCAGTCTCGTCGACCTCCGCGCGGACGGCTGGCAGCCCACGGTCGTCGCCGGCGCGACGCCCGATTGCCGCGGAAGGGGACCGGGCGGCATCCTGCTCGCGCAAGGAGCGGCCCGCGACCTCGGCGTCGCGGTGGGCGACGAGATCGTCCTCCGCCATCCGAAGCGGACCGGCCCGACGACGGTGGGCACGGCGGAGACGACGATGCGGGTCGTCGGCCTGCACCCGAACCCGATCCGGGCCGTCGCCTACCTCGACATGGCGGACGCCGATCTCCTCGGCCTCGAGGGACTGGTGAACGTCCTCGACATAGAGCCAGCCGCAGGCGCGACCCAGGACGACGTGATCCGGGCGGTGTTCAACCAGCCGGGGGTGGCCTCGGTCGAGCCGATCACGCTCGTCGTCCGGGCCTACGGCGACCTGATCGAGGCGCTCAAGGGCTTCCTCGCGCTCGTCGAGGGCGTGGCGCTGCTGCTTGCGCTCCTCGTCGCCTTCAACTCCGCGAGCATCGCGACCGACGAGCGTGCTCGCGAGCACGCGACGATGCTCGCCTTCGGCGTGCCGGTCCGCCGCATCCTCGGCATCGAGGTCGTCGAGAGCGTCATCCTCGGAGTGGCCGGCACGATCGTCGGAATCCTGATCGGCCTGGGAGTCGTCACGTGGTTCATGGGCAGCGTGATGCCCGAGACGATGCCCGACCTCGCCGTCGGCGTGTTCGTGGCCCCGGCGACCTACGTGATCGCCATCGTCGTCGGCGTTCTCGTCGTCGGGCTCGCCCCGCTCCTGATGGCGCGGCGGCTCCGGCGGATGGATCTCCCGGGGACCCTGCGGCTCGTGGAGTGACGACGCCGCGGAGGGCGCGCGAGCAGGGCCCGATCCTCGTCCTGCGCACGCGTCTCGACGCAGCTCTGGTGGGCGATACTGGGCTCGAACCAGTGACCTCACGGATGTGAACCGTGCGCTCTGACCGACTGAGCTAATCGCCCGTGGCGCGGATTATAGGCCCAGCCCGGGCCAGGCCGCGGCGAGACGGGCCGGGTCAGCCTCCGCCTCGACGAGCTTCCGTCGGGCGCTCGCTCCGCCGACGATCCGGACGTCCCCGGGCGCGACGCCGAGGGCGCGCGCGAGGAGGCGGCAGAGCGCTTCGTTGGCGGCCCCCTCCACGGGCGGCGCCGCGACCCGCACGCGCAGCACGCCGTCCTCCCCCACCCCTTCGATCGCGTCGCGGCCGCCCCGCGGTGTCAGGCGCACCGCGAAGCGCACGCCCATCAGGCGACGAATTGCAGGAGGACACCCAGCCCCAGCATGAGGATGAGCGGTGCGAAGTCGACCATCCCGGTCTGCGGGAGGAGGCGCCGGATCGGAGCGAGCATCGGCTCCGTGAGGGCCACGACGTAGCGCGAGACCGACCTGCGGGCCATCGGGTCGACCCAGCTCATCAGCACCCGGCCCAGCACCAGGAGCCAGAGGACCAGGACGAGGATCTCGAGGAAGTTGCGGACGAAGGCCACGGTCGGATCCTACGCCGGGGCCGGCGCGGGCCGGACCGAGTCGTCGCCAGCGGGCTCGCCGCATCGCGGCCGCGTCGTCGTCAGCGGGCTCGTCCGCGGGCTCGTCCGCGACGTGGCGGGGGTCGTGGTCCGAGTCGCGGCGCCCGGGCTCGTCCGCGTCCCTGCCGTGGAGGTGGGCGGGCCCGTGTCGCTCCGGCCGCTCGCCGAAGAGGGCCCGGCCCACGCGAACGATCGTGGCCCCCTCCTCGATCGCAGCCTCGAAATCGTCGCTCATCCCCATCGATAGCTCGGGGCCCAGGCCCGGGTGATCGGCGCGGAGCCGCGCCGCCAGCTCGCGCAGGTGCCGGAACGTCGAACGCGCATCCTCCGGGACCGCCCCGAGCCGGCCGATGGTCATCAGGCCCCGCACCTCGAGGTTCACGAGGGACAGCATGCCGCCGAGAGCGTCGGCGACCTCCGCCGGGGCGAAGCCGGCCTTGCCGGGGTCGGCATCGACGTTCACCTCGAGGAGGACGGGCAGCGGGCGGCCCGGCCGAAGCTCCCCGCCGATCCGGTCGAGGCGAATGGCCAGCTCCACGGAGCCGACCGCTTCGAGGACGTCGAAGAGCTCGACGGCGCGGCGGGCCTTGTTCGCCTGCAGCGGCCCGACGAGGTGCCAGGTCGGCCCGGGCACGAGCGGAACCTTGGCCGCGGCCTCCTGCACGCGGTTCTCGCCGAGGACGTCGTGGCCGGCGGCGACCGCCGCCCGCAGCCGCCCGGCGGGCACGGTCTTGCTGACGGCGACGAGCGTCACGCTCCCGGGATCCCTGCCGGCGCGGGCGCAGGCGGAGGCGATGCGGGACAGGACCGCCGCGCGCGCGGCGGCGAGCCCGGCGATCTCGGCCGGGTCGGGGGGCGCGAACAGGCCGGCGTCCACCGGCCCCGCTACCTGTTGCGGCGGAGGAAGCTCGGGATCTCGAGGTCTTCCGCGTCGTAGCGCGGGTTGCGGACGCTCACGGGCGCCGGCTCCTGGCCGACCGAACGCTCGGGGCGCGCGGGCGGCTCGGTCGGCGGGCGGTCGGCGGGACGGATCTCCGGCATCGGTCGCAGGTCGGCGTCGGCCGCGGCGCGACGGCTGTTCTCCAGCTCGCCGAGGAAATCGCGCTCCGGGCGCGTGCCCCGCGAGATCTCGTACGGCGATGAGACGGACTCGCGCCGGACAGTCTCGCGGCGCCGGTTGGCGTCGAACCCGGTCGCGATGACCGTGATCACGACCTCCTCGCCGAGACGCTCGTCGAAGCTCGTCCCGAAGATGATGTTGGCCTCCGGGTCGGCGGCGGCGCGGATCTCCTCGGCGGCCTCGGTCACCTCGAAGAGGGTGAGGTTCGAGGAGCCGGAGATGTTGAAGAGGATCCCCTGGGCGCCCGTGATGTTGATCTCGAGGAGGGGGCTGGCGATGGCGTGCTTCGCCGCCTCCACCGCCCGGTTCTCGCCCGAGGCCCGGCCGATCCCCATGAGGGCCGACCCGGCGTCGTGCATGATCGCCTTCACGTCGGCGAAGTCGAGGTTGATGAGGCCGGGGACCGTGATGATGTCGCTGATCCCCTGCACGCCCTGGCGCAGGACGTCGTCCACGACGCGGAACGCGTCGAGGATCGACGTGTTCTTCTGGACGACGTCGCGGAGGCGGTCGTTGGGGATCGTGATCAGGGTGTCTACCTTGGCCTTGAGCTGCTCGGACGCCTTCTCGGCGATCAGCTTGCGGCGGTTGCCCTCGAAGCTGAACGGCTTGGTCACGACGCCGATCGTGAGGGCGCCCACGTCCTTGGCGATCTCGGCGATCACGGGCGCAGCCCCCGAACCGGTGCCGCCGCCCAGGCCCGCGGTGATGAAGACCATGTCCGAGTCGCGGAGCGCCTCGGTGATCTTCTCCGCGTCCTCCTCGGCCGCGCGCTGGCCGATGGCCGCGTCGCCGCCGGCGCCGAGGCCGCGGGTGATCTTGTCCCCGATCCGAATCTTGTGGGGCGCGTCCGACTGCAGGAGCGCCTGGGCATCGGTGTTGATCCCGATGAACTCCACGCCCATCATCTCGGCCCGGATCATCCGGTTCACGGCATTGCTGCCGCCGCCGCCGACTCCGACGACGCGAATGAGCGCAAAGTTCTCCGAATCCGACCGCAGCGGCATCGCTCGTCCTCCGGTTTGTGCGCGGCCGACGGGGCGGCCGTCCAGGCTCCCGGGCCCGGAAGTTGGTCGTCTGCTGACTGCAGTGATGAGCCGATCCGGCGAGCGAGCACGGCGCGCTGGAGCGGGGACTGGCGCGGAGTATACCCCCGTCGCGCCCCGGGGGAACCCCCTCGTCCCGGCTGCTAGGGGAAGATGCTCCGCATCGCGTTGCGGAACCGCGCCACGAGGCCGCCGCCCGGCGCGGAGTCATAGGTCGTCATCTCCGACGCGGCGACGTGGCGCGCACCCCACAGCAGGAGCCCGATCGCGGTCGCCGAGCCCGGCTCGAGCAGGCCGTCCACGAGGCCGCCGATGTCGCTCGGCGCGGCGACCCGGACCGGCATCTCCAGCACGTTCCGCCCCAGGACGGCCGCACCGGCCAGCTGGGCCCCGCCGCCCGTGAGGACGAGCCCGGCGGGGAGCATGCCGGGGGCGGCAGCGAGGATCTCGGTGCGGATCATCTCGAACGTCTCGCGCATCCGGGCCTCGATGATCCGGCAGACCTCGAGCCTCTCGACGGTGCGGCCAGCCTCGTCGCCGAGGACCGTGACGCTGATCACCTCGTCCGGGTCGACGCCGGCGAGGTCGCAGGTGCCGTGATCCACCTTGAGCGCCTCGGCCACGTGAAGGCTTGTCTTGAGCCCGATCGCGACGTCGTTCGTGACGTTCGCACCGCCGACCGGGAGGACGGCGGTGTGGAAGGGCGAGCCCTCGATGAACAGGGTCAGGTCGATCGTCCCGGCGCCGATGTCGGCGACTGCCACGCCGAGATCGCGCTCGGTCGACGAGAGGACGGCCTCCGCCGAGGCGAGACCCGCGGCCACCAGCTCGTCGATCTTGACGTCGGCCGCGGTGACGCACTTCGTCAGGTTCTGCACCGCCGTGGCCGAGGCCGTGACGATGTGGGTCACGACCTCCAGGCGGACCGCGCTCATGCCGAGCGGGTTCATGACGCCTTCCTGGCCGTCGACGGTGTAGCCGCGGGGGATGACGTGGAGCACCTCGCGCGTCGACGGGATCGAGACCGCCCGGGCAACCTCGATCGACCGGTTGACGTCCTCCTGGGCGACCTCGCGACGGGGGCCCGCCACGGCCACCTGGCCGGGCGAGTTGAGGCCCTCGACGTGCTGCCCGCCGACGCCGACGAAGGCGCGCTCGATCTTGTAGCCGGCGTGGCGCTCGGCCTTCTCGATGGCGGCCGAGATCGAATGGGCGGTCTGGTCGATGTTGACGACGATCCCCTTGCGGAGACCGGATGCGGGGACGATCCCCTTCCCGATGATGGTCAGGGCGCCGTCGCGGCCAACCTCGCCGATCAGGGCCACGACCTTCGTCGTTCCGACGTCGATCCCGACGAACGTCTCGCGTTCCACTCGTCCTGTTCCTCTCTCGTCGTCTCGTCGTCGCGGCCGGCGCGGCCTACAGGTAATGCCGGCGGATGAGGGCCACGTTCTGGAAGATCCGCAGCCCGAACGTGATCAGCGCCACCAGGTAGAGGTCGAGGCCGAGGCGATCGCCGATGAAGGTCAGGAGGACCGCCACGATGGCGTTGACCACGAACCCGCTCAGGAAGATCCGGTTGTTGTAGACGCCGTCGAGCTCGGCACGCACGGCCCCGAGCACCGAGTCGAGCGCCGCCAGGATGGCGACGGCCGAGTAGCGCGAGAGCTCGAACCCGACGTTCACGTCCAGGACGAGCCCGAGCAGGATCCCGACGAGCAGGCCCGCCAGCGGCAGGAGCACAGGCCGGTTTCCCCTCCTCGACTGCGTTTCACGAAGGCTAACCGACCCGGGCGCGGACCGCAGCGCCGATCCCGCCACGACTACGGCTCCGGCTTCAAGGTGAAGGTGCCCTCGCTGCTGCCGGCGAGGACGACGCGCAGGATGCGCGCCTCCCGCCCGGCGAGGAGGCTTCGCAGGAGGCGAACCTGCTCGGGGATCAGCCCCGGTCCGCGGATCTCGGGCCCGTAGAAGCCGAAGACGGCGGTCCAGGGGTCCCCGACCGTCGGGATCAGCGTCCAGCCGTCGCGCTCGTCCACGCCGACGACAAGAGCCGGCGCCGTCGATCCCAGGTCGGCGGGAACCAGCGAGAGGAGGCGCGTTGCGATGTCCAGGTCGAGGGCATCGAGGCGCCCGCCGACAGCCGGCGGGTCTCCCGAGCTGCGCCGGTCGGCGACCAGCGGCAGGCCCTCGGCAGCGGACGCCGCAGCGACGGCGCCGTCGACCGCGGCATCGGCCACGATCCGGCCGTCGCGGTCCGCGAGAAGCAGGGCCTCGTCCCGGCGCCACGCCAGCACCGGCTCGCGTTCGACGATCCGGACTTGAAGCGTGCCCGGCAGCCCGACGCTCACCTCCGCATCGGCGACCGCGGGCAGCGCGAGCAGGCGCTCGCGGAGGACGTCGGTGGCCAGGGTGAATGCGTTGGGGGCCGGCGTCGGGAGCCCGAGGGCGGCCAGCACCGCGTCGTCGCCCGTCAGGACCGCGCCCTCCACCTCGACGACCTTCACCCCGAAGACCGGGGACGCCACGGCCCCCCAGATGAGGCCGGCAGTGGCGAGCATCGCCAGGGCCGCGAGGGCGCGGCGCGGCGAGAACCCGCCCGAGGCCCGGCGCTGGCCGGTCCGCTGCCGGACCCGCCCGCCGCGGACCGGGAGGTCGTCGCTCACCGCGGAAGGTCTCCGGCGGCAAGGCGCCGCACGGGGCTCGCGGCCCGCGCCGCGGCGCCCAGGTCCACGATCCGGGCGCACAGCTCCCCGAAGGAGATGCCGGCCGCCTCCGCGACCTTCGGATAGAGGCTGATCGGCGTGAACCCCGGGATCGTGTTGATCTCGTTGAGGGTGAGCCGCCCGGACGCCCGGTCGAGGAGGAAGTCGACCCGCGCGAAGCCGGCGGCGCCGATGAGGGCGAACGCCGCCCCGCCGATGCGGCGCACCTCGGCCGCCAGGGCGTCCGGGACCTGCGCCGCCGCCAGCGTCCGCGCCGTCGAGCCGGCGGCGTACTTGTCGGCGTAGTCGTAGAACTCGCGACCGGGGATCACCTCGCCCGGACCGAGCAGGGCCAGCCCCGTCCCGATGTTGCCGAGGACCCCCATCTCCAGCTCCTGGGGACGGTCCAGGCAGGGCTCGACGATCGCCCGGGCGCCGTGGGCGAGGGCCCCCTCGACCATCGCCGCCCGCTCACCGGGGAGACGGGCGATCCCCATCCCCACCGACGAGCCGAGACAGGCGGGCTTGGCGATGAGCCGGCCGTCCGGCACCGCGGCGGCCAGCCGGTCGAGGTCGGCGAGGACGGCGGCCCGATCGGCCTCCCAGGCGGCCCGCTCCACCTCGACCCAGTCCAGGACGGGCAGGCCCGCGCCCCGCGCGATCCGCTTGAAGAGCGGCTTGTCCATCCCGATCGCGGACGCCGCCACGCCGGATCCCGTGTAGGCCAGCCCGGCTGCCTCGAGGATCGCCTGCACGGTGCCGTCCTCGCCGTAGGGACCGTGGAGGGCGACGAAGACCACCGGCCGGGGTTGGGCCGCGGCCAGCCGGGTGGTCGCCTCGCCGGCTCCGAGCGGGCCGGCACACCCGAGCCCCGCCGGGTCGTCGTAGATGGCCGGCGGCCGATCGCCGCGCCGGTGGCCCGGCGGCAGGCGCCACCACTCCCCCGCCAGGTCGACGTAGAGCTGGCTCACGGGGTGACCCCTGTCGGTGAGCGCGGCGGCGATGGCGGACCCGGAGACGACCGAGACGTCGTGCTCGGCCGACGGCCCGCCGAAGACGACGGTGACGGCGGGCAGATCACCCGTGGGTCGTTCGTCGCCGGTCATGCCGCCTCCTCGACCCAGCCGGCCCAGTCGCCCACGAAGACGATCTCGAAGGCGAGCCGGATGCCTGTCTCGCGTTCAACGGCGGCCCGCACGCGCTCGCCGAGGCGCCGCACGTCGGCGGCGGTCCCGCCCCGGTCGTTGAGGATCCAGTTCGCGTGCCGGTCGGACACGACCGCGCCGCCCACTCGCACGCCCTTGAGCCCGCAGGCGTCGATCAGGGCGCCGGCGGAGCGATCTCCCGGCGGGTTCCGGAAGACGCTCCCGGCGCTCGGGATCCCGAGCGGCTGGTGCTCCCTCCGCCAGCTCCGGATCTCGTCGAGGCGGGCCCGGATCAGGGCCTGGTCCTCCCGCACGAGGCGGAAGGTCGCGGCAAGCACGACCTCGACGGGGAGGCCCGCCGGCGGGTGCTTGAGGCGGCTCTCGCGGTAGGCGAGGCCCAGGCCGGCCGGGTCGAGTCGCGCCTCGCTCCCGTCCGCCCGGAGCACCAGGGCAGTCTCGAGGACCGCCGCCACGTCGGACCCGTGGGCGCCGGCGTTGGCCCAGACGGCCCCGCCGACGTTGCCGGGGATCGCCAGGCCGAACTCGAGCCCCGCGAGCCCGGCCTCCGCGGTGACCGTGGCCGCCTTCGCCATCGGCAGGCCCGCGTCGGCGACGAGACGGCCGTCGACGATCTCGTGGCCCTCGGCCCGCACGTGGATCAGCAGTCCGCGGACGCCGGCGTCGGAGATGACGACGTCGCTGCCCCGCCCCAGCAGGGTGTGGGGGAGAGAGCGCGCGCGCGCGAGCTTCACGAGCGCCCGCAGCTCGAAGACGTTGTGGGCGGCCGCGTAGAGGTCGGCGGCCCCGCCCACCCGCATCGTCGTGAAGCGGGCAAGCGGCTCGTCGCGCGAGGTCCTGACGCCGAGCCGGCGCTGGATCTCGGTCCCGGCGCCGATCGCGTCGAACGCGGCAGCGGGATCCATCAGCGGGGCTCCCGGCCCGCAGCGAGGGCGGCGATCTCCGCCGGGGCCGGCCAGGGCCGGCGCTCGGCCGCGGCGACGACGAGCGCGGCGACCGCGTCGGCCGCCCCGGGGCGTCCCGCGGACCGCGCCGCGGCGCTCATCGCGAGGTGGGCGGCGGGATCCTCGAGCAGCCGGGTTGCCTCGAGGAGGGTCGCGGCGTCGAAATCCGCGTCCTCGACGAGACGCGCCGCGCCGGTGGCCGCGTACGCCTCGGCGTTCACCCGCTGGTGGCCGCCGGCGTGCGGGTACGGGACGCAGATGAGGGGCACGGCGAAGGCGGCGCACTCGGCGAGGGTCGACGAGCCGGCCCGCCCCACCACGAGATCGGCCGCGGCCAGGGCGGCCGTCATGTCGTCGGCGAGGAACGGGACCGGCCGGTATCGGCTGCGCCGCTCCTCCGGCAGCCCCTCGCGGGTCGCCAGGGCGTCGGCGTAGCCGTCGGTGCCGGTCACGTGGAGGACCGTGCACCGCTCGACGAGCCGCGGCAGAGCCTCGGCCACGGCCGCGTTGAAGCGGCGGACGGCCTGCGAGCCGCCGAAGACGAGCAGGAGCCGATCGCGGGGCGCCAAGTCGAGCCGCTCGCGGGCCGCCTCGTGGTCGATCGACCGCGGATCGCGGATCGGCGTCCCGGTCTCGTAGCAGCGGCGCGCCGCGAGGGCCGCGCAGGTCCGCGGATCGGAGACGGCGACGGCTCCCGCGAGGCGGGCGGTCGCCCGGACGCTGCGGCCGGGGACCACGTTGCCGTCCCAGAGCACGACGGGGATCCGGAGGAGACGGGCCGCCAGCATGACCGGGATGGCGACGTAGCCGCCCGTAGTGAAGACCGCTTCCGGCCGCTGCCTGGCGAGGAGCCACAGCGCCTGCGGCACGGAGGCCGCGAGGCGGAGCGGATCGAGCACGAGGTGAACGTCGCGTCCCGTGCTGCGCAGGGAGCGCACGAGGAGCCGCTGGAGCGGGATCCCGGAGGGCGGCACGAGCGCGGCCTCGAGGCCCCGCCGGCCGCCGATCCAGGTGAGCTCAGGCGGCGCCGGGCGCGCGCGAAGGGAGCGGGCGACGGCGAGGGCCGGGTAGATGTGCCCGCCCGTACCGCCTGCCGCGATCGCGACTCGCATTCCAGCCTCCGCTGACCGCGGTCTCGCGCGAGACCGACAGGAGTATCCCCGCCGCGACAAGGCTGACGATCAGCGAGGTGCCGCCGGCCGAGACGAACGGGAGGGTGATCCCCGTGACGGGGAGGAGCGTCACCACGACGCCGATGTTCACGAATGCCTGCAGGCAGAGCCAGGCGGTGATGCCGGCGGCCAGGAGCCCTCCGAAGGTGTCCGGCGCCGCCAGGGCGACCCGGAACCCGCGGTACGCGAGCAGGGAGAAGAGCCCGATCACGGCGACCGCCCCCAGGAAGCCGAACTCCTGGCCGATCACCGCGAAGATGTAGTCGTTGTGGGCGTTCGGCAGGATGATTCCGCCGGCGGCGGCGCGTTCGCCGAGCCCGGCACCGAAGAGTCCGCCCAGCCCGATGGCGAGCAGGCCCTGCACGGCGTGATAGCCCCCCGCGAGCCGGTCGGCAAATGGGTCCAGGAACGACTGGAGCCGCTCGACCTGGTAGTCCTTCAGGAGGAGCGCCGCGCCGCCTCCGGCGGCGGCGGCGGCGGCGGCGAGGTAGAGGGGGTTGGCGCCGGCCAGGAAGAACATCACGACGGCCGTCGCGCCCAGGACGCCCGCCGAACCGATGTCCGGCGACTTGAAGACGAGGAGGACGAAGGGGGCCACGATCACGACGAACGGCAGGAGGCCCGACCGGAGGCCGGCCACCGCGCTGCCGCGACGGGCCATCCAGTGGGCCAGGTAGACGACGAGGGCGAGCTTCGCCAGCTCGCTCGGCTGGATCGCCGGGAGGCCCGGGAGCCTGAGCCACTGCGAGGAGCCGCCGACGGTCACCTGGAACGATTCGACCTGGACGAGCACGAGGAGCGCGCCTGCGACCAGGGCGAGGGGCAGGGAGGCCAGGCGCAGCCAGCGGTAGTCGGCGCGCATCACCAGGAGCATGAGGACGAGCCCCACCGCGGCCCACTGCAGCTGCGGGCCCAGGATCTGGAAGGTGTCGCCGTCGGGCGACAGGTAGCCCGCCATCGCGGAGGACGAGTAGACCACCAGGAGCCCGAGGGCCGTCAGAGCGAGAATGGCGACCATGATCACGGTGTCGGGGCCCCCGCGCCGCACGACGCCGGCGGGCGCCGCGACCGCCGAGGCCTCCGCCCGAACGGCGCCCGGCGCGCGCGGCCCCGAGGTCCGGGAGCCGCGCCCCGAGACGGACGCGCCGGGCACTCCCTCGCGCGGCGGCGCGGCGACCGAGCGGCGGGCAGTCGGGCGGGCGCCGTCGGCTGGGCCCATCCTCATCTCCGCGCCGCTGGGGCGGCCCGGGCGGCCCGGGCGGCGGCGAGCGCCGCCACGCCGTCCCTGAAGGCGCGGCCGCGGGCGGCGTAGTCGGGGAACTGGTCGAAGCTGGCCGCGGCCGGCGACAGGAGCACGGTGGCGATGGTCCCGGCGGGCGCGGCGCCCAGGAGCTCGCGCGCGATCGCCTCGGCCCTCGGCAGGGCGGCGGCCAGCGTGCCGGCCTCCTCGACGAGCGGGACGCCCGCGGCGCGAAGCAGTGACGCCAGGGCCGGACCACTCTCCCCGATCAGGACGGCGGCGGCGGCGCGCGCCGCGGCGACGGGACCAAGCGCCGCGAGGTCGACCCCCTTGTCGCGGCCGCCGGCGATGAGCACGAGCGGCGCGCCGAAGCTCCGCAGGGCCGCGGCGACGGCGTCCGGCTGCGTCCCCTGCGAGTCGTTGACGAAGCGGACCCCGTCGATCTCCGCCACCAGCTCCAGGCGGTGCTCCACGCCCCGGAAGCTCGCCGCCTGGCGCCGGATCGCGTCGGGCGCGACGCCGAAGAGGAGCGCGGCCCCCGTCGCCGCCAGGAGGTTCGAGAGGTTGTGGCGTCCCGGGAGGGCGATCTCGCCGACCGGCAGGATCCGGCCGCCGGGTCCGGTGGCGGCGGTCCCGCCTCCGGCGAGCGGGAGCCGCTCCACGCCCGCCGCCACCACCCACCCGTCGACGATCCCCAGCCCGCCGGGGATCGGGCGCTCGAGGCGATAGCAGAGCGATGGCGCCGCGCCGAGGCCGGCGTACCCGCCGACGACCGGGTCGTCCAGGTTCAGCACGAGGGCGCCTTCCGGGTCCACGAGCTCGGCCAGGCGGCGCTTGACCCGGCGGTACGCCGCCAGGGAGCCGTGGCGGTCCAGGTGGTCGGCCGTCACGTTCGTGTAGACGGCGACCGTCGTGCCCCGCGAGAGGCTGGGAAGCTGGAGCTCGGAGAGCTCGTCGACGACCCGGTGATCGCGCGTCAGGACCGCCAGGCGGTCGATGAGCGGCGTCCCGATGTTGCCGCCGAGGACGACCGGGTGAGTGGGATCGCCGGCCAGGAGGTGGGCGGCCAGCGATGCGGTCGTCGTCTTGCCCTTCGTCCCGGTCACGCCGATCGTGGGGGCGGGGCAGAGGCGGAGGAAGAGGTCCGCCTCCGACACGAGCGCGGGCGCGCCGGCGTCCCCGGTCGCCACTCGGGCGGCCAGGGCGTCCAGCGCGGCGCGGAGGCGCGGCTCCGTCGTCGGGAAGCCCGGGGTGATCGACGGGCTGAAGGCCACGAGAGCCGCGTCCGCCCAGGTCGTGGCCGGGTCCACGTCCGGCCCGCAGGCCAGCGCGACCGGACGCCCTTCGAGCGCGGCGACGGCCTCGGCCAGCGCCCCTCCGGGCTTGCCGTCGTAGACCGTCACCCGGGCCCCCGCATCGACGAGGAAGCGCGCCAGGGCAATGCCCGTGCGGGCGAGGCCCAGGACGGTCGCCGGGATGCCGGCCAGCGCTCCGGCGCGGACGTCCTCGAGCGTGAGCGCCCCGAGGTCCAGGCGAGCCGCCCCGTTCACACGAGCCTCTGGAGCGTGGCCAGGAAGAGGGTGATGCCCAGCAGCGCCGCGAGGATGGCGACGATCCAGAAGCGGAGGGTGATCTTCGTCTCCGGCCAGCCGCCCAGCTCGAAGTGGTGGTGGAGCGGAGACATGCGGAAGATCCGCTTCCCCCCGGTCAGCTTGAAGTAGCCGACCTGGATCACGACGGAGAGCGTCTCGATGACGAAGACGAGGCCGATGAGGGGCAGGATCACGATCTGCCCGGTGATGAGGGCGATGACCGCGAGGGTGGCGCCCATCGAGAGCGAGCCCGCGTCGCCCATGAAGATCTGGGCGGGGTGGGCGTTGAACCAGAGGAAGCCGAGCAGGGCCCCGATCAGGAGGGCGCAGAGGACGGCCAGGTGCGGCTGGGCGGGACTGTTGAGCAGGGCGATGATCAGGAATGCCACGAACGAGAAGACGAGGGTTCCGCCGGCCAGGCCGTCGAGGCCGTCCGTGAGGTTGACCCCGTTGCTCATGGCCACGATCGCGAAGGCCGCGAAGGCGATCCAGACCCACGGGTCGACCGCGACCGCGCCGACGAACGGGACGGCGACGGCGGCGATCTCGTAGGTGTCCTGGATCTGCTGCGCCGCGAAGACGGCCACGGCGACCTGCCACAGGATCTTCTGGCGGGCACGGATCCCGTCGCCGGTGCTGGCGTTCAGCCAGTCGTCGGCGAGGCCCAGGCCGCCGACGAGGGCGAGGGTCGCCAGCGGCGCGAACGTCGAGGCGTCGACCAGCTGGAAGACGAGGGCCAGCCCGATGACCACGGCCAGGATGACGACACCGCCCGCGGTGGGGGTCCCGGCCTTGGACAGATGGCCCTCCGGGCCCTCGATTCGGATCTGCTTGGCGAAGCCGGCCCAGCGGGCGAGGCGGATGAAGGCCGGCATGACGATCACGACGATGGCGAAGGCCAGGAGGATCCCCTGGATCAGCTCGACGGTCACGACACCGGCTCCGTGCCCGCGACGCCCGCGCGGAGGGCATCGACCAGCGCCTCGAGGGCGGCGCCCCGCGACGCCTTCACCAGGACGGCGTCGCCCCGTCGCAGGAGTGTCCGCAGGAGGACGACGGCCTCGTCCCGGTCCGCCACGGCGTGGACCCGGAGCGGGTCGAGTCCGGCCTCGACGGCGCCGACGGCGATCCCCGCGGCCGCGGGGCCGACGACTACGAGCTCCGCCGCGACCCGGGCGGCGGCCGCGCCGACCGCGCGGTGGCCGTCCTCGTGGGCGGAGCCGAGCTCGCGCATCTCGCCGAGCACCGCGACGGGCCGCCCGGGCAGCGTGGCGAGCACCTCGAGGGCGGCCACGACGGAGGTCGGCGACGCGTTGTAGGTGTCGTCGAGGATCGTGAGGCCCGGCGCCTCCACGACGACGCCGCGGTGGGCCGACGCCAGGCCCCAGGGCGTCGCGAGGCCGGCCGCGATGCGCTCGTCGGGAACCCCGGCGACGAGCCCCGCGGCGGCGGCCGCCAGGGAGTTCTGGACGCTGTGGCGGCCGAGGGCGCCGATCTCGACGTGGAAGCGCGCCGGCCGGGGGGCCCGGGCGACCAGGTCGAACGTCATGCCGTGGGCCCCGCGCGCGGTGACAGCCTCCGCGGTGACGTCGGCGGCGGGATCCAGCCCGTAGGTCAGCACGGCGGCCCGGGTGCGCGAGCGAAACGCCCGGACCCGCGGGTCGTCGCGGTTCAGGATCGCCGTGCCGTCGGCGGGCAGCCCCTCGACCAGCTCCGCCTTCGCGTCCTCGATCGCCTGGAGAGAGCCTGCCCGCTCCAGGTGGACGGGCGCCACGGCCGTCACGATCCCGATCGAGGGCCGGCCCAGGGCCGCGAGCGTGGCAATCTCGCCGCCGACGTACATCCCCATCTCGAGGACGACGGCCCGGTGCTCCGGCGCGAGGCGCAGGAGCGTGAGCGGGAGGCCGACCTCGTTGTTCTGGTTGCCCTCGGTCCGCAGGGTCGGCATCGCGGCGCCCAGGACCGCCGCCGTGGCGTCCTTGGTGGAGGTCTTGGCGACGCTCCCCGTGATGCCGACGACGAGGGGTGCGAAGCGGTTGCGCCAGGCCGCCGCCACCGCCCCGAGGCCCGCCAGCGCGTCCGCCACGAGGACCACCGTGACGTCGCCGAGGGCGTCGAGGTCCGCCGCGTCCGGCGGCACGGCGACGAGCAGCGCCGCGGCGCCCGCGGCCGCGGCGGCGCCCAGGAAGCGGTGCCCATCCGTCCGCTCGCCCGGCAGGGCGACGAAGAGGCAGCCGGGCGTGACGAGGCGGGAGTCGACCGCGCCGCCCCGCACCGGGCGATCGGAGCGGCGGAGGAGCGTGCCCCCCGTCGCCGTGACGAGATCCTCGGCGGTGAAGGGCACGGCGGGAGGCGGCTCGGCGTCGCCCCACGCGGCCGGCACGGTGGTCACGGCCGGGAGTGTCGCACAGGCCGGGCTCACGGGGCCGCGGGGCTGGGCGACGCCCCCGGGCGCGCGGGCACCGGCGCGAGGTCGAGCGCCGCCACGGCGTCCGTCGCGATGCGGCGGAAGAGCTCGAAGGACTCGACCGGCATCTCGATCTGGCCGATTCGCTGGATCGTCGGGCGGCCTTCCTCGATGCGCACGGCGACCACGACCTCGGGGCTGCGGCGCCCGACGAAGCCCACGAACGAGTAGTTGAAGACGTTCGGCTTCCAGCGCTTCTTCGCGCCGTCCCAGATCTGGGCCGTGCCGGTCTTCCCGCCGACGTCGTAGCCCGGGATCAGGGTCCGGTCCCGGTAGAAGGGCACCGCGAGCGGGACGTGCCGCATGATCTTCACCAGGTCGACGGAAAGCGCGGGGGTGAGGACCCGGCCGCGGTCGCCCGCCACGAGCACCTCGGCGCCGACCTGCTGCACGACGTGCGGGTTCGGGAGGATGCCCCCGTTCACCATCGCGCAGTAGGCGGTCGCCAGCTGCAGGAGCGTCACCGCGACGCCCTGCCCGAACGAGCCGTTGGCGACGTCGATCTGGCGCCAGGTCGTCCGCGCCGGGTCGCGCACGATCCCGGGCACCTCGCCGGCCACGTCGACGCCCGAGAGCTTGCCGAAGCCCAGCTTGGCCCACGTCGCGTGGAGCACCTCCGCCGCCGCCTGGGGGGTCGAGCCCAGCTTCAGGGCCACCTTCGACATCACCACGTTTCGCGACCAGGCGACGGCATCCTCGAAGGTCAGACTGCCCCTCGAGCCCCTGTCGGCGTTCGTCACGAAGGCCTTGCCGCCGTCGAGGACGAGCTTCGCCTGGTCGCGCACGCCGGAGGTGCGCTTCACGACACCCGCCTCGAGGACGGCGGCCGCCGTCACCAGCTTGAAGACGGAGCCCGGCTCGTAGACGGCCGCGACGACCGGGTCCAGGAACCGCCCGGTGCTCGTCGTGGCGATCGATCCGAACTCGTTGGCGTTGTACGAGGGGTAGGTGGCCTGGGCGAGGATCTCGCCCGTGGCCGGATCGAGGACCACCGCCGAGACGCTCTTGGCGCGGTCCGCCACCCAGGCCGCATAGACCTCGCGCTCGACGGCGAGCTGCAGGCTGGCATCGATGGTCAGCGTGACGTCGGCGCCCGGGCTGCCCGCTTCGACGGTGACGGCCTGCTCCAGGTTCGGCTGGCCCGACGCGTCGCGCTCGGCGAGAACGATGCGGGGCGCGCCGGCCAGCGTCTCCTGCCAGCGGCCCTCGACCCCGTACTGGCCGTCGCCGTCGCGGTTGGCAAACCCGAGCACGTGCGCCGCGATCGTCGTCCCCGGGGCCCCGCCCTCGAGCGGGTAGACGCGCACCGCTTCCGCCTCGAGGCGCACCTCCGCCAGGAGGCCGGTTTCGAGCGCCGACCGGACGGCGTTCGACTGGCCGGTCGTGAGGCCGCGCGCCAGGATGACGTACGCCTTGCCGGAATCGATCCGCTGCCGCAGCACCGCGGCGTCGTCGGCGACGAGGCCCAGGATCCCGGCCAGCGTCGCCGCGATCTCGGCGCGCTTCGTCCGGGCCGCTGGCGTCTCGCCGGCGAGGGACGCCGGATAGGCCACGAGCCGATCGCGGCTGATCGTCGTCGCCAGCGCAATCGTCCCGCTGCGATCGTAGATCGTGCCGCGGTCCGCGGGAATCTCCGTCTGCATCGTGACCTGGCTCCGCGCCTGCGCCAGGAGCCAGTCGTGGCGGGCCAGCTGCCAGTAGCCCAGGCGCGCGACGCACGCCGCCCCGAAGACGAGGAGGAGCGCGAGGAAGAGCCGCGCCCGCAGGCGACTGTCCGTCCGGCCGAGCATGGCGTCAGCGCGCCGGGACGATGAGCGGGTCCACGAGCTGCCCGAGACCAGCGCCCAGGGCCTGCTTCCGTATGGCGGGCTCGCGGCCCAGGCGGTAGAGATCGGAGCGCAGCTGATCCTGCTCGGCGAGCATGACCTGGCGCGCCGCGAGGATCCGATCAACCTCCACGCCGTTGGCCGAGACACGTATCGTCTGGGCGAGCGAGACGAAGCCCAGCCCGAATGTCAGGACGATGCCGGCGACGAGGATGCCCGTGCGTCCCGACCGCCTTCGGGCGCGGCTTGCCACGCCGCCGCGAACTCGGCGCCGCGGACCGGCTCCGACCCGCGGATCACCCCAGGTCTCGCCGGACGGCGCCGGCGGGCGCCGGCCGAGGAGCCCGCTGCGCGGGCGCGCGCCTGCGTAGCCGGCCACTACTCCAGCCCGAGCCAGGTTGCGCCGTAGAGCAGCCCGCGCTGGTCGGCGACTGCCCCCTCCATGGGGGTGAAACCGTCGTCGACGAGGTCGCGCTCGACCGTGCCGTCCGGGAGGACGCGGTCACGGCGCTCGCGGAGATCGTGCTGACGGCGACCGTAGGTGCGACGCCGGTTGACCTGGTGGCGCTTGCTCATCGACCTGGAGCTCCTTTCGCGGCGACGGGCGCGGCTCAGGCTGCGAGCCGCTCGGCGGTCCGGAGCCGGGCGCTCCGGGCACGGGGGTTGGCGGCGACCTCGGCGTCGGACGGGACCGCCGGTTGGGGACCGACGGAACGAAGACGAGGTGTCCGGCCGCAGACGCAGACGGGAAACACGGGGGGACAGACGCAGCCGCGGCGCTCCGCGGCCACGAACCGCTTGACGATGCGATCCTCGAGAGAGTGGTAGCTGAGCACGACGAGGCGCCCACCGGGCCGCAGGAGCTCCAGCGACGCGGCAAGGACGGCCTCGAGGGCCTCCAGCTCGCCGTTCACGGCAATCCGGAGGGCCTGGAAGACCCGGGTGGCGGGATGGATCCGACCACGCGGGCCCGGGCGGCGCGGCACGACCCGCTCCACCAGGGACGCCAGCTGCTCCGCGGTCTCGATCGGCTCGGCGCGGCGGGCGTCCACGATGGCGCGGGCGATCCGGCGGGCGTGCGGCTCCTCGCCGAACCGGCGGAAGCACTCGACGAGCGCCCCTTCGTCGAGCCTCGCGAGCAGCGCCGACGCCGGCTCGCCCCGCGCCGGGTCGAAGCGCATGTCGAGCGGACCGCCGGTGCGGAAGCCGAAGCCGCGCCCGGCGTCGGCCAGCTGGAAGGAGCTCAGGCCGAGGTCGAGGAGGATCCCGTCCACGGCGCCGAAGCCGGCGTCGGGGGCCGCCTCGCCGAGGGACGCGAAGTTCGCCTGCCGCAGGACGAGCCGGTCGCCGAACCGGGCGAGCCGCTCCCCCACCCGCGCGATCGCGGCGGGGTCGGCGTCGAGCCCGAGGACGCGGCCGTCCGGGCTGGCGGCCTCCAGGATCCGCTCGGTGTGCCCACCGCCGCCGACGGTGCAGTCGACGTGGAGGCTGCCGGGGCGCGGGGCGAGCATCTGCATGACCTCCTCCGCGAGCACCGGCTGGTGCTCTTCCTCCATGTCATCTCCACCGTCGTCGTCGGATCCCGAACGGACCCTGGAAGCGCATGAAATGCCGCTAGATGCCGAGCCCCGAGAAGTGACGTGCCAGCTCGTCCGGGTCCTCGAGCGCCTTGCGGTAACCGTCCCAGCCGGCCGGCGTCCAGATCTCGGCGTGGTTGAGCGACCCGACGATCACCGCCTCGCTGCCGAGCCCAGCCGCCTCGCGGAGATAGGACGGCAGGACGAACCGTCCCTGGGCGTCCCAGACGACCTCGACTGCGTTGGCGAAGACGAACCGGTTGAGGAGCCGGGCACCCGCGTTCTCCACGATCGGGAGCGCCGCGATCTTCGCCGCCAGCCGATCCCACTCGGCGTGGGGCCAGATGGCAAGGCAGGAGTCCATCCAGCGGGAGACGAACGCTCCGCTGTCGAGCTGCGCTCGGAACTTCGCGGGGACGGCGACCCGCCCTTTCGCGTCCACCGAGTGCCGGTACTCGCCGGTGAACACCCTGCCCGTGACTCCCTGGTTCGTGCCGGGCGGCTTCGGTTTCTGGGGTCGCCGTCCCTAAGTCCCCACTTGGCCCCACTTGGTGCCTCAGACATGGGATGGTACACCCACGGCACGGGTAGTCAATGCCGATTTGGGGGACCGCGGGGCGGTGCGCGCGCGAATCCGATCTCCACCTCGCTCCGCCAGCCGCAACCGCCGCGGCCGCGGGCAGTCGGGCCGGGGCAGCCGGAAGGGGCAGTACGATTTTCGGCTTGCGCGGGCTTGACGGGCGGTGCTAGGCTCCGCCGCCACACACGTCCCTCACCTGATCGAGGACGCCCGCGCCCATGGCCTTCGCCGAGCTGATCGTCGCGCCGACCCCGGAGCCGTTCCTCGCGGCCCCGCGGATCAAGCGCTGCACGTTCCGCCGCGTCACGGCCGTGGACCGCCGCCGCGAGCGGACCTACGACGCCGATTGCCTCTTCCCGGATCGCGGCCTTTCGATGCCCCTGGGCGACCTCGAGAACGCGACGCTCATCTGCAACGCCTGCACTGCGTCGGGGATCTTCCGGGCCGACGAGGACTGAGGTCGGGGCCGTGGCCCCGCAGCGGCCCGGTCGGGCATGGCGACCGGACGCGGAATTGCCGGGCGACCCGGTGGTGCGCGCCGCGCGATCCTTCGTGCCTCGGACCGTCTCGACCGTGCCTCGGACCGTCTCGACGACCA
Organism: uncultured Chloroflexia bacterium; assembly: GCA_963718085.1. Lineage (GTDB taxonomy): Bacteria > Chloroflexota > Limnocylindria > Limnocylindrales > CSP1-4 > CTSoil-043. Next base: position 128,935 of record CAVQYA010000001.1, on the reverse strand, counting down.
TGGCTGCCAGCTCGCACGACCGCGGCGACCGCGCTCGCAGGCGGTCGCAGGCGCACGAAGGTCGTGGGAAGCGTCAGCGAGGCGACCTGTACGCCGGGTTCTGTCCCGCGGTCCCCCGGAGGGGTGCGGTGACGGTCATCCATCTGGGGCCGCCGGTTGCCCGGCGGCTCATGCGGCCGACCCGAGGACTCCGACGGCGCGCCGGTGCCCCGGTTGCCCGGGACGCGTCCTCCTATTTGGCCTTGCTCCGGGTAGAGCTTGCCCCGTTTCACCCTGCCGTCGGTTGCCCGGCGGCAGACTCGTCTCTGTGGCGCTGGTCCTCGCCTCGCGGCGGACGGGCGTTACCCGCTACCCTGCGCCGGAGAGCCCGGACGTTCCTCACGCCGCCGGTCACCCGGAGACGCGCGACCGTCCAGTCGCCTCGCTGACCCGGCGATCTTACCGCGCCGGCGCCCGGGGCCCGGGAAGCAGCCCGACGACGATCGCGGCGATCGCGCGACCGAGGACGGCGTGCGCGGCCGCGTCGAGGTGGACGCCGTCGGAGGGATCGGCGGCGACGAGTGCGCCGGCGTCGAGGAAGGATGCGCCGGACTGGCCGGCGACCTCCCGGTAGAAGGGGGCCAGCCGTGCCGACACGTCCCTGGCGGCGCCGAAGCCCCACAGCTCCGACGCGATCGTGAGGGTCCCCAGCGGCGGCGGGACGACGAGCAGGACCTCTGGCGGGCCGCCGTCGGGACCGCTGGCGCTCTCGCGGGCCAGGTCGACCAGGCTCCCGGCGCCCGCCGCGATCTCGGCCGGGCCGAGGCGGTGGATCGCCTTGAGGTCGTTCGTGCCGAGCATGATCACGACGACGGCCACCGGAGCGTGCGACCACAGGCACGGGAGGAGGTACGTCCGGCCGCTGCGCCCGGCCGAGAAGGGGTCCTCCCAGATCGTCGTACGGCCGTTCAGCCCCTCCTCGATGACGTGGGCGAGCCCTGCGAGCTCGCGGGCCACGACCCCCGGCCAGCGCACGTCGCGCGGGTGGCGCCGCCCGGTCGGGCCGTCGGCACCGTGCGTGTTCGAGTCGCCGTAGCAGATGACGGTCGGCAGGTCGAGCATGTTCGTTCTCCCCCTCAGCGCGGGATGCGGAGCTCGAGGCCGTCGACGGCGATGTCGACGCCGGCGGGCAGCCGGGCCGCCAGGGCCGCGTGGCGCAGCTCGTGGTCGAGGTGGGTCAGGAAGGCCCGCCGCGGCCGCAGCTCCGCGATCACCGCCAGGGCCTCGGCGACGGTCTGGTGAGCAGGGTGAGGCGTGTCGCGCACCGCGTTGAGGACCAGGACGTCGAGATCGCGCAGGAGGGCCAGCGACGGTCGCCTCGATGCGGTTGACGTCGGGGACGTAGCCGAACCCTCCGGTCCGGAAGCCGGCCGTCGGAAGCTCCCCGTGGAGGACCGGCACGGGCACGAAGCGACGGCCGGCGATCTCGAACGGGCCCCCGATGACGACCGGGCGCAGCATGGGGATGCCGCCGAAGCGGGCCTGGCCCGGCACGAACGCGTAGGCGAACCGCCGCAGGACCACCTCCAGCGTCTCCGGCAGCCCGTGCACCGGCAGGTAGTCGCCGGCGATCTCGTTGAAGCGGCGGAGGTCGTCCAGGCCGCCGACCGCGTCCTGGTGGTCGTGGCTCAACAGAACCGCGTCGAGCCGGTCGAGATCGGCCGCCAGGGCCTGGGCCCGGAAGTCGGGGCCGCAGTCGATCACGACCCGGCAGGCTCCCCAGGCGAGGAGGGCCGAGGCGCGCAGACGCCGGTCCCGCGGGTCCGCCGACGCGCAGGTCGCGCAGTCGCAGGCGATGCGGGGCACGCCCGAGCTGGTCCCGGAACCCAGGACCCGGACTCGCAGCTCGCCGGCCTCCGGGCCGGGATCGCCGGGATCGAAGCCGGGCTCCAGCCCCAGCGGGAGCTGGTCGCGGGACGCGGCCTTCCGCGTCCGCGGCGTCGCCGCGCCCGGCGCCGGGTCGCCGGCATCGGGCGGCGCGTCGGCCAGGCGGACCGCCGCCTCTGATCTGATCCCCTGGGCAGGCCGCCGCACCACGACCGCCGGCCCGCCCGCCGCGACCCGGTCCAGGGCCTCGTTGGCCAGGGCGTCCGCCGCGCTGTTCTCGCTGCGCGGGACGTGGCGAGCGCTCCAGCGCCGCAGCCGCCCCAGGCGCGCCATCGCCTCCGCGTGGAGCGGGGCCAGCTTGGCGTCCTTCACCCGCCATCGGCCGCGCAGCTGCTCGACTATGAGCATCGAATCGAGGAGAAGCGCCACCTCCTCGGCGCCCAGCTCCTCGGCGAGGGCAAGCGCGCGCAGGAGCCCCGTGTACTCCGCGACGTTGTTGGTCTGGCGGCCGAGGGCCTCGGAGACGGTCGCGATCGGCGGGGCATCCGGCCGCGCGGCGCCGGGCGCGTCCGCGTCGATGAGGACCGCGCCGCACGACGCCGGGCCCGGGTTGCCGCGCGCCGCCCCGTCGGTTCGGACGATGAGCCGGCGCGGGACGGCGGCGCTCAGACCGAGCGCCCCACGATCGCCCGCGAGACTTCGAGGATCGCCCGCGTGATGTTGATGTCGCGCGGGCAGGCGTCGACGCAGTTGAAGATGGTCCGGCAGCGCCAGACGCCGTCCCTGTCGGCCAGGATATCGAGGCGGTCGTCGCCCGCCTCGTCGCGGCTGTCGAAGATGAAGCGATGGGCGTTGACGATCGCGGCGGGACCCACGTACGACGGCTGGGCCCAGAACGAGGGGCACGAGGTCGTGCAGGCGGCGCACAGGATGCACTTGGTCGTGTCGTCGTAGCGGGCCCGGTCGGCGGCGCTCTGGAGGCGCTCGCGCTCGGGCGGCGGCGTCTCGTTGACGAGGAACGGCATCGCGCTGCGGTACTTCCCGAAGAACCCCTCCATGTCGACCACGAGGTCCTTCACGACCGGGAGGCCGGTCAGCGGCGCGACGCTGATCTTCTTCCCCAGCTGGTCCACGCGGATCTTGCAGGCCAGGCGGTTCCGGCCGTTGATGAGCATCGCGTCCGAGCCGCAGATGCCGTGGCCGCAGGAGCGGCGGAACGTGAGCGTCTCGTCGATCTCGGCCTTGACCAGGTGGAGGAGGCTCAGGACCCGGTCCATCGGCTGCGATTCGACCGTGTAGCGCTCCCAGTGGGGGGCGGAATCCCGCTCGGGATCGAAGCGGAGTATCCGGAGGTCGACCTGCATGCGCTGCGCTCCCGGGCTCAGTACGTTCGCGGCTTGGGTTCGAAACGGGTCACGGTCACCGGCTTGTAGCGGAGCCTGGGACCTGCCTCGTCCCTGTAGGCGAGCGTGTGCTTCAACCAGCCGGCGTCGTCGCGCTCGGGGTAGTCGTCGCGCGAGTGGGCCCCGCGACTCTCCCTGCGGGCGAGGGCCGAGGTGGCCATCGCCTCGGCGTTGTCGATGAGGTAGCCGAGCTCCCGGGCCTCGAGGAGGTCCGTGTTGTAGGCCTTGCCGACGTCCCGGACGCGGATGCGCCCGTAGCGCTCCCTGATCTCGGCGACCCCGGCCACCGCGGCCCGCATCATCGGCTCCGTCCGGAAGACGCCGACGTTGTCCATCATGAGGGTGGCCAGCTCCGCCTTGAGCGCGACCGGGCTCTCGCCCTCGCGTCGGCCGCGGAGCGCCTCGATCTCCGCGCGGACCGGCGCCTCGGCGTCGGCCGCCAGGCCCGGCATCTCGACGGCGGCGCAGTGGGCCACCATCGCGCGCCCGGCCCGCCGCCCGAACACGAGGAGATCCACGAGCGAGTTCGTGCCGAGGCGGTTCGCGCCGTGGACGGAGACGCAGGCAACCTCGCCGGCGGCGAAGAGGCCCTCGACCACCGAGTTGCGCTCGTCGCGGATCACCCGCGTCTGGAGATCGGTCGGGACGCCGCCCATCGCGTAGTGCGCCGTGGGCTGGGTCGGCACCGGCTCGGTGAGCGGCTCGACGCCCAGGTAGACGCGGGCGAAGTCGGTGATGTCGGGGAGCTTCTCCTCGATGACCTTGCGGCCGAGGTGGCGCACGTCGAGGAGCACGTAGTCGGCCTTGGGACCGGCCCCCTTGCCGGCCTTGACCTCGAGGTAGATCGCCCGGCTCACCATGTCGCGGGGGGCAAGCTCCATCAGCTTCGGGGCGTAGCGGCTCATGAACCGCTCCCCGTCCTTGTTCAGGAGGTAGCCGCCTTCGCCCCGGGCCGCCTCGGACAGGAGGATGCCGAGCCCGTACAGGCCGGTCGGGTGGAACTGGTAGAACTCCATGTCCTCGAGCGGGATCCCGTGGCGATAGGCCAGGGCCATCCCGTCGCCCGTCAGGGAATGGGCGTTCGAGGTGATGCTGAACATCCGGCCGTTGCCGCCGGTGGCGAGCAGGACCGCCTTGGCCCGGAACGTGTGGAGCTCGCCGTCGGCGATCCGGTAGCCGATCGCGCCGGCCGCTCGGCCCCCGTCGCCGCCGTCGCCACCCTCGAAGAGGAGGTCGACGACGTGGTACTCGTCGTAGAACTTGACCCCGGCCTTGATGCAGTTCTGGTAGAGCGTCTGGAGGATCATGTGGCCGGTCCGGTCCGCCGCGAAGCAGGCCCGCTTGACGGGCCCCTCACCGAAGTTGCTGGTGTGGCCACCGAACCGCCGCTGGTCGATCTTGCCGTCGGGCGTCCGGTTGAACGGCAGGCCCATGTGCTCGAGCTCGATGACGGTCTCCACCGCCTCCCGGGCCAGGACCTCCGCGGCATCCTGGTCGACGAGGTAGTCGCCGCCCTTCACCGTGTCGAACATGTGCCACTCCCAGTGGTCCTCCTCCAGGTTTCCCAGGGAGGCGCAGACACCGCCCTGGGCGGCGCCGGTGTGGGAGCGGGTCGGATAGAGCTTGGTCAGGACGCCCGTCGACACGCCGGCCTTGGCGAGCTCGAGGGCCGCCCAGAGCCCGGCGCCGCCGGCGCCCACGACGATGGCCTCGTGATCGATCTGCATCGGGGACCTACTTGACCGGGAACGGGAGGGTGGCCACGACCATGGTCCCCATCGCGAACAGGGCCAGGGCGAGCACGTACAGCCCCATCGTCAGGGCGGTGCGCAGGCCGCCGCGGGTGTAATCGCCGACGACCGTCCGGACGCCCATGAAGCTGTGGAAGATGACCAGCGAGAGCATCAGCCAGTCGACGGTCCGCCAGAGCAGGCCGCTCCAGCGCTCGCCGGTGACCCAGTCGGCCTCCTGGATGGACACGTCGAACACGAAGTGGGTGATGCTGAAGTGAGCGAGGGCGAGTACGAAGAGCCCCAGCCCCGAGAGCCGGATCAGGTACCAGATGGCGAGCTCCCAGCCGCCGCCCGCAGGCTTCGCCCGGCCGGAGCGCGTGAACATGCCCATCAGTGCGCCCCCGTCCAGATCGGGCTGAGGATGATGTACGCCCCGGGGATGCCGGCGGCGAGGAAGATCGCCCAGCAGGCGTACCAGAGCTGCTTGTGCCAGACGGTCGTCGCCGGCCAGAAGTCCATGACGATGATCCGCAGGCCGTTGAGCGCGTGGTACAGGAGCCCCGCCCCCACGAGCGTCTCGCCCACCCGCCCGATCGGGCTGGCGTAGAGCGCCAGGACCTCGTCGTAGAGGGCCGGATTGGCGCCGACCAGCCAGATGTCGAGGACGTGGAGCAGGATGAACGCCCAGATGGCGACGCCCGAGATGCGGTGGAGGGCCCACGCCAGCATTCCCTCGCCACCGCGATATTGCAGGTAACGCACCGGGAGACTCGCCTCCTGGCCGGCGCGCCGCGGCGGCCGGCGGTCTGTCGCTGCACGGCGAGCCGGCCCGGGGGCGGCGGCTGCCGATCTCTGTCGCCCGCGGGTCAGACGGCGGGTGCGCGCATTGTACGCGTCCAGGGGGGCCCGGCGCGGCCCCGGCGCGCTTCCGGCGCAACCCCGGGTGCGGCCCCGGCTCGTCGCCCCGACCTCGCGGCGCGGCCCGGGCGCAGCCACGGGCGCGGCCCCGGCTCGTCGCCCCGACCTCCCGGCGCGGTACCATCGCGGTCGCACCCATGCCACTGCCCGAGTCCCGCGCGACCGGCCCGTCCGGCACCCCGGACCCCGCGCGCCCGCCGCTCCACAGGAGTCGCCCGTGAAGATCCAGGAAGCCGACGCCAAGCTGCTCCTCGTGGCAGCCGGGCTGCCCGTCCCGCCGTGGGCCGTCGCCCGCACGCCCTGCCGAGGCGCGAGCCGCGGCCGAGCGCTACCTCGCCGACGGGGCCGGACGCGTCGTGATCAAGGCCCAGGTCCTGGTCGGCGGCCGCGGCAAGGCCGGCGGCGTGAAGCTGGCGGGCTCGCCCCAGGAGGCGGAGGACGTCGCCGGGCGGATCCTCGGCATGGACATCAAGGGGATCACCGTCCGCAAGGTCCTCGTCGGGCCGGCGGCCGTGATCGTCAAGGAGTTCTACCTCGGGGCGATCCTCGACCGGGCCAGCCGCCGGATCGTGCTCATGGCGTCCGCCGAGGGCGGCGTCGAGATCGAGGAGGTCGCGAAGACGAACCCCGAGGCGATCCTGCGCGTCTCCGCCCACCCCCTCCTCGGGCTCCTCGACTACCAGGCCCGCGAGCTGGCCTTCGGAATCGGCCTCGCGGGGCCGCACCTGCGCGACTTCGTCAAGATCGCCAAGGGTCTCGTCGCCACGATGAAGGCGAACGACGCCGACCTCGTCGAGGTGAACCCCCTGGCGATCATCCGCGAGAGCGGCCCCGAGGGCTACGTCGAGCGCCTGGCCTGCCTCGACGCCAAGGTCACCCTCGACGACTCCGCCCTGCCCCGCCACCCCGATCTCGAGAAGCTCCGCGACCTCGACGAGGAGGACCCCGCGGACGCCGAGGCCCGCCACTACGACATCAGCTTCATCCACCTCGACGGCTCGATCGGCTGCATGGTCAACGGCGCGGGCCTGGCGATGACCACGATGGACCTCGTGAAGCGCGCCGGCGGGGAGCCGGCCAACTTCCTCGACATCGGCGGCGGCGCCAAGGCCGACCGCGTCGCGGCGGCGATGCGCCTCATCCTCGCCGACCCGAAGGTCGAGGCGATCCTCGTCAACATCTTCGGCGGCATCACCCGCGGCGACGAGGTTGCGCGCGGCCTGATCGAGGCGCGCAGCCGCCAGGAGCGCGAGGTCCCGATGATCGTGCGGATCGTGGGGACGAACGCCGAGGAGGCCGGGCGCCTCCTCCAGGAAGCCCACTTCGAGACGGCGGCGACGCTCGACGAAGCGGCCCAGAAGGCAGTGGCGGCCGCGCGGGCCGCCGGAGGTGCCGCGTGAGCATCCTGATCGGCCGCGACACGCGGCTCGTGGTCCACGGCATCACCGGGCGCGAGGGCGAGTTCCACTCCCGCCAGATGCTCGAGTACGGGACGAAGATCGTGGCCGGGATGACGCCGGGCAAGGGCGGCCTCCACGCGCTCGACAACCGGGTCCCCGTCTTCAACACGATCGAGGATGCCGTCCGCGAGACGGGCGCCAACACGTCCTGCATCTTCGTGCCCGCCGGCGGCGCCCCGGATTCGATCCTCGAGGCGGTCGGCGCGGGCGTCTCCACGATCTTCTGCATCACCGAGGGGATCCCGACGCTCGACATGCTCCCGGTGGTCGAGGTCGTCCGGGCCGCCGGGGCGCGCCTGGTCGGACCCAACTGCCCGGGCGCGACGTCGCCCGGCCGGGCCAAGGTCGGCATCATCCCCGGCTCCATCCATCGCGAGGGCAGCGTGGGCGTCGTGTCGCGCTCGGGCACGCTCACCTACGAGGCCGTCCAGGCGATGACCGACGCCGGGATCGGCCAGAGCACGTGCGTCGGCATCGGCGGCGACCCGATCATCGGGACGACCTTCCTCGACATCCTCCGGCTTTTCGCCGCCGACCCCGAGACCGAGGCGATCGTCCTGATCGGCGAGATCGGCGGCAGCGCCGAGGAGGAGGCCGCGGCCTGGGCGGCCGAGAACCTGAAGGGCGTCCCGATGGCGGCCTTCATCGCCGGGCGCACGGCCCCCGAAGGGAAGCGGATGGGCCACGCCGGGGCGATCATCTCCGGCGGCCGGGGCACCGCGGCCGAAAAGGTGACCGCACTCGAGGCGGCGGGGATCCAGGTGGCGTCGTCGCCGACCGAGATCCCGGCCCTCCTGCGCGCGGCCGGCTACCGGGGGTAGCCCGCCTGCTCCCCCGGGGCGCGGAACCCGTGGGGGTAGAGCGACGCCCATGCGGGGCCGCCGGGCGCCTCGATCAGTTCGACGAGGACGCCGTGGCAGCTCCTCGGGTGGAGGAAGGCGACGGGGCCTTCGGCGCCCGGACGGGGTGCCGTGTCGATCAGCTCCACGCCGTCGATGGCGAGCCGCATGAGCGCGGCCGAGATGTCGGGGACCTCGAAGCAGACGTGGTGGAAGCCCTCGCCGCGGCTTGCCAGGAAGCGGGCCACGCCGGTCGATTCGTCCGTCGGCTCGACCAGCTCGATCTTCACCTCCCCGACCGGCAGGAAGGCGATCCGGACCCGATCCGCGGCGATGGGCACGACCGGGCCCGGAGCCAGGCCCAGGGTGTCGCGGTAGAAGGCAAGCGCGGCATCCATCGCCCGAACGACCACGGCGACGTGGTGGACGCGGCCCACGCTGCGGACGTGGGTGGGCACGGCGGCAGGCGCCGCCTGGTCGCCATCCGATCGACTCGTCACACGGTCACCAGCTCCCGGTGCTCGCCCCACGCGGCCCGGAGGACGTTCGAAACCTCGCCCACGGTCGCGTAGGCCTTCACGGCCTCGATGAGGGCCGGCATGAGGTTCTCGGAGCCGCGGGCGACCTCGTCCACCCGGCGCAGCGCGGCCGCCCAGGTGGACCCGTCGCGCTCCGCCCGCACCCGGCGCACGGCTTCGACCTGGCGGCCCTCGCCCTCGGGGTCGATCCGCAGCGTCGGCGGCGTCCGATGCTCCTCGTCGCGGAAGGCGTTGCTCCCGACCACGACCTGGTCCCCGCTCTCGATAGCCCGCTGGACCCGGTAGGCCGACTCCTGGATCTGGCGCTGCTGGAAGCCGCCCTCGATCGCCGCCAGCGTGCCGCCCATGGCGTCGATCTCGTCGAGGAGGCCGCGGGCGCGGGCCTCCAGCTCGTTCGTGAGCGTCTCCACGTAGTAGCTTCCGGCGAGCGGGTCGGGCGTCTCGGTCACCCCGGATTCGTGGGCCAGGATCTGCTGCGTCCGGAGGGCAAGGCGCGCGGCCTCCTCCGTCGGCAGGGCGAGTGCCTCGTCCCGGCTGTTCGTGTGGAGGCTCTGGGCCCCCCCGAGGACGGCAGCCAGCGCCTGCACCGTCGTCCGCACGACGTTGTTGTCGATCGACTGGGCCGTCAGCGAGCTGCCCGCGGTCTGGACGTGGAAGCGGCACATCATGGAGCGCGGATCAGTCGCCCCGAACCGGTCCCGGACGATCCGGGCCCAGAGCCGCCGCGCCGCCCGGAACTTGGCGACCTCCTCGAAGAGCTCGCTCCAGGCGGCGAAGAAGAACGAGAGCCGGCCGGCGAAGGCATCGACGTCCAGTCCGCGGGAGACGGCCGCCTCCACGTAGGCGATGGCGTCGGCCATCGTGAAGGCGAGCTCCTGGGCCGCGGTCGCCCCGGCCTCGCGCATGTGGTAGCCGCTGATGCTGATCGTGTTCCAGCGGGGCAGCTCGCTCGCGCAGAACTCGAAGATGTCGGTCACGAGGCGCATCGACGGCCGCGGCGGGTAGATGTACGTCCCGCGGGCGATGTACTCCTTGAGGATGTCGTTCTGGGTGGTCCCGGAGACCTTCGCCCGGGCCACGCCCTGCCGCTCGGCGGCGGCGACGTAGAGGGCGAGGAGGATGGCCGCCGTCGAGTTGATCGTCATCGACGTGCTGACGTCGCCGAGCGGTATCCGGTCGAACAGGACGTCCATGTCGGCGAGCGAGCAGACCGGGACGCCGACCCGGCCCACCTCGCCCTCCGCCTCGGGTGCGTCGCTGTCGTAGCCCATCTGGGTCGGCAGGTCGAAGGCCACCGAGAGCCCCGTCTGGCCCTGCGCGAGGAGATAGCGGAAGCGCTCGTTGGTCTCGGCGGCAGTCGCGAAGCCGGCGTACTGGCGCATGGTCCAGAAGCGACCCCGGTACATCGTCGGCTGGACGCCGCGGGTGAACGGGAACTGCCCCGGCCGGCCCAGGTCGCGCTCCTCGTCGAGGCCGGCCACGTCGGCCGGCGTGTAGAGGTCGGCGATCTCGATGTCCGACGACGTGCGGAAGGCGGCGCGCCGCTCCGGGGCCGCCGAGACTGCCTTCGCCCGGGCGTTCGCGCGCCAGCGCTCGCGGCCCGGATCGGGCGCGGGCGAGGCGGCGGGTCGCGGCGCGTCGGCCATTCAGGGCTCCCGGCTGGTCAGCGGATGACGACGAGGAGGTCGCCGACCTCGATCGTATCGCCAACGGCCACCCCCACGCGCTCCACGGTCCCCTCTCGCGGGGCGCGGAGCTCGTTCTGCATCTTCATCGCCTCCACCACGAGGATCTGCTGGCCGGCCTCGACGTCGTCCCCGGGAACCACGGAGACGGCGACGACGCGGCCGGGAATGATCGCCCTCACCTCCACGGGCCCGCCCTTCGAGGCTGCGCCCGCACCGCGTCGCGCGCGCTCCCGGAGGACCGCCCGACGCTCGGGCTCCAGCTCGACCTCGACGCGCCAGCCCTCCACGATCACCTCGCGGACCTCCGTCCCCCGGCGGCGGTCCAGCCTGACCGGCCCGAACAGCACATTCGTTCTATCTGGGCCGCCGGGACCTTCCTCCTCGAGCCGGGCCCGCACGTCGTCGAAGCGATGGAGGCGCGCCCGCACCGGCACGCCGTCCATCAGCAGGCCCACCCCCGTCCACTCTCCTACCGCTCCCCTGCCGATCTCGCCGTCGGCGGGCGGACCCAGCACCGGATCGGGCGGCGGGGCGAGGCTGAAGGCCGGGTCGCCCTCGAGGCGGCTCGCCGGGGCGACGCCGATCCGCACGGCCCGGGGGTCCGCGGGCGGCGTGGTGGCCGCCGGCTCCTCGGCGGCGGTCGGGCCGGCGATCGTCGTGGGCGGGCGGAGCCGCGGTCCGCTCATGCCGGCCACCGGTCCACGGCGAGGGCGCGTCCGCCCGTCCGCCACGCCGCTGCCGGCCCGCCCGGCGCAACGGCGCCCCCGCCGTCCAGCGGCCCGGCCGCGGACGGCATGGCCCGTCTGCCGGGAGATTCCCCGTCGAACCCCGCCAGCCCGGCAGCCAGGGCAGCCACCCGGACCGCTCCAGCCCGCGCCCGCGGGCCATCCCAATGGGCATCGACCCAGGTGGTGGCCAGCCCGGACGCGTCGACGAAGCCCGGCTCTGCCAGCATCGCCCGGTGGAAGGGCAGCGTCGTCTGGATGCCCCCGACCTCCGCCTCGGCGACGGCCCTGCGCAGGCGGGCGATCGCCGCCGGCCGGTCCTCGGCGTGGGCGATCAGCTTGGCGATGAGAGGGTCGTACTCCGACGGGATCCGATCGCCGGCCTCGACGGCCGTGTCGACACGGATCCCGGGCCCGGACGGCATCTGCCAGCGCGTGATCAGGCCCGGCGCCGGGGCGAACAGGCGGGCGGGGTCCTCGGCCGAGATCCGCAGCTCGATGGCGTGGCTCGTGGGGCGAGCCGCCCGGTCGGCGGCGGCCAGGGCCCGGGCCGACAGGGGCCTCCCGGCAGCCAGGTGGAACTGCTCCGCGACGATGTCGAGGCCGGCGACCAGCTCGGTGACGGGGTGCTCCACCTGGAGCCGAGTGTTCACCTCCAGGAACCAGAACGCGCCGTCGCGGTCGTAGAGGAACTCACAGGTGGCCGCATTGCGGAGCCCCGCGGCGGAGCCCATCCGGACGGCCATCGCGTGCAGGCGGCGTCGCTCCGTCTCGCCGAGGCCCGGAGCCGGCGCCTCCTCGATCAGCTTCTGGTGGCGCCGCTGCATCGAGCAATCCCGCTCCCCGATCGCGACGACACTCCCCGCCGCGTCGCCCAGGAGCTGCACCTCGATGTGGCGCGCCGGCATGATCTCGCGCTCGAGGTAGACCGAGCCGTCGCCGAAGGCGCTGGCCGCCTCCCTGGAGCCCGCCAGCAGCGCGCCGACCAGCTCGTCGGCGGAGACGACCCGCCGCATCCCCCGCCCACCGCCGCCGGCCGCGGCCTTCACCAGCAGGGGGAAACCCACCTCCCGGGCCGCCGCGATCACGGCTTCGACCTGGTCCGGCGTTTCCACGAAGGCCGGCTCGAGGGTCCCCGGCACGTGGGGCACGCCCGCCCCGCGGGCGGTTCGACGAGCCGCCAGCTTGTCCCCGAGCGCAGCGATAACCGCGGGCGGCGGTCCGACCCAGGCGAGGCCGGCCTCCTCGACGGCACGGGCGAACGCCTCGCGCTCCGACAGGAAGCCGTAGCCCGGATGGACGGCCTCGGCACCGGCCTCCACGGCCGCGGCCACCACCGCGTCGAGGCGCAGGTAGCTCTCCGCGGCCGGCGCCGGCCCGATCCTGACCGCGCGGTCCGCGGCTCGCACGTGGGCCGCCGAGGCATCTGCGTCGGAGTAGACAGCCACGGCCTCCATCCCGAGCTCGTGGCAGGCGCGAATGATCCGCAGGGCGATCTCACCGCGGTTGGCGACGAGGACTCGACTGAACGGCGGGCCCAATGCGGTCATCGCCGTCGAGCGCCCGACCGCCCAGACTGTCTTTGCGCAAAGACGAGAGCGGAGGGCCGGTCCCCTGCCCCGCTCACAGCGGGATGTTCCCGTGCTTCTTGCGCGGGTTCGTCTCGCGCTTGTCGGCGAGCATTGTCAGCGCCGCGATCAGGCGCGGGCGCGTCTCGGAGGGCAGGATAACGTCGTCGATCCAGCCGCGAGACGCCGCGACGTACGGATGGTTGAACTCGGCCTCGTACCCGGCCACGAGCCTCTTCCGCTCGGCGACCGGGTCTTCAGCCTTCGCGATCTCGTCCTTGAAGATGATGTTGACGGCACCCTCGGCGCCCATCACCGCGATCTCGGCCGAGGGCCACGCGAAGTTGATGTCGCCCCGGACGTGCTTGGAGCTCATGACGTCGTAGGCGCCACCGTATGCCTTGCGGGTGATTACCGAGACCTTCGGCACCGTGGCCTCGCAGTAGGCGTAGAGGAGCTTGGCGCCCTCTTTGATGATCCCCCCGTGCTCCTGGTTGACGCCCGGCAGGAAGCCGGGCACGTCGATGAGGGTGACGAGCGGGACGTTGTAGGCGTCGCAGGTCCGCACGAAGCGCGCCGCCTTCACCGACGACCCGATGTCGAGGGCGCCGGCGAGGACGGCCGGCTGCTGGGCCACGATGCCGACGCTCCGCCCTCCCAGGTGGGCAAAGCCGACGAGGATGTTGGCGGCCCAACCGGGCTGGATCTCGAAGAAGTCGCCGTCGTCGACAATCCGGGCGATGACGTCGTGCATGTCGTACGGCTTCGAGGGGTCGTCGGGAACGATGCCGTCCAGGGTCGGGTCGCGCCGGTCGGCTGGATCCTTGGTCGGCAGGATCGGCGGATCGCCGAGGTTGTTCTGGGGCAGGAACGAGAGGAGCCGGCGAACGTGGTCGAGGGCGGTGGCCTCGTCGGGTGCGGCGAGGTGCGCCACGCCGGAGATGGTCGTGTGCGTCAGCGCGCCTCCGAGGTACTCGGAGTCGACTTCCTCGTGGGTCACGGTCTTCACGACGTTCGGACCAGTGACGAACATGTAGCTCGTTCCCTCGACCATGATCGTGAAGTCCGTGATGGCCGGCGAGTAGACCGCACCTCCTGCGCAGGGACCCATGATCACCGAGATCTGGGGAACCACGCCCGATGCGAGCACGTTCCTGGTGAAGATCCAGGCGTAGCCGGCCAGCGAGGCCACGCCCTCCTGGATTCGCGCCCCACCCGAATCGTTCAACCCGACGACCGGCGCCCCCACCTTCATCGCCAGGTCCATGATCTTCACGATCTTCTCGGCGTACGCCTCCGAGAGCGAGCCACCGAAGACCGTGAAGTCCTGGCTGAAGACGAAGACGAGCCGGCCGTCGATCGTCCCGTGGCCCGTGACGACGCCGTCGCCGAGGACGTGCTGAGTGTCCAGCCCGAAGTCGACGGAGCGGTGGGTGACGAAGGCGTCCAGCTCGACGAACGACCCGGGATCCAGCAGGAGATCCAGGCGCTCACGGGCGGTCAGCTTCCCCCACGTGTGCTGCCGCTCGATGCGGACCGCTCCCCCACCGAGCAGAGCCTCCCGGCGCATCCGCTGCAGGCGCTCGAGTCGCTCTTCGCCCGTCGGCACGTGGACCTCCTCGGGGATGGCGCCCGGGCGCAGGACCGGGCGGCGGCATGTCTTTGCGCAGAGACAGGGCGACTGGGCCCGCCACATCATAGGCGTCGGCACCAGGCCGGGACCTGCCGATGGTCGCGGTGGCGTGGTCCGGAACGCCTCCTGCCCCGGGAGCTTCGCCGGCCGCATCGTTGCCAGGGGACCGGGCCTATGCCCGTCGTTATCCACAGAATTGTGAACAAACGCCGATTGCTGTGGATAAGGGACGTCCACGCGTTGCCATCGTGCGGTAGGATCAGCAACCGGCGCGGCGGCGCCTTCCAGCTTCCCCACAGACGACCAGCGAGGTGATCCCCGGGTGGCAACGGTCATCGCGATCGCGAACCAGAAGGGCGGCGTGGGCAAGACCACGACCGCGATCAACCTCGCCGGCGCGCTCGCCGAGCGGGGGCTGCGCGTCCTCGCGATGGACATGGACCCGCAGGCCAACCTCACGGTGGGGCTCGGGATCAACCTCGGCCAGGTCGAGCAGTCGATCTCCCACGTCCTCGACGGCCACGAACCTCTCCAGTCGATCATCGTGCCCTCTGCGACCGACCGGATCGACGTCGCCCCGTCGACGCTCGAGCTAGCCTCCACCGAAGTCGAGCTCTTCTCCGCGCTCGGTCGCGAATACACGCTCCGCGAGGCGATCGTCGAGAGCTCCGTGCGCGAGAGCTACGACTGGGTGATCATCGACTGCCCGCCGACTCTCGGGCTCCTGACCATCAACAGCCTCGTCGCCGCGGACGGCGTGATCATCCCGGTCCAGACGCAGTACTACGCCCTGAAGGGGCTCACGGCCCTCGTCAAGGTCATCAACACGATCCGCTCCAAGCTCAACCGCGACCTGCGGGTGCTGGGACTCCTCCCGACGTTCTACGACGGGCGCACGATCCTGGCCCGTGAGATGCTCGACGAGCTCCGGGAGCTGGGCGATCATCACGTCTTCAACTCCATCGTGCGCACGACCGTGAAGCTGGGCGAGGCGCCGCTCACCGGCCGGCCGATCACCTCGTATGCCGGCACCTCGTCGGCCGCCGAGACCTTCCGTCAGCTCGCGAAGGAGGTCGTCGAACTTGGCCAGGCCTGACTTCCGCGCGGTCGCCGCGCGCCGCCTCTCGGAGGAGCGCGAGCTCTCCCCCTCCATCGTCAGCTTCCTCGCCCCCGAGCGATCCAAGAGCCTCGGCGTTCGGCACGTCCCGATCGACCGGATCGAGCCGAACCCGGAGAACCCCCGCCTTCTCTTCGAAGAGTCGGCGCTCGAGGAGCTCGCGTCCTCGATCCGCGAGCATGGCGTCCTCCAACCGATCCTCGTTCGTCCGACCGGTCGTGACACCTACCAGCTCGTCGCCGGCGAGCGTCGCTGGCGCGCCGCCCGCCGCGCCGGCCTCGCGACGATTCCCGCCCTGGTGGAGGAGCTCGATGACGACACCGCGATGGAGATCGCGGTCATCGAGAACCTGCAGCGGGAGGACCTGTCGCCGCTGGAAGAGGCGACGATGTACGAGAAGATGGTGACGGAGCACGGGTACAGCATTCGCAAGCTCGCCCAGAAGCTGGGCAAGGACAAGGGCTACCTCGAGAACCGGCTTCGCCTGGCGGACGCCCCCGAGGAGATCCGGGCCCTGGTGTCCGTGCGCAAAGACACCCTCTCGCACGCCTACGAGCTGATGAAGGTCCAGGACCCGAAGAAGCGCAAGCGCCTCGCCGCCCAGGTGGCCAGTGGGCAGCTCTCCCTGGTCAAGCTCCGGGAGCGGATCGAGGGGCGGCCCCGCCGCAGCGCCGACACCGGGCCCCAGGAGGTCGCCGCCTGGTCCGAGGCGGACGACGCGGAGGAGATCATCGCTGCGCCGCCACCGGTCCCGCCCGGCGACGACGCGCTGATCAACACGAAGGCCCAGTTCCAGGAAGCCCTGGGCCAGTTCCTGGCCGTTCTCCGCAGCGCGGAGTTCGCCCAGGCGGCAAACGCGACCGACCGCCAGAACCTGGCGAAGTACCTGACGATCTCCAAGCTGAGCCTCGAGAACGCGATCTCGGTCGTCCGCGGCCGCGGCGACTGATCGCCCTCTCCGTCGGCGACGGCGGAGCACCTGCGCAGATCGGCAAGGCCGGCGCAACGTGCGCCGGCCTCGTTGGGTGACCGGGGACGGCGTGCTCCCCTACCCCGCCAGGCGACCCGCGGCGGCGAGCGCGCCGATCCAGCCCCCGGCAACGACCCCGACCCCGACGGCCTGCACCTCCCAGGACAGGCGGCGGACGGCGGGCCGCCCGGACCATCCGATCGCGAGCCCCGCCAGGACGATCGCGGAGCCGCCGGCGGCGAGGGCGACCCAGGCGGCGTCTCCGCCGAACGCCACGGCGGAACCCAGGGCGGCCGCCACGACCAGGCCCTGGAGCGCAGCCCCGATCCGGCGGGCGCGGTCGAGACCGAGGCTCGTCGCGACGGTCTCGGTCCCGGCACTTCGGTCGCGCTCCAGGTCGGCCAGGGCATTGGCTACCGCGAGCGCGGCCCCGGCGAGCATCGCGATCGGCACGAGCACCGCGAAGGGCGCCGGAAGAGACCCGGTGGCGCCGACCCAGGCGAAGACCGGGAGAAGCGGGATTCCCACCGCGTACGGCACCCACGACCAGCTGGTGCCCTTGAGGCGCAGGTCGTAGGCCAGCCCGACCGAAAGCCCGGCGGCGGCCACGGCGAGCGGCGCAGGTCCGGCGAGCGCCGCGAGGACGAGGCCCGCGGCGGCCGCCCCGAGGGCGATCCGGGCCGCGATCGCGCCCCGGACCATGCCCGAGGGGATCGGCTTGGCGGGCTGCGCCGTCCCGTCGGCGGGAGCATCAGCCCAGTCGTTCGCCGCCCCGATGCCCATCTGCAGGAGGAGCATCGCCGCGGCGAGGTTCACCACGGCCACGGCCCCGGCCCCCGCGATGGCGGCGACGGCGGCGGTCACGGAGGCGTCGAGGAGCGATGGAAAGGGGTGGACGAGCCGAAGCACACCGCCAAGGCGCACGCCGGGCATCGCGGGCCGATCCCGCGGGCCGCCCGGAACACCGTCAGGCGTAGACGAGTTCCTCGAAGTTCTCGACGAGGTAGTCGACCAGCTTCTCGCGCGCACCCGGCACGATCGCCCGGACGCCCTTCACGAAGCAGTGAAGCGTCGCGGCAGGAACCATGAGCCGGCCGGCGGTGTCGCGGCCGACGACGGCGGGTGGCCCGCCGCCGGCGGCGAAGACCTTCTCCAGGCCGCGGTCGTCGAGACCGGAGGCGCCGCGCAGGTCGTGGAGGACGGCGAGCACGCCACGCCGGATGGAGATGTCGCGCATAGCCTCGGAAGCCCAGGCGTCCAGCTGGGCGTCGGGCTGCTCCAGCAGCCGATCGCGGTACTCGGCGGGTGTCGTGGCGAGTCCGGTCGCTCCCATGCCGGTGGCGTGCCTCCCTGATCCTGAGCGCTCGGCGCTGCTGACGCCCGGAGTATCGCAGAACCCGACCCCGGGCCGCGGCCGTCGCCGGGCATTGAACAACTGTTCTATTCGTTGTCCTGGATGGGCGGCCGCGATCCCTCGGGCCAGTCCTGGAAGACCTCCGTCAGCCACCGTCCGAAGGGACCCGGCGGCTCGCGGTCACGGCCCTCGGCGACGAGGTCGAGGAGGGCCCGGCGCGTGGCGACCGTCAGGGCATGGACGGAGTCCCGGGTCGCCCGGTCCGAAGCCACGAGGATCGGCTCGCCGATCCTGACGCGCACGGTGCCGCCGAAGCGCAGCCAGCTGACGCCCAGGATGGCGATCGGGACGACCGGCACCCCGGCCCGCGCGGCGAAGTACGCCGCCCCGTCCTCGAACGGCAGGACGACCCGCTCGCCGGCGTGGATCCGCCCCTCGGGCGCGAGGGCGAGGCGTCCGCCGCGCTCGAAGATGGCATCGACGCGGCGGGCCAGGTCCACCAGCCCGCGCTTGTCCGGCCGGAACGGGACCGCGCGCTGTGACCAGGCCAGCAGGCGGTTCTTCCTTCCGGCCCGCATGTCGGCCTCCTTGGGGCCGAAGACGTAGAGGTCGGGCCGGGTCGGCAGCGCCGCGATCAGCACGAACGGGTCGGCCCAGCTCTGGTGGTTGAAGCACAGGAGCGCGGGCCCGACGGGGAGTCGATCCCGCCCCTCGACCCGGACCCGCAGGTAGGCGCCGATCGCCACGCGCATGACGATCGTCGTGAACCAGTACCGGGTCCGCCCCACGCCCCCGGGGCCCGGTGGCGCCGCGCGCCTCCGCTCGTCGCTCCCGGCGGCGCTCACGCGGCCACTCCGAGCGATGCGACGGGCAGATCGGCGAGGCGCTCGAGGACCGCGTCGGCGATCTCCGCGACACCGCGGCCCGGCGGCACGCTCGCGTTCGGGACCAGGACCACGCGCATCCCGGCCGCGCGGCCGGCAAGGACGCCGTTGCGGGAATCCTCGACGACGAGGCAGCGGGACGGCTCCACGCGCAGCCGGCGCGCGGCCTCCAGGTAGACGTCTGGCGCCGGCTTGCCGCGGGCGACGTCGTCGGACGAGACGATCGTCGCGAAGATGGACGCGAGGCCCGCCGCGGCGACCGCCGCCCGGATCACAGCCGGGTGGGCCGAGGAGGCGATGGCCACGGGGACCCGCGCCGCGATTGCCGCCGCCGCCGCGGGCGCGCCCGCGACCAGCGGGACGGGCTCCGACGCGTAACGCTCGACCAGGGCATCGACGATCGCCCGTTCGATGGCGCCGGGCGCGTCGGCGACACCGAGGCGCTCCCGCATGATCTCCGACCACTCGCGCGAGTTGCGGCCCATGCAGAGGTGGCTGTCCTCCGCGCTCCACGAGCGCCGCCGGGCCGCGGCCCAGGCGACCCGGACCTCGTGCCACCACGGCTCGGTGTCCACGAGGACGCCGTCGAGGTCGAAGAGGACCGCCTCGATGCCCGCGACGAGGCTGCGGTCCGTCCCGCTCACCCCGCTGCCGCCCCGCCCGGGGCCAGAGCCGAGGGTGCGTCGTCCGGGAGCGGCCGGCCGTCGAGGGCCGCGAATACCACCTGCATGAACGCCCCGATCCGGTCGGCCTCCTCGTCCCTCCCGCGCATGACGACGCCCTCGACGGAGGCGCTGCTGAAGCGATGCCCACCCTGCATCTCGACCGCGAAGTCGCCCACCTGGACTCGTGGCCAGCGGATCAGCTTGCCCGACGCCCGGGGCCCCTCCTGGGGAATGTGGACGCGGATCGCGAGCGTGACCAGGCCCGCCGCCGTCGGCGCCAGGAGTCCCCAGCGCATCGCCGGTTCCTCGCCCCAGGCAATCCAGCAGGAGGGGTCGCGGGCGGCTCCCAGCGCAACGAGGATCGGCTCCACGACCGCCAGCACTTTCGGCAGGACCGCGTCGGGGGTGGGCGCCGACGCGCACCATTCGCTCAGCCGCACCGTGGACACCTCCGCGCGATTCGGGCCATCCGTCCTGCCCGAGGCTACCACGCGGCCCATGGGCCCCGATGGCGCGCGGCGCGTATCCTCGGCCGGTCGCACCATGGAGGGTCGGATGTCCGTAGATCGACGCCTGCTCAACTGGGGCGTCTTCCTCGTGCTGGTGGGCGCGGTCCCCCTGGCCGTCTCCCAGGGCTGGGTCCCCCGCGACCTCGTCGCCCGCGCCTGGGAGCTCTGGCCGTTCATCCTGGTCGGCGCGGGCGTCGGCCTGATCCTGCGTGCGACGCCGTTGCGTGCGCTCGGGGGAATCGTGGTCAGCGCCACCTTCGGCGTGATGCTCGGGGCGCTCATCGCGGTCGGCTTCGGCGGCTTCAGCGTCGGCGGCATCGCCTGCGGCAGCGCCGCGGCGGACGCGCCCCAGGTCGTCTCAGAGCGCGGCTCATTCGACGGCCGGACCGGCCGGGTCGTCCTGGTCGCGAACTGCGCCTCCGTGGGGATCACGACGAACACGGCGGGCGCCTGGGGGATCGACGTCTTCGGTGGGAAGGACTCCCGGCCCGCCGTCGAGCGAACCACGGACGGGTTCACGGCGCGCTCCCCGGAAGCCCCGGTCGTGCTCCCCTTCGGCGCCCGGCAGGCCACCTGGCGGGTGGACCTCGGGACCACGCCGGCGCTCGATCTCGACCTGACCCTCAACGCGGGTGACGCGACCGTGAGCCTCGGCGGGGCGACGGTCAGCCGCCTGGCGTTCCACGGCAACGCCATCGGCAACACCCGGCTCGACCTGTCGGGCGCCGTCGTGGAGCGTATCGAGGTCGCGGTCAACGCCGCCGACGTCGCGATCCTGCTTCCCGGGGGAGCCGACCTCAAGGGCGCGATCGAGGGCAACGCGGCATCGGTCGACCTGTGCGCCCCGGGCGGCGTCGGTCTTCGTCTGCTGGTCGACGACAACATCACCGCCAGCCACAACTACGGCGACGCGGGCCTCGTCCGGAGCGGCACGACCTGGGAGTCGGCCGGCTACGCCACCGCGGCCACCCGTGTCGAGCTCCGGACCACCGGCAGCGCGGTCAGCTTCACCCTGAACCCGAAGGACGGCTGCAGATGAACGACCGGCTGTACCGGAGCGTGGACGACCGAGTCATCGCCGGCGTCTGCGGTGGTTTGGCGGCCCGCCTGGCCCTCGACCCCAGCCTGGTCCGGGTCCTCTGGGTGGTCGTCGCCCTCGTGACGGGCGGTCTTCCCGATGCTCGTCCTCTACGTGGTCATGGCCGTCATCGTGCCCGAGGAGCCGGGCGGCTTCGCGGGCGTCGGGCCCTCCCCCACCCCGCCGGACGCGGCGCCGGGCCGGCTCGATGAGACGGGCGCCGGCGCGCCCCTTCCGACCGCCTCGCCGCCGACCTGGTACCAGGGTTCGACGGGAGCGCGCCGGGGGCGCCGGGAAGCGCCGGGAGCGGGACTCGCTTCCGGCCGCGATCGGCGGGCTCGTCCTCGTTGCCCTCGGGGTCTACTTCCTGGTGCGCGACCGGATCGCGGTCGACTGGGGCGTCGTCGGCGCGGCCGCCCTCGTCGCCCTGGGGGCCGTCGTCATCCTCGCCGCGCTGCGTCCGCGCCGCTGACGTCAGCCGGCGCGCGCCGCGCCCGGGCCGCCCTGCCCGGGGCAGGGCGGCCGTCGAACGCCCCGGCGGCAGAGCGCCCCGGCGGTCGACCCACGCCCGCTAGACTGCCGCCCGTGGTGGACACCCGTGGACTCGCCGTCGTGATCGCGCTGCTCGGCCTCGTGGGCGGGCTGGCGCTTCTCGGGCGCGGCCTGCGTGCGTACCGGCGCGCAGGCCAGGTGGCGGGGATCGCAACGAGCAGGATCGCCACGCTCGCGGCCGGCGAGGTCCGGCTCGTGGGTGTCCGTGGAGGCGGACGTCCTGACCCTCGTCTCGCCGCTCCAGAGCGTTGCCTGCGTCTACTACCGCTCGCGGATCCGGGAGCGGTCGGGCGACGACACGCGGACGGTCTTCTGGCGAGGAGCGGGCCGTCGGGTTCCGCCTCCGCGACGCGTCGGGCGCCATCCGGATCATGCCGCGCGGCGCCCGCTGGGACGCGCCCGTCCGCTTCGACGCCGCCTCCGACTGGGCGGGCGGCGACCCGCCGGGCCTCAACGTGAACGCGGGAGCCACCAATCGCCTGGCCGTGGAGGATCGCGAGGCGCAGATCGCCGCGCTGCTCACGGTCCGGCCGCCCGCCGACCTCCCCGGAGGAGAGCTCGGGGGCGGGTCGAGCCCCGTCGCGGCGGCCCTCGGGACGGCCGGCTTCGGAGGTTCGCGCCACCGCGACTACGATGAGCGTCGGGTGGAAGCCGGGGACACGGTCACGATCCTGGGCTCGGCGCTGCCGTTCGGCGACGTGGAGGTCGAGGCTGGGCGCCGGTGACGACCCCCTCGACGCGCTCGACGACCCGGAGGTGGCGATGAACGTCGCGGAGGCTCGCGAGGCCGGCATCCTGCGCGCGACACCGGAGGAGGCCTGGGGCAACGCGGCGATCCCGGGCTTCGGGATCGGGCTGCCGGCCCGGGCACCCGAGCTCGATCCCGGTGTCGATGTCCCCGCCCTGGCCGGCCGGGAGGCCGCGGCCGCCGCCTACGCACGCTTCGAGGTACCGGCCAGCGAGCTGGTGGTGGCCTCGGCTGCCGAGAACCCGCTGGTGATCCTCGCGGGAACGCCGGGCCAGGCCCAGCAGAGGGAGGAGACGACGGTGCTCCTGGGGCTCGCCGGCGCCGCGCTCGCCATCGTCGGCGCGACGATCCTGGCCCTCGTGCTCCCCGGGCTCCTCCGTTGAGCCCGCTGGCGGGGGCGGCGCTCTTCGCCGTTGCCCTGGTGCTGGCGGTCGCGGCGTTCATCGCCATCGTCACCTACAACGCCGTGGTGGCGATGCGGACCCGGATCGACAAGGCCTGGGGCAACGTGGAGGTGGCGTTGCGCCAGCGCCACGACCAGCTGCCGGCGCTGGTCGACGCGGTCCGCGACGTGATGGCCTTCGAGCAGGACGTCCTCGTCGAGGTGACGCGCCAGCGATCGCGCTACGCGCCCGACGCGCCGGTGGCCGCCCAGGGCCCGGTCTCCGCCGCCACGACGGCGGCGCTTCGCTCGCTATTCGCGGTCGTCGAGCGGTATCCCGAGGTGCGCTCCCAGGAGAACGTCCTGCGCCTGCAGGCCGAGATCGAGCGCCTCGAGGGCATGCTGGCCGACCGGCGCGAGCTCTACAACGACCAGGTCTTCCGCCACAACACCGCGATCGCCCAGCTGCCCGCGATCGTGCTGGCCGCGCTCCTCGGCTGGAGGCCCCGTCCGTTCTTCGACGCGGGGGAGGGCGCCGATCGCGCGCCCGATGTCTCGCTGGACACGCGCGGACCATCGACGTAGACGCGCGCGGCGCGGGCCCGGTTCGCTAGACTGGCGCGGAGTCCGGCCACCCGGCCGGGAACGGCGAGGGATCGCATGCGAGATCCGAGCGTCCCGGCGCGCCCGACGGCAGCTCCCGCGGGCCGCGCGATGGAGATCAGGCACGCCTTCGCCGCGACGGGACCTGCGGACGCGCCCGTCCTGATCCTCCTGCACGGGACGCGCCGGACGCGCGCCATGTGGCACCACCAGCTGGTGGGCCTGGCCGACACGTTCCGTGTCGTCGCCGTGGACCTGCCCGGCCACGGCGCCCTCGCCGACGTCCCCTTCCGACTTGCCGACGCCTCGGCCCTCGTCGGGGCGGTGATCGACGAGGCCGGCGGCGGCCGTGCCATCGTGATCGGCCAGTCGCTCGGCGGCTACGTGGGGATGCACCTGGCGGCGCTCCGGCCCGACCAGGTCGCCGGGCTCGTCCTCGCCGACGCGACCGCGGAACCCCGCACCATAGCCCGCCGCGCGCCCGGGACCCTCGGCACCTACCTCCTGGGTGCGGCGACCGAGCGCCTCCGGACCCGCCGCTCCCGAGGCGTCCGCGGCGAGCCGCCCGGCGGGCGCGATGCGGACGACCCCGACTCGGGCGCCGGCGAGCCCCCGGCCACGAACGGCTGGCTCTTCAAGGGCGGCACCCGGGCCATGATGACGGCCCTCCGGGAGGTGTTCATACCGCGCCTGGCGGCGTACCCCGGCCCGACGCTCCTGATCAACGGCGAGGACGACCACCTCTTCCGGCGCAGCGAGCAGGCCTTCCTCGCCGCCGCGGCCAACGGGCGCCTCGAGGTGATCCCGGGCTGCGCCCACCTGGTGAACGAGGACCAGCCGGCCGCCTTCAACGCCGCCGTGCGGCGCTTCGCGACGGAGGTCTACGGGTCGGACGTGGCGCCCGGAACGAACTGATCCTCCCCGGGGAGGCGGGCGCGAGATCGCGGACGACACGAAGAGGTCGCGGACGCGAAGACGCCCGGGCGCGACTCGGCCGCACCCGGGCGCCCGGAACTGCGATCAGCCGTTCGTGCCGTTGCCCGTGGGAGCGGACGAGGGAGCCGGCGGAGCGTCCCGGCCGCCGGGGAATCCCCCGCCGGGCCCGTCGCCCCGCATCCCGCCGTGGCCGAATCCGCCGCCGGGGCCGCCGTTGAACCCGCCCGGGCCGAAGCCGTCGCCGGGCCCGCCGAACCTGCCGGCGGCACGGGACCAGACCGTGGTTGCGGACAGCGAGCCGTCCGCGTTGCGGGAGCCCGTCGCCGTCACGAGGTCGCCGACCTTCACGTCGGCGAGCGTCGGCGCGGTGATCCCGCCTACCTTGTAGGTGGTCGAGGAGGAGACGTCGACGACGACGGTGGATCCGTCGCGCGTCGTGAGCGTCAGCGAGCCGGCGCCCTTCTCCTTCACCGTCCCGGCGAACATCGCCGGGGCGACCTGGACGGACGTCGCCGTGAGGGTGCCGTCGGCGGCCAGCGTGCCGCGGGCGACGATCTGGGCACCGGCCACGACGGCGTCCTTCGTCGCCTCCTGGCCCCCCAGTCGGTACGTGGTGGTGCCCGTGAGGATCACCTTCGACGTCGACCCATCGCGCCGCGTGACCGTGACCGTCGAGCCGGAGACGGAGGCGACGGTGCCGGCGACGGCCGGCTGGATGACCTCGATCGCGGTGATCTTGAACGTGCCGTCGGTGTTGCGCGTCTCGCGGAACGCGATCCGGTCACCGACCTTGAGGCTGGCGAGGTCGACCGTTGCCCCGTCCGACGTCACGGCGGCACCGGCGGCGTCGATCGTCCGGGTCCAGCCGTTGTCGGTCTCGAGGGCCAGCCTGGTGCCGTCGATCGCGGTGATCGCGATGGCGCCGCCCATGGCGCCGCGCATCCCACCCCGTCCGCTGCCGTCGAGCCGCATGCCATCGGTGCCGGCGGGTGCAGTCCAGCCGGACACGGCCCCGACCGGCGCCGCGCCGGATCCCGAGCCGTCGGCCGCCGCGGGTGCCGCGTCGTTGCGGGGACCGCCGGCGAGGACGGCGATCGCGATGGCGCCGATGCCGATCGCGCCCACGAGCGTGGCGAGGCCGATCGTCCGGGCACGCGAGCCGCGGCGGGCGGGTGCGATGACGGGACTGGTCTCGACGCGCTCGATCGGGTCGGCCGTCGTTGGAGTCTCCGGGTTCGGAGTGGTTTCCTGCACGTGGTATCTCCTGGATCCTGTGTGAGGGACGGTACAGCACCCGGCGCGGGAAGGAGCCGCCCGGACGTCGGGTCATGTTTGGCGGATCCACCTGAAGTCGTCCTGAATCTGCCGCGATCACCAGCCGCAGAACGCCGGCCCCCGCCTCGCTGACGTTCGCGGGGCGGTCCGCGACGCGTGGCCGGTTCAGGCACGTTTCAGGAATTGCGCGTACAACAGCGACCTGAGGACGCCTTGACCGCACGCCCGGAGTCGCCGATGACGCTCGAACCGAACCCCGCACCGGAGACCGTCCGGACCGCCCCGCGCGGCGGCACCATCCGCCTCGTCCTGGCGTCCGCCGTCCTGTCGGCGGCTCTCGCGAGCGGTGGCACGGCCGCTCTCCTCCTCGCGACATCCCCTGCCGCAGCTCCCGCGGCCACCGCCCCCGCAGTCGTCGGTCCGGCCGCCTCTCCGGTGGGGACGACGGTGACGCGGCTCGACCCCTCCGATGCCGTCGCCGCGGTCGCCGCCGCCGCCGAGCCCTCGGTGGTCACGATCGCCTCAACCGGCAACGGACGGAACGCAAGCGCCGGCGGAACGGGGATCATCGTCTCGGCCGACGGACTGATCCTCACGACAGCGGTCGTGGCCCCGTCCGACACGACGTACGACATCCTCCTCGCCGACGAGCGCCAGGCGACCGCTCGCGTGGTTGCCAGCGACGCGATCCACGGGCTCGTGCTGCTGCGGACCTCGGCAACCGGGCTCACGCCGGCCAGGGTCGGGACCGGCGCGCCGCTGACCGTGGGCCAGCTCGTCGTCGC
This sequence comes from uncultured Chloroflexia bacterium, assembly GCA_963718085.1. Lineage (GTDB taxonomy): Bacteria > Chloroflexota > Limnocylindria > Limnocylindrales > CSP1-4 > CTSoil-043. The sequence goes on along the minus strand of CAVQYA010000001.1, from coordinate 102,705 downwards.
CGTGGGGAGCCCTCTCGGCGAATTCACCGACACGGTAACCGCGGGGATCGTCTCCGGGCTGGGCCGCTCGATCGACCTGCGCGATCCGTCGACCGGCCACCGCGTCGCGCTCAGCGGCCTCGTCCAGACCGACGCCGCCATCAACGCCGGCAGCAGCGGCGGGCCCCTCCTCGACGCGGCCGGGACGGTGGTGGGCGTCATCGTGACCTCGGCCGCCGACGGCCAGGGGATCGGCTTCGCGATCCCGATCGCCGATGCCCTGGCGCTCCTCGCCGGAGCCGAGGCGTGACCCTGCGAATCGGCGGCCGGGAGTAGCTCCCGTGCACCTGCTCCTCGTCGAGGATGACCCGCGCCTCGTTCGCCTCCTCACTCGCCTCCTGACCCAGGACCGCCACGTCGTCGACAGCGCGACGACAGCGGCCGAGGGGCTGGAGCTGGCGACCCGGGCCGAGCTCGACGCCGTGATCCTCGACGTCGGGCTCCCGGACGGCTCCGGCTTCGACGTCGCCCGCCGCCTCCGGGCAACCGGCTCGGCCGTGCCGATCCTCATGCTGACCGCCCGGGACGCGGTCTCCTCGCGTGTCGAGGGGCTCGACGCCGGGGCGGACGACTACCTGGTGAAGCCGTTCGCCTACGAGGAGCTCCTCGCGCGCCTGCGCGCCCTCGGCCGCCGGCCGCCGCCGCGCCGCGGCCTCACCCTGCGGTCCGGGCCGATCGTCCTAGACGAGACCGACCGCCGGGTGACGGTGGGCGGGGCCCCGGTGGACCTGAGCCAGCGCGAGTACGCGATCCTGGAGTGCCTCCTCCGGCGACCGGGGCAGGTGCTCTCGAGGGACCAGCTCCTGGACCAGGCATGGCCGTACGGGGCGGCGCTCACGCCGAACACGGTCGAGGCGTACATCCACCTGCTGCGCACGAAGCTCGGCGCCGACGGCGGCGCCTGGATCGAGACGGTTCGTGGCGTGGGGTACCGGATCCGTGCTCGCTGACGCGGCGCTGCTCCGCCGGACAAGGCTGCGGCTCATCGCATGGAGCGGCGGCCTCACCCTCCTCATCCTCCTGGCCCTCGGGGCGGTCGTATACGGAGCGGTCTCGGGCGAGCTGGCGAACCGCGGCACCGCGGTCCTGGCCCAGCGCGCCGCGGAGGTCGCCCGGATCGTCGGCCGTCCCGGGTCGCCGGCCGATCGACCGCCGTTCGGGCTCGCCTTCGGCGGCGAGCAGTCGGGGACCCTGACGCTCGCCGTCCAGCCCGACGGTTCGGTGCTCGGCCGGCTGGACGCGGTGGAGGGCCTCCCGGTCGAGCCATCGGTGGTGGCAGCCCGGGCCAACGGCAAGGACATCCGCGACGCCACGATCGACGTGACGCCGATCCGCGTCTACTCCCTTGCCGTCCGCCGCCCTGACGGAGACTGGGTCGTGCAGGTCATCGGCGAGCGGGCGTCGGAGGAGCGACTCCTCGCCGCGCTCCTGTCGGTCCTCGTCCTGGGGGGCCTGGCCGCCCTTGCCCTGGCGATCGCCGCCGGGTGGGTCTACGCCGGCCGCGCGCTCGTGCCCATCCGCGCCGCGATCGACCGCCGCGAGGCCGCCCTGGGGCGCCAGCGCGAGTTCGCGGCCAACGCCAGCCACGAGCTGCGCACGCCGCTCACGGTGATCCGGACCAGCGTGACCGACCTGCGCCGCAACCCCCGGCAGCCGGTCGCCGAGGTCGGGACGGCGCTCGACGACATCGACGCGGAGACGACCCACCTCGCCGCGCTCGTCGACGACCTCCTCCTGCTCGCCCGGACCGACGCCGGCACGATGGAGCTGGAGCAGGTGCCGGTTGACCTTGCCGACATCGCCGTCGAAGCCGCCGGGCCGCTGACGTCGCTGGCGGCCGAGCGCGGCGTCGAGCTGGTCGCCGATCCGCTGCCGGCCGTCGTGGACGGCGATCCGCTGCGCCTGCGGCAGCTCGTCACGATCCTCGTCGACAACGCGGTGGCCCACACGCCGGCGGGCGGCTCCGTGGCCGTGCGGGTCCGCCCGGAGGGCGAGGCCGCCGTGCTGACGGTCGAGGACACCGGGCCCGGCATCAGGCCGGACGACCTCGCCCGCGTCTTCGAGCGCTTCTGGCGGGCGGACGACGCGCCAAGCGGCGGCACGGGCCTTGGCCTCGCCATCGCCGCCTGGATCGTGGAGCGCCACGGAGGCCGGATCAGCGCCGCCAACCGGGCCGGAGGTGGCGCGCGCTTCGAGGCGCGGATCCCGCTGCGGGCGTAGGGCGCGACCAGCACCCCGGGCATTGGATCATGGCGTGCCACGAACGCGCGCACGAAGGCTCGACCCGTGTTCCGGAACTGCGCCTCGCGCACGATTCCGACCCGGGAATTGGCAATCGTTCCTACCCGGCGCGCGGCGTCGAGGCCGAGAATGTTCGTCTGCTCCGCAGTGGAGGCGTGACGATGCTGGCCCTTGCCCCCGTGGCGGGCGCCCCCGGCAGCTCCGGCGATCTCTGTCGCGCTGCGCTCGTCGTGTACGTCGATCTCTTCGCCCGCCTCCCGTCGATCGACCCGGATGCCGGGTTCGGCGAGGTGTACGTCTCGGGTACCCGCTGGCTCGAGGCTCGGGCGAAGGCGACCGAATGGATCGTTCCCGCGGGCGCCGTCCGGGCGGCCGAGCTCCTGTTCGAGTCGGCCAGGAACCTCCCGGCTGACGAGATCGCAGACTGGATCTGCCTCTATCCCCGCCGTTTCCTGGCCACGATCGACCGCCGCCAGGGGACGCTCAGCCGTTCCGTCGGGGGCCGGCGCGCCATCGACCGAGCGCCGACGAACACGGGGCGGCCTATCACCCCGCGATGAGCGGAACGGGGCCCCGGCTCTGGGCGGTCGTGCTGGCCGGGGGCGAGGGCGAGCGGCTGCGGCCACTGACCCGCCTGGTTCACGGCGACGACCGGCCGAAGCAGTTCGCCGTCCTCGATGGGCGCGGCTCGATGCTGACCCGGACGCTCGAGCGGGTCGCGTGGCTCGTGCCCCCCGAGCGCACGATCATCGTCAGCCAGCGTCGCCACGAAGCCTTCATCCGGGCGACTCCGCGCGACCCGCGGATCCGCGTGTTCGCCCAGCCGTGTGGCCGGGGCACGGCCCCGGCGATCCTCTGGCCCGCGACCTGGATCGCGGCTCGCGATGCCACGGCCGTGATCGTGGCGTTCCCGACGGACCACTTCGTCCACGATGAGCAGGCGCTCGTGGGCCACGTCCGCGAGGTGGCGAACGCGGCCGACGGCAGCCACATCGTCCTCTTCGGCGCCCGCGCGTCCTCGCCCGAAACCGGCTATGGCTGGATCCAGGTCGGCCGCCGGCTGGGGGCCGATCGCGAGGACCTGTTCAGCGTCCGCTCGTTCACGGAGAAGCCCTCGCGCGCCGAAGCGGAGGCGCGCCTGGCCCGCGGTGACCTGTGGAACACCCTCCTCTTCCTGGCCGCCGCGCAGAAGCTCGTCGCGGTGGCCCGCCGGACCCTGCCCGATGTCGCGGACGCGTTCGCCGGACTGTCCGATGTCAGTGACGGCGCGACGCCCACCGCCGAGGCCGCCTACGACGCGGTGCGATCGGCCGACGTCTCGCGCGACATCCTCCAGGTGATCGGGCCCCAGCTCCTCGTGTCCAGGCTGCCGTCGATCGGGTGGTCCGACTGGGGGACTCCCGAACGGGTCCTCGAGGCGGCGGGTCATGGCGCCGCGGTCGGTGGGCTGGCGAGAGCGGCAGCTACGCGAGCGACGTATCCGTTTGCCGCCGGCCGCGTGCCGGGACAGCTCCGGCTCGACGGCCGCGAAGGCCGGACGAGTGATCCGGAGCCGGCCGTCCTCGTCACGAGCCCGGTCGGCGCCGGCGAGCCGGTGAACGCCGACCACTCGCGGGGTGAGCTGGTCGCAAGCCGGCACTGATGGCGCCTCCCCGGCGGTTCAGCCCGCCGACCGGGACGCGTCGAGGTCCGTTGCTTCCTGCCGATCCGCCAGGACGAGGAGCGAGTGGGCATGCTCGCCGCCGGCGCCCGCCCAATCCGCCTCGCGCTCCAGTCGGACGCGATCGCGGATGGCGATCCTCCGACCCTCCCGGGCGATGACGCCTTCGGCCTCCAGGGCGCGAATGACCGATCCCAGCATCTCCCGGGAAGCGCCGATCAGGCCTGCAAGGTCGGCCCTGGAGACGATGGGCGAGGCCGCCGTGAGGAGTGGCTCGTAGGAGAGCAGGATCGTCGCGAGGCGCTTGCGGGCGTGATCGAAGGTGGCCTCGTCGAGCCGGTGGGCGATCAGCTCCGATCTTCCGACGTCGAGGTCGAAGAGCCGCACCGCGAGCGGCGCGTCCTGCTCGGCCAGGCGCCTGACATCGGCGCCCGGCAGGGTCGCGATCCGTCCACGCGTCAGGGCGACCAGGTCGAACGTCGACCGGCAGGGACGAGAGACCGACCCGAGGCCCAGCACGTGGCCCGGTCGCATCAGGAAGAGCGTGAAGACCCGGCCCTCGGGACTCGTCCTGCGGACGGCCACCCAGCCGTCAAGGAGCACGGTCACCTGGAGCGCGTCGCCCTGCCGAACGAGGTTGTCGCGCGCCGAGAACCTGGACGTCCGGGCGACCAGCGACAGGGCGGCCAGCGTCTGCGCCGAGGCCCCCGCGAGCACGTGCTCCAGGTCCGTGCCGGCGAGGTCCCCCGGTGCCCGGTCGATCGGCGCTGGATCGGATGCAGACGTGGCAGCACCCCCTGGTCGCTGACCCGTCCCGTCGATCGAGGAGCGGGATCAGAATCGTGTATACGCAGATGATCGTCGGGGTGACAGGGCCGAATGCCACAACGGACCCGGGACAGGTCGACCCCGCAAGCGTCGAGCCACGACGCTCACCTGAGGCCGAAGCGGATGATGTCGAGGCCGAGCACGCCGCCACCGACCAGGATCGTCGTCCAGGTGACGGCTCCGGCCGCCATCCATGCCAGCAGCGGGCGCCGCGGCGCCCCCAGGACGAGACCGATCGCCGTGCCCATGGGCGGGGCGAAGACCAGCGGGGAGACCAGCCCCCAGCCGATCACACCGTAGCGGACCCAGATCCGGTAGAGGCGCCCGCGGCCGGCGACCACGCTCCCGCCGCGCCTCCGGACGAGGCGGGCGCGAAGCGCGTCGCCGGCCAGCGCCACGACCGTCACGCTCAGCAGCGAGCCGGCGACGGTCGCCAGCCAGAGCACGGGCGGCGGCACGCCGAGGGCCAGGCCGGCGGGCACGGCCAACCAGATCTCGACGATGGCAAGGCCGAAGACGGTCAGGACGGACGTGGCGGCTCTCCGGACGGGCGTCAACCATCCCCGATGGCGCGCGGCGTCGCCGGCTCGCGGGCGTGATCGCCCGCGTCTGGCGATGGAGGAGAGGATAGTCGCGAGTGACGAGTTCGGCGAAACGATCCCTGCGGCTCCGGCCCGAGCCCACGAGGCCGACCGGCGCGCCGCGCAGGCCCCGGGAATGCCCGCCCGCGATAATGGCGGTGCCGCCGGTCGGAGTGATCGGGGGTCGCCATGCCGACCGACCGGCCCGGTGTCGGCCTCCCGGCGACCTCGAGGAGGAGCTGCGTGCCTCGCCCCGCCCCCGCCGCGATCGGGCGCCGTGGGGCGGCCGGCGCGCTCCTCGTCGGCGGCTCCGCCGCGGGCTGGTGGCTCGGCGGCCGGCCGACGCGGCTCGTGGCGGCGGTCGCCATCGGGGTCGCGCTGCCGGGCTCGCTCGCCCTGTCGCGGGCCGCCGGGCGCGTCATCACGGCCGGCGCGGCGGCCCGATCGCCCGCCCTCGCCACCGTGACCGACCCCGCCGCCGCAGCCGCGGCCCGCGCTCCGGGAGCCTCTTCCGGCGCCCGGCCCGCGCGCCCCGGTGGCCGGTGGTCTGCCGATCACGGTCCTCGTCCCTGCACGGGACGAGGCGGCGCACCTCCCCGGGCTGCTCCGCGACCTGGGGCGCCAGGAGCTGGCGGCCACCTGCGGGCCGCTCCGCCTCCGGGTCGTCGTCATCGACGACCGGTCGGTCGACGGCACCGGAGCCCTGGCAGAGGCCGCGATCCGCGAGACCGGGCTCGACGGGCGGGTGATCCGGCGGGATGGACCCGGCGGCAAGGGAGACGCGCTGCGCCACGTTCCCGCCGAGGCCGTCGGGGATGCCCGGCTCCTCGTCGTGCTCGACGCCGATGCGCGCGTCGCGCCCGACTTCCTCTGCCGCGCCGCGGAGCGCCTCGCCGCGGGCGACGCTGCCTTCACCGCGCGGCGCCGGATCCTCTGGGCGGACCGCTTCCGGCTGGCGCGACTCCAGGACGACGAGCAGGTCCTCGACGCCTGGATCCTCGCGGGCCGGATCGGCCTCGGCGGTGCGGGCGAGCTCCGCGGCAACGGGATGGCGGTGACCCCCGAGGCGCTGGCAGCGGCCGGCGGCTGGCCCACGGACGTTCTCACCGAGGATCTCGAGCTCTCGACGGCGCTCCTCACGGCGGGGATCCCGGTGGCCTGGGCGGGAGACCTGGTGGTCGAGGAGACGGCGACTGCGACGCCGGCCGCCCTTGCCCGGCAGCGGCTTCGCTGGTCGGAGGGATCGACCCGGCGCTTCCTGGCGCGCCTTCCCGGGGCGCTCGCGAGCCGCCGCTCCCCCCGCGCCGCGCGGCTGGAGCTCGCGCTCTACTCTGGCCAGCTCGTCCTGCCGCCGCTGGTCGCCGGCGCCGCCGTGGGCGCGCTGGTTCGCGGCCGGATCGGACCCGTCGGGGCCCTCGTCGGGGCGTACGTGGGCGCCGGCAGCCTCCTCGCGTGGCAGGCCATCGGGCGGCTGCAGCCTCAGGTCGATCCCCGAGCGCGGGCCGGGCGCGCCCTGGCCGTCGGGGCGTTCTCGGCGCAGTGGATCCTCGCGGTGCCGGTCGGCCTCGCCCGGATCGCCTTCGGCCCGGGTACGCCGACGTTCGCTCCGACCCGGGACCGCCTGACGCCGCGCGAGACCCGCCCGCTCCCTGAAGCCACCATGAAAGAATCTCAACCGGACCTCGATGGCACCTTGGTTGAGGTGTGACGACGACTGGTGTCTGATGCACTCATCCGGCTGCAGCGGGCAGCTGTCAGAGGGATCGGACCGGACGAAGCCAGATGATCACCCCGTCGCCGTCGCAGCTTCTCCGCGTCGAGCGACGCCTCCTCGCGCCGGCCCCGACGACCGCGATCGTCGCGGCCGCACTGGCGGGGGGGCTGGCAGCGGCCAACCTGCTCCCGTTCGGCCGTCCGCTCCGCAACCTCCTCCTCGGCTCCCTCCCCTTCGACGTCGTCCCCACGACGATCGTCGCCGGCGCGATCGGGCTCGGGACGTTCGTCGCCCTGGCAATCGGGATGCGCCGCCGCAAGCGCCTCAGCTGGCAGCTCGCGATCGTCCTCTTCTCGGCCTCCGCCGTCGCCCAGGGGCTCTTCCTCCACCACCCCGTCGGAGCCGTGCTCGCGCTCGCCTGCGTGGCATTGCTGGTCGTCCTGCGGCGCTTCTTCGCCGTCGCCGGGCCCGAGCGCCATCCCCGCCGGATCGTGGCGCTGGCGACCTTCGCGGGCCTCGGGGCCATCCTGGACGTCGGGCTCGCCCTCCTTCACGGGGCGGCCGCGACCGGCATGGTGGGCGCCCTGGCCACGGCGACCGACACCCTCGCAACATCGATCGCCTTCACGGGCGTGCGGCCGCTCGCGTGGCTGTCCGGCAGCCCCGAGGTGCTCGGGCTCACGCTCCTCCTGGTGCGCGTGCCGATCTTCCTGGTCGCCCTCGTCGCGCTGCTCCCGGCCCGCGAGGAGCCCCTGCCGGCCTCGCTCGCGGACCGGGCCGAGACGACGCTCCGGAGCCGAGGGCACGGCGCCCTCCTGCCGTTCCAGCTGGGAAGCGACAAGCACCGCTTCGTCGCGCCCGACGGCGGGGTCCTGGTCTCGGGCACCGAGGGCCGCTTCGTCGTGGCCCTCGGCGATCCGGTGGGCGTCGACGACCCGGAAGCATCGATCGCCGCGTTCATCGACGCCTGCCGAGCGCGTGACCAGGTGCCGGCCGTCTACCAAGCCAGCACCGAGTCGCTGCCGGCACTCGCCGCCGCGGGGATGCGCTCCTTCCGCGTCGGCCACGAGGCGATCCTCCCGCTCGAGGGCTTCACCCTCCAGACTCCCCGCCGCGCGAACCTGCGTCACACTCTCGCGCGCGCCCGGCGCGGCGGCGTCACGTTCGAGTTCCATCGCGGCCTCGATGCCGCCGACCGTGCCCGGCTGCTGCCGGGGCTCCTCGAGATCGATGCCGCGTGGCAGGCGAGCGCCGGCCCACAGCTGGGCTTCACGATCGGACAGTTCGATCCGGTCGAGCTCGACGGCATGGCGATCGCGGTGGCGGTGGAGGCCGACGGCCGGCCCTCGGCGTTCACGACCTTCCGCCCGACGGGCCAGGGCGGCTGGGTGCTCGACCTGATGCGCCGCCGAGCGGGCGCGACACCCGGAGGCGTCGAGGGCTGCCTCGTCGAGGCCGCCACCGCGCTCGCGGCGGATGGCGCGACGAGCCTCTCGCTCGGCCTCGCGCCGCTGGCGGGGATCGCCCCGGACGCCAAGGGTCTCGAGGAGCGCGGTCTCGTCCTCGCCGCCCGCCTCGCCCGTCGCTGGTACGACGTCGAGGGGCTCGCCTTCTTCAAGTCGAAGTTCGACCCGACGTGGATCCCCCGCTACGCCGCGGTCCCGGGTCGCCTCAACCTGGTCGGCCTGGCCATGGCGCTTCTCGGGCTCCACCTCGGCGGCTACCGGCACGCCGCGCGGGAGATGATCCGGGGAGCGGCGACGTCGGTGACACAGCGCCACCTCCGGCCGTGGAGGACCGCCGCGGCTGGAGCCGCGCGGCCATGAGGGGCGACGGGACGCCCCTCGACAGGACCCTTCCGCCCAGCCTCGACGTTCCACCCGGCGCGACGGCGGACGTCGGTGCCGGCGACGACGACACGGCCCGCGCGGCGCGCTCCTGGACCGGCCCGGGCGGGCCGGTTCGCCCGAGCAGGCCGGAAGCTCGCGGCGCCCCCGCGGCGGTGCGCTCCTCGCGATCCGCATCGTCATCGCCATCGGCGTCGTGGCCCTCGTGCGGCTCACCGGCGGGACGCAGGCCACGGACGACGCCCTCCAGGTCATGGGCTTCGATCCCGACCGCGCCGGGCTGATCATCGCGCTCATCCTGGCCGGCCTCGCGGCCGCGACCGTCTCGCTCCTCGGCGGGCGGCGGCCCGCGGCGTCGCTGACCGGGCTCGGGGTCGCGGTGGCCTGGTTCGGGGGCACCTTCCTCGACGAGACCAGCCGAGCCCTTCGCCTGTCCGGCGCGACCGGCCACTTCGACCCCGTCGGATGGCTCCTCACTCTCGTGACGCTGCTCTCGGCGGGCGTCGCGGTCGCGTGGGCGGCCGCAGTCATCGCGGGCGAGGCCCGCGGCGCGATCCTCGCCGCGGTCGCCGCGCTCGACCTCCGTGGGCGCCTCGGCGCGCGCGGTGATCCCCTCGGCGCGCACGATGATCCGCGCGCCGTCGACCCGGCCGCCGAGGGGCCCGAACGGAGATGGCAGCCGGGTCGGCCCCGTCGCCCGCGTGCTCGTGGTGGCAGTCGTCGCGATCGTGACGCTGCCGATCCTGGCCGACGTCTTCAACTTCGACCCCGACGTCCACATGCAGTCCGGCGGGGCGCCCCCGGCCGGCCTCGTCGGGAGCGACCCCGGCACTCCGGCACCGGGCGGCGCGACCTCCGGCAGCCCGGCGCCGGGGAGCACGGCCCCCGGGAAGCGCGGACCCGGCACAACTCAGCCCCCCGGCGGGACCGTCCCCCCCACGTCGTTCCCGGCGTCACTCGTCGCCGGACCCGTCCAGGGGTCGCTGGTGACCCCCGGCGCCCTCGGGTCCGCCGCCGCCTGGGGTGCCGCCCCGAGCGGCGCGGGGCGAACGACGTCGGTCCAGCTGCCCGGCCCCTGGACCGGAGGCACGTCATCCACGGCCACGCTGGACATCTACCTTCCGCCGGGCTACGACACGAGCACGACCCGCTACCCGGTCTTCTACGAGGCGCCGTCGAGCCTCGCGTCGTGGCAGGCGGGCATGGCCTTCACGAGCACCATGGACGCCCTGATCACGTCCGGCCAGCTGCCGCCGGTGATCGTCGTCTTCGCGAACCAGGCGGGCGGCCCCTACGTCGACGCGGAGTGCGCCGACACCTTCGACGGCCGGGAGTGGTTCAACCGGTACATGGCGACCGATGTCGTGGGCTGGGTCGACTCGCACCTGCGCACGATCGCGACCCCCCAGGCGCGTTCGACGCTCGGCTTCTCGCAGGGCGGCTACTGCTCCGCGGCGATCATGGCCCGCCATCCGGACATCTTCCAGACCTCGATCTCGATGAGCGGCTACTTCCAGGCCGGCGTCAAGTCGGGCACCACCCCCAACGCCTGGCGGCCCTTCAACGACGACCCCACCCTGATGGCGGCGGCCTCGCCGCTCGTCCTGGTCCCGGCCCTGGCGGCCTCGGTTCGGAGCGGCCTGATGGTGATCATGGAGGCCGACCCGACGAACGGGTTCTACGGCGTGCAGGCGTCGATGTACGCGGCCGCGCTCGATGCCGCCGGCGTCCCGATGGCCGTGCTGCCCGATACCCGCGGCCACTCCTGGGACGCCGCACGGACGGACATCCCCGCGATGATGCGGATCGCCGCGCTGCGGATGGCCCAGCTGGGCGTGTTCCACTAGAGGCCCCGCTGCCGGCGCCGACCGGCGCGTCTTCGCGACCACGCCGCCGACCGGCGCGCCGCCGCCCCGCCGTGCTGCCCGTAGATCAGCGCGCCGCCGCTCCAGCTGCTCTACCCTCGAAGCATCGGGAAGGCGGCGCGGGCCCGTGCCCTGACCGCCCGAAGCCCTTCACGACTCCGCTCGAGACGATCACGGCCGCCCTCGCCTGCCGGCCGGCCGAAGCATCCGAACGCGAGAGGCCGCACGATAGCGGGCGGCGGTCGATGAGGCGATCAGACGCCCGACACCGCCGAACCGGGAGATCTGCAGGCATGTGCGGCGTCTTTGGCTACGTGACCGACCGGGACGAGGCCCTCGGGCCGATCCTGGTCGAGGCCGCGCAGCGGCTCACCTACCGCGGCTACGACTCCGTCGGGGCGGCGACCTTCCGGGACGGCACGATCGACCTGCGCAAGGACGTCGGCAAGGTCGACGCGGTCGCGGCGCGCCACGACTTCGCGGAGATGCGCGGCAGTCGCGGGATCGCGCAGCTGCGCTGGGCGACGTTCGGCGAGCCGTCGCAGGTCAACGCCCAGCCGCACCTCGACTCGGACGGCGCGATGGTCGGGGCGCACAACGGCAACGTCGTCAACAACGCCGAGCTTCGCGTCCAGTTCCTGGCCGAGGGGATGACGGTCCGCTCGGACAACGACGGCGAGACCTGCGTCCATGCCGTGGAGCGCTACATCCGGCGGGGCCACGAGCTCGTCGACGCGATCCGTCTCGCGTACGGCGACCTGCAGGGCGACTACGCGTTCGTGATCGGGCGCGCGGACGACGACCGGCTGTACGCGTTCAAGAAGGGGTCCGGCCTCGTCGTCGGGATCGGCGACGGCTTCACCTGCGTCTCGTCGGACCTGCCCTCCATCCTGCCGCTGACGCGGAACGTGATCCGGCCGCTCGACGGGGAGATCGTGACGCTGTGGGCCGACCGGGTCGAGGTTCGCTCGGTGCGGGACGGCAGCCTCGTCGACCGCCCGGTCGAGGTCGTCACCGAGTCGATGGACGCGGTCCGGAAGGGCGGCTACGCGCACTTCATGGTCAAGGAGATCCACGAGCAGCCGCAGGTCGCCCGCGAGCTCCTGCACCTGCTGGACGCGAGCGCGGACGTGGCGCCCCTGGTGGAGCAGATGCGGAGCGCCCGGCATCTCTACCTGATCGGCTGCGGCACGAGCTTCCACGCCGCCTCGGTCGGCTCCGTCTACCTCGCCCAGCTCGCCGGGCGCGCCGCGATCCCCGTGCTGGCGCCGCAGTTCATCGCCCAGTACGCGCCCGCGGTGGGTCCCGAGGACGTCGGGATCTTCGTCAGCCAGTCGGGCGAGACCAAGGACGTGCTCAACGCCCTCGAGGCGGCCGAACGTCGGGGGCTGTCCTGCTTCGGCCTGGCCAACGTGGTCGGCTCCACCCTGACCCGCGCCGCCCGGCTCTGCCTGCCGCTCGGCTGTGGCTACGAGATCAGCGTGCCGGCCACCAAGACGTTCACGAACCAGGTCCTGACGTTCCTCTATCTCGCCTACCGCCTGGCGGGGAGGGACACGGGCCTCCTGGCGCGCGTGCCGGACCTCATGGAGGAGACGCTCGCGGCCGTGGCCGGCCCGATCGAGGCGATCGCCGACGAGATCAACGCCTGGGACGACCTGTACTGCCTCGGCTACGGCGCGACCTACCCGATCGCCCTCGAGGGTGCCCTCAAGCTCAAGGAGATCACGTACGCGCACTGCGAGGGGATGCTCTCGACCGAGTTCAAGCACGGCCCGCTGTCCGCGGTGACCGCCGGCTTCCCGATCATCTTCGTTGCCGGCCCGGCCGACATCCCGCTCATCATCAGCGGGATCAACGAGGTCAAGGTGCGCGGGGCGCGGACCATCACCATCGCCGAGGAGGATCCGCGCCTGCGCGCCAACGGCGACGTCCTCGTGGCCATTCCGAGGTCGGACCCGCAGGTCAGCGCCCTGCTCGGCGTCCTGCCGCTGCAGCTGCTCTCGTACCACATGAGCGTGCTCCGCGGCTTCGACCCGGACTTCCCGCGAAACCTCTCGAAGACGCTCACGGTGGACTGAGGGGACGCCTCGACCGGCAACAGCGGGACGGGCCGGCGTCGGCCTGCGACCGGGCTGCGGGACGGTGGCAGCCAGGCCTCCGCCACTGGTGACGCAGTCAGCCGCTTGCCGCAATCAGCCGCAGAAGTCCCGGGCGATCTCGACGAGGGCTCGCGCGCAGGCCACGGTGCCGCTCACGCTCACCCACTCCTCGTCGGCGTGGGCGCCGTCGCCCGGTGGCCCCAGGAGCACGGTGGGGATGCCCGCGGCGGCGGTGTAGGCCGAATCCGCCCAGAAGCTGAGGCCGGCCAGCTCGGGCGGGGCGCCGGTCGCGCGGGCAGTCGCGCCCCGGACGAGCGCGACGAACGGATCGTCGGCCGCGATCTCGAACGGGTCGCGGGCGAGCGTCACCCGCGCCGACGCGACGAGCGCCGGATCCGCCGCGCGGCAGGCGTCGAGGACCGCCTCGATCTCGGCGAGGACGTGTTCGGGCGTCTCGCCGGGCAGCGTGCGCCGTTCGACCGAGACAAGGCAGCGATCCGGCAGCGTGGCCATCTCGCTGCCGCCCTCGATGAGCGACGCGTGGAGCAACCCCGCGCCGAGCAGGGCGTGGGGCCGCCGGGCGAGCCGTTCCGTGTATCGCTCCAGCGCGGTGATGACGGGGCCGGCGCGGAAGATGGCATCGACCCCGAGATGTGGCCGGGAGCCGTGGGCAGCCTTCCCGCGGACCTCGATCTCGATCCAGGCGAACCCGCGGTGGCCGATTCCGACCGCCATCTCCGTGGGCTCGGTGATGACCGCCCCGTCGGCGTGAACGTGGCGGAGCACCTCCTGGATCCCCGTGCTCGCCGCCTCCTCGTCGGCGACCGCGACCACGATGACGCGGCCCCGGGCGCTCGACCGGGCAGTCTCGCGGGCGGCGACGAGCGCCGCGGCGAGGCCGGCCTTCTGGTCGTAGGCGCCCCGCCCGACCAGTCGATCGCCGTCGATTCGCGGCTCGAGTGGTGCGGCCATCGACCCGAGCCCGACGGTGTCGAGGTGCCCGTAGAGCATCAGGATCGGGGCGTCGGGGGTTGCGCCCCCGGCCGCGCCGGTCGCGGCGTCGCCGTCATCCGCCGGCGTGTCGCCGATCACCAGGTTGGGACGCCCGTCGGGCGAAGGGATGACCCGGCTCGCCAGCCCGTTCCCGGCGGCCCATCGTTCGACGAACCGGGCGATCTCGTGCTCGCCGGCACCGCCGGGGACGAGCGTCGGGTTGACGGAGTCGATCGCGATGAGTCGCCGCGCCAGGTCGATGACGTCGTCGGTCTGCATGGGCCAAGCATGCCGCGATTCGGCGCGCGCCGCCGACACTCGTCACCCCGGCCTTCGTGCGGAACCGGGCCACCGGCGAGGGCTCGGCCGCGATTGCTGCTACGGGCCTATCGCGACCCTGCTTCCGCGGCGGCGTCGGGCGTCCGTGCCTCGGGCGTCTCGAACACCAGGACGGCCTCGCCGTCAGCGGGCGAGAACTCGCAGTCCCCCGGACGGATGAGGCACATCCGTCGGTCGCGGTCGTAGCCCGGGCACTCCTCGGTCATGGGGCATTCGTCGACCATGACTGAACGATCCACGCGAGATCGCTACCTGTCAACAGCGACGCTCCTCTCTGACCCGCCGCTGGCCGGGACGCCGGAGCGGCTCAACTCGCGGACGCCCGAGTCGCGTCTCCGCCACCCACGCAGCGGAGGGCTGTGGGCGGGGCCGGGGGCGGCGTGGGCGCTGCGAGGGCGAGTCGATCGGGCCGGGGTGGTCGCCCGTGCGGCGCCACTCCATGACGCCGTCCCAGCGGTCCAGCAGCTACCGCCGGCGCACGGGAACGGCCAACGGCCTCGATTCGTGCGGGGGGAAGTGGCTCCGGCGGTAGGATTTGAACCTACGACCAAGCGATTAACAGTCGCCCGCTCTACCACTGAGCTACGCCGGAGCGGAGGCGCCGTCGCGGTGGGCGGGGCGCGCATCGGGCGGCCGGGGCCGCGCCGGGCGGAAGGATAGCACGACCCCCGGTACGGGCGAGCCTCGAGGCGCGACCGGGCCGCCGGCGGGCCGCGGGGCGGGCGATGGGGCCGCGGGCGGGCGCCGGGCCTTCGCCGGGACACGGGCCTTCGCGGGGCCGACGGGGGTGCCGGCAGCGGGCCGGCGGCCGGGCCCGGGGCCTTCGCTGGGCCGCCCGGTGCGCCCGCCAGGGCTGCGACCCGGCACCGGGCCTTCGCCTGGGGGACTGGCAGTCTCGCCGACGCCCGGCGGTGCGATACTCGGGGACATGAGCCTGATCTCGCCGGCCGAGCTCGCTGCCCACCTCGATGATCCCGACCTGCGGGTCGCCGACGTCCGCTGGTCGCTGGTTGCGCCTGACGCCGGACGGGCCGCCTACGCCGAGGCGCACGTCCCCGGCGCCGTCTTCGTGGACCTCGACACCGTCCTTGCGGCACCGGTCGGGCCGGGGCGCCATCCCCTCCCCGACCCGGCGACCTTCGCGGCAGCGCTGGGCGCGCTCGGGATCGGGCGCGACCATCGAATCGTGGCCTATGACGACTCCGGCGGGACGGTCGCCGCCCGGCTCTGGTGGATGCTCGACGCGCTCGGTCACCGCCGCGCGGCGGTGCTCGACGGCGGGATCACGGCCTGGCGCACCGCCGGGCTGCCGCTCACGGAGGAGGTGCCCACCCACCCCGCCGTACCCGTGGACGAGTTGGTGGCCAGAGAGGGTGCGACCACGTGGCCCCGCACGATCGATCGCGCGACGCTCACCCCGCGCCTCGGCACGCTGACCCTCCTCGACGCCCGGGCCGCGGAGCGCTACCGGGGCGAGGTCGAGCCGATCGACCTGGTCGCCGGGCACATCCCGACGGCGGTGAACGCGCCGGCCGCGTCCTTCCTCGCGCCGGACGGACGCTTCCTCGCGCCGGACGCGCTTGCGGCGCGCTTCGCCGGTCTCGGGGCAGGCGGGGCGAGGCCCGTCGTCGTCGCCTGCGGTAGCGGCGTCAACGCCTGCCATCTCGCCGTCGCCATGCGGGCGGCCGGGCTGCCCGATCCCCTCCTCTACCCCGGCTCCTACTCCGATTGGAGCCGGTCCGGCATGCCGGTCGCGACGGGAGACGCGCCGGGCGCACCGCCGGGGGAGCCGCAGGGGCCGACGGGACAGGGGCCCGAGATGGGACCAGGAGAGATCAATCGTCCTGCTTGACGCGTCGATGCCCGCCGCGACGATGCGCAGGTGAAGCTCACCGTGACCAACGCCCCGGCGCGCGCCGACGGGCGCCCGCGCCTCGCCACACTCGCGGTCTACGGGACGGGGATCGGCCTTTCGGCGTTCCTGCTCTTCGCCGTCGAGCCCCTGGTCGGTCGCCTCGCGCTGCCGGTCTTCGGCGGCGTGCCCTCCGCCTGGGCGACCGTCCTCGCCTTCTTCCAGGGCGTCCTGCTCCTGGGCTACCTCTACGGGCACGTCTCCGTCACGCGGCTGGGGCTGCGCCGCGGGGCCCTGGTCCACGTGGCCGTCGCGATGCTCGCGCTCGGTCTCCTCGTCTGCGCCCCGACCGACTGGGCGACCCTCCGCAACGAGGCGATCCCACCCGGCCTCAATCTCCTGGCGATCCTCGCGATCACGGTCGGCCCGGCCGCGTTCCTGTTGACGGCGACCACCCCGCTCCTTTCAGCTTGGTACGCCGGCGTGCGCGACGCCGAGACGCCCGGTGCCGTCGACCCGTACTGGCTGTACGCGCTCAGCAACGGTGCCTCGCTCGCAGCCCTCCTCGCCTACCCGTTCCTGTTCGAGCCCTCGCTGGGCCTCGCCGCGCAGCGAACCGCCTGGACTGCCTGTATCGGGATCTTCGTCCTGCTCGTCGCCGCCGGCGCCTGGCGGGTGCGGCTGACCGTCCGCAGCGGGCCGGGGGCGGCGGCCGTCGATGCGGTGGACGGTCACGCCCCGGAAATGCGCGGCGATCGCGCCGTGACGGGGCGGCGTCGCCTGCGCTGGTTCGTCCTCGCCGCGATTCCGTCCGGCCTGCTCACGGCCGTCACGACCTTCATCGCCACGGACCTGGTGAGCGCCCCGCTCCTGTGGGTCGGGCCGCTGGCACTCTACCTCGGGTCCTTCGTCGTGGCCTTCTCCGGGCGCGGCAACACTCTCGTCCGGTGGGCGACGGTCGCGGCCCCGGCCGCGGCGACGCTGCTCTGGGTGCCTCTCGGATCGGGGGGCGTCTGGCCGCTCGTGCCCCTCGTGGCGGTCGAGCTGGCGGGCTTCGGGATCGTCGCGACCGCGCTCCACGGCCGTCTAGCGGCCGATCGACCGGGCCCGCGCCACCTGACCGAGTTCTACCTCGTGCTCGCGGCGGCGGGCGTCGTCGCCGGAGGCTGCGTCGCACTCGTGGCGCCCGCGGTCTTCCCCGACGTCTGGGAGTACCCGCTCCTGGTGGGATCGGCGGCCGCCGCGCTCGCCCTCACGGGTCCGGCGTCCGCCCGAGCCGCCCGCGCCGCGGCCGCCCGACGGGGCTTCGACCTTGGGCCCTTCTTCGCCGGGCTTGGCGGCCGGCTGGGCCCATACGCCCTCGTTGCCGCACTCCTCGCCGTCGCGCTGATCCCCCAGGGCGGCCTGGCTCTGGAGGCCGGGTTGCGCTGGCTGCTGGTCGGCGCCGTCGTTCTCCTCGTGGGCGGCGTTGCGCGCTTCTTCGCCCTCGCGACGGCCGTGATCCTCGTCCTCGCCGTCTTCGTCCTGCCGCCCACGCCGCTCTTCCGCGAGCGCAGCTTCTTCGGCGTCACCGTCGTTCTCAAGTCGCCCGACGGAGCGCTGCTGGCGCTCCTCAACGGGACCACCCTCCACGGGGTCCAGTACCTCGATCCGGCGAGGCGTCGCCTCCCGACGACCTACTACGTCGAGGAGGGGCCGATCGGGGACGTCTTCCGCCGGCTTCGCGAGACGCCGGCCCCGGCGAGCGGGCGCACCGTGGGCGTGGTGGGCCTCGGAGCCGGCAGCATGGCGGCATATGCCCGCAGCGGGGAGCACTGGACGTTCTTCGAGATCGACCCCGTGGTCGTCCGAGTGGCCCAGGACCCGGCCTTCTTCACCTTCCTGAGCGACGCCGAGGTTCGGCCCACGGTCGTGGTGGGCGACGGGCGCCTCGAGCTCGAGCGGGTCGCCGACGGGACCCACGACCTCCTGGTGCTCGACGCGTTCAGCTCGGACGCCATACCCGCCCACCTCCTGACCGTAGAGGCGCTGGGCGATGCGATGCGAACCGTCGCGCCGGGCGGCCTGCTGGCCGTCCACATCTCGAACCGCTACTACGACCTGGCGCCCGCGGTGGCAGCCGCCGCCCGCGACCTGGGTCTCGTCGCCTTCCGCCGTGTATACGCACCCACGTCGGCCGGTGAGGAGGTCGGGGCATCGGGCTCGGCCTGGGTTGTCCTCGCCAGGGATCCAGCGCTGGTGGCTCCCCTCGCGGCCTCAGGCTGGAAGCCGGTGCCGATCGCCGGCGTCGCCCCGATCACCGACGACCGGCCGGACATCCTGAGGTTCCTCTACGCCGCAGAGGGGGCGCCTGCTCCGGGTGGCTGAACGGGGCGGCCGGGCGGCTGAGCCGACCAGCCGGGCAGCCACCCGACTCGCCGGTTCACGCGGTGCCCGGTCAGAACATCGTGGAGCACCAGGGCGTGCCGTCCGCGGCGAAGAGGGCGTCGGCTCGGCGAATGGCACCCGCGGAGAGCTCCTCCACCCGGCCGGCGCGGGCCAGGTCGGATAGCCGGAACGCGCCCAGGTAGGCGGCGGCCAGGTCGGCCACGTCGAGGGAGAGATCGGCGGGGGCATCGGTCCGCTCGACCGTCGCCGCGACACTCCCCTCGTCGCCCGTTCTCCCCGCGGGGGCGGCCTCGGCGGCCTCGGCGGTCCGCTCGACCGTCGCCGCGACACTCCCCTCGTCGCCCGTTCTCCCCGCGGGGGCGGCCTCGGCGGCCTCGGCGGCGTCGCCGGTTTCGACCGTGTCGCCGGCATCGACGGCGGTCACCCGCCAGCGACCCGCATTCCACGGGCAGAAGGCGTCGGCGACCTCGAGCACCAGCGTCCCGGACGTCCCGTAGCGGCGCGCCTCGAGAGCCGCCGGCAGGTCCACCAGCCGCACCCAGAGGCCGTCCCCGGTGGTGATCCCGAGCGCCCGCGGATCGGCGAGCTCGAGGAGAAGCGGGTGCGGCACCTGCACGTGGCGCGCGCGGGTCGTGCGCGTGAGGTCCACCCCGAACAGGAAGCCCCACACCGCGCGCTCGGCGCGAGGCGTCGGCGCCACCGCCTCGACGACGATGACCTGGCCCTTGGGGCCCCGGTCGTCCCAGTCGGACTTCACTCGGTAGATCGCGTAGCCTTCCGCCGCTCCGTCCACCTCGTACAGGTAGCGGTACTTGGGTCCCGCCCCCCGCCGGCTGTGCTCGGCGTCGCGGAGGATCCCCCAGCGCCACCAGTCCTCCGTCCGGGTGAGGGCGCCCGGCGTGACCGCCCGCAATCGGTCGTAGACCGGCGGGAAGGTCGCGAGCGCTTCCGCCTCGTCGACCAGGCGCATCCTCCCTTCGGCCTCCCGCGGCCGAAGCCAGGCCGTCCGCCCGCGGTCGATCTCGAAGGTGCCGTCCAGCGTCCCCAGGCCGTAGCCGAAGCGCTGGTAGATCGCGCCTTCGGAGGCCCACAGCACGGCGACCGGCTCGCCGCGCTCGCGAACGTCGTCCAGCTGGTGGCGCATCAGGGAGCGCAGGATCCCCTGCCGCCGGTGGCCCGGCTCGACGCCGACGGCGGTCACCCCCGCGGCGCCGACGTCACCGCCGGGAACCGTGAGGCGGAATGTGTAAGCCCCGGCCGTCGCGATCGGGCCGTCGCCCTCGAACGCGGCGATCAGGCGGTCCGGCTCGATGTTTCGCCGCCAGTCGTCGAACTCGGCGTCGGTGAGGTCCTCGCCGAAGGCGACGATGAGGGGCGCGAGAAAGGCGCGCACGGTCTCGGGGGTGGCCGTGCGGATCGGATAGCGGGGCGTCTCGTCCATGGCGCACATCGTGCCACCCGGCGGAGACCCGCGGAAGAGCCGCGCGGCGCGGCGGGCGCGGGGGGCGGAGGCATGGCGGGCGCGGCGCGCGGCGGCGGGCGCGGCGGGCGGAGGCATGGCGGGCGCGGCGCGGGGCGGCGGGCGGAGGCATGGCGATCCAGATGTGAACAGGCAAACGCCCCATCGACCGTGAAATGGCCGTCCTTCGCGACAAGACGGTCGGGATCCGGCGCCATTTCGAGCGTGGAGGCCGCCGTGGCAGTCCACCCTCGGGCGCGGCGCGGCGCGGCTCGGGGCGGCGGGCGCGGGCGCGGCGGGCGGAGGCATGGCGATCCAGATGTGAACAGGCAAACGCCCCATCGACCGTGAAATGGCCGTCCTTCGCGACAGGACGGTCGGGATCCGGCGCCATTTCGAGCGTGGAGGCCGCCGTGGCAGTCCACCCTCGGGCGCGGCGCGGCGCGGCGGGCGCGGGGCAGTCCACCCTCGGGCGCGGCGCGGCGCTGGCGGAAGGCAGGGGAGCGACCGGCGGCGGAGCGGGAGTCGGTCGCGCTCGACGGCCTCCGCGATCGCATAGGGACGAACGGCCCCGGCCGATCGGGACCCGCCGACCTCGCGCCGATTCCGCCGCTCGGCCATGCTGTACGGACATGAGCTTCCCCACCGAGACCGCGGCCCGTCCGTGGGCCATCGACGCTGCCGACGTCGCCGCGGCCCTGGGAACCGATCCCGAGCACGGGCTCTCGGCGCCGGAGGCCGCCGCCCGCCTCCTCCGCTTCGGCCGCAACGAGCTGGTGGAGCACGGGAAGAAGCCGCCGTGGCGCCTCCTACTCGAGCAGTTCACCAACGCGATGATCATCGTCCTGATCGTCGCCGCGGCGATCACCGCCCTCCTCGGCGACCTCAAGGACACGATCGTGATCCTCGCGATCGTCGTCCTCAACGGGATCGTCGGCTTCATCCAGGAGTACCGGGCCGAGAAGGCACTCGACGCCCTCAAGCGCATGTCGAGCCCCACCGCGCGCGTCGTCCGCGGCGGCGAGACGATCCTCGTCCCGGCGCCGGAGCTCGTCCCCGGCGACCTCGTCCGGCTCGACGCCGGCGATATCGTGACGGCCGACCTGCGCCTCCTCGAGGCGCGCGCCCTGCGCATCAACGAGGCCGCCCTGACCGGCGAGTCCGAGCCGGCCGAGAAGACGACCGATCCCCTCCCCGACGTGCCCGACGGGGTCCTGGCCGACCAGCGCAACGTCGCCTTCAACGGGACGGCGGTCGTCTACGGCCGGGGGGCCGGAATCGTGCTCACGACCGGGATGTCGACGGCGCTCGGGCGCGTCGCCGAGCTGCTCCAGCAGCACGCCGGCGGCCAGACACCGCTCCAGAAGCGCCTCTCGACGCTCGGCAAGGCGCTGGCCGGCCTGGCCTTCATCGTCTGCGCCCTCGTCTTCGCCGCGGGCGTCGCTCGTGGCGAGTCGCCGGAGACGATGTTCCTCGTCGCGGTGAGCCTGGCCGTCGCGGCGATCCCCGAAGGCCTGCCGGCGGTGGTGACCGTGGCGCTGGCGCTGGGGGCCCGGCGCATGGCGCGGCGGAGCGCCCTGGTGCGGAAGCTCCCCGCGGTCGAGACGCTCGGCTCGGTGACCGTGATCTGCTCGGACAAGACGGGCACGCTCACGGAGAACCGGATGCTCGTCGAGCGAATCTGGACGCCGGTTGGGGCGTTCACGGTCGGCGGCAGCGGGTACGCGCCCGACGGCGCGATCGAGCTCGATCCCGACGCCGCCGCGCTGACCGGGGTGCCCGCCTTCGGCTCGGCGGCAATCGGCCCCTCTGCGGCGATGACCGGGGCGCCGGCCACCGGAGTTGCCCGCGAGGCGCTCGCCTTCGCCTTCGGCACAGCTGCAATCGACCCCTCCGCCGCCGGCCCCGCGCCCGACCCTGCCGCCGCCGGCCCCGCGCCCGTCTCCGGCGCGCCCGATCCGGCCGCCCTGAACGACGCCTTCGACCGCCTCGCGCGGATCGCCGCCGCCGGCCCCGCGCCCGTCTCAGCCGCCGTCGATCCGGCCGCCGACGCCGCCCTGAACGACGCCTTCGACCGCCTCGCGCGGATCGCCGCCGCCTGCAACGACGCCACCCTGCGCGCCCCCGAGCGCGCCGACGGCTCGTGGTCGATCACCGGCGACCCGACCGAGGGTGCCCTGCTCGCCTTCGCCGGCAAGCGCGGAGTCTTCGCCGCCGACCTCGTCTCCCACCACCCGCGCGTGGAGGAGCTCACGTTCGACGCCGCCCGCCGCCGCATGACGACGCTCCATGCCGACGGGGACCACATCTGGGTCGCATCGAAGGGCGCGCTCGAGTCGCTGGCGCCCCTCCTGGATCCTGCCGACGCCCCGCTCCTCGCCGCCGCCGAGGCCGCCGCCCTGCGCTACGCCGCCGCGGGGTACCGGGTCCTCGCCCTGGCCGAGCGCGCGATCGCCGCGATCCCGGCCAACCCTGATCACGCCGAGACGAACCTCCGCCTCGCCGGCCTCGTGGCCATGGCCGATCCGCCGCGGCCGGCGTCCGCCGCGTCGATCGCCGCCTGCCGGTCCGCCGGCGTGACCCCGATCATGATCACCGGCGACCACCCCCTGACGGCCACCGCGATCGCCCGGCGCCTCGGGATCCTGGGGCCCGACGGCGAGGCCCTCACCGGGGCCGAGCTCGACAGGCTCGACGACGCCGCCTTCGCGGCCCGCGTGGATCACGTTGCCGTCTACGCGCGCATGAACCCCGAGCAGAAGCTGCGCATCGTGCAGGCCTGGCGGAGCCGCGGCGCGGTCGTCGCGATGACCGGCGACGGCGTCAACGACGCCCCCGCCCTGCGCCTGGCCGACATCGGCATCGCCATGGGGATCACCGGGACCGAGGTCAGCAAGGAAGCGGCCGACATGATCCTCGCCGACGACGACTTCGCGACGATCGTCCACGCGGTCGAGGAGGGGCGCCGGATCTACGACAACATCCGGCGCTTCGTGCGCTACCTCGTGACGACCAATACGGCCGAGGTCCTGGTCATGTTCCTGGCGCCGTTCCTCGGCCTCCCGATCCCGCTCCTCGCCGTCCAGATCCTGTGGATCAACCTGGTCACCGACGGCCTGCCGGCGCTGGCCCTCGGGGTGGAGCCGGTGGAGCGCGACGCGATGCGCCGGCCCCCCCGCTCCACGACGGAATCGATCCTCGGCCGTGGCCTCTGGCAGCACGCGCTGTGGGTGGGCCTGCTGATGGCGGCTGTCGTCCTCGGCATCCAGGCGCTCGCGATCGACGCGGGGTGGCACTGGCAGACGATGGTCTTCACCACGCTCTCGCTGCTGCAGCTCGGCCACGCCCTCGCCGTGCGGTCCGAGCGGACGAGCACCTTCACCCTGGGGCTGCGGTCCAACATCCCGCTCGCGATCGCCGTCGGCGGCACGCTGATCGTCCAACTCGCCCTCGTCTACGTCCCGGCGCTGCAGCCGATCTTCGTGACGGAGGCCCTGGGGCCGGCGGAGATCGGCGTCGTCCTGGTGGCGTCGACGGCCGCGTTCATCGCCGTGGAGGCGGAGAAGGCATTCTTCCGACGCCGCGAGGCGCGCGCGTAGCGCCGCTGCCCCCGGGCGCGGCAGGAGGAGCGCGGCAGTCTGCCCCCGGGTCCGCGGCAAGAGGAGCGCCCGGCGCGGAGCCGGGGTAGGCGGGCCGGCTGGACGGCGGGACGGCTGGACGGCTGGACGGCGGGGGTATGCTGTCGTCGGAGAGCCTCCTACCCGGGAATGGGCGCCGCCGAGTCGTCGTCGAGCCGGCGCCCGTCCAACGAGAAGGCAGCAAAGGGATCGAGATCGCACCAATGAGCCCTGAGTTGGGATTCGTCCTGTTCATCGCGCTCCTCTGGGGGCCGACTGCCCTCTGGCTGGCCTACCGCTCGGTCCGCGGGCGTCAGGCGTGGATCCGCGAGGGATTCTCCGCCGAGGCCGAACCTATGCTCGGCTCGCAGGTCGCGTCCGACGAGGTCGAGGCGCTGGTCGGTTCGGACGAGTTCTGGGCGTGCGAAGTCTGCCGTTCGCTGAACAAGCGCGAGGCGAACCGCTGCTACGGCTGCCGAACTCCGAAGGGCTCCGCGGCTCGACAGGCACCCGACGGGCCGCCGGTCAGCCGCTGGGTCCCGGTCATGGCCGACGGCGTCGCGCGGCCCTCCGGCGAGGCTGCCCGGGCGACCGTTGCACTTGCCACCCCGCGGATCGCTGCTCCGGCGCCGGAGCTCCTCGTTCGTGCCCGCGAGCACGTTCTGTCCGGCGCCCGGCCGGAGGCACCCGCGGCACCCGCATTCGCCGCCGCGCCGGAGGCGCGCGCAATGACTGCCGCCCCGCCCGCGTCCCGCGCATCGGTCCATCGCTCGTGTTCCAGTTCAGCGAGCCGTTCGATCTCGGCCTCGCGTGAACGTGAACTGATCGGCGTCCCAGTCGCCGAGGGGGGCAATCGCCGCATCCGATCGCTGCCAGCTTCACCCCGATGTGCGCAGCCTGGTCCGCGGTTGGACTCCTTGAGGGAATCGGGCAGCTGCTCCCATGGAACCAGCGATGGGTTGCTGGTGACCAGCCGTCCCCTGCCGCTGTTGCTCATCGACGTACTCTGCGTGGATGGCGCGAGCGAGGATCTCGTTGGTCCCACCCAGCAGCAGGCTCGGGTCGAAGTGTCCGGTCGAAGAGGTCGAAGGCGTGGAGCCCCTCGTAGCCGGCCGGGCGTTGCAGCAGCGCCGCCAGGCCGGTCGATCGGCTCAGCTCGACCACCATCGGGGTCGACGTGTCTGCTCAGGCACAGACGAGCCTGCAGTGCCACGTCGAGCGCCGACGAATCATCGTCGACGCACACGTAGACGGCGTTCCATGGTCCGCCACTCCGGAGGGTCGAACAACTCGAGGTGCCCGAGATCGGTCTCCACGCCGTGCACATCGGCCACCTCGATCGAGCTGGGGGTGACGCGCCTTCAGCAGATCAATGACGCGCTCCGCTTCCGGGTCGAACACCGTGAGCTGGATGCGACGTTCCTCGGGCATGCGCGTTGCACTCGCCACTGCCGAGCAGCCTCGACGATGACGGCCTGGCCGAGCAAGCTGAGACCGATCACCGCCAGTCGTGGCTCGTCCGACGTGATCCGAAATGGATGGATGGTCGTGCAGCAGGGCGCGAGCGCCCTGCTCGTAGATGTTGAAGAAGTCAAGCCGATACTCGGCCGGGTACCTGGTGGCCAGCTCCTCGGAGCGAAGAAGGATGCACAGGTTCGGGTCGCGCACGTGCGCCAGACACGTGAGCGCTGACCCCTTTCGGCCCGAGGCGAGGGCTCCCGCCTGGATGGCCACCTCGGCGTTCGCGTCATCGGTGCCGGTCAGCGCCACCACGTAGGTGGCGTGTGCCACTCGAGCACGGCACAAGACCTCAGCCTCGCGGGCGTCGCCGACCACCACGAGACCGCCACGGCGACGGACGTCCTCGATCGCGAGGCTCAGTGGAGTCTCGCTCCACCGCTACCACCGGGTGCCCGTCGTCGAGCAGCCTGGCCGCCAGCTGGAACCCCGGGCTCCCAGTCCGCACACCACGACGTGTCGCGCTCGCGCCGCCGGAGGCGCACCCCTCCAGCTTTCCACGGAAGACCAGCGCCAGCGCCGCCACCAGCGCCGTCGCGGTCGTGGCCGGAGCCAGCAAGCGCGCGACGTCAGCTGCCATGGCATGGGCCCCGCTCGCGGCACGTCGCCCGACTCCAGGACGAACAGCTGCACTGCCATGATAGGCCAGGTCCGTCGTCGACTTCTCGACCCGCTGATCGTCGAAGTAGAGACGAAAGCCGACGAAGCCGAGGAAGAGCGCTGCCAGGACGAGCGCGCCGACCAATGGCCAGCCCGCCAGCGCCGCAGCCGGAGCGAACGCGCGCCTGGATCTGCGGCGGCCGATGTCGGATTCGCCTTGTGCGGTCGGCTCACGCGATTGCGCTCTCCGCCTCCATGCTCAGTCTGACATCAGCGGTCAACAGGAAAGCCAGCGAGAATGGTGCTGCAGTCCCAGTGCGGTGCCTCCGCGTCGCGGAGTCGGTTCGCGTCGACGAGTGGATGCGTTTGTATGCTTGGGGCATGCGTTCGCGCGCGTTGTTCCTTAGTCATGCGAGTCCCGACGTGGGGGTGGCGCGGGCGCTGCGCGACGTGTTGCGGGGACGGGGCTATCGGCTGCTGGCTCGCCTCGGATGACATCGTCGGGGACGACTGGCCGGCGCAGATCGCATCCGCCGTTGCCGCGTCGGACGCGCTGATCGTCCTCCTGTCCGAGGCCGCCAATCGATCCGCACACGTGGCGCGGGAGGTGACCCTCGCCGTCCAGAAGGAACGCCCGGTCATCCCGATCCGGCTGGAAGAGGTGGAGCCGGAGGGTTCGCTGACCTATCTGCTTGCACTGGCGCAGTGGGTCGACGTGTATCCCGGCCCGGTCGATGCCCACGCCGAGGGCGTTGTTGCTCACATTGAAGCGCTGCTCGATGCGCCGAAGCCGGCGGCTCGTGGGGGAACAGGGCGCCCGTCCCGCGTCGCGCTCCGCCACCCGTTGCGCTGACCAGCTTCGTCGGCCGGCAACAGGAGCTCGCCGAGGTCGCCGGGTACCTGACGGGGGCCCGCCTCGTGACGCTGACCGGTGCCGGCGGCTGCGGCAAGACTCGGCTCGCGATGGAGGCCGCCAGTCGGGTCGGCGGCGAGCACGACGGCGCGGCCTGGGCGGAGTTGTCCGGAGTCGACACTCCGGACCTCGTCGTCCCGGTGGTGGCCCGGTCGGTGGGCATCTCCGAAGAGCGGGGGAGGCCGCTGCTCGACCAGGTCGTCGATGCGATCAACCGCGCTCCCGCTGCTGCTGGTCATGGACAACTGCGAGCACCTGATCGATCGTGTCGCCGAGGTCGCCGGTGTGCTGCTCGCCCGATGTCCCGAGCTGCGGGTGCTGGCGACGAGCCGGCTGGCGCTCGGCGTCCCCGGTGAGGTCGCCTACCGTGTGCCGCCGCTCACCTGCCCGGAGCGACGCTCGACCCTCGATCGAGCGTGAGGCGTTGCGATACGACGCCGTCCACCTCTTCGCAGAGCGGGCGGAGCTGGCGCGCAAGTCGTTCCGCCTGACGAGCGAGGAGCTCGGCGCCGTTGTCGAAGTGTGCATCCAGCTCGACGGCATCCCCCTGGCCATCGAGCTGGCGGCGGCCAAGCTTGCGATGCTGAGCGTCGACGAGCTCGCCGCCCGGCTGGAGGACCGATTCTCACTCCTCAGGGGCGGCAGCCGGACGGCATTGCCCCGGCACCGCACGCTCGAGGCGACCATCGACTGGTCGTACCGGCTGCTCACCGAGCCCGAGCAGCGGATGTTCAGCCGGCTTGCCGTCTTCAACGGCGGGTTCACGCTGGATGCAGCCGAGCCGTCTGCACGGCCGCTCAGGACTTCGTCGGCTACCCCTCTTCGCGGTCGCGACTTCCCGGAGGCCCCAGGAACCTTTGCCTCGCGACCTCGGGGGGGCCGCGTCGGCGGCGTCACCCCGGCGGCTCACGAGCGGCACTGCCGGCGCCAGGCGCCCACAGCTGATCGGCGTCGAGCACCAGAACGCCCGCTGCCTGACGGACACGCACGAGAACTGCGTCCGCTACCCGGCAGTCGACGCGGTCGCGGCGACCGGATAGGGCGCCGAGCGGCCTGCGCCTTCGCAGTCTCGGCGCGCGCCTGCCTCGTTCCTCGCCGTCCGGAGGTTGGCGTCGACCTCCATGGAGAGTCACCCGAGCGCCCGGCAGGGCGCCCGGCCGCCCTCCCCTACTCCAGGTAGTCCTTGAGCTTGCGGCTGCGGGACGGGTGGCGGAGCTTGCGCAGCGCCTTGGCCTCGATCTGGCGGATCCGCTCGCGGGTGACGTTGAACTCGCGGCCGACCTCCTCGAGCGTGCGGGCGCGGCCGTCCTCGAGGCCGAAGCGGAGCTGGAGCACGCGGCGCTCGCGCCCGGTCAGGGAGTCCAGGACCGCCTCGACCTGCTCCTTGAGGAGCTGGTGGGATGCGGCCTCGGCCGGGGCCAGGGCGCCGCGATCCTCGATGAAGTCGCCGAGGTGGGAGTCCTCCTCCTCGCCGATCGGAGTCTCGAGCGAGACCGGCTCCTGGGAGACCTTCATGATCTCGCGGACCTTCTCGGGGGTGACGACCACCTCCTGGCCCTTGGACATCGCCTCGGCGATCTCCTCGACCGTCGGCTCGCGGCCCAGCTCCTGGAGCAGCTGCCGGCTGACCCGGATCAGGCGGTTGATCGTCTCCACCATGTGGACCGGGATGCGGATCGTGCGCGCCTGGTCGGCGATGGCGCGGGTGATCGCCTGCCGGATCCACCAGGTGGCGTAGGTGGAGAACTTGAAGCCCTTCTCGTAGTCGAACTTCTCGACCGCCCGGATCAGGCCGATGTTGCCTTCCTGGATCAGGTCGAGGAACGACATCCCGCGGCCGATGTACTTCTTGGCGATCGAGACCACCAGCCGCAGGTTGGCCGAGGTCAGCTGCTCGCGGGCGTCGCGCCCGATCTTGACGATCTCGCCCTTGCGGTCGCGCAGCTTGGTGGTGAGCGGCACCTCCGCGGGGTCGTAGTAGCCCATGTGGCGCAGCAGGTCGGCGTCGTGGCCGGATTCGATCCAGCGCTCGAGCGCCGGGAAGGCGATGTCGTCGCGGGTCCAGTCGTAGATGGCGCGCAGGCCCACGTTGTCGCGCGAGTCCAGGTCGCCGTTGTGGACGGCGAAGTAGGCCCAGTCGAGGACCGTGACGAAGGCGTCCGCCGCCAGCGCCTCGTTGTACGCCGCGAGGAGCTTCTTGGCCTCCTTGAGGAGCGCCTTGGTCCCCTCCGAGAGGGCCACCTTGGCGGCCTTGAGGAGGTGGAAGTCGGGGTGCGGGAGCAGGAGCTCGAGGGCGCCCTCGTCGGAGATCGCCGCGCGCACCATTCGATGCGCCTCGTCGCCCAGCGGCAGCCGGTGCTGCGGCTTGAGGGTCCGGGTCTTGCGCTCCGTCTCGTGGAGGGTCCACTCGTGGAGGCTGACCACCGCCTTCGCCGGGGCCTCGACCATCCATTCGCCGAGCTCGATCGCCTTGGCGAGGACGACCTCCTCCTCGGCCGTCAGGAGGGCGACCTTGCCGATCTCCTTGAGGTACATCCGGACCGGGTCGTCGATCCCGATCATGTCGGCCGAGAGGGCCTCGAGCTCCTCCGCGGTCGGCTCCTCGAGCGTCTTGGCGTCGAGCCTGACCGGGGCGTCGGCCGGGGCCACCGCGTCCGTTGCGTCGGCGACGAGGCCGGGGACGATCACCGTGGCCAGGTCGGCCGCGTCGTCGCCCAGCTCCACGTCCTCGCCGCCGAGCTCCGCCGGGCCCGGCCCGGCGCCCATCGGCACGGCTTCGGGGTCGGTGTCCACGGCGAGCCCGCCGGCGAGGTCGCCATCGGGGTCGAGCCCAGACAGCCCGGCGAGCGGCTCGTCGGGGAGGGACGCGGCGCGCGAGGCCGCCGAGACGGCCTTCACCTCGGCGGCGGCAGCCCGGCGCCGCTTGGGGGGGCCGGCGAGAACCGCCTCCACGAGCAGGCGATCGGCGGGGTCCGTGGTCATCTTCGTCCTCCGGCTTGGCGCGCTATCGGCT
Source organism: uncultured Chloroflexia bacterium (assembly GCA_963718085.1). Classification (GTDB taxonomy): domain Bacteria; phylum Chloroflexota; class Limnocylindria; order Limnocylindrales; family CSP1-4; genus CTSoil-043. The sequence goes on along the minus strand of CAVQYA010000001.1, from coordinate 73,136 downwards.
TCGCGAGCAGGCTGGCCTGCTCGAGGCGCCGGTGGAGCGCGCGGCGATTCTCGTTGTGGTGGGAGATCTCGGTCATGAAGCGGTCGATGGCGGGGCGGTCGCCGTCGCGCTCGGCTTCGGCGAGCTCGACGCGGGTGAAGCGGTCGCGGTCCTCGAGGCGATCGAGCTCGAGGCGGAGGAGGCACTGCTCGATCCCCTGCTCCGCCAGCCCGGTGTCCGATCGGCCGCCCGCCCCGGGCGCCGACGAAACGCCCGTCGCGCCGAGGAGCGCGGCCATCAGGGCCTGCGTCTCGGGGTCGAGGCGGGTATAGACGGCCTCCGACGTGTACGGGCCGCCCTCGCGAACGGCAAGCACGGCCGACCAGAGCTCGCGGGCGAGGGTCGACGGAAGGGCGGCGGGCGGCAGGCGCTCGGCGATCTCCTCCTGCAGCTCGGGGGCGACGAGGAGGAAGCGGAGGAGCTCGCGCTCGACCGGGGTGATCGCGCGGAGGACGGCCCTGGGGTCGAAGGCGTCCGGCGAGGACATGACGGAATTGGCGGAGATGCGCCCGCCGTCATGCCCGCCGCCGCCGCCGGCTCCACCGTGCCCGCCTCCGGCGCCGCCGCGCCCGCCGTCCAGCGCGCGGTGGAGCGACTCCAGGAGCACCCGCTCCTCCACGCCGGAAACCTGGCGGAGCGTCTGCAGGTAGCCGTCGCGCAGGACCGGGTTGCGGACCGTCCGCAGTGTGGGCAGGATCGCGTCGACGAAGCGCGCCCGCCCGCCGGTCGTGCGCAGGTCGGCGCCGCGGGCGTGGAACTCGATGAGGTACTCCACGATCGGGTGGGCCGTCCGGATCGCCTCGCGCCAGCCGTCGGGGCTCTCGCGGATCGTCTCGTCGGGGTCCTTGCCCTCGGGCAGCCGGGCGACCCGCACCTCGTCGAGCTCGACGTCGGTGTCGCCGGCGGCCAGCTGGCGGGTGAGCGACTCGAGCGAGGTCACGCCCAGGGTGCCCGCCTTCTCGCCGGCCGGGTCGACATCGTAGGCGAGGACGATCTTCTTCGCCGCGTAGCGTATGAGGAGGGCGACCTGGCCGGGCGTCAGGGCAGTTCCGAGCGACGCGACGACGTTCGTGAAGCCGGCCTGGTGGGCCATCAGGGCATCCGTGTAGCCCTCGACGATCACGGCGGTCCCGGTCTTGCGGATCTGGGCCTTGGCCCGGTCGAGGAGGTAGAGGGTGCGGCTCTTGTCGAAGAGCGGCGTCGCCGGCGAGTTGAGGTACTTGGGGCCCTCGGGGTCGGCGCCGTCGGCGCCCTTGAGGACCCGGCCACCGAGGCCCGTCGCGTTGCCGGTGGCGTCGCGGATCGGGAAGATGACCCGCGCCCGGAAGCGGTCGTAGGCGCCGTTGCCGCGCGGGCGGGGCGTGGCCAGGCCGGTCTCGATCAGCTCGGCCATGCCGATCTGGCGCCGCTTCTCCAGCGTCCGGCCCAGGGCGTCCCAGTCGGGCGGGGCCCAGCCCAGGTTCGCCCACTCGATCGTCTCGTCGGTGAAGCCGCGCTCGTGCAGGTAGGCCAGGGCGCGCTCGCCGGTGGGGCTCTTCGTCAGGACGGCGTGGTAGAAGGAGATCGCCGACTCGACGACGTCGTGGAGGTGCCTGCGGCGGGCGTCCTCGCGGGAGGTCCGCTCGTCGATCTCGACGCCGGCGCGGCTGGCCAGGATCCGCAGGGCCTCGGGGAAGGCGATGCCGTCGCGGCGCATGACGAAGCTGAAGACGTCGCCGCCCTCCCCGCAACCGAAGCAGTGCCAGCTCTCGCGGGCGGGCGTGACGATGAAGCTCGGGGTCTTCTCGCCGTGGAAGGGGCATAGGCCCTTGTAGGTGGTCCCCGCCTTCTTGAGCGCGACCGTCTCCCCGACTACCTCGAGGACGGTCAGCTTGCTCTTCACTTCGGCTGCGACACCGACGGCCAAACGTTTGTTCTCCGCTGAGGCTGAGGCCGCGAGCGGCGGCTATGTGGCGGGTGCCGCGCTCCGCGGCTGCCTGGCGGGTGCGCGGCGCTGCGCCGTCGAGCCCCCTGGTTCCCCCGTTCGGCGGCGCCCTGCTCGCTCCGCTGGGCCATTCGGCGCCGGACATGCGTACGGGCGTGTCAAGTCTTGACACGCCAGTTCGGGGTGATGATGCGCCCGGAAAGGGCCGTTTGTCAAGCCCTTGTCAATACCCCGTGGGGGTATTCAGGCGCTCCGCCCAGCGAGAAGCATCGGACACGACGCGACCGGGGCCCCTCTTCCGCTCGGTGTCTCGATCACCGAGTGCGGAGGGGGCCCCGGTCGTCAATCCCTCGCTATGTCAGGAGCGCGCCTTGCCAGTCGGGAAGCTCCCGACGGCAGGTCACCGTGAATAGGCGTTCCAGGGGTTCGTGTGCATGAGCTTGTGGATGAGCGTCTCCGAGAGCCCGGCCGCCCTCATCGCCGGCACGAACTCACCCGGAACCGAGCGGTAGTCCTGCATGTACTGGGGCACGTCGGCCGGATCGTGCACCCAGCTGCCGTCCGCCAGCTGCGTGATCTTGAACCCGGCGGGGAACCCCGGGTCGAACCAGCCGGTGTCCGCGCCGATGATGATCTTGTTCTGGTAGCCGGCCGCCACCAGCTGCCGGATCCAGGCGATGTTCACGTCGTAACCGCCGTAGGTCGGCCCCCAGTAGCCGCTTCCGATGCCATCGAGGCTGACGTACGCCCCCCGCTTCAGCGCAGCGAGCAGGTAGTCCATGCCCGGGTCATGACCCGTCCGGGTCCCGCCCTCGAGCCCCGCACCGGCAGAGGCAGCGGTGAGCATCGAGTGGATCCAGATGAACCGGACCTTGTTGGCGGGGCAGCCGAAGTCCTCGAGCGCGTCCATGACCGACAGGGCCGTCGGTCCGGCGGTGATGTGGCTGGCAATGGCCGCGCCGGTCTCCTGCGCCACGATGCAGGCCGCCTGGAGGACCTTCCGCTCCGTGACGGTCATGCCCGTGGCGTTCTGGGAGAGCTTGATGATGCCGGCCGGCACACCGGTGTCGCCGACGCCGACCTTCAGCTCCTTGCGCATGAAGCGCGCGATCTTGGCAACCGATGCGTCATAGACCCAGTCGGGCATGAACGGCTCGCGGTAGATCCCCGTGACGAGCATCGTCGGGAGCCCGGCCTTGTCGGCCACGTACTTGACGATGTCGGGCCGACGACCCACGCCCTCCGGCGTCATCTCCACGAAGACACCGATCCCGAGCGCCTTGGCGTCCCGCAGCCACGGTCCGACGAGAGAGTTGACCTGCTCCCGGTCGGCAGTCTTGTAAGCCACGGGAGGGACCGCGCCGAGCTCGACGAACATGTGGTGATGGGCCAGGACGTCCCCCACCTGGCTCTCGTCCAGTGCCCCCGCCGTCGTGTAGAAGTGGTGGCTCTCCGCCTTGCCGGCATCCCCGCCACCGACGCTGCCGGCGGTCACAAACGGCACCGCCAGAAGCACGGCGAGGACGAACACGAGTCGGCGTGCTCCCTGCGTGCGCAACGCACGCGTCGGTGTCACGGCGGCGCGATCTCTCGACTCCATTCGACTTTGCTCCCTCTCACATTTCGAGCCTCTCGCGGCGCGCATCCAGCCGCGAGGTTGGTACCCAGGGACGCAGAAAAGCCGCCAACTCCTGATCTGGCGTCACCCCCTTCAGGGCCCAGGCGCCCGGCCGGCGCAAGCCTGGCGAGCGCTCGCCAGATAATCGGGGATCGATTATTCCGGCCATTGGAGGAGCGGCGGAAGGCTGCAGTCGAGTGCCATTTGGCGTGAAGTCAGCGCGGCCGGGCAGCCGGACATCCGCGGTTGGCCGCGACGAGTCGGACCGAAGCCACTCGGGCAGATCGCCGGGCCTTACTCCTACACCTCGGCGGACTCTCTGAGGCGGAGCGTCCTGGCGTTCTCGGAGACGGTGCGAGCGGTGTCGTCGGCGCAGCCGGGAGCCGCGTCCTCGTCGCGGTACTTGACGGCTCGCTGGATTCGCGACAGGCAAGTCCGCGCTTCATCGATCGTCAGGTTCGGCCCCGGGTCCCATCTGCGCGGAGCCGCCGAGACAACCCCGAGCATTTCCCGCTCGAAGAGGTCATCGATCGTCAGGGCCGGAGCGACCTCGGCCGTCCACGTCGTGTGCCCGTTGGCGAGGTGGTTGACCGCCCAGCCGATCCAGTCCTCGTACGTGCCGCGCGTCGCGGAGCCGACGTCGACCTGCGGCGGGATGGCGTGGTCAAGAAGAAGAGCGAGCCGCCCGTCACGGTTCTCGTCGCCCGGAAGGCATCGACCCTGCAGGCGATCCGGGGTCGCCAGGATGACGGTCGTCGGGAGCCACGACCCGCCGCCCTGACGATCGAAGATGACCATCGCCCTGGCCGCGGGCATCGTCAGTGCAGCCTGGGCCGGGCGACCCGATGCGGCCCCCCGCCGAAGCGGCCCAGGACACGCTCCTCCAGCCGGCGCTGGAGGTTCTCGCCGTCCGCCCGCTCGGCGCCCGCGAGCAGCTCGGCCGGCAGGCAGGCCGAGGCCAACTGGAACTCGAGGCCGACCGCGCGGCCGTCGGCGAGCGAGAAGTCGAGCCCGACGGCGCCCGGGAACTCGCGGTCGGGCTCGACGAGGAGTGTCGGGCCGAGCAGCTCGCCCGGGCGCACGGCACGCAGGGAGAGATAGGCGACGTCGGTGGTCGCGTCGTGGGTGAGGCGCATGTGACCCTCCGCGGTCGCCCCCGACGTGGGGGCGCGATCGGCGGGCAGGGTCACGGCGCGCGAGTGGGCTTGGTCGTCACCCAGGCAGGATGGCCGGCCGCGGTGCCAGCTCGGGTGGCACGGCCGTCACGCCTCGCCGAGGTCGACGGCAACGCCCGCGTGATCGCTCATGCGCACCCCGTCCGCGCGCCTGCCGGGCCAGGTCACGGCCACGCGAGCGGAGAGGCGGTCGGCCCAGCCGCGCGAGAGAAGGACGTGGTCGATGACCGGAAGGCCGTTCGAGACCTCGGCGGCGGTCAGGCAGACGAGATCGGCGGACCGAGCGGCGTCATGGTGGGCGATCCGCATTTCCCGGGTCCCGTAGCCGCGTCCCTGCCAGCTCTGGTTGAAGTCGCCGGCAACGCAGAGGCCGTCGGTCCTCGTCGCGAGCTCACGCCATTCCAGCGCCTGCCGAGAGAGCTCGGTCTCGTGGACCGCCCATTGACGCAGCGTCCCATCCGGGGACCGCTCGTGCGACCAGGGCAGCACCATGCCGCACAGGGTGAGCGGGCCGAGCGGTGACTCGACGACCGCGGCCACGCTCCAGGGCGATGTCGTCGGCGTGCCCGCTTCGCCGAGCGGATACCGCGACCAGATCGAGACCCATCGCTCGTCCTCGTCGGGCCGGCGTTCCGGGTGCGGCGGGGCATGAACGACGTACCGGTGCCCTGGCGACGGTTGGATCGAGACGCGAGTTTCCGTCAGGACCCAGACGTCGGCGTCGATCGCCGTGATCTGTTCCAGCTGGGCCGGCAGCTTCCGCCACGAGAGCGGGCTGGGTCGCTCGAGGTTCCAAGTGGCGATGCGCATCGATCGTCCTCTCGGGTCCGGGTGCGCAGTCTCATCGGTGCGGGCGGGAGGCCCGCGCCTCACGAGGGGAGGCTCGTGAGTGTAGACCGCTGGATCACCTGCAGCTGGCGCGCCACGGGTTCGGCAGCCTCGCTCGGGCGGGATCCCGAGTTCCCGGCGTCCGGGGATGTCGATGCATGGCGGCGATCAAGTCGCGGCGGCGCCGTCCTCGCGGCGGCGGCGCGCTTCGCGCGAACGGTGGATCATTGGGCGGAGCGTGCCGTCGCGCCGCTGCGAAAGGGGACGACGATGCAGATCGGATTGGTCGGCCTGGGCAGGATGGGCGCCAACATGTCGCGCCGCTGGCTGCGCGGCGGGCCACTCGCGTGGTCGGCTATGCCCGTCACGCCGAGACGGTGAACGGGCTCCTTGCCGACAAGGCGATCTCGGCCGGGGCCACCTCCCTGACGGACCTCGTGGGCCAGCTCGCCACGCCGAGGGTCGTGTGGCTGATGGTGCCGGCCGCCTCCGTGGATGCCACGCTCGACGAGATCGTGCCGCTGCTCGCGCGCGACGACGTGGTCGTGGACGGCGGCAACTCCTACTACGTCGACGACATCCGCCGGTCGAAGACGCTCGCCGCGCGCGGGCATCCACTACCTCGACTGCGGGACCAGCGGCGGCGTGGCCGGCCTCGAGCGCGGCTACTGCCTGATGATCGGCGGCCCGGCCGAGGCCGTGCAGCGTCTCGATCCCGATCTTCCGGGCCCTGGCGCCCGGCGTGGACGCCGCGCCGCGGACTCCGGGTCGGACGGGCGAGCCGGACCCGGCCGAGAACGGCTACCTGCACTGCGGCCCGAGCGGCGCCGGGCACTTCGTGAAGATGGTCCACAACGGCATCGAGTACGGCCTGATGGCCGCCTACGCCGAAGGCCTGAACATCCTCCAGCACGCCGACGCCGGCCGGCGGCAGCGCGAGGTCAGCGCCGAGGTCACGCCCCTGCGCGACCCGGAGCTCTACCAGTACCAGCTCGACATCCCGGCCGTCACCGAGGTCTGGCGGCGCGGCAGCGTGGTCGCCTCCTGGCTGCTGGATCTGGCCGCGGAGGCGTTCCTGCGCAACGGCGATCTCTCGAACTTCGAGGGCCGCGTCTCCGATTCCGGCGAGGGACGCTGGACCAGCATCGCCGCCATCGACGTCGGCGCCCCGGCGCCGGTCCTGACGACGGCGCTCTACGAACGCTTCACGTCGCGGGGCGAGGCGGACTTCGCCGACCGGGTGCTCTCGGCCATGCGCCTCGGCTTCGGTGGCCACGAGGAGGCGAAGGGCTAGCGCCATGGCTGCCGAGCGGCCCGGCGGTCGATCGCCCCGAACCGGCCACCGGCGCCGATCGCTCCGACGCCTTCGTCTTCTTCGGGGCCACCGGCGATCTCGCCTTCAAGCAGATCTTCCCCGCGCTGGCCGGCCTCGTCCGCGACGAGGGCTTCGACCTGCCGATCGTGGGCGTGGCCCGTTCGGGCGACCTCGAGAGCCTCCGCGAGCGCGCCCGCGCAGAGCCTCGCGGCGCACGGGTTCACGGACGCGGCCGCGACCCGGGCCCTGACCGACCAGCTGCGCTACGTCAAGGGCTCGGACGAGGACGTCGAGACGTTCCACGCCCTGCGCCGGGAGCTCGGAGACGGCCCGCCATCCGCTCCACTACCTGGCCATCCCGCCGGCGCTCTTCGGCGAGGTCGTGGCCAACCTGGAGGCGTCCGGCTGCGCCGCCGGCGCGCGGATCATCGTGGAGAAGCCGTTCGGGCACGACCTCGCCTCCGCGCGTGGCCCTCAACGAGACGATCCACGGGGTCTTCGCCGAGCCGCGCCGTCTTCCGGATCGACCACTACCTGGGCAAGGAGCCGGTCCAGAACCTGCTCTACTTCCGCTTCGCCAACTCGTTCCTCGAGCCGATCTGGAATCGCGACCACGTCGCGAGCGTCCAGGTCACCATGTCCGAGACCTTCGACGTCGCCGACCGGGGCGCCTTCTACGACCAGCGCGGGGGCGATCCGCGACGTCGTCCAGAACCACCTCCTGCAGGTGGTCAGCCTGCTGGCCATGGAGCCGCCTTCGGGCCGCACGCCCGAGGCCGTCCGCAACGAGCAGTTCAAGGTGCTCGACTCGATCCGCCCGCTCTCGCCGAACGACGTGGTGCGCGGCCAGTACCGGGGCTACCGCGAGGTCGACGGGCGTGGCGCCGGAACTCCACCGTCGAGACGTTCGCGGCGCTGCGGCTGCACGTCGACACCTGGCGCTGGGGCGGCGTGCCCTTCTACATCCGGACCGGCAAGAGCCTGCCGGTGACGGCGACCGAGGTCCTCGTCGAGCTGAAGCGGCCGCCGCAGTCGGTCTTCGGCGAGGCGCAGCCGCCCGATGCCGACTACTTCCGCTTCCGGCTGACGCCCGACATGTCGATCTCGCTCGGGGCGCGCGCCAAGAAGCCCGGCGAGGCGATGGTCGGCGAGGCGGTCGAGCTGTACGCCTCGCACCGGGACGGGACGGAGCGGCCGCCCTACCAGCGCCTGATCGGGGACGCCGATCCGCGGCGACCAGTCGCTCTTCTCCCGCGAGGACTCGGTCGAGGCCGCCTGGCGGGTCGTCGACGGCGTGCTCGACGGGACGACGCGCGCCGCACGTCTACGAGCCCGGCACCTGGGGCCCGCCCGAGGCGGCGAGCGTGCTCGCTGCACGGCGATCGCTGGCACGAGCCGGCGGCGACGCCGCGGGTCGAGGGGCAGATGCGACGGCCGTCCGACCGGCCGGCACCCGGCTGCCCGATGAGCGATCCGGCACGGCCCGCTCGCCCCCGGCGCTCCGGGCATCCCGCCGACCTGGTCGAGCAGCGACAAGGACGCCGTCGGGCACGTCCCACTACTCGAGCCGGGTCTGGTTCACGATCGGGCACGGCATCCTCAACGAGGTCTACTGGCCGCACGTGGACCGGCCGCAGGTCCGCGACCTCGGCTTCATCGTGGCCGACGACGCCGGGTTCTGGAGCGAGGTCAAGCGCGACGCCACCCACGAGGTCCGCCACGAGGCGCCAGGGCGTGCCGGCGATCACGGCCGTGCACAGCCACCCGCGCTACGAGCTGACCCTCCGGATCTGCGCCGACGATCATGCCGACGTCGTCCGCATCGAGGCGCGGCTCGAGGATCGCCGCGACCCGGCCGACCCCGAGCGGGTCGCCCATCCGCTGCGGCTCTACCCGCTGCTCGCGCCCCACCTGGGCTTCAGCGGCCTCCACGGCCACGCCTGGACGGGCACGTACAAGGGGCGGCCGATGCTCTTCGCCCAGAACGGCCCGTGGGCCCTGGCCCTGGCATCCGACCCCGCCCCGTGCGCCAGGGCGTCGGCTACGTCGGCGCCTCGGACGGCTGGCAGGACTTCGCGGCGAACGGCCGGATGACCTGGACGTACGCGCGCACCGACGCGGGCAACGTCGCCGGCATGACCGAGCTGGCGCTCGACGGCGGCGTGGCCCAGCTCGCCCTCGCGTTCGGAGCCCGGCCCGACGAGGCCGGGCTGGAGGCCTGCGCCGCGCTGGCCGGCCACTTCCAGAGCGCCTGGGACGAGTACGTCGGCAACTGGCACGGGTTCGTGCGGACCGTGGTGGATCCTCCCGCCGACCTGCCGCCGGAGGACCGCGACCTCTACATGACCTCGGCCGCGGTCCTGCGGTCGCTCCAGGACCGAACCGTGCCGGGCGCGACCGTGGCCAGCCTGTCGATCCCGTGGGGCAACACCCGCAACGACCTGGGCGGCTACCACCTCGTCTGGTCGCGCGACCTGGTCGAGTCGGCGGGGGCGTTCGTCGCTCTCGGCGCCGAGGCGACGGCCCGGCGCACGCTCGCCTACCTCGTCGCGTCCCAGGAGCCGGACGGGCACTGGCCCCAGAACCAGTGGGTGGACGGCGTCCCGTACTGGAGCGGCATCCAGCTCGACGAGGCCGCCTACCCGCTCCTCCTGGCGGGGGCGCTTCGCACCGGCGCCTCGCACATGCACGGCCGGACGGGCCCTCACGCCGCGGCCTTCGAGAACCTCGTCACCGAGGCGGCGCTCGACGCCATGATCGCGCGCGCCGCCGGCTTCATCGCCCGGACCGGCCCGGCCACGAGCCAGGACCGCTGGGAGGAGACCGCGGGGCTCTGCCCGTCCACGCTGGCGCCGGTCGTGGCCGCCCTGGTGGTCGCCGCGGCGCACCTTCCGGAGCCGGCCGCCTCCTACTGCCTCGAGCTCGCCGACGACTGGAACGCCTCGATCGAGGACTGGACGTACGCCCGCGGCACGCCGGCTCGCCCGCGAGCACGGCGTGGACGGCCACTACCTGCGGATCGCGTCCCCGGACGTGCTCGCCGGGGCGCCCCTCTCGACGCCGGTCCCGGTGCGCAACCGGCCGCCCGAAGCGTCGCTGGTGCCGGCGGACGAGATCGTCGGGACGGACTTCCTGGCCCTCGTCCGGTTCGGGCTCCGTCTGCCCGACGATCCCCGGATCGTCTCGAGCCTCGCGGTCGCCGACGCGGTCCTGCGGACGGAGACGCCGAGCGGCCCGGTCTGGCACCGCTACAACGGCGACGGCTACGGGGAGCACGAGGACGGGAGCGCGTTCGACGGGACCGGGATCGGCCGGGGCTGGCCGCTCCTGGTCGGCGAGCGCGGCCACTACGAGCTGGACGCCGGCCGCGACGCGCGGCCGTACCTGGAGACGATGCGACGCATGGCCTCGGGCGGGGGCATGCTGCCCGAGCAGGTCTGGGACGCCGAGCCCATCCCGGAGCGCGGCCTATTCCCCGGCCGGCCAAGCGGCTCGGCGATGCCCCTGGCGTGGGCCCACGCCGAGTACGTGAAGCTGGTCCGCTCGATCGCCCTGGGCCACGCCATCGACCGGCCGGACGCGGCCTGGCGGCGCTATCGCGGCAAGGCCCCGAGGGCGACCCGCGCGACCTGGCGGTTCTCCGCGCCGCGGCCCTCGATGCCCGCCGGCCGCTCTGCTGCGCCTGGAGCTGATGGCCCCCGCCCGGGTCCATCTCTCGCTCGACGGCCGGCAGAGCTGGGCCGACCTCGAGGCCCGGGACACGGGGCTCGGAGTCTGGGTCGTCGACGTGCCCGCGTCGGACCGGCTGGTGCCCGGTGGGGCGGTCGACTTCACGGTCTGGTGGCCGGAGGCCGGCCGCTGGGAGGGCCGCGACCTTCGCGTCGAGGTCACCGCGGCGGTCGACGAGCCGGAGGCCCCGGCCGCGCGAGAAGCTCCCGCCAGGGCCCGTGCCTCCCACGAACCGACTGCATCCCCTCCCCCAGATCCCAGACCGAAGGAGTGACCCCCATGCCCGGTCCCAGGCGCAGGCGCACGATCGCCGTCGGAATCGACATCGGGGGCAGCGGGGTCAAGGGCGGAGCCGTGGACCTGGCCGCCGGCGAGCTGCGCGGCGAGCGCCAGCGCGAACCGACCCCCGAACCGTCGACGCCGGAGGCAGTCGCCGGGGTGGTCGCCGAGGTGGCCGGCCGGATCACGGCCGGCGGCATGGTCGGCGTGACCTTTCCGGGCGTCGTTCGGGCCGGGGTGATCGAGACGGCGGCCAACATGGACCGATCGTGGATCGGGGTCGATGCGGCCACTCTCTTCGGGGGTCGCCTCGGCCGCCCGGTGGTGGTCCTGAACGACGCGGACGCCGCCGGGATCGCCGAGATGAAGTTCGGGGCGGGCCGGGGCCGCCCGGGCGTCGTGCTGATGGTCACGCTCGGCACGGGGATCGGCAGCGCCCTGTTCCTCGAGGGCAACCTCGTCCCGAACACGGAGTTCGGGCACATCGTCGTCGCCGGCAAGGACGGCGAGAAGCTCGCCGCGGCGAGCGTGCGCACGGCGAGGCACCTCAGCTGGAAGGCGTGGTCCAAGCGCCTGAACGCCTACCTCGGCCGCCTCGAGGCCCTGCTCTCGCCCGATCTCATCATCATCGGCGGCGGGATCAGCAAGGACTACGCCGAGTTCCTGCCGCGCCTCCGAACCCGGGCGGAGGTCGTCCCCGCCAGGCTCTTCAACGATGCCGGCATCGTCGGTGCGGCGCTGGCCACGGTCCTGCCGCGGGCACGCTAGACCGCGGCGTCGGCCGCGGTCCTGCCGCGGGCACGGTAGACCGCGGCGTCGGCCGCGCGTGCGTTGGCCCGCGCAGCGTGCGGCGCAGGAGACTGCCAGGGGCTGGGGGCCGGGCCGCGTGACACTGAGCCAGGGGTTACGAAGGCACCGGGTCGCCCGGGCGGCCGGCCCGACCGGGAGCAGCCGGCCCGACTAGGCCGAGACGTCGAACCAGATGTTGGGCGAAGGTCGAGTGGTCCGGATCCGCACGTGCTTCCCGAAGACCACACCCAGGGCGTCGGCGAACCACCCCACGCGCTTGAGGCTGGGCAGCATCCCCTCGATGTAGTCGACCTGGGCCTGCGTCGGCGGCTCCGGCGTGACGACGAAGAAGCGCAGGTTCCGCCAGTCGAACCTCGTCTCCACGGTCGAGGTGGTGGTGAGAACCGTCATCGACGTCATCCTCACGCCTGCCGGCTGAACGTCGCCGGTAGTCGGAGCGAAGGGGTGGCAGGATTCCGTCCCTCGCCTTACGTCCGGCCAACCGCCCGGGAGGGTTCGGACGGTTCGCTCGCCTGGCGTGCGACGGGATCCTGCCGCCGGGGGCGCCGCTCACGTTCGCCCCGCATCGTTCCCGAGCCCCAAGGCTCGAGACGCGACGCCAGTCTGTGGCCAGCCTGCTCCCGTGTCATTACGGGTCGTCATGGCGTCGCGGGCCCGGAGCCGCGGGACCGCGGAGCTCGATCGGCGCTCGGCCGGCGGGCGTGGCGCCCGGGCCGCCCGGTGGGACGGCCCGGGCATTGCTCGCTAGCGCAACGCGAGGGTCGGCGACGGCGTCACCGACGAAGCCGCGTACGTGCTGCTGCCCCCGTACCGGACTGCGACGGTGTAGGTACCCGCGCGCGAAGGAGCCCGAACGGAGACCGAGGCGACGCCCGACGCGTTCGTCGTCCCGGTGTACGTCGTGCCGTTCAGGGTGAACGTGATCGTCTGCCGGTAGATTGCCGTGCCGCTCGCAGTCCTGAGCGTGGCGCCCAGGGTGATCCTCGCTCCTCGCGACGCGGTCGCGGGGACGGACGCGACGAGGGTGGTCGAGACGAGGACCGTGAAGGTCCGGGTGCTCCTGCCGGTCCCTCCGGCCGTGGTGACGCCGATCGTGCCCGACGTCGCCCCGGCGGGGACGGCCGCCCTGATGCTCGTGGCGGACAGGATGGTGAAGGTCGCCGCGGTCCCGTTGAACGTGACCGCGGTCGCGCCGGCAAAGCCGGCCCCGCTGATGGTGACCGAGGTCCCGGCGCCGCCCGAGGTCGGGCTGAAGCTCGAGACTGTCGGGACGGGTGCCGGAGTCGGCGCGGGCGTCGGGGTGGGCGTGGGCGTGGGCGTCGGGGTCGGGGTGGGCGTCGGTGTCGGGGTCGGGGTCGGCGTCGGGGTGGGCGTCGGGGTGGGCGTCGGGGTGGGGGCGGGGGTCGCGTCACCGGCGAGGGCCGCGGCGGCGTTGATCCGGCCGAAGCCGAAGAGGTCGTCGCGACCGGCGGCACCCAGATCGACGGCGGTCTGCTCGAGGTCTGTCTCGATCTGGGCGGCCGACCAGCCCGGGTTGACGGAGTGCACGAGGGCCGCGACCGCGGCGACGTGGGGCGTGGCCATGCTCGTCCCGCTCATCAAGCCGTACCCCCCGGTCCGCAGCGTCGAGAGGGTGTTGACCCCCGGCGCGGCGATGTCGACGTAGGCGTTGCGGGTGCTGAAGTAGGCGATCGCATCCGCGTTGTCGGTCGCCGCGACCGAGATGACGTGATCGAAGGCGGCCGGATAGGAGATCGTGGAGCTCCCGGTGTTGCCGGCCGCGGCAACGACCACCACCCCGGCCGCCGCGGCGGCGTCGAAGGTCGGCTGGAAGGCGACGACGCTCGCCGCGTCGAGCGTCCCGCCGAGGCTCATGTTGATGACCGAGGCACCGTGGGCCACGGCGTAGTCGATGCCGTCGAGGATGTCCGAGAAGTAGCCGCTGCCCGTGTCGGAGAGGACCTTGACCGGCATGAGCGATACGCCGGGGGCGATCCCGGCGACGCCGATCCCGTTGTTCGTCTGCGCGGCGATGGTGCCGGCGACGTGGGTCCCGTGGCCGTGGACGTCGGTGACGTCGGCCGAGTTGGTGATCTCGTTGAAGGGCGCCGCCAGCGAGGTGCCGGCCAGGTCCGGATGGCTTGCCGTGTAGCCGGTGTCGAGGATCGCCACGACGGTGCTCGTCGAGCCGATCGTCGTCTGCCAGGCCACGGGGACGCCGATCAGCCCGAGGTCCTGCTGGTAGCCGGCGTAGTAGAGGTCGTTCGGGGCTCCGCTCGCCGGCCAGTCGGAAACGCGGACGATCGAATCCGGCACGACCGAGGCGACGTCGGGGTTTGCGCGCAGGCTCGCCGCGAAGGTGGCGGCGGTGCCCGGGGCGGCGATGACCACCGAGCGGCGCGGCGCGGCTGTTCGCGCCGAGAGGGCGCCGTCCGAGCCGGGGCGGTCGCTGCGCCAGGTCACGATCAGGCGGCCCCCCGGCGCCGCGGCGTCGGCCGCGTGGACGTCGAGCGGCGAGACGACGAGGCCGACCGTGCCGAAGGCGACGAGGGCGGCCATCAGGCCGGCGAGAAGCGTGCGGGCCTTCACGAGCGTGCGGCGCTTCAAGGGAGCCGGGCCGTGGCTGCGCGGGTTCTCTCCGGGCCGGGTCGGCCGATCGGTCCGCGGGGTTGTCATGCGCCGGGTACCTCGGTAGGGCGACAGCGGCACGGGGTGCCCCGTTCCGCACTCAAGGATCGGTCCCGCGAGCCGCGCGGCAATGCGCCCATGGTCCGGGACGCGCCGTGACTTTCGGCGCCTCGCCCGGTTCCTGGAGGCGGCCGCGCGCCGCCGCGGTGACGGGGTCCGACGTCGTCGGGCCTGCGAACCACGATCATCCGATGGGCCCTCCAGGTCGCGGGGCGGGCACATCCGGGCGAGGCGGCACCGTAACCACGTGGCCGCGCCTCGTCCAGCCCGCGACCGTGACCTGCCGGGGACGATACGGGCTGGGTGTAGAGTGGATCACAGACGGCCATCCGATGGCCCGCAATACCCGTGGAGCACGCGGGCCGGGGGACGGCGAGAAACGGATCGCTGCGTGTCCATGGCGGCTCTGGAGCACGAATCGGCGGCGCTGCTCGCCCGGGCCTCCCGGCGCGGGGCGTCGCGGCCGGCCCGGGATCCGGCGCTGTCCCGGGGTGCTGCGGTCCCGACGCTCAGCGGGCCCCTGTGGACGCATTTCCAGGAGCGGATGGCGGCAGCCCAGGTCATCGCGTTCGTGAAGGACCTCGCCGGGCGCTACATCTACGCCAACGCGTACATGCTGGCCGCCACCGGCGATCGGATGGGGCCCGACTGGCACGGCAAGACCGACGCCGAGATCTGGCCCGCGGACTTCGCGGCGCTGCTGCGGGCGAACGACGAAGCGGTCCTGCGCAGCCGTGCGCTCGGGGTCTTCGCGCAGGTGACGCCGCTCGCGGATGGGCCGCACACCTTCCTGGTGATGAAGTTCCCCCTCCCGAGCGACGGCGGCCGCGTCGACCTCGGTGGCATCGGCGTCGACATCACCGAGCACGTGAAGTCCGGGGCGGAGCGCAACGAGCTCACTGCCGCCATCGAGCAGGCGGCCGAGTCGGTCGTCATAACCGACCGGGACGCCGTGATCACGTACGTCAATCCCGCCTTCGAGCGAGTGACCGGATACCTGCGCGACGAGGTCATCGGCAAGAACCCCCGCCTCCTCAAGAGCGGCTTCCAGCCGCGGTCGTTCTACGAGGCGATGTGGGCCGGCCTCGCCAGGGGCACCCCGTGGGTAGCCGACTTCGTCAACCGGCACAAGGACGGCTCGCTCTTCACCGAGGAGGCGGTCATCTCGCCCATTCGCGACGCCTCCGGGGACGTCACGAGCTACGTGGCCGTCAAGCGCGACGTGACGCACGAGCGAGCGCTGGAGCAGCGCTCGACCCAGCTCACCCGGGAGCGCGCGTCCATCGCGGAGACGATCCGCGGCCTCGGTGGGCGCGACTCTCCCGAGGCCACCGCGCAGGCCATCTGCCGCCAGGTGATGAGCCTCACCGGGGTCACGGCCGCGCAGCTCTTCGTCTTCGAGCTCGATGGCCGGGCGATGCCCGCCGGCTTCGCGGTGGTGGGCCGGCCCGATCCGCCCCTCAAGCCGCTCACGTACCAGCGCAGCCGGCACCTCCGCGTGCGTGCCGCGGAAGGGCCCTGGATCGAGCCGTGGGTCGGCCGGCTCTGGCACCCCTACACGGGATTGTTGAACGGCCTCGACGTGCATTCCGTGGCCTGCGCTCCGGTGAGACACGACGGGCGGCTGATCGGGCTGCTCGTGATCGACGCCGCCGACGCCGTCGACATGGCCGCCCTCACCGAGGACCTGCCGGCCCTCGTCGAGTTCGCCGACCTCGCCGGCGCACTCATCGGACGCGAAGTGGCCGACCGCGGCGGGGTGCGTCGCGGACGCGAACGCATCATGGCCGTCATCGAGCGGCGCGCCTTCCATCCGGTCTTCCAGCCGATCGTCGACCTCGCGAACGATGCCGTCGTTGGCTTCGAGGCGCTCACGCGATTCGCCGACGGGGCCCGTCCGGAGATCCGCTTCGGCGCGGCGAACGTGGTCGGCCTCGGGACCGAGCTGGAGACGGCGGCGCTGCGGGCGGCCGTGGCGGCCGCGGGAGGACTACCCGGGTCGGCGTGGCTCAACCTCAACGTGTCGCCCGAGCTCATCCTCGCGGGAGAGCCGCTGCGGGCCCTGGTCGCGGGATGTCCCCGGCCCGTGGTCCTCGAGGTGACCGAGCACGCGGCCGTCGCCGACTATCCGGCCTTCCGCGCGGCGATGGCCGAGCTGGGGCCGAAGGTCAGGCTGGCCGTCGACGATGCGGGCGCCGGGTTCGCCAGCCTTCGTCACATCCTCGAGCTGCGCCCGGCGTTCGTGAAGCTCGATCGGTGGCTCGTCGCGGGCCTGGAGTCCGACGACGCCCGCCAGGCGATGATCGTCGGCCTGCGTCACTTCGCGCGCTCGACCGGCTGCCGGCTGATCGCAGAGGGCATCGAGACGGACCGGGAGCTGGCCGTCCTGAGGAGCCTCGACATCCCGTTGGGCCAGGGGTTCCTGCTGGGCCGACCGCTGCCCATCGCCGCGGTGCTGGTCGCGGTGACGCCGAAGACGGTCGGCGGCTGACCCGCCGCCCGGGGCTCGGCCGCCGGTAGCGGACCTCCGTCACGAGGCGCCCGTCGGCATCCCGTTCGTGGCCGTCGAGTGGCTTGCCGCGCCCTTCAGGACGGCGGATACGTCAGCGATCTGATCATCTCCAGGATGAGCGCCTCGTGGCTGGCCATATCGCCCGCCGCCGTGTAGGCGATCACGTCCGCGAAGAGGTCGTTGCGGACCCTCATGGAGATGGCCAGCATCTGCAGCCTGTCGTTCGACGCGTCGACGCGGGCGGCGGGCCGCTCCGCCCACGGGAGCCCTGTGGGCGCGCCGGCCGTGAAGCCACTTCCCTCGAGGAGGAGGCGCAGGTTGTCGGGGAGGTGCACCGCCGGGTCCGCCGTGGCGCCGGAGAGGATCGAGTTCTCCGCGAACTGGATGAAGACCTGGCCGGCCTCGAGCGACCCGAGCGTCACCAGCCGGGTTGCCGCGGCCTCGGTCGTGCTGGCGTAGATGATCCCGAGGTCCTCGCGGATCACCCAGCCCTCGGGGTGGTCGATGGTGCGCCCGTTGCTGGCCGTGAAGGTCTTCGCCAGCGCGAGCGGCGCCGGCGACTGCGCAGCAGTGGGCGCGGCAGCGGCCGCGGAGGCGGGCACGCCCGTGGGAGCCGCCGTGGGAGCTCCGCTCGACCCTCCTCCGCAGGCAGCGACCGCCAGCGCGACGGTGACCATGACCGCACCACGACGGGCGCCACGGAACGAGCGCTGCTGCGAACGGGGCACGGCGACCTCCCTGGCTGCGGGACGCGCCTGTGCCGGCATTCTACGCGTGGCCGAACGGTCGACGCGGTCGCGTGGCGAGGTGGCCGCGCTCCGGGGGTCGTCTGTCACCGCTGGCGCACCGCGGGTGCCGACGGGACCGGGCGCCGGGAGGTCGCCCGCCGGGCCCCGGCAGGTCGCCTGCCGGCCACCCCCGGTGATCTCCGCGCCCGCTACTCCCTGCGCGCCCCGTCGCGGATGAGCCGGCACATCTCGGCCTGCTCCCGCGCGTCGTCGAGGGCACGGTGGGTGTGCGGCAGGTCGACCGGGTAGCGGCGCCGGACATGGTGCTTGGTGGTATCGGCCCAGCGCTCGACCGTGTCCAGGTGGCGGCCGAGGTAGAGCGCCTTGAGGTCGATGGCGCTGATCCCGAACGGGTTGCGGCCCAGGTGGCGCCACGAGTAGTCGGCCACGAACATCCAGTCGAACGGGGCGTTGAAGGAGACGAGGATCGGCCGGCTGCCGGGGGGCGCCACCCGCTCCACCCACGCCGCCAGCAGCTCCATCGCCCGGGCGGGCTCCAGCCCCTCGCGGGCCAGGAGGTCGCGGCCCAGGTGATGGACGGCTTCCGCGTCGTCCCCCCAGGGGAGCGTCGGGTCCGGCCGCAGGAGGAGCTCGATCCCCTCGTCCGGCCGGTCGACGAGACAGGCGCCGATGGAGAGCAGGCTGCCGGTCCCGGGGGTGGGACCGGAGGTCTCGACGTCGACGCTGATCCAGGTTTCGCTGCGCACGGGCGCCTCTCTCGCGGTGGGGGATCGTCGGATACTAGGACACATGAACAGCGAGCAGGCACCCGGCAGGACCGCCCACGGCAGCCCCACCCACGCTGCGCTCGACGAGGTGATCGAATCCGCCCGGCGCATGGGCGTCGGCCTCGACGCCGAGGAGGCCGCCCGCTGGATGGCGGCCATCGAGGTCGAGGCTGCCGGCGGCGACGTCGTCGTCGACGTCGACAGCGGCGTCTACGGCCACCGCGTCTCGATGCTCGACTTCACGCCCCGCGACCTGGCCCGCTTCCGGAAGATCGGCGAGATCGTCGGCTTCCCGGACCGGCCACCCACCGTGCTGACGGCGCTCGCCCTCTCCGGCTCGGCCGCGCAGGGCAAGATCCAGTCCTATCCCGGCGACTGCGACTACTTCGAGCGCATCCACATCAAGGCGCCCACCCGCGCGGAGGCCTGCGCGATCATCGCCGACGTCATCCGGGAGAAGGCCCTGGCGACCCGCGTCGGACCCACCTTCCGCCTCTGGGAGGTGAAGTTCGGCAGCTACCCGCGCGACGCCGAGCGGAACGGGGCACCGGTCCGCGCGGGCGGCCCCATCTCGTGGTCGGCCGACGAGGTGGCCGCCGGCCGGGTCGAGGTGGTCCGCGACGGCCGTCCCGAGACCGTCACCTGGGAGGAGGCGGCGGCCGAGCCCGGCTGGTGCAAGCTCGACTGGATCGTGGTGGACCCGGCTCGGCGGGCGCTGGCGAACGCCAGCAACATGCTCGACGTCACCTGGGAGGCGCCCGATGGCACGATCACGGCCCTCGACGGCGTGATCGACCCCTACTTCCAGGAGGTCTACCTCGAGACGGAGTCGCTGCCGCTCTTCACGCGGCTGGTCAGCGAGCTCTCCTCCGACGCGGTCGGCGACTACGTGGAGCAGCTCGAGCACGAGATCTGGAAGTACACGACCCAGGAACCGAACTTCGGCAAGGTGGCCAGGCGGATGTACAACATCTTCCGGCTGACCGGGCGCTACGTGGAGGCGGCCTACCTGCGGGAGCTCTTCGACGAGCCCGCCACGGTGCTCTACCAGGTGGCGGCGATGATCCGGACGGTGGACGAGGCCGACAGGCCGGGCGCGACCTTCGACCAGGAGATGCTCGTCCGGCAGACGGACGAGCTGATCATGGCCGCGATCGCGGCCCTCGACGGCCCGTCCGAGGCGGAGATGGTCCGCCTCCTCCTCGAGGTCCGCTCGAACCTTCGCGGACGCCGCGGCTCGGCCGGGCGGAGCGAAGAGGTGGACGGGGTCAAGAACGAGGCACTGCGGGCGGTCAACGACTACTTCGAGCGGCGCCTCAACGCCGTCCCGGTGATCAGGGCCTACCTGGACGAGCTGGCCGCCCGTCCCTGATCGGCTCGATGCCGCCAGGCCGCCGCGCGACGGCGCGGCGCAATCCGCACGGAGCTCGAGGGTCCAGTTGAGCGAACGGCCGCGGCTCTTCTACATGGACAACCTGCGGGCGCTCGTCATCGTCCTGGTGGTCGTCCTGCACGCCTCGATCACCTACATGGCGTATCCCCCGGAGTGGTGGTACGTGCTCGACCCCGACAAGAGCATCTGGTTCACGGCCCTTGTCCTCGTGGTCGACGTGCCGAACATGCCCGCCCTCTTCTTCGTGGCCGGCTACTTCGCCCTGCCATCGCTCATGCGACGCGGGCCCGGTGGATTCCTGCGGGAGAAGATCGTGCGACTGGCGATCCCGTGGCTGCTCGGGGTCGTCTTCCTGGCCCCCCTCGCCACCTACATGATCTACGTCTCGCGGGACATGCCGATGGACTACCTGCGGTTCTGGACCACCGATTTCTGGGGTCCGCTGTACCAGCAGGCCGTCTACTGGTTCCTGGGCGTCCTGTTCGCCCAGTTCCTCGTCCTCACCTGGGTCTACCTGGCCAGCACCCGCCTCCAGGCCAGCACGCCGCGTGTCGAGAAGCCGCGCGCTCGCCTGTTCGTGGCCTTCATCGCCCTGACGGCCGCCGGATCGATCTTCTTCTCGCCCTACTTCGGCCTCGACGACTGGTTGCCCCTCGGGTGGCTCTTCGTCGTGCAGCCGGCGCGGATCGCCTTCTACGTCGGCTACTTCGTCCTGGGCATCTACGCGGAACGGCGCGGCTGGTTCAGCGCCACGGGGTTCCGGCCTGAGCTCGGGCCGTGGGGCTGGGGCTGCGTGCTGGCGGGCCTGACCTACCTGGGCGTCCGCATGTCCGGCCTGCCGGTGACGGTCCCCGAGCGGGTCGTGGCCGCGATCCTGTTCAGCACGTTCTGCCTGGCCGCCCTCATCGCCGGTGTGGGCTTCTTCCAGCGCTGGGCCGACGGTGCGGGGCGCGCCTGGCGGACCCTCGTCGCCAACTCGTTCGGCATCTACTACGTCCACCCCCTGATCCTCTACCCGGCGGCCTTCCTGCTCGTCGGCCTCCCCGTCGCGGCCATCGTCAAGGTCGCCATCCTGGTGCTCGTGACGCTCGCGGGCTCGCTGCTCGTGAGCGCCCTGGTCCTCCGGCGGCTCCCGGCGCTGCGCCGGATGTTCTGAGCCGGGCGGCTCCTCCGGCCGCGCCACGAGTCCAGGCGCCAAGGGCCCCGGGCGCTCCGCGCGGGTCGCGGCCGGCGCGCTACGCCGTCGCCAGCCGCGCGAACGAGGCCATGTCCGGCACGGCGATGTCCGGTGTCGCGGCCGCCGGCGGCGTCGCCCCGCTGCCCGGGCGGTCGTGGCGGCGGTCGATCCAGGCCGTGGCCATGCCCAGGCGCTTCGCGGGGACGTGGTCGTGGAAGAGGCTCTGGGCGACATGGAGGATCCGCTCCCGGGGCACCCCGATCCGCTCGAAGGCGAGCCTGAAGTTGCGCTCGCTGGGCTTGTAGCTGCGGGCCTGCTGGGCGGTGATCACCCAGTCGAAGGTCACTCCCAGCCGACGGTTCGAGGCCGCGAACAGGTCGTCGTCGCAGTTGGTGATAACGGCCAGCCGGAAGCTGCGGGCGAGAAGCGCGAGGGCTTCCGATGAATCCGCGAACGCCGGCCAGTCGCCCACCGACCCGCCGAAGGCATCCGCCTCCGCGTCGGTCGGCTCGGCCCCGAGCTCCGCGCAGACGCCGCGCAGCGAGCCCGCGAGCACGTCGCGATAGGGGACGTAGGGCCCGGCCTCGATGGCAGCCTCGTGACGCGCATAGCGCTCGAGGAGGTCCTCGTCCCCGGCGGCAACGCCGCGGGCGTCCAGCACGTCACGGAGGCCCGCGGCGATCCCCGCCTCCCAGTCGATCAGGGTCCCGTAGCAGTCGAAGGTGAGAACCTCGAGGCGGCCGAAATCGACTGGTGGCATTGGGCTATCTCCTGCGCGGCGGCGCGGCGGCGGCTGGTGCGATCCGTCATAGTCCGATTGGCAGAACCGTTCACGCTGAACGGCCCGGCCCGAACACGGCGGACCGGCTCTGGCGTGTGTGTCCGCCCGACCGCACGGCCGGGCCCGGGGCGCACCACAATGTACCTGTCGTGGGCGCGGGCGACGTCCCCGCCTCAGGAGCAGCGCGCCACTCCAGCCGGGGCGGCGCCGTACAGGAGCGAATGGCATGAGCACCGCGACACCTCCCGGCGCGGACCCCGGCAAGCAGTTCGCCGAGCTCCGGATCGGCGAGCGCGTCTTCCAGCTGCCGATCGAAGTGGGCACCGAGGGCTACCCGGCCATCAACATCTCGTCCCTCCTCAAGGACGCGGGCGTGACCACCCTCGACTACGGCTACGCGAACACCGGCTCGACGCGCAGCGCGATCACCTACCTCGACGGCGAGGCCGGCGTCCTGCGCTACCGGGGCTACCCGATCGAGCAGCTCGCTGAGCAGTCGACCTTCCTGGAGACGGCCTACCTGCTCCTCTACGGAGAGCTGCCGACGGCCGAGCAGCTGGACGCGTGGACCTACAAGGTCCAGCACCACACGCTCCTCCACGAGGAGCTGAAGCGGTTCTTCGACGGCTTCCCGATGGATGCCCACCCGATGGGGATCCTCTCCTCGGCCGTCAGCGCCCTGTCCACCTTCTACCAGGATTCGGACGACCCCAGCGACCCGAACGACGTCGAGATCAGCACCATCCGGCTCCTCGCGAAGATGCCGACCATCGCGGCGTTCGCCTACAAGAAGTCGATCGGCCAGCCCCTCGTCTACCCCGACAACTCGCTCGACTACGAGGGCAACTTCCTGCGCATGATGTTCGCCGTACCGGCCGAGCCGTACGTCGTCGACCCCGACGCGGCGCGGGCGCTGCGAATCCTCCTGATCCTCCACGCCGACCACGAGCAGAACTGCTCGGCCTCCACGGTCCGCCTTGCCGGCTCGAGTCACGCCAACATCTACGCCTCGATCTCGGCCGGCATCTCGGCCCTCTGGGGACCCCTCCACGGCGGGGCCAACCAGGAGGTCCTCGAGATGCTCGAGGCGATCGCGGCCGATGGCGGCGACGTCAGCCGCTACGTCCAGCGGGCCAAGGACCCCGCCGATTCGTTCCGCCTCATGGGCTTCGGGCACCGCGTCTACAAGAACTACGACCCCCGGGCCCGGATCATCAAGCAGGCCGCCGACTCCCTGCTCACCAAGCTGGGCACCCGCGACAACCTGCTCGCGATCGCCCGCGAACTCGAGGAAGTGGCGCTCCACGACAGCTACTTCGTCGACCGCAAGCTCTACCCGAACGTCGACTTCTACAGCGGTCTCATCTACCGCGCGCTGGGCTTCCCGACCGCGATGTTCACGGTCCTCTTCGCGATCGGGCGCCTGCCCGGCTGGATCGCCCAGTGGCGCGAGATGATGCTCGACCCGCAGACGCGGATCGGGCGGCCGCGCCAGGTCTACACGGGCGCGAAGGAGCGCGCGTACCTGCCGATCGACAAGCGCTGAGACCGGGCCGCGGGGCCGACGGGGCCGCGGGGGCGCGGCCTCGGCCCCGCGGCCGACGAGCCTCACGACCTGACGCTCGGACGGCCTGACGGGCGCTGCGGCCGGGCGGTCGTTCTGGGCGCGGTGCCCGGCCTGGACCGCGCGGTCGAGGCTCCGTCTTCTCGCGCGCGGCACGGAGACGAGCCGGGCGTCACTCCTCCAGGAAGGCCGCCATCTCCGCCGCCGTCGGCATCCCGCCGCGCGCGCCCGCCCGGGTCGTGGAGAGCCCGGCCGCGGCAACGGCCCGCCGGACGGCCTCCGCGAGCGGCAGTCCCGCCGCCAGCCCGACGGCGAGGGCGCCGCTGAAGGCGTCGCCGGCGCCTGTCGTGTCCACCGGGACCACCGGGACGGCGGGCACCCGGACGGCAGCGCCCGTCGCGGGGACGACGAGCGCCCCGGCAGCCCCGAGGGTGACCACCACAGCGCGGCCGCCGGGCCCGCCCGAGAGCAGGCGCCGGGCGCTCGTCTCGACGTCGGAGTCACCGCGCCCGGGTTCGTCGCCCGCGTCGGCCGCGTCCGCCGCCAGCAGCGCGAGCTCCGTCTCGTTCGGCGTGAGGACGTCGGCCAGCGCGATCGTCGCCGCGTCGAGCCCGTCCGCCGGAGCCGGGTTCAGGACCCCGATCGCCCCCGCGGCCCGCGCCGTCGCGAGGGCTGCCCGGACGGCATCGGGCGGGATCTCCCGGCAGACCAGGACCACGTCGCCGGGTGAGATGGCCAGCGCCGCGAGGGCGGCCGTCACGGATGCCGCGGTCGGCGACGCGTTCGCCCCCGGGGCCACGGCTATCAGGTTCTCCGCCCGCGCGTCGACGACGATCAGGGCGACGCCGGTCGGTCGCGCGACGGCCGCGAGATGGGTGACGTCGATCCCCTCTGCCTCGAGCGCGACCCGGGCTGCGGTCCCGAAGTCGTCCCGGCCGACCGCGCCGACGAAGGCCACCTGCGCCCCCAGGCGCGCGGCCGCGACAGCCTGGTTGCCGCCCTTGCCGCCGTGGTGGCGGGCGACGTCTCCCCCCGTCACCGTCTCGCCCGGCGCCGGCAGGCGAGCGGCGACGACGACGAGGTCGACGTTGACGGAGCCGACGACGATGACGCGGCCGGTCATCGGGCGGTGACCTTCGCGGCCGGTCATCGGGCGGCGACCTCGCGGCTGGTCCGCGCCCCTCCACCCGCCCACGCCCGCACGAAGGCCTCCTGGGAGGGCTGCTCCACGGTCCCGGGGCGGACGGCACGGACGCGCGCGATCGCCTGGTCGGCCGGCACGCCGCCGTCCACCAGCAGGCAGGCGACCGCCGTGCCGGTCCGGCCCAGGCCTCCGCGGCAGGCGACGACGACCCGCTCGCCGCGGCGAGTCCTCGCCAGCACGTCGTCGAGGGTGATCCGGAAGGCGTCGCGGTCCACCGGCACGTCCATGTCGGGGACGGGATGGCGAACGACGCGGATCCCCGCTGCCTCCAGCGCCGGGACCGTCCCCCACGCCCGGCTCATGGCCAGGTCGGCGTCCTCGACGAGCAGGAGGAGGGTGCTGCAGCCGTGGACCTCCCGGAGGCGCCGCGCGTCGGCCGCGGGATCGCGCCAATGCGGTCCGCTGTAGCCGAGCCGCTTCTTCCCGGGCAGGAGCGTCATCCCGACGGCGCCGGTCCCGTCCGCCAGGCCCGGCACGTCGCCGAGCGGCACCCAGTCGACGCGGAGCGGGCTGGTCGTGGAGGTCCGCCAGCCGCCCTGGGCCAGGAGCCGATCGACGAGCGGCCCGACGACGTCGCGCCCGCGCATCGCGGCCAGCCAGACGGGCGGGATGCCACCGATCCCCCAGCGGATCCCGGCCAGCCCGCCGGCGATCGCGGCCGTCGTGTCGGTGTCGTTGCCGAAGCGAACCGCCCGGGTGACGGCAGCCTCGTACGAGCCGGCTCCCTCCAGCGCCTCCCACGCGGACCAGAACGAATCCGCGACGTGGCCGCCGCCGGTCCGCCGGTCCCAGGAGAGGAGGTGTGCGAGGGCCGTCTCGAGCGGCCCGCCCGTGACCTCCGCCCGGAGCGCGTCGCGCGCGCCGGCAAGCGCGGCGGCGGGTTCGCCCGGGGTTGCGAGGAGTCGTACCGCCAGGAGGACGTAGAGGGCGCAGGTTACGCGCGCCAGCGGAGCGCCGTGGGTGACGCCCGACGCGGCGACGGCCCAGCGGACGAGCGTCCCGTCGTCCAGGGCGCGGCCCGCGAGCGCCACCGGCAGTATCCGCATCAGGGAGCCGTTGCCGAGGGCGTCGGGCACCACGCTCCCAGCGTCCGCGGCCGGGACGCCTCGGCGGAGGGCGTCGATGGCGGCCCGGGTGGCGTTCCCGACGTCGAACCGGCCGTCGCCGTCCGGGGTGTAGGCGCCATCCTCGTACCAGCTCCGAATTCGAACGGCCTGGTCGGCCACGTCGAACCGCACCGCGGCGCGGCCACTCTCGCCGTCCCAGTCCACGAGCGAGTCGAGGAGGGCCAGCATGAGGGCGCCGTCGTCGCTCCACGTCCCGGCAGGCTGGTCGTGCGTGCCACGCGCCCCGAACACGACCTCGCCGATCTCCTCCGGCCGGCGGAACTCGTAGGGCACCCCGAGCGCGTCGCCGACGAGATGGCCCCAGACCGCGCCCTCGAGGCGCTCGGCCTCCCGCTCCAGCTGCCCCGGCCGTTCCATCATGGCAGCGTAGCGGGCCGCGGCGGCCGGCGCCGGTTAGGATCGTGGCCGGCACCCAGTCAGCCCGGAGGTCATCATGATTCGACGCCTCGCCAGGCTCCTCGGCCTCGTCATCGGGGCGTCCGTGGTCGCCGGGATGGCGAGCGCCCTTGGCGCAGTCAGCTTGAGGAGGAAGGCGCCGCCCCGGCCGGCCCCGGCGGCCGACGAGATCGACCTTGTCGCCGTCATGGACGCCGCGAGGCTCGCCAGCACCGCGGCCTCCTTCCGCGGGGGGCGCGTGATCTGCTGGTACGCCGGCCTTGATCTCGACCTTCGGGAGGCGACGATGGACCCCGCCGGGGCCGATCTCGAGGTGCGGACCGTCTTCGGGGGCACCCGCGTGGTCGTGGCGCCCGGCGTCAGGGTGACGGCCAGGGGCCCGGCGATCTTCGGCGGCCGCACCAACAACGCCAATGACGATCAGGCCGACGTGGACGGCCCCGGTCTCCGGATCACCGGCTTCACTCTCTTCGGCGGCCTCCTGGTCGTCGCGGCCGAGCGCGGCGAGGAGATCCGGGCGTGGGCGCCAGAAGCGCCGCCGACGGCGGAGCCGGCGTCCGGGCCGGCCTGAGCCGGCGCCGGGCGGGCCTGAGATGGCGCCGCGGCCGCGGCACCGGTCGATGCAGGCCACCCCGTCCCGGGCGACTCGTGGCGAGGCGCGGTAGAGTCCCGCAATGCCCCGACGCATATTCGACTACGGCCATCCCGACCGCTTCGTCGCCGGCACCGTCGGCCCGCCCGGCAACCGGACCTTCTTCCTGCAGGCGAAACGGGGCGGGGCGCTCGTCTCGGTCGTGCTGGAGAAGGTGCAGGTCCAGGTCCTGGCCGAACGGATGGCGCTCCTCCTCGCCGAGGTCGCCCGCCGCGGCGTCCGGGTTCCGGAGGCCCTGACCCCCGCCGACGACGACACCGCACCCCTCGACGAGCCACTCGTGGAGGCCTTCCGCGTCGGCACGATGACCCTCGCCTGGAACGGCGACAGCGACGAGATCATCGTGGAGGCCCGCGCCCGGGCCGACGAGGATGACGACGAAGAGGACGACGGCGACGAGGACGAAGAGGACGACGAGGAGGCGGACGAGGACGAGGACGAGGTCGAGGAGGTGCTCGAGCTCTCCGACGACGACCCGGACGGGCCCGACCTTCTCCGGGTGCGCCTGACGCCGACCCGGGCGCGGGCCTTCGCCGAGCGTGCCCTCCGCACGGTCGCAGCCGGACGGCCGCCCTGCCCGCTCTGCGGCCTGCCCCTCGACCCCGCCGGCCATCTCTGCCCTCGCCGCAACGGATACGTCCACTGACGCCGCCCGGCGACGAGGGGCGCCGGCCCGACAAGGGGCGCCGGCCCGCCGAGGGGCGCCGGCCCGCCGAGGGCGGCGACGAGCAGCCATTCGGGCCATCGGGCCCCGACGATGCCGGTGACGCGCGCCGCATCGACGAGCCGCGGGGCGCCGACGAGGGACAGCCGGCGCTCCCACCGGCGATCACGCTGCCGCCGGCTCTCGCGCTCCCGTTCCTCGAGACCGGCGAGATCGAGGTAGTGGGACGGCTGGTCCAGGCTTCGAACGCCACGCTCCTGGTGGCCGTCCACGGCGACGTCGCCGGGCGCGGCGCGACCGTGGCGGCGGCCATCTACAAGCCGGTCCGCGGCGAGCAGCCGCTGTGGGACTTCCCGGACGGGACGCTGGCCCATCGCGAGGTCGCCGCGTTCCTCGTCTCCCGGGCGAGCGGCTGGGACGTCGTCCCTCCGACGGTCTTCCGCGAGAGCGCGCCGGCCGGCCCGGGGATGCTCCAGCTCTGGGTCGACGTTCGCGCGGACGCCGACGTGGTCGAGCTGATCCGCGCGGCCGACCCGCGACTTCGCCGGATCGCCCTCTTCGACGCGGTGGTCAACAACGCCGACCGCAAGGCGGGCCACCTCCTCGTCCGCGATGACGGGATCGTCCAGGGCGTCGACCACGGGGTCACCTTTGCCCTCGAGCCGAAGCTGCGCACCGTCCTCTGGGGCTGGCGGGGCACGAAGCTGGCGAGCGGCGAGAGGGCAGCGCTGGCGCGACTGCGGACGGCGCTTGTCGCGCTCCACGGGCAGCTGGAGGCGCACCTGGCCGCCGACGAGCTGGCGGCCACGCGGCAGCGGCTTGACGAGCTGCTGCACTCCGGGCGCTTCCCCCAGCCCAGCCCCGACTGGCCGGCGATCCCCTGGCCCTGGTACTGAGGCGGGGCTTCGGCTAGGCGTCCGCCGTCCCGGCCGCCGCCGCGGCCGTCTCCGCGAGCGCCGTGGAGGCCGCACCAGCCCCGCCGTGACGTGCGAGGGCCGCGTCCAGGCGAGCCAGGAACGGCGCAGCGCCGAGCTCTTCCAGGATCGCCCGCGCCTCCTCAGCGGCGGCCAGGACCTCCGGAACGCCCGGTCCCAGGGCCACCGCCATGTCGATCGCCGTGCAGGCGAGCTCCCAGCGCGTGCCCATCGCCCGGTGCTCGCGGAGGCCTGCCACGTAGCCTTCGAGCGCCTCCGCCGGGCGGCCGTCGAGGGCGGCGAGGCCGGCCGTGGCAATCCGGCGATCGGTGCGTGCGACGCGGCCGCCGGTGGTCGGCTCGGCGAAGATGGCGAGGGCATCCGCGAGGGCCGCCCGGTCGCCGCGCCAGAGGGCGATCCGGGCCAGGAACGGGGACAGGAACGGCGTGTTTATCGGTGCCCGGTGCAGCGCGCCGGCCAGGAGGACTGCCGCCCGCCCCATGTCGCCCGAGCCGAGGGCCGCGAAGCCCCTGGCCATCTCGACCTCGGCCACGGTCTGCGGGTCGACCTCGTCGGAAGCGAGCCGGTCGAGCACGGCCATCTCGACCGCGACGTCCTCGCCGCGCAGGGCCCGGAGCATCACGATGTGGGCGCGGATCGTCTCCTCGTCGCTCCGGGCGAGCTCGACCGCGGTCAGCTCCTCGAGGAGGGCGAGCGCCGATGCCCACTCCCCGATCCGGATCGAGGGCTCCGCGCCGTTGGCTATCGCCCCGATCTCCACGCGGCGAATGCCGAGCCGGCGCGCTCGCTCGACCAGCTCGCGGGCCAGCGCGACCGCGCCCCGCGGGTCGTCCCCAACGAGCACCATCGAGAGGTTCGCCTCGGCCCGCAACGCCGTGTCGCGCAGGCCGTGAACGTTCGCCAGCTCGCGGGCAGCGACAAGCAGGGCCCGGGCCTCGTAGGGTCGGCCGAGGCCCGGGAGAAGATGGCCCTTGGTCTCGAGGGTCTCCGCGATGAGCTCGACATCGTCGAGCCGCTCGGCTGCGGCCAGGCAGCGTTCGGCCAGCGCGAGCGCCTCCTTGTTGGCAGCGCCCGCGGTTCGCAGGCCGGCAGTCCGGGCGATCAGGGCGTTGAGCCGGAGCATCTCGGGCCCTTCCAGGGGATCGGGGAACTCCGCCTCGACTGCGGCCGCCAGCTCGGTCGCCGCGATGGTTCGGAAGCCGGCGAGGAGCGATCCCAGCAGCCGAGCCGTGGTCCGCGCGACGTCCTGTCGCGCGCCTCCCGCCCTGGCCAGCGCCACGGCCCGGCGCAACAGCTCCTCGGACTCGTCGTAGTGGCCGGCATCGGTCGCCGCCCGCCCCGCCTGCTCGAGCAGGTCGATCTTCTCGCCAACTTCCGCCGCGACAGTCAGAGCCTCGAGCAGCAGCGCCATCGCCTGGAGCGGAGAGCCGAGCGCCGTTGCGCGGCCGGCCGCAGCCCGCAGGGCGATCCGCGCCTGGACGGCGGCCGCCTCCGCCTCCGAGCCCGGCGTGGAAGTCCGGCAGGCGGCGAGGTAGTGGGATGCCAGGGGCGCGGCCCGCTCCTCGTCGCCGAGTCCCTCGAAGTAGCGGGCCGCGGCGAGGTGGCGCAGGCGCCGGTCACGCCGCGCCAGCGTACCGTAGGCGACCTCGCGGATGAGGGCCTGCACGAACCGGTACTGCCCGAGCGCCGGGGAGCGTGGGTCGCGGTCCCGGACCAGGAGCTCGCGGCGAACGAGGTCCTCCAGGCGGGGCGCGAGGTCGGCCTCGGGGATGCCGGCAACCGCGGCCAGGGCCGCCGGTGCGAAGCCCTGGCCAAGGACGGCGGCGTCGCACACCAGCGCCCGGTCTTCGGGCTGGAGGGCGTCGAGGCGGGCGGCTATCAACGCCTGCAGCGTCTCCGGGACGGCCAGGTCGGACAGGTCGTCGGCGGGGGCGTAGACCCCATCCGCCCCCACGAGCCGCCCCTCGGCCACGAGCTTGCGGACGATCTCCACCGCGTAGAGCGGGATCCCGTCGGCGCGCTCGACGATCGCCCGGACCGCGCGCTCGGGCAGTCCCGGCACGAGGCCCGCCAGCAGCTCGCGCATGGCGGGCTCGGGAAGCGGCTCGAGGGGCATCCCGACGAAGCTCCGCTTGCCGGCGCCCCACGTCGGCCGCCGCTCCAGCAGCTCGGGCCGGGCGAGGGTGACCACGTAGATCGGCGACGTCCCCGCCCACTCCAGGAGATGGTCGATGAAGTCGAGCAGGCCGAGGTCGGCCCAATGGAGATCCTCGAAGACCATCGTGACCGGCCCGACGTCGGCGATCCGCTCGAAGAACGTCCGCCAGGCCGAGAAGAGCCCCTCGCGGCCGCCGGGCGGCGCAGGCTCGACGCCGAGCAGGGCCAGCAGCGCGGGCTCGACCGTCGCGCGTTCGGCCGAGTCGGGGATCCATTCCTCGACCGACGCGCGGACCTTGGCCCGCGTGGTCGCCGCGTCGTCGGTCTCCGCGAGTCCGACGCGGCCGCGGACCATCTCGCCTAGCGCCCAGAAGGTGACACCCTCGCCGTAGGCCGGGCAGCGGCCCTCGTGCCAGAAGATGTCCTCGATCCGTCCATCGATGTACTTGAGGAACTCCCAGGCCAGGCGGCTCTTGCCGATCCCGGCCTGCCCGGTCACCGAGACGAGGCGCGGGCGCCGTTCCCGGAACGTGGCGTGCAGGAACTCCTTGAGGAGCCGGAGCTCCTCCTCGCGTCCCACGAAGGGCGCTTCCAGGCGCTCCGCGCGATTGCCGCCCCCGCGCTCGGCGACGACCCGCACGGCCCGGAAGACGAGGATCGGCGCGGCCTTGCCCTTGAGGAGCTGCTCGCCGGCGGGCTCGAAGACGATCGACCGCTCGGTCGCCTGGCGCGTCGCCTCGCCGACGAGGACGGTGCCGGGCGGGGCGACCGACTGGATCCGCGAGGCCGTGTTGACGAGGTCGCCGGCGACCATTCCCTGGCCCACGGCGTGGAGGGTCACGGCCGCTTCGCCGGTGAGGACGCCGACCCGGGCGAGGATGTCGGGGCCGAGTGTCCTCACCGCGTCCACGAGCTCGAGAGCTCCGCGCACGGCCCGCTCCGCGTCGTCCTCGCGCGCGACCGGCGCGCCCCAGACCGCCATCACCGCGTCGCCGATGAACTTCTCGACGACCCCACCGTGTCCCTCGACGATCTCGCGGGCCAGGTCGAAATAGCGGGTCAGGAGCTCGCGGGTCTCCTCCGGGTCACGGCCGTCGGCGATGGTCGTGAAACCCACGAGGTCGGCGAAGAGGACCGTGACGTGGCGACGCTCGGCGACGGGCGCCGGCAGCGCCGCGGGGCCGGTCGCCACGCCGGCGCCCTGTGCGGGACGCGCCGCATCCCCGAACGGAGTGCCGCACTCCCCGCAGAAACGGGCGGTGGGGGTCGGGCGCGAGGCACCACAGGAGGCGCACATGGCGGCCAGCCGCGTCCCGCAGTCGGCGCAGAACCTGGCGCGCGACGGGTTTGCTGCGCCGCACGATGGACAGACCACGCTGCCTACTGCTCCCTGCTCTGCCGCGACGCGCAACGGACGCCGCGAAGCGTAGCGGACCGCCCGGCTGCCGTCACGGCGATGACCGCTCCCCATCCATCCAGGGCGGGCCACCGAAAGGACTGGCGCCGGCGGCATTCGACCCGCCGACCCGCCGACCCATGAGGCCACCATGCACGAGAACGCCATCACCGCCGAGGGGCTCCGCAAGTCCTACGGCTCCGTCCACGCCCTGCGCGGGATCGATCTCACCGTCCCGGCCGGCACGATCCTCGGCCTCCTGGGGCCCAACGGCGCCGGGAAGACGACCGCGGTCCGCATCCTGACCACGCTCCTCCATGCCGATGGCGGCCGCGCGAGCGTCGCCGGCCACGACGTCGTCCGCGAGCCCGACGCGGTCCGCGCCGCCATCGGCCTGACCGGGCAGTACGCGGCCGTCGACGAGAACCTGACCGGCCACGAGAACCTGGAGATGGTCGGCCGCCTCCTGCACGTCGGCCGGCCCGCGGCGCGTGCCCGCGCCGACGAGCTGCTGGCAGTCTTCGACCTCTCCGCCGCGGGCGGGCGTCCCGTGCGAACCTACTCGGGCGGCATGCGCCGCCGCCTCGATCTAGCGGCGAGCCTGGTCGGCCGGCCCACGGTCCTCTTCCTCGACGAGCCGACGACGGGCCTCGATCCGGCCAGCCGCCTGGGCCTCTGGGACGTGATCGAGAGCCTGGTCGCCGACGGCACGACGATCCTGCTCACGACGCAGTACCTCGAGGAGGCGGACCGCCTCGCCAACCGGATCGCCGTCATCGACGACGGCCTCCTGATCGCCGAGGGGACCGCCAGCGAGCTGAAGGACCGCCTCGGCGCCGACGTCGTCGACGTCCAGATCGCCGACACCTCGCGCACGAGCGAGGCTCTCCGGCTGCTGCGCCCGCTCGCCGCCACGGAGCCCCGCGCCGACCTCACGGACGGCCGGATCAGCCTTCCCGTCGACCACGGCGCGGGAACCCTTGCCGAGGTCGTCCGCACGATCGACGGGGCCGGGCTCGAGGTCGCCGAGCTTTCGCTCCGCCGCCCGAGCCTCGACGACGTCTTCCTGGCCCTCACCGGCCGCCGCGCAGAGGACGGCGACGGAGCCGAATCGGCCGACGACACCACGACCATCAGGCGCGGCCGCTTCGGCCGCCCGGCCCGGAGGAATGCCGCATGACCGCCACCACCGCCGCCACCGCGACGCCCGCCGCGTCCGCCGTCGCCCGCCGCACCGACCCGTCGACCCGGCGCTCCCGGACCTGGATCGTCACCGACTCGGTCACGATCGCCTGGCGGACCATGCTGGCGGTCGTCCGGAACCCGCAGCTCCTCGTGGTCGACACGATCACGCCGATCATGTTCGTGCTTCTCTTTGCCTTCGTCTTCGGGGGCGCGATCAAGACGCCGGGCATCGACTACGTGACGTTCCTCATGCCGGGCATCTTCGTTCAGACCGTCGTCTTCGGCGGGACCGGCACCGCGATCGGCCTCGCCGAGGACCTCCAGAAGGGGATCATCGACCGCTTCCGCTCGCTCCCGATGGCGCCGTCCGCGGTCCTGATCGGGCGCACCTTCGCGGATCTCTTCCGGAACACCTACACGGTGGTCGTGATGACCGTCGTCGGCTTCATCATCGGCTTCCGCTTCACGGGCGGCCTGCCGGCCTTCGTGCTGGCCCTCGCGCTCGTCACCCTCTTCGGCTACTCGATCAGCTGGCTATCGGCCAACATCGGCCTCCGGGCGAAGTCGGCGCAGGCCGCCCAGGGGGCGATCTTCATCCCCGTCTTCCCCCTCACCTTCGCCTCGTCGGCCTTCGTGCCGGTCCAGACGATGCCCGACTGGCTGCGCCCGATCGCCGAGGCGAACCCGGTCACGATAGTGGTCAACGCGGCCCGCGGCCTGATCCTGGGCACCGCCGACGCCGGCACGGTGCTCCTGGCGGCCGGCTGGATCGCCGCCATCGTGGCGGTCTTCGCCCCGCTCGCGATCTGGACCTACCGCCGCCAGGGATAGCGACGCCGTCAGCCCTCGCGCGGCGCCCGGGGGGCCCCGACGGCCGGGAATCGAGCGCGATCAGGCCGCCGGCCGGACCACGCGGAGGCCTTCGCGCTCGGCCGCGAGCGCCATCCTCTCGTCGAGCGCGACGAGAGTCAGCGACGCGGGATGACCCTCGGCGGCGATCAAGGCGGCCGCAAGCTGCAGCGCGTCCGCGGCCCGGAGGGCGTGGACGCGGAGAAGTCGGACGGCCAGCTCGCGCAGCTGGTCCGTCGGCTGCATCTCGGCCCAGGAGTGCTCCAGCGCCTCGAGGCGGGCGACGGCGTCGGCCATCGCCGCAGGGTCGAGGCGGCCCTCGCGCTCGGCGCGGGCGAGCGCCGACACGCACTCGATCCCGGTCGCCCACCAGGCGATCTGCTCGGGGTCGCGGACGTACTCCGCGACAATCGACGGGCTGGCCGGCTCCTCCACCAGGAGGGGCAGGATCGCCGAGCTGTCCCAGAATCTCATCGCCCGTCGCTCCGCTCGTCGAGGAGGGTCTGGACGACGCTGACACCCGCTGCCGCACGGGGCGCGGGCGAGCGGATCAGCTCGACCGGGGGCGCCGAGCGGCCGACGCGCACGAGGCCCGCGCGCTCGAGCCGCTCCAGGCGCCCGCCCGGGCCCGGCCCCGCTCCGGCGGGCTCCAGCCGGGCCACCACGACGCCGCGATCCGTGACGAGGATGCTCTCCCCCGCCCGCACCCGGTCCACGAAGCTGCTGAGGCCGTTCTTCACCTGGCTGATCGATGCGATCTTCATATGGCTATTGTAGCCACAACCACATGGCTACACAAGCCGCGGGCGCCGAAGGCCGACGACGAGCCGCGACCGAGGTGGCACCGGACTTTTGCCTGCTCCGCCCAATCGGATCAGGCGACGAGCTCGAAGCCCGCCGTGGCGAAGTCCGCGTCGAGCGTCCAGGCGCGCACGATCGCCTGCCGGCGCATGAACACGAAACTCGTCTGGTCGACGAACGAGATCGACGAACGCACCGCGGCGCGAAACGCGCGCGTGGCTGCCTCTCGGAGCTGGCCATCGACGTCAACGATGTCGAGCGTCGGCAGGAACTCATCGATCACCCGGACGGCCGCTTCGGCTCCCAGGCGTCGCCGGACGAGCGAGATCGTCTCCGCCACTACGTAGCCATGCGTGACGAGCACGTCATCTGCGACCGCGTCGCGACCACGGAGGGCTCGATCGTGCCCGTCGTCGTCGGCATCAAGAAGTGCGTATAGGGCGCTCGTGTCGACGAAGACCATCACCAGCGCTTCTCCTCGCCGAGCGCGTCGTCGTGTGTCGCGGCGGTGTCGCGACGCCCCGAGCGGAAGGCCCCGGCCAAGGCAAAGGCCCGCCTCCGGCGCTCGCGGCGGACATCATCGTCATCGGGCAGGACGACCTCGACGGCCTCGCGGATGAGCGTGGCCATGGAGACTCCACGCTGCCTGGCCCTGCGTTGAAGGCGAGTGTGCTGCTCTACGGTCAGCGAGATCTGCGTCCGGATCATGATCACATGATATCAGATGCGACCAGCGGTGATGTAATCCGCGGCACGACCCGCGCGCACGGGGCCATCGCGCGGCGGCACCGTGCCGACGTGGATGGTCACGATGCCGCCAGACATGCCCATCCAGCGCACGCCGACGAGGCCTGCCTGGCGCATGACCTCGGCGATCCGCTCCGGCGCCGGGTAGTTCTGGACGCTGCGGACGAGGTAGGCGTAGGCGCCGCCCTGGCCGGCGACCTTCCCGATCAGCGGCACGATCCGGTCGAACCACCAGCGCATGATCCGGGCCAGGCGGCTCCGGGGGCGGGCGATCTCCAGGCAGACGACCTTCCCGCCGGGCCGAACTACGCGGGCCATCTCGGCGAAGCCCCGCACGTAGTCGGGCAGGTTGCGCATCCCGAAGGCGATCGTGGCCGCGTCGAAGCGGCCGTCCTCCGCCGGCAGGGCCATGGCGTCGCCGACGACGTAGGTGAGTCCCGGCCGGCCGGTGAAGCGCCGCCGCGCGATCCCGATCATCCCCGGGCTGATGTCGACGCCGAGGGCCTCGCCGCCCGGCTGGGCCGCGAGGTGGAGGTCGGCGGCCACCTTGCCGGTGCCGGACGCGATGTCGATCGCCCGGCCTCCGGGCTCCAGGCCCGCGAGGGCCACCGCCCGCCGCCGCCAGCGCGGCTCCTGGAAGGCGCTGATGACCAGGTTCATCAGGTCGTAGACGCCGCTGATCCGGTCGAACATCGCGCCGACCTCGGCCGAGGCGGCAGCGTTGCCGCGCTCGGTGGCCAGGCCGGAGGGTGCATCGGGGCCGGGGCGAGCCAAGGGCGAGTCCGGGCCGGGGGGCGCCTCGGGGCCGGATGTGATGTAGGGGCTCGAGGGCGAGTCCGGGCCGGGGGGCGCATCGGGGCCGGATGGCGAGTCCGGGCCGGGCGGAGTGTCGGGGCCGGAGGTGATGTCGGGGCTCGAGGGTGAGTCCGGGCCGGGGGGCGCATCGGGACCGGATTGGCCGTCAGGGCGCGGGTCGCGCGGGAGCGTCATGCGGGAGTCTCCTGGGGCGGGGGCGCGGCTCTCGGCGGGCCGGGGGCGGGAGCGGGGCGGGCGGGAGCGGCGCCGGGCCGGCCGAGGGCGGCGCGGACGGCAGCCGCGATGGCGTCGGGCTCGGTGATGGGGGCGGTGTGGCGGCGGCCGGGCAGGTCCACGCGACGCGCACCGGGGATCCGGGTGGCCAGGGCGTCGGCGATCGGGGCGTAGAACGGCTCCGACGCGCCGCCCGCCAGGATCGTGACCGGGCAGGAGATCGATCCAAGTCCGCCGGGCTCGAGGGTGGCCAGGCCTGCGTCCGCGATCACGCCGCCCGCCCTCGGCGGCGAGGAACGTCCGGGTCCGGGCCGGGAAGCGCGTCCCACGTCCCCGGCCCGGCCACGCGCTCGATGAATGCGCGCGCAGCGCCGGCGCGACCGTCCCGCGCCAGCGCCTCCCGGGTCTCCCGCTCGACGACGGCGAAGAACGGCCGGACCGCCGCGTCGGCGAGCGCCCCGTACGGCGGCTCGTAGACGACCACCTCGGCGACGCGCTCCGGCAGCCGCGCGGCCGCCTCGATCGCCACTACGCCGCCGAAGCTGTGGCCCACCAGGACGGCGCGGCCCACGCCCTCGGCGTCGAGGAACGCCGCGAGGTCGGCGACGTGCTCCGCCATGGCGACGGCGCGGGGAGGGTCGAGGCGGCGCCTCCCGCTCCCCCGCCGGTCGGGGGCGACGACGCGCAGGTCGCCCGGCGCGGCGAGGGCGCGGGCGAGCGGGCGCAGCTGGCGGCCGGTCGAGAGCGTGGCGTGGAGGAGGACGACGAGCGGGGTGAGCAGGTCGCGGAGGTCCCGCCGCCGGAGCTTGCCCGAGGTGGTCCTCGGGAGGGCGGCCAGGCGCGTGAACGCGGCCGGCACCTTCCAGGCCGCGAGCCGTTCGCGGCACCAGGCCCGGAGCGCGTCATCGCCGGGGTCCACGGCACCCGGGCGGAGGACGATCCCGGCCACCGGCACCGCTCCCCACGTGGGATCGGGGCGGCCGGCGACGCCCGCCTCGGCGACTGCCGGGTGCGACGCCAGCACCGCCTCGACCTCGGCCGGGTAGACGTTCTCGCCTCCGGAGACGACGAGGTCGTCGCGCCGGTCGGCGACGAAGAGGCGCGCGGCGGAATCGAGGCGGCCCAGGTCGCCGGTCCGGAGCCAGCCGTCGGCGGTGAAGGCGGCGGCGGTCTCGGCCTCCCGGCCCAGGTACCCGGAGAAGACGGCGGCGGTCCGCACCTCGATCTCCCCCACGCCATCGGCACCGGGCTCGGAGATCCTCACGGCCACCCCGGGGAGCGGTCGCCCGGCCGACCCGGGCGTGGCGGCGGCCTCGTCGGTGGGGAGCGCCGTCACGCCGGAACCTGCCTCGGTCAGGCCGTAGGTCGGGATCACCGGCCAGGCGGCAGCCGCCGCCCGGCCCACGAGGTCGTGCGGGAGCGGCGCCCCGCCGAGGAGAACGGCACGAAGCCCGACCGGCGGCGGCGCATCCCCCGCGGCCTCGAGCACCCGGGCCAGCTGGACAGGCACGAGCGACACGTGGCTGGGGGCACCGGGGCCGCGCAACGCCGCGAGGACCACCTCCGGGTCGAAGCCGGCGACGACGTGGAGCGGCAGCCCGGCGCCGAGGGCGCGCCACGCGACCCCCAGGCCCGCGACGTGGGCCAGCCCGAGGCAGAGTAGCCAGCCCGTCGCCGGAGGCAGGACGGCGGCCCACGCCGCGGCGCTGGCGGACAGCGCGCGCTGCGAGAGGAGCGCCGCCTTGGGGCTGCCGCTCGTCCCGGAGGTGAGCACCGCCAGGGCGGGGGCCCCGGCATCGAGGTCGAGGCTGCGCCGCGGGATTCCCGACGCCCGGGCGAGGAGCGCCGCGGGCGTGAGCGCGCGCACCCCGTGAGTGCCCGCCACGGCGGCCCCGTCAGCGTCGTGGACCAGGAGGGCCGGGGTCGTCTCGTCGAGGGCGTCCACGATCTCGCGACTCGTGAGGCGCGTTCCCAGCGGGACGGCAACCGCTCCCGACCGGAGGATCCCGAGGAGGAGCGCGATCGCCTCGCCCGACGGGACGGCGAGCAGGGCGACCCGGTCACCGGGCCAGACCCCCGACACCCGGAGGGCCGTGGCCGCCGCGTCGGCGGCCACATCGAGGTCGCCGAAGGTCAGGTCGCCGGCGGCGGCGCGGATCGCGAGCGCCAGCGGGCGCGCCGCGGCGTGGCGGCGGATCGCGACCGGCAGGATCGAGGCCGGGCTCACTCGGCGGCCTCCACGGCCTCGACCGCGAAGCGGCGCAGCGCCCCGTCGTCGAGGAGGATCCCCAGCCCGCCGGTCCCCGGGCCGCCCGGCGGGGTCATCAGGCCGCGGCCGACGGTGAGCGGAGCCACCAGCAGGTCGTGCTCGAGGAGCCCTGCCGTGGCGAGGCCGTGGGCCAGGCCGCCCGGCAGCCCGCCGGCACAGGCGCGGGCCGCCGCGATCCCGATCCCCGTCTCGAAGAGCGTGGACAGGACCACCGGGACGCCGGCCGCTCGCGCCGCGGCCGCGATCTCGGCGATCGCGACCGGCCCCCCGACCCGCGCCGCCTTCACGACGAGAACGTCCGCGGCGCCCTCGGCGAGGAGGCGGCGGGCCGCGATGGGCGCGTAGACGGCCTCGTCCGCGGCGACCGGCACGCCGACCTGTCGGCGCAGCTCGGCCGCCCCGGCCGTGTCGTCGGCGGGGAGCGGCTGCTCCACGTACTCGATCTGGAAGCGCGCGATCGCGTCCAGCCGCTCCTCGGCCGTCGGGAGGTCCCAGGCCCCGTTGACGTCGACCCGCAACCGCACGTCGGGCCCGACGGCCTGGCGGATCGCCCGGACCCGGGCCACGAGGTCCTCGGTCTCCCGTTCCGCGCCCGCCTTGAGCTTGAGGGTCGTGAAGCCGGCCTCGATCGCCTGGAGGGCGGCCTGGGCTCCCTCCCGCGGCGCCGCGAAGCCGATCGTCCCGTTGACGGGCACGGGCGCGTCGTCGAGCGCCCCGGCAAGGTCGAGGCGGGCCCCGTCGAGGGCCGCCCGGAACGCGCGGCCGGGCCCGCCCAGCAGCTCGAGCTCCTCGGGGTCCGGCAGGTCGCCGCCGCGCGCGCGGCCGGCCGTCTCGCGGATCGACCCGGGCCAGGATCGTCTCCTCGACCTCGGTCGCGTCGGGCTCGAGGACCGCCTCGCCGAGACCGACGCGCCCGTCGGGCGACAGCAGGAGGAGCATCCACGCCTCGCGGTGGAGCCACATCCCGGTCGCCGTGGCAAACGGGCGCCGGAATGGCACGCGCACCCGGAGCGCGGAGAGGCCGGCGACCGGGACGGCCTCGAGGAGCGCGCGCAGCTCCGCCGGATCGGTGGTCACGTTGCCGGTGCTCCCGCGCGACTCGCCGCCAGGGCGAGGCCGGTGGCAAAGAGCAGCGAGAACGCGAAGGCCAGGCGGGCCGTCCCCTTCAGCGCCGCGTTGAGCTCCCGCGGCTGGTCGAAGCCCCTGACCGTGCGCAAGAGAGGCACGGCCATCGGGGCGGTGAGGAGCGGCAGGCACGCCGCGATCGGCCAGGGGCCGGCGAGCACGGCGGAACCCGCGAACACCAGCGCCACGGGC
Organism: uncultured Chloroflexia bacterium; assembly: GCA_963718085.1. GTDB lineage: Bacteria > Chloroflexota > Limnocylindria > Limnocylindrales > CSP1-4 > CTSoil-043. Next base: position 33,060 of record CAVQYA010000001.1, on the reverse strand, counting down.
ACCGCGTAGGCGGCGGCCAGGAGCAGCGCGTACTCGCCCGCGGTCCGGCGACGCCCCAGGATCACCGCCAGCGTCCGCTTGCCGGCGGCCGCATCGGTGGGGATGTCCCGCAGGTTGTTGACGACGAGGATCGCGGTGATGAGGGCGCCCGCCGGGATCGCCGCGACGGCGAAGAGCGGCTCCAGCCGGAGCGCCTGCAGGTAGGCCGTCCCGACCACCGCCACGAGCCCGAAGAAGACGAACACGAAGACCTCGCCGAGGGCCCGGTAGCCGTACGGGAACGGCCCTCCCGTGTACGCCAGCGCGGCGACGATGGCGAGCCCCCCGAGGGCGAGGATCACCGGGCCGCCGACGATCACCAGCCACAGGCCGACGACGCCGGCCGCGCCGATCACCAGGACGATCGCGACCTCCAGCCGGCGCTCGCTGACGAGCCCGGCGGCGGCGACGCGGGTGGGCCCCGCGCGGTCGGGCGTGTCGGCGCCCCGCCGGAAGTCGGAGAGGTCGTTGGCGAGGTTGGCGAGCACCTGGAGAAGGAGCGCGACGACGAGGCAGGCCAGGGCGGTGGCGGGCCGGAACGGCGCCCCGACCGCGAGGGCCGCGCCGAGGCCCACGACGACGCCGGACGCGGCCGCCGGGAGCGTGGCCGGGCGGATCGCGAGCAGCCAGAGGCGGAACGCCGACGGCGCCTCGGCTGGCGGCGCGGGCGTGCCCGGGTCGGAGGGGCCGTTCACGGGCGGCGCGGGAACGTCGTGAAGTCGGGCGACCGCTTGTCGAGGAAGGCCCGCGAGCCCTCGTGCGCCTCGTCGGTCGTGTAGTAGAGGCCGGTCGCGTTGCCCGCGAACTCCTGGAGGCCGGCCAGCCCGTCCGTGGCGACGAGGAAGGCCGACTTGAGGAAGCGGATCGCCGTCGGGCTCATGGCCAGGATCTCGTCCGCCCAGGCGACCCCTTCGGCCTCGAGATCGGCCAGGGGCACGACCTTGTTGACGAGCCCCATCGCGAGCGCCTCGTCGGCGTTGTACCGGCGGCAGAGGAACCAGATCTCCTTCGCCTTCCTGTCGCCGACGAGCCGGGCCAGGAGGCCGACCCCGAAGCCGGCGTCGAACGAGCCGACGCGCGGGCCCGACCTGGCCGAAGACCGCGTTCTCGCTCGCGATCGAGAGGTCGCAGACGACCTGGAGGACGTGCCCGCCGCCGATGGCGAAGCCGTTGACGAGGGCGATGACCGGGACCGGCAGGGAGCGGATCTGCCGCTGCAGGTCGAGCACGTTGAGGCGGGCGATCCCGTCCTCGCCGACGTAGCCGCCGGCGTGGCTCTTGTAGTTCTGGTCGCCGCCCGAGCAGAACGCCACGTCGCCCTCCCCGGTGAGGAGGACGCAGCCGACCGTCGCGTCGTCGCGGATCGCGGGCGAAGGCGTCGATCAGCTCCGCCACCGTCTGGGGCCGGAAGGCGTTGCGAACCTGCGGGCGGTTGATGGTGACCTTCGCGATCCCGGTGCCGGAGTGCTCGTAGCGGATGTCGCGGTACTCCCGGACGGGGGTCCAGGCGACATGGGCTGGCGGGCGGGGTCATGCGGCAGCCTCCGTGAGGAAGTCGAAGAGGAGGGCGTGGAAGCGCTCGGGACGTTCGAGGTGGGGGGCGTGGCCGGCGCCCGGGACCAGGGCGAGCCGGGCGCCGGGAATGGCCGCCGCCACCTCCTCGGCCCGGGACCGCACGGGGTCGTCGGCGCCGGCGACGACGAGGGTGGGCGCGGCGACGGCGGCCAGCCGGTCGTGGAGCGGCTCCATGGCGCCCTGGCCGGCGTAGACCAGGGAGGCGGCGAGGCCGAGCGGCGCGTGCGAGCGGCGGATCGCGGCCTGGCGGGCACGGGCGTCGGCGGGCAGGGCCGCCTCTCCGGCGAGGACCGGCTCGGCCTCCCAGCGGGCGGCGAAGGCCTCGATCCCCTCGCTGACGACGAAGCGGGCACGTTCGGCATCCGCGGCCGCCCGCTCGGCCCGGGCGGCGGGATGGGCGATCCCAGCCGAGGGCGCCTCCAGTACGAGCCGGCCGACGAGCTCGGGGTGGGCGACGGCGAGGCGGAGGGCGATCCGGGCGCCCATCGAGTAGCCCACCACGTCGATGGGCTCGGCGCCGAGGCGGCGGACGATCGCCGCCAGGTCGTCGGCGGTGCGTTCCACGGAGGCGCGGGGACGTCGATCCGGCAGGCCGTCGGCGGTCCCGGGCGCGCCCTTCGCGCCGCCTCCGACCGCGCCCGCGGCGGGACCGGGGCTCGCCTCCCAGCCCGTGCCACCGTGGCCGGGCAGGTCGGGAACGATGGCGCGGACGCGGCTCCCCAGGCCGGCGATCCCGGCCCAGGAGAGGCCGCTCCCGGAGAAGCCGTGGAGGAAGAGTACGGGCCGGCCCCGCCCCCCGACGCGCACCGTCCAGGTCATCCCGTCGACCTGGAGGCGGAGGCGCTCGCTCACCGGGGCGCCTCCCCGTCGGCGGCCAGGAGCTCGTCGAGGGCGGCCGCGACGGCGGCTGCCGCCTCCCGGTGGAGGGCCACGTTCCGGTCCCGGTCGGTCCGCACCTCGAGGACGCGCACGCCGGGCGCGCCGAGCGACGCCTCGAGGGCGGCCCGCAGCTCGCCGGCGCGCGACGGCGCGATGGTCGGCCCCGAGGGCGGCGACGAGCGGCCCGAGGTCGATCCCGTGGGGGGTTCCGAAGAGCTCCTCGAAATGGGCCGGGAGACCGGCGTCGGGCCGCTCGGCCGTCGCCTGGGGGAGGAACGAGAAGATCCCGCCGCCGTCGTTGTTGACGACGACGATCGTCGCGGAAAGGCCGTGGAGGCGGCCCGCGACGAGGCCCGAGAGGTCGTGGAGGAGGGCCAGGTCGCCGACGACGAGGGCGACGGGCGACCTGGTCGCGGCCGCGCCGAGCGCCGAGGAGACGACGCCGTCGATCCCGTTCGCGCCGCGGTTCGCGAGGGGCCTGATCGCCCGGGGACCGCCGGGGAGCCAGGCGTCCATGTCGCGGACCGGCATCGAGCTGCCGGCCCACAGGATCCCGCCGTCGGGCAGGAGGTCGGCGAGGTGGGCGAAGGGCGAGCCCTCGAACGCCTCACCGGCGTCCGTGGTCCGCGTCAGCCAGCCGCGCAGGGCGCGGTCGGCCGCGCGGTCGGCCGTCATCCATTCGTCCAGCCAGCGCCGGCCGCGCGCCGGGATAGGCCGCAGACGGCTTCCGCCGGCGCGCCGCTCCCCTGCCGCGAGCGCGTCGGCCAGGGCATGGCTCGTGGCCGCCGCGTCGGCGTGGACGAACGTCGTCGGCAGGATCGCCGGCTCGCGCCAGCCACCGTCGCCGTCGACGACGACCTGGGCCGGGCGTTCCTCCTCGAGGAGGGCCAGGACCGGCTTCGACGTCGGCATCGCGCCGAAGCGGAGGACGAGGCCCGGCACGTGGGCCGCCCGCCACGGGCCGGGCCGCAGGAGCTGGTCGCCGCGCGCAACCACCCGTGCCCGGTCGTGCGGGCCACAGCGCACGAGCGAGAGAGGGTCGGCGAGGATCGGCCAGTCGAGGGCGGCGGCGAGACGGGCGACCGCGGCCGGCAGGGCGGGGTCGTCCTGCGGTCCGGCGACGATGAGGCCGCGCTCCACGCCGGCCAGGCGCCGGGCCAGGAGCTCGATGTCCGCCTCGGCCAGGGTGCGCCGGCCGGTGATCACCGCCGTGGGCGGCTCGCCGTCGAGCGGCCCCAGCGGCCCGTCGGGCACGAGCGGCTCGCGGAACGGGACGTTCAGGTGGACCGGGCCGGCCGGCCCCGCGAGCGCGGTCGCCACGGCGCGCGCCGCCACGGAACGGACGTGGCGCGCCGTAACGTCCTCGCCGTCGAGGAGCGGCAGCTCGACGAACCACTTCACGTGGGTCCCGAAGAGCCGGACCTGGTCGATCGCCTGGGCTGCCCCTCGATCGCGCAGCTCGGCCGGCCGGTCGGCCGTGAGGAGGACGAGCGGCACCCGGCCGAGCGACGCCTCGACGGCCGCCGGGAGGAGGTTCGCCGCCGCCGTGCCCGAGGTCGTCAGGACGACGACGGGCCGCCGTCCGGCCCTGGCCATGCCGAGGGCGAAGAAGCCGGCGCTCCGCTCGTCGAGGAGGACGCGGACGGTGATCCCCGGGTGGGCCCGCAGGGCGAGGGCCAGCAGCGTGGACCGCGAGCCGGGACAGACGACGGCGTCGTGCACGCCCCCGCGCACGAGCGCGTCGACGAAGCCGCGGAGGGCCGCCAGGTCGGTCATCGGTCGCCATCCTCCAGGCGCCCCACCGCCGAGACGACGGGGCGCAGCTTGATCCGCGATTCCTCCCACTCGCGGGCCGGGTCGGAATCGGCCACGATCCCGCACCCCGCGAAGAGGGTCACCCGCTGCCCCTCCATGAGCCCGCAGCGGAGGGCCACCATCAGCTCGCCGTCTCCGTCCGCGCCCAGCCAGCCCACCGGCCCGGCATACCAGCCGCGGTCGAAGCCCTCGTGCTCGGCGATCAGGGCGAGCGCAGTGTCGCGCGGCTCGCCGCCGACCGCCGGCGTCGGGTGGAGCCGCTCGGCGAGGGCGAGGATCCCCGTCTCGTCGCGGAGGACGCCCTCCATCGGCGTGACGAGATGCTGCACGTCGCGAAGGCCGAGGATCCCCGGGGCGGGCGCCACGTCGAGCCGCTCGACGATGGGACCGAGGGCGTCGCGGAGCATCGTCACCACCACGGCGTGCTCCTCGCGGTCCTTGTCGCTGGCCAGGAGCCCGGCCGCCAGCCTGGCGTCCTCCGCGGCGTCCGCCCCGCGCGGCGCCGAGCCGGCGATCGCGGCCGTGCGGAACGCGCGGCCCTCCGTCCGGGCCAGCCGCTCCGGGGTGGCCCCGAGGAACGTGACGCCGTCCCGGACGAAGGCGAACGTGGTGCTCTCCGGCCCGCCGGCCGCGAGGCGCCGCAGGGCGTTGACGGGGTCGAGCTCCAGGGGCGAGCGAAGGACCACCCGCCGGGCGAGGACGACCTTGTCGAGCCTCCCGCGCCCGACCGCGCCGGCGAAGAGGCCGACGAGCCGGTCCCAGGCGGCGCGGTCCGGCTGCTCTCCGGTGGTGGCGAGGGGAGCCGAGGCCGGACGGGCCACCAGCGCGCCCGCCGCGGGTGCCAGCTCGCGGGCCCGCGAGACGAGCGCTTCCCAGCGTCGGGCGAGGGCACGCGGAGCCGTTCCATCAACGCTCGTGGTCGCGGCCGTGACGAAGGCGCCGGCGGCGGTCCGGGCGAAGGCGAGCTCGGGCAGGACGAGCGAGGCCGGCCCGAACGCCGCCCAGGGGTCGTCGGCCGCCGGGACTCGTCCCGTGAAGCCGAGCCCACCCAGGAGGACCGGGCCGGCCCCCCGCGGCAGGCCGGCCGGGTCTGCAGCCCCGCCCCCCGGCGCCCGCGCCGCCAGGAGCTCCCGCCACGACCGGCCGGCCGCGGTGAATCGCACTGGGCCCTCGGGCTCGACCGCCCAGGCCCGGCCGATCCCCACGATCGCCGTCCCCTCGGACGGCTGGAGCCAGAGGGCGGCCTCCAGGTCGAGCTCGCGGGCGGCGGCGAAGAGGGCGATCGCGTCGACGTCGTCCGCCGGCACGGTCGCGGTGCGGAGGAGGCCCGGCCCCGTCGCGGGCAGAGCGTCGAGCGCGGTCCCCAGGTCGGTCGCGTGCGCGACGTCCGCGGCGGGGTCGGCCGCCCGGTCGGCGACCGTCACCGGGCCGCCCCGGGCCGGGCCATCGCCGCGATCCGTACCTCGGGGACGCCCACGCTGCGCAGCAGGAGCGCCCGCAGGGTCGGATAGGCGTCCTCGAGCAGCCCCGGGTCGTCGGCCAGGAGCCAGCGGGCGACGATCTCGTTGAGGGCACCGAACCAGGCCACCCCGGTGATCCCGGTCTCGAGCGGCGGGATCGAGCCGTCGGCGACGGCCTCGTCGAGGTACCCGGCTATGAGGCGGGCGAAGCGGTCGTGGAGCTCGTTGGTTTCGGCGTTGAAGGCCCGCCCCGCGCCGAGCGCGTCGAGGAAGAGGAGCCGGGCCATCGTGCGATGCCCGGCGAAGGTGGCCAGCACGGTGTGGAGCGCCGCGTCCGCCTTCGCGATCGGATCGGTCTCGGCGGCGACCGCCCGGTCCACCTTCGCCGCCAGCCGGTCGGCCGTCGTCCGCATCAGCTCGCGGAAGATCGCCTCCTTGGTGCGGAAGTGGAAGTAGACGCCGCCTTTCGACGTGTCGGCGGCGGCCGCGATGTCGTCGACGGCGGTCTCCCGATAGCCACGCTTCGCGAACGTGTTGAACGCAGCGTCGAGGATCTGCTCGCGCCGCGTCCGGCTCTTCTCGACCTGGGCCGCCGTCCGCCTGTCCGTCGTCATCGAGGGCTTCCGTGCTCCTCCGCCGGGCCTCGCGCCCGCAAACCGACCGACCGGTCGGTTTGTTCACTATACGACTTCGGCGGGCGCCCTCCACCGGACGCCAGGTCGGCGATGGCCTCAGCGGATCGGCAGGTCCAGCACGAAGCGCGCGCCGCCGCCGGCGGCCTCGCCTACAGTCAGCGTCCCGCCGTGGAGCTCCGCGATGCTTCTCGCGATCGCGAGCCCGAGCCCGCTGCCGCGGCTCTCCCGCCGACCTTTCGGGAGGCGGGCGAACGGCTCGAAGATTCGCTCGCGCTGGTCCGCAGGGACACCGGTCCCCTGGTCGCTGACCGAGACCTGCGCGCGGCGGCCGGTCCTCGCGACCGCGACGACTACCTGCCCGCCGGGGGGCGACGCCAGGAACGCGTTGTCGACGAGGACCAGGAGGAGCTGGACAAGCCGGTCGGCATCTCCGAGCACGGGCAATGCCGGGACCTCCCCGGCAGGCCCCGCGACAACGAGGCCATGCTCGGCGGCGAGCGGCCCGGCGCGTCGCACCGTTGCGGCGGCAACCTCGGCGAGGTCGATCGGGCGTCTCTCGGCGGCCAGCGCCCCGCGCTCGGACGCGGCGAGCGCAAGGAGCTCCTCCACGAGCCGTCCCAGGCGGTCGGCCTCGGCCACGATGTCCTCGGCAAGCTCCCTGCCTCCCGGCAGCACCAGCTCCTCCCGCTGCAGCACCTCCGCCGAGGCCCGGATGATGGCCGTGGGGGTCCGGATCTCGTGCGACGCGTCGGCCACGAAGCGCCGCTCGGTCGCGAACGCGCGCCGGATGGGGACCAGGGCGCGCCCGGTGATCCAGAACGCCACGAGCGCGGTCCCGAGCAGCCCGAGGAGCCCGGCGACGGCGATCGCCACGACGAGGCTGCGCGACTGCTCGTCGTGCAGCGTCAGGACGTACCCCGCCTGCACCCAGCCCTGAGGCGCGGAGGCGGCGCCGATCGGCACGGTCTCGAGGCGGACCGGCCCCGCCGCGACGTGGACGGTCCTGACGTCGCTGCCGGCGGCGCCGGCGGCCTGGACCGCGGCCTGGTCCGGCAGCCCGCCGAGCGGCACGTTCGACGGGTTCTGGACCACGGCCCCGCGTGGGTCGAGCACGAGGAAGAAGGTGTCGGAGGCCTGCGGCGGCCGCTCGTCCCCCTCGTCCGCGCCGCTGGTCGGCGCCTCGCCCCCGAAGCTCTGCGCTTCGGCGGTCGCCGCCTGGTCGAGGGCGTGGTCGACGCCGTCGTCGAGGGCGCGCAGCCCGAGCACCGCGAACGCCGCGCCGAGGAGGATGACGAGGGCGCCCACCAGCAGGAGCGTGGTCACCGCGAGACGGCGTCGCGTCGCCGCGAGGAGCGGGTCGGCCGCCGTCCCCGACGCCGGCCCTCCGCGGTTCACCGGCTCCCGCGGAGCGTGTAGCCGACGCCGCGGACGGTGCGGAGGAGCTCGGCCCGGCCCAGCTCGGCGAGCTTGCGCCGGCAGTACGAGACGTATAGGTCGACGACGTTCGAGTAGACGTCGGGCTCGGCCCCCCAGACCGCGTCGAGGATCTGGCGCCGGCTGACCACGCGGCCCTCGTTCCTGATGAGGTACGCGAGGAGCGCGAACTCGCGGGCGGACAGGTCCGCGGTGCGCTCGCCCACCCGCGCCACGTGGCGTTCCTCGTCGAGCTCCAGGTCGCCGACCGCGAGGTGTGGAGCGGCCGGTGCCGGCACCCGGCGGCCCAGGGCCCGGACGCGGGCGAGCAGCTCGGCGAACGAGAACGGCTTGGCCAGGTAGTCGTCCGCACCCGCGTCGAGGCCAGCCACCCGCTCCTCGACCGCCCCTAGTGCCGTGAGCATGAGGGCGGGCGTGGTGACGCCCCGGCTGCGGAGCACCCGCAGGAGCTCGAGGCCGTCGAGGTCGGGGAGCATCCGGTCCAGGATGAGCACGTCGTACGGCTCGCCGCCCGGCGAGGCCAGGCCCAGCGCCGCGACCGCGTCCGGGGCCAGGTCGACGACGTGGCGCTCGGAGGTCAGGACGCGCCGGATGAGCTGCCCCATCTTGGGCTCGTCCTCGACGACCATGATCCGCATGGGTCCATCCTCCGGGCCCGCCGGGCCCGCGTCAACCGCCGGGCGGCCTTCCTGTGAGATCCCACATCGACGCCACAGGCCGGGCTCACCGGCAGGCGCGAGCATTCAGCCATCGACACGAAACCCCCACGCGACGGAGCAGATCCGCCGCAATACGATCGGAGCCGGCCATGCCTGTCTCGAACATCACTCGCCGCGCGGGACCACGACGCTCCGCGCTCGTCGTCGCCGGGCTGGCGGCCGTGCTCACGGTGGGCGCTGCCGCCAGCCTCGGCGGCCCGGCAGCGCAGGCGTCGCCGGACGCGAGCGCGACTCCATCTCCCACGACGGTGGTGACCACCATCTACCAGGTGACTCCAACGCCGATCCCCGTCCCCGACGTGGTGGTCCACAAGGTGGTGGCCGGCGGCGGCGAGAACGAGAACGAGAACGATGACTGAGATGGAGACCAACGAGGCACCCGCGCCGCGGCCGGTCAGGACGACCGCGGGCGCCACCGGCCCGGCGGCGCCCGGGATCGCTGCACCCCCGGCTCGGGCCGCCCGCTCCGGCACCGCCCCCGGAGCGCTCGCAGGACGGCCGGCACCCCAGCGACCCGACCCGCGACCCATGCGGTTCGCGGTGGCCGCCGGCGGGATCGCGACCCTGTCCGCGCTCCTGGCCACCATCTCCACCTCCGCCCTACCCGCTTCCGCGAGCCAGCAGGGCCAGGCCGCCGGCGTGGCCGCCGTCCAGCAGGTCACCCAGGTGATCAAGCTCCCGCCGGGCGTCCCGGCTCCCACGAATGCCGGCCCGAACGTCCTCGTGACGCAGCTCGCGGCGCCGGTGGCAACGCCGAGGACGGTGGTGGTCACGACGACCCAATCCGGGAAAGTCGTCAAGCCGTGATCGGGTCGCTCGACCGGATCACGGGGCCCGCCACGGCCACCGCGGACGAGGCGGCGGGACCGCTCTCCCGCCTCGTCCACCGGACGCAGGCGATGGGCGGTCGCCTCGAGATCCACGTCGACGCCCCGGCGGGGGACGCCGCCGCCGAGCGCGAGATGCGCCAGGTGGCGGGGCGCGTGCGTGTCTGGGCCGCGATGCTGACGCGCCACGACCCCGCCTCGCAGCTCATGCGCCTCAACGGGGACCCGCGAGCGAGCGTCGCCGTGCGGCCGACACTCGCCGCCGCCCTCCGCTGGGCGATCGACGCGGGCGACCTCACGGGGGGAGTCGTCGATGCGTCGCTCCTCGACGAGCGCCTGCGGGCGGAGCAGGAAGCCGGCTCCGGGCCGCCGACCCCCGGCCCGTCGGTCCCGACCTCGGCCCGGGACGCCCGGCGCTGGGCCCTCTCCCCGGACGGCGGCCGCCGGTCCGGCATCGTCACGCGGGCGCCCGGCGTTCGACTCGACCTGGACGGCGTGGCCAAGGGCTGGCTGGCCGACCGGGCCCTCGCCCGGCTGCACGCGCCGGGCGCCCTGGTCGACGCCGACGGCGACATCGCGGTCCGGGTGGCGCCCGGCAAGTCGTGGGAGATCGGAATCGGCGACCCTCGCAACGACGAGGTCGTTCTCGGGATCCTGGCCCTGCGTGGGGGGCAGCTCGGAGCGCGCGCCTACGGCGTCGCCACGTCGGGGACCAGCGTCCACCGCTGGGGTGCTGCGACCGAGGCCCGCCACCACCTGATCAACCCGGCCACCGGCACGCCGGCCCTTTCCGACGTCGTCCAGGCCACGGTCGTCGCCTTCTCGGCCCGCGAGGCCGAGGCCTACGCCAAGACGATCGTGATCCTCGGCGCCGCCGTCGGGCTCGACCTCGTCGAGCGCAGCGACGCCCTCGGCGCGGTCGTCCTCCTCGATAATGGCCGCACGGTTGCACTTCCGCGGACGTCGAGGTTCCTGGCATGACCTACCGTGGCCTCTCGCCGCGCACGACCTTCATCCGCTGGGCGCTGTTCGCCGTCGCCGTCGGGATCGTGCTCGGCACGACGCTTCCGTTCGCGGTCGACGGCCTCATCCGGCTCGCCAACAGCGCCCCCGAGCGCTTCCCCTGGGTGGCGACCCGGATCGTCGCCTTCCTGTCCTACTTCGCCATCGCCGGCTCCGTGATCTACGGCCTGCTGCTCTCGACGAAGATCCTCGACGTCATCGCCCACCGGCCCGTGACCTTCGCCCTGCACCAGGACCTCGCGGCGATCGGCCTCGGCCTCGGCGGCATCCACGCGGCCCTCCTCGGGCTCGACGCGACGCAGCCGCTGGGCTTCGTCGAGATGCTCGTCCCGTTCGCCTCGCCGTATCGCCCGCTCTGGGTGGGCGTCGGCCAGCTCGCGCTCTACCTGGTGGCGATCGTGACGGCCAGCTTCTACGTCCGGCGCCGGATCGGCCAGCGCGCCTGGCGCGTCCTCCACTACGTCACGTTCCTCGCCTTCGTGTTCACGACGGCGCACGGGATCATGAGCGGCACCGACACCTCGGCGGCCTGGGCGTGGTGGGTCTACGTGGTGACGACGACGGTCGTCGTCTTCCTGACGGCCTACCGGATCGCCGACGCGGTCATCGTGCGCCGGGAGCGGCGCGGTCGTCCGGCCGTGGCGGCTCCCGGGCCGCTCGAGCTGCGGTCGCCCGCCCGGGGCCTGGTGTCGCCGCCGGGCTGACGCTCGACGCCATCACGAGTCGCGGCCACCGCCGGTCCCTTTCGCGTCCCGCCACTCGGCCCGCCACCCGACCCATGGCGCCCTGTCTGCATCGGCACGGCACCTGCGGTCGGCCGCCGCACGACCCCAACTACCCGCCGCGCGGCTCGCCGGGGGCGCGGACGCGGAGCGTTGCCGACCACGCGACCCGTTCCGCCGGCGCCAGGACGAGGGCCCGGTCGGCCGCGATCGCGGACGCGAGGTCGTCGTCGGGCGATGTCGTGGGCTCCAGGGCGTGCTGGACGCGCGGCGCTTCCGGCAGCGGCGGCCAGCCGCCGTCGTCGAGCCAGATTCCGAGGTTGGGGGCGATCGGCGCGTACCAGGTCAGCTCCAGGCGGGAGCCGTCGGGCTGGGCGACGGCCGCCACGCCCGGCAGTCCCTCGCCGCCGGCGCCGTCCCAGCTGCCGTAGAGCTCCCAGCCGCCGAACGCCTTGAGCGCCGTTCCGGCCGCCGGCTCCCCCACGACGTCGAGCTGCAGCGGGCGGCCGTCCGTGCCCGGCGTCTCCGGCCAGTCGGCGCGACCCGGGACGGGGGCGAGCGGCAGCCCGGCTGCGTGCGCCACGCGCACCGAGACGAGCCCCTCGACCTCGATCCGGGCGCCCGGCTCCAGGGCGAGGAGCGGGTGCATCGACCAGAGAACCGGGAGCGCGGACGCGCCGCGGTTCTCCAGCTCGTACTCGGCGATGAGCCGCGGACCGTCGAGCCGCAGGCGGCGCGTGAAGACGAACGGCCGGCCGGCGCCGGCCCACGTCGCAACGAGGCACGGTCCGTCGGCCTCCGCCGTCGCGACGCGACCCCACAGGTCGCCGTGGTCGCGGAGTGGGAGGCCGGCCGGGTCCGCCGGATCCGGGCACGACGCGACCGTCGGGAGGCACTCGTCCCAGCCGAACGCGGCCGCGCCGCTGAAGCGTGCATCGCGCCCGGTCCAGCCGGCCGCCGCTCCGTCCGGGCCCGCCTCCGGGGGCTCCCCCTGGACGAGCCATTCGCGCCCGGACCAGCGGTCGACGAGCGAGAGGACGCGGGCGCCCAGGGCCGGGCAGACGACGAGCGCCAGGCGGTCGTTGCCGAGCCGGAGGGTCGCAAAGGCCCCGAATGGATCGCCGGTCAGGATCATCGCCGCCCACGGTAGGGAACGCCCCGCCGCGCGGGCAGGGTTGAACGGCCCTCGTCGGCGGGCGTTCCGGGCCGCATTCGGCGGCCGCCACACTCGTCGGCGGGCGTTCCGGCGTTCCGCCGCATTCGTGGCCGCCACCTCGTCGGCGGGCGCCGGCTCCGGGCCGCATTGGGGCCGCCTGCGCCTCGCAGCCCGCGCGGCAGGGGCCGGTCGGCCCGTGCCCATCGCGGGACCAGTCGGGCAGGATGCGCACATGGTCGGGCAGGACGAGGGCCGGAGCGGCTCCCCGAACCGCGGGACCGGCACCGTGACCGCGGCGGCGTGGATCCCGGTGGCGCTGGTCGCCGCGGACGCGATCCTGCCCATCCTGCGCCTGCCCGTCCTGCTGGTCGTCGCCGCGGTCGCCGCCACCGCCCTCCTGCGACGACCCTCCACCCCGCCGACGGGCGCCGCGGATAGCCTGGATCGCGGTCCTGCCCGTCGCCGTCGCCCTGACGTTCGGACTCGTGCCGGATCCCCCGGTCGCCAACCCCGGAGCCTGCGACAACCTCCTCGCCGCCCCGGTGGTGCGGCGGGTCATCCAGGCAACGCTCGTCCTGGGGACCATCGCGTTCCTGGCCCTCCGCATGGGTGGCCGGCGTTCGCTCGGGATCGTCATGCCGCCCGACCGGCGCGTCACGCTCCTCGCCGTCGCCACCCCGATCCTGGTCCCGATCTTCTTCGTCGCGGGCCCGCTGATGGCGGGGCCGTTCTTCGGCGAGGTGCGCCTGGGCCTTCCCTCGCCAGCGGCGCTCCTCCCGGCGGCCGTCCTTGCCGTGGCGAACGCCGCGCTGGAGGAGGCTGCGTATCGCGGGGCCGTCCAGCGCTGGGGAGCGGGCGCCCTCGGCCGCGGCGGGGCGATCGTCGCCCAGGCCCTGATGTTCGGGTCTGCCCACCAGGGGCCCGACACCATCGCCGGCGCACCGCTGCTGTGGGCCGGGATCGTGGCGGGCGGCCTCGTCGCCGGCGTCGTCGCCGACCGGACGCGGTCGCTCCTGCTCCCGTTCGCGGCCCACGCCGCCGTCGACGTCCCCCTTGCGCTGGCGCTCACCTGCCGGCTCGCCTGATCGCCCGGCCGGGCCGGACGTCCCGTCAGCCCGGGCCTCTTCTCCCCTATCGGGGCCGGACCGGGCCTGCCACGATCGGCCCGGGGTTGATCCGCGGAGGTCCGGGGGCGCCCCGCACAGCGCCAGATCGCTCGAGGAGAACGGGATGAAGGTCGGGGACGTGATGACCCGCAGCGTCGCCGCGGTGCGCCCGGAGACGCCGCTCAAGGACGTCGCCGAGCTGATGGTCGCCCGGGGGATCAGCGGGGTTCCCGTCGTCGACGCCGACCGGGCGGTCCTCGGCGTCGTCTCCGAAGCGGACTTCATCATCAAGGAGCGCGGCGTCGTGGGCGGCCGCAACCGGCTCCTTGCCCGGGTCTTCGGCGAGTCGCGCCAGGCTCGGACGGAGCTCAGGAAGATCGAGGCGACCACGGCCGGGGAGGCCATGACGAGCCCGGCTCTCACCGTCGAGGCGACCGACACGCTGCAATGGGCCGCCGAGCAGATGGCCAGCCGCCAGGTCAACCGGCTCCCGGTCGTGGAGGGTGGGCGGCTGGTCGGGATCGTCACGCGGGCCGACGTGGTCCGGGCTTACGTGCGGCCGGACGCCGAGCTTGAGCGGCTCGTCCGCGACGAGGTCCTGGCCAAGGCCGCCTTCTCCCTGGAACCGGAGGCGTTCCAGGTCGCCGTCCGGGGCGGTGTCGTCCGCCTCGAGGGACGGGTCGATCGGCGCTCCCTGGCCGAGGCGATCGTCGAGGTGACTCACGGGCTCGGCGGCATCGTCCGCGTCGACTCCCGCCTCACGTGGGAGACGGACGACGTCGACCGGCCGGCCGGCCCCGGCGAGCCCGACGTCCTGATGACCCTGCGGCCCCACTGACTCCGCCCTGGTTCGACCCGGCGGGCGGACTCCGCGACGCGCGCTGCCGGACGCCTACGGCGCGGGGCTCGCCCCGGCCGGCGGCGTCGGAATCGACTCCGGTGGCGGCGTCGGCGTGGGTTCCGGTAGCGGCGTGCCCGGGGTCGGCTCACCGCCGGGGGTGGGAACGGGCGATGCGGACGGATCCGTGGTGGGCCCCGCTGACAGGGACGGTGTCGGGCTGACGGTCGGCTTCGGCGTCGGCTTCGGCTTCGGCGTTGCCGCCGGCGCGCAGCCCGAGACGCCGCTCCCCGTGGCCTTGCTGGCGGCGGCCTTCGGGGCCAGGAACTCGTCGGCCGGAAGCGTCCCGGGCGGCGGGAAGAGGCGGTCGGCGCGGGCCCGGATCGCCGCGAAGTCGCCGAGCAGGATGTAGCCGCGTGCGTCGTAGCCGGACCAGATCACGCCGCGACCGACGACGATCGCGCGGTAGGTCTTCGAGCGATCCACCTTCCGGGCGTACTCCACGAGCGACGCCACCAGGCTCCGCGGGAGGTTCGTCTCGACGGTCTGGCCCATCGCCCGCAGGAAGCCGACCGGGTCGCCCAGGAAGCCGCCCTCGACCACGCGGTCGCGGATCCCGGAGAGGACCTCCTGCTGGCGCGACTGGCGGGTGAAGTCGGACTCGCCGGCCGCCTTGCGGACGCGGGCGTACGCCAGCGCCTGGTTGCCGTTGAGCCTGTGGAGGCCGGCCGTGATGGCGAAGCCCCGGGTGAAGCCGTACTCGTCGTAGCTCGGGTCACAGAAGGCACGGGCGACGTTGACGTCGATGCCGCCCAGCGCGTTGACGACCGCCACGAAGCCGCCGAGGTTCACCTGGGCGAAGTAGTCGATCTTGAGGCCGGTCATCTGCCCGAAGGCAGCCATGAGGACGTCGTGGCCGTCGCCGCTGGAGCCCGGGAACTCGGCCGGGTTCCTGCGCGCGTAGGAGAGGAGCGAGTTGACCTTGCCCGAGAAGACGCCGCCGGTGGGGAGCGGCACGTCGACGAGATCGCGGGGAAACGAGAGGAGCGAGACGGTCCCTGCGACCGGGTCCAGCGAGGCCACGATCATCGTGTCGGTCAGGAACGTCCGCCGACCGACGCCGGCGTCGACACCGATGAGAAGGACGTTGATTTGGGGGTTCGCCGGCGACGGCGATGGCGAGGCAGTCGGGCTGGGCCACGCCGTCAGGCCCGGGGATCCGCCGGGGGTCGAGGACGGGCTCGGAGCGACCGACGGCTGCCAGGCGCCGCCGGAGGCGGGCCCCTGGACGAACACGACGTCGGCGCTCTCGCGCGCGGCCTGCGTCACGTAGCCGACGTACGCCTGCGGCGCGGCGACGAAGACGACGAGGGCGACCACCGGAAGGGCATCCCTTATGCGGAGCCGGGGCAGCCGCGGGTCGGCAAGGGACGAGCCGAGCGCGACGAGCCGCCAGCCGAGGAGCGCCGCCTGGAGGACGAGGAGGAGCACGAGGACGCGATCGTCGAGGAGGAGCCCCAGGAGCCGGTCGGCGGTGGTGCCCGCGACGAGGCCGGCCCCCATCGCGGCCAGCAGAACGAGCGGGAGGCCGAAGACCGCGGCGAGCCGCGTGCGACCCGCGGCGAGGTGACCGAGGCCCGGGACGAGGGCGGTCAGCAGCGCCGGGACGTACCGGCCACGGGCGAAGCCCGGTCGGTCGTCCGCGCGCGGCATCGACGAGGGCCTGTCGGTCACGGTGTCGAAGCCTAGCAGATGCCCTCCGGACGGCCGGCCGGGGCGCCATGCACGGGGGCATCGCCCGCGGACGAACGCCCGTCTGCCGGTCGCCCCTGGCGCCGGGACGGGCTATTCGCGCGAAAGAGCCTGGTCCTCGCCCTCGACGTCCGCCTCGGCCTTCTCGTCCGCCTTGGGCGCTTCGTCCGCTTCGTCCGCCTCGGCCGCTCGCTGCTCTGATCGGAGCCTCACCACGAGCCCTCCGTCCTTCGTGGGAACAGGGGCGTCGGGGCGCGCGTGATGGACGAGCTCGTGGCCCGGCGGCACCGCCTTGAACACCTGCTGGTCAAAGCCGACGAGGATCCCGCCTATCGTGGTGCCCAATGAGCGACGCCTCTTCTGCGCCATTGGGTCCGCCCTGCCTCCTTGCCGGTCAACGCCGGCGGCCCCGCCGGGCAGTCGTGGATCGTGCGGGTTCACTCGAACGCCGTGACCGCGTATCGACCTGCAGGTGAAGATTACCAACCGCCGCGCATACGATCGCCGGCGACCGCGTTTGACAGGTTCGTGGGCGAGCCCCATGCTTGGCGGCGTTCAGGCAATGCCTGCGCAGGGTCCGAGCATCCAACGCCACGCTCCCCGCGCCGCGTCGCCATCCGGTCACCCAGGCCTCAGCATTCGCCGGGCGACCACACATCGCATGGGCCGCGCCCGCAGTTACCCGCGGGCCGACCAGGAAAGGTTCTCACCGGACATGATGTCCAGTCACTCTCTCGCGCGGCGGCCCGTCGCGCCCCTCTCCCTCGCCGGACGATCCTCGGATGCGCGGCGGCGGCAGCGGCGCCAGATCGGCGATCCGCGTCTCTACTGCGGCACCAACGGCTGCCCGACGACCCTCAACCTCGACGTCCTCACGGGTGTGGCGGCCTGCCCGATCTGCGGCTTCGCCCGCCGGCTCGGCTGATCCGCGCCCACTCAACTGACCCGCGCCGACGCAACTGACCCGCGCCGACGCAACTGACCCGCGGCAACCTCTCGCGACGACGTGCCGGGTCCGCCCCCCTCTCCC
The DNA here is from genome assembly GCA_963718085.1 of uncultured Chloroflexia bacterium. Classification (GTDB taxonomy): domain Bacteria; phylum Chloroflexota; class Limnocylindria; order Limnocylindrales; family CSP1-4; genus CTSoil-043. Next base: position 16,050 of record CAVQYA010000001.1, on the reverse strand, counting down.
CCGCGGGGCGAGCCAGGGCGCGCGTTCGCCGACGCCAGGGGACGCGCCGATGACGAGATCGTGGACGGTTCGTGGATAACCCGGCCGCAGGACCCGAATCTCGTGGACAGACCCCCTTGCGGGTCCCTGCCTCCGCGGGTGATCATCCGGGCAGCCCGAAGGGGCCGTGATGAACGGACCGCGGTGCCGCCGCAAGGCGGCCGGGCTCCTCGCAAGGGGAGCCGGATCCTCCGCAAGGAGGGTCGGCCCTTCCGCAAGGGAGGCGGCGCGGTTCAACGGTTGCACCGGTACCGCAAGGTGCCGGACCCGCTCGCAAGAGCGGGCGGAGCTCCGCAAGGAGCGCCACAGCTGCCCGCAAGGGTGGCGAGTCCCCCGCAAGGGGGGCGAGGTGACCGAGTCGGCGGTCCTTTCGGGCTACTTGCTGCCCGGCACCTCCCACCGAGCGCCGCCGGCGCCCCGCCCACGTCGATGTAGACTCGACCGTGACGTGTCCGCGTGCCACCCGGCGCGCCCGTTCCCGACGTCGAGGAGCCCGTGTCCGACGCGCCCCCGCCAGCGCCCGCCGTGTCCGCGTCCGACGCGCCCGCGATCCGCCTCGCCGGCCTGCGCTTCGCCTTCCCCGTCGACGGGCGGACCGTTCCGGTGCTCGGGGGAATCGACCTCGAGGTCGGCCGCCGGTCCGTCATCGCCCTCGTCGGGCCGAACGGCTGCGGCAAGAGCACGCTCCTCCGGGTGATCGCCGGGCTTCTGCCCGCCGCGGGCGGCACCGTCGAGGTCGAAGGCCGTCCCGTGGACGGACCCGACGCCCGCGTCGGTCTCGTCTTCCAGGAGCCGCGCCTCCTCCCGTGGCGGTCGGCGCTCGCCAACGTCGCGTTCCCCCTCGAGGTCGCCGGCCAGGAGCGCCCGGCGCGGGAGGCTCGGGCCCGCGACCTCCTTGGACTCGTCGGCCTCCGCGACTGGGCGGGCGCGCGGCCGGGCGAGCTGTCCGGCGGCATGCGGCAACGCCTCGCGATCGCCCGAGCGCTCGCGCTCGAGCCCTCCGTCCTGCTGCTCGACGAACCGTTCAGCGCCCTCGACGCCCTGACCCGCGAGCGCTTCAACGTCGAGCTGCTTCGCCTCTGGGAGCGCATCGGCAGCACGATCGTGCTCGTCACCCACAGCATCCCCGAGGCGGTCTTCCTCGCCGACCGGGTTGTGGTGCTCTCACCGCGGCCCGCCTCCGTCGCCGCGGACGTGACGGTGGAGTTGCAGCGGCCTCGCCGGCTCGCCGACCTGGACGCCGCCGTCCTGTCGCGGACCGCTGCGGAGATCCGCGCCCAGCTCGGCGGGGCCACCGACGACGCCTTCGCAGTGGCAACGGGAGAGGTCGGGCGCCACGACGAGCCCGATGCGGTGATCGCGTGAGCGGCAGCCGCGGGCGGGTCCTCCCCCCGCTGGTCGCGTTCGTAGGGTTCCTGGCCACCTGGCAGGCGATCGTCTGGATCGGCGACTACCCGGCGTTCATCCTGCCCGGCCCGTTTCTCGTCGCCGAGCGCTTCCTCGCCGGGTGGGTCGAGGGGACGTTCTGGCCGCACCTCGTGACGACGCTCGCGGAGATCGCCGTCGGGTTCACCGCGGGGGCGGCGGCGGCGCTGCCTACCGGGTACATCCTGGCGCGGTCGCGGCTGGCCGACCGGGTGCTCTCGCCGTACCTGGTCGCTGCCCAGGCAGTCCCCATCCTGGCCCTGGCACCCCTCATCGCCCTGTGGTTCGGAACCGGGCTGCTGGCCCGTTCGATCATCGTGGCGCTCGTCGTCTTCTTCCCGGTGGCGATCAGCGTGATGGTCGCCATCCGGGGCATCGACCGGCGCCTCCTGGAGATGGCCCGGAGCTACCGGGTGACGCGCCGCCAGCGGATCGTCCTCGTGGAGATCCCGGCCGCCCTGCCGGGGATCGTGGGCGGCCTTCGCATCGGCATCACCCTGGCCGTGGTGGGCGCGATCGTCGCCGAGTGGACCGGTGGTGAGCAGGGTCTCGGCGTCCTGATCAACCTGGCCCGGGGCAGCCTCTTCGACATCCCCCTGCTCTTCGCGACGCTGACCGTGATCGCGCTGCTGGGGATCGCGCTCTACGGGTCGGTGCTCCTCGTGGAGCGCCACGTCGCCGCCCGGACCTGAGGCGGCCGGTGCTACGATCGCTGCGCCTTTCGGGCACGGTGCAATCCCCGACTGGTCGCGTCGTCCCGGGGCCGCACCGCGAGCACGGGAGAGACACGTGAGCACCTCGAGCACAGTCCGCACCACCGCCCGGCGCGCCGCCGGCCGGTCGAGACTCTTCGTCGGTATCCTCGCCGTGATCGTCGCCGCGTGCGGTGGCGGGGCGACGGCCACGCCGGGCGTCCCGGGGCCCACGGGATCTGCCGGCCCGGGCGCGACCGCCACGCCGGGCACTCCCGTGAAGCTGAGCGTCGGTCTCGGCTACATCCCCAGCGTCCAGTTCGCCCAGTTCTACCTCGCCGACCAGGCCGGCTACTACCGCGACGCCGGCCTCGAGGTCACCTTCGACAACAAGATCGACCCGGAACTGATCACGCTGGTCGGCCAGGGCGCGCTAGACGTCGGGATCGCCGACGGGACCAGCGTCATCCCGGCCGTGAGCCAGGGGATCCCGGTCCGCTACGTCTTCACCGTCTACGCCCAGTTCCCGAGCATCGTCTTCGCCAAGGCATCCTCGGGGATCACGAAGCCCGCCGATCTCGCGGGGAAGAAGGTCGGCATCCCCGGCAGGTACGGCTCCTCGTGGATCCAGCTCCAGGCATTGCTCGCGGGCGCGGGCCTGACCACCGCCGATCTCGACATCGTGCCCTTCCCCGACTACGGGCAGCTGGCCGCCCTCGAGCAGGGCGTCGTCGATGCGGCGACCGGCTTCGTGAACAACGAGCCCGTCCGCCTCGAGCTGGGTGGCACGCCGGCCGTCGTGCTGGCGCTTCCCGCCGGAGAGCAGCTCCCCGGCAACGGCCTGATCGTCGGCCAGAAGGGGCTCGACGGGCCGAAGGCCGACGCGATCCGCCGCTTCGTCGCAGCGACGCGGCGGGCGATGACGGAGATCACGGCCGACCCCCAGAAGGGGCTCGCCGCCGCCTTCGTCCGGGTGCCCGAGCTGGCGGCCGACCGCGCCGCCCAGCTCGCGGTGCTGAACGCCACGATCGCCACGTGGCAGAGCGCGTACACCGCGGCCAACGGGATCGGGGCAGTCGATGCCGCCGAATGGGAACGCTCGATCGTCTTCATGAGCGGCCTGCCGGACTCGCCGGTGGCGAAGGCGGTCACCGTCGCCGACTGCATCGACGCGACGTTCGCCACGCCGTAGCGCGGCCGCGGAACGCGAGCGGCCGGGAATCGCACGGCCGGCGCCCTCGCCGCGAGGACGGGACACGCCGGCCGTGGAACGGGGTCAGGCGGCGAGGGCGAGGGCCGGCTCGAGAACGGCGGCCGCCGCGACCTCGTTGGCGGCGACCTCGAGGTCGATCGCGATCTCGTCCGAGACCAGCCATCCGCCCGCCTCGAGTCCGACGTTCCAGGTGAGGCCCCATTCCGAGCGCCTGATCTTCGTGGTCGCCTCGAAGCCTGCGTGACGACGCCCGTCCATGCCCATGACGATGCCGAGGGCATCGGCGTCGAGGACCACCGGCCGGGTCACCCCGCGGATCGTCAGGTCGCCGCTGATCGTCCAGCGATCGCCCTTCGGCGCGATGCCCGAGCTGACGAACGTGATGGCCGGGTAGCTTTCGGCGTCGAGGAAGTCGGCGGAGCGAAGGTGGTTGTCGCGGGGCTCCATCCCGGTCTCGATGGTGGCGGCGGGAATCGTGACCTCGACGCGAGAGTTCGCCGGATCGACCTCGTCGAAGGCGACCGTGCCGGTGACGCCCTTGAAGATGCCCCGCACCTTCGTGATCATCATGTGCTTGGCCGTGAAGCTGACGACGGTGTGGGCCGTGTCGAGCTGCCAGGTGGTCATCGTGAGTGCTCCCGTCCCTGTACGTGTCGTCCGGCAGGGCCACCGCCGGTCCGCATGTAGTTGACTGCGCAACTATATCCCACTGTTGTTGCTTGTGCAACTACTTCTTCCGGGAAGCGCTATCATCCGGATTGCCGGAGCCAGCACCGGACCAGGAGACAGATGACAGAGACAGCCGTGCCTCCGCCCGAGACCGCAGGCGCCGCCGGGCCGCTCAGCCCCGACGATCCGCGCCTGCGCGCGTGGGTCGCGTTCCTCCAGGCCCATGCGGTGGTGACGCGCCGCCTCGAGGCCGAGCTCCAGGCCGAGCGCGGCCTGTGCCTGGCCGACTACGACGCGCTCGTCCAGCTCGCCCTCGCCGAAGGCCAGCGTCTTCGAATGAGCGAGCTCGCCGACCGGGTGGTTCTCTCGCGAAGCGGCGTCTCGCGCCTGGTCGACCGCATGGCGGCCAACGGGCTCGTCGCTCGCCGCGCCTGCCCGACGGACGCCCGAGGGTCGTGGGCCGAGCTCACCCCGGCCGGGCTGGACCGCCTGCGCGGGGCCGCCCCGGTGCACCTGCGCGGCGTGGACGACCACTTCCTCTCCCCCATCCGGGAGGACGACCGCGAGGGGCTCGTCCGCGCCCTCGAGGCAGTGGTGCGCGGCCTGCAGACTCCGGCCGGGGACCTCCCCCCCGCCTGCGGCGCGGTCGCCGAGGCGCTCGAAACCTGACCCGCGTGGCCGGCGTCCTGCGGACCGGCACGAGCGGGTTCGCCTACCCCGGCTGGGCTCCCGCCTTCTACCCGGTCGGCACCCGCGGCGATGCGCTCCTGCCCGCCTACGCCGCGCGCCTGGCCGCAGTCGAGCTGAGCGGCACTTACTACCGCCAGGTCACCGACGCCCAGGCTGCGGCCTGGGCGTCTCGCGTGCCGCCGTCGTTCCGCTTCGCGGTGAAGCTCCTCCGCTCCGGCTCGCTGCGCGCGTACGCGACCGACGCCGCCGGCACGCTGCCGTGGCTGACGACACCCCTTGCCGCCTTCGGAGATCGCCTGGGGACGGCCCTCTTCCGGATCGCGGCCGGCCAGGCCCGCGACGACGGACGCCTCGACCGGCTGCTGGCGGCGTGGCCCGCCGGCGTGCCCCTCGCGCTGGAGGCGCAGGACCCGTCGTGGCAGGTCGACGAGACCCACGAGCGGCTCCGGACGGCGGCGGCGGTCCTGGTCGTGACCGAGACCGACGAGGCTCCCGATCCTCCCCTGACGGTCACGGGGCCCTTCCTCTATCTCCGCCTCCGCCGGACGCTCTACGGAACGGCCGACCTCGATGCCTGGGCGGCGCGCCTGGAGCCATTCCTCGCGGACGGCCGGGACGCGTTCGTCTTCTTCCGGCACGATGAGAAGGGCGGGACGCCTGGGTACGCCGCCGCGCTCGCGGCTCGGCTGTCGCGGTACGGGCTGGCGGACGGCTTCGCGCCTGCCGAGGGGCCGGCGGACGAACTGGATCACGGAGGCGCAGGGTGACCGAACGGATCGGAATCGGGCTGGTCGGGGCCGGAGGGGTCCCCAGCGCCGGGCGGAGCGCGGCCCTGTGAGCCCCCGCCGCGCGGTGCCCGGGGTCTGCGGCGCCCTCGCCGTCCTTCTGCTCGCCGCGTGCGGCGCGGGGCCGTCGCCATCCGGGCCGACGCCGCCCGCCGTGACTCCGTCGGCGCCCGTCGCCACGTCGGTCCCCACGACCCGGCCCACCGACGGGCGGGCCAGCCCGTCGGCCACGCCCCCGGCACCGGCCCTCGCCGTCGGGCTGGAGCTCGTCGCGCGAGGGCCTCGCGAGCCCACTCTTCGCGGGCAACGCCGGCGACGGCAGCGGGCGTCTCTTCGTCCTCGAACAGGCAGGCCGGATCCGCGTCATCCGCGACGGACGCCTCCTGCCCAAGCCGTTCCTCGATCTCGCCGGCCGCGTCTCCTCGGGGGGCGAGCGGGGCCTCCTGGGGCTCGCCTTCGCCCCGACCTTCGCCGCCGACGGCCGCTTCTTCGTCGACTACACCGACAAAGGCGGCAACACCGTCGTCAGCGAGTTCCGGGCCGCCGACCCCGCGGCCGATCGGGCGGATGCGGCGTCGGAGCGCATCCTCCTGCGCATCGACCAGCCGTTCCCGAACCACAATGGCGGCGCCCTCGCGATCGGTCCCGACGGGCTCCTCTGGATCGCGACCGGCGATGGCGGATCCGCGGGCGATCCGCTGGGCAACGGGCAGCGCCTCGACACCCGGCTCGGAAAGCTGCTGCGGATCGATCCTCGGCCGGCGGCGGGCGCGCCTTACGGGATCCCGGCCGACAACCCGTTCGTCGGGCGCGGCGGCGCCCGGGCCGAGATCTGGGCGTATGGGCTCCGTAACCCATGGCGCTTCTCGTTCGACCGGACGACCGGCGACCTCTGGATCGGCGACGTGGGCCAGGACACGATCGAGGAGGTGGACCGCTGGCGTGCCGGATCGCCGGCCGGGCCGAACTTCGGCTGGAGCACGATGGAGGGGAGTGCCTGCTTCAAGCCGGCGAAGGGGTGTGACCCTACGGGCCTCGTCCCGCCGGTCGCCGAGTACCGCCATGGCCCCGGCTGCTCGATCACGGGCGGGTATGTCTACCGCGGACTCGCCCTGCCGTCCCTCGCCGGCACGTACCTCTACGCCGACTTCTGCAGCGGCACGATCTGGGGGCTCGACGCCGCCGCGGAGCGACCCGTCCCGCGCGTCCTGCTCGAGGCGGGCCTCGCGATCGCCTCCTTCGGGGAGGATGAGGCCGGCGAGATCCTCGTGGTCGATCTCGCCGGCGGCCGCGTCTTCCGGGTGACGGCCCCGGCCGGGTGAGCCCGGCGCCGGCCGCGTCCGACTGGTCCTACCCGATCAGGTAGACGACGCTGACGGAGACCGTGATCTCCGAGGTGCCCGGCAGGATCGGCGTGGCGATCGAGTCGGCCTTGGCGCCGCCCGCGTAGGGGACGGGCCACGGCGTCGGCGCCGACTGCTCGCTGATCGAGGCAACGCCGATGATGCTCACCCCGGCCGCGGCGGCGAGGGCGTCCGCCTTGGCGCGGGCCGCCTTCATCGCCTGGGTCCGGGCCTGTGCCTCGGGGCCGGTCGGGTCGTCGACCCGGAAGGTGATCCCGTCGAGCGTGGTGCCGCCCCCGGCGAGCGCGCCGTCGACTGCCTCGCCCAGGCGGTCGAGGTCGCGAACCGTGGCGACGACACCGTTGCGCAGCTCGTAGCCGGTGATCTTCGGCGCGGCCCCGGTGGTGCTGTAGTCGTATACCGGCTGGAGCGACAGGGTCGTGGTCCGGATGTCACGCTCGGCGATCCCGGCTGCGCGGAGGGCCGCGACGACGCCCTGCATCGCGGTGGCGGCCGCCGCCCGAGCGTCCGCGACCTTGGTCCGCTGGACGACCACGCCGACCTGGAGGTCCGCCACGTCCGGGACGAGCGTCACGCTGCCGGTGCCGCCGACGCTGATCGTGCGGTCGGGCTCGGTGCCGTCGACGCCTCGCGCCGCGCGCGGGGCCAGGGCGGGGCCGAGGACGACGGCAAGCGCCAGGCCGGCGACCATGCCGATGGCCACCCATCCCGGGCGGGACGCGACGGCGAAGGGGGGACGGGTTGCGGTCATGGCTTCGACTCCTTGCCGGTCGTCCGGCGCGCGGCCCGGGGGGAGTTGGCCCCGGTGTCGCGGGTCCGCTCGGCGACCGTTCTGGCCCCGAGACGCCGGCGGCTCGGCTCAGGTTCCGCGGCAGCCGAGGTTCGGCGGCAGCTCCGGTTCGGCCGCAGCCCGGGTCCCGCGGCAGGCCAGGTCTCCGGCCGGCAGCCTACAGCGCCAGCGGGTCGAGCTTGTCGGGATCGATGCCGAGCGCCGCGATCGCGTCGGCGACCACGCTTGCCGGCACCGCGCCCCGGCGCTGGAGCGCGGCGAGGGCGGCCACGGCCACGTTCGGGGCGTCGATCTCGAAGAGCCCCCGGAGCGCCTCGCGCGTGTCGCTGCGCCCGAAGCCCTCGGTCCCGAGCGAGACGTAGCCGGGCGGCAGCCAGCGTCCCAGGAGATCGGGCAACGCCTTCACCCAGTCCGAGACCAGGACGACGGGCCCGCCGTCGGGGCCGAGCACCTGCGAGACGTACGGGATGCGCGGCGTCTCCGCAGGGTGGAGCCGGCTCCAGCGCTCGGCCTCGAGGGCGTCGCGCCGGAGCAGCTGCCAGGAGGTCGCGCTGTAGACCTCGGCGGCCACGCCGAAGCGCTCGGCGAGGATGTCGCGGGCCTTGAGCGCCTGCTGGAGGATGGCCCCGGAACCCACGAGACGGACGTGGCCGCGCGCGCCCCCGGCGATCTCCGGCGCCGGGAGGAAGCGGTAGAGCCCGCGCACGATCCCCTCGTCGACGCCCTCCGGCTTCGGCGGCATCGGGTGGTTCTCGTTGTAGAGCGTCACGTAGTAGAGGTGGTCCTCGCCGCGGCCGTACATCCGCTCGATCCCGTCGCGGATGATCGTGACCAGCTCGTAGGCGAAGGCCGGGTCGTAGGCCCGGATCGGCGGCACGGTCGAGGCCAGGAGGTGGCTGTGGCCGTCCTCGTGCTGGAGCCCCTCGCCGTTGAGCGTCGTGCGCCCCGCGGTGGCGCCAAGCATGAAGCCTCGACCCCGCGCGTCGGCGAAGGCCCACGCCTGGTCGCCGGTCCGCTGGAAGCCGAACATCGAGTAGAAGATGTAGAAGGGGATCATGGGCTCGCCGTGGCTCGCGTACGAGGTGCCCGCCGCCTGGAAGGAGGCCATCGAGCCGGCCTCGGTGATCCCCTCCTCGAGGACCTGGCCGTCCCTGGCCTCCCGGTAGGAGAGGACGAGGTCAGAGTCGACGGGCTCGTAGCGCTGGCCCTGGCTGGCGTAGATCCCGACCTCCTTGAAGAGGGGGTCCATGCCGAAGGTGCGAGCCTCGTCGGGGATGATCGGCACGACGCGGCGCCCGAAGCCGGGGTCCCTCATGAGGTTCCGCAGGAGCTTCGCGAAGACCATGGTCGTGCTCACCGGGGCGGTCGACCCGGCCGCGAACTCCGCATCGATCTCCGGCGGCGGCGGCGGCAGGGGGCGGGACCGCACGACCCGCTTCGGCAGGGAGCCGCCGAGCGCGTGGCGCCGCTCCCGGAGGTACTGGATCTCCTCGGAGTCGGGGCCCGGATGGAAATACGGCGCCTCCCCGATCCTCTCGTCGGGGATCGGCAGCTCCAGGCGGTCACGGAAGATCATCAGCTCCGCCTCGGAGAGCTTCTTCGCCTGGTGGGTGATGTTGCGGCCCTCGACGCCGGGCCCGAGGGTCCAGCCCTTGATCGTCTTGGCCAGGATGACCGTCGGGGCACCGCTGGTCTCGGTGGCCGCCAGGTAGGCGGCGTAGAGCTTGCGGTAGTCGTGGCCGCCCCGCCGGAGGCGGGTCAGGTCGTCGTCCGAGAGGTGGTCCACGAGCCGGCCGAGGCGCGGATCCGGGCCGAAGAAGTGCTCCCGGATGTAGGCACCGCCGGCGACCGAGTACTTCTGGAACTCGCCGTCGACCGTCTCGTTCATCTTGTTGACGAGGGCGCCGTCCGTGTCGCGCGCAAGGAGATCGTCCCACTCGCGCCCCCAGATCACCTTGATCACGTTCCACCCGGCGCCGCGGAAGATCCCTTCGAGCTCCTGCACGATCTTGCCGTTGCCGCGCACCGGGCCGTCGAGGCGCTGCAGGTTGCAGTTGACGACGAAGGTCAGGTTGTCGAGCCGCTCGCGACCGGCCACCCAGAGCGCCCCGAGGGACTCCGGCTCGTCCATCTCGCCGTCCCCGAGGAAGGCCCAGACGCGCGACCCGCTCGTGTCCCGGATCCCCCGGTGGGCGAGGTAGCGGTTGAAGCGGGCCTGGTAGATGGCCGAGATGGGCCCGATCCCCATGCTGACCGTGGGGAACTCCCAGAAGTCGGGCATGAGCCGCGGGTGGGGGTACGAGCTGAGGCCCCGGCCCGGGACGGCCTCGCGCCGGAAATGGTCCAGCTGGTCCTCGCCGAGGCGCCCCTCCAGGAACGCCCGGGCGTACATCCCGGGTGCCGCATGGCCCTGGTAGAAGATCTGGTCGCCGGCACCCTCGTCCTTGCCCCGGAAGAAGTGGTTGAAGCCCACCTCGTAGAGGCTCGCCGAGCTGGCATAGGTCGAGAGGTGGCCGCCGATCCCCGGGAAGGCGTTGTTGGCGCGCAGGACCATCGCCGCCGCGTTCCAGCGGACCAGGCGGCGGATGCGGCGCTCGATCGCCTCGTCGCCCGGGAAGGGCGGCTCCTGCTCGGGGCTGATCGTGTTGATGTAGCGGGTCTGGGTGAGCGGGGGCAGGCCGACGTGGCGCTGGCGGGCGCGCTTGAGCAGCTTGTAGGCGACGAACCGGGCGCGCTCGGCGCCTTCCTGGTCGAGCAGCTGGTCGAACGACTCGATCCAGTCCCGGGTCTCCGACGGATCGAGGTCGGGAAGCTGCTGCTTGAAGTCGTCGCTGCTCATCGCGGACTCCTGGGCGGGCCGCGGAAGGCGGTCACCGATGCGGATCGCGCCGGCGCGCGCTCGTCCGCGCGGCGTGAACGGCGGCCGCACGCGAGCGTATCCGATCCGCCCGCCGAACGCGCCGGAGGACGCTGCGGTAGAGTCGTGCCATGCACGAGGGGTACGAGCCGGGGAGCGCGCTCGTCGTCGTGGACGCCCAGAACGACTTCGCCGACCCTGCCGGGAGCCTGGCGGTCGGCGACGGCGCGGCGATCCTGCCGCTCCTCAACGACGAGATCGCGGCCGCGCGAGCGGCGGGCGCCGTCGTTGCCTACACGCAGGACTGGCATCCCCCCGTCACCCCGCACTTCGCCATCGACGGCGGCACCTGGCCGGTGCACTGCGTCGCCGGTACCTGGGGCGCGCAGCTCCATCGTGGTCTCGTGGCCGACGCGGGCCCGTGCGTGCGCAAGGGCGCCAACGGCGAGGACGGCTACTCCGGCTTCACCATGCGCGACCCGCAGTCGGGCGCGACCGTCCCCACGGAGCTGGACGGCCTCCTGCGCAGCCACGGCGTCAGGCGAGTCGTCGTCGGCGGCCTCGCGACGGATTACTGCGTGAAGGCGACCGTCCTCGACGCCCTATCTCTCGGCTACGAGACCCGCGTCCTCGTCGACGCCATCCGCCCGGTGGACCTGGCCCCCGGTGACGGGGAGCGGGCGCTGGCCGAGATGGAGCGCGCCGGCGCGCTCCTGGTCCGGGCGACGGTGGCGCCCGCAGCGGCGGCGGTCGCGGTGCCCGTGGCGGCCGCGGCGGCCGGAGGGAGATCCTGATGCGCGTGCGGACGATCCTCGGCCTCGGACTCGCCGGCGCGGGCGGCGCCTTCCTGGTCGACCGCTGGATCGGGGACCTCATCGCCCGCGGCGAGGGGCCCGATCCCGTGATGAAGATGGCGATCACGATCGACGCCCCGATCGACGACGTCTGGGACTTCGTCTCCGACATCGAGCGGCAGCCGCTCTGGATGGAGGAGATGAAGGCGGTCCGCCTCACCACTCCCGGCCCGGTCGGGGTCGGGACGCGCGGCGAAGCCGACGTGCGCATCTTCCTCGTGGGGATCGTCGACGCCGTCGAGATCGACGTCTACGACCCGCCCACCCGGTTCGGGATCCGCCACGTCGGCAGGTACACCGGCGGGGGTCTGATCACGCTCGAGGCGATCGACGGACGCCGGACGCTCGTCCGCTGGGACGAGCGGCTGGTGCCGCCGCTCATCCCGCACCTGGGCCAACTCCTCCAGAAGCCGATCATGGGGGCGATCTTCCAGGGCGACCTGGAGCGCCTGCGCGAGATCGTCGAATCGCAGCACGCCGAGGCGATGGCGGGCGCCGGCACGGACGCCGGCTGACCTGGTCCGCGGCCGACCCGCTCCCCGGCCGACCGGTGCGCGTCCATCTCGTCGACGCGACGTACGAGCTCTTCCGGGCGTATCACGCTCCGCGACCCCCCGTGCTCGGCCGGGACGGGATGCCGCTGACGGCGGTGGCCGGCCTCGTCGGGACGCTTTTGGCACTGCTCCGTGACGAGGGCGCCACGCACGTCGCCTGCGCCCACGACCGGGTGATCCGCTCCTTCCGCAACGACCTCTGGCCCGGCTACAAGACCGAGGCTGGGGTCCCGGCCGACCTCCTGGCCCAGTTCCCGGTCGCCGAGGAGGCAATCACCGCCCTGGGCATCCCGCTCTGGCCGATGGTGGAGCTGGAGGCGGACGACGCGCTCGCAACTGCGGCTTCCCGCTTCGCCGCCGACCCCGCCGTCACCCAGGTCCTGGTCTGCACGCCCGACAAGGACCTCGCCCAGGTCGTCCGCGACGACCGCGTGGTCCTCCGCGACCGCCGGCGCGACCTCGTCTACGACGACGCCGGCGTCCGGGCGAAATGGGGCGTCGCGCCAACCGCGATCCCCGCCTGGCTGGCCCTGGTCGGCGACGCCGCCGACGGGTTCCCGGGGATCCCCGGCTTCGGGACCGTGGCGGCGTCGGCCCTGCTCGCCGAATTCGGCTCCCTCGAGGGCGTCCGCGCGGCGCCTCCTGCCGAGTGGCCGGTCCGCGTCCGCGGCGCCGAGCGGCTGGCCGCGATGCTCCACGAGCGCTGGGCCGACGCCCTCCTCTTCCGGGACCTGGCAACGCTCCGCCTGGACGCTCCCCTCCCCGAGCGGACGGTGGACGAGCTTCGCTGGGCAGGCACGGAGCGGGCGGCCTGGGAGGGCTTCTGCACCCGCTGGGAGCTCCCGGGGCTGCTACGGCGTCCCCATCGCTGGCGGGACGCGTAACGCGGCAGGATGCCGCTTGGCGCGGCAGGACGCGGCCGGGCGCCGGAGCGCGACGGCGCTCGCCACCCGGGCTCGCGGAGCCGCTCGCGCGGCGCTGGGTGGACAGGCAGGCGGCGCCGCGGGCGCGACAGGAGGGCGCTCCTACGCAGGCTCGCTGAGCAGCTCGAGCAGCCGCTGATGGTGCGCCGGTGGGGCGGCGAGGATGCCCATCCCCTTCTCCGGCGCCGCGAGGTCGAACCAGGGGCCGCCCGCCATGTTCGTCACCTTCGCCCCGGCGCGCTCGGCGATGAGGCCTGCCGCGGCGACGTCCCACGACGAGAGACCGACCGTCTGGCTGTAGGCGTCGAAGCGGCCGTTGGCCACGTAGGCGAGGGCGAGGGCGGCCGAGCCCATCTGGCGCGGGATCCGGATCGCCCGCCGCACGCGCCGCGCCCGCAGGGCCGGGGAACGCCCGCCCACGGCGAGACCCATGACCAGGTCCACGAGGCGCTCCTTCGCGGAGATGGCCACGGCACGACCGTCGACGGTGGCGGCCCCGTCGGCGGTGGCGGCGAACGTCTCGCGGCGAAGAGGATCGTGGACCACGCCGACGACCGGATGGCCGTCCACGACCAGGGCGAGGGAGACGCAGAAGAAGGGGATCCCATTCGCGTAGTTGATCGTCCCGTCGATCGGGTCGCAGACCCACGTCCGGTGGGCGCCGACAGCGTCCCGCCCCGACTCCTCGCCGTAGAAGGCGTCGTCCGGGAAGCGCTCGGCGAGCGCGGCGCGGATCAGCGCCTCGGACTCGTGGTCGACCTCGGTCACGATGTCGCGCACGCCCTTGTAGGCGACGGCCCCGGCGTCGTCGAGGCGCTCCACCAGCAGGACGCCGGCGCGGGCCGCGATCTCGACCGCCGCGGCCAGCTCGGCCGCCCATGCGCTCGCCATCAGCGGCGGTCCGCGGCAGCCACGAGGAGGTCCACGTCAGCCGTCGTGTTCGCCCCGACCACGACCCCGTCGGCGCCGGCCGACGCCCACCGGGCGGGCGCGCCGACCGGATCCTCCACCCAGGGGCTGCCGGCGAGCGAGGCGCTCCGGGGCAGGTCGAAGGCGGCCAGGACGCGCTGCGCCGGCCGCGCCTTCCCCGCCGCCGCGAGCGCCTCGAGGTAGCCCGGCAGGCGCTCCGCCAGCGTCCCGGCGGGCGTCGTCCAGCCGTCACCGACCCGGGCGGCCAGCTCAACGCCGGAACGCGACTCCGCGCCGACGATGATCGGCGGGGGCGGGACGGGGACCGGGAACGCGTGCGCCTCCACGAGCGGGTAGAAGGGGCTGGGCCGCGTCACCGGGCCGCCGCCCCAGAGGGCCCGCAGGACGGCGACCGCCTCCTCGAGCCGGGCGACGCGCTCGGGCACATCGGGGAACGGGATCCCGTAGGCCCGGTGCTCGGCCGGGTGCCCCCCGATCCCGATCCCGAGGGTCAGCCGGCCGCGCGGTGGCATCCTGGAGCGTCGCGGCCATCCGGGCCAGCAGCGCCGGGTGGCGGTTCATCACGTTGGCGACGAAGGTCATCAGGCCGAGCCGGGTGGTTGCGCCCCCCACCGCGGCCAGCGTGGTCCAGGCCTCGAGGACCGCGTCGCGGCGAACACCGCGGCTCACGAAGTGGTCCCAGGCGGCAACGCCCGCGTAGCCCGCCGCCTCGAGGCGAAGCGACTGCTCCCGCCACCAGGCGAAGGGGACCCCGATCGCCCGCAGGTTGACGAAGACCGGGAACGGAGCGGGCGTCCCCGGGGGTGCGCTCAGAGGCCGGCCGTGACGGCCGGCGAGGTCGCCGCCGCCAGCGCGATCTGCAGGGTGGTGGCCGTCCGGCGCTCCAGCTCGTCGAGAGGCAGGTAGGAATCCTCGGAGGTGACCCCCTCGCCGAGCACGTCGCTGACGGTCAGGATCGTGGCGGCCCGGACGTCGGCGCCGGCCGCACTGGCGCGGGCGGCAAGGAAGAAGAGGGCCGAGCTCTCCATCTCGAAGGCCAGGACGCCCCGGGCCGCCCAGCGGGAGAAGTAGTCGGCGTCGGGGTTGTAGAACACGTCGACCGTGCAGATCGGCCCGACGTGATAGGCGGCGCCCGCGGCGTCGGCGGCGTCGACGAGGGCCCGGGTGAGGAAGAAGTCGGCGGCGGGAGCGTAGGACTCGCCGTGGAGGTAGATCGCGGTGGTCCCGTCGAAGGCCGACGCGGCCGAGGCGATCACGATCTCGCCGGTCCGGATGCCCTTCCCGATCCCGCCGCAGGTGCCCACCCGCACCAGCCGCCGGGCACCCAGGCGCAGGAGCTCCTCGACGACGATGGCCGTCGCCGGCGCGCCCATGCCGGTCGTCTGGACGCTGATCGGGACGCCCCGGTAGGTGCCGGTGTAGCCGTACAGCAGCCTGTGCTCGCTGACCCGGCGCGTCGCCTCGAGCCCGCCGTCGAAGAGCGACGCGATGGCGGTGGCCCGGTTGGGGTCGCCGGGCAGGAGGACGATGGGCGCGTAGTCCCCGGGTTCGGCGCGAAGATGGAGCTGCGGCATGGGCGGGTCCTCGTTGCGAGTCGGCCGGCCGAGTGTACGGCGGTTGGGAGCAGCCGGCGCGGACGACCACCGCGGGACGCGCCCGCGACCTCGACCTGCCGGGTCCGGTGCGGCGCAGCCTCGTACTGCGCGTCCCTCGTCCGGGGGGCGCGTAGTACGATCGCACGCAGAGTCTGCGGCCCCGTCCCTGGGGACCGCGACAGGCCGAGAGCTGGTGCAGGAGGACGGGTCGTGGGCGAGGACTTCTTCACGGAGGTCGCGGAGCCGGTTCGCTTCGGCGGGATCGGATCGACGGACCCTCTCTCCTTCAAGGTCTACGACCCGGATCGCCTCGTGCTCGGCAAGCGGATGGAGGACCACCTCCGGGTCGGGGTCTGCTTCTGGCATTCGTTCGCCTGGGACGGGCGGGACATGTTCGGCACGGGCACCCTGGACCGGCCCTGGAACACGGGCGGCATGGACCCGATGGACGCCGCCCGGATGAAGATGTCCGCGGCGTTCGAGTTCTTCGCGAAGATCGGCGTGCCGTACTACTGCTTCCACGACCGCGACGTCGCGCCCGACGGGGAGAGCTTCGCCGAGTTCAAGGCGAACATCAACGCCCTCGCCGACGACGCGCTCGGCTACCAGGAGCGCACGGGGGCCCGCCTCCTGTGGGGCACGGCGAACCTCTTCGGCCATCCGCGCTACG